>NZ_VDAM01000001.1:2302310-2519779 GCF_019584355.1 Leclercia sp. EC_58
ATTTCCATACGAATCTCAAAAGTGATCATAAGCTCCCCTGTATTCAGAGGAGCAGATTAACCCCTGGATCAATTTTCAACCGCTGGGGTGGATCAGTTTTGCACCGTTGGTAACAATCAGGAAATCCGTGTACTGCCCGATCCTGAGTTTACCGAGGAGACGCTGATGGCTGCACTGTTTGCCAAACTGCATCGGGCGTTAGGGGCATATGGAAAGGGAGATATTGGTGTCAGCTTCCCGGAACATGCTCAAACACTGGGTGGCGTTATTCGCTTGCACGGTAGCCAGGCTGCGCTCAGCAAACTCGAGGAGAGCAGGTGGCGAGCAGGTTTGAATGACTACAGTACCGCGACGGCGATCCAGGCGATACCAGACGTGACCGGCTGGCGCGTGGTCAGCCGTGTGCAGGTAAAGAGTAGCGTCGAGCGTCTGGTTCGTCGTTCGTTACGTAAGGGGTGGATAACCGAGGAGCAGGCGCAGCAGCGAATAGCGGAAGGGAAAGACAAACGCTGTCATTTACCGTTCTTACATCTTAAAAGCTTATCTACTGGTCAGCGTTTTAGGTTATTTATCAGTCATAGTGAATTACAAACGGCACCTGTCAGCGGTTCGTTCAGTAGCTATGGCCTGAGTGACACGGCAACAGTCCCCTGGTTTTGACCCTTTTTTCTCGTAATATGCTAATGCGCTGATTTTTAAAAGTTAATATTAACGGCAATAAAAAAGGGTTAAACGGTGAGAAAGTAGTTTTATTTAGAAGGAACAAAAGGATAGCGGTTTTTTGTTCCAGTTCACTGCCGTACAGGCAGCTTAGAAAAATACCAGCGACGCCGATCGCCACGATTAAAAGTTCACTGCCGTACAGGCAGCTTAGAAAGATGATGATCGGGTCGGCCAGGTCCTCATTGAAGTTCACTGCCGTACAGGCAGCTTAGAAATGTGCTGCGTGGCGTTCGTTAGCGTTCATGGTGTTCACTGCCGTACAGGCAGCTTAGAAAACACAACGAACCCGCCCCGGCGAAGCCAAAGAGTTCACTGCCGTACAGGCAGCTTAGAAATCACCGCCGCTATCAACCCCCATGCAAAGAATGTTCACTGCCGTACAGGCAGCTTAGAAAAGTTTCCTGGCGAGTTTATCGGCCCTGGCGTGGTTCACTGCCGTACAGGCAGCTTAGAAATGAAAACGCGTTAACCCGGTCAGCCAGATTGTTGTTCACTGCCGTACAGGCAGCTTAGAAAGATCACCGCCGAATCAATGTCGGTGATCATCGGTTCACTGCCGTACAGGCAGCTTAGAAATTCCTGCAGCTTCGGCTTATAGGTTTCCGCACGTTCACTGCCGTACAGGCAGCTTAGAAAACTCCCATGAGCCATCTGGCGTTGGGTATGCAGTTCACTGCCGTACAGGCAGCTTAGAAAACAAAAGAAGCTGATCGTTAACGTGGGCCACGGTTCACTGCCGTACAGGCAGCTTAGAAATGGATAACTTTCTGCGGGTCAGCTGACGCACAGTTCACTGCCGTACAGGCAGCTTAGAAAGTGATGCGGTATCTGCAACACACCGTGTTGAGGTTCACTGCCGTACAGGCAGCTTAGAAAAGTAGCAAAGCACAGCCAGACCAAACCAAACCGTTCACAGCTGCACAAGCAGCTTAAAAAAGTACGGTGAGGTCGATAACGTGGTGCCGGGGGTTCACTGCCGTACAGACAGCTTAGAAAAGCTCTATGTTGCTGCCGTTCATAGCGTAGATGTTCACTGCCGTATAGGCAGCTTAGAAAATTCGGTCAACGCAGCCACGGATGCGGATCATGTTCACTGCCGTATAGGCAGCTTAGAAAGCAAAAGAGGAGGCCGCAAAATGATCCTGACCGTTCACTGCCGAACAGGCAGCTCAGAAATCGGCTATCAAAGAGCCTTGCATAACTGGCGTACACGAATATCAATCCCCGCTTAATCCGTGCCGGTCTGGTACAGGCACCCGTTTTTTTGCCCCGTCTGGCGTATCGCCGGACGGGGCATTTTTATTGGCGTACCAGCGCAACGGCCTGCTGCCAGGCCTGCCAGCGGCTCTGCAACCGGACGTGACGTGCCATATCCGGCGTAAAAGTGACATGCTCTGGCAGATACTGGCGCAGCTGGGCGGTGGTCAGGTTAAACAGCGCCTTACGGGCCAGCAGTGCCGCCCCCATCGCTGAGAGTTCCGCCACGTCGCTGCGCATCACCGGGCAGCCGAGCAGGTCCGCCTGGTACTGCATCAGCCAGTCGTTTTTTGTCGGCCCGCCGTCAACCATCAGCGCGTTCAGGGTAAAGCCCGGATGGGCGCGCATCGCCTGCACCACGTCGGCAATTTGATAGGCGATCGACTCCAGCGCCGCGCGGATCAGGTGCGCCCGCTTCACGCCGCGGCTCAGGCCGTGGATCATCCCGCGGGCGTTTTCATTCCACCACGGCGCGCCAAGGCCGGTCAGCGCCGGAACAAAGTAGACGCCGAGCGTGGAATCTACCGAGCGGGGGAGGGTGTTGAGCTCATGGATAAGCTCCGCCTGCGACAGCTCGCTTAGCCCGGTGCTGTCCGCCATCCACGCCACCGCGTCACCGGTATGGGGGATATTCCCCTCCAGCCCGTAGACCAGCGTATCGCCGTCGTGCCAGGCCACGGTGGTGGCCAGCGCGCTCACCTCGCTGCGGGCGGAGGCCACCGGCGCCATCACCGACGAGCCAGTGCCGTAGGTCGCCTTCACGCAGCCCTCCGCCCCCAGACCGTGGGCAAACAGCGCGGCGTGAGAGTCACCGATCATCGCCATCACCGGCAGTCCGTCCGGAATGGAGGGGCCGCCGCGGGTGTAACCAAACAGTCCGCTGGAAGGTTTGATATCAGGCAGGGCCGCGCGGGGGATGCCAAACAGCGCCAGCATCTGCGGGTCCCACTCGGCGCTGTGCAGGCTCATCAGCTGGGTGCGGGCAGCGTTGGCGTAATCGCAGCTAAACGCCTGCCCCTGGGTCAGGTTCCACAGCAGCCAGCTGTCAACGGTGCCGAGGCAGATCTCACCCCGGGCGGCACGCGCTGCGCCGTCGGGGATGTTCTCCAGCAGCCAGCGCATTTTGGAGGCAGAAAACAGCGGCGCGATGGGCAGGCCCGTGGCCGCTCTAATCTCCGGGCCGTGGCCCTGCTCACGCAGCTGGTGGCAAAAGGCCGCGGTGCGGGAACATTGCCAGCTCAGCGCCGGAGCAATAGGTTTGCCCGTTGCCCGCTCCCAGCCCACCACGGTTTCACGCTGATTGCTGATCGCCAGCGCCGCCACTCTCTCTACCCCGACGGTGGCCAATGCGCGGGCCACCACCTCCAGAGAGGCCTCCACCAGCAGGTCGGCGGATTGTTCAACCCAGCCTTCGTGAGGCGTCTGGATCGCCAGCGCCCGGGAGAAGCTCGCCACCACATGCCCGCTGGCATCCAGCGCCACCGCTTTGGCATTGGTGGTGCCCTCGTCGAGGGCGATGATAATGTCCTTGTTCACCGACATAGCGGCCTCCAGCCTTAACGATGAAGGTAAGTTGAGACGCCGAGGTAGCGGGTAAAGGCTTCATGCAGGATCTCCGCGCTGGCGGAGTGGTTCATCGCCACGTGATGCTCAAAGCCGTTGCGGCAGATCCAGTTCAGCAGGTTCTCCAGATGTGGCACCTGGATCACCGCCCGGCAGCCCACCGTGTCGAGCGGATCGTCCACCGACTGGCCCTGGCCCACGTAGGCTTTAATTTCCCCGGTCAGATCGTCGGTGCTCAGGCGGAAGTAGGTGAGGGGGCCGCTTTTCAGACGACCATGCACCGCGCCGCAGGTGTTCTCTTTCCCGACCGTGGTGCCGATGATGTCGGCAGTGCCCATATGCGGGGATTCCAGGCTTTCGGCGGCGAAGTTACCGCAGTGGAACAGCACGCACTTGTCGCGCTCGTCGCCGAAGTTGTTGTTCCAGTCGGCAATGGAGGCCGGGTTCATATTGCTGCTGGCCAGGGCGTACATGGAGAGTGCCCCCATCACGTCCACCTCGCAGGCGCTTGGCATCAATTGCCCGGACATGACGCTCATGATCGAGCAGACGTTAATGCCCAGGTTCTCCTGCAGCGAGGTCCAGCACTGGATGGCGGTAGTATCGATATCGTTGGCAACCACCCACTCGCTGATGACCACAAACAGCTTCGCCATGGTCACCAGCTTGTCGGCCGGAATGCGGCTGGCGTCGGCGTTATCGATCAGGATCCGCCGTTTTTCATCCACGCGGATGTCATCGTCGCGCAGGGTTTTAATCCGGGTAAAGACTTCGGACAGATCGAGTGTCTCCACGGCGATGCCCAGTCTCTCCAGTAATTTTTCGCTGTAGCGGACGGTGTTAAAGCCCGCCGGACGCGCACCGATCGCCCCCACGCGCACGCCGCGCATGCTGCTTACCACGCGGCAGACCTGCTCGAAACGCTTCAGATCCTGCTCAAACACCTCACCGTTGAGGGCGCAGACGTGCTGGGTGGTAAGGGTAAAAGGAATGCCGTACTGACGCAGGTTGTTGCACAGGGAGATTTTGCCGCAGAAGCTGTCGCGGCGGGTCGCCAGCCCCATTTTATCGAGGTTGTCCTCCTCGGCCTGCACCAGCACCGGCACGTTCAGGCCGGAGAGACGCAGGGTCTCGGCGATGGCTTTTTCATCGCCAAAGTTAGGCAGCAGCACCACCATGCCGTGAATGCTGTCGCGGTGGGCGCGAAACAGCTCGGCGCAGGCTTTTGCATCCTGACGGGTTTCCACGCCGCCGAGTTCGGTCTGGCTGGGGTCGAGCATAATGGTGTTGATACCCAGACGGCCAAAGAGGGCGATCGCCTGCTCGCGCGCTTCCGCCACCAGATAGCTTGGGAAGAACCCCCGGTTGCCGATGACCACGCCCATTGTCAGTTGTTGAGGAATTCGGGACATTGCTTTTCTCTCCAGTAAGATGTTGTTGTTATTTTCAGCAAACCTGTCGCGTCAGCATTTCCCGGGCGTGCTTCACCACCCCAGCGACATCAATCTCGTGGCGTGCCCGCGTTGACGCTCTGTCGGCAGCAATCGCGTATTCTCCATCCGGGATCCCCAGCCGTTTCAGCGGCACGGCGCATCCCGCTTCGGCCAGCACTTCCGCCACCAGGCTGCCGACGCCGCCGTTGACGTTATGCTCTTCGACGCTCACCACTGCCTTGCACGGGGCGAGGGCGGCAAGCAGCTGTTGGGTATCACAGGGACGAATAGATGGAATGCTGATAACAGTTGCGTCAATACCTTCTTCCGCGAGTTGTGCAGCAGCTTCCACAATTTCATGTACCGTCGAGCCCATCGCCACCAGCGCCACGTCCTGGCCTACGCGCAGGACGTCAATCTTGCCCGGCGCAAAACGGTAGCTGTCGTCATGCAGTTCCGGCAGGTTTTTCCCGTCGAGACGGATATAGACCGGGCCCACATGATCGAGGGCGTAGTCGATGATCTGGCGGCACTCGTTCGGGCTCGACGGGGCGTAAATTTCGATATTGCCGAAGCCGCGCATAATGGCGATATCGTCGATGCTGTGGTGGGTGCTGGCGAGCGGCCCGTAGCTGGCCCCCGCGTTCAGGCCGAACAGCTTGACGTTGGTGTTGTTGTAGCAAATGTCGACTTTGATCTGCTCGTTAGCGCGGGAGATCAAAAATGGCGCGGCGTTGCAGGTGACGGCGATCTTGCCGCCGATTGCCAGACCGGCAGCGGCACCCACCAGCGTCTGCTCAGCGATGCCGACGTTGACCAGGCGGCCCGGGAAGCGCTGCATAAAGGGGGCAATTTTCGCCGTGGAGGTGGAGTCCGCCACCACCGGCACCAGGTCCACGCCGCGTTCAACGGCGTCAATAAAGGCATTCACCATCACCGTGGCGAGGTGTTCGCTATTACTCATCTTTCAGTTCCTCCAGCGCCAGTTCAATCTCTTCCCCTTTCGGCACCCGGTGGTGCCATTCAGGCCGTCCCTGAATAAACGAAATTCCCGCGCCCTTGGTGGTGTGGGCGATCACCACATGGGGTTTGCCGTTGGGTTTCAGCCCTTCCAGGGTGGCGACCACGTCCGCCATGTCGTTGCCGTTGCAGGCGGTCACCTCCAGGCCGAACGCTTTCCATTTCTCATCCAGCGGATCGGTATTGAGGATCTCTTTGGTGGAGCCCGCCAGCTGCAGATTGTTTTTGTCGTTGATAATGAACAGGTTATCCAGCTGATAGTGGGCGGCGACCAGCGCAGCCTCCCAGTTGCTGCCTTCCGCCAGCTCCCCGTCACCGGTCACTACAAACACCCGGCGCTTGCTGTTGTTGCGTTTTGCCGCCAGGGCGATCCCGACCGCTACCGGCAGACCATGCCCCAGCGCGCCGGTATTCAGTTCAATCCCCGGCGTTTTATGTTTCACCGGATGGCCCGGCAGATGGGAGTCGGCATGCTGATAGGTGGAGAGCCACTCAACGGGGATAAACCCGGCTTCGGCCAGCACGCAGTAATAACCGCCCACCGCGTGGCCTTTCGACTGGATATAGATATCGCGTTCATCGCTATCCTTCAGCTGCGGGGAGCAGTTCAGAATGCGGAAGTAGAGGGCGGTGAGCAGTTCGACCTGCGACAGATCGGCCCCGGTGTGGCCGCCCGCCGGGCTTTCGGCATTCAGCACGATGATCCGGCGACGAATCGAGCGCGCCCGGGTTTCGAGCTCCGCGATGGAGAGCGAAAACGGATTCATAACATACCTCCTGAATTTATAATCTGATATGAATAATTATTCCAGCCGGGTGAGCTATTTCCCTGTTCTCTCTGTCAGAGCAGGGGTTTATGACCGCTTTGAATATATATTCAATGCTGATTTATTATTCATATAATGTAAGATATGCCCAGTCAGGAGGTTTGTCTACGGTTTGAGCGGGCAAATTTCGAAGAAAGGAGAAAAGGATCACATTTGCCTGGCGGATCGGGCGGGCGCTTGCTTGTTAAATATTCAGTGATGAATAAAAATAACGACAGCCGATTAAGGGGAACGTTATGTCGAAACAGGATGAACAGCGATTGCTGGTGAAGATCGCCACACTTTACTACAGCGAAAATAAAAAGCAGTCCGAGATTGCCTCCCTGCTGCACCTCTCGCAATCCTTCGTGTCGCGGGCGCTGACGCGCTGCCAGAAAGAGGGGCTGGTCAAAATTACCGTCGTTCAGCCTACCAATATTTTTGTCTCGCTGGAAAAGGCGCTGGAGGAGCAGTACGGCATTCGACAGGCCATCGTGGTGGATGTGGGCGAGAACCCGTCCAGTGCCCAGATCAAGCACGCCATCGGCAGCGCGGCGGCGCACTATGTCGAAACCCGTCTGCGTCCGGAAGACCTGGTGGGGATCTCCTCCTGGAGCAGCACCATCCGCTGCATGGTGGATGAGATGCACCCGCAGAATATTCGCGCCGCGGGGGTGATCCAGCTTCTTGGCGGCGTGGGTCCCAACGGCAACGTGCAGGCGACCATTCTTACCCAGCAGCTGGCGGCGCATCTTGGCTGCCCGGCGTGGCTGTTGCCGTCGCAAAGTATTGAGCACTCGGTAGAGGAGCGCGCCAGGCTGGTGAGCAGCCCGGACGTGGCGGCGGTGGTGAGCAAATTTGCCGAAGTGGATGTGGCGATCGTCGGCATCGGCGAGCTGGAGCCGTCGCAGCTGCTGAAAAACTCCGGCAACTACTACAACGAAGAGATGCTTAAACTGCTGGCCGAACGCGGGGCGGTAGGGGATATCTGCCTGCATTACTACGATGCGAAAGGCGAGCCGGTGCTGAGTGCGGAAGAAGATCCGGTGATTGGTATGGAGCTGGCGCAGATCCGCGCCTGCCCGCAGGTGATCGCCCTGGCGGGCGGGGAAGAGAAACGCAACGCCATTCGCGGGGCGCTGGAAGGGAAGTATATCGACGTGTTAATCACCGATTACCCGACGGCGCGGAGTTTGTTGAAAACGGCATAAGGCAAAACGCCCGGGATCGGCGCGGCCTGATGCCCTCACCCTGGCCCTCTCCCACGGGGAGAGGGTACAAACATCAAAAACGGCAACGTGCGTTGCCGTTTTGCTTTTACCTCCGCTACTTCCCTTCCATCACCGCCTTCTGCGCCACCACCGCCGCTTTCTGCTGCATCCGGTTTTGCATCTGGTCGATAATCACCGCCACGATAATCACAATCCCTTTGATCACCATCTGCCAGAACTCGCTCACCCCCATCATCACCAGGCCGTCGGCCAAAAAGCCGATGACGAAGGCGCCGATCAGGGTGCCGAGGATGGTGCCGCGGCCTCCGGCAAGCGAGGTGCCGCCCAGCACCACCGCGGCGATGGCGTTCATCTCAAAGGCGGTGCCGTTGGCCGGATGGCTGGCTAACAGCTGGGCAGAGACCACAATCCCGGCGATAGCGGCGCAGAAGCCGGACAGGGTATAGACCAGCACTTTCACCTGCTTGACCCGCACCCCGGAGAGTTCTGCCGCGCGCTCGTTATCGCCGATGGCGTAGACGTGGCGGCCAAAGGGCAGGCGGCGGGCGATGTAGGCGATCACCAGCGCCAGCACGATCATCATCCAGATGGCCCACGGAATGCCGAGGAACGTGCCTGCGCCAATCTCATCAAAGCCGGTATTCCCCAGCTGCGGGTTACCGGAGAGCCCCGGGAAGGTCTGGCCGTCGGAGGTCAGCATCGACGCGCCACGCAGCACGTACATGGTGCCCAGCGTGCAGATAAAGGGCGCCACGTTATAGCGGGTGATGATCCAGCCGTTCACCGCCCCTATCAGCGCACCAATCAGCAGCACCACGGGCACAATCACCCACACGCTCGGGAAGATGGCGATGCCAAACATCGGCAGCACAATCCCTTTGGTGATCATCCACCCGGCAATCATCCCGCACAGCCCCAGGGTGGCGCCGATAGAAAGGTCGATCCCGGCGGTGATGATCACAAAGGTGATCCCCAGCGCCAGAAATGCGTTGATGGCGATATGCTTAATCATGATCACCAGGCTGCCGGTGGAGAGAAAGCCCGGCACGGTCATGGTGAAGAAGCCGACAATCAAAAACAGCGCAATGAAGGTGCGCATTTTCAGCAACAGCAGCAGAACATTTTCCCGGGAAAGCGCGGCCCCTTTATGCGGCGCCAGCGCGACAGACTGTGTCGTTTTCATCTTAGAACCCCTGAGCACTTGCGGTTACCAGTGCCGACTCTTCGGCCCGATCGCGAACAATATCGGCGGTCAGTTTGCCGCCGGACATCACCAGAATGCGGTCAGATACCGCCATAATCTCTTTCAAATCCGAGGTGGAGAAGACCACCGCGATCCCCTGCTCAGAGAGCTGCACCATCATACGGAACACGTCCGCTTTGGCCCCCACGTCGATGCCGCGGGTCGGCTCATCAAGGAAGAGCACCTTCGGGTTGGTCAGCAGCGAGCGGCCAATCACCACCTTTTGCTGGTTGCCGCCGCTGAGCGCCTGGATCTCTACTTCCGGGGTGGAGACCTTGATCGACAGGTTGCCGATGGTGCTGGCGACGACCTGCTGCTCCGCCTTTTGCGCGATGGCAAAGCCGCGCTGCAACCGACGCCACAGGCTGGCGATGGTCAGGTTGCTGGCCACCGACGAGCCGGGAAAAATGCCGGTGCGTTTGCGGTCTTCCGGCACCAGGCTCATCCCCATGCGGATACGCTCGGCGGTGGTTAAGCGCTGGGGCACCGGCTTACTGTCGAGCCACAGCTTGCCCAGATAGTTGCGCTCGGTGCCGAGCATGCACTCGAACAGCTCCGTGCGTCCGGCCCCCATCAGGCCGTAGATGCCGACGATCTCCCCGGCTTTGACCTGGAAGCTGACGTCGTTGACCACCGTATTGCCGGCAGCGTTGACGCAGGTGATGTGCTCCGCCTCCAGCACCGGCGCGCCGAAGGTACGGCCCGGCTCAAGGAAGTTACTCACCGGGTCGCTGCCGAGCATCTCGCGCACAATCCACGGCACGTCGATATCCTGCACCTTCGCCTCAGCCTGGAATTTGCCGTCGCGCAAAATGGTGATCACATCACCTATCGCCATCAGCTCTTCCAGCCGGTGGGAGATATAGATGATGGAGACCCCCTGACGGGTCAGCTCGCGGATCACCCGAAACAGGATCTCCACCTCGGTTTTACTCAGCGCCGAGGTGGGCTCGTCGAGGATCAGGATGTCGGCATCCTCGGCCAGCGCCTTGGCGATCTCGATCAACTGCTGCTGTCCCACCTTCAGATTGCCCACCAGCTCCCGCGGGGAGATTGGCTGATCGAGGCGCTTCAGCAGCTCCGCGGTGCGGGCCTCCTGTTCCGCCTCGTTGATCGGCGTTATCCCTTTTTGCAGCTCGCGGCCAAGGAAGACGTTCTCCGCCACGTTGAGGTTCTCAAACAGGTTCAGCTCCTGGTGCACCATGCCAATGCCGTGGGCGGCGGCATCCCGGGTACTGGCGAACGAGACCTGTTTGCCGTTGAGCCACATCTCGCCGAGGCTGGGCTGCTGGACGCCTGCGAGGATCTTCATCAGCGTCGATTTCCCGGCGCCGTTCTCGCCAATAATCACGTTCACTTTGCCGCGCCAGACGCGGTAATCGACCTTATCCAGCGCCACGGTGCCGGGAAAGAGCATCGAGATGCCGCGGGTGCTGAGGATAATGTCGTCTGCCGGGGTATCGCTCATCACGGCGTCTCCTGTTTCAGTTCCAGCGCTGCCGCCTCATTCGCCTTGCCGCCCGTCAGGGTGGTGGCGAACAGCACGGTGGCATTTTTGCCGCTCCAGCTGTCGTCGATTTTCGGCAGATGCTTCGCCGCCTCGCGGTTCAGGGCGCGGGAGAGCTGGGCATACTGAACCTGGTTGGTAAATTCATCGAAGCGGAACCCGGCGGCGTCGCGGATGGCGTTGCCGCGCATCACCGGCCCGCTCTGGATCTCCATCGGCTGGCCGTTCACCGTCATCACCAGCTTCTGCTCACGCGCGTTGCTGGCATCCACGCGCTCCACCTTGCCGGTGAGGCGCACGAAGACGCTCTGCGGTGTGGCTGCGGGCGTGTTCAGCTGGGTGGAGAGGGCGCTGGCGTCCAGGGCATGATTTTTCGCGGCGTCGAGGATCCGCGGCTGCCAGGTTTGTTGCGCGATCTGCTGTGGGGTCTGGTTGTCAAAGCTCGCTTTGGCGTTGGGATCGGCAGGCATGATCGGCTTGCCGTTCTCATCCAGATCCACCACGGTGCAGGCCGTCAGCAACAGGGCGGCTGCGCCTGTCAGCGCGGCGCCCCATTGTGTTAATCGCATACTGCCTCCGCTTATTTGCTGAGGTTAAACAGGTTCAGCTTGCTGGCGTTGGATTCGTCGATGAGCACGCAGTCCATCAGCTGCTTCTCATCTTTTTGCGCTTTGCCGTTTTTCAGGTAGTAGTCGGCCTGCTCAACGGCCATCTGCGCCTGCTGCCAGCCTGGCTGCAGCACCGTGGCTTTGATGTTGCCGTTCTTCAGGATCGAGTCGCGGGTGTAGTCGCTGCCGTCAAAGCCGACCACAATCACGTTGTTCTTCCCGGCGGCCTTCAGGGCGGCTTCGGCGCCCAGCGCCATGGTGTCGTTACCGGAGATCACGCCCACGATATCGGGGTTGGTCTGCAGGATGGCTTCCATACGGGTGAAGGCTTCGGTCTGGCTCCAGTTGGCGGTCTGCTGCGCCACCATCTTCATGTCCGGGTAGTCGTCGATGACGTCGTGATAGCCCTGGGAGCGCACGTGGGCGTTGGTGTCCGACGGACGGCCCAGCAGCTCAACGTATTTCCCTTTGCCGTCCAGCAGCTTGACGAATTTCTCCGCACCGAGCTGCGCCCCCTGATAGTTGTTCGAGACAATTTGCGCTACCGCCACGCCGGTTTTGTTGATTTCACGATCGATCAGGAAAGCAGGGACGCCTGCCGCTTTGGCCTTCTCCAGCGGACCGACGGTGGCATCCGCCCCGGCGTTATCCAGGATGATCGCTTTCGCCTTACGGGCAATGGCGGTTTCAATCAGCTGGTTTTGTTTGTTCACGTCATCGTCGTGCGAGGCGACAAGGGTGGTGTAGCCCAGCTCCTTTGCCTTCGCCGCCGCGCCGTCGGCTTCAGCCTTGAAGAACGGGTTGTCGTGTGAGGGGGTAATAATCGCAATGAGTCCGTTATCGGCGGCAAACAGGGAACCGGAAGCGGCGATCATTGAGGCCAGTAAAGCGGATTTTACAAAGGTCGTGTTCATTCTTTTTCTCCACATTGAATATTTATTCAATAATGATTTATTATTCAATGTAACGATAAGACTGCCTGATAAAACTGTCTACGGTTCAGGCAGCTAATTTGTTTAAAAGGAGAAAAGGATCACGATCCTGAGCAATTATTCATCACAGATCAGCGTCACGACCGTCGCGTCTTTACGCAGCCAGTGCGCGGTAAATACCTGATTTTGTGTGAAGGGAGGAAGCGGGCGGGTCAGCGTTAAGGTCAGAGCGTCGGCGGTCAGGGAGGTGACGCGCGCGCATTCAAACCCCATCCACGCCTGTACCTGAGGGAAGAGCGCTTTGAACAGGCTCTCTTTGGCGCTAAACACCAGAGTGAAGGCGAGAGCGAAGGGAAGACCGCAGTCGGCCAGCACCTGGGCTTCAGCAGGATCAATCACGCCATCCTGAATCTCACGCGCTTCGTTTTCCGCGATAATCGCTTCGCAATCGATCCCCACCAGGCCATTATCGCGGCAAATCGCTACCGCCTGCGTGCCGCTGTGGGAGAGGCTGCCCCGCACCCCGGCAGGCCACAGCGGTTCGCCGCTGCTGCCGATGCCGGGAATGGCCTGCCGGTTCAGGGCATGAAAGGCAGCGATGCGCCCGGCCAGGTGGTCGGCTTTGCGTTTGCGTCCGGCGTCAGAAAGCTGGGGATGGTGCGGAAGCCAGAGCAGATCGGCCTCGGTGAAGGTGGCGGGATCGAAGGTGACGCGGTGCACGGTCTGTCCGGCGAGAAGAAATGTGGCGTGGGTGGTCTGCATGTTCTTCTCGCGGTGGACAAAAGGAGCGCTATCTTAACCTGTTTGCGGCCCGGTTGCTCAAAGGAGGGCGTTTTTGTCGATCCCCAGGCGCTTCATGCGCGACAGCAGGGTGGTGCGTTTCAGCCCCAGACGCTGGGCTGCGCCTCGCGGTCCGGCGATCACCCCGTTGGTCTCTTTCAGCACCCGCACGATGTGCTGATACTCCTCCTCGCCTTCGCGGATATCGCTTACCACGGTCTCCGGCGCGGCACTGCTGGCGCGATGAAAATCGATATCCGGCATCGAAAGCTGCAGGACATTGCCGCGGGTGAGCAACACGGCACGCTCAATCACGTTTTCCAGCTCGCGCACGTTGCCCGGCCACTCCATCCTGCTGAGCTGGCGCAGGGTCTCTGCCGGTATGCTGTCGATGTTGCGTCCCAGCCGGTGGGCAATCTTAAAGGTGAAAGATTTCACCAGCAGGGGAATATCTTCCGGCCGTTCGCGCAGCGGCGGAAGGAAGATGGGGAAGACGTTAAGGCGATAGTAGAGATCGCTGCGGAATTCGCGGTCGGCCACCATCTGCGTCAGGTCGCGGTTGGTGGCGGCAATCAGCCGCACGTCGGTGTGGATGATGCGGTTGCTGCCGAGGCGCTCAAACTCCTGCTCCTGGAGCACGCGCAGCAGCTTGGGCTGAAGCTCAATGGGCATATCGCCCACTTCATCCAGGAACAGGGTGCTTTTGTCTGCCAGCTCAAAGCGGCCAATGCGCTGGGCGCTGGCGCCGGTAAAGGCCCCGCGTTCGTGACCAAACAGATCGCTCTCCAGCAGTCCGGCAGGCATCGCCGCGCAGTTCATCTTCACCATCCGCCGATCGCGGCGCCCGCTCAGGTTGTGAATGGCGCGGGCAATCAGCTCCTTGCCGGTGCCGGTCTCGCCGAGGATCAGCACGGTGCTGTTACTCTGGGCGACCATCTCCACCTGCTTCATTACCGTCATCATGGCGCTGCTGCGGCCAATGATTTCGCCAAAGTCGGTGGCAACGTTGTTGATCTGCTCGGTCAGGGCCAGGTTTTCGTCGATCAACCGCTCCTTAAGATGGCTGATTTCCCGGTAGGAGAGGGCATTATCCACGGCGATGGCGACACGTTCAGCAATCTGGTTCAGCAGCTTCAGATTGGACGGGGTAAACACCTGGGCTTTGCACTGCGCCAGCTTCAGGGTGCCCAGCACCCGATCGCGGAACATCAGCGGGAACAGGCACAGGGTCTGATCCTGCTCCCCCCACATATCAAACAGCATGCGTTCGTAGGGGGCGTGCTGATCCCGGTGATGCAGGTTAAGCATCAGCATCTGCTTGTTGCGCATCACTTTTTCAGACAGCGTGCCTTTTTCGTCCACCTCGCTCTGGTCGTGCAGGGGCGCCTCTTTATCGAGATAATGGGTGGAATAGACAAGGAGCTTCCCTTTGCGATCGCTGCGCAGCACCATGCTGATGGAGTCAATGCCGAAGTTGCGCTGGATCTCCTGCGCCACCTCCGACACCAGCTCATCAAGGTCGAGCTTCGACAGTACGGCGTTGGTGATCGCCACCAGCAGGCGAAAATCGTTACGCTCCCGCCAGAGCAGGTCATAGTTGTCGCTGTTGTGCATCCGCGCCTGGATCTGCTCCACGGCCAGTCCGGCCGCCTGGGTCAGGGTTTGCAGGCGGGAAAAATCGCTGTCGCTCCAGGGCTTCTCCTGAGCGCGCAAGAACTCGCAGCCGCCGAAGATGCGGCCGTCGGCGGCGATGGGCGTCAGGCAATAGTGAGCAAACGAAGGATAACGATCGAGGGCGGCAAGCTGCGGCCAGGTCTCGTTAAAGGCCGCCGCCGTGCAGTGCAGCACGTCCGGGCGGGAAAGCATGCGGCGGAAAGGGCCGCTCGCCAGCAGGGGCTCATCTTCGTAGCGGATATCACAGCCCTGTTCGTCGGTGCTGTAGAGATAAACCCGGCGCGATTCCGACTGCCAGAGCAGAATATGGACGCTATCGGCGAGGTTTATCTGCCGGACATGCTGGGTCAGCGCCTGCGCCAGGGCGCAAAGATCGGTCTGTTGCAGCAAAGTACGGGTAATGTCGAACAATCCGTGATCGACAGGATCGTTGGTGGGTGTATACGACATGCGTTTTATCCAGAGTATCCAGAAAAATGAGAGACGAATGGGTAATGCTGCCAACTTACTGATTTAGTGTATGATGGTGATTTTAAGGTGCTTGCGTGGCTTCCATTTCCATCAGATGTCCTTCCTGCTCCGCTACTGAAGGCGTGGTGCGTAGGCAAGGCTGGGACGGAAGTCACTGTCGTTCTCAAAATCGGTGGAGCTGCATGACAAGGTCATCGGGCATTATCTGAACATAAAACACTATCAGTAAGTTGGAGTCATTACCCGCTGCTGCGACTTATAAATATCGCTATGTAGAATACGGGTTCCTGCGACCGATTGTGGATTTGCCGCAACGCAGTCACTCTACGAGCCTGATTACAGTTATAAAAGCGTTAACCATGAATTGGATAAGGTTAATTTAGAGGTTGCGAGGCACTTTCCAGAAAGTCTATGCCGGGCGCGCTTCGCTTGCCCGGCCTACGATGTTGATACTATTGCTTATCATGAAAATGATATTTCCTGCCCCTTTAACATCCGCAGCGAAAATATCAAAACTGTCATCGTTACTTATGTCGATGACAGCCCCTATAAATGCCATAACTATTACCCAGAACGTTTAAAAGTTCTCTTATGAACTTATTAGATGCAAAATATAATTTGCTTATTTACTCATTAAATTTTACCTCTTATACTCGCTGGGTTGACTTAAGCTAAATTGCCAGGGCGGCTATGAATTATAACAATGACGTTATTAGCTATTTACAAGCAAACAATATTCTTGCGTTAAAGCTCGATCGTGCGCTAACAGGCGTTAGAGAAGTGGTTTCCACGCAGATAGAAACCATAGGCGCAGGTGCTAAACGAGCCCTTTATTACACATCCTATTTTACAGATGATTATCAGGATGTTTGTAGAAACCAAAAGAATGAAGATGTTCGTTTTGCAAATGGCGTTGTACAGGTCTTTCAGAACAATGATATTGCCTGTGAAATGCTTCGTATTTATTTCAATGATATATTTCAGTACAAAACGTCTGAGCAGTTAGAGAATATCAAGCGTAAGTTAATGGCGGTTAACGTTCATATTGACGCAAATGCTCTCACCAGCGCAGGATTCGCGCTAGCGGTCGCTTACTGTGTCGCTATTGGTATGAACTTAAGTCTTGAAATGAGTGCGTCGGTTGGCGGTAAGGCCGGAGGAGTTGTTGCCGTTGTGGGTATGTATGGCGTCGTGCAGAAAGCGGCCGACAGTGCGCAACGTCTGAAATATATCTATCCAGCCTATTACGCAGCGTTGTGCTCACGGGAGCTTGAAATGATGTATTTCCTGGTAGAACCATTATTTGAACGAGCCGGAGCATTCTCTCATTCAACATCGGATAGCGATATAGCTGATATCATCACTAAGATGATTAGTTAACCATGATTAATATAATATATAGAATATTCAGGCGGATATTTAAGTCTTTACTCTCTTACTATGGTCCGTCCATTTTAACAATATTATTCGCATTGGTGCTGATACATTTTTTTCCAAACGGTCCTTTATGGCCTATACCTGTGTTTTTTTTAGTTGTTCTAATTTTCATTAAGTGGTAAAGCTCAATTTAAATTTTTGAAATAATAAGGACGTTATATGTCTACACCCGCCCATTTATGGCTTGAAGATGAAAATGGCTCTCCAGTTGTAGGTGGCTGCATTATGCCGCTACGGTTAGGCTCAATTGAGCTTAAGTCATTCTCCCACGGTGTCACCATTCCGGTGGATCCGAATCTGGGAAAGCTTACCGGGACGCGTGTCCATCGCCCCGTCACTATAGTAAAAGAGTTCGACCGGACCACGCCGCTTCTTTATCGTGCAGTATGTGAAGGAAGAACGATGAAGAAAGCCACAATTAAGATGTACCGAATCATTGATTCAGGTATTGAGGCTGAATATTTTAATATCATTCTGGAGAATGTGAAATTTACAACTGTTGCACCCTATCTGGCTCCGAATGGAATGAGTAGTACTCATCTTGAAACGCTGGAGTTACGTTACGAGGCGATCACCTGGAAATATACAGATGGGAATATTATCTACCGTGACTCATGGAATGAGCGATGCTGTGCATGATCGAGTTCATCATTTCTAAATAAAAGTGCAATCCTGTCATCGTCACTTCTGACGACGACAGTGACACCTCTCAATAAAACCCTTTAAATTCAACGCTATAATTTCTGGCGCGATTTATGCATACCCCCTCCCGCTTATTACCCAGCCGGAGTTAAAGGATGAATCGCTTTATCATTGCCGATGCCAGCAAATGCATCGGCTGTCGTACCTGTGAAGTGGCCTGCGTTGTTTCCCATCACGACACCCAGGACTGCGCGTCGCTGACCCCGCAGAACTTCCTGCCGCGTATTCACGTCATTAAAGGCGTCAACGTCTCCACCGCCACCATGTGCCGCCAGTGCGAAGATGCTCCCTGTGCCACCGTCTGCCCGAACGGGGCGATCACCCGCGATAACGATTTTGTTCACGTCCACCAGGAGCGCTGCATCGGCTGCAAAACCTGCGTGGTCGCCTGTCCGTACGGCGCGATGGAGGTGGTCCTGCGTCCGGTTGTACGCAGCATCGGTAGCGGGCTGAACGTGATGTCGGAGAAGGCCGAAGCCAACAAGTGCGATCTCTGCTACCACCAGCCGGACGGTCCGGCCTGCGTGCAGGCCTGTCCGACCAACGCCATTGTCTGCATCGACAGACAAAAACTTGAGCAGCTGAGCCAGGAGAAACGCCGTCGGGCGGCACTGGACACTGTCTCTTCCATGATGCTGTAAGCATTTTCTCTTTTCACTTTTAGCAGGTCTGTTACTGATGAAAAAAATCACCAGCGTTTGCCCTTACTGCGGTGCGGGCTGCAAATTAAAACTCGTCGTTGAGAACAACAAAATCGTCCGTGCCGAAGCGGCAGAGGGGGTGACCAACCAGAACCAGCTGTGCCTGAAGGGCTACTACGGCTGGGACTTTCTCAACGACACCCGCATCCTGACGCCACGCCTCACGCAGCCGATGATCCGCTACCAGAAGGGCGGCAAGTTTGTGCCAGTCTCCTGGGAGGAGGCCATTCGCTACACCGCGAAGCGGCTGGGGGAGATCAAGGCGAAGTTTGGCCCGCGGGCCATTATGACCACCGGCTCGTCCCGCGGAACGGGGAACGAAACCAACTACGTGATGCAGAAGTTTGCCCGCGGGGTGCTTAACACCAACAACGTCGACTGCTGCGCCCGGGTATGTCACGGCCCGAGCGTGGCCGGGCTGCAGGAGACGCTCGGCAACGGGGCGATGAGCAACTCCATCAGCGATATCGAGCACTCAAAATGTCTGCTGATCTTCGGCTACAACTGTGCCGACTCGCACCCCATTGTCGCCCGGCGGGTGATCAAGGCGAAACAGCACGGCGCGAAGGTGATCGTCTGCGATCCGCGCAAAATCGAAACCGCGCGCATCGCCGACCGCCATCTGCAGATCAACAACGGCTGCAATATGGCGCTGGTGAACGCCTTCATTTATACGCTGCTGGAGGAGAACCTCTACAACAGCGACTACGTGGCGCGCTACACCGACGGGCTGGAGAGGCTGCGCGAGACGGTGCGCGAGTACGCCCCGGAAAACGTCGAGGGCATTACCGGCGTCAGCGCCCGGCAGATCCGGGATGCGATGCGCATCTACGCCGCCGCGCCATCCGCCACCGTGATGTGGGGGATGGGCGTCACCCAGTTCGGGCAGGCGGTGGACGTGGTGAAAGGGCTCTCAACCCTGGCGCTGCTCACCGGCAACCTCGGGCGCGAACACTGCGGCGTCGGCCCGGTGCGCGGTCAGAACAACGTCCAGGGGGCCTGCGACATGGGTGTCATTCCCAACCAGTTCCCCGGCTATCAGGATGTGACCGACCCGCAAGTGCGGGAGAAGTTCGCCCGGGCGTGGGGCGTCGATCCCCAGCGGATGGATGACCAGGTCGGCGTGCGCATCACCGAGGTGCCGCACCTCGCCCTGGAGGGTAAGGTCAAAGCGTACTACATCATGGGCGAAGATCCGCTCCAGACCGAGGCGGACCTGGGCCTGGTGCGCAAAGGCTTTGCGGCCCTCGATTTTGTGGTGGTGCAGGACATCTTCATGACCAAAACCGCCGAGGCGGCGGACGTGCTGCTGCCCGCCACCTCCTGGGGCGAGCATGGCGGGGTCTTTACCTGTGCCGACCGCGGCTTCCAGCGCTTTGAAAAAGCCGTTGAGCCAAAAGGCAACGTCAAGCGCGACTGGGAGATCATCAGCCTCATCGCCACAGAGATGGGCTACCCGATGCACTATCGCGACAACCAGCAGATCTGGGACGAGATGCGCGAGCTCTGCCCGCTCTTCTACGGCGTCACCTGGGAAAAAATGGGCGAGATGGGGCACATCCAGTGGCCTTGCCCGACCCTCGACCATCCCGGCACGCCGTGGCTCTATGCGGATAACCGCTTCGACACCCCGAACGGCAAAGGCCAGCTTTTTGCCGCCCCGTGGCGCAAGCCGGCGGAAGTGCCAGACGATGAATACCCGCTGGTGCTCTGCACCGTGCGCGAGGTGGGGCACTACTCCTGCCGCTCCATGACCGGCAACTGCGCCGCGCTGCAGGCCCTGGCGGACGAGCCGGGCTTTGTGCAGATGAACCCGCAGGACGCGGCAAAACTGGGCGTTCAGGATCGCCAGCTGGTGTGGGTCAGCTCCCGCCGCGGGAAGGTGATCAGCCGGGCGGACGTCAACGAGCGCATCAACCAGGGGGCGGTGTATATGACCTATCAGTGGTGGATCGGGGCCTGTAACGAGCTGACCCAGGACAACCTCGACCCGGTCTCGAAAACGCCGGAAACCAAATACTGCGCCGTCAAAATCGAGGCCATCGCCGATCAGCCCTGGGCGGAACGCTACGCCCAGACTACCTATCGCGACATGAAAACCCGCCTGCGTGAGGCGGTGGAGAGTTAAATGAGTACAAACGGCACGCGGGTGCGCATTCGCGGTAAAGTCCAGGGCGTCGGGTTCCGCCCCTGGGTCTGGCAGGTGGCCCAGCAACTGGGGCTCAGGGGCGACGTCTGCAACGACGGGGCAGGGGTGGAGGTGCGTCTCGTCGGTGGGGCGCAGGCCTTTATCCGCCAGCTTGCCGTCGGCTGTCCGCCGCTGGCGCGTATCGATGATATCCAGGAGCAGCCCTGGCGCTGGGCGCAGCCTCCGGTGGATTTTACCATTCGTGCCAGCGCCCACAGCCAGATGACCACCCAGGTGGTGCCGGATGCCGCTACCTGTCCGGCCTGTCTGGCGGAGATGAACGACCCGCGCGAGCGCCGCTACCGCTACCCGTTTATCAACTGCACCCACTGCGGGCCGCGCTTCACCATTATCCGGGCGATGCCCTACGATCGCCCGGCCACCACCATGGCGGGGTTTGCGCTCTGCCCGGCCTGCGAGGCGGAGTACCGCAACCCGGCGGACCGGCGCTTTCACGCCCAGCCGGTGGCCTGCCCGGAATGTGGGCCGCAGGTCAGTTGGGTGTGCGGCGAGGCGCGAGAGGAGCGGGAAGCCGCCCTGAAGGCCGCCGTATTGATGCTGAAACAGGGCGGGATCGTGGCGGTAAAAGGGCTGGGGGGCTTCCATCTGGCCTGCGATGCGCAAAACGTTGCGGCGGTAAACAGGCTGCGGGAACGTAAACGCCGCCCGACCAAGCCGCTGGCGGTGATGATCCCCGCGCGTCTCGCCGCATGGCTGCCTGACGACGTGCAGGCGCTGCTGCGCTCCCCGGCCGCGCCGGTGGTGCTGGTGGCAAAACACACTCTCTTCTGCGAGGCCATCGCCCCCGGGCTTAATGAGGTGGGGGTGATGCTGGCCGCCAATCCGCTCCAGCACCTGCTGATGCAAGATCTCGATCGCCCCCTGGTGATGACCTCCGGCAACCTGAACGGCTGCCCGCCTGCGCTCACCAACGCGCAGGCGCTGCGCGATCTCGCCGGGATCGCCGACGGCTGGCTGCTGCATAACCGCGATATCGTCCAGCGCATGGACGACTCGGTGATGCGCGCCAGCGGGGAAATGCTGCGCCGCGCCAGAGGCTTTGTGCCGGATGCGCTGCCCCTGCCGCCCGGTTTTGAACAGGCGCCTTCGCTGCTCTGCCTGGGGGCGGATCGTAAAAATACCTTCTGCCTGGTGCGCGGCGGCCAGGCGGTGCTGAGCCAGCATCTGGGGGATCTGCATGATGACGATGCCGAACGTCAGTGGCAGCAGGCTCTGACCACCATTCAGGACATCTGGCAGTTTATCCCTGAGCGGGTGGTGACCGACGCCCACCCTGGATACCGCGCCACGCAGCTCGGTCAGCAGATGCCCTATCCGCAGCATCAGGTGCTGCATCATCACGCCCACGCTGCGGCCTGCATGGCAGAACACGGCTGGCCGCGGGACGGCGGGGATCTCATCGCCCTGGTGCTGGACGGTATCGGTCAGGGGGAAAACGGCGCGCTGTGGGGCGGGGAGTGCCTGCGGGTGAACTACCGCACCTGCGAAAAGCTGGGTGGGCTACCGGCGGTGGCGCTGCCCGGCGGCGATCTGGCGGCGCGCCAGCCCTGGCGCAACCTGCTGGCCCAGTGGCAGGCGTTTGTCCCCGAGTGGCGGACGCTGCCGCAGGCCGCCCTCCTTCTGAACAAACCCTGGCAGCCGCTGGCCCGGGCGGTTGAACGCGGGGTGAATGCGCCGCAGGCCTCCTCCGCCGGGCGGCTGTTTGACGCCGTGGCCGTGGCGCTCAACTGCGCCCCGGAACAGATCAGCTACGAAGGGGAGGCCGCCTGTCGGCTGGAAGCCCTGGCCCTGAGCGCCGCGCCGCAAAGCCACCCGGTCACGATGCCGGTGCGCAACGGCGAGCTGGATATGGCCACCTTCTGGCGCCAGTGGCTTAGCTGGCAGGCGCCGGACAACGCCCGGGCGTGGGCCTTTCACGACGCGCTGGCCCAAGGGCTGGCGACCCTTGCGGGCGAACATGCCCGGCGGCTGGCGCTCTCCACCGTTGTCTGCAGCGGCGGGGTGCTGCACAACCGCCTGCTGCGCGAGCGTCTGCAGTTCTGGCTGAGCGATTTTACCGTGCTGTTTCCCGGGCGGCTTCCCGCCGGTGACGGGGCGGTGGCTTTTGGGCAGGCAGTGATTGCCGCCGCGACTTTTCTTTGAATCTGGATCTGACTATGTACATGAAATATTTCAATAACCATCCCAAAGCCATGGCGCTGATGCTGGCGTTAATCGCAACCAATATTCTCGCCTGGGGACTGGCGTTCTACCTCTTTCACGCCACGCCGTCGCTGCTGGCGGCGAGCCTGCTGGCCTGGTGCTATGGCCTGCGCCACGCAGTGGATGCCGACCACATTGCCGCCATCGATAACGTCACCCGCAAGATGATGCAGCAGGGCAAGCGTCCCTGCGGCGTGGGGGCCTGGTTCTCGCTGGGGCATTCGACGATTGTGGTGCTGGCCTCCATTGCCATCGCCGCCACCGCTACGGCGTTCAGCCGCAATATGGCATGGTTCCACGAAACCGGCGGCACCATCGGCACGGCGGTCTCCGCCTTCTTCCTGCTGGCGATGGCGCTGGTCAACCTGGTTATTCTGCGCGACGTCTGGGGCAGCTTTAACAAAATGAAGCGCGGCGAAAGCGTGCCGGAAACGGTGTCGTTTGCCCGCGGCGGGGTGATGAACTGGCTGTTCCGCTCGGCGTTTCGCCTGGTCACCCGCAGCTGGCACATGTATCTGGTGGGCTTCCTGTTTGGCCTCGGTTTTGATACCGCCACCGAGATCGGGGTGCTGGGGATCTCCGCGGCGGGTGCCTCCAGCGGCATGTCGGTGTGGGCGATCATGGTCTTCCCGCTGCTGTTCACCAGCGGCATGGCGCTGATCGACACCCTCGATAACCTGATTATGGTGGGCGCATACGGCTGGGCCTTCAACAAGCCCCAGCGCAAGCTCTATTACAATATGACCATCACCGGCACCTCGGTGGTGGTGGCGCTGTTTATCGGCGGGCTGGAAGCGCTGGGCCTGCTGGCAGATAAGCTGGGCCTTGAAGGTGGCCTGTGGAACGGCGTCGCGGCGCTGAACGATAATCTCGGCAATGCCGGGTTTATCGTGGTCGGGCTGTTTGTCGCCTGCTGGGTTATCTCGTTAATCAACTACCGCTTTAAAGGCTACGACGCCCTGGTCGTACGCTAACGTCATCGCTGTCCGTTCGTCATGACACTTTTGACGAACGGACCACTCCCCGCCATTTATTCCTCTTATTTTCAATGACTTAATTTTATATTTCAGACTGGCATAGTTAATGTATACCGCTGGGGACATATTACCAACGGAGTAACACCGATGAAGAAAGTCGTCACGGTTTGCCCCTATTGCGCATCGGGTTGCAAAATCAACCTGGTGGTCAATAACGGCAAAGTCGTCAAGGCTGAAGCAGCACAGGGTAAAACCAACCAGGGCGATCTCTGCCTGAAGGGGTATTACGGCTGGGATTTTATCAACGACACCAAAATTCTCACCCCGCGCCTGAAGACGCCAATGATCCGTCGCCAGCGCGGCGGCAAGCTGGAAGCCGTCTCCTGGGACGAAGCGCTGGACTATGTTGCCAGCAAGCTCAGCGCCATTAAGGCTGAGCACGGCCCGGACGCGATCATGACCACCGGTTCATCCCGCGGTACCGGGAATGAAACCAACTACATTATGCAAAAATTTGCCCGCGCGGCAGTCGGCACCAACAACGTCGACTGCTGCGCGCGCGTCTGACACGGCCCATCGGTTGCAGGTCTGCACCAGTCGGTCGGTAACGGCGCTATGAGCAACTCCATTGTCGGCATTGAAAAAGCGGACATGGTCTTTATTTTTGGCTACAACCCGGCGGATTCGCACCCTATCGTGGCGAACCGCGTGATCAAGGCCAAACGCAACGGGGCGAAGATTATCGTCTGCGATCCGCGCAAGATCGAAACCGCGCGCATCGCCGATATGCACCTGGCCCTGAAAAACGGCTCCAACATCGCACTGCTTAACGCGATGGGGCATGTGATTATTGAAGAAGAACTTTACGACCGCGCCTTTGTGGCGGCGCGTACCGAGGGCTTCGAGGAGTATCGTAAGATCGTCGAAGGCTATACGCCGGAATCCGTTGAAGAGATCACCGGGGTCAGCGCGGCGGAGATCCGCCAGGCGGCGCGGATGTACGCGGCGGCTGAAAACGCGGCGATCCTCTGGGGCATGGGCGTGACCCAGTTCTACCAGGGCGTGGAAACCGTGCGGTCGCTCACCAGCCTGGCGCTGCTGACCGGCAACCTCGGCAAACCGTATGCAGGGGTGAACCCGGTGCGCGGACAGAACAACGTGCAGGGCGCGTGTGATATGGGTGCGCTGCCGGATACCTATCCGGGCTATCAGTACATCAATAACCCGGAAAACCGGGCCAAGTTTGCCAAAGCCTGGGGCGTGGATTCACTGCCGGCCCATACCGGGTATCGCATCAGCGAACTGCCTCACCGGGTGGCCCACGGGGAAGTGCGCGCCGCGTACATCATGGGAGAAGATCCGCTCCAGACGGACGCCGAGCTCTCTGCGGTGCGTAAGGCGTTTGAGGGGCTGGAACTGGTCATTGTGCAGGATATCTTTATGACCAAGACCGCCGCCGCCGCGGATGTGATCCTGCCGTCCACCTCCTGGGGTGAGCACGAAGGGGTCTACACCGCTGCTGACCGCGGTTTCCAGCGCTTCTTTAAAGCGGTTGAGCCGAAGTGGGATCTGAAAACGGACTGGCAGATCATCAGCGAAATTGCCACGCGGATGGGCTACCCGATGCACTACAACAACACCCAGGAGATCTGGGATGAGCTGCGTCATCTGTGTCCGGATTTCTATGGTGCCACCTACGAGAAGATGGGCGAGCTGGGCTATATCCAGTGGCCGTGCCGGGACGAGTCCGAGGCCGATCAGGGGACCGATTACCTGTTCGAGAAGGAATTCTCCACCCCGAACGGGCTGGGGCAGCTCTATACCTGCGACTGGGTTGCGCCGATCGACAAGCTGACGGAGGAGTATCCGCTGGTGCTCTCAACCGTGCGTGAAGTGGGGCACTACTCGTGCCGCTCGATGACCGGGAACTGTGCGGCGCTGGCGGCGCTGGCCGATGAACCGGGCTATGCGCAGATCAACACGGCGGACGCCGCACGTCTGGGCATCGAGGATGAAGCGCTGGTGTGGGTGACGTCGCGTAAAGGCAAAGTCATCACCCGCGCGCAGGTGAGCGATCGTCCGAACAAAGGGGCGGTCTATATGACCTATCAGTGGTGGATCGGGGCTTGTAATGAGCTGGTGACGGAGAACCTGAGCCCGATTACCAAAACGCCGGAGTATAAGTATTGCGCCGTGCGCGTGGAGGCGATTGCTGACCAGCAGGCTGCGGAACAGTATGTGATTGATGAGTATCATAAGCTGAAGAAGCATCTTAGGGAGATGGCAATGGGTTGAGGGGAACATGCGGATGCTGTGGTGGTTCCGTTCACCTTGCGTTCGCTGCTTCTCTGTTAACCACGTCGCTCGTGAACGTGCCAGGGGGGCTCGCCGCCTCCCCCCTGGCAACCCCGGCTCCCGGCCAGGAAAATCGCCGCTACGCGGTCCCTTCGGCTTATTCCCTTCGGCTTTCGGGTCGGGGGCGATCCTACATCCCTGTAGGTCGCCCCCTCTCGGCGCGTCCCTGCGCCTCGCCCCGGCCTGCGGTCAACGCCTCAGCGATTTTCAGCCGGACACGGGCATCGCCGTGAGTCATTTATTCTTTTTACGATTCTTCAGTGCTGTGATTTTGCTGGTGCAGGTTTTGTGTTTTGTAGGCCCGTGCAAGCGTAGCGCCGCCGGGCGGGGGCTGGGCTTGGGTGGCGGAATAAGTGGCGGTGGAGGGGGTTCCGTTCACCATACGTTCGCTGCTTCTTTGTTAACCACGTCACCTGTGAACGTGCCAGGGGGGCTCGCCGCCTCCCCCCTGGCAACCCCGGCTCCCGGCCAGGAAAATCGCCGCTACGCGGTCCCTTCGGCTTATTCCCTTCGGCTTTCGGGTCGGGGGCGATCCTACATCCCTGTAGGTCGCCCCCTCTCGGCGCGTCCCTGCGCCTCGCCCCGGCCTGCGGTCAACGCCTCAGCGATTTTCAGCCGGACACGGGCGTCGCTGTGAGTCATTTATTCTTTTTACGATTCTTCAGTGCTGTGATTTTGCTGGTGCTGGTGCTGGTGCTGGTGCTGGTTTTGTGTTTTTGTAGGCCCGTGCAAGCGTAGCGCCGCCGGGCGTGGGCGCAGCACGACATCAACGCCGGGTGGCGGCTTCGCCTTACCCGGCCTACAAAACCAAAAAAACAGCGATGAAGAAATAACAAAAAACAAAGGCCTTACAGCGGCTTCCTGGTCCGGCTGAAAATCGCCGAAGCGTTTCCGGAAGGCCGGGGCGAGGCGCATGGATGCGCCGAGAGGGCATAGCCTGCAGGGATGCAGGCTGGTGCCCGACCCGAAAGCCTGAAGGAATAAGCTGAGGGCACCGCGAAGCGGCGATTTTCTTGCCGGGAGCCGGGATTGTTAAGGGGGCGGCGATAGCCCCCTTAACACGTTCACGGGTGACGTGGTTTACAGAGAAGCAAGGAAAGTATGGTGAACGGAACCACCTCCACCGCCACATGTTCCCCCACCCGACAAACTATCAGAACCGCGTATTCACACTCATAAACCACGTCCGTCCCGGTTCATTATAGGTATACGCCCCCGCACCATACATATACGCCCCCGTCGTCGCATTCCCCGTCGTCTGGGCATTCCCCGCACGCCACTGGCGTTTATCGAAGACGTTATCCACGCCCCCGGTCAGGCTCACGTATTTCGTCACATCCCAGGTCGCGCTCAGGCCGACGATGCTGTACGGGCTCACTTCGTCTTTCTCAGAGCCGCTCACCGGCTGACCTTTGTAGTTGTACTTCTTCGGCTGCTGCTTGCCGTACCAGGTAAAGGTCGACTGCAACGACACATCCTGCTGCACCTGCCAGCTCAGGGTGGAGTTCAGCGTATACTCCGGGATGATCGACAGACGGTCGCCGGTCTCCTTGTTCTTGCTTTGCAGCATATAGGTAATGTTGTTGGTCCAGTTGATGGCGTCGCTGACCGGCACATTCAGGGTGCCTTCCAGCCCTTCAACTACCGCCTTCGGCACGTTTTCCCACTGATAAATATCAGTGCGGGTTCTCCCGGCAGAGGTCTGGCCGATCGGCGCATAGCCCGCTTCAATCTTGTCGCGGTAGTCGTTGCGGAACCAGGTCACGCCCGCCAGCCAGCCGTCGCGTTTCCACTCCAGACCAATCTCTTTGTTGATGCTGGTTTCCGCTTTCAGATCTTCGTTACCCAGCATGTAGCAGCCCACGCCGTCGGCGCTGGCATAGCAGCCCTGGCCCTTGCTGTAGAGCAGGTAGTTCGGGTTGGTCTGGTAGAGGCTCGGCGCTTTATAGGCCCGGGCGATGCCCATCTTCAGGGTGAAATCATCTCCCAGCCCCTGGGAAAGGTTCAGGGACGGGCTCCAGTTGTTGCCGACGATGGAGTGATGATCGAAGCGCAGCGCCGGGGTCAGCATGGTGGTGTCGGTCAGCTCCATGTTGTTTTCAGCGAACAGGGAGAAAATTTCCGCATCGGAGTAAGGGCTGCGATTATCGCTCATTCCCGCAATGGCGCCGCCCTGCAGGGCCTGGCCGTTGGAGGACATATCCTTCATCCGCTGCTGATCCCACTCGGCGCCCAGGGTCAGGTTCTGGTTGACGATAAAGTCGATCGGCAGGTTGATCTCACTGTGCAGCATCACGTCGGAGAGGTCTGTGTCGGTGAACTTATCGCTGTTGAACAGTCCCTCCAGACCGCCCGCCAGCCCCTCGCCGAGACGGGAGTTGCGGGTGTGCTCGTACTGCGCCCAGTTATTGGTGGTGATGCCGTTATCCCAGCCGCCGGTCCAGGTCAGGGCGAAGTTCTGGCGATAGATCCGGTTGGTCTCTTTGCCATAATTTTTCTTCACCAGCCCGTTGCTGCTGTTGTCGTTGTTGGTGTTCTGGGTATCCCCGGCATAGAGGTTGTTCTGGCGGCTGTAGCCCGCTTCGAACTGCAGGGCCTGCATCGGGGCAAACTCCCAGCGCAGCACGCCGTTCACGTCTTTATTCTCCACGCCTTCACGTCCGGCGGGCAGCGTGTCGGCATAGGCGCCGGTACGTTCAGACTGATGGCCCTGGTTGATATCCCAGGCGTCGGCCTGGGTTTTATCCAGGTTGCCATACAGACGGAAGCTGAACGCGTCGCTCAGCGGGCCGCTCAGGCTGAAGTTGGTGCGTTTGGTGGAGCCTTCTTCGTTGTGCTCCGGGGCATTCAGGTAGGTGTTCCAGGAGCCATGCCACTCGTTGCTGACCTTTTTGGTGATGATGTTCACCACGCCACCTGCCGCGCCGTTACCGTAACGCGCCGCCGCCGGGCCACGGATCACTTCGATACGCTCGATCATCTCTGGCGGCACCCAGCCGGTGTCGCCGCGAGTGTCACGCTCGCCGCGCCAGCCCAGACGGATGGAGTTGCGGCTGGTCACCGGCTTACCGTCAATCAGGATCAGGGTGTTTTCCGGGCCCATGCCGCGGATATCAATCTGGCGATTGTTGCCGCGCTGGCCGCTGGTGGAGTTACCGGTCAGGTTAACGCCCGGCATGGTGCGGATGATCTCCGACACATCGCGCGCCGACGGGTTTTTACGGATCTCATCCGCGGTAATGGTGGAGACGCCCGGCGCCTGCAGGTTCTGCTCGGCGGCGGTGATCACCATGGTATCTTCGTGCCCGGCGGTTTCGGCTGCCATCGCAGGCAGTGCCACACCGTAAATTCCCAGATTGACCAGTAAGGTCAGCGAGTGAAGCTTATTATTCATTGTATGTCCTGCTTTTCGATGCCGCATGCCTCATGGCTCCGTCCCGAATGGGTGAGGCGGCGGAAGGATATCGCCCGCAGTCTGCGAAAACCCCTCGATCCTGAGTCAGTACGCAGCGCAGAGCATGGTTATTAACTGTTCGCGCTTCCCACAGCGCGCCCATACGCTATTGCAAATGCAAATAGTTATCAATAATATTATCGATATTGTTTATCTTTAATCAACAATTCAGAACAAATCATGGGGTTGAATCGGTGACGACGCTGGAAACGGGAAGTGATGCCTGGTGGCAGTCGAAACAGGGGCCCGACCGGGTGCGGGAGGGGGATCATTATCGGGTGACGTTCTGCTGGCGCGACCCGCAGGGCACAGAGCAGACCTCGCCGCTAAAAAGGGTCTGGCTCTATATCACCGGCGTGACCGATCACCACCATAACGCCCGCCCCCAGACGCTGGAGCGCATTGACGGAACCGACGTCTGGCAGTGGCAGGGCGAGTTCAGCCCCCACTGGCGCGGCAGCTACTGTTTTATCCCCTCTGAACGCGACGACGACTTTGCGGATGCGGTGTTTGCCAGCGATCCCCCGGACCGCATGGCCCTGCGCGAAGGCTGGCGCAGGCTGCTGCCAAAGGCCATCGCCGATCCGCGTAACCCGCAGCACTGGCGCGGCGGACGCGGCCATCCGGTCTCGGCTCTCGAAATGCCCGAGGCGCCGCTACAGCCTGGCTGGGATCGGCCGGATACCCCGTATCAACCGGCGCAGTGCATCACCTGGCAGAGCGCAAGGCTCGGCAACACCCGCCGGGTATGGATCTTCACTACCGGCGAACAGAATCCGCAGGAACGTCCACTGGCGGTGTTGCTCGACGGGCAGTTCTGGGCCGAGAGCATGCCGGTCTGGCCCGCGCTGACGGCGCTCACCCTCGATGGCCAGCTGCCGCCTGCGGTCTACGTGCTGATCGACGTCATCGACACCGACCATCGCAGCCGCGAGCTGCCCTGCAATCCCGATTTCTGGCTCGCCGTTCAGGAGGAGCTACTGCCGCAGGTGCAGGCGCTGGAGCCGTTCAGCGACCGCGCCGATCGCACCGTGGTCGCCGGGCAGAGCTTTGGCGGCCTCTCGGCGCTCTATGCCGGGCTGCACTGGCCCCAGCGCTTTGGCTGCGTACTCAGCCAGTCGGGGTCGTTCTGGTGGCCACATCGCGGCGGCAAGCAGGATGGCGTGATCATCGAACAACTTAAAAATCAACAACTTTCAGCGCAGGGGCTGCGCATCGTCCTTGAGGCGGGGCGACGTGAACCGCTGATTTTTCGCGCCTGTCAGGCGCTGTATGCCGAGCTACAGCAGACACAGCAGCCGGTTTTCTGGCGTCCGGTGGACGGCGGACATGATGCACTTTGCTGGCGGGGAGGGCTGACGCAGGGGCTGATGACTCTCTGGCAGCCGCTTATTTAATAATGGAGTCTGGTATGGAATTCAGTAACCCCTTCGACGATTCGCAGGGTCTGTTCACCATTGTGCAAAACGCCCAGGATCAGTACAGCCTCTGGCCGCAGCAGTGCGTCTTGCCCGACGGCTGGCACGTGGTGTGTGAGGCACAGTCGCAGGAAGCCTGTCAGCAGTGGCTGGCGGCCCACTGGCAAACCCTGATCCCGGCCCATTTTGCACAGGTGACTCCATGAGCATAAAACACCCTCTCGTGGCGGCCCAGCCGGGGATCTGGATGGCGGAACAGCTCTCCGACCTGCCCAACGCCTGGAGCGTGGCCCACTATGTCGAGCTGACCGGCCCGGTGGATGCGCCATTGCTGGCGAAAGCGGTGGTGGCGGGCATGATGCAGGCCGATACCCTGCGTATGCGGTTTACCGAGGATAACGGCGAGATCGGGCAGTGGGTGGACGAGAGTGCTACCCTGCCGGAACCGCAGATTATCGACCTGCGCCACCACGCCGAGCCGCATGCCGCCGCGTTGGCAACCATGCAGGCCGACCTCAACCAGAACCTGCGCGTCGACAGCGGCCAGCCGCTAGCCTTCCACCTGCTGCTTCAGGTGGCGGATAACCGCTGGTACTGGTATCAGCGCTATCACCACTTAGTGGTGGATGGCTTCAGTTTCCCCGCCATTACCCGACAGATCGCCGCGATTTATCGCGCCTGGTCTAAGGGGGAAACCACGCCGGAATCGCCGTTTACCCCCTTTGCTGAAGTGGTGGAGGAGTATCAGCGCTACCAGCAGAGCGACGCATACGCCCGCGACGGCGCCTTCTGGGCGGAGCAGCGCAGGCAGCTGCCGCCGCCGGTGTCGCTCTCCAGCGCGCCGCTGCCGGGGCGCGCCGCCACAACTGATATTCTGCGACTGAAGCTGAACGCCGATCGCCACGCCTTCAGCCAGCTGGCGAATAACAGCCAGAGCCAGCGCACCGACCTTGCCCTGGCCCTGGTGGCCCTCTGGCTCGCCCGCCTGACAGGACGGATGAGCTACGCCGCCGGGTTTATCTTTATGCGCCGGATGGGCTCCGCGGCGCTGACCGCCACCGGCCCGGTACTGAACGTGCTGCCGCTGGCGGTGAACATCAACCCGCAGGAGACGCTGCCGGAACTGGCCCAGCGCCTGGCCGGGCAGATGAAAAAGATGCGCCGTCACCAGCGTTACGACGCCGAGCAGATCGTCCGCGACAGTGGGCGTGCCGCCAGTGACGAGGCGCTGTTTGGCCCGGTGTTTAACGTCAAGGTCTTCGACTATCAGCTGGATATCGACGGCGTACAGGCGGTGACCCATACCCTCGCCACCGGCCCGGTCAACGATCTGGAGATAGCACTGTTCCCGGACGAGCAGGGCGGGCTGAGCATTGAGATCCTCGCCAATAAACAGCGTTACGACGAGGCCACCCTGGTGCGCCACGTCGAACGCCTGCACGGGCTGCTGGCGCAGTTTGCCGCTAACAGCGACCTGCGCTGCGGCGAGGCCGAAACGGTCTCTGACGCTGAATATCAGCAACTGGAAAAGATTAACCAGACAGCGGTTCCGCTGCCGCCCACCACCCTGAGCGGGCTGGTGGCGGAGCAGGCGGCGAAAACCCCGGACGCCCCGGCGCTGGCCGATGCGCAATACAATCTCACCTACCGCCAGATGCGCGAGCAGGTGGTGGCCCTGGCGCATCTCCTGCGCGAGCGCGGGGTGAAGCCCGGCGACAGCGTGGCGGTGGCGCTCCCGCGTTCGGTATTCCTGACCCTGGCCCTGCATGCCATTGTCGAAGTGGGGGCCGCGTGGCTGCCGCTGGACACCGGCTATCCCGACGATCGCCTGCAGATGATGATCGAGGATGCGCAACCCTCGCTGCTGATCACTACCGACGACCAGAGCCCGCGCTTCGATCATCTGCCGGTGGCGATTCTTAGTTACAACATACTATTGCCTGCGGCGGACGCCACACCTCTGCACCTGAGCAGGCCGGAACAGACCGCCTATATCATCTTTACCTCTGGCTCGACAGGGCGGCCTAAAGGGGTGATGGTGGGCCAGACCGCCATCGTCAACCGCCTGCTGTGGATGCAAAACCACTACCCGCTCACCGCCGCAGACGTGGTGGCGCAAAAAACGCCGTGCAGCTTTGACGTCTCGGTATGGGAGTTCTGGTGGCCGTTTATCGCCGGGGCGAAGCTGGTGATGGCCGAGCCGGAGGCGCACCGCGATCCGCTGGCGATGCAGGAATTCTTCGGGAAATATGGCGTCACCACCACCCACTTTGTGCCGTCGATGTTAGCGGCCTTTGTCGCGTCGCTGACCCCGGAAAATGTTGCCTGCTGCGCCAGCCTGAAGCAGGTGTTTTGTAGCGGCGAAGCCCTGCCCACCGTCCTGTGCCGGGAGTGGGAGCAGCTCACGGCGGTGCCGCTGCATAATCTCTATGGCCCCACCGAAGCGGCGGTGGATGTCAGCTGGTATCCGGCATATGGCCCGGAACTGGCACGGGTGACAGGTAATAGCGTGCCGATTGGTTTCCCGGTGTGGAATACCGGCCTGCGCATTCTGGATGGGATGATGCGCCCGGTGCCGTTCGGCGTGGCGGGGGATCTGTATCTCACCGGCATCCAGCTGGCGCAGGGCTATCTGGGCCGGCCGGATCTGACCGCCAGCCGTTTTATCGCCGATCCCTTTGCCCCCGGTGAGCGCATGTACCGCACCGGGGACGTGGCCCGCTGGCTGGATAACGGCGCGGTGGAGTATTTAGGCCGCAGCGACGATCAGCTGAAAATTCGCGGCCAGCGCATCGAGCTGGGTGAAATCGACCGGGCAATGCTGACCCTGCCGGACGTGGCCCAGGCGGTAACCCATGCCTGCGTCATCAATCAGGCGGCAGATACCGGCGGCGATGCTCGGCAACTGGTGGGCTACGTGGTTTCGGAATCCGGCCTGCCGCTGGATCGCGATGCGCTGTTAAATACCCTTAAAACTCAACTGCCGCCACACATGGTGCCTGTAGTGTTATTGCAGCTCAGTGACCTGCCGCTCAGCGCCAACGGCAAGCTGGATCGCAAGGCGCTGCCACTGCCGGAACTGACGGTTAAAGCCCAGGGGCGCCCGCCGGAAACCGACACCGAATGGACCATTGCCGCGGCGTTTTCCGCCCTGCTGGGGTGTGAGATTAACGACATCGAGGCGGATTTCTTCGCCCTCGGCGGCCACTCGCTGCTGGCGATGCGTCTTGCCGCCAGCCTCAGCCGTCACTTTGCCCGTCAGGTGACCCCCGGCCAGGTGATGGTGGCCCCGACGGTGGGCAAGCTGAGCGCCTTACTGGCATCCGACATCAGCGACGAGCAGGCTCAGCGTCTGGGTTATGAGACGATATTGCCCTTGCGCGAAAGCCACGGCCCGACGCTCTTCTGCTTCCATCCCGCCTCCGGTTTTGCCTGGCAGTTCAGCGTCCTGGCCCGCTACCTGAGTCCGCGCTGGTCGATCACGGGCATTCAGTCGCCGCGCCCGGGGCCGATGCAAAACGGCGCTACCCTGGACGAGGTGATCGAGCACCATCTGGCGACGCTCCGCGCTCAACAGCCGCACGGACCTTATTATCTGTTCGGCTATTCGCTGGGCGGCACCCTGGCCCAGGGGATCGCCGCCCGCCTGCGCGCGCAGGGAGAAGAGGTGGCGTTTCTGGGGCTGCTCGACACTTGGCCGCCCGAGACGCAAAACTGGTCCGAAAAAGAGGCCAACGGCCTGGATCCTGAGGTCTTAGCGGAGATCGAGCGTGAGCGACAGGCGTTCCTCGCCGCCCAGCAGGGGCAAACATCCGGGGAGCTGTTTAGCGCCATCGAGGGTAACTACGCCGATGCGGTGCGCCTGTTGACCACGGCGCACAGCTCGACCTTTGACGGCAAAGCGACGCTGTTTGTCGCTGAACGCACACGAACGATGGATCCCCACAAGGCTTGGGCGCCGTGGGTAGGGGAGTTAGAGGTCTACCATCAGGATTGCGCCCACGTGGAGATCATCTCCCCGCAGGCGTTTGAGCAAATCGGCCCGGTGTTGAAGGAAATATTGGGGTAGCCACAATGCCCGGCGGCGCTACGCTTGCCGGGCCTACGGTTCGTGCCATAAGGGTTTTGTAGGCCGGGTAAGGCGCAGCCGCCACCCGGTATTGAGGCACAGGTTCAGACCGCAGTGGTTTTGTAGGCCGGGTAAGGCGTAGCCGCCACCCGGCGTTTTTCTACCGCCGCCCCAGCGGCACCACCAGCGGTGTGCCTGCCACCGGATCGTCAATAATCATGCAGCGCATGCCGTAGATCCGCTCGATCAGATCCGGGGTGACGATCGCTTTCGGTGCCCCCTCCGCCACAATCTTGCCGTCGCGCAGGGCAATCAGATGGGTGGCATAGCGGCAGGCCTGGTTCAGGTCATGCAGCACCGCCGCCAGGGTAAAGCCCTGGGTGCGGTTGAGGTCGCTCAGCAGCTCCAGCAGATCGATCTGATGGCTGATATCAAGCCAGGTGGTCGGCTCATCCAGCAGCATGATCGACGTCTCCTGGGCCAGCACCATCGCAATCCACGCCCGCTGGCGCTGCCCGCCGGAGAGGGTATCCACGCTCTGCGCCGCCAGGTCGGTAATGCCGGTGGCCTGCATCGCTTTGGCTACCGCCACTTCATCCTCTTTACGCCAGCGGGTAAACAGCGGCTGGTGCGGATAGCGCCCGCGCGCCACTAGCTCCTGCACCGTGATATCCCCCGGCGTGGTGGCGTTTTGCGCCAGCAGCCCGACCCGGCGCGCCACCTCTTTGCTGGCATAACGCTGGATCTGCTCGCCATCGAGATAAACACTGCCGTGCAGCGGCGTCATCAGACGGCTCAGGGTACGTAAGAGCGTCGATTTTCCGCAGCCGTTGGGGCCGATAATGGCGGTAAAGTGGCCGTCGGGGATCGCCACCTGCAGATCCTCGGCCACAATTTTCTTACCGTAGCCAAGGGTCAGATTGTCGCCGCGCAAGCGGGTCAGATTGGCACTCATTTCTTGCGGGACTCCTGAACAAGCAAGACGATGAGGTAGATGCCGCCAAGACTGACGGTCACCACCCCCACCGGAAGTTGATAGGGCATAAACAGCCGCTGGGCGCAGAGATCCGCCGCCAGCAGCAAGAGCGATCCGCACAGCGCCGACTGGGTTAATCCCCAGCGGACGGTGCCGCTCAGGCGGCGGGCGATGTGCGGTGCCACCAGCGCAATAAAGGAGATCGGCCCGGCGATGGCGGTGGCCGCGGCGGTTAACACCACCGCCACCAGCATCAGCATCAGGCGTGAACGCTCGACGCTCACCCCCAGCGCACAGGCGCTGTCATCGCCCATCTCCAGCAGCCGCATGCGCTTCACCAGCAACAGAGCGCAGATAAACATCAGCAGGATCAGCGGGGCGGCGGGCAGGGTTTTGGCCCACGTCAGGCCGTTAAGCGACCCGGCGAACCACAGCCCGGCAGAGAGCGAGGTCTCCAGCGACGCCTGCAGCAGCAGCCAGGTATTAAAGGCCATCAGCATGGCGCGTATGCCGATGCCGATGATGATCAGGCGGAAGGTCTCGATCCCATCGCGCCAGGCAAGCGCCCAGACAATCAGCGAAGTGAGAATACCCCCCGCCATGGCCGCAAGCGTAATGGCCGTCAGGTGCTGACCAAACAGCACCATCGCCACCAGCACGCCGCTCCAGGCTCCGGTGTTAAAGCCCATTACGTCCGGGCTGCCCAGCGGGTTACGCATCAGCGACTGGAAAATCGCACCGCTGATCCCCAGCGCCGCGCCGACCAGCAGGGCCATCATCACCCTTGGCAGTCGCCATTCCGTCACCACCATGGTGATATTGCGCGGCGCGCTGCCGGTGAGGGCGTTAAAGACCTGCGAGAAATCGAGCGTCACCGCGCCGCTTTGCAGGCTGACGATCGCCACGGCGAGACTCACCAGCACCAGCAGCAGGCAACTGAACACTAAACGACGGGAAGGGGCCATCACACTCCACCTCCACGCTTGCGGCGCACCAGGAAAATCAGCACCGGCGCGCCGATAAAGGCGCTGACCACCGATACCCGGAGTTCACCCGGTACCAGCAGCCGTCCCAGGATATCGGCAAACAGTAGCAGGGCAGGGGTGGCAAGCAGGGTGACCGGCAACGACCAGCGGTGATCGGCCCCCACCAGCCAGCGGGCCATGTGCGGCATCATCAGGCCGATAAAGGCGATGGGACCCACCACCGCCGTGGCGCTCCCGCACAATACGGTGATGGTCAGTAATCCCAGAAGCTGGGTGCGCGCCACCCGGCTGCCGAGCGCGGTAGCGGTGTCGCTCCCGAGGCTCAGGCTGTTGAGCGCCCGGCTTAACAGCAGCGCCACGGCGGCGGCGATCAGTACCGGCACGCTCACCACCTGCAACGTTTGCAGGGTGCGGATATCCAGGGAGCCCGCCTGCCAGAAGCGCAGCTGGTCGTAAACGTCCGGGTTGAGCAGGGCGATGCCGTTGGAGAGGCCCTCCAGCACCGCGCCGAGCGCCACGCCCGCGAGCGTCAGGCGCACCGGGCTGAGCTGACCGCCGCCCTGGCTGCCGGTAAAGGCCACCAGCAGCGAGGCGGCAAAGGCGCCGCACAGCGCCATCACCAGCTGTTCGCCGGGAGAGGAAAAGCCAAACAGCGCCGCGCCCAGCACGATGGCGAAGCTAGCTCCGGCGTTAACGCCAAGAATGCCCGGGTCGGCCAGCGGGTTGCGGGTCAGGGTTTGCATCAGCGCCCCGGCGAGACCGAGGGCAGCACCGGCCAGCAGGCCGGCCAGGGTGCGCGGCAGGCGGGCATCCCGCACGATGGTGCAGTCGGCGCTTTGACAGGTAGCGGAGAGGGCATCCACCACCACCGAAAAGGGCAGCGGTTTGGAGCCCACCAACAGGCTGAGGGCAATCGCCAGCGTGAGCAGTAACAGTAAGCCGGGCACGGCAACGGCGCGTGACGCGGAAAGGGAGTACGACATAGCTACGTCCATGATTTGATAATGATAGTAATTATCGTTATCTATCTTATTTAGCTATGTTAGCATGTGCGGCCATGGAATTGGTACAAAAGAAACCATTAAGGCTTTGTAATGACCCGACAATCCTGGCTGCTCAATCTGAGTTTGCTGAAGACCCATCCGGCGTTTCGTGCTGTTTTTATTGCCCGTTTTATCTCTATTTTATCCCTTGGCCTGCTCGGCGTGGCCGTCCCGGTCCAAATCCAGATGATGACCCACTCCAGCTGGCTGGTGGGGCTCTCCGTCACCCTCACCGGCGGGGCGATGTTTATCGGCCTGATGGTGGGCGGGGTGCTGGCGGATCGCTACGAGCGTAAGAAGCTGATTCTGCTGGCACGCGGCACCTGCGGGGTGGGCTTTGTCGGCCTCTGTCTGAATGCCAAGCTGCCGGAGCCGTCATTAATCGCCATCTATGCCCTCGGCCTGTGGGATGGCTTTTTTGCATCATTAGGGGTGACGGCGCTGCTAGCGGCGACGCCTGCGCTGGTGGGGCGTGAGAACCTGATGCAGGCGGGGGCCATTACCATGCTCACCGTGCGTCTGGGATCGGTAATCTCGCCGATGGTCGGCGGTCTGCTGCTCGGCACCGGAAATGTGGCCTGGAACTACGGCCTGGCGGCGGCGGGCACCTTTATCACCACCTTAACCCTGCTGCGGCTGCCCCTGCTGCCGCCTCCGCCCCAGCCGCGCGAGCATCCGCTTAAGTCGCTGCTGGCGGCGATCCGCTTTCTGTTCAGCAACCCGCTGATTGGTGGTATCGCTCTGCTGGGTGGGCTGCTGACGATGGCGAGCGCAGTGCGGGTGCTCTATCCGGCGCTGGCGATTGCGTGGCAGATGAGCGTGTCGCAGATTGGCCTGCTCTATGCCGCCATCCCGCTGGGCGCAGCCTTTGGCGCCCTGACCAGCGGCAATCTGGCGCAGAGCGCGCGTCCGGGGCTGATTATGCTGCTGTCGACCCTGGCCTCGTTTGTTGCCATCGGCTTCTTCAGCCTGATGCCGGTCTGGGCGCTGGGGGTGATCTGCCTGGCGCTGTTTGGCTGGCTGAGCGCGGTGAGTTCGCTGCTGCAATACACCCTGATCCAGACCCAGACCCCGGAGGCGATGCTCGGGCGGATCAACGGCTTGTGGACGGCGCAAAACGTTACCGGCGATGCGATTGGTGCCGCAATATTGGGTGGCCTGGGGGCGATCATGACCCCGGTAGCCGCGGCGAGCAGTAGCGGGTTTGTGCTGGCTATAGTGGGGGCGATATTGCTGGTGGTGCTGGCGGAGCTACGTCGGTTCCGGCAAGAGGTTGCCACGGCGTAACGCGGTGGAATGTGCCGGGTGGCGGCTACGCCTTACCCGGCCTACAAAACCTACACCGGCACGAACCGTAGGCCCGGTAAGCACAGCGCCACCGGGCATCAGGCCGCACGGTACAACACCCACACCCGCCCGAACCGTAGGCCCGGAAAGCGCAGCGCCACCGGGCATCAGACCGCACGGTACAAAACCCACACCCGCCCGAACCGTAGGCCCGGTAAGCGAAGCGCCACCGGGCATCAGACCGCACGGTACAAAACCCACACCCGCCCGAACCGTAGGCCCGGTAAGCGCAGCGCCACCGGGCATCAACAGGCACGACTATTTAAACAAGGTCTCTAACCGCTCCAGCACCCGGGTGGCGCTGAAATAATCCAGACGGAAGGTTTCAGTCCCCAGCGCCCAGACGCGTTTGTTCTGCACTGCCGGCAGATGGGACAGCAGGGGGTTGGCGTAGATCGCACCCACATCCTTCTGATCCCCGGCAAACAGGAACAGCCCTTCGCCGTTCAGACCGGCGGCCAGGTTTTCCCCCCCTAACTGCACAATGTCGTGGCGCTTGCCCTGGCTCTGGGACGGATTCAGCCCGGCGGGCAGAGTGGCAAGAGAGAAGCCGAGCTGTTGCAGCAGCTTGCCCTGCGCCGACTCGGCAGTCCAGAGGTTGGCGCTGTGGGCAGCAGCGGTGTAGACAATGGCATTCACCGGCTGCGGCGGCAGTTTCATCTGCGCTTTCACCCGGGCGAGCTGCTTATCAAACTCCGCAATCCGCGCCGCGGCCTGCTGCTCCTGACCGGTAATCGTGCCGAGCTGGGTCAGCAGCGCCTGCCAGCTTTTATCGTCGTAATTGATGATAAGGGTCGGGGCGATGGCGGAGAGCTGATCGTAGAGCGCGACGGCGGAATCGCCCCCGGTGGCGCTAATGAGGATCAGATCCGGCATCTGGGCGGCCACCGCTTCTGCGCTCGGCTCGCCGATGTAAAGCCGGGCCAGCTTACGCTGTTTCGCGATATCACCCCACTGACGCAGGAAACCCTGATCGTCCGCCACCCGGTTGTTCGGGGTGGTGGCACCGCTGGCGACCACCGGGGCGTCAATGGCCAGCAGGGAGCCGGTGAGGGTCACGCTGGTGGAGACAATCCGCGTTGGTTTGCTCTCAAGGGTGTGCGTTCCGCGGCTGTCCGTCACCTGACGCGGCCAGTCGGCGGCGACGGCTGAGGTTAATCCTGAAAATAAAAGGCTGATAAAAAGCAGGGTGTTACGGCAAAAGGCGGGCAGTTTCACTAAGGGGCATCCTGTTTTTGTTGAAGTTAATGCTTCTCATTTTCATGAATGAACCGCAGGGATGCAAGCGATAGTCGCACAAGTTACACGCTGGGCTGTTGACACCATTGCGCTCTGGGATTAGGTTAGCCAGCGAAAATATAAATGATAATAATTCTTACTGCTTTTATCATTTCAGGAGGATGATATGGATACGTCACTGGCTGAGGATGTTCAGCACAACGCGACCACGTTGGAAAAAGAGAGCTTCTTTTTTATGTCGCCTTACCGCAGTTTCACCACGTCTGGCTGCTTTGCCCGTTTCACGACCCCTGCCGTCAATGGCGACGATCCGGCCAGCGCGTTTCAGCAAAAGCTGGCCCAGGCCTTTGCCGATGCCAAAGCCGCCGGGATCGCTAACCCGGTGATGGTGGGGGCCATCCCCTTTGATACCCGCCAGCCGTCGTCGCTGTTTATCCCGGAGCAGTGGCAATCTTTTGCCCGCCCGGCGCGTCAGCAATCTGCCCGCTATGCCGCCCGGACCTCACCGCTGACGGTCAAATCCCGTACCGAGATCCCGGCCCAGTTAGCCTTTGAAGAGATGGTGGCCCGCGCCGCCGCGTTGACCGCCACCCCGCGCGTCAACAAGGTGGTGCTGTCGCGCCTGATCGATATCGCAACCGAAGAGAAACTCGACAGCGGCGCGCTGCTGGAAAAACTGATCGCCCAGAACCCGGCCAGCTTTAATTTCCACGTCCCACTGGAGGATGGCGGGGTGCTGCTCGGCGCCAGCCCGGAGCTGCTGCTGCGTAAAGAGGGTGCTCACTTTAGCTCCCTGCCGCTGGCCGGTTCCGCGCGTCGTCAGCCGGACGATATGCTCGATCGCGAGGCGGGCAACAAGCTGCTGGCCTCGGCAAAAGATCGTCACGAACATGAGCTGGTCACCCAGGCGATGAAGGCGGTGCTGGCCCCGCGCAGCCATCAGCTGACCATGCCCGCCTCGCCGCAGCTGGTGACTACCCCAACCCTGTGGCACCTCGCCACCCCGGTAGAAGGCGAAGCGCGTGAAGATGAGAACGCCCTGACCCTGGCCTGCCTGCTGCACCCGACCCCGGCATTGAGCGGCTTCCCGCACCAGGCGGCGAAAGAGCTGATTGCCGAGCTGGAGCCGTTCGACCGCGAGCTGTTCGGCGGCATCGTCGGCTGGTGCGACAGCGAAGGCAACGGCGAGTGGGTGGTCACCATCCGCTGCGCGCGTATTCAGGCCAACAGCGTACGTCTGTTTGCCGGTGCCGGGATTGTTCCGGCCTCTTCCCCGGTGGCCGAATGGCGTGAAACCGGCGTGAAGCTGACCACCATGCTCAACGTTTTTGGTTTGCATTAAGGATTAATCATGACCCTTCCCTTTACCCGCTGGCCCGACGAATTTGCCCGCCGCTATCGTGAAAAAGGTTACTGGCAGGATCTGCCCCTGACGGACATTCTCACCCGCCACGGCGACAGCGACGCGCTGGCGATTATCGACGGCGAACGCCGCATCACGTACCGCCAGTTCCAGCAGTCCGTCAATAACCTGGCGTCTGCGTTGCAGGCGCAGGGCGTTCAGCGGGGTGAAACCGCCCTGGTGCAGCTGGGCAACGTCGCCGAGTTTTACATCACCTTTTTCGCCCTGTTGCAGGTGGGGGTGGCCCCGGTTAATGCGCTCTTCAGCCATCAGCGCAGCGAGCTGAACGCCTACGCCAGCCAGATTGAACCCGCGCTGCTGATTGCCGATCGCGCTCACGGCCTCTTTGCTGGCGACGACTTCCTCAACACCTTTATTGACCAGCACCGTTCCTTGCGCGTGGTGCTGCTGCGCGGCGACGGGCTGGAGGCAACGATGGCCCGCCCGGCAGAACATTTTATCGCCACCCCGACCCCGGCGGACGAAGTGGCATTCTTCCAGCTTTCCGGCGGCAGCACCGGCACGCCGAAGCTGATCCCGCGTACCCATAACGACTATTACTACAGCATTCGTCGCAGCAACGAGATCTGCGGCATTACCGCTGATACCCGTTACCTGAACGCGTTACCTGCGGCGCATAACTTCGCGATGAGTTCCCCCGGCTCGCTGGGGGTCTTTATGGCCGGGGGCTGCGTGGTGCTGGCGAACGATCCGAGCGCCACGCTCTGCTTCCCGCTAATCGAACAGCATCAGATCACTGTCACCTCGCTGGTGCCGCCCGCGGTCAGCCTGTGGTTGCAGGCCATTGCGGAAGGGGCGGGTAAGATTCAACTGGCATCCCTGCAACTGTTGCAGGTGGGCGGGGCGCGCCTTTCCGCCACCCTGGCCGCCCGCATTCCAGCTGAGATCGGCTGTCAGCTCCAGCAGGTGTTCGGCATGGCCGAGGGGCTGGTGAACTACACCGCGCTGGACGATACGCCGGAGCGCATCATCAATACCCAGGGTCGCCCGATGTGCCCGGATGATGAAGTGTGGGTGGCCGATGAGCACGGTAATCCGCTGCCGCGCGGCGAGGTGGGGCGCCTGATGACCCGCGGGCCGTACACCTTCCGCGGCTACTACAAGAGCCCGGAGCACAACGCCAGCGCCTTCGATGAGAACGGCTTTTACTGCTCCGGGGATCTGATCGCCATTGATGAGCAGGGCTACATCACCGTGCAGGGGCGAGAGAAAGATCAGATAAACCGCGGCGGTGAAAAAATTGCCGCCGAAGAGGTGGAAAACCTGCTCCTGCGCCACGAGGCGGTGATCCACGCCGCGCTGGTCAGCATGGAGGACAGCCTGCTGGGCGAGAAGAGCTGTGCGTATCTGGTGGTGAAACAGCCCCTGCGCGCGGTGGAGGTGCGCCGCTTCCTGCGCGAGCAGGGCGTGGCTGAATTTAAGCTGCCGGATCGCGTGGAGTGCCTGGAGGCACTGCCGCTGACGCCGGTAGGGAAAGTCGATAAAAAACAATTACGCCTGTGGCTGGCCGAACGGGCGCAGGGTTGAGGAGCAGAAAATGGCAATTCCAAAATTAACCGGTTACGCGCTGCCAGGCGCGGCAGATCTGCCGACCAATAAGGTGAGCTGGACGATGGAGCCCGCGCGCGCCGCGCTGCTGATCCACGATATGCAGGAGTATTTCCTCAACTTCTGGGGCGATAACTGCCCGATGATGGCGCAGGTGGTGGCGAACATCGCCCGCCTGCGCGACTACTGCAAACAGCAGGGGATCCCGGTCTACTACACCGCCCAGCCGAAAGAGCAGAGCGATGAAGACCGCGCCCTGCTGAATGACATGTGGGGGCCGGGCCTGACCCGCTCGCCGGAGCAGCAGCGCATCGTGGCTGAACTGACGCCGGACGAAGCGGACACCGTGCTGGTGAAGTGGCGCTACAGTGCGTTTCACCGCTCGCCGCTGGAGCAGATGCTTAAAGAGAGCGGCCGCGATCAGCTCATCATCACCGGCGTGTACGCCCATATCGGCTGCATGACCACCGCCACCGACGCCTTTATGCGCGACATCCAGCCATTCTTCGTCGCCGACGCGCTGGCAGACTTCACCCGGGACGAACACCTGATGTCGCTCAACTATGTGGCCGGTCGTTCTGGGCGCGTGGTGACTACCGACGAGCTGCTGCCCTCGCTGCCAGCCAGCAAAGCGGCGCTGCGCGAGCTCATCCTGCCTCTGCTGGATGAGTCAGACGAGCCGATGGATGATGAAAACCTGATCGACTACGGGCTGGATTCGGTGCGGATGATGGCCCTGGCGGCGCGCTGGCGCAAGGTGTATGGCGATATCGACTTCGTGATGCTGGCGAAAAACCCGACCCTTGATGCCTGGTGGGCGCTGCTCTCCCGCGAGGTGAAATGATGCTGGATTTCACGGGTAAAACCGTCTGGGTGACCGGGGCCGGAAAGGGCATCGGTTACGCCACGGCCCGGGCATTTTCGGCGGCGGGCGCGGAGGTGACGGGCTTTGATGTCGCCTTCCCACAGGCGGAATATCCCTTTGCCACCGAAGTGCTGGATGTGGCGGATGCGCAGCAGGTCAACGCGGTTTGCGGGCGTCTGCTGGCGAGCCTCGAGCGGCTTGATGTGCTGGTGAATGCCGCCGGTATTTTACGCATGGGCGCCACCGACCAGCTCTCACAGGCGGACTGGCAGCAGACCTTTGCGGTCAACGTCGGTGGGGCGTTCAACCTTTTTCAGCAGACGATGGGCCAGTTCCGTCGTCAGCAGGGCGGGGCGATTGTCACCGTGGCCTCCGACGCGGCCCATACGCCACGCATCGGCATGAGCGCTTACGGCGCCTCGAAAGCGGCGCTGAAAAGCCTGGCGCTCACCGTCGGCCTGGAGCTGGCGGGGAGCGGCGTGCGCTCTAACCTGGTGTCGCCGGGCTCGACCGATACCGACATGCAGCGCATCCTGTGGAAAAGCGACGATGCCGAGCAGCAGCGTATTCGTGGGTTTGGCGAGCAGTTCAAGCTCGGCATTCCGCTGGGTAAAATTGCCCGTCCAGAGGAGATCGCCAGCACCGTGCTGTTCCTCGCCTCCGACCACGCCAGCCACATCACGTTGCAGGATATCGTGGTGGACGGCGGCTCCACGCTGGGGGCCTAGATGATCTGGAAACGTCATTTATCGCTGGAGGCGCTGAACGCCACCAGCCTGAACACGATGGTGGCGCATCTGGGGATCGTCTACACCCGGCTGGGAGACGACACCCTGGAGGCTGAGATGCCGGTAGATACGCGGACGCATCAGCCGTTTGGTTTACTGCACGGCGGCGCCTCGGCGGCGCTGGCGGAGACCCTGGGATCGATGGCTGGTTTTCTGATGACCCGCGACGGGCAGAGCGTGGTGGGCACGGAGCTGAACGCCACCCATCACCGGGCGGTGGCGCAGGGCAAGGTGCGAGGGGTGTGTCAGTCGCTACACCTCGGGCGCACCAGCCAGAGCTGGGAGATTGTGGTCTATGACGAACAGGGACGGCGCTGCTGTACCTGCCGGTTGAGTACGATGGTGTTAGGTTAATATCGGGGCGAGATTATTCTCGCCCTGAATCATTTGTATTTACTTTAACGACATTAACAGGACCTTTATCCTAAAAACCTTTTTTTAATTGCGCCAGGATGGTCGCCGTTACGAATTTTCGCTATGCTGCGCGGCGGCATGAATATACAGGAAATGACAATGAAAAAAATGGGATATATTCCAGGGACGCTCGCTGCATCATTATTATTATCAGGATGCGCTACCTACTGGGGAAAAGTACCTTATACGCCGCCGCCGGATTCCGAGCAAAATACGGCAAATGTTCGCATGATTGGTAATCCGCCAGGGTTTACCATCAGTCAGCACGGTAATAAAGATGGTGCGGTTGATTTTACCAGCATTGTCGTATTACGACCCACCCACGATCTGGGCTTCCCGAAAGCCAGCAACGATCCGGATCGCTATAAAGACACCTATTACGACACAAAGGTGTATGCCGGAACGCCGACCCGGGTTGGGTTCAGGTTTCTCTATGGCTGTAGCTTTGTAAGCTATACCTTTGTGCCGCAAAAAGGGGAAACCTATGAGTTCCGCCTTTCCGTTTCGGATAAGAGTGGCTACTGCGTCCTGTACGCGACCCATCTGAAGTATGACAGTGAAAATCAGATCTACCTGGACGAAAAGGTCGAACAATATGAAGGTTACACCAGTAAATAGGATCACCATAAAAACATCAGCCTTTATTCTGGCGGGGGTATTTTTTATGGGGATGCTCAGCGGTTGTATTGGCAATATCGATCGGACGCAACAGGGAAGCTTCAGTAAACTCCAGGAAAGCGAACTGGATAAAAAACTGGTGCCGGGTAAGACGACCAAAAAGGATGTATTACTTTTGCTGGGGCGACCAGATATTCCGCAGGATTACAACCACCAGAATACGTGGTTATATCACTCGAAAGTCAAAGGACGTGCGCTCTATGTTATCGTTCCGGTAAATTATGATGAATCCGTGACGCTGGTGCTGACCTTTAATGAAAATAAAGTACTTACCCACCGTGAATATAAAAAGGTGTAATTAAGCGCCTTTGCTTTCTCTCGCTCCCCGCCTCTGTGCGGGGATTTTTCGTTAGCCCCCAGGGGGCCTGGTCGTGATCGGCTTAACACTGTGGTGTAAATCTCTGGTTTGACCACACATTATTGCGTTTTAAAGTTGTTAAATTTTAAGGGTTGTTCTAGAAACAAAATGTAACATCTCACTGTTTCACGACAACGGACAACGACTATGAACAACTCAGGGAAATACCTTTTATGGGCAGGGCTCTCCGTTGTGGGTGCCTTTGCCCTGGGCTATATCGCCCTTAACCGGGGGGAGCAGATCAATGCGCTGTGGATAGTCGTCGCGGCGGTCTGTATCTATCTGATTGCTTATCGCTTCTACGGCAAGTTTATTGCCCATAACGTCCTCTCGGTCGATTCGACGCGCATGACGCCTGCGGTGCGGCATAACGATGGGCTGGACTATGTGCCAACCGACAAAAAAGTGCTGTTCGGTCACCATTTTGCCGCTATTGCCGGGGCCGGGCCGCTGGTGGGGCCGGTACTGGCCGCGCAGATGGGCTACCTGCCAGGGATGATCTGGATCCTCGCAGGGGTGGTGCTGGCAGGCGCAGTCCAGGACTTTATGGTGCTGTTTGTCTCTACCCGCCGCGACGGGCGTTCCCTCGGCGAGCTGGTGAAAGAGGAGATGGGGCCGACCGCCGGGGTGATTGCGCTGGTGGCCTGCTTTATGATCATGGTGATCATCCTTGCGGTGCTGGCGATGATCGTGGTGAAAGCCCTGACCCACAGCCCGTGGGGGACATATACCGTCGCCTTTACCATTCCGCTGGCAATTTTTATGGGGATCTACATCCGCTACCTGCGCCCGGGGCGCATCGGCGAAGTGTCGGTGATTGGCCTGGTCTTCCTGGTCTTCGCCATTATCTCCGGCGGCTGGGTGGCCGAGAGCCCAACCTGGGCGCCGTACTTTGACTATACCGGCGTGCAGCTGACCTGGATGCTGGTGGGCTATGGCTTTGTGGCGGCGGTACTGCCGGTGTGGCTGCTGCTGGCGCCGCGGGATTACCTCTCCACCTTCCTGAAAATCGGCACCATTGTCGGCCTGGCGATTGGCATTCTGATCATGCGCCCGACCCTGACCATGCCTGCGGTAACGAAGTTTATTGACGGCACCGGTCCGGTCTGGTCCGGCAATATGTTCCCGTTCCTGTTTATCACCATCGCCTGTGGCGCGGTCTCTGGCTTCCATGCCCTGATCGCCTCCGGCACCACGCCGAAGATGCTCGCCAATGAAAACCAGGCCTGCTTTATCGGCTACGGCGGCATGCTGATGGAGTCCTTCGTTGCCATTATGGCGCTGGTCTCCGCCTGCATTATCGATCCGGGCGTCTACTTTGCGATGAACAGTCCGATTGCGGTGCTGGCGCCTGCCGGTACGGCGGACGTGGTGGCCTCTGCGGCGCAGGTGGTCAGCGGCTGGGGCTTTAGCATTACCCCGGATACCCTCTCTCAGATCGCCAACGAGGTGGGCGAGCAGTCGATTATCTCCCGCGCGGGCGGTGCGCCGACCCTGGCGGTGGGCATGGCCTACATTCTGCACGGCGCGCTGGGCGGTCTGATGGATGTGTCGTTCTGGTATCACTTCGCCATCCTCTTCGAAGCGCTCTTTATCCTGACGGCGGTGGATGCCGGGACACGTGCGGCGCGCTTTATGCTGCAGGATCTGCTGGGAGTCATTTCACCTAACCTGAAACGCACCGAATCGCTGCCCGCGAACCTGCTGGCGACGGCGCTCTGCGTCCTGGCCTGGGGTTACTTCCTGCATCAGGGGGTAGTCGATCCGCTGGGCGGCATCAACACCCTGTGGCCGCTGTTCGGTATCGCTAACCAGATGCTGGCCGGTATGGCGCTGATGCTCTGCGCGGTGGTGCTGTTCAAGATGAAACGCCAGCGTTACGCCTGGGTCGCTCTGGTGCCAACCGCCTGGCTGCTGATCTGTACCCTGACCGCAGGCTGGCAGAAAGCCTTCAGCAGCGATGCCAAAGTGGGCTTCCTGGCCATCGCCAACAAGTTCCAGGCGATGATCGACAGCGGCAAGATCCCGGCGCAGTACACCGAGTCGCAGCTCTCCCAGCTGGTCTTTAACAACCGTCTGGATGCCGGGCTGACCATCTTCTTTATGGTTGTGGTTGTGGTACTGGCGCTCTATTCTCTGAAGACCGCGCTGGCTGCCCTGAAACAGGACAAACCTACGGCGAAAGAGACGCCGTATGAGCCGATGCCAGCCAACTATGAAGAGATTGTGACCCAGGCGAAAGGGGCGCATTAACCTGTGTGCCGGGTGGCGCTAGCGCTTACCCGGCCTACCTTTTTTGTGAGAGAAACGTGATGTTCGATACCCTGTCAAAAGCCGGTAAATATTTAGGGCAGGCCGCAAAAATGATGATCGGCGTGCCGGACTACGACAACTACGTCGAGCATATGCGCGTCAACCATCCTGACCAGACGCCGATGACCTACGAAGCGTTTTTCCGCGATCGCCAGGATGCCCGCTACGGCGGTAAAGGCGGTGCGAAGTGCTGTTAACCCTCTTTCGGTAAGTAGAGGCTGATCTGCTCCTGCTTACAGCCATAAATGGCCGCCAGCTTTTCGCGGGTGCGTTTTTGCGGGCGTGAGTCCACGGCCTCAAGCTGTGATACGGCGGACTGGCTGATGCCCAGCTTGTCGGCCACCTCCTGCTGGGACAGACCGCGGTAAATGCGCCAGGCCGCCTGCAGGCTGACGTTTTCGCTATGCATTACGTTGCAGACCTCTCCCGGCAAGCCAACATTATCGTAGATATCTGATTCGTATGGAATGTCTTCCCATTCGCTTTCATCGTCGTCATCCTGCTCCAGCATGGCTAAGCGCATGCGAAGATAGTCCCTGTACGGAATGACGGCATATTGCGTTTTTCCCTCTTCATCCTTAATCAACTGCACAGTCATATTCCATATGCTCCTCATGAAGATAGGTGGTTGTTGTTCGACGCTTAACGGATACCACATAACAGGTATCACTTTGCTGATTTTCAAGGGTGTAGATGACCCTGTAATCACCCACCCGCAATCGATGGTGGTTTTCGGGTGAGGACAATTTTTTAATATCTGCCACGGGAGCGGCATGGTCATCCAGACTCGCCAGCCTGCGTGCAATGCGCCAGCGATAGCGAGAATCGATTTTCGCTAACTGCTTCTCCGCGGTTTTTGACCAGACAATCTTCATCCGTACCTCCACTGTACGCCCACACAAAATATAAGGAAATAATAAGACTATTAGATAAATTCCGAATTACTTATGGGGTACTGTAGGGCGAGGGGGAGAGCGGAAAAAGCGGCAAAAGTGCGTTTGTCGAGGCGGGTCGAAAACGCCTCTGCCGGACGACAGAGGCATACATCAATTCTGCGAGCAAGCGTCAGGCGTTCAGCCCGCCGTCCACATCCAGTCCGGTGCCGGAGATCTGCCCGGCGGCGGGGCTGGCAAGAAAGGTCACCGCGGCGGCGACATCCTCCGCCTGCCCGTAGTGTCCGAGGGCAATAAGCTGACGCTGGGCAGGCGCCTGCTCGCCATCTTCCGGGTTCATATCACTGTGTGTTGGGCCAGGGTGGACCAGGTTGACGGTGATCCCGCGTGGTCCTAGGTCGCGCGCCAGCCCGCGGGTCAGGGAGTTAAGTGCCGATTTGGTCATGGAGTAAACGGCGATGCCCGGCTGGGCGACGCGGTTCGCCAGACAGCTGCCGATGTTGATGATGCGCCCGCCGTCGGACATGTGAACCAGCACCTCCTGAATGGCGATCACCACCCCGCGAATATTGACGTTGATAAGGGCATCAATGTCCGCCAGGGTCATCGTCTCCAGCGGACCACCGCGCGCAATCCCGGCGTTGTTCACCAGGATATCCAGCCCGCCGAGGCTTCGCGCCGCCTGGGTGACGGCATCCTGAATCGCCTGCGCACTGGCGCTGTCGGCTTGGATCGCCTCGGCGTGCCGCCCCAGCGCGCGGATCTCATCCGCGACGGCCTGGGCTTTATCGGCGGATTTCTCATAGGTGATAACCACATCGGCGCCAGCACGTGCCAGGGAGAGCGCAATGGCACGGCCTATCCCACGACTGGCACCGGTAACCAGCGCCTTTTTACCTGTTAAATCGATCTGCATGATGACCTCGTTACGAGAGTGGTGATGATCATCATTAGGTATAGAGGGCCAGTTCCCGGCGTCAATGCGCCGGGCGGCTGAGGTTTTCTACTTTTTCAAACGCGGCGCGCAGAACCTCTGGCGTCAGGGCGATCGGCAGGGCGTGGATCGACTCCACCGGGCGCAGGGTATGGGCGATCACCTGGTCCAGCGCCTCGCGGTTATGGATGTCCACTTCCAGCTCACGCAAGGTGGTGGGCAGGTTAAAACGCTGGTACGCCGCGACCAGCTCGCGCAGCACATCATCCTGGCCGAGCAGGGCGCTCTGTACCAGGATCCCGTACGCCACCTTGGTGCCATGGAGGAATGGCGCGGTCTGAGGCAGCACCGTTAAGCCGTTATGCACCGCATGCGCTGCCGCCACGCGGGTGTAGCGCTCCCCGAGCCCACCAACCATGCCGCCACCGGCGATGATGGCGTCCACCACGTCATGAAACTCGCGCGTCACCTCGCGCCGCGTCTGGTCGGCTAACGCCTGCTCGCTGTGCGCCAGCAGCACGTCGCGGATCGCCAGCGCCCCGTTAATGCCGAGCCTCACCGTCAGCGGCAGCTGTTCGGGCTCTGGCGCCAGCACCACCGCTTCATACCATTTCGCCAGCGTGTCGCCGATCCCCGCCAGCAGATACTCTGCCGGGGCATTGAGGACGATCTCGGGCTCGACGAGCACCAGATAGTTGGCATCGTCAAAGATCTCAAAATGGAGCGCCTGCCCGGCGTCGTTGTACCACACCGACAGCGGGGTCCATGCCGCGCAGGTGGCCGCGATGGTGGGAATAGCCACCAGCGGCAGACCCAGACGGCGGGCCACCGCTTTGGCGGTATCCAGCAGCGCGCCGCCGCCGACGCCAATCACCACGCTGCGATCCGCGCCGGAGGCTTCTGCAAGCTGATTCACATCGCGCTCGCTACAGTGGCCTTTAAAGAGCAGCCGTTTTGCCCCAGCCGCGTCAAAACTTTCCGGAAGGAACGGTCGGGCCCCGGCCAGGGCGCGTTCACCGTAGATCCATACCGCCCGGGAGAGTTGCTCCGGGGTAAGAAAATCGTCCAGGCGAGCCAGGGCACCGCGGTGGGAGTAGTAGTTTGCCGGGCCGGGAACGACGCGGATGTCAGTGTTGCTCATGAGGGTTTCCTTTTTGCGAAGCGCTAACCTGATGTTATGTCTGGACATCCGGATGGCTAATACTATTTTGCTTTATCTTATGCTTTTTCCGTCGTTGCCAGCCAGCCAGTGCTGTGAAAAATTCTATAAATCAAAAGATTAATACAGGATTGCAGCGGATGATACCCAGTCGCCTCGAGATGCGCGGCATCAGCCTGGCTTTTTCTGGCTTTCAGGCGTTGTCGCAGGTGGATTTCACCCTGACGGGCGGATCGGTACACGCGCTCACGGGCGCGAACGGTGCCGGGAAGTCCACGCTGATGGCGGTGCTGTGCGGGACGCACGCCCACTATGCGGGCGAAATCAGCATTAACAATCAGCCCGTCGTCATTCGTGAGCCGGTGGATGCCAAACAGTTGGGTATCCACCTGGTGCAGCAGGAGGTGGACGTGGCGCTGATCCCCGGCCTCAGCATCGCAGAAAACATCATGCTCGACCATCTGGCACAGCCGGGGCACCGCTTCCGCTGGGGCGCGATGCGCGAGCAGGCCCGGCAGGCGCTGGCGCAGCTCGACGTCTCCCTCGACGTGCGACGTTCCATCGACAGCTGCACCCTGGCGGAGAAGCAGCAGATCCTGCTGGCGCGGGCGCTCTCCCATCACTGCCGCTTTCTTATTCTCGACGAACCTACCGCGCCGCTGGATGCCCATGAGAGCGAGCGGCTGTTCGCTGTGGTGCGTCGCCTGCAACAGCAGGGGATCGGGGTGGTGTTTATCTCCCACCGCATTCATGAGCTGAAGGCGATCTGCGACACCTTAACGGTGCTGCGCGACGGCAAGCTGATTGAGTCCGGCCCGATGGCGGATCTCAGCGGGGAGGCGATCGTCGAGAAGATGCTCGGCCATGTGCTGAGCGATATCTACCCGCCTGCGCGACCAAAGCACAGCACCGAAACGCTGCTGCGCGTGGAAGGGCTGCACGACGAAGGGCTGCTGAAGGATATCTCCCTGCATCTGCGTAAGGGGGAAATCCTTGGTATCGCCGGGCTGGCGGGAGCCGGGAAAACCGAACTCTGCAAGGCGCTGTTTGGGGCGACCAAAAGCCAGGTGGCGACGGGCGAGCTGAACCATCAGCCCTGGACGCCGCGCGACCCGGCAGACTCGGTGCTGCGCGGGCTGGCGCTGGTGCCGGAGGAGCGGCGCAAAGAGGGCATCTTTATCGATGAGCCGGTGAGCATGAACCTGGCTGTGTCAGCGGATAAGACCTTTTCGCGCTGGAGCCTGTTTGGTCATCGCCAGGCGTGGCGCTGGGCCGAAGAGGTGATCGCCCGGGTGGGGGTGCGCACCCGCGGGCCAGGGCAGGTCCTGCGCCGTCTGTCGGGCGGTAACCAGCAAAAAGTGGCGATTGGCAAGTGGCTGCGCGGCAACGCCCAGGTGCTGATCTTCGACGAGCCCACCAAAGGGGTGGACGTGAAGGCCAAAACCGATCTGTTCCAGCTTATTGACGGCCTGGCGCGGGAAGGCAAAGGGGTGATTTACGCCTCGGGCGAGTTCGCCGAACTGGTGGGGCTGTGTGACCGCATCTGCGTGCTGTGGGACGGGCGCATTGTGGCGGAAGTGGACGGGGCAAGCGCCCGTGAAGAGACATTACTTTATTATTCAACCGGAGGAACGGCGTCGTGAGCAAGGCCCTTTCAGTCAATGCGGCGGCGTCTGGCCGTCAGCACATTTTCGATTTTCTCTACAAATGGGGCATGTTGCTGACGGTGGTCGCGCTGGTGGCCATTTTCGGCCTGGCGTCAGAGAACTTCCTCGACCCCAATAACATCATCAACATTCTGCGCTCCATCGCCATTGTGACGGTGATTGCCGTCGGGGTCTCCATCTCGCTGACCATCGGCGGGTTTGATCTCTCGGTGGGGTCGACGGCGTCGCTGGCGAATGCGCTGGTGATCTCGCTCTTCGTCTGGCACGGCTTTGGCACCACCGAATCGATTCTGATCACCCTCGCGCTCTGTACTCTGGTGGGGCTGTTTAACGCCTTTTTGATCGTCATTCTGCGCATTCCCGACATGCTCGCCACCCTCGCCAGCCTGTTTGTGATCCAGGGGGTGGCGATGACCTACAGCTACGGCGGGTCGATTACCGAAAACATGGTCCTGCCGAGCGGCGACATGGCGGAGGGGACCATTCCGGCGGCCTTTGGCGCGCTGGGGCAGGTGCCGACCATCGTCATTATCATGCTGGCGGTGACGCTGCTGGCGCAGCTGGGGCTGTCGCTCACCACTCACGGTCGCCGGATGTACGCCATTGGCGGTAACCCGGAAGCGGCGCGCTTATCCGGGATCCGCACTACACGCTACAAGGTGGCGGCTTACGTCATCGCCTCGCTGCTGGCGGGCCTCGGCGGCATTCTGCTCGCCTCGCGCATTGGCTCCTCGCAGGTGAATGCGGGTGGCGGCTATCTGATGGATGCGGTGGCCGCGGCGTGGATCGGTTTTTCGCTGGCGGGCTCCGGTAAACCGAACGCGCTGGGTACCCTGGTAGGGGCGGTGATCCTCGGGGTGCTCTCCAACGGGCTGGTGATGCTCTCGGTACCCTATTACGCCATGGACATTATAAAAGGGCTGGTGCTTGCAGTGGCACTGGCGATGACGTACGTACAAAAACGCTAACAACACAACGGGATAACAGAATGAAAAAAGTTGCACTCTCTTTGCTGACGCTGGGATTACTGAGTTCACTGCCGGGCTATGCGGCGACGCCTGCGCCGGTGCCAGCGGCCATTGCTAACCACGAGGGGCAGATCCGCATCGCGGTGATCCGCAATCTCGGCTCTGACGACAACACCACCCAGTTTGTGGCCGGGGCGATTCAGGAAGGGAAAAAGCTCGGCTTTAAGGTCAGCACCTTTTTAAGCAACGGCGACGATGCCAAATTCCAGGACTTCGTTAACCAGGCTATCAGCCAGAAGTATGACGGGATTATTCTCTCTCAGGGGCGTGACCCGTACTCCACCGCGCTGGTGAAAAAGGCGGTGGATGCCGGGATCAAGGTGGCGGTGTTTGATACTGCGGTAAACGGCGAGATCCCGGGCGTGACGGTGACCCAGCAGGATGACGCCTCCCTGACCAACCTCTCGTTCGGCCAGCTGGTGAAGGATTTTAACGGCAAGGCCAACATCATCAAGCTGTGGGTGGCGGGCTTCCCACCGATGGAGCGCCGTCAGACCGCTTACCAGGCGCTGCTGAAGGAGAACCCGGGCATTAAAGAGCTGGAGTCCATCGGGGCGGTATCGTCCGATGTGCAGGGCGACACCGCCAACAAGGTGGGCGCGGTGCTGGCGAAATACCCGAAAGGCAAGATCGACGCCATCTGGGGCACCTGGGATGCCTTCAGCCAGGGCGCTTATAAAGCGCTGAAAGAGAATGGCCGCACCGAGATCAAACTCTACAGCATCGATATCTCCAACCAGGATCTGCAGCTGATGCGCGAAGCGGGCAGCCCATGGGTGGTGAGCGTGGCGGTCGATCCGAAGCTGATTGGCGCGACGAATGTGCGTCTGATCGCCAACAAAATTGCCGGAGAAGCGACGCCTGCAACCTATGACTTTAAAGCTGCGGCTATTCCGCAGGCGCTGCTGTCGGCGCAGCCGGGTGCGGTGAACGTGGCCTCTTTAGGCAAGATCATTCCAGGCTGGGGCCAGACCGACGACTTTATCGCCCCGTGGTTCGCGACGTTAGAAGCGAAGGCAAAATAAACTTTGCCGGGTGGCGGCTGCGCCTTACCCGGCCTACGGACTGTAGGCCCGGTAAGCGCAGCGCCACCGGGCAACAGGAGATTGCGTGACCGCATTACCCACTCCCGAATACAGCCGCAATATGCGCTTAATCGGCCACAGCGACCAGGGCGGACGCCCGGACGGCGTACAGCTGATGGTGCATCGCGGCTTCGCCTATATTGGGCATATGGTGTCGCAGGGCTTTTCCATCGTCGACGTGCGCGATCCGAAGAACCCGAAGGCGGCGGGCTATGTGCCCGCACCGCCTGGCACCTGGAACGTGCATCTTCAGGCGCACGACGATCTGCTGCTGGTGATCAACGCCCGGGATCTGTTTGCCGATGCCCGCTTTGCTGACGAAAAGGTCTACTACACCCGCCAGGTGGGGGAGACGGTCAGCGACGTGCAGGACAAAGGCTGGAGCGCCGGGCTGCGCATCTTTGATATTTCGACCCCGGATAAACCGCGGGAAATCAGTTTCCTGTCGCTGAACGGGATCGGCATTCACCGCATCTGGTACGTGGGCGGGCGCTGGGCCTACGTCTCGGCGCTGATCGACGGCTTTACCGATTACATTTTCCTGACCATCGATCTGGCGGACCCGCGCAAACCCGAAGTGGCGGGACGCTGGTGGCTACCGGGGATGAACCAGGCGGCAGGCGAAACCCCAAACTGGCCGGAAGGCAAACGCTACGCCCTGCATCATGCGATTATCGCCGGGGATACTGCCTACGGCAGCTGGCGCGACGGCGGCCTGACCTTGCTGGATGTAAAGGATCGCAGCCAGCCGAAATTGATCAGCCATCGCAACTGGAGCCCACCGTTTGGCGGCGGCACCCATACCGCGCTGCCGCTGCCGGACCGGGATCTGCTGGTGGTGCTGGACGAAGCGGTGCTCGACAATCAGGAAGACGGCGAGAAGCTGATCTGGCTGTTTGATATTCGCGAGCCGTCGAACCCGGTGAGTATCTCCACCTTCCCGCAGCCGAACGAGCGGGATTATGTGGCGAAAGGGGCGCACTTCGGACCGCATAACCTGCATGAGAACCGTCCCGGGAGCTTTGTCAGCTCAAGGCTGATTTTTGCCACCTACCAGAACGCCGGGGTGCGGGCGTACGATATCTCCGATCCCTATCGCCCGGTGGAAACCGGGGCGCTGGTGCCTGCCGCACCGGAGAGGATGATGGACACGCGGCCCAACCGCCCGCAGGTGATCCAGTCCTGCGATCTGTTTGTCGATGCGCAGGGGATTATCTACAGCACGGATTACAACGGCGGGTTGTCGGTGATTGAGTATCTGGGGTGAGTTTTGCCGGGTGGCGGCTTCGCCTTACCCGGCCTACATTCGAATCGTAGGCCCGGTAAGCGTTAGCGCCACCGGGCAAACAGACCGCACTTAACTGTACTGACGCACCCGCGCCACCAGCTCATCCACGCTGTCGATACGGTCGGCAATCACGATTAACGCTTTACCGAGGGTGATGGCGTGACGCAGGCATTCGTGGCGCATCTCGTCATCACAGATGGTGTCGATATCCGCCACGTGTGACAGGCCCACGCTGCGGCGGATCAGCTCTGTACCGCAGAAGCCAATGGCGTCGTGCCAGACCTTTTTCAGAAACGCGCTGGCATAACCCGGCACGCTGAGCGCCGCATCGCGGGACTTCTCCGTTGCCAGCGCCTGGAAACGTTCCGCGAAGGTATTCCAGAGTTCCTGGATATCGATCAGGCGCTGTTCACGCCCGGCCGCTGCATCCCGGATGCCGAGGTGGCCCGGCAGGCCGCAGAAGTTAAGCAGCAGGTTGCCGATCGCTGTGCCGATATCAAACCCAATCGGGCCGAAATAACCGAACTCGGCGTCAATGGCCTTCAGGCTGCCCTCGGCGACAAAAATTGAGCCGCTGTGAATGTCGCCATGCAGCAGCGCTTCGGCCTGGGAGAAGAAGCGGTGTTTCAGGGCGGCGACGGCAATTTTCAGCTGGGCGTCTTCGCGCAGGGCGGCGACATCACTTTCCAGCGCCGCCGGGTAGTTATTACGCTCGTGGATCTGGTACGGATCGTTGAAGAAGAGATCTTCGGTGATCTCGCACATTTCCGGGTTGAGGAACTTTGCCACCTGCGCTTTTTTGGTATGCGGATGCAGGTAAAAATCGCTGGTGTGGAACAGGGCATGAGCCAGGTATTCACCCAGCTGACGCGCCGCCTGGGGGTAAAACACATTGTTAATCAGCTCCCCGCGCCAGATCTTATGGCTGGAGAGGTCTTCCATCACCATCACCGCCAGATCCGGGTCGAAGTGGTGGATTTTTACCGTGTGCTGCGGGCTGTGCTGATAGTGCTCCACCAGGGTTTGCGCTTCGAGGCGGGCGCGATCCAGCGTCAACGGCCAGGATTCCCCCACACAGCGCACGTAGGGCAGGGCCTGCTTTACGATGATGCGGCTGACGCCTGCGTTATCGAAAATTTTGAACACCAGATTGAGGTTACCGTCGCCTACCTCCTGCGCCTCCACCAGCGAGGTGGGATCGTCGAGGCCGCCAAACTGTTGGGCATACGCTACGGCGTCCTGAGCGGTAAAGGTATGGTATTGCGACATTGCCTGTTCCTCATCTGTTCCGGTAATAAAGACATTTGGACGTCTATACATCTGAATTTTATCCTGACACAATGTGCTACAACAACGCAACAGAGAATTAACGACATGCAGAGATTACAGACGACCAGCCTGCGGGTGACGGAAAATCAGCTATTTATTCTCGACCAACAGGCGCTTCCGCAGGAGAAACGCTGGCTGGATGCGACAACGGTAGAGGCGCTGGTGGGACATATTCACGCTCTGCGCGTGCGGGGCGCGCCGCTGATTGGGCTTTCTGCCAGCCTGCTGTTGGCGCTGCTGGCGGAAAACGGCCACAGCCGGGATGAACTGGCGGTGGCGCTGGAGACGCTGCGCGCCTCGCGTCCGACCGCGGTCAACCTGATGAACAATCTCGACCGTATGAAACTGGCGCTGTGGCAGGAGGATTTTGTCCCGGCGCTGGTGGCAGAGGCGCTGCGCCTGATTGAAGAAGACAGGCAGCTCTGCGACGCGATTGCCCATGCAGGCAGCGCGCTGGTGAAGCCCGGCAGCCGCCTGCTCACCCACTGCAATACCGGTGGCCTGGCGACCGCCGGTGTGGGCACCGCGCTGGGGGTGATTGCCCTTGCCCATCAGCAGGGCAAGGTCAGCAACGTCTGGGTGGATGAGACCCGTCCGCTGTTGCAGGGCGGCAGACTGACGGCCTGGGAGCTGGGTGAACTGGGCGTGCCGTATAGTCTTATCACCGATTCAATGGCGGCCAGCCTCATGGCGAAAGGCCAGGTGGACGCGGTGTGGGTGGGGGCGGATCGCATTGCCGCTAACGGCGATGTGGCGAATAAAATCGGCACCTACTCCCTGGCGGTGCTGGCGAAATTCCACGGTATTCCGTTCTATGTAGCCGCCCCGCAAACCACGCTCGATCCGAACTGCCCGAACGGGGAGGCGATCCCCATTGAACAGCGCGATGCCCGGGAAGTGACCGGCGTGGCGGGGAGCTTCGGTGCGGTGCAGTGGGCGCCCACTGACGCACAGGTCTATAACCCGGCGTTCGACGTCACGCCAGCGTCACTGATAAGTGGGTGGGTGCTGGATACGGGCGTGGTGCGGCCGGAAGAGGTGGCGAAGGGATTTTTTGGCAAGGGTGCGGTCTGAATAATGCCGGGTGGCGCTAACGCTTACCCGGCCTACAACCGTTTGTAGGCCCGTGCAAGCGCAGCGCCGCCGGGCAGGGCAATGGGCTACGGCAACCTCGGATAGCTATCTGCTATCGCGTCGCCCGTAAACTGCGCCACCCAACCTTCCGGGTTATCGAAAATCCGGATCGCGGTAAAGTTCGGTTCAGAGCCCATATCAAACCAGTGCGGCGTGCCGGCGGGCACCGAGATCAGGTCGTTTTTCTCGCACAACACCTGATACACCTGGTCCTCAATGTGCAGGCAGAACAGCCCGGCACCTTCGACAAAGAAACGCACTTCATCTTCACCGTGGGTGTGTTCATTGAGGAATTTCGCCCGCAGGGCCTCTTTTTGCGGATTATCCGCGCGCAGGCTGATGACATCCCAGCTCTGATAGCCCTTTTCCGCCACCAGCTTATCGATGGCGTGCTGGTAGGCATTAATGACCGTCTCCGGTGACGGATCGCGGCCCAGATCGCGGTCGGCTTCCCAGCGCTCAAAGCGAACGCCGCGGGCGTTCAGCTGCTGCTGGATCGCCTCAGCATCGGTACTGTGCCACTGCGGCTGGCTGGCTTCTTTATCTGAATAAATGGTCAATGCGCTCATGAAGGGATCTGCTCCGGATTGATGTCGTCAAATTGATGCACCTGATGGTGGTGGCTGGCACCGTCCTCATCGCCGCGAATCAGCTGCAGGGTGCGAAAACCGGCCTGTTCCGCAGCGTCCAGCTCCTGATGAATATCCGACAGGAAGAGGATCTGCGAGGGGGCTGCGCCAATCTGTGCCGCAATATTCTGATAAGACTGCACGTCGCGCTTGGCACCGATGTGGGTATCAAAATAGCCGCTGAACAGATGAGTAATATCACCTTCGTCGCTGTAGCCAAATAACAGTTTCTGCGCCGCCACGGAGCCGGAGGAATAAACATAGAGATCAATGCCCTGCGCTTTCCATTTTTCGAGAGAGGGCAGAACGTCCGGATAGAGATGGCCGGTGAAGTCGCCGTTGACGTAACCCTCCCGCCAGATGATCCCCTGCAACGCTTTTAGCGCTGTCGATTTGCGGTCTTCGTCCATAAAGGCGAACAGGGTGTCAATCAGATCCCGGGTGCTGGCCTGCGGCCGGGCAATCTCTTCGCGCAGATTGTCCAGAATGGTGTTGACCGGTTCGGCATACTGCTGGGCGTTGACAAAGGCCGCCAGCCGCTCGCGCGCATAAGGGAACAGGACATTGTGGACAAAACGAATATCGCTGGTGGTGCCTTCAATATCCGTCACAATCGCGCGAATCATACTCTCTCCAGTTGTCGTAAACGCATCTCGCACTCGAACAGGAATTCGAGGCCTTCAAGGTGACGCCGGGCTTCGGCCACGTCGCGTCCCCAGCAGGTTAAGCCATGACCGCGCAGAAGAAAACCATAATTCAGCGGACGTTCCTGGGCGTAATGGGCGATTCGCGAGGCCAGGGCGTCGATATCCTGGTCGTTATCAAACACGGCGATGGGCACCGTATCGAGGTGGCTGGTCTGGCCGCGGAGTGATTTCTGCATCTCAAAGCCGCTGAGGTATAGCTCCGGTGCTTTAACCAGCCGGGAGAGCACCGTGGCGTTAACCGTATGCACATGCAGCACCGCGTTAGCCTCCGGGAAGAGGCGATAAATCAGAGTATGCAGGCCAGTTTCTGCGGAAGGTTTACGCCCGGAGGGGGCGCGGTTGGTGGCGATCTCAACCTGCAGGAAGTCAGCGGGCGTCAGGCTGCCTTTGTCTTTACCGGATTCGCTGAGCCAGCACCAGGTGTCATCCTGCCGCACGGACATGTTGCCGCCGGTGGCGGGCGCCCAGCCTTTTGCGCCGATCCAGTGGCAGGCATCCACCAGGGCTGTGAGTTGCAGGTTGTCTGTCATCTTCCTTTATTACCTCTTCGGCCAGGAATATCATTATGATTTAGACGTCTAAGCGTCTTGATTGCCAAATACTAGCATCGTGTTATAGTGGCAGCAACATTTGTATTACATACAGGTCCGTCGATATGCGTAATAACCCCTTGATTCCGAAGAGTAAACTCCCAGCTCTCGGCACCACGATCTTCACGCAAATGAGTGCTCTGGCGCAGCAATGCAACGCCATTAATCTGTCGCAGGGTTTTCCTGATTTCGATGGCCCGGACTACCTTCAGCAACGTCTGGCTTATCATGTGGCGAACGGCGCAAACCAGTATGCGCCGATGACGGGGGCGCAACCGCTGCGCGAAGCGATTGCCGATAAAACCGTGGAACTGTATGGCTATCAACCGGATGCCAACAGCGATATCACCGTCACCGCTGGGGCGACCGAAGCCCTGTACGCCGCGATCACCGCCCTGGTGCGTACCGGCGACGAGGTGATCTGCTTTGACCCAAGCTACGACAGCTATGCCCCGGCGATTGAATTATCAGGTGGCGTGGTGAAGCGCGTGGCGCTCCAGCCGCCGCATTTTCGCCCGGACTGGCAGGCCTTCGCGGCGCTGCTGAGTGACAAAACCCGGCTGGTGATTTTGAATACGCCGCACAATCCTTCTGCCACGGTATGGCAGCAGGCGGATTTTGCCGCGCTCTGGCAGGCCATTGCGGAACGCGAAATCTATGTGTTGAGCGATGAAGTGTATGAGCATATCTGCTTTGCAGAAGCGGGGCATGCCAGCGTGCTGGCGCATCCACAGCTGCGGGAGCGGGCGATTGCCGTCTCATCGTTTGGTAAAACTTTCCATATGACCGGCTGGAAGGTGGGGTACTGCGTGGCGCCTGCGGCCATTAGCGCCGAACTGCGTAAGGTGCATCAGTTCCTGACTTTTGCGGTCAATACCCCGGCACAGCTGGCGATTGCCGATATGCTGCGTAACCAGCCGGAACACTACCGCGAGCTGCCGGACTTTTATCGTGCCCGTCGGGATCTGTTTATCGACGCGCTGCGAGACAGCCGGCTGGAGATTTTGCCCTGCGAAGGCACCTATTTCCTGCTGGCGGACTACAGTGCGATTTCCGATCTGGATGATGTCAGTTTCTGCAAATGGCTGACGAAAGAGGCGGGGGTAGCAGCTATCCCTCTTTCGGTATTCTGCGCCGACCCATTCCCGCATAAATTAATTCGTCTCTGTTTTGCTAAACAGGAAAGCACTCTGCTGGCCGCGGCAAAACGACTTTGCGCATTATAAGTCTGCGAACTAAATAACTGGATTCAATATGCCAGAATTATTAATTCTGGCATATTTATAATGACGCAGGTGATCATTACCAGCATTAATCATACTTAAAGCCATCTGAGCTGAGTTGCTCAATAAAACTCGAAAAAACCTTACTTGTTACTGAAGTGCGGTTATACATCATATAAATGTTCAGATCGGGCAGCGCAAAAGGAACGTTGACTTTTCTGAGCTTAAGGGTTTCGCGGTATTGGTTATAGGCAATTTCAGGGATGTAACCCAGCAAATTGGAAGAGCTGATCATGTTAATAAGCGAGAAGAAAGAGTCGCTACGGAAACCATATTTTCTATCCGGGAAATGTTGATGCGATTCTGCACGGAACTGGTTTATCCCAGATTCATTGGTCATGAAGTAGGTAAACTTCTCTTCGTTCAGCTGCTCTAAGGTTGCCGACTCGCCGATGCGGGGGTGCGTCTGCCGACAGACCAGCACAACGGGAACAGTGACGAAGTGACTACAGATAACCGAACGATTGTTTACAGGGGAAAAGGAGAAGACCAGATCGGCTTTGCGATAGGCCAGCAGATCGTCAGCGCTCTCTTTACACAATAACAGATCGTGGTACTCAATCTCATAATTGTGTTCACGAATCAGCAACTTCATGGATCCGAATAGCCGGTCCGGCGTCAGCACTTGCGGTGCGTATACCGCCAGGCTCTTTTTGAGCGCGGAGGAGTGCATGATGTTGATGGTTTGCTCAATCTGGTTCAGGTTCTCTTCCAGATGTTTATGCAGGTTAATGCCAACGGTGGTTGGGGTAATGCCTTTTCCCGCCCGGATGAAGAGCGGATCGTTAAGCTGGTTTCTCAACCGCTGCAAGGACTGGCTGACGGCGGAAGGAGTAATAAAAAGCGTCTCCGCAGCCTTACTGATACTAAGATGTTGATATATACACTCAAAAATCACCAGAAGATTTAAGTCAAATTTTTTGAGGTCATAAAGATTAGCCATAACTCGTCCTGATAAGCTGTTTGCCATAAGTGGCATCGATAATATAACTATAGAAGTTAGCCAGATATTCATCATCCATTAGAATGGCTGACTTAACGACGCTTGAATTTCTACTTAATATATCATGGTTGCAGATTAATTGAATAAACAAGCTGGCCCAGAAGTGAATAATTTTAGTCAAATAAAATGGGGGGGAATATTGATATTCCCCCTTGACTCTTTGTCAGGTGCTGGCACGCGTTAATTTGCGTTGCTCAGCATTCAGTAATCCTGCGGCTCCCTGTCATTTATTCCATTATTCATGTAATAGATAGCTGAAGGGACCGCGGCATCAAGAGCATCATTAATGGCTTCGTGACCTTTCAGCTTTTTTAAACGTAAGGATGTCGGGGCTGGGGGAGTGTTCAGGAACGTTTTACCGCTGGAATGAGCATAATCGCGCCAGGTGGTGGCAGAGCCTTTGGCGGCGAAAAGCGGTAACGGTGCGGGTTACTCTCCAGCATGGGCGAAAAATGGCGAGAGCGTGAGAGGCGCATTTTAAATGCTCATAAAATCAATAATAAAGAGATGATTAGATAAAACCTATCACAGCCATAGGTATTACAACGTCTATCCTAATTGCCCTTTGCTGGGGTGGGTGGTGTAATCCTCCTCGCTGTTACGGCCTTGCTAAAGGTCATGTAGAGCGCAACACATCGCCAGCGTGGCTGGCACCGAAAAGCCCTCGGGTTAGTCGGGTATCAGGGCCGCCGTCAAGGCGGCCTTTTTACTTTTTTAGTTCACGCAGTTTCTTGTGCAGGGTTGTTAGGTATCGCTGATTGATTTGATAATGCAAACGCATTGGCTCGGATCGGCAAAGTTAGGTACCTTACACCTCAACGAAAACACGGAGGAAGTACAGATGTCTTTAATTAATACCAAAATCAAACCTTTCAAAAACCAGGCGTTCAAAAACGGTGAATTCATCGAAGTTACCGAGAAAGATACCGAAGGTCGCTGGAGCGTCTTCTTCTTCTATCCAGCTGACTTCACCTTCGTCTGCCCGACTGAACTGGGTGACGTTGCTGACCACTACAGCGAGTTCCAGAAGCTGGGCGTAGATATCTACTCTGTCTCTACTGACACCCACTTCACTCACAAAGCATGGCACAGCAGCTCTGAAACCATCGCGAAAATCAAATATGCGATGATCGGCGACCCAACTGGCGCCCTGACCCGTAACTTTGACAACATGCGTGAAGATCAGGGTCTGGCAGACCGTGGTACCTTCATCGTTGACCCGCAGGGCATTATCCAGGCGGTAGAAGTTACAGCTGAAGGCATCGGTCGTGACGCATCTGACCTGCTGCGTAAAGTGAAAGCGGCTCAGTACGTTGCTTCTCACCCAGGCGAAGTTTGCCCGGCGAAATGGAAAGAAGGCGACGCGACCCTCGCACCTTCTTTAGACCTGGTTGGTAAAATCTAAGTCTGCAACGCCCGGCGGCGCTGCGCTTGCACGGGCCTACAAAACGTAGGCCGGGTAAACGAAGTGCCACCCGGCATTCAATGGGCGCATCCGCGCCCATTTCATTCCAGCACCATGATGCAAGTTGCACTCAGGCAGCCAGGATTAGGCCGCTTGCATGATGATGTTTTTTAAGCAGGAGATAAAGAATGCTCGACACAAATATGAAAACCCAGCTCAAAGCCTACCTTGAGAAGCTGACCAAACCTGTTGAGCTGATTGCCACGCTGGATGACAGCGCTAAATCGGCAGAAATCAAGGAACTGCTGGCGGAGATCGCCGACCTGTCCGAAAAGGTCACTTTTAAGGAAGATAACGCACTTGCGGTGCGTAAACCCTCTTTCCTGATCACCAACCCAGGTTCAACCCAGGGGCCGCGCTTTGCCGGTTCTCCGCTGGGACACGAATTTACCTCACTGGTGCTGGCCCTGCTGTGGACCGGCGGTCATCCGTCGAAAGAAGCGCAGGCATTGCTTGAGCAGATCCGCGATCTGGACGGTGATTTTGAGTTCGAAACCTATTACTCGCTCTCCTGCCATAACTGCCCGGACGTAGTGCAGGCGCTGAACCTGATGGCGGTGCTGAACCCGCGCATCAAACACACCGCCATCGACGGTGGGGTGTTCCAGAACGAAATCACCGATCGTAACGTGATGGGCGTTCCGGCGGTATTTGTGAACGGTAAAGAGTTTGGTCAGGGTCGTATGACGCTGGCTGAAATCGTCGCTAAAGTGGATACCGGCGCTGAAAAACGTGCGGCAGAAGAGCTGAACAAGCGTGATGCCTATGATGTGCTGATCGTCGGTTCCGGCCCTGCGGGTGCGGCGGCTGCGGTTTACTCTGCCCGTAAAGGTATTCGCACCGGTCTGATGGGCGAACGCTTTGGCGGCCAGGTACTGGATACAGTAGATATTGAAAACTACATCTCCGTACCTAAAACCGAAGGTCAGAAACTGGCTGGCGCCCTGAAAGCGCACGTCAGCGAATATGAAGTGGATGTGATCGACAGCCAGAGCGCCAGCAAACTGGTGCCTGCGGCGCAGGAAGGCGGCTTCCATGAGATTGAGACAGCGTCTGGTGCGGTGCTGAAAGCGCGCAGCGTCATCATTGCCACCGGTGCCAAATGGCGCAACATGAACGTGCCTGGCGAAGAGCAGTATCGCACCAAAGGGGTGACCTACTGCCCACACTGCGACGGCCCGCTGTTTAAAGGCAAACGCGTGGCGGTAATTGGTGGCGGTAACTCCGGTGTGGAAGCAGCTATTGACCTGGCCGGTATCGTGGAGCACGTTACGCTGCTGGAGTTCGCGCCGGAGATGAAAGCCGATCAGGTTCTGCAGGATAAAGTGCGCAGCCTGAACAACGTCGACATCATCCTGAACGCCCAGACCACCGAAGTGAAAGGCGATGGCAGCAAAGTGACCGGTCTTGAGTACCGCGACCGCGTGAGCGGCGATGTGCACAGCGTAGCGTTGGCCGGGATCTTCGTTCAGATTGGTCTGCTGCCGAATACTACCTGGCTGGAAGGCGCCATTGAGCGTAACCGCATGGGCGAGATCATCATCGACGCCAAGTGTGAAACCAGCGTGAAGGGCGTATTTGCGGCGGGCGACTGCACCACCGTACCGTACAAGCAGATCATCATCGCCACCGGCGAAGGGGCGAAAGCGTCACTGAGCGCCTTTGATCATCTGATTCGTACCAAAACAGCATAAGAACGTAAGACAACACCTGCACTGTAAAGAGGCTACCCTGAGGTAGCCTCTTTTTTTTATCTCACGACCAGCACCGGCACAAAGGCGTGGCGAATCACGCTGGAGGCGTTCGACCCCAGCAGATGGGTGGAGATTGAGGGGTTACGCGACCCGATCACCACGATATCGGCTTTCAGCTCGCTGGCCATCTCATTCACTACGTCACGCACATTACCAAAACAGACATGGGTTCTGAGTCGTGATGAGTCGATGCTGAAGTGGCCGATCATGGTCTTTAACCGGGCTTGTGCTTCTTTTTCGATATGCTCTTCAAAGCGGCGCATGTCCGCGGCGAAGCGATGCAATCCGAAGGTGGCAGATCCCGGTAAAACATGCAGTAAGTGAATAATACCATCCTGTTGCGCCAGGAATTCAGCATGGCGAATCGCCTTGTCGCTCAATTCCATCTCAAAAACATCCACCGGCATAATAATCGTCTGGTACATAACCGTTTCTCCCTGTTTATTTACGCTTAATCCATTAAAACACAAAATATAAGCAAATTCTGATAGCTGGCAGGCATTTTTTAATATCGTCCCGCTTGTTGCTGTTCTGCCGTCGCGCTTGCAGGCCAGGAATAATCCCAAAGCCGTGCATTTTCCCGGTATATCCCCGCTGATGGCTACCCTTTTAAGGTAAGCCCGCATTTTTTCTCTGAATCCGGAGGTCGAATGAAAGCATTGACGTATCATGGCCCACATAACGTTAAGGTTGAAACGGTACCCGATCCAGCCATCGAACAAGCTGACGATATTATCCTGCGCATCACCGCCACCGCGATCTGCGGTTCTGATCTGCACCTCTATCATGGGAAGATTCCGAAGGTGGAACATGGCGATATCTTCGGCCATGAGTTTATGGGGGAAGTGGTGGAGACCGGCCGAGAGGTGAAAAACCTCGCTAAGGGCGATCGCGTGGTCATCCCCTTTGTCATTGCCTGCGGCGACTGCTTTTTCTGCCGCATGCAGCATTATGCCGCCTGTGAAAATACCAACAGCGGGCGCGGTGCCTCCCTGAATAAAAAACAGATCCCACCTCCGGCTGCGCTTTTTGGCTATAGCCATCTTTACGGTGGTGTGCCCGGCGGCCAGGCGGAATATGTCCGCGTGCCAAAAGGCAACGTCGGCCCCTTTAAGGTGCCGCCGCTGCTGTCAGATGATAAGGCCCTGTTCATGTCGGACATCCTGCCCACCGCCTGGCAGGCCGCCAAAAATGCTCAGATCACTCAGGGCAGCAGCGTCGCGGTGTTTGGCGCCGGGCCAGTAGGCCTCCTGACCGTTGCCTGCGCACGTTATCTCGGGGCCGAGCAGATTTTTATTGTCGATCATCACGACTACCGACTACGCTTCGCCCAGGACCGGTACGGCGCTATCCCGATTAACTTTGATCGCGACGACGATGCCGCAGAAAAAATCATTGAGCAGACCCGGGGCCAGCGTGGGGTGGATGCGGTTATCGATGCGGTAGGTTTTGAGGCGAAAGGGAGCACCACGGAAACGGTGCTGACCAATCTCAAGCTCGAGGGCAGCAGCGGTAAAGCCCTGCGGCAGTGTATTGCTGCGGTACGGCGCGGTGGGATCGTCAGCGTGCCGGGCGTCTATGCCGGCTTTATTCATGGTTTCCTGTTTGGCGATGCCTTTGACAAAGGGCTCACCTTTAAAATGGGGCAGACTGACGTTCATGCCTGGCTGGGTGAACTGTTGCCGCTGATCGAGCAGGGGCTGCTCACGCCTGAAGAGATCGTCACCCACTATATGCCGTTTGAAGAGGCGGCTCGCGGGTATGAGATCTTTGATAAGCGTCAGGAAGATTGCCGGAAAATTATTCTGGTGCCTGGTGCACAAAGCGCGGAAGTGGCAAAAGAGCGGGTCACGGGGCTGGTCAACCCTATGCCTGGCGGCGTGATCTGATAGCGGAAGGCCGGAAAGAGGATGCCCGGGCATCCTCTGGGTTAAGCGCGTAAACGCTTATTCAGATGGGCTTAGCGCAGGTATTCGCCTGCCGCTTCAGGCTGCCAGAGCAGTTCCAGCACCTCCAGATGCGTGGCGGTACCGCCTGGCAGTTCCCAGTGGATAGTGTCGCCGGTACGCAGGCCAATCAACGCGGCCCCCACCGGTGCCAGGACCGACAGTTGCGTGCTGCTGTCGGTCATCTGCGCCGGGTAGACCAGCGTGCGGGTACGCACTTCTCCGGTGGTCAGATCGCGGAATTTCACCTGGCTGTTCATGGTGACCACGTCAGACGGCATGTCCTGCGGGGCACACATCTGGGCACGATCCAGTTCAGCGTTCAGGGCATCTGCGACGGGCAACGATGCAAAGGCCGGTTGCTCCAGCAGGCGGTCGATACGTTCAGCATCGAGTTCGTTAATGATAATGGTGGGTCTGGACATTATTTACTCCATGTCGTTAATGCTGCGACAACCGCAGAAGATGCCAAAAGAAAACCCTCGCCATCCGGTAGCGAGGGTTTAACGTTAACTGATAATACTGAGTCTGCGCCCGGGTTTGAAGTGATGGCTGTCACATTCATGGCGTGGATTGAGTTCCGGGCTGTCATCTGCCTCGATAGTATGAATTTTGTACGAAAAACGTGATCGTTCGTCGATTTGGATTATTCTTTTTATGCGCCCTTACAAAGTGAGCGCCGCTGATAAGCGTCGATAAACGACACATATTCATTCTTCATTTCATGCGGATTGCGTTACGCTGATCCTCTTGGGGCAGGGGGATGAGCGAAGCGTAATCCGTGCCTGCCGGTTTACATTCCAAACCTGTTCAGAGAGCGCTATGTACTTTTATCAACCTTCCCAGGGACACGGCCTGCCGCACGATCCACTCAATGCCATTGTTGGCCCACGTCCGATTGGCTGGATTGCCTCGTGCGATCCTGAAGGACGCCCCAATCTGGCCCCCTACAGCTTCTTCAACTGTTTTAATTACCATCCGCCCATCATCGGTTTTGCCAGCACCGGCTGGAAGGACAGCGTGCGCAATATTGTCGAGACCGGGGAGTTTGTCTGGAATCTCACCACCCGTGAGCTGGCCAGCGCCATGAATGAGACCTCTGCCAGCCTTGCGCACGGGGAGGATGAATTTTTACGTGCCGGGCTGACCAAAGCGGAGAGCCAGGTGGTGAAGGTGCCGCGCGTCGCCGAAAGTCCGGTCAATTTTGAGTGCCGCCTGTCCCAGTGTATCCAGCTGACTGCCGCCAGCGGCGCTCCGATCGATACCTGGCTGGTGCTGGGGGAAGTGGTGGGAGTCCACATTGACGAAAACCTGCTGCTGGACGGGATCTATCAGACGGCGAAAGCGCAGCCGGTGCTGCGCGCCGGTGGCCCGACGGCGTACTTCGCCATTAGCGAGGATCAACGCTTTGACCTGGTCCGCCCGGACGCGCGAAAAGGGTAAGATCTCAGTAACCGATTTTGTCGATCACGAACTGTTTGCCACAGTTGCCCGGATGCGGCTGTGGCACAAATGAGGAGGTTGCCAGCGGGGCGTTGATGCTGGCCGCGGTGAGGGAAAGCTGTACTTCCGTGAGATAGGCCGGATTACCGCTGCAACTGAGCTTGACGGCTTTCACCGTCGTCGGCCCCCAGCTTCTGGCGACGGCGGCGTCAAAAGCGCTGCGGGTGACGGTTTTGCCATAGTTGGCCGCGAGGAACTGCCCCAGCGGGCTGGCTTTGACTTCCTGGTTCATGCGCACCATGGTGCCGAAATAGGCGTCGGGATCGAACCCAAAGCAGACGCCGTGTTTGGCATATTCGTAACGTTCGAGGCAGGAGTTGCCACCTGCGCCGGGCATCACTTCGTTCAGCTTCGCGGCACCGGTCAGCGACAGGCCGGTCTCGGCGGCGTCGCATTTACGGCTGGCTTTTGCCTCCGGCATATTGGGAATGGGGCGGGTGGCGCAGCCATAGCGCATCCAGCGGCGATCGTCGACGCCGCGGGCGGCGATAGATTTCGGCAAGCCCGGCCACAGGCCATGAACGGTGAGGATCGTCGTTTTGTCGTCACGCTCTTTTTGCAGGCGGCACTCATCTGGCGCTGCGCGGTTGCGGTCATGCAGGCTCTGGCAAAAACCAGATTGCCATGAGAGCGCCAGCACATAGCGATCGAAATCCGCGTATTGCGTCGCCTGAAGCGGGGCGGCCTGCGCCGGGAAAGCGCACAGCGCAACTGCGGTTACGCTGACAGGCAAAACGAAATCCTTTCTGAACATGTCAATTCCTGATGGTTGAATGCAAAATATTGCTGGTGCTTATTAAAGCACAAAAAGCGCCCGCAGGCGCTTTATGCTATGGCGTGGCTTAGCCCACGGCGGTGCCAGGCACCAGTACTTCCGTGGCAATAATCACGATAATCAGTCCAACCAGCACCGGAACCGAGGTGCGTTTTACCACTTCGAACGGCGAAATCTTTGCCATCCCGGCAACGGCAACCACCACACCGGAAACCGGGGAGATGGTACGTCCCAGGTTAGAGGCCTGCAGCATCGGGATGGTGAGATAGGCCGGGTTAATACCGGACGAATGCGCCAGTTTCGGGATCATCTCCACGAAGGCGTAGAACGGCGCATTACCGGAGCCGGTGGTCATCGCCGCCAGCATGGTCAGAACGACCAGCACCATCATCAGGATGATACTCGCTGAACCAAACGAGGTGGCGATAGAGATCAGGCTCTGGATAAAGCCGATAGTGCTCAGCCCCTGGGCAAAGACCCCGGCCGCGACCAGCAGCATCACCACCCCGGCGAAGGCATCCGCCATGCCGCGGTACGCCACTTCCAGGCCGCTAAAGACCTTCTGCGTATTGAAGCCGCGAACAAATTCCAGCAGCGCGGCAATCAGCATGCAGAGCACCAGAATGGTGATGATATGCAGTTCCGGGCCCCATTTGCCGTCGAAAATCAGCACGCCGACGATGGGCGTAAACGGCAGAATGGCATAGAAGGAGGGGGCCGTGGTGGTGATTTCGCTGACGTCGAGGCGTTCGTGCGAGATGTTCTCTTTGTTATCGAGGTAGCGCTGCCAGAAGAAGTGCGCAATTGCCATGCCGATAATGGCGGCAATAGAGATTGGCAGGGTGGTTTTAAAGGCGAAATCGATCAGCGGCATCTCGGCGGCTTTAGCGGCCAGCACCACGTCACCGGAGGTGGGGGAGAGAATAATCGCTGCCGGGGAGGCACAGATGGCTGCCGCCGCACCGCGACTAATCCCCACGTTGACCATTACCGGGAACAGGGTTGCCATCAACAGTACGCCGAGGCCCGTCGCTGACGATACGGCCAGTGACATCAGGCAGGCGACAAAATAGGCGGCAATCATCAGCAGGTAAGGGGAGTTGATATAGCTCAGCGGCTTTGAGGCCAGCTTAACGACCATATCGTTGGCGCCGATGTGGGTCATATAGGCGGCAAAACCACAGAGCATCATGATCATCATCCCCAGATCGCCACCGCGGCTCATCAGCAGGATTTTGATGTATTCAATGATATCGGTTGCGGTGTAACCGGTGCTGGTGGCGCTGGATGGCAACACCTTGTGACCCATCAGGGCACTGACAATCAGCAGAGTCAGACCGCCGACAAACAGCACCCCGGTAGCGGAGTAACCCTTAATGATGTAGCGCGCGACGCCGACAATGACAACCACCCCGATCAGGAGCTCGATAAACGTTAGCATGGTTTCCTCTGTTTCCCGACGCCCCCAGAGCGAAGGATAAGTAGCAATGAAAATAAGGTGACAAAATGTGCCGAAATAATGGCCCGGTCTCGCTGACTAAAATCAATAAATCGGCTACTAGAGGGGCAATGTTTCCGATTTTGCTGTGGCCGGGCTCATTCTCTTCGCCGATGGTGCCTGCGCGTGTGCGCAAACGCGATTGCGGTACGAATGTTAAACCGTTATGAGGCTTGCGTCTGCGCTTTTTAAAATCGCTTGTGTAAAAGGTTTCACTGCCGGTTGTGCATAAATCGTCTCTGCTGCCGGAGAAAAAGCAGCGGGTTCAGACTGTCGTAAAAACACCCTGGTTTAACGCGGGTAATAATATTTACGCTCGTTAGCTGGATCTTTAAAAATAATTAAATGTAATTGCAGAATTATTGTCTGTTGTGGCTTTTGGGTGTGCCGGGAAATAGAGCGCTCAGGAAAGCAATAGCGGAAAAACGATATCAATGAAGGCTCTACTGGAAGAGGCTGTTCTGCGTGTGTGCGCTGCTGCAACGACCGCGGCTCCCCTGTTGCGCTGCGGTGCCGGGGCCGTAGCGGCTTACCAGGCTGTATTATCGATTTTAATTATTTCGGCGGTATATAAACTGCCGCCTCAGTATTAGTTTTGCTTAATTTCTGTTTAATTAATATCAGGTGCAAGCTATTTCCAGGATTTTATTATGCGGCGTTAATAATTAATAAAGTAAAAGGGCATACCTCGCGAATATCAATGAGCATATTCTGTGCGCAAACATGCAGTGAATATATAATTGGTAATAATATCGTGAGAGTTGTTAATAAATTTATTTTAATTTTTTCTGTTATTTTGGCTGAGGTCTCTTTTTCTACTGTAGCGACAGCACAAGACGTAACGTCCTCCGACAGTTGGGTGAGCACCTTTACGAATAATGTAAAACAAACCTGGCAAAAGCCGCAGCATTACGATCTCTATGTGCCTGCCATAACCTGGCATGCCCGCTTCGCTTATGACAAAGAGAAGACCGATCGCCACAATGAGCGCCCTTGGGGGGCAGGGTTCGGACAGTCACGCTGGGATGAAAAAGGTAACTGGCACGGCCTCTACATGATGGCGTTTAAGGATTCCTACAATAAGTGGGAGCCTGTAGCGGGTTACGGCTGGGAAAAAACCTGGCGTCCGCTATCGAATGATAAGGTCCATCTGGGGCTTGGCTATACCACTGGCGTGACGGCCCGCGATAACTGGAATTACATTCCCATTCCGGTGCTCTTGCCGCTGGCTTCTGTGGGATATGGCCCGGCAACCTTCCAGATGACCTACATCCCCGGCACCTATAACAACGGCAACGTTTACTTCGCCTGGATGCGGTTTCAGTTTTAACTGAAAAAACTTTACACGCTGGTGATTTAATAGCCAGTTATTGAATAGTAAAGGATAAAAATTGGGGAGGAAAAATTAACGCGACTTTTGTCACTTTTCTTCAAAAAGCCACTGGACAAAACCGCTAACAATTGTTGTACTGATACCCGACACAGCATTTGTGTCCAATTTTCATGTAAAGGTAATTTTGATGTCTAAGATTAAAGGTAACGTTAAGTGGTTTAATGAGTCCAAAGGATTCGGTTTCATTACTCCGGAAGATGGCAGCAAAGACGTGTTCGTACACTTCTCTGCAATCCAGAGCAATGGTTTCAAAACTCTGGCTGAAGGTCAGCGCGTTGAGTTTGAAATCACTAACGGTGCCAAAGGCCCTTCTGCTGCTAACGTAATCGCTCTGTAATTCAGACGAGACAGCAAGAATTCCAAAACCCGCTCATTGAGCGGGTTTTTTTCGTTTCAGCTCAGCTAAACATATACAGTTTCAGAAAGCTGGCGATTATCAGTATGCCCAGCATCACCGCCCCTGCGCTTGTCATTTTCTCTTTCATTCCCACGCCCTCTCAGTCAACTGCCTCAAGGGTGCCTGAGAAAAATTAAGCCAACATTAAGGGCCGCCTTTTTAATGCGCGTTAATCGCAGAAACTAACCAAAATGCGAGCGCGGTCATCATTAGCGAGCCCAGCAGATTGACCGCAATGTTCAGCAGCGCCCAGGCGGCGCGGCCATCCTGCAACAGGAACACCACTTCCGCCGAAAAGGTCGAGAATGTTGTGAGCCCGCCGCAGAAGCCGGTAGTGATCAATAATTTCCAGACCGGATCGATGTGGGTCATCCTGTTGAACCACGCCAGCCCCAGGCCAATGATAAAGGCACCCGTGAGATTCGCTGCCAGCGTGCCGAACGGGATTTGCTGATGCAGGGGGTTAAACCGCATGCTTAACAGCCAGCGCGCCACGCTTCCTGTGCCCCCACCGATAAAAACGGCTAAAAGTAGTTGAAACACGAACAATACCTGCTGTTTGATGTGTAGGGCTATGAGTGTAACGCCGTTTGATGCAGGGGGAAAATATGTACGTTGCGGTTGGACAATTTGCAGTAACAGCGGACTGGCAAAAAAATGCCGAAACCTGCGTGACGCTGATGGCGCAGGCGGCAGAGCAGGGGGCATCGCTGCTGGTGCTGCCCGAAGCGCTGCTGGCGCGCGATGATAACGATCCCGACCTCTCCGTAAAGTCCGCTCAGCCGCTCGACGGTGGCTTTATGACCCGTCTGCTGGAGGAGAGCGCGCATAATCACCTGACCACAGTACTGACCGTGCATGTTCCTTCAACCGCAGGCAGAGCGATTAACACCCTTGTCGCCCTGCGCGACGGCAGGATCGTTGCCCAGTACGCCAAACTCCATCTCTATGATGCGTTCAGTATTCAGGAATCCCGTCTGGTTGATGCGGGCTCGGTTGTGCCGCCCCTGATTGAGATCGACGGCATCCATCTGGGGCTGATGACCTGCTACGATTTGCGCTTCCCGGAGATGGCATTGAATCTGGCGCTGGCGGGAGCAGAAGTGTTGGTTTTACCTGCGGCATGGGTCAGAGGGCCGCTCAAGGAGCACCACTGGTCAACGCTGCTGGCGGCCCGGGCGCTGGACACAACCTGCTATGTGATCGCAGCAGGCGAGTGCGGCAATAAGAACATCGGTCAGAGCCGCATTATCGACCCCCTGGGCGTGACCATTGCGGCTGCGGCTGAAGGCCCGGCACTGTTGCTGGCTGAAATCGACCGTGAGCGTATCACCCATGCGCGCCAGCAGTTGCCGGTCCTGCGCAACCGACGTTTCGCGCCACCGCAATTATTGTGAGTTTTTTAAACAACGCTTGATTCACCTTGTTACAGATTGCTATTGTGTGCGGGCGCTAAATGACCGTTAATAAGGTCGGGTTTTTAAGGCGCGAAATGCAGCCTGTTTACGTCAAGAAGGTATCTATGGGTGAGATTAGTATTACCAAACTGCTGGTGGTAGCCGCACTGGTTGTCCTGCTGTTTGGTACCAAAAAATTACGTACGCTGGGCGGAGACCTGGGTGCTGCCATCAAAGGCTTTAAAAAGGCGATGAACGAAGATGATGCAACGGCGAAAAGAAGTGCCGATGCAGATATCACTGCCGAGAAGCTCTCTCACAAAGAGTAACGGCAACGCGTTAAAGCGTTTGATAAAAAAAACCGGCCTGTAAGCCGGTTTTTTTATGGGTGAACTGTAAACTTTTGTGACGGGTTTACTTCACTTCTTCGCCTTTCGCCTGCATATCGGCGTGGTAAGAGGAACGAACGAACGGACCGCAAGCAGCATGGGTGAAGCCCATTGCCATCGCTTCGGCTTTCATCTCGTCAAACTCTTCCGGACTCACGTAACGCTGCACCGGCAGGTGGTGACGGCTTGGCTGCAGATACTGGCCCAGCGTCAGCATGGTGACGCCATGACGACGCAGATCGCGCATCACTTCAATGATCTCTTCGTTGGTTTCACCCAGACCGACCATCAGACCCGATTTTGTCGGGATATCCGGATGGGCTTCTTTAAAGCGCTCCAGCAACTTCAGTGACCAGTTGTAATCTGCACCCGGGCGCACCTGACGATAGAGGCGCGGTACGTTTTCCAGGTTGTGGTTAAAGACATCTGGCGGGTTGGCGTTGAGAATTTCCAGCGCGCGATCCATACGGCCACGGAAGTCCGGAACCAGGGTCTCAATCTTGATGGATGGGCTTTTCTCACGGATGGCAGTGATGCAATCAGCAAAGTGCTGAGCGCCGCCGTCGCGCAGATCGTCACGGTCGACGGAGGTGATGACCACATAGCGCAACGCCATATCGGCAATGGTCTGCGCCAGTTTCTGGGGTTCATTGGCGTCCGGGGCAACAGGACGTCCGTGGGCAACGTCGCAGAATGGGCAACGGCGGGTACAGATAGCGCCGAGGATCATGAAGGTCGCGGTGCCGTGGTTAAAACATTCAGCGAGGTTCGGGCAGGAGGCTTCTTCACAAACGGAGTGAAGGCCGTTTTTGCGCATCGCCGCTTTGATTCCCTGAATACGCGAAGAGTCCGCCGGAAGTTTGATTTTCATCCATGCCGGTTTTCTTAACAGCGCTTCGCGCTCCGTAGCCACGTTTTTAACCGGGATTAGGGCCATTTTATCGGCATCGCGGTATTTAACACCGCGTTCCATCACAATGGGTTTACTCATAGCGTGCGTCTTCCAGTTGCGAATATCGAAGGAAAGCGTTTCAATTCAAGGGAATGTTGTATTTATCAACTATTTTTGAACGAACGACAGGCAGTATATCATTGATACGGACGATAAAGCAGCCTGCCCGGTCGCCAAATTGTAAAATAGTTGTTGTTTTAAGCCTTTTGTGCGGCATAACCCGGTTTTATAGATAAGAGTGAAGCTCAAAAAGCCTGGCGGATGATAGTAATCATATTTTCAAGGACCGGATCCCGCAGGCTCAGCTTGTTGTAATACAGCGAGATTTCAACGGATTCAGCATTGAGCGGGGCAAAGGGGATCTGGTCCACCGGCCAGCAGTGACGAACCTGGTCAAACAGGCGCTCCGGGATGATGCCCAGCAGGTCGCTGCTGCCAATCAGCGCGGCAATGGTAAAAATATTGTAACTACTAAAATTGACCAGACGTTCCGGGAAAATGTCATTAATGCGCTGGCGCAGCCCGTTGAGATTTTGACCCTCCATCAGCAGCAGCGTTTGCTCGTAGCGCTGGAGATTTTCAACCGTGGCAGGCTCGTGCAATGCCGGGTGATTTTTACGACAGACCAAAAGCAGCTTATCCGCAAAAAGTACATTACGGCTTAAGGCCCGGGCGTTCAGGGCGTTGCTGTCCACGATAAGGTCGGTCTGAAACTGGCTGAGCTGTGCCTCGGCGTCACTGACCGGGATATTACGCAGCATCAGCTGTGGCGCGTGGGTCTTCACGGCATGGTAGATCATCGGCATCACCAGGGCGCCCACGGAGGGGGTCGTACCAATAGTGATGATGCGCTGCTTATCGTAGCTGCCAGTTAAATCCAGCGCGCCGAGAATGGATTCCAGCCCCTGGCTAATGTACTCATGCAGGTGGGTGGCATAGGCGGTAGGCGTTACGCCCTGGCCTTTACGAATAAACAGGGGATCGGGAAGAATTGTCCGTAATTTTTGAATGGACTGACTAATTGCCGAGGGAGTGAGGTTCAGAATTTTCGCAGCATTAACGATCCCCTTATGAACATATACCGCCTCAAAAATCGTCAATAAGTTGAGATCGATATTACGTAAAGTCCGAAAAATTTGCGGTTTTGCATCACTTCCGGTTTCACTCAAGCGCTTTTCTGGAAGTTTATTATTATCCACGCTATCCCTCCGTATTTATTCACGATATAAATAATAGTTGAATTTAAATAATGTGCTTATTGGGTAATGACTCCAACTTACTGATAGTGTTTTATGTTCAGATAATGCCCGATGACCTTGTCATGCAGCTCCACCGATTTTGAGAACGACAGTGACTTCCGTCCCAGCCTTGCCATTACGCACCACGCCTTCAGTAGCGGAGCAGGAAGGACATCTGATGGAAATGGAAGCCACGCAAGCACCTTAAAATCACCATCATACACTAAATCAGTAAGTTGGCAGCATTACCCCGACGCTGGAAAACAGGTGAAACGCGAATGTGCAGACGTGTTGCAGGCTTTTTGAAAATATAGAAATCAGAGATTGTTGTAAAGGATAAATGGTATGAAATAAGAATGGCTCATCCAATAAATGAGCCAGACGGGGAGGAGAATTAAGCAGTAATATATTTGTGTGGTGGATTGTTTAGCAGTGCTAAAAAAGAGTTTACCAAATGTGGACGTGCAATCTCAGGCGTAATGTCATCAACCCACTGGCGCATTTGTGCCATTTCCATTCCCGCATAACCGCAAGGGTTAATACGCTGGAAAGGCGAAAGATCCATATTGATGTTTAATGCCAGACCGTGAAAAGAGCACCCCTTACGAATGCGCAGACCGAGTGAACATATTTTCCTTTCACCGACATAGACGCCGGGGGCGTCAGCCCGCGGGTGGGCTTCAATATCAAATTCAGCCAGCGTGTTAACCACCGTCTGTTCCAGCAGCGTTACCAGCTCGCGCACGCCGAGCTTCCTGCGTTTCAGGTTGAGCAGAACATACATCACCTGCTGGCCCGGCCCGTGGTAGGTAATCTGCCCGCCACGATCGCTCTGGATAACCGGAATATCGCCAGGCATCAACAGATGCTCAGCTTTGCCTGCCTGGCCCTGGGTAAAGACGGGGGGATGCTCTACCAGCCAGATCTCATCCGGCGTGTTCTCGTCACGTTTGTCAGTAAATTCATGCATAGCCTGGGAGACAGGCTCATAGGGCTGCAGCCCAAGCTGGCGAACGAGAAGGGTGTCCTGATACAAAACGATCTCTCCGAACGAAGGAACAAACTGTAGCGGGGAGTATATCACAGAGGGGAAGCAGGTTACCCGGCGATGCGGGTAACCGAAAGGCGTTACAGCACCATACGAACGATATCGATATTGCCGAGCTCTTCGTACAGGGTCTCGACTTGTTCAATATGCGTCGCCGTGATGGTGATCGACACGGAGTGGTAGTTACCTTTGCTGCTTGGTTTTACCGTCGGAGAGTAGTCACCTGGCGCATGGCGCTGTACCACCTCAACCACCTGATCAACCAGCTCAGGCAACGCCTGCCCCATTACTTTGTAAGTAAAAGGAGTAGGGAATTCAAGCAGTTCGTTAAGTTTGGTTTTCATGGGAGCTCCGGCAGTACGTCAAAAAAATAATAACTCCCACATCAGGTGGGAGTTATCAGGTTACATAGTATATGGGGACAGAAATCACACTTTCAAGTGTTCAATTCTTAACCAAACCAGTGATGGAACATCAATTTAATGTAATCAATGATTTTGCCGAAGAAATTGCCTTCAGGGATTTCATCCAGCACCACCAGTGGGCGCTGATCGATGGTTTTACCATCGAGCTGGAAGTTGATGGTGCCGACAACCTGGTTTTTCTTCAGCGGAGCGTGCAGCTCGCTGGCGTTCAGCACATAGCTGGCCTTCAGGTCTTTCATGCGTCCACGAGGGATGGTCAGGTAGAGATCTTTATCAACACCCAGGGAGGCACGATCGTTATCCCCGAACCAGACCGGCTCGGAAGCAAACTCTTTACCTGCTTTCAGCGGGTTAACGGTTTCGAAGAAGCGGAAGCCCCAGGTCAGCAGCTTCTTGCTCTCAGCCTCGCGTCCTTTAAAGGTACGACCGCCCATCACGGCAGAGATCAGGCGCATCTGGCCTTCAGTAGCAGAAGCGACCAGGTTGTAACCGGCTTTTTCAGTGTGGCCAGTTTTGATGCCGTCAACGTTCAGGCTGTTGTCCCACAGCAGGCCGTTACGGTTGGTCTGACGAATACCGTTAAAGGTGAACTCTTTCTCTTTATAGATGGTGTATTCGTTCGGTACGTCACGGATCAGCGCCTGACCAATCAGCGCCATATCGCGCGCAGAGCTGTACTGACCTTCAGCATCCAGGCCGTGAACCGTCTGGAAGTGGCTGTTTTTCAGACCCAGCGCGCTCACGTAGCTGTTCATCAGGCCGACAAAGGCATCCTGGCTGCCAGCGGCAAAGTCTGCCATCGCCACGCAGGCGTCGTTACCGGACTGCAGGTTGATGCCGCGGATTAGCTGAGAGACAGGAACCTGCATACCTGGTTTCAGGAACATCAAAGATGAGCCCTTAAATACCGGGTTGCCGGTGGCCCACGCATCGTTACCGATGGTGACCAGGTCGGTCTCTTTGAATTTGCCTGCTTTCATGGCCTGACCGATGACATAGCTGGTCATCATTTTGGTCAGGCTGGCCGGGTCGCGTCGTGCATCAGCGTTCTGTTCAGCCAACACTTTGCCGGAGTTGTAGTCGATCAGGATGTAGGATTCCGCGTCGATCTGCGGAACGCCCGGGATCATGGTCTTGATATTCAGGTCATCGGCGTGAGCAACAGAGAGCGTGGCTGCGCAAAGCGCCGTAGTGAGCGCCATGCGCTGCATAAAACGAGCGGAGAAAGTGGTCTTCATGGTCAGAACAACGACATCCGTGATGGAATTAAAAAAAGTGCCTTACTATAGCAAATGCTATACAGGCAGGCATCCGACTTTCAGCATGAGAATGTGTATCAACATGACAAATACTGACAATTCGGATACCGCCGATTATCATTTTGCAACAGCAATAAACGATTGTAACTGCGCCTCATTCTGCAGGCGCTGCTGCAACGCAGCGGCTTCAGATTTGCTGGCAAACGGGCCTAACTGGATACGCCAGACTGCGCCATTTTGCTCAACGCGACCCGGAACGCCAAACTGCTGGCCGAGACGCTGCTGATACTGTTGCGCACGTGCCTGATCGCTGACTGCGCCAACCTGCACGACAAAGCCACCGGCCTGGGCAGGGGCGGAAACGGGGGCCGTAACCGGCGCCTGAGTCGGAGCGGAAACTGGCGCAGTAACCGGAGCTGTCTGGTTCACCGGCGCGGTGACGACCGGCTGTGGCGCTGGCGGTTCGCTGCCTTCCAGTACACCTGGCGCAAGCGTGGTGGGTGCGCCGAGGAAACCGCTGCTGCTCACCGGTGCGCCCATGGTGTCTTCGCTTTTCAGCGTATCGTTACTGATGGGGCGCACGTCACCCTGCGGCGCAGGTTCGGAAACGGACGACGCGCTACCCATACCGCCGCTCAGATCGGGGCGCGCGGGCAGGGCATAAGTCTGTTTTGCCACGGTGGTACAGGCCATACCCGGGCCGGAGAGCGAGCCGTCCTGGGCGACAATAATCGGGTCGATCCGCACTTTGGTGTTGTTTGACGTGTTCAGGCGGTCGGCCGCGGCGCGCGAAAGCGAGATGACGCGATCGTTGCCGTAAGGGCCCCGGTCATTAATACGCACCACGATCATCCGGCCATTCGCCAGGTTGGTGATACGCGCATAGCTCGGGATCGGCAGGGTCGGATGCGCAGCCGTAAGCTGCATTGGATCAAACACTTCACCGGATGCGGTCAGGTTGCTTCCTGGCTCGGCATCATAAATAGCCGCCAGGCCTGCCTGACTGAAGCGGGAAAGATCCTGGACGATTTTGTAGCTTTTACCGTCTCGCTCGTAATCCTGGTTCGCGGTAGCGCTGAGCGGTTCAAAACGCGGATCGGCTCCGCTGATCTCAACCACCGGACCATTACATACTGCCGGCTGCGGCGGTGCGACGGTCGCTTGCTGCTGACCATCGTCACTTGTACAGGCTGCCAGTAAACTCACTGCGATGCAGATCCCAGACCACTGCTTACGCATTGCGTGCCCCTTATACGCTTTTTGACAACATTTTTCTGTGTGTGTGGATCGACATGACGATCCCGAACCCGGCCATCAGAACAATCAGGGCCGAGCCTCCGTAACTCACCAGGGGAAGCGGTACGCCTACCACCGGCAGAATACCGCTCACCATACCAATATTTACGAAAACATAAACGAATAAAATCAACATCAAGCCACCGGCCATCACGCGGCCAAAGGTGGTTTGCGCCCGGGCGGCTATCCACAATCCACGCATGATCAACAGCAGGTAGAGCGCCAGCAGGATCAGAATCCCCACCAAACCTAACTCTTCAGCAAGCACCGCAAAGATAAAGTCGGTGTGACGTTCAGGCAGGAACTCAAGCTGCGACTGTGTACCGTGCAGCCAGCCCTTACCTCGCAGGCCGCCAGAGCCGATTGCAATCTTCGACTGTATTATATGATAGCCTGCCCCGAGCGGGTCGCTCTCTGGATCCAGCAGCATCATCACGCGCTGGCGCTGATAATCGTGCATCAGGAAGAACCATAGAATCGGGATAAAGGCGGCGACCAGCACCACTGCAATGCCGATAAGCCGCCAGCTCAGGCCGGAAAGGAAGAGCACAAACAGGCCGGAGAGGGCGATCAGAATTGAGGTACCGAGGTCTGGCTGCGCCGCAACCAGCAGCGTCGGCAGGAAGATCAGCACCAGCGCGATAGCGGTGTTTTTCAGCGACGGCGGGCAGACGTCACGGTTAATGAAGCGTGCCACCATCAACGGGACGGCGATTTTCGCAATCTCCGAGGGCTGGAAGCGCACAATACCGAGGTCGAGCCAGCGCTGCGCGCCTTTCGAAATCGCCCCGAACGCATCGACCGCCACCAGCAGGATAATACAGAAGATATAAAGATAGGGTGCCCAGCCTTCGTAGACGCGCGGCGGGATCTGCGCCATCACCACCATGATGATCAGACCCATGGTGATCTGGCCGATCTTGCGTTCGGTCATCCCGAGGTCCTGGCCGCTGGCGCTCCAGATGACCAGAGCGCTATAAACCAGCAGCGCCAGCAGGATCAGCAGCATGGCCGGGTCGATGTGGATCTTGTCCCACAGCGATTTTTTATTCGGATTATCCGTCACGATTATTGGTCCTCCGCGCCGGCGGCAGCCGGGCTCTCGCTCGGCAGGTCAGTGTTGTTGTCACCCAGCATAATGTGGTCAAGGATCTGGCGCATAATGGTACCGACCGCCGGGCCGGCACCGCCGTTTTCCAGAATGATCGACACGGCAACCTGTGGGTTCTCATAAGGGGCAAACGCAATCATCAGCTTATGGTCACGCAGACGTTCAGCAATTTTGTGTGCGTTATAGGTTTCGTTCGCCTTCAGGCCGAAGACCTGCGCGGTACCGGATTTCGCTGCAATTTTGTACGGTGCGCCGGCAAAGTACTTATGCGCCGTCCCGTTCGCGCGGTTGGCGACGCCGTACATCCCGTCTTTGGCAATTTCCCAGTAACCGGAGTGAATGTCTCCCACCGGCGGTTCATGGGGCTGCGCCCACGGCACTTTTTTGCCATCTTCGACGGTGCTCATTAGCAGGTGCGGCACTTTCACCACCCCGTCGTTGATAAGGATCATCAGCGCTTTGTTCATCTGAATCGGGGTCGCGGTCCAGTAGCCCTGGCCGATACCTACCGGAATGGTGTCACCCTGATACCACGGCTTTTTAAAGCGTTTCAGCTTCCATTCGCGGGTTGGCATGTTACCGGAACGCTCTTCGGCCAGGTCGATACCGGTGTAATGGCCATAGCCAAATTTGCCCATCCATTCCGAGAGACGGTCGATGCCCATATCGTAGGCCACCTGGTAGAAGAAGGTATCCGCCGACTCCTCCAGCGATTTGGTGACATTCAGATGCCCGTGGCCCCACTTTTTCCAGTCACGGTAGCGTTTTTCAGAGCCCGGCAACTGCCACCAGCCCGGGTCGAAGAGGCCGGTATTGCGGGTGATCACCCCTGCGCTCAAAGCAGAGACCGCCACGTACGGTTTCACCGTTGACGCAGGCGGATAGACCCCCTGGGTCGCGCGGTTGACCAGCGGCGTATTCGGGTCGTTGAGCAGGCCAGAATAGTCTTTGCTGGAGATGCCATCCACAAACAGGTTCGGGTCATAGCTTGGGGTTGAAACCAGCGACAGAATGCTGCCGGTACGCGGATCGGTGACAATCACCGCCGCACGGCTGCCGGCCAGCAGGGTTTCGATATACTGCTGGAGTTTAAGATCCAGCGTCAGATAGATGTCATGTCCGGCCTGCGGCGGCACCTCTTTCAGCTGGCGGATCACCCGGCCCCGGTTGTTAACCTCAACCTCTTCGTAACCGGTCTGGCCGTGGAGAACGTCTTCGTAATAACGCTCAATACCCAGCTTGCCGATATCGTGCGTTGCCGCATAGTTGGCGAGCTTGCCATCTTTATCCAGCCTGTCGACATCTTTATCGTTGATTTTAGAGACATAGCCGATAACGTGGGTCAGGGCAGAGCCGTACGGATAGAAGCGGCGCTTGTAGCCTTTAACTTCCACGCCGGGGAAGCGGTACTGGTTCACGGCGAAGCGGGCCACCTGCACCTCGGTGAGGTTGGTTTTGACCGGGATCGAGGTAAAGCGGTGCGAGCGCGAGCGCTCTTTTTTGAAGGCGGCGATATCGTCATCAGTGAGATCAACCACGCTGCGCAGTGCATCAAGCGTCTGCTGCACGTTATCGACCTTCTCCGGCATCATTTCGATCTGGTAGATGGTGCGGTTCAGCGCCAGCGGCGTACCGTTGCGGTCATAGATGATGCCGCGACTGGGGGCGATAGGAACAAGTTTGATGCGGTTTTCGTTGGAGCGGGTCTGGTAATCAGTAAAACGGACAATCTGCAGATTATAGAGGTTGGCGATCAGCACGCCAGTCAGCAGCAAAATCCCCAAAAAGGCGACCAGCGCCCGGCGCACAAACAGCGCGGACTCAGCCGTATAGTCGCGAAAAGAATTCTGTAGTTTCATCCGCTGCTTAATTTATCCAGGACTTAATCATTACTCACGGTGATAAGGGTGGTTGGTTGTGATGCTCCACGCGCGATAGAGGCTTTCAGCAACCAGAACCCGAACCAGCGGGTGGGGGAGCGTCAGCGCGGAGAGAGACCAACTCTGCTCTGCTGCCGCTTTGCAGGCGGGGGATAATCCCTCCGGTCCGCCAATTAACAGGCTGACGTCGCGACCGTCCTGCTTCCAGCGTTCCAGCTCAACCGCCAGTTGCGGCGTATCCCAGGGTTTGCCCGGAATATCGAGAGTGACGATGCGGTTTTTACCGGCAGCAGCCAGCATCTGCTCACCCTCTTTATCGAGAATACGTTTGATATCCGCGTTTTTACCGCGTTTGCCCGCGGGGATCTCCACCAGCTCGAACGGCATGTCTTTTGGAAAACGACGCAGATATTCAGTAAACCCCGTTTGTACCCAGTCGGGCATTTTTGTACCGACGGCTACCAGTTGCAGCTTCACGCATTAACCCCAGAGTTTTTCCAGCTCATACAGGCGACGGCTCTCTTCCTGCATGACGTGGACAATCACATCGCCAAGGTCAACAACGACCCAGTCAGCGGTCGCTTCGCCTTCAACGCCGAGCGGCATCATGCCGGCAGCGCGAGACTCCTGAACCACATGATCGGCGATGGAGGCAACATGGCGCGTAGAAGTGCCGGTGCAGATAATCATGCAATCGGTGATGCTTGATTTGCCCTGAACGTCGATGGCAATGATGTCCTGACCTTTCAGATCATCAATTTTGTCGATAACAAAATCCTGGAGTGCTTTACCCTGCAAGTTTTCCCCCTGGGAGAGTGAGATTGAACAACTATAAATTCGTAGCCAGACAGTATACCTGAACTGGCTGCAGTGTCGGGACAAATGTCACCGGACGGGCATGAGAAGGCGGGTATCATCCCACCCTCAGCCGAAGATTGCATCGCCATTTTTGTAAAACAGTTTTTGTAAAACAGTGCTGGCGGGAAGTCTGGCAGCGGAGGATATCAGCCTGGACGGGGGTGTCAATGGCGAGAGCGCGAATGGCGCGCTTTTTCTCCCGGGCGCCAGTCAGTTGCTGCTTTTCTGATACAACCCCTGCTGTTGAATATAACGCAACACCGGCATCGGTAACATCTCATCACAGGGGAGCCCCTGCTGCAGACGCTGGCGGATAAGCGTGGCTGAGATATCAAACCAGGGCGTCTCCGCGAGGTAAATTTTGCCGGCAGGCTGGTTGTGCAGATCTTCAGATTGATAAGTGAGATGCTGTTCCAGCCACAGCTGATGCTGCTCCTCTTTCATCGCCAGGGGATAGCCTGGCCGACGGCAGACGATTAAATGGCTATTATCGAGGATTGTTTCGTACTGATACCAGCTCGGGAAATTGAGCAGCGAGTCCTGGCCGATAATAAAGGCCAGCGGCTTCTCCGGCCCCTGTTCGCGTCGCCACTCCTCTAGCGTCTGCGCCGTATAAGAAGGACTATCCCGGCGCAGCTCGCGCTCATCAAGAACAAACAGCGGTTTATCGGCGATCGCCAGCTCCAGCATCTGTTTGCGCTGGGCGGGGGTGGCCTCGGGCTGCGGGCGATGCGGCGGCACGTTGTTCGGCATAATAGTGACGCATTGCAGGCCAATCTGGTTGGCCAGGATCTCGACCGGTTTCAGATGCCCATAGTGGATGGGGTCAAAGGTGCCGCCATAGAGTGCCTGTAGAGAGTGCATCTCTTACCCTTCTATAAAAATGTCCGCCAGCGCCTTGTGGCACAGCAGCAGCGAGAGACTCTCCAGCTCAGACCAGATCGACTGACCGTAATCCTGCTTCAGGGTCAGCTCGGTGCGCGTCAGAAGCTGAACGGCCTGGCGCAGCTGTTCCGGACTCAGCCGGTTCAGGGCTTCGGTGGTCATAACGCGGCGGTTCTGCCAGACCCGGTGTTTATCAAACAGCGCGCGCAAAGGCGTATGCGCTGACTGACGTTTAAGCGTCACCAGCAGCAGCAGTTCCCGCTGTAAGGTTCGCAGCAGAATCACCGGCTCGCTGCCTTCGAGACGCAACTGCTGCAGGATATGCAGAGCGCGTTTGCTCTTAGCGGACAGCAGGGCATCGACCCAGTGGAAAGGGGTAAAGTGCGCCGCGTCGTTAACTGCCTGCTCAACGCGCGGTAAGGTCAGTTTGCCATCGGGCCAGAGCAGCGCCAGTCGCTCCAGGGCCTGGGCCAGGGCGAGCAGATTGCCTTCGTAACAGTAACAAAGGAGCTGATTGGCCGCGTCATCCAACTGCAGATTGCGCTGCTTTGCCCGGGCTGCCACCCATTTTGGCAGATGCGCCTGCTCCGGTGTCTGGCAGGTCACCAGCACCGAATGGTTTGCCAGTGCCGTAAACCAGGCGGCATTTTCCTGCGCTTTGGTCAGTTTGTTGCCGCGAACGAACAGCAGCAGATCGCTGTGCAGCAGGCTAACCAGCGTGGCAAGCTGTTCGTTGATCGCCGCGTTAGGGCCGTTTTCCGGGAGCTGGATAAGCAGCGTTTGCCGGGCAGCAAACAGGCTCATGGCCTGGCAAAGGGAGAAAATCTCCTGCCAGTCGGTGCTGTTATCCAGAGTGAAACTGTGGTGCTCCTCAAAGCCCTGAGAGGCCGCAAAGTGACGCACGGCGTCCTGGCTTTCCTGGAGCAGCAGCGGATCGTTTCCGAGAAGCAGATACGCCGCGCGCAGCCCTTCATTGAGCTGCGCGCGGAGTTGTTCAGGGTACAACCTGAGCATTACTGACCCAGCGTCGTGGAGACGCGCGAGGAGGATGCCGTTGGCTGAGCAGCAGGCTGAGCTTTCAGGTCATTCTCTTTTTCAGCAGTCTGGACGCTCGGCAGCTTACGGATCAGCTGTTCCGCCGCCTTGTCGTACATTTCGTTGATGATAATGGTCTGCTCAGCGTCTTTCGCCAGTGCCGTCTGCGGGTTATCGAAGAACGAACGGTAGACCTTGGTGCTGATAGGGTAAATATCGCTACCCGGGATCAGTACCGCAGCGTGCACTTCCATCACCATCTGGTATTCCGCAGTACGACCATCCTGGAAGATGGAGGCGGTATCCTGGCTCAGGGTAGAGCTCAGGATGCGGAACGATGGGATGTCCTGGCGCAGCGTACCTTTTTCGATCAGTTCAACGCCGTTAAGACGCAGCTGGTTACGAATGGCACGGCTAAGCGGACCATTTGGATCGCCCGAATCGAAAATCATCGTTTTCATCTGCTCCGGCACCTGTGTGGTGTTACGCAGATGCCAGCCACATCCGGCGGTGACCAGCACCGCCAGCGATAACAGTAATGTTGCCAGTTGTCGCACGCTTCCTCCCGCGCTTAGCCAACGACCAGGTTCAGCAGTTTACCAGGCACGTAGATCACTTTACGTACGGTAACGCCATCAAGATACTTCGCCACCAGAGTTTCCTGGCCAGCACGCTCGCGGACCTGCTCTTCGGTTGCATCAACCGGAACAGTAATCTTACCGCGGACTTTACCGTTGACCTGCACGACGACCAGCGTGGTGTTTTCCACCATTGCGGATTCATCAGCCACTGGCCACGGCGCATTGTCGATATCGCCTTCGCCGTTCAGCTCCTGCCACAGGGTGAAGCTGACGTGCGGGGTGAACGGGTTCAACATACGTACCACAGCCAGCAGCGCTTCACGCATGATGGCGCGATCCTGCTCGCCCTCCTGCGGGGCTTTCGCCAGCTTGTTCATCAATTCCATAGTAGCCGCAATTGCGGTATTGAAGGTCTGACGACGGCCAATATCATCGGTCACTTTGGCAATCGTTTTATGAACATCACGGCGCAGCGCCTGCTGATCTTCAGTCAGTGCCGCGGCGTTCAGTGCCGGAGCCTCACCCTGAGCGGTGTGCTCGTAAACCAGTTTCCAGACACGTTTCAGGAAGCGGTTAGCCCCTTCCACGCCGGACTCCTGCCATTCCAGAGTCATATCCGCCGGAGAGGCGAACATCATAAACAGACGCACGGTATCCGCGCCGTAACGCTCTACCATCTCCTGCGGATCGATGCCGTTGTTTTTGGACTTGGACATCTTGCTCATGCCGGTATAGACCAGCTCATGGCCTGCCGCGTCCTTCGCCTTCACGATACGGCCTTTCTCGTCGCGCTCAACGATCGCGTCTTTCGGCGAAACCCAGTTACGTTCGCCGTTTGCGCCCACGTAGTAGAAGGCATCTGCCAGCACCATGCCCTGACACAGCAGCTGTTTTGCTGGCTCGTCAGAGTTCACCAGGCCCGCGTCGCGCATCAGCTTGTGGAAGAAGCGGAAGTAGAGCAGGTGCATGATGGCGTGTTCGATACCGCCAATGTAGATATCTACCGGCAGCCAGTAGTTTGCGGCTTTGGAATCCAGCATCCCTTCCTGATGCTGCGGGCAGGTGTAACGCGCATAGTACCAGGAGGACTCCATAAAGGTGTCGAAGGTGTCGGTTTCACGCAGCGCAGGCATACCGTTTACGGTAGTCTTCGCCCACTCAGGGTCGGCTTTGATTGGGCTGGTGATGCCGTCCATGACCACATCTTCCGGCAGGATCACCGGCAGCTGATCTTCTGGCGTTGGCATAACGGTGCCATCTTCCAGGGTGACCATCGGGATTGGCGCGCCCCAGTAACGCTGACGGGAAACGCCCCAGTCGCGCAGACGGTAGTTAACTTTACGCTCGCCGACGCCCAGCGCGGCCAGTTTGTCAGCAATGGCGTTAAAGCCCTCTTCAAAGCTCAGGCCGCTAAATTCACCGGAGTTAAACAGGGTGCCTTTTTCGGTCAATGCCTGTTCAGACAGGTCAGGCTCGCTGCCATCTGCTGCCAGGATAACCGGCTTAATCGCCAGGTTGTATTTGGTGGCAAACTCGTAGTCGCGCTGATCGTGACCCGGAACGGCCATCACCGCGCCAGTACCGTATTCCATCAGTACGAAGTTGGCGACCCAGACCGGGATCGCTTCGCCCGTCAGTGGGTGTTTGGCATAGAAACCGGTGGCAACGCCTTTTTTCTCCATCGTTGCCATGTCAGCTTCGGCGACTTTGGTGTTGCGGCATTCGTCGATAAAGGTCGCCAGTTCCGGGTTGTTCTCTGCCGCTTTCTGCGCCAGCGGGTGACCTGCGGCCACGGCCAGGTAGGTCGCACCCATGAAGGTGTCCGGACGGGTGGTGTAGACGGTCAGCGGCTGATCGTAGTTTTCAACGTTGAAGGTGATCTCTACCCCTTCAGAGCGACCGATCCAGTTACGCTGCATGGTCTTCACGGTATCTGGCCAATGGTCCAGATTATCCAGATCGTTCAGCAGTTCGTCGGCGTAAGCGGTGATTTTGATAAACCACTGCGGGATCTCTTTGCGCTCAACTTTGGTGTCGCAGCGCCAGCAACAACCGTCGATAACCTGTTCGTTCGCCAGAACGGTCTGATCGTTCGGGCACCAGTTAACGGCGGAGGTTTTTTTGTAGACCAGCCCTTTTTTGTAGAGCTCGGTGAAGAATTTCTGCTCCCAGCGGTAATATTCCGGGGTGCAGGTCGCCAGCTCGCGGCTCCAGTCATAGCCAAAGCCCAGCATCTTGAGCTGGTTTTTCATGTAGGCGATATTGTCGTAGGTCCATGGCGCTGGCGCAGTGTTGTTTTTCACCGCGGCACCTTCTGCAGGCAGACCAAACGCATCCCAGCCGATTGGCTGCAGGACGTTTTTGCCCAGCATGCGCTGATAACGGGCGATCACATCACCGATGGTGTAGTTACGCACGTGGCCCATGTGTAGTCGGCCAGAAGGATAGGGAAGCATCGACAGGCAGTAATACTTCTCTTTGCTCTCGTCTTCGGTGACTTCAAAAGTGCGCTTCTCGTCCCAGTGTTGCTGGACTTTCGATTCTATCTCTTCCGGGCGGTATTGCTCTTGCATGGCAGCCAGTGGTCCTGTGTTCAATACAGCTACAAATGTAGCCAATGGATGTGGTAATTCAGATCCGCATAGCATAGCCCAAACGCCCGCGTCAAAACAGCCTTTACCACTAAAAGCGCCTTGCAGGAATTTACGTAGAGTGTGGATGACCTGACAAAGCGGGGCGCAAATAAGGTCTATCATTAGAGAGGTTTACTTACCCGGGAGGCAAAATGATGAACAAGGTTGCTCAATTTTACCGTGAACTGGTCGCCACATTGACAGAACGTCTGCGGAATGGTGAGCGTGATATTGATGCGCTCGTCGAGCATGCACGCGTTAAGGTGATGCAGACGGGTGAGTTAACGCGCACCGAAGTGGAAGAGGTGACCCGCGCGGTTCGCCGCGATCTGGAAGAGTTCGCCCGTAGCTATGGCGAAAGCCAGGACGAGGCCACCGACAGTGTATTTATGCGGGTGATTAAAGAGAGCCTCTGGCAGGAGCTGGCGGACATTACCGATAAAACCCAGCTGGAGTGGCGTGAGGTCTTTCAGGATCTGAACCACCACGGGGTGTATCACAGCGGTGAGGTTGTCGGGCTGGGGAATCTGGTGTGCGAGAACTGCCATTTCCACATGGCGATTTATACACCGGAGATGCTGCCGGTCTGTCCTAAATGCGGCCACGATCAGTTCCAGCGTCGGCCATTTGAACCCTAATGTTGTCGTAATATAAGCTGGCACGGTGATGCCAGCTTTTTCAGCACAAAAGTGGTGCGTGGCGTTAAGCGTAAAACGCCAGCCGTTCGGCTAATAAATCAACAAAGGCTTCACGGTTAATGTTTGTCATAACAGTGGTATTCGGCCTGTTATCCGTCAGGAAGTAATAGTCCACCACCGTCATTCCCTGAGTGTATTTCCCCTGCGTTTCCACGCCTACCCAGCGCTCCACGGTGGTAAATATCTCCGGTTTCAGTAGCCAGGCGATGGTACAAGGGTCATGCAAGGGTGCCCCCTGGAAACCCCATTTCTCGGTTTTATGGTACTCCATAAAGAAGTCGAGCAGCTCCGCCACGGTGGTTGCCACGGGATTGCCGATCCGGCGAAAACGTTCGATATCTTCCGCCATAATTTGCGCCTGATGCGTCACATCCAGCCCGGCCATGACCACCGGAATGCCGGACTGAAAGACGATCTCGGCCGCCTCTGGGTCAACAAAGATGTTGAATTCCGCCGCAGGCGTCCAGTTACCCAGCCCCATCGCACCGCCCATGATCACAATCCGGGCGATTTTCGCATGCAGCTCCGGGTGGCTGTTCAGCAGCAGGGCGACGTTGGTTTGCGGACCGGTAGAGACCAGCGTCACCGGCTCGGCGCTTTCGCGCAGTACGTTTGCCATCAGCTCCACTGCCGTGCATTCCTGCGGCGCAAAATCTGGCTCGGGCAGGGCAGGGCCGTCAAGGCCGCTTTCTCCGTGTACATTGTCGGCAATGATCAGATCGCGCATCAGGGGCTTAACTGCGCCGCCTGCCACCGGAATATCGCTGCGTTTCAGCAGGGTAAGCATGCGCAGCACATTGCGCAGGGTTTTGTCAGGGGTCTGGTTACCGGCAGAAGAGGTTACAGCCTTGAGGTCAAGCTCAGGTGAGGCGAGGGCAAGGACGAGTGCTATCGCGTCATCATGACCCGGATCGCAATCGAGGATAATGGGCAGTGCCATAGAAATCTCCATTTCTTAGTGTTGTTTGGCGACAAGGCTAACGCTGATGGCAGAGGCAGACGAGATAAAGAGATAAAAAGCGTGAAGCGGTGCGCAATCTGAGCGATTGCGCACCGGGGAGATTAATGCAGGATTTTGGCGAGGAAGTCTTTCGCGCGTTCAGACTGCGGGTTATTAAAGAACTCTTCTTTCGCCGAGTCCTCGACGATTTTACCCTCATCCATAAAGATCACGCGGTTTGCGACTTTACGCGCAAAGCCCATTTCGTGCGTGACCACCATCATGGTCATCCCTTCCTGCGCCAGTTGAACCATAACATCCAGCACTTCATTGATCATCTCCGGGTCAAGCGCGGATGTTGGCTCATCAAAGAGCATCGCGACGGGATCCATACAGAGCGCGCGGGCAATCGCCACGCGCTGCTGCTGGCCGCCGGATAACTGCGCCGGGAATTTATCAGCATGGGCGGAGAGACCCACGCGCTCCAGCAGTTTCAGCCCTTTCTCACGTGCGGCCGCCTTATCGCGCTTGAGGACCTTCACCTGCGCCAGGGTCAGGTTCTCAATGATCGACAGATGCGGGAAGAGTTCAAAGTGCTGGAACACCATCCCGACGTTGGAACGCAGCTTCGCCAGATTGGTCTTCTTGTCATTCACCCTGGTGCCGTTGACGATGATCTCGCCCTGCTGCACCGGCTCAAGACCGTTCACGGTTTTGATCAGCGTGGATTTACCCGAGCCGGACGGCCCGCACACCACTACCACTTCGCCCTTTTTCACTTCCGTGGAGCAGTCGGTCAGCACCTGAAAGTGCCCATACCATTTAGAAACATTTTTCAGGGAAATCATTACACTGTCCTTTTCTTCAGCCAGCTGACCAACAGCGACGCGCTTAAACTAATTGCAAAATAGACCGCACCTGCGAACAGGATCATCTCAACCTGGGTACCATCGCGCTCGCCGATGGTGGAGGCGGTACGGAAGAAGTCTGCCAGGCTCAATACATAGACCAGCGAGGTATCCTGGAACAGCACGATGCCCTGGGTGAGCAGCAGCGGAACCATGGCGCGGAATGCCTGCGGCAGAATGATGAGCTTCATCGACTGCCAGTGGGTCATGCCTAACGCCAGGGCGGCGCTGGACTGTCCGCGGGAGATACTCTGGATCCCGGCACGAATAATTTCTGAATAGTAGGCCGCCTCAAACATGGAGAAAGCCACCATCGCGGAGATCAAACGGATATCGGATTTCGGCGACAGGCCTAAAACGTTCTGCAGGAATCCAGGAACGATCAGGTAGAACCACAGCAGCACCATCACCAGCGGGATGGAGCGGAACACGTTGACGTAAGCGGTCGCAAACCAGGCCACAGGCTTAAAGCTCGACAGACGCATTACCGCCAGCAGGGTGCCCCAGACAATCCCGACAATCACCGCCGTCAGGGTAATCTTCAGCGTGATGATCAGGCCATCGATCAGGTAGGGCAGGGAGGGAACAATAGAGCTCCAGTCAAATTCGTACATTATTTGCCCCCCAGGTTGCCCGGCAGGCGAACTTTACGTTCAACCAGGTTCATCACCAGCATAATCACAGCATTAATCAATACGTAGGCCAGGGTAATGGCGGTGAAGGATTCCCACGCATGGGCGGAATAATCCAGCAATTTGCCCGCCTGCGCGGCCATATCCACCAGACCGATGGTGGAGGCGATGGCCGAGTTTTTCACCAGGTTCATCATCTCCGAGGTCATCGGCGGCACAATCACGCGGTAGGCGTTTGGCAGCAGGACGTAGCGGTAAGCCTGTGGTAGCGTAAGACCCATCGCCAGCGCCGCATTTTTTTGTCCCCGTGGCAGAGACTGAATAGCCGCACGCACCTGCTCGCACACGCGGGCGGCGGTGAACAGACCCAGACAGAGCATCGAGGAGACAAAGAACTGCACGTTTGGATCCAGTTCCGATTTGAACCACATGCCGATATCTTCCGGCAACAGTTCCGGGATGACCAGATACCAGGTAAAGAACTGCACGATTAACGGAACGTTACGGAACAGTTCGACGTAGCAGGTGCCAATGGAAGAGAGAAAACGGTTAGGCACGGTACGCAAAATACCGAACAACGAGCCGACAAGAAACGCAATAATCCAGGCGGTGATCGACAGCGCGACCGTGACCTGAAAACCGCTCCACAGCCAGCCAAGATAGGTGGTGTTGCCGAACGGGGCTTGCTGCAGGAAAATGCCCCAGTTCCAGTCAATTGACATAGTAAACTCCAGAAAAAAAAGGGTAGCAGCGCTACCCTCGAAGATTGGTGAGAAGCTTTAATATTCGCGCTGAGTGGGGAACGACCACTCAACGTTTAGTCTGTCCGCGCTTCCCGACAATCGAGAGGGCAGGAGAACCCGCCCCTTAGTGGTTCTAATTAGTTAAGTGCCTTGTCATTCGGTTCTTTAAACAGCGCTTTCATATCGTCAGACAGTTCAAAGTTCATGTTGAGATTTTTTGGTGGGATTGGGTTTTTAAACCACTTATCGAACCATTTCTCTGCTTCACCGGAGGTCTGAACCTGAGCGATGGTATCGTCGACGAGTTTCTTAAATTCCGCGTCGTCTTTACGCATCATGCAGCCGTAGGCCTCTTTGGATTGCGCGGTGCCGACGATTTCCCAGTTATCCGGTTTCTTCGCTTTAGCACGCTCACCCGCCAGCAGAGCATCATCCATCATAAACGCGACGGCGCGGCCGCTTTCCAGAGTACGGAAAGAGTCGCCGTGGTCTTTGGCGCTGATGATACGCATGTCCATTTTCTTCTCTTCATTCAGCTTATGCAGCAGAACTTCAGAAGTCGTCCCGGAGGTCACAACCACCGCTTTGCCTTTCAGGTCGGCGAAATCTTTAATATCGCCGCCTTTTTTGGTCAGCAGACGGGTACCCACCACGAAGATGGTGTCGGAGAAGGCAGCCTGTTTCTGACGCTCAAGGTTGTTGGTGGTGGAGCCACACTCAAAATCAAAGGTGCCGTTTTGCAGCAGTGGAATACGGTTTTGTGAAGTGATTGGGATCAGCTTCACTTCCAGATCCGGTTTGTTCAGCTTTTTCTTCACCGCGTCGACGATCGCGTTGGAGTAAGCCTGTGAGTAGCCCACGACTTTTTGCGTGTTGTCGTAGTATGAGAACGGAACAGACGATTCACGGTGGCCGACCACAATCACGCCGTTTTTCGCGATTTTTTCCAGGGTACCGCCCGCTGCCGGAGCAGCATCTTCAGCGTGTACGACGCCTGCGGACAATCCCATCACCAGCATTGCTGTGGCCAGTTTACGTAATTGCATATCCAACTCCTTTATTATCAGCGCCAGAGACGCATTGATATTCGGTGTGATGTTGTTATAGCTCGCGCGATACGAGTGCAGTGTTATACCTGTTTGTTAACATTTAGTTTGGCTTAATGTAAAGATTTTGCTGCGTTATTGTTTATTTTTGCGAAGCGCGCCGCACCATTCAGAGGCATAAATCTTCCGTTGCACCGTTTCGGTGCTACTGATGAGCTACGCTGGTGCGACCGGGTTGCACAGTAAGCCAAATCGCGTTTACGTAAATAGATAAAGCAATAGCCGTGCCAGAATTGTGTCGCAGTGAGAATTGGCGGGTGGCGGCTTCGCCTTACCCGGCCTACAAGATCGTAGGCCCGGCAAGCGTAGCGACGCCGGGCAAAGAGGGGAGGGAACTACTTGCGGCGCTGGCGCAGACTCATCAGCACTGCGCCAAAACCGAACAGTGCGGTGAGGATCCACAGCGGCCAGTTGCCGGTGCGGGCATAAGGGGTCAGCCCGGTCGTCGGCGTGACTTTTGCGGTCAGCACGTCGCGGGTGAATTGCGGCAGCATAGCCTGAATTTCACCCTGCGGACCAATCACGGCGGTAATGCCGTTGTTGGTGCTGCGCAGCAGAGGGCGCGCCAGCTCCAGGGAGCGCATCCGCGCCATCTGGAAATGTTGCCACGGGCCGATCGACTTACCGAACCAGGCATCGTTGGAGATGGTCAGCAGATAGTCGGTGTCCGGACGGAAATTATCCCGCACCTGCTCCCCGAGAATAATCTCGTAGCAAATGGCGGCGGTCAGCAGGAAGCCGTGGGCGCTCAGCTGAGGCTGAACGTACGAGCCCCGGCTAAACGAAGACATCGGCAGATCGAATAACGGCGCCAGCGGGCGCAGTATCGACTCCAGCGGCACAAACTCACCAAACGGCACCAGGTGATTCTTGTTGTAGCGGTTCGCCGACTCATAGCTGTAAGGATTATCTTTCCCCAGCGTGATGATGGTGTTGTAAGTGTCGTAGCGGTTCTGCTTGTTCAGACGCGCGTCAACGATCCCGGTGATCAGCGTAGAGTTTCGCGCCCGCAGCAGATCGTCCATCATGGTCAGAAAACGCTGCTGGTTGATCTCCAGATCCGGGATTGCCGACTCGGGCCAGATAATTAGCTGGGATTTGCCCATCTCTTTCTGGGTGGCATCCAGATAAATTTTCAGGGTGTTGATCAACTGACCTTCATCCCATTTCAGCGACTGGGGAATATTACCCTGCACCATCGATACCTGGGTGGCGCGTTCCGGCTCAAGGGTGAACCACTGGATATAACGCAGCGGGAAAGGAAGGGCAAAGAGGACCAGAGCGACTGCCAGCGCTCGCCCGTTGCGCTGCACCAGCGCCAACACCAGCAGGCCGCTGACTACCATCAGCAGGAAGTTAATCGCCTCGACGCCCATCACCGGCGCCAGGCCCTTCAGCGGGCCATCTATCTGGCTATAGCCGAACTGCAGCCACGGAAAGCCGGTCAGCACCCAGCCGCGCAGGAACTCGGTAATTTGCCATACCACCGGGGCGGCAATCGCCACCCGCAACCAGCTGGTTTTTGGCCACAGGCGCGACAAAATACCGGCAAACAGACCGGTATAGAGCGAGAGGTAGGCCGCCAGCAGCACCACGAGGAAAACATTCACCGGGCCTGGCATGCCGCCAAACTGGGCAATACTGACGTAAACCCAGTTAATACCGGAGCCAAACAGGCCCAGCCCCCAGAAATAGCCAATCGCCGCCGCCTGAACAGGGCGTCGGTTAAGGGTCAGCCCCTGAAGTCCCATCAGGGAGAGGAGGGCCGCTGGCCAGAAGTCATAAGGGGAAAAAGCCAGCGTACCGCTGGCTCCGAAGATCAGCGCCAGCAGCAGACGCGTGCGCTGGCGTTCAAGCAAGGGGGCAAATGCCATTTAAATCAATCATCCAGTGTGGGTTGCGGAGCATCGTCCGGCATTCTGACATGAACCTGAATAATACGTCGACTGTCGGCCATCGCCACCTTGAACTGATAGCCGTCAATTTCCACGGTTTCGCCACGCGCCGGCAGGTGACCAAAGGCCTGCATCACCAGACCACCGATGGTATCCACCTCTTCATCGCTGAAATGCGTGCCGAAGGTGTCATTGAAATCTTCGATAGGGGCGAGCGCACGCACGGTCCAGGTGTGGCGGCTCAACTGACGGAAGTCGATATCCTCTTCTTCGTCATATTCATCTTCAATTTCGCCGACAATCAGCTCAAGAATATCTTCGATGGTGACCAGGCCCGAAACACCGCCAAATTCATCGATAACAATCGCCATGTGGTAGCGCTGAGAGCGGAACTCTTTCAGCATGCGGTCTACCCGCTTACTTTCCGGAACAACCACCGCCGGACGTAACACTTTTTCCATGCTGAAGGCTTCGGCATCGCTGCGCATAAACGGCAGCAGATCCTTGGCCATCAAAATTCCTTCGATGTGGTCTTTGTCTTCGCTAATCACCGGGAAACGTGAGTGAGCGGATTCGATAATGACATCGAGGCACTCATCCAGGGTCTGGTTACGTTTCAGGGTAATCATCTGCGAACGGGGGATCATGATATCGCGAACGCGCTGGTCGGCGATGTCCATTACCCCTTCAAGCATCTCGCGCGTATCTTCATCGATAAGCTCGTTCTGCCCGGAGTCACGGATAAGCTCCAGAAGGTCATCACGGTTTTTAGGTTCACCGTGGAACAGCTGGCTCAGAAGGAGGGAGAAAAATCCTTTTTTGCTGTTTGGTGTGTCGCTACTGTGTGAATTGTCGTCGCTCATGGCGTTTGTTAAGGGTTCTCATGTTGGTCTGTTGACTGCCGTCGCGGACTTTTGTCATACGCAACGGCACATTATGCCAGTAAGGCGCAAACGCGCCCTACAGACTACTCTTTCTCGGCAATGTACGGATCCTCATAGCCCAGAGCAAGCATTATCTCTGTCTCAATGGATTCCATCTCTTCCGCTTCGTCATCTTCAATGTGGTCGTAGCCCAGCAGATGCAGGCTGCCGTGCACCACCATGTGCGCCCAGTGGGCCTCGAGGGGCTTCTGCTGTTCCTTCGCTTCCTGCTCAACCACCTGGCGGCAGATGATCAGATCGCCAAGCAGCGGCATTTCGATACCCGGCGGCGCTTCAAACGGGAAAGAGAGCACGTTGGTTGGCTTATCTTTCCCGCGATAGGTCAGGTTCAGGTCGTGGCTTTCTGCTTCATCCACCAGGCGAATCGTGACTTCTGACTCTTCCTGAAACTGCGGGATGACGGCATTCAGCCACGCCTGGAACTGGCTCTCTTCCGGCAGGCCGGAATTGTCTTCACAGGCCAGCTGTAAATCGAGGATCACCTGACTCATTTCTGCTCTTGCTCCTGGGCTTCGCGTTTACGTTCCGCGGCCTGTTCTGCTTTACGTTTTTGATCTGCGGCTTCCCACGCTTCATATGCCGTGACGATGCGGGCAACCACCGGGTGGCGCACCACGTCTTCACTGTGGAAGAAGTTGAAGCTGATTTCGTCCACTTCGGACAGGACTTCAATAGCGTGACGCAGACCCGACTTGGTGCTGCGTGGCAGGTCGACCTGGGTGATATCGCCGGTGATCACCGCTTTGGAGTTAAAGCCAATACGGGTCAGGAACATCTTCATCTGTTCGATGGTGGTGTTCTGGCTCTCATCCAGGATGATGAACGCATCGTTCAGGGTACGGCCACGCATATAGGCCAGCGGAGCCACTTCGATGACGTTACGTTCAATCAGTTTTTCGACCTTCTCAAAGCCGAGCATCTCAAACAGCGCATCGTACAGCGGGCGCAGGTAAGGATCGACCTTCTGGCTCAGGTCACCAGGCAGGAAGCCCAGCTTCTCGCCCGCTTCAACGGCCGGACGGGTGAGCAGAATGCGGCGGATCTCCTGGCGCTCAAGGGCATCTACGGCAGCAGCCACCGCAAGGTAGGTTTTACCAGTACCTGCCGGGCCGACGCCGAAGGTGATGTCATGATCGAGGATATTGGCGATGTACTGCGCCTGGTTTGGCGTGCGCGGCTTAATGACGCCACGCTTGGTCTGAATGTGGATAGCCTTGCCGAATTCCGGCACGCTCTCCGCGCTCTGCTCCAGCACTCGCGATTCTTTGATCGCCAGATGGATCTGTTCCGGCTCAATATCTTGGGTTTCACCGCGCATTGGCGCGGTATCAACGTACAGACTACGGAGGATATCCGCAGCGGCATTGACGCAAATTGCACGTCCGGTGAGTTTGAACTGGTTATCGCGACGATTAATCTCGATACCCAGACGTCGCTCCAGATGTTTGATGTTGTCATCAAACGGCCCGCACAGGCTCAGCAGGCGAGCGTTGTCTGCTGGCTCAAGGGTAATTTCACGTGTGTCTATATTCAAACCGTTCCTCTTAATGTCTCGGGTGTCATAGGGCAGTGGGTCTGTCTTATGAAAGTATTCACGCCACGGAATAAAGGCGCAAGCATTGCGAAGGATATGGGGGAGAGCAGGGGGAAATACAAGGCCTGCCAGAAACGACAGGCCCGAAGGATCACGGCTGATAAACGCTGACGCCGAGATCGTTTTCTTTACGGGTACGGGCAATCACCGATTCCGGCGACTGGGCGACGCGCAGGCCCATTTCATCTTCGGTGCGCACCAGTTTGCCACGCAGGGAGTTGGTCAGTACCTCGAGGATCTCAATATCGACGAACTTGCCCACCAGATCCGGCGTACCTTCGAAGTTCACCACGCGGTTGTTCTCCGTACGGCCAGAGAGCTCCATGATGCTCTTACGTGAAGTGCCTTCTACCAGTACACGCTGCACGGTGCCGAGCATCCGGCGGCTCCAGGCGTTGGCCTGCTGGTTGATGCGATCCTGCAGAATATAGAGACGCTGCTTTTTCACCTCTTCCGGCACGTCGTCAACCATATCGGCGGCAGGCGTCCCCGGACGCGCCGAGAAGATGAAGCTGTAACTTACGTCGAAGTTCACATCACCAATCACCTTCATGGTGCGTTCAAAATCGTCGTCCGTTTCACCCGGGAAGCCAACGATAAAGTCAGAGCTTATTTGAATATCCGGGCGCGCTTCACGCAGCTTGCGGATAATCGATTTATATTCCAGCACGGTGTGGGTGCGGCCCATCAGGTTCAGCACGCGGTCAGAACCACACTGGATCGGCAGATGCAGGAAGCTCACCAGCTCTGGCGTATCGCGGTAAACCTCGATGATGTCATCGGTAAATTCGATCGGGTGGCTGGTGGTAAAGCGGATGCGGTCGATACCGTCAATCGCCGCCACCAGACGCAGCAGTTCAGCAAACGAGCCGGTGCTGCCGTCATAGTTCTCGCCGCGCCAGGCGTTAACGTTCTGCCCGAGCAGGTTCACTTCGCGCACACCCTGTGCCGCCAGTTGGGCGATCTCAAACAGGATATCGTCGCAAGGACGGCTGACTTCTTCGCCGCGGGTATAAGGCACCACGCAGTAAGTACAGTATTTATTGCAGCCTTCCATGATGGAGACGAAGGCGGTCGGGCCATCTGCGCGCGGTTCCGGCAGACGGTCAAATTTTTCGATTTCCGGGAAACTGACGTCGATGATCGCCTTGCGCTGGCCGGTTCCGCGCACGGAGTTGATCATCTCCGGCAGACGGTGCAGGGTCTGCGGACCAAAAATAATGTCGACGTAGTGGGCTCGCTGACGAATCAGCTTCCCTTCTTGCGAGGCAACACAGCCGCCGACGCCGATGATGATATCCGGGTTTTTCTGCTTGAGGAGCTTCCAGCGACCTAACTGGTGAAAGACTTTTTCCTGCGCCTTCTCACGGATTGAGCAGGTATTCAGCAGCAGCACATCTGCCTCTTCCGCCACGTCGGTGAGTTGATACCCATGGGTGGCATCCAGCAGATCGGCCATCTTGGATGAATCGTATTCGTTCATCTGACAGCCCCAGGTTTTAATATGGAGTTTTTTTGTCATCGACTTGCTCATGCTCAGGATTGCAGGGCGCGTATTGTAATGCTTTGGTGCGGTTGTGACCAGTATGAAGGTTGTCAGCCTCAAGGCTACAAAAATCCGGTAAACTTAAGAGATTATCAAATAAGGACAAATGACCATGACTATCCAACAAGCCGGGATCGCCGTCGTCGGCGGCGGTATGGTCGGCGGGGCGCTGGCGCTGGGGCTGGCGCAACACGGGTTCGACGTAACCGTTATCGAACAGGCGCCACCTGCTGCTTTTGACGCGTCACAGCAGCCGGATGTACGCATTTCGGCGATCAGCGCCGCGTCAGTTGATCTGCTTCGCGGGCTGGGAGTATGGGACGCGGTGCTGGCCATGCGCGCGCATCCGTATCGTCGCCTGGAGACCTGGGAGTGGGAAAACGCCCACGTGGTGTTTGACGCCGCAGAGCTGAAACTCCCGCTGCTGGGTTACATGGTTGAAAATAGGGTGCTGCAACAGGCGCTCTGGCAGGCGCTGGAGGCGCATCCGCAGGTGACGCTGCGTGTACCTGCGTCGGTAAAGGCGCTCCACCGCCATAACGATCAGCATCTGATTGAGCTGGATAGCGGCGAGCAACTGGCGGTAAAACTGCTGGTTGGGGCCGACGGCGCAAATTCCCGGGTGCGCGAGCTGGCCGGGATCGGCATTCACGCCTGGCAATATCAGCAATCCTGCATGCTGATCACCGTCGCCTGTGAGAACGATCCGGGTGACAGCACCTGGCAGCATTTCACCCCGAACGGTCCGCACGCCTTTTTACCGCTGTTTGACCGTTGGGCATCCCTGGTGTGGTATGACACGCCAGCAAGGATCCGCCAGCTGCAGGGGCTCTCTATGGAACAGCTGCAGCGCGAAATCGCCCACCATTTCCCGTCGCGTCTGGGCAAGGTCACGCCGGTCGCTGCAGGGGCATTCCCCCTGACGCGTCGTCATGCGCTGAAGTATGCCCGCGAAGGGCTGGCGCTAGTCGGCGATGCGGCGCATACCATTCATCCGCTGGCGGGGCAGGGGGTTAACCTGGGCTATCGCGACGTAGAGGCGCTGCTGGACGTGTTAAGCAACGCCCGCAGTCACGGCGAAGCCTGGGCCAGCCATCAGGTGCTTAAGCGTTATCAGACGCGACGGATGGCAGATAACTTTATTATGCAGTCAGGGATGGATCTCTTTTACGCCGGGTTCAGCAACGATTTGGGGCCGCTGCGCATCCTGCGTAATGTGGGATTGATCGCGGCACAGCGCGCCGGTGGATTGAAACGTCAGGCGCTGAAGTACGCCTTAGGGCTCTAGACGTTCCGTAGGCGGGGTAAGGCGAAGCCGCCACCCGGCTTATTTAGTTCGGAAACGCAGAAAAGCAAAAAGCTCGCCGAAGCGAGCTTTTTTTATGTGGCTGGGGTGCAGGGATTCGAACCCCGGAATGCTGGTATCAGAAACCAGAGCCTTACCGCTTGGCGACACCCCAATTGCGTTAAACAAACAGCTTAACGACTTTTTAAATTGGCTGGGGTACGAGGATTCGAACCTCGGAATGCCGGAATCAGAATCCGGTGCCTTACCGCTTGGCGATACCCCAACAATTTTTTTGCTTTACCGACCGGAATCGATACAAGCTGATATGGTGGCTACGACGGGATTCGAACCTGTGACCCCATCATTATGAGTGATGTGCTCTAACCAACTGAGCTACGTAGCCAGACTGCATTCTTCGATGGCTGGGGTACCTGGATTCGAACCAGGGAATGCCGGTATCAAAAACCGGTGCCTTACCGCTTGGCGATACCCCAATAACCGCGGAGAACCGCAAAATCGAAGAAATATGGCTGGGGTACCTGGATTCGAACCAGGGAATGCCGGTATCAAAAACCGGTGCCTTACCGCTTGGCGATACCCCATCCGTGCAACGCTTACCTGGGAATGGTGCGGGAGGCGAGACTTGAACTCGCACACCTTGCGGCGCCAGAACCTAAATCTGGTGCGTCTACCAATTTCGCCACTCCCGCAAAAAAGATGGTGGCTACGACGGGATTCGAACCTGTGACCCCATCATTATGAGTGATGTGCTCTAACCAACTGAGCTACGTAGCCATCTTTTTTTCGCGTTACCTTATCGGCGTTGCGGGGCGCATTATGCGTATAGACCCTTGCAGCGTCAACACCTTTTTCAACGAAAATGTCTGGAATGTGACTGTTTGGTTAGGTTGCGAACAGCGTGGCCGATTATTCGGCAATTATTGGTTATTAATCGATTTTGTCCAGCGAAACGTGAGGCAAAAAAAGAGGCCCCGAAGGGCCTCATGACGATCTGGCTGATTACTTATAAGCGGACTGATGTACACCCACGGCACGACCTGATGGATCGTTCATGGTTTTGAAGGCTTCATCCCACTCAATGGCTTTCGCCGAGGAGCAGGCGACGGAAGGACCGCCAGGAACACACTCTGCTGCGCTTGGCAGCGGGAACAGCTCTTCGAAGATTTCACGGTACAGATAGGCTTCTTTCGAACCCGGCGTGTTGTACGGGAAGCGGAAGCTGGCGGTTTCCAGTTGCTGATCGGAAATCTGCTTCGCTGCCACTTCTTTCAGGGTGTCGATCCAGCTGTAACCTACGCCGTCAGAGAACTGCTCTTTCTGACGCCACGCCACGCTTGCAGGCAGGTAAGATTCGAAGCATTCGCGCAGAACGTGTTTCTCCATCTTGCCGTTGCCGCACATTTTGTCCTGCGGGTTGATACGCATGGCCACGTCGAGGAATTTTTTATCCAGGAAAGGCACGCGCGCTTCAACACCCCATGCAGACATCGCTTTGTTGGCACGGGCGCAGTCAAACATGTGCAGGGCCTGCAGTTTACGCACGGTCTCTTCGTGCAGCTCTTTGGCATCCGGCGCTTTATGGAAGTAGAGGTAACCGCCGAACACTTCGTCAGAACCTTCGCCGGAAAGCACCATTTTAATGCCCATCGCTTTGATTTTACGGGACATCAGGTACATCGGCGTTGACGCGCGGATGGTGGTCACATCATAGGTTTCAATGTGATAGATAACGTCACGGATCGCATCCAGCCCTTCCTGCACCGTAAAGTGAATTTCATGGTGCACGGTGCCCAGGTGGTTTGCCACTTCCTGCGCGGCTTTCAGGTCCGGGGATCCTTCCAGGCCGACGGCGAAGGAGTGCAGCTGCGGCCACCAGGCTTCGGAGCGCTCCTGATCTTCCACGCGACGTGCGGCATACTTTTTGGTGATCGCCGAGATAACAGACGAGTCCAGACCGCCTGAGAGCAGTACGCCGTAAGGCACGTCCGACATCAGGTGGCTTTTCACTGAATCTTCCAGCGCCTGACGCAGTTCGTTTTTATCGGTGACGTTGTCTTTAACGGCATCGTAATCGAACCAGTCGCGCTGATAGTACTGGCGAATTTCGCCATCCTGGCTCCACAGATAGCTGCCTGCCGGGAACTCTTTAATGGTGCGGCAGACCGGCACCAGGGCTTTCATTTCAGAGGCAACATAGAAGTTGCCGTGCTCATCATGGCCCATATAGAGCGGGATAATCCCGATATGGTCGCGGCCAATCAGGTATGCATCTTTTTCGCTGTCGTACAGCGCAAAGGCAAACATACCCTGCAATTCGTCAAGGAACTCCGGGCCTTTCTCCTGATAGAGGGCCAGGATCACTTCGCAGTCAGAACCGGTCTGGAAGGTGTAGCGATCGCCGTACTCCGCGCGCAGCGCCTGGTGGTTGTAGATTTCACCGTTCACCGCCAGCGCATGGGTTTTTTTCTCGTTATATAACGGCTGGGCACCGGCATTGACATCCACAATCGACAGACGCTCGTGCGCCAGGATGGCTTTATCGCTGGCGTAGACACCGGACCAGTCCGGGCCGCGATGGCGCATCAGACGGGACAGTTCCAGTGCTTTTTTACGCAGTTCGCCTGCGTCAGTTTTGATATCCAGTACGCCGAAAATTGAACACATAACCTTCTCCATTAACCCTGTTGCAGTGTGATGTTGCTTGCTTATGAAAATGCCGTAAAAGCGGAGGGGCGGCAAGCGATTTGCCGGGTAAAAAGAAAAAAGTGCAATACCTGTTGATGAATGTTGAAAAAAGCGTACGCCTTAAGCTGGATTATTGATGTTTATTCAGTAAAAGGCGTTTTTTATTAGATGGGTTTCTGTTTTTGATCAGCCAAAATGAAAAAACCACGTCCGGGGACGTGGTTTTGGGTTACAGGACATCAATTTCCGCGACCGAGGGGTAAATCCAGCTTGGTCGAAACGGCATCGAATCGATATCGTCCAGGGTGGATACCCCTGACAGCACCAGGATGGTTTCCAGCCCGGCCTGGAAGCCCGCCAGAATATCGGTGCGCAGGTTATCACCCACAATTACCGTATCTTCCGAGTGGGCCTGCATTGTGTTGAGTGCCGCACGAATGATCCACGGGCTGGGTTTACCGACATAAAACGGCATGCGGCCAGTCATCTTCTCGATACCGGCACAGAGCGCGCCACAGGCGGGGTAAAAGCCGCGGCCATGGGTATCCGGGTTGGTGGCGATAAAGCGGGCGCCGTTGGCGACAAAGAAGGCCGCCTTGTGCATCATCTCCCAGTTATAGGAGCGCGTTTCGCCAACGATAACAAAGTCGGGGTTGACGTCGGTGATGGTAAAGCCCGCTTTGTACAGTTCATGGATCAGTGCGCCTTCACCGACCACGTACGCTTTTTTGCCCTCCTGACGCTTCAGGAAGTCTGCGGTGGCCATTGCCGAGGTATAGAACACGCTGGCGGGCACATCGATACCGGCGGTGGCAAAACGGTTCGCCAGATCCTGCCCGGTCTGTGACGGAAAGTTGGTGAGCAGCACCAGCGGCATGCCCTTTTCCATGATGCCGTTAAGAAACTCTGCAGCGCCCGGCACGGCAACGTTGTCGTGCATCAGCACGCCGTCGATATCACAAATTACATTCTTAATGGTCATGGACTTCCCGACATCAAAAAAAGAAGGCGTCACTATAAAGCGCTGTCAGCTTTCCAGCAAACGCTGCAACAGGATACCGTTAAGCATGGCGCGTTTTACCAGGGCAAAAGCGCCAATCGCGGAACGGTCGTTCAGCGCGGAGCGAACAACCGGCAGGTTCTGGCGAAACGCCTTCAGCGCCTGGGTATTGATGCACCCTTCGATGGCGGGCAACAGCACTTTTTCAGCCTCGGTAATTTCACCGGCGATCACCACTTTTTGTGGGTTAAACAGGTTGATGGCGATGGCAATGGTTTTACCCAGATGACGGCCAACCTGCTCAATCACTTCACTGGCTAACGCGTCGCCTTTATTGGCCGCCCGGCAGATGGCGTTGATTTTACAGTCATCGAGCGTGACGCGGCTCTGATAACCCTGCTCCAGCAGATGACGGACTCGTTGCTCAATGGCGGCATTGGCAGCGACGGTTTCCAGACAGCCAAAGTTGCCGCAGTGGCAGCGCTCACCCAGCGGGTCAACCTGAATGTGGCCAATCTCGCCCACGTTACCGTTACGGCCAATAAAAATGCGGCCATTAGAGATAATACCGGCGCCCGTACCGCGGTGAACGCGCACCAGAATTGAGTCTTCACAATCCTGACTTGCACCAAAGTAGTGCTCCGCCAGCGCCAGGCTGCGGATATCGTGACCCACAAAGCAGGTCACGGCGAAACGCTTCTCCAGCGCGTCGATCAGCGCCCAGTTTTCGACCTGAATATGCGGCATATAGCGGATCACACCGCTTTCCGGGTCGACAAGCCCGGGCAGGATCACCGAAATGGCAATCAGCTCGCGGATTTTGCGCTGGCAGGATTCGATAAACAGCTCGATGGCGTTAAGCAGCGCATGTTCGAGGGTCTCCTGAGTGCGTTCCGGCAGGGCATAGTGCTCTTCAGCAATGGCCTTACTGCTCAGATCGTACAGCGTCAGGGTGGCGTCATGACGACCAAGGCGCACGCCGATGGCGTGGAAATGACGGGTTTCGGTAACAATCGAGATAGCGCGACGGCCTCCGGTGGAGGCCTGCTGATCCACTTCTTTAATCAGCCCGCGCTCAATAAGCTGACGGGTAATTTTCGTCACGCTGGCGGGGGCAAGCTGGCTCTGTTCTGCAATCTGAATCCGCGAGATAGGTCCGTGCTGGTCAATCAGTCGATAAACCGCCGCACTGTTCAGCTGCTTTACCAGATCAACGTTGCCAATTTGAGCTTGTCCGCCAGGTGTCATACTTTCGCTTACTCTGTAACGACCTCGTTACCATTAACGATGGTCTTGATGATTTTATAATCGTGTGTGAATGCGGTGAGGTTAGCGACCATCCCCGGTGCAATACTGCCCAGCTGTTTGTCTACGCCAATCGCGCGTGCCGGATAGAGCGTTGCCATACGCAGCACTTCATCGAGGGCAATGCTGCAATGTTCAACCAGATTGCGCACGCCTTCGATCATGGTCAGAGCCGAACCGCTTAACGTTCCGTTCTCATCCACACAGAGCCCATTCCGGTAGTATATTGTTTTACCAGCAAAAATGAACTGTTCAATATTTGCCCCTGCCGGTGCCGTGGCGTCGGTAACCAGGCAGAGTTTGTCACCTTTCAGGCGTTTAGCGTTACGCACGTTGGCATAATCGACGTGTAAACCGTCGGCAATGATGCCGCAGTAAACGTCCGGTTCGTCAAAGATTGCCCCGGCGAGACCGGGTTCGCGTCCGGTAATATAAGGCATGGCGTTATAAAGATGGGTCGCGAAGGTGATACCGGCGCGGAAGCCCACTTTGGCCTCTTTCAGCGTGGCGTTGGAGTGCCCTGCAGAGACCACAATACCTGCGCCCGCCAGCTTGCGGATCACTTCGGGATCGACCATTTCTGGCGCCAGGGTTACTTTGGTGATCACATCCGCGTTGGCACAGAGGAAATCAACCAGTTCATCGTCAGGTTTACGGACGTAATCAGGATTATGGGTGCCTTTCTTGACGATATTCAGCCACGGTCCCTCAAGGTGCAGACCCAGCGCCTGGTGTGGATATTTCGCCAGATATTCACGCATCACGCGAACGCCTTGCTTCATCAGGTCGTCGCTGGTGGTGATAAGCGTCGGCAGGTAGCTGGTGCAGCCCGATTTTTCATTAGCACGCTGCATAATTTCCAGCGTTTCAACGGTGACAGCGTCGGCGGTATCGTTGAACTGCACGCCGCCACAGCCGTTAAGCTGCACGTCGATAAAACCGGGGGAGATGATTGCTCCATTGAGCGAGCGTTGTTCAATGTCCGCTGGCAGTTCAGCCAGTGGGCAGACACGTTCAATCAGGCCATTGGCGATAACGATCGCATGGTCATCCAGAATTTCATGGCCGGTATAAATCCGACCGTGGGTTAAAGCGTACATAACGACCCCCGGTTTAAAAATAGCATGCCGTCTCTGCAGGCAGAGACGGCGTCACATTACAGACCTTTAATGTTTTCTGCTTCTAATTCGTTGAAATATTTCAACGTCTTCACTTTCAGTTCCATGGTAGACGGTTCATCGCATACCACAACCGCTTTCGGATGCAGCTGCAGGCAGCTGATGGTCCACATGTGGTTGACGTTGCCTTCTACCGCCGCCTGCAGCGCCTGCGCTTTCACGCTGCCCAGCACCAGAATCATTACTTCTTCCGCATCCAGCAGGGTACCCACGCCAACGGTCAGGGCATATTTTGGCACCTGGTTAACGTCACCATCAAAGAAACGGGAGTTTGCCACACGGGTGTCATGTGTCAGGGTTTTGATACGGGTACGGGAGGCCAGAGAAGAGGCAGGTTCGTTGAAAGCGATATGGCCGTCGTTGCCGACGCCACCCATGAACAGGTGGATTTTACCGTACGCGCGGATTTTTTCTTCGTAATGACGGCACTCTGCATCGATATCCGGTGCATTTCCATCCAGCAGATTAATATTTCCCGGTTTAATATCAATATGATCAAAGAAATTCCGGTGCATGAAGCTATGGTAGCTTTCCGGGTGATCTTTTGGCAGGCCAACGTATTCGTCCATGTTGAAGGTAACAACATGTTCAAAGCTAACCTGGCCCGCTTTATGCATCTCAACCAGTGCTTTATAGGCGGTAAGAGGTGTGCCACCGGTCGGCAGGCCGAGTACAAAAGGACGATCGGCTGTCGGTTTAAACGCATTGATACGTTGTACGATATGGCGAGCAGCCCATTTACCTACTTGTTCTGCGGTTGCCAGGGGGATCAGTCTCATTATTCACCTCTGAAGTTTTAGTAAAAGTTGGCGGATTGCTTGTCGGGGCATGCTATAAGCCTAACCTGGTTCACACCGAGAGGGGGCAATCCGTCTTGATTTTTCGTATCATAAAATAAGTTTTCCCTGTTTGCCAGTGCAGGGGAGGGGGATAAACAATATTTGGTGACAAAACTCACAAAAAGTACGCGTTTAATTTGCGATACGAATTAATTTTCCACACACTCTCAAAGCCAGTGAATCATCAACTGTATTTACAAGTTAGTGACACAATAAAAACACAGCTGAGAACATACCGTTATAGGGGTCTCATAGGGGGAACAAATTGAGCATTTTAGGTTACTTACAAAAGGTTGGCCGCGCCTTAATGGTGCCGGTCGCCACGCTGCCAGCGGCGGCAATACTGATGGGTGTCGGTTACTGGATTGACCCGGTGGGTTGGGGTGGAGACAACGCGTTAGCGGCGTTCTTCATTAAATCCGGTTCTGCCATTATCGATAACATGTCCGTACTGTTCGCCATTGGTGTGGCTTATGGTATGTCCAAAGATAAAGATGGCGCTGCAGCGCTGACCGGCTTTGTGGGCTTCCTTGTGCTGACCACGCTCTGCTCCCCGGCTGCGGTTTCTATGATCCAGAAGATCCCCGCCGACCAGGTGCCGGCTGCGTTCGGTAAGATCAGCAACCAGTTCGTGGGTATCCTGGTGGGTATCATCTCCGCTGAACTCTACAACCGCTTCAGTGGTGTTGAGCTGCCAAAAGCGCTCTCCTTCTTCAGCGGCCGTCGTCTGGTGCCGATCCTGACCTCCTTTGTGATGATCGTTGTGGCCTTCATCCTGATGTACATCTGGCCGGTGATCTTCGACGGTCTGGTGAACTTCGGTGAACAGATCCAGAAACTGGGTTCTGTCGGTGCGGGCGTCTATGCGTTCTTCAACCGTCTGCTGATCCCGGTCGGTCTGCACCACGCGCTGAACTCCGTATTCTGGTTTGACGTTGCCGGTATCAACGATATCCCTAACTTCCTCGGCGGCGCACAGTCCATCGAAGCAGGTAAAGCGGTTATCGGTATCACCGGTCGCTACCAGGCGGGCTTCTTCCCAATCATGATGTTCGGTCTGCCGGGTGCTGCGCTGGCTATCTACCACTGCGCGCGTCCTGAGAACAAAGCGAAGGTACTGGGTATTATGATGGCGGGCGCATTCGCGGCCTTCTTCACCGGTATCACCGAGCCGCTGGAATTCTCCTTCATGTTTGTGGCGCCTGTGCTGTATGTGATCCACGCCGTACTGACCGGTATCTCTGTATTCATTGCAGCAAGTATGCAGTGGATCGCGGGCTTCGGCTTCAGTGCTGGTCTGGTGGATATGGTGCTCTCTTCCCGTAACCCACTGGCGGTTCACTGGTACATGCTGATCCCACAAGGTCTGGTGTTCTTCGCTATCTACTACGTGGTGTTCCGCTTCACCATCACCAAATTCAACCTGATGACCCCGGGCCGTGAGCTGGCGGTTGCCGGTAGCGAAGCAGATGGTCAGGATGTGAATGTCAGTGCTGCAACCAATGAAGACGTTTCCGGTCTGGCGCGCCAGTACATCGCGGCAGTTGGCGGCTCTGATAACCTGACCGGTATCGATGCCTGCATCACCCGTCTGCGTCTGAACGTGAAAGACTCTTCTCTGGTCAACGAAGCGATGGCGAAGCGCCTGGGCGCATCTGGCGTCATTCGTCTGAACAAAACCAGCGTGCAGATTATCGTTGGCTTCGTGGCTGAGAAAATCGCCAATGCGATGAAAACTACCGGTCCTGTTGCCGCTGCTGAAGCGACATCTGCGCCAGCTGCCGCACCTGCGGCTGTTAAGCCACAGGCTGTTGCCAACGCGACCACCATCGCAGCACTGGTTTCGCCAGTCACCGGCGACGTAGTGGCTCTGGAGCAGGTTCCTGATGAAGCCTTCGCCAGCAAAGCTGTCGGTGATGGCGTGGCGGTAAAACCAACGGATAAAACCGTGGTCTCTCCGGCTGCCGGTACCATCGTTAAAATCTTCAACACCAACCACGCGTTCTGCCTGGAAACCGAGAAAGGCGCGGAGATCGTTGTCCACATGGGCATCGATACCGTAGCGCTGGGTGGTCAGGGCTTCAAACGCCTGGTCGAAGAGGGTGCGGAAGTGGTTGCGGGTCAGCCGGTCCTGGAGATGGATCTCGACTTCCTGAACGCCAACGCGCGCTCGATGATTAGCCCGGTTGTCTGCAGCAATATCGACGACTTCAGCGGCCTGGTCATTAAGGCGCAGGGTCAGGTTGTTGCCGGCCAGACGCCTCTGTATGAAATTAAAGGCAAATAAGTGCTCCTGAGTAAGCGTTAGTGCCTGAGCGGCGGGGATATCCCCGCCGCTTTTTTTTGCAGCAATCGCCCTCATAATTCTCTTCAGAGACCGTTTTTTGCGTAACTAAAGGTTGTCACTACGCCCGGCTTATAAGATCATATGCCGTTATACGTCGTTTACGCTTTGAGGAATCCACGATGAGTGAGGCTGAAGCCCGCCCGAGCAACTTTATCCGTCAGATCATTGATGAAGATCTGGCCACTGGTAAGCACACCACAGTTCATACCCGTTTCCCGCCGGAGCCGAACGGCTACCTGCACATTGGTCATGCGAAATCGATCTGCCTGAACTTCGGCATCGCGCAGGACTACCAGGGTCAATGCAACCTGCGTTTCGATGACACCAACCCGGTGAAAGAAGATATCGAATACGTAGAGTCCATTAAGAACGACGTGCAATGGTTGGGCTTCAACTGGTCTGGCGACATCTGCTACTCCTCCGACTATTTTGACCAGCTGTATGCTTACGCCGTAGAGCTGATCAACAAAGGTCTGGCCTACGTTGACGAGCTTTCCGCTGACGAAATCCGCGAATACCGCGGTACGCTGACCGCGCCGGGCAAAAACAGCCCGTACCGCGATCGCAGCGTGGAAGAGAACCTGGCGCTGTTTGAAAAAATGCGTGCCGGTGGCTTCGAAGAGGGTAAAGCCTGCCTGCGCGCTAAAATCGATATGGCCTCGCCGTTTATCGTGATGCGTGACCCGGTGCTGTACCGCATTAAGTTTGCCGATCACCATCAGACCGGCAGCAAGTGGTGCATCTACCCGATGTACGACTTCACCCACTGCATCAGCGATGCGCTGGAAGGCATTACTCACTCCTTATGTACGCTGGAGTTCCAGGACAACCGTCGTCTGTATGACTGGGTGCTGGATAACATCTCCATTCCGGTGCATCCGCGTCAGTACGAATTCTCTCGTCTGAATCTGGAATACACCGTGATGTCCAAGCGTAAGCTGAACCTGCTGGTGACCGACAAGCATGTTGAAGGCTGGGATGACCCGCGTATGCCAACCATCTCCGGTCTGCGTCGTCGTGGTTATACCGCCGCATCTATCCGCGAGTTTTGCAAACGCATCGGCGTGACCAAGCAGGACAACACCATCGAGATGGCGTCGCTGGAATCCTGCATTCGCGAAGATCTGAACGACAATGCGCCGCGTGCCATGGCGGTCATCGATCCGGTGAAACTGGTTATCGAAAACTACCCGCGGGGCGAAAGCGAGCTGGTGACCATGCCTAACCATCCGAGCAAGCCGGAGATGGGTAGCCGTGAAGTGCCGTTCAGCGCAGAGATCTGGATCGATCGTGCCGACTTCCGCGAAGAAGCGAACAAGCAGTACAAACGTCTGGTGCTGGGCAAAGAAGTGCGCCTGCGTAATGCCTACGTGATCAAAGCTGAGCGCGTTGAAAAAGACGCTGAAGGCAATATCACCACCATCTTCTGCACCTACGATGCCGAGACCCTGAGCAAGGATCCTGCCGATGGCCGCAAGGTGAAAGGCGTTATCCACTGGGTCAGCGCGGCACATGCGCTGCCGGTTGAGATCCGTCTGTACGATCGCCTCTTCAGCGTGCCAAACCCGGGTGCTGCTGAGGACTTCCTGGAGGTGATTAACCCGGAATCGCTGGTGATCAAGCAGGGCTTTGCGGAGCCATCCCTGAAAGAGGCTGTTGCCGGTCATGCGTATCAGTTTGAGCGCGAAGGTTACTTCTGCCTCGACAGCCGCTACGCCACTGCGGACAAACTGGTATTTAACCGTACCGTCGGACTGCGTGATACCTGGACGAAAGTCGGTGAGTAACTGATTATTTTTTGATAAACGCCGCGTATAGCGGCGTTTTTTTTGCCCCGCAAGCAAGCCATTAACCAACAATATGTTCGCGTTGCGAATTAATCCCATTTCTTAAAACGATTCGCTTTCTCTTCCCTTTCACAAATTCACGATAATAGCTATCGAACTGGCCTTGAAATAGCTATCTGTTAAAAATAAGCCGCTAATTACGTGCGTTATTTTAATTAAAAATTCTTTTCAGTTTTAATTGTTACAAATAGCAATCAAATATGTGCGCTTTGTCATAATCCTGACTTTTGATCGCTGAAAAGCATTGATAATTCGCGTCGCGAAAAATAGTCTACAGACAGGAGATGTAAGCGGGTATTTCTGGTTACCTCCATTTTTTTACTTTTTTGTTTTTCGCCGTTTAAGGCGCTTTAAATACGTCAAAGAGGATTAATTATGCGTACGTTCAGTGGCAAACGTAGTGCGCTTGCGCTGGCTATTGCCGGTGTAACAGCAATGTCAGGCTGGATGGTTTCTCCGAAAGCCCAGGCCGAAGGTTTTATTGATGATTCCACGCTCACGGGCGGTATTTATTACTGGCAGCGTGAACGTGACCGCAAAAATGTCGAAGCAGACAAATACGAAACTAACCTGGCTCACTCCACCTGGAACGCCAACCTTGATTTCCAGTCCGGCTATGCCGCCGACATGTTCGGTCTTGATCTCGCTGCGTTCACAGCCATCGAAATGGCGGAAAATGGCGACAGCGGCCACCCGAACGAAATTGCATTCTCCTCCAGCAACAAAGCCTATAAAGAGGACTGGTCCGGTGATAAGAGCGGGATCAGCCTGTATAAAGCGGCTGCTAAATTTAAATATGGCCCGGTCTGGGCGCGCGGCGGCTGGCTGCAGCCAACCGGTCAAACCCTGTTAGCGCCGCACTGGAGCTTTATGCCGGGTACCTATCAGGGTGCAGAAGCCGGGGCCAACTTTGACTACGGCGACAGCGGTGCGCTGAGTTTCTCGTACATGTGGACCAACGAGTACAAAGCGCCGTGGCACCTCGAGATGGACAAGTTCTATCAGAATGACAGAAAAACCCGCGTCGATTATCTCCACTCCTTTGGCGCGAAGTACGATTTCAAAAATAACCTGATTCTGGAAGCCGCGTTTGGTCAGGCCGAAGGTTACATCGATCAGTATTTTGCCAAAGCCAGCTACAAGTTAGATATCGTGGGCGGCCCGCTCTCGACCAGCTACCAGTTCTACGGCACGCGTGATAAAGCCGACAGCGGCACCGTGAATGATATCTACGACGGCACGGCATGGCTGCAGGCGCTGACCCTGGGTTATAAGGTCGGGCAGGTCGATTTACGTCTGGAAGGGACTTACGTTAAGGCGGAAGGGCAGCAGGGTTACTTCCTGCAGCGTATGACCCCAACCTACGCTTCGTCCAACGGTCGTCTGGACGTGTGGTGGGATAACCGCTCGGACTTTAACGCTAACGGCGAAAAAGCGGTCTTCTTCGGCGCGATGTATGACCTGAGCAACTGGAACCTGGCAGGCTGGAGTGTGGGCGCGTCTTATGTCTACGCCTGGGATGCAAAACCGGCAGACTGGCTGATCAACAGCGCGGGCCAGCGTGAAGATATCGCCTCTAACAAGATCAAAGAGTCTGCCTATAGTCTGGATGCGATCTACACCCTTCAGGACGGTCGCGCGAAAGGCACCATGTTCAAACTGCACTTCACGCAGTATGACAACCATTCCGATATCCCAAGCTACGGCGGCGGTTACGGCAACATCTTCCAGGATGAGCGAGACGTGAAGTTTATGGTTATCGCCCCGTTCACCATCTTCTGATGACACATCCGGCGGGGGATAACCCCGCCGACCGGAGACTGCTATGCTGAAAAAAATCGTACTGGTCGCGCTGGTGGCATCAGGACTGACCGCCTGCGCGCAACCTCAGACCCAGAAAGAAGACACCCGTCTGAAAGAGGCCTACAGCGCCTGTATCAATACCGCTGAAGGGTCGCCAGAGAAGATCGAAGCCTGCCAGAGCGTGCTGGACGTGCTGCGCCAGGAGAAGGCGCACGAGCAATTTGCGACACAAGAGACCGTTCGGGTTGCAGATTACCAGGCCTGTATCCAGGCGCGTAAAACGGGTAACAATCAGGACGTGACCAAAGACTGCGATAAAATCTGGCAGGAGATCCGCAATAACAACAGCAAGTAATCGGCTGTTTGCCACGCCCGGTGGCGCTACGCTGACACGGGCCTACAAATGCGTAGGTCTGTGTCAGTGAGGCGCCACCGGGCTTTTTACATAATGACAGGCAAAAAAAAGCCAACCGTCAGGTTGGCTCAGAGTATGCGGATGAATTATTTCGCGTCGTGCGCGTGGTCATCTTCGCGGCAGTCGCCTTCGGCACAGTGGCCATACAGGTAGAGACTGTGGTTGGTCAGACGAATGCCGTGACGTGCGGCAATTTCACGCTGACGTGATTCGATAGAGTCGTCGCTGAATTCGATCACTTTGCCGCAATCCAGGCAAATCAGGTGATCGTGGTGATGCTGCTGCGTCAGTTCAAATACGGATTTACCGCCTTCAAAATTGTGACGCGTCACGATGCCTGCATCGTCGAACTGGTTCAGTACACGGTAAACGGTTGCCAGACCAATCTCTTCGCCCATGTCGATCAGACGCTTGTATAAGTCTTCCGCACTGACATGATGGTTATCCGGACCCTGAAGCACTTCCAGGATTTTTAACCGTGGAAGCGTGACTTTCAGTCCGGCCTTCTTTAATGCGGTGTTGTTGTCAGTCATGCGGAATCTGTCCTGTTGCTAAACGATTCACTTCTAAAGAAGAAGTGACAGAAAATGCACCTGGGAAATGCGTCTCATTATAGAACTGCCATGACCTAATGAAAACTGCAAGTCTCAAGTAAAGTATGCTTATAAAAACGTGGTACCGCCAACAAACTTGTTACAGGGTGACCCGTTTGAACCTGGATCATTGTACAGGTATGGCAGGAAAAGTTAAAAATTTGTAGCAATTATTTTGATTGATATTACCTATCAATGCGGCGCAACTTTAACGTTGCGCCGCAGCATTTCAGGCGTTGAGGATATCGTCGAGATGCAGCTCTTCGCGAACCTGCTTAACCCATTTCTCTACGCGCTCAGCGGTCAGTTCAGGCTGGCGATCTTCGTCGATGGCGAGGCCCACGAAGTGATTATCATCGGCCAGACCTTTTGAGGCTTCGAAGTGGTATCCAGCAGTTGGCCAGTGACCAACGATCACGGCGCCGCGCGGCTCAATGATGTCGCGAATGGTGCCGAGAGCGTCGCAGAAGTACTCGGCATAGTCTTCCTGATCGCCACAGCCGAACAGGGCTACCAGTTTGCCGTTGAAATCGATCTCTTCCAGAGACGGGAAGAAGTCGTCCCAGTCGCACTGCGCTTCACCGTAGTACCAGGTAGGGATGCCCAGCAGCAGAATATCGTAACCTTCGATATCTTCTTTGCTGCTTTTCGCAATGTCATGCACATCGGCAACGTCTTTACCTAGCTGTTTTTGAATGTTTTTTGCGATATTTTCGGTATTACCCGTGTCGCTGCCAAAAAAAATGCCGATGATTGCCATGAGTAAAATAACCTCTTGAAACTTAATGGTATGGTGGCGCAATTTAGCCACGGATAAGGGCAATCATAGCAGAACAGAGAAGCCTGCGGAAACTGCAATCACCCAGGACTGCACTCTGTGCTACATGAAAGCAATAAGAAGGGGAGTTTTCTGACTTACGCTTTGCCGTGCCATTTCTCGAGCTGCGAAATCAGCATCTCTTCAATCAGCTCGCTGCGGCTGATATCACGGGCATTCGCCAGCTCGTTCAGCGCATCGACGGCTTCAGCGTTCAGTTTCAGCTCGACGCGTTTAAGCCCGCGGCTTTTATCGCGTTTAAGCTGATTGCGCTTATTGATGCGCAGCTGTTCATCACGCGAAAGCGGATTGGTTTTCGGTCGTCCCGGGCGACGCTCATTCGCGAACAGATCTAATGTCGTGCGGTCCGTGTGTTCTTTGGCCATGATTTTGAGACTTCGGGGGAAACAAGACACCCTGCTAATGCCCGGGCGATAAGCGCGCCATCATACATCACCGAAAACGGCACGCCAACGACTGGAGGCCCGCAGGCGACCAGTCGCTCTCTTTTTAATCAATTTGCCGTGTCAGCGAGGTAACGACGGATAGCGCGCAGCACCGCGTCCGGTTTTTCGGCATGAACCCAGTGTCCGGCCCCGGCAATCACATGCGCACGCGCCTGGGGGAATTGCGCCAGCAGCGCATCACGATACGCTTCGGTCACGTACGGCGAGTTGCCGCCGGTAATAAACAGCGTCGGGTGCGGCCACGCCGGCACCGGCTGCCAGCCGACGATCTGGTCATACTGATCCCAGAGCACCGGCACGTTAAAGCGCCACTCGCCGTCGACGAAGGATTTCAGCAGAAACTGCACCACGCCTTCTTCATCAAGATGTTCGCGCATGACCGCCGCGGCCTGCTGGCGGGTACTGACGCCAGCGTCCGTGACGGCGTTAATAGCGGCGAAGATCTCATCGTGGCGGCGCACGTCGTAATCCACCGGCGCCACGTCGATCACCACCAGGCCCGCAATGCGCTCCGGCGCAAGCGCTGTCAGCGCCATCACCGCTTTGCCACCCATGGAGTGACCAATCAGGATCGCTTTTTCAATATTATGCTCATTCAGCGTATCCAGCAGATCCTGGGCCATATCGGCGTAGGTCATCTGCGGCGAGCGCGGCGACAGGCCGTGGTTACGCATATCCACCTGCAGCAGCGCGTGATCCTGCACCAGATCCCGTGCCAGTACGCCAAGATTATCCAGACTACCAAACAGACCATGCACCAGGACGATGGGAGAATTATTGTGCGGCGATTGTGCAGATTGCGCTCGGGTATTCAATTTCATGGCAAAGTTCTTTTTTTACGTATGTCAGGTTAGGGTATCATGTTGACCATTCTGCCGCCCGGCTGCAAGGAAACAGTTAATTCTGACTTTTGCCGCCATTCTGGCTTGACGCTATCCGCTGTTGGGTTTTGACCTTATACTCCCAACGACTTGTATTCAGATAAGATATCGCACTGGATTAAGATGAAAACAATCGAAGTTGATGACGAACTCTATCAGTATATCGCCAGCCAGACGCGGCATATCGGTGAGAGCGCGTCCGACATTTTACGGCGCATGCTCAAAATGGCCGCCGCCTCGCAGTCTGCCGCTCCGGCCCTCAAAGAGACGCGCCAGCCCATTGCCGTCGCCCAGGAAAAGCCGCTGACGCAGGTAAAAGACAAAGTGCGTGCGATGCGCGAACTGCTGCTGTCTGACGAATACGCTGAGCAGAAGAAAGCAGTTAACCGCTTTATGCTGGTGCTGACTACACTCTATTCACTGGATAACAACGCGTTTGCCGATGCGACGGAGTCACTGCATGGTCGCACGCGTGTCTACTTCGCGGGTGACGAGCAAACGCTGTTACAGAATGGCAATCAAACTAAACCCAAGCACCTGCCTGGTACACCGTACTGGGTGATCACCAATACCAATACCGGACGTAAACGCAGCATGATCGAACACATCATGCAGTCGATGCAGTTCCCGGTGGAATTGATTGATAAGGTTTGCGGTACTATCTAACCCTTGCATCAGAAGGACCAGGCAATGGCAAATCACAATCGTGCGGGTCAACCTGCACAACAGAGCGATTTGATTAACGTCGCCCAGCTTACCGCACAGTATTACGTGCTGAAGCCGGAAGTGGGCAACGCAGAACACGCAGTTAAGTTTGGTACATCCGGGCACCGCGGCAGTGCGGTACGCCATAGCTTTAACGAGCCGCATATTCTGGCCATTGCTCAGGCCATCGCGGAAGAGCGTGCCAAAAACGGCGTCACCGGTCCGTGTTACGTGGGTAAGGATACACATGCCCTGTCAGAGCCAGCGTTTATCTCCGTACTGGAAGTGCTGGCGGCCAACGGCGTGGATGTCATCATTCAGGAAAACAACGGCTATACGCCGACCCCTGCCGTTTCTAACGCCATCCTGGTGCATAACCAGAAGGGCGGCGCGCAGGCTGACGGCATTGTGATCACGCCGTCCCACAACCCGCCGGAAGATGGCGGCATCAAATACAACCCACCTAACGGCGGCCCGGCTGACACTAACGTCACGAAAGTGGTGGAAGATCGCGCCAACGCGCTGCTGGCTGATGGCCTGAAAGGCGTGAAGCGCATCTCTCTGGACGAGGCGATGGCCTCCGGCCACGTGAAAGAGCAGGATCTGGTGCAGCCTTTCGTGGAAGGACTGGCGGATATCGTCGACATGGCGGCGATCCAGAAAGCGGGTCTGAAGCTGGGCGTCGACCCGCTGGGCGGTTCCGGTATTGAGTACTGGAAGCGTATTGCGGAGCACTACAAGCTGGATCTGACCATCGTTAACGATCATGTCGATCAGACCTTCCGCTTTATGCACCTCGACAAAGACGGCGCAATCCGTATGGACTGTTCATCCGAGTGTGCGATGGCTGGCCTGCTGGCGCTGCGCGACAAGTTCGACCTCGCCTTTGCCAACGACCCGGATTACGACCGTCACGGTATCGTCACCCCTGCGGGTCTGATGAATCCAAACCACTATCTGGCGGTGGCGATCAACTACCTGTTCCAGCATCGTCCACAGTGGGGCGCAGAGGTTGCCGTGGGTAAAACCCTGGTCTCCTCCGCAATGATTGACCGTGTGGTTAACGACCTGGGCCGTAAGCTGGTGGAAGTACCGGTTGGCTTTAAGTGGTTTGTTGACGGACTGTTCGACGGCAGCTTCGGCTTTGGCGGCGAAGAGAGCGCGGGCGCTTCCTTCCTGCGCTTCGACGGTACGCCGTGGTCTACCGACAAAGACGGCATCATCATGTGCCTGCTGGCGGCGGAGATCACAGCTGTCACCGGCAAGAACCCGCAGGAGCACTACGACGAGCTGGCCGCCCGTTTCGGTGCGCCGAGCTACAACCGTCTGCAGGCCTCAGCCACCTCCGCTCAGAAAGCGGCGCTCTCTAAGCTCTCACCTGACATGGTCAGTGCCAGCACCCTGGCAGGCGACCCGATCACCGCCCGTCTGACGGCGGCCCCGGGCAACGGTGCCTCAATCGGTGGTCTGAAGGTGATGACCGAGAACGGCTGGTTCGCGGCGCGTCCATCCGGTACGGAAGATGCGTACAAGATTTACTGCGAAAGCTTCCTTGGGGCGGAACACCGCCAGCAGATTGAGAAAGAAGCGGTAGAGATTGTCAGCGAAGTGCTGAAAAACGCATAACTGCGATTTGTGCGCCGGGCGGCACTGCGTTTGCCCGGCCTACAACGGCTTCGATCTTATAGGCCCGGTAGGCGCTAGCGCCACCGGGCTTTTTTATGCTCAAAGCATAAAGCGGTAGCCAATCCCTGTTTCGGTTAACAGGTGCTGTGGACGCGCGGGATCCGCTTCGAGTTTCTGGCGAAGGTGTCCCATATAGATGCGCAGGTAGTGACTATGCTCCACTGCATTCGGTCCCCAGACTTGGCTTAACAGCTGGCGCTGGGTGAGCACTTTACCGTGATTGTTGAGCAACACCGCCAGCAGGCGAAACTCGATGGGGGTCAGGTGGATTTCAGCCTCACCGCGCTGAATACGCCGCGAGGCCAGATCGACACGAATATCGGAAAAGGTATACACCGGGTCGACGGGGGCGGTAGTCGCGTGGCGGCGAAGGGCGACGCGCAGACGCGCCTGCAGTTCGCCAATGCCAAACGGCTTGCTGAGATAGTCGTCGGCACCGGCATCAAGTGCGGCAATTTTGTCGGTCTCCTCCATGCGCGCGGAGAGCACAATGATTGGCATCTGGCTCCACTGGCGTACCTCCCGGATAAAGTCGAGGCCGTCGCCGTCCGGCAGGCCCAAATCGAGGATCACCAGGTCCGGCTTGCGGGTGGCGGCTTCTATCAGGCCTCGTTGCAGCGTCCCGGCATCGTGTACGCGCAGCCCTTCACCTTCCAGCGCGGCACGCAGAAAACGACTGATGGCGAGTTCATCTTCAACAATCAGGACGTTAATCACAAATCCTCTGGAAGTTCATTCAGGTCGGGTGGCGCATCAAGCGGCAGTGTAACACAAAACCCGGCCCCGCCTTCGGGGCGATTATGGGCGGTAATGGTGCCGCCGTGCACCTCAACAATTGCCTGGCAGATAGCCAGCCCCAGCCCGACGCCGGGAATGGCGGACTCCTTATTCCCGCGAGCAAACTTATCAAAGATAGCCTCTTCCTGACCCGCCGGAATGCCCGGGCCGGAGTCCCACACCTCCAGCTGCAGCTGCTCGGGGGTGACGCTGGCGTCAATGCCGATTTGCGCTCTGCTGCCCGCATATTTCGCGGCGTTCTCCAGCAGATTAATCAGCACCCGCTCGAACAGCGGGCCGTCAACGTGGATCAGCGCCAGGGGATCGGACATCGCGAGCGCGATATGCCGACCACCCAGCCCCGGCTCCAGCGTTTTTAAGGCGCTGCCGATCACCTCTTCCAGCGTCAGCCACTCTTTTTTCAGGTTAAAGCCGCCGGACTGGATCCGCGCCATATCCAGCAGGTTGTTCACCAGCCGGGTGGTGTTCAGCACATGCTGGCGGATCTCGCTGGCCTGGATAGCGTGGCGGGAGCCTTCTGCCGCCAGGTCGAGGGTCAGGATCTCCGACTGGCCGAACAGCACCGTCAGCGGCGTGCGCAGATCGTGGGAGAGGGCGGCCAGAAGCGAGTTACGAATGCTCTCCCGCTCGCTGGCGAGCCGAGCCTGTTCTTCGCTGGCGGTGAGTGCCAGCCGCTCCAGCGCGCTCGCCACCAGCAGGGTAAAGGTCTCCAGCAGCCGCTGCTGCTCGGGGATCATCAGCTGGCGCAGGTTAGCCGGCTCGACAATCACTACCCCCTGACGCTGCAACGGCAGGATCTGATAGGGCACACCCGGGAGCGTGTCGGTGCCCGCACCCGCAGGCTGCCCTTTATCAAAGCTCCAGCGGACAATGGCCTCATCCCACGGGGTCATCCCCGAGACCGGGGTGGGCGGACACAGTTTGCCTTCGCGATCCGGGAGCAGGATCAGGCTGCGGGCGTTAAAAGTGGAGTGAATAAACTGCTGGCTGGTCTGGACGATATCCTGCGCCGTACGGCCCACCGCCAGCGCCTTCGACATCTCATACAGGTGGCGAGTGCGCTGCTCGCGATAGCGGGCGATCCGCGCCTGATAGCGCACCCCCGCCGTCAGGTTGCCGATAAGCAAACCTACCGCCAGCATCACGGCGAAGGTGAGGACGTACTGCACGTCCGACACCGCCAGGGTGCCGCGCGGGGCGATAAAAAAGAGATCGAAGCTGATGACGTTGATCACCGTCGCCAGCACCGAGGGCCAGCGGCCATAAAACAGGGCCACAAGCACCACCCCCAGCAGGTAGATCATCACCAGGTTAGCGGCATCAAAATCGGGTAGCCACTGGCTGGCGATAAAGGTGATCAGCGCGCAGAGCAGCACCGCCACCAGGCAGCCGCGCAGCTGGACCCGCCATTTATCGCTGAACGTCCGGTTATCCGGGGCCTTAGCAGGCAGGGCTGCGGGTTTGTCGTCCAGCGCGACGATCAGCAAATCGAGATCGGGGGCGCGCTGTGCCAGCTTGTCGGCAAAGCTCTCCCGGCTGAACCCGCGGCGACGGGCGCGCCTGCCGATAACAATTTTGCCGAGGTTATGCTCCCGGGCGTAGCGCAGGATGGCTTTCTCTTCCGCCTGTTCGGCCAGGGTGGCGGTTTCGGCGCCCAGCTCCTGCGCCAGACGCAGGGCACCAAGAATGGCGCGGCGCTGGTTCTCCGGCAGTCGGTGCAGCTGCGGCGTCTCCACGTAGACCGCATGCCAGACGCTGCCGAACTTCGCCGCCAGACGCGCGGCGGTGCGCACCAGCTTCTCGTTGCCGCTGCCGTGACCGATGCAGAGCAAAATCGCATCGCGAGTATGCCACACTTTCTCCTCGCCCTGACGGTCGCGCCAGGCTCGCATCTGATCGTCCACCCGGTCGGCGGTGCGGCGCAGAGCCAGCTCGCGCAGGGCGATCAAATTGCCTTTACGAAAGAAGTGCTCGATTGCCCGCTCAGCCTGCCCGGCGATATAGACTTTGCCCTCATGAAGACGCTGGCGCAGATCGTCCGGGGGAAGATCCACCAGCACCACCTCGTCCGCCGCGTCGAAGAAGGGATCCGGGACGGTCTCCCGCACCTGAATACCGGTGACGCCGCTGACCACGTCGTTGAGGCTCTCCAGATGCTGGACGTTGACGGTGGTAAAGACATCAATCCCGGCGTCCAGCAGCTCCTCGACATCCTGCCAGCGTTTGGGATGGCGCGAGCCCGGGGCATTGGTGTGCGCCAGCTCGTCCATCAGGATCAGCGCCGGGCGGCGGGCGAGGGCAGCGTCGAGATCGAATTCCGTTACCAGACGCCCGCGATGATGAATGCGGCGCGGCGGCTGGGTTGCCAGCCCCGCCAGCAGCGCGGCGGTCTCCTGGCGACCGTGGGTCTCCACCACGCCGATAAGAATATCGAGCCCCTGGGCGCGCAGACGCTGGGCTTCACTGAGCATGGCGAAGGTCTTGCCGACGCCCGCGCAGGCGCCGAAGAAAATTTTCAGCATGCCGCGATGGGGAGTGGCAGCCTGCTCCAGCAGTTTGTCCGGGTCCGGGCGCAGAGGCTCGTCAATCATTTACTCTTTCCTTAGCGCGTCCAGCGCCAGATTCAATTCAACAATATTGACCACTGGATTGCCCATCGCGCTGAATAATGGCTTTTGCGTATGTGCGGCCACCAGCTGGCTGAGCTGTTCGGCGCTGAGCTGACGCGCCAGAGCCACCCGTGGGATCTGCCAGGCGACGGCCTGCGGCGTCAGGCTGTAGTCCAGCCCGCTGCCTGACGCGGTCACCAGTTCAACCGGCACTGCCGGGCTCGCCTGCGGGTTAGCTGCACGCAGAGCCGCCACGCGGGCACGAACGGCGTCATCCAGCTCAGGGTTGCTGCCCGCCAGATTGCTGCCGCCCGAGGCCATGGGATTATACGGGCTCTCCGCCGTAGCGGAAGGACGCCCGTGAAAGTAACCCGCCGCGGTAAAGTCTTGCCCAATCAGTCGGGAACCGCGGATCTCCCCCTGCTGGTAGATAAGCGATCCGTTCGCCTGGTCGGTAAACCACCACTGACCCAACGCGGTGGTCACCAGCGGATAGAGCCCGCCGGTTATCAGGGCCAGCAGAATAAACAACAGTATAGCGGGACGTAACATAGCCATTTGATTTTCCTCTTAAACCAGCCCGAACAGGGTGAGCACAACGTCGATGGCTTTAATGCCGATAAACGGCACCACCAGCCCACCCAGACCGTAAATCCACAGGTTGCGGCGCAGCATGGCGGCGGCGGTGAGCGGCTTGTAGCTCACCCCTTTCAGCGCCAGCGGGATCAGAAAGATAATGATCAGCGCGTTGAAGATCACCGCGCTCAGGATGGCCGAGGCGGGGGAGTGCAGGTGCATCACATTCAGGGCGTTCAGTTGCGGATAAGTCGCGGCAAACGCCGCCGGAATAATGGCGAAATATTTCGCCACGTCGTTGGCGATACTGAAGGTGGTGAGCGAGCCCCGGGTCATCAGCATCTGTTTGCCAATATGTACCACCTCGATCAGCTTGGTCGGGTTAGAGTCGAGGTCGACCATATTACCCGCCTCTTTTGCCGCCTGGGTGCCGGAGTTCATGGCTACCGCCACGTCCGCCTGGGCGAGGGCCGGGGCGTCGTTGGTGCCGTCACCGGTCATGGCCACCAGCCGTCCTTCTCCCTGGTACTGGCGGATCAACGCCAGTTTGGCTTCCGGCGTCGCTTCCGAGAGAAAATCATCCACCCCCGCTTCGGCGGCAATGGCGGCCGCCGTCAGGCGGTTATCCCCGGTGATCATCACCGTTTTGATGCCCATTTTACGCAGCTGGGCAAAGCGCTCCTTGATGCCGCCTTTGACGATATCTTTCAGGGCAATCACCCCGAGAACGCTGGCTCCTTCCGCCACCACCAGCGGCGTGGCCCCCTGACGTGCGACGTTCTCCACCAGCGTATCGACCTGCGGCGGGAAATGGCCGTTATTGGCCGCAATATGGCGGCGAATGGCGTCCACCGAGCCCTTGCGGATCAGGCGGTCCTGAATATTGATGCCGCTCATCCGCGTTTGCGCCGTAAAGGGCACAAAGGTGGCATGCAGGCTTTGCACGTCGCGCTGGCGCAGGTTAAAGCGCTGCTTGGCGAGAATGACGATGCTGCGGCCTTCCGGGGTTTCGTCCGCCAGCGACGCCAGCTGGGCGGCGTCGGCCAGCGTTTGCTCATCCACGCCCGGGGCGGGCAGGAACTCAGAAGCCTGACGGTTGCCGAGGGTGATGGTGCCGGTTTTATCCAGTAGCAGCACGTCGACGTCGCCTGCTGCCTCGACGGCTCGCCCGCTGGTGGCGATAACGTTGGCCGCCAGCATCCGGCTCATGCCCGCCACGCCGATAGCCGACAGCAAGCCGCCAATGGTGGTCGGGATCAGGCAGACCAGCAGGGCCACCAGCACGGTGACGCTCACTGCCGTCCCGCCATAGGACGAGAAAGGCCACAGGGTGGCGGTCGCCAGCAGGAAGACGATGGTCAGCGCCACCAGCAGAATGGTCAGGGCGATTTCGTTTGGGGTTTTGCGCCGCTGGGCGCCTTCTACCATGGCGATCATCCGATCGAGGAAGGTTTCGCCAGGGTTGACGCTGCACTGGATCACCAGCCAGTCGGAAAGAATGCGCGTTCCGCCAGTGACCGAGGCAAAATCGCCGCCGGACTCACGGATCACCGGCGCGGACTCCCCGGTGATGGCGCTCTCATCCACCGAGGCGCCCCCTTCGATGACCTCCCCGTCGCAGGGGATAATGTCTCCGGCCTCTACCAGTACGATGTCGCCTTTGCGCAGCGTATCCGCTGGCACCGTTTCGCTGGCAGCACCATATTTCGCTTCGCGCAGCTTGCGGGCAAACGCGGTTTTCTGCACCCCTTTAAGGCTGTTGGCCTGCGCTTTGCTGCGTCCTTCCGCCAGCGCTTCGGCGACGTTGGCAAATAGCACGGTGAACCACAGCCACAGGCTGATCGCCGCGGTAAAGGTGGCGCTGCCTGACAGCCATCCGCCCGCCATCGCAAGGGCAAGCAGGGTGGTCAGCAGGCTCCCCAGCCAGACGATAAACATCACCGGATTGCGCCACTGCACGCGCGGATCTAATTTTTTTATCGCATCCATTAGCGCCTGGCGAACCAGAGCAGGCTCAAGCAGGGCCAGTTGCTTACGACTCATGAAGAATACTCCGTAAAATCAGCGTAAGGAGAGGTGTTCCGCAACCGGGCCTAATGCGAGGGCGGGAATAAAGGTGAGGGCGCCGACCAGCAGGACAGTACCGATCAGCAGGCCGACAAATAGCGCCCCATGTGTGGGCAAGGTGCCGCCAGAAACCGGCTGGCGGGTCTTGTTAACCAGCGATCCGGCGATGGCCATGACCGGAATAATCACCCCAAAGCGGCCGACCAACATGCAGAACGCCAGCAGGCAGTTCCAGAACGGCGAGTTGGCGCTCAGGCCCGCAAAGGCGCTGCCGTTGTTGTTGGCCGCCGACGACACCGCGTACAGCACCTCGCTGAAGCCGTGGATACCGGGGTTAAAGATGCCGCTGCGCCCGGCGTCGGTCATCAGCGCCAGCGCGGTGCCGAGCAGCACCAGCGCCGGGGTGATGAGGATCGCCAGCGCGGTCAGTTTCATCTCACGCACGTCGATTTTCTTACCCAGATATTCCGGGGTGCGGCCAATCATCAGCCCGGCGATAAAGACCGCCAGCAGCACAAACAGCAGCATGCCGTACAGGCCCGACCCGACACCGCCAAACACCACTTCACCAATCTGCATCAGCCACAGCGGGATCATGCCGCCCAGCGCGGTGAAGGAGTCATGCATGGCGTTGACCGCTCCGCAGGAGGCGGCGGTGGTGATCACCGCATACAGGCTGCTGGCGAGAATGCCAAAGCGGCTCTCTTTACCTTCCATGTTGCTGTTGCTGTCCGCGCCGAGCAGCATAAAGTGGCTGTTACCCTGCCACTCCGCCCACATCACCAGCGCCGCGCAGACCACAAAGATGGCGGACATGGTCCACAGGATCGTATGCCCCTGGCGCCGATCGCTGACCGACTCGCCAAAGGCAAAGCACAGTGCGGTGGGGATCAGGAAGATCGCCAGCATCTGCACGGCGTTGGTCAGCGCGGTCGGATTCTCAAACGGATGGGCAGAGTTAGCGTTAAAGAAGCCGCCCCCGTTGGTGCCGAGCATTTTGATCGCTTCCTGGGAGGCGACCGGCCCCATCGGCAGCAGCTGCCTGGCCCCCTCCAGCGAGGTGAAGGGCTGATAAGGCAGCAGGTTCTGCAATACGCCCTGCTGCATAAACAGCAGGGCGATAACCAGCGACAGCGGCAGCAACACCCACAGGGTGATGCGGGTCAGATCGACCCAGGCGTTGCCAAGCGTAGTGACATTCTGGCGGGAGAAGGCGCGGGTCAGGGCGAAGATCACCGCAATGCCGCTGGCTGCCGAGAGGAAGTTTTGCACCGTCAGCCCCGCCATCTGGCTGAAATAGCTCAGGGTGGTTTCACCGGCATAGGACTGCCAGTTGGTGTTGCTGACAAAGCTCACCGCGGTATTCAGCGCCAGATGCCATGAAAGCCCCGGGAGCTGCTGCGGATTGAGCGGCAGAGCGCCCTGAAGCATCAGCATGGCGAAGAGCACAACCAGGCCCACGCCATTCAACAGCAGAATAGCAAACAGGTAGTGACGCCAGTCCATCTCATCGGCGCGGATCCCGAGCAGGCGCAGTATCCCTGCGTCAATGGCCTGCACCCCGGGCAGCGGCAGGCCGTTAATCATGCGTGCCAGCCACATCCCCAGTGGCCGGGCGAGTATGAACAGCACCAGCAGAAAGCTGGCGATAAGCAGAAATCCCTGAGCGGCCATCAGAATGCCTCCGCGTTAAGCAGGGCATAAATCAGATACCCCAGTAACAGAAACACCAGCGCGATGCCCACAATTACACCTGCACTCACAATTCACCTCCGGGTGAGATTAGTCATGGTGCAAACGGTAAATTTTCTGGCGCAAAGATTTCGCAAAAATCAGACGGGGAGGTGTAAAAAAAGTATAAAAATGGCTAAGACCATAATTTAACTAATGGTTAGTATTAATTTAACTTTTATGTAACTAAATTACGAGATGAAGTGTAAAGATCCTTTTTTGAGGGCAAAAAAGTGGTCGGATGAGTAGTAAAATTACAGCCAAAGCGTTACTATTTTCAGCAGATAATCAGTTTTAATTTTCCGGAGCAGGTTTCCGGCCAGAAAGAGGGGAGAAAATGATGGAATTTTACAAAGCGTATCCGGCACATATCGTTTTTATTCGCCGCACTTTCGCTGTGTTAGCGGGTGTTCTGGCGTTACCAGTTATGCTTTTCTGGAAAGATCGTGCACGTTTTTACAGCTATCTGCATCGCGTATGGGCGAAGACCAGCGATAAGCCGGTGTGGATGGATCAGGCTGAAAAAGCCATTTGTGATTTTTATTAAGAAAGACTACACACAGCAATTGCAGTAACAAAAAAACCGCCACAGCAATGTGGCGGTTTTTTTTATCCCCAGGGATTCGCGGTCCGTTGGGCGGCCTTTTTTATTTCAGTATGGCTACACTTGTTAAAGCAAAGTATCCTCGGTGACTTGTAGATGTTACAGACGATAATACTGGAGTGTTATGGCCACCCATCTGGTCTGGTTTCGCGCCGATCTGCGCATCCACGATAACCTTGCGCTTGCCGCCGCCTGCCGCGACAAACATGCCCGCGTCCTGGCGCTTTTCATAGCCACGCCGCAGCAGTGGCGTGAGCACGCCATGGCGCCTCGCCAGGCCGCTTTTCTTCATGCTCATCTCAACGATCTGCAACAGCAGCTGGCCGACAGAAACATTCCGCTGCTCTACGCGCAGGTGGCTGATTTTGCCGCCCAGGGCGAAAAAGTGGCGCAGCTTTGCGCAGAGCATGAGGTCACCCATCTCTTTTATAACTACCAGTACGAACTGAACGAGCAACAGCGCGATCGCCAGCTGGAGCGCGCGTTGCAGGAGGTGATCTGTCAGGGGTTTGATGACAGCGTGATCCTGCCGCCGGGCAGCGTCATGACCGGCGATCATAAGATGTACAAGGTCTTTACGCCGTTTAAAAATGCCTGGTTGCGGCGGCTGAAAGAGGGACTGCCAGAGTGCGCGGCGGCACCTGCCGCCCGCGAGGGCGAAAAGGTGACCCCGGCGGCGCTGGATTTCGATTATCCGCAACAGCCATTCGATACCGACCTCTTTCCCGCGAGCGAGAAAGAAGCGATTGCCCGTCTGCGTCAGTTCTGCCAACAGGGGGCAGGGGAGTATGAGGCGCAGCGTGATTTTCCGGCTATCGAAGGGACCAGCCGTCTCTCCGCCTGCCTGGCGCTGGGGGTGCTTTCTCCTCGCCAGTGCCTGCACCGCTTGCTGGCCGAGCAACCCCAGGCGCTGGAGGGGGGGCCGGGGGCGGTATGGCTCAACGAGCTTATCTGGCGGGAGTTTTATCGTCATCTGATGACGTATCACCCTGATTTATGTAAATATCGGCCATTCATCCGCTGGACTGATAACGTCGAATGGCAGTCTGACGATGTGCAGCTGAAAGCCTGGCAAGAGGGGCAAACCGGCTATCCGATTGTCGATGCAGCCATGCGTCAGCTGAATGAAACCGGCTGGATGCACAACCGCCTGCGGATGATCACCGCCAGCTTTCTGGTAAAGGATCTGCTTATCGACTGGCGTGCCGGGGAACGTTACTTTATTTCACAGCTGATCGATGGTGACCTGGCCGCCAATAACGGCGGCTGGCAGTGGGCGGCATCAACCGGAACCGACGCCGCCCCCTATTTTCGTATTTTTAACCCGACAACCCAGGGACAGAAGTTTGATTCCGACGGCGTGTTTATCCGCCGCTGGCTGCCGGAGCTGGCCACCGTGCCGGACAAGGCCATCCACGATCCCTGGATCTGGGCGGACAAGCAGGGCGTCACCCTCGCGTATCCCCGCCCGGTTGTCGACCATAAACAGGCGCGCGTTGCCACGCTGGCCGCGTATGAAGCCGCCCGTAAAGCATAGGGAGTCATAATGAAAAACAGTGAACTGGAACGACTGATTAACGACAAACTGAACAGCGCCAGCTTCAGCGACTACGCACCGAATGGCCTGCAGGTGGAAGGGCGCGAAACTATTCAGAAGATTGTTACCGGCGTGACGGCAAGCCAGGCGCTGCTGGATGAAGCGGTGCGCCAGAAGGCCGATGCCGTTATCGTTCACCACGGCTATTTCTGGAAGGGGGAATCTCCGGTTATCCGCGGCATGAAGCGCAACCGTCTGAAGACCTTGCTGGAGAACGACATCAACCTCTATGGCTGGCACCTGCCGCTGGATGCACACCCGGAGCTGGGGAACAACGCCCAGCTGGCGGCGCTGCTCGGCATTAACATCATGGGCGAAATCGAGCCACTGGTGCCGTGGGGGGAACTCTCCATGCCGGTGCCGGGGCTGGAGCTGGCCTCGTGGATCGAAGCGCGGTTGGGGCGTCGTCCGCTGTGGAGCGGCGATACCGGGCCGGATGAGGTAAAACGCGTCGCCTGGTGTACCGGCGGCGGGCAGAGCTTTATTGACAGCGCGGCGCGTTTTGGCGTCGATGCGTTTATCACCGGCGAAGTCTCTGAGCAAACCATTCACTCCGCCCGCGAGCAGGGGCTGCATTTTTATGCGGCAGGTCACCATGCCACGGAACGCGGCGGCATTCGCGCGCTCAGCGAATGGCTGACAGAAAACACCGACCTGGATGTCACCTTTGTCGATATTCCTAATCCAGCCTGATGAGAGGTATCTAAGTGCAGCGAGCACGTTGTTATCTGCTAGGCGAAACCGCCGTGGTACTGGAACTGGAGCCGCCGGTGACCCTGGCGACGCAAAAACGGATCTGGCGCTTGACCCAGCGACTGGGTGAAATCCCTGAAGTGGTGGAAGCCATTCCGGGAATGAATAACATCACCGTGGTGCTGCGCAATCCCCACTCGGTGGCGCTGGATGCCATCGAACGTCTGCAGCGCTGGTGGGAAGAGAGCGAGGCGCTGGAACCCGACTCCCGCGCTATCGAGATCCCCGTGGTGTACGGTACCGCCGCGGGCCCCGATCTGGGCGAGGTGGCGCGGCACGCGGGGCTGACCGAGAAACAGGTCGTGGAACTCCATTCCTCCGCGGATTATGTGGTCTGGTTTTTGGGCTTTCAGCCGGGCTTTCCTTACCTGGGCGGGCTGCCTGAGCAGTTGGCTACGCCGCGTCGCGCCGAACCCCGGTTGCAGGTGCCGGCAGGCTCGGTGGGGATTGGCGGGTCGCAGACCGGTATTTATCCCTTAGCCACACCCGGAGGCTGGCAGCTGATTGGGCACACCTCTCTGCCGCTGTTCGATCCCGCTCGTGACGAGCCGGTGCTGCTGCGACCGGGCGATACCGTGCGGTTTATCCCGCAGAAGGAGGGGGTATGTTAAAAATTATTCGGGCAGGGCTCTATACCTCGGTGCAGGACGGCGGGCGCATCGGTTTTCGCCAGTCAGGGATCAGTTACTGTGGCGCGCTGGATAAACCGGCCTTGCAGATTGGCAATATACTTGTGGGCAATGACCCGGATGATGCCGCGCTGGAGATCACCCTGGGGCAATGTATCTTCGAATTTGAACAGGATGGCTGGTTTGCCCTGACCGGTGCGGGCTGTGATGCCCGGCTTGACGGGGCCGCGGTCTGGACCGGCTGGCGCCTGCCGGTGAAAGCCGGGCAGCAACTCACGCTCAATCGTCCCCGCCGCGGCATGCGCAGCTATCTGGCGATTGCGGGCGGAATTGATGTGCCGTCGATAATGAACTCCCTCAGCACCGATCTGAAGGTGGGTCTCGGCGGCCATGAAGGGCGGCTGCTGAAAGATGGCGATCGCCTGCAGGTTCGGGCCGGTGGACGCGAATTCCGTGAAGCCCAGGGCGTGAAACAGCTCCTTTGGAGTAACCGCGTGCGGGCCTTGCCGGGACCGGAATACCATGAGTTCGATCAGGCCTCCCAGGATGCGCTCTGGCGCCTGCCCTGGCAGCTCAGCCCACAGAGTAACCGTATGGGCTATCGCCTGCAGGGGCAAAAGCTGGCGCGCACCACCGATCGGGAGATGCTGTCGCACGGGCTACTCCCGGGCGTGATTCAGGTGCCGCATAACGGGCAGCCTATCATTCTGATGAACGATGCCCAGACCACCGGGGGCTATCCGCGGATCGCCTGCATCATCGAGGCCGATATGTACCATCTGGCGCAGGCCCCGCTCGGACAACCTATTCACTTTGTCCCCTGCACGCTGGAAGAGGCGCTGGAGGCGCGGCGCATCCAGAAGCAGTACATCGAACAGCTGGCGTGGAGGTTACATGATCGCGGTTGATTTAAATGCAGATTTAGGTGAAGGGTGCGGCAGCGATGCCGCACTGTTAAAGCTGGTGTCGTCAGCCAATATCGCCTGCGGATTCCATGCCGGCGATGCCGAAACCATGCTGGCCTGCGTGTGCGAGGCGCTAAAAAATGGCGTGGCCATCGGGGCGCACCCCAGCTTCCCGGACCGGGAAAACTTTGGCCGCACGGCCATGACCCTGCCGCCGGAGACGGTCTACGCCCAGATGCTCTACCAGATTGGGGCCCTGGCGGCGATCGTTCGTGCCGAAGGCGGGCAGCTGCGTCACGTGAAACCGCACGGCATGCTCTATAACCAGGCGGCAAAAGATCGCGACCTGGCGGATGCGATCGCCCGCGCTGTTTCGACCGTTGACCCGGATCTGATCCTGGTCGGGCTGGCGGGGAGCGAGTTGATCCGCGCGGGAACGCGCTATGGCCTAATCACCCGGGAAGAGGTGTTTGCCGATCGCGGATATCAGGCCGATGGCAGCCTGGTGCCGCGTACCCAGGCCGGGGCGCTGATCGCCGATGAAGATCAGGCTCTGGCGCAAACCCTGGAGATGATCCAGCACGGGCGGGTGAAGAGTATTACCGGTGAATGGGCAACGGTGCACGCGCAGACGGTGTGTATCCACGGTGACGGAGAACACGCGCTGGCCTTTGCCCGTCGCCTGCGTAGAGAATTTGAAGCAAACAATATAAAAATCAGTGCATAACGCACAACTGCAAACACCACAACAGGAAAACATCATGCCAGAGACGCTAACCCTCTGGCCACTCATCGGTATCGCGGTGATTGTGGTCGGGTTTCTTTTACGCTTTAACTCGGTGCTGGTGGTCATTGTCGCCGGGATCGTCACCGGCCTGGCGGCGCAAATGCCCATCGCCACCATTCTGGAAAAGCTGGGGGAGGGGTTCCTGAACACCCGTAACCTGCCTTATATCCTGCTGATTCCGCTGGCGGTTATTGGTCTGCTGGAGCGCCACGGCCTGAAAGAGCGGGCCCAGGCGTGGATCGCGAAGATCCACAGCGCTACCGCCGGACGGCTTTTGATCGTCTATCTCTTCGTCCGTGAAACGTCGGCAGCAATGGGGCTGACCAGCCTTGGCGGACATCCGCAGATGGTGCGCCCGCTGCTGGCACCGATGGCGGAAGGGGCGGCGGAGAAAAAGTATGGCGAGCTGCCGGGGGCGGTGCGCTATCGTCTGCGGGCGATGTCGGCAGCCACCGATAACGTCGGGCTATTCTTTGGCGAAGATATCTTTGTTGCCTTTGGCGCCATCATCTTTATGCATAACTTTATGCTGGAATCCGGCGGGATCCAGACGGAGCCGCTGCATATTGCCCTCTGGGGGATCCCGACCGCGCTCTGCGCCTTTGCGATCCACGCAACCCGCCTCTACCGCCTGGATAAGCATCTGGAGCGCGAGCTGGCCAAAGTTCAGGGGGCGGTAAAATGAACTTCCAGCAAAGCTATCTCTACTGGCTGGCAGGGCTGATCCTGCTCATCGTGGCGCTGATGTCGTTTCGTGATAAAGCCAACCCGCGACGTATTACCACCGGTCTGTTCTGGGGCATTTACGGCCTGCTGTTCCTGCTGGGGAACTGGACCTACGATCTGGTGGGCGACAAGCGCACCGTCCATATCGCAGTGGGTGTGGCAGTCGTGCTGCTGGCGCTGATTGCTGGTTTCGGCGGGGTGCGCCTGGGGAGTTACCATCAGCGCACGCCAGAAGAGCGTGAGAGCAGCGCGAAGCGTCTGGGCAATCGCCTCTTTTTACCGGCGCTGGCCATTCCGGTGGTGACGGTGGTGGGCGTGCTGATGTTCAACCACATCCCGGGCCTGCAGGAGACGCTGTTCGGGCCGGGTAACCACTCGACCCTGGTGACGCTCTTCTCCATGACCGTCGGCTCGCTGATTGGCCTGGCGATGGCGGTTAAAATGACCCATGAGAAAGTGCATCAGCCTTTGCAGGAGGCGCGCCGTCTGCTCGACTCCATCGGCTGGGCCTTTATTCTGCCGCAGATCCTGGCGACCCTTGGCCTGCTGTTTACCGCCGCCGGCGTGGGGGAGGGGATCTCTTACCTCACCCAGACGTACCTGGCAGTCGACAGCCGGTTTATTGCGGTAGCGGTCTATGCCGTGGGCATGGCGTTGCTGACCATGGTAATGGGTAACGCCTTCGCCGCCTTCCCGATTGTTACCGCCGGGATCGGTATTCCCATTCTGGTGCTGCAACACGGCGGCAACCCGGCGGTGATGGCGGCGATTGGCATGTTCTCCGGCTACTGTGGCACCCTGATGACGCCGATGGCGGCCAACTTTAATATTGTGCCCGCCGCGCTGCTGGAGTTACCCGATAAAAACGCGGTCATTAAAGCGCAGGTCCCCACCGGGGTATTGCTGCTGATCGCTAACGTCTTCCTGCTCTACTTCCTGATGTTCCTGTAAGGAGAAATGATGCGAACCGTATTGATCACCGGCTTTGAGCCGTTTGGCGGCGAAACCCTTAACCCCTCATGGGAGGTGGTAAAGCAGCTTGATGGCGCAATTATTGACGACTGCCGCGTGGTGGCGCGGCAGTTGCCCTGCGTGTTTGGCGAGTCGTTATCGGTGCTGAACGCGGCCATTGACGCGCTACAGCCCTCCGTTGTACTGGCGGTAGGGCAGGCCGGGGGCCGGGTGGATGTCACCGTTGAGCGGGTAGCGATCAACGTTGATGATGCCCGTATCCCGGATAACCACGGACAACAGCCGGTGGATGTGGCCATCGTTGAGGGCGGCCCGGCGGCCTGGTTCAGCACGCTGCCCATTAAAGCGATGGTGGCGGCGCTGCGTGAATCAGGTATTCCTGCTTCGGTTTCGCAGACGGCGGGGACATTCGTCTGCAACCACGTGATGTATGGCGTGCTGCACAAGCTGGCCGACCGCCCGGAGGTGAAGGGCGGATTTATCCATATTCCTTACCTGCCCGAGCAGGCGGCGGCGCACCCTGGCGCCCCGAGCATGGCGACGCAAACCGTGAAGCAGGCGCTGGAGATCGCCATTACGGTGGCGCTGCGCCAGGAGGCGGATATTAAAGTGGTGGGCGGCGCAACGCACTAACAAGGAGTCATCATGCCAGAAGGACCAGAGATCCGCCGGGCGGCGGATAGCCTGGAGGCGGCGATAAAAGGCAAACCGCTCACCGACGTGTGGTTTGCTTTTCCTCAGTTAAAACCGTTTGAATCCCGGCTTATCGGCGAGACGGTCACACATCTGGAGACGCGCGGTAAAGCGTTGCTCACTCACTTTTCTAACCAGCTGACGCTCTACAGCCATAACCAGCTGTATGGCGTCTGGCGGGTGGTTGAGACCGGCCAGGAGCCGCAGACCACTCGGGTCCTGCGCGTTAAGTTACAGACCGCGGATAAAACCATTCTGCTCTTCAGCGCCTCGGATATTGAGATGCTCTTGCCGGAGCAACTCACTACCCATCCCTTCCTGCAGCGGGTGGGGCCGGATGTGCTCGATTTACGCCTGACGGCAGAGGAGGTAAAAGCGCGGCTGCTGTCGGCAAAATTCCGCAACCGGCAGTTTTCCGGGCTGCTGCTGGATCAGGCGTTTCTGGCTGGTTTAGGCAACTATCTGCGGGTCGAAATTCTGTGGGAGGTGGGGCTGGCGCCGCAGCATAAAGCGTCACAGCTCACTGAAGAACAGCTCGACGCGCTGGCGCATGCGCTACTGGCGATCCCGCGTCTGTCGTATAACACTCGCGGGGTGGTAAATGACAAGAAGCATCACGGGGCATTATTCCGCTTTAAGGTGTTTCATCGGGCGGGGAAAAAGTGCGAGCGGTGCGGCGGGGTGATTGAGAAAACGACGCTCTCTTCCAGACCGTTTTACTGGTGTCCTGAGTGCCAGATGTAAAAAAGCCGGGTAGCACTAATGCGAACCCGGCCTGCTTAGGCCCAGCAAGCGTAACGCCGCCGGGCATCGCTTTTAGCGGTTTGTCACGTCAGACTCGAAATTACGCTGCTCGTAGCCGGTATAGAGCTGACGAGGACGGGCAATTTTCATGCCTTCGGTGTGCATTTCGTTCCAGTGTGCAATCCAGCCCACGGTACGCGCCATCGCGAAGATAACGGTAAACATGGAAGATGGGATGCCCATCGCTTTCAGGATGATACCGGAGTAGAAATCGACGTTCGGGTAAAGTTTCTTCTCGATGAAGTACGGGTCGTTCAGCGCGATGTGTTCCAGCTCCATCGCCACCTGCAGCAGATCATCTTTGGTGCCCAGCTCTTTCAGCACTTCATGGCAGGTTTCACGCATCACGGTTGCGCGCGGGTCATAGTTTTTGTAAACACGGTGACCGAAGCCCATCAGACGGAAGGAGTCATTCTTATCCTTCGCACGACGGACGAATTCAGGAATATGCTCAACGGAGCTGATCTCTTCCAGCATCTTCAGTGCCGCTTCGTTCGCGCCGCCGTGTGCCGGTCCCCACAGGGAGGCAATACCTGCTGCGATACAGGCGAACGGGTTCGCGCCAGAGGAGCCAGCGGTACGTACGGTAGAGGTGGAGGCGTTCTGCTCGTGGTCAGCGTGCAGGATCAGGATACGATCCATTGCGCGTTCCAGAACCGGGTTCACTTCGTACTCTTCACACGGCGTGGCGAACATCATACGCAGGAAGTTACCGGCGTAAGAGAGGTCGTTGCGTGGATAAACAAACGGCTGTCCGATGGAGTATTTGTAACACATCGCTGCCATGGTTGGCATTTTGGACAGCAGACGGAACGCGGCGATATCGCGGTGACGCTGGTTATTTACATCCAGGGAGTCATGGTAGAACGCGGCCAGCGCACCGGTGATCCCGCACATTACCGCCATTGGGTGTGAATCGCGGCGGAAGGCGTGGAACAGACGGGTAATCTGCTCATGGATCATTGTGTGACGGGTGACGGTGGTTTTGAACTCATCGTACTGTTCCTGAGTCGGCTTTTCGCCGTTCAGCAGGATGTAGCACACTTCCAGATAGTTGGAGTCAGTCGCTAACTGGTCGATGGGGAAACCGCGGTGCAACAGGATACCTTCGTCACCGTCGATATAGGTGATTTTGGACTCGCAAGATGCGGTGGAGGTAAAACCAGGGTCAAAGGTAAACATACCTTTAGAACCAAGACTACGGATATCAATAACATCCTGACCGAGCGTGCCTTTTAGCACATCCAGTTCAATAGCAGCGTCACCATTTAGGGTGATTTTTGCCTTAGTATCAGCCATTTACGGTCTCCTTAGCGCCTTATTGCTTAAGACTGCCCATAACCGGATTTGCATTCAGCTGATTTATCATTGTTACCAGTTTGTTATTTGGCTCGCCGCTCAGCTCACGAGGAGAAACCAGGGTACAGAGCAATGGCGCTAGCAGGTAAACAAATGAGAAACCAGAGAAATAACAGCAAATCAGTGTTTGTTCAGTCCGAATTTTTCAAACCTGTATATCACTAATAACTGTCCTGATAACTTCGGTCAATACCATCACACTGTTACATAACTTATTCTCAGGTGAAAGAGAGACCTCATAACTTTTGCGCATTATATGCCTTTTCTGGTGATGTTTGTAACAATAATGTTTAACATTTGTCAAATCAGATGATTAAAAATTAAAAAGATGTTGTTATCGTGACCCTGATCACTGTTCCAGAGAAAACCCGACAAACTGTATGTAGGTTAATTGTAATGATTTTGTGAACGGCCTATACTGCCGCCAGGTCTCCGGAAAACCCTGCAATCCCGAGCCAACCAGCGTTGTAACGTGTCATTTGAGCATCTGGAAGCAATGTTTTGCATGACGCACAGTTATATAAAAGGCACGCTGTCTGACCCGCATCGCAGTCCGGAGGAAGGAAACTATAAGAAGAGCATGTGGGCGTTATTCATGATAAGAAATGTGAAAAAACAAAGACCTGTCAATCTGGATCTCAAAACGATCCGATTCCCCGTAACGGCAATAGCGTCCATCCTTCATCGTGTATCCGGTGTGATCACGTTTGTCGCGGTGGGTATCCTGTTATGGTTACTGGGTACCAGCCTCTCGTCTCCGGAAGGATTCCAGCAGGCCGCCAACATCATGAACGGTTTCTTTGTGAAATTTATCATGTGGGGCATCCTCACCGCGCTGGCCTATCACGTTGTTGGCGGCATCCGCCATATGCTGATGGATGTCGGCTATCTGGAAGAGACCTTCGAAACCGGCAAACGTACCGCTAACATCTCCTTTGTAATCACTGTCGTGCTTTCACTTCTCGCAGGAGTTCTCGTATGGTAAGCAACGCCTCCGCATTAGGACGCAACGGCGTACATGACTTCATTCTGGTCCGTGCTACCGCTATCGTTCTCACCCTCTACATCATCTACATGATCGGTTTCTTTGCCACCAGCGGCGATCTGACCTGGGAAATCTGGACTGGCTTCTTCGGGTCTGCCTTTACCAAAGTGTTTACCCTGCTGGCGCTCTTCTCCATTCTGATCCACGCGTGGATTGGCATGTGGCAGGTACTGACCGACTACGTTAAATCAATGGCGATTCGTCTCGCGCTGCAGCTGGCTATTGTCGTTGCACTGGTGGTTTACGTTATTTATGGATTTGTTGTGGTGTGGGGTGTGTGATGAAACTTCCAGTCAGAGAATTTGACGCTGTAGTGATTGGCGCCGGCGGCGCAGGTATGCGCGCGGCGCTGCAAATTTCCCAGAGCGGCCAGACCTGTGCGCTGCTCTCTAAAGTGTTCCCGACCCGTTCCCATACCGTATCTGCGCAGGGTGGCATCACCGTTGCGCTCGGTAATACCCATGATGATAACTGGGAATGGCATATGTACGACACGGTGAAAGGCTCCGACTATATCGGTGACCAGGACGCCATTGAATATATGTGTAAAACCGGCCCGGAAGCGATTCTGGAGCTTGACCACATGGGTCTGCCTTTCTCCCGCCTGGAGAACGGCACCATCTATCAACGTCCGTTTGGCGGCCAGTCGAAGAACTTCGGCGGCGAGCAGGCGGCACGTACAGCGGCAGCGGCCGACCGTACTGGTCACGCCCTGTTGCATACCCTGTACCAGCAGAACCTGAAGAACAAAACCACCATCTTCTCCGAGTGGTATGCGCTGGATCTGGTGAAAAACGAAGATGGCGCCATCGTCGGTTGTACCGCCCTGTGCATTGAAACCGGTGAAGTGGTTTACTTCAAAGCCCGTGCCACCGTGCTGGCGACCGGCGGCGCAGGCCGTATTTATCAGTCCACCACGAACGCCCATATCAACACCGGTGACGGCGTCGGTATGGCTATCCGAGCTGGCGTGCCGGTGCAGGATATGGAGATGTGGCAGTTCCACCCAACCGGTATCGCCGGTGCGGGCGTGCTGGTAACAGAAGGCTGCCGCGGTGAAGGTGGTTATCTGCTGAACAAACATGGCGAGCGCTTCATGGAGCGTTATGCCCCGAATGCGAAAGACCTGGCGGGTCGTGACGTGGTGGCGCGTTCCATCATGATCGAAATCCGTGAAGGTCGCGGCTGTGACGGCCCGTGGGGCCCACACGCGAAGCTGAAACTTGACCATCTGGGTAAAGAGGTTCTGGAATCCCGTCTGCCGGGCATCCTCGAACTCTCCCGTACCTTCGCTCACGTCGACCCGGTTAAAGAGCCGATCCCGGTAATCCCAACCTGCCACTACATGATGGGCGGTATTCCGACCAAAGTGACCGGCCAGGCGCTGACCGTGAACGAGCAGGGCGAAGATGTGGTGATCCCTGGCCTGTTCGCGGTAGGCGAAATTGCCTGCGTATCCGTACACGGCGCCAACCGTCTGGGCGGCAACTCTCTGCTCGACCTGGTGGTGTTTGGTCGTGCGGTCGGTCTGCATCTGCAGGAGTCCATTGCCGAGCAGGGGCCACTGCGTGATGCCACCGAAGCAAATATTGAAGCCTCGCTGGAGCGTCTCAACCGCTGGAACGGCAACCGTAACGGCGAAGATCCGGTGGAAATCCGTAAAGCGCTGCAGGAGTGCATGCAGCACAACTTCTCGGTATTCCGTGAAGGTGACGCGATGGCCAAAGGTCTTGAGCAGCTGAAAGCGATCCGCGAGCGTCTGAAAAATGCCCGTCTGGACGACACCTCCAGCGAGTTCAACACCCAGCGCGTTGAGTGCCTGGAGCTGGATAACCTGATGGAAACCGCATACGCAACGGCGGTCTCTGCAAACTTCCGTACCGAGAGCCGTGGCGCCCATAGCCGCTTCGACTTCCCGGATCGTGATGATGAAAACTGGCTGTGCCACTCCCTGTATCTGCCAGAGACGGAATCCATGACGCGACGCAGCGTCAATATGGAACCGAAACTGCGTCCGGCGTTCCCGCCGAAGATTCGTACTTACTAATGCGGAGACAGGACAATGAAACTCGAATTTTCAGTTTATCGTTATAACCCTGATGTTGATGACGCTCCGCGTATGCAGGATTACACCCTGGAAGCGGAAGAAGGCCGTGACATGATGCTGCTGGACGCCTTAATGCAGCTGAAAGAAAAGGATCCGACACTGTCGTTTCGTCGTTCCTGCCGTGAAGGGGTGTGTGGCTCCGACGGTCTGAACATGAATGGCAAAAACGGTCTGGCCTGTATCACGCCAATCTCGGCGCTTAACCGTCCGGGACAGAAGATTGTCATCCGCCCTCTGCCAGGACTGCCGGTCGTGCGCGATTTGGTGGTGGACATGGGGCAATTCTATGCACAATATGAGAAGATTAAGCCTTACTTATTGAATAATGGGCAAAATCCACCCGCTCGCGAGCATTTACAGTCGCCAGAGCAGCGTGAAAAACTCGATGGCCTGTATGAGTGTATCCTCTGTGCATGTTGTTCGACCTCTTGCCCGTCGTTCTGGTGGAACCCGGACAAGTTTATCGGCCCGGCTGGCCTGCTGGCAGCGTACCGCTTCCTGATTGACAGCCGCGATACCGAAACCGACAACCGCCTGGAAGGGCTGAGTGATGCTTTCAGCGTATTCCGCTGCCACAGCATCATGAACTGCGTCAGTGTATGTCCTAAGGGGCTGAACCCGACGCGTGCTATCGGCCACATTAAGTCGATGTTGTTGCAGCGCAGTGCGTAAGTAACAACGCCGGATGGCGCTGCGCTTATCCGGCCTACGATTTTGTAGGCCCGGTCAGCGTAGCGCCACCGGGCAATTTGCAGAAACCTTTAAAAACTGCCAGTTAAGTAAATAATCGAGACGTTCAGCGCAAGACAAGGCGCGGTTGAACGAATCCCCTGGAGCATAGTGAACTATGTGACTGGGGTGAGTGAAAGCCGCAACGCAGTCGCAGCCGGAACGACGAAGATTATTTAGACAGTTTCTAAAGGTTCCTTCGCGGGCCAAAGTAAAAGAGCTCGCAGGTGAACCCCGGCACGTACACGTGGTGTGCGTGGTAGTTTCTACGGCGAAAGTAAGCATAAAAATGCTTAAGGGATCACGATGCAGAACGGCGCAATGAAAGCCTGGCTGGACTCTTCATTCCTCTCTGGTGCAAACCAAAGCTGGATTGAACAGCTCTATGAAGACTTCTTAACCGACCCTGACTCAGTGGACGCTAACTGGCGTTCCATGTTCCAGGAGTTACCTGGAACGGGTGTCAAACCGGATCAATTTCATTCCAAAACACGTGATTATTTCCGTCGTCTGGCGAAGGATGCCTCACGTTACTCTTCCGCTATCTCCGACCCTGACACCAATGCGAAGCAGGTTAAAGTCCTGCAGCTGATTAACGCCTACCGCTTCCGCGGCCACCAGCACGCAAATCTGGATCCGCTGGGACTGTGGAAGCAGGAGCGCGTGGCTGATTTAGATCCGGCATATCACGATCTGACCGAAGCGGATTTCCAGGAAACCTTCAACGTTGGCTCTTTCGCTATCGGCAAAGACACCATGAAGCTGGGCGATCTGCTGGAAGCGCTGAAGCAGACCTACTGCGGCTCCATCGGTGCAGAGTATATGCACATCACCTCTACCGAAGAGAAACGCTGGATCCAGCAGCGTATCGAATCCGTTGCCGGTAAATCCACCTTCAATGCCGACGAGAAAAAGCGTTTCCTGAACGAACTGACCGCAGCCGAAGGGCTGGAGCGTTATCTCGGTGCGAAATTCCCGGGCGCAAAACGCTTCTCGCTGGAAGGCGGCGATGCGCTGGTGCCGATGCTGAAAGAGCTGATCCGCCACGCGGGCAACAGCGGTACCCGCGGAGTGGTGCTGGGCATGGCGCACCGTGGTCGTCTGAACGTGCTGATCAACGTGCTGGGTAAAAAGCCGCAGGATCTGTTCGACGAATTCGCCGGCAAACATAAAGAACACCTCGGTACCGGTGACGTGAAGTACCACATGGGCTTCTCATCGGATATCGAAACCCAGGGCGGCCTGGTTCACATGGCGCTGGCGTTTAACCCGTCGCACCTTGAGATCGTCAGCCCAGTGGTTATCGGCTCCGTGCGCGCCCGTCTGGATCGTCTGGACGAGCCAAGCAGCAACAAAGTGCTGCCAATCACCATCCACGGCGATGCGGCAGTCACCGGGCAGGGCGTGGTTCAGGAGACCCTGAACATGTCGAAAGCGCGGGGTTACGAAGTGGGCGGTACCGTTCGCATCGTCATCAACAACCAGGTGGGCTTCACCACCTCTAACCCGCTGGACGCACGTTCTACCCCATACTGCACCGACATCGGTAAGATGGTTCAGGCACCAATTTTCCACGTGAACGCCGATGACCCGGAAGCGGTCGCGTTCGTGACCCGCCTGGCGCTGGATTTCCGTAACACCTTTAAGCGCGATGTGTTCATCGACCTCTTCTGCTATCGCCGTCATGGCCATAACGAAGCGGACGAGCCGAGTGCAACCCAGCCGCTGATGTACCAGAAAATCAAAAAACATCCGACCCCGCGCAAAATCTATGCTGACAAGCTGGAAGCGGAGAAGGTTGTCACCCTGGAAGATGCCACCGAGATGGTCAACCTCTACCGCGACGCGCTGGATGCCGGCGAATGCGTGGTAAAAGAGTTGCGTCCGATGAACATGCACTCCTTTACCTGGTCGCCATACCTCAACCACGAGTGGGATGAGAGCTACCCGAACAAGGTAGAGATGAAGCGTCTGCAGGAGCTGGCAAAACGCATCAGCACCGTACCTGAAGCGATCGAGATGCAGTCCCGCGTGCAGAAGATCTACGCTGACCGTCAGGCAATGGCCTCAGGCGAGAAGCTCTTTGACTGGGGCGGAGCAGAGAACCTGGCGTACGCCACCCTGGTTGATGAAGGTATTCCGGTCCGTCTGTCTGGTGAAGATGCGGGCCGCGGCACCTTCTTCCACCGTCATGCGGTGATCCATAACCAGACCAACGGTTCAACCTACACCCCGCTGCAGCACGTGCACAACGGCCAGGGCCAATTTAAGGTCTGGGACTCCGTGCTCTCTGAAGAAGCAGTGCTGGCATTCGAATACGGTTACGCCACCGCAGAACCGCGTACCCTGACCATCTGGGAAGCGCAGTTCGGCGACTTCGCCAACGGTGCGCAGGTGGTTATCGACCAGTTCATCTCTTCCGGTGAGCAGAAGTGGGGCCGTATGTGTGGCCTGGTGATGCTGCTGCCGCACGGCTACGAAGGGCAGGGCCCGGAGCACTCCTCCGCACGTCTGGAGCGTTATCTGCAGCTCTGCGCCGAGCAGAACATGCAGGTTTGCGTACCGTCTACCCCGGCACAGGTTTATCACATGCTGCGTCGTCAGGCGCTGCGCGGGATGCGCCGTCCGCTGGTGGTGATGTCGCCGAAATCGCTGCTGCGTCACCCGCTGGCGGTCTCCAGCCTGGAAGAGCTGGCAAACGGCACCTTCCTGCCGGCCATCGGTGAAATTGACGAACTGGATCCGCAGGGCGTTAAGCGTGTCGTGATGTGTTCTGGTAAGGTTTATTACGACCTGCTGGAACAGCGCCGTAAGAACGATCAGAAAGATGTCGCCATCGTGCGTATCGAACAGCTTTATCCGTTCCCGCATCAGGCGATGCAGGAAGTGCTGAAACAGTACGCTCACGTACATGATTTTGTCTGGTGCCAGGAAGAGCCGCTCAACCAGGGCGCATGGTACTGCAGCCAGCATCATTTCCGTGAAGTGATTCCATTTGGGTCTGCTCTGCGTTATGCAGGTCGCCCGGCCTCCGCCTCTCCGGCGGTAGGGTATATGTCCGTTCACCAGAAGCAGCAACAAGATCTGGTCAATGACGCGCTGAACGTCGATTAATTAAAGGATACATAATGAGTAGCGTAGATATTCTTGTTCCCGACCTGCCTGAGTCCGTAGCAGATGCAACCGTCGCCACCTGGCACAAAAAACCAGGCGACGCGGTAACCCGCGACGAAGTGCTGGTAGAAATCGAAACTGACAAAGTGGTACTGGAAGTACCGGCTTCAGCGGATGGCATTCTGGATGCAGTCCTGGAAGATGAAGGTACGACGGTAACCTCTCGCCAGATCCTTGGTCGCCTGCGTGAAGGCAACAGCGCGGGCAAAGAGTCCAGCGCTAAGTCTGAAGAGAAAGCCTCTACGCCGGCCCAGCGCCAGCAGGCTTCTCTGGAAGAGCAGAGCAACGACGCGCTGAGCCCGGCGATCCGTCGCCTGCTGGCTGAGCACAGCCTCGACCCGGCGGCCATTAAAGGCACCGGCGTTGGCGGCCGCCTGACCCGCGAAGATATCGACAAACACCTGGCGAAAGCGCCGTCTGAAGCGAAAGCAGAAGCCAAAGCGCCTGAAGCTGCACCAGCAGCACAGCCTGCTCTGGGCGCACGCAGCGAAAAACGCGTACCGATGACCCGCCTGCGTAAGCGCGTGGCCGAGCGTCTGCTGGAAGCGAAAAACTCCACCGCGATGCTGACCACCTTCAACGAAGTGAACATGAAGCCAATCATGGACCTGCGTAAGCAGTACGGTGACGCCTTTGAAAAACGTCACGGTATCCGTCTGGGCTTTATGTCCTTCTACGTGAAAGCGGTTGTTGAAGCGCTGAAACGCTACCCGGAAGTGAACGCATCTATCGATGGCGATGATGTCGTTTATCACAACTACTTCGACGTGAGCATGGCCGTTTCTACCCCGCGCGGCCTGGTGACCCCGGTTCTGCGTGATGTGGATACCCTGGGCATGGCTGACATCGAGAAGAAAATCAAAGAGCTGGCAGTGAAAGGCCGTGACGGCAAGCTGACCGTAGATGACCTGACTGGCGGTAACTTCACCATTACCAACGGCGGTGTATTCGGTTCGCTGATGTCTACCCCGATCATCAACCCACCGCAGAGCGCGATCCTTGGCATGCACGCCATTAAAGACCGCCCGATGGCGGTAGACGGTAAAGTGGAGATCCTGCCAATGATGTATCTGGCGCTCTCCTACGATCACCGTCTGATCGATGGCCGCGAGTCCGTGGGCTTCCTGGTGGCGATTAAAGAGCTGCTGGAAGATCCGACCCGTCTGCTGCTGGACGTCTAGTTTTTCGCGGTACTGCCCGGCGGCACCTGGTCTGCCGGGCCTACAAAAGCATGACCTAACGATTACCCTGAAGGATGGATAGAACACATGAACTTACATGAATATCAGGCAAAACAGCTGTTTGCCCGGTATGGCTTACCGGCTCCGGTGGGTTATGCCTGCAATACCCCTCGTGAAGCAGAAGAAGCCGCCTCTAAAATCGGTGCGGGTCCATGGGTAGTGAAATGTCAGGTTCACGCTGGCGGCCGCGGTAAAGCGGGCGGTGTGAAAGTCGTTAACAGTAAAGAAGAGATCCGCGCTTTTGCGGAGCACTGGCTCGGCAAACGTCTAGTGACCTACCAGACAGACGCGGGCGGCCAGCCGGTTAACCAGATCCTGGTTGAAGCGGCAACCGATATTGCTAAAGAACTCTACCTCGGCGCAGTTGTAGACCGTAGCTCCCGTCGCGTGGTGTTCATGGCCTCTACCGAAGGCGGCGTGGAAATCGAAAAAGTGGCGGAAGAGACGCCGCATCTGATCCATAAAGTCGCTATCGATCCGCTGGCAGGCCCAATGCCTTACCAGGGTCGTGAGCTGGCATTCAAACTGGGTCTGGAAGGCAAACTGGTGCAGCAATTCACCAAGATCTTCATGGGCCTGGCAACCATCTTCCTGGAGCGCGATCTGGCGCTGATCGAAATCAACCCGCTGGTGATCACCAAGCAGGGCGATCTGATCTGCCTCGACGGCAAACTGGGCGCTGACGGCAACGCGCTGTTCCGCCAGGCTGACCTGCGCGAAATGCGCGACCAGTCTCAGGAAGATCCACGTGAAGCGCAGGCTGCACAGTGGGAACTGAACTACGTGGCACTCGATGGCAACATCGGCTGCATGGTTAACGGTGCGGGCCTGGCAATGGGCACCATGGACATCGTTAAGCTGCACGGCGGCGAGCCGGCAAACTTCCTGGATGTGGGCGGCGGCGCAACCAAAGAGCGCGTGACCGAAGCATTCAAAATTATTCTCTCCGATGACAACGTGAAAGCCGTTCTGGTTAACATCTTCGGCGGTATCGTACGTTGCGACCTGATCGCTGACGGTATCATCGGCGCGGTAGAAGAAGTGGGCGTGAACGTCCCGGTTGTCGTTCGTCTGGAAGGTAACAACGCTGAACTCGGCGCGAAAAAACTGGCTGACAGCGGCCTGAATATTATTGCAGCGAAAAGTCTGACGGATGCAGCTCAGCAGGTTGTTGCCGCAGTGGAGGGGAAATAATGTCCGTTTTAATTAATAAAGATACCAAGGTTATCTGCCAGGGCTTCACCGGTAGCCAGGGTTCATTCCACTCTGAGCAGGCGATTGCCTACGGTACGCAGATGGTTGGCGGCGTAACGCCAGGTAAAGGCGGCACCACCCATCTGGGCCTGCCGGTGTTCAACACCGTCCGTGAAGCGGTAGAAGCGACTGGCGCAACGGCCACCGTAATCTACGTTCCGGCGCCGTTCTGCAAAGACTCCATCCTGGAAGCGATCGATGCAGGCATCAAACTGATTATTACCATCACCGAAGGTATCCCGACCCTGGATATGCTGACCGTGAAGGTGAAGCTGGACGAAGCGGGCGTGCGCATGATCGGGCCAAACTGCCCGGGCGTGATTACCCCAGGCGAATGCAAAATCGGCATCATGCCGGGTCACATTCACAAGCCAGGTAAAGTGGGCATCGTTTCCCGCTCTGGTACCCTGACCTATGAAGCGGTTAAGCAGACCACCGACTACGGTTTCGGCCAGTCCACCTGCGTGGGCATCGGCGGCGACCCGATCCCGGGCTCTAACTTCATCGACATCCTGAAGCTGTTCCAGGAAGATCCGCAGACTGAAGCGATTGTGATGATCGGTGAAATCGGCGGTAGCGCGGAAGAAGAAGCGGCTGCTTACATCAAAGATCACGTGACCAAGCCAGTTGTTGGCTATATCGCGGGTGTGACCGCGCCGAAAGGTAAGCGTATGGGCCACGCAGGCGCCATCATCGCGGGCGGCAAAGGCACTGCGGATGAGAAATTCGCTGCGCTGGAGGCCGCAGGCGTGAAAACCGTGCGCAGCCTGGCTGACATCGGTGAAGCACTGAAATCCATCATTAAGTAAATCCTCTCTGCTCCCCGTGCGGGGAGCTTTGACATAATAAATGTCCGTTTCGACATGGTTGGCCATCGCAAGATGGCCTTTTTTTTGCGCGACAGTGTTTCCGCGTGGATAGAGAGGCGGGCAGGGCGGATGAAAGTTAAGCGAACGGGCGTGAAAATATTTTGCGGTCGTCGAATTGAAACAAATTAGCAACACACGGGTGTTAAATTATAGATTATTAAAAGTAAAATATTTGTGATAATAATTTTTGATAAAACCTATACGGAAAATTACTGTGAACCATCTGACATTAGCAGCACAGGGTTATTAAAAAATTGCTTCGCTGCCTGCGTTAATTTAAATCACCTTTATTTATAATCCCCGTTTTATTTGATAACCATCAAGCGAATATTAAAACATATCATTAACATCATTTTCATTGCATTTACCACGCGGAAACACCCTTAACACGTTCAGGCATTATTGATTTATATCAATATTTAATGCCTGGAAAAGAGCGTCAAAAGGCGCTAAATTGTTCCCGATCAAATTGGTCGGAAAGTGGTAATTTTGCTAAATATTGATCGCTGTCGTAAATCGTAAAAGACTTCTATTAAAAACCTGTTTATTGTAAGGGTTTTGCAGCGTAATATATTTGCGGGATCAATTTCAGTTTTTATTAACGCATCTGTAACCTTTCATCATCGCTTTTTTCCTCCTGCGAGGATTAAGTAACGAAGAAAGGGGGCTGATAATTTTTGGGGCATGTGTGTGGATCCTTCTCTAACGGGATTCACTCTCGGAGTCTTCATGCGATGAGCAAGGAGTCATAATGTTAGACGTAGTCGAACTGTCGCGCTTACAGTTTGCCTTGACCGCGATGTACCACTTCCTGTTTGTGCCGCTGACGCTCGGTATGGCGTTCCTGTTGGCCATCATGGAAACGGTTTACGTCCTCTCCGGCAAACAGATTTATAAAGATATGACCAAGTTCTGGGGCAAGTTGTTTGGTATCAACTTTGCACTGGGCGTGGCAACCGGCCTGACCATGGAGTTCCAGTTCGGGACTAACTGGTCTTATTATTCCCACTATGTCGGGGATATCTTCGGGGCGCCGCTGGCCATTGAAGGTCTGATGGCTTTCTTCCTCGAATCCACCTTTGTAGGTCTGTTCTTCTTTGGTTGGGATCGTCTGGGTAAAGTCCAGCATATGTGCGTAACCTGGTTGGTGGCCCTGGGCTCTAACCTCTCCGCATTGTGGATCCTGGTCGCCAACGGCTGGATGCAGAACCCTATCGCGTCTGATTTCAACTTCGAAACCATGCGTATGGAGATGGTCAGCTTCTCCGAGCTGGTGCTGAACCCGGTCGCACAGGTGAAATTCGTTCACACTGTGGCCTCCGGCTATGTCTGCGGCGCGATGTTCGTGCTGGGCATCAGCGCCTACTACATGCTGCGTGGTCGTGACTTCGCCTTTGCTAAGCGCTCTTTCGCCATCGCGGCGAGCTTCGGTATGGCGGCTATCCTCTCCGTTATCGTGCTGGGTGATGAATCCGGTTACGAAATGGGCGACGTGCAGAAAACCAAACTGGCAGCGATCGAAGCAGAGTGGGAAACCCAGCCTGCACCGGCCGCCTTTACCCTGTTTGGTATCCCCGATCAGGATGCGCAGGAAAACCACTTTGCTATTCAGATCCCTTATGCGTTGGGCATCATTGCCACCCGCTCTGTGGATACGCCGGTTATCGGTCTGAAAGATCTGATGGTGCAGCATGAAGAGCGTATCCGTAACGGGATGAAAGCCTACTCGCTGCTGGAAGAACTGCGTTCCGGGACCAGCGATCAGTCTGTTCGCGACCAGTTTAACGACGTGAAAAAAGACCTTGGCTATGGCCTGCTGCTGAAACGCTATACCCCGAACGTCTCTGACGCGACGGAAGAGCAGATCCAGATGGCGACCAAAGACTCGATTCCGCGCGTGGCGCCGCTCTACTTCGCCTTCCGTATCATGGTGGGTTGTGGTGTGCTGATGCTGCTGATTATCGCCGCCTCCTTCTGGTCGGTCATTCGTAACCGTATCGGTGAGAAGAAATGGCTGCTGCGCACCGCGTTGTATGCGATTCCGCTGCCGTGGATTGCCATTGAATCTGGCTGGTTTGTTGCGGAGTATGGCCGTCAGCCGTGGGCTATCGGTGAGGTGCTGCCAACTGCGGTGGCGAACTCCTCTCTGACCGCAGGCGATCTGATTTTCTCAATGTTGCTGATTTGCGGCCTCTACACCCTGTTCCTGGTGGCTGAACTGTTCCTGATGTTCAAGTTTGCGCGCCTTGGCCCAAGCAGCCTGAAAACCGGTCGCTACCATTATGAGCAGTCCACCGTTGCTTCTCAGCCTCAATACGAGCAGTCCACCGTGACTACTCAGCCGGCACGGTAAGACAGGAGTCGTCAAATGATCGATTATGAAGTATTGCGTTTTATCTGGTGGCTGCTGGTCGGGATCTTACTGATTGGTTTTGCGGTCACTGACGGTTTCGACATGGGGGTGGGCATGCTCACCCGCTTCCTCGGTCGTAATGATACCGAGCGTCGAATTATGATTAACTCCATCGCCCCACACTGGGACGGTAACCAGGTGTGGCTCATCACCGCAGGCGGCGCACTGTTTGCTGCCTGGCCGATGGTCTACGCAGCTGCGTTCTCCGGCTTCTATGTGGCGATGATTCTGGTGCTGGCATCCTTGTTCTTCCGTCCGGTCGGTTTTGATTACCGCTCGAAGATCGAAGACACCCGCTGGCGTAACCTGTGGGACTGGGGCATCTTTATCGGTAGCTTCGTGCCGCCGTTGGTGATCGGCGTGGCGTTCGGCAACCTGCTGCAGGGCGTGCCGTTCCACCTCGATGAATATATGCGCCTCTACTACACCGGTAACTTCTTCCAGCTGCTGAATCCGTTTGGTCTGCTGGCAGGGGTCGTCAGCGTGGCGATGATCATTACTCAGGGGGCAACCTACCTGCAGATGCGTACCGTGGGCGAGCTGCACCTGCGCTCTCGCGCCGTCTCGCAGATGGCGGCTCTGGTGACGCTGGTTGGCTTTGCGCTGGCAGGTTTGTGGGTGATGTTTGGTATCGACGGTTATGTTGTGACTACTGCGATTGACCATAGCGCACCGTCTAACCCGCTGACCAAAGAGGTGGCTCGCGAGGCTGGCGCCTGGCTGGTGAACTTCAATAACACACCGATCCTGTGGGCGATTCCGGCTCTGGGCGTCGCGCTGCCGGTGCTGACCATCCTGACCTCCCGCGCGGAGAAAGGGGCACTGGCGTTTGTCTTCTCTTCACTGACGCTTGCGTGCATCATCCTGACAGCCGGTATCGCGATGTTCCCGTTCGTGATGCCATCCAGCACGATGATGAATGCCAGCCTGACGATGTGGGATGCAACCTCCAGCCAGATGACCCTTAATCTGATGACGTTTGTGGCTGCCGTGTTCGTACCGATTATTCTGGCTTACACCGCCTGGTGTTACTGGAAAATGTACGGTCGTATCACGAAAGAACATATTGAAAGCAATACTCACTCTATGTATTAAGGAAGGAGCTGAATATGTGGTATTTCGCATGGATTTTAGGAACGCTTCTGGCCTGTGCATTTGGTGTGATTACCGCCCTTGCGCTTGAGCACGTTGAAGCGTCCAAAGCCGGTGAAGAAAAACACTGATGATCACGTATCTCTACGCGATTATGGACAAGCGCCCGTTAAGGGCGCTTTCCTTAGTGATGGCCTTACTGCTGGCGGGCTGCATTTTCTGGGACCCGTCGCGCTTCGCAGCGAAGACCAGCGAGCTCGAGATCTGGCACGGTTTTCTTATTATGTGGGCGGTATGTGCAGGCGTAATCCACGGGGTGGGATTTCGTCCGAAAGCCGTACACTGGCAGGGTATTTTTTGCCCGCTGATTGCTGATGTGATCCTGCTGTTGGGCCTGTTTTTCTTTTTCAACTGAATAAGAACTATCCGTTAATATTATGGGCTTACCCGGGCCCATAAAAATTTACTCTCTGTTTACTTTCCCCCATTCCAAACCACCATTCCCGCGCGTATAGTAGCGAAGTTTAAAAGCTCTAACCTTTTTTGCATTACCGGGATGTAAAGTGAATACAACGCTATTTCGATGGCCGGTTCGTGTCTACTATGAAGATACGGATGCCGGTGGTGTGGTTTATCACGCCAGCTACGTTGCCTTTTATGAACGAGCACGCACTGAAATGCTGCGCCATCATCACTTTAGCCAGCAGGTTCTGTTGGCGGAGCGAGTTGCCTTCGTGGTACGCAAGATGACGCTGGAGTATTTTGCGCCTGCCAGACTCGACGATATGCTCGAAGTCCAAACAGAAATAACATCAATGCGCGGAACCTCACTGGTTTTCACGCAGCGGATCGTCAATGCAGAGAACACGGTACTGAACGAAGCTGAAGTCCTGATTGTCTGTGTTGATCCACTCATCATGAAGCCTCGTGCGCTTCCTAAGTCTATTGTCGCGGAGTTTAAGCAGTGACTGACATGAATATCCTTGATTTGTTCCTGAAGGCAAGCCTTCTGGTTAAACTTATCATGTTGATTTTGATTGGTTTTTCAATCGCATCCTGGGCCATCATCATTCAGAGAACCCGTATCCTCAATGCGGCAGGCCGCGAAGCGGAAGCCTTTGAAGACAAGTTCTGGTCCGGTATCGAACTTTCCCGTTTGTATCAGGAGAGCCAGGGCCGTCGTGAAAACCTCTCCGGCTCCGAGCAAATCTTTTATAGCGGTTTTAAAGAGTTTGCCCGTTTGCACCGCGCCAATAACCATGCGCCGGAAGCGGTGGTTGAGGGGGCATCCCGTGCGATGCGTATCTCGATGAACCGTGAACTGGAAACGCTGGAAACGCATATTCCATTCCTGGGTACCGTTGGCTCCATCAGTCCCTATATCGGTCTGTTTGGTACGGTCTGGGGGATCATGCATGCCTTTATCGCCCTGGGTGCGGTAAAACAGGCGACGCTGCAAATGGTTGCACCAGGTATCGCTGAAGCGCTGATCGCGACTGCTATTGGTCTGTTCGCGGCAATTCCAGCGGTTATGGCGTATAACCGTCTGAACCAGCGCGTGAACAAACTGGAACTGAACTACGACAACTTCATGGAAGAGTTCACTGCGATTCTGCACCGCCAGGCGTTTACCAGCACCGAGAGCAACAAGGGGTAAACCATGGCCAGACAGCGTGGACGGGGTCGTCGCGAACTGAAGTCCGAAATCAACATTGTACCGCTGCTGGACGTGCTGCTGGTGCTGCTGCTGATCTTTATGGCGACAGCACCCATCATCACCCAGAGCGTTGAGGTTGATCTGCCGGATGCGACAGAATCTCAGGCTGTAAGCACCAATGACGATCCGCCGGTCATCATTGAGGTATCCGGAGTAGGGCAGTACAGCGTGGTGGTGGAAAAAGATCGTATGGATCAACTGCCGCCGGAGCAGGTCATTGCCGAAGCGCAACGACGCCTGCAGTCCAATCCGAAAACGGTCTTCTTAATCGGTGGTGCGAAAGACGTGCCTTACGATGAAATAATTAAAGCGCTGAACCTGTTGCATAGCGCGGGCGTTAAGTCAGTCGGCTTGATGACGCAGCCTATTTGATTATCTGCGTACACAACAGAGTTTTTGGGAACCCATAGTGTCAAAGGCAACCGAACAAAACGATAAGCTTAAACGGGCGATAATTATCTCGGCGGTGCTGCATGTCATTCTTTTTGCAGGACTGATCTGGAGTTCGTTCGATGAGCATCTGGATGCCGCTGCCGGAGGTGGTGGAGGTTCATCCATCGATGCTGTCATGGTCGATCCCGGCGCGGTCGTTCAGAACTATAACCGTCAGCAGCAGCAGCAGGCGAGTGCAAAGCGCGCTGAAGAGCAGCGTAAAAAGCAGGCGCAACAGCAGGCGGAGGAGCTACGTGAAAAGCAGGCCGCCGAGCAGGAGCGCCTGAAGCAGCTTGAGAAAGAACGTTTGCAGGCGCAGGAAGCGGCGAAAGAGCAGGCGGAGCAGCAAAAACAGGCTGAAGCCGCCGCCAAGAAAGCGCAGGAGCAGCAGAAGCAGGCGGAAGAGGCGGCAGCCAAAGCCGCAGCGGAAGCGAAAGCGAAGGCAGATGCTCAGGCAAAAGAAGCTGCTGAAGCCGCCGCAGCCGCAGCGAAAAAAGCCGCAGCCGATGCCCAGAAACAGGCTGAAGCTGAAGCCGCAAAAGCAGCGGCTGACGCCAGGAAAAAGGCAGAAGCGGAAGCAGCTAAGAAAGCCGCCGCCGAAGCCCAGAAAAAAGCGGAAGCAGAAGCAGCCAAACAAGCCGCCCAGGAAGCCGAGAAAAAAGCGGCTGCCGAAGCAGCGAAGAAAGCGGCTGCTGCGGAAAAAGCCGCGGCAGCTGAAAAGGCTGCTGCAGAAAAAGCCGCAGCCGAGAAGAAAGCCGCAGCAGAAAAAGCGGCTGCAGAAAAGAAAGCGGCTGCCGATAAAGCTGCTGCTGACAAAGCTGCCGCCGCGAAAGCCGCTGCCGCTAAGAAAGCCGCAGCAGAAAAAGCGGCCGCATCGGACGTTGACGACCTGTTCGGTGACTTAAGCTCAGGTAAGAATGCGCCGAAAGGCACCAACAGCGGTAGCGCAGGTGGCACTTCTCCTGCTAAAGGAAGTAAGCCAGGGCAAGGCGGTGCATCTCAGGCTGAGATTGCGTCGTATATTGCACAGGTACAGGCCGCCATTCGTGGGCATCTGTACGACTGGGATAGCTATCGCGGGAAAACCTGTACGCTTCGGGTAAACCTGGCCGCGGACGGAACCATCCTCAGCGTGAAAAAAGAGGGGGGCGACGAGGCCTTCTGTCAGCAGATGTTATCTGCAACCAGCAGGATGACGAAGTTCCCGAAACCGCCTTCACAGGCTGTGTATGAAACGTTCAAAAATGCACCGCTGGACTTCAAGCCTTAAGTTTTAATTTCCCTGTGCAAACGGGGAAAAACAGGCCAGGTTTAGTCTTAGCGTTCTGGTAGTTTTGTTTATTTGGGTTTGTTAACATTCTGCTAAATTATGCGGGTAAGGTTACCCGGATATGGGAGATATGATGAAGCAGGCATTACGTGTTGCAATGAGTTTCTTAATGCTGTGGGCAGCGGTGCTGCACGCAGAAGTGCGTATCGAGATCACCCAGGGGGTGGATTCGGCACGTCCGATTGGTGTGGTTCCGTTCCAGTGGAAAGGGCCAGGCGCTGCGCCGGAAGATGTGGGCGGCATTGTTGCCGCTGACCTGCGCAACAGCGGTAAATTCAACCCATTAGATCGTTCTCGTCTGCCACAGCAGCCGGGCACTGCTGCAGAGTTACAGCCGGCGGCATGGTCTGCGCTCGGTATTGACGCAGTGGTGGTGGGTCAGGTTACCCCTAACCCGGACGGCGGTTACACCGTCGCCTATCAGCTGGTAGATACTGGCGGCGCACCGGGCACCGTGCTTGCACAGAACACCTATAAAGTGAACAAGCAGTGGCTGCGCTATGCGGGTCATACGGCAAGTGATGAAGTGTTCGAGAAGCTGACCGGCATCAAAGGCGCATTCCGCACCCGTATCGCTTACGTTGTACAGACCAACGGCGGCCAGTTCCCGTATGAGCTGCGCGTCTCTGACTACGATGGCTACAACCAGTTCACCGTTCACCGTTCACCACAGCCGCTGATGTCTCCGGCCTGGTCTCCGGACGGCTCTAAGCTGGCCTACGTAACCTTCGAAAGCGGTCGTTCGGCGCTGGTTATCCAGACGCTGTCTAACGGCGCGGTACGCCAGGTTGCCTCTTTCCCACGTCACAACGGCGCACCAGCATTCTCGCCTGACGGTTCTAAACTGGCGTTTGCCCTGTCTAAAACCGGTAGCCTGAACCTGTACGTGATGGACATCGGCTCTGGCCAGATCCGCCAGGTAACTGATGGTCGCAGCAACAACACTGAACCAACCTGGTTCCCGGACAGCCAGAACCTGGCCTTTACCTCTGACCAGGCGGGTCGTCCACAGGTCTATAAAGTTAATATTAATGGCGGTGCACCACAGCGTATCACCTGGGAAGGTTCTCAGAACCAGGACGCCGACGTGAGCGCTGATGGTAAATTTATGGTAATGGTCAGCTCGGCCGGTGGTCAGCAGCACATTGCTAAACAAGATCTGGGCGGGGGCGGCGTACAAGTTCTGTCGTCGACTTTCCTGGATGAAACGCCAAGTCTGGCACCTAACGGCACTATGGTTATCTACAGCTCTTCTCAGGGGATGGGATCCGTGCTGAATCTGGTTTCTACCGATGGGCGTTTCAAAGCGCGTATTCCGGCAACTGATGGACAGGTAAAATCACCTGCCTGGTCGCCGTACCTGTAATAATAATTAATTGAATAATATAGGAATCATAGAAATGCAACTGAACAAAGTGCTGAAAGGGCTGATGATCGCTCTGCCTGTTATGGCAATCGCAGCGTGTTCTTCTAACAAGAACGCCAGCAACGACCAGAGCGGCGAAGGCATGATGGGTGCCGGCACCGGTATGGACGCAAACGGCAACGGCAATATGTCTTCTGAAGAGCAGGCGCGTCTTCAGATGCAACAGCTGCAGCAGAACAACATTGTTTACTTCGATCTGGACAAGTTCGACATCCGTTCTGACTTCGCTGCGATGCTGGATGCGCACGCTAACTTCCTGCGTAGCAACCCGTCTTACAAAGTCACCGTAGAAGGTCACGCGGACGAACGTGGTACTCCTGAGTACAACATCTCCCTGGGTGAGCGTCGTGCTAACGCCGTTAAAATGTACCTGCAGGGTAAAGGCGTTTCTGCTGACCAGATCTCCATCGTTTCTTACGGTAAAGAAAAACCTGCAGTACTGGGCCACGACGAAGCGGCTTACTCCAAAAACCGTCGTGCCGTACTGGTTTACTAAGAGAATTGCATGAGCAGTAACTTCAGACATCATCTGTTGAGTCTGTCGTTACTGGTTGGTATAGCGGCCCCTTGGGCCGCTTTTGCTCAGGCACCAATCAGTAGTGTCGGCTCAGGCTCGGTAGAAGACCGGGTCACCCAACTCGAGCGTATTTCTAATGCTCACAGCCAGCTTTTAACCCAACTTCAGCAGCAGCTCTCTGACAACCAAACCGATATTGACTCACTGCGCGGACAGATCCAGGAAAGCCAGTATCAGCTCAATCAGGTTGTGGAGCGTCAGAAGCAGATCATGTTGCAGATTGATAACCTGAATAATGGCGGCGCAGCAGCGCAACCGGCAGCAGGGGATCAGGGTGCTGCGGCAACGCCTCAGGCTGACACATCAGCCTCGACCGCTGCGCCTGTGCAGAGCGGTGATGCGAATACTGATTACAATGCGGCAATTGCCCTGGTGCAGGATAACTCGCGCCAGGACGAGGCGATGGCGGCGTTTCAGAACTTCGTGAAGAAATACCCGGATTCGACTTATCAGCCAAACGCAAATTACTGGCTGGGACAGTTGAATTACAACAAGGGTAAAAAAGACGATGCGGCATTCTATTTTGCCTCAGTCGTTAAAAATTACCCGAAATCACCGAAAGCACCTGACGCGATGTATAAGGTCGGTGTGATCATGCAGGACAAAGGCGACACCGCAAAAGCGAAAGCCGTTTTCCAGCAGGTAGTCACAAAGTTCCCGGGCACCGAAGGGGCAAAACAAGCGCAAAAACGCCTTACTGCGATGGGATGATTGCCGCATGACCAGAAATCGCTTTATTTCTGGTCTTGCCGCATAATTCGTAAGCAGTTAAGTGATATTCATCAAAATTTTAGTTGCGCAGAATTCTTAAATCAGTAATATATGCCGCCGTTGCCAAGGGATATCAAACACCCCAGAAGCAGCCGAAATAGTGGGTCGTTAGCTCAGTTGGTAGAGCAGTTGACTTTTAATCAATTGGTCGCAGGTTCGAATCCTGCACGACCCACCACTACTTAAGTAGAAAGCAGTAGGTTAGCGTGAAGGATAACGTTGCGTCAGCAACGGCCCGTAGGGCGAGGCGAAGCCGAGTCATCCTGCACGACCCACCACTAACTAAGTAGTAAGTAGTATCCAGCGTAGTATCGGGTGATTAGCTCAGCTGGGAGAGCACCTCCCTTACAAGGAGGGGGTCGGCGGTTCGATCCCGTCATCACCCACCACTCGGGTCGTTAGCTCAGTTGGTAGAGCAGTTGACTTTTAATCAATTGGTCGCAGGTTCGAATCCTGCACGACCCACCAATTTTACTATCGTACTCAGATAGTAAACGTGAAGGATAACGTTGCGTCAGCAACGGCCCGTAGGGCGAGGCGAAGCCGAGTCATCCTGCACGACCCACCAATTTTAAATTGGTACCGAGTAATAATCTTCGAAGTCAGCACCCGAATGGGTCGTTAGCTCAGTTGGTAGAGCAGTTGACTTTTAATCAATTGGTCGCAGGTTCGAATCCTGCACGACCCACCACTTCGAAGAAAAGCAGTACATCCCGCAAGGGGTCGTTAGCTCAGTTGGTAGAGCAGTTGACTTTTAATCAATTGGTCGCAGGTTCGAATCCTGCACGACCCACCAATTTTACTATCGTACTCAGATAGTAAACGTGAAGGATAACGTTGCTTTAGCAACGGCCCGAAGGGCGAGGCGAAGCCGAGTCATCCTGCACGACCCACCAATGTAAAAAGGCGCCCTAAAGGCGCCTTTTTGCTATCTGTTATTCCAGAATTAAAAATGCGCGGGTTTACGTAGGTCGGGTAAGCGAAGCGCCACCCGACAAATGCTGCCCGCACGCTTTTTGATGTGACTTTCCCTCTCAGATTCGCTATCTTGTTTAGTATACAAAACACAATTGCCGTCACTTTGGTTATCATCGCTAAAGCATGGCAAATTTGTTAAGCCTGTAAAACGAGAAGCCAAAATGAGTGTGATGTTTGATCCAGAAGCCGCTATCTATCCTTTCCCACCAAAGCCTGCCCCGCTGAGCCTGGACGAAAAGCAGTTTTACCGTGAGAAAATTAAGCGTCTGCTCAAAGAGCGTGATGCGGTTATGGTGGCCCATTACTATACCGATCCTGAAATTCAGCAGCTTGCAGAAGAGACGGGCGGTTGTATCTCGGACTCGCTGGAGATGGCGCGCTTTGGTGCTAAGCATCCTGCTTCGACGTTGCTGGTGGCCGGGGTCCGTTTTATGGGCGAAACGGCCAAAATCCTCAGCCCGGAAAAAACGATTCTGATGCCGACCCTGAATGCGGAGTGCTCGCTCGATCTGGGCTGTCCGATCGACGAGTTTACCGCCTTCTGTGATGCCCACCCTGACAGAACGGTCGTCGTCTACGCCAATACCTCTGCGGCGGTTAAAGCACGCGCCGACTGGGTTGTCACCTCCAGTATCGCCGTTGAACTGATCGAGCATCTCGACAGTCTGGGCGAGAAGATTATCTGGGCACCGGATAGACATCTTGGCAATTACGTCCAGAAACAGACCGGAGCGGATATTCTCTGCTGGCAGGGCGCCTGTATCGTCCATGATGAATTCAAAACGCAGGCACTGGCGCGCATGAAGGGGCTCTACCCGGATGCGGCCATTCTGGTTCACCCGGAATCCCCGCAGGCGATCGTTGATATGGCGGATGCCGTCGGCTCAACCAGCCAGCTGATCGCTGCCGCGAAGAGGCTGCCGCATCGCCAGTTGATTGTGGCGACCGATCGCGGCATCTTCTACAAAATGCAGCAGGCGGTGCCAGAGAAAGAGCTGCTGGAAGCACCGACCGCAGGCGAGGGGGCAACCTGTCGCAGCTGCGCGCACTGTCCGTGGATGGCCATGAACGGGCTCAAAGCGATTGCAGACGGTCTGGAGACGGGCGGAGTCACCCATGAAATCCATGTTGATGCCGCGCTGCGAGAGGGGGCGTTAATTCCGCTTAACCGAATGCTGAATTTTGCGGCTACACTACGTCCTTAAACCACGTAAACGTAACGCTCAGGGGAAAAGATGGATTTTTTTAGCACGCAAAACATTCTGGTACATATACCGATTGGCGCTGGCGGCTATGACTTGTCATGGATTGAAGCGGTCGGGACGATTGCAGGTCTGCTCTGTATCTGGCTCGCCAGTCTGGAGAAAATCGTCAACTACGCGTTTGGCCTGGTGAACGTTACGCTGTTCGCCATTATCTTCTTCCAGATCCAGCTGTATGCCAGCCTGCTGCTGCAGCTGTTCTTCTTTGGAGCCAATATCTACGGCTGGTACGCCTGGTCCCGGCAGAACAGCCAGCAGGAGGCGGAACTGCAGATCCGCTGGCTACCATTGCCGAAGGCAATCGGCTGGCTGGCTGCCTGCGTGGTAGCCATTGGCCTGATGACGGTCTATATCGACCCGGTGTTCGCCTTCCTGACCCGCGTAGCGGTCTCGGTGATGAATACCCTGGGGCTGAATGTCACCATGCCAGAGCTGCAGCCTGACGCCTTCCCGTTCTGGGATTCATGCATGATGGTTCTGTCGATTGCTGCCATGATCCTAATGACCCGTAAATATGTCGAAAACTGGCTGCTGTGGGTGATTATTAACGTGATAAGCGTGGCGATCTTTGCCCTGCAGGGCGTCTACGCCATGTCGCTGGAGTACATGATCCTCACCTTCATCGCCCTGAACGGTAGCAGGATGTGGATTAACAGCGCGCGTGAACGGGGTTCACACGCGCTGGCACGTTAATGGTGATGATGGGCGTGACCGGACGGGATCTCATTGAGGTGGCAGTCCGGTCCGTTACAGGGGGTGTATTCCATCTGAATGGTGCTGTGCGCAATGGCGTAATGGTGCTCCAGAAAGTGCTGAATACGCCCCAGTAACGCATCATGATCGTGAGGCGGGATAACCTGAACATGCAGCGTCATCAGCGGTTTTTCTCCCACCATCCAGACGTGTACATGATGCACATCGCGCACTTCAGGAATGGAGCGCGTTAAGTTGCGCTTCAGCGCCGGGATATCCAGCGTCGCCGGGGCCCCTTCCAGCAGCTCATTGACGCTCTCCTGCAGAAGCCGCCAGGCACTGCGTAACACCAGGCACGAGACCAGAATCGACAATATCGGGTCGATGGGCGTCCAGTCGGTCCAGAGGATCACCAGCGCCGCAACGATGGCCCCCACCGACCCCAGCAGATCCCCCAGCACATGCAGCGCTGCTGCCCGCACGTTGAGATTCTTTTCTCCACTGCCGCGATGCAAAATCCAGAACGCCAGGATATTAGCGATAAGCCCGGCCACGGCCACCACCATCATGGTGACACCCGCGACAGGCTGCGGATGGCGGAAACGCTGGAAGGCTTCCCAGACGATTAAAATCGTGATCAAGACCAGCGCGATGGCGTTGACGAAGGCGGCGAGGGTCGTGAGACGTAGCCAGCCAAAGGTGCGTCCGTGGCTTGGCGGGCGGCGGGCGAATACCACCGCCAGCAGCGCAAACAGCAGCGCAGCGGCGTCCGTTAACATATGACCCGCATCGGCCAGCAGCGCCAGCGAGCCGGAAACCAACCCGCCAATCACCTCAATGACCATAAAGGTGGCGGTGACGCCGAACGCCAGCGTTAAGCGTTTAGCATTTTCATCCTGTGAAGAAGGGGCGTGCGAGTGGGAGTGCGCCATGAATACTTTCCCGGTAAATTATTATTGTAAGTGTAGAGTTTTTAACATTTTGCACAAAAAATAAAGGAGAGCCGTAGCTCTCCTTCATCATAACTGCATTACCCTTAATTACTGAGTAGTGCCGTCAGTTTTTTGTTCTTGCGGGGTTCTTTCGGAATCAACTTTGCCGGATTGATCCGGGCATTTACCGTCTTTACACATTGAATTCTTGTGCTGATCGTCTTTGGTCATGCCGTCATTACCCATCTTACTTGGGTCATCATTACCCATGACTGAGTTAGTGCCGCCAGTGGTTGAACTGTTGCCGGTACCATTGGTCACCCCGGTGCTGCCGGAGTTCGTACCATCTGAGTTCAGCATAGAACCTGTGCCAGTCCCTGTACCCGTACCTGTTGTGCCGGTACCGGTAGTGCCGGTGGTGCCGGTTGTACCAGAACCCGTGTTAATCTGGCTGTTGCCGGTATTGTTTGGAGCAATATTCTGGCGTGCATCAGGCGCAACGGCCCCTGCATCAGCGGCGGCATTCGCCTGGCCATTATTGGTGTTAGAGCCGGTGGCGCTATCAGCAGCCAGGGCTGCACCGCTCGCCATCGTGAGCGAAGCTGTCAGGAAAAGGGTTGCGAGTTTAGTCATTTTCATCATGCTGCTCCTGTTCTGGTCGTTATGTTCTGGATAACTTCTTTCCACAGTGCATATGCGAAATCGATATACTGCTCAGTGGTTAAAGATGCCATGATCCCTACTTAGGTCAGTATGGAATCGCGATAAAGTTTATAAATGCAGTGCATACAGTTAAAAAGTTTAGGGTGTATCTCGTTTTTCGCTACTTTGTTGCGTTTTTTAAGCGAATTCCAGGATTTATCTGTGCCTAGTGTAAAAGTGAGTTTACACTTCCTGACTGACAAGATAGATTGGATGGATTGCATTCATTTATAAAAGTATGGCAACGCTGGAACGAACATGAATTATCAGAATGACGATTTACGTATTAAAGAGATCAACGAGTTATTACCTCCTGTAGCGCTCCTTGAGAAGTTTCCCGCCACCGAAAACGCCGCCAACACCGTTTCTCATGCCCGTAAAGCGATCCACAAGATCCTGAAAGGTAATGACGATCGTCTTCTGGTGGTGATCGGTCCGTGCTCCATTCACGATCCTGCGGCGGCAAAAGAGTATGCGGCGCGACTGCTGACCCTGCGCGAAGCGCTGAAGGATGAGCTGGAAATCGTCATGCGCGTCTACTTTGAAAAGCCACGCACCACCGTAGGCTGGAAAGGGCTGATTAACGATCCGCATATGGATGGCAGCTTCCAGATCAACGACGGCCTGCGCATCGCCCGTAAGCTGCTGCTGGACATCAACGACAGCGGTCTGCCTGCGGCGGGTGAGTTCCTCGATATGATCACCCCGCAATATCTCGCTGACCTGATGAGCTGGGGCGCTATTGGCGCGCGTACCACCGAGTCTCAGGTTCACCGCGAGCTGGCGTCAGGGCTCTCCTGCCCGGTGGGCTTTAAAAATGGCACCGATGGCACCATCAAAGTGGCGATCGACGCCATCAATGCTGCCGGGGCGCCGCACTGCTTCCTCTCCGTCACCAAATGGGGTCACTCCGCCATTGTGAACACCAGCGGGAACGGCGACTGCCATATCATTCTGCGCGGCGGCAAAGAGCCTAACTACAGCGCGGCGCACGTCGCCGAAGTGAAGGCGGGCCTGGAAAAAGCCGGTCTGGCGGCGCAGGTGATGATCGACTTCAGCCATGCCAACTCCAGCAAGCAGTTCAAAAAGCAGATGGATGTAGGCACCGATGTCTGCCAGCAGATTGCCGGCGGTGAAAAGGCGATTATCGGCGTGATGATTGAAAGCCACCTGGTGGAAGGCAATCAGAATCTGGAAGGCAGCGAGCCGCTGGTTTACGGTAAGAGCGTCACTGATGCCTGCATCGGCTGGGACGATACCGAAACGGTGCTGCGCCAGCTGGCGAATGCGGTGAAAGCCCGTCGCGGCTAAAAAAAATGCCGGATAAGCATCCGGCATTCAGAACACAGAGCCCGGTCATCGCGACCGGGCTTTTTTATTACTTGGCTTTACCCTGGTTCGCAACGGCCGCAGCTTTAGCCGCGATTTCGTCAGCGTTACCCAGATAGTAGTGCTTGATTGGTTTGAAGTTTTCGTCGAACTCGTACACCAGCGGCACGCCGGTTGGGATGTTCAGCTCGAGGATCTCGTCTTCACCCATGTTGTCCAGGTATTTCACCAGCGCGCGCAGGGAGTTACCGTGCGCAGCGATGATGACGCGCTCACCGCTTTTCAGGCGTGGCAGAATAGTTTCGTTCCAGTAAGGAACAACGCGATCGATGGTCAGCGCCAGGCTTTCGGTGGTTGGCAGTTCAGCATCGGTCAGTTTCGCGTAACGCGGATCGTGGCCCGGGTAACGCTCGTCATCTTTGGTCAGCTCTGGTGGGGTGACCGCGAAGCCGCGACGCCACTGTTTAACCTGCTCGTCACCGTATTTCTCTGCGGTTTCGGCTTTGTTCAGACCCTGCAGCGCGCCGTAGTGACGCTCGTTCAGCTTCCAGGACTTCTCAACCGGCAGCCAGGCCTGATCCAGTTCATCCAGCACGTTCCACAGGGTATGGATGGCACGTTTCAGCACGGAGGTATAAGCAAAATCGAAGCTGAAGCCTTCGTCTTTCAGCAGTTTGCCCGCTGCTTTCGCTTCGCCAACACCTTTTTCGGACAGGTCAACATCATACCAACCGGTAAAACGGTTTTCGTTGTTCCACTGGCTTTCGCCATGACGTACCAGAACCAGCTTAGTTACAGCCATATTTTACTCCTCCAGAACAAGCATTATTTGAATGATAACAATTCTCATTATATTGCTGCGGCTGAGCCGCGGGCAACGCTTAACCCTAACCATAGCGAAAATAGTGTCGCAGTGTAAGATGCTTGTGAATGAGGGGTTGTGATTTTGTCCGTAACTGGCGCTATTTTCAGCAAGATGGATAAAAAAAGCCCTCCGGCAGGAGGGCTCATTTTTATTGCGCAATAAAGTGATATTCGGTGACGCTGATGTACTCTTCGCCAGGGCGCAGTATGCAGTCAGGCTGCGGCCATTCCGCGTGATTCGGGCTGTCGGGTAAGAACTCACTCTCCAGCGCCAGACCTTGCCAGGCCCGGTATTCTCCATCTTCGCGCGCCGGGGTACCTTCGAGGAAGTTGCCAGAATAGAATTGCAGGGCAGGGGCGGTGGTATAGACCGTCATCTGCAGCTTTTCATCGGCAGACCAAAGATGCGCCGCGGGCTGGTTCAGATCGCCCTGGGCATCAAGCAGGAAAGCATGATCGTAACCGTTCACCTTGCGCTGGTGGTCATCCGCAAGGAAATCCTGGCTGATGGCTTTGGTGGTGCGGAAATCAAAGCTGGTACCGGCAACGTCTTTTAACCCTTCCTGCGGGATCCCCATCTCATCCACAGGCAGATAGCGTTGCGCCAGCAGTTGCAGGCGGTGCTGGCGCACGTCGCTGCAGCTGCCGTCGAGGTTGAAATAAGCGTGGTTGGTCAGGTTGACCGGACAGGGCTTATCCACGGTGGCGCGATACTCAATGGCGATACGGTTATCATCCGTTAAGCGGTAACGCACACTCGCCGCACAGTTACCCGGAAAACCTTGATCGCCGTCCGGCGAGTCGAGCGCCAGCAGCGCTTCGGCGTCGTTCTGCTGCATAATGCGCCAGCGACGTTTATCAAATCCATTCGGGCCGCCGTGCAGCTGGTTTTCGCCCTGGCTTGGCAGCAGGTCATAGCGCACGCCGTCCAGTTCAAAGCGGCTTTTGGCGATACGGTTGGCATAACGGCCTACCGAGGCGCCCAGGAAGGCCGTTTGCTCCACATACTGCTCAGGCGAGGCACAGCCGAGCAGGGTTTCGCGGACGCTGCCGTCGGTCATCGGGACGCGGGCGGAGAGCAGCGTCGCACCCCAGTCCATCAGCGTGACGACCATCCCTGCTTCGTTGCGCAGGGTGATCAGGCGATACGGCAGGCCGTCAGGGGCGAGAACAGGTGTTTCGTTTAGCACTGGCCAGCTCCTTGTGATGCATTACAAACATAGAAAGTCTCTTTGATACCGGTTTTGGCTTCATACTGTTGTTCCACGGCTTGCTGAACAACCGGCACCAGTTCCTCCGGTACCAGCGCCACCACGCAGCCGCCGAAGCCGCCGCCGGTCATACGCACACCGCCTTGATCGCCAATGGCGGATTTCACAATCTCAACCAGGGTGTCGATCTGTGGCACGGTGATTTCGAAGTCGTCGCGCATAGAGGCATGCGACTCGGCCATCAGCTCACCCATCCGTTGCAGATCGCCTTTCTCCAGCGCAGCTGCTGCTTCTACGGTACGGGCGTTTTCGGTCAGGACGTGACGAACACGTTTTGCCACTACCGGGTCCAGCTCGTGGGCCACTTTATTGAACTCGGTGAGCGAGACATCACGCAGTGCAGACTGCTGGAAGAAGCGCGCGCCGGTTTCACACTGCTCACGGCGAGTGTTGTACTCGCTGCCCACCAGGGTGCGTTTGAAATTACTGTTGATGATGATCACCGCCGCGCCTTTCGGCAGGCTGACCGCTTTGGTGCCCAGCGAGCGGCAGTCGATCAGTAACGCGTGGCCTTTTTTGCCCAGCGCCGAGATCAGCTGATCCATGATGCCGCAGTTACAGCCGACGAACTGGTTCTCTGCTTCCTGGCCGTTAAGGGCAATCTGCGCGCCATCCAGCGGCAGGTGATAGAGCTGCTGGAAGACCGTGCCGACGGCCACTTCCAGTGAGGCGGAGGAGCTCAGGCCCGCACCCTGTGGGACGTTGCCACTGATCACCAGATCCGCGCCGCCAAACTCCTTGTTACGTTTTTGCAGATGCTTCACCACGCCGCGGACGTAGTTAGACCACTGCTGGCTGTCGTGGGCAACAATCGGCTCATCCAGCGAAAATTCGTCGATCTGGTTGTCATAATCCGCTGCCATCACGCGCACCTTGCGGTCGTTGCGTTTCGCGCAGCTGATCACCGTCTGGTAATCAATGGCGCAGGGCAGGACAAAACCGTCGTTGTAGTCGGTATGTTCGCCGATGAGGTTAACGCGGCCTGGCGCCTGGATTGCGTGAGTGGCGGGATAACCAAATTTTTCAGCAAACAGGGCGTGGGTTTTATCTTTCAGACTCATTGTTATTCTCCGGATTCGCGAAAATGGACATCACTCACTGCACGCAGACGCTCTGCGGCCTGCTCCGCCGTCAGGTCACGCTGGGTTTCTGCCAGCATCTCGTAGCCCACCATAAACTTACGTACGGTGGCGGAGCGCAGCAGCGGCGGATAGAAGTGGGCGTGCAGCTGCCAGTGTTGATTCTCTTCGCCGTTAAACGGTGCGCCGTGCCAGCCCATGGAATAGGGGAAGGAGCACTGGAACAGATTGTCATAGCGGCTGGTCAGTTTTTTCAGCGCCAGCGCCAGATCGCTGCGCTGGACGTCGCTCAGATCGGTTAACCGCAGAACGTGGGCTTTCGGCAGCAGCAGGGTCTCGAATGGCCATGCCGCCCAGTATGGCACCACCGCTAACCAGTGTTCGGTTTCCACGACGGTGCGGCTGCCATCAGCCAGCTCGCGCTGAACATAGTCCAGCAGCATGGGCGACTGTTGCTCAGCGTAATAGGCTTTTTGCAACCGATCTTCCCGCTCCACTTCGTTAGGCATGAAGCTATTGGCCCACACCTGGCCGTGGGGATGCGGGTTGGAGCAGCCCATCGCCGCGCCTTTGTTCTCGAAGACCTGAACCCAGGGATAGGTCTGTCCCAGTTCGGCGGTCTGCTCCTGCCAGGTTTTCACCACTTCGGTCAGCGCCTCTACGCTCAGCTCCGGCAGGGTTTTGCTATGATCCGGCGAGAAGCAGATCACCCGGCTGGTGCCGCGCGCGCTTTCGCAGCGCAGGAGCGGATCGTCACTCTGCGGGGCGTCCGGCGTATCGGTCATCAGGGCGGCAAAGTCGTTGGTAAAGACGAAGGTGCCTTTATAGTCCGGGTTGATATCGCCGGTGACGCGGGTATTCCCCGGACAGAGGAAACAGTCCGGATCGTGCTGGGGCAGCCTCTCGCTGGACGGGGTCTCCTGCGCGCCCTGCCAGGGGCGTTTGGCGCGATGCGGAGAGACCAGGATCCACTGCCCGGTTAATGGATTAAAACGACGATGCGGGTGATCGACGGGGTTAAATTGGGTCATGACAGGTCCTTAGTCCGGATAGCCCTGGGGGTGGCGAGACTGCCAGCGCCAGGTATCCTGTGCCATTTCGTCAAGCGTGCGGGAGACACGCCAGTTAAGCTCTTTATCCGCCTTCGATGCATCGGCCCAGTAGGCGGGCAGATCGCCGTCGCGACGCGGGGCAAAGTGATAGCTCACCGGTTTGCCGCAGGCGGCGCTGAAGGCATTCACCACATCCAGCACGCTGCTGCCGACGCCTGCGCCGAGGTTGTAAATGTGAACGCCCGGTTTATCAGCCAGCTGCTGCATGGCAGCCACGTGCCCGTCGGCGAGATCCATCACGTGAATGTAGTCGCGAACGCCGGTGCCGTCCGGGGTAGGGTAGTCGTTGCCGAATACTGCCAGCGAATCACGACGGCCTACCGCGACCTGGGCAATGTACGGCATCAGGTTATTAGGAATACCCTGCGGATCTTCGCCCATATCTCCTGACGGATGCGCACCCACCGGGTTGAAATAGCGCAGCAGGGCGATACTCCAATCCGGCTGTGCTTTTTGCAGGTCGGTCAGGATCTGTTCCACCATCAGCTTGCTCTTGCCGTACGGGCTTTGCGGCGTACCGGTCGGGAAGCTTTCAACATAAGGGATTTGCGGCTGGTCGCCGTAGACGGTGGCGGAAGAACTGAAGATCAGGTTTTTGACGCCCGCCGCGCGCATGGCAGAGACCAGACGCAGCGTGCCGTTGACGTTGTTGTCGTAATATTCCAGCGGCTTCGCCACGGACTCGCCCACTGCTTTCAGGCCAGCAAAGTGGATCACCGTATCAATGGCGTGATCGTGCAGGATCTCAGTCATCAGCGCTTCGTTACGAATATCGCCTTCGACAAAAGCAGGCTGCTTACCGGCCAGGCGCTCCATAACCGGCAGCACGCTGCGTTTACTGTTGCACAGGTTATCAAGGATGATGACGTCATGGCCATTTTGCAGCAGTTGCACACAGGTATGACTTCCTATGTAACCGCTACCACCTGTTACCAGAACTCGCATATTTCGCTCCATTAGGCTTATGGTATGAGATAATCCTAGCATAACAGAGAGCAGGAAAGTGTGACATGGGATAAAATAGTGGAATCGTTTACACTGCACAAAACGCAGCTGCTCTCCGGCTAAAAAAGGATTGTAGATCAAAGCGCTCGGGGTGGGATGTTGCAGGTTGTCCGAAAAAGAGCGGGGGCATAGCCCCCGTCAGGATGTCAGATGCGGCCAACCTGGTAGCGATAGCCGTCGCCGTCGGCGACAAATTCCAGGCGGTGGGTGATACAGGCGGGCGCGTCTTCGGCATGGTGAGAAACAAACAGCAGCTGCGTTTCACCTTCGCTAATCAGGACATCCACAAAACGGCGAATGAGCTGGCGGTTGAGGGGATCCAGCCCCTGCAGCGGCTCGTCGAGGATCAGCAGCGTCGGGTGTTTCACCAGCGCGCGCACGATCAACGCCAGTCGCTGCTGGCCCCAGGAGAGGCTGCTGAAGGGGGCATCTGCAACCCGGTTGTCCATCCCCAGAATATCCAGCCACTGCTGCGCCAGCTTGTGCTGCCGGTCCGACACCGCCTGATAAATCCCGATGGAGTCGAAATAACCGGACAGGATGACGTTGCGTACCGTGGTGCTGACGCGGTAATCGAGGTGCAGGCTGCTGCTGACGTAGCCGATATGTTTTTTAATATCCCAGATGGTTTCGCCGCTGCCGCGACGGCGGCCAAAGAGGGTGAGATCGTTGCTGTAGCCCTGCGGGTGATCCCCGGTAATGAGGCTCAGCAGGGTCGATTTACCGGCGCCATTAGGGCCGACAATCTGCCAGTGCTCGCCGGGATTTACCGTCCAGCTTAACTGATTGAGGATCGGACGATCGTTATAGGAGACCATGCCGTTATTCAGCACAATCCGCGCCTCGCCCTCCGGCAAACCGTGACGCGCAGACGGCGCATCCGGTTCGGGCAGGGTAACCCCGTTCAGTTTTTCGCTGTGCGCAAGCTGGGCAATCAGGGCCTGGTTAAGCAGGGTCGCTTTATCCCCCACCGCCGTCAGGGTGCAGTCGGCCAGCACCCCCGCGTTTTGCACAAAATCGGGGATCTCGTCAAAACGGTTCAGGACCAGCACCAGGGTATAGCCCTGCTGATTAAGCGAGGCCAGCAGATCCGCCAGCTGGCTGCGGGATTGCACGTCGAGGCCGTCAAAAGGTTCATCCAGGATCAGCAGGTCGGGGTCGGCCATCAGAGCCTGGCACAGCAATGTTTTGCGGGTTTCGCCGGTAGAGAGGTATTTAAAACGTCGGTCCAGCAGGTGAGCGATGCCGAACTGTTCCGCCAGCTGGCGGCAGCGGGCCACATCTTTGATCTCGTCCTGAATGATTTCGGCAGCCGTTCGGCCAGTATCGTCCTCATCGGGGCTGAGCATATCGGTGTTGTTACGCTGCCACTCGTCGCTGACCAGTTTCTGCAGTTGCTCGAAGGAGAGGCGGGTCACGCGGGTGAAACTGCTCTGGCGTTCGCCCTTCAACAGCGTCAGCTCGCCAGCCAGGGCGCGGGCGAGGGCAGATTTGCCGCTGCCGTTACTGCCCACAAAAGCCCAGCTTTCACCACCATTCAACGTAAAATCAGCGAGGGTGAGCGTACGCGTGTCGCTAAGACGAAACGTGCCTTGCGAAATTTGCAATGATGACATGATTTATCCCATTTTCTGCAGCAATAAGCCTCAGGGATAACCTACTGTTGGCACACATGTCAATGCGCTTAGCACAACGTGGCGATAATCACCCGGTCGGCATTAAAATATGCGGTCGCCTCAGCACCTTCTTCTAAATCCTGGCTCTGGGCCGCAGGTACGGTGGCGCAGAGCGTCTGGCCGTCGGGCAGGGTCATCAGCACTTCACACTGCTCGTCGCCACGGTCGATATGGTTGATAACTCCCTGTAGCTGGTTATCCGCCTGTTTTGCCGCCTCACTCTCCAGCGTGATGTTGACCCAGGGCGCTTTCAACAGCACCAGCACCTCTTTGCCCTCATCCAGACCCAGCCGCTTGCCGCTCTGGGCCGTAATGGCGACTTTCAGGCGGGTGGTGCCGTCGGCGAGCAAAATATCGACATGCTGCTGCACCTGGTCATCATCGCGGGCGGTGACGGTGCCAAACCACTGGTTACGGGCGCTGGTTTGCAAAGAGAAACGCGAGATGGCGCCGAGCAGGCTGTCCAGCGGCAGGGCGTCATCATCGCTTAAGACATCGAAGGCCTTTTGCTGAATCTGCGCCAGCAGGTCATAGAGCTGGATCAGCCGCTGCCCGTAGCGCGTCAGGATGGCACCGCCGCCGCCTTTGCCGCCGGTGGCGCGATCGACCAGGGTCTGTTCGCTCAGCGTGTTCATCTCGTTGATGGCATCCCACGCGCTTTTATAGCTAATGCCGGCGTTTTTTGCCCCCTGGCTGATGGAGCCGGTTTGCTCAATTTGCTTGAGCAGGGCAATGCGGCGGGGATCGGCGAACAGTTTTTGCGAAAGACGTAGGGTGAGGAGAATTTCGGCCTGCATAACAATGTCCTGGCAAAAGGAGTATTGTGACGTAATTCGTTACCGGCGCAAACTGTACCGCACAAAAGGGGATGTAATTCTCGCTTTTCCGGTTAGAATAAGGCAATTCACATTGTCTGGAGAAAGCCATGTTAGAGTTGCTGAAAAGTCTGGTATTCGCCGTGATCATGGTACCAGTGGTGATGGCTATCATCCTCGGTGCCATCTACGGCCTGGGTGAGGTGTTCAACATCTTTTCCAATGTCGGCCACAGAAAACAGCCGAAAAAACAGCATTAATTTCCTTTAAAAACGCCCGGTTCCGCCGGGCGTTTTGCTCTCAAGTTTCCCCCTTCCTCGCCGATACTATTTTCAGTACAAAATTGATCTACTCCCCGATCGGTACGATTTAACGCTGGGCAAACCTGACGGTTATCGTTATATTTCGATTTATATAACGATCTCTGCAGGAGCTTTAAATGAAACGTACATGGTCAGGATTTGTTACCGGCGTGACGCTGACACTCACGCTGGCCGGCCAGGCGCTGGCAGACGAAGGCAAGATCACCGTCTTTGCCGCTGCATCACTGACGAACGCAATGCAGGATATTGCCGCGGTGTATAAAAAAGAGAAAAACGTCGACGTGGTGTCGTCATTTGCTTCTTCGTCCACCCTGGCGCGACAGATTGAAGCAGGCGCGCCTGCCGATCTCTTTATCTCGGCCGATCAAAAGTGGATGGATTACGCCGTCGATAAAAAAGCGGTTGATGCAGCGAGCCGTGTCACCCTGCTCGGCAACAGCCTGGTTGTGGTGGCGCCTAAAGCCAGCACTCAGGGCGAGGTGAGTATCAACAAGGAGACAAACTGGACCAGCCTGCTGAAAGGGGGGCGTCTGGCGGTGGGCGATCCGGAACACGTTCCGGCAGGCATTTACGCCAAAGAGGCGCTGCAAAAACTGGGTGCCTGGGAGACGCTGGCACCTGAACTGGCACCGGCAGAAGATGTGCGCGGCGCGCTGGCGCTGGTGGCGCGCAATGAAGCGCCGCTTGGGATCGTCTACGGTTCCGATGCGGTTGCTGAAAAAGGGGTGAAAGTGGTGGGTACGTTCCCTGAAGACTCGCATAAGAAAGTGGAATATCCTGTGGCCATCATTGATGGACATAAAAACGCAACCGTCAGCGCCTTTTACGATTATCTGAAGGGGCCGCAGGCGTCTGCCATCTTTAAACGTTACGGATTTACGACGCACGAATGATATTGACCGATCCCGAATGGCAGGCCGTGCTGCTGAGCCTGAAAGTCTCTTCCCTCGCGGTTGCATTGAGTTTGCCCTTTGGGGTCTTTTTCGCCTGGTTACTGGTTCGCTGTCAGTTTCCGGGCAAAGCGCTCCTCGACAGTATTTTGCACCTGCCTCTGGTGCTGCCGCCAGTGGTGGTGGGGTATCTGCTGCTGATTGCCATGGGGCGGCGCGGTTTTATCGGCGAACGCCTGTATGAGTGGTTTGGCATTAGCTTTGCCTTCAGCTGGCGCGGTGCCGTGCTGGCGGCGGCGGTGATGTCATTCCCGCTGATGGTACGGGCGATCCGCCTGGCGCTTGAAGGAGTCGATCTTAAACTTGAACAGGCGGCCCGTACCCTCGGTGCCGGGCGCTGGCGCGTCTTTTTCACCATTACGCTTCCCCTGACGCTGCCGGGCATTATTGTCGGCACGGTGCTGGCGTTTGCCCGCTCGCTGGGGGAGTTTGGCGCCACCATCACTTTTGTTTCCAACATTCCGGGCGAAACACGCACCATCCCGTCGGCCATGTATACCCTGATCCAGACCCCGGGTGGCGAGGGGGCTGCGGCACGGTTGTGCCTGATCTCCATTGTGCTGGCGCTGGTGTCGCTGCTGGTGTCGGAGTGGCTGGCGCGCATCAGCCGTGAACGGATGGGGAAATAATCATGCTGGAACTCAATTTTACCCAGACGCTGGGCGATCACTGCCTGACTCTCAACGAAACCCTGCCTGCCAGCGGCATTACCGCCATTTTTGGCGTCTCCGGCGCGGGCAAAACGTCGCTAATCAACGCGATAAGCGGGCTAACGCGACCTCAGACGGGGCGGATCGTACTCAACGATCGGGTGCTGAACGATGTCGAAAAGCGTATTTTTCTCGCGCCAGAAAAGCGCCGGATTGGTTATGTCTTCCAGGACGCCAGGCTGTTTCCCCATTACAAAGTGCTGGGCAACCTGCGTTACGGCATGGCGAAAAGCATGGCCGGGCAGTTCGATAAGCTGGTGGCTTTGCTGGGCATTGAGCACCTGCTTGACCGGCTGCCGTCGTCGCTTTCGGGCGGGGAAAAGCAACGCGTGGCGATAGGCCGGGCGCTGCTCACCGCCCCGGAACTGCTGCTGCTGGACGAACCCCTGGCCTCCCTCGATATCCCGCGCAAGCGCGAGCTGCTGCCTTATCTGCAGCGCCTGGCCCGCGAAATCAACATCCCAATGCTCTATGTGAGTCATTCGCTGGATGAGATCCTGCATCTGGCCGATAAGGTGCTGGTGCTGGAAAATGGCAGCGTGAAAGCGTTCGGTAATCTGGAAGAGGTGTGGGGGAGCAGCGTAATGCATCCCTGGCTGCCGCAGGAGCAGCAGAGCAGTATTCTGAAGGTGAGCGTGCTGGAACACCATCCGCACTATGCCATGACCGCCCTGGCTATCGGGGATCAGCATGTCTGGGTCAACAAGCTGGATAAACCGCTGCAAACCAACCTGCGCATTCGCATTCAGGCGTCCGATGTCTCGCTGGTACTCCAGCCGCCGCTACAGAGCAGCATCCGTAATATTCTGCGCGCCAAAGTCGCCCAGTGTTACGACGACAACGGCCAGGTGGAGGTGCAGCTGGAGATTGGCAGCCGCACGCTCTGGGCCCGCATCAGCCCGTGGGCCAGGGATGAACTGGGGATCAAACCTGGCCTCTGGCTTTACGCGCAGATCAAGAGCGTCTCCATCACCACCTGATCACAGCAGACGGGTATAGATAAATTCGGCGATGCTGTTGGTGGTGTTATCGCCGATCACCACGTTCGCGCGCGCTTTGACGGCATCGTCCGCATTCCCCATCGCCACCCCGGTGCCAGCCGCTTCCAGCATGCTGATGTCATTGTAGTTATCGCCAAAGGCAATGACGTCTTTCATAGAGCCGCCGATGGATTCCACATACTCCGTCAGGCGTTTCCCCTTGCTGTTGCCTTTACGGGCGATATCCACCTGATCGTGCCATGACCATTCGCACTCCAGCCCCAGCGTCTGCTCGACCTGTGAGGCAAAGTCGTTAAGTTTGCCTGTGTCCTCACCGGTCAGGGCAAATTTCCAGATCGCGTTGACCTCACGTGCGGCCTGGGCGAGGGACGGCACCTGCGTGAACACCGGGCGCTGCGCTTCCGGCAGCGCCTGCGCCCAGTTGCTGGTGCGAATCACGTGGCCGGTAGGACGCTCGTACAGCATCGCGTCGTCAACATACATCAGGCCGTGAATGGCATGTTCATCAAGCAGATCGATCAGCTGCAGCGCCTGCGGAACCGGTAAAGGATCGGCTTGCAGAACCTTTTTTGCTTGATAATCATACAAATAGGTTCCATTACAACAAATTGCAGGTGTATCTAACGCCAGTGCCTGATAAAAAGGATGAATAGCAACGTGATGCCGACCCGTAACGATGAGGAGTTGATATCCTACCTCCTGGGCACGCTTCAGTGCTTCAAGCGAAGAGGGGAGCAGGGTTTTTTGCGGCGTTAACAGCGTACCGTCTAAATCCAGTGCAATCACACGCGAGGTCATTTGATATTCCGGGTTAATGTTGAAAGGAGGGGATGCGCAGATGGTACACCGAGCAACTAACGCTGCAAAATTCCTGGTTAAAATTCAGCATTCACCGTTAAAAACGACTATCCTGGTACATTACTTTTACGCGCAGTGAGGAAAGGAGCATTCATGAAACAAACCGTTTATACCGCCAGTCCTGAAAGCCAGCAGATCCATGTCTGGCGTCTGAATCCCGAAGGTTCGCTCACCCTGGTTCAGGTTGTCGATGTTCCCGGCCAGGTTCAGCCGATGGTAATCAGCCCGGATAAACGTTTCCTGTATGTGGGTGTTCGCCCGGAGTTCCGCGTGCTCGCGTACCGTATCTCGCCTGAAGATGGCGCTCTGACATACACGGCCGAAGCCGCGCTGCCGGGCAGCCCGACGCATATCTCCACCGATCTGCAGGGACGCTTCATTTTTAGCGGCTCCTACAATGCCGGCTGCGTCAGCGTAACCCGTCTGGATGACGGTATTCCTGGTGAAACCGTTGAGGTGGTTGAAGGGCTGGAAGGGTGCCACTCGGCGAACATCTCCCCGGATAACCGCACCCTGTGGGTACCGGCGCTGAAGCAGGATCGTATCTGCCTGTTTACGCTGGGCGATGACGGCAAGCTGACCGCGCAGAACCCGGCGGAAGTGACTACCGTTGAAGGGGCCGGTCCGCGTCATATGGCCTTCCATCCGAATCAGCAGTACGCCTATGTGGTGAATGAGCTGAACTGCTCGGTAGACGTCTGGGCCCTGCGCGATCCGCACGGTAAGATTGAGTGTGTGCAAACCCTGGACATGATGCCGTCTGATTTCACCGATACCCGTTGGGGGGCAGATATCCATATCACGCCTGATGGCCGTCACCTCTATACCTGCGACCGTACCTCCAGCCTGATCACCGTGTTCAGTGTTTCGGAAGATGGTAGCGTGCTGGCTATCGAAGGCTTCCAGCCAACCGAAACGCAGCCGCGCGGCTTTAACGTCGATCACAGCGGTAAATTCCTGATTGCGGCGGGGCAAAAATCGCACCATATCGCGCTGTATGAGATTCAGGGCGAGCAGGGGCTGCTGGAAGAGAAGGGACGTTATGCCGTCGGCCAGGGGCCAATGTGGGTGGTGGTGAACGCGCACTAAAACGGATGAAACAAAAAAACCTCGCGAATGCGAGGTTTTTTTATGCCCGGTGGTAGCCGGGCGAGCACATCGGAAATACCAACCACGCTATATTAATCCCGACCTTGCCCTATGTAAAATCAAGTCACACCGGCAAGAGAGAGTGGTGCGACATAATTATTTTTATATTATTGAAATTAAATAACATTCCGTTAAACCTAAACGAATTCCTAAACGACATAAAACTGTTTTTATATCCAGTTGTCAGCGACTACAATGTTGCCGTTGGGCCGATATGGGCAGTTCCGCAACTCAGGTTTCTTTCAAGTCCTGGCTGGCGGGTGGTGCCGTCAGTGCCTTAACTGTGGAGCATATCGGAAATACCAACGCCCACTGGCGACAGGCAGCGGAAAGGTAAGTCAGTGGAAGTGCTCCTGACCCAAGGAGTGGCGTATGAGCATGATGGGATGGATAATTCTGTTCCTGCAACTCATGGTTGCAGTTCTGCAACTGCTGGATGCGTATCTTAAAACCGGTGCCTGATGCATTCAGCCGCAGCAAAAAGGGGGAGTTGCTCCCCCTTTTTGCTAAACGTTTACTGCTTCGGCTCTGCGATCACTTTACTTCCCACGCCGCGGTTGTTGTATTCCCACATGCGGTTGAAGTTAGCGTCGTTGAGGTTACGCTGCACGTTGCCTTTCTCATCTACTGCACCGGTGTTACCCGCATACGGACGCTGAGAGATGGCGGCGTTGCCCCACGGTTTAGCCATATTAAAGCCTTCGTTGATCACGCTGTCGCGGATCACCACCTGACCGTTAGTGGCGGAATCGACATCCAGGGAGCGGCCAAGCTGCGCCACGCCGTCGCCCATCGCGGTAAAGCGGCTGTTCACTGCCAGGAAGCCGTAGAACAGATTGGACTGCGTCGCAGGGGCGAAGACGTAGCCTTCCTGCTGGGTACGGGTGTTCATGACGCGGAAATCGGTGTTATCAAACACCACGGCACCGCGACCCGAAACCATATCCACATCCCCTTCAATGTAGCTGTTGGTCACCAGCGTACGGGTGATGCGGTTGTTTTTCAGGGTGTTGTCAACGCCGCTGTTAGTGACGAAGAAGGTGTTCTGGCGACCCAGAATGTTCACCTTGTCGATTTGGACCCGATCGCCATCGCTGCGCAGGGCCACCGCCTGGTGGTTACCGGCATCCACGCTGTCACCCAGATTGTTTTCAATGGTCAGGTTCTGCAGTTGCAGGCCGTTGTTCTGCGACCAGAAGACCGCGGAACACATCAGGCCAACGGTGGCGCTGTGCTTGCTCTGGCAACGGTCGAACATATACCAGGCCGGTTTGCCCGGCATGTATTTACCACCCGGGTTAACCAGACGACGCCAGGTTGCAGTGTCGATCTCGGAGTCGATCGCCAGACCAATTTTGACATCAATTGGTTTTTCACCCGTACCGTAGAGCGTCACGCTCCCCGGCGCAGCAGGCACATAGACGGTACCTTCGTATTCGCCCGGTAAAATGGCGATGTACTGACGGGAGCTGCTGTGCTTAGCGATGGCAGCATCGACTGCCGCCTGGATAGAGGTGTGCGTCACGCCCTGGGTTCCCGCCGGGCCAACCACAAAGTTCGGCTGCTCAGGCAGGCGGATGGCATAAGGACTCCACGGCGCCGCGTTCGGATCCATGGCCGTAAAGTAGCGAGCCTGCTGGAAGTTTTTCGCTTCGTCAGCGGAAAGGATCGGACGGGAAGCCGTGCCCGGCGCAGCCTGCTCTGATGGCAGTTGATCCGGCGGGGTAGAGCTGCACGCCGATAACGTCACGCCAAATGCGAGTGCCAGCGCCAGACGAGAAATCCTGGAAATGTTCAAGGGAAGCTCCTGCAAAACATATCAATAGGGGGACAACTGAAATAGCCTGCTTTTTTATACTAAGTTGAGCGAAACGGGAAGAATAAAAGGCAAAAAGTTGCTTTTTCTTCCCGTGGTTAGCGGGGAAGTTGTCACAAATAAATAACAATCTCGGTAAAGGCGATTGACAGGGCGACAGGAATGAAAATAAATGTCTATACAACCCATGACAAGCGGAAGCCCGATGCTGCAACTTCATCCTGATGATCTGATCTGGCGTAACCTGCGCCTCGCGACGCTGGATCCCGACCACAACACTCCCTATGGCCTGCTGGAAAACCGGGCATTGATTGTGCGCGGTGAGACCATCCTGGCCATCGTGCCGGAATCTGACCTGCCGGAGGAGCTGCCCAATACCATTGATTTACAGGGGCGGCTGGTGACGCCGGGCCTGATCGACTGCCATACGCATCTGGTGTTTGGCGGCGACCGCGCCGCCGAGTGGGAGCAGCGACTCAACGGGGTCTCTTATCAGACCATCAGCGCCCAGGGCGGCGGGATTAACGCCACGGTCACTGCCACCCGGGAGAGCACGCCTGAGCAGCTCGAACAGCTTGCGCAGCAGCGCTTGCAGCGCTTAATGCGCGAGGGTGTCACCACCCTTGAGATAAAGTCGGGTTACGGCCTGGATGACGAATCCGAAGAGAAGATGCTGCGCGTGGCCCGGCGTCTTGCGCAGACCAACCCGGTGGAGATCAGCCCGACGCTGCTGGCGGCGCACGCCGTGCCGAAGGCGTATCGCCACGATCCGGATGCCTACATCGACCATGTTTGTCAGCACATGTTACCTGCGCTGTGGGAAAAAGGGCTCTTCGAAGCTGTGGATGTGTTCTGCGAAAATGTCGGGTTTACGCCCGAACAGAGCGAGCGAGTGTTCAAGGCGGCGCAGACGCTGGGCATCCCCATTAAAGGCCACGTTGAGCAGCTCTCCAGTCTCGGCGGTACTGCGCTGGTCAGCCGCTATCGCGGGCTCTCCGCCGATCATATTGAATATCTCGACGAGGCTGGTGTCGACGCGATGGCGCAGAGTGGCACCGTGGCGGTCTTACTCCCCGGCGCATTTTACTTTTTACAGGAGCGACAGCGCCCGCCGGTTGCGCTGTTACGCCAGCGAGGGATACCGATGGCGGTCGCCACCGACTACAACCCGGGCACCAGTCCGTTCGCCAGCCTGCACCTGGCGATGAACATGGCCTGCGTCCAGTTTGGCTTAACCCCGGAAGAGGCGTGGGCAGGTGTCACCCGGCATGCCGCGAAGGCGCTGGGCCGCGGTGAGACCCACGGCCAGTTGAAGGCGGGGTTTGTCGCCGATCTGGCCATCTGGGATGCGAAAAACCCGGTGGAGATGGTCTATGAGCCGGGTCGTAACCCGCTTTATCGGCGCGTATTCAGAGGAAAAACAGTATGAGCCTGTGGCAGCCGGTTTCACCGGACGTCTGGCAAGGACGTGACGACAGCAGCGAGGCCAGCAACGCGCTGCGCCTGTTCCAGACCGTACAACTTAGCGATACGCCAACGCCGACCGGTGACGGTATCGCCCTGATTGGCTTCGCCTGCGACGAAGGGGTCAGACGCAATCAGGGACGCCCCGGCGCCGCACAGGCGCCGGATGTGTTACGCCGGGCGCTGGCGAACATGGCGAGCCACCAGGGGCATGATCGGCTGATGGATATGGGTAACATTGGCGTAGAGGGCAATGCGCTGGAGGCGGCCCAGCAGGCGCTGAGCGAGACGGTCACCGCCTGCCAGCAGACGGGCATGCGCACTTTAGTTTTTGGCGGCGGACACGAAACCGCCTGGGCCCATGGTCGCGGCGTGCTGGATGCCTTTCCCGGCGAGCGGGTGGCGATCGTCAACCTCGATGCCCATCTCGATCTACGAAACGCCAGTCAGGCGACATCCGGCACGCCGTTCCGCCAGCTGGCCCGGTACTGCGCCGCGCAGCAGCGTGAGTTTCACTATGCCTGTCTGGGCGTCAGCCGGGCGGCCAATACCCAGGCGCTGTGGGATGAGGCTGCGCGCCTGAACGTTACGCTGGTGGAGGATCTCGAGTTCCGGCAGCAGGCGCTGAACGCGCTCACAACGCTTCTTGAACAGGCAGACCGTGTCTACCTGACTATCGATCTCGACGTGATGCCTGCCGGGGAGATGCCCGCCGTGTCGGCCCCCGCCGCGCTGGGGGTTCCCGCCCGGGATCTGCTCCCGGTCATCGAGCGGATCTGTCGCAGCGGCAAACTGCAGGCGGCCGATCTGGTGGAACTGAGCCCCGGCTTCGATCGCGACGGTCAGGGGGCGAAGCTCGCCGCACGGCTGGCGTGGCAAATCGCTCACTGGTGGGCATAAAGCTTGTATATACTCGATTTTTTATGACGGCTTAAGGAATTGCTATGTTCTCTCGCGCCCCGCAGCAGCAGGCCAGTGCGCCAGCCCCTTTCTATGAAAAGGTCAAGCAGGCGATCAGCCATCAGATCGCCACCGGCGTCTGGCGTCCCCACGATCGTATCCCGTCCGAGGCGGAGCTGGTGGCCCAGTTCGGCTTTAGCCGGATGACCATCAACCGCGCGCTGCGGGAGCTGACCGATGAGGGGCTGCTGGTGCGTCTGCAAGGGGTCGGCACCTTTGTCGCCGAGCCAAAAGGGCAGTCGGCACTGTTTGAGATCCGCAGCATTGCCGATGAGATCGCCTCCCGCAACCATCAGCACCGGTGTGAAGTGCAGTTCCTCGAAGAGACGCAGGCCAGCGCTGCCCAGGCGGTGGCATTGAACGTCAAAGAGGGATCGCGCATCTTTCACTCCCTGATGTTGCACTATGAAAACGACGTGCCGGTGCAGATAGAGGATCGCTGCGTCAATGCCGCGCTGGTGCCGGACTACCTCCAGCAGGACTACACCACCACCACGCCCCATGCTTATCTGTCGCGGGTTGCGCCGCTGACGGAAGGGGAGCATATCGTCGAGGCGGTGCGGGCCACGCCGAAGGAGTGCGAGCTGCTGCGCATCAAAGAGCACGATCCCTGTCTGCTGATCCACCGCCGCACCTGGTCAGCCTCCCACATCGTCTCCCATGCCCGGCTGCTGTTCCCCGGCAACCGCTACCGGCTGCAGGGCCATTTCATGTCATAAGCGAAAAGCGTGATTGCTGACGCAATATGACAAAAATGTATCGTAATTGTTAAAACCGGTCTTGTGTGCACTTGTCTATACAAGTATATCTTACTGTATATTCTGTCCCCAATGAGGAGCACACAATGTCGTCAGGTAAGTTTCGCCAGCAAGAGATCCGCGCCCCACGTGGCACCCGGCTGACTGCCAAAAGCTGGCTCACCGAAGCCCCGCTGCGCATGTTAATGAATAACCTCGATCCCGACGTGGCGGAGAATCCTCACGAGCTGGTGGTCTATGGCGGGATTGGCCGCGCCGCGCGCAACTGGGCGTGCTATGACGCCATTGTCGCCGCGCTTACCGAACTGGAAAGCGACGAAACCCTGCTGGTGCAGTCCGGCAAACCGGTCGGGGTGTTCAAAACCCACAAAAACGCCCCTCGGGTGCTGATCGCCAACTCCAACCTGGTGCCGCACTGGGCCACCTGGGAACACTTCAACGAGCTGGATGCGAAAGGGCTGGCGATGTATGGCCAGATGACCGCCGGCAGCTGGATCTACATTGGCAGCCAGGGCATCGTCCAGGGCACTTACGAGACCTTTGTCGAAGCGGGCCGTCAGCACTATAACGGCTCCCTGAAAGGCCGCTGGGTGCTCACCGCGGGCTTAGGCGGCATGGGCGGCGCACAGCCGCTGGCGGCAACGCTGGCGGGGGCTTGCTCCCTGAATATTGAGTGCCAACAGAGCCGCATCGATTTCCGTCTGCGAACTCGCTACGTTGATGAGCAGGCCGAAACGCTTGACGACGCCCTGGCGCGCATCCAGAAATATACCGCCGAGGGACGGGCCGTCTCCATTGCCCTGTGCGGCAACGTCGCCGACATCGTACCGGAACTGGTGGCGCGCGGCGTGCGCCCGGACCTGGTCACCGACCAGACCAGCGCCCACGATCCGCTGCACGGCTACCTGCCAAAAGGCTGGAGCTGGGAAGAGTACCAGCAGAAAGCGCAGCAGGATCCAGAAAGCACCGTACTGGCGGCGAAGCGTTCCATGGCTGACCACGTTAACGCGATGCTGGCCTTCAGCCAGCAGGGCGTACCGACCTTCGACTACGGCAATAACATCCGCCAGATGGCAAAAGAGATGGGCGTGACCAACGCCTTCGACTTCCCGGGCTTTGTCCCGGCCTATATCCGTCCGCTGTTCTGCCGCGGGATTGGCCCGTTCCGCTGGGTAGCCCTCTCCGGCGATCCGGAAGACATCTACAAAACCGACGCCAAAGTGAAAGAGATTGTCGCCGATGATGAGCACCTCCATCACTGGCTGGACATGGCCCGCGAGCGCATCAACTTCCAGGGGCTGCCGGCGCGGATCTGCTGGGTTGGGCTGGAGTGGCGCCAGAAGCTGGGCCTGGCCTTCAACGAAATGGTGCGCAGCGGTGAAGTCTCCGCGCCCATCGTCATTGGTCGCGATCACCTCGACTCCGGCTCGGTAGCCAGCCCGAACCGCGAAACTGAAGCGATGCAGGACGGCTCCGACGCGGTCTCAGACTGGCCGCTACTGAACGCGCTGCTCAACACCGCCAGCGGCGCCACCTGGGTTTCGCTGCACCACGGCGGCGGGGTGGGCATGGGCTTCTCCCAGCATGCCGGGATGGTGATCGTCTGCGACGGCACCGATGAAGCCGCGGCCCGTATTGCCCGCGTCCTGCACAACGATCCGGCGACAGGCGTTATGCGCCATGCCGATGCCGGGTATGACATTGCCATTGACTGCGCGAAAGAGCAGGGGCTCAACCTGCCGATGATCGCGGCCACACAAGGAAAGCACTAATGAACGCCTTAACCCTGACGCCCGGCTCCCTGACCCTGGCCCAGCTGCGCCAGATCTGGCAGCAGCCGCACCAGTTGACGCTCGATGAGGCGGCCCATAAGGCGATTAACGACAGCGTCGCCTGCGTGGAAGCCATTGTCGCCGAAGGGCGCACCGCCTACGGCATCAACACCGGGTTTGGCCTGCTGGCGCAGACGCGCATCGCCACCCACGATCTGGAAAATCTGCAACGTTCGCTGGTGCTGTCCCACGCGGCGGGCGTGGGCGACCCGCTGGATGATGACATGGTGCGCCTGATGATGGTGCTGAAGATCAACAGCCTGGCGCGCGGTTTCTCCGGCATCCGCCTGAGCGTGATTGAAGCGCTGATTGCCATGGTCAATGCGGGCGTCTACCCGTGGATCCCGGCCAAAGGCTCGGTGGGGGCATCTGGCGATCTGGCGCCGCTGGCGCACATGTCTCTGACCCTGCTCGGCGAAGGCAAAGCCCGCTACCGTGGCGAATGGCTCCCGGCCGCCACCGCCCTGCAAAAAGCGGGGCTGGCCCCGGTGACGCTGGCGGCAAAAGAGGGGCTGGCCCTGCTGAACGGCACCCAGGCCTCCACCGCCTTTGCCCTGCGCGGCCTGTTTGAAGCCGAAGATCTCTTTGCCTCGGCGGTGGTCTGCGGGGCGCTGACCACCGAAGCGGTGCTCGGCTCCCGTCGTCCATTTGATGCCCGTATCCACGAGGTGCGCGGCCAGCGCGGGCAGATCGACGCCGCAGCGCTGTTCCGCTACGTTCTGACCGACACCAGCGCCATTGCCGAGTCGCATCACAACTGCGACAAGGTGCAGGATCCCTACTCCCTGCGCTGTCAGCCGCAGGTGATGGGCGCCTGCCTGACGCAGATGCGCCAGGTGGCAGAGGTCCTGCTGGTGGAATCTAATGCCGTCTCCGATAACCCGCTGGTCTTCGCGGCGGAAAGTGAGGTGGTCTCCGGCGGCAACTTCCACGCCGAACCGGTGGCGATGGCGGCGGATAATCTGGCCCTGGCGATTGCCGAGATCGGTGCGCTCTCTGAACGCCGTATTGCGCTGATGATGGATAAACATATGTCCCAGCTGCCGCCGTTCCTGGTACGCAACGGCGGGGTGAACTCCGGCTTTATGATTGCTCAGGTCACCGCCGCGGCGCTGGCGAGCGAGAACAAAGCGCTGTCGCACCCACACAGCGTGGACAGCCTGCCCACCTCTGCCAACCAGGAAGACCATGTCTCAATGGCTCCGGCGGCAGGTCGTCGTTTGTGGGAGATGGCGGGCAATACCCGTGGCGTGCTGGCGGTCGAGTGGCTGGCGGCAGCGCAGGGCTGCGATTTGCGTGATGGCCTCACCTCCAGCCCGCTGCTGGAGCAGGCGCGTCATATCCTGCGGGAGCAGGTGGCGCACTATGATGATGACCGCTTCTTCGCCCCGGATATTGATGCGGCGATGGAACTGCTGAAGAAAGGGAGTCTGGCGGGGATGTTACCGGCCTTCCTGTAAAACACGCCCGGTGGCGCTACGCTTACCGGGCCTACAAATGCCAACGTAGGCCGGGTAAGGCGAAGCCGCCACCCGGCAAATGCCCGGCGGCGCTGCGCTTGCACGGGCCTACGGTTTTGTGCGGTTTCCAGGCCTGCTTTTTTACGAATACATCGCCGTAATGGATGCACTCGCCAGGGTGTGGAAATGGACGTTAAAGCCCACCATCGCACCGCTCGCTTCTTCATCCACCTCGATTTTTTCCACGTCCAGGGCATGCACCGTAAAGATATAGCGATGGGTTTCGCCCTTAGGGGGCGCCGCGCCGCCATATCCCGCTTTGCCAAAATCGGTGCGGGTCTCTATGGCTCCCTCCGGCAGCGCTACCAGCGACGAGCCTGACCCCTGCGGCAGCACGCGGGTATCGGCTGGGATATTGGCGACAATCCAGTGCCACCAGCCGGAGCCGGTAGGCGCATCGGGATCGTAGCAGGTGACGACAAAACTTTTGGTGCCCGGCGGCACCTCGTCCCACGCCAGATGCGGAGAGATGTTATCACCCTCGTAACCCATACCGTTAAACACGTGGCGCAGCGGGAGTTTATCGCCGTCGCGCAGATCCTTACTGATGAGTTTCATACTGTTCCTCCGTAATAAGCTCAGCCAGAAGTGTAACGCATAAACTAGATCGCAAAGTGCGCAGGTTCCTGTACGGCATCCACCACCGCGGCGGTCAGCTTGCTGAGCTGGTCACGGCTGATCAGATACGGCGGCATCAGATAGATTAGCTTGCCGAACGGCCGCACCCAGACGCCGCGCGCCACAAAGAAGCGTTGCAGCGCCGCCATATTCACCGGATGGGTCGTTTCGACGACGCCGATGGCCCCCAGCACCCGCACGTCGGCGACACATTCTGCCTCCCGCGCCGCCGCCAGTTCATCCTTCAACTGGGCTTCGATGGCGGCCACCTGAGTCTGCCACTCGCCGCTCTCCAGCAATGCCAGACTTTCACTGGCGACGGCGCAGGCCAGCGGGTTACCCATAAAGGTCGGGCCGTGCATAAAGCAGCCCGCCTCGCCGTTGCTGATGGTCTCGGCCACCAGGCGGGTGGTGAGGGTGGCAGAGAGGGTCATGGTGCCGCCGGTCAGGGCTTTGCCGAGGCAGAGAATGTCCGGCGTAATCCCCGCGTGCTCGCAGGCAAACAGTTTGCCGGTGCGCCCGAAGCCGGTGGCAATCTCGTCGGCAATCAGCAGGATACCTTCCCGGTCGCACATCCGGCGGATGCGCTTCAGCCATTCCGGATGGTAGATGCGCATGCCGCCCGCCCCCTGCACGATGGGCTCGAGGATCACCGCGGCAATCTCGTGGCGATGGGCGGCCATCAGGCGGGCGAAACCGACCATGTCCATCTCATCCCACTCTCCGTCAAAGCGGCTCTGCGGCGCCGGGGCAAAGAGGTTTTCCGGCAGGTAGCCCTTCCACAGGCTGTGCATCGAGTTGTCGGGATCGCAGGCCGACATCGCCCCGAAGGTGTCGCCATGATAGCCGTTGCGGAAGGTGAGGAACCGCTGGCGGGATTCCCCTTTGGCGTGCCAGTACTGCAACGCCATTTTCATCGCCACCTCCACCGCCACCGAGCCGGAGTCGGCCAGGAATACGCACTCCAGCGCGTCGGGGGTCATCGCCACCAGCCGACGGCAGAGATCCACCGCGGGAGGATGGGTGATCCCGCCGAACATCACGTGCGACATGCGGTCAATCTGCGCTTTCATCGCGGCGTTCAGCCGGGGGTGATTGTAGCCGTGAATGGCCGCCCACCATGAGGACATGCCGTCTACCAGCTGTTCGCCGCTGGCCAGCGTCAGCTCGCAGCCGTGGGCTTCCGTCACCGGATAAACCGGCAGGGGCTGGGTCATGGAGGTGTAAGGGTGCCAGATATGTTGCCGATCGAAGGCGAGATCGTCCGTTGTCATAATCGACTTGTAAACCATTTTGAAAACATTTAGGTTTACAAGTATAAACCGAAACCACACTGAACTAAACCCCTTTGGAGATGCCCCATGGCTCACCAGACTCGCTGGACAATGTCGCAAGTCACTGCATTATTTGAAAAACCCCTCCTTGAACTGCTGTTTGAAGCGCAGCAGATTCACCGTCAGCACTTCGATCCGCAGCAGATTCAGGTCAGTACGCTGCTGTCGATCAAGACCGGCGCCTGCCCGGAAGACTGTAAATACTGCCCGCAAAGTGCGCGCTACAAAACCGGCCTCGAATCCGAGCGGCTGATGGAGGTGGAGCAGGTGCTGGAGTCGGCCCGCCAGGCGAAAAACGCCGGTTCGACCCGCTTCTGCATGGGCGCGGCGTGGAAAAACCCGCACGAGCGCGACATGCCTTACCTCGAACAGATGGTGCAGGGCGTTAAGGCGATGGGCCTCGAGGCCTGCATGACCCTCGGCACGCTGGATGACAGCCAGGCGCAGCGCCTGGCCTCGGCGGGGCTCGATTATTACAACCACAACCTCGATACCTCCCCGGAGTTCTACGGCAACATCATCACCACCCGTACCTACCAGGAGCGGCTGGACACGCTGGATAAAGTGCGTGAGGCGGGCATTAAGGTCTGCTCGGGCGGCATCGTGGGCTTAGGCGAAACAGTCACCGACCGCGCCGGTCTGCTGTTGCAGTTGGCGAACCTGCCCACGCCGCCGGAAAGCGTGCCGATCAACATGCTGGTGAAGGTGAAGGGCACCCCGCTGGCCGATAACGACGACGTCGACGCCTTTGACTTTATCCGCACCATTGCGGTGGCGCGGGTGATGATGCCAACCTCCTATGTGCGCCTCTCGGCGGGCCGCGAGCAGATGAACGAGCAGACCCAGGCGATGTGCTTTATGGCCGGGGCCAACTCCATCTTCTACGGCTGCAAACTGCTCACCACCCCGAACCCGGAAGAGGACAAAGATGTCCAGCTGTTCCGCAAGCTGGGGCTAAATCCGCAGCAGACCGCGGTTCTCACTGGCGATAACGAACAGCAGCACCAGCTGGAACAGCAGCTTTTCAACGCCGATACCGACCAGTTCTATAACGCGGCGATGCTATGACCTGGCAGCAACGTATTGATGCTGCCCTTGATGCCCATCGGGCGGCAGAGGCGCTGCGCGTGCGCACCCCGGTAGAAAACGGCGCAGGCCGTTTTCTCACCTGCGACCAGCGGCGCTACTCTAATTTTTCCAGCAACGACTATCTCGGCCTGAGCCAGCATCCGGCCCTTATCCGCGCCTGGCAACAGGGGGCGGAGCAGTATGGCGTGGGCAGCGGCGGCTCCGGCCACGTCAGCGGCTATACCCGCGCTCACCGGGCGCTGGAGGAGCAGCTTGCCGACTGGCTCGGTTACCCGCGGGCGCTGCTGTTTATCTCCGGCTTTGCTGCCAATCAGGCGCTGATTGCAGCCCTGACCGGCAAGGACGATCGCATCGTGGCCGACCGTTTAAGCCACGCCTCCCTGCTGGAAGCGGCCAGTCACAGCCCGGCCCAGCTCCGGCGCTTCGCCCATAACGATGCCGCTCAGCTCGCTTCGCTGCTGGATAAACCCTGCGAGGGCCAGCAGCTGGTGGTGACCGAGGGGATCTTCAGCATGGATGGCGACAGCGCCCCGCTGGGCGATATCCATGCGGCGGCCCGCCGTAAGGGGAGCTGGCTGCTGGTGGACGATGCCCACGGCATTGGCGTCACCGGCCCAGAAGGGCGCGGCAGTGCGGCCCATCTGGGCGTCAAACCCGAGCTGCTGGTGGTCACCTTTGGCAAAGGCGTGGGTATCAGCGGCGCGGCGGTACTGTGCAGCGACCCGGTGGCCGACTATCTGTTGCAGTTTGCCCGCCATCTCATCTACAGCACCAGCATGCCGCCTGCCCAGGCGGTGGCGCTACTGGCAGCCTTTAACCTTATTCGCAGCGACGAAGGCGATGCGCGGCGGCAGCGGCTCTCGGCGCTTATCAGCCAGTTCCGCGCAGGCGTGAGCGGCCTTCCGCTTGAGATCACCGCGTCGCAAAGCGCCATTCAGCCGCTGATTGTGGGCGAAAACGCGCGCGCCCTGCATCTGGCACAGACCCTCAGAGAGAAGGGGATCTGGGTGACGGCCATTCGTCCGCCCACCGTACCGGCAGGCACGGCGCGCTTACGCCTGACCCTGACGGCGGCCCATGAAGCGGCAGACATCACCGCGTTACTGGAGGCGCTGCATGTCGCAAGTGAATAAACAGGCCATTGCCGCCGCCTTTGGCCGGGCGGCGCAGAGCTATTCCCGTCACGACGCGCTCCAGCGGCAAAGTGCCGACGGGCTGCGGGCGCTGCTCGCAAAAAACACCTTCCCCAGCGTGCTGGACGCCGGCTGTGGCCCGGGCAGCAACAGCCTCGCCTGGCGCAGAAGTGGCAGCGTGGTGACGGCGATGGATCTCAGCGGCCCGATGCTGGAGGAAGCGCGCCGCAACCGGGCGGCCGACCACTATCTGCAGGCGGATATCGAAGCCATTCCGCTGGCGGATGCGCAGTTCAGCCTGGTCTGGAGCCATCTGGCGGTGCAGTGGTGCGCCAGCCTGCCGCAGGCGCTGGCGGAGCTCTGGCGCGTGGCGAAGCCCGGGGGCAGGGTGGCCTTTACCACGCTGCTGAACGGCTCCCTGCCGGAGCTGAAGCAGGCCTGGCAGGCGGTAGATACGCAGCCGCACACCAACCGCTTTCTGAGCCGGGAAGAGGTAAACAATGCCCTCGATGGCTGGCGGCACCGCTGTGCGGTCCAGACCGTCACGCTGCACTTTGACGATGCGCTTAGCGCCATGCACTCCCTGAAAGGGATCGGCGCTACCCATCTGCACGCCGGGCGGGCCGCCAGGCCCTTAACCCGGGGACAGCTGCAGAACCTGGCGCAGGCCTGGCCGCAGCGTGATGGCAAATACCCGCTCTCTTATCAACTTTTTCATGGGATTATCGAACGTGACTGAACGCTATTTTGTCACCGGCACCGACACCGAGGTCGGAAAAACCGTCGCCAGCACCGCCCTGCTACAGGCGGCGCGGACGCTGGGGCGCAACACCGCCGGGTATAAGCCCGTGGCCTCGGGCAGCGAAATGACCGCGGAAGGGCTGCGTAACAGCGATGCGCTGGCGTTACAGCGCAACAGCAGCGTGGCGCTGAGCTACCCGGCGGTGAACCCTTACACCTTCGCCGAGCCCACCTCGCCGCATATCGTCAGCGCGGAAGAGCAGCGTCCCATCGAGTTTAGCGTGCTTTCAGCCGGGCTACGCGCGCTGGAAAGCCAGGCCGACTGGGTGCTGGTGGAAGGGGCGGGCGGCTGGTTTACGCCGCTCTCCACGGAGCAGACCTTCGCCGACTGGGCGATCGCCGAGCGCCTGCCGGTGATCCTGGTTGTGGGGGTGAAGCTGGGCTGTATCAACCACGCCATGCTCACCGTCCAGGCGATCCGCCAGGCGGGGCTGAATTTTGCAGGCTGGGTGGCGAACGGGGTGGTGCCGCCCGGTAAGCGTCATGGCGAATACATGGCAACGCTGAAACGCGTACTGCCTGCACCGCTGCTGGGCGAAATCCCCTGGCTTGGCGAGCAGGCCGACACGGCGGATATCGGGCGTTATCTCTCTCTCAGCGCACTGGCGCCGTCGGCCCCATCCAGTGGACAATAAGCGGGTCATCCAGCTCGCTGACGCGGCCCTGGGCCACGTTTCGCCCACGGTATAGCAGGCAGAAGCGCTCCGCCACCCGGCGGATGAGCGACAGGTGCTGCTCGGCCAGCAGCACCGTTAGTCCCAGTTCGCGGTTAAACCTCAGCAGCAGCTGCGCCAGCCTGATGCTAAACAGCGGGCTGGCGCCACGGCTGGGCTCGTCGAGGATCAGCAGGCGAGGGCGAGTGACCAGCGCGTTCGCCAGTGCCAGCTGGTACTGCTGGTCGTCGTTCAGCCCTGACGCCCGCTGCTGGCGTAGCGGGTAAAGTTCCGGAAAGAACTCAAAAATTTCGCTACTCACCGGCCCGCCCACATTCCCTTTTGCCATCCGCGCGATATGCAGGTTCTCTTCTACCGTCAGCTGGGAAAAAATCCGCCTGTCCTGTGGGACAAAGCCAATTTCCGTGCCCGGAAGCCACTCACAAGGAGAAGCTCCGGCGTCATGCCAGACCATCGTACCGCTGGCGATAGGCAGCAGGCCGGCAATGCAGTTTACGAGGGTGGTTTTCCCCATTCCGGGCAGCCCGACCACCCCGGTACAGACGCCGGGCGGCAGATCGAGGTCAACGTTCCACAGGGTGTGGCGATCCCCGTAATACTGATTAACGGCACGCAGGCTCAACATGGTCTTACTCCTTTTCAGACATCAGTGTCCCCTGATACTCTGCAAGACTCTTGCCACAGGCCAAAAAATAGCGTTTAAACCGCCTTTTTTCAGATTAGGCGCAAAAATAAGCGCTGCGAGGAGAGAGTGATGCACTGCGCCGGTGCCCCGTATGATTCACCTGGTGCAGGTACTATTTTGGTTAAAATGTGAACAATGTCTCACTGATGGGTGAACGATTTATTGTCATAAGATCGCCAAAATTGGGTCATAAAAATTTTTTACCGTCTCGCTGTGGGTAAAAACCGGGAACGAGCCGAGTCACGTTCCGTATGGGCTGGAGGCAGTTATCCACTATTCCTGTGGATAACCATGTGCATTAGAGTTAGAAAACACAGGGTAAGCGAGAGAATACGCGGCCTGCGCCTGAATTGCTGCGAAACGCGTCTTTTTGAAAATAATAAATGGAATCAATCCGTTAAATAAAATCAATCTTTGTCATTAAACGGTCACGATAATGCGCTTAAGTTCGGCGTCTCGCCTTGACAAATGTTAAAAAATAAAAAGTTCTGGGGATAACCGTGCGTTGATGGAATTTTATCCCGTCGCAGGCGAAATTTTGTGCAGCTTCGTTTGATTCTTGCCCAGGGTGGCACAAAACGTCGCGGTTGCCACTGTGTTTATGTCCAGTATAATTTACTGGCAAAAATAGCCATCAAGAGTAAAATTACTCACCTGCCGTATCAACCATCATCAGGTCGCCGTTCATGAGTAAACCGTTCAAACTGAATTCCGCTTTTCGTCCTTCCGGCGATCAGCCTGAAGCGATTCGCCGTCTGAAAGAGGGGCTGGAGGATGGGCTTGCGCACCAGACGCTGCTGGGGGTGACCGGGTCGGGTAAAACCTTCACCGTCGCTAACGTGATCGCCGATCTCCAGCGCCCCACAATGGTGCTCGCCCCGAACAAAACCCTGGCGGCGCAGCTCTACGGCGAGATGAAAGAGTTCTTCCCCGAGAATGCGGTAGAGTACTTCGTGTCGTACTACGACTACTATCAGCCGGAAGCCTACGTTCCCAGCTCGGACACCTTTATCGAGAAAGATGCCTCGGTGAACGAGCATATCGAGCAGATGCGTCTCTCCGCGACCAAGGCGCTGCTTGAGCGCCGTGATGTGGTGGTGGTGGCCTCGGTATCGGCCATCTACGGCCTCGGCGACCCGGATCTCTACCTGAAGATGATGCTGCACCTGACCGTGGGGATGATTATCGATCAGCGCGCTATTTTGCGTCGCCTGGCCGAGCTGCAGTACACCCGTAACGATCAGGCGTTCCAGCGCGGTACGTTCCGCGTGCGCGGTGAAGTGATCGACATCTTCCCGGCGGAGTCGGACGACTTCGCGCTGCGCGTCGAGCTTTTCGATGAAGAGGTGGAGCGGCTGTCGCTGTTCGACCCGCTGACCGGCCATGTGGAATCGACCATTCAGCGCTTCACGGTCTACCCAAAAACCCACTACGTCACCCCGCGTGAGCGCATCGTGCAGGCGATGGAGGACATCAAGGTTGAACTGGCGGATCGCCGCAGGGTGCTGTTAGAAAATAACAAGCTGCTGGAAGAGCAGCGTATCAGCCAGCGTACCCAGTTCGATCTCGAGATGATGAACGAGCTGGGCTACTGCTCCGGTATCGAAAACTACTCGCGCTATCTCTCTGGCCGTGGGCCGGGCGAAGCGCCGCCCACCCTGTTTGACTACCTGCCGGCGGATGGCCTGCTGGTGGTGGATGAATCCCACGTCACCATTCCGCAGATCGGCGGGATGTATCGTGGCGACCGGGCGCGTAAAGAGACCCTGGTGGAGTACGGCTTCCGCCTGCCGTCGGCGCTGGATAACCGTCCAATGAAGTTTGAAGAGTTCGAGGCGCTGGCGCCGCAAACCATCTACGTCTCCGCAACGCCAGGCAACTACGAGCTGGAGAAATCGGGCGACGAAGTGGTGGATCAGGTGGTGCGTCCGACCGGCCTGCTGGACCCGATTATCGAAGTGCGTCCGGTAGCCACCCAGGTGGATGACCTGCTCTCGGAGATCCGCGCCCGGTCGGCCATTAACGAGCGTGTGCTGGTGACGACCCTGACCAAACGGATGGCGGAAGACCTGACCGAATACCTCGAAGAGCACGGCGAGAAGGTGCGCTATCTGCACTCGGATATCGACACCGTGGAGCGCATGGAGATTATACGCGATCTGCGTCTTGGCGAGTTCGACGTGCTGGTGGGGATCAACCTGCTGCGTGAGGGGCTGGATATGCCAGAAGTGTCGCTGGTTGCGATTCTGGACGCCGACAAAGAGGGCTTCCTGCGTTCCGAGCGCTCGCTGATCCAGACCATTGGCCGTGCGGCGCGAAACGTTAACGGTAAAGCGATTCTCTACGGGGATAAGATCACCCCGTCGATGGCGAAAGCGATCGGGGAAACCGAACGCCGTCGCGAGAAGCAGCAGCGCTATAACGAAGAGCACGGGATTGTTCCGCAGGGGCTCAACAAGAAGGTGGTGGATATCCTGCAGCTTGGCCAGAATATCGCGAAAACCAAAACCAAGGGACGCGGCAAGTCGCGCTCACCGGTTGAGGCCGATACCGTGGCACTGACGCCGAAAGCGCTGCAGCAGAAAATCCACGAGCTGGAAGGGCAGATGATGCAGCACGCACAGAACCTGGAGTTCGAAGAGGCCGCGCAGATCCGCGACCAGCTGCATCAGCTACGGGATTTATTCATCGCCGCGTCGTAGTTTGTACCCGGTGGCGCTTACCGGCTCAACAACGGCACTCTGTCTGTAGGCCCGGTAAGCGAAGCGCCACCGGGCATTACAGGCCGTACAAGCTAACCCAACGCCTGAATCGCTCTCTCCAGCGCCACGCGCAGCAGATGCCGATCGTGGCGGTACTTGATGTCGCTTGCTTCGAGCGGCTCCTGCACCACCACCCGGCCTTCCATACCTGAGATATCCTCTTTCGGCCCGACCACTACCGCATCGACGATCTTTTTACCGACATACTGCTCCATCAGCGCCAGCTTTGCGGCCAGCGAAAGCCCGGCGGCGGCCGGGCTGAGCTCGCGACCCAGATTGCCGATATAGACTACCGGGGCGGGCGTGCGCCGCAGCGCCTGGGCCAGCTCTTTAATCAGCAGGAGCGGCATCAGGCTGGTGTAAAAACTGCCGGGGCCGATGAGGATCAGATCCGCTTCACCAATCGCTTCTACCGCTTCGCGGGTGGCCGGGACAGTGGGGTAGAGCATCAGCTCTTTCGGCGGCAGGACAAGCTGATCGATATTCACCTCGCCATACACTTCATGGTCGTTGCAGTCGATTGCCATTAAATCAACCGGAAGTTCGGACATGGGGATGAGAAAGGCGTCCACTTTAAGCAGATTGCGAATTAAATTGATCGCCTCCAGAGGCCGGACGCTGAGGTGATCCAGCGCCTTTAACATCAGATTTCCAAGGTTATGCCCGGAAAGTTCGCCATTACCGGCAAAACGATATTCAAACATGGCCGAAGCCACGCTCGGTTCCGTGATAAGCTGATTTAAGCAGTTGCGCATGTCTCCCCAGGCGATACCGCCTTCGGAGCGGCGGATGCGTCCGGTTGAGCCGCCATTATCGGTGGTCGTGACGATCCCTGTCAGGCGGGAGCCGAGCGATGACAGGGAGGACATGACCCGGCCCAGTCCGTGGCCTCCGCCGAGAGCGACCACCCGGTCAAGATCCGCAAAAGTGCGATTGCGCATAAAAATTCCTTATTAAGACCAACATGTAAACAGTAACGCAACTACTCCTAAATGACGATGCTGCGACCCGCGCAAAATGACGTATATCAATGCAAAAATGTGATAATGACGTATTCTGAACCGAAATGGCACGATTAGCTCGTTATATACATATTTATATAGCGTCAGTCGACGATAGCGAAACTCGCTTTAACACGCTACTATCGACATAACCACGTTTTCATCATTGAAAACATACACTCTAGCCTTTGCGCCTGTGTCGACAGATATGGCGCTCTGGCCGTGGCGCTTTTGCCACCAGGGTACAGGAAGAAATGACTGTGCCTCCCGTATCAGGAAAGGTGTACATGGCTTCACAACTTACCGATGCATTCGCGCGTAAGTTTTTTTACCTGCGTTTGTCGATTACCGATGTGTGCAACTTCCGTTGCACCTACTGCCTGCCGGATGGCTATAAGCCTGGCAGCGTCACCAATAACGGCTTTCTCTCCGTGGATGAAGTGCGCCGCGTCACGCGCGCGTTTGCCGCCATGGGCACGGAAAAGGTCCGTCTTACCGGCGGTGAACCCTCGCTGCGCCGTGACTTCACCGACATCATCGCGGCGGTCCGTGAAAACGACGCCATCCGCCAGATCGCGGTCACGACCAATGGCTATCGCCTTGCGCGCGATGTCGCCGGTTGGCGCGATGCCGGGCTGACGGCCATTAACGTCAGCGTCGACAGCCTGGATGCCCGCCAGTTTCACGCCATCACTGGCCAGGATAAATTCCACCAGGTGATGGATGGTATCGACGCGGCCTTTGCGGCCGGCTTCGACAAGGTGAAGGTCAACACCGTGCTGATGCGCGATGTGAACCATCATCAGCTGGATACCTTCCTGGCGTGGATCAAACCCCGCCGCATTCAGCTGCGCTTCATTGAGCTGATGGAAACCGGCGAGGGCAGCGACCTCTTCTCCCGTCATCACATCTCCGGGATGGTATTGCGCGATGAGCTGCTCAAACGCGGCTGGATCTACCAGCTTCGCCAGCGCAGCGACGGCCCGGCGCAGGTCTTTTGTCACCCCGACTACGAAGGGGAGATTGGCCTTATCATGCCGTATGAAAAAGATTTCTGTGCCAGCTGTAACCGCCTGCGCGTCTCGTCGGTGGGCAAGCTGCACCTCTGCCTGTTTGGCGACGGCGGCGTCGACCTGCGCGATCTGCTGGTCGATGATGCGCAGCAGGCGGCGCTGGAAGCACGCATTTCTGAGGCGCTGATGCACAAAAAACAGACCCACTTCCTGCATCAGGGCAACACCGGGATCACCCAGAACCTGTCATACATTGGCGGGTAATCGCTACAAGGAACCAGAAGATGAGTCAGGTAAGCGCTGAATTTATCCCGACGCGTATTGCTATTCTTACCGTTTCTGAACGCCGCGGCGAAGAGGATGACACCTCCGGCCACTGGCTGCGCGATGCGGCCCACGAGGCGGGGCATCAGATCGTCGACAAGGCTATCGTCAAAGAGAACCGCTACGCCATTCGCGCGGAAGTGTCGCGCTGGATCGCCAGCGATAACGTCCAGGTGGTGCTGATCACCGGCGGCACCGGTTTTACCGCAGGCGATCAGGCCCCGGAAGCGCTGCTGCCGCTCTTCGATCGCGAGATCGAAGGCTTCGGCGAGGTGTTCCGCATGCTCTCGTTTGAAGAGATTGGCACCTCCACCCTGCAGTCGCGCGCTGTCGCAGGGATCGCCAACAACACGGTGATTTTCGCCATGCCAGGCTCCACCAAAGCGTGCCGCACCGCGTGGGAAAACATTATCGCCCCGCAGCTGGATGCCCGCACGCGTCCGTGTAATTTCCATCCTCACCTGAAGAAATAAGCTATGTCGCAACTGACCCACATTAACGCCGCGGGCGAAGCCCATATGGTGGATGTCTCCGCCAAGGCCGAAACCGTGCGTGAAGCCCGCGCGGAAGCGTTCGTCACCATGCTTCCCGAAACGCTGGCAATGATCCTTGACGGCAGCCACCACAAAGGGGACGTCTTCGCTACGGCGCGGATCGCCGGGATCCAGGCGGCGAAACGCACCTGGGATCTTATCCCGCTGTGCCATCCGCTGATGCTCAGCAAAGTGGAGGTCAACCTGCGGGCCGAGCCGGAGCACAACCGCGTGCGCATCGAATCATTGTGCCGCCTGACCGGGAAAACCGGCGTGGAGATGGAAGCCTTAACTGCCGCCTCCGTGGCGGCGTTAACCATCTATGACATGTGCAAAGCGGTGCAGAAAGACATGGTTATTGGCCCGGTTCGCCTGCTGGCGAAAAGCGGGGGAAAATCGGGTGATTTCAGAGCACAAGAGAATGATTAAAGTACTGTTTTTTGCGCAGGTGCGCGAGCTGGTGAATACCGACAGCCTGACGCTGGATATCGAGGTGGAAAACGTCGAAGCGCTGCGGGCGCATCTGGCGGCGCAAAGCGACCGCTGGGCGCTGGCGCTGGACGCGAGCAAACTGCTGGCGGCGGTGAACCAGACGCTGGTGGAGTTCACGCATCCGGTCAAACCGGGCGATGAGGTGGCCTTCTTCCCACCGGTGACCGGGGGCTGAGATGAGTGACACCAAAATCGTAGTCGAACAGGCGCGTTTTAACGTCGGCACGGAGTATATCTGGCTGGCGGAGCGTGACGAAGATGGCGCGGTGGTCACCTTCACCGGCAAGGTGCGTAACCATAATCTCGGCGACAGCGTGAAGGCGCTGACCCTTGAGCACTATCCTGGCATGACGGAAAAAGCGCTGGCGGAGATCGTTGAACAGGCGCGTCAGCGCTGGCCGCTCGGCCGCGTGACCGTGATCCACCGCATCGGCGAGATGTGGCCGGGGGAGGAGATCGTCTTCGTTGGCGTCACCAGCGCCCATCGCGGCAGCGCCTTTGCGGCCGGTGAGTTTATTATGGATTATCTCAAAACCCGCGCCCCGTTCTGGAAGCGCGAAGCGACCCCGGAGGGCGATCGCTGGGTCGAGTCCCGCGACAGCGACAAGGAAGCCGCCAACCGCTGGTAGCCGGATTGCCGGGATGTGTTAGGCTTTAACAGTGTGTCCACTTAAAAAGGAGTGTGTTATGGACAGATTTCCCCGTTCCGATTCCATCGTGCAGCAGAGCCGTACCGGGCTGCAAACCTATATGGCCCAGGTCTATGGCTGGATGACCTGCGGCCTGCTGCTTACCGCCTTTGTCGCCTGGTTCTCAGCAAACACGCCTGCGGTGATGATGTTTGTCTTTTCCAGCAAAATCACCTTCTTTGGCCTGATCATCGCCCAGCTGGCGCTGGTGTTTGTCCTCTCCGGGCTGGTGCATAAGCTCAGCGCAGGGATGGCTACCACGCTGTTTATGCTCTATTCGGCGCTGACCGGCCTGACGCTCTCCAGTATTTTCCTCGTCTACACCTACTCCTCCATCGCCAGCACCTTTGTGGTGGCCGGCGGGATGTTTGGTGCGATGAGCCTTTACGGCTACACCACCAAACGCGACCTGAGCGGCTTTGGCAACATGCTGTTTATGGCGCTGATTGGGATTGTGCTGGCATCGCTGGTGAACTTCTGGCTGAAGAGTGAAGCGCTGATGTGGGCGGTGACCTATATCGGGGTGATTGTCTTTGTCGGGCTGACGGCGTATGACACCCAGAAGCTGAAAAACATTGGCGAGCAGATTGACGTGCGCGACAGCTCAAATCTGCGTAAATACTCCATTCTCGGGGCGCTGACGCTCTATCTGGACTTCATCAACCTGTTCCTGATGCTGCTGCGCATCTTTGGCAACCGTCGTTGATTGCCTTGCCCGGCGGCGCTTCGCTTGCCGGGCCTACAACACCGTAGGCCGGGTAAGCGCAGCGCCACCCGGCCAATCCCGCCATTACTTCGCCATCTGTTGTTCGTTTTTGGCCCGCAACTTCTTCGCCCGGCTCTCCAGCACCAGGTAACAGACCGTCGCCAGCCCCAGAGGCAGGAAATAATAGAGCATACGATAGGCCAGCAGGGCGGCGATGATGGTGCCGTGAGAGACATGCTCCCCCGCTAACAGGGCGATAAACACCGCTTCCAGCACCCCAATCCCGGCAGGGATATGGACAATCACCCCGGCGATACTGCTCACCAGTAGCACACCCAGCACGAAGAAGTAGTTGATATCTTCACCCATCAGCAGCCAGATAATGGCCCCCATCGCCATCCAGTTGGCGGCGGAAATCCCCATCTGCGCCAGGGCAAAACGCCAGGAGGGAAGTACCAGCTTTTGCTTTTTGATGGTCACATGGCGCCGCTTAGCGAACGCGCAGGCCCACAGATAGAACCCAATCACCAGCAGCAGCACGATGCCAATAATGCGCAGCGTTGACTGGTCTATATACCAGTGAGCAGGCAACTGCACCACGCCCGCGGTGAAGATTACCCCGCCCAGCAGAACGTAACCCAGCCAGTTGGTGGTAATACTCAGAGAGAAGATGCGGGTGATGGTGCTGCTGGGTAGCCCCAGACGGGAGTAAAGGCGGTAACGCATCCCGATGCCGCCCACCCAGGTACTCAGGGTCAGGTTAAAGGCGTAGCAGATAAACGACACCAGCATAACCTGGCGCTTGGCCAGCTTATGCCCGCAGTAGACTCGCCCCAGCAGGTCGTAACAGCCATACAGCAGGAAGCTCAGTATCACCAGCGCCACGGCGCCCATCAGCGATACACGGTCGTAGTCGCGGATAACCTTCCACACCTCGCCCCAGTCGACCTTTTTGGCGTAAATCACCAGCAGCACTGCAACGGCTATAAAAAATACCCAGGTGAGGATCTTTTTTGCCAGACGCCAGCGAGAATGTTTTTTGCTCATCAGGGTTTTACCCCCGTGTTGCTCGCCTCAACGCGATCCTGAGTCTCCATCTCGGGTTGTACCGGCGGGGGGACCTGCGCCAGTTTAGGCGTATGTGCAGGCAACCAGCCGACCAGCGCCGGGAAATGGCGCAGGAAGTGGAACACCACCACGCTTTTGCCCAGATTCCACCAGGTCCGTTTCGGCACCATCGACTCATCCACCCGGACGCAATCCTCGGCGATGATGGCGGTGAGATTGTCACGCAGGGTCTGGTTAAACTCGCGATCGTGAATAATCAGGTTGGCCTCCAGATTCAGCGACAGGCTAAGGGGATCGAGGTTGCTGGAGCCGACAGTTACCCAGTGATCGTCCATCAGCGCGACCTTGCCGTGCAGCGGACGGCGGCGGTATTCGTAAATCTCGACGCCGCCTTTCACCAGATAGTTGTAGAGCAGGCGGGCGCCCACGGTCACAATGGGCATATCCGGCTCGCCCTGCACAATCAGCTTAACCCGCACGCCGCGCCGGGCTGCGTTACGCATGGCGTGCAGCAGGCGATAGCCCGGGAAGAAGTAGGCGTTGGCGATGATCACCTCCCGACGGGCGTTGGTCAGCATCTTGAGATAGTGCCGCTCAATATCGTCCCGGTGCTCTTCGTTATCGCGCCAGACAAACAGCGCCTGCGCTTCGCCCGGTTTGGTATTCTCTTCGGCGCGATGACGCCGCTTCCACCAGCGACGCACTGCGGCTTTGCCGGGGAGATTTTCCACGACAAACTGCAAAATATCCTGTACCACCGGGCCTTCGACCTGGACGGCATAATCCTGCTTGGCTTCAGGACCGTAGTCCGACATATGTTCCGCGGAGTAGTTAATGCCGCCCACAAAGGCCACCTGATCGTCCACCACCACAATTTTACGGTGCATGCGGCGGAAGACGTTGGTGCGCATACCCAGCAGAGGCGGGCGTGGATCGTAATAGCGGAATACCACGCCTGCTGAGGTGAGTTCCCCCACGAATTCATCGCTGAGGTCGGGGGAGCCGTAGCCGTCCAGCAGCACTTCGATATGCACCCCGCGCTGGGCCGCCCGCAGGATCACCGAATGCAGTTTTCGCCCCACGTTGTCTTCAAACCAGATAAAGGTTTCAAGCAGTACCCGGCTTTGCGCTTTCTCGATGGCGGCAAATACCGCCGGGTAATATTGATCGCCATTTTCCAGCAGCTTTATCCGGTTGCCGCTTTGCCATGAACATTTCATAGATGAATCTCCGCACTTAACGGCGCATGGTCGGAAAGGTGACGCCAGTTGCTCAGGGCCAGCGCGGTAGGGCTGCTGGCGTGAGCGTTTTTGACATAGATCCTGTCCAGACGCAGCAGCGGGAATCTCACCGGGAAGGTACGGGCGGGCCTGCCGTGGGCAAGGGTGAAGATCTCTTCTAACCCGGCCCCCGTTTTCAGCGGATGGTTGGCGCGCTGGCGCCAGTCGTTAAAATCACCGGCGACCACCACCGGTTCCCCTTCTGGCAGGCCGTTGACCCACTCGGTCATCATCTGCAGCTGCGCCTGGCGGTGAGCTTCGCGCAGGCCAAGGTGGACCGAGGCCACATGCAGCGATCTGCTCAGCTCCGGGATCGCGACACGGCAGTAAAGCAGCCCACGTTTTTCACTCTCGCCCACCGAGACATCGTGATTTTCATAGTGTTCGATAGGGTAGCGGGAGAGAATGGCATTGCCGTGATGCCCCTCGGGATAGACGGCATTACGCCCGTAAGCGTAGTCGCTCCACATGGTGTCGGCGAGAAATTCGTAGTGGCTGGTATCGGGCCAGTTTTCCACATGCAGCGGATGCACTTCATGCGCGCCCATCACCTCCTGCAGGCAGACGATATCCGCGCTGACGGTTCGTACAGCGTCACGCAGTTCGGGCAGAATGAAACGGCGGTTAAAAGCCGCGAATCCCTTGTGAATATTGATTGTTAACACTTTAAGCGAAAAATGCCGGGTTTGTTGGGCCATACACTCCTTCCCGCGTCACTATCCTGATGAAAATAAAGTGTAGTCGTCGTCACAAAAAGGTGCTGTGTTACGGAATTTTCCGTAAAGTGCGATAGTCTGAACAGGCAGAGTAAAATCCTTCAGGAGAGTGCCATGAAGTGGCAACAACGCATACGCGTCGCAACCGGCCTGAGTTGCTGGCAGATTATGTTGCATTTATTGGTGGTGGCCGTGCTGGTGATGGCCTGGATGAGCGGTACCCTGGTGCGGGTCGGCTTAGGATTATGCGTGCTGTACGGCGTGACTGTCCTGTTGATGCTCTTTTTACAGCGTCATCATGAAGCGCGCTGGCGCGAAGTGGCGGATGTGCTCGAAGAGCTCACCACCACCTGGTATTTTGGTGCGGCACTGATTGTGCTGTGGCTGTTGTCCCGCGTGCTGCAAAACAACTTTTTGCTGGCTGTCGCAGGGCTGGCTATCCTTGCTGGGCCCGCGATCGTTTCACTGTTAACCAAAGACAAAAAGCTACGCGATATTCCGCCTAAACATCGCGTACGCCACTGAACCCGTCACGGCCGCTATCACCAGTAGCGGCCACAAACTCCCCCAGACAATATCCAGACTCGCATCCTTGAGATAGATCTGCTTGGTGATATCGGTAAAGTGCCGAATCGGATTCACCCAGGTTAAGTTCTGCAGCCAGACCGGCATGTTCTCCACCGGCGAGACGTAGCCCGAGAGCAAAATGGCGGGCATCATAAAGACGAACACCCCGATAAACGCCTGCTGCTGGGTCGAGCAGAGCGCCGAGATCAGCAGACCAAACCCCACCAGCGACAGCCCGTAAATCACCATCGTGAAGTAAAAGAGCAGAAGCGATCCGGCAAACGGGATGTGATAGGCCCAGATGCCAATCGCCAGCACAATGCTGGCCTGGAAAGTGGCGACAATCAGCGCCGGGACCGCCTTGCCGACAAAGATTTGCCAGGTCGCCAGCGGGGAGACCACCAGCTGATCGAAGGTACCCTGTTCGCGCTCGCGGGCCACCGACAGGGAGGTGACGATCATCACCCCAATGGTGGTGATCATGGCGATCAGCGACGGCACCACAAACCATTTATAGTCGAGGTTCGGGTTGTACCAGTTGCGCACCACCAGCTCGCTGTTGTTCGGTTTCGGTTTACCCGCCATCAGCTCCTGCTGGTAATCCTTCACCACCTGTTGCAGGTAGTTGGCGGCGATTTGCGCGCTGTTGGAGTTACGCCCGTCGAGGATCAGCTGCATAGGGGCGGTTTGCAGGGTGTCGAGGTTACGGGAAAAATCGGCCGGGAAACGCACCAGCAGCAGCGCCTTTTGCGTGTCGATGGTGGGCTGGATCTCCTGTGGGCTGTTGAGGATCAGCACGTGGGTAAAGGCTTTGGCGCGGGCGAAGCGCTGGGTCAGCTCCACCGAATGTTTGCCGTTATCTTCGTTATAGACAGCGATCGTGGCGTTGGTCACCTCCAGCGTGGCTGCCCAGGGGAAGAGCAGCACCTGGATCAGTACCGGCAGAATCAATATCGCCCGGGTCTGCGGCTCGCGCAGCAGGGATTGCAGCTCTTTGCGAATCAATGTCCATAAACGGTGAAACATAGTCACTCCTCAAAACGCCGGGCGGCACTGTGTTTGCCCGGCCTACAAAACCCGTAGGCCCGGTAAGCGCAGCGCCACCGGGCGAAACCTAATCTAACCGCCGTTTGGTTTTCATCCACGTCAGGCCGATAAACATCACCGCCGAGGCAATCAAAAACAGCAGGTTCACCATCAGCACCACCGGAATATTGCCCGCCAGGAACAGGCTTTGCAGGGTGCTGACGAAATAACGTGCCGGGATGATATAGGTCACCGCGCGGATCACCGCCGGCATACTGTCGATCTGGAAAATAAACCCGGACAGCATAATCGACGGCAAAAACGCGGCATTCAGCGCCACCTGGGCGGCATTAAACTGGTTGCGGGTGATGGTGGAGATAAGCAGCCCCATCCCCAGCGTGCTGAGCAGGAACAGACTGGTGATGGCGAACAGCACCAGCAGCGAGCCGCGATAGGGCACGCCGAGAATAAATACGGATACCAGCATACAGAGCAGCATCGCCAGCATTCCGAGGAAGTAGTAGGGGATCAGCTTGCACAGCAGCAGTTCCGTGCGCGTCACTTCGGTGGAGAGCAGCGCCTCCATGGTGCCGCGCTCCCACTCGCGGGCAATCACCAGCGAGGTCAGAATGGCGCCGATCACCGTCATGATAATGGTCACCGCGCCAGGAATAATAAAGTGCTGGCTGATGGCCGCCGGGTTAAACCAGTAGCGGGTCTGGACGTCAATCAGCGGCTCAAACGTCTCGCCGCGATCGTCCGCCCGCTGCATCTGCCACAGCTGCCAGATCCCCTCTGAGTAGCCCTGCACAAAGTTGGCGGTATTGGGCTCGCTGCCATCGGTAATCACCTGGATCGGGGCGGTGTCGTTCGGGCGCGCCATGCGGGCGGCAAAATCCACCGGGATCACAATCATCCCGCGAATGCGCCCGGCCTGCATCATCTGGGTGAGCTTATGGCGATCGTCACTGATGGTGGCGTCGATGTAGGGCGAGCCGGTCAGGGTATGGGTGAAATCCAGCGCCTCTTCACTGTGCTGCTCCAGCAGGATCCCCACCCGCAGCTTGCTGGAGTCGAGGTTTATGCCGTAGCCGAAGATAAAGAGCAGCAGCAGGGGGATCACCACCGCAATCAGCCAGCTGCTCGGGTCGCGTACGATCTGCCGCGTCTCTTTGATGCACAGGGCGCGGACCCGACGCCAGGAGAGGGCTTTGTCAGACATGGCCATGCTCCTTATCCCAGTCGTTAATGAGCGTGATAAACGCCTGTTCCATGGTGGGATCGGGCTGCTGCGCGTCCGCCACCAGAGCTTTCAGATCGTCGGGTGTGCCGTGAGCAATCAGCTTGCCGCGATAGACCAGCCCAATCCGGTCGCAATACTCTGCTTCGTCCATAAAGTGAGTGGTCACCATCACCGTGACCCCTTTTTCCACCATGCTGTTGATATGCAGCCAGAACTCACGGCGGGTGAGGGGATCGACCCCGGAGGTCGGTTCATCGAGAAACAGAATGTCCGGCTCGTGCATCAGCGAGCAGGCCAGCGCCAGCCGCTGTTTGAACCCGAGCGGCAGCGCGTCGGTGGCCTGGCTGGCGATGCTGCTCAAACCAAAGGCCTCGCTCATGCGGGCAATCTTTTCACTCTGCGCCCGCCCGCGCAGGCCGTAGACGCCCGAGAAGAAGCGCAGGTTTTGCTCAACCGTCAGGTTGCCGTAGAGCGAGAACTTTTGCGCCATATAGCCCAGGTGCTGGCGCGCTTTGCCGGAGCTGACTTTCAGATCCATATCCAGCACCAGCGCTTTGCCGGCGGTGGGCACCAGCAGGCCGCACATCATTTTGAAGGTGGTGGATTTGCCTGCGCCGTTGGGGCCCAGCAGGCCGAAAATTTCGCCGCGTTTTACCGTAAAGTTCACATTGTCGGTAGCGGCAAAGTCACCGAACTTTTTGGTCAGGGATTTGGCCTCGATCACCGTCTCGCCGGGGGTGCCTTCCACAGTATGCAGGATCGCCCCCAGCGGCGATTCGGCGGTGCCTGCGCCGCCGAGCAGATCGATAAAGGCATCTTCAAACCGCGGCGCAGTCTCATCAATCGCCAGATCCGGCAGATCCGCGTTTTGGCGAAGATCGTCGGCGCTGGCCTCTTTTCTGAGGATCACCCGCACCGATTTCCCCTGGATCATGCCGTCGCTCACCTGGGGCAGCTTCAGCACCCGTTGCAGCAGGCGGCGGTTATTCTCATGAGGGGAGTGCAGCAGCACGCTGCGCCCGGTCATGCTCTGGGTCAGGGCAGTGGGATCGCCCTGATAGAGCAGCTCCCCTTCGTTCATCAGCAGCACGTCGCGGCACTGCTCCGCTTCGTCGAGATAGGAGGTGCTCCAGAGGATTAACATTCCGTCCCCCGCCAGCTCGTGCACCATCTGCCACAGCTCGCGGCGGGAGATGGGGTCGACGCCAACGCCGGGCTCGTCCAGCAGCAGCACCTTCGGCTGCCCCACCAGCGTACAGGCCAGCCCCAGCTTCTGCTTCATGCCGCCGGAGAGCTTGCCCGCCAGCCGGTCGGTGAAGGGGCCAAGCGACGTAAACTCAAGCAGGCGCTGAAAGGTTTTCTCCCGCGTCTCACCGGTGACGCTGCGCAGGTCGGCATACAGGGTCAGGTTCTCCATCACCGTCAGATCTTCATACAGACCAAACTTCTGCGGCATGTAGCCCAGCATTGCATGCAGGGCGCGATCGTCGCGAACCGGGTCCAGTCCCAGCACGCTGGCGCTGCCTTCGTCGGGCTTTAGCAGGCCGGCAAGCATCCGCATCAGGGTGGTTTTGCCCGCGCCGTCCGGGCCGACCAGCCCGGTAACGTAGCCTTTATGCACCGTGCAGTCGAGCGGCGCGACGGCGGGTTTGTCCATCCCGGCAAAGCGTTTGACCAGGCCGGAGAGCTGGATCACCGCATCACTCATGGGCTTGCCCATTGTCGAAGCTGACCGTTACCGGCATCCCCTGGCGCAGGGCATCGTCGGCATCGTTCACGATAATGCGCAGGCGATAGACCAGATCGGTACGCAGGTCCGGGGTTTCGACGGTTTTTGGCGTAAATTCCGCGGTCGGGGAGACAAAGCCGATTTTCCCGTGGTACGGCTTGTCGGGGCGACTGTCGGTATAGAGCAGTACTTCGCGCCCCGGTTTCGCCTCGCCGAGACTGGCTTCATTGACGTAAGCCCGCACCCACACCGGACGCGTCAGGGAGAGGGTCAGCACCGTACTGCCCGCGTTCAACATGCTGCCGGGCTCCACGGCGCGGGTCAGGAGGGTGCCGTTGGCCGGGGCCACCAGAGTGGTGTCGTGCAGATCCAGCTGCGCTTGCGCCAGCTGAGCCTGGGCCTGTTCGAGGCTGGCTTTTGCCTGGGCGATATCCTGCTCGCGGTTGCCGGAGCGGTACTGGCGCAACTTATCCTGGGAGGATTTCAGCGTCGCCAGAGCCTGATCCCGCGAGGAGCGGGCGTTCTCCAGATCGTTGGCCGACACGGTGCGGCTTTTCCACAGCCCTTGCTGACGGACAAAGAAGTTCTGCGCGTAGTCATAGGCGGCCTGCGCCTGTTTAACGGCGGCGGCGGCCTGGGCGACCTCTTCGTCACGGTAGCCCGCCTGCATTAAGTCGTATTGCGCCTGTGCCACGGCAACCCCCGCCTGGGCCTGCAACAGCGCGTTCTGGTAGGGGGCCTTGTCCAGCGTGCCCAGCGTCTGACCAGCGGTAATGGCATCGCCTTCATCCACGCTCAGTGAAGCCAGCCGTCCGCCGACGCGAAAGCTCATGTTCACGGTGCGGATATCGACGTTACCGTACAGGGTCAGCGTTTTATCCTGCTGGCTCTGATACCACAGCCAGCCGCCGATACCGGCTGCCAGCACAACCACCACAGCCACAATAATGGCGACAGGTTTTTTCATGACTCCAGGCTCCTTTGCGTTAAGCCCTGCAGGATCAAATCGACATGACAGGTGATGACCTGACTGATTTGCAGCGCTTTATCCTCATCGAATTCGGTCCAGCCGGTGCGTAACAGAATGGTTTCACGCCCCAGGCGAAAGGCGAGCACTTCGCCCAGCAGGGCATGGGTATGCAAAATGGTCTGCGTATCAAGAGGGTCACGCCCGGTATAGGCCGCCACCAGCCGGGTCAGGTGGGAGTGCATCGGGGCGATAACCTGATCGTGGACCAGCTGGTAAGCGGCAGAGGGCGAGAGTTGCTCGCGTGAAATAAACTTACTCAGGTTCAGCGTATCGTCATGGGTCAGCAGCTGAATCATGTTGTTGCAGGCGGTTAAGATCAGGCCACGAATGGCAGCGCGATCCGGCGACGGCTCGGCAAGCAGGGCGGTGGCTTCCTCCACGTGGGGGCGAAACTGGGTGCCAATGAAGTCGGCGATCCACTGGGCGCAGGCGAGGTAGAGATCCTCTTTCGAGCCAAAATAGTAGGTGATGGCGGCGATATTCTGCCCGGCTTGCGCAGCGATATCGCGGGTGGTGGCATGCAGCCCATATTCGCCAAACTGCGCCAGCGCGGCGGCGATTAACTGGCTTTTAGCCTGCTCACCTTTGGTGGTGGTCGGGATCGGATTCATAGCGGCACACAAAATTAATCAATCGATTGATTAAGAATATGACTGTTTTTTGAGCGTGTCCAGTTTTCTTGCCGGTATCCGGCTTGTTTAATAGCGTAAATGCCGCCCCCGACGGGATATTTATGCGCTGTATCACAAAAGCTGCTACACTCCGCTGCTTCGCGACACCGTGGTTTTTGTCCTTTCATTTGTTATATCTCCCTGAAAACTACACCTGAAAATGGTCGGGGCGGTTCGGAGTTGTTATGTCTTTTGATACCCTTGGCCTGAACCCGGAAATTCTGCGCGCTGTAGCGGAGCAGGGTTACCGCGAACCGACCCCTATTCAGCAGCAGGCCATTCCCGCTGTACTGGCAGGCCGCGATCTGATGGCCAGCGCCCAGACCGGGACCGGTAAAACCGCTGGCTTTACCCTGCCGCTGCTGCAACGCCTCATCTCAAGCGAACCGCATGCCAAAGGCCGTCGCCCGGTGCGCGCCCTGATCCTGACCCCAACCCGTGAACTGGCCGCCCAGGTGGGTGAGAACGTGCGTGAGTACAGCCGCTATCTCAACATCCGCTCGCTGGTGGTGTTTGGCGGGGTGAGCATCAACCCGCAGATGATGAAACTGCGCGGCGGCGTGGACGTGCTGATCGCCACCCCGGGCCGTCTGCTCGACCTGGAACACCAGAACGCCGTTAAGCTCGACAGCGTGGAGATCCTGGTGCTCGACGAAGCTGACCGCATGCTGGACATGGGCTTTATCCACGATATTCGTCGCGTGCTGGCAAAATTACCGGCCCGCCGTCAGAACCTGCTCTTCTCCGCCACCTTCTCCGACGAGATCAAAGGCCTGGCGGAAAAGCTGCTGCACAATCCGCTGGAAGTGGAAGTGGCGCGTCGCAACACCGCCTCCGAACAGGTGACCCAGCACGTTCACTTTGTTGATAAAAAGCGCAAGCGCGAACTGCTCTCCCAGATGATTGGCGAAGGGAACTGGCAGCAGGTGCTGGTCTTTACCCGAACCAAACATGGGGCGAACCACCTGGCGGAACAGCTGAACAAAGACGGCATCCGCAGCGCGGCTATCCACGGAAACAAGAGCCAGGGGGCACGTACCCGCGCGCTGGCCGATTTTAAATCCGGTGATATCCGCGTACTGGTGGCAACCGACATCGCCGCCCGCGGCCTGGATATCGAAGAGCTGCCGCACGTGGTGAACTACGAGCTGCCGAACGTTCCGGAAGATTATGTCCACCGTATCGGCCGTACCGGTCGCGCGGCGGCAACGGGCGAAGCGCTGTCTCTGGTCTGTGTGGATGAGCACAAGCTGCTGCGCGACATCGAACGCCTGCTGAAAAAAGAGATCCCGCGTATCGCCCTCGAAGGCTATGAGGTAGATCCGTCCATCAAAGCTGAGCCGATCCAGAACGGGCGTCAGGGCGGACGTGGTCAGGGTGGTGGACGCGGGCAGGGCGGCGGTGGACGTGGTCAGCAGCAGCCGCGCCGTAGCGAAGGCGGCGCGCCGAAAGCGGCCAGCAAGCCACCGCGTCGCGATGGCGAAGCGAAACCGGCAGGCGAAGGCCAGCGCCGACGCCGTCCGCGCAAACCTGCCAGCGCGCAGTAATCTGGAAGCCCGGTCGTAAAGCCGGGCTTTTCTTTTGCGGCCCGCTTAAGAAAGTGCCACAATAGTGGCTGTTTATACAGTATTTCAGGTTCATCATGGCTTTAACCGCCGCGCTGAAAGCGCAAATTGCCGCCTGGTATAAGGCGCTACAACAGCAGATCCCCGACTTCATTCCCCGCGCACCGCAACGGCAGATGATTGCCGATGTGGCAAAAACGCTGGCCGGTGACGAGGGGCGACATCTGGCAATTGAAGCCCCGACCGGCGTCGGTAAAACCCTCTCCTACCTGATCCCCGGCATCGCTATCGCCCGGGAAGAACAAAAGACGCTGGTGGTCAGTACCGCCAACGTCGCCCTGCAGGATCAGATCTACAGCAAAGACCTGCCCCTGCTGCGCAAAATCATTCCTGAGCTGCGCTTCACCGCCGCCTTTGGGCGTGGGCGCTATGTCTGCCCGCGCAACTTAACCGCCCTTGCCAGCACCGAACCCACCCAGCAGGATCTGCTGGCCTTTCTCGATGACGAACTGACCCCTAACAATAAAGCTGAGCAGGAGCAGTGCGCCCGGCTTAAGGCCGATCTCGATAGCTATAAATGGGATGGCCTGCGGGATCACACCGATCAGGCGCTCAGCGACGATCTGTGGCGCAGGCTCAGTACCGATAAGGCCAGCTGTCTGAACCGCAACTGCCATTACTATCGCGAATGCCCGTTCTTTGTCGCCCGCCGTGAAATTCAGGAGGCCGAAGTGGTGGTCGCCAACCACGCGCTGGTAATGGCGGCGATGGAGAGCGAAGCGGTTCTGCCGGATCCGAAAAATCTGCTGCTGGTGCTGGATGAAGGCCATCACCTGCCGGACGTCGCCCGCGACGCGCTGGAGATGAGCGCCGAGATAACTGCCCCCTGGTTCCGCCTGCAGCTCGATCTGTTCTGCAAGCTGGTGGCGACCTGCATGGATCAGTTCCGGCCGAAAACGATCCCGCCGCTGGCGGTTGCGGAGCGCCTCAGCGAGCACTGTGAAACGATCTATAGCCATATCGCCTCCCTGAACAACATCCTCAATCTCTATCTGCCACCCGGCCAGGAGGCAGAGCACCGGTTTGAGATGGGCGAGTTACCGGAGGAGATCATGGATCTTTGCCGCGAGCTGGCGCAGCTTATCGAGAAACTGCGCGGGCTGGCGGAGCTGTTTTTAAACGATCTCAGTGAGAAAACCGGCACCCATGACGTGGTGCGTGTCCACCGGGTGCTGCTGCAGATGAACCGCGCCCTGGGCATGTTCGAGGGGCAGAGCAAGCTGTGGCGGCTGGCGTCGATGGCCCAGGCCTCCGGCGCGCCGGTTACCAAGTGGGCGACGCGGGAAGTCAGGGAAGGGCAGGTGCATCTCTTCTTCCACTGCGCGGGCATTCGCGTCAGCGATCAGCTGGAAAAGCTGCTCTGGCGCAGCGTCCCGCATGTGGTGGTGACCTCCGCCACGCTGCGCTCGCTGAACAGTTTCTCCCGCCTGCAGGAGATGAGCGGTCTGAAGGAGAAGGCGGGCGATCGCTTTGTGGCCCTCGACTCGCCGTTCAACCACTGCGAGCAGGGCAAGCTGGTGATCCCGCGTATGCACTATGAGCCGCTGATCGACAACGAAGAGCAGCACCTGGCCGAAATGGCGGCCTACTTTCGCGAACAGCTGGAAAGCAAAAAGTATCCCGGCATGCTGGTGCTGTTCGCCAGCGCCCGGGCAATGAACCTCTTTTTAACCTTTGTCACCGACCTGCGCCTGTTGCTGCTGGTGCAGGGGGATCAGCCTCGTTACCGGCTGGTGGAGCTGCACCGTAAACGTATCGATGCCGGGGAGCGCAGCGTGCTGGTGGGGCTCCAGTCCTTTGCCGAAGGGCTGGATCTGAAGGGCGACTACCTGACCCAGGTCCATATTCACAAGATCGCCTTCCCGCCCATCGACAGCCCGGTGGTGCTCACCGAGGGCGAGTGGCTGAAAAGCCTGAACCGCTTCCCGTTTGAGGTGCAGAGTCTGCCCGCGGCGTCGTTCAACCTGATCCAGCAGGTCGGGCGCCTGATCCGCAGCCACAGCTGCTGGGGCGAGGTGGTGATCTACGATAAGCGGCTGCTGACCAAAAATTACGGTAAGCGGTTATTGAATGCCCTGCCGGTCTTTCCCATCGAACAACCTGAGGTTCCCGAAGTAAAAAAACGCCCGGCTAAGCTTGCCGCCGGGCGCAGGAAAAGCATCCGTGCTAAGGGGCGCGGTCCTACTGGTAAGTGAAGGTAAAGAGCACCGTGCTTGAAAACTCCCCCGCGTGGACCGGAACGTACGAGGCGTAATAGCGTGCCGCCATCGGGAAATCGGCGGTGTGGGTGATTGGGTCAATTACCGCATTGAAGCGCGCTTCCGGCGCCAGAATGATCGAGTCGGTGCGGTCGGCCAGCTCCAGCGCCAGCCCTCTCGCCGTACCGGTGTTGGCGAACTTGAACGGGTGGAGCGTGTCGCGCTTCCCCTCCAGGTTGATCGTCGCCAGAGTCAGGCTTTGCGGACAGTGCGAGAGGGTGATATCAAAATTCTTCCACACGCCGACATCCCCCGGCGCTTTAAAATCACTGGCCACCGCCTGGCCGAGATCGACCACCTTATTCTGGCTGGTGCTGTCCACTTCACAGGCAGTGTCATAAATATTGCCTTTGATGCTGAGGATCACGTCGGTGGCTGAGACGGGCAGGCTGGCCAGCAGCACGAGCAGGGCTACATATTTCATCGGGATCTCACTGGTATTCAATGTCGATTGTGGCAATGGTATTGGCTCTTCCGGCGGTCGCCTGAGCGCCAGTCTGGTAGTACTGCACCTGGAAAGGCAGGTCGAAAGGCTGGTTGGGAATGGTCTGGTCGCCAAAGGGGATCGGGTAGTCGTAGCGTAACACCACCCCGCCGAGGGTCATTCTTACGCCCACCCCGCTGGCACTGTCGGGGCCTGGCGTCAGGTTCAGAACATCATTGCCATCGCTGATCGTCGTCGCGCCATTTGGGCTGGTGATCCGGGCCGTCATGGTGACAGTATCAGAACAGATCGCCGTTAGATTGAACGCTTTCCAACTGCTGAAACTGCCGCGATGGGTAAAGCCGCTCAACGGAAAATCCCCCAGCGTAACGACCAGACTTTTCGGATCCACTGAACAGGTGGTGGCCTTCAGCGCCAGGTTGCCGCCATAGCGCACGGCGTTCAACTGACCCAGCTGTTGATCGGGATAGATGCCCAGTGACCAGATGCCGTTATGCACCGTTGTTGACGCCAGCTCTCCAGTTTTGCTTGCGGTTTTGATCAGCTGCATCGTCAGCGATACGTTGAAGCTGCCGGAGCCATCGCTGCTGACGTACCCCAGCGGCGTACTTCGGCTGTCACAGTGGACGGTGCGGCCCTGTACCGGCTGGCCGGCGCTGTTCAGCAGTTCAATGCCAACCCCCTCAATACCGCTGCGATAGACCCCCGGCATCCCCGGTATTTCATCGCCTTCACCCAGATGGCAGGCGGTGATTGGCTTACCGCTGTCGGCGGCGTCACAGTGGCCTTTTACCGTATGCGTACGGGCGGATCCCGGGATGGCATTGCCCACCCCGAGCGTAGCGGGCACCGTCAGCGTACCCGGCGTGGCCGTCCAGGGCAGATCTGCGGTAGAGCAGGCCGCTTTGGCCTGCGGCATAAACAGAAACAGGGTGGCAAACAGGGCCAGTACACAGCCGTAACGGAAGGGTTTCATCTTTTCCTCGATGCTGTCAGGTGCACTGCGCGGTGACGCTAATCACCGGGTCAGCGGATCGAGACGGCAGTTGATAGTGGGCGGAGCAGTGCGCGCCTGGGCCTTTGCCCCAGCTGACGTTGACACTGCCCCGGGCGTGCATCCCGGTCAGGTAGACCTGACCGCCATCACCAACGATAAATTCGCCGCTCTCATGGGCCGGCGCCGCCGTGGCACCAAAGGGCACCGGACGTCCATCGGCGCGGGTGAGGGTCAGCAGCACCCGGCTGCCGACGCGGGTATTAAAGTGGGTACGCACAACCGCCCCACGAGTTGGAGTAATAACTTTGGCTGCCTGGCCGACGTCGGCCCCCGCAGGCAGACTCTCGGTATCCAGCGCCACGGTGTTGTGATGGTACGGCGTGACGTAAGGCACAATGGCATAGCCGCGATAGTCGGTTTTCACCCCGGTCTGGTTTTCGATTCTGGTGCCGCTGGCCCCCGGCGCCTCCACCAACGCCACCGTATCCCCCATCGGCTGGCCGAGGGTCACGCCGTGGGCGTGAACAATCATGCTCCCCTGCACGCCGAGGTTGAGCTGGCGCTGCTGGTCATCCTGGGAATAGCCTGCCGTCATCTCGCCGTAGGTGGCTTTGTAATCGCTGTTCAGGCTGGTGCTGTAGCCGGAATCGTGGCTGTGGCCCTGCTGCACCCCCCAGCTGAGGTTATTGCCCGCCAGCGCAGTGCCGTTCAGTCCGACGCTCTGGCTGGTGTCATGCTTGCTGTTGTTAAAGGTGTAATTGACCCAGGTATTGCTCAGCCAGTGATCCAGCGGAACGGAGACGTTAAAGCCGAAGGTTTGCTCGTTCTCTCGCTGGTCATCGTCATTGTCATCTTCATCCTGGACGTTTTTGCTCAGGCCATAGTTGATACCGTAGCTGATGCCGTGCCAGCTGCCGTTATAGCCGATGCTCAGCGAGGTCATGCTCTGATCGCTGTGCCAGTAATTCTCTTTGACCAGGCTTAACGTCAACGAGCCCAGGGAGTCGCCCAGGGATTGATCGACAGTGGCCTCCTGGCGGTTACGGCGGCGATCCGCCGGGCTCCAGTCGTCGTCGTGGGTGTGGGAGTCAAACACATCCGCCATGGTCTCAAACCCGGCGCTGTTGTAGCGATACCCGGCCACCGTAAAGTGGGTGCCGGTGTTAGCGAAGTCTTTGCTGTAGCGCACCCGCCAGGCGCGGCCACGGGAGGTTTTTTGTCCCGCCATCTGCGATTTTGCCGCGGTCATATCCACAGAAAACGCTCCCCAGTTACCAATGTTTTTCCCGGTGCCAAGCGCCAGGGCATCGTAATATTCACTGGTCTGGATGCCGCCGTAAGCGGTGATATCGTACGGCAGGCCGTAGATCCCGGTGCCCTGCAGAAACGGCGTCTTCTCCACGCTGTGGTCATAGCTGCGGTAGCGCCCGCCGGTCAGGCTGTACTTGAACCGGCCCTCACGCTGCAAAACCGGCACCGAGGCGTAAGGCACCACGAAGTGCTGCTCGCTGCCGTCGGTCTCTTTGACGGTAACGTTCAGATCGCCGCTGCCGCCGGTAGGGTAGAGATCGTTAATTTCGAACGCGCCAGGCGCGACGTAGTTCTGATAGATCACGTAGCCGTTCTGGCGCACCACCACCTGGGCGTTGCTGTGCGCCACGCCGCGAATGCGCGGGGCAAAGCCCTTCAGGCTGTCCGGCAGCATGTCATCGTCGGAGGCAATCTGCGCCCCGGTGAACGACAGGCTATCAAACACGTCGGAAGGGGTGGAGCTTTCTCCAAGGGTGACGACGCTGCCCAGCGACAGGATATTGCGCTGGGCATAGCTGTAGACCGGGGAGAAGTCGTGCTGCGTGGTGCGATCGTCCCGGGTCCGGCTCCAGGTGGAGTAATTGCGAAGACGCCAGGCGCCGAGGTTTAGGTTTTGTACGAAAAGTCGTTGTGGCTAAAATTGCCGCCATGACCGGTTGGAGGCCCGTATGGCAAGGCGTTACGAACTTTCTGATGCGTCATGGGAGCTGATCAAGGATTTG
>NZ_VDAM01000001.1:2519879-2593757 GCF_019584355.1 Leclercia sp. EC_58
AAGAAAATCGCAGGATCGGCACTCGCTATGACAAGCTGGCCAAGAGCTTTGCAGCCATGGTCACCTTGGCCTGCAGCCTACGTTGCATGCGGCAATACTTTTCGTACAAAGCCTAGTCCCGGTCGCAGGTTCAGGTATTCATTGCGCTCGTGGCTGCCATCTTCACCCCGGCCGTGGCTATCCCCGGCGGAGTAGCTGTAGTTCAGCAGAAAAGCGTTGATCCCGTTGTCCATCTCTTCCGGTGCCACGTAACCGTGGGGCACCGGTGTGATGGCCGCCTGGGGGATGCTCAGCAGCAGCTGCTGCTGGCCGGGGCGGAAAGTGGCACTGGCGGCAGGTAACCCAGAGAGATCGACACAGCCGTCATCCGTTGTGACGCTGAATTTATCGCTCTGGATACCCAGGCTCTTGAGGGTTTCTGGCGAGAGGCAGGGTTGCAGGGTGGCCGGGCCGTTGGCCGGCTGTTGCAGGCCAAAGGCAATTTTTCTGTTGGCGACTTTATTATTATTCACATAGACATCCACCTGATAGTTCCCCGGCGCGATGCCCGGGCCCTTCTCATACAGCGAGAGGTCGGTTTTGCCCTGGCCGGGGGTGTCGATATCCAGCAGCGCCGGGTTGAAGTAATCCTCCGCCAGCACCTGCTGCACCCCCACGCTCAGCACCGCGCAGCCCAGGGCAACCAGCAGAGCGCGCAGGGGATTACGGGGGGCTTTGGTGGAGTACTCCCAGGCCATGGCAGCGTCGGGCTTATTGCAGAGGCGCAGACAAGGCGTGGCTCACCGCGCCATAGTCGTTGATGATTTTCCAGGAAACGGTGTTTCCGGTGATGCCGCCCGGCACGGCAAAGTGCGCGTCGCTGTCCGGGGCTACCCAGGTGACGTTGCTGACTTTTTTGCCGCCCACGGTGATGGCCTGGAAATTCATGTAAAACGGTGTTGGGTTGCTTACCACCAGGTTATTACCCTGTTTGTGCCAACGTAATTTATCCGCCACCTCATCTGGCTTGCCGCTCACGCCGCTCGGACGGTAGATCAGTTTGATCCGCGTCTTAATGGCGATTTGCAGCGTGTTGCTGCTCTCGTTGCGGGAGGTGGAGGGAATGGATTTGATATTCAGCCAGTAGAGCGATTCGCGGTCGTCTGGCAGATTGCCCCCGGTGCGCACCACGCGCAGGACGTTGTCCTGTTTGCCATCAAGGCGAAACAGTGGCGGGGTGATGAGGAACGGCGCTTTATCCTGCCCGGCATCGGTGTTCTCTACCCAGGACTGCACCAGGTAGTCGAGGTTATCCGGGTTGGAAATCCCTAACGACGCTTCTTTTTTATCTCCCTGATAAATTAAACGGGTCCCTTCGATAATCACGCCGGCGTGAGCGGCAGTGGTCATAACTAACAGGGAGGCGATGAAAATAGATTTACGCATGGTGGGACTCTGAATAAAGCTGACAACGCCTGGCCGCAGAGGCCAGGCGCCGCAGGATTAGTTGTACATGACGGTAAAGGTGGAGACCGCATTAGCCGAACCGGCGGTGATGGTGCTGCCGGTCTGGATATAGCGTGCGCCAAATACCAGATCGTTGGTGGTGGTGCCAGACTGCAGCGCATAGCTGGTCGAGGCGGTATAGAGGCTCAGCGGATTTTCGGTTTTATCCAGCAGCTGAATACCCACGCCGGTTGCCGCACCAGTACCTGGGGTGACGGCCAGCACGTTGGCGTTGGTGCCGTCAGCGGAGCCACCAAAGGTGATGGCCGCGCTGGTGATGGTTTCCGGGCAGTCTTTCAGCTGAATATCAAAACGGGTTGTTGCGGTGGTGGAGCCGGAACCGGTAAAGGCCGTTTGCGACACTTTGCCGAGGGAAACATCCAGCGGGCTGCTGACACCATTGACCACCTGGCAGGCGGAGTCGATGATCTCACCCGTAAAATTAATTTGCCCCTCGCCGCTGGTTGCAGCCCAGGCAGAGACAGAACAACATAATGCAGTGGCAATAAAGGTGCCGGAGACAATTTTACGCATAATAATTCCTGAGTGAATTCCGGTGTTTATAACATCCGTTGTGATTAATTTTTGGAAAAAAGCGGGGCGACTTTTTATCGGGGGTAATTTACGAAATTAATTGTTGGCAGATAACTATTGACCCGGTCAATAGTGATTTCATTAATGCTTGATTTTTTATTTTTACTGTAATTACAAGGGGATGGTGTTATTGCCGCCCGGCAGCAATAAGAGAAATGTCTGTCCGATGGCCCCTTATCAACGCTATAGTGTTAACAAGATGTCACAAGGGGAAACAACGTGGATTATCGCAAAATTATCAAAGAGGTCGGGCGGGGGAAAAACCACGCCCGCGACCTGGATCAGGAGACCGCCCGGGCGCTCTATACCGCGATGCTGAACGGCGAGGTACCGGACCTGGAGATGGGCGGCATTTTGATTGCCCTGCGCATTAAGGGTGAAGGCGAAGGCGAAATGCGTGGCTTCTATGAGGCGATGCAGGCACAAACCCTGCGCCTGACGCCGCCGGTGGCGAAGCCGATGCCGGTGGTGATCCCGAGCTACAACGGCGCACGCAAGCAGGCCAACCTGAGCCCGCTGCTGGCGATCCTGCTGCATAAGCTGGGTTTCCCGGTGGTGGTGCACGGCGTGAGTGAAGATCCGACCCGTGTGCTGACGGAAACCATTTTTACCCTGCTGGGCATTGAGCCGACCCGTCACGGCGGCCAGGCGCAGGCGAAGCTCGACGGCCATCATCCGGTCTATATCCCGGTGAGCACTCTCTGTCCGCCGCTGGAAAAACAGCTGGCGATGCGCTGGCGCATGGGGGTGCGTAACAGCGCCCACACCCTTGCCAAGCTGGCGACGCCCTTTGCAGAAGATGCCGCGCTACGCCTTTCCAGCGTGTCTCACCCGGAATATGTCACCCGCGTGGCGACATTTTTTGCCGATATCGGCGGCAGAGGACTCCTGATGCACGGGACGGAAGGCGAAGTCTATGCCAACCCGCAGCGCTGTCCGCAGCTAACGCTGATTGATGCGGCGGGCACCCGGGTGGTGCTGGAGCGCGGCGAAGAGAACAGCGACGTTGTACTGCCGCAGGCAAAAGATGCCGAAACCACGGCGCGCTGGATTGAGGGCTGCCTCGCCGGGCGCGAGGCGGTGCCGCACTCCCTGAAGCTGCAGATGGCCTGCTGTCTGCTGGCGACGGGTCAGGTTGAAACGGTCGATGCCGGGCTGACGCGGGTTAACCAGAGTTTTTAACTAAAAAAAGGCCCGTCCAGCGATGGACGGGCCAAAAAATAACAACAGGGTCAATGAGGGTTGGAACATCTCGCCAGCGAACCGGCGAGCAGAGCAGAGATAAGGGTCAGGTTATTTGTAGATAACCGCAGTGCCGCTCAGTTTGTTGTTGGTATTAGCGGAGGTAATGGTGTAACCGGTCGCGCCAGCCGCTTCAGCTTTCGCCGCCAGGCGTGCTTCCAGACCATCCAGAGTGGTCGCGCCTTCTGCACTGACCACACCGATTTTATTCATGCTGTTTGCCTGGGCAGCGGTTACAGATTCCGCAGCGAAAGCACCGAAAGAGAGAGTCGTCAGGGCAACAGCAGCAACAGCATATTTGATGGTTTTCATGGTCAGTATCTCGCAGGTTATTCTGTTAAGGGGACGTTGTTCCGTCGATGTGATAAGTATCACGCTTTTTTGCGAGAGATTAAATCGAAGAGAATTGACGTCATCATTCGAAAAATTTGAATGACAAATAAGTTATTGAATATTAATAAATTCAGTGAATGGATTTACGTTTCTTGCCGTTGCGCTTTACAGACGCGGCGGTGAGGGCACGTTTTGCCAAACCTGCGGTGAAAAAGCGTGCACTAAAAGGTAATCGCTTGCGTGGCAATGTCGCCGCCAGGCCAGTCATCGCAACTGGCTGTCTTTCGATCCTCTGCGATTATATCCTGCGTGTGATGCGTTGTGTGAATCTTTCTCCTGCTGACAGGCGATGCACAGCCGCACGCCAGGCACCGCTTTACGCCGCGCTTCGGGGATCGGCTCTTCACACTCTTCGCAGAATTTCAGGCTTTCGCCTCGCGGAATTTCGCCCCGCGCCCGCGCCACCGCATCTTCAATGGTACTGTTGATCTGTTCGTTAACGGCGTCATCATTTGCCCAACCGGAAGCCATAGACCCCTCCTGACAGGTTATTGCGCTGTTCAGTAACTATGGGGCCAAAAAACGTACAATCAAGGCGAACGGCTAGATTTCAGACCATTCACGCAGCAGGTTGTGATAGAGATTCAACAGGGAGAGCACTTCGTCGCTTTCGCCGTGACGGGCGCGAAGGGTCTGAATGTTGCGATCCAGCTCGAACAGCATGCCGCGCTTTTTATCGTCGCGGATCATCGACTGGATCCACATAAAGGAGGCTACCCGCACGCCGCGGGTGACCGGCGTGACGCAGTGCAGGCTGCTGGAGGGATAGAGCACCAGATCCCCCGCCGGGAGCTTGACGCTGTGCTGACCGTAGGTGTCGTTCACCACCAGCTCGCCGCCCTCGTAGCTGTCGGGGTCGCTTAAAAAGAGGGTGGCAGAGAGATCGGTCCGCATCCAGCCGCTTTGTGGATGGCTGCGCACGGCGCCGTCAACGTGAAAACCGTAGGTCTCCTGCTGCTGGTAGCGGTTAAACAGCGGGCTTGAGATCTGGCGCGGCAGAGCGGCGGCAAAAAAGAGCGGGTGCTGATTCACCGCCTGCAATACCGCGGCCTGTAGCGTGGCGTAGAGCGGGCTTTGGGTGTCGACCTGCTGGTTGTTTTTAACCTGCGCGCCCTGGTTGCCTACCGTAGCGCGCCCGTCAATCCAGGGGGCCTGCTCCAGTTGGGCGCAAAACTGCGCTACCTCATCGGCGTTCAGCACGCCTGGAATGTGATACATCATAATGGTTCTCCGAAGCGTAGAGCCGCAGCCCCACGCGCTAACAGAAGTGCACTGAAAGGTGGGGCCGAAGCCCCACGCGGGATCAGAAGTGCATGTTCGCCGTTAACATAAAGGTGCGTGGCTCGCCCGGATGATAACGGTAGCCGCTCTTGTTAATGGAGGCGACATAGTCTTCATCAAACAGGTTGTAGACGTTGAGCTGCATGTCGAGGTTGCGGTTGACGCGATAGCCCAGTTTGGCATCCGCCACCCAATACCCTTCGGTAAACGATGGCGTACCCACCGCGCCGTCAGCGCCACGGTGCATGCTGCCAATATAGCGGGCGCCTGCGCCAACGGAGAGATCGTCCGTGGCCTGGTACTGGCTCCACAGGGTGAAGGCATGTTCCGGGGTATACGGCAGAGAAGAGGTGCCATCCTGCGCCACGTCATTGCCGGTGCGCACGCTGGCGCGCTGCTGGGTATAGCCGCCGATCACCTGCCAGGCCGGGGTGATGTTACCCGCTGCCGACAGCTCATAACCCTCGACGCGTTTTTTACCGTACTGGGAGTAAGTGCCGTCATCGTTCTGCTCGACTTCGTTTTCGATGTCGGTGCGGAAGATCGCCGCGGTCAGCAGCAGACGCTTATCGAGCACTTGCCATTTGGTGCCCAGCTCGCTGGTTTTAGCCTTTTGCGGCTTAAAGTCGGTGCGGTTGGCACTGCTGCCGGTTCCGCCCTGGGCCAGCGCGAAGTTATTGCCGCCCGGCGGCTGCTGGGAGATGGCGTAGTTCACATAGACGTTGCCGTATTCGTTCAGGTGATAAAGCGCCCCGGCCTTCCAGTTGACCAGGTTACCGGAGGTGGCGGTATCAACCGTCGTGACCGGGGAACCTTTCGGCGTGCCGGCCGGGCAGGCCACAGCCCCACGCCCCGTGCCGCCGCAGATGCTGGCGCTGTCATATTCGGTATGGTACGTGTCCAGACGAATCCCGCCATTCAGCTCGAAATCACGGGTGACCTGCAACGTGTCGAAGGCGTACAGGCCGAAGGTATCGGTCCGGCCATTGGCGTTGGCGCCGCTGTTGTTCAGACCGCCGATGTCGATATTGCTGTTCGGGTGATAGATATTGACCGGCGGCGGGGTGAGGGCATCCACGCCGTAGTTGGTCTGGGTTTCGCGGGTGAACTCCACCCCGGTGCTGATGTCGTGCCCGACGCTGCCGGTATAAAATTTGGTGGTCAGGTTGGTCTGGTTGGTGAGGATCTTGTTGCTGACATCTTTGGTGTTGGCGTTACGCGACCAGGTCCAGGTGTCCACGTTGTTGCGATCCGGCTGGGTGATATTGCTGGCCCCGCCCATCACGGCGGTCATCAGATAATCCTGCTTCACCCGCGACCAGCGCGTGGTGTTGCGCACGGTGGTATTGTCGTTAAAGTCGTGCTCAAAGCGCATCGTGGCGGTGTCAGACGTAGAATCGTCGTAATCGGAATCGGTGCCGTAGAAGTTGCTGGTGTTCACCTTGCCGGAGTGATTCAGCGCCGCGGTGCCCGCCGATGGGGCAGAGTAGCCCGGCAGCCCGATGGTCGGAATGCCGCCATCCGGGGTGTTGTGCTGGGTGACATGCAGGTAGTTCAGATAGAGGCGGTTTTCCGTTCCCAGCCCCAGGGCGAGGGAAGGGGCCACGCCGTAGCGCTCGTTTTTAACGTTATCGCGCCCTTCATCGTGAGTTTTTTCCCCCATCAGGTTCAGACGAAACGCCGAGGTATCGCCCATTACCTGGTTAATATCGAGGGTTCCACGGCGCATATACGCGCTGCCAATGCTGGCGGAGGCATCAATACCAGAATCCAGACGCGGCTGTTTGCTGATCATATTGATCGAGCCGCTTGGGGCGCTGCGTCCGTAATCGCTGCCGGACGGCCCTTTGATCACTTCCACCTGTTCGGTGTTGAAGGTGTCGCGGGTGGTGGTGCTGATGTCGCGGATACCGTCAACGTAGATGCTGTTCGAGGTATCCACGCCGCGCATGTAGACCGCGTCGCCGGTGGTGGAGTTGCCGTTTTCACCAGCAAAGAAGGCGCCAACACCCGGGACGTTTTTCAACGCGTCGGTCAGATTGGTGGTGCCCTGATCCTTCAACACCTGCTCGGAGATCACCGTCATGGTACGAGTCGTGTCTGCCACCGGGCGGCTGAATTTGGCGTCGGCAGACTTCTGTGGGGCATAGAGCGAAGGCTGGGCAGCCTCTACCACCAGGGTATCGTCAGGTTTGTTATCCGTACTGTCTGCGGCAAGAGCTGTCGCCACCGGGGAAAGACCGATACACAGACCCGCAAAAAAGGTCAGCGAGTTAAAGCTGTTCGGAACGTTGCGATTTTTATCCATATTGTTTAGCGACTTATAATTTTTAGTATTGAGTTTCCATTACGTTGTCAGGCAGGTCTGCGCCTTATCCTGTGCCACGTGATATCCGTAATGAGCCTACAAATGATAATAATTGTGATAAACATTATCATTTGGCGTGACTTTTTATCACTCTCGTCAACAAAATGAAATACGTAAATTTACATTGCCTGCTAAAAAACTTCACAAAGTGGATTTTGGGCAAAAAATGAACTGCACCCCGGGGGATGCAGTTGCAGTGCAGGGCGGGGGATTACTTGTAAATCGTGGCGGTACCGAACATGGTGTTGTCGCCGCTGGCAGAATTCACCACATAGCCTTTAGCGCCTTGTTCACGCGCTTTCTCAGCCAGTTTGTCCTGCAGATCGTCAAGGTCTCTTGCGCCAGAAGCCTGCACGGTTCCGGCTGGTCTCAGTTGACCGGTATCGCCATTGCTGAGTGATTCGATTGACCATGCAGCAAACGACGCACCTGCCAGTGAAGCGGCAGCGAGCATTACCAGGTATTTTTTCATAATCACTTCCTCTGATTGACAACGGGTGACGCACACTAAGTGTAGAACGGCCCAGAGTGTGATTTAGGGCAAAAAATTGATGATGATCTGCTTATTTTTTGAACGACATTTTTTGACAATTACATGACAAATCAGCGACATACAGGTGACTGATTTCTGGTGTTTTATTCTGCGGCGCAGAGAAATATTTACCGTTGCGCCCGCAACGGGTATCTTACGCCGCTGTTTACAGGAGAACGCCATGACATCCCAGAAGCCGGGGTTGCACCCTCGCAACCGCCACCGTAGCCGTTACGACATGAATGCCTTATGCGAGAGCTGTCCGGCGCTGCGCGAATTTATCACCCAGACGCCCACAGGCGAGCCAACGGTGAACTTCGCCGATCCACAGGCGGTGAAGACGCTGAATAAAGCGCTGCTGATGCATTTCTACGGGGTAACGCAGTGGGATATTCCGGACGGCTATCTCTGCCCACCGGTGCCGGGGCGTGCCGACTATATTCACCATCTCGCCGATCTGCTGGCGGAGGGTAACAACGGCGTCGTTCCCGCAGAGGCAACCCTCCTGGATATTGGCACCGGCTCGAACCTCATTTACCCGCTGATTGGTGTGCATGAATATGGCTGGCGCTTTACCGGCAGCGAAGTGGACCCGCAGGCGTTTACCAACGCCACGGCCATCATTAACGGTAACCCCGGCATGAGCCGCGCCATCCGTCTGCGTCGTCAGAAAGAGGCCTCGGCGATCTTCACGGGTATCATCCATAAAAACGAACAGTACGACGCCACCCTGTGCAATCCGCCGTTCCATGATTCTGCTGAATCCGCCCGGGCGGGCAGCGAGCGTAAGCGTCGCAACCTCGGCCAGGCGGCCGATGCCGCGCTGAACTTCGGCGGCCAGCAGCAGGAGCTGTGGTGCGAAGGCGGCGAAGTGGCGTTTATCACAAAGATGATTGCCGAAAGCGCCCAGTGTGCCCGTCAGGTGAAGTGGTTTACTACCCTGGTCTCCCGCAGCGAAAACCTGCCGCCGCTCTACCGCGCCCTGACCGACGTCGGCGCGGTGAAAGTGGTGAAAAAAGAGATGGCCCAGGGACAGAAGCAGAGCCGCTTTATCGCCTGGACCTTTATGGACAACGCCAAACGCCGCCAGCGTTAACCGCTTCTCCCCGGTGGCGCTGCGCTTACCGGGGCTACAGGGTGGGCTCCTGCGGTGACGGTGGTGTCGGGCCCGGCGACGGCAACAGCTGATACATCTGCACCGGCATTCGCACGTTCGCCAGGTCAAAGTGCTTTTTCACCATGCTGTCGAGGGCGAAACGCACCGTCCACTGTTTCAGCGGCTGGGTGGTGAACGACACGCGCAGGGTAAAGGCGGTGCTGGTCAGGCCGACAATCCCGGCAAACGACGGCTCGCCGATAATCAGCCCGCGAATATCCTCTCTCTCCAGCAGCTCATCCACCGCCGCTTTCAGCGCATCTTTCGCTTTTTCGGCATCTTCATGCCTGTCCACGTCATAGTTCGCCACCACCGACCCGATGCCGCGGACAAAGTTGGCAAAGGTAGTGATCGATGACCACGGAATGATGTGATACGCCCCGGTATCCTGCCGTACACCCACCGAACGAATTGACATCCGCTCCACCGTGCCGGTCAGCGGCCCGATGGTTACCAGATCCCCGGTATTCATCCCGTTTTCAAACTGAATAAAGATCCCGGTGATGATGTCCTTTACCAGCGTCTGGGAGCCAAAAGAGATCGCCAGCCCCAGCGCCCCGGCCCCTGCCAGCAGCGGAGCGATGTTGACGCCAATTTCCGAGAGCACAATCATGATGGTAATGGTGCTGATGACCACCGCCAGCGCGTTGCGGAACAGCGTCAGCAGCGTTCGGGCACGGGCGCTGGGCAGTGGACGGCCATGAATATCTGACGCCAGCCGGTTTTCGATCAGGCTCGCCAGGATCGTCCAGCCGATGGCGGAGAAGAAGAGGATCAGCGCGATACGGATCAGAATATCGACCGTCTTTTCCCCTGCGCCGTTGTGCAGCCAGTTCCAGAAATCGAACAGCCCCCAGGCGCTCAGCAGCAGCATAATGGCGACGCAGACCGTCAGGAACCGCGCCACCTTCAGCGACACGGAGATCCAGCCGTTGAGCCGTTTTTGCAGCTCCGGGTAGCTGCGCTGCACGTGCGGCGAGAGGGTGATGGTTTTAGCCAGCCAGCGGGAGAGCAGCCCCGACACGAAGGCGGCAATGCCGACGATGGCCAGGCTGCGGAAGGTCGCCCCCATCATAAACTTGAGGCTGTTGCCCGGATCGAACAGGGAGAAGAAGCAGAGCACAATAAAATAGGCGCTCGCCAGCCAGTGCCACACGAGGGCAAAAGCGCGAATAAACAGGCTGAAGAAGGCCAGCGAACGGTCGGCAAGGTGGAGCAGCCCCTCGGTAATGGCGCGCTTGTTATGAAAGATCAGGTACAGCGCCCAGACGGTAATACAGAGCATGATCAGCACGTTGGCCAGGGCGCCAATCTGCACGTTGACCTGATTGGAGATAATCGGCACCGCCACCAGCAGGCCATAGCCGATAAGGCCGCTCAGAATACTCAGGCGTAGCGACCAGTACTGCGCGGCGCTGTCGTTAATGGCGAAAGGTCGTAGATCGGGCACGCGTGGGCAAAATATCAACCGCAGGATCGCTTTGAAGAATTCAATCAGCGCGAAGGCATTGAGGAACAGCGCCTGCTGGAAGGCAATGGTCGGGTTGCCGGTGTTGAGGTACTCGCGCAGCATCTGGCCAATAAACAGGGTTAGCGCCAGCAGCAGCAGATCGATAATAAAGGCCGCGGCGATGGTCAGCGGCAGATGGACCCAGCTGCTGGTTTCGCGGTTCTTTTTGCGCCCCCAGCTCCCCATTTTGCGGTACAACGGCCAGGCGCAGAGCCTCACCATCCAGTAAAAGGCAAAGACCAGTCCGGCCAGGATCAGAAACTGCTGTGCGGCGGCGGTAAAGGTTTGCGGGTTAAAGGCCTTGTGCGGGGAGCCGATCAGGTTGCGATAGAGCTGGGCGAAACGTGAGGCGAGGGCCTCGCCATAGTGACGGCTGATATCAGTGACGTTCTCCAGCACCGTTTTCTCTTCGGTGATCTCCGGCGGGGTTATTTTAGGCACCGGTGTCTCAGGCGGTGTGGCAGCCACGCTGCGCAGCTGATCGATCAGCTCCTTGCGCGAGGCGTCATTTTCCAGCACATCAGCCAGCGCCGAGTAGGCCGCCTTTTTCTGCTCAACGTCCGGTTCCGGTGGCGGCGTGCTCTGCTCGCTGGCGGTGGCGGCGGGAATGCCCGGCAGGCTGACGGCCTGGGCAGGCAGACAAAACAGGCTTATCAGGAGCAGCAAAATCCACGGCACGATGTCCTCCGGTGACAAAATTGTGCAAAGTGATAAGTATAGAAGGCGGGCGGAAGCGGGGGGTTTTTGGGAGAATTCCGTCAATAAAAAAGCCGGGTGGCGGCTACGCCTACCCGGCTTACAAAAGGCAAAAACTTACGAAACGTGCTGCAAAAACTCCTGCAAACGCTGGCTCGGTGGGTTTTCAATCAACGCCTGCGGATTACCATCTTCGGCAATACGGCCTTTGTCGATGAAAATCAGGCGTGAGGCCACTTTCTCAGCAAAGCCGATTTCGTGGGTCACGATCACCATGGTCATCCCTTCTTCGGCCAGGTCCTGCATAACCTTCAGCACTTCGTGGCGCAGTTCCGGGTCGAGGGCCGAGGTTGGCTCATCGAAGAGCATCATCTTTGGTTTCACCGCCAGCGCACGGGCGATGGCCACGCGCTGCTGCTGACCGCCGGAAAGCTCGGACGGGTAGTGATGCCCGCGCTCCGCCAGCCCCACTTTCGCCAGCAGCTCTTTTGCAAGCCGCTCGGCTGCCGCTTTGTCGGCACCGCGCACGCGCAGGGGGCCAAACATCACGTTTTCCAGCGCCGTCAGGTGCGGGAAGAGATAAAACTGCTGGAACACCATGCCCGCTTCCTGGCGGATCAGGCGTTCGTCCACTTTCGGGTCGTTGACCTTCAGGCCATCGACAATCAGATCGCCGCTGGTGATCTCCTCCAGCTTGTTGATGCAGCGCAGCAGGGTCGATTTACCGGAGCCGGACGGCCCGATAATGACCACCACTTCGCCGGTCTGAATAGTCAGGTCGATGTTGTGCAGCACCTGGGTCTGACCGAAGTGCTTGGAGACGTTTTTAAATTCAATCACAGGATTTTCATCCTTTTTTCAAGACGACGCAGCACGAAGCTCAGCGCCAGCGTAATAATCAGATAGACCACGGCCACGGCGCTCCAGATCTCCAGCGCACGGAAGTTACCGGCAATGATCTCCTGGCCCTGACGGGTCAGTTCAGCCACGCCGATAACAATGAACAGCGAAGTGTCTTTAATGCTGATGATCCACTGGTTACCCAGCGGTGGCAGCATACGGCGCAGCGCCAGCGGCAGGATCACGTGGCGGATGGTTTCGCGACGGGAGAGACCCAGCGCCAGACCAGCCTCGCTGAAGCCTTTATGGATCGACAGTACCGCACCGCGGGTGATCTCGGCGATATAGGCACCGGAGTTGATCATGATGGTGACCACCGCCGCGCTGAAGGGGTCAATGCGCAGGTCGGTAAAGGCCATCGGCAGGGCGAAGTAGATAAACATCACCTGCACCACAATCGGCGTGCCGCGGATCACTTCGATGAAAACCAGCGCTACGTGGTTGGCTATCCAGCCGCCGTAGGTGCGGGCAAAACCGGCGACGAGGCCGATAATCAACCCGCCAACCAGACCGAGGACCGAAATCCACAGGGTCATTTTGGCGCCTTCAAGCAAAAGAGGAATGGCGGGCCAGATGGCGCTCCAGTCAAACTGCATGATGAGTTCCTGTATACCGTGGTGAAAACAAACAGTCAGCGACAGTGTGCGTGACTAAAATTGCAGGCCCGGTGAGCGCGCGCCACCGGGCCTGACAGAGCCTGGATCAGGCTGAATTATTTAGGTTCAGTACCGAACCATTTTTTATAGATTTCGTTGTAAGTGCCGTTCTCGCGCAGGGTTTTCAGCGCGCCATTCACTTTAGTACGCAGCTCGTCGCTGCCTTTCGGGAAGGCGATACCGTATTCCTGTGCTTCCAGGGAATCACCTACCGCTTTGAACTTGCCATTGCCTGCGGTTTTGATGAAGTAAAGGATGTTTGGTGTGTCGTGCAGCACAGCGTCAGCACGGTTGGTGCCGAGTTCCATGTAGGCGTTGTCGATGTTCGGGAACTGGCGCAGATCTTTCGATTTGATGTTGGCCTTAGCGTAATCAACAGAACCGGTGCCGCTCTTCACCGCAACCACTTTGCCGTCGAGATCTTTCACGCTTTTAACGTCGTTGTTATCCGCTTTCACCATCACCAGCAGGCCGCTTTTGTAGTAGCCGTCAGAGAAGTCGATCGCTTTTTTACGTGCGTCAGTAATGGTGATACCGGCCAGCGCCAGGTCAACGTTTTTGGTTTGCAGTGCCGGCACAATGCCGCTGAAGTCCATTGGCTTCAGGGTGTAGTCCAGCTTCAGTTCTTTCGCGATAGCCGCCCACAGATCCACGTCAAATCCAACGTACTGGTCGCCCTGTTTAAATTCGAACGGTACGAAGGCGGTGTCGGTGGCAACAATCAGTTTCTTATCAGCAGCCTGAGAAGAGACCGCAAAAGCCAGGGTAAGTGCAGCCAGTGAAACTTTTAATACAGACTTCATAGCATTTCCTTTTATATCCACGGGGCGATCCCCTGCGAGAACGAACGCTCTATGAAAAAATCGTGCCAACTTTACAACGTGTTGTTTTTGCAAGGCCAGGACGGATTTCATTGCACAAAAAAGGTCACAATGGCGGTCAGTTGCACCATAACGAAGCACTGTTTTGGTGCAGTGAAACGCCATCACTAACGGTTATGCTATTTAGCGCAAATATTGATGAGAAAACAATCTTTCATTAACGATTGTGTGAGGTGATTATTACAAATGCTTTACGTTTGGCCGGGGAGAGGAGAAATGACTGCACCATGAAAGTGCAAAACCCCCGCCAGAAGCGAGGGTATGATAGCAAAATGCTATGGATTACTCGATGTTAGACTCGATGAACCACAGGAACTGATCCAGGTCGCGGGATGCCGCGGTCAGGATATCTGCCGTGTCTTCGTCTTTCACTTCGCCAATCGCTTTACGCACGTCGTTGGCGACAACAGCATAACGATCCGCCAGCTCTTTCAGGTGGTCCTGAACGCTGTGGATATCCAGCGGGTAGCTCTTCAGCGGGGTTTTGCTGTTGATCACCTGGGTTGTACCCAGCGCCACGCCGCCCAGCTGCACGGCACGTTCAGCCATGGTATCCAGGTGAGTAGTCAGTGCAGTGCGGAAGCCATCCAGCATCTCATGCACAGCAATAAAGTTGGCACCGCGCATATTCCAGTGAGCCTGTTTAGTAATCAGGGACAGGTCAATGAACTGGATCACCTGGCGATTCAGCAGCTCAATCGTCGCTTTCTTATCGCTGTCTGACACATCGTTACGGGTATACAGCAGATTAGGTGCTTTTGTTTTTACCAGTTTAGCGGTAGGCATAATCTCATTTCCTCTTGATGTTGGCGTCCAAAGTTATTTCGGAATTAAGTATAGCACCGGCTATAGATAGCGCGACCGGGTCCTGCCTATCGGTTTAATAGTAAAAGGTTGGTTGTGATATATAACTATTTGAAAATAAATGGATACTTATATCGGTGGGTAAATTAATCTTATTTTTTAAGGACTTTGAAGGAGGGGCGGAAAATATTTCAAAATAATGACGCTAATGCGAATGGGAATATTTTGCCGGGGAACCGCTCCCCGGCAAAATAACGCCCGCTAGCGAATATCCACCTCTTCCACTTTACTCTCCCGGCGCAGGGTGAGGGTCGAACCCATCGAGGCGGCAATGATCGAGCAGAGCGCCAGCGTCTGGGTGAAGGTCAGGGTTTCGCCGAGGAATATCATTCCGGATATCGCCGCCAGCGCCGGTTCCATACTCATCAGGGTACCGAAAATTCGCGTCGGCAGACGCGTGAGGGCAATCATCTCCAGCGAGTAGGGGAGCGCGGTGGAGAGCACCGCCACCGCCAGCCCCACCGGCAGAATTGACCACTGCCAGATCGATTCTGTGGCCTGGACCATCCCCAGAGGAACGAAAACTATGGCGGCGATAAGCGACCCGAGGGCGACCGTGGCGGGGCCGTGCTCTTCGCCGGCGCGCTGTCCGGTCAGAATATAGATGGCCCAGCAGGCACCTGCCCCCAGCGCCAGCGCTGCGCCGGTGAGATCAACGTGCGAGACGTCCTGGCCCAGCGGCAGAAGAAACCATAGCCCGAGCACCGCCAGCACCACCCAGATAAAGTCCACCGGACGTCGGGAGGAGAACAGGGCTACCGCCAGCGGGCCGGTGAACTCCAGCGCCACGGCGATCCCCAGCGGCACCGTCTGAATCGACAGGTAAAAGAGGTAGTTCATCGCCCCCAGCGACAGTCCGTAAAAGAGCAGGGGCAGGCGCTGCTCCTTCTGAAAGCGCAACCGCCAGGGTTTAAAAATCACAACCAGGATCAGGGTACCGAGCGCAATACGCAGCGCCGTCACGCCAGGGGCACCCACTACCGGAAAGAGCGATTTTGCCAGCGAAGCGCCGCTCTGTATGGAGAGCATGGCAATAAGAATGACGATTACGGGCAACCAGACCGGCGCCCTGCGAGACAACCCAGGCATCCTTTCTCCTGTCAGTTTGTGTCAAAGGAAGTAAAGAGGAGGAGTGTAAAGGAAATAACGCCGGGCGGTTGAGACTTTGTTGAAAAAAAGTCGTCACAAATCCGTAAAATGGCCTCATACGGCAGAATGATTTCTGTAACAGATTAGGAATCATCTGGATGAATGTATTGTGACTGACGCGCACTATTAGCGTTATGAAACACAAATGTGGTGTTTTTTGAACAAGATAGCTGCTGGTAGAAATGTTTAGTTACATGAAAACCCGCGTTAGACATCACGAATCACAAAGAGTTCACAAGTTTTTTTGATATATTTAAAACTTACGGATTTACTTGAAGCACATTTGAGGTGGTTATGAAAAAAATTGCATGTCTTTCAGCACTGGCGGCCGTTCTGGCTGTTTCCGCAGGTTCCGCAATGGCAGATACGTCCACCGTTACTGGCGGTTACGCTCAGAGCGATATGCAGGGCGTAATGAACAAAACCAACGGTTTCAACCTGAAATATCGCTACGAGCAGGATAACAACCCACTGGGTGTTATCGGTTCCTTCACCTACACCGAGAAAGACCGTTCTGAAGACGGCGCGTACAACAAAGGTCAGTACTACGGCATCACCGCTGGCCCGGCTTACCGTCTGAACGACTGGGCAAGCATCTACGGTGTTGTGGGTGTTGGCTACGGTAAATTCCAGCAGACTGAAAACCAGGGCTTCAACCGCACTGCAAGCAACAGCGACTACGGTTTCTCCTATGGCGCAGGTATGCAGTTCAACCCAGTTGAAAACGTTGCGCTGGACTTCTCCTATGAGCAGAGCCGCATCCGTAACGTTGACGTTGGCACCTGGATCGCGGGCGTAGGTTACCGCTTCTAATCACTTCGGTGAGCCAATATAAAAACCCGCTTCGGCGGGTTTTTTTGTTTTTATCTGATCCTATCGACTGAAGAGCCACCGGTAATATTTTCGCGTCTACAGCAATGATCAAATTTAAAAAAATACCTAACTTACAGCGGCTCCCTGGTCCGGCTGAAAATCGCCGAAGCGTTTCCGGAAGGCCGGGGCGAGGCGCAGGGACGCGCCGAGAGGGCATAGCCTGCATGGATGCAGGCTTGTGCCCGACCCGAAAGCCTGAAGGAATAAGCTGAGGGCACCGCGAAGCGGCGATTTTCTTTGCCGGGAGCCGGGATTGCTAAGGGGGCGGCGGCGAGCCCCCTTAGCACGTTCACAGGTGACGTGGCATACAGAGAGAGACTGAACGTAAAGTGAACGGAACAACTAACTTTGCTGCATGTTCTCTCTCACTCCAGCTATGTAGAGAAGGATTGGGTAAGAACATCAGCCCGCACGAACCTACCGGTTTTTCGTCTCAAACAGATCCGTCCCCAGATGGTTGTAATCCACTTTCTGTAATTTAAAGTTGGTCACATACACCGGCGGCGCTTTATCGTTCGACAGGAATCGGTACTTATTCGCGATCTCTTTGGCCCTGATCCCCGTCCACTGCGAGAAGAAACTTAAGAAATCATTCGCCGAGCGGCGCGCTTTGATGATGCGATGGGCTTTGTCATCGCTAGACAGCACCATAAACGGCACCTGGAAGTTCTGCTGATAAGCGTCATCGTGCGCCAGATACTGCACCTCTTTTCCGCGCTCCTTGAACGCCAGCCCGTGATCGGAGAAATAGACCATCGAGAAACTCTCGCCGGTGTTTTGCAGCTGGGCATAGAGCTTGCTGAGCAGGTCATCGGTCTGGGTCATGGTGTAGAGATAGCACGACGTCTCTTTCGACTGCACGAACTCGGCATATTTCCCCTGAGTGCGATCGCAGGCCTGCGGATGGGAACCCATCAGGTGCAGAACGATCAGCTGCGGCTGGGTGCGATGGCTGCTGAAGACCTGTTCGGTCATCTTCAGTAAAGCCTCATCCCGGGTATTTTTATCCGCCTCGAAATCACCGCTTTTCAGGAAATGCACTTCGTCAGCCCGTTTGGCAATGCTGGCGATGGCGGTATCGTATTCGCCGATCTGCCCCTGGTTGGAGAACCACCAGCTCTGGAAGCCCGCGCGGTTGGCGAGGGTCACAAAGTTATCCTGATACTGCGGCTTATTGTCCACCACCCGGTTAAGCGTCAGCCCCAGCGACTTCTGGGTAGAACCGCTGGCGGCAATGTAATCGGTAAACAGGGTGCCGTTGACCTTGCTGGCGAACGGGGTGTTATTCCAGTGGCCGCCAAAGGCGCCCAGCGCATCGCGGCGGGCGCTTTCACCGATCACCACCATATAGATGTGATACTTCGGTTTTACCCCCAGCACGTTCCAGGTGTCCTTCATCTGCGACAGTTCGGCCATACGGGCCTGCTCTTCAACCACTTCCTGGTTGTTCACCACCACATCTTTGACGAAGCGAAACACCGGATAGCCGGTATCTTTCAGCTTGAAGACGCCGCCCCAGGCCAGGTTCTGCACCGGGGCGACAAAAAAGGCCACCACGCTGAAGACCAGACACAGGCTGTCGATTTTGCTCCACGCGTTTCTGGGTTGCGGCTTACGGCGCACGGCAATCACGCCGAGCGCAAAGATAAACAGGGCGACGATATAGCTGTACCACGGGAAGATGGTGAGGATCTCCGTCGACTCTTCCATGTTGGTAGAGTGCATCGCCAGCAGGGTATTAAAGTTTGGCGCGCCGTAGGCCTGACCAAAAGGGAAATACATGGCCGCCACCAGCGAGCAGACGCCGACCACCCCTTTCTGTAATCGCGGCGCGCTGAGCCACAAAAGATGCAGGATACAGGTGAAGGCAACGGCATACAGCAGGCTGAATTCGTAGCCCAGGGCAAAGTTAATCAGCAGCGACTGTAAAAAATAGAATCCGGTCCACGGGCTTAAGGCCCGGCTGCGGGTAATGAGCGTCTCTTTCAGGGTTAAATTCATAGGTCACTATCGCGAAAACGCCATGTGCTCACCCTGGCGCCAAGGGTCAAAACCTGCCTGAGAATGCGTAGAAGGGGGATTGAGGTCCGCATCTGCGAGCCGCAAAAAGTGCAGGGCTGCAAGAAGATAGAGCCAGTGAGGTATAACGTCAACAGATATAAAAGGGGTGTTTTGCGAAGAGGGCTGCATTTCCGTAAAAAAGATCGGGGAATAGCCGTCCGCGAGGGAGTATAGCGATGATAAATGACAAAAAAATGAAGCGGCGTACCGCGACGCCGCTTAGTGGGAAGGTTTGTTCTGCTCTGGCTTGCCGTTGATGATGTCGCAAATCATATTCAGCAGCATTAAGCGTACCTTAAAGGGAGAGTGGCTAAACACGCGCATACACCTCTTGAATTCGTTCATATGACCTCCTGCGGGTTGATCCCTTCGATCCTTGAAGGGTGACTGCATTACATACAGATATAGCACAGGCTATGTTGTATAGCTATGGCTATTACGTTAATTTTTTGTGCTTGTGTAGCGATGGTTTACAATGGCCGCTTATGCATTGATACGCTTGATGTGTCACCGGATTGAGGAAGCACAATGAATCGCCGTGCAGGTAAACCAACAACAAAAAAAATGACGCAACTGGTCAATGTCGAAGAGCATGTCGAAGGCTTTCGCCAGGTTCGCGAAGCGCATCGCCGCGAGCTGATTGATGACTATGTCGAGCTGATCTCGGATCTGATCCGCGAAGTAGGGGAGGCCCGTCAGGTGGATATGGCGGCGCGTCTTGGCGTCTCCCAGCCAACGGTGGCAAAAATGCTCAAGCGTCTGGCCACGGTGGGCCTGATCGAAATGATCCCCTGGCGCGGCGTCTTTCTCACCCCGGAAGGGGAAAAGCTGGCGCAGGCGAGCCGCGAGCGCCATCAGATTGTCGAAAACTTCCTGTTGGTACTGGGCGTCAGCCCTGAGATTGCCCGCCGGGATGCCGAAGGAATGGAACATCACGTCAGCGAAGAGACGTTGCAGCAGTTCCTGGCCTTTACGCTGAAACACGGATCCGCCGCAGAATGACCCTTCCAGGCCTGCGGGCGCTGGCCCGCGATCGTTTCTTTCATCTGTTGCTGGTGGTCGGGATTGGGCTCAATTTTCTGGTTCCCTTCGCACCTGAGCGCTGGCCTGCCGCCATCGACTGGCACACCATTATTACCCTCGCCGGGCTGATGATGCTCACCAAAGGGGTCGAACAGAGCGGCTTTTTTGACGTGCTCGGGCGCAAGATGGTACGCCGTTTCGCTACCGAGCGGCGCCTGGCGCTGTTTATGGTCTTCTCTGCCGCGCTGCTCTCGACCTTCCTGACCAATGATGTGGCGCTGTTTATCGTGGTGCCGCTGACGCTCACGCTGCGCAAGCTGTGCGAAATCCCGGTTAACCGGATGATCATCTTCGAGGCGCTGGCGGTTAACGCCGGGTCGCTGTTGACCCCGATTGGTAACCCGCAAAACATCCTGCTGTGGGGGCGCTCCGGACTGTCGTTCGCCGCCTTTACCTGGCAAATGGCTCCGCTGGCGCTGGTGATGATGTTAACCCTGGCGCTGCTGTGCTGGTTTGCTTTCCCGTCAACGCCGCTGCGCTATCACAGCGGCAGCGCCATCGCCCAGGCGAAACCGCGGCTGGCGTTGAGTTGTCTGGCGCTCTATCTGGTCTTTCTGGTGGCTCTCGATCTGAAACAGGAGCTATGGGGCGTGCTGTTGGTGGCGGGGGGCTTCCTGCTGCTGGCGCGTCGGGTGGTGATAAGCGTGGACTGGACGCTGCTGCTGGTATTTATGGCGATGTTTATCGATGTGCACCTGCTGATTCAGGTCCCGGCGTTGCAGGGCATGCTGCAGAATGTCACCCATCTGTCGCAGCCGGAGCTGTGGCTCACCGCCATCGGGCTGTCGCAGTTTATCAGCAACGTACCTTCTACCATTCTGCTGCTGAACTATGTGCCGCCGACGGCGCTACTGGCCTGGGCGGTGAATGTCGGGGGCTTTGGTTTGCTGCCTGGCTCCCTCGCAAACCTCATCGCTCTGCGGATGGCAAACGATCGTCGGATCTGGTGGCGCTTCCATCTCTGGTCGCTGCCTATGCTGGTCTGGGCCGGGTTCGTCGGTTTCGGATTATTCCTTCTCATATAGTGCCCTATTTGTCAGTTTTTCCTGGCAAATGTATAGCAACGTCCTAACTTTATTGAGCGGTATAAATTGTGATGCCGCTCACTAACAGGACGGACGCTGTTCTATGGCAGAAGAAAACCACACCTCTGAAGATACCGATAATAAAGAAAATAAAGAGACTGAACGTAAACGCCCCGGCAAAAAGCCGCTGATTATTCTGGGTATTGTGGTGATCGTTATGGTCATCGTGGCGCTGGTATGGTGGTTTATGACCCGCAACCAGGAGACCACCGACGATGCCTTCACCGAAGGTGACGCTGTCACAATTGCCCCGAAAACCGCTGGCTACGTCACCGATCTGCGGGTGCGGGATAACCAGCGGGTGAAAAAAGGCGATCTGCTGGTGACGATCGATCCCCGGGATACGCTCGCCCAGCGCGATCAGGCTAAAGCCCAGCTGGGTCTGGCCGAGGCCCAATTGCATCAGGCCCAGGCGCAACTGGCGCTCTCGAAAGTGCAATACCCCGCCCAGCGCGACGAAGCTAACGCCCAGGTGATCAAAGCCCAGGCCGATCTCGCCAATGCCCAAGCGGAGTATCGCCGTCAGCGCGGAGTCGATCCCCGCGCCACCACGCAACAGAGCATCGACGCGGCCAACGCCCAGCTGCGCAGCGCCCAGGCCCAGCTTGCCAGCGCCAAAGCGCAGCTTGAGGTGGCCTCCCAGGTGCAGCTGCAAATTCGTCAGCAGGAGACCAACGTCGAAGCCCGGGAGCGCCAGGTGGAGCAGGCGCGTGCCCAGCTGAAGACCGCCGAGCTGAACCTCTCTTACACCGAAGTTCGTGCTCCCTTTGATGGCTACATCACGAAGCGCAACGTCCAGACCGGCACCCTGGTGCAGGCGGGCACCGCGCTCTTCTCCCTGGTCTCGAGCGATATCTGGGTGGTCGCCAACTTTAAAGAGTCCCAGCTGGAGCGGATGCGCCCCGGTAATAAGGTCACGCTGAGCGTGGACGCCTGGCCAGATATGGAGCTGGAAGGGCATGTCGACTCTATCCAGCAGGGCAGTGGCTCGCGCTTTGCTGCCTTCCCGTCGGAAAACGCCACCGGTAACTTCGTGAAGATCGTTCAGCGCGTACCGGTGAAAATTGTCATTGATAAAGGGCTGGATCCTAACAAGCCGCTGCCGCTGGGCCTGTCGGTTGAGCCGAAGGTAACCGTGGAATGACCGACCACAGCCATGAAAACTGGCGGCCCGCCAGCAACCCGTGGGCGGTGGCGATCGTCGTCACCCTCGCGGTGTTTATGGAGATCCTCGATACCACCATCGTGAACGTGGCGCTGCCCCACGTGGCGGGCTCGCTCTCCGCCAGCTATGACGAATCCACCTGGGTGCTCACTAGCTATCTGGTGGCGAACGGCATCGTGCTGCCCATCTCGGCGTTTCTGAGCCGGCTTTTTGGCCGCAAGCAGTTCTTCCTGATCTGCATTGTGATGTTCACCATCTGCTCCTTCCTGTGCGGGATCGCCACCGAGCTGTGGCAGATCATCCTGTTCCGTATTCTGCAGGGCTTCTTCGGCGGCGGGCTGCAGCCTACCCAGCAGTCGGTACTGCTCGACTACTTTAAGCCGGAAGATCGCGGTAAGGCCTTTGGCCTGTCGTCCATCGCCATTATTGTCGCCCCGGTGCTGGGGCCGACGCTCGGCGGCTGGATCACCGATAACTACTCCTGGCGCTGGGTGTTCTTTATCAACATCCCGGTGGGGATAGTGACCGTGCTGGCGATCTATCAGCTGCTGGAAGATCCGCCGTGGGAGAGTAAATCGAAGGAGAAACTCTCCGTCGACTGGACGGGCATCGGGCTTATCGCCCTTGGCCTCGGCTGCCTGCAGGTGATGCTCGACCGCGGGGAAGACGAAGACTGGTTTAACTCGAACTTTACGCGTACCTTCGCGGTGCTGACGCTGATTGGCATTATCGGCGCTATCTACTGGCTGCTCTATGCCAAAAAGCCGGTGGTGGATCTGCACTGCATGAAGGATAAAAACTTCGCCGTCTCCAGCCTGCTGATGGCCGGTATGGCGATGATCCTCTACGGCAGTTCGGTGGTGATCCCGCAGCTGGCGCAGCAGGACCTGGGCTATACCGCCACCTGGTCGGGGCTGGTGCTCTCGCCCGGCGCGATCCTCATTGTGCTGACCATCCCGCTGGTGCTGAAGCTGATGCCGATTGTGCAGACGCGCTGGATCATCGCCTTCGGCTTTGCCTGCCTGGCGACGGCCTTCTTCTGGTCGCGGACGCTGACGCCGGATATCGACTTCGAGACCCTGGTGCTGTTCCGCAGCGCCCAGTCGATTGGGCTGGGGTTCCTGTTTGTGCCCCTGACCACCATCGCCTTTATCTCGATCCCCCGACGGCTGAACGCCGACGCCGCGGCGCTCTTTACCATGTTCCGCAACGTGGCGGGGTCGGTGGGCATTTCGCTCTCGACGGCGGCCATCACCGAGCGCTCCCAGGCCCACAGCGCGCATCTCGCCACGCATACCTCTGCGTTTGACGAGCCGTTCCAGCAGACGATCCGCGAGATGGCCCAGGCGATCCAGAACTTTACCACCCAGGTGGGCGACCCCACCGGCATCGCCACCGGGCGCATGTACCAGGCGATGATCGAGCAGTCGCGTTTCCTGGCCTACGTGGATGTCTTCACCATTCTGAGCGTGGTGGCCCTCTTACTGATTCCGTTTTGTTTGTTGCTCTCGCCGGTTAAGAGCGAGGGGAGTGCAGGAGCACACTGATGATTCGACGTTTAAGCCCCCTGATGTTAATGCTGCTGCTGGCAGGCTGTGCCGTGGGGCCCGACTACCAGCAGCCCGCGCCGCAAACCCCGACGCACTGGAACGATCCGGGCGATGGCGGCGTGAAATCGCAAACCGCGTCGACCGCCATCAATCCTCGCTGGTGGAAATCCTTTGGCGATCCGCAGCTGGACAGCCTGATTGAGCGTGCCATCGCCGGCAACCTGTCGCTACAGCAAACCGTGCTGCGCATCGCCGGGGCGAGGGAACAGATCAACCAGGCGGGCGGTGCCTTCTTCCCGGCGGTGAACGGCAATCTGCAGGCCACCCGGCAGCAGCTGGGGCTGGAGGGGGAGCTGAAATCCCACGGCGTGTACGACCAGCTTGATGATGTCGACCCTGAACTGCGCGGGGCGCTGGGACCGCTGACCCAGCCGATTAACCTCTATCAGGGCAGCTTTGACGCCCAGTGGGAGCTGGATCTGTGGGGCAAGGTGCGCCGTCAGGTGGAAGCCGCCAACGCTCAGCAGCAGGCGGCTATCGAGCAGCGTAACGATGCGCTGGTGTCGCTGGAGGCGGAAGTCGCCCGCGCCTGGCTCCAGCTGCGCGGTGCCCAGAGTAGCATCGCGACCCTCAATACCCAGATCGAGAGCGCGCAGCAGACGCTGGAGCTGACCAGCAGCCGCCAGCGCGGTGGGCTGTCGCCGCAGATGGACGTGGAGAACGCCCGCGCCCAGCTCGGCAATCTGGAGGCGCAGCTTCCGCAATATGAAGCCCAGGCGCGGCAGGCGATGAACGGCCTGGCGATCCTGCTTGGCAAACCGCCGGGAGCCTTGGACAGCGAGTTGCAGGCCAGCAAACCGCTGCCCGCGCTGCCGGAGATTGTCCCCACCGGGATCCCGTCCACGCTGGCGCGGCGACGTCCGGACGTGCGTGAGGCCGAGGCGAATCTGCATGCGGCCACCGCGCAGATCGGCGTGTCGGTGGCGCAGCTCTTCCCCAGCGTCTCCCTCAGCGGCCAGTTTGGGCTGCGTAACAGCGAGGCCAGCTGGCTCACCGACTGGAGCAGCCACTTCTACAGCGTCGGGCCGCAGGTCTCTATTCCCATCTTCCAGGGCGGACGGCTGGTCTCCAGCGTGAAGGTTGCCCGTGCCCAGCAGGGCGCGGCGGTGCTGGAGTATCGTCAGACGGTGCTTACCGCGCTGGGGGATGTGGAAAATGCACTGGTCAGCTACCGCACCGACCAGAAGCGGGAGGCGGGATTAAGCAAAACCATCGATGCGCTGCAAAACGCCTTCGATCTGGCGAGCAGTAGCTATCGCCAGGGGATCGCTACCTTTATCGACGTGCTGGATGCCCAGCGCCAGCTGGCCCAGGCGCAGCAGCAGCGGGATCAGGCCCGGGTGCAGAGCGCGCTGGATCTGGTGGCGCTTTATAAAGCCCTCGGCGGGGGCTGGGAGCCGTATCAGCAGGTGCAGCTGCCGGATTATGCTGTGTTTGGGGATGCGCCGAGGGGGTGATTATCGCGTAATAAACGGTAGTAGGGGAGGGGGAGTGGTTGAGTTCGGTAGTGTGTTCCGTTCACTTTGAGACCGGTAGATTATTAGTTGCCAGCACACGTGAACGGGAAAAGGGGGCCACCGCGGCCCCCTTTTCAATCCCCGCGGCCCCGCAAGAAATCGGTGCTTCGCACTGCGCTCACCTCCCGACCTGCTGCCTGCGGTCGGCTCAACTCTTGATTACTCGTCCCATCCCTGGGACTCGCCCCTTCGGGGCCAACGCAAGCGTTGTTCAAAATTGCTCCCAGCAATTTTGTCTGTCTCGATTCGCCTCTGGCCGCCATCCCTGGCGTCCAGCCCTTGTCAGCCGGTCTCCGGTTCGCCGATTTCAGCGGGAACTCAACCCCCGTGCCACATTCAGGCTATGAAATAGGGATTTAAATAATTTATTCAAAAAATTCTGAAGGTGGAGGGAGCGTAGGTCCGGCTGAAAATCGCCGAAGCGTTTCCTGTAGGCCGGGGCGAGGCGCATGGATGCGCCGAGAGGGCGTGACCTACATGGATGTAGGATCACGCCCGACCCGAAAGCCGGAAGGAATAAGCTGAGGGTACCGCGAAGCGGCGATTTTCTTTGCCGGGAGCCGGGATTGTTAAGGGGGCGGCGATAGCCCCCTTAACACGTTCACCGCAGCGGGGTGAACATAATGCAGAAATGCTTTAGTGAACGGAACAATTCCACCGTTACAACAGAATTGTTCCTACTACCATCAGTTCAGACGAACTGGCATACCGGAACGGTTGTTGATCGCTTGCTCAACGATGGTCGCATCCACATCCTGCTGACCGGTCACCGCCTGCACATTGCTGGTCAGGGTAATTGGCACAGTCACGTTATTGTCGATCTGCTCTTCGCTGGTAGAGAGCGGGTTATGCACTTCGAGGTAACGGCTGCCATCCGGCTCGGTGGTCGCTTTTACAGGCTCGTTGATGAACTGTACGCGAGTACCCACCGGTACGTTTTCGAACAGGAATTTGATGTCGTCGTTACGCAGACGCACACAACCGTGGCTCACGCGCAGGCCGATACCGAAGTTGGCATTGGTGCCGTGAATCGCATACAGGCGGCCAATGTAGAGCGCGTACAGACCCATTGGGTTATCCGGGCCCGCAGGCACAACGGCTGGCAGCGGCTCGCCCGCGGCGATGTATTCAGCGTGCATCTTCGCGGTTGGGGTCCAGGTTGGGCCCGCTTTCTTACGCTCAACTTTGGTGGTCCAGTTCATCGGGGTATCTTTACCCAGCTGGCCGATACCGATTGGCAGCACGATTACGGTGTTGGTGCCTTTCGGGTAGTAGTACAGACGCATTTCGGCGCTGTTGATGATGATACCTTCATGTACGGTATCCGGCAGGATCAGCTGCTGAGGAATGTTCAGCACGGTGCCGCCTTTCGGCAGGTACGGATCGACGCCCGGGTTAGCTTCCATCATGTTGGAGAGGCCAAGCTGATATTCTGCTGCGAAATATTCCAGCGGCTGGCTGTTGCCTTCTTCAATGGTCACAACCTGGTTCTGACCGACCAGACGGCTACCGTCGGTTGGCAGTGGATAGGTGACAGCAGAAGCGGTCTTGCAAAACCCTACTACGGCAAACGCCGCCGCAAAAAGCGAAGTTAATTTCATATTCATGTTGTGCGAGGTATCTGTGCCACGTTGGCAGGTTGTTTAAAAGTCAGAACGGTTTAGGGAGCGCATTATATGTGCATTCCCACCCGCATGGAATTCGGATGTGTACTAAATCACACTTTTTTCAATTCTGTTAAAGTGTAGCGCTACGTTGTTAAGCGGGATCTCATTTCGGAATTGTGGCATAATGCCGGGTTTATCACACTTCTCGCAGGAATCTCCCGTGTTAGTTACCAGCAACGTCACTATGCAGTTTGGCAGTAAGCCGCTGTTTGAAAACATTTCCGTCAAGTTTGGCGGCGGCAACCGTTACGGCCTGATTGGTGCCAACGGTAGTGGAAAATCCACCTTCATGAAGATCCTCGGCGGCGATTTAGAGCCGACCCTGGGCAACGTTTCTCTCGATCCGAACGAGCGCATCGGTAAGCTGCGTCAGGATCAGTTCGCCTTTGAAGCGTTCACCGTGCTTGATACGGTGATCATGGGTCACGTTGAGCTGTGGGAAGTGAAGCAGGAGCGCGATCGCATCTACGGCCTTGCCGAAATGAGCGAAGAAGATGGCTATAAAGTGGCCGATCTCGAAACCCAGTACGGCGAAATGGACGGCTACTCCGCCGAAGCCCGCGCCGGTGAGCTGCTGCTCGGCGTCGGTATTCCGGTTGAACAGCATTACGGCCCGATGAGTGAAGTCGCGCCAGGCTGGAAGCTGCGTGTTCTGCTGGCGCAGGCGCTCTTCTCCAACCCGGATATCCTGCTGCTCGACGAACCGACGAACAACCTGGACATCGACACCATTCGCTGGCTGGAGCAGACGCTGAACGAGCGTAACAGCACCATGATCATCATCTCGCACGACCGTCACTTCCTGAACATGGTCTGCACCCACATGGCCGATCTCGACTACGGCGAGCTGCGCGTTTATCCGGGCAACTACGACGAGTATATGACCGCCGCGACCCAGGCGCGTGAGCGTCTGCTGGCCGACAACGCCAAGAAAAAGGCGCAGATTGCCGACCTGCAATCCTTCGTCAGCCGCTTTAGCGCCAACGCCTCTAAATCCCGTCAGGCCACCTCCCGCGCCCGTCAGATTGACAAGATCAAGCTGGAAGAGGTTAAAGCCTCCAGCCGTCAGAACCCGTTCATCCGCTTCGAGCAGGATAAGAAACTGTTCCGTAACGCGCTGGAAGTGGAAGCTCTCACCAAGGGCTTTGAAGAGGGGCCACTGTTTAAAAACTTCAACCTGCTGCTGGAAGTGGGGGAGAAGATCGCGATTATCGGTGCCAACGGCGTGGGTAAATCCACCATGCTGAAAACCCTGGTGGGCGAACTGCAGCCGGACAGCGGCACCGTGAAGTGGTCCGAAAATGCCTCTATCGGCTATTACGCGCAGGATCACGAGTATGAGTTTGAAAACGACCTGACCGTTTTCGAATGGATGAGCCAGTGGAAATCAGAAGGCGACGATGAGCAGGTAGTGCGCAGCTTCCTGGGCCGTCTGCTCTTCAGCCAGGACGACATCAAAAAACCGGCGAAGGTACTCTCCGGGGGTGAGAAGGGCCGTATGCTGTTCGGCAAGCTGATGATGCAGAAACCGAACATTCTGGTAATGGACGAACCGACCAACCACCTGGATATGGAATCGATCGAATCGCTGAACATGGCGCTGGAGATGTATCAGGGTACCCTGATCTTCGTCTCCCACGACCGTGAGTTCGTCAGCTCGCTGGCGACCCGCGTGATTGAGATTACGCCGGAGCGCGTGGTGGACTTCAGCGGTAACTACGAAGACTACCTGCGCAGCAAAGGTATCGACGGCTAATCATCCGTTTCTGACCCTTCCCGTCCGGGGAGGGTCTGCTTTCCCCCTGTCTGCATACTTTCCCCCGCATTTTTTTTAACTTCTAGTTTTTAAATACGATATCAATGCGTTTATATAATTGGTATACCAATTATGGCGCGATTTCACCTGTCATATAGCTATCGGAAAATTGGTATGACAACTTAAAAGAAGGGAGAACCGGCGGCGGGCGGAAATCAGGCAGTTTCGTGCAAAAAGCGGGATAAAAGCGGCACACACTTTGTAACCGTTATCCGGGGAGACATCATGACCTGTTGTTTGCGTTAAGAAAAATGATTTTTAACGTAACCGGAGCGCGGTCACAAAATTACCGGGGGGAGATTAAGCGGGGCGGCGACGCCCATACTGGACGCGCCGCCGTAAAGGGGTTAGGCCATGCCAAGTGCGCGCTTGCCGTGAATGTTCAGATCATCAACGGTGAAGCGTGACTGCCATGTCGCTTCATAATCTTCACGCGGGAAATCGCCCGGGGAAGCCCCGGTTTCCAGCGCCGCTTTCACCTTCTTCGCGTAGGCGAGGTTTTTCTCGCACATCGGCGCTGCCGGAATGTACATCACGTTGCCCCAGCCCTGCTGGTTCTCGACCGGGGCCACCGAGTGGATCACATCGCAGTGCCACCACACGGAGTCACCTGCTTCCAGAGCCGGAATGCTGGTCAACGCTTCCATTAACAGCGGATGCCACTTCTCGGAGATCGGCAGCACGCGACCTGGCGCCACGCCGCAGAGTTCATCTTCCGGCACATCATCCAGCAGCGGACGCAGCAGAATGTACGCCATCGCTTCCGGGATCGGCACCACGTGCAGCAGCCCCTGATCCGGGATCATATCTGAGAGCGCCGTCCAGCCCTGGAAGGTGCGGAACACCGAGCATTTGGTGGTGTTGTCCACGGTGTACTCTTCCACTTCGGTGCGGTGGGCGGCATCCCACGGATCGTACTGCTCGATATTGCCATCAAACACCCGGGCGAAGACCTGCTGGTAAGCCGGAAGCAGCCAGCGCTCCAGCGCGCCGGAGTCAGTGTGCGCCCCAAGACCCTTTGAGGTGGTTCCCGGCGGACGACGACGAATGCGGTCCGGGTAGATCACGCTCACGTCCGGGTTGAACCACTGCTTGCCGTTGCTCTCAAAAGTCCATAAACGGTTCAGGAACGACTGCACCTGGGCCATCTCTTCGCTCTGACGGGCTTCCATCTGGGCGTGCGACCAGTAGATCGGGTAGATCTCCGGGCGGGAGGCGGTGAGGGTGCCAAAGAAGTTATCCCCCGGGCCTTTATAGATCTCATCAAAACGGTTGAGATCCAGATAGTCGAGCATCGCGTTATCCCACGCCAGCGCCTGCTCACGCGGGAAATGACCTTTAATCACCGCACAGCCCCGGCGTTTCACCGCCTCGCGCTGCGCCGGACTGATATTACCGCTCTGCACGTCCGCAAAGGGGATCACCGGCCAGACAGGATCGCCTTTGCTTTTCAGGGCATTAATTTCTGCCACGCGGCTGGCAATTTTATCGCTCAGGCGATCAAACACGCCCTGCACGTCGCCAATCTGCGCCCGCAGCTCGCGTTTCATCTGGCGAATGGCCGCTTTATGGTCAGCGGGCAAAGTTTCACTGGTAAACGTTAAGGTCATAACAGCCTCGCTATCTTTCATTCGAAAGTAAAAGTAATTACAAGTGATACTTTAGGTTAAAAATAAGTTAATGCAAGTTAAATAACTTGATGAAGTGCACAACCCGGAGAGAAAGAGAAAGGTTCGCCGGAGGAGGCTCCGGCGAGAAAATCAGTTGCTAAAAGGCGGGGTGTTATCGAGGACGGCCTGAATCACGTTCAGCGCGCCCTGGTGGTTGTTGTCCTCGGTCTGATAGCGGGTGATGGCTTTGATATTTTCGCCCGCGTTACCCATGGCGAAGGAGTAGTGGGCAAATTTCAGCATTTCGGCGTCATTACCGCTGTCGCCAATGGCCACGCACGCCTGCGGGGAGATGTGCCAGCGTTTCAGCAGGCGGCTGATGCCGTTGGCTTTATGCAGGCCGGGAATGATCAGATCGACAAAGCCAAACCCGCTGGTCACCGGCTTCATGATGCCGTCAAGGGAGACATGCAGGGCATCAATCAGGTTCGGGATATCGCTGTCCGGCAGGTTCAACGAGAACTTGAACAGCACGTCGTCGATGTCGCGATAGTCGCTGATGCGCTGTAAGCGGTGATAATGTTTTGACATCAGGTCGACGAAGGCGTCGGGTGCCTTGTCGCTGACGTAAGCACTCTCCAGACCGCAGGCGACAAAGTTCAGGGCGCTATCTTTCAGCAGTTCGCCAATGACAATCTGCGACTCATGTTTCGTCAGTTCGCCGTGGAAAATCTGCTCACCGTGATCGAACACCAGCGCGCCGTTCTCCGCCACGAAGGAGATCTGCGATTTCAGCTCCGGGAAGAAGGAGATGAGCTGGTAATACTGGTTGCCGCTGGCGACAACGAACTCGATATTGCGGGCCTGAAGTTGCTGGAACTGCGCCTGAAAGCGGTCACGATCGTACTGCTTGGCGTCATCAAGAAAAGTCCCGTCCATGTCGGTGACGATAACTTTAACGGTCATACATTGCGCTCCTGGATGTTACTGCGACCAGCAACATTCTAATAACAATGTGACCAAAACCACAAATTTAATTTCGAATGAAAGTGAAAAGCCGGGTGGCGCTGACGCTTACCCGGCCTACGAGGGGAATTGTAGGCCCGGTAAGCGTAGCGCCACCGGGCGTTTGTTTACAGCGTGTGCTCAGTACGCGCAATAATATCGTCCTGCGCATCCGGCGACAGGGCGGTGAAGAACGCCGAGTAACCCGCCACGCGCACCACCAGGTCACGATACTGATCCGGGTGTTTCTTCGCTTCCAGCAGCGTTTCGCGCGACACAATGTTGTACTGGATATGCCAGCCTTTATGCACCTCGAAGAAGGTACGCAGCAGCACCATCAGCTTCTGGCGGTCGCTGTCGTTATCCAGCGTCGCCGGGTTGAGCTTCTGGTTCAGCAGCACGCCGCCCAGAATCGCCTCGGTCGGCAGTTTGCCCACGGAGCCGATAACCGCGGTTGGGCCCAGGTGGTCCGTACCGGAGGCCGGGCTGGCCCCTTCCGCCAGAGGAGTATGCGCTTTACGCCCGTCCGGGGTCGCCATGGTTGCCGCGCCAAACGGTACGTTGGCGGAGATGGACGAGGTGCCGGCGTAATATTTGCCGCCAATTGGGCCGCGACCGTAGCGCGGGTTATGATACTGCTTCAGCTCTTCGATATAGGTCTGGTAGGCACGGGTCAGCAGCAGATCCACGCTGTCGTCGTCGTTACCGTACTTCGGCGCGCCGTTGATCAGACGCTGGCGCAGCTGCTCGTGGGTCAGCCCCTCGTAGTCATCCGCAAGGGCCGCCGCCAGCTGCTGCTGACCAATCGCCCCCTGTTCAAAGACCAGCTTCTTCACTGCCGCCAGGCTGTTGCCGAGGTTGGCGATGCCTACCTGCAGGCCGGATACCCAGTCGTACTTCGCGCCGCCCTGTTTGATGCTCTTCGCGCGCTCAATGCAGTCATCCACCAGCGCCGAGCAGAGAATGTCGTGGACGTTCTCTTCCAGCATGGTGTCCACCACGTACTCGATTTCGATGGACTTGCGGGTGTAATAGCGGATCTGGCTATCCCAGGCGGCCATCACTTCGTCGAAGTTGTTGAAGTTGCCCGCCGAGAGCGCTTTTTCCTGCGGCAGGAATACTTTACCGCTGGTGGCGTCGCGGCCGCCTTCCATCGCCGCCAGCATCACGCGGGCGAAGTTAATGAAGCTCATGCCGGTGCAGCGATAGCCCCACTTGCCGCCTACTGCGGTTTCGATACAGCCGATGGCCGCATAGTCGTAGGCGTCCTCTTTCTCTACCCCGAGCTTGATAAATTCCGGGATCACAATCTCATCGTTGTTGAAGGCTGGCATCCCGAAGCCACAGCGGATCACCTGCACGCAGGCGTCGAGGAAGTCGTTGCTCATGCCCGCGTGGTAGCGCACGCTCAGGTTCGGCTGGGTGGAGCGCAGACGACCGCAGGATTCCAGAATCGCGTAAGAGAGCGGGTTCACCGCATCCATCGCCACACCGTTCACCAGTTTTTGACCGCCGATGGTGACGTTCTGGTACAGCGGGCTACCGGCAGAGGCTTTGGAGTGCGAGCCGGAGCGGATCTTGTTCACTTCCAGCAGCTTCAGCCAGCAGCTGTGCAGCAGTTCGATGGCGTGTTCACGATCCAGAGACTGGTTCAGCTCCACGTCGCGGCGGTAGTACGGGTAGAGATACTGGTCCATCCGGGCAAAGGAGACGGAGTGGCCGTTGGACTCAATCTGTAGGATCAGCTGGATGAAGTAGCACAGCTGCAGTGCCTGCCAGAAGGTTTTTGGCGGTTCGTGGGCGATCACATCGCAGTTTTCCGCCATGGCCAGCAGCTCGTCGCGGCGGCTTTCGCGGGTTTCGCTGGCGGCCATCTCACGCGCCAGGTCGGCAAAGCGTTCGATATGCATACTTACCGCTTCCAGCACGATATCGATCGCTTTCAGGAACTGTTCACCGTGCAGATCTTCCAGCACCGTCAGGTTGATGCGGGAGCGGCGCTCGGCCACCTTGTGGCGCAGGCCGTCGAGCCCCTTTTCCAGCAGCAGCGGGAAGTTCACCGCCAGGTGGGCGTCGCCGGAGGTCATGTTGCCTTCGGCTTTAATAATCCCGGTTTCCAGCAGCCCTTTTTGCTCATCGGTGAACATACCGTAGCAGCGATCCTGCACCGTCTGGCCACGCCACCACGGGCAGAGTTCATGCAGAACGCGTTTGTTCTCTTCGCTTACCGCAAAGCCCGCGCCCGGACGGTCGGCGAGATCGTCGATCTCTTTTTCAATCCACGAGACGGTGTATTCCGGGAAGATCGGCGCGGCGCGCACTTCACTTGCCTGGTTACCAATAATCAGTTCGTCATGTTTGATCCAGATAGTGCGCTGCGCCAGGTGATGCGCCAGGGCCAGCGCGCGGCGGACCGGGATCGGCTTGTCCATATGCTGCTGGTACATTTCGGTATAGTGCTGCGCACGTTCGGTACAGACCGGCGGCTTAACAATATGGACCAGGGCAGTTTTATGCGCCTTAATGCGATCGCTCAGGGTAGTAAGATTCAGCTGTGTCATAACATTATCCTCGTAAGGTCGCGGTTAACCCTTTCTGGGCGGCGTACTGCCGGGCAAAGTCCAGTAATGCAGGATTATCGAGCGGTTTATCAGGGGCGGAGTAGGGTTGGCCGAGCAGGGTGTATTTGTTCATGCCCAGCGTGTGATACGGTAAAAAATGGATGTCACGGACGTTCAGTTCATCCGCGGCAAAATTGGTAATGGCGGTAATCGACGCTTCATCGGCGTTAAAGCCCTGGATCAGCGGCACGCGAATGGTGAGGGTTTTCCCGGCGGCGGCGAGGCGTCTGAGGTTATCCAGCACCCGTTTCGCCGAGCCGTCGGTCCACTGCTTAAAGACCGCGCCGTCGACATGTTTCAGGTCGGCGAGAAACAGATCGATGTACGGTAACGACGGTTCGATATAGTGCCACGGCACATGCAGACAGGTTTCCACGGCGGTATGAATGCCCGCGTCGTGGCTGGCCTGGAAGAGGGCGCGGGCCAGCGTCGGGTTCATAAAAGGTTCGCCCCCGGAGAGGGTAACGCCGCCGCCGCTGCGATCGTAGAACGGCTTATCCCGCAGGACGGTCGCCATAATCTCCTCCACCTGCTTCTCTTCGCCGCAGACGGTCAGGGCCTGGGTCGGGCAGCAGTGGGTGAGGGCATCCAGGTGGGTATCGTCGAGTTTTTCTCGGTGGATCACCAGGCCATTCAGCGTGCGGTGGATGACCGCGGGCGCCGCCTGCTGGCAGAGGTTGCACCCCTCCAGGCACAGGCGAGCGTCGAACAGCAGATCCCGCGAGCGTTCGCGGCTTTCCGGGTTCTGACACCAGCGGCAGCCCAGGGAGCAGCCTTTCATAAAGACCACGGTACGAATACCGGGGCCGTCGTGTGTCGAATAACGCTGAATGTTGAAGATCATAATGTCGCCTCTTGTTGCGTATGAAGATTAAATTACTTTCGAATGAAAGTTATCTTGACGCAAATCAACTCTGAGGCAGGTTTTGCCGTGGTAGGGTTACGGCATAGTCATTTTTGAGGACCCCATCATGGAACTGTATCTCGACACATCCGACGTCATTACTGTTAAAAAACTGGCCCGCGTCTTTCCGCTGGCAGGCGTCACCACTAACCCAAGCATTGTTACCGCGGGCAAAATGCCGCTGGAAGTCTTGCTACCGCAGCTGCAGGAGGCGATGGGCGGCCAGGGTCGTCTGTTTGCTCAGGTGATGGCGACCACCGCGGAAGGGATGGTGGAAGATGCGCTGAAGCTGCGCGGTATCGTGGCCGATCTGGTGGTCAAAGTGCCAGTGACGGCGGAAGGGCTGGCGGCCATTAAGATGCTGAAAGCGCAGGGCGTGCCAACGCTCGGTACGGCGGTCTACAGCGCGGCGCAGGGGCTGATGGCGGCGCTGGCGGGGGCGGAGTATGTCGCGCCCTACGTCAATCGCGTGGATGCGCAGGGCGGGGATGGCATTCAGACGGTGGCGGAGCTGCAACAGCTGCTGACGCTCCACGCGCCGCACGCCAAAGTGCTGGCCGCGAGCTTCAAAACCCCGCGTCAGGCGCTGGACTGCCTGCTGGCGGGCTGTGAATCCATCACCCTGCCGCTGGACGTGGCGCAGCAGCTAATCACCTCTCCGGCGGTGGACGCCGCGATTGCGAAATTCGAGCAGGACTGGCAGAACGCCTTTGGACGGAAGTCGATCTGACCTTATTGCCGGGCGGCGCTAACGCTTGCCCGGCCTACGGTTCGAGGTTTTTGTAGGCCGGGTAAGGCGAAGCCGCCACCCGGCATGTTTTTACCCCCCGCACACCTCACATCCCGGATTGCGCATCAGCTTCATCTCGCGGAACTGGCAGGTCATCGCGTCGTACATCACGATTTTCCCCGCCGCGGGCGTGCCGTAACGGGTCAGCACCTTAATCGCCTCCATCGCCTGCATCGAACCGATCACCCCCACCAGCGGCGCCATCACTCCCGCCTCAACGCAGGTCAGGGCGTTTTCGCCAAACAGACGGCTCAGGCAGCGGTAGCAAGGCTCGCCCTCCGCGTACGTAAAGACGCTCACCTGGCCTTCCATGCGGATAGCCGCCCCGGAGACCAGGGGTGTTTTATGGCTGAAACAGCTGGCGTTAAGCTGGTTACGAATGGTGACGTTGTCGGTGCAGTCGAGCACCAGATCGTGTTGGGCTATCTGGTCAGACAGCGCGGCGTCGTCAAGCAGGGCGTTGAGCAGCGTAAACTGCACGTTGGGGTTGATGCGCGAAAGCGATGCCTGGGCCGAGACCACTTTCGGCTCGCCCAGTGTCGCATCGCTGTGCAGGGTCTGGCGTTGCAGGTTGGAGAGCGACACGGTGTCGAAATCGAGCAGCGTCATGCGCCCGACACCGGCCGCCGCCAGATACTGCGTCGCGGCGCAGCCTAATCCGCCGAGGCCGACTACCAGCACATTCGCGGCTTTTAACGCTTCCTGGCCGTCGAAATCAAAACCGCGCAGCACAATCTGGCGATTGTAGCGCAGCATCTCGTTGTCGCTCAGCTCCACCGTCATGGTCAGCCTCCAAACAGGGCGTTAAACGGCTCGACTTCCACCCACTCACCCGCTTCCACGTTACCGCGCTCGCGCTCGAGCACGATAAAGCAGTTCCCCTGACTGAAGGAGCTGAAGATATGCGAGCCCTGATGGCCGGTGGTGCTCACCTCCAGCTCGCCGTCGGCGTTACGCGCCAGAATGCCGCGCTGGAAGTCGAGACGGCCCGGCGATTTTTTCAGCCGGGTGGCGGCGCGCACGCGCTGGCGGGCAGGCAGGCTGTGTGCCCGGTTGCCGGAGAGCTTCGCCAGCAATGGCTGCACCAGCTGGTAGAAGGTGAGCGCCGCAGAGACCGGGTTCCCTGGCAGGCCGCAGAACCAGCTATCCGGCAGTTTGCCGAAGGCAAAAGGCTTGCCGGGCTTGATGGCCAGCTTCCAGAAGCCGATCTCACCCAGTTCATCGAGGATCGTTTTGGTATAGTCCGCTTCGCCCACCGAGACGCCGCCGGAGCTCAGGACCACGTCGGCCACACGATCCGCTTCGATAAAGGCTTCGCGCAGTTTTTGCGGATCGTCAGGAATAATGCCGAGGTTGATCACCTCGCAGCCGAGCTGCTCCAGCATCAGGTGCACCGCCAGCCGGTTGGTGTCGTAGATCTGCCCCTCGGCCAGCGGCTGGCCCGGCAGCTGAAGCTCGTCGCCGGTGGAGAAGAGCGCCACGCGCACCTGGCGCACCACGGCGATCTCCGCAATGCCCAGCGAGGCCAGCACCGGCAGTTCGGCGACGGTCAGTTTTGTCCCCGCCGGGAAGACGGTCGCGCCGAGGGCAATATCTTCCCCGCTGCGGCGGATATTTTGTCCCGGCTTAACGCTGGCGGTAAAACGCACGCCATCGTCGGTCTGTTCGGTCTCCTCCTGCATCACCACCGCATCGCAGCCTGGCGGCACCGGCGCGCCGGTCATAATGCGCACGCAGCTTCCGGCAGGCCATTCACCCTGGAAAGGCTGACCGGCAAAGGCTTTTCCCGCCACCGGCAGCGCGGTACCTGCCGCCAGATCCGCCAGACGCACGGCGTAGCCATCCATCGCTGAGTTATCAAAGCCCGGCACGTTCAGGGGAGAGATGATGTCGGCGGCGGTCACGCGGCCAAAACAGCGCAGCAGCGGTAAGGTTTCCTGCTCTGTAAGCGGAGAAATACGATCGAGCATCTGGGTGAGTGCCGTCTCAAGCGGCATCAGTCCGGCGGTAAAATCCATGGGTCACTCCAGGGAGAGAATAACGAAGGCGGCCATTATGGCAGAAAAGTGCCGTTAACTGTATGACACCATGGGCTTACCCTTTACATCACCGTGACGTCTTTCTATATTCAAAAATTATATGAATTGTCAGCCACGATAATGATATTTATAAAAAAAGCGGCCATAACGTGCCCAAAGGTAAAGTAAATGGGGAAGGCAGTCATTGCAATCCACGGCGGCGCCGGGGCTATCACCCGCGCGCAGCTTAGTCAGGAACAGGAAAGGCGCTACGTTGAGGCACTCTCATCGATTGTGGAAACCGGCCAGCGAATGCTGGAAGCGGGGGAGAGCGCGCTGGATGTGGTCACCGAAGCGGTACGTCTGCTGGAGGAGTGCCCGCTGTTTAACGCCGGGATTGGCGCGGTGTTTACCCGCGACGAAACCCACGAGTTGGATGCCTGCGTGATGGACGGCATTACCCTGAAAGCGGGCGCCGTGGCCGGAGTCAGCCATCTGCGCAACCCGGTGCTGGCCGCCCGTCTGGTGATGGAGCAGAGCCCGCACGTGCTGCTGGTCGGGGAGGGCGCCGAGAAATTCGCCCTTGCCCACGGTATGGAGGCGGTGTCGCCGGAGATTTTCTCTACCCCGGAGCGCTATCAGCAGCTGCTGGCGGCGCGCGGGGCGGGTGAAACCCGGCTCGACCACGCCGCCCCGCTGGACGAGGCGAGCAAAATGGGTACCGTGGGCGCCGTCGCGCTGGATAAAGCAGGGAATCTGGCCGCGGCCACCTCCACCGGCGGAATGACAAATAAACTGCCCGGTCGGGTGGGCGACAGCCCGCTGCCCGGTGCAGGCTGCTATGCCAATAACGCCAGCGTGGCGGTCTCCTGTACCGGCACTGGCGAAGTATTTATCCGCACCCTGGCCGCCTATGATATCGCCGCGCTGATGGACTACGGCGGCTTAAGCCTGGCAGAAGCCTGCGAGCGGGTGGTAATGGAAAAACTCCCGGCGCTGGAGGGCAGCGGCGGGCTGATTGCCATCGATCGCGAGGGCAATGTGGCACTACCGTTTAACAGTGAGGGCATGTACCGTGCCTGGGGATACGCAGGCGATACGCCAAGCACCGGAATTTACCGTGAATAAGGGGGAGAGGCATGCCGCACAGTGATGAACTGGACAGTCAGCAGGTGCTGGCGGTGCACAACCTGAACGTTGCCTTTCCCGACAACCGTCAGTCGATCCCGGCGGTTAAACACCTCTCTTTTTCGCTAAAACGCGGCGAGACGCTGGCAATTGTCGGTGAGTCCGGTTCCGGTAAATCGGTGACCGCGCTGTCGCTGATGCGCCTGATTGAACAGTCCGGCGGGCAGGTAGCGTGCGACAGCCTGCTGCTGCGCCGTCGTAACGGCCAGGTGAGCGATCTCACTACCCTGAACGCCTCCCAGATGCGCAGCGTGCGCGGCGCGGATATCGCCATGATTTTCCAGGAGCCGATGACCTCCCTCAATCCGGTCTTTCCGGTGGGGGAGCAGATCGCCGAATCCATTCGCCTGCATCAGGGTCTGAACCGCGAGGGGGCGCTGGTCGAAGCCCGGCGCATGCTGGAGCAGGTGCGGATCCCGGAGGCCGACGCCGTGCTGTCGCGCTACCCGCACCAGCTTTCCGGCGGCATGCGCCAGCGGGTGATGATCGCCATGGCGCTCTCCTGTCGCCCGGCGGTGCTGATTGCCGATGAACCGACCACTGCGCTGGACGTCACCATCCAGGCGCAGATCCTGCAGCTCATCAAGGTGTTGCAGGAGGAGATGGAGATGGGGGTGATCTTTATCACCCACGACATGGGCGTGGTGGCGGATATCGCCGATCGGGTGCTGGTGATGTATCAGGGCGAGGCGGTGGAAACCGGCACCGTGGAGCAGATTTTCCATGCCCCTGAGCACCCCTATACGAAGGCGCTGCTGGCCGCGGTGCCACGCCTGGGGGCGATGAACGGCAGCGATCTGCCCCGGCGTTTTCCGCTATTCTCCCTTGCCGAACCCGGCTATCAGGAGGCTGAAACCGAGCAGGATACCGTGGTGCCCGGCGAGCCCATTTTACAGGTGCGTGACCTGGTGACCCGCTTTCCGCTGCGCGGCGGCCTGTTTAACCGCGTCAAGCGCGAAGTCCACGCGGTGGAGAGCGTCAGTTTCGATTTATGGCCCGGCGAAACGCTGTCGCTGGTGGGCGAATCCGGCAGCGGCAAATCGACCACTGGCCGGGCGCTGCTGCGGCTGGTGGAGGCCCAGGAGGGCACCATCACCTTTAACGGTGAGCGCATCGACACCCTGCCGGCCGGGAAGCTGCAACCCCTGCGGCGGGATATTCAGTTTATTTTCCAGGATCCCTACGCCTCCCTCGATCCCCGCCAGACGGTGGGCTATTCGATTATGGAGCCGCTGCGGGTGCATAACCTGCTGGACGGGGATGCCGCCCAGCGGCGGGTGGCGTGGCTGCTGGAGCGCGTGGGCCTCAAACCGGAACACGCCTGGCGCTATCCCCATGAATTTTCCGGCGGCCAGCGGCAGCGGATCTGTATTGCCCGCGCGCTGGCGCTGAACCCGAAGGTGGTGATTGCCGACGAGTCCGTCTCGGCGCTGGATGTCTCCATCCGGGCGCAGATCATTAACCTGCTGCTCGATTTGCAGCGGGAGATGGGCATCGCGTTTCTGTTTATTTCCCATGATATGGCGGTGGTGGAACGCATCAGCCACCGGGTGGCGGTGATGTACCTCGGGCAGATTGTCGAGATTGGCCCGCGGCGGGCGGTGTTTGAAAATCCCCAGCACCCTTACACCCGCAAACTGATGGCGGCGGTGCCGGTAGCCGATCCGGCTCACCGGCAGGCCCGACGGGTGCTGTTGCAGGACGAGCTGCCGGGCAACATTCGCCAGCGGGGAGAACCCACCGAGCGCGTGGCGTTGCGGGAGGTCAGCCCCGGCCATTTTGTCGCACCGCCGCGTCAGGACAATGCTTTTTCGCGTTTATAACTTAAGACAGCAGGGAACAACAGGAGAAGAACATGACAAAATTTGTTGCTCGCAGATGGCTGTTAGCCGCGAGCGTAACGGCGGCCCTCGCGGCCACGCCGGCCTTCGCAGCAAAAGATGTGGTAGTGGCGGTGGCCTCCAATTTCACCACCCTCGATCCCTATGACGCCAACGACACGCTCTCCCAGCAGGTGGCAAAGTCGTTTTATCAGGGGCTGTTCGGCCTCGATAAAGAGATGCAGCTGAAAAACGTGCTGGCCGAGAGCTACACCGTCTCTGACGACGGGCTGGTCTACACCATCAAGCTGCGCAGCGGGGTGAAGTTCCAGGACGGCACCGACTTCAATGCCGAGGCGGTGAAGGTCAACCTCGATCGCGCCAGCAACCCGGACAACAGCCTCAAGCGCTACAACCTCTATAAAAATATCGCCAGCACCGAAGCCGTCGATCCCACCACGGTAAAAATCACTCTCAAGGAACCGTTCTCCGCCTTTATCAACATTCTGGCGCACCCGGCCACGGCGATGATCTCCCCCGAGGCGCTGAAAAAATATGGCAAAGAGATTGGCTTCCATCCGGTGGGTACCGGGCCGTATGAGCTGGTGACCTGGAACCAGACCGACTTTGTGAAGGTGAAAAAGTTTGCCGGTTACTGGCAGCAGGGGCTGCCGAAGCTGGACACCATCACCTGGCGTCCGGTGGTGGATAACAACACCCGCGCGGCGATGCTACAGACCGGCGAAGCGCAGTTTGCCTTCCCGATCCCCTATGAGCAGGCGGCGCTGCTCGGCAAAAACAGCAAGCTGGAGCTGGTCGCCAGCCCGTCCATTATGCAGCGCTACATCAGCATGAACGTGACGCAAAAGCCGTTCGATAACCCGAAAGTGCGCGAGGCGATCAACTACGCCATCAACCGCGAGGCGCTGGTGAAGGTGGCCTTTGCGGGCTATGCCACCCCGGCAACGGGCGTGGTACCGCCGTCTATTGCATACTCCCAGCAGTACCATCCGTGGGAATACAATCCGACAAAAGCGCGCGCGCTGCTGAAAGAGGCCGGTTTCCCGAACGGCTTCAGCACTACCCTGTGGTCGTCGCACAATCACAGTACCGCCCAGAAGGTGCTGCAGTTTACCCAGCAGCAGCTGGCGCAGGTGGGTATTAAGGTGAAGGTGACGGCGATGGATGCCGGACAGCGTGCCGCTGAAGTGGAAGGCAAAGGGCAGAAAGAGAGCGAGGTGAGGATGTTCTACACCGGCTGGTCGGCCTCCACCGGCGAAGCCGACTGGGCGCTGTCGCCGCTGTTCGCCTCGCAAAACTGGCCGCCAACCCTGTTCAATACCGCGTTTTACAGTAATCCGCAGGTGGATAAAGATCTGACGGATGCCCTGAAAACTACCCAGCCGGAAGAGAAAGCGAAACTGTACAAGGACGCGCAGGACACCATCTGGAAGGAGTCGCCGTGGGTGCCGTTAGTGGTAGAGAAGCTGGTCTCGGCGCACAACAAGGCGCTGACCGGATTCTACATCATGCCGGATACCGGCTTTAGCTTTGACGACGCGGATCTGAAATAGAGCACTCATTCCCGCAGGTATGCGCCTGCGGGATGAGAGGAATGTGCATGCTGAATTATGTGATTAAACGCCTGCTGGGCCTGATCCCGACGCTGCTGATTGTCGCGGTGCTGGTCTTTTTATTCGTCCATATGCTGCCAGGGGATCCGGCGCGGCTGATTGCCGGTCCGGAAGCGGATGCCACGGTCATTGAGCTGGTACGTAAGCAACTGGGGCTGGATCAGCCGCTCTACCGGCAGTTCTGGCACTACATTACCAATGTCCTGCGGGGCGATTTTGGTATCTCGATGGTCTCCCGTCGGCCCGTTTCCGCGGAGATTGCCAGCCGCTTTATGCCTACCTTCTGGCTGACTCTCGCCAGCATGGCCTGGGCGGTGCTATTTGGCCTGATGGCCGGGATTGTGGCGGCCGTGTGGCGTAACCGCTGGCCAGACCGGCTGGGTATGGCGCTGGCGGTAACGGGGATTTCCTTCCCGGCTTTTGCGCTGGGGATGCTGCTGATGCAGATCTTCTCCGTTGAGCTGGGCTGGCTGCCCACCGTGGGCGCGGACAGCTGGCGGCACTACATTTTGCCTTCGCTGACGCTGGGCGCGGCGGTGGCGGCAGTGATGGCCCGCTTTACCCGCGCCTCATTCGTGGATGTGCTGAACGAAGACTATATGCGCACCGCCCGGGCGAAGGGGGTGAGCGAGAGATGGGTGATCCTCAAGCACGGCCTGCGCAATGCGATGATCCCGGTGGTCACCATGATGGGGCTACAGTTCGGTTTTCTGCTCGGCGGCTCCATTGTGGTGGAAAAGGTCTTTAACTGGCCGGGGCTCGGGCGTCTGCTGGTCGATTCCGTCGATATGCGCGACTACCCGGTGATTCAGGCGGAAGTATTGCTCTTTTCGCTGGAGTTTATTCTTATCAACTTAGTGGTGGATGTCCTGTATGCCGCCATTAATCCGGCTATCAGGTACAAGTAAGATGCGACTGTTAAACTGGCGCCGGCAGGCCATGTTAAAGGCGATGCCGGGACTTAAACCGGATCAGATCCGCACTCCGTGGCATGAATTCTGGCGACGCTTTCGCAAGCAGCCGGTGGCGATCGCCGCCGGGTTGTTCGTGCTGATGTTGATCCTGGTGGCGATACTGGCCCCGTGGATCGTCCCCTTCGATGCGGAGAACTATTTCGATTACGACCGTCTGAACGAGGGGCCATCGATGATGCACTGGTTCGGCGTGGACTCCCTGGGGCGGGATATCTTCAGCCGGGTGCTGATGGGCGCACAGATTTCGCTGGCGGCGGGCGTGTTTGCGGTGCTGATTGGTGCGGCTATTGGCACGGTGCTGGGCCTGCTGGCAGGTTATTATGAAGGCTGGTGGGACCGGATTATCATGCGCATCTGCGACGTGCTCTTTGCCTTCCCCGGTATTCTGCTGGCGATTGCGGTGGTGGCGGTGATGGGCAACGGCATGGCCAACGTGATTATCGCCGTGGCGATCTTCTCCATTCCAGCCTTCGCACGTCTGGTGCGCGGCAATACGCTGGTGCTGAAACAGCAGACCTTTATCGAGTCGGCGCGCAGCATTGGTGCCAGCGACACCACGATTCTGTTTAATCACATCCTGCCGGGCACCGTCTCCTCCATCGTGGTCTATTTCACCATGCGTATTGGGGTGTCGATTATCTCAGCGGCGAGCCTGTCGTTTCTCGGGTTAGGCGCCCAGCCGCCAACGCCGGAGTGGGGGGCAATGCTTAACGAGGCGCGGGCCGATATGGTGATTGCTCCGCACGTGGCGCTGTTCCCGAGCATGGCGATCTTCCTCACCGTGCTGGCGTTTAATCTGTTAGGAGATGGGCTGCGGGACGCGCTGGATCCCCGCATTAAGGGGTGAGCGGGTGCGCGCATTTTTGCCGGGTGGCGCTGACGCTTACCCGGCCTACAAACGGCATTTAACCCGTAGGCCCGCGCAAGCGCAGCGCCGCCGGGCAAGGGCAGAGATTACTTGTCGACGCCGAAGCCTTGCTTAATCAGGGCTGGCAGCACGTCCGGGAAGTAAATGTGCTGGTAATAACCGCTCACGCTTTCACTCCAGGTATCCCCGTCGGTACGGTTAATCGCCTGCCAGTGTTCAGTCATCTGCTGGTTGTAGCGGTTGATTTTCGCTTCCAGCCCCTCGGTGACATAGGCTTCGTCGTGGCGGAAGGTCTCCAGCGGCAGACGCGGTTTGTGATGGGATGGCACATCGACATGACCAATCACCACGCCCGCCACCGGGAAGGTGTGTTCCGGTAGCTCAAGCAACTCAATCAGCTCTTGCGGCTTCAGACGGATCCCGCCAATTGGCACAATCCCCAGCCCTTCGGAGCGGGCAGCCGCCATCACCGAGCCCAGGGCAATGCCCACGTCGGTTGCACCAGCCACCAGGCTCTCAATGCTCTGGTGCGCTATCTGCTCCTTGCCCGCCAGCTTCATGCCAACCTCGGTTTTGTACATATCCAGCACAAAGGTGATAAACACCGGGGCTTTGGCAATCCACGGCTGGCCGCCGGCGATCTGCGAAATCTGCGCCCGCTTTTCGGCATCGCGCGTGACGATGACCGACACCTGCTGGGAATGGACGGAGGTAGGAGCACGATAAGCGGTGCTGATAATGCGTTCGAGCGTGGCGTCATCAATGGCTTGATCGGTAAAGCTGCGCTCGCTTTTATGGTCGTTAAACAGGTCAATAATGGTGTTCATGCGTTCTCCCGTGTGAAGCGCAAAATCTTAACAGCCTGAAACTGTTTTGCATTTAACACTCTTTGCGGTTCACGCAGGCGAAAAGCCCGGCCAGCGGCCGGGTTAGGGGTTAGCGCAGGGCAGCAACCAGCGCTTTGGCCGCCTCTTCGGAGCTTGCCGGGTTCTGCCCGGTGATCAGTTTGCCATCTTCGACAATATACGAGCCCCAGTTCGGGCCTTTCTGGTAGTGCGCACCCAGCGCGCTCAACTCATCCTCCACCAGGAAAGGCACCACGTCGGTCAGTTCCACGTCGGCCTCTTCACCGTTGGTAAAACCGGTCACCTTGCGGCCCTTGACCAGCGGCTCGCCAGAAGCGGTTTTCACATGGCGCAGCACGCCCGGGGCATGGCAGACGAAGCCGGTCGGTTTACCCGCGCGGGTAAAGGCTTCAATCAGCGCGATAGAGGTTTGGGATTCCGCCAGATCCCACAGCGGACCGTGGCCACCCGGATAGAAGACGGTGTCGAAATCCTCCTGGCGCACGCTGTCGAGTTTGACCGTGTTAGCGAGTGCCTGCTGCGCGGCCGGATCGGCTTTAAAGCGATCGGTCATCTCGGTCTGGAAATCGGGCTGATCGCTTTTGGGATCTAAAGGAGGCTGGCCACCCTGGGGAGACGCCAGCACCACATCGGCGCCCGCGTCTTTGAAGACATAATACGGGGCGGCAAACTCCTCCAGCCAGAAGCCGGTTTTCTTGCCGGTATTGCCCAGTTCACTGTGAGAGGTGAGAACCATTAATACTTTCATTGTTTTCTCCGGTGATGTGGATAGCTATAAAGGTAGCCTGGTTCATCGAAGCCATCCCCGGAGGGAGGGCAGTTTCAGAATGATTACGGCAGCTTCCGGGCAATCCTTGTTATCATCGGGAAATATCAGACACATCAAGGATCACACCAATGATTAACGTGCGTGAAGCGAAAGCGGAAGATTACGCAGCATGGTTAACGCTGTGGCAAGGCTATCTCGATTTTTACGGCACCGGGCTGGATGAGGCGGTGACGCTGGCGACCTGGCGGCGGGTGTTCTCTCCCGATTCGGGGCTATTTTGCCGCCTTGCCGAAACCGAACAGGGCGTGGTGGGCTTTGCCATCTGCGTGCTGCATGAAGGCACCTGGGTAACCCAGCCGCTGTGTTATCTGGAAGATCTGTTTGTGGATGACGCGGCGCGCGGCAAAGGGGCGGGCAGGGCGCTGATCGAAGCTATTATTGCTGAAGCCCGGGATAAGGGGTGGTCGAAGGTCTACTGGGTGACGCGGGAGGGCAATCCGGCCCGGGCGCTGTATGACAAGCTGGCCACGGTGGATGATTACGTTCGCTACCGGATTACGATTTAACCCTGTGCATAGTCAGCCCCTCTCTTTAGAGAGAGGGCTGGAATGAGAGGAAATCCCTTAGCCTAATTTGACGTATTCAGCCTTCTTTGTTGGACCCACGAGATCCCTCTCTTTTTCACGCTGGCCTACTTGTGCAAGTTTGTTGCCGTCAATCGTTGCCCAGAAGTCTGCGGCGCGTTGGGCCGCAGCCATCGCTTTGGTGGAATCAATTTTTTTGTTTTGCTTGATCATAACCTCTCCCGGTTGGTTTTTGACCATTGCATCTGAGTTTACAGCGGTCGTCTTTGCCTGACAAACAGTCCATTTTTATGTCAGGTCATACTCATCACTTTACGTCGAATCATTGCCTGAATATCTACTACTGAAGAAGACATTTTATTGGGCGCGTAGAAAACTTGTGAGAACCCATATGCTCGATATCGTGGTTTTATCTCCTCCAATGGATTTTCAATGACCACATCCTCAAGTTCCATCATGCTGCAAAATACTGTCGAATAGACCAGTGCAATGATAAAGACGTTGCCTGTAAGTGCAGAGTGTTCATCATTTATCAGATTTTCCAGCATACAAATGGCGAACTCTTCCCGGCGAGCATCATATTTGCACATTATCGCTGCATGCAGCGCACTAGGATCGTTAGCCTTCGTACTTTTTAGGCTGATATCTAAAATGCCGTCATCGTTAGCGTTTCCATGATAATGCTCCATCCCCCATCGCCAGTTGAGAACAGCGTTATTGCTCTCTTTATGAAGATAATTTTTGTCTTTTTGACTTAACGCACCGACTACGAGGCTGCCCCAACCGAAACCCTGTATGATTTTTTGGGTAGTGTTAAGGCACTGCTCGTGTATTTCCTGGAGCGATAAATTGCGCATTTCATCAGCCTTCCTTAGCTGTCATTTTCTCACGTTATCGTGAGGAAAAACGGTCATAACCCGATGCGGTTTAGTGTTGTTGGCGTACAGACACCCTACGCCGCAAACAGGCACGGTTAAAGCAGGGAAATAGCGCAGAATTCAATCCTGCGAAGCGCCTTCAGAAAAGATGTAAATCTACCCGGCCTGGGCATTGTTCCCCCTCAGGCATTCTGTGCACTCCCCCACAAAAGCGCACATAACCCGCCGTCGCGTTCCCTCCGTCCGCGCGTTTGCGGGCATCATACCCCCATGACACTCCAGTTGTGGAATAAGCCATGCGTAATGAAATCCTGAGCTTTTTGGCCAACCAGACCGATTTTTTTGACCCGCAAAACCTGAGCGAGGTCTTTACCGCCAGCTACCTTGCGGAGCGGTTCGATCTCAAACGCAACACCGCCAGCCACTATCTGAATCAGCTGGTGGCCCAGGGCGAGCTGGTTAAAATCAATACCCGGCCGGTCTACTTCCTGCACAAGAAAGCCTTCAGCCAGCAGTTCTTCCCCCCGTCAGGCAACGAATACGACAGCATTGCGCAGCTGCTGAATGACGGCGACAGCGGGCAGGAACCGCCGGATCACTTTTCGCTGCTGATCGGTCATGATGGCAGCCTGAAGAAGGCCATTGCCCAGCTAAAAACGGCGCTTTTCTATCCTGATGGCGGCCTGCCGCTGCTGATCACTGGTGAGAGCGGCACCGGTAAAAGCTATATGGCGAACCTGATGCACGCCTTTGCCATTTCGCAGGGGCTCCTGGCGGACGATGCCCCCTTTGTCAGCTTCAACTGCGCCCAGTACGCCAGCAACCCGGAGCTGCTGGCGGCAAACCTGTTTGGCTATGTGAAAGGGGCCTTTACCGGGGCGCAGACCGATAAACAAGGCGCATTCGAAGCCGCCGATGGGGGAATGCTGTTTCTCGACGAAGTGCATCGCCTGAATGCCGAAGGCCAGGAGAAACTCTTTACCTGGCTCGATCGCAAGGAGATCTACCGGGTGGGGGAAACCGCCCTGGGTCGTCCCATCACCACCCGGCTGGTCTTTGCCACTACCGAGGATCTGCACAGCACCTTCTTAACCACCTTCCTGCGGCGTATTCCCATTCTGGTCACGTTGCCCGACCTTAACGCGCGTTCCCGCCAGGAAAAAGAGGCGTTGATCCTTCAGTTCTTCTGGCGGGAAGCGAAGAAGCTGGATGTCCCCCTGACCCTTACGCCCCGACTGCGCCAGGTGCTTCTCCACGTCCTTTATCGCGGTAACGTGGGCGAGCTGAAAAACGTGGTTAAGTATGCGGTCGCCGCGGCGTGGGCCAGGCAGCGGGGGCAGGAGGCTATTAGCGTTACCCTTCAGGATCTGCCGGAGAAGGTGCTGGCTGCTATCCCGACGCTGAGCGATGCGCCCGTAGTGGAAGAGCCGCTGACGATAGAGCCGCAAACTAATCTGCTGTGGTTGCTCCGCGCCCACGACCGGACCCAGGGGATGATCCATGACACCCAGTGTCAGGTGCTGGCTCTGTACGAAGAGGTGATCGCCGGTCGGTCAGACTGGGAGGATGTGCACCGGCGGATGGGGGAGGAGATCGAAACCCTGTTCGACAGGCTGGTGTTTCATCATCGCGAGACTACCGCCTCGCCACTGTTGCAGCTCACCACCCAGCAGGTGCGGGAGGCGTTTTACCGCCTGGAGCAGCAGTTTAATGTGCAGTTTAACGGCAATGGGATCTATGCCCTGAGCCACTATCTGGTGCATCGCGCCCACAGTGGCCTCTCTGCCCTGAGCCAGGAGCGTGTCCGACTGCTGGATGATTTCCTGGCGCAAAAGTACCCCCAGCTGTACCGTTTTTGCCAGGCGATGATCGCCGCTCTGACGCAAAAACTTGATATCGAAGCTCAGCGAATCGACGCCCTGCTACTTGTGCTGTGGCTGCATAAAGCCGGGGCGGTGAGTCAATCCCAGGTGACGCGGGCGGTGATTCTGGCCCACGGCTACGCCACCGCCAGCAGTATTGCTAACGTGGCGAACCGCTTACTGAAACAGACCGTTTTTGAATCTTTCGACATGCCCCTCGACGTCACGCCGGAGGCGATTGCCCAACAGGTCATGCACTACATCGAAAGTAACGCCGTGACGTCCGGGCTGATGATCCTGGTGGATATGGGGTCGCTTAATGCTATCCATAGCCACTTTCAGCGTCGCCTCTCGACCCCGGTGGCGATTGTGAATAACGTCTCCACCAGCATGGCGCTCTATGTCGGGGAGCGGATCCTGCAAGGGCACCACATCGAGGCGATCGCTCAGGAGGTTGGCGCGGATTTACCGGTGGAGCACCAGATCTTCTGGCCGCAGGCCAGTAAACCCCGGGTGATCCTCACCACCTGCATCACCGGAATCGGCGCGGCGGCCAATCTCTGTCATCTGCTGAAGGCCAGCATCCCGGAGGCGCTGGGGATAGAGGTGATCGCCTGTGACTACGAGATGCTCAGCGACCCTCAGGAGCGGGCGGTGGCCTTCAACCGCTACGACATACTGGCGATTGTCGGCACCTTCGATCCACAGGTGCCCGCTGTGCCGTGGATCTCGCTGGATTCGCTGATTGCCGGGGAAGGGACGCGACCGCTGATGCGCATCTTTGGTGACATTGCCACCCAGGAGCAGGTGGATGAGATCAACAATCTGCTGCTGAAGAACTTCTCCCTGCGGCGGGTGATTGAGTCGGTGACCATCCTCGATACCACTAAGGTGATCAACCAGGTGGAGCAGTTTCTCTTTCGCTATGAGCATCTGGCTGGCTACCAGGTACCAAACGAACGCAAGGTGGCGCTCTATGTTCACATCAGCTGTCTGATTGAGCGGCTGATCCGTAACGCCTCGCCTACCACCTACGCCGGGCGACAGTGTCCTGAAAGCGAGCTGGCGCTGTTGCGCCAGGCCTTTAGTGTCATTGAGAGCAGTTATAGTGTCAAAATCCCCGTCGTCGAGCTCTGTTACATCCACAATATTCTGACCCTGGAAACGGAATTTATTCAGGCAGATCAAGAGTTTTAATACCCTCCTCTCTTTTCCTCACCCACGCGCCACTTTTTCCTGGCACGTGGGTTGCACTCTCTGTTTAGCACATCGCTGCACAGTGGAATGAGCTTTCGAGGACAGGATGAAACGACATTACATTTTTGCCAGTCACGGCACCTTTGCCCGCGGGTTACTCGATTCGGTTGAGCTGATCCTCGGCAAGCAGCAGGACATCCATACGCTCTGCGCCTACGTCGACGAGAACCGCGATTTAACCGAGCAGGTAGACACCTTACTCGCCAGCCTGCCCGAAGAGGATGAGGTGATTGCGATCACCGATATTTTTGCCGGTAGCGTCAACAACGAATTTATCCGCTTTTTGCACCGGCCAAATTTTCATTTGATCGCAGGCCTCAATCTCCCGTTGGTGATCGGCTTACTGATTTCAGCGGATGAGCAGGATAGCCAGAAATTAATTCACGAAGCGTTATTCAGTTCCAGAGAGAGTATTCAGTATTGCAACCAGTCTATTGCCAGTGCGCTGCAGGCGGATAAAGACTTCTGATCGAGAGGAAGAATAATGATTACGTTATTACGCGTTGACCACCGCTTATTACACGGACAGGTCGCCTTTTCCTGGACCCAGTATGTCGGGGCGGATTGCATATTAATTGCCAACGACAGTGTGCCGAATGATGAATTACGTAAAACGACCATCAAGCTGGCAAAACCGCCCGCGGTGAAGCTGGTGATTAAAAATATCAACGACTCCATTGAAGCCGTTAAAAGCGGCGTCACCGATAAATATCATCTTTTTATTGTCGTGGAGTCTGTGGACGATGCCTGGCGCTTAGCTTCGGCGGTAGACGGTATTAAAAGCATTAATCTTGGCGGCGTTAAAGCGAAAGAGGGGGCGCGCAATATCTCTAAGGCCATTAATTTGCTGCCGGACGAAATAGAAAAACTTACTCAACTGGTCGGCAACGGTGTTGAAGTCGAAATACGCCAGGTGCCGAATGATCGCAAACAGTTATTAGCGGAATCGCTGTAATTCCTGAGGACTCACTATGGTAGAGGCACTTTTACTCGGACTGGTGGCGTTTATCGCCCAGTCTGAATATGCCCTCGGCACCTCGCTGCTCTCCCGGCCCATTGTCACCGGCCTGTTAACCGGGCTGGTATTGGGCGATGTGCAGACGGGGGTGGTGATGGGCGCGACGCTCGAGCTGGCATTTATCGGGTCGTTTTCGGTGGGGGCGTCAATTCCGCCGGACGTGGTCACCGGCGGAGTGCTCGGCGTGGCGTTTGCCATCACCTCCGGGGCAGGAACGGAAACGGCGCTGCTGCTCGGCCTGCCGATTGCCACCCTGACGCTGGTGCTGAAAAACGTCTATCTCGGCATGTTTATCCCCATGCTCAGCCAGAAGGCCGACAGCTATGCCGAACAGGCGGATACCGGCGGCATTGAGCGGATGCATCTTATCGCCGGGTTTGGTCTGTCGCTGATGCTGGCGACGGTGGTGACGGTGTCGTTCCTGGTGGGCAGCAGCGCGGTGAAATCCTTGCTGGATGCCATTCCGGAATTTATTAAGCACGGGTTAAGCGTGGCGACGGGGATCATTCCGGCGCTGGGCTTTGCCATGCTCGCCCGGCTACTGATCAACAAAAAAGTGGCCCCGTTCTTCTTCCTCGGCTTTGCCCTGATGGCGTACCTGAAAATACCCGTCACCGGTATCGCCATTCTCGGTGCCATTGTGGCGGTGGTGATGGTCAATATGACCACCCTTAACGCTCCCCGTACGACGACCGATCAAGGAGTCGCTGATGACGACGAAGATTTCTGAAGAGACCCTGCCAGAGACGCAGGATGAGAACGCGATTAATGCCCGCGATCTGCGCCGGGTGTTCTGGCGGTCGTTCCAGATGGAGTTTTCCTGGAACTATGAGCGGCAGATGAACCTTGCCTTCGTCTATGCCCTGATCCCGGTGCTGAAAAAGCTCTATCCACAAAAGGCCGCGCTGGCGGCGGCACTAAAACGCCACCTGGTGTTCTTCAACACCACGCCGCATATCGTCACGCTGCTGCTGGGCATCACCACGGCGATGGAGGAGAAAAACAGCCAGCAAAACGAGATGGACGGCACGGCAATCGACAACGTGAAGGCGTCGCTGATGGGGCCGCTGGCCGGGCTGGGGGACTCCTTTTTCTGGGGAACGCTGCGCCTGATCGCCACCGGGATCGGCACCAGCCTGGCGCTGCAGGGCAACATCCTGGGGCCAATCCTGTTCCTGCTGGTGTTTAACGTGCCGCACATTCTGGTGCGCTGGCTCTTTACCCGCTGGGGATACGTGCTGGGCACCGGGGTGCTCCATCGGGTGCAGAAGAGCGGGATGATGGAGAGCCTTACCTACGGGGCGTCCATTATCGGACTGATGGTAGTGGGGGCCATGGCCGCCTCGATGATCAACATCACTATCCCTATCTCCTTCGGCGCGGGAGAGGCGAAAACCGAGGTCCAGGGGATCATCGACAACATCATGCCTTGTCTGCTGCCCCTTATCAGCTTCGGCATTGTCTACTGGCTGCTGGGGCGCAAGGTAAAACCGCTCACCATCATCGGCGGCATGGCGCTGGTGGGCATTCTGGGTTCGTGGATCGGTCTGTTTTAAGCGGAGAAAACGATGCAACCAACAATGATGACCTATATCGAGGAGCAGCCTGCGGCGCTGGAGAATATTCTCCGACACTATCCGGCTCATCTCGAATCGCTGGAGGCCTTTGCCCGCCAGCATCCGGTGCGCCGCCTGCTGGTGCTGGCGACCGGTTCCTCGCTGAATGCGGCGATGTGTGCGCGCTACTTCTTTGAACACCGCTTCGGCATGCTGGTCGAAATCAAGGAGCCGTACAACTTTGTGCACTATGAAGCCATCGACCCGCACACCGACATGGTGCTGGTGGTCTCCCAGAGCGGAAAAAGCGCCTCGACGCTGGCGGCAATGGAGAAAGTGCAGGCCGCCGGGCTGCCGGTGTTCGCTCTGACGTCGGACCCGGATAGCCCGATAGGTCGCCGCTGCGATCGTGTGCTGGATATCCATACCGGGATCGAGAAGGTGGGGTTTGTGACCCGCGGCTTTAGCGCAACGGTGCTCAATTTGTTGCTGGTAGCGCTCACTCTTGCCCGGGCGCAACAGCAGATTGATGAGCGGGAAGCACAGGACTACCTGAAGGCGCTGCACCAGCTTGCGGCGGCGATCCCCGACACCATCGCCCGCACGGAGGCGTTTTTCGCGCACCATCAGCACATCCTTCAGGAGGGCACACGCTTTGTTGCCATCGGTGAAGGGGCCCTGACCGGGGTGGCGAAGGAGTTTGAGACCAAGTTCACCGAAACGGTGCGGGTGCCGTCCGGTGGATTTGAGCTGGAGGCCTACATGCATGGCCCCTATCTGGAGGCCAACGCAGAGCATGTGATGTTCTTTATTGAGGATGCGCCAAACCCGCGCCTGCGGGCGCTCAGGGACTATATGGCTCCGGCGGTTAAACAGACCTTTTTGGTGACGCTGACGGGCGAGGAACAGGAAAATACCCTGGCGCTGAATTGCGGCCTGCCGCATCTGCTCTCGCCGCTGCTGTTGATTGTCCCCATGCAAATTCTGGCCTGGCGTACCGCCTGCGCCAAAGGCATCGATCTCTCGGTGCGTATCTTCGATGACTTCGATCGGGTTTTAAAAAGCAAAATATAGCAGGAGAACAACTATGTTAGGTTTTAATCAGGACGAGTACCTGACCAGTGCTCGTGAGATTGTTGCTGCGCGTAAACAGGCTGAACAGGTCGCTGATGAGATTATTCAGCAGGGCTTCAGCACGTTATTTTTCGCCTCGGTAGGGGGATCGCTGGCGCCGATGATGGCCATTAACGCCTTCTCCCGGGAATTAACCGAAATGCCGGTTTATCTTGAACAGGCGGCAGAATTAATTCATGCCGGACATAAACGCTTAAATAAAGATTCCGTAGTGATTACGCTCTCGAAATCGGGGGATACCAAAGAGTCGGTGGCGATTGCCGAATGGTGCAAGGCGCAGGGGATCCGCGTGGTGGCGATCACCAAAAACAGCGACTCACCGCTGGCGAATGCCGCCACCTGGCATATTCCGATGCGGCACAAGAACGGCGTGGAATATGAGTATATGCTGCTCTACTGGGTATTCTTCCGTTTACTGCATCGTAACGGGGAATTTGCGGATTACGACCGCTTTGCCAGCCAGCTGGAGCTGTTACCTGAGAATCTCCTTAACGCCAAAAAGCAATTTGATCCACAGGCGGATGCCATCGCGCAAAAATACCATACCGCTGATTATATGATGTGGATTGGCGGCGCGGAGATGTGGGGCGAAGTCTATCTCTTCTCGATGTGTATTCTGGAGGAGATGCAGTGGAAGCGTACCAAATCGGTTTCGTCTGCGGAGTTTTTCCACGGCACGCTGGAGCTGCTGGAGAAAGATGTCCCGCTGTTCTTGGTGAAGGGCGAGGGCAAATGCCGGGCGCTGGACGACCGCGTCGAACGTTTCGCGGCGAAAATTACCGATAACCTGGTGGTGTTTGATCCGCGAGATTACAGGCTGGCGGGTATTGACGATGCGTTCCGCTGGCTGCTGGCGCCGTGCGTTATCTCAACCCTGCTGGTGGACCGTCTTGCCGCCCACTTCGAGCATTACACCGGCCACAGTCTGGATATCCGCCGTTATTACCGGCAGTTTGAGTATTAATCACAATAAAAAAGGGGACGTGACGTCCCCTTAATCTATGTAGCGGTGTGATTAAACCCGGCTGCCCCACAGATCATATTCGTCGGCGTTTTCAACTTTCACGCGCACGATATCACCCGGTTTCACCTTCGTTTCGCCGTTCAGGTAGACCGCACCGTCGATTTCCGGGGCATCGGCCATGCTGCGGCCAATGGCGCCCTCTTCATCCACTTCGTCGATGATCACCAGAATTTCGCGGCCCACTTTCTCCTGCAGACGTTCAGCAGAGATCTGCTGTTGCAGCTGCATGAAGCGGTTCCAGCGCTCTTCTTTTACCTCTTCCGGCACCTGATCCGCCAGTTCGTTGGCGGTCGCCCCTTCAACCGGGCTGTACTTGAAGCAGCCCACGCGATCCAGACGCGCCTCTTTCAGGAAGTCGAGCAGAATCTGGAAATCTTCTTCGGTTTCACCCGGGAAGCCGACGATAAAGGTGGAGCGCAGGGTCAGGTCCGGGCAGATTTCACGCCACTGCTTGATGCGCGCCAGCTGGCGGTCAACGGAGCCAGGACGCTTCATCAGCTTCAGGATGCGCGGGCTAGCGTGCTGCAGCGGGATATCCAGATACGGCAGGATTTTGCCTTCCGCCATCAGTGGGATCACGTCGTCCACGTGCGGGTAAGGGTAGACGTAGTGCAGACGCGTCCAGATGCCAAGCTTAGAGAGCTGTTCGCACAGGCCGACCATGCTGGTTTTCACCGGCTCGCCGTTGTGGAAACCGGCGCGGTGCTTCACGTCCACGCCGTAGGCGGAGGTGTCTTGAGAGATCACCAGAAGCTCTTTCACGCCCGCATCGGCCAGACGTTTGGCTTCGGCCAGCACTTCGCCAATCGGACGGCTCACCAGATCGCCACGCATGGAAGGGATAATGCAGAAGGTGCAGCGATGGTTGCAGCCTTCGGAAATTTTTAAGTACGCGTAGTGACGCGGGGTGAGTTTCACGCCCTGTTCCGGCACCAGGCTCAGGAACGGGTTATGCTTTGGTTTTGGCACATAGTGATGCACATGTTCCAGCACCTGCTCGTAACTGTGCGGACCGGTGATTTCCAGTACCTTAGGGTGGACTTCGCGGATCTGATCGACTTTGGCGCCCAGGCAACCGGTGACAATCACCTTGCCGTTTTCGGTGAGTGCTTCACCGATGGCTTCCAGAGACTCCTGTACGGCGCTGTCGATAAAGCCACAGGTGTTAACGATCACCATATCGGCGTTGTCGTAGCTTGGTACCACGTCATAGCCTTCGGTGCGAAGCTCGGTCAGGATACGTTCGGAATCCACCAGGTTTTTCGGGCAGCCCAGAGAGACGAAGCCGATTTTCGGCTGGTGTGTCACATTGCTCATAGATTAAAAAGTAGTCAGTTATGGAGTTATCAGGGCAGGGATTGTACAGATTTCCTCAGAGAATTTATAGCGGTCTGTGCAATGGGGAGGCAAGCATCCTGAACGGGGTGGGAGCGCGCGCCGGTACCTCTCTGGAGCGGCCCGCTCAGGTCGATTTAACATTGTAAATGTCAGTAATCCGTCACGGATTATTGACCTGACGCATTAAATTGAACAAAAAATAGACATAATCTAAGAATGTTCTAAGGCTGACAAGGGGGAAAAAGCATGTCCGTTGACAGACTGAAACGCGATCTTCTTAACAAGATGATCAATGCCCGAATCGATCTCGCGGCCTATCTGCAGTTGAGGAAAGCGAAGGGGTATATGTCAGTCAGCGAAAGCGACCATCTGCGTGACAACTTCTTTGAACTTTGTACTTACATGCGTGAAAAAGCGCCTGAACTGAGGGCGCACTGCAATGCTGAGGAGCAGGCGATGCTCTATCGTGCCGCCGGTTCGCTCACCACCGCAGGCGTCTGTATGATGACCGGCAACCATGATTGTCCGACGTTCATCGCCGTCAACGCAGAGAAGCTGGAAAACTGTCTGAACGATCTCACTCTCTGCATCCAGTATCTGAAATCGCATACACCGCTGATTCAGAGCTGACCCTGGGGGAGGCAACTCCCCCATCTGCTTAAGCTTTTGTAAAAGTAATAATGCCCCTGCGCTGAGTGGCTACCTTTAAGGCATACGTCGAAAAGGAGTACGTCATGCGTCGATCCTCGCTTATTTCCCTGCCATTGTTGCTAATCTCCGCCTCGCTGTTTGCCGCACCAGCCGAAGTGAAGGTTTCGGTGCTGCAAAATAAACTCGATCACCCCTGGGCGCTGGCGTTTTTGCCGCAGGATCAGGGGATGCTCATTACGTTGAAAGGCGGGCAGCTTAAACGCTGGCAGGCGGGCAAAGGTCTCTCCGATCCTATTGTCGGAGTGCCGAAGGTATGGGACAGCGGTCAGGGTGGATTGCTCGACGTGGCGCTGGCTCCCGACTTCGCAACCTCCCGTCGGGTCTGGCTGAGCTATGCCGAAGCGGGGGATGACGGTAAAGCGGGCACGGCGGTAGGGTATGGCCGTCTCAGCGACGACAATACCCGGCTGGAGGGCTTTAAGGTGGTTTTCCGCCAGCAGCCTAAACTCTCTACCGGCAATCACTTTGGCGGCCGGCTGGTGTTCGACGGCAAAGGCTATCTGTTTATTGGATTGGGCGAAAATAACCAGCGCCCCACCGCCCAGGATCTGGACAAGCTGCAGGGTAAAGTGGTGCGCCTTACCGACCAGGGGGCCGTACCGGACGATAACCCGTTCGTAAACCGCCAGGGCGCCCGACCCGAGATCTGGTCTTACGGCATCCGTAACCCGCAGGGGTTAGCGATGAACCCGTGGAGCGACACGCTGTGGCTTAATGAGCACGGTCCGCGCGGCGGCGATGAGATCAACATTCCGGAAAAGGGCAAAAACTACGGCTGGCCGCTGGCGACGCACGGCATCAACTACAGCGGATTGCCGATACCGGAAGCCAAAGGCGAGCAGGTGGCAGGCACCGAGCCGCCGCTGTTTGTCTGGAAACAGTCCCCGGCCATCAGCGGCATGGCCTTCTATAACAGCGATCGTTTCCCGCAGTGGAAGAACAAACTCTTTATCGGCGCGCTGAAAGACAAAGATGTGATTGTGCTGAACGTCAATGGCAATCGCGTCACAGAAGAGGGGCGTATTCTGGGGGATCGCAATCAGCGGGTTCGCGATGTGCGGGTGGGGCCGGATGGCTATTTATACGTACTCACCGATGAGTCGGGCGGGCAGCTGTTAAAGGTCAGCCCGTCCGGGACATAGCTTAGCTGACCGGGATCATCACCACGTTGCGGTACGCCGGGCGCTCGCTCAGGTTAGTCAGCCAGCGCGCCAGATTGGGGCGGGGCGCCCACTCAAGATCGACGTTGGTGAGGTTCCAGACAAACGGTGCGACGGCGATATCACCCACGCCAAACTCATCACCTGTCAGCCACGGTTGTGTCGCGAGAGCCTCATCCAGCATGGCGAACAGGGATTCGCAGCTCTCTTTTGCTGCGTTAATCGCCGCATAGTTACGTTCGGCTTCCGGGGTTCTCACCAGCCCCATCAGGATCACACGGTGGGCAGGGGAGAGCGTCTGGTTGGCCCAGTCCATCCACTTCTCGCCGACGGCACGCTTCGCAGGCGCATCGATCCACAGACGATTCTGCCCGTACTGCGCCGCAAGGTAGCGCACAATAGCGTTGGACTCCCACAGCGTCAGGTCGGTTTCGTCATCGCGCAGCAGCGGCACCAGGCCATTGGGGTTCATCGCCAGGTACTCCGCCTCTTTATTCACCCCGTACTGCATCCCCGCCATGATCTGGGTAAATGGTAAATCCAGCTCTTCCAGCGTCCAGAGCACCTTTTTGACGTTCGTTGAATTGTTCCGGCCCCACAAAGTAATCATAATAACCCCTTATAATTAAAGCCGATCTCAGGATGAAATCCGTGTTTATGATCACCCATGGTGAGATAAACCTAACAAATACGCAACAGAGGCGAAAAAAATCGATGGGGTCAAAGCGTATCGGATTGTAATTGCATAAACTTTAAAAAAGTTTACCAGGTTTTAGTTTTTTTAAAGCCATTAGTACGTTATTAATCAACGTTTCTTGCGACACGGCGGTATGACGTGATTTTTGGAATGGACATTCGGGTGGCAACATGATGCGAAAAACTTCTTCTTTACGTGGTCTGGTAGCAGGTAGTGCGCTGCTGGTCCTTTTTGCACCTTCGCTGTACGCAGCGGAACAGGCGGCCCCAGAGGCACCGCCGGTTGATGCGCGCGCCTGGATACTGATGGACTACGCCAGCGGTAAAGTGCTGGCTGAGGGCAACGCAGACGAGAAACTTGATCCTGCAAGCCTGACCAAAATCATGACCAGCTACGTGGTAGGGCAGGCGCTGAAAGCGGGCAAAATCAAGCTCACCGACATGGTGACCATCGGTAAAGATGCCTGGGCGACCGGTAATCCGGCGCTGCGCGGCTCCTCGGTCATGTTCCTGAAGCCTGGCGATCAGGTGGCGGTTTCTGACCTGAACAAAGGGGTAATCATTCAGTCAGGGAATGATGCCTGTATCGCGCTGGCCGATTATGTGGCCGGCAGTCAGGATTCTTTTATTGGTTTGATGAATGGCTATGCCCAGCGACTGGGCCTCACCAACACCACCTTTAAAACCGTTCACGGTCTGGATGCGCCGGGCCAGTTCAGTACCGCCCGCGATATGGCCCTGCTCGGTAAGGCGCTGATTCATGACGTGCCGGAAGAGTATGCGATCCACAAAGAGAAAGAGTTTACCTTCAACAAAATCCGCCAGCCGAACCGTAACCGCCTGCTCTGGAGCAGCAACCTTAACGTTGACGGGATGAAAACCGGAACCACGGCGGGGGCTGGCTACAACCTTGTGGCGTCGGCGACCCAAGGCGATATGCGTCTGATTTCAGTGGTGTTGGGCACCAAAACTGACCGCATCCGCTTTAACGAGTCGGAAAAACTGCTGACCTGGGGCTTCCGCTTCTTCGAAACCGTTACCCCTATCAAGCCGGATGCGACGTTTGTCAGCCAGCGCGTCTGGTTTGGTGACAAGAGCGAGGTTAAGCTCGGCGCCGGAGAGAGCGGTTCCGTGACCATTCCGCGCGGCCAGCTGAAAAACCTGAAAGCCAGCTACACCCTCACTGACAAACAGCTCACCGCGCCGCTGAAGAAAGGCCAGGTGGTCGGCACCATCGACTTCCAGCTGAACGGCAAATCTATCGAGCAGCGTCCGCTGATTGTGATGGAAGCGGTGGAAGAGGGCGGCTTCTTTGGCCGGATGTGGGATTTCGTCATGATGAAATTCCACGAATGGTTTGGAGGTTGGTTTAAGTAAATAACACAGCGCCGGGTGATGGCTTCGCCTTACCCGGCCTACGAACGGCCCAAACGCCTGAATCGTAGGCCCGTGCAAGCGCAGCGCCGCCGGGCATTAAACCCCACTCAGTACATCAGCTTTATCTGCTGCGTCTTAGCATAAGCAACCAATTCCTCATCCGGACGGCAGTCGCTCACGATGGCATCAAAACAGGTCAGCTCGCCCATTCGGGCCGGGCGCACTTTACCTATCTTGCTGTGATCCACCACCAGCACATGGTACTGAGCCATGCTCATCGCCCACTGTTTTACCGGCAGCTCATCCAGATTAAAGCAGGTCGCGCCCTGACGGACATGTACACCCGCCGCGGAGTAAAAGGCGATATCCGGGCAGAGGTTATTGAGCGTGTCCTGCAGATTGAGTGGTTTGAAGATGGCATTGCTGGCGTGGAACTCGCCGCCGCAGAGGATCACCCGGCAACCCGGTTTTTCCTGCAGGGCGAGGAACGTATTCAGGGAGTAACAGACGCCGGTAAAGGGCAGGTCGTTATCAATGGCTTCGATGATCCAGGGGGTGGTGGTACCGCAATCGAAAAAGAGCGTTTGATGGGGCTGCACCAGCGAGGCGGCCAGACGTGCGGCTTTGCGCTTCTCTTCCACCAGACGGGTCTTTTGATCGCTCAGCAGATAGTGGCTGGCGCTGCGGGGTTCGAGGACGATATAGCCGCCAAGCAGCACCACGGGTCCGCTTTCGCTGTTGAGATCCCGTCGAATGGTCATCTCAGAAACACCCAGCAGCGCGGCGGCTTCTTTCAGATGCAATTTGTCGCTGCGCTTAAGCGCATTAATCAGTTGAGCCAGCCGTTCGTCACGTCGTGTTTCCATAGGTCCTCGGAGCCAAAAATGAACCCCCGTTACGCCGGGGGCTCAAGTTTAACCCGCTAAACCCGACTTAGTCACGTATCCAGCCTTTGCGGATAGGCAGGGCAAAGCAGAAGCGGTGAAGCTGCGAAAGACGTTGATAGATAACGTCACCGAACAGATTCCAGAGGATCTGTGCACTCAGGCAGCCCAGCAAGCCGACCATCAGCCCGCCCAGCATATCCATCGGCCAGTGCACGCCAAGATAGACGCGGGACCAGGCGATAGCGCAGGCCATCATCATTAAGACGATGCCTGACCAGACGCGGTGCCAGAACAGGAACGCCAGCGCAAAGGTGAAAATGACGGTGCCGTGATCGCTCGGGAAGGAGTCGTCTGCGGCATGAGGCAGGAAGTTATAGCCGACACGATCGACAAACGGGCGGTCATGAGGGAAGAGATGCCCCAGCAGCCACGATGCCGCCAGGCTAATCACCAGCGCCATGGCAATTTTAATCACCAGCTGACGCTGGGCACCCACCTGTTTGCGCGGTCCCCACAACCAGAGGATCGCAATCAGCGCCGGCACGATGCTGATCAGGTCTTTCGCCACAAAGGTGGCGAGATTGATGCTCCACTCCGCTGAAGCAGGGGTAGCATTGATCAGATGAAACAGTCCGTAGTTCAGATCTTCTAACATATCCTCGTTACTCTTTTGCAAACCAGGCGGACACCAGGCCATAGGCCACCACCTGAGAAAACCATACCCACCAGCCTGCCCACAGGTTATGGGAGAAGAAATGTGCACCGCGCATCACCTGGCCATAGCCCATCCCCAGCCCGAGCGCGATACCCGCGGCGACCATTCCCCAGGCCAGGCGCGGACGTTCACGCCAGAAGGCGAAGAACAGCCCCATCACCATAAAGCCGCTTGAGGCGTGCCCGCCCGGAAAACAGCGCCCGGGGCCGCTGCCGGCAGGGGCGGCGTCAAACAAGGGATACGACAGCGCTTTGCCGCCGTACTCCACCAGGTCCCAGGGGCAGCTGTGATGGCTGGTGGCTTTCAGTATGCCCACCACCGCCGTGCCAAGCCCCATCAGCAACGCCCCGGTCACCCACTGAGCGTTGCGTCGCCAGATACCGTAAAGCAGCGTCCCGGCAGCTAGGGCGATGGTCAGATATTTCGCCAGTCGATGATTGAGCAGATCGAGCAGCGCGTTCTGCTGCAGCGGAAAGTGTTGACTCGCCGCATCAAACCAGTAGCCGGTCAGCACCCTGTCGAGGGTTTCATCCCGCGAAAGCCAGGTAAAAACCGCGGCCAGCACCAGCAGCACAATGAACTGGTTAACATAAAAATGTACCGGCAAAGGGTAAAGGGGTTTTGTCTTAGAACTCTTTAACTTAGACAATTCTGAAGCGGAGGAAATCTGTGTCATAATTGAGGTCAATGACTGGAAAAGCCTAAGCATACGGATGCCAACTTAAGGAAACCTTAAACGACGGCGATTTGTGCGTTATTTCTGAACTGCTGCGTGAATCTGCTATCTCTGGCGCGGCCATTTCATTACACTCTGCGCGATTTTTTATCGGATATTGAGACTCCATGTTAAACCGTTCTTCTTCTGGCACTCGCCTGGGGCGTCAGGCGTTGTTGTTCCCCCTGTGCCTGGTGCTTTACGAATTCTCCACCTATATCGGTAACGATATGATCCAGCCCGGCATGCTGGCCGTGGTGGAGCAGTACAACGCCGGGATTGAGTGGGTACCCACCTCCATGACCGCCTATCTGGCAGGGGGGATGTTTTTACAGTGGCTGCTCGGCCCGCTGTCGGACCGTATTGGCCGTCGTCCGGTGATGCTCACCGGGGTGGCGTGGTTTATCGTCACCTGCCTGGCAACCCTGCTGGCGCAAACCATCGAGCAGTTTATGGTGCTGCGTTTTTTGCAGGGGATCAGCCTGTGCTTTATCGGCGCGGTTGGGTACGCCGCCATCCAGGAGTCGTTTGAGGAGGCGGTGTGCATCAAAATCACCGCCCTGATGGCTAACGTGGCGCTCATTGCCCCGCTGCTGGGCCCGCTGGTGGGGGCGGCGTGGGTGCACGTCGCGCCGTGGGAGGGGATGTTTGTGCTGTTTGCGGTGCTGGCCGCCATCTCGTTTTACGGTCTGCACCGGGCGATGCCCGAAACGGCTACCCGCATCGGCGAAAAGCTCTCACTGCAGGAGCTGGGGCGCGACTATAAAGCGGTGCTGAAAAACGGTCGCTTTGTGGCCGGGGCGCTGGCGATCGGCTTTGTCTGCCTGCCGCTGCTGGCGTGGATCGCCCAGTCGCCGGTGATCATCATCAGCGGCGAAAACCTCAGCAGCTACGAATATGGCCTGCTGCAGGTGCCGATTTTTGGCGCGCTGATTGTGGGTAACATCGTGCTGGCCCGTTTGACCTCGCGCCGTACCGTACGCTCGCTGATTATTATGGGCGGATGGCCGATTGTGATTGGGCTGGTGGTGGCCGCGGTGGCGACGGTCGTCTCATCGCACGCTTACCTGTGGATGACCGCCGGGCTCAGCATCTACGCATTTGGCATTGGGCTGGCAAACGCCGGGCTGGTGCGCCTGACGCTGTTTGCCAGCGAGGTGAGCAAAGGGACGGTGTCGGCGGCGATGGGCATGTTACAGATGCTGATCTTTACCGTGGGCATTGAGGTGAGCAAACACGCCTTCAGCAGCGGCGGCAACGGGCTGTTCAGCCTGTTTAACCTGGTAAACGGCCTGCTGTGGCTGGCACTGATGTTTGTGTTCCTGAAAGACAAGCGGGTGGGCAGTTCGTTACAGCCGGAGTAAGCGGGCATGGTGCCCGCATTTTGCCGGGTGGCGTCTTCGCCTTACCCGGCCTACAAAATCGCAGGCCCGTGCAAGCAACGCGCCGCCGGGCATGACCTTAGTTGAACGGCGCCTCGCGGTTCAGGACGCGGTCGATAATCTCCAGCACCCCTTCTTCGTTATTGTGCGGCGCTTCATAGCGGGCGACCGCTTTGATGTGATCCCGGGCATTGGCCATGGCAAAACTAAACCCGGCCTGGCTCAGCATCTCCACGTCGTTACCGCTGTCGCCAAAGGCGACCACTTCGCTGTTGTCGATGCCCCACAGCTCCTGAAGCAGACGCAGGCCGTTGGCCTTGTGGATCCCCGGCAGGATCAGGTCGATATTGCCGTAGCCGGTGGTCACCGGCACCATAATATCGCTCAGTTTGTCGTGGATCATCTCCTGGATACGCGGGATCTCCTCATCCGGCAGATTCAGCCCAAATTTAAAGAAGATGTCGTTAAAGTTGTCGAAGTTATCCACCTTTTCCAGGCGGTGATAATACTTTTCGGCAACATCATGGAACGCTTCGCCATAGTGCTTGAGGGTATAGGCGCTGCCTTTCCCGCAGGCGATCACTTCCACTTCCGGGATGGAACAAAGAAACTCCGCGACGGTGGCGAACTGCGCCTGCGTCAGCTCGCCGTTATAAACATCTTCTCCGGCATTTACCACCCAGCCGCCGTTTTCAGCGACGAAGGCGATCTCATCGGCTATCTCCGGGAAAAAGGAGATCAGCTGGTAGTACTGGTTGCCGCTGGCGACCACAAACCGTATGCCCCGTTCCTTCATTTGCGCATACTGGCGCAGAAAGCGCGCGCGATTGTACTCCTTCGCATCGTTCAGGAAAGTGCCATCCATATCAACCGCAATCATCTTAACGCTCATTATCCATTCTCCATGACAGATTCACTCTGCGACGCCGGTTTAGCGACCGCCCGGGCGACCAGAGCGGCAATGATCACTAAGCCCAGTACCACCAGCATGGCGCTGCGTAAGCCATAGTGCTCCCCGAGGAAGCCCAGCAGCGGTGGGCCTACCAGGAAGGCGAGATAGCCGGTGGTGGCGACTACGCTGACGCGCCCTGGCGCATCCGGGCCGGTATCGCTGGCTGCCGAGATGGTGAGCGGGAAGCCGAGCGAGGCGCCAAGTCCCCACAGGATCACCGACACGCCAGCAATCCAGTCGACATCAACAAAAATAATCAACGCAATGCCCAGCCCGCCCAGCAGGGCGCTGGCGCGTACCACCGCCACGCGGCTGTAGCGGTCGATAAACCAGCCGCCGGTAAAGCGACCGACGGTCATACCCAGCGTAAACCCGGCGTAAATCAGCGAGCCGGAGGTGGGACTGAATCCGTGGCCATCCACCATCAGCAGCGGTAGCCAGTCGTTTGCAGAGCCTTCGGCAAAGGCCATCGCCAGCACCACCACGCCAATCAACATCAGCTGCATATCGCGATAAAACGGCAGGCCTTTCTCACCCGTTTTGCTCTCACCGGCCTGGTTTTTGCCGTTGCCGTCCGGGATGGCGGTGATCCCCAGCAGAACCGGGGCGATACAGACCAGCGCGGCCAGCAAAGTATGGGTCGTGGCGGCGATACCGGAGGCGGTGAGTGCCATGCCGATACCGGCGCCTGCCAGGGTACCGAGGCTGTAAAAGCCGTGCATCATCGGCAGCACGGTTTTGTTCATCTGCTGCTCGATAGTGGCGCCTTCGACATTGATCGCCACTTCTGCCGCGCCAAAACTGGCACCAAAGACGGTCAGCCCGAGGGCAAACGCCAGCGGGGAGGCAAACCACAGCGCAGCGCTGAGCATCATCATACCCAGAATCGCGCAGCACATAGTGGTGCGGATCACGGTCCGCGTGCCGAAGCGCTTAACCAGCCAGGCGGAGCAGAGAATGCCGCTCATCGAGCCTATCGACAGGCCGAATAGCACGATGCCCATTTCCGCCGTCGAGACCGACAAAATGTCGCGGATAGCGGGGGTACGTGTGGCCCAGGAGGCCATCAACAGGCCGGGAATAAAAAAGAACATAAACAGCGCCCACAGGCGGCGTTGCAGCTTTTTGCGCGATGAGATGTCGGTCATGATTTCTGTACCAGAGGGACAACACAGGAGACAACACTAGCAAGTTTGTGTACATTTGTACATAAATTCGCTGAGGTAAAAATGAACAGACGACCTAACGATCCGCAACGGCGGGAACGGATATTACAGGCCACCCTGGATACCATCGCCGAACACGGCCTGAACGCCGTCACCCATCGCAAAATCGCCAGCTGCGCCGGGGTGCCGCTGGGGTCGATGACCTACTATTTTTCCGGGATGGACGCGCTGCTCGAGGAAGCATTCACCTGGTTTACGCAGCAGATGTCGGTGCAGTACCGCGAGTTTTTTGCCGGGGTGACGGGGCCGGAGATGGCCTGCGAGTCCATTACCACCCTGATTCACAGTTCCCAGGTCACCACGCCGCACAATATGGAGCTGATGTATCAGCTTTATGCCTTTATGAACCGCAGCCCATCGTTAAAAAGCGTGATGCAGGACTGGATGAAAACCAGCCAGACGACGCTTGAGCAGTGGTTTGATCCGGTCACCGCCCGCGCGCTGGATGCGTTTATAGAAGGGATGACGCTGCATTTTGTTACCGACCGGCAGCCGCTTTCACGAGAAGAGCTAAGGGCAATGGTAGGACTGATTGCGGGGGAGGGGAGATAAGCTTCAGGCCAGCGGCAGCTTCTGCCGCAAACGATGATAGTGATTTTACTTTTACGCAACATTGTGGCAGAAAGAGTTTTTAAATTTTATGCACAAATCGAAGCCATCACGTCAGGCTAAACGGGCATAACAAATTTTATCCGGGTAAAATTGGCGCCATTCTCATTGCCAGCCTATGCTTATATTTTTACCCGGATAAAAAGGCAAGCACATGCCCGCTATCACCCTCACTGCCTTCTGGCGGCAGCAGCAGATTGCGCACGGAACCCTGAGCGAACTGATGCAGCAGCTACAATCCGTTAACATCGGTCGTGAAACCGTTTTCATTTTCAACGATCGCAGCGGCAAACGCCTCGATATTCATCTTCATGAAGATATTGCCAGCGCCCTGGCGGTCTACCCGGAGCTGGCGGAAAGCACCGCGGTGAAAACCCGTGGACGGCCAAAACTGGGCGTGTCGGCAAAAGAGGTCACCCTGCTGCCCCGGCACTGGGAGTGGCTGGCCACGCAGCCCGGCGGCGCTTCCGCTACGCTGCGCCGACTTATCGATCAGGCGAGGAAAAGCGCTAAACCGGCAGATAACAAGCGCCAGCGCCACGACCGCGCCTATCACTTTATGTACGAAATCGCGGGGGATCTTCCTGGCTACGAGGCCAGCATGCGCGCGCTGTTTGCCGACGATGAAGCGGCATTTACGGCCACTATCGCAAGCTGGCCGCAGGACATTCGCGAATACGCGCTACGGTTAGCTTTTGGCAAAGAGGAAGAGAGCCACGACGCCTAAAATCTCTACAAATGTAAATTTTTGTGCAATTTGCTGGTTGGTTTTTATTTCAATGTATTGATTTTAAAAATATTAAAATCTACCCCTGCTTTCTCTTTTCCTGTCAGGCAACAAAACGCAGAAGGATACGCTACGCTTTGTAAACCAGCCTGCGGCAAGCGTTTTTACCTCTTCTGCGGACGTCGCCACCATAACACCGGGGAAGCCACTATGACCCACAGTCATGAAGATGATGTGAAGATGCTGCTGTCTGCGTTTGAGCAACGTCTCGAACAACTTTTGCCCGCGGGGGAGCAGGAAGGGCAAGTCTATGCAGCCATGCGTGATGCCACGCTTGTCGCGGGCAAGCGTATGCGCCCTTTGCTGCTGCTGCTGGCGGCGCGAGATATGGGCTACAAAACAGAGCCGACGGGCATTCTCGACCTGGCCTGCGCCATTGAGATGGTCCATGTCGCCTCCCTGATCCTGGATGACATGCCCTGCATGGACAACGCGACGCTCCGCCGCGGGCGGCCTACGGTTCACTACCAGTATGGCGAACACGTGGCGATCCTGGCGGCGGTGGCGCTGCTCAGCCACGCTTTTTGCGTTATCTCCCGCGCGCCTTCGCTGACCCACGAGGCAAAAGCGCGGGCGATTGCTGAGCTCTCTGCGTCGGTGGGGCATATGGGGCTGGTGCAGGGGCAATTCCGCGATCTCAATGAGGCCCGCCAGAGCCGAAATACCGATGAGATCCTGCTGACCAATGAGCTGAAAACCAGCAGCCTGTTCAACGCCGCTCTGCAACTGGCGGCCATTGCCGCCGACGCGCCGCCTCCGGTCAGCGAACGGCTGCGCTTTTTTGCCCGCGATCTCGGCCAGGCCTTCCAGCTGATTGATGACCTTACCGATGGCTCCAGTGCCAACGGCAAAGATCCGCATCAGGATAAAGACAAATCGACGCTGGTTGCCGTGCTCGGGGCAGAGAGTGTCTTCCTGCGGCTGCGCGAGCACGTGCGCAGCGCCGATCAGCATATTGCTACCGCCTGTCAGCCGGGAAATACCGCCCGCTACTATGTTCACATCTGGTTTGAAAAACAGCTGACGCTTATCAGCCAGAGCCTGTCGTTATCCCTGTCGGAGTGTCAATGAGCAGCCTGTCGCAACGTAAAAGCGATCATCTCGATATCGTACTGAACAGCATGCCCGGCGTAAAAAAATGTACCAGCGGCTTTGAAAAGTGGCGCTTCGGGCATTGCGCACTGCCCGAACTGCATCTTGATGAAATTGACCTCTCGACCCCGCTGTTTGGCCGAACCCTGAACGCGCCGCTGCTGATAAGCTCCATGACCGGCGGCACCCGACGGGCGAGTCAGATTAATCAACACCTTGCCATTGCCGCACAAACTCTGGGGCTGGCGATGGGGGTGGGCTCCCAGCGCGTGGCGCTGGAGAGTGACGCCAGATATGGCCTGACGCGTGAACTGCGATCTTTTGCCCCGGACATTGTGCTGATGGCGAACCTCGGCGCGGCGCAAATTGCGGGACCACAGGGGCTGGATTATGCAAAACGGGCCGTCGAGACCCTCGCGGCGGATGCGCTCATCATCCACCTTAACCCGCTGCAGGAGGCGCTGCAGCACGGCGGAGATCGCAACTGGTACGGCGTCATCGACGCCATCCATCGCACCGTCGAGGCGCTGGATGTGCCGGTGGTGGTGAAAGAGGTGGGTAACGGAATTTCAGTTCCGGTAGCCCGCAAGCTGGCGGCGGCGGGAGTGGCGATGCTGGATGTCGCCGGTGCCGGGGGCACCAGCTGGGCGGCGGTGGAGGGCGAACGCGCCGTTAACGCCCACGACCGGGCGGTGGCGATGGCTTTTGCCGACTGGGGGATCCCGACCGCAACGGCGCTCCAGGATCTGCATCAGGCGCTGCCCGATATGCCGTTGGTGGCCTCGGGCGGGATCGCCAACGGCATTGAGGTGGCAAAAGCGATCCGCTTAGGCGCAAGCCTGGTGGGGCAGGCGGCCGGCGTGCTGCAAAGCGCGTTAACCTCCAGCGAGGCGGTTATCGACCATTTTCAGGTGATTATCGACCAGCTGCGCGTCGCCTGCTTCTGCACCGGCAGTGCAAACCTGGCCCAGCTGCGTCAGGCCACGCTGGTGGCGCAAACGTAATGGCGCCAGCATGGGATATCATCTTAGCGGGCGGCGGACTGGCCAACGGGCTGATCGCCTTACGCCTGCGACAGCTACAGCCGGCGCTGCGCGTACTGCTTCTTGAGGCTGACAGTAAGCCTGGCGGGAATCACACCTGGTCTTTTCACGAGGGCGACATTACTCCGGAACAGCATCGCTGGGTTGCCCCGCTGGTGGCTCACCGCTGGCAGGGGTATGACGTCCGCTTTCCGGACCTGAACCGCACCCTTGCCGGGGACTATCTCAGCATCACCTCCGAACGTTTTGCCGAGGTGTTGACCGCGACCTGCGGCGACAATCTGCATACCCGCGTCGCAGTCACCGCGCTCACCCCGACCTCGGTGACGCTTGCTGATGGCACCACGCTCCAGGCCCGGGCGGTCATTGATGGTCGGGGCTACATGGCGGACAGGCATCTTACTACCGGCAGCCAGTCCTTTCTCGGCCAGCAGTGGCGTCTGAGCCAGCCCCACGGCCTGACCCGGCCCATCCTGATGGATGCCACGGTCAATCAGCAGGGCGGGTATCGTTTTGTCTACACGCTGCCGCTTTCCGCCACCGAACTCTTGATCGAAGATACCCACTACGTTGACGCCGCCCGACTGGATGCTGGCGTTGCGCGGCAAAACATCGCCGATTATGCCCGCGAGCAGGGCTGGGGGCTGGCGCATCTTGAGCGCGAAGAGCAGGGCGACCTCCCCATTATGCTGGCGGGCGATTTCCCGGCGTACTGGCAGGGGCGAGACAAACAGCCGTGCAGCGGACTGCGCGCCGGGCTCTTTCATGCCACCACCGGCTATTCCCTGCCCCACGCGGTGGCGCTGGCCGAGGCCATTGCCGCAAGCGCAGATATCAGCGCAGCCGCGCTTTTTTCCGTTATCCATCGCTACGCCCTGCGCCAGTGGCGCGAGCAGCGCTTTTTCCGCTCCCTCAACCGCATGCTGTTCCTGGCGGGGGATGCCGATAAGCGCTGGCAGGTGATGCAGCGGTTTTACTCTCTTAACGAAGGGCTGATTGCCCGCTTTTACGCCGGAAACATTACTCTGGCCGATAAAGCGCGGATCCTGGCAGGCAAGCCCCCGGTACCCGTCGGCGAAGCGATGCTCGCCATACTGAAACTCACTCCCCGGATGCGAGCGTTTCACCATGAATAAAACAGTGATTATTGGCGCCGGTTTTGGCGGATTAGCGCTGGCCATTCGGCTGCAGGCGCAGGGCATCAACACGCTTCTGCTGGAGCAGCGGGATAAGCCCGGCGGACGCGCTTATGTTTATCACGAAGAGGGATTCATCTTTGACGCCGGGCCGACGGTAATAACCGATCCCAGCGCCATCGAAGAGCTTTTTACCCTGGCCGGTAAACGCATGGCCGATTATGTCGAGCTGCTGCCGGTGACCCCGTTCTATCGCCTCTGCTGGGAGACGGGAGAAGTCTTTGATTACGACAACGTGCAGACCCGGCTGGAAGAGCAGATAAGACGATTTAACCCGCGCGATGTCGAGGGCTACCGCAAGTTTCACGCTTATTCGCGGGAGGTGTTTAACGAGGGCTATCTCAAACTCGGCACGGTGCCCTTCCTCTCGTTTCGCGACATGCTTCGCGCCGGGCCGCAGCTTACCCGCCTGCAGGCCTGGCGCAGCGTCTACAGCATGGTCTCGCGCTTTATCGAGAATGAACAGCTGCGTCAGGCCTTCTCGTTTCATTCCCTGCTGGTGGGGGGCAATCCCTTCGCCACCTCGTCCATTTACACCCTGATCCACGCCCTTGAGCGGGAGTGGGGCGTCTGGTTTGCCCGCGGGGGAACCGGGGCGCTGGTGCAGGGGCTGGTGAAGCTCTACCAGGACCTGGGCGGCGAGCTACAGCTGAATGTGGAGGTGACTCGGCTGCAGGCCGACGGCGATCGTATCATCGCCGTCACGCTCAAAGATGGCCGGACGATCCCGGTCGCGGCGGTGGCCTCCAATGCCGACGTGGTGCATACCTATGAAAAGCTGCTGGGACATCATCCCACAGGGGCGGCGCGCGCGGCCTCGCTCAAGCGCAAACGGATGAGTAACTCCCTGTTTGTGCTCTATTTTGGCCTCAACAAGCAGCACGATCTGGCCCACCACACCGTCTGTTTCGGGCCGCGCTATAAAGCGCTTATCGACGAGATATTTAATAAAAACGCCCTGGCGGAGGATTTTTCCCTCTACCTGCATGCCCCCTGCGTCACCGATCCCTCCCTGGCTCCGCCGGGCTGCGGCAGCTATTATGTGTTAGCGCCCGTGCCGCATCTGGGAACGGCGGATCTCGACTGGGACGTTGAAGGGCCGCGCCTGCGCGACAGGATTTTTGCCTATCTCGAAGCCCACTACATGCCAGGGCTGCGCAGCCAGCTGGTGACTCACCGCATGTTTACCCCCTTTGATTTTCGCGACCAGCTTGGGGCGCATCTCGGCTCCGCTTTTTCGGTGGAGCCGATCCTGCGCCAGAGCGCCTGGTTCCGGCCGCACAATCGCGACAGCCTCATCCCCAACCTGTATCTGGTCGGGGCCGGTACCCATCCGGGAGCCGGTATTCCCGGGGTGATCGGCTCGGCCAAAGCGACGGCAGGACTGATGCTGGAGGCGCTTTCCCGATGAACACAACCCTGATGGATCACGCCACCGACACCATCGCCGTGGGGTCAAAAAGTTTTGCCACCGCCGCGAAGCTGTTCGATCCCGCCACCCGGCGTAGCGTGCTGATGCTTTACGCCTGGTGCCGCTATTGCGACGACGTGATCGACGGGCAGGAACTGGGGTTTAACGTCACTCCCGTGGAGATCGCCCCGGCCGAGCAACGCCTTGAGATGCTCAAACGCCAGACCCTGCGCGCCTGGGAGGGGGGCGAGATGCATGAACCCGCCTTTGCCGCCTTTCAGGAGGTGGCGCTGGGGCACAACATCCCGCTCCAGCTGGCTTACGATCATCTGGATGGCTTTGCCATGGATGTGCGCGAGACGCATTACGAGACCTTCGATGACACCCTGCAATACTGCTATCGCGTGGCGGGGGTGGTGGGGCTGATGATGGCGAGAGTGATGGGTGTGCGCGATGAAGCGGTGCTCGATCGCGCCTGTGATTTAGGCCTGGCGTTTCAGCTCACCAATATCGCCCGGGATATTGTGGAGGATGCCCGGGTTGGTCGCTGCTATCTGCCGGCCCGGTGGCTGGCGGAGGCGGACATCGACCCGGCGGCAATTACCGCGCCCCAGATGCGCCAACCCCTCGCGGGCATTGCCCAGAGGCTGGTGGCCGAAGCCGAGCCTTACTATGCCTCTGCCCGGCAAGGTCTGGCCGGACTGCCGCTGCGATCCGCGTGGGCAATTGCCTCGGCGCACGGGGTGTACCGTGAAATTGGCGTGAAGGTGAGCGCGGCGGGTGCCCGCGCCTGGGATAATCGGCAGGGCACCAGTTCGGTGGAAAAATCGGGATTACTGCTAAAAGGCGCCTTGCTGGCGCTTACTTCTCGTTTTGCGACGCCGTCGCCGCGTCCGGCTCAGCTCTGGCAGCGCCCTCGCTAGCTGCGCGACGCGCCTTGCGCTGGCGTAACGTCGCCTGCAATTTTTCTACCGGCGGGGCATAGAGAAAACCAAAGGAGACGCAGTCCTCTTTGCCCCGCACCGCATGGTGCAGACGGTGCGCCAGATAGAGACGCTTAAGATAACCCTTGCGCGGGATATAGCGAAACGGCCAGCGCTGATGCACCAGCCCATCATGCACCATAAAGTAGAGCGCGCCGTAGGCCGTCATCCCGGCACCAATCCACTGCAGCGGCCACAGGCCCCACGTTCCCAGTGCAATCAGCACAATCGCCAGCACCGCGAACACCACGGCGTAAAGGTCGTTCACCTCAAACCAGCCTGTGCGCGGCTCGTGGTGCGATTCATGCCATCCCCAACCCCAGCCGTGCATGATGTACTTGTGGGACAGAGCGGCGACGAGTTCCATGGCGGCAACGGTTAAAAGCACGATCACTGTGTTGTACAACGCGAGCATTGGGGCTCCTTGGGCTCGGGGGATTGTGGTCTCAGGTATTAAGCGTAACACCTAAATGGGGGAAGGGTGGGGCACCTTTATGTCAGGTTTCCACACAATCGTCATGGTAATGACTCCAACTTACTGATAGTGTTTTATGTTCAGATAATGCCCGATGACCTTGTCATGCAGCTCCACCGATTTTGAGAACGACAGTGACTTCCGTCCCAGCCTTGCCAG
>NZ_VDAM01000001.1:2593857-2761651 GCF_019584355.1 Leclercia sp. EC_58
TACGCACCACGCCTTCAGTAGCGGAGCAGGAAGGACATCTGATGGAAATGGAAGCCACGCAAGCACCTTAAAATCACCATCATACACTAAATCAGTAAGTTGGCAGCATTACCCGGGAACGGTGGTGATCACAGAGGAAAGCGCGAAGCGCCTGTGGATCACCGCAGGCACATGGGATTTTGGTTCGGTATCGGTTAGGGCGGAATTATGACAACGAAGCCGGAAGTTGATTTTAACGAAGTGGTGAAAAAAAGCGGGATGCCGACCACGGCGGAGGAACTGCGCACGCAGTTCAACGCCATCGCGGCAGAAGAAGGGCTGATTACTAATACCTCCCGCATGTCGCCCTTCTGGCGGCTGATCACTGCCATCGTGACCACACCCGTTCTTTGGCTGAAAGACGCCCTGGTATCCACGGTGCTGGCGAATATGTTCGTGGCCACGGCATCCGGCCAGCTGCTGCGCCTGCTGGCATGGGCGGTGAACGTGACGCCGAAACCCGCCGTTGCCGCCCAGGGTGTTATTCGCTTTTACAAAACAGATGCGCGCGCGGTGGTCACGGTGAAAGCGGGAACGCTTATCCAGACTGAGCGCATTAACGGGGTGGTGTACGAGCTGGCGACCACGGCGGATTTCACCATCACCGCCGACACGGGCAGCGCACTGATCCCGGTAACTGCTTCCGCCACGGGCGGCGCCTGGAACCTTGCGCCGGGCTATTACCGTATTTTGCCTGTGGCCGTGGCGGGCATCAGCCGGGTGGTCAATGAGGATGACTGGCTGACCACACCGGGCGCGGATGAAGAGAGCGATGACGAGCTGCGCGAACGCTGCCGGAACCAGTTCAACCTGGTGGGTAATTACCACACCGATGCTGTTTACCGCTCAATGATTGCCAGCGTGGCCGGGCTGAGTATTGACCGCATTTATTTTGAGCATGACGCGCCGCGGGGGCCGGGTACGGCAAACGCTTATCTGTTGCTGGATACGGGCGTTATCTCGCAGCCGTTTATTGACGCGGTGAATGACCACATCACCGGGCAGGGCCACCACGGACATGGCGATGATATGCAGTGTTTTCCCCTGCCGGAAACCCTGCATCAGCTGAATGTGACCGTGTACGTTGAGAACCTGGCGAATCTGGCCGTGGATGAGTACACCGCCCTGCAATCCGGCGTTGAAAACCTGATCCGCAGCGCGTTCCGGGAAAACAGTGATTTTGATGTGAAGCGCACCTGGCCGTATGACCGGTTTTCATTTTCAAACCTCGGGCGGGAACTGCACAAAGCCTACGCTGTGATCGACTCCCTGGCATTTTCGCTGACCGATATCGTCAGCGATCTGAATGTCCCGCGCCTGTCCGATCTGACCGTGGAGCTGAAAGATGCCTGATTTTCTGAAAAAGCTGGCGTCACTGGCGCTGCCATTCTGGATGAATGACGGGGAGCCGAAAAAGCTGCTTGCCGCTGCCCGGCGATTCTGGGCGCAGGTGTATGGCTGGATTACATGGCCTGTTAACCAGTTTGATCCGCTGACCTGTAATGAGTCGCTGCTGAACCTGATGGCCTGGGATCGGGATATTTCCCGATTCAAGAATGAGCCGCTGAGCCTGTTTCGTAAGCGCGTGGCTTATGCCTTTGTGAATGCCCGTGATGCCGGGTCGGTTGCCGGGTTTATTGCCATTTTCGAGCGCCTCGGGATCGGTTATGTGGAACTGCTGGAACGCCAGCCCGGCATTGACTGGGACATCATCACCGTGCGCGTTTCAGACAGTCAGCTGGCGGCGAACTCAGAGCTGATGATCCAGATTATTCGCCAGTACGGGCGTACCTGCCGTCGTTACCAGTACGAGGTAATGACGGTTCTGAAACTGTTTATTAATGCCGGGTGGGATGAGGGGGAGCTGATTTGTTACAGCGCCCGCGAACCTGTGTCCGGCGCTGACCGGGAATACGGGGAATACATAACATTTCCCGCTGTATCACAAAACGAAAATAACGCCGTCTTTGGCGCAAAATTATAGGTGCTTTTATGAGTCAGACCGTTATCACCCAGGCCTTTGAGGCACTGAAAGCGCAGGAAGCAGCCAACGGCGGCGTGGTTACGCTTGATGAGTTCGTTTTTGCCAGCGTGCCGAACCTGAATATTACCGATCCCATTGACCGTTCCGAAGGCCTGCCACCTGCAGAACAAATCGTGCATCGCCAGGCCGTCAGCAAAACGGGCATGGTGAACAGCAACGCCGTGGTGTATTCAGTGGTGCTGGGCGCGGACGTGGGCGACTTCGAATTTAACTGGGTGGGTCTGCTCAATAAAGCCAGCGGCGTGGTGGCCATGATTGTGCACGCCCCGTCGCAGAAGAAAATTAAAACTGCCTCCGGCCAACAGGGCAACGTACTGACGCGCTCTTTCCTGATGGAATACAACGGGGCATCGACCCAGACGCAAATCACCACGCCTGCTGATACCTGGCAGATTGACTTTACAGCGCGTCTTAACGGTGTTGATGAGCGTGCGCGCATCGAAAATATTGATTTATATGGAGCAGCCTCTTTCCTGGGGGATGGCTTTAAGGTCAGTAAAAATGGCACAAAATACGCAGTAGAAAAGGGCACAGCTTATATTGCGGGTTTGCGTGCAGAATTGCTTTTTAATCAGGATATGACCGTCAGCAACGTCCCGTCAAAAATCTGGGTGGATGTGAGCTGGCAGGGAACAATGACCAGCGTATGGGCGGCGCAAACCAGGCTGACCGTTGCGGCAGAGCTGAATGATTACGTGGAAAATGACGCAGCCCACCATGTGTACGCTATTGCGGAAATTATGGCTGACGGCTCTGTGAAAGACCTGCGCCCGGTGGGCAGTGAAGCTGAACGAAAAACCCAGCCGCGCTCACCACTGCTTTCGGCTTTGTCGGGTATGGATACAAAAGCCGATACCATCCTTTATTTCACCGGGAAAGACCTTCCTGCGCTGACGCCACTGACTCAGTTTGTCCGGGGTATCCTGTCCAAAGATGACGTGGCAGGTGTGCTGGAGAGCATCGGCCTGGAAAAAGCACCTGGCAAATTGCTTGAGCTGGTGAGTATCAGTGATTATCTGGTTAACGGCGATGTGGCTGCTGCAATCATCAGCGCGCTGGCGGCGACCACAGGTACTGTGATCGTGCCGCCCGGTGACTTCACCGCCACGCCAACGCTTGCGCAGGTTCCGGCCGTGCTCAGGCTCCTGTCGCGCGCCGAATTGCGTGGGAAGCTGACGATCAAACTGCCAACAGGAAAAGCCACGCTTAGAGAGCCGGTTCTTGTGCAGGTGGCGGGCGGTGAAAATCTTTCACTTATTGGTCAGGACAGCATTGATGTAAACATCACGGGTCAGGTGAGTGTCAGCGGAAATGCTGGTAACTATCTGGTTACGCTTTCAGTGAACAGTACGGCAGGCATTGCTGTGGGGGATTACCTCCACACTAATCAGGCCAGCGGCACAGGTGCCTGCGATGTGCATCGTGGAGCGTGGCGCATTACCGCCATCGGTAGTGGAACCATCACGGTGCGTAACACCTGCTGGCTGGCTGCATTTCCGGCGAATACGATTTTTGGCAGTGGTAGCCGCGTTCTGAAATCAACGCTGCGCTTTGAAAACTGTGACGGACTTGTCGTCCCTGCTTCAGTAGTTGGGAATCTGGCCAACATCGCTCTGGAAGGTAACTCCGATGAATACTGGCTGGCACTGAGCGTGAGCAGTACGGAGAAAGGAACGCATGGCATTACCGTGGGTTCGAATACCGTAACCAGTAACGGCAAAGCCGACAGTGTCAATCCGCAGGGAATCAGCGGGGGGAGCGTGAGCTGTGGCAAATATGTCGGGATCAATGGCTTTGATCAGCAGGGAGTTGTTACAGAGCTGGGTGGCCGTGTATGGGGTGACTATCTTTGCTCCTGCAACAACAAACGCCGCGGTTTTTATGCCTCCACAGCGTCGGGAATCAGGGCAAAGCAGATTTCTGCGAACGGCAACTATCTTGATGGCGTTATTGCCGATCTGGGCGGTGATGTCTATGCGTCCAATATTTCCTGCGCAGTGGGTAATGGAGCCAGCGGCATCAGTGCCACTCAGAACGGGGTGATTGCGTTTGACACTGGCCGCTGCAGCTACAACAAGACGAACGGCGTCAACGGTGCTGCAGGTGGCTTCGCGCAGATGACAGGCGGCGTGATGACCGGGAACCTCGGATGCGGTGTCTTGCTGGTTTACGGAGCTATCGGGTATATCGACAACTCGGCCCTGGTTGGCAACGGAACTTATGGCATTGATCTGCAGGTGGGGGCGGTGTCCAGGATGAATACCTGCACCATCACAGCGAACGGCACAAATGGTATCCGTATCAGCCAGGGGTCAAAAGCGGTTTACACGGGCTCCAGTATCTCCGGCAATACCAGTTCAGACGTGAATATCCGGGAGGGTGGCATTGCTGTCAACGGGAATGACATTTACGGCGGTCCGGTTGTCGCAACAGAGTTGCGGCTGCTGAATTACAACACCGGGAAAAGTGCAAAGATTGCCACTACAACGGGCGGGGATGATCTGATCATCCTTCATGATACGGCGGGAAATGGGTCTTACACGGAGGCTTTCCATTTTCGCAGTGGTGACTCCGGGTTTTATGCTGGTTCTGATGCTTTTGCCAACGTCGGGCGTGCGGCTAACCGCTTCAATGTGGGGTTTTTTGCAGGTGGCACGCAATCAACCTCTGATGCACGGTTAAAAGATCCGGTTCGGGAGTTTACCCCGCAGGAACTGAACGCCGCCATGAAGCTGGCAAAAATGTTCGGGTTCTGGACATGGCTGGATGATGAGGCAAAACGACTTCATGCCGGAACAACAGTACAGGAAGTGCTGCGCGTGCTTGAAGAAGAGGGGCTGGACTGGCATCAGTATGGCTTTATTGGTTTTGACCAGTGGGGCGATGAATATAAGGCTGTGACCCGGGTCAATGAAGAAGGCGAACTGGTTGAAACTGGCGAATTGCAGCATGTGCGTCATGCTGGCTCCTTATGGCAACTTCGCGACCAGGATTTTGACCGTTTTGTAATGCGTGGTCTTTCCCAGCGCATCAGCAATCTGGAAGAGCGGCTGGAGGGTTACAAACCACTTATTCAGGAAGGGGCGTGATGATGTGGAAAAGAGCCACAATTGCGTTAAATCCTGATGTATCAGAGCTGGCGTGCTCAATCTCTGCCGCTCATCCGTGGGTTTACGGGCTGGGACAGAAAACGGAAAACGGCGTATACCTTAGCCCGGCAAACGCCGTGACCTGGCTTGCTGAAAAGATGGCCAGCCTGACGGATAACACAGAAGTGGTGATCCTCATGGTGACCGGGCAGACCCATGAAGAATTTATGGCAAATCTCGATCCGCTGACGGCTGTTTTCCCTGTGCCGGCTTTTACCCAGGTGTCGCGTCTGGCACGTTCGGCGGCGGAACTGGCCACGGTAAAAATGCAGATACCGGCGAAAGTCCCGAACGGCCTGCCATTAGCAGTTCCGCTTTCCGTACAGACAACGCGAATCATGAGCAGCGCGGCGGCAGTGGCCAGCGCAGCTGCACCCGGTTCGATGAGTCTTTCCGGCCTGAAAGCAAGCCTGGCAGATTTTATGGCGCAGCGTGCCGGGCTGCTGTCAGAAATTGCGGAGGCGGCGGGGGAGCTGGCGGGTAAGAGTGCCAGCGCCTGGGTGTTCACATCAACCGGAAGCGGTACCGGGATGGTGCGGGAACTGCTCACTGATATCCCGGCGGTGTCGTCAATCTACACCGCTGCCATCATGCTGACCGGTTCCGATCTCAGCAGCATCAGGGGGATGATCCATGACCGCGATCACACTGGCGCTTAACGGCGAATCCATCCGGCTTAAAAATATGCGGGTCACCGTTTCCCAGCAGTTCCCGGATAAAGACCAGTCGGGCGGTACATCGTCCACGGCCAAATCAGAAGAAGGCGCAAAAGGCAAGGAGCTGCGTGTGTCCGGTGAAATCCCGTTTAAGGATATTGCCATTCTTACGCGCCTGTTTCAGCTGGCCAACGCCACGGGATCAGGTGGCGCGCGCACCGTGTACCGGGTGGCAAATAACGTTGCCCGGGCAGTCAATCTGCGTGAAGCCTCGTTTTCCGGGACGATTGATGCACCACAGCAGGAAGGGCGCATGTCCTGGCTTGTCACGTTTACCCTGACCGAGTTCCTGAGCGTGGCAGAGAAAAAAGAAGCAGCTGCAACCTCCCGCGCAAACAGTAAAGCGCAGGGTGCTGGCGCTGGCACAGGTGATTCTGGAGCCGCAAGCGCGGGTGAATCAGACGAAAAAATGACGTGGTTTGAACGCAAGGTGCTGAAACCCGTAAACGATGCCCTGGAGTGATGAGTGAAACCAGTTAAACGCCTGTATTTGTCCACTGACGAAACCCATATAGCCGATGTGAATCTGGTGCTGGAGCTGAACAGCTGCGGCCGGGGCTTTATTACTGCCCAGACCGAGCAGAACTACACCGGGAAGATGGTGCGCCTTGATGTAGGCTATTCCGGTCAGCTGCTGCGCTGGTTTACCGGATACGTTGAGCGTGCGCAGCCCGCTGAAAAAGGGTTTATGCGTCTGTTTGTGCGGGAGCTGGCAGGCGTCTTTGACAGGGCGTGGCCATGTTCCTTTCAGCACCCGACGCTGCGCGACGTCGCTGCCTGGCTGACGGAAAACAGCGGCATCACTGTGTCCGTCCCTGATGCCAGCTACAGCAGGACGCCGATCCCGCATTTCACCCATTCAGGTACGGGCTTCCAGCTGCTGAGCAATCTGGGTAAAGCGTTCGGTATTAACGATTATGTCTGGTATCAGTTGCCTGACGGGTCGATGTACGCAGGCGGCGCAGAGGCGGCGCTGTTCGCCGGGCGTCCGGTTGAAATCCCCCACGAGTTCAGCCAGGGCGCAGCGGGCGGCAATACGATGACGCTGCCGCTGATCCAGTCCCTGCGCCCAGGTGTGGAGGTGAACGGCGAACGCCTGACACGGGTTGCGCTGACCAATGACACAATGGCGATCACCTGGACGCCGCGTAACAAAGCCACGGGGAAACCACTGCAAAAAACACCGATGCAGCGGCAGATTGAAAGCCATTACCCGGAGCTGGCCAGCGGCCTGCATGTGCCGAAGATGGCGCGGGTGGTCGCAGCCAGTGAGCCCGTTTCCAGCGGGAATTTTGCAGATCCCTATCGCCCACGTTATGCGGTGGATGTACAGCTGCTTGACGCAGACGGCAACCCGGACAGCACAACCCCGGTTTACTCTGCCGTGCCGCTGCCGGTTCCGATGGCCGGGAATGATTCGGGTATGTTTCAGTTTCCACCGGAAGGCACGCTGGTTGAAGTCGGTTTTACGGGCGGACGCCCGGATAAGCCGTTTGTACGCCAGACCATGCCGGAAGGGACGAGCCTGCCGGACGTGAAGCCGGGCGAGCAGCTGCAGCAGCAACGTGATGGTGTATCGCAGCGCGTTACCCAGGGCGGAGACTGGGAGCGGCAGACCGATCAGACTATCCGTGAAACGTCGATGGCGCGTACCGTTACCGCCGATACGGAAACCCGTGAACTGGTAACGCGGGAAACGACCATTAAGGCCACGGATAAAACAACGGTGATCGGCACGGCCACGCTGATGGCCGGAGTGATCCAGCGTATCAGCACGGGCGATTATGCGATGGCTGCAGGCGGGAACTATCTGGCCAGCATCAAAGGCGATGCTGAAATGGATGTTGAAGGCCGGCATTCCAGCAAGGTGGCCGGAAATATTGATATTGAGTCGGGCGGCGCGCTGACAGAGAAGATTGCTGCCCTGAGAAAGAGCGTGGCTGCAGGTCAGCAGATTATCGGCGATACGGTGCATATCGGCACCGGGAGCACCAACACCCTGACCATGCTGCTGGATACCATCGATCTGCTGGCAGAACTGGCGCAGCAGTGCGCCGGGCATACGCACCCGGGAACAGGTGCGCCAAACCAGGCCAGTGCCTTTACGGAAACGGCCAGCAAGGCAGGCGTAACGCGAGCAAAGTATGAACAGATAATTGCCTGAGTGAATGCACCTTTTGCCCGCCATTGCGCGGGCTTTTTTACGCCCTCTCACCAGACGCACCAGAACGCGCCCTGAGCGCATCAGCAGACAACCCACCCGCACGTAACACCCCAAAACGATCAAAGGCACGCTGTAGCGCTGGCGCAGCGGCGCAGCCACAAAATAAACGTGTCGCAGACAAAAACGGCACTACACCGCACCCGCCTGCGGTTTTTGGATCGCAGAAATTTTTCAGTTTTATTTTTCTACAAACCAGGCCGCCAGAGCGCGCCACCGCTGGCGGCTTCGCGGAGAACCAGAACTGAAAACATTGAAAAGAATTTCAGTTTTTTTCAGTTATAGATACCAGATAAAGATCGGGTAACATAATTAAGAATATGATTTTTATAGGTATTTATAGTATTTTGTCAGCGGGGGGAAGCATGTTTGGATCTTGGGCGATATTAACTCATTTAACAGAAAGCTAGACCGTGCAAGCTCCGCAAGCACTACAAGGCTTTTTAGAAACTGAAAAATAAAGTAACGATATAGGCCTTGTAGTGGTATGGATATGATAAAAATTAGGCTATCTTATAATCCAGTCAGTCTTGCATCAAGGAAATGCATTCTCTTTGCTTCATCAGCAACCCCTTTATAACCGGGGTATATTCTGGATGGGCCATAGCCAAAGTCTTTAAGATATTTTAAAGCCCTCCCGGCACAGCCTTTTTCAAGGGTTATACATTCGAAAAATTGTTCTTGTTTAAATTCATCGTCGATTGAATTGTAAATACGTTCATCTAATGGGCGTCTATCGACTTTGGCTTTATCCCTTACAGAAAGTGAGTCGGAAGAAAGAATAGTTTCAAAGTGCGTAAATAAACCCTGCTGGGCATTGAGGTTGGGATTGTCATAATAGGGTGGTGTAATAAACTTCAATAGTTTGAGTTCATTATTAAACATACTCATAAGTCTTACTTTTTCAGTGTCAAATTTCCAAATATGAATATCAGACTCAGCGGTTGCGTTTTCTAGTGCAAAATATATTGCTACAAATGGATCATGACTCCAGTCAAGAAATCTGGTTGGGATACCGTAGTGTTGGGCGAGTGCAGCAATTTCATGGAGGTCATCTGGAAGCCAAACACCATTATTGTTAGCTATGCTCAGTATCCATGAGTGGTCGATTTGGCCTTTTCTCAAAATATGAGAGACTGGTAATTTCAAACCACGCCGATCTGCAATTTTAAAAAATGAATTTATAATATTAATTTCAGCGTATAATTGCGTTTTAAGTTTATCTTTTTCTTCCGGACGGTCATGGTAAAAATGCAAAAGAGAATCTCTGTTTTCTGGTCTTAATACATTCGGGATAAGTTTGTAAGAAGTTTTTGAATGGCCTCGGTAAATGTAATTACCATGGTTTAAACCATAGTTATCCCACGGAAGGAAATAATTTAAAAAATTTTCAATGCTGGCGAAATATGTGTTTTTAATAAACATAAGAGCACCCATGTTAAAAATGTTAAATAAAGATATTAATTTTTGAGAACTATCAACTAAGAAGGTTCGGTTTGATGTCTTATTGTCATATCGGTTTCAACCTTAAGTTTCGTGGCTAAAGACAAAATAGGCGCTGAATTTTTTAGTTAACTATCTGTTTTTTTGATTTATTTTTTCGGCTTTGAATCCGATTCAGAAGTTTTCACAGATTCGACATCTGTTATTTTGATTGCATCGGCAGCTTGGATTAGTTTAAGAGCATCTTCAGTGGAAACTCCGCTTAAGCTAATAACCTTTCTGTCCGCGGCAACTTCGATCTTTATACTGCTTTTTCTTTGTAACATGTTCAAGACCTTCAATACCTGAGGTGCATACTTTTGTCCGCGCTCAAAAACTATACTGAGATAATCTTTGATGCTTGGGTTTGCCGAAAAGCACTGAACGTTTTTTGCTTCGAGGCCAACTTTTGAGCACTCATCAATAAAAAATTGTTTAATCTCTTCCGGTACATAGAAAGCTATTGAAGAGTACCTGGATTGATTTTGAGATGACACAATAATTTTCCCTTAGGTAAACAGCGCAAAAAGCTGTCGCCACTTTGTCGCCAATTGGCTTGATGAATGACTGTAACTTATTGGTTTCAAGGGGATAATATAGCAGGCAACAAAAAACCCATCAACCTTGAACCAAAACGGCGGGGTTGATGGGCTCCACAAATTGGGGACATCAAAGAAAAGCAGTGGCAATAGTTATGACTGACGTCTGGCAGAAAAGTTCTGCGCATAGCGAAAATTTTTTCGTCATTGCGCAAAAATTTTTTATCCCAGACCCGGCCAGATGATGATGATTAGCGTCCCCGCGAGGGTTAACAATACGTTAGCGATGGCATAGGTGCCCGCGTAGCCCAGCGCCGGAATGTTGCTGCGCGCGGTATCGCTGATGATTTCCATCGCCGGAGCGCAGGTACGCGCCCCCATCATGGCGCCAAACAGCATAGCGCGGTTCATGCGCAGCACGTAGGCACCGAACAGGAAACAGATCACCACCGGCACTAGGCTGACGATCAACCCGGCCACCAGCATCTGCCAGCCTACCGCGCCCAGGCTGTGGCCAATGCCGCTGCCTGCGCTTAAGCCGACGCCCGCCATGAACACCATCAGGCCAAACTCTTTCACCATGTTCAGCGCGCCCTGGGGGATATAGCCGAAGGTGGGATGGTTGGCGCGCAGGAAGCCGAGCATGATCCCGGCAAACAGCAGGCCGGCGGCGTTGCCGATGCCAAAGCTGAAATTGCTGAACTGGAAGGTGATCATCCCAATCATCAGGCCGACGATAAAGAAGGCGCAGAAGGCGAGCAGGTCGGTCACCTGGCTGTGAATGGAGATAAAGCCGATGCGGTCCGCAACGGTCTTCACGCGGCGCGTGTCGCCGCTCACCTGCAACACATCGCCCTTGTTCAGCACGATGTTGTCGTCGATAGGCATCTCAATCTGGCTGCGGATCACCCGGTTGAGGAAGCAGCCGTGGTCGGTCAGTTTAAGCTGTCCCAGGCGGCGGCCCACGGCGTTGTGGTTTTTCACCACGATCTCTTCGGTGACGATGCGCATGTCCAGCAGGTCGCGGTCGAACACCTCTTTGCCGTTACGGAAGCTGGGGTCGAGACGGGCGTGGGCGTCCGGGTAGCCGACCAGGGCGATATCGTCCCCCATCTGCAGTACCGCGTCGCCGTCCGGGTTCGCCAGAATGCCGTTACGGCGGATGCGTTCGATATAGCAGCCGGTCTGGCGATAAATGCCCAGCTCGCGCAGGTTTTTACCATCCGCCCAGGCCACTAGTTCCGGGCCGACACGGTAGGCGCGGATCACCGGGAGATAGACTTTGCGTTTGCTGTCCGTATCCAGACCGCGTTCGCGGGCGATTTGCTGGGCGCTGGTCTGCAGATCCTGATGCTGTAACTTCGGCAGATAGCGTGCGCCCACGATCAGGCTTACCAGACCAATCAGGTAGGTCAGAGCATAGCCAAGGCTGAGGTGATCCAGCGCCATAGAGAGCTGGGCGTTATCCAGCCCCAGATGGCGCAACGTATCCCCCGCGCCAACCAGCACCGGCGTGGAGGTCATCGAGCCGGCCAGCATGCCCGCCGTCAGGCCGATATCCCAGCCAAACAGTTTGCCTAAGCCTAACGCAATCAGCAGGGCACTGCCGACCATCACCAGCGCCAGCATCAGATAATTTTTACCGTCGCGGAAGAAAATTGAAAAAAAGTTAGGTCCGGCTTCAACACCTACACAAAAAATAAACAGCATAAAGCCCAGATTAAGGGCATCCGTGTTAATACTAAAATGTTGCTGGCCTAATAATAACGAGACGACTAAAACGCCAATAGAATTACCAAGTTGGATTGATCCGAGGCGTAATTTACCCAGGCACAGACCCAGCGCCAGTACCACAAATAATAGCAGGATGTAATTCCCGTTTAACAATTCTGCGACGTTTATGTTCACGAAGGATAACTTCTTGTTTACCAGTAAGTGGTTGAAGGGACAGATGATTTAGGCTACTGTTTTCCCGGTGTTGAGGAGCGCTGCGGCTCCCGGCCGCACACTATAATATATATCAAATAATAATACCAAACTATTACTTTATTTATAACAGACAGCAACATCTGCTCGTGATTGCGTAACGACGCGCCGTTCAGGCATGGAATGCCATATAAACCATCTGATTGTGCGTCCAGTGGACGAAAAATGAATTTGCCCACGCTGTAGGGGGACGATTTGAATATTAAACGTAACTGGTTTGGGGTGGCTTGCTGTTTTTTACTTTTTACTGGTGTATGCATCTGCCTGACGTTCAACGTAAGAGGGGCATTTATTGCCGCCGGGCGTCCTGAGCTGGGATTATTGTTCTTCACCTTGCCAGGTGCTGCCGCCAGTTTTGTCTCCCGTGGGGGAGAGGTCATCCGGCCGCTGGTCGGTGCGATGCTCGCTGCGCCCCTCTGTCTGGTAGTGATGCGTCTGGTCTTTATCCCGTCGCGCACCATCGTGCAGGAGATGGCATGGCTGTTAAGTGGGGTCTTCTGGTGTGCATTGGGGGCGCTGTTCTTTCTGTTCGTGCGCCGGGCGCTGGAGAATCGTCGGGCGAGAATAAAAACGCCCTCAGAGTGAGGGCGCGAAAGGCTTACTGGGCAGCAAACAGCCCGAGGTTCGCTTTGGCATAGGCTTCAAAATCGGTAAAGCCGCCAATGTGGTTCTGGTCGAGGAAGATCTGCGGTACGGTTTCAACCGGCTTACCGACGGTTTTTTCCAGATCGGCTTTGGTGATGCCTTCGGCATGAATGTCCACGTAGCGGTAGTTAAAATCATCACGCTCAGCGGTCAATTTTTCTGCCAGATCTTTTGCGCGCACACAGTAAGGGCAGCCTGGACGTCCAAAAATTACTGCAAACATGTTCTCTCTCCTGAAACTAAGCCTGACGGCGAATGACGCTATATTGCCGATAACTATCGGTAATGAAAAGCAGGTTCTGCCTGTTACATTGATATCTCCAGACTATGTTTCGCCAATTACAGCCGCCTTTTCTTTGCCTATACTGGCGATATTGTCATTAACGCCCGTACAGAGAGACCGCATGACGCCCGTAATTGATCTGCTTCGTTCCCACCGTTCCATTCGCCATTTTACCGATCAACCCATCAGCGATGCCCAGCGTGAGGCCATTCTTGCCGGTGCGCAGGGTACCTCCAGCTCCAGCTTCCTGCAGTGCAGCTCCATTATCCGCATCACCGATCCCGCGATGCGCGAACAGCTGGTGACCCTCACCGGCGGGCAGAAGCACGTGGCCGAGGCGGCGGAGTTCTGGGTCTTCTGCGCCGACTTCAACCGCCATCTGCAAATCTGCCCTGAGGCGCAGCTGGGCCTCGCCGAGCAGCTGCTGCTGGGCGTGGTGGATACCGCGATGCTGGCGCAGAACGCGATGACGGCGGCGGAGTCGCTGGGTCTGGGCGGGGTTTACATTGGCGGTATCCGCAACAGCATTGAGGCGGTGACCGAGCTGCTGCAGCTGCCGAAGCACGTCCTGCCGCTGTTTGGCCTCTGCCTCGGCTGGCCGGCGGATAACCCGGACGTCAAGCCGCGCCTGCCTGCGGCGATGGTGATGCATGAAAACCACTACCAGCCGGTCGATAAAGCGGTGCTGGCGCAGTACGACGAAGAGCTGGCGAACTACTACCTCAGCCGCGCGACCAATAACCGCCGCGACACCTGGAGCGACCATATCCGGCGCACCATCATCAAGGAAAACCGCCCGTTTATTCTCGACTATTTGCATAAACAGGGCTGGGCGACGCGATAAGGTCATTCATCCTGCGCCTCCCTGCGTGTATGATACGCAGGCTTTTACCAGATCATGTCTGAGAGGTGCAGGGTGAAAATTGCCATATTGTCCCGGGATGGAACGCTCTGGTCGTGTAAACGCCTGCGTGAAGCGGCGCAGCAGCGCGGCCATCTGGTGGAAATCCTCGATCCGCTGTCCTGCTATATGAATATCAGCCCGGCGGCATCTTCTATTCACTATAAAGGGCGCCAGCTGCCGCATTTTGACGCGGTAATTCCGCGCATTGGCTCAGCGATCACCTTTTATGGCACCGCCGCGCTGCGCCAGTTTGAGCTGCTCGGCAGTTATCCGCTGAATGAATCCGTGGCGATCACCCGGGCGCGTGACAAACTACGCTCCCTGCAACTGCTGGCCCGCCAGGGGATCGACCTGCCGATCACCGGTATTGCCCATTCGCCCGACGACACCCACGATCTGATCGAGATGGTCGGCGGCGCGCCATTGGTGGTTAAACTGGTTGAAGGCACCCAGGGCATTGGCGTGGTGCTGGCCGAAACCCGCCAGGCGGCAGAGAGCGTGGTGGATGCGTTTCGCGGCCTGAACGCGCACATTCTGGTGCAGGAGTACATTAAAGAGGCGAAAGGGCGCGATATTCGCTGCCTGGTGGTGGGCGATGAAGTGGTCGCCGCCATCGAGCGTCAGGCGAAAGAGGGCGATTTTCGCTCGAACCTGCATCGGGGCGGCGTGGCCCGGGTAGTGGAGATCACCCCACGCGAGCGGGAGATGGCCCTGCTGGCCGCCAGAACGCTGGGGCTGGACGTTGCCGGGGTCGATATCTTACGCGCCGACAGAGGGCCGCTGGTGATGGAAGTCAACGCCTCGCCAGGGCTGGAAGGCATTGAGAAAACCACCGGGATTGATATCGCCGGGAAGATGATCGGCTGGATTGAACGCCATGCCACGCCGGAGTTTTGCCTGAAAACGGGCGGATAACTGGCCTGCCGCGCCGTGTGGCCTGGGCCAGGCACTATTTTTTTGAAGGGGTTCCACCGTTATGGATTCACTTGTAGTACCGACACTTGATACGTTACGCCACTGGCTGGACAACATGGGCGTCAGCTTTTTTGAATGCGACACCTGCCAGGCGCTGCACCTGCCGCACATGCAAAACTTTGACGGCGTGTTCGATGCCAAGCTCGATCTGATCAATGACGTTATTCTTTTCTCTGCGCTGGCGGAGGTCAAACCCTCGGCGCTGCTGGCCTTAGCATCGGATTTGTCCGCCATCAATGCCAGTTCTTTGACGGTGAAAGCATTTCTCGATATACAGGATGATAATCTGCCAAAGCTGGTGGTTTGCCAGTCTTTATCCGCGTCCGTTGGGCTGACCTTCCCGCAGTTCGCGGCGTTTATCCAGCAGAGCGAAGAGCAGATCTCTATGGTAATGCTGGAAGCTAGCGCCCATCATTTGCTCTATAACGCTGAAGAGGGCGCTGAGCAGCCTGAATCTGCGGGCAATTTTCTGCACTAAACCTGTCTGACATTTAGGCAGTCGCTGTTGTGGCGGCTGCATAACACCCGCTTTTCTGCTGACTTTAACCTTTCTTTAAAGAATTATTCACCGCCATCCCGCCAATTCGGCTTATCACATAGATACTTCTTGCATAAAAAATTGTTAAAAGGCGTTTTTTAATCTGAGCTATAGCTACGGAGACAAGCTACAGTTTATTCTTGCGATGCTGTTAAACGCGAGCAGATACAGCCACCTGAGTAACATCTTCTGCGACAGGCAGAGTGATAAATTATGCACGTTTCTTGCATAGGCTAAGAGTGTTCATTTTTAGTGCGTTTGTTAACGTGCTTTCAGAAGGATTAACGCTATGATCGCTTTAAATAAAAAATGGTTATCGGGTCTGGTTGCGGGCGCGCTGATGGCGGTCTCTGCAGGCTCGCTGGCGGCAGAGCAAAAAACGCTGCATATCTACAACTGGTCTGATTATATCGCCCCGGATACGGTGGCGAATTTTGAAAAAGAGACCGGGATTAAAGTCGTCTATGACGTCTTCGATTCTAATGAAGTGCTGGAAGGCAAACTGATGGCGGGCAGCACCGGCTTTGACCTGGTCGTACCGTCAGCCAGCTTCCTGGAACGTCAGCTCTCTGCGGGCGTGTTCCAGCCGCTGGATAAAAGCAAACTGCCAGACTGGAAAAACCTCGACCCTGAGCTGCTGAAGCTTATCGCTAAACACGATCCGGACAACAAATACGCCATGCCGTACATGTGGGCCACCACCGGCATTGGCTATAACGTCGAGAAAGTGAAACAGGTGTTGGGTGCCGATGCGCCGGTAAACAGCTGGGATCTGGTGCTGAAGCCAGAGAACCTGGAAAAACTGAAAAGCTGCGGCGTGTCGTTCCTCGATGCGCCTGAAGAGATTTTTGCCACCGTCCTGAACTATCTCGGCAAAGATCCCAACAGCACCAAAGCGGATGATTACACCGGTCCGGCCACCGATCTGCTGCTGAAGCTGCGTCCAAATATCCGTTACTTCCACTCCTCCCAGTACATCAACGATCTGGCAAACGGCGATATCTGCGTAGCCATCGGTTGGGCAGGGGACGTGTGGCAGGCGGCGAACCGCGCGAAAGAGGCGAAAAACGGCGTGAATATTGCCTATTCGATTCCGAAAGAGGGGGCAATGGCCTTCTTTGACGTCTTCGCGATGCCAGCCGATGCGAAAAACAAAGAGGAAGCCTATCAGTTCCTGAACTATCTACTGCGTCCGGAAGTTATCGCCCACATTTCTGACCATGTCTTCTATGCCAACGGCAACAAAGAGGCCACGAAGCTTGTCAGCGCCGAAGTGCGTGATAACCCGGGGATCTACCCGCCGGCCGAGGTGCGCGCCAAGATGTTTACCCTGAGCGTGCAGGAGCCGAAAATTGACCGCGTCCGTACCCGTGCGTGGACGAAAGTGAAAAGCGGTAAATAACCGTTCGTCGTAGGCCGGGCAAGCGTAGCGCCCCCGGCAACAGGCGCACCGTTCTGGTGCGCCTGCACCATTTTGATTGATGCCGGAGAGCACCCCGTGAACGACGCGATCCCCCGCCCGCAGGCGAAAACCCGTAAAGCGCTGACCCCGCTGCTGGAAATCCGTAACCTGACCAAATCCTTTGATGGTCAGAATGCCGTGGATGATGTCAGCCTGACTATCTACAAAGGTGAAATTTTTGCTCTGCTTGGCGCATCTGGTTGCGGGAAATCGACCTTGCTGCGCATGCTCGCCGGGTTTGAACAGCCCAGCGCCGGGCAGATTATGCTGGATGGCGTTGACCTCTCCCGGGTGCCGCCTTATCAGCGTCCGATCAATATGATGTTCCAGTCTTATGCCCTGTTTCCGCACATGACCGTGGAGCAGAACATCGCCTTTGGCCTGAAGCAGGACAAACTGCCAAAAGCGGAAATCACCGCCCGCGTGGCCGAAATGCTGAGCCTGGTGCATATGCAGGAGTTTGCGAAGCGCAAGCCGCACCAGCTCTCCGGCGGCCAGCGTCAGCGCGTGGCCCTGGCCCGCAGCCTGGCGAAGCGGCCAAAGCTGCTGCTGCTCGATGAGCCGATGGGGGCGCTGGATAAAAAACTGCGCGACCGTATGCAGCTGGAGGTGGTGGATATTCTCGAGCGCGTGGGTGTGACCTGCGTGATGGTGACCCACGACCAGGAAGAGGCGATGACCATGGCCGGGCGTATCGCCATCATGAACCGCGGCAAGTTCGTGCAGATTGGCGAGCCGGAAGAGATTTACGAGCATCCGACCACCCGCTACAGCGCCGAATTTATCGGCTCCATGAACGTGTTTGAAGGGCTGCTGAAAAGCCGTGAAGAGGACGGGCTGGTGATTGACTCACCGGGGCTGATCCATCCCTTGAAAGTGGCGGCGGACAACTCGGTAGTGGATAACGTGCCGGTCTACGTGGCTCTGCGCCCGGAAAAAATCACCCTCTGCGAAGATGCGCCCGCGGATGGCTACAACTTTGCCGTGGGGGAAGTGGTGCATATCGCCTACCTCGGCGATCTCTCCATCTACCATGTCCGCCTGAAGAGCGGGCAGATGATCAGTGCGCAATTGCAGAACACCTTCCGCTACCGCAAGGGGTTACCGACCTGGGGTGACGAAGTGCGTCTGTGCTGGGAAGCCGATAGCTGCGTTGTGCTGACGGTATAAGGAAGGGCGATGAACAAACCTGAACCTGCGACCCGCGTAGCGGCGAGCATTGATACCAGCTGGCTGACCCGTATGCAGATGGCCCACGGCCGTAAGCTGGTGATCGCGCTGCCCTATCTGTGGCTGATCTTGCTCTTCCTGCTGCCGTTCCTGATTGTGTTTAAAATCAGTCTGGCAGAGATGGCGCGGGCGATCCCGCCCTACAGCGATCTGCTGGAGTGGGGAGACAGTCAGCTGTCGATCATGCTCAACCTGGGCAACTTCCTGCAGCTGACCGAGGATCCGCTCTATTTTGAGGCCTATCTGCAGTCGCTACAGGTCGCGGCTATCTCGACGATCTGCTGTCTGCTGCTGGCCTACCCGCTGGCCTGGGCGGTGGCGCACAGCAAGCCCTCGACGCGTAACATTTTGCTGCTGCTGGTGATTTTACCCTCGTGGACCTCATTCCTGATCCGCGTCTATGCCTGGATGGGGATCCTGAAAAACAATGGCGTGCTGAATAACGTTCTGCTCTGGCTCGGGGTTATCGACCAGCCGCTGACCATTCTGCACACCAATCTGGCGGTCTATATCGGCATTGTCTACGCCTATCTGCCGTTTATGGTGCTGCCTATCTACACCGCCCTGACGCGCATCGACTACTCGCTGGTGGAGGCGGCGCTGGATCTCGGTGCCCGCCCGATGAAAACCTTCTTCAGCGTGATTGTGCCACTGACCAAAGGCGGGATTATCGCCGGGTCGATGCTGGTGTTTATCCCGGCGGTGGGGGAGTTTGTGATCCCGGAACTGCTCGGCGGCCCGGACAGCATCATGATTGGCCGCGTGCTCTGGCAGGAGTTCTTTAATAACCGCGACTGGCCGGTGGCCTCGGCGGTGGCGATCGTGATGTTGCTGCTGCTGATCGTGCCGATCATGTGGTTCCACAAGTACCAGCAGAAACAGATGGGAGATCACGGATGAACAATTTACCGGTAGTGCGCTCTCCGTGGCGGATCCTGATCCTGGTCCTCGGCTTTACCTTCCTGTACGCGCCGATGCTGATGCTGGTGATCTACTCCTTTAACAGCTCCAAGCTGGTGACGGTGTGGGCGGGCTGGTCAACGCGCTGGTACGGCGAGCTGTTCCGCGACGAGGCGATGATGAGCGCCGTGGGCCTGAGCCTGACCATTGCCGCCTGCGCGGCGACGATGGCGGCCATTCTGGGCACGATTGCCGCGGTGGTGATGGTGCGCTTTGGTCGTTTTCGCGGGGCCAACGGCTTCGCCTTTATGATCACCGCCCCGCTGGTGATGCCCGATGTCATCACCGGCCTGTCGCTGCTGCTGCTGTTTGTCGCCATGGGGCACGCCATTGGCTGGCCATCGGATCGCGGCATGCTCACCATCTGGCTGGCCCACGTCACCTTCTGTACCGCCTATGTGGCGGTGGTCATCTCCTCGCGCTTGCGCGAGCTGGACCACTCCATTGAAGAGGCGGCGATGGATCTCGGGGCGACGCCGCTGAAGGTCTTCTTCATCATCACCCTGCCGATGATCATGCCGGCGGTGATCTCCGGCTGGCTGCTGGCCTTTACCCTCTCGCTCGACGACCTGGTGATCGCCAGCTTTGTCTCCGGCCCGGGGGCCACCACGTTGCCGATGCTGGTCTTCTCCAGCGTGCGCATGGGGGTCAACCCGGAGATCAACGCCCTGGCGACGCTGATTCTCGGCGTGGTCGGCATCATCGGGCTGATTGCCTGGTATCTGATGGCGCGGTCTGAAAAACAGCGTCAGCGCGATATCCAACGTGCAAGACGCGGCTGAAGCTCCTAAAATCTGCAAAGAAGCGAAATTAAGATGCCGCGTTATCGCGGCATCGTTTCATGGAAGACATCACGTTGGGATTTTTCACGAAAACAAGCCGTTCGCATGCCCGTCTGAACGTTCCTGCTCTGGTGCAGGTGGCGGCGCTCGCCATTATCATGATCCGCTGCCTTGATGTGTTTATGATTTTCAATACGCTGGGGATGCGCGGGCTGAGCGAGTTTGTTCACCGCAGCGTACAGACCTGGAGCCTGACGCTGGTCTTTTTCGCCAGCCTGATGCTGGTCTTTATCGAAATTTACTGCGCCTTTTCGCTGGTAAAAGGACGTAACTGGGCGCGGATTATCTACCTGCTGACCCAGATCACCGCCACCGGCTATCTGTGGGCCGCATCGCTGGGCTACGGCTATCCTGAGCTGTTCAGCATTCCCGGCGAGTCAAAGCGCGAGATTTTCCACACCCTGGTGATGCAAAAACTGCCCGACATCCTGGTGCTCGGCCTGCTGTTTGTCCCTGCGGCCAGCCGACGGTTTTTCCGTCTGCAATAACGTGTATAATCGCTGCCCCCAGACGTATTAAGGTTTCGTTATGCAGTGCGCACTCTATGATGCCGGTCGCTGTCGCTCCTGTCAGTGGATAGCGCAGCCGGTCTCTTCACAACTTTCCGCCAAAATGACCGATTTGCAGACGCTGCTCTCTGGCCTGCCGGTGGCGGAGTGGTGCGCGCCGGTCAGCGGGCCGGAACAGGCGTTTCGCAATAAAGCCAAAATGGTGGTCAGCGGCAGCGTCGAAAAACCGCTGCTCGGCATGCTGCACCGCGACGGCACCCCTGTCGATCTGACCGACTGCCCGCTCTATCCGGCCTCGTTCGCGCCGGTCTTTGCCGCCCTGAAACCCTTTATTGCCCGCGCGGGCCTGACGCCCTACAACGTGGAACGCAAGCGCGGCGAGTTAAAGTACATTCTGCTCACCGAAAGCCAGCTTGATGGTGGGATGATGCTGCGCTTTGTGCTGCGCTCAGAGGCCAAGCTGCCCCAGCTGCGCGCGGCGCTGCCGTGGCTACAGGAACAGCTGCCGCAGTTGAAGGTGATTACCGCCAATATTCAGCCAGTGCATATGGCGATCATGGAAGGGGAAGAGGAGATCTTCCTCACCGACGCTCAGGCGCTGGCAGAGCGTTTTAACGACGTGCCGCTGTGGATCCGCCCGAAAAGCTTCTTCCAGACCAACCCGACCGTGGCAAGCGAGCTGTACGCCACCGCACGCGACTGGGTGCGTGGTCTGCCGGTTAACCATATGTGGGATCTCTTCTGCGGCGTCGGCGGCTTTGGCCTGCACTGCGCCAACCCGCAGATGCAGCTGACCGGGATTGAGATCTCCGCCGAGGCGATCGCCTGCGCCACCCAGTCCGCCGCGGAACTGGGGCTGACGAATCTGCACTTCCAGGCGCTCGACTCGACGCAGTTCGCCACCGGCCAGGGCAACGTGCCGGAGCTGGTGCTGGTAAACCCGCCGCGTCGCGGGATCGGTAAGGCGCTGTGCGACTACCTGAGCCAGATGGCGCCAGAGTTTATTATCTACTCCAGCTGCAATGCGCAGACGATGGCAAAAGACATTCGCGACCTGCCCGGTTACCGGATTGCGCGGGTGCAGCTGTTCGATATGTTTCCGCATACTGCGCACTATGAAGTGCTGACGCTATTAGTTAAATCCTGAGGAACCGCCCGGCGGCGCTGCGCTTGCACGGGCCTACGGTTTCGTAGGCCGGGTAAGGCGCAGCCGCCACCCGGCAATCCCCCGCAGAATCTTAAACAAAATGTGAACGTTTCCCGCCCCGGAAATCGGGTAAGCTTTAGCTGTTAAGATTCAATAAGGCTGACCGATGAAGCATATCCTGCTGGTGGAGGACGACGGCGATATCGCCGCGTTACTGCGCCTCAATTTAGAAGACGAAGGTTACGTGATTACCCATGAAGCGGACGGGGGCAGGGCGCTGCAGCTGCTCGGGCAACCTCACTGGGACGCGGTGATCCTCGATCTGATGCTGCCCAACGTTGACGGGCTGACCCTCTGCCGGGCGATCCGCGCCCGGGACCACTACCTGCCGGTGATTATCATCAGCGCCCGCAGCAGCGAAACCGAGCGTATTCTGGGCCTGGAAACCGGGGCCGATGACTATCTGGCTAAACCCTTCTCGGTGCAGGAGCTGGTGGCGCGCATCCGGGCGCTGTTCCGCCGTCAGCAGGCGATGGGGCAGCAAACGTCCGGGCTGATTAACGCCCACGGCCTGACCATCGACCCGCTGGCCCGCAGCGTGCTGCTGCGCGGCGAGGTGGTTGACCTGACGCCGCGCGAGTTCGACTTACTCTACTTTTTCGCCCGCCATCCCGGCGAGGTCTTCTCCCGGCTCGCCCTGCTTGAACAGGTGTGGGGATACCAGCACGAAGGGTACGAGCACACCGTCAACACCCATATCAATCGTCTGCGGGTAAAAATTGAGAAAGATGCCGCCGAGCCGGAGATCATCCGCACCGTCTGGGGTAAAGGCTATCTGTTTGCGGAACGCCCGCTATGATCCGCCGTCTCACCCTGATCTTCATCCTCCTGCTGACGGGCTGTGCGGCGGTGGCCTGCGCGGTGCAGCTCTGGACCAGCATGCAGTACGGCAACGCCATGGTGCAGCGCCTTTCCGGCGGGCTGGCGCAGCACATCGCCCAGCGCGAAACCCTGCTGGATGCGCACGGGCAGGTCGATCGCTCCCGCCTCAAGCCGCTGTTCGACAGGCTGATGACTTACAACCCCAGCGTGGAGCTCTACATCCTCTCCCCGGACGGGCAGATCCTTGCCGATGCCGCGCCGCCGGGGCATATCAAACGCCAGCACCTCGCCGTGGCGCCGGTACAGCAGTTCCTGAGCGGCGGGATGATGCCGGTCTATGGCGACGATCCGCGCAGCCTGACGGGAGAGAAGGTTTTCAGCGCCGTGCCGCTGCATCAGGACGGCGTGTTGCGCGGCTATCTCTACATCATTTTGCAGGGTGAAGAGCTGAACGCCCTGGCGGAGCAGGCATGGCAGAAAACGCTCTGGAGCACGGTGCTCTGGTCCTTGCTGCTGGTGGCGATTTTCGGCGCGCTGGCGGGCGGCCTGGTCTGGTACTGGGTGACCCGGCCGGTGAAGCAGTTAACCGACGAGGTGAGCGGCCTGGATCGCGAAAGTATGCACGTCATCAAGCAGCTGGCCACCCAGCCCATACAGACTACGCCGTCTGATGAAGTGGCCCTGCTGCGTAATACCTTCATCGAACTGGCGCAGCAGATTGCCAGCCAGTGGGATCAGCTGGCCGACAGTGACCGGCAGCGCCGGGAGTTTATCGCCAATATCTCCCACGATCTGCGTACCCCGCTGACCGCGCTGCTGGGCTATCTGGAAACTTTGTCGCTGAAATCGGGCACGCTATCCGCAGAGGAGACGCAGCACTATCTCTCCATTGCCCTGCGTCAGGGGCATAAAGTGCGCCATCTGTCGCAGCAGCTGTTTGAGCTGGCGCGCCTTGAGCACGGCAGCATCAAGCCCCAGCGGGAGCGCTTTGCTATCGGGGAGCTCATCTCCGACGTGGCGCAAAAGTTTGACCTGGCGGTGGAGACGCGCAAGCTGCGGCTACATATCGACGTGCCGCGCCAGCTGCCGATGATCAATGCCGATCTGTCGATGATCGAGCGGGTGGTCACCAATCTGCTGGATAACGCCATCCGGCATACGCCGCCGGGCGGCGAGATCGGGTTGAAGGTGTGGCTGGAGGGCGAGCAGTTGCAGGTGGAAGTCAACGACAGCGGGCCGGGGGTAGATGAACACCTGCGTGACGATCTCTTTATGCGGCCTTCTGCGCTGAGTCAGCAGGCGTCGCGGGATAATCGCGGCGGGCTGGGGCTGTTGATCGTCAAAAGGATGCTGGAGCTGCACGGCGGGGGGATCAAGCTGATGGAGGCGGCGAAAGGGGCGCGTTTTCGCTTCTATGTGCCGTTATAAAAACGCCGGGTGGCGATAACGCTTACCCGGCCTACGGATGGTGCGGTCTGATGCCCGGTGGCGGCTACGCCTTACCGGGCCTACGCATGGTGCGGTTTGTGGTTTTGTAGGCCGGGTAAGCGCAGCGCCACCCGGCAAAACAGGCTTACTGCGGGAACCACTGGTCGCTGATTTTCTGATACGTGCCGTCAGCTTTAATCGCTTTCAGGGCGCCGTTCAGTTTCTCTACCAGGGCTTTGTTATCCGGACGAACCGCGATGCCCAGACCGGTGCCGAAGTACTGCGGGTCGGTCACTTTATCGGTAGCGGTACCCAGCTGCGGGTTGGTCTTCAGCCACTCGTTCACCACCGCCGTATCGCCAAACACGCCATCAATACGGCCATTTTTCAGGTCGATAATCGCATTCTGGTAGCTGTCATAAGCGACGGTTTTCACTTCCGGGTGCTTATCCTGGAGGTATTTCTGGTGCGTGGTGCCGTTTTCCATGCCGATGCGCTTGCCTTTCAGCTGCTCAAAGGAGGTGTACTGGCCTTTTTTGGCAATCACCACCGCGGAGTTGGCGTAGTACGGCTCGGTGAAGGCGACCTGCTTGCTACGCTCCGGAGTAATATCCATGCCGGAGATCACCGCGTCATATTTTTTAAATTTCAGGGACGGGATCAGGCTATCAAAAGCGTGGTTAGTAAAGGTGCACTCGGCCTGCATCTGCTTGCACAGCGCTTTCGCCAGATCGATATCAAACCCGACGATCTGGTTGCTGGCATCCAGTGATTCGAACGGTGGATAGGTCGCAGAAACACCGAAGTTGATCTTATCGGCAGCAGAGGCGCCTGCAGCGAAGGTAGCGAGTAAAGCGGCCAGAACTAACTTTTTCATGATGAAGCTCCCGTCTGTCAATCTTGTCATTATGTGCCGTGTCTGCGGCTGAGAGTTACAATGCCACTTAATGAATTTGTATGCAATAAAAATGATTAAATATTATTTTAGAAATAAAAAAGACGGGAAGCGGTCAGGCGTTCCCGTCTTTCTTAAATCAAACTTATGCAGTTTTAATTGCGGCGTTCGAAGGCCAGGGCTTTACGTTCAACCAGACGCATCAGCAGCGTCAGCAGGCCGTTGACGATGAGGTAGATAATACCTGCAGCGCCAAACACCATCACATCATAGGTGCGGCCGTACAGCAGCTGTCCGTGGCCCATCACCTCCATCAGCGTGATGGTGTAGGCCAGCGACGTACTCTTGAACACCAGCACCACTTCGTTGGAATACGACGAGAGGGCGCGTTTGAAGGCGTACGGCAGCAGGATCGCCAGCGTGTCTTTCTTGCTCATCCCCAGCGCGCCGCAGGACTGCCACTGACCGTCCGGAATAGCGCGGATCGCGCCGTAGAAGAGCTGCGTGGTATAGGCGGCACTGTTCAGCGACAGGGCGAGCAGGGCGCAGAGCCACGGCTCGGAGAGCAGATGCCACAGCACCGGATATTCCTGCAGCGTCGGGAACTGGCCCGGGCCGTAATAAATCAGGAAGATCTGCACCAGCAGCGGCGTGCCGGTAAACAGGGTGATGTAGCCACGCACGATCCACACCAGCACCGGCGTTTTGAGCGTCAGGATGATGGTAAAAATCAGCGCCAGGATCAGCGCCACGATAATCGAGGCCACCGTCAGCGTCAGGCTGGTGTGCAGCCCTTTCATCAGTTCGGGTAAGTAATCCAGCATCAGCCTGGTCTCCGTTCAAAACGCGTCGCACGCAGGTCAATACGCTTGAGAATGTACTGACTGAGCAACGTGATCACCAGGTAGATGGCCGCCGCCACGATGTACCAGGTAAAGGGCTCCTGAGTACGGGTGGCGATGCTTTTGGTTTGCAGCATCAGGTCGTTCACGCTGATTAAGCTCACCAGCGCGGTATCTTTCAACAGCACCAGCCACTGGTTGCCGAGCCCCGGCAGGGCATGACGCCACATCTGCGGCATCACCAGACGGAAGAAAATGGCGGTTTTCGACAGCCCCAGCGCCTGGCCAGATTCCCACTGACCCACCGGCACCGCTTTCAGCGCGCCGCGCAGGGTTTGCGAGGCATAGGCGGAGTAGAGCAGGGAGAGGGCGATCACGCCGCACAGGAACGGGCTGACGTCGAAGTTTTCAATCTGCATCTGAATCGGGATCTGCACCACGCCCAGATTGAGCGTAAAGCCGTCCGACAGTGTCAGCAGCAGCTGCGAGGAGCCAAAGTAAATAAACAGCACCACCAGAATTTCCGGCAGGCCGCGCAGCAGGGTCACCAGTGCTGAGCCGGCCCAGGCGACAGGTCGCCACTTAGCCGACTCCCACACGGCAAAGATCATCGCCAGCACCAGGCCGATGATCAGCGCACAAACGGCAAGGCCGACGGTCATCCCGGCGGCGCTTGCTAATGGAAAAATTTCGTTCATCAGATCTTACTTCTGGAACCATTTGTTGTAGATGGAATCGTAGGTGCCATCTTTCTTCACTTTTTCCAGCGCAGTATTGAATTTCTGCTGCAGCTCGGTGTTGCCCTGACGAACAGCGATGCCCAGACCGGTGCCGAAGTAGTCTTTATCCGTCACTTTATCGCCCACCGCGGCCAGCTTGTCGTTCGCTTTCAGCCATTCGGTGACCACCGCGTTATCACCAAAGACGGCGTCGATACGGCCATTTTGCAGATCCAGACGGGCGTTCTGATAGCTGTCGTAAGGCACGGTGGTGATTTCCGGGTGCTTATCCATAATGAATTTCTGGTGTGTGGTGCCGTTCTGCACGCCCACTTTCTTGCCTTTCAGCGCGTCGATAGAGGCATATTTACCCTTCTGACCGATGAACAGGGCGGAGTTCTCATAGTACGGGGTGCTGAACAGAACCTGCTTCTCACGTTCCGGGGTGATGTCCATACCGGCCATGACCGCGTCGATACGACGGAATTTCAGGCTTGGGATCAGGCTGTCGAAAGACTGGTTGGAGAAGGTACAGGTGGCGTCGATCTCTTTACACAGGGCGTTCGCCAGATCCACGTCAAAGCCCACAATCTTGTTATTCGCATCCATAGACTCAAACGGAGGGTAGGAGGCTTCCGTGGCGAAACGAATGGTCTGAGCTGCGGTGGCAGAGAGGCTAACGCTGGCAAGCAGCGCGGCAATCACTATTTTTTTCATTGTCGTTCTCTCGGTTCGATTAGTGAGACAGATAATTTCTGAATGCGTCGGTCTGCGGCTCGGCAAAGCAGCGCGCATCCCCTTGCTCCACAATATGACCGTTTTCCATATAGACCACACGGCTGGCGGTTTTACGCGCCACTTCCACCTCGTGGGTCACGATCACCTGGGTAATGTTGGTTTCCGCCAGTTCGCGAATGATGCTGACGATCTGGGCGGTGATTTCCGGGTCCAGCGCGGCGGTGGGTTCATCAAACAGAAGAACCTGCGGCTCCATCATCAGGGCGCGGGCAATGGCCACACGCTGCTGCTGACCCCCGGAGAGGTGCAGCGGATAACGGTCGCTGTAGGGCTTCAGGCGCAGACGTTCCAGCAGCTTCTCGGCACGCGCCAGCGCCTGCTCTTTGGAGAGACCCAGCACGCGGCACGGCGCTTCAATCAGGTTCTGCTGCACGGTGAGGTGCGGCCAGAGATTATATTGCTGAAAGACCATGCCGACATTCTGGCGCAGATCGCGGATCGCTTTCTCAGAAGGGGCTTTCGCAAAATTGAAGTGGTTACCCGCAATATCCAGCGTACCGGAGCGGGGCATTTCAAGCAGATTAAGGACGCGAAGCAGCGAGCTTTTACCCGCGCCGCTGGGACCAAGCAGAACCAGCGTTTCGCCCTCAGGGCAATTCAGTGTGATGTCGAACAGCGCCTGGTGTGCGCCGTAGAAGCAGTTAATGCCGTTTAGTTGAATACTCATCGGGGCAGTCTTTACTCATCCAGGCAATCTATAGCAATTGAGGCCGCAAATAGTACCGTTGACAGAATAGTTATGCAATATAACTGCGTTAAAAGTTAAATATAAACCGAATCTATACCTAAACATAGCACAAAATAGCGGAAGCTAAGGTCGGCGAGAATAAATGTCGGCATTCCTCACGAAATGCCAGACATTTTACGGGGTTTTCCCCTGCTTAACGGTCTGAAACGCGCATATTTAGCGGTTTTCAATCGACTGGCGCAGGGTGCCAGCCGGGGCGTGAACGCTGCCGCCCAGGTAGCGCACGTCATCGATAGCCCAGCACTGACCTTCGCGGATCATCAATACTTCATCCTGCCAGGTCTGGCTGCCCTGCGTCAGCTTGACGCGCAGCGGGATATTTCGTGCATCGGTATTCGGGATGGTTGATGCGCTGGAGACTTCGGCCTTTTCAGGCGCGGTGGTGCGGCTGGAGAAAGGATCGTCTTTCAACAGGTTACGGTGCTGCGGATCGCGGCTGGCATCGCTCAGCAGCTGGGCCAGGCTATCGCTCAGGTAGGGGCGCAGCGCGGTGAAGTCATTGCTGCGGTGCGTGATGCGGTAGTCATAGAACTGTTGAGCCACGGCATCCGGCCCGCCGGTGATGCAGCTGCCGCTGCGGGTACCGATGTCCTTGAAGGCCGGGGTGACTGGCGTTGTGCAGGCGCTGAGCAGCAGCGCGCAAGGCACTAAAAGCGTCAAAGCAGAATAGCGCATGATGATTTCCTTATTAGGCTGCAATAATTAACTAACCTTTAAATCATAGCGTAACGAGCAGATAATGATTTTGTTCTTAATCGCTTAGGCTCTTAACTCGCGCAAAGGAGACCAGGATGCAATTTTCAACTACCCCCACTCTGGAAGGACAACCCATCAGCGAATACTGCGGCGTGGTAACCGGGGAAGCCATACTCGGCGCCAACGTCTTCCGTGACTTTTTTGCTGGGATCCGCGATATCGTCGGCGGTCGCTCCGGCGCTTATGAGAAAGAGCTGCGCAAGGCGCGTGAAATTGCCTTCAGGGAGATGGGCGAGCAGGCGAAGGCGATGGGCGCAGATGCGGTAGTGGGGATCGATATCGACTACGAAACCGTCGGCAAAGACGCCAGTATGCTGATGGTCAGCGTCAGCGGTACGGCGGTGAAAACGCGCCGATGAAGCAGGCATTTGTGCCCCTCCTGCTGGCGTTGCTGCTGGCAGGCTGTGCGGCAGAAAAAGGGGTCATCGAGAAAGGGGCGTATGAGCTGGACACCCGGCGTCAGGCGCAGGCGGCCTATCCGCGCGTTAAGGTACTGGTTATCCATTACACCGCCGACGATTTTGACAGCTCGCTGGCCACCCTGACCGATAAAAATGTCAGCTCCCACTATTTAATCCCGGCGATCCCGCCCCTGCATAAAGGAAAACCGCGGATCTGGCAGCTGGTGCCGGAGCGGGATCTGGCCTGGCATGCCGGCGTCAGCTTCTGGCGTGGCGCCACGCGTATTAATGACACCTCTATTGGCATTGAGCTGGAAAACCGCGGCTGGCAAAAAATTAACGGCCAGAAACGCTTTGCTCCCTTCGAACCGGCGCAGATCGCTGCCCTGATCCCCCTGGCGAAGGATATTATCCAGCGTTACGACATCAAACCCCAGAATGTGGTCGCCCACGCGGACATCGCCCCGCAGCGCAAGGACGATCCCGGTCCGTTGTTCCCCTGGCAGGCGCTGGCGCAGCAGGGGATAGGTGCCTGGCCGGATCCGGCCCGGGTGGCGTTTTATCTGAACGGGCAACCGCCTTATCAACCCGCAGACAGTGCCACACTCCTCAGTTTATTATCTCGCTACGGATATGATGTTCCGGATAATATTTCGCCCCCACAACAAAAGCGCATTATTATGGCTTTTCAGATGCATTTCAGACCGCAATTATGGAATGGTGTTTCTGATAGAGAAACAATTGCTGTCGCGGAAGCGTTACTTGAAAAATATGGTCAGGGATAGGCCGCAAGCCCCGCCGTTCAAGGGCTTTACTCTGTACCCGACTTAAGATTAATCTTAGGTTCAATCGCGATTCATTTTTAGTTAATTGACTTAAATTTACCCGAATATAAGATGTACATATAGCTTGCTAACTATTATTACAAAGTAAATATTATTTGAGACTTACTCTCAGCAAAGTTATTTCGAATTATCCTTTGCGCCTTTTTAGACGCAGTGGGCTGCTTTATCCATAAAAATTTCAACAGGCATAATAATGTTAAACTTATACTCTAAAAATAGTCGACCGAAAAAGGCGATTGACGCCATTATTGCCGCTACGGCGGATTATCCTGAAAAAACGTTAAAGAAATGGCAGAAGATTATTACCGCCGATTCCCAATATGTTCATGTAATGGTCAGTGGTGAAGTCGAAATTCGTCGGAGCTCCGATGAGTTAAGTATGTTTACCATGCGTCAGGCCGGATTTTTAGGGGTCTCTGCCGTCTATAACAGAGCCTCTCACATGTACGGCCTGGTTCGCGATACCACCGTCATTCGCACCATCAAACGTGATGAGTTCGAACGTATCATTAGCGAGAAAAACCTGTGGCCAGAGTTCAGCCAGCTCTTGATCTGGTATATCGACGTACTGAGCAAGCGCGATGATATCCTGGTTGCCCGCAGCGCTTATTCTGTAGTCCGTGAATTCCTCCTCGAAATTAATGAACTGATTGTTCATCAGAATCGTGATATTAACGTTTATGATTACATTCAGGAATATACCAGCCTGGCGCGCAGTACCATCATTAAAATTCTCTCAGACCTGAAAAAAGGCCAGTATATTGTAGTTGAAAAAGGGAAATTAATAAATATCACCAGTCTGCCGGAACGCTACTGATAACCATTCCGCAAATCTCCATGGGTTAACGCCTGTGGAGATTTTTTTAGCATTGATGTAGCTATTTTTTCCGTTTTTAACGCTGCTGTCTGGTTTATCACCCGATTATTCGTCTCAGAATCAGCTTGTGTCTCATCAACCGGTGCATCCGGTATTTTTCCCTGCGAATAATCCTGCTGCTGCTCTTTTAATGCCTGCATAAACCGTTCTTTTAACGAATCGGAATCGGTTGCTTGCTGGGCGATGTGCGTATCGGGCAACGGTTCGCTGGAAATATCATTGTCCGGGGCCTGCTGCCAGTCCAAAGATTTATCCATCATCAACGGATCGTCTGAGGGTAGCGGCGGTGCGGCATACTCCGCGACTTTTGGTTTCGGTTCCGGAAACGGTTTCGAGATATAGACATAATGCATATCCGAAAGCTGCGTATCCGGTTGCGCCACGCTCACCGGTTTGGGTGCTGGCGCCGGATGCTGAAGATGCCAGTAAATATGGGCGTACAGCCCGGCGATCAAAACGGCCCCCAGGCAGCATAAGCAGGCCAGGGTTCTGAAGACGATTTTATGCAACGCGGGAAGGCGGTATGAGAACCAGACCGCCTCGCCGGTATTAAAGCTGCGCTGAGCAGCGAGGCATATAGTAGACATTAGTGCGTTTTTCCTTGCGCCAGAACTTGCGGTGCGGTGTCAGCGACCTGGGTGATGACCGTCGGGATGGTGTTATTGGCACGCATTAACTGCATCAGCGTCTCTTCCCCAGGCATGCCATCTACGTTCAGTCCGGCCTGGGCCTGAAATTCCCGGGTGCGCTGCACCAGCGTCTGCGTCCAGGACTGAGCATGGGTTTCGGGCTCATGCAGCGCCTGACTGAGTTGCGTATCGATCCAGGCCAGATCCTGGCGGCTGCTGGCGGCGCCGACCAAATCTTGTCCTGCCGGGGTCAGACGGTGCAACAACGTGTAATTCCCGGTGGCGTGGGCGTTAAACCAGCTGCGCTTCACCTGCCAGGTGCGATTATTCAGCAGTAAATCCAGCGAGTTCTGCCCGACGCGGGCCACCACCGCATAGTTCAGGTGATCGCCGGTTTTCAGTTCGCTCACCCACGGATAGCCCTCTTTTTCCAGCTCCTGCAGCGAGGCGTGGCCCTGTTTACAGGTGAGATTCACCCGGGCGGCATTCTGGCAAAGCGCCTCTTCCGTGGAGGGATCGTACCCCCACATGGTGTAGAGCTGATGCATGGCATCCGGCGAATTAACCACCTCTTTATCCAGGGTCGGCAGAACCGGGGCCTGCGGCGTATGGACTGTCTGTTTCCAGCTCGCCGGAACAGGCAGCGGCACAGGGAGTTTCGCTGTGATGGCGCCTGAGAAATACCATCCGCAGGCGGTAAACAGTACGCTGGCGAACAGGCCAACCGTCGCCAGGGTTTTGCGGTGGGTTTTGCGCGGCAGCACTTCACCCGCCGCCAGACGTAAATGGCGTGGCCCTACGCCGGGGGCTCGTTCGGTCCAGGCCGCCAGTAGCGACAGGTGCGCCAGCGCGTTCAGCTGGCTTACCGATCCTTTGCTCAGGGCGTGCATCCGGCGTATGCGGGCAGGGGTAAAGGGTGAGATTTCCGCCCCATGCTCCTGGGTCTGCGCCTGAACATAGCTCATCACTTCGCGGCAGGTGAGCGGGCGCAGGGTATGGCGGGTATGCACCCGGGACGCCAGCCCAGAGTGGTTCATCAGGCGCGCTTCCTGGTCAGGGGTGCCGGTCAGGACCAGCGTCAGCGACAGGTTGCACTCCTGCGCCCGGGAGAGCAGCATGCCCAGCGCCTCCCAGCAGTTATCGCGCATCGCCTGAACGGCAGAGACGGTCATTACCATGCCGCTCTTTTTGCAGGCAGGGTATTTCTCGTGCCACTGGCGCAGTACCGCGTCAATGGCATGAATTTTGTTGCTGGCATCTTTTGCCTGGGCGCTGAGTTTATACAGCAGCCCTTTCGCGTTCAGCTTCGGAAAAGCGTTAACGGCAACCCCGGCGGAGGTTTTCGCCAGCAGATGCCCGGTGAAGGTGTTGAGCAGTGCCTCGTCATCGCCAAACAGCGCCACAATCCCTGGCATGGTTGATTTCTCTGCCAGCATGCCGAAGACATCCTGATGATAAGCCGCAAAGAAACTGCCGCAGGGGCGGGCTGCGCTCCTGAAGGGGGGGCGGGCAAATTTAAAATGACTGAGGAACATAACGCTTCACCGTTGTATTTCATTGACCAAATGTCAACCTGGAAAGTAAGGGAAGCGCGGTAAAGGGTCAATTTCGCTGGAGGAGAAAAATAACCTGCGTCGGCTGGTTAACATCGGATATTTGTCTGGTCAATATTTTTCTTTATTAAAGTTAACGGCAAACCCGATGGAGCGGGGGGCGCATCATTATTACTATTTCTGGGTATTCAGGTGCAGCGCCAGGCTGCTAACTCCTGCATTGACTAAAAGGTCAGTTTTAAAAATGAAAATGCAGTTCTATTCCCGGTATATTGCGCCATGCGTAATGTTTGTCCTGCTGATATTTAGCGGTCAGCAGGGATATGTCGTATTTAAAGAGTATAAAAAGGCGGCCAATTCCAGTCCGGATAAGGCGCCCGCGCTTTCCCGTACGCAGCAGTCAGAGCAGGCCTTTGCCCTTTTCAAGCCAGCCGCTTACCAACCCGTGGCGCAGCAGGCGACAAAAAAGCGTATTTCTGCCGAGGTGGACGGCATCATCAACAGCGATGAAGCGTGGCTCTCCTTTGCCGTCATCAAAACGCCTGTCGGGCAGAAGAGCCTGCGTGAAGGCGATCCGCTGCCCGGTTACAACGATGCCTATATCGATGAGATCAACCCCGACAACGTGGTGGTGAGTTACGAGGGCGAGCGGCAGGTACTGGCGTTAAAACGCCCTGATTATTTTAAAGGCGATATGAATTCCTCGCCCGCGCAGAAGCCTAAAGGCGATGCCGGAGCAGATAATATCCATCTCGACGATTATTTAGTGCTGAAACCCTATATCGAAAAGGGTCAGCTCGAAGGCTATCAAATTAAGCCAAAAAATGCCTCTTCCTTTTTTAGCAATAGCGGGCTGGAAAAGGGAGATGTGGTAGTGAAAGTGAATTCCGTCGATATGACGCGAGCGGAGCAGGCGAAAAGTATTATTGCCGGCTGGTCGAAAATGAGAGAAGCGGAAGTCGTAGTCAGACGCCACGCTCATCTTGAAAATATTCGGGTTAATGTTTTAACCAATTAACAAGTGTAATGAGATGAAGAAATTTCCCTGGGCATGTATAGCGTTGACTGCCGCCTCTTTTATTTCCAGTTCGGTAATGGCGGCGAACTTCAGCGCCAGTTTCAAGAACACCGATATTCGTGAATTTATCGATACGGTAGGGCGCAACCTTAATAAAACCATCCTGGTCGATCCGTCCGTTCAGGGCAACGGTAATGCTGCCAACTTACTGATTTAGTGTATGATGGTGATTTTAAGGTGCTTGCGTGGCTTCCATTTCCATCAGATGTCCTTCCTGCTCCGCTACTGAAGGCGTGGTGCGTAACTGGCAAGGCTGGGACGGAAGTCACTGTCGTTCTCAAAATCGGTGGAGCTGCATGACAAGGTCATCGGGCATTATCTGAACATAAAACACTATCAGTAAGTTGGAGTCATTACCGTGGATCCCTGGTTATTATTTGCTATTGCGGACGTGGAATCCGGTCTCAATCCTAACGCGGTCGGTTATAACCATGACGGTTCACGGGATGTCGGGCTGATGCAAATAAATAGTTCGCATTTTGCCGAGCTGAAAAAAAAGGGCATTGATGAATACCGGTTAATGAATGAGCCCTGTACCTCAATTATGGTCGGTGCTTCTATTCTCTCCGGGATGATTAAAGTTTACGGCTATAACTGGGAAGCGGTCGGTGCCTATAACGCGGGGCTGAAACCGGAAAACTTTCCCCAGCGCAGGATTTACGCCAGAAAAGTCTGGGCGAAATATCAAAGAATAAAACGGATGTCGCAATACCGATAACCAGGCTTTTTTTTGAAGAATATCTTGCGGGTGTTCTTCAGAAAGAAAAGGTGCTGTCCCGGGTTTATTTATTAAAGGATTAATACATAAATCGAGATCGCATTGGTTATTATCGTTTTTAACAGGAATAATGTAGATGAATAAAAGGACATTGCTGAGCATTCTGGTCGCGGGGGCGTGTGTTGCGCCAGTGATGGCACAGGCAAACATGCTCAAGGCGGAAAGCAGCGAACCCTACACGATGAAAGCCAGCGATCTGGCGAAAAAGGAGCAGGAGTTAACGGATTTTCCGCTGATGAAGTCAGTTAAAGCGACAATTCGCACCCTGGATAACGCCCAGGTGGAACTGATTGAGCCGGGTAAGGCTACCAACCCGGATAACGTGAAGCGTGTTGAAAGTATTCTGAAGGAGAGCGACTGGGAGTATCTGTTCCCGCTGCGCGCCAAAGAGTACAGCTACAGCAACTTCCTGAAAGCGGTAGGTAAATTCCCGGCGCTGTGCGACACCTACACCGATGGCCGCGACAGCCTGGCCATTTGCCGTAAAGAGCTGGCGACCATGTTTGCGCACTTCGCGCAGGAGACCGGCGGGCATGAATCCTGGCGTCCGGAAGCCGAATGGCGTCAGGCGCTGGTATACGTTCGCGAAATGGGCTGGAGCGAAGGCCAGAAGGGCGGTTATAACGGCGAATGTAACCCGGATGTCTGGCAGGGTCAGACCTGGCCGTGCGGCAAAGACAAAGACGGCGATTTCCTGAGCTACTTTGGCCGCGGCGCCAAACAGCTCTCCTACAACTATAACTACGGTCCGTTCTCGGAAGCGATGTTCGGCGACGTCCGCACGCTGCTGGACAAACCGGAGCTGGTAGCCGACACCTGGCTGAACCTGGCGAGCGCCATCTTCTTCTTCGCCTACCCGCAACCGCCGAAGCCGAGCATGCTGCAGGTTATCGACGGCACCTGGCAGCCAAACGATCATGACAAAGCTAACGGCCTGGTTCCGGGCTTCGGTGTGACCACCCAGATCATTAACGGCGGCGTGGAATGCGGCGGCCCGACTGAGATTGCCCAGTCGGAAAACCGTATCAAATACTACAAAGAGTTCGCCAACTACCTGAAAGTGCCGGTTCCTGAAAACGAAGTACTGGGCTGCGCCAACATGAAGCAGTTTGATGAAGGCGGCGCCGGTGCTCTGAAAATTTACTGGGAACAGGACTGGGGATGGAGCGCGGATACGCCAGACGGCAAGACCTACGCCTGTCAGCTGGTGGGTTATCAGACGCCATTCAGCGCATTTAAAGAGGGCGACTACACCAAGTGCGTGCAGAAGTTCTTTAATGTGAATATCATCAATGACGACGGCTCTGCGGTTAACCCAAGCGATAACACGCCTGCGGACAATACCCCGGCAGACAATACGCCAGCGGATAACACCCCGGCTGACAACACGCCTGCGGACAACACCCCTGCTGACAATACGCCAGCAGACGAGACGCCAGCTGTGACCAACCATGCGCCGGTTGCGGTCATTTCTGGCCCGGTTGGTGCGGTTGACGCGGGTGCGCAGGTCTCCCTGAGCGCTGAAGGCTCCACTGACGAAGATGGCAACAAACTGACCTACACCTGGCGCTCCCAGGACGGCCAGACCGTCTCCGGTGAAGACAAAGCGGTAGTGACCTTTACTGCGCCTGAAGCAGCAACAGCTCAGCAGATTGAAGTGAGCCTGACCGTCAGCGATGGCGAACTGAGCGACACCACGACTTACCTGCTGAACGTGAAAGCGAAAGCGCAGACCCCGTCAGGTGACGAAGGCTCAGACACTTACGCGGCGTGGAGTGCTAACAGCAAGTACAACGCAGGGGATATCGTGAACAACCACGGTAAACTCTTCCAGTGCAAGCCATTCCCGTACAGCGGCTGGTGTAACAGCGCCTCGGCTTACTATGAACCAGGCGTAGGCCTGGCATGGGCAGACGCCTGGACCGCACTTTAATAGCAAAACGGCAACCTCAGGGTTGCCGTTTTTTTTGCTCTGCCGCGCGCCGGGCTGTTAGCGATGTAACTTCCCGTGATCCCGCAGCCAGGCCGCGGTGCGCACAATCCCCTCATCCAGCGTCACCAGCGGCTTATAGCCCAGCTCACTCTCAGCGCGTTGCGTATCGAGGGTAAAATCAAAGTTCAGTTTCGACACCCCGTAGTGCGTCAGCATCGGCTCTTTGGCAGCCTTATTCCCCAGCCGCTCCATGCTGCGGGCAATAATATCCAGCATCGGGTAGGGCACGGAGCGGATCCGGCAGTGAATGTTCAGCTCGTCGATCAGCTTTTGCACAATGCTGCGCAGCGAGCGCGGCTCACCGTTGGTGATGTTGTATGCCCGGCCGGATGGCAGCCCGTCGCATTCACGCTGGCTGGCCAGCCACATGGCATGAATGGCGTTGTCGTAATAGGTCATGTCCACCAGCGCATCCCCGCCGCGCGGCAGCAGCACGCTGCCGTAGTGGTGCATCATCTGCGCCAGGCGCGGGATAAACACTTTGTCGTGCGGGCCAAACAGGCTCTGCGGACGCAGAATGGTAAAACGGGTGTGCGGGTTAGACTGCGCCAGCAGATCGATCACCTCTTCGCTGGCGGCTTTACTGCGGGCAAATTCGCAGGCGAAGCGCGCCGGACGGAAATCTTCCTGGATGTCGCGATGGTGGTGATAGTCGAAATAGAGCGACGGCGAGGAGATATGCACGAAGTTACGCACACCCCAGGCCACGGCCCACTCGCCCAGACGGCGGGTGGCGCGCACGTTTGCCAGGTCGAACGCTTCCTGAGTTCCCCAGGGTGAGGTAAAGCTGGAGCAGTGCCACAGCGTATCGATTCCGGCCAGCATCACTTTTGCCTGGGAAGAGACCAGTTCCGTCAGATCGGCATGGACAAACTCTGCGCCCATTTTTTGCAGCAATTTACCCATCGCTTCATTACGACCGGTGGCCCGGACGCTGACGCCTTTATTGCGCAAAAACTCCACCGCGTTGCGGCCTAAGCCGCTGGTGGCGCCGGTAACCAGTACCTTCATATCGATCCACTGTATTGAAAGAATTTCGTGCGCATTCTTCCGTGAATTACGCCTGTATGCAATGGGAAACGTGAAAGATTCAGAGTTTTAATTAGTCTTTTTCTTTGTTTTGTTCTGCCAGAAAAACAATACGCCGGGCCATTCCTCGGAAGATAAACAGGTGCGCCGGGATCATCAGCAGCCAGTAGAACAGGCCAGGCATGCCGTGCGGATGCCACCAGGCGCGCACGTCCAGCTCCCGATGGTCGCCTTTGTCCTTCAGGGTAAAGCACAACCGCCCAAGACCGGGGGCTTTCATGCCAAATAGCAGCGCCAGCTGCTTTTGAGGTTCAACGATAATCACCTTCCAGCTGTCAACGGTATCGCCGGTTTGCAAATATGGCGCGGCCGGACGGCCTTTCGCCAGCTTATGCCCGACGAGCCGATCCATCATCGCCCGGGTTTGCCACAGCGCGTTGCCAAAGAAGTAGCACTCTTTACCGCCGATCTGGTTCACCACTTTCCAGAGCGCGCTAAGGCTGGCGGCGGTTTTCACCGTGCATCCGGCCTGTTTCGGGTAGTAACCATATTCCGGACGCCAGCGGGCGAAGGCCTGGGCGTCGTAGCCCCAGTCGCTGGAGTTCACCAGCTTCTCTTCTTCTTTTAGCGTATTGCGCACCGCGTCATCGAAGCGAATGAGTTCCTGCGGGATCAGCGCCCGCAGCGCGCGGTCGTCCGCCAGCAGATCGTGTTTTAGCCCCTGGATTAGGGCTTTGGCGGTGGTCGGCGGCACGGAGGTGATGACATTCAAAAACCACACCGAAATCCAGCGGGTCGGGAAGGGGATGGGGATCAGCGGGCGACGGCGGCCACTCACCGCCATAAAATGTTCGAACTGCTGCTGATAGCTCAGCACCTCGGGCCCGGCGGCCTCCAGCACCCGGTTCTCTTTGGTCGGGTGATTGAGCAGCTCCACCAGATAGTGCAGCAGGTTCTCCAGCGCAATCGGCGTGGTGCGCGAGCGCACCCAGCGCGGCGGGGTGAGCACCGGCAGGTTATAGACCATATCGCGCATTACTTCGAAAGCGGCAGAACCGGCACCAACGATAATCCCGGCCCGCAGTTCGGTAAGCGGGATCCCGGCGCTGCGCAGGGTGTCGGCGGTAAGCTGCCGGGCACGCAGATGGTCGGACTGCTCATGCGTCGGTGCCTGTAACGAACTGAGGAAGATAATCTGCTTAACCGGGTATTCCAGCAGCACGTCGCGCACGTTCAACGCCACCTGGCGCTCGTGGGCGATAAAGTCGCCCCCTTCGCCCATGCTGTGTACCAGATAGTAAAGGGTATCCACTCCCTCCAGCAGCGCCGCCAGCGTCTGCGGCCAGTTGAGGTCGATAGCATGGCAGGTGACGTTGGGCAGGGCCTGCTTTTGCAGGCGCTCAATGCTGCGTGCCGCAGCCCGTACCTGATGCCCGTGTGCGCTCAGGGCGGCCACCAGATGTTGACCAATATACCCGCTGGCACCGAGCACCAGAATACGTTGCGGCACGAGGAGTCCTTAGCGCTGCAAAAACGCCTGCCAGTGGGCAACCACTTCTGCCAGCTGCTCACGGTTGACGTCGAGATGCATCACCAGACGTACTACCGGCGCGGCGTTAATCAGCACGCCGCGCGCCTTCATAAATTCGCCCAGCGCCGCGGCGTGTTCCTCTCCGACGCGGACAAACAGCATGTTGGTGTCGTGACGCATGACGTCAGCGCCGATCTCGCGCAGCTGCGCGGCCATCCACGCGGCGTTGTCGTGATCGTCCTTCAGGCGGGCAACGTTATTTTTCAGGGCGTACAGACCCGCCGCGGCGAGGATACCGGCCTGGCGCATGCCGCCGCCGGTCATTTTGCGCCAGCGGTTGGCGCGCTTGATATAGTCGGCGTTGCCCACCAGCAGAGACCCCACCGGCGTGCCCAGCCCTTTGGAGAGACAAATGGTGAAGGAGTCGCAATATTGCGTAATCGCTTTCAGCTCGCAGCCATACTCCACCACGGCGTTGAAGATGCGCGCGCCGTCGACGTGCAGCCCCAGTTTGCGCTCGCGGGTAAATTCCCACGCCGCTTTCAGGTAGTCGCGCGGCAGCACTTTGCCGTTATGGGTGTTTTCGAGGCTGAGCAGTCTGGTGCGGGCGAAGTGGATATCGTCGGCTTTGATTTTCGCCGCCACCTTGTCCAGCGGCAGGGAGCCGTCGGGGGCGGCATCGATAGGCTGCGGCTGAATGCTGCCGAGCACCGCCGCGCCGCCCGCTTCGTACAGATAGTTATGCGCCCCCTGGCCGACGATATACTCTTCGCCGCGCTCGCAGTGGCTGAGCAGGGCCACCAGATTCGCCTGGGTGCCGGTTGGCAGGAACAGCGCAGCCTCGTGGCCACTCAGTTCGGCGGCATAGCGCTGAAGTTCGTTAACGGTGGGGTCATCGCCATAGACGTCGTCCCCGACCGGCGCGGCCAGCATCTCCTTGAGCATGGCCTGCGTCGGGCGGGTTACGGTATCGCTACGTAAATCAATCATTTCACATCCCTATAGTTTAAAAGGTGATGTGAAATGTTTTACCTGAGCCAGTTGGTTTTTGCCAGCTCCAAAACTTCGTCACCGCGACCACTAATAATAGCGCGCAGCATGTACAGGCTAAAGCCCTTCGCCTGTTCCAGTTTGATCTGCGGCGGTATAGCCAGCTCCTCTTTGGCGACCACCACATCCACCAGCACCGGGCCGTCGGTAGCAAAGGCGCGCTGCAAGGCCTCATCCACCTCTGACGCTTTCTCCACGCGGATACCGGTAATGCCGCAGGCTTCGGCGATGGCGGCGAAGTTGGTGTCGTGCAGATCCGTACCGTCGGTCAGATAGCCTCCGGCTTTCATCTCCATCGCCACAAAGCCCAGCACGCCGTTGTTAAAGACGATGATTTTGATCGGCAGTTTCATCTGCGCCACCGAAAGGAAATCGCCCATCAGCATGCTGAAGCCGCCGTCGCCGCACATCGCCACCACCTGACGGTCCGGCGCGGTGGCTTTTGCCCCCAGCGCCTGCGGCATGGCGTTGGCCATTGAGCCGTGGTTAAACGATCCCAGCAGGCGGCGCTTGCCGTTCATTTTCAGGTAGCGTGCCGCCCAGACGGTGGGGGTACCCACGTCGCAGGTAAAGATGGCGTCTTCGTCGGCGTAACGGCTGATCTGCTGGGCCAGATACTGCGGGTGCAGCGCCTTATCGCTGGGTTTCGCCTTGTCATCCAGCCCTTTGCGGGCATCGCGATAATCACTCAGGGCCTTGTCCAGGAAGGTGCGATCGGTCTTCTCCTCCAGCAGCGGCATGAGTGCGCTCAGGGTCGCCTTGATGTCGCCCACCAGCGCCATATCCACTTTGCTGTGCGCCCCGATGCTGGCGGGGTTAATGTCGATCTGGATAATTTTGGCGTCAGTAGGGTAGAAGGCGCGATAGGGGAACTGGGTCCCGAGCAGCACCAGGGTGTCGGCATTCATCATGGTGTGGAACCCGGAGGAGAAGCCAATTAGCCCGGTCATCCCCACGTCGTACGGGTTATCGTAATCCACATGCTCTTTCCCGCGCAGGGCGTGAACAATCGGCGCCTTCAGGGTGCCGGCAAATTCCAGCAGCTCATCGTGGGCCCCGGCGCAGCCGCTACCGCACATCAGGGCGATATTGCTGGAATAGCGCAGCAGCTGGGCCAGTTTTTTCAGCTCAGCGAGGGCGGGCGTCACCACCGGCTGGGGCGCGGGATACCAGTGGGTGCTGGCACTTTCCGGCGCCGCCTGCAGCGCCACGTCGCCTGGCAGCACAATCACCGAGACGCCGCGCTTAAGAATGGCGTTGCGCATCGCCAGGGCCAGCACCTGGGGGATCTGCTCAGGGGAGGAGACCAGTTCACAGTAGTGGCTGCATTCACGGAACAGCTCCTGCGGATGCGTCTCCTGAAAATAGCCGCTGCCAATCTCGCTTGACGGAATATGTGCGGCGATAGCCAGCACCGGGACATGGTTACGGTGACAATCAAACAGACCATTAATCAGATGCAGGTTGCCTGGCCCGCACGAGCCCGCACAGACCGCCAGCTCTCCGGTAAGTTGGGCTTCTGCCCCGGCGGCGAACGCGGCGACCTCCTCATGGCGGGTCGGCATCCATTCGATGGTGCCCATTCGGTTCAGGCTGTCGCTCAGACCGTTGAGGGAATCCCCGGTAACACCCCAGATCCGTTTTACCCCGGCCTGTTCCAGCATTTTCGCAATATAGTTCGCCACGGTTTGTTTCATGGTAGTCCATCTCCTGAATGTGATAACGCTTTCAAGCTTAGATGAAACTGACCGGCATGCCCGTGAAATCCCCCTTATTAATCGTTGCTTTCACTGTGCAACATTCCGTCATATTGTGGTGGTTATTCAGCTAAAAATAGAGTTAATTCAGATGGTTAAATCATTGTTGATTGCTGTTAATAAAACACTAATGCACGAAGATTTCGGCAGATTGTTGCTGCGGCTGGCGGTGGTACTTTTGGGGGCAGGGCGGTTTGCAGTGGTGAGCGATCCGGCGTGGAAGTAATGCCGGGCGGCACTGCGTTTGCCCGGCCTACGGTTCGCGGTCTTTTGTAGGCCCGGATCGCTACGCGCCACCGGGCTTTTTATCAGGCCAGCACCAGATCCCCCTGCGGATGGCAGGAGCAGGCAAGTACATAGCCTTCCGCCACTTCGGCAGCCGTCAGCGTCATGGTGCTGGTAACGGTATAGTTCCCGTCCACCACTTTTGTTTTACAGCAGCCGCACACGCCTGCGCGACAGGCAGCCGCCACCGGCACGTTATTGCTCTCCAGCGCCTCCAGCAGCGTGCTGCCCACGCGGCCAAAGAAGGTTTTCGCAGGCTGCAATTTAGTGAATTTCAGCCCGCTGGTGGCAGCTTCCGCGACCGGAGTAAAGAACTGCTCTTTAAAGAAGCGGGTCACGCCCAGGGCCTTCACCTCTTCTTCCACGATCTCCATATAGGGCGCCGGGCCACAGGTCATCACCGTGCGGGAGGCGATGTCCGGTACGCTTTGCAGCAGCTCGCGGCTCAGGCGACCGGCGACAAACCCCTCTGTGGCGTTGTTTTCCGCCACCAGGGTAACCGGGTAGTGACGCCATTCGTCTGCAAAAATGACATCCTGCGGCGAGCGCACGCTGAAGATCACCGCCACGTCAGCCTGCGGGCGGTTCTTCGCCAGCCAGCGACGCATCGACATCACCGGCGTCACGCCGCAGCCAGCGGCCAGCAGCAGGAATTTATCTTCCGGCTTATCGTCGCAGGTAAAATCTCCCTGCGCGTCCGACAGCCAGATGTAATCCCCACGCTTCACCTCACCGGTCAGCCACTGTGACCCCGCCCCCTCATCAATGCGACGAACTGTCAGCGTTATGTACTCGCTGATGCCCGGCGTCGAGGAGATCGTATACGCCCGCAGCGTCTCTGCGGAGTTACGCACGCTGACCAGCGCATACTGCCCGGCACGGTAAGGATAATAGTCGTGACACAGCAGCGAAATCGTCCAGACATCCGGCGTTTCCTGATGGATGTGGTGAACCTGCATCCGCCATGGGCACTGATGGGTTGGCATCGTCATACTTTTACTCCTTACGCGCTCAGCAGTTGCTTCATATCGTCTTCAACGGTGGTCACGGAACGCAGACCGAACTTCTCGTTGAGGACCGCCAGCAGATCCGGGGTAAAGAAGCCAGGCGCCGTCGGGCCGGTGACGATGTTTTTCACGCCCAGCGAGAGCAGGGTCAGCAGGATCACAATCGCTTTCTGTTCGAACCAGGAGAGCACCAGCGACAGCGGCAGATCGTTTACGCCGCAGCCCAGTTTTTCCGCCAGGGTGACCGCGAGGATGATGGCTGAGTAGGCATCGTTACACTGACCGGCGTCGATCAGGCGCGGCAGCCCTTCGATATCGCCGAACTCCAGCTTGTTGAAGCGGTACTTACCGCAGGCCAGGGTCAGGATCAGGCAGTCGTCCGGGACGCTGGTGGCGAAGTCGGTGAAGTAGTTACGTTCCCCGCGCGCGCCGTCGCAGCCGCCCACCAGGAAGATGTGACGCAGTTTTTCGCGGCTCACCAGATCAATCAGGGAGTCCGCCGAACCCAGCAGGGTCTGACGTCCAAAACCGACGGTGATGAGGTGTGGAATTTCACTGTAGGGGAAGCCCGCCATCTGCTGGGCCTGAGCAATCACCGGACCAAAATCGTCGCCTTCGAGGTGGCTCACGCCCGGCCAGCCGACGATGCTCCGGGTCCAGATACGGTCATCGTAAGCACCCACCGTCGGGTCGATGATGCAGTTAGAGGTCATCACGATGGGGCCCGGGAAGCGGGCGAATTCCACCTGCTGGTTCTGCCAGCCGCTGCCGTAGTTCCCGATCAGATGTTTGAATTTACGCAGTTCCGGATAGCCATGGGCGGGCAGCATCTCACCGTGGGTGTAGACGTTAACGCCGGTGCCGTCGGTCTGCTCCAGCAGGTTGTAGAGATCTTTCAGGTCGTGACCGGAGATCAGGATGCACTTGCCTTCGGTCGCTTTGACGTTGACCTGCGTCGGGGTCGGGTGGCCGTATTTGGTGGTTTCACCGGCGTCCAGGATGCTCATCACTTTGAAGTTCATCTGGCCGATCTCCATTGAGCACTCGAGCAGGGCGTTCATGTCGGAAGGCCAGGTGCCGAGCCACGCCATAATTTTGTGGTACTGGGCGTAGATGTCGTTGTCGTACTGATCCAGGACGTGGGCGTGTTCCATATAGGCCGCGGCCCCTTTCAGGCCGTACAGGCAGAGTAAACGCAGGCCGAGAATGTTCTCGCCAATCGCCGCTTTGTCTTTGTTCGGGGTAAATTCAGCCGCCTGGCGCTGCAGGTCGCCCAGATCGTCGCTGACCAGTTGCAGGTCGGCCATTGGATTGTCGACACGGGCGCTGGCATCCACATTCAGGCACTGCGCTTTCAGGGCTTCACGCAGGGCGATGGCTTCGCGGGCGTAGCCCACAATGCGCGGGGAGTCGAAGTTCACGTTAGTCAGGGTAGAGAAAAACGCGCGCGGGGCGAAGTGATCGACGTAGTGGTCGATGATGCCATATTCCCGGGCTTTAACTGCCCAGGCGGATAAACCCTGCAGGGAGGCGATCAGTAAATCCTGCAGATCGGAGGTTTCTGCGGTTTTACCGCACATGCCCTGTGCGTAAGAGCAGCCGTTGCCAGCTGGGGTACGGATGGTTTGTTCACATTGCACACAAAACATAATCACACCTGTTAAAGTTATATTTGAGATACATCTTTAAGGTTATGCCTGTGGCGATACGGTGAAAAGGGCTTTCTGCTACAAAATAGAGGGTTATTGATTTAGCGCAATTTTGGCGGCAGCAGGCTACCGCCAAAGAAGTATCAGGCTGAGAAGAACGCCATCATGACGGGCACCAGCAGGCTTAAAATAAAGCCGTGAACGATGGCGGCAGGTACCATCTCCAGCCCGCCCGAGCGTTGCAGCACCGGCAGGGTGAAGTCCATTGAGGTCGCACCGCACAGCCCCAGCGCCGTGGAACGACTGCGGCGCACCAGACCCGGGATCAGCATGATGGCGATCAGCTCGCGCCCCAGATCGTTAAAGAAAGCGGCGCTGCCAATGACCGGACCGAAAGACTCGGTTAACAGAATGCCGGAAAGCGAATACCAGCCAAAACCGGAGGCCATCGCCAGGGCGGTATTCAGCGGCAGGTCGAGAATAAAGGCGTTAATCACCCCGCCAATCAGCGAACTGCCCACCACGATCACCGCCACTATCATGCCGCGACGGTTGAGAACGATCTGTTTTAAGGTCATGCCATTATTTCGCAGCTGAATACCAATAAGGAACAGCAGGAAGATCAGCGTATATTCACTGGCCTCGGTGGCGTGTTGTAAAAAAGAGAATCCTGTCAGCCCCAGCAAAAAACCGAGCACCACCACGCCGCATAATTTTAAGGACTCCAGCGCCATGGCAATACGCGAAGGCAATTTTTCCTGATGGTGATGGTTTTTCCACGGAATAGCGCGCTCCAGCCAGAACAGGGCCGCGATATTGCAGAGCAAAATAACGGTCATCGTAATAATGGAGTAGTGCAGGATAGAGAGCAGATTGGTGGCAAGATTATCGAGGAAGGCGAGGCTGATCCCCATAAAAAAGAGAATGACGTAGACAATCCCGCTCAAAAGACGATTGATCAGTTTTAACGCTGACAGCTGATGAAGAGGAATGAGATAGCCCACGATCAGTGGGAGCAGAATGATTAAGAGTCCTGAAAACATGAACAACCGGTCCTGTATTTGAGTGGCGCTGAGACACTACCCAATTCAGACGGTTCAGTAAAGGTGAAAACAGTGCCGGGCGGCGCTTCGCTTGCCCGGCCTACGAAATGCTGTCCCGTAGGCCGGGTAAGGCGAAGCCGCCACCCGGCGCCACAACGCGCGCACGCTTAATCGCGTTTTTCCAGCAGGGTGCGGTACAGCACGCCGCCAATAATACCGCCGATAATCGGCATCACCCAGAACAGCCACAGCTGCTCCAGCGCCCAGCCGCCCTGGAAGATGGCTACCGCTGTGCTGCGCGCCGGGTTAACAGAGGTGTTGGTCACCGGAATGCTGATCAGGTGGATCAGGGTCAGCGCCAGGCCAATCGCAATCGGCGCGAAACCGGCCGGGGCGTGTTTGTCCGTTGCGCCGTGGATCACCAGCAGGAAGCCTGCAGTCAGCACGATTTCAATCACGATGGCAGAGAGCATGGAGAAACCGCCAGGGGAGTGTTCACCAAAGCCGTTTGAGGCAAAGCCGCTGGCCGCAGCATCAAAGCCCGCTTTACCGCTGGCAATGACATACAGAATAGCGGCAGCAATAATTCCGCCAATGATCTGGGCAATAATATAGCCAAGAACCTCTTTTGCCGGAAAACGACCGCCGGCCCACAATCCTAATGTTACCGCCGGGTTAAAATGACCACCGGAAATATGGCCCACGGCATATGCCATCGTTAAAACCGTTAAGCCGAAGGCCAGCGAAACACCAACGAAACCAATTCCCAGCTCCGGGAATCCTGCTGCCAGGACGGCACTGCCACAGCCACCAAATACCAACCAGAATGTACCAAAAAATTCCGCTGCTAATTTTCTGAACATAACCACCTCAAAGAAAAAATGAGCGCAATCCTGCGCCATTGTTATTTATCGCCAAAATAAGCGACGAGTTTTAAAACGCCACTATTCTAAAAATGAATATTCCCCCTCACCAGTTAAATAAATACGGTAAGTTTGATGTAGGGCAATGTGTTGCGCTTCCTTGCTAAATTAAGGCGAGTAAAGCAGAGTTGCATTTTCGGCAGCAAGAGTATGCGGCGGAAATGGTTATTACAAATGAAACTGTCTGGTTAAATTCTTAATTTTCGCTTCTGGCTGGCATTATTCCGCCTACGATGGAGTGTCCGTCCGGGCCCGCTGGCGTTATACTCCTGATAACTTAAAGGAAAAAGTTCATCTCTCCCGGAGGGTACATGTTGCTAGAGCGTGTGGAAATCGTGGGGTTTCGCGGCATTAACCGTCTGTCGCTGATGCTTGAGCACAACAACGTGCTAATCGGAGAAAACGCCTGGGGTAAATCGAGCCTGCTGGACGCCCTGACGCTGCTGCTATCGCCGGAATCCAGTTTGTACCATTTTGTCCGGGAAGATTTCTGGTTCCCCCCCGGGGATATGCTGGGGCGTGAACACCATCTGCATATTATCCTTACCTTTCGTGAAAGCGAGCCGGGGCGCCATCGCGTTCGCCGCTATCGTCCTCTTGCCGAATGCTGGGTGCCCTGTGATGATGGCTATCGGCGCATTTTTTATCGCCTGGAAGGTGAGCTCGCCAGCGATGACAGTGTGCTGACCCTGCGCGGTTTTCTCGATACTGACGGCCAGGCCCTGCCGCTGGAGGATATCGATGAGCGGGCGCGTCATCTGGTCCGTCTGATGCCGGTGCTGCGCCTGCGCGATGCCCGCTTTATGCGCCGCATCCGCAACGGTACCGTCCCCGACATGCCTGATGTGGAGGTCACCGCCCGGGAGCTGGACTATCTGGCCCGGGAACTGGTCGCCCGTCCGCAAAACCTGACCGACGGCCAGATCCGCCAGGGACTGTCGGCAATGGTACAACTGCTGGAGCACTACTTCTCCGAACAGGGCACCTCCCCGGTGCGCAACCGGCTGATGCGGCGGCGCTCCCATGACGAGCAGCGCAGCTGGCGCTACCTCGACATCATCAACCGGATGATTGACCGTCCCGGCGGCCGCTCGCACCGGGTGATCCTGCTGGGGCTCTTCTCCACGTTGTTGCAGGCCAAAGGCACCGTCCGGCTGGACCGGGATGCCCGCCCGCTGCTGCTGGTGGAAGATCCCGAGACGCGCCTGCACCCGATCATGCTCTCGGTGGCCTGGCACCTGTTGAATCTGCTGCCGCTGCAGCGCATCACCACCACCAACTCCGGCGAACTGCTGTCGCTAACCCCGGTTGAGCACGTCTGTCGTCTGGTGCGTGAGTCGTCGCGCGTCTCGGCTTACCGCCTGGGGCCGGGGGGCATGAATGCAGAAGATAGCCGCCGTATCGCCTTCCATATTCGCTTCAACCGCGCCTCCTCGCTGTTTGCCCGCTGCTGGCTGCTGGTGGAAGGGGAGACCGAAACCTGGGTGATTAACGAGCTGGCCCGTCAGTGTGGGCACCACTTTGATGCCGAGGGCATCAAAGTGATTGAATTTGCCCAGTCGGGGCTGAAACCGCTGATTAAATTTGCCCGGCGGATGGGCATCGAATGGCATGTGCTGGTGGACGGTGACGAGGCGGGTAAGAAATATGCCGCGACCGTGCGCGGGCTAATCAATAACGACCGGGAAGAGGAGCGCGAGCACCTGACGGCGCTGCCCGCCATGGACATGGAGCACTTCATGTACCGGCAGGGCTTTTCCGATGTCTTTCACCGGGTGGCGATGATCCCGGAGGATATCCCGATGAATATGCGGCGGGTGATCATGAAGGCCATTCACCGTTCGTCGAAACCCGATCTGGCGATTGAGGTGGCGATGGAGGCCGGTCGTCGCGGCGTGGAGGCGGTGCCCACGCTGTTGCGGAAGATGTTCTCCCGCGTGCTGTGGCTGGCACGCGGGAGGGCGGACTAGCGGCGGGTCGCCTGGTTGACCTGATCGATCAGGCTGTCCAGCAGGGTAAACCGGCGGCGATACTCAGCGCGTTTTTTGCTGGCGATCTCCTCCATCGGTTTGCGCGGCATGGCGAGCGGCAGCCTGAAGTTGCCCTCGCTGTCGCGCTCCCCGCCCAGCGACAGCCAGAAACTGTCGTAGTCGGCCAGCAGTTTCCCCTCTTTTTTCTTGCGATAGCGCCAGCTGCGATAAATATGGGTGCTGTTGCTGACGGCGATAATCTGCTCCACGGCCAGGGCGCTGCCGAGCGTCATGGCGGCTTCCACCAGCAGGCGTTTCGGGAACAGGCCGTGACAGGCTTTGGTGGCGCTCTGGATCGCCTCGTGCGGCACAAAGGCTTTTGCCCCCTGCATCCCGCCGATAAACAGCGTCGGGGTGCCGTTAACCTGACACAGCGTAAAGGTCATCTCCGCCAGCACAGTCTGCTGCTCGTCGCAAAACGCCAGCGTCGCTTCGCCCTCTTTATCGAGGAAGGCATCGGCGCACAGACGCAGGGTAAAGGCGCGATCGTCTTTGCCGTTCAGGGTCAGTAACGTGACCCCCTCCCGGGAGAGATAGCCGTTCATCAGCGCGGCCGGGAGCTGGCGCTGCAGGGTCTGATAGTGCCAGTTCAGCGCCTGGAGCGTTTGCTGGCGATTCATCGCCACCGAGAGCCACGGGCGATGCAGGCGGCAGGGCAGCCCCGGCTGGACCTGTAACAGTTGCAGGAGTTGCGGCTGTTTTGTCAGGCTTGCCAGCAGACGTGCGGTGCTGAACGGCGTCATCAGCGAGCGCAGCATAAATTTGCGGCGATAGGCCGGATTACGCCAGGCAAGGCCGGGGGTTAATGTTCCGGATGCCAGATGCTGAAATAGCTGCCAGGCTGATTTAGGTTGCGGCTGCTGTGAATAAGATGACTCTGCGATGGAGGACATAATAGATCCCGGTCTTGTTGCCAGGCCTTTATTTCAGCAGGGGTTTTATCAACCTCTCCTCAACAACGTTTACGCGCCACGAAAAGCAGGGGTTTCGTTGAGGCGCGGTTTAGTTAGAATCAACAGTTATGTAAGCCGGAATAGCTATTTGGAATATTTATGAACTTAAAGGGAAAGCGCAGGAAGCTGTTTCTGCTGCTGGTGCTGATTGTACTGGTGGGTGGATTCTGGCTGTGGCGGGTGCTAAACGCACCGGTGCCGCAATATCAGACATTGATTGTCCGGCCGGGCGAGCTGCAGCAGAGCGTGCTGGCGACCGGCAAACTGGACGCGCTACGCAAGGTTGACGTGGGTGCCCAGGTCAGCGGCCAGTTGAAGACGCTGTCGGTGGAGATTGGCGACAAGGTGAAAAAAGGGCAACTGCTGGGGGTTATCGATCCGGAGCAGGCCGAAAACCAGATCAAAGAGGTGGAAGCGACGCTGATGGAGCTGCGCGCCCAGCGCAGCCAGGCGGAAGCGGAGCGTAAGCTCGCCCAGGTGACCCTGAACCGTCAGCGGCAGCTGGCGACCACCCAGGCGATCTCGCAGCAGGATCTGGATACCTCGACCACCGAGCTGGCGGTAAAGCAGGCGCAGATTGGCACTATCGACGCGCAGATCAAACGCAACCAGGCCTCGCTGGATAGTGCCAAAACTAACCTTGAGTACACCCGCATCGTTGCGCCGATGGCCGGGGAAGTAACGCAGATTACGACCCTGCAGGGACAGACGGTTATCGCTGCCCAGCAGGCGCCGAACATCCTGACCCTCGCGGATATGGGTACCATGCTGGTGAAGGCGCAGGTTTCGGAAGCGGATGTGATCCACCTGAAGCCGGGGCAAAAAGCCTGGTTTACCGTGCTGGGGGACCCGCAAACCCGCTATGAAGGGGTGCTGAAGGATATTCTCCCGACGCCGGAGAAGGTCAACGACGCCATTTTCTATCACGCCCGGTTTGAAGTCCCCAACCCGCAGGGGGTGCTGCGCCTGGACATGACTGCCCAGGTGCATATTCAGCTCTCCGGGGTGAAAAACGTGCTGACCATTCCGCTGGCGGCGCTGGGCCAACCGGTAGGAGATAACCGCTATAACGTGAAGGTGCTGCGTAACGGTGAAATCCGCGAGCGTGAGGTGAGCCTCGGCTCGCGCAACGATACCGATGTGGTGGTGGTGAAAGGGCTGGAAGAGGGTGAAGAGGTGGTCATCAGCGAGAGCCAGCCGGGGGCGGCGAAATGACCGCCCTGCTGGAGCTGAATGATATCCGCCGCAGCTACCCCTCCGGCGACGGGCCGGTGGAGGTGCTGAAGGGCATCACCCTGCGGGTAGAGGCGGGGGAGATGGTGGCGATTGTCGGGGCGTCAGGCTCCGGTAAATCGACGCTGATGAATATTCTCGGCTGTCTGGATAAACCCACCAGCGGCACCTATCGTGTGGCGGGCACCGACGTCGCCACGCTGGACAGCGACGCGCTGGCCAAACTGCGTCGGGAACATTTCGGTTTTATCTTCCAGCGTTACCATCTGCTTTCGCATCTGAGCGCGGCGCAAAACGTCGAGGTGCCCGCGGTCTATGCTGGCGTGGAGCGCAAAAAACGCCTTGAGCGGGCGCAGGCGCTGCTTACCCGGCTGGGGCTGGGGGAGCGGGTGGATTACCAGCCGTCGCAGCTTTCCGGCGGCCAGCAGCAGCGGGTGAGTATCGCCCGGGCGCTGATGAACGGTGGTCAGGTGATCCTGGCGGATGAACCGACCGGGGCGCTGGACAGCCACTCCGGGGAAGAGGTGATGGCGATCCTGCACCAGCTGCGGGATCAGGGGCACACGGTGATTATCGTCACCCACGACCCGGAGGTGGCCTCCCAGGCAGGACGCATTGTCGAGATCCGCGACGGCGAGCTGGTCAGCAATCCGCCGCCTGGCCTCAATGCCACCCGGCGGCAGGAGATATCCTTACCGCCGCCTTCGGGCTGGCGGCAGTTTGCCAGCAGCTTTCGCGAAGCGCTGACCATGGCCTGGCTGGCGATGGCCGCCAACAAAATGCGCACCCTGCTGACCATGCTTGGGATCATCATCGGCATCGCCTCGGTGGTGTCGATTGTGGTGGTGGGCGACGCGGCCAAACAGCTGGTGCTGTCGGATATCCGCTCCATCGGTACCAATACCATTGACGTCTATCCCGGCAAAGATTTTGGCGATGACGAGCCTCAGTACCAGCAGGCGCTGAAGTATGACGATCTCACGGCCATTCAGAAGCAGCCGTGGGTTAACTCCGCCACACCGGCGGTGTCCCAGAGCCTGCGTCTGCGCTATGCCAATATCGATGTGGCGGCCAGCGCCAACGGTGTCAGCGGCGACTACTTCAACGTCTACGGCATGACCTTCAGCGAAGGGGGCACCTTCAATGCAGAGCAGCTGGCAGGGCGGGCGCAGGTGGTGGTGCTCGACAGCAATGCCCGGCGACAGCTGTTCCCCAATAAAGCGAAGGTGGTAGGTGAGATCGTGCTGGTGGGGAACATGCCCGCGACGGTGATTGGCGTGGCGGAGGAGAAGCAGTCGATGTTTGGCAGCAGCAAGATTTTGCGCGTCTGGCTGCCTTACACCACCATCTCCGGGCGCATTATGGGCCAGTCGTGGCTCAACTCCATTACTGTCCGGGTGAAAGATGGCTACGACAGCGCCCAGGCAGAGCAACAGCTTGAACGCCTGTTAACCCTGCGCCACGGGAAGAAAGATTTCTTCACCTGGAACATGGATGGGCTCTTGAAAACGGCGGAAAAGACCACACGTACTCTTCAGCTCTTCCTCACGCTGGTGGCGATCATCTCCCTGCTGGTCGGGGGGATCGGGGTGATGAATATCATGCTGGTGTCGGTGACGGAGCGGACGCGTGAAATCGGCATCCGTATGGCGGTGGGCGCCCGGGCCAGCGATGTGTTGCAGCAGTTTTTGATTGAAGCGGTGCTGGTCTGTCTGGTGGGCGGTGCGCTGGGGATTACGCTCTCGCTGCTCATCGCCTTTACGCTGCAGCTGTTTTTACCCGGCTGGGAAATTGGTTTTTCACCGATGGCGCTGCTAACTGCCTTCCTGTGTTCTACCTTTACCGGGGTACTGTTTGGCTGGTTGCCGGCCAGAAACGCCGCGCGATTAGATCCGGTGGATGCGTTAGCCCGGGAGTGAACCTGTTGCCAGGTGGCGGCTACGCCTTACCCGGCCTACAAAATCCGTAGGCCTGCGCAAGCGCAACGCCGCCGGGCATCAGGTCGCATCACCGCACACAAATAAAAATGCCAGCGCATCGGGCTGGCATTTTGAGTGCGGGGTGTACACAATGAAACAGAGGGCTATGCCACCACTTCTGCTTCGATGGGCACAATAACGCTGGCATGATTGCCTTTTGGCCCAAGGTGTACATCGAACCGGACGGCCTGCCCGGCTTTCAGCGTTCTGTATCCATCCATCTGAATGGTGGAGTAATGTGCGAAAATGTCTTCGCCGCCGCCTTCAGGGCAGATAAAACCAAACCCTTTGGCGTTGTTGAACCACTTAACTGTACCCGTTTCCATGCTTCGACATCCTTCGTAAATCTTATTGAGTTAGATGTAATGAACCGGTGGTGGAGTGGGAGCTGTTCAAAACCTCGCCAACTCACGCTTGTACAATTTAGATAAACCAAAGGGATCGTCAAGCATTTGCCGGGCAAGGACGGGTAAAAATGAGTCAAAATTTGAAGCAGTTAACGCTATTGAACGGTATTGTGACAGACATCGCGGATGGCAATAATAGATGTAGGTTATCTGACATCTAAGGTAGATTCAGGTTATGTATAGCCTCCCGTCAGCATCAGAACACGCGACCGGAGACCGTAAACGAAGATGACGACTGACAATGGGTAAGACGAACGACTGGCTCGATTTCGACAAGCTGGCGGAAGATCAAGTGCGCGACGCGCTAAAACCGCCATCTATGTATAAAGTTATGTTAATGAACGATGATTACACGCCGATGGAATTTGTTATTGACGTGCTACAAAAGTTCTTTTCTTATGATGTTGAACGTGCAACGCAACTGATGCTTACGGTTCACTATCATGGCAAAGCCATCTGCGGGGTGTTTACCGCAGAAGTCGCCGAAACCAAGGTGGCAATGGTGAACCAGTATGCAAGGGAGAATGAGCATCCGTTGCTGTGTACGCTGGAAAAAGCCTGAATAAGGCAATGAAAATTGGGGGAGGTGCCTATGCTCAATCAAGAACTGGAACTCAGTTTAAACATGGCTTTCGCCAGAGCGCGTGAGCACCGACATGAGTTTATGACGGTCGAGCACCTGCTGCTTGCACTGCTCAGTAACCCATCCGCCCGCGAAGCGCTTGAAGCCTGCTCCGTGGATCTGGTGGCGCTGCGTCAGGAACTTGAAGCCTTCATCGAACAGACCACACCTGTACTGCCCGTCAGTGAAGAGGAGCGCGACACGCAACCGACGCTCAGCTTCCAGCGTGTACTCCAGCGTGCGGTATTTCACGTCCAGTCCTCCGGACGTAGCGAAGTCACCGGTGCCAACGTGCTGGTTGCCATCTTCAGCGAGCAGGAGTCGCAAGCCGCCTACCTGCTGCGCAAACACGAAGTCAGCCGCCTCGATGTGGTGAACTTTATCTCTCACGGAACGCGAAAAGACGAATCGAATCCGTCTTCGGATTCCAGCCATCAGGTCAACAGCGAAGAGCAAGCAGGCGGGGAGGAACGTATGGAAAACTTCACCACCAATCTTAACCAGCTTGCCCGTGTTGGCGGTATCGACCCGCTGATAGGCCGCGATAAAGAGCTGGAACGGGCGATTCAGGTGCTGTGCCGCCGCCGCAAGAACAACCCGCTGCTGGTGGGGGAATCTGGCGTCGGTAAAACCGCCATTGCCGAAGGGCTGGCCTGGCGCATCGTGCAGGGCGACGTTCCGGAAGTGATTGCCGACTGCACCATCTATTCGCTGGATATCGGTTCCCTGTTGGCCGGAACCAAATACCGCGGCGATTTTGAAAAACGTTTCAAAGCGCTGCTGAAACAGCTGGAGCAGGATACCAACAGCATCCTGTTTATCGACGAGATCCATACCATCATCGGCGCCGGTGCGGCATCGGGTGGCCAGGTGGATGCCGCCAACCTGATTAAACCGCTGCTCTCCAGCGGCAAGATCCGGGTGATCGGCTCAACCACCTATCAGGAGTTCAGCAATATTTTCGAAAAAGACCGTGCTCTGGCGCGTCGCTTCCAGAAAATCGATATTACTGAACCGTCGGTTGAGGAAACGGTGCAGATCATCAACGGCCTGAAGCCGAAGTACGAAGCGCACCATGACGTGCGTTATACCGCGAAAGCGGTGCGTGCGGCGGTGGAGCTGGCGGTGAAATACATCAACGATCGCCACCTGCCGGATAAAGCGATTGATGTGATCGACGAAGCGGGCGCGCGTGCGCGTCTGATGCCGGTCAGCAAGCGTAAGAAAACGGTCAACGTGGCGGATATCGAATCCGTGGTGGCCCGCATCGCGCGTATCCCTGAGAAGAGCGTTTCTCAGAGCGACCGCGATACGCTGAAAAACCTCGGCGATCGCCTGAAAATGCTGGTCTTTGGACAGGATAAAGCCATTGAGGCCTTAACCGAGGCCATTAAGATGGCCCGTGCCGGACTAGGGCATGAGCACAAACCTGTCGGTTCTTTCCTGTTCGCCGGTCCGACCGGGGTGGGGAAAACCGAGGTGACGGTTCAGCTCTCCAAAGCGCTGGGTATTGAGCTGCTGCGCTTTGATATGTCCGAGTATATGGAGCGTCACACCGTCAGCCGTCTGATTGGTGCGCCTCCGGGCTACGTGGGCTTTGATCAGGGCGGCCTGCTTACCGACGCGGTGATCAAGCATCCGCACGCGGTTCTGCTGCTCGATGAAATCGAGAAAGCGCACCCGGACGTGTTCAACATCCTGCTGCAGGTGATGGATAACGGGACGCTGACCGATAACAACGGGCGCAAGGCGGACTTCCGCAACGTGGTGCTGGTGATGACCACCAACGCCGGGGTGCGTGAAACCGAGCGTAAATCCATCGGCCTGATCCACCAGGATAACAGCACCGATGCGATGGAAGAGATCAAGAAGATCTTCACGCCGGAGTTCCGTAACCGTCTGGACAACATTATCTGGTTCGAACATCTCTCTACCGAGGTGATTCATCAGGTGGTGGATAAGTTCATCGTCGAGCTGCAGGTTCAGCTGGATCAGAAAGGTGTGTCGCTGGAAGTGAGTCAGGAGGCTCGCAACTGGCTGGCAGAGAAAGGCTACGACCGTGCGATGGGTGCCCGTCCGATGGCGCGTGTGATTCAGGACAACCTGAAGAAACCGTTGGCTAACGAGCTGCTGTTTGGTTCGCTTGTCGATGGGGGCCAGGTGACGGTGGCGCTGGATCAGGCGAAGAACGAGCTGACGTATGATTTCCAGAGTGCGGCGAAGCATAAGCCGGAGGCGGCTCACTAACGCTGTTGCGTGATGGTAAAAACCGGGCGAAAGCCCGGTTTTTTTATGGTTTTTTCATGGATGTGGCCGGGTTGGTAATGTTGAATACCTGAAGCGATAAAGTCATTAAAGGTGAATTGAGAGTTACAGCGATGACCAGGTCCGGCTGAAAATCGCCGAAGCGTTTCCGTAAGGCCGGGGCGAGGCGCATGGACGCGCCGAGAGGGCATAGCCTGCATGGATGCAGGCTGGTGCCCGACCCGAAAGCCTGAAGGAATAAGCTGAGGGCACCGCGAAGCGGCGATTTTCTTTGCCGGGAGCCGGGGTTGCCAGGGGGGAGGCGGCGAGCCCCCCTGGCACGTTCACCGGTTCCGGCGTATCAGAGAAGCAAGGAACGTAAGGTGAACGGAACGACTACTTAAGCCGCATATTCACCTTACCCCACATCAAAATTTTGCGAGGCGTTATCCAGAATTTAAACGAGAAAATTGCTGGATAAAATCACAGTATTAGAATGGCGATGCACCTGCAAAATCAGGTGCCAGGATTGGCATCCTGAAAGCGCGCACAATGATAATTTGCCGTGCATAAAGGACTCTTTATGACTAATGAAAACCCTATTCCCCAGCTTTATAGCGAACTTGAAGTCTGTGCCCACGATCTCTCCACGCTCGCTGCGCGCTGCAACCTGCTTACCGAAATCCTTGTCGATTGCGACTCGCTGCCGCAAACGCAGCCTGTCTGCCGCTGCCTGGCAGCCTACCTTGATGCATTCAGCGCTGAGCTGGCAAAATCCATGACCGATTTTCGCGTGCTGGATGAAAATGAAATCCCGCCCTCGCATAAACAGGAGTGGCTGCTGGACAGCACCGAAGCCCAGTGCAATTACTGCCGGGCCTTAAACCATGTGCTGTTGGTGTCGCATTTCGACCGCGAGATGCTCCCGCACCTTACCGGGCTGCTGCATGATATTGCGCATACCATGCTGGCGGATCTGACCGTAGTGCGTATCCACTGATACGGGCGGGGCATAAAAAAAGGCCGGGATAACCCGGCCTTTATTATTCTTTATACGCCATTGCAGGCGAAATACTCTTAGCGACTACGGAAGACAATGCGGCCTTTGCTCAGGTCGTACGGGGTCAGCTCAACAGTCACTTTGTCGCCCGTCAGAATACGGATATAGTTCTTACGCATTTTACCGGAGATATGCGCGGTAACGACGTGACCGTTTTCCAGTTCTACGCGAAACATGGTGTTAGGCAACGTTTCCAGAACGGTACCCTGCATTTCAATATTGTCTTCTTTGGCCATCTAATCCTCTGGGGTATCACTACCAAGTTTTGAACCGGCAAGATAATGCCGAAATTCATCAATTAAGTAAAGATTTGTGCGTTTAAAACGCAACAAAGCAGTTTTCAGCGTATTGCCCGGACGTCACGGTTCAACCGTACGAAAAGCGCATACGTAAAGGGGAGGTGGCAGGATAAACGATAGGGCGTTATCGGATGCGAACTATTCCCAAACGGCGGCGGGGCAACAGGCAGAACCTACTCTGCGGCAGAATTATAGCACCTTGAGGAAAAATATGCGGAAAACATTTATCCCTGGGGCGTAAATAACGTCGTTGGCACCCAGAAATTTTGCGGTAATTTTTGCATGCGCAGGGTCGCCAGCTGCGCCAGATATTCATGGCGCGAGATCTCCACCACACCCAACGAGGCGGTATGTTCGTTCAGCACCTGGCAGTCAACTAACTTGCCGCCGCTGCGGGCGAAGCGTTCGCAGAAGACCAGCAGCGCGGTTTTGGAGGCGTTAACCGCGCGGCTGAACATCGACTCGCCGCAAAACAGCGTGCCCTGTGCCACGCCGTACATGCCGCCCACCAGTTCATTCTTATCGTCCCATACCTCAATCGAATGGGCGTAGCCCAGCTCGTGCAGGCGATGGTAGGCGACAATCACCTCGGGTGTGATCCAGGTTCCTTCAAAGCGATCGCTGGCGCAGCCCTCGATCACCTGACCAAACGCATGGTTGAGGGTGACGCGATAAGGGGAGCGGGCGTGAAAACGCTTCATGCTGCGGCTGATATGAAACTCCGCAGGCCACAGAACGGCGCGGGGGTCGGGCGACCACCATAAGATGGGATCGCCAGGAGAGAACCACGGAAAAATCCCCCGCTGGTAAGCCATCAATAAACGCGACGGACTCAGATCGCCGCCCAGGGCCAGCAAACCATTAGGTTCACGCAGCGCCCCTTCCGGAGAAGGGAACGCAAGAGAATGACGAGAGAGCTGGACCAGGCGCATGACAACAAAACTCCAGTACGCAAAGTGGGGATCGGTTCAAATATAGACTACAGACGTTGTTTAAAGTGGTAGTAGCGGCCCTGTTTTGCCAACAGTTCAGCGTGATTACCTTGCTCAATAATTTGTCCGTTGTCCATCACAATAATTTGATCGAAATCCGCCAGACCGCGCAGACGGTGCGTCACCATCAGCACGGTTTTGTCCTGCATCTCTTTTTTTAGTAAATCAAGGATTTGCCGCTCGGTAGTCGCGTCCAGCCCTTCGGTTGGCTCATCCAGTAGCATCAGCGGCGCATTGTGAAGCAGCGCGCGCGCAATGGCCAGGCGACGCAGCTCGCCGCCGGACAACTGACGGCCGCCTTCGCCAAGCCAGCTGTTGAGCCCTTCATCTTCCAGCAGCTTCTGCAGACCCACTTTTTCCAGCATCCCGCGTAACACCTCATCGGCAGCGCCGGGTGCGGCTAACAGCAGATTATCGCGCAGGGTGGCGCTGAAAAGATGAACCCGCTGGGGCACTACGCTTACCGTTTTGCGCAGCGCAGTCTCGCTCATCTGCACCAGAGGCATATCGTTAAACAGGATCTGACCCTGCGCCGGGTCCCATGCTCTGGTCAGCAACTGCAGCAGTGTCGATTTACCGCAGCCTGTACGACCCAGCACCGCCACATGGGCGCCCGCGGGGATCGTCAGGTTAATGTGGTCCAGCGCGGGCTGCGCCTGACCTTCGTAGGCAAAACTCACATCCGAAAGGCGCAGGGCCAGCTGCTCAGGGACCGCTGATGCGGTCGTACTGAACTGCACTTCCGGCTGCTGGCCGGTAATCTGGGTGATCCGCAGCGCGGAGGCCACCACTTGGCCCAGGTGCTGAAAGGCACCGGTCACCGGCGCCAGGGCTTCAAACGCCGCCAGCGCACAGAAGACAAACAGTGCGATTAACGGGCCTGGCTGCGCGTTATCGCCCACGCCGCCGGAAGCCATCCACAGCATCGCCATGACTGCGCCTCCGCCAATTAACAGCATCAGCGCCTGCGAGAGGGCCGTGAGTTCCGACTGCTTGCGCTGGGCTTCGTGCCAGTTCAGCTCGGTATTTTCCATCTGCGCGCGGTAGCGGCGGCTGGCACCAAAGATGGTCAGCTCCGCCTGACCCTGCAGCCAGCCCGTCAGCTGCTGGCGATACTCGCCCCGCAGACGCGTCAGCTTTTCACCGGTCGGTTTGCCGACGCGGTAAAACAGCGGGGGTAAGATAAAGAGCGTTGCGAGCATGATCCCGCCGAGCGTCAGCGCAATGTGAACGTCCAGCAGGCACAGCCCAAGGGTGACCACCACAATCACCACCAGGGCGCCCACCAGCGGAGAGATAACGCGCAAATAAAGATGATCGAGGGTATCCACATCAGCGACGACGCGGTTAAGCAATTCCCCCTGGCGATAGCGTGCCAGTCCGGCGGGGGAGAGGGGGAGCAGCTTACTGAAGGTGGTAACGCGCAGGTGCTGCAACACGCGGAAGGTCGCGTCATGGCTAACCAGACGCTCGAAGTAGCGCCCGGCGGTGCGGGTGATGGCCGTGCCGCGCACCCCGGCGGCGGGCAGCATATAGTTAAAGCTGTAGAGCCCGGCAAAACCGGCGACCGCCGAGGCAGAGAGGAACCAGCCGGAGAGCGTCAACAGGCCGATACTGGCCAGCAGGGTGACAATCGCCAGCACCACCCCCAGCGTCAGCATCCATTTGTGGCGCATATAAAGCGCCAGATAAGGCAGTAAAGCGCGCATCAGATCTCCTCCTGACGGTTTGCCAGCAGGGCCGCAAACGGCCCCTGTGCCGCCGCGAGCGTAGCGTAATCGCCCTGCTCAACAAGCTGACCATTGTCCATGACCCAGATCTGATCCCACCGGGAGATGCCCTCCAGCTGGTGGGTTACCATCAGCGTGGTTTGCTGCTGCGAGGCGGCATCAAGGGCCATCATCACGCGCTGTTCACTGTGCGCATCCAGGCTGGCGGCGGGTTCATCCAGCAATAAAAGCTGACACGGGTTAAGCAGGGCGCGGGCTACGGCAATACGCTGCGCCTGGCCGACGGAAAGCCCCGCCGACTGATCGCCCACCATCGTATCCACGCCGTTCGGCAGCAGGGGCAGGAACTCACTGACCCAGGCGCGATCGAGGACTGACTGTAACTCTTCTTCGCTGGCGTCCGGGCGCGCCAGCAGCACGTTTTCACGCAGCGTGGCCGCCGGAAGCTGCGGGTTCTGACCCACCCAGCTTAAATGGGTGCGCCACTCGTCAGGATCGAGCGCTGAGAGCTCGGCCTGGTTGATGCGCAGCGAGCCGCTGTAGGCCATAAAACCGGATAACGCATTCAGAAGGGAGCTTTTACCGGAGCCGCTGGTGCCGACCAGCACCACGCGCTGGCCTGCCGCGAGGGTAAAGTTCAGAGGGCCGGCAAGGACTTTACCTTCCGGCGAGAGCACGCAAAAATCTTCCGCTTCAATGCTGACCGGTCTGGTGGTGTTCAGGGTCACGTCGCCACGCTGCGGATGAGCCAGCGGCGTTTCAAGGAAGGTTTTCAGGCTATCGGCGGCACCCACGGCTTGCGCTTTCGCATGGTAGAAAGTGCCCAGATCGCGCAGAGGCTGGAAAAATTCCGGCGCCAGAATTAACGCCAGAAAGCCTGCAAAAAGGGTCACGGCAGTACCGTAATGACCGAAATCAAGGGCGCCCAGATAGGAGAAACCGAAATAGACGGCAACCAGCGCAATCGACAGTGAGGTGAAGAACTCCAGCACCCCGGAGGATAAAAATGCCAGGCGTAACACTTCCATGGTGCGCTGACGGAAATCCTGGGAGGCGTGGCGGATGTTGTCGGTTTCGGCTTTACCGCGACCAAAAATACGCAGCGTTTCCATGCCGCGCAGACGGTCAAGGAAGTGGCCGCTGAGACGTCCGAGCGCCAGGAAGTTCCGGCGGTTGGCGTCGGCAGCACCCATGCCGACCATCGCCATAAAGAGCGGGATCAGCGGGGCGGTGCCCAGCAGGATCAGCGCGGCGACCCAGTTGTAAGGAAAAATCGCGAGCACAATTAGCAGGGGAACGAAAGCGGCCAGCGCCATCTGGGGCAGATAGCGGGCGTAGTAGTCATGCATATCATCGATCTGTTCGAGGATAAGCGTCGCCCAGCTTCCGGCGGGCTTGCCCTGGATCCAGGCAGGCCCGGCCTCCTGTAGCCTGTCCAACACCTGGCGGCGAATTTCATAGCGAATGTTCTGCCCGGCGTGGAAGCCCACGCGCTCGCGCAACCAGACCACCCAGGCACGCAGAACAAAGACCAGAATCAACACAATGAAAGGCAGTAACAGCGCCTCACGCGGGATATTTTCCATAATCATATGGTTAAGAATGCGGGCCAGAAGCCATGCCTGGCCGACAATCAACAGTCCGCTGATAAACCCCAAAAGACGGGAAATATTCAGCCAGCGGCGGGAAATAACGCTTTGCTTTTTAAGCCAGCGAGTTAACTCTTGTTGACGGGTTTTTTCCATTGCGTGCTTTGCAGGTGATGTTATTAGGTATTGGGCACGGCAATGTTACAACGCAGAGACGATAAAGGCGACTTATCGCCGCCTTATTTACGTTTGTTGCTGATTTGTAAAAATTATTTACTCTGATCGGCCAGTCCGTCGAGATATCGTTCTGCATCCAGCGCCGCCATACAACCGGTGCCCGCAGAGGTGATCGCCTGACGATAAATGTGGTCCATCACGTCGCCCGCAGCGAACACGCCCGGGATGCTGGTCTGGGTAGCATTACCGTGAATACCTGACTGCACTTTGATGTAGCCGTTCTCCAGCTCAAGCTGGCCGTCGAAGATAGCGGTGTTCGGGCTGTGGCCGATGGCAACAAACAGACCTGCCACTTCCAGCGTTTCAACGTTGTCGGTGTTCTGGGTATCACGGATGCGCAGGCCCGCCACGCCCATCTGATCGCCGGTTACTTCTTCCAGCGTGCGGTGGGTGTGCAGCACGATATTGCCGCTGGCCACTTTGTCCATCAGACGTTTGATCAGGATCTTTTCCGCGCGGAAAGTATCACGGCGGTGAATGAGGTGCACTTCAGAGGCGATATTCGCCAGATAGAGTGCCTCTTCAACTGCGGTGTTGCCGCCGCCGATGACCGCGACCTTCTGGTTGCGATAGAAGAAACCGTCGCAGGTTGCGCAGGCAGATACGCCGCGACCTTTAAATTCCTCTTCAGAAGGCAGACCCAGATAGCGGGCAGAGGCGCCGGTAGCGATGATCAGCGCATCGCAGGTGTACTCCGCGTTGTCACCGGTCAGGCGGAACGGACGGTTTTGCAGATCGACCTTGTTGATGTGGTCAAAAATGATTTCGGTATCAAATTTGGCGGCATGCTCGTGCATGCGCTCCATCAGCAGCGGCCCGGTCAGGCCTTCAGGATCGCCTGGCCAGTTTTCAACTTCGGTGGTGGTGGTCAGCTGACCGCCTTTTTCCATGCCCGTAATCAGTACCGGTTGCAGGTTAGCGCGTGCAGCGTAGACCGCTGCGGTATATCCCGCAGGTCCAGAACCAAGAATTAGCAGCTTACTGTGTTTGGCCGTGCCCATGAGATCCTCATTGTTGTTGGCAGACATTTTCCCGGATTGTAGGGAATTTGTTGGCGTAAAAAAAGGGCGCAGCGATTTTGTTAACGATGTGTGTGATAGAAAGGGCCAATCAACGACAGGGAAGAAAAGGTGATTTTATAACAATAATCATGGGTAATCGGTCGAAACGACGGCGATAAAATGAGGATTAATCGCCGGACGTAATGAATATCCGACATGTTGTACTAAAAATCGATGTTTTGCTTTGACAATCCCCTGCGCTTTTGCGAAAACATTCAAGGAAGAAAAAAAATGGTCTTTGTGTAACGCATAGTCATGCACAAAATCACCATTTTTACCGGGTCAGCGAAATCTACGCATGGTGTGGACAGATGCCATACGTGATGTTGATGGCCGCCTCTGGGCAACGGTCTTCATACCACATAACCCCAATCGGATCGCGCAAACTATAAAACAGGCGATGCGATTAACCGCGGGGAAAGACTCTGAACAGTGAAGTGCACAGGGTCCTGGCAGGAGTTAGGGAAGGAATACAGAGAGACAATAATAATGGTAGATAGCAAGAAGCGCCCTGGCAAAGATCTCGACCGCATCGATCGTAACATTCTTAATGAATTGCAAAAGGATGGGCGTATTTCCAACGTCGAGCTTTCAAAACGTGTGGGACTTTCCCCGACGCCATGCCTTGAGCGTGTGCGCCGACTGGAAAGACAGGGTTTTATTCAGGGCTATACAGCGCTGCTGAACCCGCATTATCTGGATGCCTCACTTCTGGTATTTGTTGAGATTACTCTGAATCGTGGTGCGCCGGATGTGTTTGAGCAATTTAATGCCGCCGTACAAAAACTTGAAGAAATTCAGGAGTGTCATCTGGTTTCCGGTGATTTCGACTACCTGTTGAAAACCCGCGTGCCTGATATGTCCGCCTACCGTAAGCTGCTGGGCGAAACCCTGCTGCGACTGCCTGGTGTGAACGACACCCGTACCTACGTGGTAATGGAAGAAGTCAAACAGAGCAATCGTCTGGTTATTAAGACGCGCTAACACGGAACAGGTGCATTATCAGCGTACTTTGATTACACTCCTGGTAATCCATACAGCAACAGTGTCGGGCTTCCCGGCACTGTTGTCCGTTTAGCACGCAGGCAGGAATTGCCTGATACCTGGAGAGCCTGTTTTGAGCCAGGAATATACCGAAGACAAAGAAGTCAATTTAACCAAGCTCAGCAGTGGACGCCGACTCCTTGAGGCGTTACTGATCCTTGTTGCTCTTTTTGCCGTCTGGTTGATGGCAGCCTTACTCAGTTTCAATCCCTCCGATCCCAGCTGGTCACAAACCGCATGGCATGAGCCTATCCATAATTTAGGCGGCGTACCGGGGGCATGGCTGGCGGACACGCTATTCTTTATCTTTGGCATAATGGCGTACACCCTTCCCGTCATTATTATTGGCGGCTGCTGGTTTGCCTGGCGCCATCGCCAGAACGATGATTACATCGACTATTTTGCTGTCTCGCTGCGCCTGATTGGTGCGCTTGCCCTGATCCTCACCTCCTGCGGTCTGGCGGCGATTAACGCCGACGACATCTGGTATTTTGCCTCCGGCGGCGTGATTGGCAGCCTGCTGAGCACCGCGCTACAGCCGATGCTGCACAGCAGCGGTGGTACGCTGGCGCTGCTCTGCGTCTGGGGTGCGGGGCTGACGCTGTTTACCGGCTGGTCCTGGGTCACCATCGCCGAGAAAATTGGCAGCGTGATCCTCAATATCCTGACCTTTGCCAGCAACCGCACCCGTCGCGACGATACCTGGGTTAACGACGAAGAGTACGAAGATGACTACGAAGAGGCTGAGCCGAGCGCTGAGCGTCGTGAATCTCGCCGCGCCCGCATTATGCGCGGGGCGCTGGCGCGCCGTAAGCGTGTGGCAGAGAAATTCGCCAATCCATTAGGCCGCAAAACCGACGCGGCGTTGTTCTCCGGCAAACGGATGGATGACGAAGAAGAGGTGGCTTATAGTGCCCGTGGTGTTGCCGCCGATCCGGATGATGTATTGTTCTCCGGTAATCGTGCGCTGCCGTCCGATTATGATGAGTTCGATCCGCTGCTCAACGGTCACTCAGTAGCTGAGCCCCTTGCTGCCGCTGCCGCCGCAACCACGGCAACCCAGGCCTTTGCTGCGCCGGTTGAACCGATCACCCCGACGCCTTCTGTGCCAGAGATGCCGCTGCAGCAACATGCGGTTGAATGGCAAGCGGAACCTGCTGCGCCTGCATCGCCGATCCCTGCGCCGGAGCCGGAGCAGTATGTCGCCGCCGCGCAGCAGGAGTGGCAACCGCCTTATCAGCCTGAACCTGTCTACGCGCAGCCGCAGTATGAGCCGCCGCAGCAGCCTGTTTATCAGCCTGAACCTGTTTATCAGTCTGAACCTGTTTATCAGCCAGAGCCGGTCTATCAGCCTCAGCCTGTTATCACCCCGCCGGTTGTCGAAGAGCCGCCGGTTGAAGAGGTGAAACCGTCCCGTCCGCCGCTTTACTATTTCGAAGAGGTGGAAGAAAAACGTGCCCGTGAGCGCGAACAGCTTGCGGCATGGTATCAGCCGGTGCCCGAGGAGGCACAAGAACCAGCCCCGGTTAAAGCCGCTGAAACCCCGACAATTCCGGTTCCCGCTGTGGAACCCGCTTCCGCCGTCGCTCCTGTTGCCGCAAGCGTACAGCAGGCAACAAGCGCAGGCGCCGCTGCGGCCAGCGCCGCCGCGCCGTTATTCAGCCTGGCAACCGGCGGCGCACCGCGTCCGCAGGTAAAAGAGGGGATTGGTCCGCAGTTGCCGCGCCCTAATCGCGTACGTGTTCCGACCCGCCGTGAACTGGCCTCGTATGGTATCAAGCTGCCTTCCCAACGAATGGCCGAAGAGAAAGCGCGTGAAGCCGGACGCCATCAGTATGATGAACACTACGACGACGATGCCGATGAAATGCAGCAGCAGGAGGAGCTGGCCCGCCAGTTCGCTCAGCAGCAACAGCAGCGGTACGGTGGTGATGAGTATCAGGCCCAGCCACAGTCCTTTGAAACGCAGGATGACGAAGATAGCGCCGCCGAAGCGGAGCTGGCTCGCCAGTTCGCCGCCACCCAGCAGCAGCGTTATTCCGGTGAGCAACCGACAGGCGCTAACCCCTTCTCGCTGGCGGACTTTGAATTCTCGCCAATGAAAGATCTGGTGGATGATACGCCGAGTGAACCGCTGTTTACGCCTGGCGTGATGCCGGAAGCCGAGCCGCCGCGTCAGCCGGTTACGCCGCCCCAGCCGCAGCAGTCCGTGCAGCCACAACATGTTGCACAGCAGCAGCCTGTTCAGCCGCAGCAGTATGCAAAACCGCAGCAGCCTGTTCAGCCGCAGCAGTATGCACAACCGCAGCAATCTGTGCAGCCACCGCAGTATGCGCAGCCTCAGCAGCCCGTGCAGCCACAGCAGTATGCGCAGCCGCAACAGCCGGTACAGCCACAGCAGCCAGCCGCTCAGCCTCAGCAGAGCCTGATCCATCCGCTGTTGATGCGCAATGGCGACAGCCGCCCACTGCAAAAGCCAACCACGCCGCTGCCGTCGCTGGATCTGTTAACGCCGCCGCCAACGGAAGTGGAGCCGGTCGATACCTTTGCCCTGGAGCAGATGGCACGTCTGGTTGAAGCGCGTCTGGCCGACTTCCGTATTAAAGCGGATGTGGTGAACTATTCCCCGGGCCCGGTCATCACCCGCTTCGAGCTGAACCTGGCGCCGGGTGTTAAAGCCGCGCGTATTTCCAATCTCTCCCGTGACCTGGCGCGTTCGCTGTCGACTGTGGCTGTGCGCGTGGTTGAGGTGATCCCAGGCAAACCCTATGTGGGTCTGGAGCTGCCGAACAAAAAACGCCAGACCGTTTACCTGCGTGAAGTGCTTGATAACGCCAAGTTCCGCGATAACCCGTCGCCACTGAGCGTGGTGCTGGGTAAAGATATCGCGGGTGAGCCGGTGGTGGCCGATCTGGCTAAAATGCCGCACCTGCTGGTGGCAGGTACCACCGGCTCCGGTAAATCTGTCGGCGTGAACGCCATGATCCTCAGCATGCTTTATAAAGCGCAGCCGGAAGATGTGCGTTTCATCATGATCGACCCGAAAATGCTGGAGCTGTCAGTCTATGAAGGCATCCCGCATCTGCTGACCGAAGTCGTGACCGACATGAAAGACGCTGCCAACGCCCTGCGCTGGAGCGTCAACGAGATGGAGCGTCGCTACAAGCTGATGTCTGCGCTGGGCGTGCGTAACCTCGCCGGTTATAACGACATCATTGCCGAAGCGGCGAAGATGGGACGCCCAATTCCGGATCCGTACTGGAAACCGGGCGACAGCATGGATGCCGAACATCCGGTACTGGAAAAGCTGCCGTATATCGTGGTGCTGGTGGATGAATTTGCCGACCTGATGATGACCGTCGGTAAGAAAGTGGAAGAGCTGATCGCCCGCCTGGCGCAAAAAGCCCGTGCGGCAGGGATCCATCTGGTGCTGGCGACCCAGCGTCCATCGGTGGATGTGATCACCGGCCTGATCAAAGCCAACATCCCGACTCGCATCGCCTTTACCGTGTCGAGCAAAATCGACTCCCGTACCATCCTTGACCAGGGGGGCGCGGAATCGCTGCTCGGCATGGGGGATATGCTCTATTCGGGGCCGAACTCGACTTCCCCGGTACGTGTCCACGGCGCGTTTGTTCGTGACCAGGAAGTGCATGCCGTGGTGCAGGACTGGAAAGCGCGCGGTCGTCCGCAATATGTCGAAGGCATCACCTCTGACAGCGAAAGCGAAGGCGGTGGTGGCGGCGGCTTTGACGGCGGTGAAGAGCTGGATCCATTGTTCGATCAGGCGGTTAACTTCGTTACCGAGAAACGTAAAGCCTCCATCTCCGGCGTACAGCGCCAGTTCCGCATCGGCTATAACCGCGCGGCGCGCATTATCGAGCAGATGGAAGCGCAGGGTATTGTTAGCGAGCAGGGACATAACGGCAACCGTGAAGTACTGGCCCCGCCACCGTTTGAGTAACGGCCTCGATTGCAAAGATGGGTAAAGCAGCAAAAATTAAGCATTTTCTTCTGTCGCCTGCCTGCGGGCAGGTCCAGAATAGTGACAGAAACCCCCATTTCGGGAAGACGCTTTGTAAGGATGAACAATGAAAAAAATCGCAATCACCTGTGCATTACTCACTGGCTTTGTGGCAAGCAGCGTCTGGGCTGATGCCGCCAGCGACCTGAAGAGCCGCCTGGATAAAGTGAGCAGCTTCCATGCCAGCTTCACGCAGAAAGTGACCGACGGCAGCGGCAATGCGGTGCAGGAAGGCCAGGGTGACTTGTGGGTTAAACGTCCGAATCTGTTCAACTGGCATATGACCCAGCCGGACGAAAGTATCCTTGTCTCCGACGGCAAAACCCTGTGGTTCTTTAACCCGTTTGTTGAGCAGGCCACCGCCACCTGGCTGAAAGATGCGACCAGCAACACGCCGTTTATGCTGATTGCCCGTAACCAGTCCAGCGACTGGCAGCAGTACAACATCAAACAGACCGGCGATGAGTTCGTGCTGACGCCGAAAGGCAGCACGGGCAACCTGAAGCAGTTCACCATCAACGTGAGCAGCAACGGTACTATTAATCAATTCAGCGCCGTTGAGCAGGACGATCAGCGCAGCAGCTATCAGCTGAAATCCCAGCAGAACGGTGCGGTCGATGCATCGAAATTCACCTTTACCCCGCCGAAGGGCGTAACGGTGGACGATCAACGTAATAAGTAAGAGGCGTGAGTGAGCAACCTGTCGCTCGATTTTTCAGATAATGCGTTTCAACCTCTGGCCGCCCGTATGCGGCCAGAAAATTTAGCGCAGTATATCGGCCAGCAGCATCTGCTGGCCACGGGCAAACCCTTGCCGCGCGCCATTGAAGCCGGGCATCTGCACTCGATGATCCTCTGGGGGCCACCGGGCACCGGTAAAACGACCCTGGCGGAAGTGATCGCCCGCTATGCTGATGCAGATGTCGAGCGCATCTCCGCCGTCACCTCCGGCGTGAAAGAGATCCGCGAAGCCATCGAACGGGCGCGACAGAACCGTAACGCCGGTCGCCGCACAATCCTGTTTGTCGATGAGGTGCACCGCTTTAACAAAAGCCAGCAGGATGCCTTCCTGCCGCATATTGAAGACGGCACCATCACCTTTATCGGCGCCACCACGGAAAACCCCTCGTTTGAACTCAACTCCGCACTGTTGTCCCGTGCCCGTGTCTATCTGCTGAAATCGTTAACCACTGATGATATCGAGCAGGTGCTGACGCAGGCGATGACCGACAAGGCCCGGGGCTACGGCGGCCAGGATATCGTTCTACCTGACGAGACCCGTCGCGCCATTGCAGAGCTGGTTAATGGCGATGCGCGCCGGGCGCTGAATACCCTTGAAATGATGGCCGATATGGCCGAAGCCGACGACAGCGGTAAGCGGGTCTTGCTCCCGGCGCTGCTGACCGAAATCGCCGGTGAACGTAGCGCGCGTTTCGATAATAAAGGCGATCGTTTTTACGACCTGATCTCGGCGCTGCACAAATCAGTGCGCGGCAGTGCGCCCGATGCCGCGCTTTACTGGTATGCGCGTATTATTACCGCCGGAGGCGATCCGCTGTACGTTGCCCGCCGCTGTCTGGCGATTGCCTCCGAAGATGTCGGTAACGCCGATCCGCGCGCCATGCAGGTGGCGATCTCTGCCTGGGACTGCTTCACCCGGGTCGGGCCTGCTGAAGGCGAGCGCGCCATTGCCCAGGCCATTGTCTATCTGGCCTGCGCACCCAAAAGTAATGCCGTCTATACCGCCTTCAAAGCGGCGATGTCCGATGCCCGCGAACGTCCTGATTACGATGTTCCAGTCCACCTGCGCAATGCGCCGACCAAACTGATGAAAGAGATGGGCTACGGTCAGGAATACCGCTACGCCCACGACGAGCCCAACGCCTACGCTGCCGGGGAGGAGTATTTCCCACAGGAAATGGCACAAACACGCTACTATCACCCGACAAACAGAGGCCTTGAGGGTAAGATTGGCGAAAAGCTCGCCTGGCTTGCCGGACAGGATCAAAATAGCCCTATAAAACGCTACCGTTAGGGCTATCGTTGCGGTAATGTTTGCAATTGTATCTTCGTGACCGCAGGCTGTGGTCACATTTCCTATTTTAATTCGATAAGCACAGGATAAGCATGCTCGATCCCAATCTGCTGCGTAACGAGCCAGACGCAGTCGCTGAAAAACTGGCACGCCGGGGCTTTAAACTGGATGTAGATAAGCTGCGCGCTCTTGAAGAGCGTCGTAAAGTTCTGCAGGTACAAACCGAAAACTTGCAGGCAGAGCGTAACTCTCGATCGAAATCCATCGGCCAGGCGAAAGCGCGCGGGGAAGACATTGAGCCATTACGCCTGGAAGTGAACAAGCTGGGTGAAGAACTGGATCAGGCGAAAGCTGAGCTGGATCTTCTTCAGGCCGAAATTCGTGATATCGCGCTGGCGATCCCGAATATCCCTGACGACAGCGTACCTGTCGGCAAAGACGAAAACGACAACGTCGAAGTGAAACGCTGGGGTACGCCTCGCGAGTTCGACTTCGAAGTTCGCGATCACGTTACGCTGGGCGAAATGCATGCAGGGCTCGATTTTGCCGCTGCCGTTAAGCTGACCGGTTCCCGCTTTGTGGTGATGAAAGGGCAGATCGCCCATCTGCACCGCGCGCTGGCGCAGTTCATGCTGGATCTGCACACCGAGCAGCACGGCTACAGCGAAACCTACGTACCGTATCTGGTTAACCACGATACGCTGTACGGCACCGGCCAGCTGCCGAAATTTGCCGGCGATCTGTTCCATACTCGTCCGCTGGATGAAGAAGCAGACAGCAGCAACTACGCGCTGATCCCAACGGCAGAAGTGCCGCTGACCAACCTCGTGCGTGACGAAATCCTCGACGAAGATGACCTGCCGATCAAACTGACGGCACACTCTCCGTGCTTCCGTTCTGAAGCGGGCTCTTATGGCCGTGATACCCGCGGTCTGATCCGTATGCACCAGTTCGACAAAGTTGAGATGGTACAGATCGTGCGTCCGGAAGAGTCCATGACGGCGCTGGAAGAGATGACCGGCCACGCGGAAAAAGTGCTGGAGCTGTTGGGTCTGCCGTACCGCCGCGTGGCGCTCTGTACGGGTGATATGGGCTTTGGCGCCTCCAAAACCTTCGACCTCGAAGTATGGGTACCGGCGCAGGGCACCTACCGTGAGATCTCCTCCTGCTCTAACGTAGGTGATTTCCAGGCGCGCCGCATGCAGGCTCGCTGCCGCAGTAAATCCGACAAGAAAACCCGCCTGGTGCACACCCTGAACGGCTCCGGCCTGGCAGTGGGGCGCACGCTGGTCGCGGTGCTGGAAAACTACCAGCAGGCCGATGGCCGTATCGAAATCCCTGAAGTGCTGCGTCCGTACATGAAAGGCCAGCAGTACATCGGTTGATTTGTTTTTAAGTAAAAAGCGCCTGCGGGCGCTTTTTTTATGCCCCGCTTTTGATGTCAGGCAATAACCCCTCCCTCTAAAGTAGTAATACTTGCCAAACAGTTGGTTAGCGTAAACGTCTGCTAACGCACGCCATCCTTACATAAAAAACTATATAGCGGTGACTGCCGCACCTTTGAACTTTGTGAGCAACCAAAGTGAGAATCTATGAAAATAAAAACGCCTGAAGCTCTGCTGGCTGCTGAGGTGAGTCGACGTGGATTGATGAAAACCACGGCGATTGGCGGCCTGGCTGTTGCCAGTAGCGCATTCACATTGCCTTTTTCACGTCTGGCATCGGCTGCACAAGCCACTGAGACCGTTAAACCTGATGAGAAAGTGGTCTGGAGCGCCTGCACGGTGAACTGCGGCAGCCGCTGTCCGCTGCGCATGCATGTCGTTGACGGTGAAATTAAATACGTTGAAACCGACAATACCGGGGATGATAACTACGAAGGATTACATCAGGTTCGCGCCTGCCTGCGTGGCCGCTCGATGCGCCGCCGCGTCTACAATCCGGATCGCCTGAAGCAGCCGATGAAGCGCGTGGGTAAACGCGGAGAAGGCAAATTCGAACCCATCAGCTGGGAAGAAGCCTTTGATACCATCGCCGGTACGATGCAGCGTCTGATTAAGGATTACGGTAACGAATCTATCTATCTGAACTACGGTACCGGCACCCTCGGCGGCACCATGACCCGCTCCTGGCCGCCGGGAAAAACCCTGATCGCCCGTCTGATGAACTGCTGCGGGGGGTATCTTAATCATTACGGTGACTACTCAACCGCACAGATTGCCGCTGGCCTGAACTACACCTACGGCGGCTGGGCAGATGGCAACAGCCCGTCGGATATCGAAAACAGCAAGCTGGTAGTGCTGTTCGGCAATAACCCTGGCGAAACGCGCATGAGCGGCGGCGGGGTGACGTATTACGTTGAACAGGCTCGGGAAAAATCGCAAGCCCGGATGATCGTCATTGACCCGCGCTATACCGACACCGGGGCAGGACGCGAAGATGAGTGGATCCCCATCCGTCCCGGCACCGATGCAGCGCTGATCTCTGCCCTGGCTTGGGTCATGATCACTGAAAACCTCGTCGACCAGCCTTTCCTCGATAAATATTGCGTCGGCTACGACGAAAAAACGCTGCCTGAAGGGGCTCCGGCGAACGGCCACTATAAAGCCTATATTCTCGGCCAGGGCAATGACGGCATCGCCAAAACCCCGGCCTGGGCTGCGGCCATCACCGGTATACCTGAGGCGCGAATCATCAAACTGGCACGTGAAATCGCCGGGGCGAAGCCCGCGTTTATCTCTCAGGGGTGGGGGCCGCAGCGTCATGCGAATGGTGAACTGGTCTCCCGCGCTATCGCCATGCTGGCGATTTTGACCGGCAATGTGGGGATTAACGGTGGCAACAGCGGCGCGCGTGAAGGCTCATATTCACTGCCCTTTGTACGCATGCCGACCCTGGAAAACCCGGTTAAGACCAGCATTTCAATGTTTATGTGGACCGATGCCATCGAGCGCGGCCCGGAAATGACCGCCACCCGTGATGGGGTACGCGGCAAAGATAAACTCGACGTGCCAATTAAGATGGTCTGGAACTACGCCGGGAACTGCCTGATCAACCAGCATTCGCAGATCAACCGTACCCATGAGATCCTGCAGGATGACAAAAAATGCGAGCTGATTGTGGTGGTGGACTGCCATATGACCTCTTCGGCGAAGTATGCCGACATTTTGCTGCCAGACTGCACCGCCTCGGAACAGATGGACTTCGCCCTTGATGCCTCCTGCGGCAATATGTCGTACGTGATTTTTGCGGACCAGGCGATCAAACCGCGCTTCGGCTGCAAAACCATCTATGAGATGACCACAGAGCTGGCGAAACGTATGGGCGTTGAGCAACAGTTCACCGAGGGGCGCACCCAGGAAGGGTGGATGCGCCACCTGTACGAGCAGTCCCGCGAAGCCATTCCGGAATTGCCTTCATTTGATGAATTCCGCCAGCAAGGCATGTTCAAAAAGCGTGACCCGGAAGGGCATCACGTGGCGTATAAAGCCTTCCGTGCCGATCCTGTGGCCAATCCGCTGACCACCCCGTCAGGCAAAATTGAGATCTACTCCGCTGAGCTGGCGCAGATCGCCGCGACGTGGGAGCTCGAGAAAGACGATGTGATCGATCCACTCCCGGTTTACAGCCCGGGCTTCGAAAACTACGACGATCCGCAGGTCAAATCCTTCCCGCTGCAGCTGACTGGCTTCCACTACAAAGCACGTACGCACTCTACCTACGGCAACGTTGATGTCCTTAAGGCGGCCTGTCGTCAGGAGATGTGGATCAATCCGCTGGATGCTAACGCCCGCGGGATCGCCAACGGCGACCGGGTACGGATCTTTAACAGCCGTGGCGAAGTACACATTGAAGCCAAAGTGACGCCGCGTATTCTGCCGGGCGTCGTCGCGCTAGGTGAGGGCGCCTGGTACAACCCGGACGCCAACCGCGTCGATCAGGCTGGCTGCATTAACGTGCTCACCACGCAACGCCCGTCGCCGCTGGCGAAAGGCAATCCGTCTCACAGTAACCTTGTTCAGGTTGAAAAGGCGTAAGGAGTAGCCGATGACCACTCAGTATGGATTTTTTATTGATTCCAGCCGCTGCACCGGGTGTAAAACCTGCGAGCTGGCCTGTAAAGACTATAAGGATCTGACGCCGGATGTCAGCTTCCGCCGTATCTACGAGTACGCGGGCGGCGACTGGCAGGAGGACAACGGCGTCTGGCATCAGAACGTCTTTGCCTACTATCTCTCCATTGCCTGCAACCACTGCGAAGATCCCGCCTGTACCAAGGTGTGCCCGAGCGGCGCGATGCACAAGCGCGACGACGGTTTTGTCGTGGTGAATGAAGATGTCTGCATCGGCTGTCGTTATTGCCATATGGCCTGCCCGTACGGCGCGCCGCAGTACAACGCCGACAAAGGTCATATGACCAAGTGCGACGGCTGCCATGATCGTGTGGCTGAAGGCCATAAGCCGATTTGCGTTGAATCCTGCCCGCTACGGGCGCTGGATTTCGGTCCGATTGCCGAGCTGCGCCAGAAGTACGGCAAGCTGGCTGCGGTCGCGCCGCTGCCGTCGGCACACTTTACGAAGCCGAGTATCGTCATTAAACCCAATGCCAACAGCCGACCAACGGGTGATACCACCGGCTATCTGGCCAATCCAAAGGAGGTGTGAGATGGGAAGCGGATGGCATGAATGGCCGTTAATGATTTTTACCGTCTTCGGACAGTGTGTGGCGGGCGGTTTTATTGTGCTCGCGCTGGCGCTGTTAAAAGGTGATCTGAAGGCTGAACAACAGCAGCGTCTGGTGCTGAGCATGTTTGGCCTGTGGGTGCTGATGGGGATCGGCTTTATTGCCTCTACGCTGCATCTGGGCTCACCGATGCGCGCGTTCAACTCCCTCAACCGCGTGGGTGCTTCGTCACTCAGTAATGAGATCGCCAGCGGGGCGATCTTCTTTGCTGTTGGTGGTCTGGGCTGGCTGCTGGCCGCAATGAAGAAACTGCCTGTCGGGCTGCGCAGCTTGTGGCTGATTGTCACGATGGTGCTGGGCGTGGTGTTCGTCTGGATGATGGTTCGGGTCTATAACACAATCGACACCGTGCCTACCTGGTACAGCGTCTGGACCCCAATGAGCTTCTTCCTGACGATGTTTATCGGCGGGCCGCTGCTCGGTTTCCTGCTGCTGCGCGTGGCGGGTGTGGACGGCTGGGCCATGCGTTTATTGCCTGCCGTCTCCCTGCTGGCGCTGGTGGCGAGCGCCCTCGTTGCCCTGATGCAGGGGGCGGAGCTGGCAACCATCAGCAGCTCCATTCAGCAGGCGTCAGCTCTGGTGCCGGATTACGGCTCGCTGATGGCCTGGCGCGTGGTGCTGTTAGCGGCCGCGCTGGCCTGCTGGATTGTGCCGCAGCTTAAAGGCTATCAGCCTGCGTTACCGTTATTGTCGCTGGCATTTGTGCTGGTGCTGGCGGGCGAATTACTGGGTCGCGGCGTATTCTACGGTCTGCATATGACTGTTGGAATGGCTGTCGCCAGTTAACGTTAATCTTTGTTATAGAAAGCCGGGACTTAGTGCCCGGTTTTTTTTATTTTCGATCATGAAATTTTTCTACTGTCGTTTGGCTTCAATTTTGTCTCTATATAAACAAAAACAAACACATAAATATTATTGATAGCCGCCATTCCATTAGCAGGATGAGTTTTTTCAATCGACGAGGATCATATCGTGCTTGCGGCTCAAGAGGGTGGATTGACTTTGTTTTTGCCAGTGGCATGATGCGCACGAAATCTGAACTTCCTCACGGTTTTTAATCCATGTCGACCTATACCCGGCCAGTGCTCCTGTTGCTCTGTGGCCTGCTTTTGCTGACCCTCGCGATCGCGGTGTTAAATACGCTCGTCCCGCTGTGGCTCGCCCATGAAAATTTACCGACCTGGCAGGTTGGCATGGTCAGCTCGTCCTTTTTTACCGGTAACCTGCTGGGAACATTAATGACGGGAAGCCTGATCAAACGTTTTGGCTTTAACCGCAGCTATTATCTGGCGTCGCTTATTTTTGCTGCCGGCTGTGCCGGGCTGGGGCTGATGGTTGGCTTCTGGAGCTGGATGGTCTGGCGCTTTATTGCTGGCGTAGGTTGCGCCATGATCTGGGTGGTCGTGGAAAGCGCCCTGATGTGCAGCGGTACCTCCCGCAACCGCGGTCGTCTGCTGGCGGCCTATATGATGGTCTATTATGTTGGGACCGTGCTGGGCCAGCTGATGGTCAGCAAACTTCCAACCGACCTGATGAGCGTGCTGCCGTGGGTCACGGGCATGGTGCTGGCCGCTATTCTGCCGCTGCTCTTTACGCGCATTGTGAACCAGAGCAGCGAGCACCAGGAAGCGACCCACGTCTGGCCGATGCTGAGACTGCGCCAGGCGCGTCTGGGCGTTAATGGCTGCATCATCTCCGGGATTGTACTGGGCTCGCTGTATGGCCTGATGCCGCTCTATCTCAACCATCAGGGGGTGAGTGATTCCGGTATCGGTTTCTGGATGGCGGTGATGGTTAGCGCCGGGATTGTTGGACAGTGGCCGGTGGGGCGTCTTGCCGACCGCTTTGGGCGCCTGCTGGTGCTGCGCGTTCAGGTCTTCGTGGTGATCATGGGGTGCTTTGCCATGCTCAGTAATGCCGCCATGGCGCCTGCACTGTTTATTCTGGGCGCGGCGGGCTTTACCCTCTATCCGGTGGCGATGGCCTGGGCCTGTGAGAAAGTGGAGCATCATCAGCTGGTGGCGATGAACCAGGCGCTGCTGCTGAGTTACACTATCGGCAGTTTGCTGGGTCCGACCTTTACCGCCATGCTGATGCAGAATTATTCTGACAATCTGCTGTTTATTATGATCGCCAGTGTGTCGTTTATTTATCTCTTAATGTTGCTGCGCAAAGCGGGCGAACACCCGACGCCAGTGGCGCATGCCTGAACAAATAAAAGCCTGTCGATGACAGGCTTTTTTGTCTCTGTCACATCTAAGAGTTTTACGCATTGTTTGTTTATCATGCCAGGCGATAATTCAGATGCGTTCTACCACTAAAAGGCAGCGATCATGTCTACTCGTCGTTTTACCACTACCGCGCTGGCAGTAGTGTTGTCTTTATCATTTGCAACTGCACCTGTTATGGCTAATCCAGGCAATGGGAATGGAAATGGCCACGGCAATGGCGGTGGGCAAGGTAATAGCGGTAATCATGGGAACGGAAATACCGGGAAGGGGAATTCCGATAATCATGGTAATAAACAAAATAACGGTAACCACACTTCCGGCAAATCAAATAAAAGCGTAAGAGAGGATGTGGATGCACGTGTCAGTTACGATCATGCCCGTCATCTGGCGTTAAACTATGGTTTAACAGGTTATGACTCACTGCCGCCGGGGATTGCGAAAAACCTCGCCCGCGGTAAACCGCTGCCGCCGGGAATTGCGAAAAAGACCGTACCGGCTTCAATGTTAGGTCAATTGCCTTCTTACCCTGGTTATGAATGGCGGGTAGTCGGCAAGGATCTGGTCTTAATTGCGCTGAGTACGGCAATTGTGACGACCATTATTAATGGTGTCTTTGACTAATAAATAAAACGCCCGGTAAAGACCGGGCGTTTTGTTAATACATGACCTTGTGACCGTACTGCTCCAGAATGCCTTTCACGCGTTCCATGGTCTCTTTCTTCGGCGGCTTCACGCCATCAAGTTTGTATTCTTCGCCCATCGCCACCCATTTATGCTTGCCCAGCTCGTGATACGGCAGCAATTCAATTTTCTCGACATTGCCCATATCGCGCGTGAACTCACCCAGGCGGTGGGCTGAATCATCATCATCTGACCAGCCTGGAACGACGACATAACGGATCCAGGTTTTGATGCCTTTGGCGGAGATGTATTTTGCAAACTCCAGAGTGCGGTGGTTGGAGACCCCCACCAGGTTCTGGTGGATCTCGTCGTTCATCTGCTTGAGATCGAGCATCACCAGATCGGTCACTTCCAGCAGTTCATCGATTACCGGATCGTAGCGACGGACAAAGCCGTTGGTATCCAGACAGGTATGAATACCCTCTTTACGGCAGGCGCGGAACCAGTCGCGCACAAACTCAGCCTGCAGGATCGCTTCCCCGCCGGATGCGGTTACGCCGCCGCCAGAGGCGTTCATAAAGTGGCGATAGGTCACCACTTCTTTCATTAAATCTTCAACGGTGACCTCTTTGCCGCCGTGGGTATCCCATGTATCGCGGTTATGGCAATACATGCAGCGCATCAGGCAGCCCTGGAAGAAGGTAATAAAACGGATGCCCGGGCCATCGACGGTGCCACAGGACTCAAAGGAGTGGATGCGACCAATAGTTGACATTGCGGTGATATCTCCAGGTTCGGCCCTTCCGGGGCCTGTTTATGTGCACAACTCGGAGGCTGTGTCGAGTCTGTTTTGGCTGTTATCCATTCATTATAGATAGCGGGCAAAAGAGACTGCGGAGCGGGAGGTGTTAAAAAGGCCCCACTTGCGTGGAGCCTTTATTGTACGCCTTTTACTGCGCGATTTCAGTCAAATCCACTTACATGGACTGAGTGAAAGTACGGGTAATAACGTCTTTCTGCTGCTCTTTAGTCAGCGAGTTAAAACGTACTGCGTAGCCAGAAACACGGATGGTCAGCTGAGGATATTTCTCAGGGTGTTCCATCGCGTCGAGCAGCATTTCACGGTTCATGACGTTCACGTTCAGGTGCTGACCACCTTCGATGGTCGCTTCATGATGGAAGTAACCGTCCATCAGACCCGCGAGGTTGGTTTTACGCACTTCGTCATCTTTACCCAGCGCATTTGGAACGATAGAGAAGGTGTAAGAGATACCATCTTTAGCGTAAGCAAACGGCAGTTTTGCAACGGAGGTCAGAGAGGCAACAGCACCTTTCTGGTCACGGCCGTGCATTGGGTTAGCACCTGGTCCGAATGGCGCGCCAGCACGACGTCCGTCTGGGGTGTTACCGGTTTTCTTACCATACACAACGTTAGAGGTGATGGTCAGAACAGACTGAGTCGGGATAGCGTTACGGTAGGTAGTGAGTTTCTGAATTTTCTTCATGAAACGTTCTACCAGGTCAACCGCCATGTCATCAACGCGAGCGTCGTTGTTACCAAACTGCGGGTATTCGCCTTCGATTTCGAAGTCGATAGCCAGACCGTCTTCGTCACGAATTGGTTTAACTTTCGCATATTTGATAGCAGACAGGGAGTCAGCCGCAACGGACAGACCTGCGATACCACATGCCATGGTGCGCACTACGTCACGGTCGTGCAGCGCCATCAGAGAGGCTTCGTAGCTGTACTTGTCGTGCATGTAGTGAATAACGTTCAGCGCGGTGACGTACTGTTTAGCCAGCCAGTCCATGAAGTGATCCATGCGATCCATGACTTCGTCATAGTTCAGCACGTCGCCTTTGATCGGCTCAGACTTAGGACCAACCTGCATTTTCAGTTTTTCATCAACGCCGCCGTTGATTGCGTACAGCATGGTTTTCGCCAGGTTTGCACGCGCACCGAAGAACTGCATTTGTTTACCAACAACCATTGGGCTTACGCAGCAAGCGATAGCGTAGTCATCGTTGTTGAAGTCAGGACGCATCAGGTCATCGTTCTCATACTGCAGAGAAGAGGTGTCGATGGACACTTTAGCGGCAAATTTCTTGAAGTTCAGTGGCAGTTTTTCAGACCACAGAACGGTGATGTTCGGCTCGGGAGAAGGACCCATGGTGTACAGGGTGTTCAGGAAGCGGAAGCTGTTTTTGGTTACCAGAGTACGGCCATCTACGCCCATACCACCGATGGATTCCGTTGCCCAGATTGGGTCACCAGAGAACAGCTCATCATATTCTGGGGTACGCAGGAAGCGAACCATACGCAGTTTCATGACCAGGTGGTCAATCATTTCCTGAGCGTCTTGTTCAGTGATTTTGCCTGCTTTCAGGTCACGTTCGATGTACGCATCCAGGAAGGTGGATACACGACCGAAGGACATTGCTGCACCGTTCTGAGACTTAACAGCAGCCAGGTAACCGAAGTAGGTCCACTGGATCGCTTCCTGAGCGTTGGTTGCAGGGCCGGAGATATCGCAACCGTATTTCGCTGCCATCTCTTTGATCTGACCCAGCGCACGGTGCTGTTCAGCGATTTCTTCACGCAGACGGATAGTGGCTTCCAGGTTTACGCCATTCTCCAGGTCAGACTGCAGAGACTGGAACTGGGCATATTTGTCTTTCATCAGGAAGTCGATACCGTACAGCGCAACGCGACGGTAGTCACCGATGATACGGCCACGGCCATACGCATCTGGCAGGCCGGTCAGAACGCCAGATTTACGGCAGTTCAGGATGTCTTTGGTGTATACGTCAAACACGCCCTGGTTGTGGGTTTTGCGGTATTCGGTGAAGATTTTTTTCAGCATTGGGTCCAGCTCGCGATTGTACGCTTTGCAGGAACCTTCAACCATTTTGATACCACCGAACGGGATAATCGCACGTTTCAGTGGCGCTTCAGTTTGCAGACCAACAATCTTCTCGAGGGACTTGTTGATATAACCCGCGTCGTGAGAAGTGATGGTGGACGCGATGGAGGTGTCGAAATCAACAGGCGCGTGAGTGCGGTTTTCCTGCTTAACGCCTTCCATAACGCTATCCCACAGGGCAGTGGTTGCGTCGGTGGCACCGGCCAGGAAGGATTCGTCACCTTCATATGGGGTGTAGTTTTTCTGGATGAAGTCACGAACGTTGACTTCATTCTGCCAATCACCTTTGGCAAAACCTTCCCATGCTGTGGCTAACTTTTCATTAAGTTCGGACATGTAACACCTACCTTCTTAAGTGGATTTTTTATTTACTGCCTGAGACAACCGTTAATGATGGTTATCGCCACGCAGGTAAATGACCCAGTATGTCAACCCAACCAGCAGACCACCGCCGATAATGTTCCCGATTGTGACTGGGATCAGGTTATCAGTAATGAAGTTCATAACGGTCAGGTGAGAGAAATTCTCCGGGCTTGAACCAACAGCGGTCCAGAACTCCGGGCTGGCAAAGTCACGGATTACGATACCGAAAGGAATCATAAACATGTTTGCAATGCTGTGTTCAAAGCCGCTGGCGACGAACATGGCGACGGGCAGTACCATAATCATGGCTTTGTCCATCAGGCTGCGGCCGGAGTAACTCATCCAGACGGCCAGGCAGACCATGAGGTTCGCCAGGATGCCAAGGGCAACGGCTTCAATAAATGTGTGGTGCATTTTGTGGTCGGCGGTTTGCAGGACATTCAGACCCCAGCCCCCGTTGGCTGTCATATATTCACCGGACAACCACATCAACAGGACAAACAGTAAACATCCAATCAGGTTACCGATATAAACGTTAATCCAGTTTTTGGCCAGTTGACCCCAGGTGATTCTACCGCTGGCTTTCGCCACGACGATGAGTACCGTCGAGGTAAAAAGATCGGCGCCGCAGATGACGCAGAGAATCAGACCCAGCGAGAAACAGATGCCACCAATCAGCTTGGCAATACCGAAAGGCATTGCGGCGGTACCGGTAGTGGCAGTGATATAGAAAACAAAAGCGATGGAGATGAACACGCCAGCGGTAATCGCCAGGAAGAACGTCGTCATCGGTTGTTTTGTTGCTTTATAGACACCCGCTTCTTCGGCAACTTTTGCCATCGCAGCTGGGAGTAAAAGATCAAAAGGGTTGTCAGCTTTCACACTAACTCTCTCTTTATTAAGTCGGCGACGAGATACTAACAAAGCATTATAGAAGAGAAATTGATGTAGATCATATCTCGCCTGGCTTATAGGCCCGCAAACTGTGTGGTTTTACAGCAAATGCGGAGTAAGTTTTTGATTATCCTGATAAAAATAAATTTTAAAAGTTACAAAATGAGTTGATTTTTTTCTCCTGACCCTCTCCCGGACAGTTAATTAAAATGGAGTATTTCATATAAATAGTAACAATACTCGGCAAGCTGGAATTATTATAGCTACCAATATTTAACTTTATTATTACAACTAAAATTTATTACCGCGCAAATAGAAAACGGGGCAATAAAAATTGCCCCGTAATATAACGTAGGCGATTGTATTCGCCTACTGTTTGTAATGGTATGTAACGTTATTTAGCCCAGTACGCGCTTTTGGCTTTCTGCAGTTTCTCATAGGCCTTCAGCAAGGACTGGTGAGCAGGGAAGGCTTTCAGATTGCTGTCTACGGCCTGCAGGCCATAGAACGGCGCTTCGCCGCTCAGGGCCGCGCTGGCGTTCTCTACCGCTTCGGCACCGTACATGCGGGTGAAGGCGTTGAGATACTGCAGCGGCTGACGATCCTCTTCCTGCGCCAGCAACAGCAGCGTCTGCAGGCAACGGTAGTAGTTTGCGCGCTCCGCGCTGAATACCGAGGCGTTGAATTCGATGGTCCATTCGGTCCAGATCAGTGCCTGTTCCAGATCGCCGCCTGCCAGCGCCAGCATCGCCTTCAGCTCGCCAATACGCAGGGTGTACCAGCCATTGTCTTTACCCGTCGCCAGACCCAGCAGCTCGCGTACGCGGGTAAAGTCATCGTGGCCTTCGTCGTCCAGCTGGGTAATGAGGTTCAGGTAGTCCTCTTTCTCCCATGCGCTCTCCGGCAGTGCCAGCAGGGTTTCGCGCAGGTGGCTACCCATGCTGTTATTGGCCAGCCACAGATCTTCCACCGGATAGATGTCGGACATGCCCGGCACCAGAATACGGCAGGCGTAGACGCCCAGGTGTTCATAATCGGCGATGTACACTTCCTGCCCTTCGGCAGTGAAGATAGCCATCAGGGTGGCGAACTCTTCTTCCGTGGTGCCGGAGAAGCTCCAGTCAACAAACGGATAATCCGCGTCCTGCTTGAACAGATCCCAGGAGATAGAGCCGCTGGAGTCGATGAAGTGCGTCTCCAGGTTGGCATGTTCCGCCACTTCTTCGTCATCAAACGTCGGCGGAGTGAAGACATCGAGATCTTTCAGGCTACGGCCCTGCAGCAGCTCGGTAACGGTACGTTCCAGCGCTACGCCGAAGTCCGGGTGCGCCCCGAAGGAAGCGAAGCAGGTGCCGTTCGCCGGGTTGAAGAGCACCACGCAGATCACCGGATACTTCCCGCCCAGCGAGCCGTCATAGGCGAAGATTGGGAAGCCTTCTGCTTCCAGTTTGGCAATGGACTCCACCACGCCCGGATAGCGGGCCAGTACCTCAGCCGGGATCTCCGGCAGGCTGATAGATTCCGCGATAATGCGGTTTTTAATATGGCGCTCAAAGACTTCGGACAGACCCTGAACACGCGCTTCGTTGCGGGTGTTACCGGCTGACATGCCGTTGGAGACATACAGGTTGCCGACGATGTTCATCGGAATATAGACGGTTTGCTCGTCAGACTGACGGGTAAACGGCAGGGCGCAGATACCGCGATCTTCATTACCTGACTGCAAATCAACCAGCATGCTGGCGGTCAGTTGATTCTCCAGATCGTAAAACGCACGCAGACGATCGTCGAGGATCCCTTCCGGCAGTTCGTCATCTTCGGTCAGCGGGAACCATTTTTCATTTGGATAGTGAACAAACGGGCCATTCGCCACGGTCTCGCCCAGCCAGAAATCGGCAAAGAAATAGTTAGTGGACAGACGTTCAAAATACTCACCCAGCGCAGAGGCCAGCGCCGCTTTTTTGGTCGCACCTTTGCCATTGGTAAAGCACAGCGCGCACTCTTTATCGCGAATATGCACAGACCAGACGTGGGGAACCGGGTTGAGCCAGGAGGCCTCTTCGATGTTAAAGCCCAGGTCGGTCAGTTTTTGCTGGAAGCGAGCGATGGAATCTTCCAGGGCGGCGTCTTTGCCGGGGATAAACGTTTGAGTCATGGGGATCACTTATATCGTACGGAAAGCGCGCAATGATACGGGTTTTGCATGACAGGCGCTATCTCCCCGGCGGTTTCGGCGAAAATAAAAGGCTGGACTATGCTTATATCCAGTAACCTACTGTAAAGGAATATAAAAAATGAAAGCATTCGATCTTCAACGAATGGCCTTTGATAAAGTACCCGTTGAGTTTTTAGGCGAGGTAGCGCTGCGAAGTCTCTATACCTTTGTACTGGTTTTCCTGTTCCTCAAACTTACCGGACGACGCGGCGTGCGTCAGATGTCGCTCTTCGAAGTGTTAATCATTTTGACCCTGGGGTCGGCGGCGGGGGACGTGGCATTTTATGACGATGTGCCGATGATTCCCGTCTTTGTTGTTTTCATCACCCTGGCGTTGCTCTACCGGCTGGTGATGTGGCTGATGTCGAAAAGTGAAAAGCTGGAAGACCTGCTTGAGGGAAAACCGGTCGCCATTGTCGAAGAGGGCAAACTGGCCTGGGAAAAAGTAAAGCGTGCCAACATGACCGAGTTTGAGTTCTTTATGGAACTGCGGGTGAGCGGCGTCGAGCAGCTTGGGCAGGTTAAGCTTGCCATTATGGAGACCAACGGGCAGATAAGCGTTTACTTTTATGACGACGATCAGGTCAAGCCCGGGCTGTGCATATTGCCGGATGAATTTGTGAAACGATTTATGACGATACCGGAAGTCGGCGAATATGCCTGTCGGCGTTGCGGTCATGTTCAGACTCTACAGGCCGGGGCGCATCAATTATGTCCACGTTGTACGAATCCGGAATGGACGAAGGTTAGCCTGGCCAAACGCATCACTTGACAGCAATTTTGTCGGTTTTGTGACAGCCCGCTGGCAGAATGTATTGTGTGATGGCGGGCACATTTTCCGGGGCATGAGTTTTAGACATTGCGGCGCGTGTCACTGAATGATAAAACCGATATCCACAGTTATTACTTATGGCTTTATAGCGTGGTGAGGGGAAATGGCTCAGGTCTTTAATTTTAGTTCAGGTCCGGCAATGTTACCGGCGGATGTGCTCAAACAGGCTCAACAGGAGCTGTGCGACTGGAATGGTCTTGGCACGTCGGTAATGGAAGTCAGCCACCGTGGTAAAGAGTTTATTCAGGTGGCGGAAGAGGCAGAAGCAGATTTTCGTTTCCTGCTGAATATCCCCTCAAATTACAAAGTATTATTCTGTCACGGCGGCGGGCGCGGTCAGTTTGCGGGTATTCCACTGAACCTGCTGGGCGACAAAACCACCGCCGACTATGTTGATGCCGGTTACTGGGCTGCCAGCGCGGTAAAAGAAGCGCACAAATACTGCTCCCCGAACGTGATTGATGCCAAAGTCACCGTTGACGGCTTACGCGCGGTAAAACCGATGAGCGAATGGCAGCTCTCCCGCGATGCGGCCTATCTGCACTACTGCCCAAATGAAACCATCGACGGCATCGCTATCCACGAAGAGCCAAACTTTGGCGAGAATGTAGTCGTCACGGCGGACTTCTCCTCCACCATTCTCTCTGCGCCGCTGGATGTCAGCCGCTACGGCGTGATCTACGCTGGCGCGCAGAAAAACATTGGCCCGGCCGGTCTGACTCTGGTGATCGTGCGCGAAGATCTGCTGGGTAAAGCCCACAAATCCTGCCCGTCGATTCTGGATTACAGCGTGCTGAACGATAACGACTCCATGTTCAACACCCCGCCGACCTTTGCCTGGTATCTCTCTGGCCTGGTCTTTAAATGGCTGAGAAACAATGGCGGCGTGGCGCAGATGAATAAGATCAACCAGCAGAAATCCGAGCTGCTCTACAGCGTGATCGATGGCAGCGACTTCTATCGCAACGACGTCGCCAAAGCGAACCGCTCCCGCATGAACGTGCCGTTCCAGCTGGCTGACAGCAACCTCGATAAGCTCTTCCTCGAAGAGTCCTTCGCTGCTGGCCTGCATGCGCTGAAAGGCCACCGCGTGGTTGGCGGAATGCGTGCCTCCATCTATAACGCCATGCCGATCGAAGGCGTTAAGGCGTTGACCGACTTCATGACTGACTTCGAACGTCGCCACGGTTAATCGCGCCCGTGTTTATTCCCCCGTAGCCTGGCTGCGGGGTTTTTATTATGTTGAGTTGAGACTTAAATTTCATGGAATCCCTGACGTTACACCCTATCGCGCGGGTAGATGGCACCATCAATCTGCCTGGTTCAAAAAGTGTCTCGAACCGCGCCTTGCTGCTGGCTGCGCTGGCAAATGGCACCACTGTTCTCACTAACCTGCTGGACAGCGATGACGTTCGCCATATGCTTAATGCGCTGAAAGCGTTGGGAGTCCACTACACCCTGTCTGCGGATCGTACCCGTTGTGAAGTGACGGGCAATGCGGGTGCGCTGCACTCCGCCGACGCGCTGGAGCTCTTCCTCGGCAATGCCGGCACGGCTATGCGCCCGCTGGCGGCAGCCCTCTGCCTGGGCAGCAATGACATCGTGCTGACGGGCGAGCCGCGCATGAAAGAGCGTCCGATTGGCCATCTGGTTGATGCGCTGCGTCAGGGCGGCGCGCAGATTGACTATCTGGAGCAGGAAAACTATCCGCCGCTGCGTCTGCGCGGTGGCTTTACCGGCGGTGAAGTGGCGGTGGACGGCAGCGTATCCAGCCAGTTCCTGACCGCGTTGTTGATGACCGCACCGCTGGCGCCACAAAACACCACTATCACCATTAAAGGCGAGCTGGTTTCCAAACCCTATATCGATATCACGCTGCACCTGATGAAGACCTTTGGCGTTGAGGTGGAAAACCACAGCTACCAGCGTTTCGTGGTGCGCGGCGGGCAGCAGTACCAGACACCGGGCAACTACCTGGTGGAAGGCGATGCCTCGTCGGCCTCTTACTTCCTGGCAGCGGGCGCCATTAAAGGCGGTACCGTTAAAGTGACCGGTATTGGTCGCAACAGCGTGCAGGGCGACATTCGCTTTGCTGATGTGCTGGAGAAGATGGGCGCCGTGGTGACCTGGGGCGATGACTATATCTCCTGCACCCGCGGGGAGCTGAACGCCATTGATATGGACATGAACCATATTCCTGACGCGGCGATGACCATTGCCACGGCGGCGCTGTTTGCCAAAGGCACCACCACGCTGCGCAACATCTATAACTGGCGCGTGAAAGAGACCGATCGCCTGTTTGCTATGGCGACCGAGCTGCGTAAAGTCGGTGCCGAAGTGGAAGAAGGCGAGGACTATATCCGCGTAACGCCACCGGCCAGGCTGCAGGCGGCGGAAATTGGCACCTACAACGACCACCGTATGGCGATGTGCTTCTCGCTGGTGGCGCTCTCCGATACGCCGGTCACCATCCTTGACCCGAAATGTACCGCGAAAACCTTCCCCGACTACTTCGAGCAGCTGGCGCGTATTAGCACTCCTGCATGATATTGCTGCGCCGCATCACCTGATGCGGCGTTTCCTTACGCTTCCTGACGTCATCATCGTCCATTTCTTCTACACTCAGCTTCAATCATTCCGTAATTTGCACGCAAAGGTAACAGTTGTGCACATTGGCGCGTATAATGCGCGGCGTTTACACAACGGTATGCCTAATTTAAGGAGAAAAAGATGACGGCAATTGCCCCGGTAATCACCATTGACGGGCCGAGTGGCGCAGGTAAAGGCACGCTATGCAAAGCCATGGCGGAAGCACTGCAATGGCATCTTTTAGATTCGGGCGCAATCTATCGTGTGCTGGCGCTGGCTGCATTGCATCATCATGTCGATGTCGCCTCTGAAGAGGCACTGGTGCCGCTGGCCGCCCATCTGGATGTACGTTTCATCTCCACCAACGGCAACCTGGAAGTGATCCTCGAAGGGGAAGATGTCAGCGCTGAGATCCGCACTCAGGAAGTGGCGAACGCCGCCTCTCAGGTCGCGGCGTTTCCGCGCGTTCGCGAGGCGCTTTTACGTCGCCAGCGCGCGTTCCGTGACGCCCCGGGCCTGATCGCCGACGGACGCGACATGGGAACCGTGGTCTTCCCTGATGCGCCGGTGAAAATTTTCCTTGACGCTTCCTCGGAGGAGCGCGCGCAGCGCCGTATGCTGCAGTTGCAGGAAAAGGGCTTTAGTGTTAACTTTGAACGTCTTTTGTCTGAGATAAAAGAGCGTGACGATCGCGACCGTAATCGCGCCGTTGCACCGCTTGTTCCCGCAGATGATGCATTAGTTCTGGATTCTACCAGTTTAACTATTGAGCAAGTGATTGAAAAAGCGCTACAATATGCGCGCCAGAAATTGGCTCTCGCGTAATCGCGACCGATTTAGCAGTACCCCCGCTGCAATGGATTGACGGCGGGTATGTGAAACAACCCCATCCGGCACGGAGCCAGGTGGACGTTAATATTAACCTGAAGATTAAACATGACTGAATCTTTTGCTCAACTGTTTGAAGAATCCTTAAAAGAAATCGAAACCCGTCCGGGTTCCATCGTTCGTGGCGTTGTTGTTGCTATCGACAAAGATATCGTACTGGTTGACGCCGGTCTGAAATCTGAGTCTGCCATTCCGGCAGAGCAGTTCAAAAACGCTCAGGGCGAGCTGGAAATCCAGGTTGGTGACGAAGTTGACGTTGCTCTGGACGCAGTAGAAGACGGCTTCGGCGAAACCCTGCTGTCTCGTGAAAAAGCGAAACGTCACGAAGCATGGATCACGCTGGAGAAAGCTTACGAAGAAGCTGAAACTGTGGTCGGTGTTATCAACGGCAAAGTTAAAGGTGGCTTCACTGTTGAGCTGAATGGTATTCGTGCGTTCCTGCCAGGTTCACTGGTAGACGTTCGTCCAGTTCGTGACACCCTGCACCTGGAAGGCAAAGAGCTTGAGTTCAAAGTAATCAAGCTGGACCAGAAGCGTAACAACGTTGTTGTTTCCCGTCGTGCCGTTATCGAATCCGAAAACAGCGCAGAACGCGATCAGCTGCTGGAAAACCTGCAGGAAGGCATGGAAGTCAAAGGTATCGTTAAGAACCTCACTGACTACGGCGCATTCGTTGACCTGGGCGGCGTTGATGGCCTGCTGCACATCACCGACATGGCGTGGAAACGCGTTAAGCACCCAAGCGAAATCGTGAACGTGGGCGACGAAATCACTGTTAAAGTGCTGAAGTTCGACCGCGAGCGTACTCGTGTATCCCTCGGCCTGAAACAACTGGGCGAAGATCCATGGGTAGCTATCGCTAAACGTTACCCAGAAGGTACTAAACTGACTGGTCGCGTTACCAACCTGACCGACTACGGCTGCTTCGTTGAAATCGAAGAAGGCGTTGAAGGCCTGGTTCACGTTTCCGAAATGGACTGGACCAACAAAAACATCCACCCATCCAAAGTTGTTAACGTTGGTGATGTAGTGGAAGTTATGGTTCTGGATATCGACGAAGAACGTCGTCGTATCTCCCTGGGCCTGAAGCAGTGCAAAAACAACCCATGGCAGCAGTTCGCGGAAACCCACAACAAGGGCGACCGTGTTGAAGGTAAAATCAAGTCTATCACTGACTTCGGTATCTTCATCGGCCTGGACGGCGGCATCGACGGCCTGGTTCACCTGTCTGACATTTCCTGGAACGTTGCAGGCGAAGAAGCAGTACGTGAATACAAAAAAGGCGACGAAATCGCAGCAGTTGTTCTGCAGGTTGACGCAGAGCGTGAGCGTATCTCCCTGGGCGTTAAACAGCTCGCAGAAGATCCGTTCAACAACTGGGTTGCACTGAACAAGAAAGGCGCAATCGTAAACGGTAAAGTGACTGCAGTTGACGCGAAAGGCGCAACCGTAGAACTGGCTGACGGCGTTGAAGGTTACCTGCGCGCTTCTGAAGCTTCACGTGACCGCGTTGAAGATGCAACTCTGGTTCTGAGCGTAGGCGACGACGTTGAAGCTAAATTCACCGGCGTTGATCGTAAGAACCGTGCAATCAGCCTGTCTGTTCGTGCTAAAGACGAAGCTGATGAGAAAGATGCAATCGCAACTGTTAACAAACAGGAAGATGCAAACTTCTCTAACAACGCAATGGCTGAAGCTTTCAAAGCAGCTAAAGGCGAATAAGTTACTCGTAGAGTGACTTGACAGATTGCAGGATTCGTCCTGTAATCAATAACAAAGGGCGGCTACGGCCGCCCTTGTTTAAGCTGTTTAGCTAATTGGTTTGAAGGAACCGGAGGAATCATGACCAAGTCAGAATTGATTGAAAGACTTGCCAGCCAGCAATCGCATATACCTGCGAAAGCAGTGGAAGACGCCGTAAAAGAGATGCTGGAGCATATGGCTACCACTCTTGCACAGGGCGAGCGCATTGAAATCCGCGGTTTCGGTAGTTTTTCTCTGCACTATCGTGCTCCACGTACCGGGCGTAACCCGAAGACTGGCGACAAAGTAGAGCTGGAAGGTAAATACGTTCCGCACTTTAAGCCGGGTAAAGAGCTGCGCGATCGCGCCAATATTTACGGCAACTGAGTTTCGCCTGCGGGCAAAACTGAGTGACCACAAAAAAAGCACCTGCGGGTGCTTTTTTGTTTTTCTCCTTTTTATCCTGAAGCTGCGCCGCAAATTTCCCGGCTTTTTGCTGCACGACGTTGATTTATGCCAGCCTGCGTCGCAACCGCACAATTTCGCACCTGACAGACTTAACGTCTGAACGCACACTGCCCTGACACAGGGAGGTGTAAATGCGTTTAACGTCGTTAGCGACATGTCTGATCCTGGCTATCCTGCCACTTCTGTGGCTGCCCGCTCTGCCAGCGCTGCCGGTTATCCAGGCCATAGCAGTTGCCGGATTTCTGCTCGCCTTAATTCGTCATAACGTGGCCCGCTACAGTGGTTTCTGGCTGCTCTTCTTTGCCTGGGGAGCGCTGGCCGCGCAAAGTGCGGTCTGGCCAATGCAGAATCTGACCCGGGGTCCGCAGAAAGCGGAGATAGAGATCGTAGCGGTTGAAAACGAGGCGACCTATCGGGCCCGCATTATCCAGCTCAACGGCAAAGCGATAGTGCCAGCAGTAGGCGTCACGCTGTATGGCAACACGCTGCCGCAACCGGGCTGCGCCGGGCAGCGTTGGGCGATGACCTTGTCATTACGTGCCGTTCACGGGCAACTCAACGATGGCGGGTTCGATTCCCAGCGCTATGCCCTGGCACAGCATCAACCCCTGACCGGGCGTTTTACCCATGCCGATGTAACAGATGATCGCTGTAGCTTACGCGCCCGCTATCTCACCTCGCTAACGGCCACACTTTCTACCTATACCTGGGGGCCGGTTCTGCTGGGGCTGGGCATGGGGGAGCGGCTGGCGGTAACGTCAGAGATAAAAAATCTGATGCGGGAAACCGGCACCGGGCATCTGATGGCGATCTCAGGTTTGCACATAGCCCTGGCGGCGTCGGTTGTCTGGCTGCTGGTGCGGGGCATACAGTTTTTCATCCCGGGACATTGGGTAAGCTGGCGAGCCCCGCTGGTGGCAGGTTTCTGCTTTGCCGCCTTTTACGCCTGGCTTACCGGAATGCAACCTCCTGCGTTGCGCACCGTCGTCTCACTGGGCGCTTGTCTGGCGTTGCAATTGAGCGGTCGTCTCTGGTCGCCCTGGCAGGTATGGCGAGTCTGCATTGCTACCATTTTGCTGGCCGATCCGCTGGCCGTGCTGTCGTACAGTCTTTTACTGTCCGCTTTTGCCGTGGCGGTGCTGATTTTCTGGTATCAGTGGATGCCTGCCCCGCGCTTTTCCGGCCCGTGGGTCGTCAGGGCTGTGGCTAGCTTGCTGCACCTGCAACTTGGCATGCTGTTGCTGTTGCTGCCGGTACAGATTGTCGTCTTCCATGGTTTCAGCCTCTCTTCACTGGTCGCGAATCTGGTGGCGGTGCCGCTGGTGACCTTTATTTCGGTGCCTTTGATCTTACTGGGAATGGGGCTGCACCTCTGCATGTGGCCGGCGGCGGAAAATATGGTCTGGACGTTTGCGGATGGCTCACTGTCGCTGCTGTTCAGATTTTTAACCGCGCTCCCTGACGGTTGGATCCCGGTCGATAAACGCTGGCTGTGGCTGACCCTGCTGCCCTGGGCCGCCATCGTCGCCTGGCGGCTGCGCGGGGCGCGTACCTGTCCGGTGGTCTGTGTCTCGGCACTGGTGCTGGCAACCAGTCCACTATGGCGGGCTGATCAAACAGAGGGCTGGGCCGTGCATATGCTGGATGTCGGGCAGGGGCTGGCAATGGTGATCGAGCGGCAGGGGAGAGCAATTCTTTATGACACCGGACCCGCCTGGCCGGGCGGGGACAGTGCGCAACAGCTGATCATTCCATGGTTACGGTGGCACCATTTACGCCCGGAGGGGGTGATTATCAGCCACGAACACCTCGACCATATCGGCGGGCTGGTATCGCTACGTAAGGCGTGGCCGACTATGTGGATAAGAAGCCCGCTGCGCTGGGCCGGGCATGGCCCTTGTGTGCGCGGGGAGCGCTGGCAGTGGCGAGGGCTCACCTTCAGCGCACACTGGCCCCTCGCTAACAAACCGCAGCGCGGCAACAACGGTTCCTGCGTAGTTAAAGTTGAGGACGGTACCCATAGCGTGTTGTTAACCGGCGATATTGAAGCGAAGGGAGAAAAAACGATGCTCAGTCGTCACTGGCAATATCTTGCGTCTACACTTATCCAGGTGCCGCACCATGGCAGTAATACCTCCTCGTCACTCCCTCTGGTGCAGCGCGTGGGTGGGAAGATCGCTCTGGTGTCTGCCTCTCGCTATAACGCGTGGCGACTGCCTTCGATCAAAGTGGCTCGCCGCTACCGAAAGGAGGGGTATCGCTGGCTAACAACACCCCGACTGGGACAACTTACCGTTTCTTTTTCGCAACATGGCTGGCAAATCCATAGCTTACGGGATCAAATTTTGCCCCGTTGGTATCATCAGTGGTTTGGCGCGCCCGGAGATAACGGGTAGAATATGCGGCTATTTCAACAAATGCTGGTTTTTTGAATGCATAACGACAAAGATCTCTCCACGTGGCAGACCTTCCGCCGACTCTGGCCGGTGATTGCACCCTTCAGAACGGGCCTAATCGTGGCGGGCGTAGCGTTAATCCTCAACGCAGCCAGCGATACCTTCATGTTATCGCTCCTCAAACCGTTACTGGACGACGGTTTTGGTAAAACGGATCGCTCAGTGTTGCTATGGATGCCGCTGGTGGTTATCGGCCTGATGATTTTACGCGGCATCACCAGCTATATCTCCAGCTACTGCCTCTCCTGGGTTTCGGGCAAAGTGGTGATGACCATGCGCCGCCGCCTGTTCAGCCATATGATGGGCATGCCGGTCGCGTTTTTTGACAAGCAGTCGACCGGAACCCTGCTGTCGCGCATTACTTACGACTCCGAGCAGGTGGCTTCCTCCTCCTCCAGCGCGCTGATCACCGTTGTGCGTGAAGGGGCGTCGATTATTGGTCTGTTCGCCCTGATGTTCTGGTACAGCTGGCAGCTGTCGCTGATCCTGATTGTGCTGGCGCCGATTGTGTCGATTGCGATCCGCGTCGTCTCGAAGCGTTTCCGCAGCATCAGTAAGAACATGCAGAACACGATGGGGCAGGTGACTACCAGCGCCGAGCAGATGCTGAAAGGCCACAAAGAGGTGCTGATTTTTGGCGGCCAGGAACTCGAAACCAAGCGCTTCGATAAGGTCAGCAATAAGATGCGTCTGCAGGGGATGAAGATGGTGTCTGCTTCTTCCATCTCCGATCCGATCATTCAGCTCATCGCCTCCCTGGCGCTGGCGTTTGTGCTCTATGCCGCCAGCTTCCCGAGCGTGATGGAAACCCTCACCGCCGGTACCATCACCGTGGTCTTCTCGTCGATGATTGCCCTGATGCGCCCGCTGAAATCGTTAACCAACGTTAATGCCCAGTTCCAGCGCGGGATGGCAGCCTGCCAGACGCTGTTTGCGATCCTTGATTCCGAACAGGAAAAAGACGAAGGCAAACGCGTGATTGAGCGCTCAACCGGCGACGTGGAGTTCCGCAATGTGACCTTTACCTATCCGGGTCGCGATACGCCTGCTCTGCGCAATATCAATCTGAAAATTCCGGCAGGCAAGACTGTAGCCCTGGTGGGCCGCTCTGGCTCGGGTAAATCAACCATCGCCAGCCTGATCACCCGCTTCTACGATATTGATGAGGGTGAGATCCTGATTGATGGCCACGATCTGCGCGAGTACACCCTGCGGTCGCTGCGTAATCAGGTCGCGCTGGTCTCTCAGAATGTGCACCTGTTCAACGACACTGTGGCTAATAACATCGCCTATGCCCGTAATGAAGAGTACAGCCGCGAGCAGATCGAAGCGGCGGCGCGGATGGCCTACGCCATGGACTTCATCAATAAGATGGATAACGGGCTGGATACCATTATCGGTGAAAACGGTGTCCTGCTCTCCGGCGGTCAGCGCCAGCGTATTGCTATTGCGCGCGCGCTGCTGCGTGACAGCCCAATCCTGATCCTCGATGAAGCTACCTCGGCGCTGGATACCGAGTCCGAACGCGCTATCCAGTCTGCGCTGGATGAGCTGCAGAAGAACCGTACCTCACTGGTGATTGCCCACCGCCTGTCGACGATTGAAAAAGCCGACGAAATCGTGGTGGTGGAAGATGGCTACATCGTCGAGCGGGGCAGCCATGCTGACCTGCTGGCGCACCAGGGCGTGTATGCCCAGCTTCATAAAATGCAGTTTGGCGAATGATCGCTCGCATCTGGTCCGGTGAGTCTCCGCTCTGGCTGTTGCTGTTGCCGCTCTCCTGGCTGTATGGCCTGGTCAGCGGCCTGATCCGCCTGAGTTATAAAGTGGGGCTCAAACGGGCCTGGCACGCACCGGTGCCGGTGGTGGTGGTGGGCAACCTTACCGCTGGCGGTAACGGTAAAACGCCGGTGGTGATCTGGCTGGTGGAACAGCTGACAAAACGTGGGATTCGCGTGGGGGTTGTCTCCCGGGGATACGGCGGCAAGGCGGAGCGCTATCCGCTGCTGCTGAGCGCGCAAACCACCACGGCGCAAGCGGGGGATGAGCCGGTGCTGATCTTTCAACGCACCGGTGCGCCGGTAGCGGTTTCGCCGGTGCGCAGCGAGGCGGTGCAGGCTCTGCTGACGCAGGCGAATGTCCAGATTGTGATCACTGACGACGGCCTGCAGCACTACGCGCTGGCCCGGGATAAAGAGATCGTGGTGATTGATGGCGTTCGCCGCTTTGGTAACGGCTGGTGGTTACCTGCCGGACCGATGCGCGAGCGCGCGTCGCGTTTGCGGTCCGTGGATGCGGTTATCGTCAACGGTGGTACGGCGCAGGCGGGGGAGATCCCGATGCAGCTGCAACCAGGACTTGCCGTTAATCTGCTGACCGGCGAACGGCGCGACGTTGCTGAGCTTAACCATCTGGTGGCGATGGCCGGTATCGGTCATCCTCCGCGCTTTTTCTCCACCCTGGAAGCCTGCGGCGCCAAACTTCAGCGTAGCGTGCCGCTGGCCGACCACCAGGCGCTGAGCCTGGAGCAGGTTGCGGCGTTTACTGCGCCTGGTCAGACGTTGATCATGACCGAAAAAGATGCGGTGAAATGCCGCGCCTTTGCCCGGGATAACTGGTGGTATTTACCGGTTGATGCCCAACTGCAGGGCGAACAGCCTGAACAACTGCTCCAGGAACTGATTGCCCTGGCAGGAGAGGCCTCACCCGCGCACTAACTGACAGGACAAGGCATGGCTTTACCGCAACTCACGCTTTCAGCCGCACGTCATCTGCATCTTGCCGCCCAGGGGCTTTTAAAAAAGCCCCGTCGTCGCGCCCGACCCACCGATATTCTTACCACCATCAAGCGCATGTCGCTGCTCCAGATCGACACCATTAATATTGTTGCCCGCAGCCCTTACCTGGTGCTGTTCAGCCGTCTCGGCCCCTATTCGCCCGACTGGCTGGATAACGCCCTGCGTCAGGGAGAGCTGATGGAATACTGGGCGCACGAGGCGTGTTTCCTGCCGCGCAGCGACTTTGCGCTGGTGCGTCACAGAATGCTCGCGCCCGATAAAATGGGCTGGAAATACCGCCAGGCCTGGATGCAGGAACATGCGGATGAAATAGAGGAGCTTATCGCCCATATTCAGGAGAAAGGCCCTGTCCGTTCCGCCGATTTTGAACATCCCCACAAAGGAACGAGCGGGTGGTGGGAGTGGAAGCCGCATAAACGCCATCTTGAGGGATTGTTCACCGCTGGCAAGGTGATGGTGGTGGAACGGCATAACTTTCAGCGCGTTTACGATCTCACACATCGGGTGATGCCGGAGTGGGATGACAGCCGGGATATGCTGACCCAGGCGGCGGCAGAAGCCATAATGCTGGAAAACAGCGCCCGCAGCTTAGGCATTTTCCGCCCCCAGTGGTTGGCCGACTATTACCGCCTGCGTCAGCCCGCGCTGGCCCCCTTGCTTGAGCGCTGGCAGGCGCAGCAGCAGGTGGTCCGCGTCGAGGTGGAGACGCTGGGGGAGATGTGGCTGCATGCCGATCTGCTGCCGTTGCTTAACGAAGCGCAGGAAGGGAAACTCACCGCAACCCATACCGCCGTTCTCTCACCCTTCGATCCGGTGGTCTGGGATCGTAAGCGTGCGGAACAGCTCTTTAACTTCAGCTACCGGCTGGAATGTTATACCCCGGCGCCGAAACGTCAGTATGGCTATTTCGTTCTGCCGCTGTTGCATAGAGGGCAGCTGGTGGGGCGGATGGATGCCAAAATGCACCGCAAAACCGGCGAGCTACAGGTTATCGCCCTTTATCTGGAAGAGGGTGTTCGGATAAGCGTCGCGCTGGAGAAGGGACTCGCCACGGCAATCAGCGATTTTGCGGGCTGGCAGGGAGCGACACGCATCGCGCTGGGCCATCTTCCTGACGGACTTTTTCACACCTGTCGAACGGGCTGGGAAATAGACGCGGTCTGAAAAAGGAATATGGTAAACTTTACCGATTATTGATACGGAGGAACTATGGATCACCGTTTACTGGAAATTATTGCCTGCCCGGTGTGCAACGGCAAACTCTACTACAGCCAGGATAAGCAGGAGCTGATTTGCAAAGTGGATAGCCTTGCCTTCCCTCTGCGCGACGGCATTCCCGTCCTGCTGGAAACCGAAGCCCGCGCCCTGGCGCCTGAAGAGAGCAAACCATGAGTTTTGTTGTCATTATTCCGGCGCGCTTTGCCTCCACGCGTCTGCCGGGCAAACCGCTGGTGGATATCAACGGCAAGCCGATGATCGTGCATGTGCTCGAACGTGCCCGTGAGTCCGGCGCGGAGCGGATCATTGTCGCCACCGATCATGAAGAGGTGGCGCGTGCAGTTGAAGCGGCGGGCGGCGAAGTCTGCATGACCCGCGCCGATCACCAGTCCGGCACTGAGCGTCTGGCCGAAGTGGTGGAAAAATGCGGTTTCAGCGACGACACGGTGATTGTTAACGTGCAGGGCGATGAGCCGATGATCCCGGCGGTCATTATTCGTCAGGTGGCGGAAAACCTGGCCCAGCGTCAGGTGGGTATGGCGACCCTGGCCGTGCCGGTTCATAGCGCAGAAGAGGCATTCAACCCGAATGCGGTGAAGGTGGTACTGGACGCTGAAGGCTATGCGCTCTATTTCTCCCGCGCCACTATCCCCTGGGATCGCGATCGCTTTGCCGAATCCCGGGATAACATTGGTGATAGCATCCTGCGTCATCTGGGCATTTATGGCTATCGTGCAGGCTTTATCCGCCGTTACGTCAACTGGCAGCCGAGCCCGCTGGAGAACATCGAAATGCTCGAGCAGCTGCGTGTGCTGTGGTACGGCGAAAAGATCCACGTCGCCGTCGCGCACGAGGTTCCGGGTACAGGCGTCGATACGCCAGAAGATCTGGCCCGCGTTCGCGCTGAACTTCGCTAATCCCCGCCATCCCCTCTTTTGAGGGGATTTTTTTGTCTCATTTTTCTGAATTTCTGCTACAGAATCTTCTCATAAGAGTGACATCCGCCCGCCACACGCTCATTATAAAAGCAGTAGTCTTAATGGGGGTAATCTCAAATGGAACAGCTGCGAGCCGAACTCAGCCATCTGCTGGGTGAAAAACTGAGCCGTGTGGAATGCGTGCATGAAAAGGCGGATACCACGCTATGGTCGCTGTACGACAGCCAGGGAAACCCCATGCCGTTACTGGCGCGAAGCTTCTCTTCACCGGATGTGGCCCGACAGCTGGCGTGGAAAATCTCCATGCTGGCCCGCAGCGGCACGGTAAGAATGCCGACCGTGTATGGCGTGATGACCCACGAAGAACATCCGGGCCCGGATGTCCTGCTGATTGAGCGTCTGCGCGGTGTCCCGGTGGAAGCGCCAGCCCGCACGCCTGAACGCTGGGAGCAGCTAAAAGATCAGATAGTTGAAGCGCTGCTGGCCTGGCACCGGCTGGACAGCGGAGGGCTGGTCGGCTCGGTGGACAGCACCCAGGAAAATCTCTGGCCACTCTGGTACCGCCAGCGGGTTGAGGTGCTGTGGGGGACGCTAAACCAGTATCACAACACCGGCCTGACCATGCAGGATAAACGGATCCTGTTTCGTACCCGCGAGTGCCTGCCCACCCTGTTTGAAGGATTCAATGACAACAGCGTGCTGATCCACGGCAATTTTACGCTGCGCAGTATGCTCAAGGATCCCCGCAGCGATCAGCTGCTGGCGATGGTCGGGCCCGGCGTGATGCTGTGGGCCCCCCGGGAGTATGAACTGTTTCGCCTGAGCGAGAGCGGGCAGGCGGAGGATTTACTCTGGCACTACCTGCGGCGCGCGCCGGTCTCAGAGTCGTTCCTCTGGCGGCGCTGGCTCTATACGCTGTGGGACGAAGTGGCGCAGTTGGTGAATACCGGGCATTTTAGCCGCGCCAACTTCGATCTGGCCTCGAAATCACTGCTCCCCTGGCTCGCCTGACAGGCCCTTCAGCCACTGCCAGACGCGCCCAAGCGTTTCATAGCCCACGCGATCGCTGTGCATCAGCCATACCGGGGACGGAATGATCCGTTCCCAGGGGTTAAGCGGGGCGCTAATCGCCAGCTGGTTCGCGGGCGCGGGTAGAGGATGCAGACCCTGGCGTTCAAAGAAGATCATCGCCCGCGGCAGATGGGAGGCTGAGGTCACCAGCAGGAAGGGCGCATCGCCTATCGCCTGCTTCACCGCGGCGGCTTCCTCTTCGGTATCCTTTGGACTGTCGAGAGTGATGATCGCCTCGCGCGGCACGCCCAAAGACTGCGCCACGCGCGCGCCCGCTTCGGCGGTACTCACCGGATTACTTTGTGCTGCCGCCCCGGTGAAGATCATCTTCGACCCGGGATTCGCCAGCCACAGCCGCATGCCTTCATTGAGGCGCGGCAGGCTGTTGTTGATCAGATTGGAGCTGGGAGCCCATTGTGGATCCCAGGTGTAGCCCCCGCCGAGCACCACGATGTACTTAACCTTCTCATTTCCCTGCCAGGTGGGGTATTTGTCTTCGACCGGACGTAACAGCCCATCCGCAACCGGCTGCAGGCTCAGCAGCGTCAGCGCCAGCCAGCCTGCCGTAACCAAAATTTTGCCGCTTTTCTGATGGCGGCTGAACCACAGCAACCCCAGGCCCAGCGCGATACACAGCAGAAGAAGAGGGAGGGGAAGCATCATGCCGCCAATATATTTTTTTAGAGTAAAAAGCATCCTTTCTGGCTCCTTTTTTGACCATATAGCTGATGATTGTCAGCGATATTACACCAGAGAGGTTCATTCTCCGCCCGGCTGTGACAAAATAGCGGTTTTGTTGTGAGTGGGTGGAGCTCTCCCAATGCGGGATCGCAATTTTGATGACATCGCGGAAAAGTTTGCCCGCAATATTTACGGCACGACCAAAGGCCGTCTACGGCAGACGATCCTCTGGCAGGATCTGGACATCCTGTTGGCCGGATTTGGCGACAAGAAACTGCGTGTCCTCGACGCTGGCGGCGGTGAAGGCCAGACGGCGATAAAAATGGCTGAGCGTGGGCACCACGTTATCCTTTGCGATCTCTCTGCTGAAATGATCGCCCGCGCTGAAAGTGCCGCGGTGGAGAAAGATGTGAGCGATAACATGCAATTTATACATTGTGCCGCTCAGGAGATCGCTCAACATTTGGAAAGCCCGGTTGATCTGATATTGTCTCATGCGGTGCTGGAATGGGTAGCCGAACCCCAGGCGCTGCTGAAGACGCTCTGGTCGATACTGCGCCCCGGCGGCGCGCTGTCGCTGATGTTTTACAACGCTAACGGCCTGTTAATGCGTAACGTGCTGGTGGGGAATTTCGGTTATGTACAGCAGGGCATGTACAAGAAGAAACGCCGTACGCTGTCACCGGACTTTCCGCGCGACCCGCAGCAGGTTTATGGCTGGCTGGAAACCTCCGGTTGGCAGATTACCGGGAAAACCGGCATCAGGGTGTTTCATGATTATCTGCGCGATAAACAGAAGCAGCATGAGTGCTTTGACGCCCTGACAGAATTAGAGACGCGGTACTGCCGCCAGGAGCCTTATATTAGCCTTGGTCGCTACATTCACGTCACCGCGCGCAAGCCGCAGAGCAAGGATAACTTATGAGTGAATTTTCCCAGACAGTCCCCGAGCTAGTTGCCTGGGCCCGAAAAAACGATTTCTCCCTCTCGCTGCCGGTAGACAGACTCTCTTTTCTGCTGGCGGTCGCCACGCTGAACAGCGAACGGCTGGATGGAGAAATGAGCGAGGGCGAACTGGTGGATGCGTTCCGCCATGTCAGTGATGCGTTTGAGCAAACCAGCGAAACCATTAATGTGCGTGCCAATAACGCGATTAACGATATGGTGCGTCAACGTCTGCTGAACCGCTTTACCAGCGAGCTGGCAGAAGGGAATGCCATCTATCGTCTGACGCCACTGGGCATCGGCATTACCGACTACTACATTCGCCAGCGCGAATTCTCGACCCTGCGCCTCTCGATGCAGCTCTCCATTGTGGCGGGTGAACTGAAGCGTGCAGCCGATGCCGCAGATGAGGGCGGTGACGAGTTCCACTGGCACCGTAACGTCTACGCGCCGCTGAAATATTCAGTAGCCGAGATTTTCGACAGCATCGATTTGACGCAGCGCATCATGGATGAGCAGCAGCAGCTGGTGAAAGAGGACATCGCCCAGCTTCTGAACAAAGACTGGCGGGCGGCAATCTCCAGCTGTGAAATGCTGCTGTCAGAAACTTCCGGCACCCTGCGTGAACTGCAGGATACGCTGGAGGCTGCGGGGGACAAGCTGCAGGCTAACCTTCTGCGCATTCAGGATGCCACCCTGGCCCAGGACAACCTGCATTTTGTCGATCGCCTGGTCTTTGACCTGCAAAGCAAACTCGATCGCATTATCAGCTGGGGCCAGCAGGCGATCGACCTGTGGATCGGCTATGACCGCCACGTGCATAAATTTATTCGTACCGCTATCGACATGGATAAAAACCGCGTGTTTGCCCAGCGCCTGCGCCAGTCGGTACAGACCTATTTCGATGCGCCGTGGGCGCTGACCTACGCCAGCGCTGATCGCCTGCTCGATATGCGTGACGAAGAGATGAGCCTGCGCGACGAAGAGGTGACCGGCGAGCTGCCAGCCGATCTGGAATATGAAGAGTTTAACGAAATACGGGAACAGCTTGCGGCGATGATCGAGGAGCAACTGGCGATCTTCAAAACCAAAAACAAACCACTCGATCTCGGTCTGGTGGTACGTGACTACCTCGCACAATACCCGCGTGCCCGCCATTTCGATATCGCCCGCATCGTGGTCGATCAGGCGGTACGCCTGGGCGTCGCGCAAGCAGATTTCACCGGCCTGCCGCCGAAGTGGCAGCCGATCAACGATTACGGAGCCAAGGTACAGGCGCATGTCATTGACAAATATTGAACACGTGATGCCAGTTAAGCTGGCCCAGGCGCTGGCAAATCCGATCTTTCCGGCGCTGGACAGCCAGCTGCGTGCCGGTCGTCACATTGGTCTCGACGAGCTGGATAATCACGCTTTTTTAATGGATTTTCAGGAGTACCTGGAAGAGTTTTACGCCCGCTATAACGTGGAGCTGATCCGCGCGCCGGAGGGGTTCTTCTATCTGCGTCCGCGCTCCACCACGCTCATCCCGCGCTCGGTGCTCTCCGAGCTGGACATGATGGTCGGCAAAATTCTCTGCTATCTCTACCTCAGCCCGGAGCGTCTGGCGAACGAAGGCATCTTCACTCAGCAGGAGCTCTATGACGAGCTGATGACCCTGGCGGACGAAGGCAAGCTGCTGAAGCTGGTAAACAACCGCTCCACCGGCTCGGACGTTGACCGTCAGAAGTTACAGGAAAAAGTGCGCTCCTCCCTGAACCGTCTGCGCCGTCTGGGGATGGTGTGGTTTATGGGCCATGACAGCAGCAAATTCCGCATCACCGAATCTGTGTTCCGCTTCGGTGCCGACGTGCGCGTGGGCGATGATGCCCGCGAAGCGCAACTGCGTATGATCCGTGATGGCGAAGCGATGCCGGTGGAAAACCATCTGCAGCTCAATGACGAGCATGAAGACAATCAGCCGGATAGCGGGGAGGAAGAGTAATGATTGAACGCGGTAAATTTCGCTCACTGACGCTGGTTAACTGGAACGGTTTCTTTGCCCGCACCTTTGATCTCGATGAGCTGGTGACCACGCTCTCGGGCGGTAACGGGGCGGGGAAATCCACCACCATGGCGGCTTTCGTCACGGCGCTGATCCCGGACTTAACCCTGCTGCACTTCCGTAACACCACCGAAGCCGGCGCGACCAGCGGTTCCCGTGATAAGGGTCTGCACGGTAAGCTGAAGGCGGGTGTCTGTTACTCTGTGCTGGACGTGATCAACTCCCGCCATCAGCGCGTGGTGGTTGGCGTCCGCTTACAGCAGGTCGCCGGTCGCGACCGTAAAGTGGATATCAAACCGTTCGCCATTCAGGGGCTGCCAACCTCCGTTCAGCCCACCGCGCTATTGACGGAAACCCTGAACGAACGCCAGGCGCGCGTGCTGACGCTGCAGGAGCTGAAAGACAAGCTGGAAGCCATCGAAGGCGTGCAGTTTAAGCAGTTCAACTCCATCACCGAATACCACTCGCTGATGTTCGATCTGGGCATCGTCGCCCGTCGTCTGCGCTCCGCCTCGGACCGCAGTAAATATTATCGTCTGATCGAAGCCTCGCTCTACGGCGGGATCTCCAGCGCCATTACCCGCTCCCTGCGTGATTACCTGTTACCGGAAAACAGCGGTGTGCGTAAGGCGTTCCAGGACATGGAAGCGGCGCTGCGTGAAAACCGTATGACGCTGGAAGCCATTCGCGTCACGCAGTCTGACCGCGACCTGTTCAAGCACCTGATCAGCGAAGCCACCAACTATGTGGCGGCGGACTACATGCGTCACGCCAACGAGCGCCGCATTCATCTCGATCAGGCTCTCGAGTATCGCCGTGAGCTCTTCACTTCCCGTCAGCAGCTGGCCTCTGAACAGTACAAGCACGTTGAGATGGCCCGCGAGCTGTCCGAGCATAACGGGGCAGAAGGGGATCTGGAGGCCGACTATCAGGCCGCCAGCGATCACCTGAACCTGGTACAGACCGCGCTGCGTCAGCAGGAAAAAATCGAGCGCTATGAAGCGGATCTCGATGAACTGCAAATTCGTCTGGAAGAGCAGAACGAAGTGGTGGCGGAAGCTGCCGACAAGCAGGAAGAGAACGAAGCCCGGGCCGAAGCCGCCGAGCTGGAAGTGGATGAGCTGAAAAGCCAGCTTGCCGACTATCAGCAGGCGCTCGACGTCCAGCAAACCCGCGCCATTCAGTACAATCAGGCGTTGCAGGCGCTGGAACGTGCAAAAGCGCTTTGCCATCTGCCGGACCTAACGCCAGAGAGCGCGGATCAGTGGCTGGAGACTTTCCAGGCCAAAGAGCAGGAAGCCACAGAAAAACTGCTGAATCTTGAGCAGAAAATGAGCGTGGCGCAAACTGCGCACAGTCAGTTTGAACAGGCATATCAGCTGGTGGCCGCCATTAACGGCCCGCTGGCGCGCGCCGAAGCGTGGGAAGTGGCCCGCGAGCTGCTGCGTGATGGTGTTAACCAGCGCCATCTGGCGGAACAGGTTCAGCCGCTGCGTATGCGTCTGAACGAGCTGGAGCAGCGCCTGCGTGAACAGCAGGAGGCGGAACGCCTGCTGGCTGAGTTCTGCAAGCGTCAGGGTAAACGGGTCGATATTGACGATCTGGAATCCCTGCATCAGGAGCTGGAAGCCCGTATCGCGTCGCTCTCCGACAGCGTATCCAGCGCCAGCGAACAGCGCATGGCGCTGCGTCAGGAGATGGAGCAGCTCCAGTCGCGTATTCAGACGCTGATGCAGCGCGCCCCGATCTGGCTGGCCGCCCAGAGCAGCCTCAGCCAGCTCAGCGAGCAGTGCGGCGAAACCTTCGAATCCAGCCAGGAGGTCACGGAGTATCTGCAGCAGCTGCTGGAGCGTGAACGCGAAGCGATTGTTGAACGTGACGAAGTGGGGGCGCGTAAGCGCGCCGTCGATGATGAGATTGAACGTTTAAGCCAGCCGGGCGGCGCAGAAGACGCCCGTCTGAACACCCTTGCAGAGCGTTTTGGCGGCGTGCTGCTGTCAGAGATTTATGACGACGTCAGCCTGGAAGACGCGCCGTACTACTCGGCGCTGTATGGTCCATCCCGCCACGCGATTGTGGTGCCGGATCTGTCGCTGATCGCGGACCAGCTCGAAGGGCTGGAAGATTGCCCGGAAGATCTCTACCTGATCGAAGGGGATCCGCAGTCGTTCGATGACAGCGTCTTCGGCGTCGACGAGCTGGAAAAAGCGGTAGTGGTGAAAATCGCCGATCGCCAGTGGCGCTATTCGCGCTTCCCGGCGCTGCCGCTGTTTGGCCGCGCGGCGCGTGAAAGCCGTATTGAGAGCCTGCACACCGAGCGCGAAGCGCTGTCAGAACGTTTTGCGACGCTCTCGTTCGACGTGCAAAAAACGCAGCGTCTGCACCAGGCGTTCAGCCGCTTTATCGGCAGCCATCTGGCCGTGGCCTTTGAGGCCGATCCGGAAGCCGAGATCCGCAAGTTCACCACCCGTCGTACCGAGCTTGAACGCGCGATTTCAGCCCACGAAAATGATAACCAGCAGAGCCGCCTCCAGTTCGAGCAGGCTAAAGAGGGCGTCGCTGCCCTTAACCGCATTCTGCCGCGCCTGAACCTTCTGGCGGACGACACCCTCGCCGATCGCGTGGATGAGATCCAGGAGCGTCTCGACGAAGCGCAGGAAGCCGCGCGCTTTGTGCAACAGTACGGCAATCAGCTGGCGAAGCTGGAACCGATGGTCTCTGTGCTACAGAGCGACCCGGAACAGTTCGAACAGCTGAAAGAAGATTATGCCTGGTCGCAGCAGGTCCAGCGCGAAGCGCGTCAGCAGGCGTTTGCCCTGACCGAAGTTTCCCAGCGCCGGGCGCACTTCAGCTACTCCGACTCGGCGGAGATGCTGAACGGCAACAGCGATCTGAACGAAAAACTGCGCCAGCGTCTGGAGCAGGCGGAAACGGAACGTACCCGCGCCCGTGAGGCGATGCGTAGCCATGCCGCGCAGCTGAGCCAGTACAATCAGGTGCTGGCGTCGCTGAAAAGTTCGTTTGATACCAAGAAAGAGCTGCTGACCGACCTGCATAAAGAGCTGCAGGATATTGGCGTGCGGGCCGACAGCGGGGCAGAGGAGCGGGCGCGCATTCGTCGCGACGAACTCCATGCCCAGCTCAGCAATAACCGCGCCCGCCGCAACCAGCTGGAAAAAGCGCTCACCTTCTGTGAAGCGGAGATGGATAACCTGACCCGCCGTCTGCGCAAGCTGGAACGCGACTACCACGAGAAGCGCGAGCAGGTGGTGACCGCCAAAGCGGGCTGGTGCGCCGTGATGCGGATGGTGAAAGACAACGGCGTTGAACGTCGTCTGCACCGCCGCGAGCTGGCCTATCTCTCCGGCGATGAGCTGCGTTCAATGTCGGATAAGGCGCTGGGTGCGCTGCGTCTGGCGGTGGCGGATAACGAACACCTGCGCGATGTGCTGCGCATCTCGGAAGATCCGAAGCGTCCTGAGCGCAAAATTCAGTTCTTCGTGGCGGTCTATCAGCATCTGCGCGAGCGTATTCGCCAGGATATCATTCGCACCGATGACCCGGTTGAAGCCATTGAACAGATGGAGATTGAACTGGGGCGTCTGACGGAAGAGCTGACCTCCCGCGAGCAGAAGCTGGCGATCAGCTCCCGCAGCGTGGCCAATATCATCCGTAAGACGATCCAGCGCGAGCAGAACCGTATCCGTCAGCTGAACCAGGGCCTGCAGAGCGTCTCCTTCGGCCAGGTCAACAGTGTGCGACTGAACGTCAATGTGCGTGAAGCCCACGCCACGCTGCTGGATGTGCTGGCCGAGCAGCACGAGCAGCATCAGGATCTGTTCAACAGCAACCGCCTGACCTTCTCCGAAGCGCTGGCGAAGCTGTATCAGCGTCTGAACCCGCAGATCGACATGGGCCAGCGTACGCCGCAGACCATCGGTGAGGAGCTGCTGGACTACCGTAACTATCTCGAGATGGAAGTGGAAGTTAACCGTGGCTCTGACGGCTGGCTGCGCGCGGAATCGGGTGCGCTGTCAACAGGTGAAGCGATCGGTACCGGGATGTCGATTCTGGTGATGGTGGTCCAGAGCTGGGAAGATGAATCCCGCCGTCTGCGCGGTAAGGATATCTCCCCATGTCGTCTGCTGTTCCTTGATGAGGCGGCGCGTCTGGATGCCCGTTCGATCGCCACGCTGTTTGAGCTGTGCGACCGTCTGGATATGCAGCTGATTATCGCGGCGCCGGAAAATATCAGTCCGGAGAAAGGCACTACCTATAAACTGGTGCGTAAGGTCTATCAGAACAGCGAGCACGTCCACGTTGTGGGTCTGCGCGGCTTTGCCCCGCAGCCGCCAGAGTCCTTGCCCGGAACGGCTGACGCCTCCTGAGGAATCTGAAAATTAGCGATGGCGGCCCCCGGGCCGCCTTTTTTATTCCTTGAGCTTGTACTGGCGGCTGCGTTAACTTTAAACTTCTTTACATAAGGTAAGGCTGGTGCCGGTCTGCCTTTCTATAATGAAGTGAAGCCCCGGTGATGAGGGCGTGACGTATAGCAAACAGGGGGCAAGGGATGTTGCTGAATAATATGTATGGTCGTCAGCTGTCGGCAGTCAGTTTGTGTCTGACGGTAATAGTTGCTCCGCTGTTTAGTGCGCGGGCGGATGAGCCCGAGCTGGTTCCTGTCGATAGCTCCGCCACGGTGGGCGCGCAACCGACTGCGCTGTCCCAGCCGCTTGAACAATCGCCTGCCACCGCCATAATGGCCGGTATCCGGTCGCTGCCTGCAGATATCAATGCAGAGCAACGCCGTCAGGAATTGCTTGCGGCGCTGCCTGCCGGCTACACCCCGGCCTATCTCAATCAACTTACGCTGCTGTATGCCGCGCGCGACATGAAGCCCATGTGGGACGATCGTGAAGCTGTGCGCGCGTTTCAGCAGCAGCTGGCTGAAGTCGCCATCGCCGGTTTTCAGCCGCAATTTACTGCCTGGGTCGAGTTGCTGACCCAGCCTGCCGTCACCGGAATGGCGCGTGACGTCGTTCTGTCCGATGCAATGATGGGCTACCTGCAGTTTGTGGCGGGGATCCCGGTCAACGGCAACCGCTGGCTCTACAGCAATAAGCCTTACAAGCTGGCGACACCGCCGCTGTCGGTGATTAACCAGTGGCAGCTGGCGCTGGATAACGGCACGGTGCCGCACTTCCTTGCCGGGCTGGCCCCGACCCATCCGCAATATGCTGTGATGCACCAGTCGCTGCTGCAGCTGGTGGCTGACACGCAGCCCTGGCCACAGATTCAGGGCACCGCTAAGTTAAGCCCTGGGCAGTGGAGTAGCGACGTACCCGCGTTGCGAGAAATCCTCAAACGTTCCGGCGTGATTGATGGCGGGCCGAAAATTGCCCTGCCGGGTGACGATCCGCAAAGCGTGGTCGTCAGTCCGTCGGCTCCGTCTGTCGAAAAGAAGACGAAGTCCGTCTCCAGCAAGCCGGCCTCCTATGACCGCAGCCTGGTTGAAGCGGTAAAAGCGTTCCAGGCCAGCCAGGGGTTGGGCGCGGATGGCGTTATCGGCCAGGCGACGCGTGAGGCGCTAAACATGACCCCCGCACAGCGTGCCGGGGTGCTGGCGTTGAATATCCAGCGTCTGCGTTTGCTGCCGGGAACACTCTCGACGGGCATCATGGTGAATATCCCGGCCTTTTCGCTGGTCTATTACCAGAACGGCAGTGAAGTGCTGGCCTCCCGCGTGATTGTGGGCCGCCCGGATCGTAAAACGCCGATGATGAGCAGCGCGCTGAACAACGTGGTGGTCAACCCGCCGTGGAACGTGCCGCCGACGCTGGCGCGCAAAGATATTCTGCCGAAGGTGTGGAATGACCCGGGTTATCTTGAACGCCATAACTATACCGTGCTGCGCGGCTGGAACAGTAAAGAGGCGATAGATCCGTGGCAAGTCGACTGGGCGACCATCACGCCGGCGAATTTACCCTTCCGTTTCCAGCAGGCACCAGGTGCGCACAACTCGCTGGGCCGGTATAAATTCAATATGCCAAGTTCGGATGCTATCTATCTGCACGATACGCCTAACCACAACCTGTTCCAGAAAGATGCCCGTGCACTCAGTTCTGGGTGCGTACGTGTCAATAAGGCGTCAGAACTGGCAAATATGTTGTTACAGGATGCTGGCTGGAACGACACACGTATCTCGGATGCGCTGAAGCAGGGCGACACGCGATATGTGAATATCCGCCAGAATATTCCGGTTAATCTGTACTATCTCACCGCCTTCGTCGGCAAGGATGGCCGGACGCAGTATCGTACAGATATTTACAATTATGATGAGACTGCCCGGTCCAACACACAAATTCTGCTTCTGCCCAAGGCAGAGCAATTGATCAGATAAATGAAGAAGTTCGGAAAATTCCGGTAGTCTAAATGGAAAAATAAACGGGGTCTTGCGGTTGCAAGCCCCGTCTTTCCTGGGTTGTAGTGCCTTGACGATGACAGGTTTGCCCGGTAATGTGCCCTTCGTGCGCTGTAAAGCATCTATACGATAACATTGACCTGTAGACCTGATTACCATGGACAAATTCGACGCTAATCGCCGTAAGTTGTTGGCGTTAGGTGGCATTGCGCTGGGCGCGGCCATCTTACCTACGCCATCATTTGCCACGCTCTCTACCCCTCGACCACGTATTTTGACGCTTAATAACCTGCACACAGGTGAGTCGATCAAAGCTGAGTTTTTTGATGGTCGGGGCTATATTCAGGATGAATTAGCCAAGCTGAATCACTTTTTCCGTGATTTCCGCGCCAATAAAGTAAAGGCCATCGATCCGGGATTATTTGACCAGCTTTACCGCCTGCAGGGTTTGCTTGGCACCCGCAAACCGGTACAGCTCATTTCCGGCTACCGCTCTCTTGATACCAATAATGAATTGCGCGCCCACAGCCGCGGTGTAGCTAAAAAGAGCTATCACACCAAAGGGCAGGCGATGGATTTTCATATTGAAGGCGTTTCGTTAGCCAATGTTCGCAAAGCTGCGTTATCTATGCGCGCAGGTGGTGTAGGATATTACCCACGTAGCAACTTTGTGCATATTGATACCGGGCCATTGCGGCACTGGTAATAACAAATCAGGAGCAGTATGAACTATCGTATTATTCCGGTCACCGCCTTCTCCCAGAACTGTTCGCTTATCTGGTGTGAACAAACCAAACTGGCAGCCCTGGTCGATCCCGGTGGCGATGCAGAGAAGATCAAACAGGAAGTCGCTGCCGCTGGCGTGACCTTAATGCAGATCCTGCTGACCCACGGCCATCTCGATCACGTGGGGGCGGCGGCGGAACTGGCACAGCATTATGGCGTGCCGGTGATTGGCCCGGAAAAAGAAGATGAGTTCTGGCTGCAGGGATTACCGGCGCAGAGCCGCATGTTTGGTCTTGATGAATGTCTTCCCCTGACGCCAGATCGCTGGCTGAATGAAGGCGAGAGCGTCAACGTGGGCAATGTGACATTACAGGTCTTGCATTGTCCAGGGCACACTCCAGGCCATATTGTTTTCTTTGATGACCAGTCGCGCCTGCTGATCTCCGGCGATGTGATCTTTAAAGGCGGCGTAGGGCGCAGTGATTTCCCGCGTGGGGATCATGGTCAGCTGATCCGCTCGATCAAAGAGAAGTTATTACCGCTGGGCGACGATGTGACCTTTATTTCAGGTCATGGCCCGATGTCGACGCTGGGCTACGAACGGCTGCACAACCCATTCCTGCAGGATGAAATGCCGGTCTGGTAAAGAACATTAAAAAAGCCTGCTTTAAGCAGGCTTTTTTAATTGCCCGGTGGCGCTACGCTTACCGGGCCTACACGTAGGCCGGGCAAACGCAGTGCCGCCCGGCTTAAAGCATTACAGTACCGCTACAATCGCTTCGCACAGCGGCGCCATGTTATCCGGCGTCATCCCCGCCACGTTAACACGACCGGAAGCCACCGCGTACACGCCAAACTCTTCACGCAGACGCAGAACCTGCTCTTTGGTCAGGCCGCTGAATGAGAACATGCCGTTCTGCTTGATGATGAAGCTAAAGTCGCGATCCGCCCCTTTTTCCGCCAGGGTGTTCACAAATAGCTGACGCATGCGCTGAATACGCTGACGCATGTCGTTCAGTTCCTGCTCCCAGATAGCGCGCAGAGCGTCATTACTGAGGATAGTCGCCACTACAGACGCACCGTGAGCTGGCGGGTTAGAGTAGTTAGCGCGAATAACAGATTTCATCTGGCTGAATGCACGGTCAACGGTCTGCTCATCAGACGCCACCAGCGTACAGGCACCTACGCGCTCGTTGTAGAGGCCGAAGTTCTTGGAGTAGGAGCTGGCAACAATCAGCTCTTTATGGACTGCTGCGAAAGCGCGCAGGCCTTCGGCATCTTCTTCCAGACCACGAGCAAAGCCCTGATACGCGAAGTCGAACAGCGGCAGCCAGCCTTTATCTACGGAGAGTTTCGCCAGCTGTTCCCACTGCTCCAGCGTCGGATCAATGCCGGTTGGGTTATGGCAGCAGCCGTGGAACAGCACCACATCGCCCGCCTGCGCTTCGCTCAGGCTTGCCAGCAGGCCGTCGAAGTCCAGAGAGTGGTTCGCCGCGTCGTAGTAAGCATATTCACGCACTTCCAGACCCGCAGAGTTAAAGACACTCTTGTGGTTCGGCCAGCTCGGATTGCTCACCCAGACGGTTTTTACGCTGGTGTTTTTGGCAAGGAAATCCGCTGCCACGCGCAGGGCGCCAGTACCGCCAGGGGTCTGCGCCGTGCGGGCACGTTTATCGCTGACAATCGCGCTGCCTTTGCCGAACAGCAGTTCCTGGGTGCAACGACCAAATTCCGGAATACCGTCGATGCCGAGGTAGTTTTTGGTATTTTCATTTTCCAGCAGATACTGCTCAGCTTTTTTAACGCTGGTCAGTACCGGGGTCTTGCCGGTCTCATCTTTATAGACACCAATACCCAGGTTAATTTTCCCAGGGCGGTCATCGGCACGAAACAGATCGGCCAGGCCCAGAATAGGGTCGGCAGGGGCGGCGGTAATGTTCTCAAACATGACGAAGTTCCATTGTGGTTACGGAAGTGAAATCCGCTATCAGGTTAACGATAGTTCTACAAAATGCCAACCGTTTGCTACAAAAAGCGTGCGGCTTTTCAAAAGTCGCCATTTTTTGCTTTCAGGCATAAAAAAACAGGGCCGAAGCCCTGTTTTTTAGACATATAACAAAGTGGTGTACTGATTAGAACTGGTAAACGATACCTACACCCGCCTGGTCGTCGGTAGACAGGCCAGTTGCTTCGGTGTAGTTGTTGTCGTCCAGCAGGTTGAAGCGGTATGCAGCGTACACGTTCATGTTCTTGTTGAAGTAGTACCAGGTACCCACTTCTACGTATTTCACCAGGTCAGCATCGCCGCCGGAGAAACCGTTACGAGCGGTCAGATCTTTACCTTTGGACTGCACGTAACCCACGGATGGACGCAGACCGAAGTCGAACTGGTACTGAACCACAGCTTCAACGTTCTGAGTCTTGTTCGCGAACTCGTCGTCGTTTTCACGGGTCATGTTCTGAGATTCGCCGTACATGACCGCTGCGTACAGGTTGTTTGCGTCATATTTCAGGGAGGTTGCCCAGCCTTCAGCACGTTCGCCTTTACCGTCTCGGCTCTGCGCAGCAGTACGATCGGAGTTAGAGTAGGCCGCGGTTACGTTGAAGCCTTCAGCGAAGTCATAACCCAGAGAGTAGCTACCGCCGTCGCCGTTCTGACGCTCGGTATTGTGGTTAGAAGTGTTTGTGCCCTGGTACTGCAGACCCACTGCCAGGCCGTCAACCAGACCGAAGAAGTCAGAGTTACGGTAGGTAGCCAGACCGGTGCTACGTCCGGTCATGAAGTTGTCGGTTGCCGCCAGGGAGTCGCCGCCCCAGATGACGAACATATCGGTAGAAGCCAGCGCATCGTAGAACACGCCGTAGTTACGACCGTAGTCGAATGAACCGTAATCACCAGCTTTCAGGCCTGCGAATGCCAGACGGGTCTTGGTACCCTGAGCGCCTTCCTGGGAAGAAGCGTCCATGTTGTATTCCCACTGACCGTAACCGGCCAGCTGGTCATTAATCTGAGTTTCACCTTTAAAGCCGATACGCGCATAGGTGGTGTCAGCGTTAGAAGTATCACCGTTGGTGGTCCAGATGTGCTCACCTACAGCTTTACCGTAGAAGTCCAGCTTGTTAGCGTTTTTGTTATAGATTTCTGCTGCGTTAGCTGCACCGGCTGCCAGCAGGGCAGGGATAACCACTGCCAGGATATTGCGCTTCATCATTATTTATTACCCTCATTGGTTTTTTTATGACACTCGCCACTGCCGCCAATAAATTCTGTCAATAAATATTTCCGGAACTATTGATGAGAGTTTGGTGTCTTTATGTGTCTGACAGGCATCTTTCCATTCAAATAGCGGTTTCGCTAGCCTGAAAGTGCTACAAACATAAAGAATCGGTTACAATAAGAAAATATATGTAACTAAATGTGAATTTTAAGGGACTTTGTGAGGCACCTCAAAGTTCAGAGTTGAATGGCTAAATTTAAAGCTTCATATATTCTATCTATATGAATTGCTTATCTTAATTTTAGATAATGACTTTTTTTATGATCCGAAGCATTAGCGAACAATTTTTCTTATTTCTGAAGATGGATGTCTGGATAGCCGGGAGTTTGTGCGAAAAGTGTGCTAATGCTTAAGAAAGAGATTAGGCGCAATAAGAATAGGGTTTATTTTTTGTTCAAAGATGTTTCGTGGAAATAAAGCGTAACACTGAAGAGGATATTGCGGGGTTGCGCTTTAAAGATGCTGACTTTCAACTGACACAAGTTGACACGGCAGGATAAAATAATGGCCAGCATAGCTGGCCATTGAGTATTACGGGATTAGAACGTTGCGCTGCGCGGAGTACGCGGGAAAGGAATGACATCACGCACGTTCTGAACGCCGGTGACATAGGCAATCAGACGCTCAAAGCCGAGCCCGAAACCGGAGTGCGGCACGGTGCCATAGCGACGTAAATCGCGATACCACCAGTAGTCCTCTTTGTTGAGACCCATTTCAGCCATACGCGCATCCAGCACATCCAGACGCTCTTCACGCTGAGAACCCCCGATGATTTCACCGATGCCCGGCGCCAGCACGTCCATCGCGGCAACGGTTTTGCCATCTTCGTTAAGGCGCATATAGAACGCCTTAATGTCTTTCGGATAGTTTTTAACAACCACTGGCGCCTTGAAGTGTTTCTCGGCAAGGTAACGTTCATGCTCGGAAGCCAGATCAACGCCCCAGTAAACCGGGTTCTCGAACTTCTCACCGCATTTCTCAAGGATCGCGACGGCATCGGTGTAATCCACCTGCGCAAAGTCAGCAGAGACGAAACGCTCCAGACGGGCAATCGCATCGCTGTCGACGCGCTCGGCGAAGAATTTCATGTCGTCTGCACGCTCGGTAAGCACGGCCTTGAAGACGTACTTCAGCATTGCTTCTGCCAGGCCCGCAACATCATTAAGATCGGCGAAGGCCACTTCTGGCTCCAGCATCCAGAATTCTGCCAGGTGACGGCTGGTGTTGGAGTTTTCAGCACGGAAGGTCGGGCCGAAGGTGTAGATTTTAGACAGCGCACAGGCGTAGGTTTCGCCGTTCAGCTGGCCAGACACGGTCAGGAAGGCCTCTTTACCAAAGAAATCTTTGTCGTAATCCACTTTGCCTTCTGGCGTGCGCGGCAGGTTTTCCATATCCAGCGTGGAGACACGGAACATCTCGCCTGCGCCTTCGGTATCAGAAGCGGTGATAAGCGGTGTGGAGACCCAGAAGAAACCCTGCTCGTCGAAGAAGCGGTGCAGCGCCTGTGCAAGCGTATGACGGACACGGGCCACAGCACCAATCATGTTGGTACGCGGGCGCAGGTGAGCCACTTCGCGCAGATACTCGATGCTGTGGCGTTTTGCCGCCATCGGATAGGTATCTGGATCTTCAACCCAGCCGGTCACTTCAATCGAGGTGGCCTGCAGTTCATAGCTCTGACCCTGGCCCTGAGAGGCCACGATTTTACCGGTGACGACAACGGAGCAACCCGTGGTCAGACGCAGCACTTCCTGATTGTAATTGGGCAGAGAATTATTAATTACGGCCTGTACAGGATCAAAGCAGGAACCGTCATAGACGGCGAGGAATGAAAAGCCAGCTTTTGAATCTCGGCGGGTACGCACCCATCCGCGCACGGTGACTTCGCTGTCAACGGCTACGCGGCCCTGGAGTACGTCGGCTACAGGCACAACGCTCATAATAGTCTCTCTATGTTGTCCAAAAATAAAATCTGTATCCCCCTCAATAGGGGGATATCTATGTTACCTGGCATCCGCCATCAGACAAGCAGATTTCGCAATCATAAGAGAAGAAATAGGAAATAAATAAGAGAAGGGAGCGCGGCAGGCTCCCTGAAGAGATTAGCTGGCGATTTTTACCTGTGGCAGGTCGAAGGCTTTACGCAGCGCCCGCACGAAGGCTTTGTCATGACAGATGGTTTTGCCCGGGCTGTCGGAGAGCTTCGCCACCGGCTTGCCGTTACATTCCACCAGTTTAATCACGATATTCAGCGGTTTTACCTGTGGAATATCGCAGGTCAGACGGGTGCCGATCCCAAAGGCCAGATTTACGCGCGAGGAGAAGTGTCGGTACAGACCTACCGCTTTTGACAGGTCAAGATTATCGGAGAAGACCAGCACTTTGCTCATCGGGTCGATGCCCAGCTTTTGATAATGGGCGATCGCTTTCTCACCCCACTCCAGCGGATCCCCGGAGTCATGGCGCAGCCCCTGATAGGCGGTGGCGAACTCCGGCCCGAAATCGCGCAGGAAGGCGTCCATGGTAATACAGTCGGTTAAGGCAATGCCGAGCTGGTTCGGGTACTCATCAAGCCAGGCGGCCAGCGCCGCACGCTGGCTGGTCGCCAGCTCCGGACTGATCTGCTGATGCGCCTGGAACCACTCGTGCGCCTGGGTGCCCATTGGGGTCAGGCTCAGACGGCGGGCCAGATCGTAATTACTGGTGCCGACAAACCACGGCTCCTGCTGCAGCCGCTCGACGATGGCCTGCTGCACCTCGCGGGAGAAACGGCGGCGGGTGCCAAAATCCATCAGACGGAAACGCGACATATCCAGCGAGTCGGTCAGTTGGGCAAAATCAACCAGCTTCTGTTCCAGCGTCGTCAGAGCCAGTTCAACGCTCGCCTCCGGGGAACGGAAGCGGTGCACCAGCTCGCTGATCACCGCCAGCAGCGGCACTTCCCACATGATCACTTCCCGCCACGGGCCTTCAAGGCGGATGTGCAGCTTGCCGTTATCATTGCTGATTTTCACCTGGGACGGGTCATAGCGGAAATTGCGCAGCCACTGAAGGTAATCTTCTTTAAAGAAGGGCAGGCTGGAGAGCCACTGGAATTCATCATCCTGCAGACGAAGATGCTGCATTGCGTCGACTTGCTCACGGATGGCGTCAGCATAGATCCCCAGCAAGTCGTCACCACGGCAGCGGAATTCAGCCGCGACCTGTACGTCGTGGTATTGGTGGAAAACGGCTTGCTGCATATGCAGTTTGTACGCGTCGGTATCCAGCAGCGTATGCAGAACAGGTGAAGCGAATTGAGTCATAGGTGCGCAGTAGCATCCTCTCACGGGAGCGTTTAGTACAATAAACGACTAATGAAACCGCTGGAGTATACCTTGTTTAGCGATTTATTGAACCCCGATCACACCATAAGCCTGGTCCAGGGTCGAGAGCATTTCGTGCCGCGTGTTATAAAAATGTAGCAAATAGAGTGTTTGTGACTGAAAAGATGAACATTCTGCATAGCGCGATTTAGACAACAGGAATAGACTGGTTCGTTATTCGACAAACGATGCAAAAGGTTTTCTATGACACAACAGCCTCAAGCCAAATACCGCCACGACTACCGTGCGCCGGATTACCTGATTAGCGATATCGATCTGACTTTTGACCTGGATGCTACAAAAACCGTTGTGACGGCGATAAGCCAGGTGACGCGCCACAACGCCACGGCGGTGCCGCTGCGTCTTGACGGCGAAGACCTGACCTTAGTGTCGGTGCAGGTGAACGACACCCCATGGACCGACTATAAAGAAGAAAATAACCAGCTAGTGCTGGATAACCTGCCGGAACGTTTTACGTTACGCATCGTTAACGAGATTAGCCCGGCGTCTAACACCGCACTGGAGGGGTTATACCAGTCGGGCGTGGCGCTCTGTACCCAGTGTGAAGCCGAAGGTTTCCGTCACATCACCTGGTATCTCGACCGCCCGGATGTACTGGCCCGCTTTACCACCAAAATCATCGCCGATAAAGCCACCTATCCGTTCCTGCTCTCCAACGGTAACCGCGTAGGCGAGGGCGAGCTGGAAAATGGCCGTCATTGGGTGCAGTGGCAGGATCCGTTCCCGAAACCGTGCTACCTGTTTGCGCTGGTGGCAGGTGATTTTGACGTTCTGCGCGACACCTTCACCACCCGTTCAGGGCGTGAAGTGGCGCTGGAGCTGTTTGTCGATCGCGGCAACCTCGACCGCGCCCCGTGGGCGATGACCTCGCTTATCAACTCCATGAAGTGGGATGAAGAGCGTTTCGGTCTCGAGTATGACCTCGACATCTATATGATCGTCGCCGTCGACTTCTTCAATATGGGCGCGATGGAGAACAAAGGCCTTAACGTCTTTAACTCCAAATATGTGCTGGCGCGTACCGATACCGCCACCGATAAAGACTACCTCGATATCGAGCGCGTCATCGGCCACGAATATTTCCACAACTGGACCGGCAACCGCGTCACCTGCCGCGACTGGTTCCAGCTGAGCCTGAAAGAGGGCTTAACCGTCTTCCGCGATCAGGAGTTCAGCTCCGATCTCGGCTCGCGGGCGGTGAACCGCATCAATAACGTGCGCACCATGCGTGGCCTGCAGTTTGCCGAAGACGCCAGCCCAATGGCGCACCCGATCCGTCCGGACAAAGTGATTGAGATGAACAACTTCTACACCCTGACGGTGTATGAAAAGGGTTCTGAAATCATTCGCATGATCCACACCCTGCTGGGCGAAGAGAACTTCCAGAAAGGGATGCAGCTCTATTTCGAGCGCCATGACGGCAGCGCCGCCACCTGCGACGATTTCGTTCAGGCGATGGAAGATGCCTCTAACATCGATCTCTCTCACTTCCGCCGCTGGTACAGCCAGGCCGGTACGCCGGTGGTCACCGTTAAAGATGACTACAACCCGGAAACCGAGCAGTACACCCTGACCATCAGCCAGCGCACGCCGCCGACTGCCGAGCAGGAAGAGAAGCACCCGCTGCATATTCCGTTCGCCATTGAGCTGTACGATAACGAAGGTAAGGTGATCCCGCTGCAAAAAGGCGGCCATCCGGTGCATAACGTGTTGAACGTCACCCAGGCCGAGCAGACCTTCATCTTTGATAACGTCTACTTCCAGCCGGTACCTGCGCTGCTGTGCGAATTCTCCGCGCCGGTTAAGCTGGAGTACAAGTGGAGCGATCAGCAGCTGACCTTCCTGATGCGTCATGCACGTAATGACTTCTCCCGCTGGGATGCGGCGCAGAGCCTGCTGGCGACCTATATCAAGCTGAACGTCAATCGTCATCAGCAGGGGCAGCCGCTGTCGGTACCGGCGCATGTTGCCGATGCCTTCCGCGCAATCCTGTTAGATGAGAAGATCGATCCGGCGCTGGCGGCTGAAATCCTTACCCTGCCGTCGGTAAATGAAATCGCCGAGCTGTTTGAGATTATCGATCCGATCGCTATCGCGACGGTGCGTGAGGCGCTGACCCGTACCCTGGCAACCGAGCTGGCGGATGAGTTCCTGGCGGTCTACAACCACCATAAACTGGACGCCTATCGGGTTGAGCATGCCGATATTGGCAAGCGCTCTCTGCGTAACACCTGTCTGCGCTACCTGGCGTTTGGGGAGACGGCGCTCGCCGACGAACTGGTCAGCAAGCAGTATCACACCGCCGACAACATGACCGATGCGCTGGCTGCGCTGGCTGCCAGCGTTGCCGCAGAGCTGCTGTGCCGTGATGCCCTGATGCAGGAGTATGACGACAAATGGCATCAGGATGGTCTGGTAATGGATAAGTGGTTCATCCTGCAGTCCACCAGCCCAGCGGCGGATGTGGTGAACAAGGTGCGCAGCCTGCTCAATCACCGTTCGTTCACTCTGAGCAACCCGAACCGCGTCCGTTCCCTGATTGGCGCCTTTGCCAGCAGCAACCCGGCCGCCTTCCACGCGGAAGATGGCAGCGGCTACCAGTTTATGGTGGAGATGCTGACCGAGCTCAACAGCCGCAACCCGCAGGTGGCGTCGCGTCTGATTGAGCCGCTGATCCGTCTGAAACGCTACGATGAGAAGCGTCAGGCGAAGATGCGTGCCGCGCTGGAGCAGCTGAAAGGGCTGGAGAACCTCTCCGGCGATCTCTACGAGAAGATCAGCAAGGCGCTGGCCTGACAGAAAGCCGGGTAAGGCGAAGCCGCCACCCGGCAATGCTGTGCGGCCTGATGCCCGGTGGCGCTACGCTTACCGGGCCTACGTTTACCCTCCCTCTCCCTGTGGGAGAGGGCATCAGGCATTAGCCGTAATCAACTGCCGCTCCGTTACCCCACGCTTCATCACCCGATCCAGGACCTCCGCTTCCAGCTCTGCCAGCCGCGCCGAACCCACCCGGCGAGGACGAGGAAGGTCAATCGTCAGATCCAGTCCAATCTTACCCTCCTCAATCAGCAGTACCCGGTCCGCCATGGCCACGGCTTCGCTCACATCGTGGGTCACCAGCAGCACCGTAAAGCCGTGCTCCTGCCATAACGAGACGATCAGATCCTGCATCTCAATCCGCGTCAGGGCGTCCAGCGCCCCCAGCGGCTCATCCAGCAGCAACAGCCCCGGGCGATGAATCAGCGCTCTTGCCAACGCCACGCGCTGCTTTTGCCCACCGGAGAGGGCGGCAGGCCACTCCCCGGCGCGATTGTCCAGCCCGACGGCGGCCAGCGCCTGTAATGCCTGCGCTTTCCAGTTCCCTTTCAGCCCCAGGCCAACGTTATCGATTACCGATTTCCACGGCAGCAGTCGCGCATCCTGGAACATCATCCGGGTATCGTCCTGAATTTCCGCCAGCGGCGTATTCCCGGCCAGCAGTTCGCCGCTGTTCGGCGCCTCCAGCCCGGCCAGCAGGCGCAGCAGGGTGCTTTTACCGCCACCGCTGCGGCCCACCACCGCCACGAATTGCCCGGCGGGAATATGCAGCTCCAGTTCGTTCAGAATGGTGTTTTCGCCGTAGCGTTTGGTCACGCCGTTAAGCAACAGCGGCGTCCCCTGGTTTAAGCGAGCCGTATTCATGCGTGTGCCTCCTTTATCGCGTAGGCCGGATTCCAGCGCAGCCAGCGGCGTTCCAGCCACTGGGCGCTGACATCCGCCAGTTTACCGAGCAGGGCATAGAGAACGATAGCCACCACGACCACGTCGGTCTGCAGGAATTCGCGGGCGTTCATCGCCAGGTAGCCGATACCCGAGTTAGCGGAGATGGTTTCCGCCACAATTAACGTCAGCCACATCAGACCGAGGGCGAAGCGCACGCCCACCATAATGGAGGGGAGGGCGCCCGGCAGGATAACGTGGATAAACAGGGCGAAGCCGGACAAACCGTAGCTGCGCGCCATCTCCACCAGCCCGCGATCGATATTACGAATGCCGTGCCAGGTGTTGATATAGACCGGGAAGAGCGTGCCGAGGGCGACGAGGAAAATCTTCGCCGTCTCATCGATACCAAACCACAGGATCACCAGCGGGATCAGCGCCAGATGCGGCACGTTGCGCAGCATCTGGATCGAGGTGTCCAGCAGACGCTCACCCCAGCGGGAGAGGCCGCTGATCAGCCCCAGCGTCAGGCCAATCGACCCGCCGATGGAAAAACCAATCACCGCGCGCCAGGCGCTGATCGCCAGATGCTGCCACAGCTCACCGCTGGCGCTCAAGGACCAGAAGGCCTCCACAACCCCCTCCGGCGACGGCAGGATGCGGCTGGAGAGCCAGCCCACGGAGGAAGCCAGCTGCCAGATAAGCACAATGCCTGCGGGAAGTAGCCAGGGTGCAATGCGCAGCAGCCATTTTCGGAAAGAATGAGCCATGCGTTCTCCTTAGCTCTGGGCGACTTTACGCGGAATAAATTCGTTGGCCACCGCTTCGCCCTGCTGCAACAGCTGCTGCGGCTGCGGGATCTCCGGAATAGCGACATCCAGATGCGGGAACAGCAGTTCGCCCACCTTGTACGCCTCCTCCAGATGCGGATAACCGGAGAGAATAAAGCTGTCGATACCGAGATCAGCGTACTCATTAATGCGCGCCGCCACGGTCGGGCCATCCCCCACTAAGGCGGTACCTGCGCCGCCGCGCACCAGGCCGACGCCCGCCCACAGGTTCGGGCTGATCTCCAGATTCTCTCTTTTACCGTTGTGCAGGGAGGCCATTCGGTGTTGCCCCACGGAGTCGGTGCGGGCAAAGGCGGCCTGCGCTTTGGCAATGGTGTCTTCGTCCAAATGCGAAATCAGGCGGTCGGCGGCCTGCCACGCCTTTCAGTGGTTTCGCGCACAATCACATGCAGACGAATGCCGAAGCGGACTTTACGACCCCGCGCCGCGGCTTTGGCGCGCACCTGTTCGATTTTCTCTTTTACCAGCGCCGGCGGTTCGCCCCAGGTGAGGTAGAGATCCACCTGTTCGGCGGCCAGATCCTGGGCAACGTCCGATGAACCGCCAAAATAGAGCGGCGGACGCGGTTGCTGGATCGGCGGGAAGTAGAGTTTCGCATCACGCACATGGATATGCTTGCCCTCGAAGGTGACGCTCTCACCCTCCAGCAGACGACGCCAGACCTGAGTGAATTCCGCGGAGGCTTCGTACCGCGCGGTGTGATCCAAAAAGACGCCATCCCCTGCCAGCTCCTGCGGATCGCTGCCGGTCACCAGGTTAAACAGGGCGCGGCCATTCGACAGACGGTCGAGGGTCGCGGCCTGGCGTGCGGCTACCGTCGGGGAGGTCACGCTGGGACGCAGGGCCACCAGAAACTTCAGGCGTTGGGTCACCGGGATCATCGACGCCGCCACCAGCCACGCATCCTCGCAGGAACGACCTGTCGGGATCAGCACCCCGGTAAAACCAATCCGATCGGCGGCCTGGGCGATCTGCTGGAGATAAGCATGATCCACCGGACGAGCACCCTCGTCGGTGCCAAGATAATGACCGTCGCCGTGGGTAGGTAAAAACCAGAACAGATTCAGACTCATGATTTATCTCCTTTCGAGGCAGTGGGCTGCCAGATGCGGTCGCGAATAACGATTTTTTTCGGTACCAGATGGTTGTCGTAAAACAGGTCGGCGGTTTGCTGCTGTAACACGGCGATTTTCGCATCCACCGGTTTGATGACGGTTGGCGGGCGATGGTCAAGGTAGGTAGCAATGACCGGCTCCGGCAGACCCATCGATTTTGCCAGCAGGGCGATACTGGCCTGGCGCTGGCTCTGGGTGAGGGCGTCCGCTTCGCTAAAGGTATCCAGCACGCCCTGAATAAAGGCACCGTTCTTCTCGGCATAGGGGCGTGCGGCAAGGTAGAAAGAGCCGGTCTGTTTCAGGGTTTCGCCATCTTTCAGTACTCTCACCCCCCCCTGCAGCAGCACCGCTGAGTAGTAAGGGTCCCAGATAGCCCAAGCATCGACATTCTTTTGCTGGAAAGCGGCGCGGGCATCCGATGGGGAGAGATAGACCGGCTGAATATCCTTAAAGGTCAGGCCCGCCTGCTGGAGCGCGCGGAGTAAAAGGTTGTGGGAGCTGGAGCCTTTCTGGAAAGCCACTTTGTGGCCTTTCAGATCCGCCACGCTCTTAATCGGGCTATTTTCAGGCACCAGGATCACTTCGGCTTTCGGTTTTGGCGGCTCAACGCCGACGTAAACCAGGTCCGCGCCGGCGGCCTGAGCGAAGATCGGCGGGATATCCCCGGTACTGCCAAGATCGATACTGCCGACGTTCAGCGCCTCCAGCATCTGCGGGCCGGCCGGGAACTCAACCCAGGAGAATTTGGTGTCCGGGTAGCGTTTTTCCAGCAGTTGATGACTTTTTGCCAGCACCATACTGACGCTGCCTTTCTGATAGCCAATACGCAGATTGTCGGGCGCGGGCTCTGCGCCGTGCGCCAGTGCGGAGAGAGCCACCAGACCTGCCAGACTCAGGCGTGCAAGGGATTTAAACATGGGCGACTCCTTTTTGAAGACCGAAGGCGGGAACCTGAACGTCGCGGCGATGTAGCGCCTGCCAGAAAGTCTCCAGCGCGCTGTCGAGGCGGGTTTGCAGGTTCGGGGTAAAGTGCGGCTTGTGCTGGTAGTCGATGACCTGAGAATCATCGGCAAACACGCCGTGCAGGATCTCCTGGGCTTTCAGGGCGTTGAGCACCGGTTTCAGGGCGTAATCCACCGCCAGCAGATGGGCCACGGTGCCGCCCGTCGCCAGCGGCAGGACGACTTTGCCCTCTAACGCGCGCTCCGGCAGCAGATCGAGCAGGGTTTTCAGGGCGCCGGAGAACGAGGCTTTATAGATCGGCGTGGCGACGATTAGCCCATCGGCCTCTTTTAACTGTTCATTCAGCGCCTTCAGCGCAGGGCTGTCGAAGCGGGCATAGAGCAGATCTTCCGGGGCAAAATTTTGCAGATTCCAGTGGAACACCTCCACATCCAGAGAGGTAAGCTGTTCCCGGGCGTACTCCAGCAGTGCGCTGGAGCGGGAAGGGAATCGCGGACTGCCGGCCAACGTAATGACACGCATAGATGCTCCTTATAACCAATTATTTGCTTTTATCTAACATTGATAACATTTGTTGGCAGTGTGGCACCGCTGGCTTATTCCGCTAAATGATTTATCCGCAAGATAAATGCCGAAAATTGAATAAAGGAGGGGTGAAAAGTAAACGATTGCGCAGCACGGGGCTTTTTTTGCCTCAGGTCAATTCCCTTTCCCGCTGCGATCACAGATAATACGCCCCCGGTTTGCACACCGGGAATCCAGGAGAGTTCATGTACTACCCCTTCGTTCGTAAAGCCCTTTTCCAGCTCGATCCTGAGCGCGCTCATGAATTAACATTCCAGCAGTTACGCCGTATTACGGGAACCCCGCTCGAAGCGCTGGTGCGCCAGAAAGTGATGGATAAGCCGGTCACCTGTATGGGGTTAACCTTTAAAAATCCACTGGGTCTGGCGGCAGGGCTGGATAAAAATGGCGAGTGCATTGATGCACTGGGTGCGATGGGCTTCGGCTCCATCGAAATTGGTACCGTCACACCGCGTCCGCAGCCGGGTAACGACAAGCCACGCCTGTTCCGCCTGGTAGAAGCCGAAGGGCTGATTAACCGCATGGGGTTTAATAATCTCGGTGTCGATCACCTCGTTGAAAATGTGAAAAAGGCCCATTTCGACGGCGTATTAGGCATTAATATCGGCAAAAATAAAGACACGCCGGTCGAGCAGGGCAAAGATGACTACCTGATCTGCATGGAGAAAGTCTACGCTTATGCTGGATATATTGCGGTGAATATCTCCTCGCCTAACACGCCAGGTCTGCGTACCCTGCAATACGGCGAAGCGCTGGATGACTTATTAACCGCCATCAAAAATAAGCAAAATGAACTCCAGGCGACGCACCATAAATATGTGCCGGTCGCCGTTAAAATTGCGCCGGATCTGACTGAAGAAGAGCTGATTCAGGTGGCCGACAGTTTAGTTCGTCATAATATTGATGGTGTTATCGCTACCAATACCACGCTCGACCGCGCTTTAGTTCAGGGGATGAAGCATTGCGATGAAATGGGTGGCTTGAGCGGACGCCCGGTGCAGTTAAAAAGCACCGAAATAATTCGTCGTCTGTCGCAGGAATTAAATGGCCGCTTACCGATTATTGGGGTTGGCGGGATTGATTCAGTCATCGCCGCCCGCGAAAAAATGGCTGCTGGCGCTTCGCTTGTTCAGATATATTCCGGCTTTATTTTTAAAGGTCCGCCGCTGATTAAAGAAATCGTTAATCACCTCTAACCTTTTAGCATGACTGACAACTAGGGCTTTATTTCCAGCTCTGGTTGTTTTATATTCCCGGACTGTTGCTTTATTAGACATAGTAGTCTTTGATTACTGAGGTTAAAAAAACGAAGCGGCAATAAGGACTTTCTTACGACAGGACGTTTCGGGAACGGGAGAGACAGATGCGAATTAAACCTGACGATAACTGGCGCTGGTATTTCTGCGAAGAGCACGATCGTATGATGCTCGATCTGGCCAATGGTATGTTGTTTCGTTCGCGTTTTGCCCGCCGGATGTTAACCCCGGACGCCTTTGCCGATACCGGTTTTTGCGTCGATGATGCCGCACTCTATTTCTCTTTTGAAGAGAAGTGCCGCGATCTGGATCTGTCGAAAGAGCAGCGTGCTGAACTGGTGCTCAATGCGCTGGTGGCGATCCGCTTCCTCAAACCCCAGATGCCAAAAAGCTGGCACTTTCTTGCCCACGGTGAACGCTGGACACCGACAATCGGCGACGCCGCCTGTGTCAGCCTGAGCGAAAATGGTGAGCAGGTGAATTTGCTGGTGGTGGAGCCGGGCGACAACGCTGCGCTCTGTTTACTGGCGCAGCCCGCGGTGACCATTGCCGGGCGCACCATGCAGTTGGGCGACCCGATTAAAGTGATGAATGACAGGCTGAAACCGCAACCGGTCAGCTTCAGCCTGGAACAGGCTGTTTAAGCCTCGAGCTGTAACGACGTTTTCGGCACACAGCTACAGCACAGGATTGTGCCATCGCTGCCAATGGCCGATTTCTTCAGCGCGCTCACTTCCCCCTCAACCAGCGTGATGCGACAGCATCCGCAAATCCCCGCACGGCAGGAGTAGGGCACGCGAATCCCAGCCTGTTCAAGCTGCTCCAGTAACACCTGCTGATTGTTACCGCGAATGGTCTGTCCCTGCCACTGGATGGTCACCGCCGTTGCAGGCTGCACTTCCACATCGCTGGCCTCTTCTTCGGCGCCTGCGCCGTAGAGGCGGCCCGGGGCGGTCGAGAGGATCTCCACCTCGTCGCCCACGCGGATCACTCCGCTGGAGCGCGGGATCAGGTTCTGGCCGAAATCGACATCACCATTATCCTGCGCGGTGCGGAAAGATTGCAGGGTTTTCAGCGGTTCGCCAGTCGGGTGTTTCTGCCCCTTTTCCGGGCTGACGGTGGTAAAGATGCAGCGGCTGCAGGGTTTCACCACATCAAAAATGACCTCGCCGATGCGGATCACTTTCCAGGTGTCCTCTTCCCAGGCGGCAGCGCCGGTCACCACCAGGTTCGGGCGGAACTGCTCCATCTGCACGCTGGCCGGGCAGCGCTGTTGCAGGTCGCGCAGCGAGGCTTCGTTAGTGAGCAGATACGGGAACCCGTCGGCAAAAGAGAGCGGCACCGCGGCAAACTTAGCCACGCGTCGCGTCAGCTCCGGCCCAACCCAGCGCAGCTGAACTGGGCGGGAAAAGAATTCGCTCAGCCAGCGGTTGATCGCATCCGGGGCGATACGGGCGGTAAAGTGGTTGCCCCAGACTTCGGTGGGCGCATCCGCTGGCGCAAAATCGCTGAAACGGACGATACTACTGGAACCATCCGGCGCAGTCAGATGGAGACCATCCTGAACCGGCGCCGGGGTAAAGCGAACCATTTGCGGGAACTGGCGTGCGGTAATAAATGTGCCATCCAGCTCTGTGACCATAAAAATGCGATCAAAGGCAAAACCGCTGACATCGGCAAGGGCATGGGTGAGCCCAATACCCAGCATGGATTTAACCGGATGAATGAAAAGCCTGGATAACGTCGCCACGGCGCAGCCCTCAAATGAAAATAAGCCCTCAACTTTATGACATAGAGCCCAGATTGGCTATAATGCGCAGCAATTTTCTTAGAGTAAAAGTGACGATATGAATTCTCTGTTTGCCAGTACGGCCCGTGGGCTGGAAGAGCTGTTAAAAACTGAACTGGAAAACCTGGGCGCGCAAGAGTGCCAGGTGGTTCAGGGTGGTGTCCATTTTCAGGGCGACACGCGGCTTATTTACCAGAGCCTGATGTGGAGCCGCCTGGCCTCACGCATCATGTTGCCGATGAGAGAGTGCAAGGTTTATAGCGATCTCGATCTTTATATTGGCGTGCAGACTATCGACTGGACAGAGATTTTTGCCCCAAGTGCCACTTTTGCCGTGCACTTCAGCGGCCTGAACGATGAGATCCGTAACAGCCAGTACGGGGCGCTGAAGGTCAAAGATGCCATCGTCGACTGTTTCACGCGCAAAAATCTGGAGCGTCCGAACGTCGATCGTGAAAATCCGGATCTGCGCATCAACGTTCGCCTGAATAAAGAAGTTGCCAGCATTGCGCTGGATCTGTGTGGCGAAGGCCTGCACCAGCGCGGCTACCGCGATCGTGCCGGTATTGCGCCGATCAAAGAGAACCTTGCGGCCGCCATCGTGATGCGTTCCGGCTGGCTGCCGGGTACGCCGTTGCTCGATCCGATGTGTGGTTCCGGTACCCTGCTTATCGAAGCGGCGATGCTGGCAACCGACCGCGCGCCTGGCCTGCATCGCGGCGCGTGGGGCTTTAAGGGCTGGGCTCAGCACGACGAGGCCATCTGGCAGGAGGTCAAAGCCGAAGCCCAGACGCGTGCACGTGCCGGGCTGGCAGCTTATGAATCCCGTTTCTATGGTTCTGACAGCGACGCCCGCGTAATTGAACGCGCGCGCAGCAACGCCCGCCGCGCCGGGATCGGCGAGCTGATCGCCTTTGAGGTTAAAGACGTTTCCCAGCTCACCAATCCGCTGCCAAAAGGCCCGTACGGCACGGTGATCAGCAACCCGCCTTACGGCGAACGTCTGGACAGCGAGCCTGCGCTGATTGCCCTGCATAGCCTGCTGGGGCGCACCATGAAGGATCTGTTTGGCGGCTGGAACCTCTCTTTGTTCAGCGCCTCTCCTGAGCTGCTGAGCTGCCTGCAACTGCGCGCCGAGCGCCAGTTCAAGGCCAAAAATGGCCCGCTGGACTGCGTGCAGAAAAATTACCATCTGGCCGAGAAAGAGGCGGACAGCAAACCGGCCACCATCGCGGAAGATTACGCCAACCGCCTGCGCAAGAACCTGAAGAAATTTGAAAAATGGGCGAAGCAGGAAGGCATTGAATGCTATCGCCTGTATGACGCCGATCTGCCGGAGTACAACGTGGCGGTCGATCGCTACGCCGACTGGGTGGTCGTGCAGGAGTATGCTCCGCCTAAAACCGTCGATCCGCAGAAAGCCCGTCAGCGTATGCTCGATATTATTGCCGCGACCATCAGCGTGCTGAATATCGCCCCGAACAAGCTGATCCTCAAAACCCGTGAGCGTCAGAAGGGTAAAAACCAGTATGAGAAGATGAACAGCAAGGGCGAGTTTATCGAAGTGGGTGAATATAACGCGCGCCTGTGGGTGAACCTCACCGATTACCTCGATACCGGGCTGTTCCTCGACCACCGTATTGCCCGCCGCATGCTGGGCCAGATGAGTAAAGGTAAAGACTTCCTGAACCTCTTCTCCTATACCGGCAGCGCCAGCGTACATGCCGGCCTGGGCGGTGCGCGTACCACTACCACCGTGGATATGTCCCGCACCTATCTGGAGTGGGCGGAGCGCAACCTGCGCCTTAACGGCCTGACCGGCCGCGCGCACCGCCTGTTGCAGGCTGACGTGCTGGGCTGGCTGCGTGAAACCGAAGAGCAGTTCGATCTGATCTTTATCGATCCGCCGACCTTCTCTAACTCCAAACGCATGGAAGAGTCTTTCGATGTCCAGCGCGACCATATTGCGCTGATGAAAGATCTCAAACGTATGCTGCGTAAAGGCGGCACGATCATGTTTTCGAACAACAAACGCGGTTTCCGCATGGATCATGAAGGGCTGGAAAAACTGGGGCTGAAAGCACAAGAGATCAGTCAAAAAACCCTGTCCCAGGATTTTGCCCGTAACCGTCAGATCCATAACTGCTGGCTGATTACCGCGGTCTGAAAGGAAAAGTAAATGTCATTAATTAGTATGCATGGAGCGTGGCTGTCGTTCAGCGACGCGCCGCTTCTCGATAATGCTGAGCTGCATATCGAAGATAACGAACGCGTCTGTCTGGTGGGGCGTAATGGTGCCGGAAAATCGACGCTGATGAAGATCCTCAACCGCGAGCAGGGGCTGGATGACGGGCGTATTATTTACGAACAGGATCTGGTCGTGGCGCGTCTGCAACAGGACCCGCCGCGCAACGTTCAGGGCAGCGTTTACGATTTTGTTGCCGAAGGCATCGAAGAGCAGGCCGAATACCTGAAGCGCTACCACGAGATCTCGCATCTGGTGATGACCGACCCCAGCACCAAAAACCTGAATGAGATGGCGCGCCTGCAGGAGTTGCTGGATCATCATGGCCTGTGGCAGCTTGAAAACCGTATCAACGAAGTGCTGGCGCAGTTAGGTCTGGAAGCGGACATGCCGCTGGCCTCGCTTTCTGGCGGCTGGCTGCGTAAGGCGGCGCTGGGCCGGGCGCTGGTCAGCGGGCCGAAAGTGCTGCTGCTTGATGAGCCGACCAACCACCTGGATATCGAAACCATCGACTGGCTGGAAGGGTTCCTGAAAACCTTCAATGGCACCATTATCTTTATCTCTCATGACCGTTCGTTCATTCGCAATATGGCGACCCGTATTGTCGATCTCGATCGCGGCAAGCTGGTGACCTATCCTGGCGATTACGATACCTATCTGCTGGAAAAAGAGGAAAATCTGCGGGTAGAGGAGCTGCAAAACGCAGAGTTCGACCGCAAGCTGGCGCAGGAAGAGGTGTGGATCCGTCAGGGGATTAAAGCGCGTCGTACCCGTAATGAAGGCCGCGTCCGAGCCCTGAAAGCGATGCGTCGTGAGCGCAGTGAACGCCGTGAAGTGATGGGCAGCGCGAAGATGCAGGTCGAAGAGGCGAGCCGTTCAGGCAAAATCGTCTTTGAGATGGAGAACGTCAACTACCAGGTCGACGGCAAGGTGCTGGTGAAGGACTTCTCCGCCCAGGTACAACGCGGCGACAAAATCGCCCTTATCGGCCCGAACGGCTGCGGTAAGACCACGCTGCTGAAGCTGATGCTGGATCAACTTAAGGCCGACAGCGGCCGCATCCACTGCGGTACCAAGCTCGAAGTGGCGTACTTCGACCAGCACCGCGCGGAGCTGGATCCGGATAAAACGGTGATGGACAACCTCGCCGAAGGCAAGCAGGAAGTGATGGTGAACGGTAAGCCGCGCCACGTGCTGGGCTATCTGCAGGACTTCCTGTTCCATCCAAAACGGGCGATGACCCCGGTGCGTGCACTCTCTGGTGGGGAGCGTAACCGCCTGTTACTGGCGCGTCTGTTCCTGAAACCCAGCAACCTGCTTATTCTTGACGAACCGACCAACGATCTTGACGTTGAAACGCTGGAACTTCTGGAAGAACTGATTGATAGTTATCAGGGAACTGTGATGCTGGTCAGCCACGATCGTCAGTTCGTGGATAACACCGTTACCGAATGCTGGATCTTCGAAGGCCAGGGCCGAATTGGTCAGTATGTGGGCGGTTATCACGATGCCCGTGGACAGCAGGCGCAATCGCAGGCGACAAAACAGTCAAAAGTGAAGGTGGAAGCGGAAGCTGCTGTTCCAAAAGCAGAAAATAGCAAACGCACCACGGCCAAATTAAGCTATAACCTTCAGCGCGAACTGGAAGGCTTGCCGCAGCGTCTGGAAGAGCTCGAAGCCAGTCTGGAAAGTTTGCAGGCTCAGGTGGCAGACGCGTCATTCTTCAGCCAGCCGCATGACTATACTCAAAAAGTTCTGGCCGATATGGCCCAGGCTGAGCAGGCGCTGGAAGAGGCATTTGAACGCTGGGAATATCTTGAGGCTCTGAAAAACGGCGCATAAGTTAAACATGGAGCCAGTATGTGTGAACATCACCATGCCGACCGGCATATTTTATGCTCACAGTGCGATATGCTCGTGGCGCTTCCCGTGCTCGAGCATGGCCACAAAGCGGCATGCCCGCGCTGCGGGACAACGCTGACAACAGAGTGGGACGCGCCGCGGCAGCGTCCTACTGCTTATGCCATTGCTGCGTTGTTTATGCTCTTTCTCTCCAATCTGTTCCCCTTTATTAATATGAAGGTGGGGGGCATCACCAGCGAAGTCCATTTGCTGGAGATACCCCGCGTGATGTTCTCAGAGAATTACGCCAGTCTGGGAACATTCTTTTTACTTTTCGTCCAGATCGTACCGGCGTTTTGCCTGGTAGTTATCTTACTGCTCGTGAACCGGGCGCATATGCCCGGAGCCCTGAAGATCAGGCTGGCGCGGATCCTGTTCCAGTTGAAAAGCTGGGGGATGGCGGAGATTTTCTTAGCCGGTATTCTGGTGAGCTTTGTTAAGCTGATGGCCTACGGCGATATCGGCATTGGCAGCAGTTTTATTCCCTGGTGCCTGTTCTGTATCCTGCAACTACGCGCGTTTCAGTGCGTGGATCGCCGTTGGGCATGGGACGATATCGCCCCTGCGCCCGCGTTGCCGCAAACGCTGCAACCCGGCGTGCCGGGAATCAATCAAAATTTGCGCTTATGCGCCTGCTGCACAGCGATCCTCCCTGCCGACCAGTATGTCTGCCCGCGTTGCGCAACAAAAGGGCATGTGCGGCGTAAAAACAGCCTTCAGTGGACCATGGCACTGCTTATTACGTCCATGATCCTCTATCTCCCGGCCAATATTCTGCCGATTATGATTACCGACCTGCTGGGCGATAGAATGCCATCGACCATCATGGCCGGGGTTGTACTGCTATGGAGTGAAGGCTCCTATCCGGTTGCGCTGGTGATCTTTATCGCCAGTATTATGGTTCCCACGCTCAAAATGATTGCGATTGCCTGGCTCTGCTGGGATGCCAAAGGACACGGCAAGCGTGACAGTGAGCGGATGCATCTGATTTATGAAGTCGTGGAGTTTGTCGGGCGCTGGTCAATGATTGACGTCTTTGTTATTGCCGTCCTCTCTGCGCTGGTGCGTATAGGCGGATTAATGAGTATCTATCCCGCCATCGGAGCGGTGATGTTTGCATTGGTCGTGATTATGACCATGTTTGCGGCCATGACTTTCGACCCACGGTTATCCTGGGATCGTGAGTCAGCGTCGAGCCATGAGGATGAATAAAAGCATGGAAAAGAAAAGCGGAGAGGCGAAAGTGCAGAAGGTCAGAAACTGGTCGCCGGTGTGGATTTTCCCCATCGTGACTGCCCTGATCGGTGCCTGGATCCTGTTTTATCATTACAGCCATCAGGGTCCGGAAGTGACGTTAATCACCACCAACGCCGAGGGGATTGAGGGTGGTAAAACCACCATCAAAAGCCGCAGCGTGGATGTGGGGGTCGTTGAAAGCGCCACCCTGACTGACGATCTGACACACGTAGAGATCAAAGCCCGCCTTAACGCTGGCATGGAGAAGCTGCTACACGGCGACTCGGTGTTCTGGGTGGTGAAACCGCAGGTGGGCCGTGAAGGCATCAGCGGTCTGGGCACGTTGTTATCCGGGGCATATATTGAACTGCAACCGGGCAAAAAGGGCGTCCAGCCAGCGGAATATCAACTGCTGGACTCACCGCCGCTGGCGCCACCCGATGCGAAGGGGATCCGCGTTATCCTCGACAGTAAAAAAGCGGGCCAGCTGAGTCCGGGCGATCCGGTATTGTTCCGCGGTTATCGCGTAGGTTCCGTTGAAACCAGCACGTTTGACACCCAAAAACGCACCATCAGTTACCAGCTGTTTATCAATGCGCCTAACGATCGCCTGGTGACCGGCAACGTACGCTTCTGGAAAGACAGCGGTATCGCCGTGGACTTAACCTCAGCCGGTATGCGCGTCGAAATGGGTTCACTCTCTACGCTGTTTGGTGGCGGGGTAAGCTTTGACGTGCCGGAAGGGCTGGATCAGGGCCAGCCGGTGGCGCAGCACACGGCGTTCAAGCTCTATGACGACCAGAGAAGCATTCAGGATTCGCTCTATACCGACCATATCGACTACCTGATGTTCTTCAAAGATTCTGTCCGCGGCCTGCAGCCGGGCGCGCCGGTTGAATTCCGCGGTATCCGTCTCGGAACCGTCGGTAAGGTGCCGTTCTTTGCGCCGGGTATGCGCCAGGTGCTGGATGATGACTACCGTATTCCGGTGCTGATCCGCATCGAGCCGGAGCGTCTGATCAATCAGGTTGGCGATACGCCGGACATTGCTCAGCATATCGACGGGCTAATGAAGCGCGGTCTGCGCGGCTCGCTCAAAACCGGTAATCTGGTGACCGGGGCGCTGTATGTGGATATGGACTTCTTCCCGAAAGAGCCGCCGTTAAAAGAGATCCGCGAGTTTGGGGGCTACAAAATTATCCCGACCGTCAGCGGTGGCCTGGCGCAGATCCAACAGCGTCTGATGGAAACGCTGGATAAGATCAATAACCTGCCGCTCAATCCAATGATTCAGCAGGCTACCAACACGCTTAGTGAAAGCCAGGCGACGATGCGCCGACTGCAGGCCACGCTGGATAATCTGAACAAGCTGACCGCCAGCCAGTCGATGCAGCAGCTGCCGCAGGACATGCAGAAGACGCTGCGTGAACTGAACCGCAGTATGCAGGGCTTCCAGCCGGGTTCCGCGGCATATAACAAGATGGTGGCGGATATGCAGCGCCTCGATCAGGTTCTGCGTGAGCTCCAGCCGGTACTGAAAACGCTGAATACGAAGAGTAATGCGCTGGTATTCGAAGCAAAAGACAAAAAGGACCCTGAGCCGAAGGGGGCTAAATAATGAAAAAATGGCTAATCATCACCGCAGTGGCGCTACTGACCGCCTGTAGCTCATCAGAGAACAAGAGCTATTATCAGCTGCCGCTGGCAGCGCAGGCGGGCGGGCAAACGACGGCCAGCCAGGGGAACCGCCTGCTGTGGGTAGAGCAGGTGGCGGTGCCGGATTACCTCGCCGGTAATGGCGTGGTTTATCAGACCAGCGATGTGCAGTATGTCATCGCTAACAACAACCTGTGGGCCAGCCCGCTGGATCAGCAGCTGCGCAACACGCTGGTCGCTAACCTTGGCAGCCAACTGCCAGGATGGGTGGTGGCCTCGCAGCCGCTGGGCAGCGATCAGGATACGCTCAACGTCAACGTGACTAACTTCCACGGGCGCTATGATGGCAGGGTGATCGTCAGCGGGGAGTGGCTGCTGAACCATCAGGGTCAGCTGATCAAACGACCTTTCCATCTGGAGCTGATCCAGCGAAAAGATGGTTACGATGAGATGGTAAAAGTGCTGGCCCAGGGCTGGGCGCAGGAGTCTGCCAGCATCGCGAGAGAGATCTCCCGACTGCCATAAGTAAAATTCATCGCACGGAGCCGCAGTTAGCTTGATGCTAATTGCGGCTTTTTTTTCGTTTGTCCCTCAGGCGGTTACTTGTGCCGTGTCACAATTTTTGTACAAATGAACTTTTGTGTAGCTCACATTTATGACATTGGCGTGAATTTTGCGCATTGACGCTCGGCGGTAATCAGGGTATTCGTTATCTGTGATTGCACATTTTGTAATCACTGTTTTCTTTTCCACCAGATCAAATAATGAGGGAAACGAGGCATGAAGAGACAGAAACGAGATCGCCTTGAAAGGGCTCATCAACGTGGTTATCAGGCTGGCATCGCCGGACGTTCAAAAGAAATGTGTCCCTATCAGACCTTGAATCAGAGGTCACAATGGTTAGGGGGCTGGCGAGAAGCCATCGGAGACAGGGCAGTACTTGCTTGATAACGTCTCTTTAAAAAAGAAACCTCCGCACTGCGGAGGTTTCGCCTTTATATGCTCTGGTAAAAGCAACAATCAGAATGCGGAGGTGTCCTGGAACAGACCCACTTTCAGGTCGTTCGCGGTGTAGATCAGACGACCGTCGACCAGCACTTCGCCATCCGCCAGGCCCATAATCAGGCGACGGTTAACAATGCGTTTGAAGTGAATACGGTAGGTAACTTTTTTCGCGGTCGGCAGAACCTGACCAGTGAATTTCACTTCACCCACGCCCAGCGCGCGGCCTTTGCCTTCGCCACCCAGCCAGCCGAGGTAGAAGCCAACCAGCTGCCACATCGCGTCCAGACCCAGGCAGCCTGGCATCACCGGATCGCCAATAAAGTGGCAACCAAAGAACCACAGGTCCGGGTTGATATCGAGCTCTGCTTCTACGTAACCCTTATCGAAGTTGCCGCCGGTTTCCGTCATCTTCACGACACGGTCCATCATCAGCATGTTCGGGGCCGGTAACTGCGGGCCTTTCGCGCCAAACAGTTCACCGCGACCAGAGGCAAGAAGATCTTCTTTTGTATAGGATTCGCGTTTATCTACCATGTTCTCAGTATGCCTTATTTTAGTGAAGGACGCAGGATAGCTAACACGTGTACGCTGAACAAGTCCGATCAGTTTGGCGTGAACCAGTTCAACCAGCGTAACGGCCAGGGATAACGGTGGCGCGCTTCCTGTTGCGTTGCCTGCGCAATACGTTCCTGGATAGTCTGCATCAGCGTGGTTTGCCCCTCGGCGTCCCACTCCAGGTTTGTCAGTAAGGGTAGCGCATCTGTAATGTCTTCGATGGCCCAGAGGCTGAATTGTTCCTCTTCTACCGCCTTCAGCAGTTCCTGACTGAGGCTGAGATGGCGCACGTTCGGCAGAGGAATGATCACACCCTGTTTACCGCTCAGCCCACGCTGCTGGCAAACGGTAAAGAAGCCTTCGATCTTCTCATTCAGACCGCCGACCGGCTGCGCGCGACCAAACTGGTCCACAGAACCGGTAATGGCAATGCTCTGATTCACCGGCACATCGGCCAGGGCGCTGATGAGCGCGCACAGCTCTGCCATTGAGGCGCTGTCGCCATCCACTTCGCTGTAGGACTGTTCAAAGGTCAGCGAGGCGGTGAAGGGGATCTGCTGCTCGAGCTGCAGTTCCGACATCAGGAAGGCCTGCATGATCATCATGCCCTTGGCGTGAATATTCCCGCCCAGCTCGGCTTTGCGTTCGACATCGATAAACTCACCGTCGCCGATATGCACGACGCAGCTGATACGCGACGGCTCGCCAAAGGCGCGCGGGTGGCCAGGGAATTCAATTACCGACAGGGCGTTGATCTGCCCGACGCGTTCGCCTTCGGTTTCAACCAGGATCTGCTCAAGCAGGATCTCATCCTGCATGCGATCGGCAAGATAGCCTTCACGCCATTCGCGCTGCACCAGCATCTGGGAGAGCTGTTCGCCGGTGACCGTATCCTCTTCGGTCATGGCTGCGGCTTCACGCAGCTGTTTGCCAAGCCAGAGAGGACAAAGCGGCAGTGTCTCCTGATCGCCGGTATAGCGGACCGCTTCGCGGATCAGCACCGGCCAGGCATCGGCTGCTGGCGTTGGCAGCTGCGCACGCTGGCAGACGGCGTAAACCCACTGCAGCCATTGCTGCATATCTTCGGCATCCGCAATCTGGGTGCTCTCTTCAAACTCGCTGTAGACCACCTGGTCGGCCAGTTCGGGTTCCATCTCCTGGAAATCCGCCAGCGCTTCGCGATCGCCGATGAGCACCACTTTCAGGGTGAGCGGCATAGAGGGCACAGCGACCGGAAGAGGGCGCGACTCGTCATAGGCCACCCAGTCGAAACGCTGCTGGCAAACGCTGTTTTTCAGGCGCATCCACAGAAGTGGCTGAGCAAGCAGCGTGCGCAGGGAGATAAGCAACACGCCGCCGTTTGCCTGATGGACCAGACCGGGGTGCAGGGTTAATTCACCGTTAAACTGGCGCAGACAGCCAAACAGTTGTTCTGCTTCTGTCCAGCCCGCCTGGACGATGTTGCCGGTGACTGCAAAACGACCATCGGGTACGGTGGCGGGTTCAAAGGTAACGGTATGCCCATCGATGCGGTACTCACCACCAAAGACCGTTCCGGCTTCTGGCTGCAGCTGCCGCATGGCATCTGCCAGAAGATTCAGATACTCCGCTTCGTCTGGCGCTTTCAACAACATGAATGGCGAGGTGGCCCATGGGCTTAACACCTGCTCCAGCGCGTAATGCAAACGGGGCTGAGTGTCGCTGAGGATGTATTCGTCTTCTTTCGCGAGATCTGGCTGTGCAAACAGTTCCTGATAACTGTCGGTATCCGGAACAAGGTCACGCCATGCAAGTTTCGTAATGGTCAAAGTTGATGTTTTTTAGTCAGAAGTAAAACGATGGAGTATACCGTAAGGCGCAGGCTCTGCACATGAGGGAATAGGGGTTTCCGGGCAGGAATGCGTCACCGCGTGTCACAGGATATGATTTCTTTTCAGCAGATTGCTAAAAAACTGATATTCTGAACACAGTTACACGGTCACACTGAGATCGCAATGAAATATCAACAACTGGAAAATCTCGAAAGCGGCTGGAAATGGAAGTATCTGGTCAAAAAACACCGTGAAGGGGAGTTGATCACCTGCTACCTCGAAGCCAGTGCCGCAAAAGAAGCTGTAGATTTATTGCTGACCCTCGAAAATGAACCCATTCTGGTCAATGGCTGGATTGAAAAGCATATTAATCCCGCCTTACTGAACCGAATGAAGCAGACTATCCGTGCGCGGCGCAAACGGCACTTTAATGCTGAGCACCAGCACACCCGTAAAAAGTCGATCGATCTGGAGTTTATGGTCTGGCAGCGTCTGGCCGGGCTTGCCCAGAGACGGGGAAAAACCTTGTCAGAAACCATCGTGCAGCTGATTGAAGATGCGGAACATAAAGAGAAGTACGCCAGTCAGATGTCGACCCTGAAAACCGATCTTCAGGCGCTGCTGGCCGGTAAAAAGTAGCGTTTTAGTTTACTTCAGGTAATAAAAAACCCCGCACCATGGCGGGGTTTTTTGTCAGACGATAACTTATGCCGCTGGCTGAGTTACAACGTCTTTGATGCCTTTAACTTCGATCTCTACGCGACGATCTGGAGCCAGGCAGTCGATCAGTGCAGCGCGAGCTTTCACGTTGTCACAGGTAGAACCGGTAACTGGGTTAGATTCGCCCATACCACGTGGGGAGATCTTGTTAGCCGGGATACCTTTAGAGATCAGGTAATCAACAACGGACTGAGCACGTTTCTCAGACAGACCCTGGTTGTAAGCGTCAGAACCGATACGGTCGGTGAAGCCCAGAACCACTACGGAACCATCTTTAGGATCCAGGTTGCTCAGCTGGGTGTACAGCTGATCCAGTGCCTGCTGACCTTCTGGTTTCAGGGTTGCTTTGTTGAAGTTGAACAGAACGTCAGACTTCAGAGTGAAGTGCTTGGTCTGTACTTCTGGAGCTGGAGCTGGAGCTGGAGCAACGATTGGCGCAGCTTCTTCCTGCTGGCCGAAACGGTAGGAAACACCTACGCTCAGCATGCCGTTGTCTGGACGAACACCAACGGTGTTGCCGTCGCCGATGTTGTTAACCCACTGGTATTCCAGACGGGTAGCAACGTCACGGGTCATAGCCCACTCAACGCCACCAGCGAATACTGGGGATACGCCGGTGTCATGGTCGTCGCCAGCGATGCTGTTGCTGGAGTCTGCACGCCATACCATACCGCCCAGACGGGTGTAGATGTCTACAGCGTCATTTACTGGGTAGCCCAGTTTAGCAGTCAGCTGAACGCCCTGAGCTTTGAATGCGCCGTTAACATCGTCGCCTTTGTAAGGCATACGGCCCAGCCAGTCGTAACCCATTTCGAAGCCAACGTACGGGTTAACCTGATAACCACCGAACGCGCCTGCGCCCAGCTGGCTTTCATGAGTTGGACCGTTGTTGTTCAGAGCGTCGTTATACCAGCCAGTGTCATGGAACTGAGACCAGCCCAGTTTAGCACCAGCGTACCAGGTATTATCTTTCGGAGCGGCCTGCGCTACGGTAGCGAAACCAGCCAGTGCCACTGCAATCGCGATAGCTGTCTTTTTCATTTTTTGCGCCTCGTTATCATCCAAAAATCGCCATGAGAATCTCAATGAGAGTCACGGTTAAATCCTTCACCGGGGGGCGGGGACAAAGAGTAAACCTACCGATATCTTCGGCTTAGGCCGAGCACCCCTGGCGATGTAAAGTCTACAACGTACCTGAAAACTTACAAGTGTGAACTCTGTCAGGCATATGAAAAAAAAAGTTTTGTATACACAATATTTAACATTTATTGCGCAATTTAAGGCGTGCTAAAATGAATAAAGCCGCGGCAGACAAGACTTTTCGCGGCTTTTATATAGAGAACCAACGGCGTACAGAGGGCGTAAAAAAAATTCCAGGAATACTCTTATTTTTACTTAATGATACAAATTGGAGTGAATTTTTAGCCCAGAAAGGTGTCCCTTGCCCAGAGCATTCATTCGAATGGGACGCATTATGAAGCCGAGTGCATTACCTTCTTCGGCGGCTTCAGCCAGACGATGTTGTTCCGTTTCCGTCAACTCGTGCGTAAACCAGCCGATCACGACGCTGTAATTCCCGGTACGCAACGCCCTCACCATTGAATCTACAGTATGGCATGGATCCATCTGACTTATCTGCATCACTTTTGTGAGCGGCAAGCCGGCGGACTGCACCCACTCCCGGCTCAATTTCTGCTGCGGCGTAAGCCACAGCTGCCAGCGAGACTGCTGACCAAGCTGCTGTAACAGGGGCAGCAATAACAGCTGCGTCATCATGGGCTGGTCTTCACGGTAGAGCACTTCACTAATCAGCCCGGTGGAAACAGGCGCAGTGGAATTCAGCGCGCTTTTACCTGCGGTTGAAGAGAAAGTAGTTGAACGGTTTGCATAGCCTGAAGAGTACATAATCAATCCAGCCCTGTAGTTACTGTATGGATATACAGTAACCCCTGTGCGACTAAAGATCAACCTCATTTTCGGAAAGCTCCTCGCAAATTTGGTTTGTAATTCAGTCGTATTGAAAAATCATCTTGCCGTTCGATTATAAGTTACCTATTTTTTGGCTAACGGATCCGTTAACAAACGAACTCACCATTACTCCATGATTTAAAAGGGAAATATCATGAAAAAGTTATCGTATGAACGGATCTATCAATCAGCAGAATACCTGTCTCCTCTCGGCGAGGTGCACTATCGCGCCCTGTTTGGCGGTTACACTCTGGCGGTAGATGACACGGTATTTGCCATGGTGTCGGAAGGGGAGTTATACCTGCGGGCCTGTGAGGAGAGCGCACCTTACTGTGTAAAACATGCCTCGACTTTCCTGTCGCTGGTAAAGCGGGGGCGGCCTGTGTTGTTGAACTACTATCGCGTTGATGAAGGACTCTGGCAGGATCGCGAAAAACTTCTGCAGCTCTCCTCGTTTGCGCTGGAAGCGGCGCGGCGGGAGCGCAGCGCACGCTATAAGCGCGAAAGGCTGAAAGATTTACCCAATCTCACCTTTCAACTGGAGATCCTGCTTTATGAAGCGGGCATCACCACCGAAGAGGCATTGCGCGCGCTGGGGGCGGAACAGTCCTGGCTGAAGATCAAAGCGCTGAACAAGCACCTCAGTTATAAGGTGCTGTTTGCACTGGAAGGGGCAATCACCGGGCTGCACGTCGCTGCACTCCCGGAAGTCAGACGCCAGGAGCTTGTGGAGTGGTACAAAAAGCTGCCGGTAGAGACTCCCCTCACTCCGGCAGCTGATTAACGTGCTGCTGTAGGCGACAAATTTCTGGCAGCAACGCGATGAGCAGACCAATTTGCTGCAGAACCAGAGGCGCTTTGCTCTCGGCTCCCGGCTCAATATGTGAAATGCGTTGCGCCAGTTCGCTTAATGCCTGCTGAACACGAGGCTCATCCGCCGGACGTTGATGAAGTGCATCATCAACGTAGCAGACCGCATCGTCGAGCAATCCCAGGATTGCGGGGCTGGTGAGCCGCTCGCGGTGCGCGCCCAACGCGGCGATATAGCTGGTAAAAGTATGGTTCAGGCACAGCAAACGGAATGCGACTTCACGGGTTTCTGCGGTTGCCCGCGGCTCCGTGGACATATTCGACACCACAGACGCCAGCTCCGCGTCGCGGTTATAGGCGTCACGCCGGGCGATACGGTACGCCAGGCGGTTATCGCGCCCCTGATGATACTGCTCAAGAATGGCATCAAGATAACGGCAGTTGGCGTTCATCGCCTGATCCAGCACCCGAGGCAGATTACGGAACCGCCAGTCCGGCCAGATGAAACTCACCGCAGCCCAGGCAATGGCGCAGCCAATTAACGTATCAATGACGCGCGGCAGGGCCACCTCAAAACCTTCCCCGAGCAGGTTGAAGCAGAGCAGCACCAGCAGAGTGATAAACATGGTGGCGTGGGCATATTGCACATTACGAAACGCAAAAAACAGCACGCCGGTGATCACAATTAAGATCAGCTGACCTTCCAGCGAAGGAACAAAGTAAAGGATGGGTAACCCGACAGCGACCCCAACCAGGGTGCCGAGAATACGCAGCGCCAGTCGGTGGCGGGTGGCGTTGTAGTTCGGCTGACAGACAAAGAGGCTGGTGAGCAAAATCCAGTAGCCGTGATTAAGCCCGGTTATCTGTATAAAAGCATAACCAATACAGAGCACCAGCGACATCCTCACCGCATGGCGAAACAGCGCCGATTCCGGGGAAAAATGACGACTTAAACGCAGCCAGATGTCGCTAAACCCATGCAGGCTGTCATCCGCAAGCTGGTTATTCACATCATTACCGGGTGTTGCCAGCGCCTGTTCAGATTCGATGGTGGCGAGCTGGGCATCAATGGCGCGTAAATTATTTAACAGAAACCCCAGCGCTTTCATCTGCTCAGCAGAGGTGCCGCTGGCCTGAACACGGTCGAGCGCCGCATCCAGGTGGGTAAATGCGCGTTCAAATCGCGGATCGTGTTGATAAGGGGTGCGCAGCAGAATGGAGCGCGACAGCTGCTGGCAGGCTTGCGACTGCATCGACAACAGGCGCTGGAAGCGGAACATCACGTCGCTGTAGCGAAACTTTTCGCGCAGTTCGGCGTACTGAATATGCGATGAGCTGGCGCGCTCGTGGATATCCTGCGCCACAAAGTAATAGTGTAGGGTTCGGCGGGTGCCGCGCTGACCACGATCGCCGCGTAAACGGGTGAGTAACGATGCTTTGGTCTGGTTTAGCGTAGTCACCAGTTGCCCGTTCGCCAGGGCCAGATCGTACAGCGGTGCCTGGCCGTCATCTTCGATATCTGGATCGAAGAGCCGGGACTTTAATTCCAGATAGTGGGCCAGCTGCTCGTAGCTGCGGGCAAGATTATCCTGTAACGGGCGAATGGGGAAAATAAGATGCCCGGCGAGCGTCAGCAGGTTATACCAGACCGCGCCCAGCAACAGCAGCACCGGCTGTTGATACCACTGGTCATACAGCGACACCCCCAGCATGGTATAGATGGCAATAAGCAGCGCGCCAAAGGCGATGGTGGCGTAGCGCTGGCCCAGCCCACCCAACAGGATAAAAACGCTGGTGGAGAGCGTCAGCCCAATCGCGAAAAACCACGGCCACGGGAAGAGCAGCTCAACTGATGCAGAGGCGATAAAAAAGCAGATCAGGGTGATGACCAGATTGCGCAGCCGACCGGTAAGGCGATCGTCCAGGTCGGCCAGCGCGCCGGCAACCACCCCCAGCGTCAGCGGGATGGTCAGCTTTACTTCGCCCAGCCACCAGGGCAGGGCGGTACTGCCACACAGGGCAATAAAGATCCGGGCATTGTAGAGCCAGGCGCTGTTCAGGGTGTAGCGGCGAAGCAGGGGGCTTAGCATGTGCGCGCGAGGTCCTTGTTACGGAAAACGGCGGCGGGCGTTGGCTTCCCGCGCGGCGCGAGCCACTTCCACCGGCACAACCCGGCGTCCGACCGGCCAGAGGGCGATGGCGGCAATTTTGAAATTGGCAATCCCGACGGGGATACCAATCAGGGTCAGGCACTGGGCGATCCCCGCCGCAATATGCATCACACACAGCCACCAGCCGAAAAAGATCAGCCACAGAATATTGAGCAGCGTTCCGCCGGTGTTCATCAGCGTACTTTTACTGTCAGGCTCCAGTTCATCCACATGAACCGCTTCGTTACCGTAAGGCACCAGCGAGAGTTTGGTGATTTCCCAGCAGGAGCGCGTCAGCGGCAGGGTGAAGATCAGCACCACGCTGACCAGCGTCGCCAGCAGCCAGGAGAGGGTAGTGACAAAACCACCCAGCACAAAATTCAAAATATTCAGAACGGTACGCATAAAACCTCAATTCTTACCGGAATGGTGAAGCCCTGATGATTGTAACGTTTTTTTGCGCTGGAGCACCTGAAAACTGGCAGTTAAACTGTTATGCAATTATTCACGTCGTGGATCAGGCTGGACATGGAACTGAAAGCAACATCGTTAGGCAAGCGCCTGGCACAACATCCGTACGACAAAGTCGTTCTGCTCAACGCCGGGGTCAAGGTCTCAGGCGAACGTCATGAATATCTCATCCCTTTCAATCAGCTATTGGCCATTCACTGCAAACGCGGCCTGGTCTGGGGGGAGCTGGAGTTTGTTCTGCCCGATGAAAAAGTGGTCCGCCTGCATGGCACCGAATGGGCGGAAACCCAGCGTTTTCACCGTCATCTGAACACGCTCTGGCAGCAGTGGAGTGCTGAAATGAGTGAGGTGGCGGCGCAGGTCCTGCAAAACGCGCTGAATGACATTGCCGCAACAAATGAGCAAAACAGCTGGCTGACGCGGGAAAAAACGCTCGGTCTACAGCAAAAAATTCGCCAGGCGTTACAGGCCTTGCCGTTGTCCGTCTCACGGCTCGACGAGTTTGATAACTGCCGGGAAGCCTGGCGTCAGTGTCAGGCCTGGCTGAAGGACATTGACCAGAGCAGGCTGGCGCACAATCAGGCGTGGACCGACGCCATGCTCAGCCAGTATGCGGACTTTTTTGCCGGTATAGAGTCTTCCCCCCTCAATCCGGCCCAGGCCCGGGCGGTGGTCAACGGCGAGTCGTCGCTGCTGGTGCTGGCCGGTGCCGGTAGCGGCAAAACCTCGGTGCTGGTGGCCCGGGCAGGCTGGCTGCTGACCCGCAATGAAGCCTCTGCCGATCAGATTTTACTCCTGGCCTTTGGCCGTAAGGCGGCCCAGGAGATGGATGAGCGGATCGAGGCGCGGCTGCATACCCGCGACATTACCGCCCGGACCTTCCACGCCCTGGCCCTGCACATCATTCAGCAGGGGAGTAAAAAAGTGCCCGTGGTCAGCGAGCTTGAAAACGACACCGCGGCGCGACAGAAGCTATTTATCGATGCCTGGCAGCAGCAGTGCAGCGAGAAAAAAGCGCAGGCCAAAGGCTGGCGCCAGTGGCTGGAAGAGGAGCTGAACTGGGACGTACCGGAGGGCAGTTTCTGGCAAAACGAGAAGCTGGCGCGCCGACTGGCACCCCGGCTCGATCGCTGGGTGAGCCTGATGCGCATGCACGGCGGCGCTCAGGCAGAGATGATTGCCGGGGCCCCTGAAGAGGTGCGGGCGCTGTTTTCAAAGCGGGTGAAGTTAATGGCACCGCTGCTTAAGGCGTGGAAAGCTGCCCTGAAGGCAGAAAACGCCGTTGATTTTTCCGGCCTGATTCATCAGGCGATCGTTATTCTGGAGAAAGGCCGTTTTATCAGCCCCTGGAAACACATTCTGGTGGATGAGTTTCAGGACATCTCCCCTCAGCGTGCGGCGCTGCTGGCAGCGCTGCGGGCACAGAACAAGCACACCACCCTGTTCGTCGTGGGGGATGACTGGCAGGCGATCTATCGCTTCAGTGGCGCGCAGCTGTCGCTGACTACCGCGTTTCACCATTACTTTGGCGAAGGCGATCGCTGCGATCTGGATACCACCTACCGCTTCAATAACCGGATCGGTGAGATCGCCAACCGCTTTATCCAGCAGAACCCGCATCAGTTAGCAAAACCGCTGAACAGCCTCTCGGCAGGGGACAAAAAAGCGGTCACGCTGCTGGGAGACGATCAGCTCGATGCCCTGCTGGATAAGCTCAGCGGTTACGCCAGACCGGAGGAGCGCATTCTGGTACTGGCGCGCTATCACCATCTCAAGCCGGCCAGCCTGGAGAAAGCCGCGACCCGCTGGCCAAAATTGCAGCTGGATTTTATGACCATCCACGCCAGCAAGGGGCAGCAGGCGGACTATGTCATCGTCGTGGGGTTACAGGAGGGGAGCGACGGTTTCCCGGCGCCGGCGCGTGAATCGGTCATGGAGCAGGCTCTGCTGCCTGCGATGGAAGACTTTCCTGATGCCGAAGAGCGGCGATTGTTATATGTGGCGAAGACCCGCGCCCGTCACCGGGTCTGGCTGCTGTTTAATAAAGAGCAGCCGTCACGTTTTGTGGAGATGCTGAAAAACATCGATGTGCCGGTGGCGCGTAAACCGTAGGCCGGGTAAGGCGAAGCCGCCACCCGGCAGGACACATTTACTTCAGACGTTCAGCCAGATAGCGCTGATAATCCGGGATCAGGATCTCCACCGGCGAGTTGAACTGCGGGGATTCGATAATAAAGTCCGCCGTCGACAGGTTAGTGGCAACTGGAATATTCCATACCGTAGCCAGACGCAGCAGGGCTTTTACATCCGGATCGTGCGGTACCGCATTGAGCGGGTCCCAGAAGAAGATCAGCACATCAATCTTTCCTTCCGAAATCTGGGCGCCCACCTGCTGATCGCCCCCCATAGGGCCGCTCAGCATGGCATTCACCTGCAGCCCGGTCTCCCGATGGATCAGGTTGCCGGTTGTTCCGGTGGCCGAAAGCTGATGTTGTCCCAGCAGGGATTTATGACGCTGGACCCAGTTGAGCAGCATCTGTTTGCAGTGATCGTGCGCGACAAGGGCAATATGTTTGCGTTCCGGCAGTGTGCGGGTTGTGAGTTCCATAGTCTCTATCCGTTAGTTAACTGGCTACAGATTACTGGAAGCACCTGACGCTGCAAGAGAAAGGGATAAAAAATGCGGCTCAGGACGAGGGTTGTTGTTTCGCCCATTGCAGGAAACGGCTTCGGGTCTCGGGATCGGCCTGGGCAAACCAGTATTTCAGGCGCTGCTCCGTCATGCTCTGGGATTGCGGTGGCGGCATATCCAGTTCAGACACGCCGGATAAGAGCGTGCTGTCATCGGCCATGGTGGTAGAAAACTGCGGTATCGAGGCGCTCTGCCCGGCTTTGTTATAGCGCTCGGTGTCGTACTCGTAATTGACGCCGTTCGGCGTATTGGTGATCGCCAGAATATCCAGCTTGACCGGAATCGGGGTCGCGTCGCCATCCAGCAACTCAATTTGCGGTGATTTATCAAAAAGTTGTGACTCTTTTTCTGTTTCCAGCCGCGGAAGGCTAAAATTAACCTGACTGATCCGCTGGGTGTTAAAGCTGGCGACCAGAGGAGGGGAGATATAGATGCGCTCCTCGTGATTGCCAAGGCGAATGGTTTTTTCTACCCGGAAGACAATCTGATGCGGACCGTTGTCGAGTTCTATGCTATCGGCGCCGCGCAGCAGGGAACTGGAGACTTTTTTGCCATCAAGTACCAGCAGGTCGATGTCTGTAGAGAGCCGCAGCGTTGTGGCGAAAACGCAAACCGGCATGAGCAGCGCAAACAGACTCCAGGCAATGCCGGTTTTCATAGAGAGCCCTCTTAAAAGACATGCGTCTTGAATAATGTATCAAAATTTTTCGTTAATCATATTTACTAACATATAGACAGGGTCCGGCAATTTGCCCTCATACAGACGTATGGGATGAGAAGTTGCTTAACGGCGTTGATACCCGGTTTGAACGAGCCAGGAGGAGATAAATGAAAGAGAACAACATAGCTGACATCCTTACCACCACCCGAACCATTGCCTTGGTAGGGGCGAGTGATAAGCCCGATCGCCCAAGTTATCGGGTGATGAAATATCTGCTCGACCAGGGCTATCACGTGATCCCGGTATCACCAAAAGTGGCGGGTAAAACATTGCTGGGCCAGCAGGGGTACAGCACCCTGGCGGAAGTACCGGAAAAAATCGACATGGTGGATGTGTTCCGCAACTCTGAAGCGGCCTGGGGGGTGGCGCAGGAAGCCATTGCAGTCGGGGCGAAAACGTTGTGGTTACAGCTCGGGGTGATTAACGAACAGGCAGCGGTGCTGGCACGGGACGCAGGCCTGAATGTGGTGATGGATCGCTGCCCGGCGATTGAGATCCCACGCCTCGGGATGGCGAAGTAATAAAAAACCCGGTCAGCCTTGGGCTACCGGGTTTTCATTAGTTACGCAGGCGCGGCGCCTGCAACTGTTTACGGATCGTTTGCGCCAGTTCATCCATCGATGGCTGTTCAGGATGTTCATCCTGCTGTTCGCTACTTAACTGGGCTTCGGCAAGATAGGTATGCACGGCCTGGCCATCATCATCTTCCATAACCACGTGGTACCAGGGCGCGGCGCGGAGTTCTGCATTCACCGCCAGCTCATCCGCTGACGGTTCGTCGAGGGAATATTCCGGGTCGATATCCACGACCACGCCCAGATAACCTAACAGGGAATGGCGGACCTGCTGGCCGATACCGAATTTGCTGGCATTCATAGTCACCTCCCGGGAAACGTTACTTACACTATAGGTGTGGGCAACATTCCACTTTTCAAGTTACATGATGCGACAGGCAAATCCTTTCAGATACAGCCCTTCCGGATAGGTAGCGATCACCGGATGATCGGCCGCCTGACGGAACTGCTCTATAAATTGTACATCACGACCAGCATCTACAGCGGCATCCGCGATAATTTTCTGGAATAATTCGGTGGTCATCAGGCCGGAACAGGAGAAGGTCAGCAACACACCGCCTGGGTTAAGCAGCTGGATGGCGAGCATATTAATGTCTTTATACCCACGGCAGGCGCCCATCAGCTGGTTTTTATTTTCCACGAACTTCGGCGGATCCATCACGATCACGTCAAACTTCTCGCCCTGGTCGCGGTATTTGCGCAGCAGCTTAAAGACGTCATCGCGGACAAATTCGGCTTTGCTCAGATCCAGCTTGTTCAGCTCAACGTTCTGCTTCGCCACGTCCAGCGCTTCCTGGGACGTATCCACGCTCACCACCTGACGACATCCGCCCATCAGCGCTGACACCGCAAAACCGCCGGTGTAGGAGAAGCAGTTCAGCACGCGCTTGTCGGCAACGTACTGGCGTGTTGCCAGACGGCTGTCGCGCTGATCGAGGTAGTAACCGGTTTTGTGGCCGCCCTGAATATCCACCAGCAGTTTCATGCCGTGCTCTTCGATAGGCAGCAGGGCAGGTGGCAGTTCACCCGTTACCGGACCCTGGGTCAGTTCCATGCCCTCTTTTTTACGCACCGCGACGTCGCTGCGATCGTAAATGGCACACTCTGGGAACAGTGTCTGCAGCGCGCTGATTAACGCCGCACGCTGATACTCTGCCCCCGCGCTTAGCAGCTGCAGCACCAGGAAATTGCCAAAACGGTCGATGGTCACGCCTGGCAGACCGTCGGATTCACCGGCGATCAGGCGGTAGCTGTCCAGCCCGTCGCGTTTTGCCAGCCAGTCGCGCCACTGCTGCGCCTGCTGCAGGCGACGGACGAAGAAATCGATATCGATGGATTCCTCTTTATCAAACGTCCAGACGCGCGCCCGGATCTGGGACGCAGGCGAGTATGCGCCGCGCGCTAACCATTTCCCCTGGTGGTCAACGATATCGATGGTTTCACCGAGGCTGGCTTTGCCTTCCATACGGGCAACTGCACCGGAGAAGACCCAGGGATGGCGGCGCAGCAATGATTTCTCGCGCCCTTTGGCTAACACTAAACGTACACTCATAATTTTCTGTTCTGTCGATTCCAGGGAAATGGCGCGTAGAGTAGCACAGATGGTCAGTGGCAATCATCTGCGGACACTATTGAGCGTTTCGGCACATTTTAAAATCGCTCAGGCACATTATGAATTCGTCGTGAGCTTTAGAGTGAGGTTTCCGGTTCAGCAAAAGGAAACCACAATGAAAAAGCACATTGCTATCGCCGCCATGACGCTGGCGACAATCAGTTTTACTGCGTCTGCGGCATTGCCGTTTAGTCTCAGCAGTCAGGATATCGCCGACGGCCACCCCTTAACGCAACAGCAGGTTTTTACCGGGTTTGGCTGCAAGGGAGGGAATGCCTCGCCACAGCTGGCCTGGCAGCATCCCCCTGCGGGCACAAAAAGTTTTGCCATCACGGCCTACGATCCTGCCGCCCCCACCGGCAGCGGCTGGTGGCACTGGACCCTGGTCAATCTTCCCGCTCACACGCTGAGCCTGCCCGCTGGCGCCGGAAAAACGGACAGCGATAAATTACCCGCAGGGGCGGTGCAGGGGCGGAATGATTTCGGGTATGCTGGCTTCGGTGGGGCGTGTCCGCCGGAAGGGGATAAACCGCACCCCTATCAGTTCACCGTCTGGGCGCTGAACGTAGATAAACTGCCCATCGACAGTAATGCCAGCGGCGCCCTGGTCGGCTTCATGCTCAACAGCCACGTACTGGCGAAAGCGCAATTAACCGCAACATACGCACGATAAAAGGTGGTCCGGTGCAGGATTTTCATTTTCAACATAATCATCTGACAGCGGCTGAGGTCAATGCCAGCAAGATGCATCGCCTGCACCACGTAAAGCTTTTTTACCCGGCCATTTGCCACATTACACACGGCAGCAAGGTGATTATTCAGGAGGAGCGACGCTTGGTGGCGACGCCGGATGAGCTAATCATTATTCCGGCGAACACCCCAATGGAGATTATTAACCAGCCCGCGCAGGAGCTGTTTCATTCCGATCTGCTGCTGTTATCCCCCGACATTATCGCCGAGTTTAAAACACGCTACCTGCAATCCTGGCCGCGCGCCAGAACGGACTCGCTGTGTGCTCCGCTCAGCGAAGGGCTGGCCTTTATGTGGGGCAATCTGCTGCATGCGGTGCGGCACGGTTTTCCGGAAGAGCTGCAAAAGCATCAGGCCTTCGGGCTCTTGCTGGCGCTGCTGCATGATGGGGTGGCCGGGCCGCTGCTTATCGAGAGAAATATCAATCTTACCGAGCAGGTGCGGCATTTCATCATGCTGTCGCCCGGTAAGGCATGGACCGCGCAGGAGATCGCCAGCCGTCTGGCCGTAAGCGTACCCACCTTGCGCCGTCGCTTGCGGGAAGAGTCGCAAAGTTTTCGCCAGATTGTGGAGGAGGTACGCATGGCGGTAGCGCTCTCGCAGCTACAGTCGACCCGCCTGCCCATCGGCGAGATCGCCATGCAGTGCGGGTATCTGTCCAGCTCGCGTTTTACGGCTCGTTTCCGCCAGCATTACGGCTGTTTACCCAAAACGCTGCGCTAAACCTGGAGCCATAATTTGCTATTCTTTGGATTCAGGTCAGGCATGGATAAGGGGAGGGAGTATGGCAAATGTCTGCATCATCGCGTGGGTTCACGGCACGGTTCAGGGTGTGGGCTTTCGTTACAGCACGCAGCGAGAAGCCACGGAGTTGGGGCTGACCGGTTACGCGCGTAATATGGATGACGGAAGCGTCGAAGTAGTGGCCTGCGGCGAGGCGGAACAGGTCGATAAACTGCTCGCCTGGCTTAAGGCGGGCGGACCGCGCATTGCACGGGTTGAAAAGGTTCTGTCAGAACCGCATCAACCCGGCCGGGAATACGTGAACTTCGGTATTCGCTATTAAATGCACTTCACGGGCTTAGGCAGACCGGCGATTTTGGTCGCCTGTTTTGCCGGGCCTTTCGGGAACAGACGATAGAGATAGCGGCTGTTGCCTTTCTCCTCGCCATATTTATTGGCCATCGCTTTGACCAGCATGCGTATGGCGGGCGAGGTGTTAAATTCCAGATAGAAGTCGCGCACAAAGCGCACCACTTCCCAGTGCTCTGGCGTCAGGGCAATAGACTCTTTTTCGGCGATAATCGCCGCCAGCCCTTCGCTCCACTGGCTGGTCTCTTTCAGATAGCCTTCGCTATCGGTCTCAATCTCTTTACCTTCAAAGTTCAGCATAATCATCACGGAATTATCGAAAACTGCGACAGTTTACCAAAAAAGAAAGCCCCGCATAAGCGGGGCTTGTTACAGAGCACTGTCGGTTAATCGCGGCTGGCGAAGCCCAGGATGCTCAACAGGCTGACGAAGATGTTGTACAGCGACACATACAGGCTCACGGTAGCGCGGATGTAGTTCGTCTCACCGCCATGAATGATGTTGCTGGTTTCCATCAGGATCGCCCCGGAGGAGATCAGGATGAACACCGCGCTGATAGCCAGGTGCAGGGCCGGCAGCTGCAGGAAGATATTCGCCACCATACCGATCAGCACCACCACGATGCCCGCCATCAGCATACCGCCGAGGAAGGACATGTCTTTGCGGGTGGTCAGTACGTAGGCAGAGCAGCAGAAGAAGACCAGCGCGGTACCGCCCAGCGCCAGGCCGATCAGATCGCCCATACCGGCGGACAGGTAAGTATTAAGCATTGGCCCCAGGATGTAGCCCAGGAAACCGGTGAAGGCGAACGCCGACAAAATACCTACCGGCTTGTTAGCCGTTTTGTAGGTCAGGAACATCAGACCATACATACCAACCAGAGTCAGGATCAGCCCCGGCGATGGCAGCATCAGCACGGTGCTGGCGGTGGCCGTCAGCGCGGAGAAGGCCAGCGTCAGGCTGAGCATAAAGTAGGTGTTGCGCAGCACCTTGTGGGTGCTGAGTAGCGATGTGCGGTCGCGTGAAGAACTAATAATACGATCCATGAGTCACTCTCTTATGACAGATGTAATTGACGGCAAGAATAGAAAACGACGCGCCGGTTATAAAATGGTTTTACCCATCTTTACTCAGCATCTTAGGTATTGAGGTAGCATGAAATGTTCCATAACCTCCGCAATGTAGCACGAACCCCGGTTTGTCAGGATTAATCAGATCAAGCTCTTATAGGTCACTGAAATATATTGCCTTATTCCTGACTCAACGCTAAGAGTTATTTTGCGTCGACAAAACGAAACGATAAGGCGAAGGACATGAAACCCTCATCACAAGCAACATTTACGCTCTCTTTACTGACGGCAGGCATCCTGTGCGCAAGCACAACGGCGTTCGCCGCCAGTGTACCGGCAGGAACAGAGCTGGCAGAGAAGCAGGAACTGGTCAGGAATAATGGCAATGAACCGGCATCGCTCGATCCGCATAAAGTCGAAAGCGATGTCGAATTTAATATTATCAGCGATATATTCGACGGGCTGGTGAGCGTCTCGCCGCAAGGTGAGATCCAGCCGCGGCTGGCCGAGAAATGGGAGAACAAAGACAACACCGTCTGGACCTTCCATCTCCGCCCGGGGATTACCTGGAGCGACGGTACAGCGATTACAGCCCAGGACGTGGTCTGGAGCTGGCAGCGGCTGGTGGATCCCAAAACCGTCTCGCCGTATGCCAGCTTCCCCGGCAACATGCATATGGTCAACGCCGCCGATATCGCCGAGGGGAAAAAAGCCCCTGATACCCTGGGGGTGAAGGCGCTGAACGACACCACCCTGGAAGTGACGCTGGATCAGCCCAACGCGGCATTTCTTGCCATGCTGGCGCACCCGTCGCTGGTGCCGGTGGATAAGGTCCTGATTGGTCGCTACGGCGATAAATGGTCCAGGCCGGAACACTTTGTTGGCAGCGGGGCCTATACCCTCAAGCAGTGGGTGGTCAACGAGCGGATTGTCGCTGAGCGCAACCCGCGCTACTGGGATAATGCCCATACGGTGATTAACAAGGTGACTTATCTGCCCATCACCTCCGAAGCCGCCGACGTGAACCGCTACAGGGCGGGTGAAATCGATATCGCTTATACACTTCCTATCAACCAGTTCGCGCAGCTGCAAAAAACGCTGGGCAAAGAGGTGGATGTCTCGCCGCAGCTGGCAACCTACTACTACCAGTTCAATACCTCCCGTCCCCCGTTTAACGATCCGCGCGTACGCAAGGCGCTGAACCTGGCGCTGGATAAAGAGATTATTGCCGGGAAGGTGCTGGGGCAGGGGCAGCGTCCAGCGTGGGTGATTAGCCAGCCGGATATCGGCGGGGTGAAACTGAAAAATCCGGATTACGCCAGCTGGCCGATGGATAAACGCATCGCCGAAGCGAAAAAACTGCTGAACGAAGCAGGCTTTAACGACGGCCACCCGCTCAGCTTTAACCTCCTGTATAACACCTCGGAATCCCACCAGCGGATTGCCATTGCCGTCAGCTCGATGTGGAAGAAAAACCTCGGCGTAGAGGCGAAGCTGCAAAACCAGGAGTGGAAAACGATGCTGGACACCATGCATACCCACAATTTTGACGCGGTGCGCTACGCCTGGATCGCCGATTTCGACGATGCGGCGACTTTCCTGAATAACTTCCGTACCGGTGACAGTCAGAACACCAGTCAGTACAGCAATGCGGCCTATGACGAGGCGCTGGCCAATGCCGCAAAGGCAAAAACCACCGCCGAGCGCGGTACGTACTACCAGCAGGCAGAAGATCTACTGGCGCGGGATGTCCCGGCTATTCCGGTCTATCACTACGTGCGTACCCATCTGGTGAAGCCGTGGGTGGGCGGTTTTACGCCGGATAAGCTGGGGTACTACTTCACCAAAGATATGTATATCAAAAAACATTGAGCGGTCAGCGCGTGATTTTGTGCTGATAAAATGGTCAGGATGTTGGCCATTCAACCGATTAAACGCATTTTGACTATTTTTCAGGCGAACGATCGCGGGCACGCTTTACAGGGTGCAAGGAGGTGTTTATAGTTCGCCTCATTCTGGAAGTGTGGCCGAGCGGTTGAAGGCACCGGTCTTGAAAACCGGCGACCCGAAAGGGTTCCAGAGTTCGAATCTCTGCGCTTCCGCCAGATTAGATAAGCCCTGCGATAGCAATATCGCGGGGCTTTTTCTTTTGTCGTTTTACCTGTCCGATGACATTATGTCAGTCAACTAAAAACCCGATCTCAATAAATTAAACCCAGTAAAGACAAGGATATAACCCGATGACAATGCCATCAGCACCTGCATAAGCAGCGTAAATTTGCTAACCTCAAAGAGGTGATTCCTCACATCCGGATTAATGGAATAGATAAAATATGAGTGAAAATAACACCACCCCCCAGAAGTCTGAAAGCAAGATTAACAAAGCGGTATTCTATACATCTGCTTTGTTAATTTTCCTTCTCGTTGCTTTTGCAGCAATTTTTCCTGACGTAGCTGACAAAAATTTTAAACTGCTGCAGCAGCAGATATTCACCAACGCCAGCTGGTTCTACATCCTGGCGGTCGCGCTGATCTTACTCAGCGTGACGTTCCTGGGGTTGTCGCGCTACGGCGATATCAAACTTGGCCCCGATCATGCCCAGCCCGATTTCAGCTATCACTCCTGGTTTGCCATGCTCTTTTCAGCGGGTATGGGGATCGGTCTGATGTTCTTCGGCGTGGCCGAGCCGGTTATGCACTACCTCTCTCCACCGGTAGGCACGCCCGAGACCATCACCGCCGCGAAAGAGGCGATGCGGCTGACCTTCTTCCACTGGGGGCTTCACGCATGGGCTATCTACGCTATTGTTGCGCTGATCCTGGCCTTTTTCAGCTACCGGCACGGCCTGCCTCTGACGTTGCGCTCGGCGCTTTATCCCATTATTGGCGACAAAATTCATGGTCCGATAGGCCATGCCGTTGATATTTTTGCCGTTATCGGTACCGTTTTTGGGGTGGCGACGTCGCTGGGTTATGGCGTGCTGCAGGTGAACGCCGGGCTCAATCATCTCTTTGGGGTGCCCATCAACGAAACGGTGCAGGTTATCCTGATCGTGGTCATCACCGGGTTGGCGACAATTTCCGTGGTCTCCGGGCTGGATAAAGGCATTCGTATCCTGTCCGAGCTTAACCTGGGGCTGGCGTTACTGCTGCTGGCGCTGGTACTGTGCCTGGGGCCAACCGTGCTGCTGCTGAAATCCTTCGTGGAAAACACCGGCGGCTATCTCTCCGAGCTGGTGAGTAAGACGTTCAATCTTTACGCCTACGAGCCGAAATCAAGCAACTGGCTGGGTGGCTGGACGCTGCTCTACTGGGGCTGGTGGCTCTCCTGGTCACCGTTTGTCGGGATGTTTATCGCCCGCGTCTCCCGCGGCAGAACCATCCGTGAATTCGTCACCGGGGTGCTCTTTGTTCCGGCGGGCTTCACGCTGATGTGGATGACCGTTTTCGGCAACAGCGCGATCAATCTTATTATGCGCGAGGGGGCAACCGATCTGGCGAATACGGTGCAGCAGGACGTTGCGCTGGCGCTCTTCAACTTCCTTGAGCACTTCCCGTTCTCGTCCGTGCTGTCGTTTATCGCCATGGCGATGGTCATCGTCTTCTTTGTCACCTCGGCTGATTCCGGGGCGATGGTGGTGGATACGCTGGCATCCGGCGGCGAGGCCAATACCCCCGTCTGGCAGCGCATTTTCTGGGCTGCGCTGATGGGCGTAGTGGCGATTGCGCTGCTGCTCGCAGGTGGGTTAAGCGCGCTGCAAACCGTTACCATCGCCAGCGCGTTACCGTTTTCCATCATCCTGCTGATTTCCATCTACGGGCTGCTCAAAGCGCTGCGTCGTGATTTAACCAAACGCGAGAGCCTGAGCATGGCGACCATAGCGCCCACCGCGGCCCGCAATCCTATTCCGTGGCAGCGTCGTTTACGCAATATTGCCTATCTGCCAAAACGATCGCTGGTGAAACGCTTTATGGATGAGGTCATCAAACCGGCGATGATCCTCGTGCAGGAGGAGTTGAGCAAGCAGGGCACGGTGAGCCGAATCAGCGATGCCTCCGACGATCGTATTCGTCTTGAGGTGGACTTAGGCAACGAGCTGAACTTCCTCTATGAGGTGAGGCTGCGGGGCTATAACTCTCCGACCTTTGCTCTGTCGGCGATAGACAACGACGAACAGCAGGCGGAGCAACACCGATACTATCGTGCGGAAGTCTACCTCAAAGAAGGGGGACAGAATTACGACGTGATGAGCTGGAACCAGGAACAGCTGATTAACGATATTCTCGACCAGTACGAAAAGCATCTGCACTTCCTGCATCTGGTTCGTTAACATCACTATGCCGCCTCCTCAGGCGGCATTTTTTATGCCCAACTACGCGGCTATGCCGTGTTTGCACGCCCCCTTTAAAATCCTTCTTCTATACTCAGTTACGTTTAGTGATCTATGCCGCTGTTTTTCTTACTGCCTGAGTTTTTCGCTATTGCCCATGCAAGTCGCAGCCGCATAAATCCACGAGCCTGATTTATTGGTTAATTTTTGTTTTGATAGGGGGAGTTCCTGGTATGTTACATTCTCAATCCTCCCGCGCTGGCACGATATTGCTGTTGCTGGCTGCGGTCATTGGCGTCGCGGTGGCGTTATACGCCTGGCTGACGCCCCTTACCGGCGTTACCGATACTATCGGTGCGCTGGGCGTCGCCATTGCCAGCGCGGTACTGGCGGTACTGACCTTGATGTTACGTGCCGCATCTGGCCGTGGGGCGCGCATCTTTCTGATTATCGTCACCCTCGTGGTACTCATTGGTATTGGGTTCGCCGCCGCGCTGCTGCACCAGTACATCATTACTGCAGCGATGGTGGTCGGCCTGATCGGTCTGATTATGCTGAGCAGCAAGCCCGTCCACCAAAATACCCGCGTCAGAGCCTGAGGAGTCCCACCCGTGTATAACGATAAACATCACCCCTTCATGAAAGTCAGCATGACGGCGCTGGCGCTGCTGATCGCGCCACTCTCTGTGCAGGCGCAGGATAAAGCCACTGAGGCCTCTCAGGGAACGCAAGAACAGCTCAACGTAGATGCAGCGGATCAACAGGCGCCGGGAACCACCAAAACCACCGATGAAGCCTCTACCGGGCAGAGCGAGGGACAAAAAGTGGCTTCGGCTGAGCAACCAGCGACCCCGCTGGTGCCCTCTGCCGCCACCTGGGATAGCTTCCACGGACAGCTTAACGCGCAGAAATACAGCCCGTTGACCCAGATCACGGCGGAGAACGTCGGTAAATTGACCAAAATCTGGGAGTTCCATACCGGCGATGTGTCGGATGGTAAAGGCGACACCCCTGCAACCGTCTGGTCAGCAACGCCCATTTTTGCTAACGAGACGCTCTATATCGGTACCCCTTTCGATCGCCTGATTGCGCTGGACCCGGGCACCGGGAAAGAGAAGTGGCACTACGACACGAAGTCTTCGCGTAAAGCGCTAACCCAGCCAGTGCTGAAAAACCGCGGCGTCTCCTACTGGCAGGCCAAAGAGCCAGTCGCCGGTGAAGCCTGCCAGAAGATCGTCTATATGGGCACCGTGGACGGCAAGCTCTTTGCGCTGGATGCCGATTCAGGCAAACCCTGCACCGGTTTTGCGAACAACGGCGTGCTGGATGTAAATCAGTGGAACACCGTTAACGCCAAATTCCCGCTCTCCATCCTGCAACCGCCAACGGTGGTGGGTAACCACCTGCTGGTGGGCTGGGCCGGTAAAGACTGGGCTTATGCCGAAGCCCCTCCGGGCACCGTATTTTCCATCAATGCCCAGACCGGCGAGCGGGAATGGTCCTTCGAGGCGATTCCGGAAGAGATTCGCCAGCGCACCGGGACGGCCAACGTCTGGACGCACATGTCTGCCGACGAGGCCAACGGCCTGGTTTATCTGCCGGTCTCTTCTCCGTCGCCTAACTACTGGGGCGGTAACCGTGTCGATGCGATCCCGCTCGGCACCTCGACAACCGCGCTGGATATCAATACCGGTAAAGTGGTCTGGTCCCGCCAGTGGGTGCATCACGACGTGTGGGATTACGATATCAACTCCGCGCCAACGCTGATGGATATCACCGTAGACGGCAAGCAGATCCCGGCCCTGGTACAGGCCACCAAGCAGGGCTTCCTGTTTGTGGTTAACCGCCTGACGGGGGAGGACGTCTGGCCTATTGAAGAGCGTCCGGTGCCGCAGGGCGACGGTTCGGTGCAGGGGGAAAAACTTTCGCCAACCCAGCCGTTCCCGACCAAGCCTGCGCCGCTGCTCGATCAGTCGAAAAAGCCGGAGATCTGGAAGCTGGCCGATATGGTGGGTGCCGGTCAATGCTCCCGCCTGTGGGATAACCTGACCTATGAGGGGATGTACACACCGCCTACCGCCAAAGGCGAGGGGGCGCTGACCTACCCGGACAGCGCCGGTGGCGTGCAGTGGGGCGGGGTGGCGTTCGATCCGAATAAGCAGATCGCTATCGTCAACACCTCACATATCGTGCAGTACGTGAAGCTCTACAGCCGCGAAGATTACGATAAAGCCGATAAAACTGCCGGTAACGAGAGCGGCTTTGCACCGCAGGAAGGCGCGCCTTACGGCATGCGTCTGCTGGTCGCCAATAACTGGCTGGGCATGCCGTGCTGGAAACCGCCGTTTGGTGAGATCGTCGCGCTGGATATGCATACGGGTGACGTGAAGTGGCGTCGTCCGGTTGGCGCCTCGCAGCAGTACGGCTTCTTTATGCCGGAAAGCTGGGGCTCCCCAACCATCGGCGGCCCGGCTATCACCGCGGGTGGGGTGATCTTCATTGGTGCCTCTATGGATGCCAAAGTACGCGCTTATTCCGTGGAGAGCGGTGAAGAGCTATGGTCCGATCAGGTTGAAGCCCCGGCTGTGGCAAACCCGTCGGTCTATGAGTACAAAGGCCGTCAGTATGTGGCGTTTGTCGCGGGCGGGAATACGATCCTGAAGGATCAGGTAGGCGACCAGGTTGTGGTTTACGCCCTGCCTGAATAATTCCTCGACGCGCAATGTCATCATAATGGGGCCTGCGGGCCCCTTTTTATATTCACTGCTCGCTCAATCCGGGCACTGACTCATCAACCATTGCCCGACAATGGGCCATAATGTTTCCGCACAGCGCGTGCGGAAAAAACCCATATGCCCCACGCTGGGCAGGCCAAAATCCGCATGACGGATCTCGCGTCGATCGATTTTTGCGTTTTTGACCGGCTCTATCAGGCGCGTAATGGCCTCAGGATTAGCCCACGGATCGTCATCAAATCCCATAACCATCAGAGGGAGCCTGACCTCAGCCGCTCTTCGACGCGTATCCCAGTCAGGATCGTCGTAGAAGTAACCCGGCATGGCGCTCCAGCGTCCCCACTGCAGCATGACAGGCGCCGGTAAATCTTCTCCCAACCCGAGGCGTTTTGCCGGCATATAACCAAATATACGGCAGAGGAGCGGACCGAGAACGCGCAGCAAGCACCAGACGCGCACTTTTTCCGCCGTCTGTTTTATAGAACGGGTGACCCCTGCGTGGGATGCCACAATGGCCGCAGCCTGAAGATGCCGGGTAGCCGTCGACAGCAGAACGGCGTGTCCACCCACGCTGTGCCCAACCGCCAGCAGGCTAAGATCGGGGAAACGTGACCTGGCCCAGGCCGTGATGCAACCCACATCCTGCTCCATCCAGTCTGACATGGAGACGTTACAGCTGCGGAGCATGACTGATTTAGAGCGACCTACCCCCCGATAGTCATACGTCAGGACACTGAATCCATAGTCGTAAAGATACTCAGCGAAACGCTGATAAAACTCCTGTACAACCGCTGTCGCGGGGTGAAGGATCACCAGCGCGCGGGCATCTTCTCTCTCCCAAAGCGTGGCAGCGAGAGAGTCGCCTTCATTTGTCGGTATTATTATCGAATGCATGGGTAAACCTTGGTTGAGTGGTCATACCAGTTCTGAATAAAAGACAATAGCTGCTTCTGATGAGTCTGGCGATTTTTTCTTGTCTGGAATTTGACGGTCGTCAGCAGAAGATGATGGGTGCGGGGTTGTACAAAAGGCGAACACATTCAATTTCCTGAATTTTTTGCTTTACATAACCTCCAGAGATGTTTATAGTGCGCCTCACTCTGGAAGCGTGGCCGAGCGGTTGAAGGCACCGGTCTTGAAAACCGGCGACCCGAAAGGGTTCTAGAGTTCGAATCTCTACGCTTCCGCCAAATTAAAAACCCTGCGATAGCAATATCGCAGGGTTTTTTGCTTTTTTGCTTTTGTGCTTTTTCAGCAAATGTTGACGTCTTTTGCGCAACTTATTTCCCTGGTTGAAGGCAAGCGCTGTCATAAATTTTATCGATACGTGATTTTGCCACTAACATCATTTTCATCGAAACATGATTGATCTAACATAAAATTATCTACTCTGCGGACCTGAGGCTAAGTGCTACATTGAATGATAAAAAGAAAAGCACCATCAAAGATGTCGCTGCTTTAGCCGAAGTATCAATCGGTGTTGTCTCCCGTGTATTGAATCCCGGAACCGGTTCAGTTTCCGAACGTACCCGGCAGCGGATTATCGCTGCCATGCAAACCCTTAGTTACACCCCGCAGAGCGCCGCGCGTGAACTCAAGACAAACCTGAACAATACCCTCGGCTTGGTTGTGGCCGACATCAGTAATGACTTTTTCTCTGAAATTTCGGATCTCATTGTACGGCGCGCTCGCGAAATGGCGATGAACGTCATCCTGGTCACGACGCAGGAAGATCCCTTGCTTGAGCGGGAAAGCCTGGAAATGTTGATGCAAAAGCGGGTCAAAGCCATCATCGCAACGCCGACAAGCGCTAACAAGGATATGTGGCAATCGATCAGTAACATGGGGATAGCGATCGTGTTTATCGATCGCTATCTGGAGGATTTTACAGGCGCCAGTGTTATTGGTTTTAACAATGAAACTTCTGCTCGCCAGGCGACCTCTTATCTGGTCGAGCAAGGCCATCGGCGTATTGGGTGGATAAGTGGGCCCCTCAATACATCCACTTCTTTGCAAAGACTGGAAGGTTACAAGAAAGGTCTGCAGGCGCAGGGAATTGAATGTAATAAACAGCTTATCGCAGTAAAGAATTTTCGCGATCCGCTCGCCAGCCAGTCGCTTGATGAATTGCTGTCGCTTGCAGAACCACCGACAGCAATCATTATTGGCAATACGTCAATCGCACCGGTCATCATGTCGCGGATCCGCGAGCTAAAATTGGCTGTGCCCGATGACCTTTCCGTCATCGTTTATCATGACAGTCACTGGAGTCGCCTGCTGAGCCCGTCCATTAGCGTTATAAAACATCCCCTTGAAGAACTGGCCAGTAAAGCACTGTTGAGTTTATCCGGTGAACAGCAAAAACCCTGCGAACTGGATAGCATATTAGTTAAAAGAGAAAGTGTTTCCAGGATTAAATAGCCACCTTATTTAAACGCTGGATTTGCTTAATAATGGCGCAATGATCCAAGTCACCCTCTCCGGCATCAATCATCTGGCTGAAGAGTCGATTCACTGTTTCTGTTAACGGTAGGGTCAAATTAAGCTGCTTCGCCAGTGCCACCGCACTGCGCGTGTCTTTAAGCTGCCACTTTGCAGCGCCCCGAGCTTTAAAGTCCCCTTTAACCATGCGTTCGCCCTGGTGTTGCAACAATGTAGAATCTGCAAACCCGCCGAGTAGGGCTTCGCGCACTTTTTCTGGATCGGCACCGCCGCGTTGCGCGAGAGTAAAAGCTTCTGACAATAAACTTAAGGTTCCGGCGACAATAATCTGGTTTGCAAGTTTGGTGAGCTGACCGGCTCCAACTTCTCCGACATGCGTGACTTTCCCCAGGTGTGATAGCAAAGGACGAAGGCTCTCAATGAGTTGCCTGCTTCCTCCCGCCATTAAGGATAATGAACCTTTCTCTGCGCCTGTTGTTCCGCCGGAAACAGGGAGATCGACATAATGAGCCTGAACACTATGGGCCTTACGTGCTTGCTCAACCACAATGTCCGGCGACAGGGTACTCATCATGAGGATGATTGTATCTGGACCAATGTACTGAAGTGCGTTGTGATTGAATATCACCTCATCGCACGCCGTTGCATCGCTTAACAAACAGATGATGAGCTCACTGTCTGCCAGTAACTGCGAAGCAGATTGTTCGATCTTTACGCCAGCGCTTGCCAGTTGTAGCGCTTTTTCTTGCGACCTGTTCCATACCGTGACCGGATATCCGGCTGCGACAAGTCGGCGCGCCACAGGTTGTCCCATCAACCCCGTACCCAACAAGCCAATACGCATTTCGCTTTTCATTTGTCCTCCTGATATACCCGCAACAGTAGCCGTTGCGGGTATCACCCTGTTTATAATCCCGCAAGATTGACCATTTGCTTGCGTAATTCAACGATATCCAGATTGTTGTCAAAATGAACATCGGAGAAACGAATCGCCTTATCTTTTGCGACATCCTTCACCAGTCGGACATGATGGGCCAGCCCCATTGGCAAGAAATCTTGTGCCACACTGATGCTGGCTGGCAAGGCATTGGCCCAGACAGTAAACCCGCCTTCACCATCCAGCATCTCACCCGCTTTAAGATCGCGTTTTGCCGTTGCAACCGCATCGCCCCGGAAACTTAATGCTGTCCCGGTAGCTTCTCCTCGTAATACCGCGGAGAGAATACTGATGCTGGTTTCAAGACCAATCAGATGGAAAGGGCGCCACATCGACGCGTACCAGCCGCTTGGGTCGGTCAGTAATCCGTACTGTTTGAAACAGGCCCGACTGTATTCATCCCGGGCTTTAAATGTCACGAAAACGCCGTAGCGGATATTGTTAAGCACCTCACGTCCGTCAGGCTCCTGACTGGCTGCGATATCCACAAGTCCACTGCGGCCCAGGCGCCCGCCATCAGATGCCGGAGAGAAGACCCGCGCCAGGTCATGCACCCCGGCAGGGGGAAATTCCAGTCCGTTATCGGGACAGTCTAATCCGGTTGCGTTGGCGACAGCCGCCATCTCAATGGCCGCTTTGGTACCATCGGTAAACGAGTTGTACATTTTTGGGTTAAAGTCCCCGGCAGCAACTTCTTCGTCAGACCAGCCAAAGAATCCCCAGACGGTATCCGGTGTGGAGTAGCGGTATCGCGGTTCGTAATTCATCCCTTTACCTGCGGCAACGATTTCAAAGCCACAGGCTTTAGCCCAGTCAACCAGTTCACAAATGATCGCCGGTTGATCACCATAAGCCATGCTGTAAATCACCCCGTTCTGGCGCGCACGTTCCGCTATCAAAGGCCCGCACAACACGTCGGCTTCCACATTTACCATCACCACGTGTTTTCCATTTTCGACCGCATGGAGAGCATGACGAGTGCCGGCCAGAGGATGTCCCGTCGCTTCAACTATGCAGTGGATTTGCTCACACCGGATCAGCTGTTCTGCATCCTCAACGACGCAGGTTGTGCCTTCGCGTAAAGCTGCTTCGATGTTATGCGCCTGATACTGCGATTCTGGCCATCCCACACGCGCCAGTGCAGCACGGGCTTTCTGGACATCCAGGTCTGCAACGGCCACCACATGCAGCCCTTCCAGGTGTCGCAGTTGGGCAAGTACCATCGAACCAAATTTGCCGGCGCCGATAATGCCCACACGAACAGGCTGTGCTGAACCCGATTTTGCGGCACAGGCACGCTCAGCTAACAATGCTGCTAAGTTCATTTTCTACTCCTTTAAGGGGGGATGGTTTAACGCCAGCCAGCAATCTGACGGCGATTTCTGCTCATGAGATAAATCAGCAACGGCGAGAACAAAACCAGGACAGCTAACAGATAGAGACCGCTCTGTGATTTACCGGAAATCGAGATAACGAGGCCAACCAGGAAGGGTCCGAAGAACCCACCAATATTGCCAATTGAGTTAATCAGTGCCATGCCACCGGCACAGCCTCGGCTGGTAAGAAAGGATGCTGGAAGGGTATAAAACGTCGGCACGCATGACAGCATACCCACCGTCGAAAGCGTTAACCCCACCATGGATATCACGGGTGAGTCGCTGATAGCGGCGACCACAAATCCGACAGAAAAGAGCAGCGATGGAAGAATAAAATGCCAGGTTCGCTCATTGGTTTTATCAGAGTGATTCGACCACCAACACATCACCACCGCGCCTGCGATATAGGGAATCGTGCCCAGCATACCGACAACAGTATCAGAGTAATCGAAGCGCTTGATGAACTGCGGCATCCAGAAACCGAGGCCTGTGAGACCAATAACGGTAAAGAAATAGGCCATCCCCAGCAGCCAGACCCGTCGGTCTTTGATCATTTCCCTGAAACCGGAGTGCCCGGCGGACAAGGTCGCCTCCTGGTCTTTTTCCATCAGGTCCTGGTAAGCCTGACGCTCTTCGGGTTTAAGCCAGGACGCTTTAGACGGTTTATCGGTAAGATAAAGAAAAACCACAACGGATAAGATGACAGGCGGGCAACCTTCAATTAAAAATAGCCACTGCCAACTCTCCAGCCCCCCAACATTATGGAAATTGTCGAGAATATAACCCGAGATCGGATTGGCGATAATAGCAGCCAGCGGAACCCCTAAATAGTAAATGGAGAAGACCTTAGCCAGCTCCTTTTTGGGAAACCAGGTTGTCAGATAGAAAACAATACCTGGCGCCAGTCCCGCCTCGGCCACGCCCAGTAAAAAGCGCAGGATACTTAGCGTCACCACGCCTTGTGCAAACGCCATCGCCATGGAAATAATGCCCCATGTGATCATGATTCGGGCTAACCAGAAGCGTGCACCGTATCGTTCCAGCAGCACATTGCTGGGAATTTCAAACAGGATATAACCGAAGGAAAATATCCCCACAGCAAACCCAAAATGTTCAGGCGTTAACCCCAGGGATTGATTCATGGTTAACGCGGCCATGCCGATATTTGAGCGATCTATAAACGCAAGCAGATACATCAGCAGTATCAGGGGCATCAGCCGAAATTTGGCTTTTTTTATCGCCCCCCTTGCCAGCGATGAAATTTCTGTTTGGCCTGGCTCAGGCGTAACACCCACACCGGCCAGCGTACTATCGAACTCTTCTACGTGTTTCATGATGTATCCCAGTAGCGTTTAACCCACTGAAAATCACGGAAAAAGCATGAATACCGCGACAGTTTTTAGAAAAAAGTAAAACGTTTTACTTTTTCAAGAGTTTTACGACTGATACAGGAACAGTCAAGAGAAGCGCGGGGAAAGTTAAGAAATTGTGACTAGGTTAACGAGTTGTAAATGATCCTGCTTTTAGACGGGGAAGGATACCCGTGATGCCACGGGTATCCGAAACATCAGGATTTAAACAGGTTTTTCAGGGTGTGCGGCTGGCAACGCAGATACTGTTCCGGCGCATGGACCTGGGCGCCCAGCGCCGCTGCCGCATGCCATGGCCAGCGCGGGTTATAGAGCGCGCCGCGGGCGATGGCAATAAAATCTGCATCCCCGCTGGCTACGATAGATTCCGCATGCTCGGGCTCGGTGATTAACCCCACCGCCACCACCGGAATATTTACCGCAGCTTTCACCGCCCTTGCCAGCGGCACCTGATAGCCAGGATAGACCTCAATCTTCTGATCCGGGTGCAGACCGCCGCTGGAGACGTGGATCACGTCAACGCCGCGCGCTTCCAGCATTCTGGAGAACTCAACCGCTTCTTCAAGGTTGAATCCGCCTTCCACCCAGTCCGTCCCGGAGATACGCACGCTGATGGCTCTCTCCGCCGGGAAGGCTTCCCGCACCGCGTCGACAATTTCCAGTGGGAACCGGGTTCTGTTTTCCAGCGAACCGCCGTAATTATCCGTGCGCTGATTAGAGAGCGGCGATAAAAACTGATGAAGCAGATAGCCGTGGGCGGCGTGGATCTGGATCAGATCGATATTCAGTCTGGCAGCACGTTTTGCGGCCTCAGCGAACTGGTTGCGGATTTCGGCTAAGCCCTCGCTGTCGAGAGCGGTTGGCGGCACATAGCCCTCGTTGTAAGGTACTGCGGAAGGGGCTAACGTCTGCCAGCCCCCTTGCTGGTCGGGTGGAATTTGCTGTCCCCGATGATCCCACGGCTTGTGCGTTGACGCTTTTCTGCCCGCGTGGGCCAGCTGGATGCCAACAGGAATATCGGACCACTTCCGCAGGGTGTCCAGCACCCGGCCCATCGCTTCCTCGGTTTTGTCATCGTAGAGCCCGACGTCAGCGTAGGTAATGCGGCCTTCCGGGGAGACGGCTGCCGCCTCAATGGTGAGCAGACCCGCGCCGGAGAGGGCCAGTTGCCCCAGGTGAAGGGTATGCCAGTCATTCATGCAGCCCTCTTCGGCAGAATACTGACACATGGGGGCGATCACGATGCGATTGTCGAGTTCAAGATTGCGGATACGTAACGGTGTAAACAGCTTGGGTTGAGACATACATGTCACTCCAGATTGCAGCGTTAGAAACAGGGGAGGGCGATTTTTACCCTTATATATTCATCAACATAACGCAGAGATAACGATAACTGAACCTGCCGTTTATGCAAAAGTCCGTTGCGTCAGACGCAACGCTTTAATGATTACGCTATTCACTTTGCGACGTTGCTGAAAGATGCGCCATCAGAAAATCGACAAACACTTTCACTTTTTTGCTGTTCCTGCGGGTGGGGTGTGCCGTGAGTATGTGGCGGGGGACACAATGCGCACCGTGACATGGGCGGCTTTATCGTTGCGCCAGATAATGGCAGTAAAACATGAAGCGGGCTTTATTTAAACCCTGCTCAGGGCATTGGGAATAACACTTAAGTTGTCTGTATTGGTATTTTAATGTAAACATTAATATTCGGTTTTTTGTTTATTAGCTCGTTATGAGATTTATCTTAATATTAATTTCACTGCTAGTTTTCCTCTTGGGTATAATTGCAAAGATGTCCAATTTATAGGGCTGAATGTTATTTTTATGTAGCCATTTCTCACCATGGCAGTGCAAGAAAATACAAAAATATTAAGATTAATCAATGATGTCAATGTTGACATGTCAACATTGCCGGGGCGGCTATTTTGCGTGTCAGATACCCGGTTGTTTTTTAGTGATACGGGAAATATCATTTTTATGCGCGTAGGTGGATTAAACGCATTTTAGGTAATGCTGCCAACTTACTGATTTAGTGTATGATGGTGATTTTAAGGTGCTTGCGTGGCTTCCATTTCCATCAGATGTCCTTCCTGCTCCGCTACTGAAGGCGTGGTGCGTAAC
>NZ_VDAM01000001.1:2761751-2937096 GCF_019584355.1 Leclercia sp. EC_58
TGGCAAGGCTGGGACGGAAGTCACTGTCGTTCTCAAAATCGGTGGAGCTGCATGACAAGGTCATCGGGCATTATCTGAACATAAAACACTATCAGTAAGTTGGAGTCATTACCCATTTTATTTTAAATAAAGGGCGATTAATCAGGGAAATAATGCTCTCTGGTTAGCCGGGAGAGGCATTTTAATTTAAAGGGAAACGCAGAAGGGATGAGTTTTAGGACCGGAGGGCATCGGTCAACGTCATCATGAATAACAAGTAAAGTTGAGCGTAATAATGAAGAATCAATTTCGCGTAGCTGCAATTCTGGCGGGCACGCTGGCCTCTGGTGCCGCGTTTTCTAATAATATGACTACGAATCCGGGTGCTGGCGCGGGTACGCAAAATACCGGCGGGATTGTGGAGTTCAGCGGTGAAATCGTCGACGCCTCCTGCAATATCACCACCAAAAGCAAAGACGTGCAGGTGGACCTGGGGAAATGGGGCGCAAGCTATTTCACCGCAGCGGGCACCGAAACGACTAAAACCCCTTTCAAAATTGAGGTAGATAACTGTCCGGCGTCGGTGACGACAGTTGCCGTGCTGTTCGATGGTCAAAAAGATGCCCTTGATGCCACCCTGCTGGCGGTGGCCGGTGGGGCGAAAGGTGTGGGTATCAAATTGTACAACAACGGCGCATCCAGCTCTCAGGTTGCCCTGGGGACGGTTTCAGCAAGCGTTCCGGTTGCTTCCGGTAAAGCCACGGTACCCTTTTCCGCCGACTACGTCTCTACAGAGAAGACCGTTACCCCGGGTGCGGCTAATGGCGTTGCAAACTTCCTGATGGTTTACAACTGATCCCCGCATGAGCAGGCCCTGCGCCTGTTCATTCTCTTTTCTGTCCAATGGTACCTGCACGATGAAACAGCTTTTTGCCGCTGTGATGACCGCTTTTCTTCTGGTCTGCGCTACCGCGCAGGCCGGGGTAGTGATGGGCGGAACTCGCGTGATCTATGAGGAAGGAAAACGCGAAGCCACCATTACGGTGACGAACATGGATACCCGCGTTCCGTATCTGGTGCAGTCGTGGGTGGAAAACCAGGCCGCAGACGATAAACGCCCGGTGCCTTTTGTGGTTACGCCGCCGCTTTTTCGCCTCGATCCTGAGCAGGAGAACGTCCTGCGAATAAGCTTTACCGGGGGCGCATTACCCACAGACCGGGAGTCAGTGTACTGGCTGTGCGTGAAAAACATCGCCCCAACGCAAAAAGCGGCGTCCAACAAGCTCCAGATCAACGTGAAATCGAAGTTCAAGCTCTTCTGGCGGCCAAAAGGGCTGGGCGAGGCCAAAGACGCCTGGCAGAAGCTGACCTTTACCCGGCAGGGTAATCGGCTGGTGGCCCATAACCCGACGCCGTTTTATGTCTCCCTCTACAGCCTGACGGTTGGCGGCAAAGCGATCCCCGAACCGGGCATGATCGCGCCTCAGAGCAGCCAGACGTGGACGGGTGTCGGCACCGGGCAGGTGACGTGGCGCGCCATTAACGACTCTGGCGGTATCACTGACGCCGCGCAGCAGTAACCGGGGGCGAGGGTGAAAACGAACACTTCACGCCGCGACGGTGCGTTACTGCTGGCAACGCTCCCCACTGCGCTGTTGATGCTCTCGAGGCCCGGGGTGGTGCGGGCAGAAGATTACTTCGATCCGGCGGCGCTGGAGCTGAGCTCACCGCAGCAAAAAACTGCCGATCTGCACTATTTTGCCACCGCGGGCGGGCAGCAGCCCGGCACCTGGCCGGTCACCATCTGGGTCAATGACCAGCAGGTCAGCGAGGGGAATATCACCTTCGTGGAGGAGAATGGCACCCTTGCACCGGTGCTGACGGTGGCCCAGCTGGCGGAATATGGCGTCAATGTCAGCGCGTTCTCCTCATTTGAACGTCTGCACGACGGGGAGACCTTCACCCGTATCGACCAGTACATCCCCGACGCCAGCAGCCGGTTCGACTTCCCGACCCAGCGGCTGAACCTGAGTATTCCCCAGGCGGCAATGAATGTTCAGCGCGAGGGGGATATTGATCCCGCACGCTGGGATGAGGGAATACCGGCGGCGTTTGTCGACTACACGCTCTCCGGCGCGCAAACCGGGCAATCCACCCATAACGGTCGCTCCACCTTTCTCAACCTGCGCAGCGGGGTGAACCTCGGGCCATGGCGGTTGCGCAATACCTCATCCATGCAGTATGACTCCACCCGGCGCTGGCAGTCGCTCAGTACATACCTGCAACGGGACGTCGCCCCGCTGAAAAGCCAGCTGCGGATTGGGGATACCTACACCAGCGGGGAGGTGTTTGACAGCGTGCAGTTTCGCGGCGTCCAGCTGATGTCAAATGAAGAGATGCTCCCGGACAGCCAGCGCGGTTTTGCTCCGGTGATCCGCGGCGTGGCCCACAGTAACGCCAAAGTGACCATCTCCCAGCATGGCTACGTAATCTACGAAACCTACGTCTCGCCGGGGGCGTTTGCTATTAAGGATCTCTACCCGACCGCGCAGAGCGGCGACCTGGAGGTCAACGTGAAGGAGAGCGACGGTTCGGAGCGCACCTTTACCCAGCCGTTCTCGTCGGTGCCGTTTATGCTGCGGGAGGAGCGGGTAAAATACAGCCTCAGCGCCGGGCGCTTTCACGCAGGCAAGGATGAGAGCCGCACCCCGGCGTTTATCCAGAGCACGCTGTTTTACGGTTTACCGGCAGCCTTTACCCTTTTTGGTGGCACGCAACTGGCCGACGATTATCACGCGCTGGCCCTCGGGGTGGGGCATAGCTTAGGGGAGCTGGGTTCGCTTGGCACCGACGTGACGCTGGCGGGCACCACAACCCCTTCCGGCAAGCGCTACCGCGGCCACTCCCTGCGGGCGCAGTATCAGAAAAGTTTTGCCCGGGTGGGCACCTCGTTCAGCCTCGCCATCTACCGCTACTCCTCCAGCGGGTTTTACGACTTCAGTGAGGCGATGAGGCTGGAGAAACGTTACGGGCTGGTGGATAACAAACGCACCCGGGAAGAGGTTGCCATCAGCCAGACCCTCGGCGAGATGGGTAACCTGTCATTTTCCGCTTACGTTCAGGATTACTGGCATAACCAGAGCAGCGACAAAACGCTCCATGCCGGTTTTTACAGCGCCTGGAAAGGGGTCTCCTGGGGGCTGGGCTACTACTACACCCAGTCCAGCGGACACAATAATCCCGATCGCTCCTGGTCCTTCAATATCACCATTCCGCTGGGGGGGGCGCTTGCCAGCAGTTCGGTGAGCTACACCACCTCGTCGGATAATCGCGGCTATACCTCGCACCAGGTGTCGATGTATGGCTCGGTGCCGAAGAGCCCGAATCTCTACTACGCCGTGCAACAGGGCTACGCCAGCCAGGGGCAGGGGAGTAACAGCGGCGCATCCCTCGACTACCACGGCGGCTATGGTCAGGCCCAGCTGGGTTATCGGCACGATCGCGACAGCAGCCAGCTCACCTGGGGGGCGTCGGGCTCCATCGTCGCGCATCCGCATGGCATCACATTGGGGCAGAGTCTGGGCGACAGCTTTGCCATCGTGCGTGCACCGGGAGCGGTCAACGTGGCTGTTCAGAACGGCAGCAACGTTCATACCGACTGGCGGGGTTACGCGGTGGTGCCTGCGCTGACGGCCTGGCACAAAAACGTCATTACCCTTGATACCGAATCGATGACCAGCGACACCGACGTCGAACAGTTCGGCGCGACGGTGATCCCCGGCGGTGGGGCGGTGGTCGAGGCAAACTTCCGGACCCATATCGGCCATCGCGTGCTGTTTACCCTGCATGATCGTTCGGGGCCAGTGCCGTTTGGCGCCAGCGCCCAGCTGGCTGGCGATCGCAACGCCGCCACCGGCATGGTGGCCGACGGCGGAACGGTCTACCTGAGCGGTATTCCGGATACCGGCATCCTGGAGGTGAACTGGAATGACAAAGGGGAGGCCCACCGCTGCACGCTGCCTTTCCACATCGCCGCTGACCAGCCGGATGCGGTGAAGCGTATTGATGCAGCCTGTTTATCACAATGAGGATATTAACCATGCGGTTAGTCTGTTTACTTCTGACGGTCGCCGGGCTGTTCAGCCCTGGCCTATGGGCGGCTGCCTGCAATGGCGATACCGGCCAGATGACGATTAACGTTCAGAACATCAAATACCTGCCTTCGCTGCGTAACAACACCCAGATGACCAGCATCATGGCCGACAGCGGCAGCGGGTTTCGTTTTAGCTGCGATCAGGAGGCCCGGCAGGCCGGGGCGATAGCGGTGAAATATGAACAGGAGCGCACCGGGAATGAGACCTTCATCAATGGCCGAATGGTGTTTGAGTCGGCCATTCCGGGTATCGGCTATGCCCTGGGCTTTCAGTGTAACGGCGGGCCGATCCACTACCTGGATGGCTCCGGTATGCATGAGACGGACGTCTGTAACAGCAGCGAGAACCCCGCGCTGCTGCACCAGGAACATATCGTGGTGAAGGCGTTTATCACCTTCTTTAAAACCGGCAACGTCAGCCTGGTCAGCGGCAACCACACCAACGCCTCGCCGTTGGGGGCGGTCGGTAAACTCTATGTCGATATTCCCGGCTCAGGCACAACCGGCACGCCCATCAGCGCCGACCTGACGGCGATGAACGTGGATATCGGCGCGGTGGGCAGTTGTAATGTCACCACCCCGGCCATTTTTGTCGATTTAGGCAAGGTTAACCGCGCCGATTTTAAAGGAGTGGGGCAGACGGCGGGGACGGCGAAGACATTGACCATTCCAGTCTATTGTTCGCAGCCAGCGCAGATCAAAATTGGCTTTTTCGGCACCCCAGCCGCCACCGGCGTAACCGATACGCTGGCCATTACCCCGTCGCCGTCGAGCGCCAGCGGCGTGGGAGTCAGGCTGAGCTACGGCAATAATGGTGCCAGTGCGCCGGTCGCGGGCACCGCCCTGCACATCAACGAGGCCGGAAACCTGCCGGGTCTGGGACAGGTGACCGCGACAAATGCGGCCAGCGCCCAGCCTTTCCACTTTGTTGCCCAGCTGGTACAGACCGACCCGACCGTGACAGCGGGGTGGGCAAACACCACTGCTACCTTTGCGCTGGAGTATAACTAGCCCTGCGAACGGGCGTCGGTTCACGGGGGCCCGTTTTACATCTTCCCGTCAGGCCTGCAAAATAGCGCTCTCACTTTTCGCTAAAGATCATAACGATGAAAAAATCCCTGCTCTGTACGCTCCTCGTTTGCCTGTCCGGTTCTGCTCTGGCCACTTCCCCGGAGGAGTCGCAGGTCGCGGAGGCGGTGAAACCTACGCTTACCGCGCTGATGAACGACCAGTCGATCCCGGGCATGGCCGTTGCGGTCATCTACAAGGGCCAGACCTATTTCTTCATCCAAGGGCTGGCCGATGTCGCCGGGAAAAAGCCCGTCACCCGGCAAACCCTGTTTGAGCTTGGCTCGGTGAGTAAAACCTTTACCGGGGTGCTCGGCGGCGATGCGGTGGCGCGCGGGGAGATTGCCCTCAACGATCCGGCCAGCAAGTACTGGCCCGCGCTGTCAGGCAAGCAGTGGCAGGGCATCAGCCTCCTCCATCTGGCGACCTACACCGCAGGGGGACTCCCGCTCCAGGTGCCGGAGAGCGTGACCGATGCCGCAGCGCTGCAAACGTACTATCAGACCTGGCAGCCAGCGTGGACCCCGGGTACTAAACGCCTCTACGCCAACGCCAGCATCGGCCTGTTCGGCGCCCTGGCGGTCAAGCCCTCAAAGATGAGTTTCGAGCAGGCGCTTACCCGCCGGGTGCTGGAGCCGTTGAAGCTGAGCCACACCTGGGTGACCGTACCGGCAAGCGAACAGGCGAATTATGCCTGGGGCTACCGGGACGGTAAGGCGGTGCACGTCTCGCCAGGGATGCTCGATGCCGAGGCCTACGGGGTAAAAACCTCCATCGTGGATATGGCAGGCTGGCTACAGGCCAACCTGCAACCGGACAGCATTAAAGACGCATCGCTGAAAAAAGGGGTGGAGATTGCCCAGTCACGCTACTGGCAGGTGGGGGAGATGTATCAGGGGCTGGGCTGGGAGATGCTCAACTGGCCGGTCTCCTCCCGGACGCTGGAACAGGGGGCCGATAATAAATATGCCCTGGCCGCCCGCGAGGCCACCGCTATCGCGCCTCCACAGCCGCCGATGCAGGCCTCATGGGTACACAAAACCGGCTCGACCGGCGGATTCGGCAGCTACATCGCCTTTATCCCTGAGAAGAACCTCGGCATTGTGATGCTGGCGAATAAAAGTTATCCCAACAGCGAGCGGGTCAAGGCAGCGTACCGCATTCTTGCAGCATTGCAGTAAGGTTGATTGCCCTGAAAGGCCCGGCAGCGCTACGCTTGCCGGGCCAGTAGCGGGGCACCAACAAACTTCAACAGGTAAACGCCATCTCCTTCGCCAGCAGGAACGGACGAAGATAACACACCGTATTCGAGAGCGGGATCACCTCATCCGCCAGATTGATGTTTAACACCTCGCGAATGTACGTCCGGCGGCTGGTAATCCGCGCCCACAGCGCCGGGTACGCCGCCTGAATCTTCTCCTGCAAGGCCTGGTCCGCCAGAGCGACGCTCTCCTCGGCGCTCACGCCGGTATAGCCAGGAACCGAGGGGATGATATCGAGTTGCAGGATCATGCCGCTTTTTAACGTCTCGGCAGAGCCCGGGTAGATGGGGGAGGACATCCACTCCTCGTCGGCGCTAAGGTGCCCGGGATTAAGATGCCAGCCATACTGCGTTTTATTGAGCACCTGTTCGATATGGGCATACAGCTCGCCGCCCGGCATGCCGATTTTAATCTGCTCAAGCCAGCTGGCGACGGCGGCAAAATAGGGTTTCGCCACCCGATCCAGATAATCTTTCTGGCTGTCCGGCAGCTCGCTCTCGTCAGCAATCACAAACCCGGTCCGGCTGGACAGCCCACCCTTAAAGCCGGTGGTCATCGACAGCGGCTGCCCGCGCTCCAGCTTTTTATAGGTGGGGTAGAAATTTGCCTTCTCAAAACGCTGTCCGGCGGCGGCAATGGTCACCACCGTCTGATACTGGCCCTCTGCCGCCAGCCGCGCCCCCAGTTCGGTTTCGCGCATCCCCGGCTCCACCGCGTCCATGGCGTTCAGGATGCAGGTCGAGGCCAGATTTGCGCCATATTCATAATGCGCGATTTCGTTCTCGTTGTTGGTGATGCGGGCGCCGTTTTCGCCGCCGATAAACAGGTGTGTGGCGTTCTCAAGCGACGCATCGGTGCTGTTTTTCAGCGCCTCGACGATAAAATAAGGGAGATCGAAAAGCTGCCTGTTATCCGCTCCGGCTGCGGTAAACATCTTCCAGCCCACCAGTCCGATTCGGCCATGCGCATGCAGACCCGCTTCGCGAAACAGCGACTCCAGCGAGGTTTCATTATCCATCGGCTGATTGGGCAGCGAGAAAAACGGGCAGTGTTTGAGGGTAACCGGAATGCGGGAATGGCGGGCCATCTTGAGATTTTCATTGCCGAGGATCGCCGTCGCCGCGCCGCTCTTTTCCAGAATCAGCAGTCCCTCCTCAAAGCGCGGCACAAACCCGGTCAGGTACTCAAAGTTGCTGCCGTGTTCTTTGTCGGCATAGATCACCAGGGCGTCATAGCCCGCCTCGTTGATGCGGGCCAGCACTTTATTTTTGCGCTCAAGCAGGGTGGCATCGGTAAGCAACACCGGAGCCACATCGGTGAAGGTACGTGGCGCAGGAATGGTCTGCAGCTGGATCATGATTTCCCTCGTCGTCAGAAGGCGGATCAGGCGCTTTTTTGCGCATGAACCCGCACGGTGGAGGCAGGCGCGTTTACCAGCTTATTCGCCGGACGCACCGGGCGGCGCACCAGCTCCCCCTGGCAGTTAGGGCAGCGATGGTGAAGGTGGGTGTCGGCACAGGTCGCGCAGAAGGTGCACTCAAAGGAGCAGATCCGCGCGTCCAGATCATCAGGAGGCAGGTCACGATCGCACCATTCGCAGTTCGGGCGGAGTTCAAGCATGGTTCTTATCCTGTTGGGTGAGGGGCCTTCTTTTCACTATGCCAGAGAGTAAAAAAAGCCGCGACAGCATAATAGTAACGTGACGCGGGGAGCGTTAACTCCCCTGTTGCACGCTTCTGAAATCGTCAGGGGTATCGATATCAACAATAATCTCCGGGCGATCGAGGGCCACGCGCTGGTGTTTACCTTGCATCAGGGCCTGGCGCATGCTGCGGATAGCCGGACGGGAGATCGCCTGTTGCAGGCTGGCGCGATCAATCAAAACAGGGTGGCCGGGCGTACCGTGATAGTGCGGCAGGATCGCCCCCCCTGTGCGTAATGCCCACAGTTCGCGGTAAATCTCCCCGTCCAGGCAGGGCAGATCGCCGGGGGTAATAAAACAGTAATCCGTGCTCACCGCCCGGGCACCGGTTATCACCGAACTGACCAGTCCGTTTTCATAATCGGGATTATGAACCAGGATGACATTTTCCCGATGCTGATATCGCGCCTGTAGCTCCTGGCCGCGAAAACCGGTGACGAGAATAATGCGCGAGCAAAACTGCAGGGCGTTGTTGATACTGGCATCCAGAAGGGTCCCCTCGCGCCAGGGTAACATCATTTTCCACGTTCCCATGCGGGAGGAGAGTCCTGCGGCAGTAATAATACAGTCGACCGGCATTGTCTTATCCCTTTATCAACGTGAAAGAAGGTAAAGTGAAAATATACCGCAAATTTCGGGATTTAACGCGCTGACCGTCGCCTGCTAAAAAGCCCCCCAGAGGCGGGGGGCAATCCGCGCAATTTTCAGCGTGTCAGGTAGCGGGGGGCGGGTTCGCCGGTGCGGGCGCTGGCAAACAGCGCCAGCCGCGCCTCTTCGTAGCGCGTCCACAGGGCTTCATCGTGCATCGGCGGGATGGTGATCAGCTCGCCCTGATCGAGCCCCGCCAGCGCCGCATCCACCATATTGTCGGTGGTCATCACCGACCCGGCGGGCAGAGCGTCGGCGCTGATGCCGGACAGCTCCCAAATCTCCGTGGCCGTAGCTGCGGGCAATACCGCCTGGATACGCACCTGGCTGTCGGCAAACTCCTCCTGTAATCCGCGCGTAAAATTCAGCACCCAGGCTTTGGTGGCGCTGTACAGCGCGCTGCCCGCCCGGGCATGGATCGACAGTACCGAGGCGATATTAATCAAAGTACCGCGGTTGTTTTGCGCCAGACGCGGCAGCAGGGCATAAGTGAGACGCATCAGCGCGGTGGTGTTGAGCATATTGATCGCCTGATGCTGCGCCACATCCCCCTCGAGGAATGGCGCCATCTGCGCAGTACCGGCATTGTTGATCAGCGTGTCGATAGCGGCGTTGTTGCGCAACATCTCCTCCACAGCGCGGATCCCGCTTTCATCGGTAAGATCCGCCGTCAGGGTGGTGACCTTCACGCCATAGCGCTGCCTGAGCTGTTCCGCCAGCGCCAGCAGACGCGCCTCCCGGCGGGCCACCAGCACCAGATCGTAACCGCGAGCGGCGAGACGATCGGCGTAGACCGCGCCAATCCCGGAAGATGCACCTGTAATCAAAGCCGTTGAACGTTGCGTAGTCATTGTCGTACCTCTTGAAGGGGGAGAGTGGTTTTAATATGAAACTAAATAAACTGTGCGCCATTTGGTTTTATTATGCAACCATATCGCCGGGATTTTTTGATCTCTGCGTTGGGCGGTGGAGATGACCGTCCGCAAAAGCGCGGTTTTACAGTAAAGTGAATAGACAAACTCACGATCCCACCGTCGGTCCGGAACGGTCTCTCTCAGGAAGGGTATGAAAAAGCTGTTGCTGGTTCTCTTTGTCTTATCTGCATTTGCAGCGAACTCCATTCTTTGCCGCATCGCCCTGAAGAACGGCCATGCCGATCCTGAAACCTTCAGCATGCTGAGATTGCTGGGGGGAGCGGCAGTGCTGTTTGTCTGGCATCTGGCGCGGGGAAGGCTGAAAGAGATACGCTGGAAAATCATCGACGCCCTGCTGCTGTGCGCCTATGTTCTCTTTTTCTCGCTGGCGTACGTCCAGCTCAATACGGCGACAGGCGCATTGCTGCTGTTTGGCGCAGTCCAGGTCTGTATGATCGGCTGGAGCGTGGTAAAAGGCGAGAAACTGAGCGGCTATAAGGCCTGCGGGATCGTCATTGCCGTAGGGGGCATTATTACCTTACTGCTTCCTGGCGCGACGGCGCCTCCGCTAGCGGCGGCCATTACGATGGTGGCCTCTGGCCTCGCGTGGGGAGCCTATTCGCTGCGCGGCAAAAATATCCAGGCTGCGGCGGGAACGACGAACGGAAATTTCATCCTGAGCCTGCCGGTTATTCTCGTTGTGAGCCTGATACGACAGGCGCCAGTCCATATTGACGCCAGCGGCATCATCCTGGCCCTGCTTTCCGGCGGGCTGGCATCTGGCGTTGCTTACGTGCTCTGGTATGCCCTGGTCGGCACGCTCTCTTCAGCAACCGCCAGCACGCTGCAGCTGAGCGTTCCGTGTATTGCGGCGGCAGGGGGCGTGTTATTTCTTGGCGAGGTACCGGATCTGCGGATGTTGCTTTGCACGCTGGCGGTGCTGGCCGGAATAGCAATGGTTATCGCCGCCGATAACAAGAAGCGGCAACAGCCGGAAAAAAACGGTTTATGAACGGGCAGGAGGTAATGATTCTCCCGCCCTCATCTGGCTTTCACTGAGTAGTGATAAAATTTAAACCTATATATTTCTGTGTGTTTAATTGCATTATATAAGTGGGTAGATTATTTTTTGTACAGATCCAATAAAATTTGCCCTAACTGAAATAAATGTACAGACTTTACTTAATCATTTTTAAAAGAAGTAAAAATTTAACTTATTGATTTTAATGATTTATTGTATAAATGATTTTGTTGCTGCAATAATAGGCAGGGAGCATATATTAATAGCACGTTAACTAAATTATAATTCTTTCATATCCGGCAGATAGGTGAGGTTAGTATGCGGTTTATTGTCATGTTGTTAAGCGTTGTGGTTGCCACCCATGCCTGGGCGGGTGAACTGCCCAAACCTGCCGGTAAAGCGCTTTTAACCCTGTCCGGTAATATTCAAAATACAAACGAAGAGGGTAAAGCCGTTTTCGATGTCGCCAGCCTTGAGAAACTCGGGATGGTCAGTTTTCAGACCACTTCGCCCTGGTATAATGGACGTACAACCTTTACGGGTGTGCCGCTGCAAAAGATCATGGATTACGTTGGAGCAAAAGGCACCGTTGCTAAGGTCATTGCGCTCAATGACTATACCACCGTTATCCCGCTCAGTGATTTCAAAAAATACAACGTTATCCTTGCCTTGAAAGTCAACGGTGAATACATGCGTATCCGTGACAAAGGCCCGCTATTCATTGTGTATCCCTATGACAGCCTGCACGAGCTGAATAATCAAATTTATTATTCACGATCGGCATGGCAGGTCAGCAAAATGAATATTGAGTAGGAGTTCAGAAGCGCAACATGAACAGGATACTGGCGGGCATCATTTTTTTCCTATTTATCTCTACGGGATATATCTCTTTTCTTGTGCACGAGAGGCAACAAGAGCTACAAAAACTGACGCACTATACGGACTCATGGTCTGCAGCTCAGCTGGTATCAGAATTTTATCGATTCGAATCAACGCTTGGTCTTTACGCCAACGGTATTGACGCATTGACGATAGACGACGTGCGCCTGCGTCTTGACATTATGCTCAGCCAAAGCGGTTTAATGAAAGAAGGTGATCTGGGGCGCTATATCGCCAGCAATAAAGCCCATCATGAACTGGCGGTAAATATAGAAAATATTCTCAAAGATCTGGACGCTAATCTTGAGAAAATGGATCGTTCAGAGCTCCAGACATACCTGGTTCAAATGCACCTGCTTGATGCCCCTTTAAGCCGCCTGTCATCCAGTGCATTAGATAATGATATTAACTCGATCAATAAAGCTAATCTTAAAATACAGACATTATATTATATTTATTCAGCCGCTTCTTTACTGCTCATCATTTTGAGCGGCATTCTTGGGGTACTCATATTCTTCCAGAACAGAAATATTCTGACGGCGCATCTTCAGGTCAAAAGCCTTGCTGAAGAGCTGCAAAAATCTAAGGAAAAGCTGCAAATCCAGAATACGCAACTGGAATATGATGTTTACCATGACTCGCTGACAGGAATGAATAACCGTCAGTTTTTCTGGGAAAATATAAAGAAAATCATTCAGGTGGCAGAAAAAAATAATGATTCTGTAACGGTAATGCTGTTTGATTTAGATCGTTTCAAGGAGATCAATGATACTTATGGTCATGATGTTGGCGATATGTTGCTGCGCCAGATCTCCGAACGCCTGATTGCCATGAGCCTGACATCCGATACGCTTTATCGCTTAGGCGGGGATGAGTTTGCCTTTCTCTCAAGCGGTTTGACAGAGAGCAGCGCCGTTTCACGCGCGCGGAAAATATGTGCTTCCATCAACCAACCGTACACCATTTATAACACCATCATTAATATCGCCACCTGTGTCGGGATTGTTATCTCAGACACGGAACGCCGCTCCGACTTTCTCTATAAATTTGCCGATCTGGCCCTGTATGAAGCCAAAAAAGAGGGCCCCGGTCAGATAAAAGTCTTCCGGCCGATCATGTTACAAAAGCTGCAGGAGAGCAGAACCCTTGAGCACGATCTGGCGATGGCCTTAGCGAATAAAGAATTCGTGGTTTATTATCAGCCCATTGTCGATTCGTTCAGCCGGGAAATTTACAGCTATGAAGCCCTGGTTCGCTGGGTGCATCCATTAAAGGGCCTTCTGTCGCCCGATAGCTTTATTCCCGTTGCTGAAAAAACAGGCATGATTAATGAGCTCGGAAGATCGGTGCTTGAAATTGCCTGTCGGGAAGCGGCGACCTGGGTGGTTCCGGCAAAAATCTCCGTGAATGTTTCGCCTATCCAGCTCAGCAGCAAAGCCTTTGCCGGCATCGTGCTCTCCATTCTGGAGGAGACAGGGCTTTCGGCCAATCGTCTGGAGCTGGAGGTGACGGAATCCTCTCTCTTTACCGATAACGATACTCCGCTCAATACTCTCAACATGCTCAGAGCCCGTGGCGTGCAAATCTCCATTGATGATTTTGGTACGGGATATTCTTCCCTTTCGCGGTTGAGTAAGCTCGCCTTCGATAAAATTAAAATCGATAAATCCTTTGTGCATTCGATATCTGACCAGGACGACGCCCTGACCATCATCAAACTGATCACCGGTATGGCGAAGTCTCTTAATATGAAGGCGGTTGCAGAAGGGGTCGAAACGCAGGAACAGCTGGAAAGTCTTCAGGCGCTGGGCTGCGATCTCGCCCAGGGCTATCTGTTTGGTAAACCGCAGCCGGGAATCGATGGCAGGATCCGCAACGGATAAATCGCGTGGCTGAATGAAGGCGTGGTAAAAAAAAACATAAATGCCCGTCAGGGCATTTATGTTTTAAAAAGCGATTAATGGAAGAACAGTGCAATCAGGATAATGATTGGAATAGGTACGCCTAAAAAGAAGAGTAATAGTGAGCGCATTTTAAACCTCCTGCTTAATTAAGAATTATAAATCACGTTGACGACCACCGAAGGTCGCACACAGGCTGGCAACGAAAGCACCGGCCAGCAGCGCAATAAATGTCCAGAGCATCAGATAGCTCGTGGTTTTACGTGCGGCGTCAGCAGCTTGCTGCGCTTTCTCCTTCGTTTCTTTTAATTTAGCCTGGGCTTTGTCATAGGTGGTTTGTACACGCTGTTCAGCTTCTTGCTGACTGATACCCGTCTTTTGTACAATCAGCTGGGCAACATACTGACGATCTTCCGGCGGTAAGGTACCGGTGGTGATGCTATTGGCAAAAATACCGGTCACTTCACTTACCTGCGCAGGCGTTAATGGCTCAGCAGGTGCAGCTGGCGTGGCGGGAGCAGGCGCAGGTGCAGCGGTTGGGTCAGCAGGATCGGTGGCACCGTTTGCTGGTGCGGCCGGTGCCGGTGTGGCAGGGTTACTCGCCCTGAACATCGAATTCACAAAATAGTCCATGGATGAACCCGGTGCCTCAGACGAACTGTTCGCCATACCCGCCGCGCCAGCTGCCGTGGCCGTCGCAGCCCCGCCAGCAACGGTACCCACGACTTTAGCGCCGCCGCCAATCAGGGCGCCCACGGTGCTTGTAAACAGCGCTGCAGAAACCAGTGCCGCGACAGCCCAGGTTAAAAAACCGTGGGCAGTATCGCGGAAGTACACTTCATCGGTACGGGTATCGACCCATTTGGTACGCAGGCGCCCGGCTAAATAGCCGCCCATGCCCGACGCCACAATTTGTGTGAACGTCAGCCAGGCGATGGCTGCGATACCCACCGTACCGGCGTCGAGCCCGCGGTTTTCCCAGGGCGAAATCGTTGTCAGGCCCAGCCCGGTGCCCAGCATAAGTAAAATCAACGACAGGGAGGCCGCTGCCGCCGCGCCGGCAAAGATGGCACCCCATGATACGGCGCTGCTGTTCGTCGCAGGCAGGGGCAGCCGCGAATCGGGATACGTAGTGTTAACCGTGGCGTGTTTATGAATGTGAGTCATAGCTGTTGTCCTTTAATTAATCTTTGCGTTCGGAACCAGGAACTGATTGAAAAACAGGAAACATTATCAACTTGAACGTTTAAGTCCTTAAGGGACCGGATGATGTCATTTATAACGAGGAAGGCTGTAAAACTGACCGAAATAAAAAACAAAAATCAACGATCTAAGAATAGTTGATAATTTTGCGCCGGACGGCTTTTCAGCTTTAAAAATCCGTTACCGCTTCGGATAACGGATTTTATAATTAGCCTTGTTGTCGTCAGGCGCGTCAAAATAAAGGCAACAGAATTAGACTACGCCGGTACCGCCGTCTGAGCACCAGACCTGACCGGAGGCATACGAACACTCTTCAGATGCCAGCAGAACATAGAGCGGCGCAATCTCCACAGGCTGACCCGGTCTGCCCAGCGGGGTATCTCCCCCGAACTGCTGCACCTTCTCCTGCGGCTGTCCGCCGCTTGACTGCAATGGCGTCCAGTAAGGGCCCGGCGCCACGGCATTCACGCGGATGCCTTTCGGCCCAAGCTGTTTTGCTAGGGATTTGGTAAATGCCACGTTACAGGCTTTGGTCTGGGCGTAATCCAGCAGGATTTCGCTGGGCTTAAAGGCCTGAACCGAAGAGGTATTAATAATCACCGCGCCTTCCGACAGATGACGCAGAGCGGCGCGGGTGATCCAGAAGGGGGCATAAACGTTGGTTTTGAATGTCGCGTCGAAGGCGGCGGTGGTCAGATCTTCAATGGATTCGCAGAACTGCTGTCTGCCCGCATTGTTGACTAAAATATCGAGTCCACCCAGCTCCGTCACCGCGCGCTCAACCAGCGTCTCACAGAACGACTCTACCCGAATATCACCCGGGATCGCGACGGCTTTGCGTCCTTCCGCCTGAATCAGGGCAATAACGGCTGCAGCATCGGACTCCTCTTCCGGCAGATAGCCAATGGCCACGTCCGCACCTTCACGGGCGTAGGCAATCGCCACCGCGCGACCAATCCCGGAATCGCCGCCGGTAATCAGCGCTTTTTTGCCAGAAAGTCTGCCCGAGCCGGTATAACTCGTCTCGCCATGATCGGGGATTGGCTTCATCTCTGACGCCAGTCCGGGCGTTTGCTGCGGCTGCTCCACAAACGGGGGTTGTGGGTAGTTTTTTGAAGTGGTGTTTCCTGATGTCATCCCGACCTCCTTAATCAATGAATTTAAAGCGTAGCCACTGTGACGGAACGCACCTTTCTGGAAGGGATAATTCAGATTATTCTTCTTCTGGATATATTTTTGATTTTGTCTTCACTTTGTAAGATCACTAAACAAGCGCCCCCTATTTGGCCGTAAGCATGAGGGGGATGAGGTTATTTGTGCGGTTGTTTACGGGTAATACCGGAAATGAAGCGTCTGAGATGTTTTTTGGGTGAGCGTCTGCGTGTGGCGTTGATTTTTGCCGGTTCGACTACGACCTTATTCACTTCCGGGAGGATCGGCTTTTGGCCGCCCGAGCGAAGTTGCCAGAGTGCACCTGAATCGCCCTGAATAATCAACGCGCCTGAAATGAGGAGGGGAAATAAGATCTTCTTCATCCTCTTTAGCCTCTCTCCTGAACGAGCATGCAAGCAGGGCAGAGTTTCCGCCGACCCTCTGCCCGCTGTGCTACCTTATTTCTCTATCATCTGGATAATTTGATCCCGGTTGATCGCATGTTCATTTCCCGCGATATCTTCATAAGTAATGAGGCCATTATCATCATCAACTTCGGGTTTGCCGTGAGTAATAATCATCTCACCATTTTTCTTCTGTAAAACATAATCGCTTGAACATCCGGCGACGGTGAGGCTCAATAGCACCAGGCTTATTACAGCCACAACTTTCTTCATTACAACTCCTTATTTACTCAAGCCTGTCACAGGCACAATGATGCTGCACGCTAGTTAAATTGCGTCAGAAGCAGTGCAGCATAAATCACGAACATGAAAAAGAGCGTACCGATAACGACGCGTCGTTCGAGAGCCGAACTATTTTTGTCAGCACGCTTCTCTGGTTTATTTAACATGATTACCTCTTTTCGTTAGCCCACCATTACCCCTGAAACCCTTACCGGTAGGTTATATTTGTGGGTATGTTGTAAGAAGTTTTCTACTTTTGCAGCAGAGTCGTTCCATTCGTAGGCCTTATTAAGTAAGGCGTATTTCCCGGTGCCAAAACGATGGTAGGGCAGTAATTCGATAAATTTGAACGCGGGGCGATGCCAGGTCAGGGAATGTATCAGCATTAACAATTTTTCAGCCTGTTCGGGACTATCGTTAAAGTCTGGAATCACCGGGATACGGATAATAATCTGTCGATCTCCCTGCAATAATCTTTCAAGGTTGCGCAGGATGATCTTATTACACACCCCGGTATAGCGTTTATGCTGCTCGTCATCGGCGCTTTTCAGGTCATAGAGAATCAAATCGCAAACCGATGCGATCTGTTGAACGGCGCGCCACGGGGCGTACCCGGCGGTTTCAATTGCCGTGTGAATATCCTCTGCGCTAATTCGTTGGATGAGTTGTCTGGCAAAATCGGGCTGGGTACAGACTTCGCCCCCGCTGAGGGTGATGCCGCCCCCGGATTGACGAAACCAGGTTTCATCCGCCATGACGCGGTGAAAAACGGCCTCTGAGGTCAGTTTTTCCCCTGTCACATTGAGAGCACCAGCCGGGCAGCGCTCCTCGCATCGCCTGCAACCCTGGCACTGACGCGAGCGATCAAGCGTGTGCACACCGTCCACCCAACGATGTACGCCGGCCGGGCAGTGCAGGGCACATTTTCCGCAGTGAAGGCAGCGCTCAGCATGCCAGAAGATCTCGCTGCCAGGGTTGAGTCCTTCCGGGTTGGCGCACCAGCGGCAGCGCATCTGGCAGCCTTTCAGAAACACAACGCTGCGGATCCCCTGTCCGTCATGCAGCGAAAACCGCTGAATATGTGTTATCCAGCCGGATGCCGGCTCAGAAGCGACGTTGAGTGGTTCGGCTGATGATCTCATCCTGCACCTCTTTACTTAATTCAACGAAAAAGGCGCTGTATCCTGCGACACGGATCATCAGGTTGCGGTACTCCTCCGGATTTTGCTGCGCCTTCAGCAGCGTTTCATCATCCAGGTAGCTGAACTGCAACTGGGCATTTCCCAGGATACTGGCTGTCCGCAGCAGATGAATAAGGCTGTTTTGCCCTTCCGGCGTTTCCAGCATGCCGTACATAAGCTTGATGTTATGGACCATGCCGATATCCATCTCTTCGACATTGATTCGGCTGACCGAGTTGATGATCGCGGTGGGGCCCAGATAATCCGTCTGCTGGGCAGGGCTTATTCCATCCGCCAGCGGCTTGCCCGCAAGACGACCGGATGGAAGGGCGCCGGTTATTAGCCCGAAAGGCGTATTGTTCGAGATGGAGAGCGTGCCGAATGCAAAAGGTGCATACAGCATCCGGTACTGACGATGCTCCTTTTCCAGAAAGTGCACGCTTTCGCGGGCAATCTCATCCACGGCGGCAATGTCGTTACCGTATTTCGGCACCCGCAGACATGCAGTAAGGAGCGCCTCATAACCGACAAAATTATGGTCGAGCGCGTCAACAATCTGTTGAAGCGTGAAGCGGGAGGTTTCAAATACCAGCGTCTTGATGACCATCAGAGAGTTCACGAAGTCGGCAAGCCCCGTCCAGATAAGACCCGGCCCCGCATTCAGAAACGCGCCGCCCTGGGTGACATCCTTCGCGGTTGCCATACAGCCCTCGATGAGGCTCGACATCAGCGGTTTTCTGGCATGATCCGCATGCAGTTTCTGCACGATGAGCGTGACCTGCGCGGCCTTTCTGACCATAGCGGATAACTGGGCCATAACCGCACGTTTGACATCTTCATAGCAGTGGAACTGCGATACCTCGCCGGTGCGGGGGCCTGTCTGCTTCCCGGCGCGCGAGCGGCCGTTATGCAGCGCCATCTCGATCGCTGCGGTGAAGGTGGTATAACCCACCGAGGTCCACTGGTACACTTTGCCCGCTTTCTGTGGCTCGACGCAGCCCATCAGACAGTAGTCGCGGGCATCTTCATAGCTGAACCCTTTATGCAGCATCATGCGAATATGCGCATCATCGAAATGGCATGCCGGAAACCCCATTCCGCTGCGCACCACATCCACCACCTTGCGCATAAACGACTGCGGCGACTGATTGTGAATTCGCACGGCCAGGCCCGGCTGATAAATTTTTAATCGCGCGGAGCAGTCCATAATGAGCAGCGTGAGCGGATTGGTGGCATCGCCGCCTTCACGCTTCTGTCCGCCGACCACGAGGTTGATAAAGGGCTGATACCCGGCGAAATACATCGCCGTCGATTCGCTGCAAATCCACAGGGTTTCCGCCATCTTAATCAGCCAGCAGCAAAGCAGCTCTTCAGCCTGGGCATGCGTTAAGGTCCCGTCACTGAGATCGCGCTCCAGCAACGGCCAGAGATATTGATCGACGCGGCCAAGGGAGATCCCGGTCTGATTCTCTTCCAGCATAAACAGCGAATGTACGAACCAGATAGCCTGCAGAGCATCGTAAAAATGCTGCGGAGGATGTTCAGGGACACGCTCGCAAATCGTGGCAATATGCAGCAGTTCTTTCCGGCGAAGGGGGCGGGTCTCGGCCCCGGCCAGCTGGCGCAGATAACGCGCATAGCGCCGGCTGTAAGCCATCACGCCGTCACAGGTGTGCTGCACGGCGGTATAAAAATTAAACGCCTCGATGCCCTCGGAGGTGGCGGGATCGAGGGCGGCCAGGTGCGCGGCTGCCTCATCCTGTATTCCCTTTATCCCTTTGGTCAGCAGAATGTTGTCGTAGCCCGGGCAAGCGTCACCGCCGCCGTTTTGTGTTTTAATCGTGACGTCGCATATCGCATCGTCATGACACCACTCCCACAGCCCGACGGTTTTTAGCTGCGTCTCCGCCATCTCATCCAGTGAGCGGCCTTGCCAGTAAGGAAATACCTCTTCCCGCAGGATACGTTTCGTTTCGTCGTCAATCTGGTAGGGATCCTGGGCCCGGAAAGGGAGGTTATCCAGCTCGTCGGCCACCCAGCGCCAGCTTATTTCCGGCGAAACTTCACCCCCGCGCGCGCCGCCCGCAGGGTGGCTGACGATAAGCTCGTTTTCGGCGACATATAAAGGCGCGTTCTCGCAGGCATGACGAAACGCTAACGCCCTGAGCAGAATATTATCCATTCCCGGATTGGCCTGATAAACCCGGGTGACGCTAAGGGCACGATGGGCAGAAATAAAGGGCTTCGCCTGTAAAAAGGCGTCGCGCAGCCGTTCCACACGCGATGGAAGGGGGTTGCTATTCATACTGTCGATCCTTTAAAACGCAATCACAATGAGTCCGGCGACGATGCAGCCGATCCCCACCTTTTCCAGGGCGCTGCTGCGCAGTTGATAAAAAATGCTGCTCAGGAGTGAAATCATCACAATGCCGGTTCCTGACCAGGCGGCATAGGCGACAACCGGTGAAATCCAGCCCATTAGCATCGACAGGGCAAAAAAGGATGTCGCGTAACAAATCAGGCAGAGAACCGTTATCAGCGTATTTTTGAATGTATTGGTTTGCGGCAGCATCAAGGTGGCAATCACTTCCATTGAGACGGAAATAAAAAGCCAGAAAAAGCCAAATAAAATATTCACCATTTAAAACCACACTGTTATCTTTTTTGTTTGATAGCAAGATTGAGAATTAATGTGCCAATAATAACCATACCCACACCTATCCACGTATCCTGTGTCAGGGTGAAATCAAAGTAACGGGTTTGTATAAAGGTGATACTTATGATCCCGACCGCAGACCAGATAGCATAAGCCACACCTATATGAATCCTCCGCAGGGCGAGAGATAAAAAATAGTAGCTTACGCCATAACAGATAATGGCCAGTACACCAACGGAGATAATTTTAAAACTGTCAGAAAGCGATAATAATGTTGTCGCGACGATTTCAATGGATACGGCAGCAATAAGCGCAGTAACGCATCTGGTTAAAGTCATTGGATTATCCTTGGTTATAAGTCACCAATAGTGTTTGGTTCAGGTAACAGGATGCCGGGCAGAATTTAATCCGCTTATTCTATTCTCGGTGAATTAAATGAATACTGTAAAACAGGTCTGTTTAAATAATAAACACCCCCTCAATGACCAGACAGGCCTCGCCCGTCAGCGCCACGCGGCCCGTATCGTTAATATGGCAGATCAACTCTCCTTTACGGCTGCCGCCCTGTTGCGCATGGAGCGTTTTTTTCGCCAGCTTGTCGCTCCACAGCGGTGCCAGAAAGGTATGCGCTGAGCCGGTAACGGGATCTTCATTGACGCCCACCTGAGGCCCAAACCAGCGGGAGCGAAAATCAAACTGACGAGAAGGCGCCGTCACGACCACGCCGCGGGTGTTGAATTTCGCCAGGGCGGTGAAATCTGGCGTTAAGCCATCAAGTTGCGCTTCGTCATCCATGACCACGATCAGATCGGAGGCCTGCCAGATTTCAGTCGCCCCGGCAACGATGCCAAGCGCTGACAAAAGCCCGTCCGGGGCCACAATCCTGCGGGGGGTGACGAGGGGAAAATCCATCGTGAATTTTCCGTTATCAGAGGTAACGGTCAACTCACCGCTGCGGGTGAAAAAACGCACCGTCTTACCCGTCTCTTCGCAACGCAGAAGGACACTGGCTGCGGCAAGCGTCGCATGACCGCAAAGGTCGACTTCAACGGCAGGGGTAAACCAGCGAAGGGCGTAATCGTGCCCCTGCTTAACGACAAACGCCGTTTCGGAGAGATTATTCTCGCTGGCTATACGCTGTAACAGCGCATCCTCCGGCCACGCTTCCAGCAGACAAACCGCTGCGGGATTACCCGTAAACGGGCCCTGAGAGAAAGCATCCACCTGGTAAAAAGGAATGCGTTGCGGATAGCTATTTTTCATTCATCACCTCAAGATCGTTATAAACCGTATAGCGTGTCACACCCAGCGCCTGGGCCGCATGTTGCACGCCCCCCCTCATTTTAAAAATGCCTTTATCGCGCATCTCCGCAACGATTTTAAGACGTTGCGTTTTCTGAATTTTCTTTCCGGTAACGGTATGTTTTTCGATGATTTCCTGAATTGATTGCTCAACAAGGCCACCCAGGTTGAGATCGGCTGCATCCGTTTCGGCAGGCGCGGTGGCCATGATGATGTCGAGACTTTTGCGAATATGTTCATACGGCGAGGTGTCGACATTCATGCAGAAAGCCATCAGCGGATGGCCGTCATCGCTGTAGTAAATGGTGGAGGCGCTGTTGAGGATCTTCTCCGAGGCGGTCACGGTTTTATAATCTTTAACCGTCAACGATTTACGGCCCTCATTTTTACTGAGCAACAGGGCAAATCCCTTATCTTTCTCGGGGCCAGATAACAGGTGGTCGCCTTGACGTCTGCCGCTGACGTGCCCGTTAATGATTTTGACAATCGAGCATTCGGGCGTGGTGAGATTGTGTAAAACGGCTTCCTGATTGGCGGAGAGCGTACCCGCCAGCGCATCCATGGCAGCTTCCAGTGGCCCGGAAATCAGCTTAATTTGTTCTGCATATTCTGACTTCATCATTTTTCCTTCGTCTGGGTCATTGTCAGGGCCACGAGTTTACCATTTGCCACGCGAACCTTCGCCTCTGCAGGGGAGGGATGGGCTGGCAGTCTTAAATTATACTCATAATGTTTAATTATCAACAAAAAGTTGATTTGTGCTTTTTGCAGGGGTAAATTCACTGCCACTGATGGCGGGCTTTCCAGCCGGGAGCCTCTGAAAAGTGGGAACAAGTATGAAAATCATTGGACTTATAGCGTTAGCGGGTATCCTGACGGCGTGCAGTGTTATCCATCCCTTTGGTGATGCGACGGTGTATCAGGTCTATTCGGTCTCTTCTCACCCGGGGCTGGTGGGGCGCTACCACTGTCTGCGCGATGCCTTGTCGGCAGAGGGCTATGGCGTTGAGGTGATTTATCCTGAGGCGGATACCCCTAACTTTTTTGATATCAACAAAGCGCAGCAGCGGATCGCTCAGGTAGATATGTACCATGTACGCGGGTCAGAAGAGATCAGTATCACGCTCATTGCCGGGGCAAAAACAGATCTCCGTACGCTGGATGGCATCATGCAACCCTGTGTAAGACGGTAATAGGCTGAGGGGAAAGGCCATCCTAATGGGGCAATATGTTAGGATAAAAACAATCAGGCGCTAAATAAGAGGGAGAGGCATGATAAGAAAAAACAGAATCGTTGTGGATTATTCATTATCAGCCCTGGAGCGTACTAACGCTGGCAAGCTCATCAACGATCATAAAAAAGAACACCTCAAACCTTACGGTTCTCTTTTTCTCATTCATAAGGCTGCGGTCTTTGTTTTAGCTGTGGCGGCCTTATTTAATTTTATCACCCTGTTGCAGTTAAGCCTGCAAACCGCTCCCGACGGTGATTTTCTCGCCAGAACAAAAATGTTCAGTATCGCGCTGCTCGTGCTGTTTGGCGTCGCGTTGGCGCTGTTCAAACTCTATGATGTGGTCATGAATAAGGTCATGCAAAAGCAGCAGCAGGCTGAGCAGGAAGACGAGGAGACTTTACAGAAAGTGAAGCTCAACCGCTTCTTTATAGAAAATATCACTAACACCGCCAGCGTTAAAATCTATTGGGAAAAAGTGAAGGAAAGCTACAGGAAAGGGGGTTTTATTTTTATCCATATGCGCAGTGATAATTGTGTGGTGATACCCGAGAGAGTATTTGCCTCAGCAAACGAAGCCGCGGAGGTGTTTGACTTTATCAACGCGCAGATAGCGCAAAATAGATAATCGATGACAACCCAACAGCAGTTCAGCTTTGCGGTAATGACTCCAACTTACTGATAGTGTTTTATGTTCAGATAATGCCCGATGACCTTGTCATGCAGCTCCACCGATTTTGAGAACGACAGTGACTTCCGTCCCAGCCTTGCCACGCCACCCGACATGTACTGGCTGTCGCCAGTTGTCGAACCCCGGTCGGGGGTTCTCATCCCCCCAGCGGAGAATATAAAAGAAAAAAGCCCGTACTTTCGTACGAGCTCTCATCTCGAATATGGCGGTGAGGGGGGGGATTGACTCGCTGCGCTCGCCCTGCGGGCAGCCTGTTCGCTGCGCTCTCAGTCTGTCCAACTGGCTGTCGCCAGTTGTCGAACCCCGGTCGGGGGTTCTCATCCCCCCAGCGGAGAATATAAAAGAAAAAAGCCCGTACTTTCGTACGAGCTCTCATCTTGAATATGGCGGTGAGTTACGCACCACGCCTTCAGTAGCGGAGCAGGAAGGACATCTGATGGAAATGGAAGCCACGCGAGCACCTTAAAATCACCATCATACACTAAATCAGTAAGTTGGCAGCATTACCCAGCTTTGCCACCCGCCCGCTGGTGCCTTTTGCCCATGATTACACCCATGGTGAAACGGAGCCCTGGCACAGCCATACCTGCGCCCAGCTTCTGCATACCCTCAGCGGGGTGGTGCGGGTGGAGACCGGGCAGGGGGTCTGGATTGTGCCGCCGGGGCGGGGCGTCTGGCTGCCTGCCGGGACGCAACATCGGCTGCTGATCACCGGTGACGTGGCGGCCCGGACGCTCTTTATCGATCCCTTCGCCCGGGCGGATTTACCCTCGGTCTGCCAGGTTGTGCAAATCTCCACCCTGCTGCGCGAGCTGATCGTCGCCTCGCTGCAACTGCCGGAAAGCTACGCCGCGGGCAGCCGGGCGGAGCGCATTTACGAGCTGATCCTCGATGAAATCAGGGGGATCGGCGTACTGCCGTTTAACCTGCCGGAACCCCAGGCCCCCGCGCTGCTGGCCCTGTGCCGCCAGATCCAGGCCGAGCCGGGAACAAAATGGACGACGGCGCTGGCAGCAAAAACGCTCAATATCAGTGAACGCACCCTGCTGCGGCACTTCCGCCAGCAGACCGGTCTGGCATTCAGTGAATGGTTGCGCCGGGCGCGGCTGATGGAGGCGCTGAACCGCCTCGCGCAGGGGCAATCGGTGCTGCGGGTGGCGCTGGACCTCGGTTATGAGAGTCACAGCGCCTTTAGCGCCATGTTCCGCCGCACGCTCGGCGTGGCGCCTAGCGACTACTTCCCGCCCGAGGCGCTCTCCGGCAACGCATTCAGCAAAGCCTGAAGCGACGCCCGGGAAACATCGTTGTCGATGCCCGTTCCCCAGCGGCTGGCACCCTGCTTAAAGCTGCAGCGGATATAGGCCGCCGAGCGGCTTTCGCTGCATCTCCCGAGGGTATGCTCGTGATAATCCTCAATGGCGAAGGCCAGATGAAAACAGGTTTTTATCGCGCTGGCGGCGGCAGAGAGCAGGCCGTTGCCGTTCCCCTTCAGGATCACAATCCCGTCGGCGGTCTGGACGCGGGCCCACAGCAGCAGCCCGCCGTCGGCCTGGCTTTCGGTGCGGTAATCCAGCAGCTGTCGCGGGGCGTGCTGATGTGGCCCGTACAGCTCGCGATAAAGCTGCCACAACGCACTCAGCGTCATCTCGGTACCTTCCCGATCGGTGTGCGCCTGAACGTGGCGGCTAAAATCCTGTTGTAGGGCCCGGGGCAGCACCAGGCCATGATTTTGCTCCAGCATCCACGCCGCGCCGCTTTTCCCGGACTGGCTGTTCACGCGGATCACCGCCTCATAGCTACAGCCGATATCTTCCGGGTCAACCGGGAGATAGGGCATCTCCCAGCGCGGGGAGGCGGACTGTTCCCGGGCGTGAAATCCCTTTTTGATGGCGTCCTGATGTGAGCCAGAGAAGGCGGTAAAGGCCAGCTTACCGGCGTAAGGATGGCGGGGATGCACCGGCAGCTGGTTGCACTGCTCCACAAGTTCCACCACCTGCTTCATATCGCTGAAATCGAGCTGCGGCGAGATCCCCTGGCTGTAGAGATTCATCGCCAGGGTCACCAGACAGACGTTCCCGGTGCGCTCCCCGTTACCGAACAGGCAACCTTCCACCCGGTCGGCACCCGCCAGCAGGGCGAGCTCGGCGCTGGCAACGCCGCTGCCGCGATCGTTATGGGGATGGACGCTGATGCAGACCTCGCTCCGACGGGAGATGTGGCGGCAGAAATACTCGATCTGATCGGCATAGACGTTTGGGGTGTTGACCTCCACCGTGGCAGGCAGGTTGACGATCATCGGCCGTTCGGCAGAGGGTTCCCAGACATCCGCCACCGCCTCGCAGATGTGCAGGGCAAACTCCGGTTCGGTAAAGCAGAAGGTTTCCGGCGAATACTCATAGGTCCAGCGCGTCTGCGGGTTGGCCTCGCACAGCGCGCGTATCTGCCGCGTGGCGCTGACCGCCAGCTGCACAATCTCCTCCTGGCTCTGACGAAAGACCAGTTGGCGGAACAGCGGCGCGGTGGCGTTATAGAGATGCACCGTGGCGCGTTTTGCCCCATCGAGGGAAACAAAGGTGCGCTCAATCAGATCGCTGCGGGCCTGGGTAAGCACCTGAATGGTGACATCATCCGGGATGCGCTGCTCCTCAATCAGCTGGCGGACAAACTGAAAGTCCGTTTCGGATGCGGAGGGGAACGCCACCTCAATCTCCTTGAAGCCGCATTTGAGCAGCTGCTCCCAGAAGCGCAGCTTGCGGGGGATATCCATCGGTTCCGCCAGCGCCTGGTTGCCGTCACGCAGGTCGGTTGAAAGCCAGCGCGGGGCGTCGGTCAGGATCTTATCCGGCCACTGGCGGTCGGGTAACGAAATGGGGGCATAGGCCACGTACTTTTGCGAAGGGTTGCGCAACATAGGGGTTCTCCAGGTGATGTTCTGTTTTTTATCCTGGCGAAGAACGGGGCAGGGCACTGGCGCATAACTGACAACCTGTGGCGAGGAACCGCCATTTATTTCACTCCGAGCAGAGCCTGCTCCATCAGTTGCGCCAGCAGGGCCTGCGCCCGTGGCTCTGCCTCGCTGCCGTGCTGTTCGAGGGTGATCCCCAGCCTGCCCGGCGTGGGCAGGACGCTTCCCGCCACCCGCAGGCTGGCAGGCATCCCGATCCGGGTCCGCAGCGTCACGCCGAGCCCGGCCTGCACTGCCGCCCAGATCCCGCTCAGGCTGTGGCTGACAAAGACCACCCGCCAGGGAATGCCCGCCCGGTTCAGGCAGTCGATGGCGTGGGCGCGCATCAGGCAGGGGGTGTCGAACATCACCAGCGGCAGGGGCTCGCCTCGGGCAAGCAGGGAACGGATCTCCATCTCCGGGGGCTGGATCCACACCATCTGGCTCTGGCCGATCGACCGTCCCTTGCGTGGCTCGCTCTCGTTCTGCCACAGCAGCACCATATCCAGGGCGTGATCATCGAAGGCGTTGAGCAGTGCCCGGTTGCGATCCACTCTGGCAACGATCCGCACCCCCGGATGGTGGCGTCTGAATTTGCCCAGGATGCCCGGCATTAGCGACTCTCCAAAATCCTCCTGCATGCCGATGCGGATCTCCGCCTGCAGCAGCTCGCCTTTCAGCGCGAACTGCACCTCGTCATTCAGCGCCAGCATGCGGCGGGCGTAGCTCATGACGATCTCTCCGTTGCGGGTCAGCGTCAGGCCACGGCCCTTTTTCATGACCAGCTCTGCACCGCACTGCTGCTCCAGCTTTTTGAGCTGGGCGCTCACCGCCGAGGTGGAGCGGCAGAGATGGGTCGCGGCCAGGGCAAAGCTGCCGCATTCAATGCCGGTGACAAAACTGCGCAGCGCATCGAGGTCGAGCGTCGGAGGGAGCTTGTTCATAAATGTCCTGAAATGCGGGATGGTGGTGAAAATATAATTTGATTTTCAGGATGAAACTATGGGGCCAGAATCGCCTTACTGTCAATGCGGAGAGAACATCATGGCCACATCCCTTACTTCTGAAACCCTGAGCCGCGTCGCGCCGAAACTGGCCGAGCTGAGCAAGGAGGTGCTGTTCAATGACATCTGGAAACGCGACGCGCTCTCCCCGCGCGATCGCAGCCTCATCACCCTGGGCGCGCTGACGGCGCTGGGACGGGTGCAGCAACTGCCCTGGCATATCGACTTCGCCCAGCAAAACGGCCTGACCCGGGAGGAAATTACCGAAGTGTTCACTCATCTGGCGTTCTACGCCGGCTGGCCTGCGGCGGTCTCCGCTCTCGGCTGCCTGGAAGAGGAGTAACCCGATGCCCTTTACACGTATCTCCCTGCGTCCGGGGTACAGCGACGCGCAGATAGCACGGATCTCCGACATCCTCCAGCAGAGCCTGGAGGCGGAATTCGCGGTTCCGCCGGGGGACCGCTTCCAGATTTTCGAGGAGATCCCGGCCACGCGGCATCTATTCGATCGCCACTATAAAAGCGGCGGGCGCAGCGACAAGTTTATTCAGTTTCACATCCTGGCGGGCAAGCCCCGCACCGCTGCGCAAAAGCAAAATCTCTGCCGCCGGCTCTGTGAAGAGCTGCACAGGACGCTGGCTATTCACCCGGATGACGTGATGGTGATGATCCAGTTCAATACCGCCGAAGAGTGGAGCTTTAGTCGGGGACAGATGCTGTCTGAGGAGGGGTTATGATCGTTATGCAATATCGCTTCACGCTGCCAGCCGACTACGATATGACCATTATTGAACGGCGCATCGCGGAGCATGGTGCGAAACTGAACGGCTTTCCCGGCCTGCTGTTTAAGGCCTTCCTTGTTGCCAGACGCGATGCCGATTTTAGCGTGGAAAACCGCTATGCACCGCTCTACGTCTGGGAGAGTGTCGCCGCGATGACGCAGTTTTTACAGAGCCCCGGCTTTCGCAGGCTGACACAGGATTTTGGCTGGCCGCAGATCGACACCTGGCTGGCGCTGCGCCTGCCGGCTGTGGCAGAGGTGAAAAGTGCCGCCTGGCTGTCGATTGCCCTTGAGACGATCCCCGCGCACAGCGACCTGTCGGCAGTGGAACTGAACGCTCCGCTCTGCGGGTGGGATGTCAGCCGCTGGCAACTGTTGCAGGTGGATTTTGTCGGGGCGCCGCAGGCAGGAAAGGAGAATTATCGGGTTGCGTATGTGGCGAGTGAGGACATAGGTTAAGCCCTCCACCGTTGATTAGGCTTAACACTTGATACAAGGTGTCCGGCGAACCGGGCACCTGTTTTTTCCTTTCAAGGCTCTCTATTTCGGATGGACATAAAAGAATAGATGCTAAGGCGCTGGACGCTGGAAGGGCAAAATGCCGGTTACATATGGGATTTGCCCAGGATGGAGCGGCCTCAAAAGCTTCAAGCAATGCCCATCTATCCAGGATAATAGAATTCGATTCTGATGCCGCTCGGTTCGTAACACATCATATGCATTGATGGCCCCTCCCGGATTAAAGTGGGTTCAAATTCGATTTCAATCTGATTCGCCTTTAATAGGTCAACAAGCCTGAACAGATCCACTTTATTTTCGACCCGTAAAGCTAAGTGATGAAGTCCGACATTGGTTTTACGATTAAATGTAATGGGCTCATCGGTTTGTGTTTTCCATAGCGTGATGGTCAGCGCATCATCTCTTACGAAGATGGCGGGATAATCTTCACGTCGTTTCACTTCCTCCCAACCCAATATATTGGTAAAAAACGCAGCGCTTTCTTCAAGCTTAGCTACGGCTAAGCCGATATGTTGCACACCAGCAGTAACAGCCATCGTTGTGTTCTCCAGAGAAAGTGTTTTAGCCAACGTTTACATCACCCATCGGTAAAGACGTCTGGCGGATGTGGCGGTCAAGGAAGTCCCGAATATCAGACCCTATCTCTCTGGCGTGCGTTTCAAGGGCAAAGTGGCCCGTGTCGTAGAAGCGGATTTCCGCGTCTGGCAGATCGCGTTTCCAGGCTTCAGCGCCCGCCGCCATGAAAAAGGGATCGTGTTTACCCCACACGGCCAATAACGGGGGCTGATGCTGACGAAAATAGTGCTGAAACAGAGGATACATCTTCACGTTTGAGGCGTAATCCAGTAACAGGTCAAGCTGAATCTCGGCATTACCAGGCCGTAATACCTGCATTCCTTCAAGGGAATAGCCATCGGGTGAAACCAGGCTTTGATCGGCAACACCTTCCAGATACTGCCATTTGATTGAAGCCGGGGTCGGAAACTCACGCAGCGCATGCCGGTTTTCAGGCGTGGGCTCGCGCCAGTATCTCTGAATGGGTTCCCAGGCCTCGCCCAGGCCCTCTTCGTAGGCATTGCCATTCTGGGAAATAAGCGCTGTCACACGCTCCGGATGGGCTAATGCCAGCCGCCATCCGACAGGGGCACCGTAGTCATGAACCAACAGCGCATAGCGGTTGAGATTAAGTGCTTCGGTAAACCGGTCAATGGTTTCCGCGAGCTGGTCAAAGGTATAAGCATATTCACCGCGCGCTGGCGCCTCGGTAAAACCGAAGGCCGGCAAATCTGGCGCGATTAAGTGATAACGATCCGCCAGCTGGGCAAAAAGATCCCGAAACATAAATGATGAGCCCGCGAAGCCGTGAAGCATCAGCAATAGAGGCGATGCCGGATCGCCGGCCTCACGGTAGAAAACGTTAACATCACCTGCCTGTTTATAGCGGTAATGCACCGGCGTAGCGGGAGCAGATAAATCCGTAGTGGAAGAGATCATGATAAGCCTCATGTAACCTTTAAAGTGGTCATTTGAAGGTTACATGTAAATTTGGTAACCTGTCAAAATGATTTTATGAGTTACGGAGCGGTATGGAATTTAAACAACCTTCTTCTCAGCCCCTCTTCCTGGCTGACAACCTTGCGCTGGATTTTATTAACAGTGAATACGGGACAGGGGATGAACGGCACGACTGTTTTGAAGACGATACCCGCGTCATCGACTGGCTGGTGATAGCGGGGCTTGTGCCGAAAGGTACTAAGGCTCCTGATGGGCTCGTGGCGGAAGCCCGGCAGCTGCGCGATGCCGCCAGGGCAGTCGTGCATGCCGCGATGAAGTCCGTTGCGGCTGACCTGACGGTGATTAACCACGTACTCCAGGTGGGGCGTCCTGAGACGACTCTGCAGTGGGACAAAGAGACGCAGCGATACCGGATTACTGTTCGGCCGGAGGTGCTCAGCCCCGCAGGCCTGCTCTGGCCTGTTGCGGATGCGTTGGTGAAACTCATCGCTGACGATAAGTTTGAATACGTGCGGCAATGTGAAGCGCATAACTGTATTTTGCTGTTTCATGATTTGAGTAAATCCCATCGCCGCCGCTGGTGCAGTATGGCGACGTGCGGCAATCGCATGAAGGTAGCGGCATTCCGGAACAGGAAAAATTCGTAGCGATTCTGGACGAAAAGAGAATTGACTGAGGAGAACGATCGTTCTACCATTACTCTATGAACAAAAATACGACTGACACACGAGAAAAAATCCTCGCGTCCGCTGAAGAACTCATTTACCAGAACGGCATCCATGCCACCGGTATGGACCTTCTGGTGAAGACCTCAGGTGTGGCCCGGAAAAGCATCTATCGCTATTTCGCGAACAAAGACGAAGTGGCGGCTGCCGCGCTGAACGCGCGGGATGTCCGCTGGATGGAGTGGTTCAGAAGCGAGTGCGACAAAGGGGACACGCCGCAGGAACGTATCCTGAATATGTTCACCGTGCTTAAAGGCTGGTTTGAGTCGGAAGGATACCGCGGGTGTGCATTCATCAATACCGCCGGGGAAGTAGGGGACAGTGCCGATCCCATCCGCCAGATTGCCAGACTGCACAAACAGAAAATACTGGATTATGCCCTGGAGTTGACCGGGCAACTGAATATTGAGCACGCTTCAGCCCTGGCAAGGCAATTGCTGCTATTGATTGAAGGCGCTATAACCGTATCACGCGTCATGGGCGAATACAGCGCCGCCGATGATGCAAAAGATATTGCTCAATTGTTACTGAAACAGGTCTCGTAAAAGAGACCTGAACTCAGAGGGAAACAGACACTGAAACAGAAATAATTCATCCTCATACCTTTCATACTTATATTCTGTTTCTATGAACAGGATATAAAATTTCATAAAATATCTCCTCTCTTGTCGGATATTTATTCCCGACGCTATTCCCTGCCGCCTTTTTTCTATTCTGACCGGGTACGATTTTCGTATCGCAAAGGCCATAAAATTAAGGTGCTATAATCATATGCTTTTGTATATAAAAGGATTTAGTCGGCTTGCTTGTAAGGGGACGGTAAAATAAAAATATAGATAATGACATTTTTTATTTTTTTAATCCTTTTACAGACACACGCTTGACGAGGTAGAATGATCGTTCTACCATGAGTGCATGGACAACAGGAACTCTCTGGTAAATGGATATTGCGCGACTGCATATTGCAAAATCGCCATGAATGAAAAGGACGTTAAATAACAGGGGAAATAGTTTATGTCTGTCTCTCGAAAATGCGTATTAACCCTCTATCCCAATTTACGGGAGTCTTAACCATGTCTGATGCACAAATTCGTCCGCCACTGCCTCCGTTTACGCTTGAATCAGCAATTGAAAAAGTCAGGCTTGCTGAAGATGGCTGGAATAGCCGCGACGCTGAAAAAGTCGCGCTGGCCTATTCTCTGGATACCAAATGGCGTAATCGCGCAGAATTTGCGAATAATCGCGAAGAAGCCAAAGGCTTCCTGGAACGTAAATGGAAAAAAGAACTTGAGTATCGCCTGATTAAAGAATTATGGGCATTTGGCGGCAACCGCATTGCCGTCCGTTACGCTTATGAATGGCGCGATGATTCCGGTAACTGGTTCCGCTCTTACGGAAATGAGAACTGGGAATTTGGCGAAGATGGCCTGATGCAGCGCCGTTTCGCCTGCATCAACGATATGCCTATCAAGGAAAGCGAACGTAAATTCCACTGGCCGCTGGGGCGTCGTCCTGACGATCATCCAGGGTTATCGGAACTGGGTCTTTAACGTCCCGTTTTATTCCGCAACGCCCGACGACTGTCCTGGTCGGGCGTTTGTGTTGTTTCACTCAGTTATTTCGCCTGCGGATACTTCGCCACCACTTCACCTGGCCCCAGCTCCCGCCCATCACTTGCCACCATCGTGAGCTTGCGTAGCGGCTGGCGATCCCGCGCGTCCACCAGCACCGTACCGGTATCCCCCTCGGCGAACAGGTGTTCATTTCCCCACTGGGAGAGCGCCAGCAGCACGGTTTGCAGCTCGCGGCCTTTTGTGGTCAGCACATACTCCTGCCAGGCGCTGCCGTCGGAGGCGGGTTGCAACGTCAGTATGCCTTCGTCCACCAGCAGCTTCAGCCGGGTCGCCAGCATGTTTTTGGCGATGCCGAGGCTTTTCTGAAACTCACCAAAACGTGTAATGCCGCTCAGGGCATCACGCACAATCAGCAGGGACCACCAGTCGCCGATAATATCCAGCGAGCGGGCGACAGGGCAGGGGCTCTCTTCGAGGCGGGTACGTTTCACGGTCTCTCCTTATCAGCAGTAAGTTTAATTATAAAACCAATTACTCCCGCGTACAAAGCAAGCCGTCACTTTGCGGGCAGGCTCCAGGTAATTCGTCACAGATCTGTCACACTGTTAACGACAATAAACAGGTGAGGAATTAGGGATGAGAAAAGCACTAATCGCTGTCGCCGTGGCGGGCAGCATCGGGCTCTCTGGTGGCGTTCAGGCGCAAACCGCGCCGGAAGGGTATCAGCTGGAACAGATTCTGATCATGAGCCGTCATAACCTGCGTGCGCCGCTGGCCAATAACGGCAGCGTGCTGGAGCAGTCGACTCCGGAAAAATGGCCAGAGTGGGATGTGCCTGGCGGGCAGCTCACCACCAAAGGTGGGGTGCTGGAAGTCTACATGGGGCACTACATGCGTGAATGGCTGGCAGAGCAGGGGCTGGTGACCGCCGGGGAGTGTCCGGCAGCGAACAGCGTCTATGCCTATGCCAACAGCCTGCAACGCACGGTGGCGACCGCGCAGTTCTTCATTACCGGCGCCTTCCCGGGCTGTGATGTGCCGGTGCACCATCAGGAACAGATGGGCACTATGGACCCCACGTTTAACCCGGTGATCACCGACAACTCCCCGGAATTCCGCGAAAAAGCGCTCCAGGCGATGAACAAAGAACGCCAGGGGATGCAGCTTGACGAGAGCTACAAACTGCTGGAGCAGATGACCGACTACAAACAGTCTCCGTCCTGCAAAGAGAAACAGGTCTGTTCCCTGACGGACGCGAAAGATACCTACAGCGCCGAGTACCAGAAAGAGCCTGGCGTATCCGGTCCGCTGAAGGTAGGTAACTCGCTGGTGGACGCCTTCACCTTGCAGTATTACGAAGGCTTCCCGCTGGATCAGGTGGCGTGGGGCGAGATCAAAACCGACCAGCAGTGGCGGGTGCTCTCTCAGCTGAAAAATGGCTATCAGGATTCGCTTTTTACCTCGGCAGAGGTGGCGCGTAACGTGGCGAAACCGCTGGTGAAATATATCGATAACGCACTGGTCACCGACCGGGCGAAAGCGCCAAAAATCACCGTGCTGGTGGGGCATGACTCCAACATCGCCTCCCTGCTGAAGGCGCTGGATTTTAAACCCTATCAGCTGCACGGCCAGTACGAGCGCACGCCGATTGGCGGCAAGATCGTCTTCCAGCGCTGGCACGACAAAACCGGCAATCGCGATTTGATGAAAATTGAGTATGTCTATCAGAGTACCGAGCAGCTGCGTAATGCCCAGGTGCTGACATTAGAAGCCCCGGCCCAGCGCGTTACCCTGGAGCTGAATGGCTGTCCGGTGGATGCAGACGGATTCTGCCCAGTGGAGAGCTTTAATAAGGTATTGAATACCGCGGCGCAGTAAGTTCAGCCCCTCTCCCTGAAGGGGAGAGGGGCTGAAATGTCGGGTGGCGCTTCGCTTACCCGACCTACAAAATCCAACTCTGGTTCCGAATCCCGTAGGCCTGATAAGCGTAGCGCCATCAGGCGTTTTTTGTCCGCACGATTATCAGACGTTTTTACGCTCAATGGTCTGCTCGCCCCAGAACAGCGAGTCTTTGTCGGTTTTTTGGAAGGCTAACATCAGAACTTCATCATTACCTTCTTCCCAGATTTTCTCTGCCAGTTTTTCGTCATATTTTGCGACTTCAAAAATCGCCTCAGCGATCTCCGGTGACGTATTACGTAAGCGCGCAAATTCCCCGACGCGATGTGCTTTAGCTTCTTGAGTTGGCATAGTAATCCTCCTGTTGAGAGTTAACCTTTCAGTTTTGCAGCCAGGCCGGCGACATATTCACCCTGATAGCGGGCAATGTTCAGTTCTGCTTCCGAAGGCTGACGTGAACCGTCGCCCCCGGCAATCGTTGTTGCGCCATACGGCGTACCGCCGCGGAGCTGGGAAAGATCAAACAGTTCCGGGGTGCCGTAGCCGATGGGCACAATCACCATCCCGTGGTGCGCAAGGGTGGTCCAGGTTGAGGTGATGGTCTGCTCTTGTCCACCACCAGTGCCGGTGGAGCTGAACACGCTGGCGACTTTGCCGAGTAACGCATTTTTGGCCCACAATCCTCCGGTCTGGTCGAGGAAGGTGCGCATCTGGCCGGCCATATTGCCGAAGCGCGTTGGGGTACCAAAGATGATTGCGTCATAATCGCCCAGTTCCTGCGGGGAGGCCACCGGCGCGTCCTGCGCTTTACCGCCCGCTTTGGCAAAAGCTTCTGCCTGCATGGTTTCCGGTACGCGTTTGATCACCACCTCAACCCCCTCGATTTTCCTGGCGCCTTCCGCAACTGCATGAGCCATGGTTTCGATGTGTCCGTACATGGAATAGTAGAGCACCAGAATTTTCGTCATTTCGCTTCACTCCTCGCATGATTTTTACGGTCAGCGGCATGCTGCCCTCTTTTAAAGATATGACGTGACAGCGAGACTGCAAATCTGGACGCCATTTATTTGATTTTAAACAATAAAGAATGACAGACTTTCGTCGTAGCAAAATGAAACATTTTCACTAGGGCAAATTTTTGGAATGATAAGAAAGGCTTATGGTTCCGTTTCGGCAGGCTTCATACAAAAGGCTGATATCGTATTGCAGGATATTACGATTCGCTGGCCGAATGCGCCTGCTCCACTAAGCTTAAGTTCACGCGGCGCAGTTAAAGACTCTTTTTTAGCGTCGTCAGGTGGAAGAATTCGCTTTCACTGAATGCAGAATTAAATCTTATGTTTTTAACTCTGGAGGTCCGACATGGCAAACCATCGTGGTGGGTCAGGTAATTTTGCAGAAGACCGTGAAAGAGCATCAGAAGCAGGACGTAAAGGTGGCCAGCAAAGTGGGGGTAACTTTAAAAACGACCCTCAACGTGCATCCGAAGCTGGCAAAAAAGGGGGCAAAAATAGCCATGGCGGCAACAAGAGCAGTTAAGTTGCAGCCGTCTGAAGTAGGGGTCTTTTGACCTCTGGCACCCCCGCCGCCGGGATCCCCGGCGGTTTTTTTATGCCTGTTATTGAAGTGTTATCAAATTCCTTCCACACTAGCGGATTGACTCTTTGTGCTGGTGCCCCATGTCTCTCTCCCGTTATGCCTTTTCGATCAAACCGCAGGAAGCGATCCTGATCCTTATCACCATGTTCTGGGGTGGGACCTTTCTTGCCGTACAGTACGCCGTCACGCAGAGCGGCCCTTTCTTCTTTGTCGGCCTGCGTTTTGCCACGGCTGCGCTGACGGTGGCGCTCATTTCGCTCAAAACCCTGCGCGGCCTGACCCTGACCGAACTGAAAGCGGGGCTGGCGATCGGGGTGGCGATCGCGATGGGCTACAGCCTGCAAACCTGGGGATTACAGACTATTCCCAGCAGTAAATCGGCGTTTATTACCGCCATGTATGTCCCGCTGGTGCCGCTGCTGCAGTGGCTCTGCCTGCGCCGTATGCCGGGAATGATGTCCTGCATCGGCATTGTGCTGGCCTTTATCGGGCTGATCCTGCTGGCAGGGCCGGAAGATAACCTGCTGGCGCTCGGGCCTGGAGAGATGATCACCCTGGTGGGCGCGGTGGCGATTGCCGCCGAGATCATCCTCATCAGCGCCTGGGCTGGAAAGGTGGACGTCAAGCGTGTCACCGTCGTGCAGCTGGCGACCGCCTCGCTGGTGGCGTTTCTGACCATGATCCCAGCCGGGGAGTCGGTTCCGCCGATGTCGGCAGGGCTGTGGATGGTGGCCCTTGGGCTGGGGATTTTCAGCGCCATTATTCAGGTGACCATGAACTGGGCCCAGCGCAGCGTCTCGCCAACCCGGGCGACCGTTATCTATACCGGCGAACCGGTCTGGGCGGGGATCTTTGGCCGTCTGGCCGGGGAGCGCCTGCCGCTGCTTGCCCTGGTGGGTGCCGCCTTTATCATCGCGGGCGTGCTGGTGAGTGAGCTGAAGCTGAAAAGAAAAAAGAAGGCGCTGCCGGACGACAGCGCCACGCTGGATCAGTCCTGAGCCGCCACTGTGCCCTGCGTCACCCCCGCCATCCGGCGGCTGAGCAGGGCGTTAAGGGCAATCGCGCCAAAGGTGGCCGTGCCGATCCCGCCCAGGGTAAAGCCGCCGAGCGAAAGGGCAAAATCCCCCGCACCCAGCACAAGCGTTACGGCGACCATAATCAGGTTGCCGTTTTGACTGAGATCGACACGGTTCTGCACCCAGATCCGCGCCCCGGCCACCGCAATCAGGCCAAACACCACAATCGACGCACCGCCAATCACCGGCCCTGGGATGGTGTGGATCAAGGCACCGAATTTAGGTGAAAAGCCGAGCAGCACGGCAATCACCGCTGCCGCCACGAACACCAGCGTCGAGTAGACCTTGGTGACCGCCATCACGCCGATATTCTCGGCATAGGTGGTCACGCCGCTGCCGCCCACCGAACCCGACAGCATGGTCGCCAGCCCGTCTCCCACAAATGCTCGCCCCATATAGGGGTCCATATTGCGTCCGGTCATGCCGGCCACCGCTTTCAAATGGCCGAGGTTTTCCGCCACCAGGATCACCGCCACCGGGGCAATCAGCATGATCGCCTGGCCGTTAAAGGTGGGCGAGGTGAGTTGCGGAAGGCCAAACCACGCCGCCTGTTGCACGAGAGCAAAATCGACCGGTTTACCGAACCCGAAGACATTGGTCAGCAGACCGTAGAGCAGGCAGGCGAAGATCAGCCCCACCAGGATCAGCAGCCGCTGGATCATCCCCCGGGTAAACACCGCCACCAGGCCGATGCAGAGCACCGTCATCACCGCCATCCAGCTGTCAAAGGCGGAGCCGGAAACTCCTTTGACGGCGATGGGTGCCAGGTTGAGGCCAATCGCCATCACCACCGCCCCGGTGACCACCGGCGGCATCAGGCGTTCGATCCAGCGGGTGCCCAGCTTCATCACCACCAGACCGACCGCGGTGTAGATTGCCCCGCAGGCGATGATCCCGCCCAGCGCCACGCTCAGCTGCGGGTTTACCCCCTGGCCGGAAAAGCCGGTGGCGGCAATCACCACCCCGACAAAGGCAGCGCTGGAGCCGAGATAGCTCGGCACCCGTCCGCCGGTGATGAAAAAGAAGAGCAGGGTGCCAATGCCCGACATCAGAATCGACAGGTTAGGATCCAGCCCCATCAAAATGGGCATCAGCACCGTGGCGCCAAACATCGCCACCGCATGCTGTACCCCCATCACCGCGGTTTGCGCCAGCGGGAGACGTTCATCCGGCGCGACCACGCCGCTATCAGAGGAGGTCGATTTCAACTGCCAGTGAGGAAAACCGAATAGTGCCATCAGCTGCTCCTTAAGGAGGATTAACAGGCGGGTCGCATCAGCGCGTGGTAGCCGCGGTCAAACCACACCAGGCCCTGGGGCACCGGGTGGCGGGTTATTGCAACGATCTCGCAAAACAGAATGTCGTGGGTGCCGACGCTCACCACCTGGCTAATGCGGCAGTCGAACGAGGCCAGCGCCTCGTCGAGACGTGGACAGCCGGTGGCACCCGTCTGCCAGCCTGCTGCGGCAAAGCGATCGGCCATCGGGGTTTTGCCGCCAAACAGATTCGAGAGCGACTCCTGCCCGGCGCTCAGGGTGTTGACGCACAGGGTGCGGTTGTCGTTAAACACCGGCCACACCGAGGCGCTACGATTCAGGCACACCAGCAGGGTTGGCGGTGAGTCGGTCACGCTGCATACCGCGCTGGCGGTAAAGCCCGCCTGGCCGGCCGGGCCGTCGGTGGTGATGATATTGACCGCCGCGCCCAGACAGGCCATGGCATCACGAAACGTTTGTTTATCGATATTCATGGTGGCTCCTTATGCCAGCCCGCAGGCGTCTTCAAAACTCAGGCGGGGCAGTCGCCCGTAAAGTTTGCTGGTATCGCCGTAGCCGATGTTGATCAGCAGATTGCTTTTCAGGTTGCTGCCGGTGAAGAAGGCCGCGTCCACCTTCTCCCGGTCAAAACCGGACATCGGCCCGGTATCCAGCCCCAGTGCCCGGCAGGCAACGATCAGATAGGCCGCCTGCATGGTGCTATTGCGAAAGGCGGTCTCCTCGGCGAGCTGCGGGCTGGCGGTAAACCAGCTGCGGGCATCGCCGTGGGGGAACAGCTCCGGCAGCCGGTCGTAAAACTGGCTGTCCCAGGCAACGATAACCGTCACCGGGGCGGTGAGGGTCTTTTGCAGATTGCCGCTGGAGAGGGCCGGGCGCAGCTTCTCTTTACCTTCCGGGGTGCGGATAAAGACCATCCGCGCCGGAGAGCAGTTGGCGGAGGTGGGCCCCCACTTCATCAGGTCGTAGATTTCACGCAGCGTCTCGTCGCTGACCGGACGATCCAGCCAGCCGTTATGGGTTCGCGCTTCGGTAAACAGCGCATGCTGCGCCGTCGGGGTGATGGCTTCACTCATGGCAACTCCTTCAGTAAACGTTCGTGGCGGTGCAGCAGGCTGGCGAGCCCGTTTTGCAGCAGGGCGTTAAACGCCTCCGGCTCGGTCACGTTGCAGGCGTGTCCGCCCCGGGGCATCACGGTAAGCAGGCTGCCGGGCAGGGCGGCATGCAGCTCTGCTGAACAGACCGAGGGCACCAGCAGATCGTCGGCGGCGCAAAGTATCTGCACCGGGCAGTGAATGCGCGCCGTCAGGCGGCTGAAATCGGCCCGCTTCAGGGCATTCAGCCTGCGCAGGAGCGTGGTTTTGCCCTGGAAGTGGGCCAGGGCCAGCGCCTCTTCCGCCTCCATGCGCGGCTGACGGGCCGCCATCCAGTCGGCGGGATAGAGAAAGAGCGGCTGGGCTTCCACCCACGCCTGCGCCCCTCCGGCATGCAGCAGCCGCTCGCGGATCTGGAAGCAGCGGCGGGTATGGGGATGCAGCGTCAGCCAGCCGTTAACGCATACCAGGGCACCGATCGCCTCCGGGTGATCCACTGCCAGCTGCAGGCCGATTAGCGCCCCCAGGGCATGGCCCACCACGCTGAACCGCGCGATCCCTGCGAGAGAGAGCGCCTGCCACAGCTCGTCGGCCATCGCTGCCAGGGTGTAATCTTCCGGCAGCTCGCCGGGGTTATTGCCGGTGCCGCGCTGGTCGTAGCAGACCACCTGATACCCTTGCTCCAGGTCGGCGAGCTGAGGCAGCCAGTAGCTGCCGCTGCCCCCCAGTCCGGCGATCAGCACCACAACCGGCGCATCCGCAAAGGGCGGCGGTGAAATGGAAAGATTCATGGCAACCTCACCGGTCAATGTGGGCGATGGTGGCGATCTCCACCAGCGCCTCGGGTTTCACCAGCCCGCACTGAATGCAGAAGCGCGCCGGTTTATCGCCGGGGAAAAATTCGGCGTAGATCTCGTTAATCGCGGCGTAGTTTTTCCAGTCGGTAATAAAGATGCTGTTGAAGGTCACGTCCGCCATGGTCCCGCCCGCCGTTTCGATAACGCGCTGGATGGTCTGCAGCACGTAGCGGGTTTGCGCCTTTGGGTCATCGGGAAACACCACGTTGTTATTCGCGTCGAACGGCAGGGTGCCCGAGACGTAAACCACCCCGTCCGCGAGAGTGCCAGGGACGAAGGGGGCAATCGGCGTGCTGGTGCCCTGGGGGATAATCACAGATTTCGGCATAGGGTAGCTCCTCAGGCGATACGGGCATAAGCGGCAGGGGAAAGGGCGTCGCAGAAGGTGGCGACGTCAGTAACCCAGCCAAAAAAGGTTTCGATGTTGAACAGCGCGGCCTGCTGGGCAAATGCCGGCCCCGCCTGGTAGGTGGCGTCTTCCAGCACCACGCCGAAGTACTCCAGGAAGAAGCCGTCGCGCAGGGTGGACTCCACGCAGACGTTGGTGGCGATGCCGGTAAAGATCAGGTGGCGGATGCCGCGGCTGCGCAAAATGCTGTCCAGCGGGGTGTTGAAAAAGCCGCTGTAGCGCGGTTTCGGCAGCACGATGTCTCCCGGCTCCGGCACCAGCTCATTCACCAGCTGATAATCCCAGCCGCCTTTCGCCAGCAGCTTGCCGTGCAGCTCCGGGCGCTGGCGCATGGTTTTCAGCGCGTTCGATTTGTGGAAGTTGGGCGAGCCAGGGCCGCCCGCCTCCACATACTCTTCATCCCAGCCGTTCTGGAACCAGATAATCAGCATCCCGGCGTTGCGGGCGGCGGCCACCGCGGTGCGGATATTCTCGATCACCGGCCGGGTGGCGGAGACGTCAAACCCGGCGAGGTCGAGATAGCCGCCAGGGCTGGCGTAGGCGTTTTGCATATCCACCACGATCAGCGCACTCTGCTGGGCGTCAAAGGTGATGGCTTCCGGGCGTGCGGGCAGAGTGGTCATCACGCCACCTCCTTTGTCATAACCGGAATATGGGCGCGGCACTGCATCAGCGGCTGGATGCGCTCGCCAAAGGTTTCAATCCCGGCAATAAAATCATCAAAGGTCAGAAGCACCCCTTCGGCGCCCGGCACGCTGGCAACCTCATCGAGCATCCGCGCCACGCTGGCATAGGAGCCCACCAGGGTGCCCATGTTGATATTCACCGCTGAGGTCGGGTCGGCCATCTGCCGCACGTTGGTATCCGCTCCGGAGCGGGTGTCCTTCTGGCTCTGCTCGCTGAGCCAGCTCAGGGCTTCGTCGTCGGCCCCGGCTTTGTAGTGCTCCCACTTCGCCCGCGCCGCCTCGTCGGTCTCGTCGGCAATGACCATAAACAGCACGTAGGAGCCGACATCGCGCCCGGTTTTTTCAGCGGCCTGTTTCATGCGCGCAGCGGTAGGGGCAAAGGCCGTTGGGGTGTTGACCCCTTTGCCGAAGCAGAAGTTGAAGTCGGCATATTTCGCCGAGAACTCCATCCCGGCATCGCTCTGCCCGGCGCAGATCACCTTCATCGGCACCGACGGCTGGGGGCTGACGCGGCAGTCGTTCATGGTGAAGAACTCACCCTTGAAATCGCTCTTGCCGGTGCCCCACAGATCCCGCAGGACCTGCACATACTCGGTGAGGTAGTCATAGCGCTTCGAAAAATAGTCATCTCCCGGCCAGAGCCCCATCTGCTCATACTCCGGCTTCTGCCAGCCGGTGACGAGGTTAACGCCAAAGCGGCCGCCGGAGATGGTGTCGATGGTGGAAGCCATCCGCGCCACGATAGCCGGGGGCAGGGTCAGGGTGGCGGCGGTAGCGTAGATCTGGATGCGGGAGGTGACCGCCGCCAGCCCCGCCATCAGGGTGAAGGACTCCAGGTTGTGATCCCAGAATTCGGTTTTCCCGCCGAAGCCGCGGAGCTTGATCATCGATAGGGCAAAATCGAAGTGATAGTGCTCTGCCTTCTGCACGATGGCTTTGTTCAGCTCAAAGGTCGGCATGTACTGCGGCGCGTGGGTAGAGATCAACCAGCCGTTATTGCCAATGGGAACGAATACGCCAATTTTCATCACGAACCTCTCTTCATCTCAGCATGGGGTGAAAGTCAGACGTGGCGCTGCATCCTGCATCTCCTGTTCAGCCGCGTAGTCTCGGTTTTGCAAAGGGGATGCCAGTTTTGAAATCTGTAATGTTATTAGGGTGTTAAGAAATGGTTGATGAATTGCAGGTAATAAAAGTGGACTGTCTGGTCAAAATAGTTGCACACAAAGCAGGCAGTCGTGCGCGGTGGCGGTGCAGATAGTCGTGGTAAGGCAGGGGTTTTTGCTATGCTGGGAGCTGATCAACACGGAGTGAGCAAATGGCACAAGGCGCAGTGAAGACAGGCGGTAAACGTTCGCAGGCGGTGAGCGCGAAAAAACAGGCGATCCTCTCGGCGGCGCTGGAGACCTTCTCGCAGTTTGGCATCCACGGCACGCGGCTGGAGCAGGTGGCCGAGCTGGCGGGGGTGTCAAAAACCAATCTGCTCTACTACTTCCCCTCCAAAGAGGCGCTGTACGTCTCCGTTCTGCAACAGATCCTCGATATCTGGCTGGCCCCGCTGAAGGCGTTTCGCGAGGAGCTGACCCCGCTGGTGGCGATCCAGCAGTATATCCGCCTGAAGCTGGAGGTCTCCCGGGACTATCCCCAGGCGTCGCGACTGTTCTGTCTGGAGATGCTGCAGGGGGCACCGCTGCTGAAAACGGTGCTGAGCGGGGATATGAAATCGCTGGTGGATGAGAAGTCAGCGATCATAGCCGGGTGGGTCGCTACCGGCAAACTGGCGCCGGTCGATCCGCACCATCTGATCTTTATGATCTGGGCGGCGACCCAACACTACGCCGACTTTTCCGCCCAGGTGGAAGCGGTGACGGGCAAGACGCTCAAGGATGACGACTTTTTCCACAGCACGGTGGAAAACGTTGAGCGGATGATTATCGAAGGGATCCGGGTGCGTTAATTCCCCGGGGGCAGCGGGCAGCTTAAATCGCCCTCTTCGCACTGCATCAGCGTAGCCAGATAGGCTTCCCGTTCGTTGGTTTTATCCGCCAGGCACTGGTTCACAATCATCGGCTGAATGGAGCCGCCTTGAGTGCCGGAGCCGATAAAGGCGCAGTCGGCATCGCGTAGGGCGATCCACGCCTGTTGCGCCTTTTTCAGCAGCTCACGCTGGGGGGCGTCGGCGCGCTTGATGGCTGACTGATACGTCTGGTTCAGGGTTTTATCCGCGGCCTGATACTGCTGCGCGGTGCAGCTGTTCATCTCCGCCTGGGTGCTGGCGTTGGCGCACTCATCTGCTAGCGCGCTGGTGCTCAGCAGTAACGCGGCACCGGCGATAAAAGCTCGTTTCATCTTTCCCTCCCTATAAAAAAGCCGGATGCGCTGCGCTTATCCGGCCTACAAAAACAGAATGTCACCTCTGTAGCCCCGGTAAGCGTAGCGCCACCGGGGAGAGATTGCACGCTTAACCGATAGTCATCAGGCTGGCGTTACCCCCTGCTGCAGCGGTGTTCACGCTGAGCGAACGCTCCACGTACAGACGCTCCAGCTGCAGGTTGGTTTCACCCCGGGCGAAGCCCTGCACGGAGACAATCGCCCCGCTGCGGGCCGCAACCTGCTCGCACAGCTCGCGTAACTGGTCGGAGTCACCGTGATAGATCACCGCGTCAAACGGCTGGCTGGTCAGCACATCAGCTTTGGCGAAACGAATCCGTTCCGTCACCGCCTTCGGCAGCTGCTTCGCCAGGTCACGGTGCAGGCTATCTTCCGGCCACAGCACTTCACACCCGGTCGCCATCGCTGCCGCCAGCTGGATCAGCGCATCCTGCTCGTTATCCGCCACGCACAGCACACGCTCGCGCGGCATCAGCGTCCAGGTGTTGCGCTCGCCCGTTGGCCCTGGCAGTACGCGCTGGGTACCGGCCTGAGCCAGCTCGCCATACTCCTGACACAGCTCGCGCAGTTCAGGGCGTTTTTCCGCCCACGCTTTTAATGCTTCCAGCGGCTGGGTCAGCACCGTTTTCACCTGGGTGTCAACCGCGTACTGCGCATCCTGACGCGCCAGGGTAACGCCCAGCGCATTGGCCGGACGGTTCGCCAGCAGGCGATAGAGGTACATTGGACCACCGGCTTTCGGACCAGTGCCCGACAGCCCTTCGCCGCCGAACGGCTGCACGCCGACCACGGCGCCGACCATGTTGCGGTTCACGTAGAGGTTGCCGACGTTGGCGCTGCCGGTCACCTGGGCGATGGTTTCGTCGATACGAGTATGCACCCCCAGGGTCAGACCGTAGCCGGAGGCGTTGATCTGCGCGATCAGCTGGTCGAGGTTGTTACGGTTGTAGCGCACCACGTGCAGCACCGGGCCAAATACCTCTTTCTTCAGCTCATCGAAGCTCGCCAGCTCAATCAGGGTTGGCGCCACAAAGGTGCCGCTGGTCCATTCGCGGGCATCTTCGCTGTTCTCACGCACCGCCTGATAGACCGGACGGCCTTTGGCACGCATCGCCTGGATGTGGTTTTCGATGTTGGCTTTCGCTTCGGCGTCGATCACCGGGCCAATGTCGGTGGTCAGACGGCCAGGGTTGCCCATCCGGCACTCCGCCATCGCGCCACGCAGCATTTTCAGGGTGTGATCGGCCACTTCATCCTGCACGCAGAGCACGCGCAGGGCAGAGCAGCGCTGTCCGGCACTGTCGAAGGCCGAAGCCACCACATCCACCACTACCTGCTCGGTAAGGGCGGAGGAGTCGACGATCATCGCGTTCATACCGCCGGTTTCCGCAATCAGCGGCGTTGGACGGCCCTGGGCATCCAGACGGGTGGCGATGTTGCGCTGCAACAGGGAGGCCACTTCGGTGGAGCCGGTGAACATTACGCCGCGCACGCGGTTGTCGGCGGTGAGTTTGGCACCCACGGTCTCGCCGCGGCCTGGCAGCAGTTGCACGACGCCCGCCGGGACACCCGCTTCCAGCAGGATATTGATCCCCTGAGCGGCAATCAGCGGGGTCTGTTCCGCCGGTTTGGCCAGCACGCTGTTACCCGCGGCAAGGGCGGCGGCAATCTGGCCGGTGAAGATCGCCAGCGGGAAGTTCCACGGGCTGATACAGACCACCGGGCCCAGCGGGCGGTGGGTTTCGTTGTCGAAATCGTCACGCACCTGACCGGCATAGTAGTGCAGGAAGTCAACGGCCTCGCGCACTTCGGCGATGGCGTTGCTGAAGGTTTTACCCGCTTCACGCACCAGAATGCCAATCAGCTGCTGCATCTGATCTTCCATCAGCACCGCAGCGCGCTCCAGAATGGCTGCACGCTCCTGCGGCGGGGTGGCGAACCAGATCGGCGCGTTGTTCACCGCGCTGTCGAGGGCCAGATCCACTTCCTCTTCGGTCGCTTCGCGGACAAAGCCGACAATGTCTTTCGGTTCGGCCGGGTTGATCACCGGCTGCATTTCGCCATTGCTGACCGGCTGCTCCAGGATCGGTTTCGCCTGCCATTTTTGCAGGGCGCTGTTGAGCAGTGACGAGGAGAGCGATGCCAGACGGTGTTCGTTCGCCAGGTCGAGGCCCGCGGAGTTGATGCGGCCATTGCCGTACAGCTCGCGCGGCAGGGCAATCTTCGGATGCGGCAGACCCACCTGACCCTCCTGGGCGGCCAGCTTTTCCACCGCCTGTACCGGGTCCGCCACCAGCTCATCCAGCGGCAGGGTGGCATCGGCAATGCGGTTAACGAAGGAGGTGTTGGCCCCGTTCTCCAGCAGACGACGCACCAGGTACGCCAGCAGGGTTTCGTGAGTACCGACCGGGGCGTAGATACGGCACGGACGATTCAGTTTACCCTCGGACACTTTACCGGTGACCTGCTCGTACAGCGGTTCACCCATGCCGTGCAGGCACTGGAACTCGTACTGGCCCGGATAGTAGTTCTGACCGGCCAGCTGGTAGATGGCCGCCAGGGTGTGGGCGTTGTGGGTGGCGAACTGCGGATAGATCAGGTTCGGCACGCCGAGCAGCTTTTTGGCGCAGGCGAGGTAGGAGACGTCGGTGTAGACCTTGCGGGTATAGACCGGATAACCCTCCAGACCCTCCATCTGCGCGCGTTTGATTTCGCTGTCCCAGTAGGCGCCCTTCACCAGACGGATCATCAGGCGGCGACGGCTGCGGGTGGCGAGATCAATCAGGTAATCAATGACGAACGGGCAGCGTTTCTGGTAGGCCTGAATGACAAAGCCAATCCCGTTCCAGCCCGCCAGCTCCGGCTCGAAGCAGAGTTTTTCCAGCAGATCGAGGGAGATCTCCAGGCGGTCGGCCTCTTCGGCGTCGATGTTGATGCCGATGTCATACTGGCGCGCCAGCAGGGTCAGGGACTTCAGGCGCGGATAGAGCTCTTCCATCACCCGGTCGTACTGGGCGCGGCTGTAGCGCGGGTGCAGGGCGGAGAGCTTGATGGAGATCCCCGGGCCTTCATAAATGCCGCGACCGTTGGAGGCTTTACCGATGGCGTGGATCGCCTGCTGGTACGAGACCAGATAGGCCTGCGCGTCGGCGGCGGTCAGCGCCGCTTCGCCCAGCATGTCATAGGAGTAGCGGAAGCCTTTATCTTCCAGCTTGCGGGCGTTAGCCAGCGCTTCGGCGATGGTTTCGCCGGTGACGAACTGCTCGCCCATCAGGCGCATCGCCATGTCCACGCCTTTCCGGATCAGCGGTTCACCGCTCTTGCCTATAATGCGGTTCAGGGAGCGGGAGAGGCTCGCTTCGTTGTGGGTGGAGACCAGACGGCCAGTGAACAGCAGGCCCCAGGTGGCGGCGTTAACGAAGAGCGACGGGCTGCGGCCAATGTGCGAATGCCAGTTACCGTTGCTGATCTTGTCGCGGATCAGCGCGTCGCGGGTCGCTTTGTCCGGAATACGCAGCAGCGCTTCCGCCAGACACATTAACGCTACGCCCTCCTGGGATGAGAGGGAGAACTCCTGCAGCAGGCTCTGCACCATGCCAGCGCGGCCGGAGGCCGTTTTCTGGTTACGCAGTTTTTCGGCAAGCTGATACGCCAGGCTGTGCGCCTGGGAGGCGACTGGCTCCGGCAGACGCGCCTGTTCCAGCAGCATCGGCACGGCATCGGTCTCTGCGCGACGGTACGCGGCGGTAATGGCCGCACGGCTCACCGACTGGGGCAGGATCTGCTCGGCAAACTCAAGGAACGGCTGGTGAACCTCTTCGACCGCCTCGGCCTGTTCGTCGCTCTCGTTGGCGGCACCGGCCAGCAGGGCAGGCAGCTCTGGCAGATCGTCATTGCTCTCCAGTTTTTCCAGATAGTTAAAGATCGCCTGCTTGATTAACCAGTGTGGCGTGCGGTCAATTCGGGTCGCAGCCGATTTAATCCGTTCGCGGGTCGCATCATCCAGCTTAACCCCCATGGTGGTCATGCCCATGCCAAAAACTCCTGTGATTCAGTAGCGCTAGTGTAGTTAACGTGAAATATCCACTATGTTGCAACTTTGTGCAACCACGTTAAATGTGACCCGGTTTGCAAGCTGGAAAATGAATGGAATGTTACGTGATGGTTAACCGTAAAAAAGTTGTGGATTTTAGCGATCAACCCTGGTTTCATGCGGCGCTTAACACTTTTTGCAGGTGCAACCTCAAAAAACGTGAGCGAGTGCAACCTCCAGGAAACTGGTGTGAAACCGGGGATGAAATTCATGTAAATGCAGTGTTAAATCGTTTGTGTCATGGAGGCGCATACGGCAGGATACGCGCGGCCAACAGAAACACACATCATCACCCTCTCGTTCCGGGGGTGTAATAAAGACGGTCAAAAAGGCTGTCGAACATCTTTGCGGAGTATTTAAATGGCAATTAGCACACCGATGCTGGTGACATTTCTTATCTATATTTTTGGCATGATCCTGATAGGGTTCCTTGCATGGCGTTCTACCAAGAACTTTGACGACTACATCCTCGGCGGGCGAAGCCTTGGGCCGTTCGTGACGGCGCTCTCTGCGGGCGCGTCAGATATGAGCGGCTGGCTGCTGATGGGCCTGCCGGGCGCCATCTTCATCTCCGGTATTTCAGAAAGCTGGATCGCCATCGGTCTGACGCTGGGGGCATGGATTAACTGGAAGCTGGTGGCCGGGCGTCTGCGCGTGCACACCGAAGCCAACAACAACGCCCTGACCCTGCCGGACTACTTCACCGGCCGTTTCGAAGATAACAGCCGCATCCTGCGTATTATCTCCGCGTTGGTTATTCTGCTGTTCTTCACCATCTACTGTGCCTCCGGCATCGTGGCAGGCGCGCGTCTGTTCGAAAGCACCTTCGGCATGAGCTATGAAACCGCACTGTGGGCGGGCGCGGCGGCGACCATCCTCTACACCTTTGTGGGCGGGTTCCTGGCGGTCAGCTGGACCGACACCGTGCAGGCCAGCCTGATGATTTTTGCCCTGATCCTGACCCCGGTAATTGTGATCCTGTCGGTAGGCGGCCTGGGTGATTCCCTGGCGGTGATCCAGCAGAAGAGCATCGAAAACGTCGATATGCTGAAAGGGCTGAACTTTGTTGCCATCGTGTCGCTGATGGGCTGGGGGCTGGGTTACTTCGGCCAGCCGCACATCCTGGCGCGCTTTATGGCGGCGGATTCGCACCACACCATCGTCCATGCCCGTCGTATCAGTATGGCGTGGATGATCCTCTGCCTGGGCGGTGCCTGCGCGGTGGGCTTCTTCGGTATCGCCTACTTCAACAACAACCCGTCGCTGGCAGGTGCAGTAAACCAGAACGCCGAGCGCGTGTTTATCGAGCTGGCGCAGGTGCTGTTTAACCCGTGGATCGCCGGGATTCTGCTCTCCGCTATTCTGGCGGCGGTAATGTCCACCCTGAGCTGCCAGCTGCTGGTCTGCTCCAGTGCCATCACGGAAGATCTCTACAAAGCCTTCCTGCGTAAGGGCGCAAGCCAGAAAGAGCTGGTGTGGGTCGGCCGATTTATGGTGCTGGTGGTGGCGCTGGTCGCTATCGCGCTGGCGTCAAACCCGGAAAACCGCGTGCTGGGTCTGGTGAGCTACGCCTGGGCGGGCTTTGGTGCCGCCTTTGGTCCGGTGGTGCTGTTCTCCGTGATGTGGTCCCGCATGACCCGTAATGGCGCCCTGGCGGGGATGATCATCGGTGCGGTTACCGTTATCGTCTGGAAGCAGTTCGCCTGGCTGGGCCTGTATGAAATCATTCCGGGCTTTATCTTCGGCAGCATCGGGATCGTGGTCTTCAGCCTGATGGGTAAAGCGCCCTCTACCTCAATGCAGAAACGCTTTGCGGAAGCCGACGCGCAGTACCACTCCACCGCGCCGACGAAGTTGCAGGCGCAGTAAGTGACAGACACGCTATAAGCCGGGCTTGCCCGGCTTTTTTTATTGCTAATTTCCGTGATTTACGCTGATATCGCTGGGCAAATTACAATGAGGATAGCGAAGAATGAGACTTAAAAACGGACTTATGGCGGGCGCGCTTTTACTGCTGGCAGGCTGTAATGCCCCCTCTCACAGCACCGCGGACAACACCTGCAAAGCCGATAACCAGATGCAGCAGACCACCCTCTATTTCGGCCTGAACCGTCCGGCAGGGGAGGCGATCACCGGCCAGGAGTGGCAGCAGTTTGTGGACCAGGACGTCACGCCACGTTTTCGTGATGGCTTAACGGTGTTTGATGCCCGCGGGCAGTGGCTGGGTAACGATGGAAAAGTGGCGCGTGAGGCGAGCAAGGCGCTGATGCTGATCCACGGTAAAGATGCGCAAAGCGAGAGCAATATCGAGGCGCTGCGCGGGATCTATAAAACGCGCTTCGCCCAGGAGTCGGTGATGCGCGTTGACCAGCCGGTGTGCGTGCAGTTTTGATAAGACCGGGTGCGGCCTGTTTGCCGGGTGGCGCTAGCGCTTACCCGGCCTACTTATCCTGTAGGCCCGTGTAAGCGCAGCGCCGCCGGGCAACAAACTACAACACTAATCCCGCAAAGCTCGCCGATAACAGGCTCACCAGCGTCGCGCCGTACACCAGGCGCAGACCGAAGCGTGACACCACGTTGCCTTGTTTCTCGTTCAGCCCCTTAATCGCCCCGGCGACAATACCGATAGAAGCAAAGTTAGCGAAAGAGACCAGGAATACCGACAGAATGCCCAGCCCGCGCGGGGTCATCTCTGCGGCAATCTTTTGCAGCTCGATCATCGCCACGAACTCGTTCGCTACCAGCTTGGTCGCCATAATGCCGCCCGCGTGCAGGGCATCGCTCAGCGGGATCCCCACCAGCCAGGCCAGGGGATAGAAGACATAGCCCAGAATCTGCTGGAAGCTCAGGCCGAACAGGCTGGAGAAGAGGGCGTTGACGGCGCTGATCAGGGCAATAAAGCCAATCAGCATCGCCAGAATAATCATCGCCACTTTGAAGCCAGCCAGAATATATTCCCCCAGCATCTCAAAGAAACTTTGGGACTCATGCATCTTCTCCAGCTTAATTTCCGGCTCCGCTTCCGGGCGGGTCGGGTTAATCACCGTGAGGATGATAAAGGTGCTGAACATATTCAGGATCAGCGCCGCGACCACATATTTTGCCTCCAGCATCGTCATATAGGCGCCGACGATGGAGAGCGACACGGTGGACATCGCGGTGGCCGCCATGGTGAACAGACGACGCGAGGAGAGATCGCCCAGCACCCCTTTGTAAGCAATGAAGTTTTCTGACTGGCCCAGCGTCAGGGAGCTGATGGCGTTAAACGACTCCAGCTTGCCCATGCCGTTCACTTTCGACAGCAGGGTGCCGACAACGCGAATAATTACCGGCAGAATGCGCCAGTGCTGCAGAATGCCGATCAGTGCGGAAATAAAGATAATCGGACACAACACCCCCAGGAAAATAAACGCCAGCCCTTTTTCGCCCATCCCGCCAAAGACAAAGTTGGTCCCTTCGGCGGCATATTTCAGTAACGATTCAAAGAAGCCCGAGACGTACTGAATAACGAACAGGCCGCTTTCGGCATGGAGGAAAAAGAACGCCAGCGCAATCTCAATGACAATGAGTTGAATGACGTAGCGAATACGGACGTTGCGGCGGTCGAAGCTGACCAGCCAGGCCAGCGCAAGGATAACCACCAGCGCCAGCAAGAAGTGCAGAAATTGATACATAGTTGATTTTCAGCAGATTAATGAGGCGCATATTTAGCCACAGCCTGCTGTGAGCGTAAATGGGCATTTACGTTATAACTTATTCACCTTTTAGTCACTTATGTGACTATTTTCCCGGTACGGGTTTACATCCTGTCATCAAAATACAGCATATTTCGCTTGTATTTCTTATTGCCGTAATGATAATCACTATCACAAGAATTTACCTTTCTTTGCATGAGTTGACGGCGAAAAACATTTAAGGTGTCGCATGTTTGTTCCATTCCTCATTATGTTACGTGAAGGGCTCGAAGCAGCCTTAATTGTCAGTCTTATCGCCAGCTATCTGAAACGCACCCAGCGGGGCCGCTGGATCGGCGTGATGTGGATTGGTGTCTTCCTTGCTGCTGCCCTCTGCCTGGGGCTGGGCATTGCCATCAACGAAACCACCGGTGAATTCCCGCAAAAAGAGCAGGAGCTGTTTGAAGGGATCGTGGCGCTGATTGCGGTGGTGATCCTTACCTGGATGGTCTTCTGGATGCGTAAAGTGTCCCGTAACGTCAAAGTCCAGCTGGAGCAGGCGGTGGACAGCGCGCTGGCGAAGGGCAAGAGCCACGGCTGGGCACTGATCATGATGGTCTTTTTCGCCGTGGCGCGTGAAGGGCTGGAGTCGGTCTTCTTCCTGCTGGCCGCCTTCCAGCAGGATGTCGGGATCTGGCCGCCGCTGGGGGCGGTGCTGGGCCTGGCGACCGCGGTGGTGCTCGGCTTCCTGCTCTACTGGGGCGGCATTCGTCTCAATCTGGGCGCCTTCTTCAAATGGACCAGCCTGTTTATTCTGCTGGTGGCCGCCGGGCTGGCGGCGGGGGCGATCCGCGCCTTCCATGAGGCGGGCCTGTGGAACCACTTCCAGGAGGTGGCGTTCGATCTGAGTAACGTCCTCTCTACCCATTCGCTGACCGGCACCCTGCTGGAAGGGATCTTTGGCTATCAGGAGACACCGAGCGTCAGCGAAGTGGCGGTGTACTTTATCTATCTTATTCCGGCGCTGGGGCTGTTCTTTATGCCATCGCGCCCCAGCGCTCAGCCGTCGCGTACTGCGCCCTGAAGTGCTCATTGTAGTTACAACATACTCTAAAAGGTTAAGGGAAAAGTCATGGCAATCCATTTTCGTCGCAGTGCATTACAGGCTGGCGTGGCAGCGCTGATCGCTTCTGCATTCGCCGCACAGGCCGCGGATGTTCCACAGGTAAAAGTCACCGTCAATGATAAACAGTGTGAGCCGATGACCATTACGGTCAACAGCGGTAAAACCCAGTTCATCATCCAGAACCACAGCCAGAAAGCGCTGGAGTGGGAGATCCTCAAAGGGGTCATGGTGGTGGAAGAGCGGGAAAACATCGCGCCGGGCTTTAGCCAGAAGATGACCGCCAACCTTGAGCCGGGCGAATACGACATGACCTGCGGCCTGCTGACCAACCCGAAAGGCAAGCTGATCGTGAAAGGTGCCGCCACCGCCGATGCCGCCAAAGGCGACGCGCTGTTGAGCCTCGGCGATGCCATTACCGCCTATAAAGCGTACGTCACTAAAGAGACTGCGGATCTGGTCGCGGGCACCAAAGCCTTTACCGACGCGGTGAAAGCGGGCGATATCGAAAAAGCGAAATCCCTCTATGCGCCGACCCGTCAGCACTACGAGCGTATCGAGCCGATTGCCGAGCTCTTCTCGGATCTCGATGGCAGCATCGACGCCCGTGAAGACGACTACGAGCAGAAAGCTGCCGATCCGAAATTCACCGGTTTCCACCGTCTGGAGAAAGCACTGTTTGGCGACAATTCCACCAAAGGGATGGAGCAGTACGCGGAGCAGCTGAACAGCGACGTGCTGGAGCTGCAAAAACGCATCAGCGAACTGGCCTTCCCGCCGTCAAAAGTGGTGGGTGGCGCGGCAGGGCTGATTGAAGAAGTGGCCGCCAGCAAAATCAGCGGGGAAGAAGACCGCTACAGCCATACCGACCTGTGGGACTTCCAGGCCAACGTCGAAGGCGCGCAGAAGATCGTTGACCTGCTGCGTCCTCAGCTGCAAAAAGATAACAGCGCCCTGCTGGAAAAAGTGGATGCCAACTTTAAGAAAGTGAATACCATTCTGGCGAAGTACCGCACCAAAGAGGGCTTTGAGACTTACGACAAGCTGACCGATGCCGACCGTAACGCCCTGAAAGGGCCGATTACCACCCTGGCGGAAGATCTGGCTCAGCTGCGCGGTGTACTGGGTCTGGACTAAGTTGATGAACAAGCATGACGAGTACGACGTGGCTGAACCTTCACGACGTCGGTTGTTAAAAGGGGTAGGGGCGCTTGGCGGCGCCCTTGCTCTGGCGGGTGGCTGTCCGGTGGCGCATGCGGCAAAACCGCAGAGTGCGCCGGGCACGCTCTCCCCGGATGCGCGGATGGAGACCCAGCCGTTTCACGGCCTGCATCAGGCCGGGATCTTAACCCCGCAGCAGGCATCAATGATGCTGGTGGCCTTTGACGTGCTCGCCAGCGATAAAAGCGAGCTGGAGCGTCTGTTCCGTCTGCTGACCCAGCGCATTACCTTTCTGACCACCGGCGGCCCGGCGCCTGAGACACCGAACCCGCGTCTGCCGCCGATGGATTCCGGTATTCTGGGGAGCTATATCGCCCCGGATAACCTCACCATGACGGTGTCGCTGGGGGCATCGCTTTTTGATGACCGCTTTGGTCTGGCGGCGCAGAAACCGAAATCGTTGCAGAAGATGGTGCGCTTCCCGAATGACTCCCTGGATGCGGCGTTGTGCCATGGCGATCTGCTGATCCAGATCTGCGCCAATACTCAGGACACGGTGATCCACACCCTGCGGGATCTCATCAAGCACACCCCGGATCTGTTAAGCGTGCGCTGGAAGCGGGAAGGGTTTATCTCTGACCACGCCGCGCGCAGCAAAGGCAAAGAGACCCCGGTGAACCTGCTCGGCTTTAAGGATGGCACCGCCAACCCCAACAGCCAGGATGGGCCGTTAATGGATCGGGTGGTGTGGGTGACCGCCGATCAGGGCGAACCGGCCTGGGCGGTGGGCGGCAGCTATCAGGCTGTACGCATTATCCAGTTCCGCGTGGAGTTCTGGGACCGGACGCCGCTGAAAGAACAGCAGACCATTTTTGGCCGCGACAAGCAGAGCGGTGCGCCGCTGGGCATGAAGAACGAGCACGACGTGCCGGATTACGCCAGCGACCCGGAGGGCAATGTTATCGCCCTCGACAGTCATATCCGCCTCGCCAACCCGCGTACGCAGGAGACTGAACAAAACCTGATGATGCGCCGGGGTTACAGCTACTCGCTGGGGGTGACCAATTCCGGTCAGCTGGATATGGGGCTGCTGTTTGTCTGCTTCCAGCACGATCTGGAGAAGGGCTTCTTGACCGTGCAGAAGCGCCTGAACGGCGAGGCGCTGGAGGAGTACGTCAAACCCATCGGCGGAGGCTACTTCTTTGCGCTGCCTGGCGTACAGGATAAAAACGGCTGGCTTGCCCAGGGACTGCTTGAGACCTGATTCCCGTCCCGCTTACCCCTTAAGCGGGACAGTTTTTTCACGTCCCGCTATCTCTTTGTTATAATTCTGTAATATCCCCATAGCAGACTAAGTATCGCTGTCAGGCGAATCTTAAAAGTTGCATTCAGGTAAAAATAATGTTGCATTCATGCTAAATCCTGATGTACTTAGATTAAGAAAGCGGTAAACCTTACAGTGAACATGAATCACTCTGGAGATCGCGAATGGTTGGGTCCTCAACTGGACATGGTAAACGCAACAACCGCAGCACACGGCGCGGAGGCCCACACTCCGGCAGCGATCTCTTCACCGAAAAATTCTCCCCCTCCACAGCAAATCCTGATTTTTCCGACCTGACGAATGGTGAGCATAGCGATTCGGCCGGGTCATTTAACCAAGCAAGCTATGGCTTAGAAGGAAGCCAACCCTCAGATGTTTGTTCGCCTAATCGCACCGACTCTGGTGCGAGTGATGAATACCAACAACTCAAGGTGCTATCCATGGGAAGACAAAAAGCAGTGATCAAAGCTCGTCGTGAAGCAAAACGTGTGCTGAGACGGGATTCACGTAGTCATAAACAGCGTGAAGAAGAGTCGGTCACCTCGCTTGTGCAGATGAGTGGTGTTGAAGCAATTGGCATGGCGCGGGACTGCCGTGATACGACCCCGATTGCGGCACGCAACGACGCTCAGGCGCAGTACCTGAATGCTATCGAGAGTAAGTCGCTCATTTTCGCCACCGGGGAAGCCGGTTGCGGGAAAACGTGGATAAGTGCAGCCAAAGCGGCGGAGGCGCTGATTCATAAGGACGTCGATAAAATCATTGTCACCCGTCCGGTACTGCAGGCCGATGAAGATCTCGGCTTCTTGCCAGGCGATATTTCGGAGAAATTTGCCCCGTACTTCCGGCCCGTTTATGACGTGCTGGTGAAGCGTCTGGGGGCCTCTTTTATGCAGTACTGCCTGCGTCCCGAAATCGGTAAGGTTGAAATTGCGCCGTTCGCCTATATGCGCGGACGTACATTTGAAAATGCAGTTGTGATTCTCGACGAGGCTCAGAACGTAACTGCTGCGCAAATGAAGATGTTCTTAACGCGCCTCGGGGAGAACGTGACGGTTATCGTCAATGGCGATATCACCCAGTGCGACCTGCCGACGGGCGTTCCGTCCGGGCTGAGCGACGCGCTGGCACGTTTTGAGGAAGATGAGATGGTGGGCATTGTGCGTTTCAATAAAGACGACTGCGTGCGCTCGGCGCTGTGCCAGCGGACGCTGCAGGTCTATTCCCGGTAATGGCATAACCTTCTCGTTTTACTTTCTTCTGCAATCCCTTCCCGGCGCAATGCCGGGAAGCTGCGTCTGTCGAAACACTTCTGTTGGGTTGTCTATTTAAAGATCACATTATGATGATGTCATACTTATTTCGTATAGAAAATACCGGGTATTACGCAACGTTTTGCTGTATCTATAAGTCTTAACGTTAATTCAAAGGGTCTTTTTAATAAAAAGTGCAGAGGTGTGATATTAAATCATAATACCCACAAAATATGTATGAAAATCATGATCAGGCTAATTATAAATAATCGATTAAACGTGAATGTTGTCACAATTCATTACTGCCATGCGAATATTAAGTTGGTCTCTTTCCGGCTATTATCTATGTTTCGTAGTTATCCAAACACAATTCTATAAAGAAACTTCCAGGGAATCCGTTTTCTCTGGACCATCACGCTGAGGGCCATACATGAACGAACTGGTTGGTGCAATTAATGGTGTTATCTGGAGCCCGGCGTTAATATTTTTATGCCTGGGTGTCGGCCTCTATTTCTCATTGCGTAGTCGCTTTCTGCAATTACGCCATGTTAAACACATGGTCGCGCTGATGTTTCAGGGGCGCGCCACCGATGCAGGGGTGTCGTCGTTTCAGGCACTGACGATGACGCTGGCAGGACGTGTGGGGACCGGGAATATCGCCGGCGTAGCGACCGCCATTACCTTTGGTGGTCCTGGCGCGCTGTTCTGGATGTGGATGGTAGCCTTTTTGGGTGCCAGCTCTGCTTTTGTTGAATCCACGCTGGGTCAGGTTTATAAAGAGAAAATTAACGGTGAATATCGTGGCGGTCCTGCCTTTTATATTGAAAAAGGGCTGGGCGTAAAATGGTATGCATGGTTATTTGCTGTAGTGACTATTTTCTCCTGCGGTTTATTACTTCCAGGTGTACAGGCAAACTCTATTGGTGCCAGCCTGGATATTGCCTTTGGACTTAATCCGAATGTTACCGCCGCATTATTGGCCATACTGTTAAGCTTCATTATTTTCGGTGGTGTAAAAAGGATCGCCAGCTTTAGCAGCATGGTCGTTCCTTTTATGGCGCTCGGTTATATTATTGTGGCCTGCGTTATTATCGCTATTAATATTGAACAGCTGCCTTCCGTAATTCTGCTGATCTGGAAAAGTGCATTTGGCCTTGAAGCGGGCTTTGGCGCCGTTCTGGGGCAGGCGATCATGTGGGGCGTTAAGCGCGGGGTTTATTCCAACGAGGCGGCGCAGGGTACAGGGCCACATGCTTCATCAGCAGCCGAAGTCAGTCATCCGGCAAAACAGGGGCTGGTTCAGGCTTTCTCAGTCTATATCGACACGCTGTTCGTCTGCTCCGCTACCGGGTTTATGCTGTTGATCACCGGGTTGTATAATGTTCAGGGCGTCGACGGCGCGGCAATCTACACCGGCATCGCAGGCGTGGCGGCAGGCCCTGGCTATGTGCAGACCGCGATGGAAAGTATGATGCCTGGTTTTGGTAACTACTTTGTCGCCATTGCGCTGTTCTTCTTTGCCTTCACCACTATTATTGCCTACTACTATATTGCTGAAACAAATATTGCCTTTATCAACCGCAAAATTAACCGCCCATGGCTGACGTTCTTGCTGAAAATATTCCTGTTAACCTCCACGGTATATGGCACCGTGCGTACTGCGGATCTGGCATGGGGGCTGGGCGATATTGGGGTCGGATTGATGGCGTGGCTTAACATTATTGCAATTGTTCTTTTACATAAAAAAGCATTTGCCAGCCTTAAAGATTATGAAGCGCAGAAAGCGCAAGGTATCGATCCACAATTTGACCCGATCCGGCTTGGGATTAAAAATGCCGATCACTGGGTTAAGGAACGTAAAGATGAAACGGGTGTGAACCCGGATCAGACATCTCCTCTGCCGGGAGGCCGGACGGTAAGTTGATGGTGCGAAAAAAGCCCGTACGCAAGTACGGGCTTTTTTAATGGCGTTGTGAGGAAAAGCTCCCCCCACAAGCATGTAATATGCGAAAAAAAAGCCCGCATTTTCATGCGAGCTCTTCTTTAAATATGGCGGTGAGGGGGGGATTGACTCGCTGCGCTCGCCCTACGGGCAGCCCACTCACTGCGTTCGCGGTCTGTCCAACTGGCTGCGCCAGTTGTCGAACCCCGGTCGGGGGTTCTCATCCCCCCCAGGCGTGCAATATGCGAAAAAAAAGCCCGCATTTTCATGCGAGCTCTTCTTTAAATATGGCGGTGAGGGGGGGATTCGAACCCCCGATACGTTGCCGTATACACACTTTCCAGGCGTGCTCCTTCAGCCACTCGGACACCTCACCATATTGTTTTGCTGCCTTTCCTCTCGGGGGCAACGGGGCGCTACTATAGGGAGTCAGGCTAAAACGGTCAAGCAGATTTTCTGCTTTACTGCGCGTTCGGTTAAGCAATAAGCAGCTCCACGGTTTTCAGGCCGTGGAGCGGGCGATTAGCGCTGTGAATCGAGTGCTTCCCCGTTCTTCACCACCTCTTGCGCTTTACCGTAGCTTTCAATCAGCAGCTGATAAGCCGGGAAGATATGGGTATAGACTTCTGCCCATTGCATTGCATCTTCACGATTCCAGGTGCGCTGGATCTCCGAGGCGACGGCGGCAGTATCCATCGGCACGACGCCAGCCTGGACGATACGCGCCAGGGTGATCTCCTGCGCCATTTTACTGTAGGTGCCCGAAGCATCGATCACCGCAAACACTTTATAGCCGTCAGCCACCGCGCTGATCGACGGGAAGGCCATGCAGACGCTGGTAATGGTACCGGCGATAATCAGCGTTTTGCGCCCGGTCGCCTTCACAGCAGCGACGAAGTCCGGATTATCCCAGGCGTTGATCTCACCCTTACACGCCACGTACTGCGCATGGGGCGCATTGGCGTGGATCTCCGGGATCAGCGGCCCGTTTGGCCCTTGCGGTACGGAGGCAGTGGTGATCACCGGGATATTCGCAAGAGTAGCGATTTTTGCCAGCGCCGCGGCGCGGGCACGCAGCTCCGGCATCGGCATATCACCCACGGTCTGGAACAGGCCGCTCTGGTGATCGATAAGCAACATCACCGCATCATTCACATCAATAGCCGGACGGGCACCGTTAAAGTTAGCAGGGGTAGACATGATTCTCTCCTTTATTACATTCAGATCTGGCCGAAGCGGCCGGAATTGAAATCGCGAACGGCTTCGGCGATTTCGGTTTTACTGTTCATCACAAATGGACCATAGCCCACAATCGGCTCATTCAGCGGCTCACCGGCCATCAGCAGCACTTTGGCGTCGCTGCTGGCTTCCAGATGCAGCTTCTCCCCTTGCTGGCTCAGCACCACCAGTTGGGCTTCGCCCGCCTGCTCGGTGCCGTTTACCGTCACGCTGCCCTCAAGCACTACCAGCGCGGTGCTCCAGCCCTCGGGTTGGCTGAGCGTAAGGTGGCTACCCTGATGCAGGGCGATGTCCCAGACGTTCAGCGGCGAGTAGGTGTGCGCCGGACCGGTGGTCTCCTCGTAGCGTCCGGCGATCACCCGTAGCGATCCGCCGTTGTCAGGCAGTGTCACCACCGGGATCTGACGTTTTGTGATGCTCTGATAGCCCGGTGCCGCCATCTTGTCCTTCGCGGGCAGGTTGACCCACAGCTGCAACATTTTTAGCTCCCCTCCGTTTTGAGCAAAGGCGCTGGAGTGGAACTCCTCATGCAGGATGCCGGCGCCTGCGGTCATCCACTGCACGTCACCCGGGCCAATCACGCCGCCTTTACCGGTTGAGTCGCGGTGCTCAACTTCGCCGGAATAGACGATGGTCACCGTTTCAAAACCGCGGTGGGGATGCTGGCCCACACCGCGTTTCGCACCATCCGCCGGGAAGGAATAAGGCCCGGCATAATCCAGCAGTAAAAACGGGCTCAGTGGCTCACCGTGGGTCTGGTATGAAAACATTGAACGCACCGGGAAACCGTCGCCAACCCAGTGCGGCCGGGGTGCGGTATAAATGCCTGTTACGTTTTTCATCGTTTTCTCCTGTGTTCTGTTGATGTAATTAGCTTATATTCAGGGTTAATATCCCGGTAGATAGTGAAAATGACATGGACTGTTCCATTTATGGAACGATGAGGACGTTATGCAGGATCTCAATGATTTCGCGTGGTTTGTCAAAGTGGTCGAACACGGTGGTTTCGCGGCAGCCGGGCGGGCGCTCGACCTGCCAAAATCCCGACTCAGCCGACGGATTGCCCAGCTGGAGGCACGGCTTGGGGTACGTCTGATCCAGCGGACAACGCGGCAGTTTACGGTTACTGAAGTGGGGCAGACCTTCTATCAGCACTGCAAGGCGATGCTGATAGAAGCCGAGGCAGCGGAGGAGGCGGTCGCGGCCTTGCAGGCGGAACCGCGCGGCCTGGTGCGGATCACCTGCCCGGTTACGCTGCTGCACGTCCACGTCGGACCGATGCTGGCTAAATTTATGGCGCATTACCCCGGAATTAACCTCCAGCTTGAGGCGACCAACCGGCGGGTGGATCTGGTGGCTGAGGGCGTTGATATCGCCATCCGTGTGCGTCCTCGCCCGTTTGATGATAGCGATCTGGTGTTGCGGGTGCTTGCAGACAGAGGGCACTGCCTGGTGGCGAGTCCGCAGTTGATCCAGCGTCTGGGTATGCCGACCATGCCATCGGAGCTCAGCGCCTGGCCCGGGCTGAGTCTGGGGGAGGGGAGACAGGTTCATAAGTGGGCGTTAAGCGGGCCGGAGGGGGCGAAAGCGGAGATCCATTTTCAGCCGCGCCTGATGACTACCGATATGCTGGCGCTACGGGAAGCGGCGATAGCGGGCGTGGGGCTGGTGCAGTTACCCATTTTGATGGTCAAAGAGCAGCTGGCGTCCGGGGCATTAATAAAAGTGCTTGAAGAGTGGGAGCCACGGCGAGAAGTGATCCATGCGGTCTATCCCTCCCGGCGCGGGCTGTTGCCGTCAGTCAGGACACTGGTGGATTTTTTGACCGAGGAGTATGCGCGGATGGTAGAGGAGTGAAGCCAGGTTTGGGTTTCGTAGGTCGGGTAAGCGTAGTGCCACCCGACGCTTCCAGAGCGCGCGCTGTTGCATTAAGGCAAAACGCCTGATGGCGCTGCGCTTATCAGGCCTACGGGATCGAGGCTGGCTTTGGGTTTCGTAGGTCGGGTAAGCGTAGCGCCACCCGACATGTACTGGCTGTCGCCAGTTGTCGAACCCCGGTCGGGGGTTCTCATCCCCCCAGCGGAGAATATAAAAGAAAAAAGCCCGTACTTTCGTACGAGCTCTCATCTTGAATATGGCGGTGAGGGGGGGATTCGAACCCCCGATACGTTGCCGTATACACACTTTCCAGGCGTGCTCCTTCAGCCACTCGGACACCTCACCATATTGTCATCCCGTTGTTGCTGGGACGGGCGCTAATGTAAGGAAAAGCCTGACTTACGTCAATCAACTTTTTCAGTAAATTAGCGCGTTCAGACAAACTTCAGCCAACATGATTTTTAATTGCGCTGAAAGTGCCTTTTTTATCAGCAAAGACCCCACACCCAAAATTTGTTATGCTGCAATCCAGTTGATAATGAACATAAAACAGCGCAACAGAAGGCAATCGCAATGGACATTATTTTTTATCACCCGACATTTGATAACGCTTACTGGATAAAAACACTTTCGGCGGCGCTGCCGGGCGCGCGGGTTCGGGAGTGGAAGCGCGGCGATAACGAACCCGCAGATTATGCCCTGGTGTGGCACCCTCCGGTTGAGATGCTGCAGGGGCGAAACCTGAAAGCGGTGTTTGCCCTTGGGGCAGGGGTGGACTCGATCCTCAGCAAGCTCAAGGCGCACCCGGAAATGCTGGCGGAGTCGATCCCGCTGTTTCGCCTGGAAGATACCGGCATGGGCCAGCAGATGCAGGAGTATGCGGTCAGCCAGGTGCTGCACTGGTTCCGCCGCTTTGACGATTACCAGGCGCTGAAACAGCAGGCCCGCTGGGAGCCGCTGGCCGACTATCAGCGCGAAGATTTTACCATCGGGATCCTCGGGGCAGGGGTGTTGGGATCGAAAGTGGCCGAAGCGCTGGCACCGTGGGGCTTCCCGCTGCGCTGCTGGAGCCGCACCCGTAAAGACTACCCTGGCGTCACCAGCTTTGCCGGGAAGGAAGAGTTGCCGCAGTTTTTAGACGGCACGCGGGTGCTGATTAACCTGCTGCCGAATACGGCTGAGACGGTCGGTATCATTAATAAGGCGCTTATCAACCAGCTGGCGGACAACAGCTACCTGATGAACCTGGCGCGTGGTGTACATGTGGTGGAAGCCGATCTGCTGGCGGCGCTGGAGAGCGGCAAGCTGAAAGGGGCGATGCTGGATGTCTACAGCAAAGAGCCGTTACCGGCGGACAATCCCCTGTGGGCGCACCCGCGCGTAGCCATGACACCGCACATTGCGGCGGTGACGCGTCCGGCAGAAGCCATCGACTATATCGCCCGCACCATCTCGCTGCTGGAGAAGGGCGAGCAGGTCACCGGCCAGGTCGACAGACAGCGCGGTTACTGAGTCAAACCCGGCGATTGCCGGGTTTTTGCTGATAAACGCCCGTGATAACTGCTATCCTTTGGGAAACACGAGAGGAGAGAACGATGTACCCCGTTGACCTGCATATGCATACCGTCGCCAGTACCCACGCCTACAGCAACCTTCATGACTACATCGCCCAGGCAAAACAGAAGAACATTAAGCTCTTTGCGATCACCGATCATGGCCCGGATATGGCAGATGCGCCGCACTATTGGCACTTTGTGAACATGCGCATCTGGCCGCGGGTGGTGGATGGCGTCGGGATCCTGCGCGGCATTGAGGCCAACATCAAAAATACCCAGGGCGACATTGATTGTACCGGCCCAATGCTCACCTCTCTGGATCTGATCCTCGCCGGTTTCCATGAGCCGGTTTTCGCTCCTCAGGATCAAGCTACCCATACCGAGGCGATGATCGCCACTATCGCCAGCGGTAACGTACATATCATCAGCCATCCGGGGAACCCGAAATACCCGATTGATATTCAGGCGGTCGCGCAGGCGGCGGCGGAGCATCGCGTGGCGCTGGAGATCAACAATTCCTCCTTTATTCACTCCCGTAAAGGTAGCGAAGCAAACTGCCGGGCAGTGGCGGCTGCGGTGAAGGAGGCCGGTGGCTATGTGGCGCTGGGCTCCGATTCCCATACCGCCTTCACGCTGGGCGATTTTAGCGAATGCCGCAAAATCCTCGACGCGGTGGACTTCCCGGAAGATCGCATCCTGAACGTCTCCCCGCGCCGGCTACTCGATTTCCTGGAGTCGCGTGGCATGGCGCCAATCAATGAATTTGCTGATTTTTAACTGTGTAATGGACTAAATAAATGAATGAGTTTTCCATCCTCTGTCGCGTACTGGGTTCTCTCTATTATCGCCAGCCGCAGGATCCGCTGCTGGTGCCGCTGTTTACCTTGATCCGCGAAGGCAAGCTGGCCCAGAACTGGCCGCTTGAGCAGGATGAGTTGTTGCTGCGTCTGCAAAACAGCTGCGACATGCAGCAGGTCGCCGCCGACTACAATGCGCTGTTTGTTGGGGAAGAGTGCCGCGTGTCGCCGTATCGCTCTGCCTGGGAAGAGGGCGCGACCGAAGCCGAAGTGCGCGCATTCCTCTCTGAACGCGGAATGCCGCTGACCGATACCCCAGCCGACCACCTCGGCACGCTGCTGCTGGCGGCCTCGTGGATTGAAGATCATGCGGCGGAAGATGAAAACGAGGCGCTGGAAACCCTCTTCGGGGAGTACATCCTGCCCTGGTGCGGGACGTTCCTCGGGAAGGTTGAAGCGCACGCCACTTCATCTTTCTGGCGCACCATGGCGCCACTGACCCGCGATGCTATTGCCGCAATGTGGGATGAGCTACAGGAAGAGAACGAAGAGTGATTTAGATCACTATCTGAATGTAACGGCAAATCTCAATTTGCATATTATGTGTTCCTGATCTCATTTAATGGCCGCGTATCTGTTAAGATGCGCGCCATGAACATTCTACTTTCTATCGCAATCACGACAGGCATCCTCTCCGGTTTATGGGGCTGGGTTGCCGTCTCTCTCGGACTCCTCAGTTGGGCGGGCTTCCTTGGCTGCACGGCCTATTTCGCCTGCCCGCAGGGGGGCGTGAAGGGGCTGTTTATCTCGGCCTGTACGCTGATGAGCGGCGTGGCGTGGGCGATGATTATCATCCACGGCAGCGCGCTGGCACCTCATCTGGAAATCGTTGGCTACGTTATGACCGGCGTGGTGGCGTTTTTGATGTGTATTCAGGCAAAACATCTGCTGCTCTCGTTTGTGCCCGGTACCTTTATGGGGGCCTGCGCCACCTTTGCAGGGCAGGGGGAGTGGCGACTGGTGGTGCCTTCGCTGGCGCTGGGGCTGGTGTTTGGCTACGCCATGAAAAACAGCGGCCTGTGGCTGGCGGCGCGCAGGGAGAAGACGCGAAACGTCACGGCGTTGAGCGAATAAAAAAGGCGAGACCAGGGTCTCGCCTTTTTAATGCGCTTTCTGTCAGGATTCTGGCGGCGTCGACATCTCGCGGTATTTCGCCAGAATATCGTTTTTCACTTCATTTTTGTTTTGCAGGTCCCACAATCCGCGATCGATACCGTCGTTAATCAGGAAGATCACCCCGGTTTCGATAGCAGACATCAGGCAGAGCATGACCGGCTCGTTAGAGGTATAACCGATTTCGCCCTCCAGCAGACGCTGGTAGTCGATGAAACGGAACACCCCGGCCTGCACTTCATACGAGAGAATGGTTTTGCTGGTGGTCACGGAAGACAAAATCTCGCCGGTACTGACGTTGACCACTCGCAGGTTCACCGCAATCTGGTCAAGCTGGTACTGCGTATCGCCGCCAATACCGAAATACCGGGCCCCCACACCGCCCGATTTCACGTTACTTTCGTAGCCGATAATTGAACCTTCTACCATCACGTTCGCTGCTGTAAGCGAATGCAACGGAATACGGTTGTTCATCGCCACGGTGCCGTTATCCTGCGCAGCACGAATGATCTTACGTTCGTTGAGCAGGTTTTGCAGCCCCTGACGTTCCAGAGGAATAAACCAGCGAGAATCTTTTAACGCAGTAACCAGCATGGCGGTGGCGCTCTGCGGTACAGCCGTTGAGAAGTTACTTGCCGGATACGGTTTAAATTGCCCGGTTTCATCCTGAATATTATAAACCGACACGTAGATCTTACCCGTTGGCAATGGCAATTTGGTTAAATCACGATAGCTCTGGGCGCGAGGCATTAATGTCGGTTTTGCTGCTTCTTTTGGAGGAGCAGTTAAACAGCCGCTCAATAAGCACACTGCAACAAGGAGGAGAAAGCGCTGCATGATTATTATCCTTATCTCGACATTATTTAAAAGTCGGTAGAACCGCTTTGCAAGCCAGCAACCTGAATGGTGGACGTTTTCCCCGTTTTGCGGTCTGTCACGTTCAGCTGCATTTGTCCGTCCGCATTGGCAATGTCGACAATAAAGTCGCTGGTCACCATACGGCCGGGTTTGCCGGTATTAATATTGGTCAGCAGCCCGCCCAGAACCTGGGCCTGGATTGCCTGGGTAAAGTTATCCAGCGCACTCGGGGTTTCAATCCCGAAGTCGTCAGAGCCTGGATCCGTATAAGAGTTTTGTGCCTGGGCCGAGTTTAAAAGAAAAGAACCGTTATTAGGGTTTCCACCAAAGTTCGGGTTGCGGAACTGGAAGGTCATATTTCCGGCCCAGCTCAGAGATGGAATAAGCATTAAAGCTACTACTGCATGGACAACACGCATGGATGCCTCCGAATTAAAATTCGTCTGGTGCTAAATCGCCCGTACCCAGCAGAGCTTTATCGATCTGCAGGCGATTTAATGCCTCTTCGGTTTGAGCCAGAGCAAAGACCACATTTTTATCCAGGTCAGTTTTCGTGGGGAATAAAAAGGTCTGGAATATAACGTCCTGATTAACCGTTATGGTGATCCAGCTTCCCCAACGTGCGCTGGGCCGTTCATTGATAGTTAAGTTACCGGGATAATCACTTTCCCATTTGTCGCTGAAGCCGCGATAAAAAGCATGGCCGACTGCGGAGACGGTGTGGTCAGTTAACAATCCCGGGATCTCTACTTCAACCGCATGAAGATTCCCGGCAGCAAGCCATAAGCCTGCTGCGGCAATCAAACTCACTGTGCGTTTCATACTGTTAACGCCTGAGGTTATCATTCGCCCATGAAACCGCCTGAGTCCGGTTTTTGACAGCTATCTTCTTGAAAAGATTGTAAAGATGAGTCTTAACCGTATTTTCGCTGATAAATAACGAACGGGCGATTTCAATATTTGAAGCACCGATACGTAATTTATTCAGAATCTCTTTTTCGCGATGGGTCAGCAAAGCGGACTCTGAACTGTTATAGCGATAATTTCCGGAGTGCGTTATGAGGTAGCTGGCAAGTTTCTGCGAAAAGTAACATTCACCACGCAGTACCCCCTGCAGGCCCTCAACCACGCGCGTTTCGTCCTCATTGACATAAAAGACGCCATTGATATGTGGCCAACTTTCAATATCCCTGAAGGGGTATTCTTCCGGGGTATTTAACAACAACACACGGATATTGTTGTTTTTTCTGCTTAAAATATCTTGCCAGTATTGGATAAGTTTTTTATCCGCTTCCATCATATCGAAAAGAATAATGCTACCAGGCGCAATGTCATCGAAAGAGCGTTGAATGCTATGCAATTTTCCGCTCAACGATAAACTATGCTTTAAATGCTGTAGTAAAGCTGTCGCTTGTAAAGAAGGTTTGGTCACTAACAATAAAGTCTGACCATGCAAGCTTTGGACTTCATTAAACATGATGAAACCCCTTTTTATGAAACACCTGGCAGCTGCCCCCAATATATTATTGGGGGCACCAGAAGTACTGACAGATGTTGCACTGCTGTGTGTAGAAAAAAGACCATATCCCTTAGAGAGAAGGGAGAATTAATTCGCAATGCCGAACTTCTGTTTTCAATCTAGCTTTAACGTTTTTTAAAGCAAGTGTTAAACGTGTAACAGGATGTAAAAATCAATATTACTTTGTAAAAAATGAGTTCATAAATTGATTAAGAATCATCAAAAAGTTGTACATTACGATATTGATGCACACATTTTAAAAATCATAAAAATTCACTCAAGTGATTGATTGTAATGATTAATGTAAATTGAAGGCTATTAGCGATAAGGTATGAGACAGGGCAAAACGCTAAGCCTATTTTTACAATATGTAAACGTCTTAAGAAATCACGGACTTTGTCACGCAATCATGGATATATTCCGTTTCCTCTCCTCTGGACCAGACGAAACGGCAAATCCACGCATTTGAGGTTTTCCATTTTTGCAAAGGGAAAATGGCCCTTGCTAACCCCCTGTAAAATCGTTGTATCGCCACGGTATTTAATTTTAATTAATACTTTGGGGTGAACGGAAGAATAAAAATACAACTGGCGGGTGAGATATTAAAATTGTTTCGGCAGACATACTCTTCATCGTAACGCCGGGTTAACAAAATATTTGCTCTTGTTAACGCAGTTATTATACCACCAGGTCCAGGGTGATAACATGAAGAACAAGTTGTTATTGATGTTGACATTACTGGGTGCACCTGGATTTGTTTTCGCAGCGACTGATTTAGCTTCGGCAGAATACAATTTCGCGGTTAATGAGCTGAGTAAATCCTCATATAACCAGGCTGCAATCATTGGACAAGTTGGCGTAAATAATAACGCTAACGTTCAACAAAACGGCCAGAAACTGTTGTCTGTCGTTTCTCAGGAGGGCGGAAATAATCGGGCGAACATTGATCAATCAGGGAGTTATAACCTTGCTTATATTGATCAAAAAGGGAACTCGAACAATGCGAGTATTAATCAAGGTGCATATGGTAATACCGCAGTGATTATTCAGAAAGGTTCTGGTAATAAAGCGAATATTACGCAGTACGGTACGCAAAAAACGGCAGTTGTAGTACAGAGACAGTCGCAAATGGCAATTCGCGTCATCCAACGCTAGCTATTGAGCGATAATTAATCAATCCGATGGGGGCTTTACAATGAAACTTTTAAAAGTGGCAGTAATTGCAGCAATCGTGGTTTCTGGCAGTGCTATGGCTGGTTCTGTTCCACAGTGGGGTAATAACCATGGTGGTAACGGAAATAACAATGTCAGCCCAGAATCGCTGACCGTTTATCAATATGGTGGCCGTAACAATGTGGACGCTTTGCAAAGCGATGCACGTGGCTCTGAAATCACCGTTCGTCAGAATGGCTTCGGTAACGATGCCGATCTGTCTCAGGGTGCTGACAGCAGCGAAATCAGCCTGACCCAGCGTGGCCAGGGTAACGAAGCAACCATCAGCCAGTGGAGCGGTCGTGACCTCTCCGCGACTGTAAGCCAGTCTGGTGGTCGTAACGAAGTCGATCTTCGTCAAACTATGAACGGCGCTTCTGCTAACATCACTCAGGTTGGCTTCGGCAACACCGTGACTGCTGGTCAGTACTAATACTGCCGCTGTACGTCGAAAAAACAGGGCTGAGGCCCTGTTTTTTTTTGGGAGATGATAATGAATACTCTTTTACTACTTGCCGCGCTGACCAGTCAGATTACCTTTCAGACCTCCACCGAAGGTGAGAACGTGACCATTATTCCTCAGGTGACCGTCACAGAACCGTGTTTATGCCAGGTACAAATCCTCACCTCGCGCAGTGGCCCGGGCGGGCAGAGCACCTCGCGTCAGCAAAACACCGTCTCGTTACCGGCAAATAAAACGGTCAATCTTTCCCGTATGACTCTTAATTCCGGACCCAATGACAAGATAAACGTTATTGTGACGGTCTCGGATGGTAAGTCGTTGCATCTGTCGCAACAGTGGCCACCGTCGAAAGCCTGATGTTTAAAACATTCACAAAATCAATATATTGATTAAAGTGGCGCGGATGTTATTCCATTGTTATTCTCATGTTGCTGGCGTCGTCGATGCCAGTCGACAGCCCTCCATGAAGGGCGTTGTTTAAGCGTCAGGGACGATTATCATTGAGGATTACACTGATGGTTTCGTCCCGTATCACCCTGGCCGCAGCCTTTGTTGCTGCGGTCACGCTTACCCCAGTCTGCACGGCCAATGTCATTCATTTTATCGGACGGATTGTCGAAGATCCCTGTAATGTCACGCCTGATGGGCGCGCCTTAACCGTCTCCTGTCCGCAGAACAATAAAATGTCTGTTCAACAGGTCAGCTATAAAGATGCGCTCGAGGGCAGGGTGAATGCCGCAGATCTTGCCACTGTCAGCATGAGGTACATCAACCCGGAAAAATCGCTCGCCATTGTGCTGGTTGACTACCGCTGAGGCAGGGCCGTTTTCTCTTAACCGGACTTCCACAACCCAACCTCTGCGATACACTTAAGAAAAAACGGTATGCAGAGGTTGATTATGTACTCCCGAATTGAAGTCTTTCATGGTGATATCACCACGCTGCATGTGGATGTGGTGGTTAACGCAGCCAATCCTTCTTTGATGGGCGGTGGTGGCGTGGACGGCGCCATTCATCGGGCGGCAGGCCCCGCCCTGCTGGAGGCGTGTAAGCTGGTGCGCCAGCAGCAGGGCGAGTGCGCCCCGGGGCAGGCGGTGATTACGCTTGCCGGAAACCTGCCCGCCAAAGCGGTGATCCACACCGTTGGTCCCGTCTGGCACGGGGGAGAGCATCACGAAGCGCGGATTCTGGAGGAGGCCTACCGCAACAGCCTGAACCTGGCGGCGGCCAACGGTTATCAGACTCTCGCCTTCCCGGCAATCAGCACTGGCGTTTATGGCTATCCCCGCGCAGCGGCGGCTGAAATCGCCGTTAATACGGTTTCGGATTATCTCACCCTCAAGCCTCTGCCGGAGCGGGTATACTTTGTCTGCTATGATGAAGAAAATGCCCGACTATACAAGCGACTGCTTACCCAGCGAGGACAGGAAACCGACGCATAACACGCGACTTGGACGCGCGATTGCACCGGTCAGCTCTGCACATCCCGGCCTTTGTGGGCTTCTCCCTCTTGATAACAGTCTCGATGCCTTCGCCTGCCGTTACCGGCTGGTGGAGATGGCGGAAAAGACGCTGGATGTGCAGTACTACATCTGGGAAGACGACATGTCAGGACGCCTGTTGTTTTCCGTCTTATTATCCGCTGCCATGCGCGGGGTCCGCGTGCGTTTGTTGCTCGACGACAACAATACCCAAGGGCTGGACAGCATCCTGCGCCTGCTGGATGCACATCCCAACTTTGATGTCCGGCTGTTTAATCCCTTTTCGTTCCGCTCCCTGCGCGCGCTGGGCTATCTCACCGACTTTGCCCGTCTCAATCGCCGGATGCACAACAAGAGTTTCACCGTGGACGGCGAGGTCACCATTATTGGCGGGCGAAACATCGGGGATGCCTATTTTGGCGCAGGCGAAGAGCCGCTCTTTTCCGATCTGGACGTGATGGCCACAGGCCCGGTGGTGCAGGATGTGGCCAACGATTTTGAGCGCTACTGGAACTGCGCGTCGGTCTCCACGCTCCAGCAGGTGCTGGAACTTTCCGAGGCGGAAATTGAAGACAAAATCCATCCGCCTGAGGAGTGGTATCGCGACGACATCACCCGTCGTTATCTGGATAAATTACAGTCCAGCGACTTTATTACCAACCTCGAGGCGGGCAAACTGCCGCTGATTTGGGCTAAAACCCGGCTACTTAGCGACGATCCGCGTAAAGGGCAGGGCCGGGCAAAGCGGCACTCGCTGCTGCCCCAGCGCCTGATGGGGGTGATGGGCTCACCGTTGCAGCAAATCGATATCATCTCCGCTTATTTTGTCCCTACCCGGGCGGGGGTGGCGCTGCTGCTGCAGATGGTGCGTAAAGGGGTGAAAGTCGCTATCCTCACCAACTCGCTGGCAGCGAACGACGTCTCCGTTGTGCATGCCGGTTACGCCCGCTGGCGAAAAAAGCTGTTGCGCCACGGCATTGAGCTTTATGAACTAAAGCCCATTCAGGATGGCGTACCGCCGGCGCACGACCGCGGCATCACCGGGAACTCCGGCTCCAGCCTGCATGCCAAGACGTTCAGCGTCGACGGCGAGAAAGTGTTTATCGGTTCACTTAATTTTGATCCCCGTTCAACCATGCTCAATACCGAGATGGGCTTTGTCATTGAAAGCGAAAAGCTGGCAAGGATGATCCATACCCGGTTCGTGCGCAGCCAGCGCCATGAAGCCTGGCAACTCCGGCTGGATAAAATGGGACGTCTGAACTGGATTGAGCGTAAGGAGGGGCAGGAGATCGTGCATAAAAAGGAGCCCAAAACCCGCTTCTGGCAGCGGATGCTGGTGCGCCTGGCCTACTGGCTGCCGGTAGAATGGCTGCTGTAATGACGCGCCGGTTCAGCGACCGGCGCGCAACGGCTTAGCTGGTGACCTGCGGCGTTTTTTCCGTTTTGCTGGCCGGTTTGCCGGAAAAGAGAAAGCGCAGCAGCGGAATACGCAGATGAATTTCATACAGCACAATCGCAATGCCCACCACAAACACCAGCCCACAGATAAAGCCCAGCAGGTTAGAGTTGATATGCGGCGTAATGTAGGCGCCAAAGAACAGCGTTAACGGATGGTGCACCAGATAAATGAACAGCGAGGCGTTGACGAAATAGGTGACGCGCGCCGATTTAAAGTTCAGCAGGCGGTGACCCAGGGCAAAGACCACGTTCACCATCCACAGTCCCAGCAGCATGGTGATCACACTTTCGGTTTCATACATCCACGCATCGCCGCTGCCATAACGCTGGTTAAGCAGATAAGCGATAAACGCCAGTAGCGCGCCGAGCGTACAGCCGCGTGACGGAGTAGTAAACAGCGCTTTCAGCTTCGGATGCACAAACGCCAGGGCGCCAATCAGGAAGAAGGGCAGGTAGAAGAGCGTCTGCATCACCACAAAGCTAAACAGGCCGTCGCTGAGGATCGGTGAATAGATAATTAAAAGCGTGCGGCGCAGCGCGGCATAGACGATACCCAGGATTAAAAACAGTACCGACAGCTTGCCCCAGGTAATATCGGCAAAAAACGCCTCCGACCGGGCGCTGAGATGATGGCGCATGCGGCTGAAGAGCCACAGGCTGACCGTGGTCATCACCACCAGCACCAGCAGGAACCACAGGTGAGAAATCAGTTCCCAGGCGAGGGTGTTGTATTTATCGTACAGCGACAGGGTGTGCCAGCTCTCCGCTTTGCCTTTGACATGTTGCAGCATAATGAATTGCGGCAGCGTCAGCAGGGGAATGGCGGTAAGCATCGGAATACCGACGCGTTCCACGCGCACTTTCCACCAGCGCTTGAGCGGATAGCGCAAAAAAAGCATGTAAGAGAAGTAGCCCGAAATAACGAAAAAGACCTGCATCCGGAAGGAGTGGATAAAATCGTTAAACAGCGTCAGCCACCACGACGACTCTGCACTATTGACGTGCCAGACGTGGCTCGAATAAATCAAGGAAATATGAAACGGGATCCCCAGCAGCATGAGCCATGCCCGGATGGAATCAAGGAAATATTCGCGTTGTGCGGGTACGGTACTCATATGACGTTGCGCATTCTCAGACTTTTCGTCTTATCCCTAAGACCAATAGTGTTTACATTCGGTGCCAACCCTACACGAAGTCTGACACACTGTCTCCAGGATAAGCACGCAAAGTGAAAACGGGTTACTTTCACTTGCTTAAACCATGAGCCAGCACGCTGAACAAAGCGGTGATTATGTTGTCGGAATGCCTGATTTTCCATTAAAATGGATCGGATCGATATAAGCACACAAAGGGGGAAGTGCTTACTTATTATGAAACATAAACCACAAATGATGAAAATGCGTTGGTTAGGAGCGGCAGTCCTGTTGTCTCTGTATACCTCATCGGCCCTGGCCTTTACCATCGACGACGTCGCAAAACAGGCAAAATCGATGGCCAGTAAAGGGTACGAAGCGCCAAAAAGTAACTTACCCTCCGTTTTCCGCGACATGAAATATGCGGACTATCAGCAGATCCAGTTTAATCACGATAAAGCCTACTGGAATAAAATAAAAACCCCGTTCAAGCTCGAGTTTTATCATCAGGGGATGTACTTCGACACGCCTGTCACCATTAATGAAGTGACCTCTAACGCGGTACGCAAAATCAAGTACAGCCCGGACTACTTTAATTTCGGCAATGTGCAACACGACAAAGACACCGTGAAAGATTTGGGCTTCGCGGGCTTTAAAGTGCTTTATCCCATCAACAGTAAAGATAAAAACGACGAAATTGTCAGCATGTTGGGGGCAAGCTATTTCCGTGTGATTGGCGGCGGCCAGGTTTATGGCCTCTCTGCGCGTGGTCTGGCGATCGATACCGCGCTGCCGTCCGGGGAAGAGTTCCCACGCTTTCGCGAGTTCTGGCTCGAGCGTCCAAAACCAACCGACAAGCGCCTGACCATCTATGCACTGCTGGATTCCCCACGCGCAACGGGCGCCTATCGCTTTGTCATTATTCCTGGCCGCGATACGGTGGTCGACGTGCAGTCTAAAGTCTATCTGCGCGATAAAGTCGGCAAACTGGGCGTTGCCCCGCTGACCAGCATGTTCCTGTTCGGGCCAAACCAGCCTTCTCCTGCCACCAACTTCCGCCCGGAACTGCACGACTCTAATGGTCTGTCGATCCTTGCGGGCAACGGTGAGTGGATCTGGCGTCCGCTGAACAACCCGAAACACCTGGCGGTAAGTAGCTTCAGCATGGAGAACCCGCAGGGGTTTGGTCTGCTGCAGCGCGGTCGTCAGTTCTCCCGTTTTGAAGATCTGGACGATCGTTACGATCTGCGCCCAAGCGCCTGGATCACTCCGAAAGGCGAGTGGGGCAAAGGCAAAGTTGAGCTGGTAGAGATCCCAACCAACGACGAAACCAACGACAACATCGTCGCGTACTGGACGCCAGACCAGCTGCCGGAAGCCGGTAAAGAGATGAACTTCAACTACAGCATCACCATGAGCCGCGATGAAGACAAGCTGCATGCGCCGGAAAGCGCGTATGTTCTGCAGACTCGCCGCTCAACAGGGGATGTGAAACAGTCCAATCTGATCCGCCAGCCTGATGGCACCATCGCGTTTGTTGTCGATTTCACCGGCCAGGATATGAAGAACCTGGCGCCGGAAACTCCGGTCACGGCTCAGGCGAGCATTGGTGACAATGGTGAGATCGTTGAGAACAGTGTGCGTTATAACCCGGTCACCAAAGGCTGGCGTTTAACTCTACGCATTAAAGTGAAAGACGCGAAACAGCCGACTGAGATGCGTGCCGCCCTGGTCAACGCCGATCAGCCGTTGAGTGAAACCTGGAGCTATCAGCTACCTGCCAATGAATAAGATAACTGAGTATATCGATGCCATGCCGCTGACCGATATCGAGAAGGCGGCACTGCCGAAGGGTGACATCAGCGCGGTTCACACCGCGCTGGATGCCGATCATCATCCGTTTACGCGTGAAGATGATACCCCGCTGGGCTCGGTTAAAAGCCGTCTCGAACAGGCCTGGCCCGATTCACTGGCCGAAGGCCAGCTGATCCGCGATGACGAAGGGCGCACCCAGCTTGAGGCGATGCCGAAAGCGACGCGCTCCTCCATGTTCCCGGATCCCTGGCGCACCAACCCGGTGGGCCGTTTCTGGGATCGCCTGCGTGGCCGCGACACCAATCCGCGCTACCTCTCTCGCCTCTCTAAAGAGCAGCAGGCCAGTGAGGAAAAATGGCGTACCGTCGGCAGTATTCGCCGCTACATCCTGCTGCTGTTAACCATTGCACAGACCGTCGTCGCTACTTGGTATATGAAGACGATCCTTCCGTACCAGGGCTGGGCGCTGATCAATCCGGCCGATATGTTCGACCAGGATCTGCTGGTCTCGTTTATGCAGCTGCTGCCTTATATTCTGCAAAGCGGCATCCTGCTGCTGTTCGCCATTCTCTTCTGCTGGGTATCGGCCGGTTTCTGGACTGCGCTGATGGGCTTCCTGCAGCTGCTGATAGGCCGGGATAAGTACAGCATTTCGCACTCGACGGTGGGGGATGAACCCCTCAATCCTCAACACCGTACCGCGCTTATCATGCCTATCTGTAACGAAGATGTGGATCGCGTTTTTGCCGGCCTGCGCGCCACCTGGGAGTCGGTGAAAGCCACCGGTAACGCCGAGCACTTCGACGTTTACATCCTGAGTGACAGCTACAATCCGGACATCTGCGTGGCAGAACAGAAAGCGTGGATGGAGCTTATCGCCGAAGTGCAGGGCGAAGGGCAGATCTTCTACCGTCGTCGTCGTCGCCGTGTGAAGCGTAAAAGCGGTAACATCGATGACTTCTGCCGTCGCTGGGGTAGCCAGTATAGCTATATGGTGGTGCTGGATGCCGACTCGGTGATGACCGGTGAGTGTCTGACGGGCCTTGTGCGCCTGATGGAAGCGAACCCGAATGCCGGGATCATTCAGTCTTCGCCGAAAGCGTCAGGTATGGATACGCTCTATGCGCGTTGCCAGCAGTTTGCGACCCGCGTCTACGGGCCGCTGTTTACTGCCGGTCTGCACTTCTGGCAGCTGGGTGAGTCGCACTACTGGGGGCATAACGCCATTATCCGCGTGAAGCCGTTCATTGAGCACTGTGCGCTGGCGCCGCTGCCGGGCGAGGGCTCGTTTGCGGGTTCTATCCTGTCGCACGACTTCGTGGAAGCCGCGCTGATGCGCCGTGCCGGTTGGGGAGTATGGATCGCCTATGACCTGCCGGGCTCTTATGAAGAGCTGCCGCCGAACCTGCTGGATGAGCTGAAGCGTGACCGCCGCTGGTGTCACGGGAACCTGATGAACTTCCGTCTGTTCCTCGTGAAAGGGATGCACCCGGTACACCGCGCCGTGTTCCTGACCGGCGTAATGTCCTACCTCTCAGCGCCGCTGTGGTTTATGTTCCTGGCCCTGTCCACCGCCCTGCAGGTGGTACACGCCCTGACCGAGCCGCAGTACTTCCTGCAGCCGCGCCAGCTGTTCCCGGTCTGGCCGCAGTGGCGTCCTGAGCTGGCGATAGCGCTCTTTGCCTCGACGATGGTGCTGCTCTTCCTGCCGAAGCTACTGAGTATTGTGCTCATCTGGTGCAAGGGCTCGAAGGAGTACGGTGGTTTCTTCCGCGTGACGCTCTCCCTGCTGCTGGAGGTGTTGTTCTCCGTGCTGCTGGCGCCGGTGCGTATGCTGTTCCACACCGTGTTTGTGGTCAGCGCGTTCCTCGGCTGGGAAGTGGTCTGGAATTCGCCGCAGCGTGACGATGACTCTACCCCGTGGAGTGAAGCCTTTATGCGTCACGGCTCGCAGATGCTGCTCGGTCTGGTCTGGGCGGTGGGCATGGCGTGGCTGGACTTGCGCTTCCTGTTCTGGCTGGCGCCGATTGTCTTCTCGCTGATCCTCTCCCCGTTTGTGTCGGTGATCTCAAGCCGTTCAACGGTGGGGCTGCGCACCAAACGCTGGAAACTGTTCCTGATCCCGGAAGAGTATTCCCCGCCGCAGGTGCTGGTGGATACAGACAAGTACCTGGAGCTCAACCGCAGCCGTTCGCTGGAAGATGGGTTTATGCATGCGGTGTTTAACCCGTCATTCAACGCCCTGGCCATCGCCATGGCGACTGCCCGTCACCGTGCCAGCCGCGTGCTGGAGATCGCACGCGATCGTCACGTTGAGCAGGCGCTGAACGAGACGCCGGAGAAGCTGAACCGTGATCGTCGTCTGGTGCTGCTAAGCGATCCTGTCACCATGGCGCGGATGCATCATCGTGTCTGGGCCGCCCCGGAGAAATACTCTTCGTGGGTGAACTATTACCAGACGCTGAAGCTGAATCCGCAGGCGTTGAAAGCGAAGTGATGTGTCGGATGGCGCTACGCTTACCCGGCCTACAAAATCTGTAGGCCCGTGCAAGCGCAGCGCCGACGGGCAAATAAATACCGGCTCTTGAGCCGGTATTTTTATCTTTCGAGGTACTGGATGAGATTTTTCATCGTCATTACGATGGCGCTCCTGCTGAGCGGCTGCGGCAGTATTATCAGCCGGACGATCCCAGGGCAGGGACACGGCAATCAATACTACCCGGGCGTGCAGTGGGACGTTCGCGACTCCGCATGGCGCTACCTGACGGTGCTGGATCTGCCGTTCTCGCTGGTCTTTGACACGCTACTGCTGCCCATCGACGCTCAGCACGGGCCCTATGAGTAATTAACGCTCATCCCACTCATCCGCTGCGGTTTGCCCCTCTTCGGTATCCAGCGGCGGCTCGAGCTGGAATTCACCCTCATCCCATTCATGCAGGGTGTTCTCTTCCAGCCACTCCTGACGCAGCTCAATCTCGTCATAATCGCCATCAAACACCGCCTGAGCTGCTTCGCCGCTCAGTACGGGCAGGCACTCGCCGTCTTCGCCGTCATCGGCAAAAAATTCGGCCTGCCACATAATGTCCCCATCCTGCATGACATATTTCTGGATATTGAGTTGCTCAATATTCGCGTCATCTTCCTCAATGCCGGGATTATCAGCGAGAAACTCCTCGCGTGCGGCATCAATCGCTTCCTCTAAAGTGGCAAACATAGTCATCGGCGTCTCCCTGTGAATTGACGTGGTGTTCAGGGAAAGAATAGCTGATTCTCCATAATTGCAAGTATGAAAGCAGTAAAAGCCTTCACGCAGCTCTCTTAATCGGAAGAAGAGACCTTATCTGATTAAGGAATAGCCCTGGGCCGACGCACGGCACGGGACAGACTGAACCACGAATAGATGGCGTTGAAAAGCACCACGCAGGCGGTGACGATAAACACCGCACGAAAACCGTAGTTGGCGGCAATACCGGCGCCCAGAAGAGGGCCGGTGACGTTACCGATATCGCGGAACGACTGGTTATAGCTGAAGATGCGTCCGGCTATCTGATTGGTGGAGTTATAGACCAGCAGGGTCTGCACCGCAGGCAGCAGGGCGCCATCGGCCGCCCCGAGTAAAAAGCGCAGAACGCCCAACTGCCACGGCGATTGCACGAATGACATCGGGATGAGGAGCAGCACGGAGATCACCAGCGCGACGATCAGGATCCTTTCCGGACCAATCCGATCGCCCAGTTTCCCCAGCCGCGGGGCGCTGATCAGGGCAGCCACGCCGGGCACCGAGGCAATCATGCCGCTGATAAAGGCGATATTGCCCACGTGCCCGGCCAGGTCGCGCACGTAGAGCGTCAGGATCGGCGCAATGGAGCCGGTAGCGACCTGAATAATCATGGTGGTGACAAACAGGCTGATGACCAGGCGAGAATTTTTAAGCGAGGCAAAGACCTCGCGGGCATGCAGCATCTCTTTTTTCGGCACCGGGGTAAAATTTTCCCGGATACAGAATAAGGTCACCAGGAAGCAGGCAAACAGAACGCCCGCGGTGATAAAAAATACTGGCCGCAAACCGTAGCTATCCGCCAGTAATCCCCCGGCCAGCGGGCCAAGCAGGGCACCACTCACCGCACCAGTGGAGAGGGTTCCCAGCGCCCAGCCGCTTTTATGGCGGGGAATTTGCGTGGCGATGAGTGCGTTGGCATTGGGTACAAAGCCGCCCAGCAGCCCCAGCAGCGCGCGTAACACCAGAAACTGCCAGATGTTTTGCGCCAGCCCCATCAGCAGCATGATGATGGCCATCCCCAGCGCCGAACGCAGCAGCATAATTTTGCGCCCTTTGCGGTCGGCCAGCCCGCCCCAGAACGGTGAGGCGATGGCGGAGAAGAGAAACGTGATGCTGAACACCAGTCCGGACCACATATTGAGCGCGCTGTGGCCGCTGACGCCGAGCTGTTCTACGTAGAGCGGCAGAAAAGGCATCACCAGGCTAAATGCAGCGCCCGTAAGAAAGCAGCCCAGCCAGGCAACCATGAGGTTCCGCTTCCAGTTTATTGGCGTTTCTGAGGGAGACATAGCTATCCGCGTTATGATGCGCAGCGGCATCATTATAAAAGAAAGTAATAAGCCTGCTAATTATGCGCCTGGGTGATGGGTGCTGCAATGACGGTGAGCATTATAAGCTTAAAGGGAACTGCGGCCCGTAGGCCGCAAAGGAGGATTAATAGCGGGAAGGGACGCCTTCCGGACGGGTTTTAAAGCGGCGATGCAGCCACATATACTGTTCCGGTGCCAGCAGGATGCATTTCTCAACCACGCGATTCATCCACGCGGCGGTGGTTGTCGCATCGTCCAGCGGTGGAGAACATTCCGGTTCCAGCATCATCAGTTCATAGCCCTTGCCGTCAGGTTTGCGACGCGGCACAAAAGGAACAATCGCCGCGTTCGACAGACGGGCCAGGGTCCATGTCCCGGTGGTGGTGGCTGCCTCGTCGACCGCAAAGAAGGGCACAAAGACGCTGGCGGTCGGGCCGTAGTCATGATCCGGCGCGTACCAGATCACCTCACCGGATTTCAGGGCGCGGATCATGCCCTTGAGATCCTTACGGTCGATCATGCTCTTGTTGGAGCGCATCCGGCCCCAGGTTTGCAGCCAGTCGATCACCGGGTTGTCGTTCGGGCGATAGACGCCAATACCGGGCGCCTGCATACCAAACATCCGCGCGCCGATCTCCAGGGTCAGAAAATGGACGCCGATCAGCAGAACGCCGGTTTTATTGGCCTGCAGATTGTGCACCGGATCCATGCCGGTACCGGTCACTTCCGTCCAGCGCGCCATGCGCTTATTGGACCAGAACCAGGCCATGCCGGTTTCCATCAGCCCCATGCCGACGGATTCAAAATTTTTCACCACCATGGTGTCACGCTCATGCTCGCTCATCTCCGGGAAACAGAGTTCCAGATTACGGTGGGCAATGCGGGCGCGGCGGGACATAAAGCGCATCGCCAGTCGACCCAGACCGCAGCCAAGACGGTAGATCAGCGGGTAGGGCAGCTGCACCAGTAACCATAATAAACCGATGCCAGCCCAGGTCAGCCAGTAACGAGGATGTAGAAGCGCAATGGAAAATTTAGGTAGTTGAGTCATGTCGTTCCTGTTTGTGATACGTCCTGTTGGCGTAGTGTCGCATTTTTCCATTGATAACCAAAATGCATCGCTATGGAATGGTCATGAATAGAGCAAATGTTATACCCTCGGCATTTTAACGTGAGAAATGTAGCGCAAAATGAAGGGATGTAAATTCCCAATGTTTGCTATATGATGCCGACCGATTTTCATTCTTATACGATTGCAGGAACCGTACACCATGCCAGTGTTACACAACCTCATTTCGAACGAAGAGCTGAAAGCGCGCATGTTGGCTGAAACCGAGCCGCGCACGACGATCTCGTTCTATAAATATTTCACTATCGTTAACCCGCAGGCTACCCGCGACGCGCTGTACAAGGCGTTAACCGCCCTGAACGTATTTGGCCGTATCTATTTGGCCCATGAGGGCATCAATGCTCAGATCAGCGTGCCTGAAAGCAAGGTCGATGAGCTGCGCAGCTTCCTTTATGGCTTCGATCCGGCCCTGGACGGCCTGCGCCTGAATATTGCCCTGGACGATGATGGGAAATCCTTCTGGGTGCTGCGCATGAAAGTGCGCGAGCGCATTGTGGCGGACGGCATTGATGACCCGACCTTTGATGCCAGCGACGTGGGCGATTACCTGAAAGCGTCAGAAGTGAATGCCATGCTGGACGATCCTGACGCCGTGTTTATCGATATGCGTAACCACTACGAATATGAAGTGGGCCATTTCGAAAACGCCCTTGAGATCCCGGCAGATACTTTCCGTGAGCAGCTGCCAAAAGCCGTTGAGATGATGCAGGAGCATAAGGACAAAAAAATTGTCATGTACTGCACCGGCGGGATCCGCTGCGAAAAAGCCAGCGCCTGGATGAAGCACAACGGCTTTAACAAGGTGTGGCATATCGAAGGCGGGATCATCGAGTATGCCCGTCGCGCCCGCGAGCAGGGGCTGCCAGTGCGCTTTATCGGCAAGAACTTCGTCTTTGACGAGCGCATGGGTGAGCGCATCTCTGATGATGTGATTGCCCACTGCCATCAGTGCGGCACCGCCTGCGACACCCATACCAACTGCAAAAATGACGGTTGTCATCTGCTGTTTATTCAGTGTCCGGCCTGCGCTGAGAAGTTTAACGGCTGCTGCAGCGAGCTGTGCAGCGAAGAGAGCATGTTGCCTGAAGAGGAGCAGCGCCGCCGCCGTGCCGGGCGCGAAAATGGCAATAAGATCTTTAATAAGTCGCGGGGGCGTCTGAATACCCGCCTGGGCATTCCTGACCCGGAGTGACCCTGAAACCTTGCCCGGTCGCGTGACCGGGCGAGGGCATTATTTCTGCTGAACCCCTTCTACCGAAATGATCAGCTCTACGTCCTGCGACGCCGGGCCCAGATCGGTAGTGATGTTGAAGTCTTTCAGGTGAATTTTACCTGATGCCTCAAATCCGGCGCGTTTCCCGCCCCACGGATCGTCACCCTGACCAATCAGTTTTGCATCCAGCTTAACCGGTTTCGTTACGCCTTTCAGCGTCAGGTTGCCGGTAATATCCAGCCCGTCACCATCCTTTTTCACCTCGGTAGAGGTGAAGGTCGCCTGCGGGTATTTCGCCACGTTGAGGAAGTCTGCGCTGCGCAGATGTTTATCGCGCTCGGCGTGGTTGGTATCCAGGCTGTTGGTGTTCAGGGTCACGTTGACCTTATCATTCGCCGGATTGCTCTCATCAAAGGTGAATGAGCCATCGAAATCCTTGAATGTGCCGTACAGCCAGCTGTACCCCAGATGCTGAATACGGAAGTTCACAAAGGCGTGCTGGCCTTGTTTATCAATTTTGTAATCCGCTGCCACGGCGGCGCCGGTGGTGAACAGCAGAGACGCTAAGGTTAATCCCAGCAGGCTTTTCTTCATTTTATGCTCCAGAGTCAGGGGACGCTTTGCCCAACATACGTGTCAGGGTGGCGTCTTTGTCGATAAAGTGATGTTTTATGGCGGCAAGGCCATGTAATACGGAGAGAATGACTACGCCCCAGGCCAGCCATAAATGCACGGTTCCGGCCAGATCGGCCTGTGGGCCGGCATCGGCCAGCAGGGCGGGCACGTCAAACAGGCCGAAGACACTGATAGGTTTTCCGTCGGCGGTGGAGATCAAATAGCCGCTGATCAGGATGGCGAAAAGCAAGGCGTAGAGGGCGATATGCGCGGCGGCCGCGCTAATACGCGTAAAGCGAGTCTGGCTTTTCAACGCCGGCGGAACAGGGGAGACATGGCGCCACAGCAGCCGCACCACCAGCGCCAGCATCAGCATAAAGCCGATACTTTTATGCAGCTCCGGTGCCTGGTGATACCAGCCATCGTAATAGCTCAGGGTCACCATCCAGAGGCCAAGACCAAACATGCCGTAAACCGCAATTGCCATCAGCCAATGTAGACTCATGGAAATAACGCCATAGCGTGTGGGGGAATTTCGCACCTGCATTTTGAGCACCATTATTAATTCGCAAGCGCTAAAAATGGCGTGGGGAAAACATTAATGCAAATGATATTTACACATATTCAATATTAATTTTATTCGTTCAGTTATTTTGAATTAAAAACAGAAGTTATAGTCAATTACGCTGTAAAGGATTTTCGGGATTGGCTGATCTTTGGCGGGTTAAGACGTTTTTATGATGTTCAAATAATTTATTGCGAAATTATAGTTATTTTAAGAAGTGTCAATTTTTGTCAATGAATCTCATCAGAAAAATACAATATAAAGGATATCGAGGATTGCTAACAGCGACCACAGCAAAATATAGAGCATCAGGTGCTCGCGAATATTATTGACCAGATAGCTAACGATACGACGCATGAAAATACCGGTAAAAGGATGAAAGAAAGGCTTCGGAAACCCGAAGCCTGACACCATTATCGGCTAAAGCGAGACAGGGAGAAAGGCGTGAGATCAAACGGCGGAGCGATCTGCTGAGAAAATTGTGCGGCAATCTCACCCAGCACGCTGGCGAATTTGAATCCGTGCCCGCTCAGACCGGTGATCAGCAGTGTATTATCGTGGCCCGGCAGGGTATCAATGATGAAATCTTCGTCCGGCGTGTTGTCATAGGTACAGGCTGCTCCGTGTAACAGGCCACCGATACCCGGCAGGACATTGCGCAGGAATTTGAATGCTTCAGAGCCATCTCCAGGATACGCGCCAAACGGCTTACGTTCTTCCGGCGAGTTAATCACCTGCCCGCCGTTATGTTTGCCGATCTTCAGGGCATCTTTCTCGGACGGGAAGCCGTAAAACTGGTCGCCGTCAGGCAGCTCGCCGGTAAAGGCAGGGAAGTGATTCTGATGGCTGTAGCGCCCGTCAGCCTGGAACCAGGAGAAAACTTTGCGTACCGGCTGCACCGGCAGGCCGGGCACCAGACGTGAAACCCAGGTGCCGGCGCTCACCAACAGGCGGCTTGCGCTGTAGGGGCCTTCCGGGGTGTCAACGGTGACACCGTCGTCATGATGGGTAATAGCGCTCACCGGGCAGTTAAACAATTGGGCGCAACCCGCCTCTTTCGCCAGCGCAATCCAGGTTTTAATGGCCAGCTCGCTGCGCAGTACCCCAGATTCGGCCTCAAACAGACCGATATAACCTTCGGGCACCTGGATTTCAGGCCAGCGCTTCATTACCGCCGCCGCGTCCAGCCGCTCAAGATTGAGATTGAACTGGCGGGCGCTCTGCTCAACGTTCGCCAGGAATGACGAATCGGACGGCCCAAGATTGACCACGCCCGTGCGTTCAAAGACCGGCTCACCGCTGATTTGCGCCAGTTCATCCCACAGCGCCTGCGCCCGTAACACCAGCGGCACATAGCTTTCGCCTTCGCCGTAAGCGTGGCGCATCAGACGGGTATCGCCGTGGTGACTCCCTTCGGTGTGGGGTGGCATATGGGCATCGATCATCAGTACGTTCTGACCGGCTCGCGTTGCGTAATAGCCTGCCGCCGCGCCGACAGATCCGCTGCCAATAATAATAAGATCGTATTTCATGAGGCTCTCTTTACGCGTTTCGTTGATTAGCAGGGTAATTAAGAAGGCAGGGTTATACAAGGGAGAAATAAACGAGGCACCGTGAGGTGCCTGTTGGGTGAAAAAGTGTCGTGACGCTAGTGCCGCCGGTACTCATTTTCCTGGTAGTCACTGGATTCTATTTTTGCAATACCGGCTTCTAGAATAGAAATAAACTGACGCGCGACATCTGTGGTTAACCACAACGTCTGCCCAACTTCCGCTTCTTCGGTGTCAGGGTGATTTGGGGTCTGGTAATGCAAACGCAGCATCAGTGCGTCGTAGCTATCTACAGTACTGATATCCCAGCCTACAAGCGGATGGGTCTGGATGACTTCATTATTCTTTTCCATCATAACCCCCTGAATACGTGTTAAAAAGATAACGACTGTGAGGTTCAATGCGTGTTTTTCTGAAGCAATTTCAGTATATCAATAAATAAGGCTTCTGAAGGGAAAAAGAAACAGGCAGTCCAAAATATTTATGCGTTTTAGGATTGTTTGAACATTAAAACATCACCTTGCCGATGATTTTTGACAGAGTCAGTCAGAATATTCGTGCTTTTGACGTGAAAAGAGGAAAAAAAGCCGGGGCGACCCGGCAAAAAAACACAATGAAGGAGAAATTTAATCGGTAATAAACCAGTCGTCAGCGCTCTCCCAGGTTTCCTGTAAAATTTCGCTGATGCGCTCTTTATCATCTTTTGCGCCACCGATGACCGAGAGATTGTTTGACCCCGCATAACGCACGGTGACGGCACCTTCGCGTTCGGGAAAGGAGTTGTTTATACGGCGGGATAATTCACCCGCCAGTGCGTCCAGCGCACCAGCAGGCAAAGGCGTTGTTCTGGCAATGGTCACTTCAATACGCATAATTGCCCCCTGTGTTATATACTGTGTATTTATACAGTTATATTGTTGAACTTACAACAGGGGGCAAATAATTTTTAACGCTTCACCGTCCACTGTACGGTTTCACCTGCGAGGAAGGGGATCAGGGTGTCGTCAGTCAGGGGGATAGACTCCGCGACACTGCTCTCTTCGCGCACCAGCTCAACAAAGCTCTCATTCACTGGCAGACCATAGAAACGCGGCCCGTTCAGGGAGCAGAACGCCTCGAAATGTTGCAGGGCATTCATCTCGTCAAATACCTGCGCGTAGCTGGCAAGGGCGGTCGGGGCGTTAAAGCAGCCTGCACAGCCGCAGCTGGCCTCTTTCCGATGACGGGCATGGGGCGCGGAGTCGGTGCCGAGGAAGGCGCGCTCAAAGCCGCTGGCAACCAGCTCGCGCAGCGCCTGCTGGTGGACATTGCGTTTGAGGATCGGCAGGCAGTAGAGGTGCGGACGCACGCCGCCTACCAGCATATGGTTGCGGTTGAACATCAGGTGCTGCGGGGTGATAGTGGCCGCCAGAAGCTTATTGCCATCACGCACGTACTCCGCGGCATCTTTGGTGGTGATGTGTTCAAACACCACTTTCAGACCCGGCAGGCGCTGGCGCAGCGGCTCCATCACGGTTTCGATGAAGCGGGCTTCACGGTCGAAAATGTCGATGTCGGCGTGGGTCACTTCGCCGTGCACCAGCAGTGGCATCCCCAGTTTTTCCATACGCTCCAGCACCGGCATAATCGCGTCAATGCTGGTGACACCGTGGCTGGAGTTGGTGGTGGCGTTGGCCGGATAGAGTTTGGCGGCGGTAAAGACCCCTTCGCTAAAGCCGCGCTCAATCTCATTCGGATCGAGCGTGTCGGTCAGATAACAGGTCATCAGCGGGGTAAAATCGTGGCCGGCAGGCACGGCAGCAAGAATGCGCTGGCGATAGGCGATCGCCGCATCAACCGTGGTGACCGGCGGCACCAGGTTTGGCATGACAATCGCGCGGCCATAAATTTCACTGGTATACGGCACGACGGTTTTCAGCATATCGCCATCGCGAAGATGGATATGCCAGTCGTCTGGGCGGCGGATTTTCAAAACCTGGGATTGTGCAGTCATGGATAGGCTCCGGCTGAGTGAGATGATTTTTGCCGGACACAAAGAATAGGGGGAAACGTTTTCGTTTGCACTCTTTTCTGTAAAAAAAGGCGCCGAAGCGCCTCACAGGTTAATCGACGAAGGGGATGACAATCTCACCCGGCTTCACTTCGATACCTTTTGCATACTTTTTCGCCAGCGCTTCGCCCTGGCTGTTGTCTTCGCTCAGGATATAAGCCGGCTGGTGATTAAAGTAGTTTTGCAGGGACTGGTTCAGGTATGGCATCAGCGTCTGCAGAACCGGTTTCATCTTCTCCGGCGAGACCACAGCGTCGGTGATCTCCATCTGTTGCAGGTAGATGGCACCCTGATCCTTATTGAAGACCGGCAACGCTTTTAACTTCAGCTTGATATTGGCTTTCTGGCTGCCGAACAGCGAATTCATATCCAGACTGGCATCGCCGGAGAGCATCACTTTGTTTGGCTCTTCGCGGCCAATCTGGCTGGCAAGATTGCTCAGGACGATATGCGCATCGGCGACGCCGGGCACACCGATATCTTTCGCAAAGTTATTGCGCTTCTGCAGGGCCTGGTTGATCTCCTGTTCACTGACCGTGTACTGGGTGAGCTGATTACAACCAACCAGCAGACCGCTGATGATCAACGCAGTGGCAATAACAATCTTTTTCATGGTTTTCCTCGACATACTGGCGCTTCAATCCTGACGCGCCAGTATGTCAGGGGAGTGTCCCTCAGACCAGCAGAATAAACTGATAACGGCGAAGAACAGGAATAGTGCCTGAATCCCGGTCAGGCTCCGGGCTCCAGCACGCCGGGTGCAGCGCGCTTGTGGCTGAACTGCCAGCCCAGCGCGAAGAAAGTGGTTACCCCAATCAACGTCAGCATCATCCACGGCAGTTCAGGCTGGTTAAAGGCTTTCCCGGCATCGAACAGCCAGCCGCCCCCGGCATAGCCCAGCGCGCCACCAATCGCCAGACCGAGACGGCTGAAGCCCATATAGCTGCCCCGCGCGCGCGGATCGGCCAGCTCGGCGCTCAGCGTTTCGCGAGCGGGTTCGGCGATGATGGAGCCGATATAAAAGGTGCAAATCAGCATAAACAGCTGTTGCAGGGAGCTCACCATCCCAATGGGCAGCATGCTCAGAGACATCAGCAGCAGGCCCGCCATCAGGCGATGCTCCAGGCGGAAGCGTTTTTCGCTCCAGCGGGCAATAGGGTAGAGGAGGGTGAGGGAGAGGCAGGCCTCAATGGCGTACATCCACTTCACCGCCGCCGGCGAGCCGGCAATATCGTTAACCATGATCGGCAGCATCAGCATCACCTGTACGCCGAGCATGTAATAGCCCGCCAGGGTCAGCACATAGGTGATAAAACGTTTGTCGCGCCAGATGCGATCGAGCCCCTCCCGTACCGGCGCCTTGACGGTAGAGAGCTTCCAGGCGGGCAGCAGCCAGGCGTTAAAGGCCGCACACAGAATAAAAAGCACTGCACCTGTGGCGCAGACCAGCCGAAAATCGTACTGCAGCAGCCAGCTTCCCAGCAGCGCCCCCACCACCGCGCCCGCGCTGTCCTGCATCATCAGCAGCGAGAAAAAACGCCCGCGATGCCGGGGACGGATCAGCTTCACGACGAGCGCCGTGCGCGGCGGATCGAACAGCGTGCCGCCCAGTCCGGAGACAATACAGGAGACCCATAGCAGCCAGGGCTCATGGGCAATCGCCATGGTGGCAAAACCCGCCGCCCGCAGCAGCATGCCGGTGACAATCATCGGTTTGGCACCAAAGCGGTCGGCAATCGCGCCGCCAAACACCCCTAGCCCCTGCTGGACAAACTGGCGCAGCCCCAGCGCAATGCCGACCATCAACGCTGCCCAACCCATCTGATCCACAAAGCGAATGGAGATGAGCGGAAATACGACAAAAAAGCCGAGTACAACCAGCATGTTATCAACAAGCAGGAAATATTTACCCAGGCTCCGGGCCTGTGAGATATGGGACATTTCCCCTCCAGGGAAATATACCCGTCATACTTCAAGTTGCCGGTGCGTTGGCCTCCTCGCTCACCCCTGTCACTTACCGGAGTAAGCTCCAGGGGATTCGCTGCGTCGCCGCCTTCCTGCAACTCGAATTATTTAGGGTATCAAGATAATGAGCGCGCTAATATTCTGCGGTTTCGCCGGGTTTTTTCCCACTGCGCAGGCGACAATATTTTTTTATCAAAAAGGCATTTTGATTGAGGGTTTTCATCGAAAAATGTGAAAAGTCTTCAAAATGGTATGTCGCTGTTTTCCCAGACGGCAGCGGCGCAGGTATAGTAAAGCTAACGGGTCAAGGTTGTAACATGAAGGAGTTGTATCCATGTTTGGCTATCGCAGTAATGTGCCGAAAGTGCGTCTGACGACCGACCGGCTGGTGGTTCGCCTCGTGCATGAGCGTGATGCCTGGCGTCTGGCGGACTACTACGCTGAGAATCGTCAGTTTTTAAAACCCTGGGAACCCGTGCGGGATGAGAGCCACTGCTATCCTTCCGGCTGGCAGGCCCGGCTGAGCATGATCGCCGAGTTTCACAAGCAGGGCTCGGCGTTCTACTTTGCTCTGCTGGATCCCGATGAAAAAGAGATCATCGGCATCGCCAACTTCTCTAACGTGGTGCGGGGCTCGTTTCATGCCTGCTATCTGGGGTACTCCATCGGGCAAAAATGGCAGGGGCAGGGGCTGATGTTTGAGGCGCTGACCTCGGCAATCCGCTATATGCAACGTACCCAGCATATGCACCGCATTATGGCCAACTATATGCCGCACAATCAGCGCAGCGGCGGTCTGCTGGCGCGCCTCGGATTTGAAAAGGAGGGCTACGCCAAAGATTACCTGCTGATTGACGGCGAATGGCGCGATCATGTCCTGACGGCGCTGACAACCAAAGAGTGGAGCGCGGGGCGCTAAGGAACAGAGATGAAATACCAGTTAAGCGCCACAGAAGCGCGCGTCATTGGCTGCCTGCTGGAGAAGCAGGTCACGACGCCGGAGCAGTATCCGCTCTCGGTAAATGCGGTCACCCTGGCCTGCAACCAAAAAACCAACCGTGAACCGGTGATGAACCTTGCCGAACATGAGGTACAGGATCTGCTGGATGCGCTGGTGAAACGCCACTACCTGCGCACTGTCAGCGGTTTTGGCAATCGCGTCACCAAGTATGAGCAGCGTTTTTGCAACTCCGAGTTTGGCGCCCTGAAGCTAAACTCCGCCGAAGTGGCGCTGATCGCCACCTTGCTGCTGCGCGGAGCGCAGACCCCTGGCGAACTGCGCACCCGGGCGGCGCGCATGCATGAATTCGCCGATATGCAGGAGGTGGAGCAGACCCTCGAAGGCCTGGCGGCAAGAGAAGATGGCCCGTTTGTCCTGCGCCTGGCGCGCGAGCCCGGCAAGCGTGAAAGCCGCTATATGCATCTTTTCAGCGGAGAGGTTGAAACCATCGCCGCCGCCGTTGAGGCAGTGGCTCCCGCCACGGACGAAACCCTACTGGCCCGCGTTGAAGCGCTGGAAAACGAAGTCGAAGAACTGAAGCAGCGCCTCGATTCGCTGCTGGCACATCTGGGAGATTAACGGTGACAAAATTACGTGTGGGCGTGGTAGGGCTGGGTGGGATCGCCCAGAAAGCCTGGCTGCCGGTGCTGAGCGCCGCATCAGACTGGACATTGCAGGGGGCATGGTCGCCCTCGCGGGATAAGGCGATCAGGATCTGTGAATCGCTGCGTATGCCTTACTATGAGTCGTTGCAGGATCTGGCCCGCGCCTGTGATGCGGTCTTTGTCCATACCTCCACCGCCACCCATTACCAGGTGGTTAGCGAGCTACTGCATGCCGGGGTGCATGTCTGTGTTGATAAACCGCTGGCGGATAATCTGGCCGACGCCGAGCGCCTGATTGAGCACGCTGCACAGAAAAAACGCACCCTGATGGTCGGTTTCAACCGTCGCTTTGCGCCGCTCTATCAGCAGCTGAAAACCCAGCTGCACGGTGCGGCATCCCTGCGCATGGATAAGCATCGCGCCGACAGCGTCGGCCCCAACGATCTGCGTTTTACCCTGCTGGATGATTATCTGCATGTGGTGGACACCGCGCTGTGGCTGGCGGGAGATAATGCGCGTCTTACCGGCGGCACGCTACAAACCAACGAGCAGGGGGCGATGATCTATGCCGAGCACCATTTCAGCGCGGGCAATATGCAGATCACCACCTCCATGCACCGCCGGGCAGGTAGCCAGCGGGAGTGGGTCCAGGCGGTGACGGACGGCGCGCTGCTGGACGTAACCGATATGCGCGAGTGGCGCGAAGAGCGGGGCGCTGGGGTCGTTACCCCGGCTATTCCTGGCTGGCAGAGCACCCTGGAGCAGCGTGGTTTTGCGGGCTGCGCGCGCCACTTTATTGAATGCGTGCAAAATCAGAGGGTTCCTGAAACCTCGGGTGAACAGGCGATCCGCGCCCAGCGCATCGTGGAGAAGCTCTGGCGCGATGCCATGAGCGAATAACCCTCTGTAACATCTGCCCATAGCAATTCCTGTTTTTACGAGTAGACTAGGCGCGTTTTGCGTTTTCCAGGCCGGGTACGCATAGCGTCACCCGGCTAAATTACGCCTGCTTTGCAGGCGTTTTGTTTCAGGTAGTGGAAGCTCACGTTAATGAACCTATTAAAATCGCTGGCCGCCGTCAGCTCGATGACCATGTTTTCGCGCGTGCTGGGTTTTGCGCGCGACGCCATTGTGGCGCGGGTCTTTGGCGCAGGGATGGCCACTGACGCCTTTTTTGTCGCGTTCAAACTGCCCAACCTGCTGCGTCGAATTTTTGCCGAAGGCGCCTTTTCCCAGGCGTTTGTGCCCATTCTGGCGGAATACAAAAGCAAGCAGGGTGAAGACGCCACCAAAGTATTTGTCTCCTACGTCTCGGGGCTGCTGACCCTCGCGCTGGCCATCGTCACCGTGATTGGGATGCTGGCGGCACCCTGGGTTATCATGGTGACCGCCCCCGGCTTTGCCGATACCGCCGACAAGTTTGCCCTGACCACGCAGCTGCTGCGCATCACCTTTCCTTATATTCTGCTGATCTCCCTGGCGTCGCTGGTCGGGGCCATCCTCAACACCTGGAACCGCTTCTCGGTACCGGCCTTTGCGCCCACCTTCCTTAACGTCAGCATGATCGGCTTTGCGCTGTTTGCCGCGCCGCACTTTCATCCACCAGTACTGGCGTTGGCCTGGGCGGTGACGGTGGGGGGCGTGCTCCAGCTGGCGTATCAGCTGCCGCACCTGAAGAAAATCGGCATGCTGGTGCTGCCACGCATTAACCTGCGCGATGCCGGCGCGATGCGGGTGGTGAAGCAGATGGGGCCGGCGATCCTTGGCGTGTCGGTGAGCCAGATTTCACTCATCATCAACACCATCTTCGCCTCCTTCCTCGTCTCCGGGTCGGTTTCCTGGATGTACTACGCCGATCGCCTGATGGAGTTTCCCTCCGGGGTACTGGGGGTGGCGCTGGGCACCATTTTACTGCCCTCACTCTCCCGCAGTTTCGCCAGCGGCAATCATGACGAATATTGCCGCCTGATGGACTGGGGGTTACGCCTCTGCTTCCTGCTGGCGCTGCCAAGCGCCGTGGCGCTGGGGATCCTGGCGAAACCACTCACCGTCTCCCTGTTCCAGTACGGTAAATTTTCCGCGTTTGATGCCGCCATGACCCAGCGGGCGCTGGTAGCCTATTCCGTCGGGCTGATAGGGCTTATCGTGGTAAAAGTGCTGGCTCCGGGCTTCTATTCGCGTCAGGACATCAAAACCCCGGTGAAAATCGCCATTGTGACGCTGATTATGACCCAGGTGATGAACCTTGCGTTTATCGGCCCGTTGAAGCATGCCGGTCTGTCGTTATCCATCGGTCTGGCGGCCTGTCTCAACGCCGGGCTGCTCTACTGGCAGCTGCGTAAACAGCAGATCTTTACTCCGCAGCCGGGCTGGTCGCGCTTCCTGCTGCGCCTGGTGATTGCGGTGCTGGTGATGGCGGCCGCGCTGGTGGGGATGCTCTACGTAATGCCGGACTGGTCGCTGGGCACCATGCCGTATCGTCTGCTGCGCCTGATGGCGGTTGTGCTGGTGGGGGTAGTGGCCTACTTCGCCACCCTCGCGGTGCTGGGCTTTAAGGTGAAAGAGTTTACCCGCCGCACGGCGTAACGCAAAAAAAGGGGAGCGCCTGTCGGTGCTCCCCATTCCTGTGGCTATCGCCTGATTAAATCGAAATTTTCTTTCCGCCGCTGCGTGAGCTGGCTGTCTGGCCATCGGCGCCATACAGTCCTGTCTCCTGATGCGGCTTAAGCACGGCAAGCGCCTGCTGGTTACGAAGGATTTGCCCTTCCAGTAACCACCCGTTGTGCTGATTCAGATCGCGCAGATGCTGCGTTTTTTCAGTAATAGTTTGCCAGCGTTCGACGACATCATCATTTGCACTATGGCGCGCGGATTGCTCGCTGCGTCGCTGCTGTTCAAGGTAGTCCAGCGTGGCCAGCAGTGAGCTTTTATCTTCTGTAATGCGCTGCAGCGCGCTGCCATGAACATTTCCGGCAGAGAGCTGCTGCTGTTCGGCGTCCATGACCGTTTTCAGATCGTTCAACACGACCGTCATTTGATCCATTATTTCCGTCAGACGACTCATACAGTGGTTACTCTAAGAAACTTTGCGCATCCTGGATAAGCGCATCAGCGATTTTACTGGTATCCATTTTCAGCTCGCCATTGCGGATGGCGGTTTTCAGCGCTTCAACACGCTCCATGTTGATATCGTTGCTACCAGGCTGCATCAGTTTCGCCTGGGCATCGCTCAGCGTGACGCTGGTGCTGTTGGCGGTCGCCGATTTTTGCGGGCGAGTCTTTGCAGTGGCAGTGTCATTCATTTCGCGCGGTTGAACTGGGCTAACCGGCTTCAGGGGCGATGTACGATCAATGCTCATTATGTTGTCCTCATCGAGGGTTCGCGGCGTTGGCGCCTGACATCATCATTAAGTTACTTCTATATCGGCAGCCGCCGCATAATCTTTAAAAAGATTATAGGTTAATCAGAATATTCCCATCAGGATCCACCGTTCCGCTCACCACCTGGCCCGAAGACATTCTCACCCGGGCGTTTTGCGCAACCGCCGCATTGTTTAGCGCCTGACCTTCACCGTTAACGCTAAAGCCGTCGCCGCTGGCGATAACCATCACCCGCTGCCCGGCTTTGATCCGCCATGATTGACGCAGCATCGATAGCTGCAAAGGCTGCCCTGGCACCAGATCGCGCAGGCTGACGGCATTCTGCACCTGGTGAATATCCAGGATGGCCCGGGGTGGAAGCTGATCCAGCCTGCCGCGCTTCAGCGTCACGCTGTCCGGCTGCAGGGCGGCACCCCGGGGGATACTCCGGGACGCGACAACATAATCGCCCGTTGCCTGAACTGCAACCTGTATAAATCGTTTTTCATTGCCACATCGTGCGGTAACGCTGACGTTGCCCCACAGCTTCGTGTTGCCGAGAACGCTGAATGCAGGCGTCTCGCACGAAGGACGCATGCGGGCGGGTGTGCGAACCTGCACCGAAACCTCATCGCTGAACCCCGCCAGCCGCTGGGCAAAAAATTCCGTCAGCTGGGCGTCAAGATCCTGCGCCTGCGTGAGGGCGCTCCAGAGGAGCAGGGTTGCGGTGAAACCACGTTTGAGTGCCATATCGCCCGTTACCGTCGGTTTAATGATGAGCAGAATTCTACCTGTAGCGGTTTGTCATCAACGCAATAAATAGCGACGCATTTTGTGCTTATTCCGTCGATGAAGTAGACGGGGTGAGATTTAAGCTATCCACTGAAATTTTGCCATCAGCGGAGGAGACATGCTCGATAAACTCGACGCCGCGCTACGTTTTCAGCAGGAAGCGCTCAATTTACGCGCCCAGCGTCAGGAGATTCTGGCCGCCAATATCGCTAACGCCGACACCCCCGGGTTTCAGGCGCGCGATATCGATTTTTCCAGTGAATTAAAGAAAGTGATGGAGCGCGGTCGGGCCGAAAATAGCGGTGTCGCCCTTGCGCTGACGTCTGCACGCCACATTCCCGCACAGACCGTGACCACCCCGAGTATCGATTTACTTTATCGCATTCCCGATCAGCCATCCCTGGACGGTAACACCGTTGATATGGACCGGGAGCGTACGCAGTTCGCCGATAACAGCCTGCAGTACCAGATGGGGCTGACCGTTCTTGGCGGGCAGATTAAAGGCATGATGAATGTTCTGCAGGGAGGCAATGGTTAATGGCCTTACTCAATATCTTTGATATCGCGGGTTCAGCCCTGACCGCGCAATCGCAACGACTGAACGTCGCCGCCAGTAACCTGGCGAACGCCAACAGCGTGGCGGGTCCGGACGGGCAACCTTACCGCGCCAAACAGGTGGTGTTCCAGGTCGATGCCGCACCGGGCGCCGCAACCGGTGGGGTGAAAGTTGCCAGCGTAATTGAGAGCCAGGCACCGGACAAGCTGGTCTACGAGCCGGGCAACCCGCTGGCGGACGCCAACGGCTACGTCAAAATGCCGAACGTGGATGTGGTGGGCGAGATGGTGAACACCATGTCAGCGTCCCGCAGCTATCAGGCCAACGTTGAAGTACTGAACACCGTGAAGAGCATGATGCTTAAAACGCTCACTCTGGGCCAGTAAAGGAGAGATCAATGTCCATTGCAGTCAATGTAAATGACAGGTCGAGTGCCACAGGCGTCAGCGGCACTACCGGCAACAGTTCGCTTACCGGCAGCAACGCGTCCGATCTGCAAAGCAGCTTCCTGACGCTGTTGGTCGCACAGCTGAAAAACCAGGATCCAACCAACCCGATGCAGAACAACGAACTGACCACGCAGCTTGCGCAGATCAGTACGGTGAGCGGCATCGAGAAACTGAATACCACGCTGGGTTCTATTTCCGGGCAGCTCGACAGCAGCCAGTCGATGCAGGCCAGCACGCTGATTGGTCATGGCGTGATGATCCCGGGCTCCACCATTCTGGCAGGCAGCAGCAGCACCGACGGCACCAGCACCACCTCCACCACGCCGTTTGGTGTTGAGCTGCAGCAGAGCGCCGACAAAGTGACCGCCACCATCACCGACAGAAACGGTGCGGTGGTTCGCACTATTGATATCGGCGAACTGAAAGCCGGTGTTCATACCTTTACCTGGGACGGCACGATGACCGACGGCAGCAGTGCGCCAAATGGTTCGTATAACGTTGCTATCTCCGCCAGCAGCGGCAGTACGCAACTGGTGGCCCAGCCACTGCAGTTCGCGATGGTGCAGGGTGTGATCCGCAGCAGCAACGGTAACACGCTGGATCTGGGGACTTACGGTACAACTACGCTCGACGAAGTTCGGCAGATTATATAAGCCTTAACCTTTATCAGGAGTAACAAATGGCCTTTTCACAAGCGGTCAGCGGCCTGAATGCTGCAGCCACTAACCTCGACGTCATTGGTAACAACATTGCCAACTCCGCGACCTATGGCTTTAAGTCTGGTAGCGCGTCGTTCGCAGATATGTTCGCCGGTTCCAAAGTCGGTCTGGGCGTAAAAGTCGCCGGGATCACCCAGGACTTCAGCGACGGTACCACTACCAACACCGGTCGTGGTCTGGATGTGGCGATCAGCCAGAACGGTTTCTTCCGTATGCTCGACAGCAACGGTTCCGTCTATTACAGCCGTAACGGCCAGTTCAGCCTGGACGAAAACCGCAACCTGGTAAACATGCAGGGTCTGCAGGTGACCGGCTATCCGGCAGCGGGCAGCCCGCCAACGGTACAGACCGGCGCGAACCCGCAGCCGATCACCATTCCTAACAATCTGATGGCCGCCAAAGCGACCACCACAGCAGCGCAGCAGATCAACCTGAACTCCACGGACAGCGTGCCTAACATCCCGTTTGACGTGACCAGTGCTAACCCGGATTCAGACAGCTTCAACAAGAAAGGCACCATCACCGTCTATGACAACCAGGGTAACGCCCACAACATGTATGTCTACTACGTGAAAACGGCGGACAACAAGTGGGATCTCTACACCCAGGACGGTAGCGCCGCGAATGGCAAGATCACCAAATCTGCCCAGATGAGCTTCGACCCCAACGGTAACCTGGAAGGGGTGACTAACTACATCGCCCAAGGCACTACGCCGGAAACCTGGGCCCTGGACACCACCAACGTAAATACCAGCACGTCTATCAACGTAACCACCGATCCGCTGAGCGGCGCGCTGCCGGTGACCTTCTCCCTGAGCTTCCTGAACTCCATGCAGCAGAACACCGGGGCGAACAACATCGTGGCGACCAACCAGAACGGCTACAAGCCGGGCGACCTGGTGAGCTATCAGATCAACGACGACGGCACCGTGGTAGGTAACTACTCCAACGAACAGAACCAGGTGCTGGGTCAGATCGTACTGGCAAACTTCGCCAACAACGAAGGTCTGCAGTCAGAAGGGAACAACGTCTGGTCTGCCACGCAGTCTTCAGGCGTGGCGCTGCTGGGCACCGCAGGTTCCGGTAACTTCGGTACCCTGACCAACGGCGCGCTGGAAGCCTCCAACGTCGACCTGAGTAAAGAGCTGGTCAATATGATCGTCGCGCAGCGTAACTATCAGTCGAACGCGCAGACCATCAAAACCCAGGATCAGATCCTCAACACGCTGGTTAACCTCCGCTAAGTGGCTGACGGGATAGCTTAATGGATCACGCAATATATACCGCGATGGGCGCCGCCAGTCAGACGCTCAATCAGCAGGCCGTCACCGCCAGCAACCTGGCGAACGCCTCGACGCCGGGCTTTCGCGCGCAGCTCAATGCGATGCGCGCCGTCCCGGTGGAAGGGCTCTCCCTGCCGACGCGTACGCTGGTGACCGCCTCCACCCCGGGGGCCGATATGACACCCGGGCAGATGGACTACACCTCGCGCCCGCTCGATGTGGCGCTGCAGCAGGACGGCTGGCTGGCGGTTCAGACCGCAGACGGCGGCGAAGGCTACACCCGTAACGGGAACATCCAGGTGGACGCGGTCGGGCAACTGACCATCCAGGGACGTCCGGTTATTGGTGAAGGTGGCCCGATCACCGTGCCGGAAGGCTCGGAGATCACCATCGCGGCCGACGGCACCATCTCCGCCCTGAACCCGGGCGATCCGCCGAACACCGTCGCGCCGGTTGGCCGCCTGAAGCTGGTAAAAGCCGAAGGTTTTGAAGTGCAGCGTGGCGACGACGGCATGTTCCGTCTGACCCAGGCGGCGCAGGCCACCCGTGGCGCGACGTTACAGGCTGACCCGACCATTCGCGTCATGTCTGGCGTGCTGGAAGGCAGTAACGTTAAGCCGGTGACCGCGATGACCGACATGATCGCCAGCGCCCGCCGTTTTGAAATGCAGATGAAGGTGATTTCCAGCGTTGATGAAAACGCCAGTCGCGCCAACCAACTGCTGTCAATGAGTTAACAGGACTACTTATGATCAGTTCTTTATGGATCGCGAAAACGGGCCTCGATGCGCAGCAAACCAATATGGATGTCATCGCCAACAACCTGGCGAACGTCAGCACCAATGGGTTTAAGCGTCAGCGTGCGGTTTTCGAAGATTTGCTTTATCAAACCATTCGCCAGCCAGGGGCGCAGTCGTCTGAACAGACTACGCTGCCTTCCGGTCTGCAGATTGGTACCGGTGTTCGCCCGGTAGCGACTGAACGTCTGCACAGCCAGGGCAACCTCTCCCAGACCAACAACAGCAAAGACGTGGCGATCAAGGGCCAGGGTTTCTTCCAGGTTCAGCTCCCGGACGGGACCTCTGCCTATACCCGTGACGGTTCGTTCCAGGTGGATCAGAACGGCCAGCTGGTGACCGCGGGCGGTTTCCAGGTGCAGCCGGCGATCACCATTCCGGCGAACGCCCTGAGCATTACCATCGGGCGTGACGGGATCGTGAGCGTGACCCAGCAGGGCCAGGCTGCGCCGGTGCAGGTTGGCCAGCTCAACCTGACCACCTTCATGAACGACACCGGTCTGGAAAGCATCGGTGAGAACCTGTACATCGAAACCCAGTCCTCCGGCGCGCCGAACGAGAGCACACCGGGTCTGAACGGTTCAGGTCTGCTCTATCAGGGGTATGTGGAAACCTCAAACGTCAACGTCGCGGAAGAGCTGGTGAATATGATCCAGGTTCAACGCGCGTACGAAATTAACAGTAAAGCAGTGTCGACGACCGACCAGATGCTGCAGAAACTGACGCAACTCTAAGGTGTAGCCCGGTGCGGTTCACGCCGCACCGGCTCCCTGTTTTCGAAGATGAAGGCAATGCAAAAACACGCGGCGATTCGTTATCCGATAGTGACTCTCCTGGCCGTTACCCTCAGCGGTTGCGCCTGGGTTCCGTCTCAACCTTTGGTGCAGGGTGCGACTTCCGCCCAACCCATTCCTGGCCCGACGCCGGTAGTGAATGGCTCAATTTTCCAGACCGCGCAGCCGATTAACTACGGTTATCAGCCGCTGTTTGAAGACCGTCGCCCACGCAATATCGGCGATACGCTGACCATCCAGCTGCAGGAAAACGTCAGCGCCAGTAAGAGCTCGTCGGCGAATGCCAGCCGCGACGGGAAAACCAATTTTGGCTTCGACACTGTGCCGCGCTATCTCGAAGGACTCTTCGGTAACGCACGCGCCGATGCCGAGGCGTCTGGCGGCAACTCCTTTAACGGTAAAGGCGGCGCCAATGCCAGCAACACCTTTAGCGGCACGTTGACAGTGACCGTCGACCAGGTGCTGGCGAACGGCAATTTACATGTAGTGGGTGAAAAACAGATCGCCATCAACCAGGGCACGGAATTCATTCGCTTCTCCGGTGTGGTTAACCCTCGCACCATCAGCGGCTCCAACACCGTACCGTCCACTCAGGTGGCCGATGCGCGCATTGAGTATGTCGGCAACGGCTACATCAATGAGGCGCAGAATATGGGCTGGTTGCAGCGTTTCTTCCTTAACTTATCACCGATGTAATCGAGGTGACCTATGTTTAAATCCCTCTTCGGGTTCCTGCTGGTGCTGGTGGCGACATGTGCCCAGGCCGACCGTATTCGCGATCTCACAAGCGTACAGGGTGTGCGGGAAAACTCACTGATCGGTTACGGTCTGGTTGTGGGGCTTGACGGGACGGGCGACCAGACCACCCAGACGCCGTTCACGACCCAGAGTCTGAACAACATGCTCTCCCAGCTCGGCATCACGGTGCCCGCCGGGACCAACATGCAGCTGAAAAACGTGGCGGCGGTAATGGTTACCGCCTCTTTCCCGGCCTTTGCACGCCAGGGGCAAACCATCGACGTGGTGGTTTCCTCTATGGGGAATGCGAAAAGCCTGCGCGGCGGGACTCTGCTGATGACCCCTCTGAAAGGGGTGGATAGCCAGGTGTATGCCCTGGCGCAGGGTAACATCCTTGTCGGCGGGGCGGGTGCCTCCGCAGGCGGCAGCAGCGTGCAGGTCAACCAGCTTAACGGCGGCCGTATTACCAACGGGGCGGTTATTGAGCGTGAACTGCCGACCCAGTTCGGCAGCGGCAACACCATTAACCTGCAGCTGAATAATGACGACTTCACCATGGCGCAGCAGATTGCGGACACCATCAACCGCAACCGCGGCTACGGCAGCGCCACCGCGCTGGATGCCCGTACCGTGCAGATCCGCGTCTCCAGCGGCGGCAGTAATCAGGTGCGTCTGCTGGCGGATATCCAGAATATGGAAGTGAACGTCACGCCGCAGGATGCCAAAGTGATCATCAACTCCCGCACCGGCTCGGTGGTGATGAACCGTGAGGTGACGCTGGACAGCTGTGCCGTGGCGCAGGGCAACCTGTCGGTGACCGTCAACCGCTCGGCTAACGTCAGCCAGCCGGATACGCCGTTTGGCGGCGGTGAAACGGTGGTGACGCCGCAGACCCAGATCGATTTGCGTCAGAGCGGCGGCTCGCTGCAGAGCGTGCGCTCCAGCGCCAACCTGAACAACGTGGTACGTGCCCTGAACGCGCTGGGTGCCACTCCGATGGATCTGATGTCGATTCTGCAATCCATGCAGAGCGCGGGCTGCCTGCGCGCCAAACTGGAAATTATCTGATGCTGACCGATAGCAAACTGCTGAGCAGCGCGGCCTGGGATACCCAGTCGCTCAACGAACTGAAGTCTAAAGCGGGCAAAGATCCGGCGGGCAATATCCGCCCGGTTGCCCGCCAGGTGGAGGGGATGTTTGTCCAGATGATGCTGAAAAGCATGCGTGAAGCCCTGCCAAAAGATGGCATCTTCAGCAGCGACTCGACGCGTCTGTACACCAGCATGTATGACCAGCAGATTGCGCAGCAGATGACTGCCGGTAAAGGGTTGGGACTTGCCGATGTGATCGTTAAGCAGATGGCGGCCGCGCAGGGCGTGCCGCCAGAAGAGGCACCGCAGCAGGTGCCGATGAAGTTCGATCTGGAAAGGGTCACCAGCTATCAAAACCAGGCCCTGACGCAGATGGTGCGTAAAGCGGTGCCGAAGGTGCCTGAGAGCAATGATGAACCCCTTACCGGCGACAGCAAAGACTTCCTGGCACAGCTCTCCCTGCCGGCGCGTCTCGCCAGCCAGCAGAGTGGGGTGCCGCATCACCTGATTCTGGCCCAGGCGGCGCTGGAGTCGGGCTGGGGGCAACGCCAGATCCGCCGTGAGAACGGTGAGCCGAGCTTTAACATCTTTGGGGTGAAGGCCTCAGGAAGCTGGAAAGGGCCGACTACCGAGATCACCACCACGGAGTATGAAAACGGCGAAGCGAAGAAGATCAAAGCCAAATTCCGCGTCTACAGCTCCTATCTCGAGGCACTTTCAGACTATGTCGGCCTGTTGAGTCGTAACCCGCGCTATGCGGCCGTGACCCAGGCCGCGACGGCAGAGCAGGGTGCGCAGGCGTTGCAGAACGCGGGCTACGCCACCGATCCGCAGTATGCCCGCAAGCTGACCAGCATGATCCAGCAGTTGAAAGCGATGGGTGAGAAAGTCAGCAAAGCCTACAGCAACGATATCGAAAATCTGTTCTGAAAGTTCTCAAGTCCGGCTGGGGCCTGCCGATAATCTCCAGCAGGACTCATGTCTGAAAGTATAAAAGGAACCCCCATGTCCAGTTTGATCAACAGCGCCATGAGTGGCCTCAGTGCAGCCCAGGCTGCGCTGAATACCGCCAGTAATAACATTTCAAGTTACAACGTGACGGGGTACACCCGTCAGACGACGGTGCTGAGCGCCTCAAACAGCACCCTGACAGGCGGCGGTTGGGTTGGCAACGGCGTGTATGTCTCCGGGGTACAGCGCGAATATGATGCATTCATTACCAACCAATTGCGCACCGCGCAGAACCAGAGCAGTGCCCTGACGACCCGCTACCAGCAGATGTCCAAAATTGACGACATTCTCTCTGGCAGCACCAACAGCCTGGCGACCACCCTGCAGGGCTTCTTTACCAGTCTGCAGACCCTGGTGAGCAACGCCGAAGATCCGGCGGCGCGCCAGACCGTACTGGGCAAGGCTGATGGCCTGGTGAACCAGTTCAAGGTGAACGATCAGTATCTGCGCGATCAGGATAAGCAGATCAATACCGCCATCGGCACCAGCGTTGATCAGATCAACAACTACGCTAAACAGATTGCCAACCTGAACGACCAGATTTCCCGTCTGACCGGCGTGGGCGCGGGTGCGTCCCCGAACAATCTGCTCGACCAGCGTGACCAGCTGGTGAGCGAGCTGAACCAGATCGTGGGTGTTGAAGTCTCCGTTCAGGATAGCGGCACCTATAACGTCTCCTTTGGCAATGGCTACAACCTGGTTCAGGGCAGCACCGCTAATCAGCTGGCGGCTGTGAAGTCTAGCGCCGATCCATCCCGTACAACGGTGGCGTTTGTTGACGGCACCTCGGGCCCCGTTGAGATCCCGGAAAAACTGCTGACCAGCGGCTCTCTGGGCGGCATGTTGACCTTCCGTACCGAAGAGCTCGACGCGGCACGTAACACTCTTAACCAGCTGGCGCTCTCTTTCGCTAACGAGATGAACAGCCAACACGCAAAGGGCTTTGATCCAGAAGGTAACGCTGGCGGTGAGTTATTTAAAATTGGTGCTCCCGCGGTACTGGGAAACACCAAAAATACCGGCTCGGCCTCCGTCACTGCCGCCATTAACGTGGCAGACAGCGCTAAAGTACAGGCTACCGACTACAAGATGGAGTTTGACGGCGGCAACTGGAAGATCACCCGCCTCTCGGATAAAACCACGGTTAAGCCAGTTGATGACGGCAAAGGTAACTTGTCCTTTGATGGCCTGACGGTGAACGTATCGGGCACGGCGAATAACAAAGACAGCTTTATCGTTAAGCCTGTCGTCAATGCCATCGTCAATATGGATGTGGCGATCAGCGATGAGTCTAAACTGGCGCTGGCGTCTGACGCCACCGGCGGTGAAAGCGATAACCGCAACGGCCAGGCGCTGCTTAATCTGCAGAACAGCAAAGTGGTCGGCGGCAACAAGAGTTTTAACGATGCGTATGCCTCGTTGGTCAGCACCGTCGGCAGCAAAACCGCGACGCTGAAAAGCAGCAGCACCACCCAGGCAAACGTGACGACGCAGCTGAGCAACCAGCAGCAGTCGATCTCCGGGGTTAACCTCGATGAAGAGTATGGCAACCTCCAGCGCTACCAGCAGTACTACCTGGCCAATGCCCAGGTACTGCAAACCGCCAGCACGCTCTTTGACGCGTTAATCAATATTCGCTAAGGCCGAGGTGAACGATGCGTATTAGCACCCAGATGATGTACCAGCAGAACATGCGTGGGATCACCGACTCCCAGAGTAAGTGGCTGAGCTACGGTGAGCAGATGTCCACCGGTAAACGTATTAACCGTCCTTCTGACGATCCTATTGCTGCGTCTCAGGCGGTTGTGCTCTCGCAGGCGCAGGCGCAAAACAGTCAGTACACGCTGGCACGCTCTTTTGCGTCCCAGCGAGTCGGGCTGGAGGAGAGCGTTCTGGGCCAGGTGACCACTGCGCTGCAATCAGCACAGGATAAAATTGTTTATGCCGGAAACGGCTCCCTGAGTGATAACGACCGCAGTTCCATTGCCACCGATCTGCAGGGTATCCGCGACCAGCTGTTGAACCTGGCAAACAGTACCGATGGCAACGGACGCTATATTTTTGCCGGTTATAAAACGGATGCTCCGGCATTCGATCAGGCAACCGGAAAGTATGACGGCGGCGACACGCCAATCCGACAGCAGGTCGATTCTGCGCGTAATATGCAGATCAGCCATACCGGCCAGGAAGTGTTTGAATCTTTCACCAGCAACGCCGCGCCAGAACCAGATGGCTCTGCCCCGGAAAAGAATCTGTTCAAGATCCTGGATAACGTGATTGCGGCTCTGAAAACGCCAGTCAGCGGCGATCAGGGCAAGACTGATCAAATGAATCTGGACATTGATAAAGCAAACCGCGGCTTGCGTAACTCCCTTGATAACGTGCTGACCGTGCGTGCTGACCTGGGCACCAAACTGACTGAACTGGATGCACTCGATACGCTGGGCAGTGACCGGGCCTTAGGCCAGACTCAGCAGATGAGCGATCTGGTTGATGTCGACTGGAACGCTGCGATTTCCTCCTACACCATGCAACAAGCGGCGCTTCAGGCATCTTATAAAGCATTCAGCGATATGCAGGGTATGTCCCTGTTCCAGCTGAATAAATAACTGACTTGACCTTTAGAACATGGCTTGAAACTGGTTATGTTCTGTATGCCCAATCCGTTTTGCGGATTGGGCTTTTTTTTCAGGAATTTTGCAGGGCCGATGAGCGGGTGCGGACGTTTTCAGTCATACGGATAACCAGCGCCACGCCTGCTGTAATGGTCGCCAGCGCAATGACGCCCGGCCAACCGGCCATAGTATAGAGCTGACTGCCGAGCGCGGAACCTAACGCCATCCCGATAAACACACCGGTAAAGAGCAGAGCGTTCAGACGGCCACGGGCCTGGGGCTCAAGGCTATAAACCAGGTTCTGGTGAGCCACCAGGCTCGACTGCAGACCGAGATCAAAACCTACCGCGGCAACGGCAATCAGGATCAGCTGGCCCTGTACACCTAATGCCGGCATGAAAAACATCAGGGCGAAGGAGACGGTTACCAGCGCGGCACCCAGCTGAGTGACTTTACCGGCGCCCAGTTTATCCGCCAGACCGCCAGCGAGTGGCGCGGCCAGAGCACCTGCGGCACCGGCAATGCCATAGCCACCGGCAACGGCGCTGCCAAGACCGTAGTGTTCCATCAGCATCACCGCCAGAGTAGACCAGAAGGCGCTAAAGGCGATGGAGAGAAACCCCTGTGCCAGTGCGGCGCGGCGCAGAGCGGGGTAGCGATGCCACAGGTGTGCCATGGAGCGCATCAGCTGCGGATAACGCAGGTTCGACGGCACCGCGAAGCGGGGCAGAATAAACCACATCACGGCGGCGAGGATCGCAATACTGCCCGCCGCCAGCTGGTACATCACGCGCCAGCCAAAAGCTTCGCCTACCACGCCGCTCACCGTACGGGAGAGCAGGATCCCCAGTAACAGGCCGGTCATCACCGTACCGACGGTTTTTCCCTGTTTGCCCTCCGGGGCGAGGATAGCCGCAGCCGGAACAATGTCCTGCGCCATGGTGGCGGTCATCCCAATCAGCAGGCTGACCAGCAGCAGGGAGTGGATCTGAGCCGTCAGGCTACAGGCCAAAAGCAGTAATGCCAGCGCGATGCTTTTCACCACAATTAGGGTGCGGCGATCATAGCGATCGCCAAGCGGCAGCAGGAAGAGGATCCCCAGCGCATAGCCCGCCTGCGTCAGAGTGGGCCCCATCCCCATCCCTTCAATACTGAGATGCAAATCTGCGCCCATCAGCGGCAGTAGCGGCTGAGCATAATAGATGGCGGCGACGCTAAAGCCCGCACCGATGGCAAGGATGAAAATTACCCAACGGCTGACGGCTGGGCTCAGGGTACTGGAGTTCATATGCAGTTCCTCATTTCGGGTGTGTCGCTATTCTTTATCACCCCGCCTTGCGGTGGTAGCTGGCCCGGTGTTAAAACACTTATACGTGTAACGTATAACCGGATTAAAAATGAAACGTTCGGAGCGTATAGACCGGGTAGAGCTGATGCGTACTTTTGTGCGTATCGTGGAAACGGGCTCTCTTTCAGCTGCCGCGGTGCAGATGGCGACCAGCCAGGCCACCGTCAGCCGTCGTCTTCAATCGCTGGAGACGCTGCTGGGCGTGCGCCTGATCCTGCGAACGACACACGCCATGAAGCTGACGGATGACGGCGAACGCTGCTATCAGCATGCCCGGCGGGTCATTGACAGCTGGTACGCGCTGGAGGATGAAGTCGGGCAAACAGAAGATGAGCCGGTCGGGGTGCTTCGCGTGCGTGCGCCGCATGCCTTTGGACAGGAGCAGTTGCTGGAGCCATTGACGGCGTTCCTGCTGCGCTATCCACGACTCAATGTGGAGTGGATGCTCAATGACCGCTCGGCTGATTTTTTAAGTGACAATATCGACTGCGCTATCCGGGTAGGGGCGGAGATCGACCCGGCCACGGTGTCGGTATTGCTGGCCGAGGTACCGCGCAGCATTGTGGCGTCACCCGAGCTGCTGGCACGGTTTGCGCCTGTAGAAAAACCGGAAGATCTCTCCGCGCTGCCCTGGGTGGCGCTCAATACTTTTTATCGTCAGCATGTTGAACTGTTCAGTGCGGAAGCCGCACAACCGCTGCGGGTGGCTATCTCCCCGCGCTTAAGTACCGACAGCCTCTACGTGGCGCGTAAAAGCGCGCTCACCGGGCTGGGCGTTGCCGTGGTCTCAAGCTGGACTGTCGAAGCGGATATCCGTGAGGGCAGGCTGATTCATCTGGTGCCTGACTGGCAGCCCGCCGCGTTGCCGGTTCATCTTGTCTATCCGTGGTCTCGCTACTATCCGGCGCGATTGCGTCGTTTTCTGGAGATGATGAGAGAGGTGATGCCTGAAATCGCAGGGATGCGCAGGCCAGAGCAGAAGCAATAAAAAAGCCGACCCGAAGGTCGGCTTTTGCGCTTAAGCAGGCTTATTCAGCCGGCTGTGGACGCGTGGCTGGCGCAGTGGCGTGATGGGTGGCACTGTGACCGCCTGCAGAGCCTTTACCGTCAAATTCAAATGCCGGACGTACCCAGTCACTCTGGCGCGGCGCTTCCGGAACATATTCCGGTGCCGGCGCTCGGGTCATTGGGGCCGTCGCGTGATGGGCTTCAGCATGAACCTGAGCGGCTGGCGCTGGCTTCACTGCAGGAACCGGCTTCACTTCTGGCTCGTCGACGTGAGCGACGTCAGTGACTTCAGGTTCCACTTCAGCTGCCTCAACCGGTTCAACATCGATTTCAATCTCAGGTTGAACTTCCGTTTCTACTTCAACTTCCACGACCGGCTGCGGCTCGACGGCTGCTTCGGTGGTTTCAGCCGATTCAACGGCAGCGGCTTCTTCGACAGCAGGTTCAGCTACGGCAGCATCTTCTGCAATCTGCTTCGCGACGACCGCATCGTCAGGCGTGACGATCTGCGGCTGTTCTGTCACAGGCGCAGCAATCACTTCCGGATGTGAAGTTTCGATTTCAACAACCTGCGGCTCTGGGATCACAACGGCAGCAGCGTCAGCGATCGCTTCAACCGCGACTGGCGTAACAGGGGTTGCAGTTTCCTGAGCGACGTTCTGCTCTTCAAACTGTGGCTCCTGAGGGCGAGCTACCGGATAACGGATCCAGGCTTTACCTGATGCCATTTCTGGTGAGGCACAGGCAATAGCCAGCGGCATTGGCGACTGCAGCGGATAACGCTCGTCACGATAACGACGGCGACGCTGACCACTCACGCGCAGGTGACGCGGAGAGCGACGTGAACGGCGCGGCATGCCGGCGTTTTCACGGCCTTCAGCGTTTTCTTCCTGCTCTGGTGCGTTTTCAATCACCGCAGGCAGGTCAACTTTAGCCAACTCGGTACGCTGTGCCGGTTCGGCCTGTGGTGCGATCGCTTCAACCGCAGCTTCTTCCGCCTGAGAGTGGAAACGCACTTTCTGGCTCATCTGACGCTGCTTACGGCGCGGCATCACCTGAACGCGTTCTTCCTGTTCAGTATCCTGAGCGGTCTCTTCGTCGCGATTCAGGGCTTTAACTTCCTGCTGAGCCTGACGCTTGTCATCGTTACGACGACGGTTACGTTCGCGGCGCGGCTGCTGCTCATCACGCTGTCTGCCTTTGTCAGACTCTTCGCTGACCGGCTGGCGAATTTCACGCTCTTCCGCGTTCTGCTGCGGCTTCTCGCGGCGGTTGCGACGGTTTTCGTCACGTCCTTCACGGCGCTCGCGACCTTCGCGGTTGTCACGATTGTCACGGCTTTCGCTGCCCTCACGGCCTTCGTTGCTCTCTGAACGGTTATCGCGGCGCTCATTGCGGTCACGACGGTTGTTCTGGCGTTTACGACGATCCGGTGAACGCTCCTGTTTCTCTTCTTTCTTCTCAACCGGTGCCGGGGCAGGCTGCGGCTCTTCACCCGCAAACATCTTCTTCAGCGCATTGAGGAAGCGGCTCAGCAGACCAGGCTGTGCAGCCGGTTGGCTCACTTCTGCCGTCGGTTTGGTTGCAGGTTTAGCCGCCACGGTCTCCTGCGCTGGCGCAGGCGGTGCTTCCGGCATCACAAACGCTGCCAGTGCAGGCTGTTCAGGCAGTTTACGCTCCGAGTACTCTTCCTCGGACGGCAGTGCCATCGCCTCTTCATGCAGCTTAGGCAGCATGTAGCTCAGGGTGGAGGTCTCTTCGCCTTTGCGCACGCGCAGCACGGAGTAGTGCGGGGTCTGCATCTGATCGTTAGGCACGATCACGCAGCGTACGCCACCCAGACGGGCTTCGATCGCACTTACCGCGGCACGTTTTTCGTTCAGCAGGTAGGAGGCAATCGGTACAGGCACAATGGCGTGAACTTCTTTGGTGTTCTCTTTCAGCGCTTCTTCTTCGATAAGACGCAGGATAGAGAGGGACAGCGATTCGTTGTCACGCACGGTGCCGGTACCGCTACAGCGTGGGCAGACGTGGTGGCTGGATTCACCCAGTGACGGGCTCAGACGCTGGCGGGACATCTCCAGCAGGCCAAAACGGGAGATATGGCTGATCTGGATGCGCGCACGATCCTGACGCACCGCTTCACGCAGGCGGTTTTCCACCGCGCGCTGGTGACGTACCGGCGTCATGTCGATGAAGTCGATAACGATCAGACCGCCCAGGTCACGCAGACGCAGCTGGCGGGCAATCTCATCGGCCGCTTCCAGGTTGGTGTTGAAGGCCGTCTCTTCGATATCGCCACCGCGGGTTGCACGTGCGGAGTTGATGTCGATGGCGGTCAGCGCCTCGGTGCTGTCGATAACGATAGAACCACCGGATGGCAGACGGACTTCACGCTGGAAGGCGGATTCAATCTGCGATTCAATCTGGTAGTGGCTGAACAGCGGGATCTCACCGGTGTACAGTTTGATTTTGCTGGTGAAATCGGGACGACCCAGTGCGGCAATGTGCTGGCGAGCCAGCTCAAGTACTTTCGGGTTATCAATCAGAATTTCGCCAATATCCTGACGCAGATAGTCGCGGAAGGCACGCACGATAACGTTACTTTCCTGGTGGATCAGGAACGGAGCAGGGCGGCTTTCAGCGGCTTTCTGAATCGCTTCCCAGTGCTTCAGACGGAAGCCCAGGTCCCACTGCAACGCTTCGGCAGATTTGCCCACGCCTGCGGTACGGACAATCAGACCCATGCCGTCTGGCAGCTCCAGGCTTGCCAGCGCTTCTTTCAGCTCGGTACGGTCATCCCCTTCGATACGGCGAGAGATACCCCCCGCGCGCGGGTTGTTTGGCATCAATACGAGGTAGCTGCCTGCCAGGCTGATAAAGGTAGTCAGTGCAGCGCCTTTGTTGCCGCGCTCTTCTTTATCAATCTGGACAATAACTTCCTGACCTTCACGCAGAACATCTTTGATGTTAGGACGGCCATGGGCATTATAGTTGGAAGGGAAGTACTCGCGAGCGATCTCTTTCAGCGGGAGGAAACCATGACGCTCGGCACCGTAATCGACAAATGCGGCCTCAAGGCTGGGTTCAATGCGGGTGATTTTGCCTTTGTAAATGTTCGCTTTTTTCTGTTCGTGTCCAGGACTTTCGATATCCAGATCGTACAGACGCTGCCCATCCACAAGGGCGACACGCAACTCTTCTTGCTGAGTTGCGTTGATTAACATTCTTTTCATCGTAACTTACTCATTATTCTTACATTGACGACTAAGCTGCGGGCAAGGTGACGCTTTCCGGGGTATGAACCGATGGCCTCGTGTCTATTCACGTCGCCAACCTCACGGTTGTCGCTCGCTTAAGAGGCGCAAAGTGTCGGTTGCCTGTATTTCATACGGAAATACAGCGCGATTATCAGGGGAATAGCCTGGGTAAAACTCTCCAGAGAAGATTCCATTTACCGGTAAGTACTGCAACCCGCAGCCCGCTAACTGTCTGAAAGATCAATACGTCTTACGCCATTGCTGCGTGGATGATCGGTCAGACAAAATTGGTCATTCCGTCGATATCCTTGCTTAACCAGGATTTAACACGGAAAACTGCAGCATTATTCCATTGCTAACCGGGTTATAGCAAGATGACTTTTGCCAATTATCACCCGGTTACTCACAGTTTTTTCACTTCTCTCATAGGATTGGTTTAATAACCACCAAATCGATTGCGTGAACGAAACAGTAACAGGGTAAAACTAAATATAAGCATAGAAAAATGAGTGGCGCTAATGGCTGCCGATAATTAGAATCGCCCCCCATGAAAACAGAGACTCCAGCCGTAAAAATGGTTGCCATTACCGATGATGAAGCGGGGCAACGCATCGACAACTTTTTGCGCACCCAACTGAAGGGCGTGCCAAAGAGTATGATTTATCGCATCTTGCGTAAGGGTGAGGTGCGTGTGAATAAGAAGCGCATTAAACCTGAGTACAAACTGGAAGCGGGTGATGAAGTGCGCATCCCGCCCGTACGTGTAGCCGAGCGGGAAGAGGAGGCGGTATCGCCGCATCTGAATAAAGTCGCCGCGCTGACGGATGTGATCTTATATGAAGACGATCATATCCTGGTACTCAACAAACCTTCCGGCACAGCCGTTCACGGCGGCAGCGGATTGAGCTTCGGCGTGATCGAAGGTCTGCGCGCGCTGCGTCCCGAAGCCCGCTTCCTTGAGCTGGTTCATCGCCTTGACCGCGACACCTCTGGCGTACTGCTGGTGGCGAAAAAGCGTTCGGCGCTGCGTTCGCTGCATGAACAGCTGCGTGAGAAGGGGATGCAGAAGGATTACCTCGCGCTGGTGCGTGGCCAGTGGCAATCCCATGTCAAAGTGGTCCAGGCTCCGCTGCTGAAAAACATTCTGCAAAGCGGTGAGCGTATCGTTCGCGTGAGTCAGGAGGGTAAGCCGTCTGAAACTCGCTTCAAAGTCGAAGAGCGTTATGAATTCGCTACCCTGGTGCGCTGCAGCCCGGTGACCGGTCGTACTCACCAGATCCGTGTTCATACCCTGCATGCAGGTCACCCCATCGCTTTCGACGATCGCTATGGTGACCGTGAGTTTGATAAGCAGCTGGCAGGTACGGGCTTGTCTCGTCTGTTCCTGCATGCCGCCGCGCTGAAGTTTACCCATCCGGGTACCGGCGAGGTGATGCGTATCGAAGCGCCTATGGATGAGCAGCTGAAGCGCTGTCTTAAAGTTCTGCGCGGTTAATTGCTGGGTGGCGCTGCGCTTACCCGGCCTGGGAAACCGTAGGTCCGTGCAAGCGTAGCGCCGCCGGGCGAAGCAGCGGGCTAGGCCATTAACGGGTTATAATGTTCCCGGCGCAGCATCTGGCACAGCGCAATCAGCGGTAATCCCACCAGGGTGTTCGGGTCGCGCCCGTCCAGCCTGTCAAACAACGCAATCCCCAGCCCTTCGCTCTTAAAGCTGCCCGCGCAGTTTAACGGACGCTCTTTACGGACGTAGTCATCAATCTCTTGTTCGCTGAGATGGCGGAAGTGAACGTCAAAGGGCTCGCATTCCGTCTGCAAATGGCCCGTTGAGCTGTTATAGAGAGCCAGGCCGGTATAGAACGTGACGATATTACCGCGGGCTTTCAACAGCTGCTGACGCGCATTCTCTTCGGTATGCGGTTTACCGGTGATAGCACCATCCAGGACGCAAACCTGATCGGAACCTATAATAAGATGGTCAGGAAATTGCGCTGCCAGGCTTTTTGCTTTTTCCTGCGCCAGACGTACCACCAGATGCCGTGGCGATTCACCGGGTTGTGGGCTTTCATCCACATTCGGTGCGGCACATTCAAAGGGTACGCCAAGCTTTTCCAGCAACACGCGGCGGTAGGGTGAAGTCGAGGCGAGAATAAGATTTGGCATATTTTTTTCACCAGATATAGCGTATCGATGCCAGCCATTTTAAACTACAGGCCGCAATGTGTGCGAATAATTGGCAAAAGGCAGCCTGAGGTTGCCTTTTTCTTTGACTCTATGACGTTACAAAGTTAATATGCGCGCCCTATGCAAAAGGTAAAATTACCCCTGACTCTTGATCCGGTTCGTACGGCTCAAAAACGCCTCGATTACGAAGGTATTTATACCCGTGACCAGGCTGAACGTATTGCCGAATCCGTAGTCAGTGTGGACAGTGATGTGGAATGCTCCATGTCGTTCGCGATCGATAACCAGCGCCTCGCCGTATTAACCGGTGATGCAAAGGTTTCGGTTACGCTCGAGTGTCAGCGTTGCGGGAAACCGTTCCCACTTCATGTTCACACAACATATTGTTTCAGTCCGGTTCGTTCAGACGAACAGGCTGAAGCACTCCCGGAAGCGTATGAGCCGATTGAGGTTAACGAATTCGGTGAAATCGATCTGCTGGCGTTAGTTGAAGATGAAATCATCCTCGCTCTGCCAGTGGTTCCGGTGCATGATTCTGAACACTGTGAAGTGTCCGAGGCGGACATGGTCTTTGGGGAACTGCCTGATGAAGCGCAAAAACCAAACCCATTTGCCGTATTAGCCAGCTTAAAGCGTAAGTAATTAAGGAGTAAGGTCCATGGCCGTACAACAGAATAAACCAACCCGTTCCAAACGTGGCATGCGTCGTTCCCATGACGCACTGACTGCAGTTACCAGCCTGTCTGTAGACAAGACTTCTGGTGAAAAACACCTGCGTCACCACATCACTGCTGACGGTTTCTACCGCGGCCGCAAGGTTATCACTAAGTAATCACGCGTTTGCGTGATTAGGCTTAGTGAGGGTTTCCCCGTGTAAACGGGGATATACCGAACCAGGCTGCGACGATACCTTGACACGTCTAACCCTGGCGTTAGATGTCATGGGGGGCGATTTTGGCCCTTCCGTGACAGTGCCTGCAGCATTGCAGGCACTGAACTCTAATTCGCAACTCGCTCTCCTTTTAGTCGGTAATCCCGACGCTATCACGCCATTACTCGCAAAAGCTGACTTCGAACAACGTTCACGTCTGCAGATTATTCCTGCCCAGTCAGTTATTGCCAGTGATGTCCGGGCCTCACAGGCGATCCGCAGCAGCCGCGGAAGTTCAATGCGCATCGCGCTTGAGCTGGTTAAAGAGGGCCGCGCACAAGCCTGTGTCAGCGCCGGCAATACCGGCGCGCTGATGGGGCTGGCAAAATTACTGCTCAAACTGCTTGAAGGTATTGAGCGCCCGGCGCTGGTAACGGTACTGCCGCACCAGCAAAAGGGCAAAACGGTGGTGCTGGATTTAGGCGCCAACGTCGATTGCGACAGTGTGATGTTGGCGCAGTTTGCCGTTATGGGCTCGGTGCTGGCAGAGGAAGTGGTAGGGATTTCTCATCCCCGCGTTGCTTTGCTGAATATTGGCGAGGAAGAGACCAAAGGCCTCGACAGCATCCGTGAAGCGTCCGAGCGGCTAAAAAATGAGCCATCCATCAACTATATTGGATATCTTGAAGCCAACGAATTATTGACCGGAAAAACGGATGTACTGGTGTGTGACGGGTTTACAGGAAACGTTACATTAAAAACCATGGAAGGGGTGGTGAGAATGTTTCTTTCTCTGCTTAAATCGCAGGGAGAGGGGAAAAAACGGTCATGGTGGCTGATTTTATTAAAGCGTTGGTTACAAAAGAGCCTGGCGCGGCGATTCAGTCACCTCAACCCCGACCAGTATAATGGCGCCTGTCTGTTAGGATTGCGCGGCATTGTGATTAAGAGTCACGGTGCGGCCAATCAGCGAGCGTTTGCCGTCGCGATTGAACAGGCAGTGCAGGCGGTGCAGCGACAAGTCCCACAGCGGATTGCCGCTCGCCTGGGATCTGTATTAGCAAAAAGTGACTGAGCGTACATGTATACGAAGATTTTAGGTACCGGCAGCTATCTGCCAAAGCAAGTGCGAACCAATGCCGATCTGGAAAAAATGGTAGACACGTCTGACGAGTGGATCGTCACACGTACAGGTATCCGCGAACGTCGTATTGCCGCGCCAGATGAAACAGTTTCCACCATGGGCTATGAAGCCGCCCAGCGCGCGCTGGAAATGGCGGGTGTCGATAAAGATGACATCGGTCTGATTATTGTTGCGACCACTTCCGCCACGCATGCCTTCCCAAGCGCTGCGTGCCAGGTGCAAAACATGCTGGGCATCAAAGGCTGCCCGGCGTTTGACGTTGCCGCTGCCTGCGCAGGCTTTACCTATGCGCTGAGCATTGCCGATCTATATGTGAAATCCGGCGCAGTGAAATATGCGCTGGTCATCGGCGCGGACGTTCTGGCTCGCACCTGCGATCCAAACGATCGCGGGACGATCATTATTTTTGGTGATGGCGCGGGTGCTGTCCTGTTAGGACAATCTGAAGAGCCGGGCATCATCTCAACGCATCTGCATGCTGACGGTCGCTACGGCGAGCTGTTAACGCTGCCAAATGCGGATCGTGTCAACCCGGACAGCGCCATCTACCTGACTATGGCGGGTAACGAAGTCTTCAAAGTGGCAGTGACCGAACTGGCACACATCGTTGACGAGACGCTGGAAGCCAATAATCTGGAGCGTTCCGCTCTTGACTGGCTGGTGCCGCATCAGGCTAACCTGCGCATTATTAGCGCCACAGCGAAGAAACTCGGCATGTCTATGGATAACGTTGTGGTGACGCTGGATCGTCATGGCAATACGTCTGCAGCATCAGTACCGTGCGCGTTTGACGAAGCTGTGCGCGATGGACGAATTCAACAGGGCCAACTGGTCTTGCTCGAGGCCTTCGGTGGCGGTTTCACCTGGGGTTCTGCGCTGGTTCGTTTCTAGAAAGGATAAAAAAAATGACGCAATTTGCTTTTGTATTCCCCGGACAGGGTTCTCAGGCCGTTGGAATGTTATCTGGATTGGCGGAGCAGTTTCCGGTAATCGAAGAGACTTTTCGTGAAGCTTCTGATGCGCTGGGCTACGATCTTTGGGCGCTGACCCAGCAAGGGCCAGCCGAAGAGCTGAATAAAACCTGGCAGACGCAGCCTGCGTTGCTGACCGCATCGGTCGCACTGTGGCGCGTATGGCAGCAGCAGGGCGGCAAAACGCCAGCGCTGTTAGCTGGTCACAGCCTGGGTGAGTATTCTGCGCTGGTTTGTGCGGGTGTGATTGCGTTTGCGGATGCTGTGCGTCTGGTTGAGATGCGCGGCAAATTCATGCAGGAAGCGGTGCCGGAAGGCACGGGCGGCATGTCAGCCATTATTGGTCTGGATGATGCTTCTATCGCAAAAGCGTGTGAAGAATCCGCAGAAGGCCAGGTCGTTTCACCGGTGAACTTCAACTCCCCGGGCCAGGTGGTTATCGCCGGCCATAAAGAGGCGGTTGAGCGTGCAGGCGCAGCCTGTAAAGCCGCGGGCGCCAAACGTGCGCTGCCGCTGCCGGTGAGCGTACCGTCCCACTGCGCGCTGATGAAGCCTGCTGCAGACAAGCTGGCCGTTGAGCTGGAAAAAATCACCTTCAGCGCACCGACCATTCCGGTGGTCAATAACGTTGATGTGCAATGTGAAACCGCGCCAGAGGCCATCCGCCACGCGCTGGTTCGCCAGCTCTACAGCCCGGTTCAGTGGACGAAAACCGTTGAATTTATGGCAGCGCAGGGCGTAGAGCACCTGTATGAAGTGGGCCCGGGTAAGGTCCTCACCGGTCTGACTAAACGTATTGTTGATACCCTGACCGCATCGGCGATTAACGAGCCTGAAGCACTGTCAGCGGCACTTGCGCAGTAAGAAGAGGAATACCATGAGTTTTGAAGGAAAAATCGCACTGGTCACCGGCGCAAGCCGTGGTATTGGTCGTGCTATCGCTGAAACCCTCGTCGCGCGTGGCGCGACAGTGATCGGCACCGCCACCAGCGAAAATGGCGCGCAGGCTATTAGTGACTATCTGGGTGCGAACGGTAAAGGTCTGATGTTGAATGTGACCGATCCGGCATCTATCGAATCTGTTCTGGGAAATATTCGCGCAGAATTTGGCGAAGTGGATATTCTGGTCAATAATGCCGGAATCACTCGCGACAACTTACTGATGCGAATGAAAGATGATGAGTGGAACGATATTATCGAAACCAACCTGTCATCTGTGTTCCGTCTGTCAAAAGCGGTAATGCGAGCTATGATGAAGAAGCGTCATGGGCGTATTATCACTGTCGGTTCTGTGGTTGGTACCATGGGAAATGCTGGTCAGGCAAACTACGCTGCGGCGAAAGCAGGCCTGATCGGTTTCAGTAAGTCGCTGGCGCGCGAAGTTGCGTCCCGCGGAATTACTGTAAACGTTGTTGCTCCGGGCTTTATTGAAACGGACATGACGCGTGCGCTGACCGATGAGCAGCGTGCGGGTACGCTGGCGGCAGTTCCAGCGGGTCGTTTAGGCGACCCTAAAGAAATCGCCAGCGCGGTTGCATTTTTAGCTTCTGACGAAGCGAGTTACATCACTGGTGAGACTCTCCACGTCAACGGCGGAATGTACATGGTTTAACCACGATAGAAAATATTTGCGTTATGAGGGGGAATGGCCTCAAAATAACGTAAAATCGTGGTAAGACCTGCCGGGATTTAGTTGCAAATTTTTCAACATTTTATACACTACGAAAACCATCGCGAAAGCGAGTTTTGATAGGAAATTTAAGAGTATGAGCACTATCGAAGAACGCGTTAAGAAAATTATCGGCGAACAGCTGGGCGTTAAGCAGGAAGAAGTGACCAACAATGCTTCTTTCGTTGAAGACCTGGGCGCAGATTCTCTTGACACCGTTGAGCTGGTAATGGCTCTGGAAGAAGAGTTTGATACTGAGATTCCGGACGAAGAAGCTGAGAAAATCACCACCGTTCAGGCTGCCATTGATTACATCAACGGTCACCAGGCGTAAGTGAACATCTCCAGGCGGTCATTCGACCGCCTGAGTTTTTTCTTTTGTAGTCCCTCGTTTTTCTTTTTTTATCCCTCCCTGGAGGACAAGCGTGTCTAAGCGTCGTGTAGTTGTGACCGGACTTGGCATGTTATCTCCTGTCGGCAATACCGTAGAGTCCACCTGGAAAGCTCTCCTTGCCGGTCAGAGTGGCATTAGCCTAATCGACCATTTCGATACTAGCGCCTATGCAACGAAATTTGCTGGCTTAGTAAAGGATTTTAACTGTGAAGAGATCATCTCGCGCAAAGAACAGCGCAAGATGGATGCCTTCATTCAATATGGAATTGTCGCTGGCGTTCAGGCCATGCAGGATTCTGGCCTTGAAATTACGGAAGAGAACGCAACCCGTATTGGCGCCGCTATTGGCTCCGGGATTGGCGGCCTTGGCTTAATCGAGGAAAACCATAGCTCTTTAGTCAATGGTGGCCCACGTAAGATTAGCCCGTTCTTCGTTCCGTCAACGATTGTTAACATGGTGGCAGGTCACCTGACCATCATGTATGGCCTGCGCGGTCCAAGCATTTCGATTGCAACTGCCTGTACGTCTGGTGTGCACAACATCGGCCAGGCGGCGCGTATGATTGCTTATGGCGATGCTGACGCGATGGTCGCTGGTGGGGCAGAAAAAGCCAGCACCCCACTGGGTGTGGGCGGTTTCGGTGCAGCGCGCGCGCTGTCTACCCGCAACGATAATCCTCAGGCGGCGAGCCGTCCGTGGGATAAAGACCGTGATGGTTTTGTGCTGGGTGACGGTGCAGGCATGGTCGTACTGGAAGAGTACGAACATGCGAAGAAACGCGGCGCGAAAATTTATGCAGAAGTCGTCGGCTTCGGCATGAGCAGCGATGCCTATCACATGACTTCTCCGCCAGAGAATGGCGCAGGTGCTGCGCTGGCCATGGTTAACGCTATCCGTGATGCGGGTATCGAGCCGGGTCAGATTGGCTATGTGAATGCGCACGGTACTTCTACGCCTGCGGGCGATATCGCTGAAGCGCAGGCCGTTAAGTCTGTGTTTGGCGATGCAGCCCGCCGCGTCATGGTCAGCTCCACCAAATCCATGACCGGTCACCTGCTGGGTGCGGCGGGTGCAGTTGAGTCTATCTACTCCATCCTTGCGCTGCGCGATCAGGCTGTTCCGCCAACCATCAACCTGGATAACCCGGATGAAGGTTGCGATCTGGACTTCGTTCCGCACGAAGCGCGCCAGGTCAGCGGTATGGAGTACACCCTGTGTAACTCCTTCGGCTTTGGCGGCACCAACGGCTCTCTGATCTTTAAAAAGGTCTGATGCTACCCTGTCGTTAGTGCAGTAAAAAAAGGTCCGCTTGTCGGGCCTTTTTTATTCGGTTTTCTTCCCTTGTCCAGAGCCATCCTTCCTGCCAGACTATTCGACCATCTTAAAGGAGCCACCATGTTCTTGATAAATGGTATAAAGCAGGCACAGCTTCCGGCGAGTGACCGGGCGATTCAGTTTGGTGACGGATGCTTCACAACGGCCCGCATTGTCGAAGGCAAGGTCTGTTTGCTTGAGGCGCATCTGCAACGATTGCGGACGGCCTGTGAAAAACTGTTCATTCCCTTTGCCCAGTGGACGGCGTTAGAAAATGAAATGACAGACCAGGCACACGGCGTCGAACGGGGCGTATTAAAAGTGATTATTACCCGGGGAAGCGGCGGAAGAGGATACAGCGCGGCTGGCTGTCAGGATCCGGTTCGCATTCTGTCGGTATCTGCCTGGCCTGCCCATTATGATCGCTGGCGCAAGGAAGGCATTACCCTGGCATTAAGTCCGGTGAGGCTGGGACGTAATCCGCAGCTTGCGGGGATAAAACACCTCAATCGGCTTGAGCAAGTGCTGATTCGCTCCCATCTTGAACAGACCGACGCCGATGAAGCGCTGGTTCTTGACAGCGAAGGGTTCATTACGGAATGCTGTGCGGCGAATTTATTCTGGCGGCTGGGTAAGGATGTGTTTACCCCCCGTCTGGATCAGGCTGGCGTTAACGGCCTGATGCGGCAGTTTTGTCTGCGGCAACTGGCGCATTCCGGATTTCGCGTGGTCGAAGTGCAGGCGCGCGAGGCTGCGCTGACCGATGCTGACGAGATCGTCGTATGCAATGCGCTGATGCCAGTTGTGCCGGTGCGCCAGTATGGTTCTCACCATTTTACATCGCGTGAGTTGTACTCGTTTTTAGCCCCTCTGTGTGAGCAAACCAGATAGTCATGAAGAAAATGTTGCGCTTTATTCTCCTCGTCGTTGTCGTGCTGGGCATTGCCGCTGGCGTGGGGATGTGGAAAGTTCGCCAGCTGGCGGAGAGCAAAATCCTGATCGCCGACGAGACGGTATTTACCCTGAAACCCGGTACCGGACGGCTGGCGCTGGGTGAACAGCTGTACGGCGACAAGATCATTAACCGCCCGCGGGTATTCCAGTGGCTATTACGCGTGCAGCCGGAGCTGTCGCATTTTAAAGCCGGTACGTACCGCTTTACCCCAGGAATGACCGTGAAGGAGATGCTGGAGCTGCTTGAAAGCGGTAAAGAGGCGCAGTTCCCGCTGCGTTTTGTTGAAGGGATGCGTCTGAGCGACTACCTGAAGCAGCTGCGCGATGCGCCCTACATCAAGCATACGTTGCCGGACGACAGTTATGCCGCCGTCGCCGAGGCCCTGAAATTTGAACACCCCGACAGGATAGAAGGCTGGTTCTGGCCCGATACCTGGATGTACACCGCGGGCACCACCGATGTGGCACTGTTGCAGCGTGCGCATAAAAAGATGGTTGCAGCAGTGGATAAAGCCTGGGAAGGGCGGATGGAAAACCTGCCGTATAAAGATCAGAATCAGTTCGTGACCATGGCCTCTATCGTCGAGAAAGAGACGGCAGTCGCCAGCGAACGCGATCAGGTGGCCTCTGTGTTTATCAATCGTCTGCGTATCGGTATGCGTCTGCAGACTGATCCTACGGTGATTTACGGGATGGGTGAGAACTACAAGGGCAACATTTCGCGTAAAGATCTCGAAACCCCAACGGATTATAATACCTATGTCATTAGCGGATTACCCCCGGGGCCGATTGCCACGCCGGGTCAGGCATCGTTGAATGCCGCCGCGCATCCGGCCAAAACGCCGTATCTCTATTTCGTCGCGGACGGAAAGGGTGGACATACTTTTAACACCAATCTTGCCAGTCATAATCGTTCGGTCCAGGACTATCTGAAGGCACTTAAGGAAAAAAATGCGCAGTAATTACATCGTCATTGAGGGGCTGGAAGGCGCCGGGAAAACCACCGCACGCGACACGGTCGTCGAGACGCTGAAACAGTGTGGCATCGAAGAGATGATCTTTACCCGCGAACCGGGCGGCACACAGCTGGCGGAAAAACTGCGCAGTCTGGTGCTGGACATTAAATCGGTCGGCGATGAAGTGATTACGGATAAAGCCGAAGTCATGATGTTCTACGCCGCGCGTGTCCAACTGGTCGAAACCGTCATCAAACCTGCGCTGGCGCGTGGGTGCTGGGTCATTGGCGATCGCCACGATCTCTCCACCCAGGCGTACCAGGGCGGTGGCCGCGGCATTGACCAGACGATGCTCGCCACGCTGCGCGATGCGGTGCTGGGGGATTTCCGCCCGAACCTGACGCTCTATCTCGACGTGACGCCAGAAGTGGGCCTGAAGCGCGCCCGCGCCCGTGGCGAACTGGATCGTATTGAGCAGGAGTCGCTGGACTTCTTCAACCGTACCCGCGCCCGCTATCTTGAGCTGGCCGCACAGGACAGCACCATCCGCACCATCGACGCCACCCAACCACTGGAAGCGGTGATGGACGCCATTCGTAAAACGGTCACCGACTGGCTGAAGGAACAACAGGCATGAAATGGTATCCATGGTTGCGCCCGCATTTAGAACAGCTGGTGAACAGCTACCAGTCCGGTCGGGGGCATCATGCGTTACTGATCCAGTCGCTGCCAGGAATGGGCGATGATGCGCTGATCTACGCCATCAGCCGTTTTCTGATGTGCCAGCAGCCCCAGGGGCATAAGAGCTGTGGCCAGTGCCGCGGCTGCCAGCTGATGCAGGCGCAGACGCACCCGGATTATTACGCGCTTGAGCCAGAGAAGGGCAAAACGACGCTGGGTATTGATGCGGTTCGCGCGGTCAGCGAGAAGCTCTACGAGCGCGCGCGGCTCGGTGGGGCGAAAGTGGTATGGGTCAAAGATGCCGCCCAGCTGACCGAAGCGGCGGCCAACGCGCTGTTAAAAACCCTGGAAGAGCCGCCGGAAAATACCTGGTTCCTGATGGCCTGCCGTGAGCCCGGACGGTTGCTGGCGACTCTCCGAAGCCGCTGTCGCTTGCATCATCTCAACGTGCCGCAGGAGGCGTGGGCTATCAGCTGGCTTGCGCGGGAAGTGACAACGTCACAAGAAGCAGCGCTCAGCGCGCTACGTCTGTGCGGCGGCGCGCCTGCAGCCGCGCTGGCGCTGTTGCAGCCCAACGTCTGGGGGCAACGCGAACAGCTTTGCCAGGCGCTTGGGGCTGTACCTGACAGTGGTGACTGGATGAGCCTGCTGCCGGTACTCAATCATGAACAGGCGCCCGATCGTCTGCACTGGCTGGCGGCGTTGTTGCTGGATGCCCTCAAAATTCAGCAAGGGGCGACCTTGATCAGCAATGCTGATGCCTGGCAAGGGGTTAACAGCCTCGCCCGGCGCCTGCCAGGAGTGGCATTACGGGCTATCCTTCATGACGTATGTCAGTGTCGCGAACAATTACTCAGCGTAACGGGGCTGAATCGGGAGCTTGTGCTGACCGACCTGTTACTCACTATCGAGCATTACCTGCAACCGGGCACAACGCTGCCTGTATCCCATCTCTGAGAGAGACATTATGTTTTTAGTCGACTCACACTGCCATCTTGATGGCCTGGATTATCAATCCCTGCATAAAAACGTCGATGACGTGCTGGAAAAAGCCGCAGCCCGCGATGTGAAATTTTGTCTGGCGGTCGCCACGACGTTACCAGGCTACCGCACCATGCGTGAGCTGGTGGGCGTGCGCGACAACGTCGTTTTCTCCTGCGGCGTGCATCCGCTGAACCAGGATGAGGCCTATGACGTCGAGGATTTACGCCGTCTGGCGGCGGAAGAGGGCGTCGTCGCGATGGGCGAAACCGGGCTGGACTATTTTTACACCCCGGAAACGAAAGCCCGTCAGCAGGAATCATTCCGCGATCATATCCGTATTGGCCGGGAGCTGAACAAGCCAGTGATTGTCCACACCCGCGATGCCCGTGCCGATACGCTGGCGATCCTCTCAGAAGAAAAGGTTACGGATTGTGGTGGCGTACTACACTGTTTCACTGAAGACAGAGAAACAGCGGGCAAACTGCTGGATTTGGGTTTTTATATCTCGTTTTCGGGGATCGTGACGTTCCGTAACGCAGAGCAGCTTCGCGACGCTGCGCGATACGTCCCGCTCGATCGCCTGCTGGTGGAGACAGATTCCCCTTATCTGGCACCGGTACCGCACCGCGGTAAAGAGAACCAACCCGCGATGGTACGGGATGTGGCCGAGTATATGGCCGTTTTGAAAGGCGTCGATGTTGAAGAACTGGCACGCATTACCACTGATAACTTCGCCAGTCTGTTTCACATCGATCCCTCCCGCCTGCAATCAGCATGAATCGTCAGTTTTTTTTGGGCTCGTAATTAATAGCTAAAGCGAGTAAAGTTCACCGCCCGAACAGGGGCGGTGAATGCGTTTCTGGTAACATTTAGACACCTATTTTGTAAAAAACTGAAAGTTTCTCAGGTAACGAACGCTGAAACGTGATAGCCGTCAAACAAAGATCCGCAGATTTATTTTACTCTGCGTAATAAATAAAGGGCGCTTAGATGTCCTGTCCACGGCACGGTTCTCCCCCCGGGCCAATGCGTGAAAACGTAAAAAAAGCACAAATACTCAGGAGCACTCTCAATTATGTTTAAGAATGCATTTGCTAACCTGCAGAAGGTCGGTAAATCGCTGATGCTGCCGGTATCCGTACTGCCTATCGCAGGTATCCTGCTGGGCGTCGGTTCTGCAAACTTCAGCTGGCTGCCAGCCGTAGTTTCTCATGTGATGGCGGAAGCAGGCGGTTCTGTTTTTGCCAATATGCCACTGATCTTCGCTATCGGCGTTGCGCTTGGCTTCACCAATAACGACGGCGTATCTGCGCTGGCCGCTGTAGTTGCCTACGGCATCATGGTTAAAACCATGGCTGTGGTTGCACCTCTGGTGCTGCACCTGCCACCGGAAGAGATCGCTGCTAAACACCTGGCTGACACCGGAGTTCTGGGCGGTATCATCTCGGGTGCAATTGCGGCGTATATGTTTAACCGCTTCTATCGCATCAAGCTGCCTGAGTACCTGGGCTTCTTTGCAGGTAAGCGTTTTGTTCCAATCATCTCTGGTCTGGCGGCGATCTTCACGGGTGTGATCCTCTCCTTCATCTGGCCACCGATTGGTTCCGCTATCCAGACCTTCTCTCAGTGGGCGGCTTACCAGAACCCGGTTGTGGCGTTCGGTATCTACGGCTTCATCGAGCGTTGCCTGGTGCCGTTCGGTCTGCACCACATCTGGAACGTTCCTTTCCAGATGCAGATCGGCGAATACACCAACGCTGCGGGCCAGGTCTTCCACGGCGATATCCCACGTTACATGGCAGGCGACCCAACTGCAGGCAAACTGTCTGGCGGCTTCCTGTTCAAAATGTACGGCCTGCCAGCTGCTGCGATTGCAATCTGGCACTCTGCTAAACCAGAGAACCGTGCAAAAGTGGGCGGTATCATGATCTCCGCAGCGCTGACCTCGTTCCTGACCGGTATCACCGAGCCGATCGAGTTCTCCTTCATGTTCGTTGCGCCGATCCTGTACATTATCCACGCGATTCTGGCTGGTCTGGCATTCCCAATCTGTATCCTGCTGGGTATGCGTGACGGGACTTCTTTCTCGCACGGTCTGATCGACTTTATCGTCCTGTCCGGTAACAGCAGCAAACTGTGGCTGTTCCCAATCGTTGGTGCATGCTACGCGGTTGTGTACTACACCATCTTCCGTGTGCTGATCAAAGCGCTGGACCTGAAAACGCCAGGTCGTGAAGATGCAACAGAAGACAGCAAAGCGGGTGCGACCAGCGAAATGGCTCCGGCACTGGTTGCAGCCTTCGGCGGTAAAGAGAACATCACTAACCTGGACGCATGTATCACTCGTCTGCGTGTAAGCGTTGCTGATGTTGCGAAAGTTGACCAGCCGGGTCTGAAAAAACTGGGCGCAGCTGGTGTAGTTGTTGCAGGTTCCGGTGTACAGGCTATCTTCGGTACTAAATCCGATAACCTGAAAACCGAAATGGATGAGTACATCCGCAGCAACTAAGTTGTGACCTGGGGAGACTAAGGCAGCCGAATGGCTGCCTTTTTTATATCTGTAGTTTGTGGCATGCCGGGTGGCGCTACGCTTACCCGGCCTACAAAGGCAACAACCGCACAAATCGTAGGCCGGGTAAGGCGCAGCCATCACCCGGCAAACAAAGGCAATAACCGCACCAACCGTAGGCCGGGTAAGGCGTAGCCACCACCCGGCAAACAAAGGCAATAACCGCACCAACCGTAGACCGGGTAAGGCGCAGCCGCCACCCGGCAAACAAAGGCAACAACCGCAGGAACCGTAGGCCGGGTAAGGCGCAGCCGCCACCCGGCGAACAGCGCGCACAAAAAAGGGAGCCATTGGGCTCCCTTAGACGCTGCATGCTTTATCAGAACTGATAGCTTGCGGTCAGGCTCACGTTACGCGGTTCGCCATAGACAATTTCGCCCTCAATGTTAGTGTCGTAAGTCTTATCAAAGAGGTTATTCACATTACCCTGCAGGGAGAAGTTCTTCGTCACCTGATAACGCGTGAAGAGATCCACCAGCGCGTAGCTGCCCTGCGAGGCACTCCAGGTGCCGTAAGGGGTGTCCTGATAGGTGTAAACACTGTTTTGCCAGTTAACGCCGCCACCAACGGTCAGCTCAGGCATCGCCGGCAGGCGGTAGCTGGTAAAGAGTTTCACCGTTGTCCGCGGCAGCTGCGGGTTTACCGCCTTGCCATCATTATCTTCCGCCACGTAACGCGTTGCGCCAAAGGTCATCTGCCAGTTATCGGTCAGCGCACCGTTGATTTCAAACTCCACGCCTTTACTCACGGTACCGTCTACGCTCTCGTAAGCTGTATCCGTGGAGCCCTGAATCGTCCGGCCGGTGCTTTGGCCCAGATTGTCCTGCTCAATGCGGAAGACAGAGAGCGTGGTGGTCAGACGGCTGTTCATCCAGTCAGATTTCAGGCCCGCTTCGTAGTTATTCCCGGTGATCGGATCAAGGTATCTACCTGAGCTGTCACGGTAGTTCTGCGGCTGGAAGATAGAGGTGTAGCTGGCGTAGGCTGACCAGTTGTCATTGATGTCGTAGACCAGACCGGCATAAGGGGTGGTGTGGTTCTTCTCCATGCCGTAGGTCAGGGTTTCAATGCTCCAGTTGGTATAACGGGCACCAAGAATTAAATGCAGAGGATCGGCCAGTGAAATGCGCGTCGCGGCGTAGAGCGATTTCATATTCGTGGTGTCATCCTGGGCCAGCGACTGGGATCCCCAGTTGGTTTCCGGGAAGTAACCGTTGTAGTCGTAGAAACTGCCGAACTCATCCGGATAGACGTTGGCCCACGAGTTGGTGTAGCGGTTCGTCTGACGGCTGAAGCTGCCGCCAATCATCATGGTGTGCTGACGGCCCAACAGCTCGTAGCCGCCGTCAGCGAAGAGATCCACTGCGTCTACTTTACGCTTGCCGCTGTTCCAGCCGGTGCCACCAATATAATCATAGCCCGGGCCATAGTTCGCATAAGGGCCTTCCAGCATACCGGTGCTTTTATTGACGTAAGCATCCAGATACATCGCTTTACTGTCGAATTTCGCTTCGGTATGAGTCCCATTCAACGTGGCCTGCCAGTTGTCGGCAAAGCGCTGCTTCAGTGTGAAGAAGACCTTATTGAACTCTTTGTCGTTGTAAGCCCAGTCAGGTGAGGTGCTGTGCGCACGATCGTAATGTCTGACGCTGCCATCGGTGTTCCAGCGCGGCAAACCACCCCACGTCTGGTTATTGATGTCGATACGCTGGTATTCGTAGCCTGCCGACAGTGAAGTGCTGGTGCCCAGGTCAGCGTCCAGAATACCGGAGAAGAAGGTGCGTTTCTGATTGTAGTTGTCGAGCCAGGAGTCGCTGTCCTGATAACCCGCCACAATGCGCGCCCGTAGGTTGCCATCTTCCGTCAGTGGACTTTGCATGTCCATCACGTAACGTTGCTTGTTCCAGCTACCGTACTCTGCAGACAAGTTGCCTTTAAATTCACGGCTGGTGGCATGCTTGCGCACCATATTGATGGCCGCCGACGGGTTACCCGTTCCGGTCATCAGGCCGGTGGCGCCGCGCACGACCTCGACGCGTTCAAACAGCGCCATATCTGACTGGGAATCACCCAGATTCCAGCGCGACTCAAAATAGGTTGGGATGCCATCGACCATGTAGTTGTCGATTTCGAAACCACGGGAGTAATAGTTGCTGCGATCGGAGTCAGTCGTGCTTTTGCTGATCCCCATCGTGCTGTCCATCACTTCGCCCAGGGTCTGAAGCTGCTGGTCTTCCATACGTTGTTCGCTGACGATGGTGACCGACTGCGGGATGTCACGTTGGATCATCTGCATTTTGGTGCCCACGGACGTGCTTTTTACGCTGTAGTCCTGGCTGTCATCGACGGAGGCGTCTGACTGAGAAGAACCATCAACAATGACGGTATCTTCAGTGGGGGCGGCGAAAGCGGTGGCTGGCATCAATGCCATAGCAATGCAGGCTGCCAGCAACGAAGGTGTTGCGACAGACCGGGATTGCCCTTCCCTGGATTGAATGGTGAAAGACATCATTAAACCCTTATTTACGGTGAATGGTGTGCATCAGTCCCGTATCGACGGACTGAAATCATTTTTCTAGGTATAAATTGCGCATGAAAATGCAAATGCGAAATATACGCATTCGACTTATCACTGTAAACAGATGTTGCGGCGGCAAGTGAAATAATGTTTCAGAGTGGGTAGAGGGGAGGTGGTTACTCCGCGAGCAGATCGGGCCGCATACGCAAAGAATTCGTGGGATAAGGTTGAAAGGACAGGAGAAAGTCGCTCATACTCTTTAGTCTTGCCACAAAAGATTGCGCCTGCACCGGGCGGGTTGTTTCCGGGCTCGTCGCCAGATTAATGAATAAGGAAAACCTCATGGCTGAAGAAACCATTTTCAGTAAAATTGTCCGCCGCGAGATCCCGGCAGATATCATCTATCAGGATGAACTGGTTACCGCTTTTCGCGACATCTCCCCCCAGGCGCCTACGCACATCCTCATTATTCCCAATATTCTGATTCCGACGGTAAATGACGTGAAAACTGAGCATGAACTGGCATTAGGCCGTATGCTGACAGTAGCAGCGAAAATCGCTGAGCAGGAAGGCATTGCCGAGGACGGTTACCGTTTGATCATGAACTGCAACCGCCACGGTGGTCAGGAAGTTTATCACATTCATATGCATCTGCTGGGCGGTCGTCCGCTGGGCCCGATGCTGGCGCATAAAGGTCTTTAAGATGCAAAGAGGATGGATGGCGGCGCTGGTGATAGCGTTGGCAGGATGCAGTTCGCAACCGTCGATACCCGTCAATGACGATCAAACGCTGGTTATGGAGTCATCGGTGCTGGCGGCAGGGATTACCGCCGATCAGCCTTCGCTTTCGGTCAGCGAAATTCAACCGTCCGCCTCCTCTGTGCTGTTCAATGAAAGAGATGCGCCAGTTACCGTGCACTACCGTTTTTTCTGGTATGACGCCCGCGGCCTGGAAATGCATCCACTTGAGGCGCCGCGCAGCGTAACCATTCCGGCAAAATCGTCGGTTAAGCTATATGGCAGCGCAAATTATCTGGGTGCGCATAAGGTCAGACTTTATTTATATCTCTGAGGGGTGAATTTTGATTAAACAGATCGGTCGTTACGCGCTTGTCACGGCTTTTGCACTGTTCCTGTCGGGCTGTATTAGCCGCACTGAGCAACCACCAGCACCGGTGGAAGAGGTCAAACCGGGCGTCGAGCAGCCGGTTCAGCCAACCCAGCCGGTTCCTGTTGTTCCTACCGTGCCGAGCGTTCCTGCGCAGCCTGGTCCGATAGAGCATCAGGAAGAGCCCGCCCAGCCTGCACCGCGTGAACGTCACTACGACTGGAACGGCGCAATGCAGCCTATGGTCGGTAAGATGCTGCAGGCGCAGGGCGTTAACGCAGGCAGCGTGCTGCTGGTGGACAGCGTCAACAACCGCACTAACGGCAGTCTAAATGCTGGTGAGGCGACCGAAACGCTGCGTAATGCGCTGGCCAATAACGGCAAATTTACGCTGGTGTCCGCGCAGCAGCTCGCTGTCGCCAAGCAGCAGTTGGGCCTTTCCCCGCAGGATAGCCTGGGCTCACGCAGTAAAGCCATCGGCATTGCCCGTAACGTGGGCGCGCAGTATGTGCTTTACTCCAGCGCAACCGGCAATGTCAATTCCCCGGCGCTGCAGATGCAGCTGATGCTGGTGCAGACAGGTGAGATTATCTGGTCGGGTAAAGGTGCAGTTCAGCAACAGTAACCTGCCGCGCGACACGCTGCTGTCGCGCTATTTTCCGCAGTTTCGCATCGTCGCGCCGCCGTCCCATGCCGGGTTGAGCGGCGCGAGCTGCATTATTGAGCATGCTGCGCGTCGTCTGGTGTTACGCCAGCGTCATGACGCCCTGGCAACGCCTGCCCATTTTCGCCGTCAGTACCATGCCCTGCGCCATCTTCCCGCCGACATTGCTCCTCAGCCGCACTTTTACAGTCCGGGCTGGATAGCGGTGGACTATCTGGCGGGGGAGGTCAAAACCAGGTTGCCCGCCGCACCCGCGCTGGCTGGGATGCTGTATCATCTCCATCAACAGCCCGTGTTTGGTTGGCGTATTATCCTGATGCCGCTACTGGAACAGTACTGGCTCCAGGCCTCGCCCTCCCGGCGCACGCCGTTATGGCTGCGATGGCACAAACGCCTGCAAAAACGGGGGGAGCCGCGCCCACTGCGGCTGGCGCCGCTGCACATGGACGTTCATGCCGGTAATATCGTGCATACGGACGCCGGCATCCGGCTGCTGGACTGGGAGTACGCGGGCGACGGAGATGTGGCGCTGGAGCTGGCGAGCGTCTGGACGGAGAGTGACGCAGAGCGTCAGCAGCTGCTCGCCGCTTACGCCCATGCTGCTCAGCTTGACCTGACACCGCTGCAACGTCAGGTGAAGCGCTGGCGTCCCTGGGTACTGATGCTGATGGCAGGCTGGTTTGAGCTACGCTGGCAGCAATCACAAGATAAACAATTTATGACGCTGGCCGATGAGATCTGGCGCCAGTTAGAAACAACAGAATAAGAGAGGTTCGTGTGGGTCCGGTCATGTTGGATGTGGAAGGTTATGAGCTGGATGCGGAGGAGCGCGAAATTCTGGCGCACCCGCTGGTAGGTGGCTTGATCCTGTTTACGCGTAATTATCACGATCCGGCGCAGCTGCGCGAGCTGGTTCGCCAGATCCGGGAGGCCTCCCGTCACCGGCTGGTGGTGGCGGTGGATCAGGAGGGGGGCCGCGTGCAGCGATTCCGCGACGGCTTTACCCGTCTGCCCGCTGCCCAGTCGTTTGCCGCGCTGCTCGGGCTGGAAGAGGGCGGCAAGCTGGCACAGGAGGCGGGCTGGCTGATGGCAAGCGAGATGATCGCCATGGATATTGATATCAGCTTTGCCCCGGTGCTGGATGTCGGCCATATCAGCGCCGCCATCGGTGAGCGTGCATACCATGACGAACCGCAGAAGGCGCTGCAGATGGCGACCCGCTTTATCGACGGCATGCACGAGGCCGGGATGAAAACCACGGGGAAACACTTCCCGGGTCATGGCGCCGTGACGGCGGATTCCCACAAAGAGACACCGCGTGACCCACGGCCACAGGCGGAGATCCGCGCCAGGGATATGTCGATTTTCAAATCGCTTATCAGCGACAATAAGCTTGATGCCATCATGCCCGCGCACGTGATCTATGCCGACGTTGATCCGCGTCCGGCCAGCGGCTCGCCGCACTGGCTAAAAACCGTCCTGCGCCAGGAACTCGGTTTTAACGGCGTGATTTTCTCTGACGATCTGTCGATGGAAGGGGCAGCGATCATGGGCAGCTACGCTGAACGCGGTCAGGCATCGCTGGATGCAGGTTGCGATATGATCCTGGTCTGCAATAATCGTAAAGGCGCAGTGAGCGTGTTAGATAACCTGTCGCCGATCAAGGCTGAACGTGTTACACAATTGTATCATAAAGGTTCTTTTAGCCGTCAGGAACTGCGGGATTCAGCACGCTGGAAAGCCGTCAATGCGCAACTTGAAGCGCTTCATGAGCGCTGGGAAGCGCATAAAGCGGGGCAATGATCCCTCCTGACAAGCGTAGTGTGACGAGGATACGATGATCATCTATTTGCACGGTTTTGATTCGAACAGTCCCGGGAATCACGAGAAGGTCCTGCAACTGCAGTTTATCGATCCGGATGTGCGGCTGATTAGCTACAGTACGCGCCATCCGAAACATGATATGCAGCATCTGCTGAAAGAAGTGGACAAAATGCTGCAACTGAACGTTGATGACCGTCCGTTGATTTGTGGCGTTGGCCTTGGGGGTTACTGGGCGGAGCGCATTGGGTTCTTATGTGACATTCGCCAGGTGGTGTTCAATCCTAACCTGTTCCCGAACGAGAACATGGAAGGCAAAATCGACAGGCCGGAAGAGTATGTTGATATCGCCACCAAGTGCGTGAGCAATTTCCGCGAGAAAAATCGCGATCGCTGCCTGGTGATCCTCTCCCGCAACGATGAGGCGCTCAACAGCCCACGGGCAGCGGAGCTGCTGCATCACTACTACGAAATTGTCTGGGATGAAGAGCAGACCCACAAGTTCAAAAACATTGCCCCTCATCTGCAGCGGATCAAAGCGTTCAAGACCTTAGGATAAGGCTCATTTTTTCAACCAGGCCCGGCCACCTACGTGAGCCGGGCTTTCTTTTTGCTAAGCTTGGGTGAATTTTAAGCGGCAAAACTTGATGCACATCAATTTTGGTATGACCAATGCACCGAACATGTTATTCTCATGGTCGTGGGATGGTTTCAGAGCTGTAACCTGTTGTTAATTAAAGGTTATTTTCATAACTTTTAGTTAACAATTGGTTAATAATTTAGGGGGTCACGTTGACTACACCATTGAAAAAGATAGTGATTGTGGGCGGCGGCGCAGGCGGGCTGGAGCTGGCTACGCAGCTGGGCAAGAAGCTCGGACGCGGCAAAAAAGCCAAAGTGACGCTTGTCGATCGCAACCACAGCCACCTGTGGAAACCGTTGCTGCACGAAGTTGCCACCGGTTCTCTGGATGAGGGCGTTGACGCGCTGAGCTATCTGGCGCATGCGCGCAACCATGGGTTCCAGTTCCAGCTGGGTTCAGTGGTCGATATCAACCGTGAAAGCAAAACCATTACCCTGGCGGAGCTGCGTGACGAGAAGGGCGAACTGCTGGTACCGGAGCGTAAGCTGGCGTACGACACCCTGGTGATGGCACTGGGCAGCACCTCCAACGACTTCAACACGCCGGGCGTGAAAGAGCACTGCATCTTCCTGGATAACCCGCATCAGGCGCGTCGTTTCCATCAGGAGATGCTGAACCTGTTCCTGAAGTATTCCAATAACCTCGGCGCAAGCGGCAAGGTGAATATCGCTATTGTCGGCGGTGGCGCGACGGGCGTTGAGCTCTCTGCGGAGCTGCACAACGCGGTGAAACAGCTGCACAGCTATGGTTACAAAGGCTTAACCAACGACGCGCTGAACGTGACGCTGGTGGAAGCGGGCGAGCGTATTCTGCCTGCGCTGCCGCCGCGTATCTCCGGCGCGGCGCATAACGAGCTGACCAAACTGGGCGTACGTGTTCTGACTCAGACGATGGTCACCAGTGCCGATGAACAGGGTCTGAACACCAAAGATGGCGAACACATTAAAGCCGATCTGATGGTTTGGGCGGCAGGCATTAAAGCCCCTGATTTCATGAAAGAGATCGGCGGGCTGGAGACCAACCGCATTAACCAGCTGGTGGTTGAGCCGACGCTGCAAACCACCCGCGACCCGGATATCTTTGCCATCGGCGACTGCGCCTCTTGCGCCCGTCCGGAAGGTGGGTTCGTGCCACCGCGCGCCCAGGCCGCACACCAGATGGCCAGCCTGGCGCTGCACAATATCCTGGCGCAGGCGAAGGGCAAGCCGCTGAAGAACTATGTCTATAAAGATCATGGTTCTCTGGTGTCGCTCTCGAACTTCTCCACCGTCGGTAGCCTGATGGGTAACCTGATGCGCGGTTCGATGATGGTAGAAGGCCGTATTGCCCGCTTCGTCTACATCTCGCTGTACCGTATGCACCAGATTGCGCTGCACGGCTATTTCAAAACCGGGCTGATGATGCTGGTAGGCAGCATCAACCGCGTGATCCGTCCACGACTGAAGCTGCACTAACGCCTTTGCCCCTTCGCTCCCGCGAAGGGGCTTTTTCAGCATATCGTTCTGCAAATCGCCCTCACAAAGTCTAAGAGTCCTCCTAAACCGGCTCATTTTGCGCTTGTTCCCACATTTTTAATCCTTTCTCTGATTTGCCTGCACACACCTTTAGTTGCAGAATTGTTACTAATAGCAATACAAAGGAGAACGTCACATGAATAAATCCATGGTGGCAGGTATAGGGATTGGCGTGGTCGCCGCATTAGGTGTGGCGGCAGTTGCCAGTCTTAATGTTTTTGATCGTGGCCCGCAGTATGCGCAGGTGGTTTCGGCTACGCCTATTAAAGAGACGGTGAAAACGCCGCGTCAGGAGTGCCGGAATGTGACCGTAACGCATCGCCGTCCTGTACAGGATGAAAACCGTATTGCCGGTTCTGTACTGGGTGCGGTGGCCGGTGGGGTGATTGGTCATCAGTTTGGCGGCGGACGCGGTAAAGATGTCGCGACGGTCGTGGGCGCCTTGGGTGGCGGTTACGCGGGGAATCAGGCGCAAGGTGCCCTGCAGGCGCGTGATACTTACACCACCACCGAGCAGCGCTGTAAGACGGTCTACGACAAGTCAGAAAAAATGCTCGGTTACGATGTGACCTACAAAATTGGCGATCAGCAGGGCAAGATCCGTATGGATAAAGATCCCGGCACGCAGATCCCCCTTAATGGCGACGGCCAGCTGATACTGAATAACAAAGCATAAAAAAATCTGTTCTCTACATTTAGCTCCTCATTCGCTCAGGCTGGGGAGCTTTTTTTGCGCATAAAAAAGACCTTAACAGCGGCGCGATGTGCGCCAGAGGTAAGGTCTTTCCTGGAGATGCTGCTGGGTGACAGGGGTTAAAGGTCGAATTCATTATACTGGCGCAGTAACATAAATCCCGTTATCAGTACGGAAAGAAAAGCAAATAAAACTGACCCACCACATAAAACCCAGAGACCGTATAACAATGTAATGACTATTAGTACCTTAAAAAAAGGTAATAGCAAAATCATTATATTCTCCTTCTGAATGTGAATAGCCAGAACGCCTTTGTCATAACTAATGCACCTAATCATTAGCACATCAATAATCACAGGTTAAGCATAGCAAGCGGTGAAGCCGTGGTGATAGCTTTTAACTATCTTTCTATGAAGTATAGCGGAAGCTGCGGTGAGAAAAGGGGGAGCAGGGCGGCAGACCGCCCTGAAAATCAGACTTTCAGCAGTTCAGGCCATAACCGCAGGGTTATCTGGGTGACAGTCAGCAGTTTTTCCAGGCTGGCCCCTTCGCGGGCACTGATGGACATACCCTGCAAAATGCAGCTCAGATATTGGGCAAGTTTCTTCGGATCGCACTGCACCGGGATCTCACCGCGCTGCTGACGCTGCTGTAAAAACTGGCACAGCGTCTCTTCCTGCATGGCATGGCGAGATTTAACCGTATGGGCAATCTCTTCAGAAGAGGCTGCAAGCGTGGCCGACGTGTTAATCATAAAACAGCCCGCAGGGGTATCTTTGCTGGTAAAGCAGGTCGCCACCGCGGTGAAATAGTCTTCCAGCGCCCGTTCAACGGGCTTCTCCTCGCAAAATAGCTGCGCTTCATGGCGGGCGGCGAAACGGCTGATATAGCGATCCAGCACCGCCCGGAACAGCCCCTCTTTATTGGTAAATTCTGCATACAGCGTAGGCGCTTTCGCCCCCGTCGCGGCAACCAGGTCAGCCAGTGATGTGGCTTCATACCCATGCTGCCAGAACAGCGTCATGGCCTTGTCCAGCGCCGCTTCCCTGTCGAACACTTTTGGTCGGCCACGGCTTTTCTTTTCGCAACGCGTGTCATCGGTTGTCATGAGCCGTTGTACCTCTGTTGGATTGTTGAACGACCATTATAAAAATAATCCCTTTCCGCAGCCAGCGCCGCATGAATAAAAATTTATTCATCATATCAATATGAATTTAAACGCTTTTAAAATTATTTTAATGATCGTTATAAAAATAAATTGACGTGTGATGTAGATCACATCTATCATTTTGTTATCGATCGTTAAGTTAATTCTTACGACATCCCGTTCACTTGCAAAAGGTCCTTATCATGAAAAACGTAAAAACAATCATCGCCGCTGCAGTACTCAGCTCACTCTCATTTGCCAGCTTCGCTGCGGTTGAAGTTCAGTCTACCCCTGCCGATCAACAAAAGGTGGGCACCATCTCTGCGAACGCCGGGACTAACCTGAGCTCTCTTGAAAGCCAGTTAGCGCAAAAAGCGGATGAAATGGGGGCGAAATCTTTCCGTATCACTTCCGTAACCGGCCCGAACACCCTGCACGGTACCGCAGTGATCTACAAATAAGCATGGCTTAACCCTCATTAATGCCACTGCGAAAAAAAACGCTCTGCCTGTGCAGAGCGTTTTTTTATCTGTTAAGGCTACAGCGCCTGGGTAGTGGGGTGAGGAGTCACATCTACCGGCATACCCGAACGCGCTTCCATGGCGCGCTCCATAACGACCTCGTCAGCGCTGGCTTTAAAGCCCTGCTGCGCAGCATTCAGGACAATCGGTAGGGTCTGGGGATCGTCATTCAGCGCTTTTGACAGCGGCTGATGAACCTCCACCAGGCGTACGCCGCCAGGCTCTTCCGAGACCTTAATCGGCGTGTTCATGATATTCACTTTTGTACCGGGCTGGACCACGCGGAACAACGTCTCGATGTCATTGTCCCGCAGGCGAATACAGCCGGAGCTGACGCGCATACCGATACCAAAATCGGCGTTGGTACCGTGCAGCAGATAGACCCCACCGTAGGCCGCCAGGCGAATGGCGTGATGACCCATCGGGTTATCCGGTCCGGCGGGGACCACCGCTGGCAGATCGATACCCTGGGCTTTATAGCGGGCGCGGATGTTGGCGGTTGGAGTCCAGGTCGGATTGGCGCGTTTGTCCGACACCGTAGTGACCATGGTTGGCGTCAGGGTATCGCCCCCCAGCTGACCAATACCGATGGGGTAAACCGTGACCTCGTTTTTACCCGGCGGATAATAGTAGAGCCGCAGTTCAGCCAGGTTGATCACAATCCCTCCCCGCGGGGCATCGGGAAGAAGGGTCTGAAGCGGGATGGTCAGGACACTGCCTGCACGGGGGACGTAGGGATCGACACCCGGGTTAGCCTGCAGCAGCGCCAGGAAACCTACGTTATATTTTTTGGCAATCGCCTCCAGCGAACCGCCATCGTTTTCCACCACATGAAAACGATTTTCGCCCACCAGCCGACTACCCGCCGGGGGCAGGGGCCAGGTATTCGCCCGGGCGGGCAGGACAAGCGCTACGGTCGCGAGGAGCGCAACCACCGATATCCAACGGGTAAAACGCGACGTTTTTATCATCACCAGAATCCATAGCAATAAAGATTATTATTATCTGAACGTTAATTGATAATTATGGCGAATGAGTGTGTCGGGAAGTCCAGGGGGATTGCAAAGAGTTGTAAATTGCGCAGGGAAAATCATGCCGGGCGACCCGATGGTAGCCCGGCACAGGGTCAGGCTACGGCATTCTCTTCAAGCTGACGCATAAAGTTACGTACCCAGTCCATGCGGGTTTTGCGCTCCGCCAGATCCTGGGTGAATTTCAGGCGCGTCGGCCCATCGAGCCGGAAGTGCTGGGGCTGTTTTTGCAGCAGGCCGATCAGCCACATCGGATCGACGTGGTTCTTCTCGGCAAACTCAATCATGCCGCCTTTTTCATTCCCCTCCAGCTTGCGGATCCCGAGCTTCTGCGCCTGCTGGCGTAAACGGGCGATATCCAGCAGGTTACGCGCTGCATCCGGCAGCAGGCCAAAGCGGTCGATCAGCTCCACTTTTATCTCTTCCAGTCTGGCTTCGTCTTTGGCGCTGGCGATGCGTTTGTAGAACGACAGGCGGGTGTTAACGTCCGGGATAAAATCATCCGGCAGCAGGGACGGCATCCGCAGTTCCACTTCCGTTTGCTGGCTGGTGAGATCTTCCAGCGACGGCTCGCGCCCCGCTTTCAGGGCATCGACGGCGTTTTCCAGCAGCTCCATATAGAGCGAGAAACCGATGGTTTCCATCGAACCGCTCTGATCTTCCCCAAGCAGTTCGCCTGCGCCGCGGATCTCCAGGTCGTGGGTGGCCAGCGCAAAACCGGCGCCCAGATCTTCCAGCGAGGCGATGGCTTCGAGACGCTTCTGCGCATCGGGGGTCATCGCTTTCGGGTGTGGGGTCATCAGCCAGGCATAGGCCTGATGGTGCGAACGTCCGACACGGCCACGCAGCTGGTGGAGCTGGGCCAGGCCAAAGTGATCCGCTCGCTCAATAATGATGGTATTGGCGGTAGGAATATCGATACCGGTTTCGATGATGGTGGTGCAGACCAGCACGTTAAAGCGCTGGTGATGGAAATCGTTCATCACCCGTTCCAGCTCGCGCTCGCGCATCTGGCCGTGGCCGATGGCGATCCGCGCTTCCGGCACCAGCTCCGCCAGCCGGTCGGCCGCTTTCTGGATATTCTCGACATCGTTATAGAGATAATAAACCTGGCCGCCGCGCAGCACTTCACGCAGGATCGCCTCGCGCACCACCAGGTTATCGTACTCGCGGACAAAGGTCTTCACCGCCAGACGGCGGGCAGGCGGCGTGGCGATAATCGACAGATCGCGCATGCCGCTCATCGCCATATTTAACGTGCGCGGGATCGGCGTGGCGGTGAGGGTCAGAATATCGACATCGGCGCGCATCGCTTTGATGCGCTCCTTGTGGCGCACGCCGAAGCGGTGCTCCTCATCGACAATCAGCAGCCCCAGATCTTTCCACTTCACGTCGCTCTGCAGCAGTTTATGGGTGCCGATCAGAATATCGATCTTGCCCTCGCTTGCCTGCTCCAGGATCTGCGCCTGCTCTTTGGCGCTGCGAAAACGCGACATCATCTCGATGCGCACCGGCCAGTTAGCAAAGCGGTCGCGGAAGTTGTCGTAATGCTGCTGCGCCAGCAGGGTGGTAGGCACCAGCACCGCCACCTGCTTGTTGTTCTCCACCGCCAGGAAGGTGGCGCGCATCGCCACTTCGGTTTTACCGAAGCCCACATCGCCGCAGACCAGACGATCCATCGCCAGCGGCTGACACATGTCGCTCAGCACGGCGTTAATTGCCTGGGCCTGATCCGGGGTGGTTTCAAACGGGAAGCTGTCGCAGAAGAGCTGATACTGCTCTTTATCATGTTTGAAGGCGTAGCCCGCCTTCGCCGCGCGCTGGGCATAGATATCCAGCAGCTCCGCGGCTACGTCGCGCACTTTTTCCGCCGCTTTTTGCCGCGCCCGCGCCCAGGCATCGCCGCCGAGCTTGTGCAGCGGGGCATTTTCTTCCGCACCGCCCGCATAGCGACTGATCAAATGCAGGGACGACACCGGCACATAAAGTTTGGCGTCGTTGGCGTACAGCAGCATCAGGTATTCACCCTTGATGCCGCCCGCTTCCAGGGTAGTCATCCCCGCATAACGGCCTACGCCATGCTCCAGATGGACAATCGGCTGGCCGGGATGCAGCTCCGCCAGGTTGCGGATCAGCGTGTCCGGGTTGATGGTGCGGCGGTTGTCCTGACGACGGCGCGCCACGCGCTCACCCAGCAGATCGCTTTCGCAGATCAGCGCCAGATTATTGAGCGTATCAATAAACCCATGTTCGGCGGCGCCGATCATCAGATAGCGTCCGTTGCCGCTGGCCTCGTCCAGGCGCAGGATCCGCTTCGGCGCGACCTTAATGCGGCCAAGCAGCTCGCCCAGTGCCTCACGGCGCCCTTCGCTTTCCACAGAGAAGATCACCGGGCCGGTAAAGGATTCGAGGAACTTACGCAGGTTATCCAGCGGCGATTTGTTCTGCGCCTGCACCGCGAGGTCTGGCAGCGGCTGATAGGCCAGGTTGGTATTGGCAGCTTTCTCCGGCAGGCTGTCGGTTTTGAGCTGCATGCGCGGCCAGCGTTTCAGCTCGCTGAACAGCTCATCGGTGCGCAGCCACAGCAGCTCGGGCTCCAGCAGCGGGCGCATCGGATCAACCCCCCGATTTTCAAAGCGGGCGCGGGTTTCACTCTCGAAACGGTTGGCGCTGGTCTCCAGATCGCCGGTGTTAAGCACCAGCGTGTTGGCCGGGAAATAGCTGAACAGGGCTGGCAGCGGCTCGCTGAAGAACAGCGGCTGCCAGTATTCGATCCCTGACGGCAGGGTGCCTTTGCTCACCTGCTGGTAGATATGCTCGGCGTCGCGCTTGACGTCAAACTTATCGCGCCACTGGCTGCGGAAGAGCTCAATGGCGGTTTTGTCGGTCGGGAATTCGTGGGCTGGCAGCAGGTTGATGGCCTCCACTTCCTCCAGCGTGCGCTGGGTATCGGCATCAAACAGGCGCAGGCTGTCGATTTCGTCGTCGAAAAAGTCCAGACGATAAGGTTGTTCACTGCCCATAGGGTAGAGGTCGAGCAGCGCGCCGCGGGTGGCGTACTCCCCGTGCTCCATGACCTGATCGACATGGCGATAGCCCGCGCTGTCGAGCTGTACGCGCAGGCCATCCCTTGAGAGGCGCTGGCCTTTTTTCATCACCAGCGCGTGACCGTGCAGATAGCTGTGCGGGCAGACGCGCTGCATCAGGGTATTGACCGGCACAATCAGCACGCCGCGCTGCATGGAGGGCAGCTGATACAGCGTGGAGAGGCGCGAGGAGATAATCTCCTGGTGCGGGGAAAAGCTGTCGTAAGGAAGCGTTTCCCAGTCGGCAAGGCTGGTGACCAGCTGATCGGTGAACTGGCGGATCTCATCATGCAGACGCAGGGCGTTTTGCATGTCCGGCGCGACCAGTACCACCGGGCCCTGATGACGCTCTGCAATTTCCGCCACCAGCGTGGCGCAGGCTGCCCCGGTCAGTTCACCTAACTGGCGTTGGTCGCCCGCTTTGACGGGCAGGGAAAAACGATTTTGTTCAGGCATGGCTTTGTCAGGATCTCGTATGGGCATATCACTGATACACAATGTCTTTATTATCCTTGATCGTTTTACATTAGCAAACCGTAACCGCACACAGCGCAAAGCCGCCTCTCAAAGGGACGCTAGCGTGTCGCCTGAACCAGCGTCAGCCGGGCAGGTGGGGTAAAGAAAATATCTCCGGCCAGCGCGCGGGAGAGGTTACGCGCCCCCAGCCCCACCAGGGTGCAGATAAGCAGGCTGGCAAACGGGTAGAAGAGCACCAGTGTCAGCTCTGCCCACACCGGCCACGCGCCAGCATTCAGCTGATGAATCATAAACAGGCTGACCCCTTCAATAAGAATGCGGTGGGTGGTGTAAATCGCAATGGTATTGGAGCCGACTACGTTCAGCACATTGTCAGGTCCCACGGCGAAACGCTGCTCCAAGCGGTAGAACAGAGCCATAATCAGCAGGATCGACAGCAGCGACAGCGGCAGGGGAACCCCGACAAACCACAGCACGACGGAGACCGCCCCGAACGCCGCTACCGCCAGCGCGTCACGGCGCCACACACGGGCCTGCATCCACGCCATCAGCTGCACGCCGTACCAGGCGCCGAGACTGTAATAGATCATATTGCGCACCACGCTGTTCATCCCCCACCACGGCAGCGGCACAAAGTTGATGGCGATGCTGGCGAGCGCCAGCAGCCCGATAAGCGGCAGCTTCCAGCGGCTCAGCAGCTTGCAGAGCGTAAAATAGACCACCAGCGCGTAGAGATACCAGAGGCTGGTGCTGGCAGTGAGCATCCCGGTGATAAAGCCGGTCAGCGAGTCGGCATAGGCGGCGTTCGAGGCGGTATTGAGATCCCGCTCCGGTGCCAGCCACGCATTGAGATGGGTCAACGCCTGCCACTGTAATACTCCCCACAGCGCCAGCACCCAGATAATGCTCCAGAGCCGTTTGTCCAGGCAGGTTTTCCAGTCGACCTCGTCAATGTAGCGCCGAACCAGATACCCTGAAATAAAGAAGAACACCGGCATGCGGAAGGGGGCAAGATAGAGATTGAACGTTACCCAACATTTGGCGAGCAGCACCGAAAGGGGAGCATGCAGCGCCTCAAGATGGGGATAAAAGGTGATCACCGAGTGGTAAATCACCACCAGGCAGATGCAGAGTCCTTTTATCTGGTTAATCCATAGAGCTTTTTGTTTCATCGCGTTCCGGGTCCTGTTATTACCTTAATCGAGCGGGTAAGTGTGTTGCGCGGCGGGCGGGATGTAATGGGTAAGAGTCTGTATCCGGATGCTTTTCAGAAAAGCTGCAAACACCTGCGCGGGACAGGGCATCTTACGAAAGGGGGATATTGCGCTGATTTACCGTGCTTTTTCAGACAAATGATAAGCAAAGCTTACGGTTTCAGTCATTTACCCTTAGCGGATTCGCTTATATACTCGTGGGTCTGCTATCAGCAAACAGACGGATTTCATGTACCAACCTGTCGCACTATTCATAGGCTTACGTTATATGCGTGGGCGCGCCGCGGACCGCTTCGGTCGCTTCGTCTCCTGGCTTTCAACCATTGGCATTACGCTTGGCGTGATGGCGCTGGTGACGGTTCTCTCCGTCATGAACGGCTTTGAGCGCGAGCTGCAAAATAACATTCTGGGGCTGATGCCGCAGGCCATCCTCTCATCCAGCAGCGGGTCGGTGAATCCGCAGCAGCTGCCACAAAGCGCCGTCAAGCTCCAGGGCGTAAGCCACGTGGCGCCGATCACCTCCGGTGACGTGGTGCTACAGAGCGCCCGCAGCGTGGCGGTCGGGGTGATGCTCGGCATCGACCCGGCGCAAAAGGATCCCCTGACGCCGTTTCTGGTTAACGTCAAACAGAGCGATCTGGCTCCCGGCCAGTACAACGTCATTCTCGGCGAACAGCTTGCCGGCCAGCTCGGCGTCAACCGCGGCGATCAGTTGCGGGTGATGGTGCCGTCTGCCAGCCAGTTTACCCCGATGGGGCGTCTGCCGAGCCAGCGCCTGTTTAATGTGATCGGCACCTTCGCCGCTAACAGCGAAGTGGACGGCTATCAGATGCTGGTCAATATCCAGGACGCGTCGCGCCTGATGCGTTACCCGCTCGGCAACATCACCGGCTGGCGTCTGTGGCTCAACGAGCCGCTGAAGGTCGATGTGTTAAGCCAGCAAACCCTGCCGGAAGGCACCAAATGGCAGGACTGGCGCGAACGCAAAGGCGAGCTGTTCCAGGCCGTGCGCATGGAAAAAAACATGATGGGCCTGCTCCTGAGCCTGATTGTGGCGGTTGCCGCCTTTAACATCATTACCTCGCTGGGCCTGATGGTGATAGAGAAGCAGGGCGAAGTGGCGATCCTGCAAACCCAGGGGCTGACGCCGCGGCAGATCATGGCGGTCTTTATGGTGCAGGGCGCCAGCGCCGGGATTGTCGGCGCGCTGCTCGGCGCCGTGCTCGGTACGCTGCTGGCCAGCCAGCTCAATAATTTAATGCCGATTATCGGCGCGTTGCTTGACGGCGCGGCACTGCCGGTGGCCATTGAGCCGCTGCAGGTAGTGGGCATTGCGCTGGCTGCGATGGCCGTTGCCTTACTCTCTACGCTTTATCCTTCATGGCGCGCTGCTGCCACCCAACCCGCTGAGGCTTTACGTTATGAATAAGATCCTGTTGCAATGCGACAACCTGTGCAAACGCTATCAGGAAGGCACGGTGCAGACGGACGTCCTGCACAATGTCAGCTTCAGCGTCGGGGAAGGGGAGATGATGGCGATTGTCGGCACCTCCGGCTCCGGGAAAAGTACCCTGCTGCACCTGCTTGGCGGGCTGGATACGCCGACCTCCGGCGATGTGGTCTTCTCCGGCACGCCGCTGAGTACCATGTCATCGAGCGCCAAAGCCGATCTGCGTAACCGCGAGCTGGGCTTTATCTATCAGTTCCACCACCTGCTGCCGGACTTTACGGCGCTGGAAAACGTGGCGATGCCGCTGCTGATCGGCAAAAAGAAACCGGCTGAAATCAACGCCCGCGCCAGCGATATGCTGAAAGCGGTCGGGCTGGGCCACCGCGGCAATCATCGGCCTTCCGAGCTCTCCGGCGGCGAGCGCCAGCGTGTGGCGATTGCCCGTGCCCTGGTAAATAATCCGCGCCTGGTGCTGGCGGATGAACCGACCGGTAACCTGGATGCCCGCAACGCCGACAGCATCTTCCAGCTCCTCGGCGAACTCAACGCTTCTCAGGGCACCGCCTTCCTGGTGGTGACCCACGATCTGCAGCTGGCAAAACGCATGTCCCGCCAGCTGGAGATGCGTGACGGTCGCCTGAATACCGAACTGACCCTGATGGGGGCAGATTGATGGCTTCACCGTTATCGTTACTCATCGGTCTGCGTTTTAGCCGGGGTCGCCGCCGCAGCGGCATGGTGTCGCTCATCTCGGTCATCTCCACCGTCGGTATCGCGCTGGGCGTGGCGGTACTGATCGTTGGCCTCAGCGCCATGAACGGCTTCGAGCGCGAGCTAAACAACCGCATTCTGGCGGTGGTGCCGCACGGCGAAATTGAGCCGGTTAACCAGCCGTGGAATAACTGGAACGACGCCCTGAATAAAGTGGAAAAGGTGCCGGGCATTGCTGCCGCTGCGCCGTATATTAATTTCACCGGGCTGGTGGAGAGCGGCGCAAACCTGCGCGCTATCCAGGTGAAAGGGGTGAACCCGCGCCAGGAAGAGAAGCTCAGCGCGCTGCCGCAGTTTATCCAGAAAGAGGCCTGGGCCAACTTTAAGGCTGGCGAACAGCAGATCATCCTCGGTAAGGGCGTGGCCGACGCGCTGAAAGTGAAGCAGGGCGACTGGGTCTCGATCATGATCCCGAACGCCAGCGCCGATCATAAACTGCAGCAGCCGAAGCGTGTACGTCTGCATGTAACCGGTATTTTGCAGCTAAGCGGCCAGCTCGATCACAGCTTTGCCATGGTGCCGCTGGAAGATGCGCGCCAGTATCTCGATATGGGCAGCAGCGTCACCGGGATCGCCATCAAGGTCAACGACGTCTTTAACGCCAACAAACTGGTGCGCGACGCCGGGGAAGTGACCGACAGCTATGTTTACATCAAGAGCTGGATCGGCACTTACGGGTATATGTATCGTGATATCCAGATGATCCGCGCCATCATGTATCTGGCGATGGTGCTGGTGATCGGCGTGGCCTGTTTTAACATCGTTTCTACCCTGGTGATGGCGGTGAAAGACAAGAGCGGCGACATCGCGGTGCTGCGTACCCTCGGCGCAAAAGATGGTCTTATTCGTGCCATCTTCGTCTGGTATGGTTTGCTGGCGGGGCTGCTGGGCAGCCTGTGCGGTGTGGTCATCGGCGTGGTGGTTTCATTGCAGCTGACGCCGATCATCAACGGTCTTGAGGCCCTGATTGGGCATCAGTTCCTGTCGGGCGATATCTATTTTATTGACTTCCTGCCATCTGAATTGCACTGGCTGGACGTTTTTTATGTGCTGGTTACAGCACTTTTACTGAGTCTGCTGGCAAGCTGGTATCCGGCGCGTCGCGCAAGCCGAATTGATCCGGCGAGGGTATTAAGTGGCCAGTAATTACGTCATGATCCGGTGAGCGTTGCCGCCGGGTCAAAAGAGGAATGCACTATGTATTATGGATTTGATATTGGCGGCACCAAAATTGCGCTGGGCGTATTTGATACCAACCTGAAAGTGCAGTGGGAAACCCGGGTTCCCACTCCCCACGAAAGCTACGATGAATTTTTAACCGCCATTGCCGCGCTGGTGGCCCAGGCCGATGAACGCTTCGGCGTGAAGGGCTCGGTGGGCATTGGCATTCCGGGAATGCCGGAAACCGACGACGGTACGCTGTACGCTGCCAACGTCCCTGCTGCCAGCGGTAAGCCGCTGCGCGCCGATCTGACCCGCCTCCTTGAGCGCGACGTGCGCCTCGACAACGACGCCAACTGCTTTGCCCTCTCCGAAGCCTGGGACGATGAGTTCCAGCAATACTCACTGGTGATGGGGCTGATCCTCGGCACCGGCGTCGGCGGCGGGATTGTGGTGAACGGCAAATCGGTGACCGGACGCAGCTATATCACCGGCGAATTTGGTCATATTCGCCTGCCGGTGGATGCGCTGGAAGTCGTGGGGCGTGATTTCCCGCTCATCCGCTGCGGTTGCGGCCAGCACGGCTGCATTGAGAATTACCTCTCCGGCCGTGGATTTGCATGGCTTTATGAACACTTCTATCATCAAAAACGTCAGGCTCCGGAAATCATTGCCCTCTGGGAGCAGGGGGATGAACAGGCTGTAGAGCACGTTGAGCGCTATCTCGATCTGCTGGCGGTCTGTCTGGGGAATATCCTGACCATTGTCGATCCTGACCTGCTGGTGATCGGCGGAGGATTATCGAACTTTACGGCCATCGCCGAACGGTTGTCCGGTCGCTTGCCGCGTCATTTGTTGCCGGTTGCCCGCGTCCCGCGCATTGAGCGCGCACGACATGGCGATGCCGGAGGAATGCGCGGCGCCGCATTCCTCCATCTCACCCGTTAGCCATACGAGGTTTTTATGCTGTCGCGACGGTCACTTCGACTCAGCCGTTTTCGCAAAAACAAACGTCGCTTGCGTGAGCGCTTACGCCAGCGAATTTTCTTCCAGGATGTGGCAATGCCGGAATTGATGGAAAAACCAAGAGTACTGGTCCTGACCGGGGCGGGGATCTCCGCAGAGTCGGGCATTCGAACGTTTCGCGCGACCGACGGGTTGTGGGAAGAACATCGGGTTGAAGATGTGGCGACGCCGGAAGGTTTTGCCCGTAATCCGCAGCTGGTGCAGGAATTCTACAATGCCCGCCGCCGTCAGTTACAGTCGCCGGAGATCGCCCCTAACGCGGCGCATCTGGCGCTGGCTAAACTCGAAGAGGCGTTGGGGGATCGTTTCCTGCTGGTGACGCAGAACATCGATAACCTGCATGAGCGCGCGGGCAACCGCAACGTGCTTCATATGCACGGTGAATTGCTGAAGGTGCGTTGCTCCAGCAGCGGCCAGGTCTTTAACTGGACCGGCGATGTGACCTCCGATGACAAATGCCACTGCTGTCAGTTCCCGTCGCCGCTGCGCCCGCACGTGGTGTGGTTCGGCGAAATGCCGCTGGGAATGGACGAGATCTACAGCGCGCTGGCGATGGCGGATCTGTTTATCGCCATTGGCACCTCCGGGCATGTCTATCCGGCGGCGGGATTTGTTCACGAAGCGAAGCTGCACGGCGCGCACACGGTGGAGCTGAACCTTGAGCCGAGCCAGGTGGGCAGCGAGTTTGAAGAGAAAACCTACGGGCTTGCCAGCGAGGTGGTGCCGCAGTTTGTGGATAAGCTTCTTAAGGGATTGTAAGTGGTTCACTGCGCGAAGAGCAGACGCTTTTCGCGCAAATTTTCAAGGAAAGACAGGAACAGGTTATGGATAACCCGCTAATTATATCGGCCATTATTTTTATTGTGGCGGTAGGGATAGGGCTGTGGAGCCAGTATTGCCTGCCTCGCCTTTCTGACAGCAGAAATATTCTGTTCATTCTCTTTTTGTTCCTCGGCATTGTCTCCGCCGGCTCGTGTATATTTAACCTGGTATACCTGCTGTTTACCGGGCAACTTGCGCATGGCGATGTGCAACTGTTTGGCACGATTATTACGCTGGTGGTGCTGTGGAAGCCGCTGATGTATGTGATTGGCAAAATTGATGACGCGTTGCAAAAAATATCGGAGTAAATAGTTGAGCGGCGCGAATTAACACCAGAATATCCGCAAGGCCCTGACAACAACGCAAGACCTTACGCAGTAAAATAAATAATTAATCTATTGTTTATCTGTTGTTGATTCGACCAGCGCCTCATCAGACCACGGCGTCTCCGGCAGCCTGCGCATAATTCGCCTCATTGCCAGAGCGTCCAGTAAAATAGTTGGCACCATAATAAAAGAGATGAGCCAGAAAAAAGGATTCCTGACGGGGAAAATGGTTGTCCATTTATCCTGTTCATTGACACGCGACAATGTCCGGCTACTCAATCTCGTCACGCAATATTTAAAAGAGTAGTTATTTTCTATCGATATTAAATTAACGGGCGTCATCAGGCCATTCATATAGTTTCTGCACCATGCCCAGGATTCAGCATAACTCAAAAGAGTATCTGCAATATCGGTAGAGAAGCGAGAGACTTGATAAAATAAAGGCGCGTTATCATCGCTGATGATCACCCAGTTTTTTCTTCCGTCGGTTGAGGGGGCTTGCCACTTATACCATGTCCGGGAACCCGCGGTTCCGGAACCGTTACTAAAATGGGCTTCAATGTCCTTCCAGTCATAAATCAGCGTTTCGACAGGCCATTTCGCAAAGATATTACGCGTGGGACGATACGTTTGAACATACACGCGTTGGCGTTTGCGATTCAGCCTGACGAGTAACGTTTTAGGGTGGGTCATGACGACACGCAATGCGTGGATGCTGCTATAGAACATCAGGATGAGTATAATCTCAACCAGAATAAATATGGGAGAATACCCAATAATTGGGCCAATAAAACAAATAGATAACAGAAATGGGATTAATGTCAGAAGCGGCATCGTTACGCCAAGCCATTCGCTTCTGGGGACGTTTCTTATAATATCGCAATAAATATCATTGACGGCGACTACACCGAATAGGGGCGGCGCTTTTCTCTGCCTTTTTTTTGACATAATAAGTCCTTTTATGATGTTCCCTGTAATCCTTTAAATCAGGAAACTCAATGCCCATGTCTTGTTAACGGTAGTAAAAATAATGTCGATGCAGAAAAAAGAGAATAAAGAACGTTATTGTTCAGCTTCATATGTACTTATCCTTGTACCATTGAGTTATGCCGGGTCGAAACCCGGCATAGTATTGCATTAACGACCCGCCTTCAACTTCTGGTAATACTCTTCATACAGGCGGCTGGCGTCGCCCACATCGTTCTGCCACTCGCCTTTACTGATGGTCTGCGCATCCGGGTAGAGCGACTTGTCATTTGCAACGGTCGGGCTCAGCAGCTTGCGGGCGGCGAGGTTTGGCGTCGGGTAGCCGATGGTCTCTGCCACCTGTTTTGCCACATCCGGGCGCAGCAGGAAGTTAATTAGCTTCAGGGCACCGTCCACGTTTTTGGCATTGGCCGGGATAGCCAGGCTATCCATCCAGAAGATCCCGCCCTCTGCAGGCCACACCACTTCCAGCGGCGTACCGGCCTGACGCGCGACGTAGGCCGACCCGTTCCACAACATCCCCACGTTGACTTCCCCTTCCATATACGGGTTCGCCGGGTTATCGGAGTTGAAGGCGGCCACGTTAGGCATCAGTTTTTGCAGCTCGTGGTAAGCCGCTTCAATCTCTTTCGGATCGGTGGTGTTGCCAGAGTAACCCAGCTTACGCAGCGCAATCTGGAACACTTCGCGGGCGTCGTCGGTCAGCAGCAATTCGCCTTTATAGTCCGGTTTCCACAGGTCGGCCCAGCTCGTCACCGATTTAGGATCCATCGCTTCACTGTTGATCCCGATTGCCGTTGCGCCCCAGATGTACGGAATGGAGTAATCGTTATTCGGGTCAAACGGCTTGTTGAGCATCTCCGGATCGAGGTTTGAAAAATTGCTCAGCTTCGATTTGTCGATCTTCTGGATCATGCCCTCTTTGCGCATCTTGTCGACGAAATAGGTCGACGGGACCACCAGGTCGTAGGCGCCATCTTTATAGGTTTTGAGCTTGGCATACATGGTTTCATTCGACTCGTAGGTCGAGTAGATAACCTTGATGCCGGTCTCTTTAGTGAACTGCTCCAGCAGGCCTGGCGGCACATACTCGGTCCAGTTATAGAAATAGAGCGTTTTACTGTCGTCCGCGTGCGCAGCGCTAATACCCATTGCGAGAGCGCCTGCCGCGAGCAGGTGGCGTGACCATTTTTTCATTAATACGTCCCCTGAGATTTTGTTTTATCACGAGCAATAAGCTGGCTGGCGATCACCAGAACCAGCGATAACATCAACAGTATGGTCGCCAGCGCGTTCACCTCCGGTGAGACGCCGACTTTCACCATCGAATAGATCTTCAACGGCAGAATTTCATAGCTCGGCCCGGTGACGAATGACGAAACCACCACGTCATCCATCGACAGGGTAAAGCTGAGCAGCCATCCCGCGGCCACGGCGGGCATCGCCAGCGGCAGGATAATTTTGCGCAAAATGGTCATCTCGCTGGCACCCAGATCTTTCGCTGCCTCCAGCATCCGCACGTCAAAGCCTTTCAGACGGGAGTAGACCGTCACCACCACAAACGGCAGGCAGAAGGTGATGTGCGAGAAGAGCAGGGACCAGAAGCCCAGTTGCACCCCCAGCAGCATAAAGAGCACCAGCAGCGAGATAGCCATTACGATGTCCGGAGACATCATCACCACAAACAGCATGCCGCTGACGAAAGGCTTACCGCGAAAACGGTAGCGATAGAGCGCCACTGCCGTCAGGGAGCCAATCAGGGTGGCGAGGGTGGCCGAGAAGATCGCCATCGTCAGGGAGTGCTGCGCCGCCTGCAGCAGGCTGTCGTTATTTACCAGCAGGCTGTACCACTGGGTGGTAAAACCCTGCCAGTTAATGCCAAAGCGCGAGCTGTTAAAGGAGTTCACGATCAGAATAATGATCGGAATGTAGAGGTACGCATAAATCGCGGTCATAAAACCGCCGCGGAGCAGTCGACCGATCATTCAAGTTCCCCTTTACTGTTAAGCAGCCGCGACGCGCGCCAGTAGACCAGCAGCATCAGGCCCATCACCAGGGTCAGGGTGATACTGGTGGCCGAACCGAACGGCCAGTCGCGAATATTGAGGAACTGGCTCTTGATGACGTTACCGATCAGCAGGTTTTTAGCCCCGCCCATCAGGTCAGAGACGTAGAACAGCCCCATCGCCGGCAGCATCACCAGCAGGCAGCCGGCAATGATCCCCGGCATGGTCAGGGGGATGATAATGCGGATAAAGGTCTGGATTTTGCTGGCGCCCAGATCCCTTGCCGCCTCCAGCAGGGGTTTGTCCAGCTTCTCAATGCTGGAGTAGAGCGGCATCACCATAAACGGCAGCAGGATGTAGACCAGCCCCACAATCACCGCGCCGGGAGTGAACATGATGCGGATCGGGGTATCAATGATGCCCAGCCACAGCAGAAACTCGTTCAGGTAGCCTTTGGTGCTGAGAAAGATCTTCAGGCCGTAGATGCGGATCAGCGAGTTGGTCCAGAAGGGCACAATCAGCAGGAACAGCAGCAGCGGTCGCACTTTCGTCGGCAGCTTCGCAAGGAACCAGGCAAAGGGATACCCCAGCACCAGGCAGGCGACGGTGGCTATCAGCGCCATATTGAGCGAATGGAGCAGGACCTGGAAATAGAGCGGGTCCAGCAGGCGCGCGTAATTTTCCAGCGTAAAGACCAGCGAGACAAAATGGGCGTCGTCACGGGTCAGGAAGCTGGTCGCGATGATCATCAGGTTGGGTAAAAAGACAAATAACACAAGCCAACCGACGATAGTGGCGATCACCACATTCTGGAATTTACTTGTGTTCTTCATCAGCCAGCACAACCTCCCAGCTTTCTACCCAGTTAATGACCATTTTTTGATTGAGCGAGTGGTCGAAATCGGGATCGTCTTCGTTAAAGAATTCGCTGACCATCACCATCTTGCCGTTTTCCAGCTCAACGACCGACTCAAGCGTCATGCCTTTGTAGTTGCGCTCGCGGATATAGCCGATTAGCCCTTCGACTTCGGTTTCGTCGTGGATCTCATCAACGCGCAGATCTTCCGGACGCAGCAGGACGTTCAGCTGCTGTCCCGGCTCAACGGCAAAATTGACGAAGATATTGCAGGCGCGGCCCTCGACGTTAGCCAGCACCCGCTGGTCGTCGAGTCGTTCAATAACGGTAGCACTGAAGATGTTGATTTCGCCAATAAAGCTGGCGACAAACAGGTTTTTCGGCTCCTCGTAAATTTCACGTGGGGTGCCGTCCTGCTCGATTTTGCCGTCGCGCATCACCACGATGCGATCGGACATGGTCAAAGCCTCTTCCTGATCGTGGGTGACAAAGACAAAGGTGATCCCGAGCTTACGCTGCAGCGCCTTTAATTCGTTCTGCATCTGCTTGCGCAGCTTGTAGTCCAGCGCGGAAAGGGACTCATCCAGCAGAAGCAGGCGCGGTTTGTTAACCACAGCGCGGGCGATGGCGACACGCTGTTGCTGTCCACCCGAAAGCTGGTGTGGTTTACGCTGAGCGAAGGCTTCAAGCTGGACCATACGCAGAGCCTCGGTGACGCGCGGGGTGATTTCGCTGGCGGGCGTTTTTTGCATCCGCAGGCCAAAGGCGACGTTTTCAAAAACCGTCATGTGCGGGAAAAGCGCGTAACTTTGAAAGACGGTATTGACGTGGCGGTGTTCAGCAGGCACCTGGGTAATGTCCTGACTGTCCAGATGGATGTGACCGCGATCGACGTTATCCAGCCCGGCGATAAGGCGAAGCACTGTCGTTTTACCACAGCCTGAAGGGCCAAGTAGTGTAAGAAATTCGCCGTTGTTGATCGTTAAATCGAGGTCGGAAATGACGGTTTTTCCGTCAAAGCTTTTACGAATTCCGGCCAGTTGCACCAACGGTGACAGTGAAGCTGGTTGTGTATTCAATTTTTGATTCAGTCCCATATCGACGCTGCAAATGCTTATCGCAGCGGGGTTTGTGGTTAACCACCTTGGTGAAACGTAATGAGGGCGGACATTCTACGGGAAAGCGCTGCAATCGCCAATCCTTGTTACCCATTGATAAGCTACATTTATTAGCAAACGACGAGAGAAACGGAAATATTCTCGTTTACGGGATAAAAGTGACCTGACGCAATATTTGGGTTTTGCTGCTTACTGATAATGTTGTCACGAAAAGTGAGGGTGACTGCATGGATAAATTACTTGAGCGTTTTTTACAGTACGTATCGCTGGATACCCAATCTAAGCCGGGTGTCCGCCAGGTGCCAAGCACCGAAGGGCAGTGGAAGCTGTTGCAGCTGTTAAAAAACCAGCTGGAGGAGTTGGGGCTCGTTAACGTGACCTTAAGTGAAAAAGGGACGGTAATGGGCACGCTACCTGCGAATGTGAGCGGTGATATTCCTGCCATTGGCTTTATTTCCCATGTCGATACCTCACCGGATTTTAGCGGTAAAAACGTCAATCCGCAGATTGTTGAGAATTATCGGGGCGGTGATATCGCCCTTGGCGTCGGTGACGAAGTGCTGTCGCCGGTGATGTTCCCGGTATTACACCAGCTGCTCGGCCAGACGCTGATCACCACCGACGGCAAAACGCTGCTGGGGGCTGATGACAAAGCGGGCGTTGCCGAGATCATGACCGCGCTGGCGGTGCTGAAGAACAACAACGTGCCGCACGGCGATATCCGCGTGGCCTTTACCCCCGATGAAGAGGTGGGCAAAGGGGCGAAGCATTTTGACGTTGAGGCGTTCGATGCCCGCTGGGCCTACACCGTTGACGGCGGTGGCGTGGGGGAGCTGGAGTTCGAGAACTTCAATGCGGCGTCGGTGAATATCCGTATCGTCGGCAACAACGTCCACCCAGGCACCGCGAAAGGGGTGATGGTGAACGCGCTATCGCTGGCGGCGCGCATTCATGCCGAAGTCCCGGCAGATGAAAGCCCGGAACAAACCGAAGGCTATGAGGGCTTCTACCACCTCACCAGCATCAAAGGGACGGTGGACCGCGCGGATATGCACTACATCATCCGTGATTTCAACCGCGAAGGGTTTGAAGCGCGCAAACGCAAGATGATGGATATCGCGAAAAAGGTGGGCAAAGGACTCCACCCGGACTGCTACATTGAGCTGGTCATCGAAGACAGCTATTACAATATGCATGAAAAGGTGATCGAGCATCCTTACATCCTTGAGGTGGCACAGCAGGCGATGCGCGACTGCGACGTCGAGCCGCAGCTCAAGCCGATCCGCGGCGGCACAGATGGCGCGCAGCTCTCCTTTATGGGGCTGCCGTGCCCCAATCTGTTCACCGGAGGCTATAACTATCACGGCAAGCATGAGTTCGTGACCCTCGAGGGGATGGAAAAAGCGGTGCAGGTGATTGTGCGGATTGCGGAGCTCACCGCAAAACAATAGTCGCCGTTTGACGCCGGGTGGCGGCTACGCCTTACCCGGCCTACGGTATACGCGTAGGCCGGGCAAACAACGTGCCGCCCGGCATTTCCACACATGAGGAGGGAACCTCATATGTCAAACTACCGTCGACATTATGTGCCAGGCGGAACCTGGTTTTTCACCGTTAACCTGCAAAACCGGCGCAGCGATCTGCTGACGCGTCATATCGATACGCTTCGTGCGGCAACGCAAGGTGTTAAACGCCGCAAACCCTTTCTGATTAATGCCTGGGTGATCCTGCCGGAACATATGCACTGTATCTGGACGTTACCCGAAAATGACACGGATTACTCCGGCCGCTGGAGAGAAATCAAAAAGACCTTCACTCGCGTGCTGGGGATGTCAGGCATCTGGCAGCCACGCTTCTGGGAACATACCATCCGGGATGACAACGACCTGCGGCGACATACAGATTACATCCATATCAACCCGCTGAAACATGGCTATGTGACGCGCGTGAAAGCGTGGCCATATTCCACCTTTCATCGCGATGTGCGGGATGGAGTATATCCGGAGGATTGGGCTGGGGAGATAGAGGATTTTGACACCGGAGAGCGGCGATAAAAAAGCCGGGTGGCGGCTACGCCTTACCCGGCCTACGGGTGCGATTTTGTAGGCCCGGTAAGCGAAGCGCCACCGGGCGTTGTCACAGACGACGTTGTAGGCCGGGCAAAGCAGTGCCGCCCGGCAACCCACAAACGACTCAGTCCTCGAAGAACCAGTACCCGCTGTTCACCAGCGCGGCCATCATCGCGAGGAACGACGGATCGTCCAGCGCATCGCCGAAATGATCGGCAGTCAGCACCATATGGCTGGCAAGGGCCTCCAGCGCCGGACGGTGCGGGGAATCCAGCTGCTCGCCATTGACGTACACCGCTTCGCCAATGCGTAACACCCGCAATCCACCCAGACGCGCCAGCTTGTCGCCCTGCTGAAGTGCATCATAGATTTCATCCGGCTGATACGGCGGTTCCGGCAGGGAGACGTCCAGCTCGTGACGGGACTGGCTGATAAACTCCCCGAACCACTGGTTGAAATGTTCCGGCTGGTTGATCATCTCCAGCATCATTCCGCGCAGCTGATCCAGCTCCTGCGGCAGAATATCGGCCGGATGTTCGCGGGAAGGGACCGCCGGATCGCTGAAGCGGTGGCTGCCCAGTTCACGCTGCAGAACATAGTCGGCAAACCCGTTGATCATCTCGCGACCGCTTGGGGCACGGAAACCAACCGAATAGTTCATCGAGTTCTCAAGGGAGTAACCCTCATGCGGGAAACCCGGTGGAATATAGAGAATATCGCCCGGCTCCAGCTCTTCGTCGATGATGCCGACAAACGGATCGACCTGCAGCAGGTCGGGATGCGGACAGTGCTGTTTCATCGGCACCTTTTCACCCACGCGCCAGCGGCGGCGGCCGGTACCCTGGATAATGAACACATCGTACTGGTCCAGATGCGGGCCAACGCCGCCCCCGGGCACAGAGAAGGAGATCATCAGATCGTCCATCCGCCAGTCGGGCAGGGCGCGGAATGGCAGCATCAGGGCTGCGGCGGGCTGGTGCCAGTGGTTAACCGCCTGCACCAGTAACGACCAGTTGCTCTCGCCCAGGTGGTCGTAGCTTTCAAACGGGCCGTGGCTCACCTGCCATTTACCGTCCTGATGGCTGACGAGACGACTGTCGACTTCGCTCTCCATGGCCAGGCCAGCCAGCTCATCGGGAGAGATCGGATCGACGAAGTTGGCGATGCCGCGTTTCAGGACAACCGGACGTTTTTGCCAGTAACGTTCGATAAAGTCGGGCCAGTTAAGAGCTAATTGATAATCCATATTTATATTCCGCAGGCTTTTAATGACTCGGATTATAACGGAAGCTCGGCAGCCTGCGTGTGAGAATCACGCTTTTTTCACCCGGGGGTTTAACTATCGTCGCTTGTCAGATGCTGGCGACCAAAAATTACCTCCATTCGGGCACCGCCCAGCAGGCTGTCGCTGGTTTCGATTCTGCCGCCATACTGCTCCACAATGTCCCGGGCGACCGAAAGACCGACCCCCTGGCCCGGGCGCAATGTGTCGGCGCGCTGGCCGCGATCGAAGACCTGGTCACGTTTGCCCTGAGGGATCCCGGGGCCATCATCCTCAACGATAACATGCAGCTGGTCCTCTCCCTGACGGGCGGAGACTTCAACAAACTCCAGGCAATATTTACAGGCGTTATCCAGCAAGTTGCCCATCACTTCCATAAAGTCATTTTTTTCGCCGACGAAGCTGATTTCCGGGGAGATATCGAGGGTAATGTTCACCCCCTTGCGCTGGTAAACTTTGTTCAGCGCAGAAGTCAGACTGTCGAGCAGCGGGGCGACGGGGTGCAGCTCCCGGCTCAGCAGGGTGCTGCCGGTGCGCATGCTGGCCCGGTGCAGATAGTAACCAATCTGCTGGGAGATACGGCTGATCTGCTCCAGCATCACGGGTTCTGCTTCTTCGGCGCTCAGCTTCGCGCTGCGCAGGGATCGCATCGTGCTCTGCATGACCGCCAGCGGGGTTTTCAGGCTGTGGGTCAGATCGGTGAGGGTGGTGCGGTACTTATCGTAACGTTCGCGCTCGCTTTTCAGCAGCCGGTTAAGATTGCGCACCAGGCTGGTGAGTTCCCGGGTAGTGTTCGGGTCGAGTTTTTCACGGTGATGTTCTTCCAGCTCGCGCACCTCTTTCGCCAGCGACTCGATAGGGCGCAGGCTCCACCAGGCGGCCAGCCACAGCAGGGGAATCACCAGCAGCAGGTTGGCGGCGAGCACGTAGACGAACCAGTTCCACACCATATAGGAACGTTTAAGCTCAACCGGAATGGTGTCGATGACCACAATCGTCAGCTGGGGCATCTGGAGTGTCGCGGGGTAAATATTGACCGCCACCGAGTGGGTCAGCTCGCTGTCGTCGTCATCCTCGCGGATCTCGGCCAGCTCCCGCTGCATGTTCCGGTCGTTACCGACCAGCACGCTGGTGGCATCAACATTGGCTTCCAGCTCATGAAAGCCGTTGGCTCTTAACCACTCCGGGCGGATGCTTTTAATCAGCCACGGCACGTCGCGCTGGGCCCAAAGCAGCTTGCCTTTTTCATCATAAATCAGCGACATGGTCGGGCTCTGGCGATCCAGATGCTCCGGCATATCGATGCTGATTTTATTGTCTTCCCATCTGGCGAGGGTATAGAAGAGATTGCTTTCGCCACGCAGCAGGCGGAAGGTAGTTTTGTCGAAACTGACGCTGTAGCCCACCAGCGCGACCATGCCGTAGGCCAGGGAGAGCACCAGCACCACTACTGCTGTCGCCAGCAGGAATCGAAACCGCAGCGACAGCGGCAGAAAGTGACGCAGGAGATTTTTCATTTAGCGTAATTCGAAAAGATAGCCCTGCCCGCGCACGGTGGTGATGACATCCTCCGGGTACTGCGCCTGAATTTTCTTACGCAGACGCCCCATCAGAACATCGATGGTGTGGCTTTCGCGCAGCTCCGCGTCAGGGTAGAGCTGGAGCATCAGGGAATCTTTGCTCACCACCTTGCCGCTGTTACGGATCAGCGTCTCCATAATGGTGTACTCAAAAGCCGTCAGCTTAATCACCTCGTCATTTATCGCCAGTTCGCGACGGGAGAGATCGACCTGAAACGGCGGAATGGAGATCACCTGCGAGGCCAGACCGCTGTTGCGGCGCATCAACGCCTGCATGCGGGCGGCAACTTCTTCAATATGGAAAGGTTTGGTGACGTAGTCATCGGCACCGGCGCTGAGCACTTCAACCTTATCCTGCCAGCCTTCGCGGGCGGTTAAAACCAGTACCGGCAAAGAGACATCGTGGCTGCGCCAGCGGCGGATCAGCGACAGACCATCTTCATCAGGCAGACCCAGGTCAACGATGGCGATATCGGGCAGATGTTCATTGAGATAGTAATCGGCTTCTTTGGCATCTTCAGCATCATCCACCTGATGCCCCATCTCCTGAAGCTGAACTTTCAGGTGATGACGTAGCAACGCATTATCCTCAACAACCAGTACGCGCATCATCGCTTCTCCCTAATATGAATGGTCAGAGTAGTTTAACGCTGATTATGTTGCGGCGGGGATAAACATTTCGTAAACCGGGGGAAAGGAACCCTCTTTCCGGGCGGAAAGAGGGTAAAAAGCGTTATTTCAGCTCATCAACCATCGCAATGGCGCGACCGATGTAGTTTGCCGGGGTCATCGCTTTCAGACGGGTTTTTTCCTCTTCTGGCAGGGCCAGACCGTCGATAAACTGCTTCATGCCTTCGGCATCCACGCGCTTGCCGCGGGTCAGCTCTTTCAGTTTTTCGTACGGCTTCTCGATACCATAGCGACGCATTACGGTCTGGATTGGCTCCGCCAGCACTTCCCAGTTGTGATCCAGTTCGTCGAGCAGACGCTCGCGGTTCACTTCCAGCTTGCTCACACCCTTCAGGGTAGACTGATACGCAATCAGCGCGTAGCCGATGCCCACGCCCAGGTTACGCAGCACGGTGGAGTCGGTCAGGTCGCGCTGCCAGCGGGAAACCGGCAGTTTGCTGGCCATATGCTGCAGCAGCGCGTTTGCCAGACCCAGGTTACCTTCGGAGTTTTCGAAGTCGATTGGGTTGACCTTGTGCGGCATGGTGGATGAGCCGATTTCACCGGCGATGGTCTTCTGCTTGAAGTGGTTCAGGGCGATGTAACCCCAGATGTCGCGGTCGAAGTCGATCAGAATGGTGTTGAAGCGCGCGATGCAGTCAAACAGCTCGGCAATGTAGTCGTGCGGCTCAATCTGGGTGGTGTACGGGTTCCACTGGATCCCCAGAGAGGTAACGAACTCTTCGCTGAACTGGTGCCAGTCCACTTCCGGGTAGGCTGCGATGTGGGCGTTATAGTTACCCACGGCGCCGTTGATTTTACCGAGGATCTCCACCTGCTCAAGCTGGCGATACTGACGCTCCATACGGTAGGCGACGTTCGCCATCTCTTTGCCGATGGTGGACGGGGTTGCAGGCTGACCGTGGGTACGGGAGAGCAGCGGGATATCGCGATACTCCACCGCCAGGGCTTTTACCGCGTCGATGATTTTGCGCCAGTATGGCAGCACCACTTCTTCACGCGCGGTAGAGAGCATCAGCGCGTGGGAGAGGTTATTGATATCTTCTGAGGTGCAGGCGAAGTGAATAAATTCTGATACCGCGTGCAGGGCCGGGACGCTTGCCACTTTCTCTTTCAGGAAATACTCAACCGCCTTCACGTCGTGGTTGGTGGTGCGCTCAATGGTCTTAATGCGCGCAGCATCTTCTTCATTGAACTCTGCGACGATTTTATCGAGGTAATCGTTTGCCTGGCTGTCAAAAGCAGGAACTTCCTTGATTGCTGCCTGCGCGGCCAGCTTTTGCAGCCAGCGTACTTCAACCTGTACACGGAATTTCAGCAGACCATATTCGCTGAAGATCCCGCGCAGCGCGCTGACTTTATCGCCGTAGCGTCCATCGACAGGGGAAACGGCGGTCAGTGAGGATAATTCCATAGTTCGCAACTCCGGGAGGTTAACAATGAGCAAGAATTTGTTTTGCCTGAGTAGTCAGGCGATTACGAGAAAACATTAGCTGTAGGCGGCCACCGCCGACCTGTTGCCACAGTACCGCGGCACGAATACCGGCGAGCAGGGAGGCGCGTACTTTGGCCTGTACCTGTGGGCTTTGCAATACGGCAGGGGAGCCGGTCACCTGGATGCGCGGACCCAGTGGGCTGATAACATCCACATAGATGCCCGCCATGGCGCTGAGTAAGGTGTCGGACTGTAGCTCGAAATGTTCCAGCTGGCGCTGCAGGCCGGTAATGCGCTCACCGAGGGTATCCATCGCCCCTTTGGCGGCATTCAGCTTACGCTCCAGCACCATCATGCTGAGGGTATAACGCGTCAGTTCGGCGTTGAGCCCCTGACGGTTGCTAGCATTTAACACGCCGAGCAAGGTTTCCAGACCGAGACGAAGATTCGCTTCGCTACCACCAAACACGACGAGGGTTGAACTGGGGTTCAGATCCACGACGCTGTTGAGCGAAACGTGCAGCGCGTCAGCATCGCAGTGACCCTGATGCGCCAGCTGTTGCACCAGACGGGCAGACTGGCAAATTCCCGCCAGCGCCAGGGTGATGTCATAATAATTCTTCGCCACACTTGCTCCTTTCTGTGTGTTATCGCATTAAACCGCGGTCAGCGGCAGGCGTTGTTCGATGATACCGCCGCCAAGGCAGATTTCACCGCTGTAGAAGACAGCAGACTGACCCGGCGTCACGGCGGCGACCGGCTCGTCGAAACGCACTTCAATGCGTTCGTCATCAAGCGCAGTCACGGTGCAGGGGATATCGGTCTGACGGTAGCGGGTTTTCACCGTGCAGCGCAGCGTGCCTTTCAACGGCTCGCGATCGACCCAGTGCAGCTGTTGGGCAATCAGCCCGACGGACATCAGACGCGGATGGTCATGACCCTGGGCCACAATCAGAATATTGTTTTCGACATCTTTATCGACAACGTACCACGGATCTTCGCTACCCTCTTTGATACCGCCGATACCGAGGCCCTTACGCTGGCCCAGGGTGTGATACATCAACCCCTGGTGCTCGCCGATGGTATCGCCATCTACGCTCACGATCTTACCCGGCTGGGCAGGGAGATAGCGGCCCAGGAACTCACGGAATTTGCGCTCGCCAATAAAGCAGATGCCGGTAGAGTCTTTTTTCTTCGCGGTAATCAGATCCAGCTCTTCTGCGATTTTACGCACTTCTGGTTTTTCCAGCTCACCCACCGGGAACAGGCTTTGGGCAATCTGTTCGTGGCCGAGGGTATAGAGGAAGTAGCTCTGATCTTTGTTGCCGTCGAGCCCGCGCAGCAGCTGGCTTTTGCCGTCGACATCCGCGCGGCGCACGTAGTGGCCGGTGGCGATGTAGTCAGCACCCAGATCTTCAGCGGCGAACTCGAGGAAGGCTTTAAATTTGATCTCTTTGTTGCACAGAATATCCGGGTTTGGCGTGCGGCCAGCTTTGTATTCAGCCAGGAAATGCTCGAACACGTTATCCCAGTACTCTGCGGCAAAATTGACGGTGTGCAGTTCAATGCCGAGCTTGTCGCATACCGCCTGGGCATCAGCCAGATCCGCGGCGGCCGTGCAGTATTCCTCGCCATCGTCCTCTTCCCAGTTCTTCATGAACAGGCCTTCAACCTTATAGCCCTGTTGCAGCAACAGCCAGGCAGAGACGGAAGAATCGACGCCGCCGGACATGCCGACGATCACTTTTTTTTGGCTTTCAGACATTGGAATACTCACGACATTGAACTTCAAGGCGGCGTATTCTATCACGCGCCCCCGGCATTGACACCCTCTGTAAACGGCCAGTTAAATTCGCCGATGGTCTCCAGCGGCAGACGCTGGCCGGTCAGATAGCTGCGAATGCTCTCCGCAACCAGCGGGGAGCGCAGATTTGTTGCGTTGAGGATGGTGTCGGCATCCACCCACAGGCAACGATCGATGTCGCTGTCGTGCGGCTCAGTGGCGCACGTTTCGTTAAGCTCAATGGCGAACAAAAAACGGATAAACGGCGTTTTGTCCGGCGCGATCCATTGATGGAGGCGGATGAAATGTTGCGGCCTGGCATGAATGCCGGTCTCTTCCCACAACTCACGCTGCGCCGCCTGGACCAGCGTCTCGTCGGCTTCAAGGTGGCCCGCAGGCTGATTCCAGAGCGCTTTGCCGTTGATGGTCTCTTCCACCACCAAAAATTTGCCCTGGGCGTGGACAATTGTGGCCACTGTGACATGCGGTTTAAACATGAGGCTCTCCTTGTTCGGTAACATCCCGCCACTCACCGTTGGCGAGGTTATCCAGCGTGTAATTGCCCATGGCGTAGCGGATCAGGCGCAACGTCGGATGGCCGACATGCGCCGTCATGCGCCGCACCTGGCGGTTACGGCCTTCATAAAGGGTGACTTTGATCCACGAAACGGGAATCGATTTGCGCTCGCGGATCGGCGGATTGCGCGGCCAGAGCCACTCTGGCTCATTCACCAGCTCAATGCCTGCGGGCAGGGTAGGGCCGTCGTTCAGCGTAACGCCGTTACGTAAAGCACTTAGCGCCGCGTCGTCCGGCACACCCTCGACCTGCACATAGTAGATTTTGCCGGTGCGTTTTCCCGGCTGGGTGAGCCTGGCCTGCAGCTCGCCGTCGTTGGTGAGCACCATCAGCCCTTCGCTGTCGCGATCGAGTCGGCCTGCGGCATAGACCCCCTGAACGGGGATGTAATCCTTCAACGTGCTGCGTCCGGCTTCGTCGGTAAACTGCGGCAGGACATCGTAAGGTTTATTGAACAAAACGACGCGTGTTGGCGCGCGTTGCTTGCGTGGTCTGGACGCTTGTCGGGTGCTGAATCGTTCAACCCGGTGATTTCTAAAAGAAGTTTTCTGCATGGTATTTTCAGACGTTATCAATTGCCGCATTATAGCCTAATAACGAATGCCTTTCATGGCGCCAGACATTCAGGTACTATCGGTGGGCTCATTACAAATTATTAACATAAGATCAGTAACAACCAGAAGCGCTCGAAGGAGAGGTTAATGGAAAGCAAAGTAGTTGTTCCGGCGGAAGGTAAAAAGATCACCCTGCAAGACGGTAAGCTGAACGTTCCAAACAATCCGATTATCCCGTTCATCGAAGGTGACGGTATCGGTGTTGATGTAACCCCAGCGATGCTGAAAGTGGTGGATGCCGCTGTTGAGAAAGCCTATAAAGGCGAGCGTAAAATTTCCTGGATGGAAATTTACACCGGTGAAAAATCTACCCATGTTTACGGCCAGGACGTCTGGCTGCCAGCTGAAACGCTGGACCTGATTCGTGACTACCGCGTTGCCATCAAAGGCCCGCTGACTACCCCAGTTGGTGGCGGTATTCGCTCCCTGAACGTTGCTCTGCGTCAGGAACTCGACCTGTACGTCTGCCTGCGCCCGGTACGTTACTACCAGGGTACCCCAAGCCCGGTTAAACACCCAGAACTGACCGACATGGTTATCTTCCGTGAGAACTCCGAAGATATCTATGCGGGCATCGAGTGGAAAGCGGACTCCGCAGAAGCCGAGAAAGTGATCCAGTTCCTGCGCGAAGAGATGGGCGTGAAGAAAATTCGCTTCCCTGAACATTGCGGTATCGGCATCAAGCCGTGCTCCGAAGAAGGCACCAAGCGCCTGGTTCGTGCAGCGATTGAGTACGCGATCACCAACGACCGTGACTCTGTGACCATCGTTCACAAAGGCAACATCATGAAGTTCACCGAAGGTTCGTTCAAAGACTGGGGTTACCAGCTGGCGGCGGAAGAGTTCGGTGGCGAGCTGATCGACGGCGGCCCATGGCAGAAGATCAAGAACCCGAACACCGGCAAAGAGATCATCATTAAAGATGTCATCGCCGATGCGTTCCTGCAGCAGATCCTGCTGCGTCCGGCTGAATACGACGTTATCGCCTGTATGAACCTGAACGGTGACTACATCTCCGACGCCCTGGCGGCGCAGGTTGGCGGTATCGGTATCGCACCAGGCGCGAACATCGGTGACGAGTGCGCGCTGTTCGAAGCCACCCACGGTACCGCACCGAAGTATGCTGGTCAGGATAAAGTGAACCCAGGTTCTATCATCCTATCCGCAGAAATGATGCTGCGTCATATGGAGTGGTTCGAAGCCGCAGACCTGATCGTTAAAGGTATGGAAGGCGCGATCAACAACAAGACCGTGACCTATGACTTCGAACGTCTGATGGAAGGCGCTAAGCTGCTGAAATGTTCAGAGTTTGGTGACGCGATCATCGAAAACATGTAATCCGTATTTCGGGTTGTATGCAAACGGGAGCCTGTTGGTTCCCGTTTTTTATTATTAGCTTTCGAACGGTTATCAAAATTTTATCAAAACAAGTTATCAAAACCCCACCCAAAAATCCTATATCGCGATTGTCGTCCAGTCCTTCCCGCGGTCGTCGTTGTAGCGATCGGTCTGCTGCTGTGACTTGTGGCCGAGCAACTTTTTAGTGTCAATTCCCTGTTCCTTATAAAGACGTTCCGATAGCGATCGCTGCTCATGGAATGTCGCCGGCGTTCCTTCCCTCCAGTCGATCCCTGCCTTATCCCGGGCCTTACTAAAATTCATTGTGAGTGTGTTCGCTTTAACCTGGGCACCACGCTCTGCTTGCGACGTTGCCCTGAAAAAATGGACAAGGTAAGGGCTAACCGCATAATCACGACAGCGCGATATAACATCCCGCAAACTCCAGTTGATGGCGTTCAGGCGGAGCGATAACGGGATCGCGATTTTGCTTCCTGTTTTCTCCTGAATAATGTGCAGCTGATCATCCCAGACATCGCTAAATTTCATCCTCGAAATATCACCCAGGCGTTGGCCGGTTACCAAAGCCAGCAACATAGCGTTACCCATATATTGGTGGTTGGCGTCTGCAATCTCGAAAATCCGCTGCCATTCCTCAAGGCTAAGTCGCTGCCGGGTGATTCTACGTCTGGGCTTTTTAGTGGCTGACGCAGGATCGTAACCCGGGGGAACCTCACCTGCGTGTTGCGCCTCTTTAAATATATCGACCAAAACGGTTCGAATAACCTGAGCCATTCTCGCCTGACCCGCCGCAATATATTCATCAAGAATTTGGGCGATATCGCGTACATCAACGGATGGCAACAATTTCATACCAACGCGTTCACGCAGTAGAGCCGCTGGCTTATTTTTTTGTTTGAATGTGTTTAATTTAATATCACCTGAAGCCAGGCGCTCTTCCTGAATTTTCCAGTATCGGTCGAGCCATGTTGAAACCGTGATCGCTTTTCCTTTGCTTGTGGCGATCCTGTCACTGATCGCCAAAATCTGCCGGGTTCTCTGTTCTGCCAGACGCGCGTTTGCCTCAGTAGCAATCGCAATGGCCTCCACTTCGTCAGTGCCCAGCGCATGGAACTTGCCGGTGATTGGATGCTTATAGCGCCAGTAAACCTTGTTCACCTTCCTGCTGTAGAGAGGGTAAAGGTTCGGGACAGAGACATTGTTTTTACGTGGTCTGGCAGCCATCGTTCAAAATCCTTTGCAGCAATATGGAGTCGTTCTTCTTAACTACCGGCGCGGCCAGTTCCCCTACCAACTCAGCATCCTCACGAACGCGCCATAAGCGGCCCTGCTTCATTGCTGGTGGAGAAAACTGGTTCTGTTTCGCATAACGTCGAAGTGTCGACACGCTTGGAGGGTTGCTTCTGTATTTTTCAGCGGCCCACTCTTCGAGAGTTAACATCTGGATCATATGCTTTACCTCATAATGGCCCAGTAACGGGCCATTGGCTGAAATATTCTAATCAGATTGCTGTCAGGCGCTGCCAGATAGCCGAAACGTATTTGACCTGGTGACGGGCGTCCGCCAGAGCGTTGTGCTGATCACCCTCAAAAGGGATTTCATATCGAGAGTTCAGCCCAATAGCTTTGCCCAGTTCGACGACGGTACGCACGTCCCGGTAGTTCCAGTGCGGGATCGGGAATGGTGTGTCGGCCAGCTCGAATGCCGCTTCCAGAAGAGAACAATCAAACGAACTACCATTCCCCCAGAGCTGAACACTCCTCGACCCGTTAGCCGCGTTTTCAGCAATGAAATCGAGGAACTGCTCAAGCGCTTCCACCAGACCGACCGTATCATCCACCACGATTGCAGATCGGGCTTCCGGCGATTGCTTCAGCCACCAGAGGATGGTGCTGGCGTCCGGCCTGGCCCCGAAAGACATCGACGATTCGAGGTTAATCACCTGGTAAAACTCTGCCCCAGCCTTACCGGTTGACGGATCGAAGAATACTGCACCAACTGAAACGATCGGTGCGCCTGGCTTTTTACCCATGGTTTCGAGATCCACCATCAGGTGCGTGAACATGGTTTGCGGATTTGAGGTGTCAGCCCCCAGCGTCTCCAGTTCCTCTTTCAGATCCCCTTCCATCGCCGCATAGGTTGCATTGCCAACCGCGGCGCCACAGTCAGGGCAACCGCCACAGCCGGTGCAAACAGTCTCAGCTACGGCATCTGTTTGCGGATCAGTTGCATCAACGCTTTCGCCTGGCGGAACCGCGTCACCAGTTTCTCCTTCCGCCGGGTCAGTCTCTTCCATCTGCACATCGCTGGTGGTCTCCTCTGTAACCGATGAACGGTCATCATTTTCTGGTTGTTTTTCGTTCATCAGGCCTTCGATGGAGAACATGCCGTCACCGAGGTTTGCGACCTGTGGCTGGCTGGTAGCGGCGTTCGCCCACTTCGGCAGGGTCTGCGTTTCAGCTTCACTCTCATCAGCGAGTTTCTGCTCACCCGCCTCTGCCCATTTCGGCAGTGGATGTTCTTCAGCAGTTTGGGTTTCCTCAGGTTGTGTGGCCGGGAGAGGCAACAGCTCAGTTGCAGCGTTGAATTCAGCTGTCATTGTCCGGTTCACGAACTCCAGATGCGCAGCAGGCGTCAGGTGGATATTCTCCGGCGCAATGCGCACCAGGTTGAAGATGGCCGCGCGGTTCACTGCCAGAATGCCGGGCTGATTACGCAGGATCTTGCTCCATGACTTCCAGTCTTCCTCTTTATTCGACACTATCTCTTTCGCGCGACGGAGAATGCCGCCCGGGATCTCCTGATGGTTGAAGTCCATCGGAAGCAGGGCGCAGGCGATCTCCAGATCAAGGGTATCCAGGGTATGGTGCGCATCAGAGCTGCGGTCAGTTACATACCCGCCGTCGGCATTGGTCCCAGCGTCAGTACGCTGCACGAGGTTAATGCGGTTGCCGGCGAGCCATTCACGCGTCAGGATACCGCGGTCGATATATGGGGTGGTTACCCATGCCTTTGTGAACTGCAAAAGCAGGCCCAGCTCATGGCGCTTTTCCATGCTGAACACTTTGCGGATGGCGTTCGTGTAGCGCCAAAGATCTTTGGTGTCGAAAGCCTTAACTTCTGCAAAATTTTCAGCAGCGAGCAGCAGGTCCTGGACATAACCATTGTCGGTATCCATTTCCAGTGCGTGCAGCTCTGCATTCTCGCTGCGGGTGATGTGGTGGCGCAGTTCGTCTACCGTCAGCTGGGCAAGCAGCTGTTTGCGGAAAGGCATTTTGCAGACGGGGTAGTGGGCACCACCATCATCATGCTCGCTGATCTTCAGGCCATGTTCATACAGAGGTTTTGGGGCTTCATCCTTGGCTGGAAGCTTGCCGCTCTTCCAGTCCTCAACCAGCTGGTTACGATCCTCGGCGTTGATCCAGCCCGACATGAAGGCGGCCAGAAGCCCGGATTCGTGTTCTTTGTCCTGCGGGAAAACGTCTTTGACGGCCTGCACCAGTTTCCACTCGGCATGCAGGCTGAGATCGCTAATATCAGCTACGTCATTTTTGGCCTGCAGCAGATTCTGGAAGTAAGCATTTCCCTCATCGGTCGTCAGTTCGTTTGCGACGATCTGCTGTTCCTGGCTGATCTCCGAAACGTATTTGTCACCCAACAGATGGACGGCGAAGCGGACAGCCGGGGTGCGGTTTTCAAGCAGGGAAGTGCTGCAGGCATTTGCAGTATCAGCGGAGGTTACCGTCGCGGCAGGGTTATCTGCATCGCTGGGGACTGCTGGCAGAGTGTGGCGCGGGGTCACAAATTTGGCACGTAACTGGTCTAAGGCATAAGCCGGTTGCTGTTCTTCGGCAGTCGCTGAATCAGAGGTTTTGCTATCGGGGATCACGTTCCATGTGCGCTGGTCGTCGGCCAGGGCGTAGCGCTTACAGAACTCAAAGCAGACGGAGCCTTCCTCTGGCAGAGCGTTAATAACTGGCATGTCGGTGCGGACAGGCTTGGCGTAGTCCTTACCGCGGCCAGTTTCGATGCCAGCATCTTCCAGTGCAACATCGAGTGTCAGGGCTGCGCGCGCTTCGCTTTTCGCCGTGAACCAAATCACTGCATCTTGCTTACCTGATTTCTGGGTTGCCTTAATCTGATAAAAAAATTCCATGGTGGAGCCTCTTTTGGGTGTAAGATACCCAACAGCTAATGAGCGCTGCTTAGGTAGTGGTCATTGGTCAAAACTCGATTCCGGAAAGCTTTGGTCGGCTGACCGGGTACTTAACCCGCCTTGCGCGGGTTTTGTGCTTATTGGGCGCTGGGCTTGTTCGCCAGCTGAGAGATAAGCACTCCATCAAGTGCATCAAGCACCGGGTCGAACGTGGTATTCGACGGGATCTTGCTGACTGCGCGGATGACTGCTGAAACTGAGATATCACCTTCACGAAGGCTATATCCGCCGCCCGGTCCTCTGTGCGAGGTGACCAGCTTGCCGCTGCGCAGTCGCTTAAAAATTTGCTCCAGGTAGGAAACCGAGAGCTTCATTTCTTTACTCAATGTGGCCAGCGGAACTGGTGTGCCGCAGTAGATTCTGTCCAGAACTGCAACAGCCTGGACAGACGCCATCACTCGTTTCATTCCAAATTCCATGGTCTATCCCTTCACCGGATCCCGGCCGTAGCCAGGGTTATCTTCAATGGCATCCTGCAGAACCTGAATCGCTTCGCCGTATGGAAGGGTCAGTGCCAGCTTAATCGCCGTCCCGAACGTCTCCGCTACCAGTTCAAACTTCTGAGCCAGGCGGTTCGCTTCCTCGGTCTGCTCCTCAACAGCCTTCATTTCAAACTGGTGCTCCTGCCAGACTTCATCCATAACGTCTTCTTCAACTTCACTGCGCAGCGCTTCTTTAACTTCAAGAACAGGCAGGAAGCCGATTAACTCCTCTGCCGGTGCGGTGCTGTATCGCAATGCCAGTTCGTTCGCTGACATAAATCCTCCGGAAAAAGGCCCGCCACGGGCGACGGGCAAAGAGAACTTTTCCAATTTAACCAGAACAGGTCATCGACTCCTGTCTGGTTGAGATGGCGGGATTACCATCACGATGCCATGTGCACCTGGCATCAGGCTGGCAACAGCCATTGGTCGAAACTCGATTAAAAATGTAACGCTGGCTGTTGGTCGTCAGCCGGTTTGTACGGGTAACACTGTCCTTTCACGTGCTGCTCTGCGGCAGCTGCTTCACAAACCGCCTCGGTGTTATAAACGCCGAGCATGATGTCTGAGCATTCCCCGGTGAGGGCGCAGACGGTAACGATTAAGGCGAAAAACGAGGTCATGCGTTGAGCTCTGGATTGCCTTTCTGCGCCATGAAGTAACAGAACTTGCGGATCAGAACTTCAACGATGTTGAGGCGAATAGCCTGCTGTTTAACTGGGATGCGTGCGTAGTCAATCATGGTTATCTCCTTGTTGCCCTTTGCGTCTGGCCGACGGAACGGTAAAGCCTGCTGCGCGATAGTTTTGTCATCTCATCCGGTGTTTCATATGCCGCCGGCAGCTACTACGTGGGCGTCCTGCCTGGATGACTTACTTGCTGCTTGGTGTGCTCGAAGTTTCACATGGCGTGAATATCACGTCAATACAAAAAGTGAATTTTATTTTTCACAAAACGTGAGGATTTTGATTTAAGGACGAAAAAAAACCAGCCGGGTGGCTGGTTATGGATGGTATGAGTTAATTAGCTATTTGTATCAGACTGGTCATCCATTGGCTTGAATCTTCCGCGAAGGTACTTCTCAACGTATTCATCAATTTCTTTAAGCCTGACCTGGAAGATATCAATCATTCTGTCTTGCTCAGTTTCAGGTAATTGTTTGAACAAATTGAGCATTACTCTTTGTTTTTCTGTAAGCCATTTATCTTCATCACCACGCTCACCGAAAAGCAGTTCGCCTGGTGAGGTGCCTAATATTCTGGCTAAAACCATTGCATCGTCAGCACCAACGTTCCTCAACCCGGATTCGTAATTGGCGAGACGAGACGCAGCTGACCACCCGCATAACTTTGCAGCTTGGGCCTGGCTCAATCCCTTTTGAATGCGCAGCGTTCTAATACGCTCGCCGATCTGTTCTGCAATTGTCTTCATGAGTCGATTTTATCACGCATAGTGAATCTTTATCGATTCACGATTATGTTGACATGCAATTCACGATATGTGAATAATGTTCACATCTTACAGGAGAGTCGGATGAACCTAATTTCTCACTATCGCAAAAAAGCAAACATTTCCCAGCTGGCGCTTGCACAACAGATTGGTTGGAACCAACCGCGTTTGGCGAACTATGAATCGAATCTGAGAACGCCAAGCCTGGAAGACTCCCGCCGTATCGTAGCCGCGCTAAATGCTCTGGGGGCACGCTGTTCATTAGATGAGGTTTTCCCACCACTAACAGATGGTTAAGGAGTTCAAATGCAAGCCATTACATATGAGCATGATAACCAAAAGGCTATCGCTCCGCTGAAAACTAAAAATCAGTATGAACCTCGCCGCAGAGACAATTTACGGCGCCAGGTGATCCTGACAGCAGTGCGGGAATGGGAACTTACTATTCCCGGTCAGGCTCAGGACGTTGTTACCCAGCAGGTGGCCGAACAGTGGGCAAAAGAGGGCGGGCGAGGCATCACTGTGAATAAACAGAACCTTTATCGTTACCTGAAAAACGAAACCAACTCTACTAAGTACACGGGTTACGTCATGAAGCTCGCTAACGCAATCAGCATCGCCATGCCGATTGAAATCGCCAGAAAGCATGGCCTTCGCCAGGGTAAAACCGAAGCCGAATTAGAGGCAAGCGCAATGAAAGAATGCAGCGAGGCCCTACAGGCGAAGCTACTTGGGGCTCCTTTGCAGAAACTGGAAAAGGAGATCCGTGAAGCAGCAATAGCTTTGTTCAGCCTTTTGCCATCCGATACGGCGGGACCACTACTGGCAAGTATTAGTGCCGTAGCGCCACAGTTCTTGTAATCGAGTTTTGACCAATGACTACCAGCTTTGCTGGTTAATACGAGGATATAGATGGCCCGTATCAGAACAGTGAAACCTGAATTCTGGACAGATGAGAAGGTGGTGGAGTGTTCAATTCCAGCCCGCTTGCTGTTTATCGGGTTGTTTAATTTCGCTAATGACCTGGGCTGCCTGGAACGATCACCGAAGCGCATCAAGATGCAGATATTCCCGGCAGACAGTATCGACTGCGAGCCGCTCATCTGCGAGCTGATTACTCATGGATTGCTCATTGAGTATTCAGTGAGTGGTAGTGATTACCTGTGCATTAAGGGCTTTTCCAAGCATCAGAAAATCAATCGTCCATCAGCCACAAAAATACCGTCGCCGCTTGCACTCACTGAGCCCGAAGTAAAAAACGAAGGTGGAATCAGTGAGGACTCAGTGAGCCCTCATGGAGTTATCAATGAGTCCTCACTGACGGATACGGATACGGATACGGAAGGGAAAGTAATAACCCCCTCTCTTAGCGAGCGCGAAGACAAAAACCTGGTTCAGCCTCATCAGGACGAACCTCAAAAGCCGAGATATCTCGAAGGGCTGGATGAGCCGATCGGTAAATTCACTATGACCAGCGCGTGGCTGCCATCCAGAGATTTTCGCCAGCGCGCCGCGATGTGGGGGATCGCATTACCAGAACCTGTTTACCACCCAACGGAGCTCGCTGAGTTCGCATCGTACTGGGAGTCAGAAGGGAAGGTGTTCACGCAGGTCCAGTGGGAACAGAAATTCGCACGGCACATCGTGCTGGTGAGATCGAAAAAACAACCGGAAACCGGAGGTAAAGACAATGCAGGAGTTCGGGGAGAGCCTACAGCATCCAGGGCTGTTCAGCAGATTCAGTCAGCCCACGCAGAGTGGCGCCGCCGTAATGGACTTGATGGCAACGGAAACGGCATGGCGCCTGTGGCAGGTCATGGGGGAAATATTCTCGAACCGGTGGACGCAGAAGAATGGGGCGGAGCCTTCGGCGCTCTGGATAGCCCAAATCGGTTCGATGAATGAGCAGCAAATCAAGCTGGTCTGCCAGCAGTGCATGGAGCGTTGTGCCGCTGGCAACACATGGCCGCCAGATCTCGCTGAGTTTGTATCGCTGGTTTCAGAGAGCGGTGCCAACCACTTCGGCCTGACGTCCGACAGTGTCATGAGTGAGTACCGCCGCTGGCGTAACGAGTCCTACCGGTACTCAGGTAGCGATAAATATCCGTGGCCGCAGCCGGTGCTGTACCACATCTGCATTGAGATGCGCAGAACGGGCGTGGAGCGCCAGATGACAGAGGGGGAACTGAAGAAACTGGCAGAGAAGTTGTTAACCAAGTGGAGCAAGCACGTCAGTAACGGCCTTTCGGTACCGCCGATTCGCCGCCAGCTTGCAGCACCGCAGCACCCGGCAGGGCCAACTCCGGCACAGCTGCTGATGGAAGAGTACAAGCGCCGCAAAGCGGCAGGTTTAACCAACTAAATCGAGTGATGACCAATGACCAAACCATTAACCCAGAAAGAGCAGGTGGCAGTTTTTGTGCGCTACCAACCGAACTGCGCCGTTGGCGACGTTTCTGAAGCACTGGATATGTCAGGTGCAACAGCGGGCAAGCTGCTGCGCGAACTGAGTGACGACGGAGTGATAACCCGCTCCCGCAACAGCGTTCAGTACACCTATGCGGCGGTACCGCATGCCGACATTCCGGATGTGATCCTTCCGTGCATGGAGGAGAAAAGCGACCCGATCAAGATGCAGGCTGCCGAGCAGAAGGCGAAGGCGCTGGAAGAAAAGGGGCTGTGGCGCCGCGCTGCAGCGGTGTATTCGGACATGTTCGGCATTGCCTGCAGTTCTGTGGAGGTTGCCCGTATCGCCAAACGCCGCAAAGAGTGCCTGCGCCAGGCGGGGAGGGCATAGCCGATGGCCAGTAACAACCTCTGGACAATCATCCGCGCTATCCAGCACGGCGGTGAGATCACCCCGCGTCAGGTTCGCCGGCTGCTGGGGTGCGACAGCAAAAAGGCCTGTCGCCTGCTGGAGCATCTCGTTGCTGCTGGTGCTGTGAAGAACATCGGCCAGCGCCGCCACCCGGTCTACGTCATGCAGCCAGGCGGGGAAGCGCGCATCAAGCCAATGGCGGTGGCGCGCCAGCGGTCCAGCATTGCAGACGTATGCCGGAACAGCGCCGCAATGAAGCGAGTTTTAATGGTTTGGGGGAGAGCATCAGCATGAGCGCTATTCAGGCAGTAAAGTCGTTTTTCGGAATTGGCGTTTCCAATCAGTTCCCTACGTTAGTTCGAATGCATGAAAAAAAGCGAAACGCATTCGACATGGTCGTGTTCCCATACATCGACCTATCCAACCCCATGCAGGCCACACTTTTCATGAAGGCAGCCAAGGAAATGCGGGAGCACATGACGGGGCATTACTGTCGGGTAGATATTTGCCCGATAAACGAAATCATCCAACTTGCCGGCATGACGCTGTGGGGAAGGGCGGCTGACGCTCACGAGTGGTTGCACAAGCTCCACTGCGTTCGATTCAGGGATATGCATCCCGATATTGCGATGCAGGTTCCACATCGCATCAACATGGTATTTGCAAATGGCGATTATCAGTATCCGTGGGAGGCAGCCCAATGAGCTACGTCTTCCTGATTATGGTTTTATCAAGCCAGAGCATGAACATGCAGGTCGAGCCGATGGAGAACATGGCTCAGTGCCAGGCGGCCATAAAAGCACTGGCCGTTGCAGACCGGGAGCGCTCCTGGAATGAAACGTCACCGCGTATCAACAACATCAAATGCGTTGAGGTGAACTGATGGAGCATATGCTGCAATACGCAACAAAGCGGATCGTCGAACTTGAAAGCCTGCTGCTGGTGGATGTGACAGAAACCATATGGCCTGCCGAGGTGGGCATTGTATACGGCCAAGTTGAAAACGCCGGGGATCTCCCGGCGCATCACCAGCGCCGCCTAAAGCATCACATCAACCGCATGTGGCTGGAGAAAATGCCGGTACCGGCCATCGTTACCGCGGCCCGGTCGCTGGCTGCCGCCATGGAGGAATACGCGTGAGAGAAATCATCGTTGATAACTTTGCCGGTGGCGGCGGGGCGAGTACGGGTATTGAGCTGGCGATCGGCCGCAGCGTGGACATTGCCATCAACCACGACGAGAACGCCGTGGCGATGCACACCACAAACCACCCGGACACGCTGCACTACTGCGAATCCGTTTTCGATGTAAACCCCCTGCTGGCGACCGCTGGCCGCCCAGTGGGGCTGGCGTGGTTCTCCCCGGACTGCCGTCACTTCTCGAAGGCCAAAGGCTCGAAGCCGGTGGAGAAAGAGATTCGTGGTCTGGCGTGGATCGTCATTCGTTGGGCGCTGGCGGTGCGCCCGCGCGTGATGATGCTGGAGAACGTGGAAGAGTTCAAAACGTGGGGCCCGCTTATCGTATCGGCAGACGGCGGGCAGCGCCCGAACCCGGAACGCGCTGGAGAAACCTTTGAGGCGTTCTGCGGCATGCTGTCCGGCGGCATCCCCGCCGGGCATCCGGCGCTGGTAGAGTGCTGCGAGTTCCTGAGCATTGCCGCCGACGGTGAGCAGGCGCAGCAACTGGTTGCCGGGCTGGGCTATGCCGTCGATTACCGCGAGCTGCGCGCGTGCGACTTTGGCGCGCCGACCATCCGGAAGCGGTTCTTCATGGTGATGCGCTGCGACGGTGTGCCGGTGACCTGGCCGCAACCGACCCACGGCGACCCGAAAACGACAGCAGTACAGGGTGGAAAGCTGGCGCCATGGCGCACAGCTGCCGAGTGTATCGACTGGTCTATCCCGGCACAGTCCATCTTCGACCGCAAAAAGCCGCTGGCGGAGAACACGCTCAAGCGCATCGCCCGCGGCATCCAGCGCTTCGTGATTGATAGCGCATCGCCGTTCATCGTGAAGTGCAATCACACCACGACGAAAGGAAAATACGACTGCTTCCGCGGGCAGGGGCTGGCAGAACCGCTGCAGACCATCACCAAAACGCATGGCTATGCGATCGCCACCCCAGTGATGGCTCCGCTGTTTGCTGGTACCGGTGGGTCTGAATTCCAGATGAGGCCGCGCCCGGTTAACAAACCGTTCTTCACTCTGCTTACGCAGAACCGGACCAATGTCCTCGCGCCCGTACTGGCCCCGCTGGTTGCCCGGCAGTTCGGTGCCAGCACTGGGCACCGCGCCGACGAACCGAGCGCCACGATCACTGCTGGTGGTGGTGGTAAATCGCAGCTGGTGGCCGCAAATCTGGTTAAACATTATGGCGGGAATTATCAGGGGGCAGGAATAGGTCTGGATGAACCCACGCACTCAGTAACGACTGTCGACCATCACGCCGTTGTCGCAGCGCACCTGATGGTCAATAACACTGGTCACCCAGGCGGGGCCGCTGACCAGCCTGCGCACACTGTTACAACGGGCAATCACCACGCTGCGGTCACTTCTCATCTGGTGATGCTGCGCGGCACCTGCCGCGACGGCCGGGTGGTTGATGCGCCAGCGCCGGGGTTAACCACGGGCGGCCTGCATGTCGGGAATGTTGAAACCAGCCTGGCGACGGGTGGCTATGACGAGCAGCGCGCGGCGCAGGTGCTGGCATTCCTGCGGGAGTATTGCGGCGTGGATTCTGACGGGCTGGTGACTGTGGATGGCGTGGTATATCGCATCGTGGATATCGGCATGCGCATGCTGCAGCCAGCGGAACTGTACCGCGCCCAGGGCTTTCCGGAGTGGTACATCATCGACCAGGACTACCGCGGCGTGAAGTACGCGAAGGATAAGCAGGTGGCCCGCTGCGGCAACGCCGTGCCGCCGCCGTTCGCTGAAGCGCTGGTAAGGGTGAATTTGCCGGAGATGTGCGAACAACGGGAGTGGGCTGCTTAGGTAATGACTCCAACTTACTGATAGTGTTTTATGTTCAGATAATGCCCGATGACCTTGTCATGCAGCTCCACCGATTTTGAGAACGACAGTGACTTCCGTCCCAGCCTTGCCA
>NZ_VDAM01000001.1:2937196-2958771 GCF_019584355.1 Leclercia sp. EC_58
CGCACCACGCCTTCAGTAGCGGAGCAGGAAGGACATCTGATGGAAATGGAAGCCACGCAAGCACCTTAAAATCACCATCATACACTAAATCAGTAAGTTGGCAGCATTACCGGCTGCTTAAAGATAATATTAATAGAGGACTTATTTCAACTTGAAAACGCCGGGCATTGCCCGGCGAATCAATTGTCCTTATTTGCCAGAGAACCTTCTCCAGATACTTTGGCAAATGCCAAAAGACAAAGCTAAGAACATAAGACCAGACCAACGTTCTATCCCTTCCGCCATCACCAGCATAGCTATTCCGATACCTGCAAGCGGAATAGCAGCGATAACAAAAAGAATAATGCCACAAATAAATTGGCTTACAGTGGGCTCTTGAGACATGTTAACACCTTTAATGAAGGAAACCGTTGACGCGCAATTTCTTATAGTTTTTATGTAGTTCCATTTAGCACTTGGCTTTTATCATTTGCTGTACTTTCCATAGACGTGAAACGCACATTAAATAAATCTACTCATATATTCAATTCACCAGTTTTGGTGGGGCAACCATTTCGCTCGAGCGCACAACTTCCCATACAAAAAATATGGGAATCCCCATATCGACGGCTAGGGCCTCTCCGGAGGCCTTTTTCGCGCCCGGCGCATAGGTGATTTGCACATGATCGATAATACCGATCGATACAAGAATATTGATCTATGAAATCAATTATTAAATAGACACAGGGCAGCAACAAATTACCAACGGGGCACCCTCTGACGCAGACGAAATACCCTCTGTCGATAGCGACACCTTTGCCATTTCTCTGACGCCAGGCTTTCCGTACAAATATTTACGGTCGACATTTCTGACGTGAGCCTATGTTAAAAATAACGATCAGTTTTTACACGAATTTAGCAATAAAATTTATTTAAATCAATCAGATGAATGGGCATGCGCTTCATGTGCATACTTAAGCCAAACGAACAAAATACTGTTTATGCATACAGTATTTTGTTGTATGGTTTAGGTGCTACAGAAAAAAATGAATTTTTCTTCCGGCGAACCTATTAGGAAATTTACGCCATTTGTTATTTTGGCTCAGTGAAGTGGATTTCTCCCTGCCGGGAGAGGGTATTTGGTGATAGCAAAGAAGGGGGTTGCGTGAGTGATAGCGAGGCATTGCAGAAAGAGTGGTACGACTTGGTTCGTCGTGCCGATGGGAAGATCATGGCGTCGTATCAGTTTGGACAGGAGGACCGCGTTCTGTTCTATCGATGCGGAGAAACCTTCAGTTGCCGACCCATGCAGCCTGATGAGCTCATCGGTGATCTCTCGATGTTTTCTGAGATGCTTTTGAAGGCAGGTTACCGCCCATCATCACTTTCTGATATAGTCTCCTAGTCAGCCTGAACAACTGACAACCTGCTGCGCCACTGGAGAAATACCATGGCGCAAAAACCTTCCAAACAAGCACTTAAACTGGTTCCTTTCGGAGTCAGAGGTTTCTTTTTGCCTGCGCACTTACAGGTGGCAGCATGAAGAAAACCAGCTTTATTCACACTCAGCTCACCACAAAAGAAGTGGACGAACTCGAGGCCCGCTATCGCGCCAATGATGTGCGCACTGTGCGAAGCCTTGATTTCGATCTCATCCACTGGACGCTCACCGCTTATCTGCCGGAGGCAAACAGAGCCCCGCGTCAGGATAAGACCTTCCAGCAAAAGCTCTGGAGGGAAGCGTGAAGACCTACAACATCACCCCGATGGGCAAACCCAGGATGACCAGGGCGGATAAGTGGAAAAAGCGGCCGGAGGTTCTCCGATACCGCGCGTTCTGCGATCTCGTTCGGCTGCTGGGCGTCGAACTGCCGGAAGCAGGCGCACACATTACGTTTATCCTCCCGATGCCCCAGAGCTGGAGCAAGAAGAAGCGCCAGGAGATGGCGGGGAAACCCCACCAGCAGAAGCCCGACAAAGATAACCTTGAGAAAGCCCTGATGGATGCCGTCTATGCGGATGACGCACATATCTGGGATTCTCGCGTGACGAAGCGCTGGGGCGAAGTAGGGCAAATAATCATCGGGGAGATCGCCTGATGCGCGCTTTGCTGAAACCAGTTATCGCCAAGGAGCTGGGTGTTGTGCTGTTGAAGCCCGGCAGCGAGCTGATGCCCATGTTTATTTCAGGACGCGTGCTGGTTGAGAGCCAGCCCGCCAGCATGACCAGCTTTGAGACAGGTCGGGTGCCTGATTTACGCCAGCCGCTGGCGGCTAATCCGGCGCTGCGCCCTTTTTTCCTTCATGAAAAGGTGATCACTGCCGCTGGTGGGCTGAATGGCCTGGAATACTGGTTGCTGCGCCATGGCGGCGGCACCTGCCAGTACCAGCACAGCGATTACCACTATCACGAACTGACCACCATGCGGCACGAGCCCGGTGCGATTCTTCTTTGCGGCCACTGCGACAACCGGCTGCGCGAGCAGTACACCGAGCGCCTAGCGGAGCTGGCGCGTCAGAACGTCATCGACTGGGTGCTGGACACTGCGCGGTCGGCACTGGCGATCGACAAGTCCCGCGAGATATCCCTGCCTGAGTTGTGCTGGTGGGCTGTTCGTGTCGGCGTCACCGATGCGCTGCCTGAATCCGTTGCCCGCGAGGCATTGCGCCTGCCGGCGGAGAAACAAACGTACCGCGAGAGCGAGATAGTACCGTCGGTTCCGGCCACCAGCATCATCGCTGACAAAGCCCGCGCGCTACCTGCAGCACCTGCAGGCGCTCCACCAGCCATTAAGCCTGTCGTGGGCGTACTTGTGGATCCCGAATCCCCGCAGACCTTCATGAAGCGGCCAAAGCGGACCCGCTGGGAGAACGCAAAGTATCTCGCTTGGGTTAAGACGCAGCCCTGCGAGTGCTGCGGCAGGCCGTCAGATGATCCACACCATCTAATCGGCTGGGGGCAGGGAGGCATGGGAACGAAAGCGCACGACAGTCTCGTGATCCCCCTGTGCCGCCGGCACCATACCGAACTACATAACGATCCGGTGAAATTCGAGCGTAAGCACGGTACTCAACCGGAAATGATAATCAGAGTGCTGGACCGGGCCTTTGCGCTCGGCGTTCTGGCTTAAGGAGCAGTACAGGATGACACCACGTCAACGCCGCATTCATATCGAAGGTCTGGGTAAAGCAGCATCTGCACCGCGTAAAAGCTGGCTCGGCAAGTTCACGCCATTAACGGGCGTTTAGTCAGCCTGGATTAAATCCTTGCTGACGGTCTGGGGCGAATGCGCCGGCGGTAAAACCCGCGCGCAATACCGTCTGGAGAATTGCAGCCAGTTTTGGTCTGAGGTCAAGCAATCGGAGTGGTCGGACAGTCAGCTGTCGCGCATAACTGAGGCTCTGGGCCAGGCGAGGGAAGAGGGGTTCCGTGGCGTGCAGGCGGCGTTGCGTGCCCGGGCCATTCTGTGGCCGGTGACTCTGTCAGCGTTAATCGAAGAGAGCGAGCGCCGCGATGATGCTGACTTTATCGAGCAGATCATGCTGAACACTTTCGACCTGCACGACCCGGTGTATCTGGTTGGCCTGCAGTTCTATACCACCCGGAAGAAGATCTCCGACATCACCCGGGAACTGCAGCACGTGGCTCCCTGGCTAACTGACGGCGAAGCGCGTAAGCGCGTGCGCTGGTGCCTAGAAATCTTCCAGGCAAAGGTCTTTTTGACTGTGCGCCGGCAGATGAAAACTCAGCAAAACTGAGAGGCCAATTAAAATATATTTCAATTTATGTTGAAAACGGGCCAGAAAAATGAATAATTCATTCATGCTTGGCAGAGCTGCGCCACGATGGCAGCGACGAAAAGCCTTTATCAAACAAATTACGAAACCTCGCTCCGGCGGGGTTTTTTATTATTAATAAATAGTAAATAATATGTATCTTTTAAGATGCAAGCCACGTACAGTGCGCGGGTGGTGAATCCCCCTCAGCGGTGGGGCGGCTAGGCAAAACGAGTCGGGTTTGTAAACGCGGTTCTGTGGTCTAGCACAGGGTCACCGGGAGGCACCCGGCACCACAACCTCAGTATCATCTCTTGCCAGGGCTACCGATTGGCGGCCTTTTTGTTTTACATGATTCTGGTCTTCATAGTATCGCCGGTCTTTTTCGTTCATACCGAATAAATAAACAGATAAAGTTAGCTTTATCGTAAGAAAGCGATTAGGCTGCGCCTGTGGTGAATCCCCCTAAGCGGTGGGGCGACTAGACTGGGAGGTGAATGACGCGATTCTGTGGTCTAGCATAGAGTCACCGGGAGGCACCCGGCACTACAGTTCCATTACCACAGATTTTAAGGCTGCCGATTGGCGGCCTTTTTGTTTTACATGACCTATGTCAGCAGAGCAGCGTTGGTCTTTTTGTTCATACTGAATAAATATACAGATATAAGTGGCTTTATGGCAGAAAGAAGACTAGGCTGTTCCTGTGATGAATCCCCCTATGCGGCGGGGCGACCAGACATGGCAGGTGTATAGAGCGCGGTTCTGTGGTCTGGCGCAGGATCACCGGGAGGCACCCGGCATCACAAATTCAGTATTAATTATTTCTAAGGCCGACTTTGGACGGCCTTAGAAATAGTGCCATTTTTATTAGCAATGCTATATTTGAATTAGCATTCGATAATGCTCTCACGAAATAACTAGAGTGACCTGGGCAACTGCCCACTATGTATACAACGGCGTTTCTGACCAGCATTCACTGCTGGTCTTTTTTTACCGCCATTAGCTCAACCGGAGAAAGCACGGAGCTTCTACCTCTGTGGTTCGGGGTTCGAATCCTCGATGGCGGACCATTACATCGCTTCACTCATAATTAAGTATTTCTAACACCAGCCTGCAATCAGAATGGTTACTCTCTCTCCTCAGTGAGGGAGGGTGAGGTATGAGAGAAGGTTTTTACTGGATACAGCACGATGGCAGAGTTCAGGTTGCCTACTATACCCATGGAGAAACGGAAGACCTTGAAACGGGTAAGACCGTAACCGGTATCTGGCACCTGACGCAGGGGGATCCCATTTGTGATAATGGTGAAGCAGAACTTCTGGAAGGTCCTCTTACACCATCATGAGATCGTTAGTCGTTTCGGAATTTGATGAAGGTAGTCGTTATTCGAATGCGTTCCCTGTAATTACAATTTAGGCGAATTTGGAATAACGCTCCTATTAACTGGCATCATCGCACTCCTGTAACCAGACTTAGTTTTCTGCTTACGACTGAAAGGAGCGAAATATGCCAATTAACTATGCTGAATGCATCGAGGCCTGCTACAAATGCGCGGCTGCCTGTGATTATTGTGCTGCTTCATGTCTGAAAGAAGAACAAGTGGATATGATGCGTGAGTGCATAAGACTCGATATGCAGTGCGCGAATATTTGTCGGCTCGCAGCGCAATTTATGACCTTTGATAGTGAATTTGCCAAATCGCTATGCCGGGTCTGCGCAGAAGCCTGTCAGAAATGCGGTGAAGAATGTGGGAAGCACGAAGCAGAACATTGTCAGAAATGCTCTGAAGCTTGTCTTCGTTGCGCAGAAGCGTGCCGCTCGATGGCTTAATGGAACTTGCTTCCAGTTTTCTGTTTGAGCATCGACACTTTAGAATTCTGACAAACTTTTGCTATTGTTAAGAGTCAGGTGAATCCCCCTGTGCGGCGGGGCAATCCAGTTAACTGCTAAGTGCAGATATGCTTGCGGCTCGTATAACTGGTAACGAGTCACCGGGAGGTACCCGGCACCTGTCTTATTCTCCATTTCTGAGTTAAATATCGCCTGCTAGTAAAGCAGGCTTTTTTATATGCGCTTCGTTAGTAGTGCTATTATTTAATCGTGAACCAAGCCATAACCATTAACCGGACATCCTGACCGGCCAGTATCGCTGCTCGACACAGCTACTATTTGGATGATGGCGACGTATCACGCCTACCTACTTAAATTTCCAACTCATTTAGGCCTGCGTAAAAGCGGGCCTTTTTTTATTTCAGGTTCCCGGAACCCCCCATCAAGGTCCTGTCGTTAATTCATCCGGAGAGCCTGACCCCTTCCCATACGACACCCGCGAACCAGCGAGGTGAGAGATATGAAAATGAACAACGACCCTCACTCCTGGACGGAGTTAATCGATCTACTACATAGCTGGTGGCGTGGTGAAACACCCATTGGCGCCGTGCTGCTGTCAGTTGTGATGGCAGTGCTAAGAATTGCCTACGGTGGCGGTGGATGGAAAAAGATGCTGCTGGAAGGCCTGATGTGCGGCGCCATGACGTTAACGGCTGTATCCGCTCTGGATTACGTAAACCTTCCTCAATCTCTCTCCATCGCTATCGGCGGAGCGCTGGGCTTTGTCGGCGTCGAACAGGTCCGTTCTGTAGCAAACCGAGTTATCAACGTCCGCTTTGGTGGCGACACCAAGTAAGGAACCCTATGAATCAGGCACAATTTCAGAAGGCGGCTGGGCTAAGCGCCGAATTGGCTGCGCGCTGGTATCCACATATCGACGAGGCAATGAAAGAGTTCGGCATCACCACAGTTAACTATCAGGCCATGTTCATCGCGCAGCTGGGTCACGAATCGGCAGGCTTTACCTCGCTGGTGGAGAGCTTCAACTATTCGGTCGACGGCCTGAAGAAAACGTTCGGTAAGCGCCTGACGCCGTACCAGTGCGAGATGCTGGGCCGGGTTGACGGTAAGCAGACCGCCCACCAGCCGCAGATCGCCAATCTGGTATACGGCGGTCACATGGGCAACATCTTCGAGGGCGACGGCTGGAAGTATCGTGGCCGTGGCTTGCTGCAAATCACCGGGCGGGAGAACTACACGAAATGCGGCACCGCCCTGAAGCTTGATCTGGTGAGCACGCCGGAGTTGTTGGTGCAGGAACGACACGCTGCCCGGTCGGCAGCCTGGTTCTTTGGGTTACGCGGTTGCCTGCTGTATTCCGGCGATATCGTGCGCGTCACGCAGATTATCAACGGCGGGCAGAATGGACTGGCTGATCGCAAGGTGCGTTACAGCCGGGCACAGGCGGCGCTGTCATGAAGCTGCGATACGTTCTGCTGGCGTTGGTGGTCGCTATCTCGGTCACTGGGGCAATCGCCTGGCGTTCTGGCTGGAGTGCGCACGCTGACCATATCAACGCGCTTGCGGCGAAGAAGAAGGATAAAGCCGAGAAGATTATTCAGCCGGTTGAAGAGAAAGCCGCTGCGGCCACGGCTGAAACTACCGTGATTTACCGAACCATTACCCGCGACGTGGTGAAATATGTTCAGTCTCCGGATCGTACTGTGTGCCAGTTTGACGATGCTGCTGTGCAGCTGCGCCAGCGTGCAATCGACGCTGCCAACTCCATCAGCGGATTTGATGCAGGAGCCGTGCAAGGGAAGTAACGCTGGCACCAATAGCGATGAAGACCTGCAGGCTGATATCGAGACAGCGGTGTGCCTGCGCCAGTTGCGCCTCGATAAGTATCGCTGGCAGGCCTGGTATAAAGCAGTGAAATGAACACCCGGCCTCGCATTTGCGGGGCTTTTTTATGAGCAAAAGGAGAAATTAGAATGAGTTTTAAACACGCAATTGGACAGGTTGTTTTTGTAACTATCAGTGGTGAAGAAGGGCATGTTAAGGCTCGTGCAGAGTATAACGCTGGTCCAAATCAGTATCTGATCCACTACCTGGCAGCAGATGGTCGCGCAGTAGATTCATGGTTTGAAGAGGGCGAGTTATCGCCATCCGATTTACAGGCATAAGGCATTACAGCAGGCATTCACTGAGTGCCTGTGATAATGCTAAATTATTCCCTCAAACATAAAAGGGAATACCATGAAAATAGATCATGAATATTTGAAGGGTCTTCTGGAGGCCTTCGAGGCGTCTGGTGAACCGCACACTGATATAAGGAAGCTTCAGGAGGCAGGTTTTGATTACAGCACATATGAATTTTTATTCCATATGCGATTGCTGGATGATCGTAACTTAATTGCCAGAACAGATGGTAAGCATGGGATTGGTTTCTTTGAGGCTGCTGATGATGGCGGATCGTGGGGCGTTCTACCGTTACGTTTAACTGCAAGTGGTCATGATTTCCTTGATGCTCTCAGGAATAAGGAAGTTTGGAACACCGTCAAAACCGGGTTCAAGGATGCAAGCATAGGAACATTGGTTGACGTCTCAAGGCGCCTATTGGATGGCTTTATTCAGAAAAAGATAGACGGTATTCTCGAATAGAACCCAAGCCGCCTCCGTGAAGCGAACCCCGAAAGTTGGACATCCAGCGATTAGGGGTTTTGCGTTTTAGTGAGCTGTGAACCCTCAGTTGAATGGTGGATTATCTTTCGCGCTTAAAGTTTCATGGTGTTAGGATTATCCTTCTTTAAAATAAGGGATATATCAATGAGAAAGACAATTCTAGGCATCATTGCTTTAGGCCTTGTAGGTTGCGCGACAGTTGGTAAAGATTTTTCGGAGGCAGATGTCGCCTCAATCCAAAAAGGGGTCACGACAGAGCAAACTGTTCTGCAGAAGTTTGGTAAGCCAACCTCAATAACCGCCGATTCCGAAGGGAATAAAATCTATGGCTGGACCTACGCTCACGCAACTGCATTCAGCGTAGGGCAGGGCAAATCGCTGGTGGTCAAAGTAAACAAGGATGGCGTGGTGGACTCGTATATCGTGAGCACCACAAAGCCGTAGAATGTATCACCAGGCCTCGCTACAGCGGGGCCTTTAATTAACATCATCATGTGAAGGCACATGCTCATGTCAATTATCCCCTCTGCGCACCCAGCGCACCTAACGTAAGACTCATTTATTTGATCTGCCTTGCAGGCATAACCAGAGGCTAAATATGGCTAAAAACTACTACCAGGACGGCAATACCATGGACTGGCACAACGGGACCACAAAAGATGTGTCATCAGGCCAGCCGGTGATCGTTGGTGCGATTTCTGGTATCGCTCAGCATGACATCCCCGCTGGCAGTGATGGCGTGCTGATGATGACAGGAGTGTTTGTGCTGCCGAAGGTTACAGCTGAGACCTGGCAGCGTGGTGCTCGTCTCTGGCTGACGAAAGATGGCAAGCTGAGCGCCAATGCTAAGGACGGGACGGATGATAACGCCGTGGCTGGTACTGCATGGATCACGACCAATGCCAACGAACCAGAGGGGCGCGTCCGCCTCGGCTTCTGACCCGTGCCACTGGCCTCAGGCAGGCTCTCAAGGTGGTCCAACCCCCTCCTGAATATCATGTAAGTGATAATCATTCTCGATTTGGCGGGTCCTCCCGGAGGGGCGGCCTGCCACGAGGCGGCGGGCACGCGGAAAGCGGCTAGTTTTCGTGATCCAGGGTCATCATCATCATGTGCATAACTGTATGATTTTTATCAGCGCCGTTTTACAATGATGTCGAATCGTTCAAAAAGTGTTCACCATCATGGACCACGAGCTCTCCACCCTGAAGCTGAACATCAATCAGCTGGCAGGGATCACCGGCGTTCATCGCCAGACCGTTGCTGCCAGGCTTAAGCAAGTCGAGCCTGCACTGGGCAGCAACAACAAACTCAAACTCTATCTCATCACCGATGTGCTGACCGAGTTGATGGCGCCCGTCGTCGCGTCCAGCGCCGAAGACATGACGCCCTCGGACAGGCTCGCCCACTGGAAAGCGGAAAACGAGCGGCTCAAATTCGAGCAGGATACCGGCCAGTTAATCCCGGCTGATGAGGTGGCCCGTGAATTTTCTGTCATGGCAAAGGCTGTGGTGCAGGTGCTGGAAACGTTGCCGGACATTCTGGAGCGTGACTGCGCCATGAGCCCCTCGGCTATCAGTCGCGTGCAGAGTGTTATTGGTGACCTTCGCGATCAGATTGCGCAGCGCGTTCTGGACGCAGAACCGGAGGAGGACGAGCCAGAGGAGGACTGATGGCGAAGCGGGCATCTGCCCGGGGGATCCGAAAGGATATCCCTGGAATACTTCGTGCCCCACGCCGCATGCTGGTGGCCGATGCAGTCAGTAAATTTATGCGCGTGCCAATGGGCGCCGGCAACTCCGTTCCCTGGGATCCGAATCTGGCTCCGTATGTACTCGAGCCAATGAACTGCCTGGCGTCTCGCGAGTATGACGCAGTGGTGTTTGTCGGCCCGGCGCGAACGGGGAAGACGATTGGCCTGATTGACGGGTGGGTGGTTTATAACGTGGTCTGCGACCCATCTGACATGCTGATCATTCAGATGACAGAGGAGAAAGCCCGCGAGCATTCGAAGAAACGACTGGATCGCACGTTCCGTTGCAGTCCGGAAGTGGCAACCCGCCTGAGCCCCCGCAGGAACGATAACAACGTTTACGACAGGACTTTCAGGGCAGGTAACTACCTCAAGATAGGCTGGCCGTCGGTCAATATCATGTCCTCGTCGGATTACAAGTGCGTCGCCCTGACAGATTACGATCGCTTCCCGGAGGATATCGACGGGGAAGGTGATGCATTCTCTCTGGCCTCCAAGCGTACAACCACGTTTATGTCGTCCGGCATGACGCTGGTGGAGAGTTCACCAGGCCGGGACATCCGCGATACAAAGTGGCGCCGGAGTTCAGCGCATGAAGCCCCGCCGACAACCGGTATTCTTTCTCTGTACAACCGCGGCGACCGACGCCGCTGGTACTGGCCTTGTCCGCATTGCGGTGAGTATTTCCAGCCTGAGATGACGGCGATGACCGGTTACCGGGAAATCAGCGATCCGGTAAAAGCCAGCGAAGCGGCCTGTATCCATTGCCCTTCCTGCTCCGGGGTGATCACCGCCGACCAGAAACGTTCCCTGAATATGAAAGGTGTCTGGCTGCGTGAGGATCAGCAGATCGACAGCAGCGGAACAATAACGGGCGCCGGACGGCGGTCGCGTATCGCATCGTTCTGGATGGAGGGCCCGGCAGCTGCATATCAGACCTGGGCACAGCTGGTTTACAAACTGCTGACCGCTGAACAGGAGTACGAAGCGACCGGCAGCGAAGAAACGCTGAAGACGGTCATTAACACCGACTGGGGACTCCCGTATCTCCCGCGCTCCAGCATTGAACAACGTAAAGGTGAGGAGCTGCAGCAGCGCGCCGAACCGGTTGAGCGCCGGCGAGTGCCTGCTGGAGTCAACTTCCTGGTGGCGACCGTCGATGTTCAGGGCGGTAAAAACCGGCGATTTGTGGTGCAGGTTGTTGGCTACGGCGCCCACGGCGAGCGTTGGGTGGTTGGCCGGTACAACATCATGCAGTCGATGCGCACCACGCCTGACGGCGAAAGCTACCATATCGATCCTGCCAGCTACCCGGAGGACTGGGATCTTCTGCGTACCGATGTGCTGGACAAAACCTGGGCGCTGGATGGAGAACCGGGCAAGCGAATGAGTTTGCTGGCAATGGCCGTCGACTCCGGCGGTGAAGATGGCGTTACCGACAATGCCTATGAGTTCTGGCGGCGCTGTCGCCGTGACGGTCTGCAGCGCAAAGTCTGGCTGTTCAAGGGTGACAGTCAGGCCAGGGCGAAGCTGATTACCAAAACCTACCCGGATAACACCGGGCGTTCTACCCGGCGCGCGAAGGCAGCCGGTGATGTCCCTCTCTACCTTCTTCAGACAAACGCACTGAAAGACCGGATCAATAACGCGCTGTGGCGCGATGTGCCGGGGCCAAACTACGTGCATTTCCCTGACTGGCTGGGAGGGTGGTTTTACGACGAACTGACCTATGAGGAGCGATCAGCTGATGGGAAATGGACGAAGCCTGGTAAGGGGGCTAACGAAGCGTTTGACCTTATGGTTTACGCACATGCCCTGGTCATTCTTCATGGTTACGAAAAGATTAAGTGGCCTGATGCCCCTGAGTGGGCGTGCCGGGAGAGTTATCTGGTGGTTGAGCCATCGCCAGACGCGCCTGCAGTGGCACCGGTGCCGGTTGCAAAACCGTCAGTATTAGAACCTAAGGCTACGAAACCAGCCCGTGAATCGGCATGGTCATCATCATCAGGAGGCTGGGTGTGAATCTCAATAATATTCAGGACATGGTCAGACGCTATACCGAAGCGGAAATGGCGATCCTGCAGGGCAAGTCCATAACGTTTAATGGTCAGCAGATGACCATGGAGAACCTGAGCGAGATACGGAAAGGCCGTCAGGAGTGGGAAAGAAAAGAGGCTGCTGCTGTGGCTGCCGCAGCCGGCAGGGGTGGCTCCTTTAAACTGGCGAGGTTCCCGCGATGAGCGCCCTGGATAATCTGATAGGCGTCTTTTCACCGGGCTGGAAAGCAGAGCGCCTTAAGTCTCGCCTGATGATCCAGGCATACGAGGCTGTTATTCCTACCCGGACGCACCGGGCAAAACGTGAGAACCGCTCAGCGAATCAGCTGACGCAATTTGGCGGGCGCTCACTGCGCGAGCAGGCCCGGTGGCTCGACTGTAACCACGATCTGGTGATCGGCATCCTTGATAAGCTCGAAGAGCGCATCGTGGGGGCGAAAGGCATCATCGTTGAGCCTCAACCCCTTATGAAAAACGGCGAGATAGCCGCTGACGTTGCCAAGCAGATACGTGCCAAATGGGCGGAATGGTCCGTTTCTCCGGATGTTACCGGCCAGTTTACCCGGCCAGTGCTTGAGCGTCTGATGTGCCGGACCTGGTTACGTGACGGAGAGGTGTTCGCGCAGCTGGTCAGCGGCACAGGTAATGGCCTGGCGCCTGTGGCGGAAATTCCGTTCTGGATTGAGGCACTGGAACCCGACTTTGTGCCGATGGAGCGGACAGAGACGGGGCAAAAGTTATGCCAGGGCATTTACCTCAACGACTGGGGCCGTCCGACCAGATACATGGTCTACAAAAACCTGCCGGCAGAAGGTATGCGCCAGGGTGACACAAAGGATATCCAGGCGGAGAACATGCTTCACCTGAAGTTCATGCGCCGCCTGCATCAAATCCGGGGTAACTCATTGCTTGCCGGGGTGCTGATGCGTCTTTCGGCATTGAAGGAGTACGAGGACGCCGAACTGACCGCTGCCCGCATTGCTGCGGCGCTGGGCATGTTCATCAAGAAAGGCGATGGTCAGTCGTATCCGGAAGACAGCGCGCAGGGCTCCCGGGAGCTGAACATTGAACCCGGCATGCTGTTTGACGATCTCCGTCCCGGTGAAGATATCGGGATGATCAAATCAGACCGACCAAATCCCAACCTCGAAACCTTCCGCAACGGGCAACTCCGTGCTGTGGCCGCCGGTTCGCGCGGCAGCTTCTCAAGCATTGCGCGTAACTACGACGGGACATACAGCGCGCAGCGCCAGGAGCTGGTGGAGTCAACCGAAGGCTATTTCATCCTGCAGGACGCCTTCATCGCGGCGATCACCCGGCCGATGTACCGGGCCTGGCTCAAGATGGCGATCGCTTCTGGCGAGATCACGGTCCCGCCAAATGTGGATAAAGCCACGCTTTACAGCGCCGTGTTCTCCGGCCCCGTTATGCCATGGATTGACCCGGTCAAAGAGGCGAACGCCTGGAAAATTCTGCTCCGTGGTGGTGCGGCAACCGAAAGTGAATGGGTGCGCGCCCGCGGTGCAAATCCGGATGATGTGAAACGCCGCCGTAAGGCGGAAATTGATGAAAACCGTAAACAGGGGCTGGTGTTCGATACAGACCCGGCAAACGACAAAGGAGACACCAGTGTCGAGGAAACAAAACCGGGTAAAGAATCGCCCAAAGGCCCAGGCAAAAAATAGCTGGTTCCGTATGCAGGCCAGTTCGGAAAACGAAGCTGAGATCTATATCTACGACGAGATCGGCTACTGGGGGGTAACGGCGAAGCAGTTCGTCGCAAACCTTAAGGCGCTGGGCGACGTCACCCACATCAAACTGCATATCAACTCCCCTGGTGGCGATGTCTTTGACGGTATCGCCATTTTTAATGCCCTGAAATTCCACGGCGCGGCGATCACCGTTTATATCGACGGTCTGGCTGCCTCAATGGCATCAGTCATCGCCATGGTAGGAAATCCGGTCATCATGCCGGAAAACACCATGATGATGATCCACAAGCCCTGGGGTTTTGCTGGTGGTGACGCTGATGACATGCGCGACTATGCCGACCTGCTCGACAAAGTGGAGTCGGTGCTGATCCCGGCCTACGCGCAAAAGACGGGCAAAAGCCCCGAAGAAATTGCGGCAATGCTGGAGGATGAAACCTGGATGAACGGCAACGAGTGTGTCGAGCTGGGTTTTGCTGACCAGGTGACACCTTCACTGCAGGCAATGGCCTGTATCCATTCGAAACGTATTGAGGAATTTGAAAAGATGCCAAACAGCATTCGTAACATGATCACCCCGCCGCGCAACTCCACCCAGCGCGAACCAGTGAACCCACAGCCGCCAGTTGCTCCTGCAATTAATGAGAGCGAAATTCGCGCTCAGGTTCTGGCAGAGCAAAAAGCCCGTGTGAATGGCATCGGTGATCTCTTTGCCATGTTCGGCAACAAGCACATGGAACTGCAAAACAAGTGCGTTGCTGATCCGGATTGTTCGGTAGCACAGGCAAAAGACCTGCTGCTGGCTGAACTGGGTAAAGCCGCTACGCCTTCCAACAAAACCAACCAGCCACATGTTCACGCCGGGAACGGTAACTTTGTCGGCGACGGGATCCGCCAGGCGCTGATGGCGCGTGCCGGCTATGAAAATGTTGAGCGTGACAACGTCTATAACGGTATGACGCTGCGCGAATACGCCCGCATGTCCCTGACTGAGCGCGGCATCGGGGTGTCCAGTTACAACCCGATGCAGATGGTCGGTTTTGCGCTGACGCACAGCACCTCTGATTTTGGCAATATCCTGCTCGATGTTGCCAACAAGGCACTGCTGCAGGGCTGGGAAGAAGCGGCAGAGACCTTTGAGCTCTGGACCAAAAAAGGCCAGCTGTCCGACTTTAAAACGGCGCATCGCGTCGGCATGGGCGGCTTCCCGTCCCTGCGTCAGGTGCGAGAGGGGGCGGAGTATAAGTACATCACCACGCAGGATAAGGGTGAAACCATCGCGCTTGCCACTTACGGCGAGATCTTCTCCATTACCCGTCAGGCCATCATCAACGATGATCTGAACCAGCTGACTGACGTTCCGATGAAGATGGGTCGCGCTGCAAAAGCAACAATCGGTGACCTGGTCTATGCCGTGCTGACCGGTAACGGAAAACTGTCAGATGGTAAGGCGCTCTTCCATGCTGACCATGCCAACCTGTCATCTGGCGCCATCAGCGTAGACAGCCTTGATAAGGCACGCCAGAACATGCGCAAGCAGAAAGAGGGTGAGCGCGCCCTGAACATTCGCCCGGCCTACATGCTGGTTCCGGTGGGTCTGGAAACATTAGCCAGCCAGACCATTAAGTCAGCAAGCGTGAAAGGGGCTGATATCAATGCCGGCGTTGTGAACCCGCTGCAGAACTTTGCTGAAGTGATCGCAGAAGCGCGTCTCGATGATGCCGACCCGGCGGCCTGGTATCTGGCTGCTGCACAGGGCACTGATACCATCGAAGTGGCGTACCTCAATGGCATTGATGCCCCGTACATCGACCAGCAGGAAGGTTTCACCACTGACGGTGTTGCGACGAAAGTTCGCATCGATGCTGGTGTGGCGCCGCTGGATTATCGCGGTCTGGCTAAATCATCCGGTAAGTAATCACCCCGACATTGAACCGGCCCGTAAGGGCTTTTTTTATATCTGCAACATGGCCCCGGCAGGGGCCATACGGAGAGCTCATGAAGAATTTCGTACAGGATGGTCACACTATCGATTTGACCAACTCGGGGTCGGCGGTGATCGCCAGTGGCACGCCGGTTGCCGTGGGGGATGTTCTGGCGATCGCTATCGCTGATATTGCCGTCGGCGAAACTGGTACGGGCCTCACCAGTGGCGTCGTTCAGTTGCCGAAGCTGGCGGCGGATGATATCGCCCAGGGCAAGACCGTGTACTTCAAAAGCGGGAAAGTACAACTGGAGGCCACCGGCGCGACACCGGCCGGGAAAGCCTGGCAGGCTGCCGGTGCGAACGCCGCCGCCGTACTGGTTAAGCTTAATGGCTAATCCCTTCGACGCGATGGTGGCCCGTATGGACGCGGCCACCGTCAATCTGATGGCGGATAAAGTCACGATCAACGGGGTCATTTTTGATGCTGTAGAAAGCCAGTTTGTCGCAGAAATGGGGCCGCTGGTGGGGGATGGCCTGTCATTGGTGGTGTTCTCCCCGGCAGTGTCGCCACACAAAGGCGATGTCATTCACTGGAAGGGCCAGGACTACACCGTTACCCGCAAGCAGTTGTTCAACGGTAAGCCACAGATCTGGATTGAGTAATGGAGGCTCTATGTCCATTAAAGGGCTCGAACAGGCGATCGCTAACCTGGAAAGCATCAGCAAAACCGCTGTGCCACGTGCATCCTCTCAGGCGGTGAACCGTGTGGCCACCCGTGCCATCTCCCGCAGCACCCGTCAGGTTGCGAAGGAAACCCGGGTGCAGCGAAAACTCGTCAATCAGCGTGCACGCCTAAAGAAAGCCACGGTACGTAAACCGCAGGCCACTATTCGGGTCAACCGGGGCAACCTCCCGGCGATCAAGGTGGGCGTGGCCAGCGTGCGTCTTTCCCGGCGAAAACGTGACAAGGCCGGTGTCCGAAGCGTTCTGGTCATCGGGCGGTTTCGCTTCCCGGGCGGATTCATTCAGCAGCTCAAAAACGGGCGCTGGCATGTCCTGCGGAGAACCACCAAAAGCCGCTACCCGCTCGAGGTGGTGAGCATTCCTCTGGCAGCGCCACTGACTGAGGCCTTTAAGCAGGAAAGCACCCGCCTGACTGCCACCGATCTTCCAAAAGAACTCTCAGCGGCTTTACGCAATCAACTGAGGATAATTCTGATCAAATGAAACATCCCCTGATCCGCCAGGCGGTGCTGGATGCCCTGAAAGCGGGCGTTACTGACCCTGTCACGTGGTCTGACGGCCGTCCCGCTGTACTTGAGTCCGAAGATCTCCCGGCTGTCGCCGTCTATATCACTGACGCGCAGTCCACGGAGGAATCCATCGACGAAGATATCTGGCGCGCCACGCTTCATATCGAGGTGTTCCTGAAAGCGAGCGAAACGGATACCGCGCTCGATACCTGGATGGAAAGCAAAATCTATCCCCAGCTCAATGCACTCCCCGGCCTTACCCCCTTAATCGAAACCATGTCTGCTCAGGGCTATGACTATCAGCGAGATGATGAAATGGCGACGTGGGGATCGGCCGATCTCAAATACTCAATTTCATACGTAATGTGAGGTAATCATGCCAACACCAAGCCCGCTTGAACCCGTAAAAGGGGCAGGCACAACGTTCTGGCTCTACACAGGTACAGGCGATCCCTATGCCAATCCGGCCAGTGACACTGACTGGACCCGCACGGCCAAAATCAAAGACCTGACACCAGGTGAACTGACCGCAGAGTCCTATGACGACACCTACCTTGACGATCCGAACGCAGACTGGGCCAACACAGCGCAGGGCGAGAAGTCAGCCGGTGAGGCCAGTTTCACCCTGGCGTGGAAACCTGGTGAAAGCGGTCAGCAATCGCTGGTGGACTGGTTCTACAGCGGCGATGTACGCGCCTACAAAATTAAATACCCGAACGGGACGATCGACGTCTTTAAAGGCTGGGTCAGCAGCCTCGGTAAAACTATCCCGGCGAAGGAGGTCATCACCCGTAGCGTGAAGATCAGCAACAACGGCAAGCCATCGCTGGCGGAGGAAACCCGCGCTGCTGTCGTGCCGGTGACCGGGGTGTCGCTTGATAAAGCAACCCTGACTGTTGCCGCCGGCGCGTCTGACACCGTTAACGTCACTGTCAATCCTGCTGGCGCTACAGACAAATCTTTCCGCGTTGCCTCCTCTGATCCGGCGAAAGCAACAGTTACCGCCAACGGCGATGTCCTGACTATCACCGGCGTAGCCACAGGATCTGCTGAAATTATTGTGATGTCCAACGATGGGCTGAAGGTCGCGATCTGCAAAGTCACCGTTTCCTGATCGGCGGGGCGCTGGCCCCGTCATTTTTCTGGAGTATTCCATGAGTTTTCTGAAATCTGAGCCTTTCACCTATAACAGCAGCACTATTCAGTTGTTTGAGTTATCAGGCCTGCAACGTATTGAGCATCTGCAGTACCTGGCGAAGGAAGATAAATCGTTACCGAAAGATGAAGGTGATGAGGATTATCTTACGTCCCGGGTAAGCAGCAATCTCCGTGTTGGCGCGCGTCTGATCGCCATGTCGCTCTGGCAGGGTGATACCTCAAAAGATATCGATTCACTGCATCATGAGGTGCTGTCCGGCTGGCCGCCGGGAATGATTGGTGCTGGCGAGCTCTTTGTAAAAACGCTGTCTGACATGATCCCGGTGCCGGAGCCCGTGCCGGAACCGGAACCGGCGAACGAGGTTAAAAACGCAGACGCAGTGGCGGAAGACGAGCCCATCTGTGCGGAAAAGCCCTAGCCGGTGAGCTGAGCTTTGTGATGAAGCTGGCGCGGGAGTTCCGGCGCCCGGACTGGCGCGTCATGCTTGCCGGCATGTCATCAAGTGAGCTGGCGGAATGGGGGCGCTACTATCAAAAGCAATATTTTGAAGGCGATCTCCTGGATACCCACTTCTCCCGCCTCAGCCATCTTATTGTTTCAATGCTGTGTACAAAAACCGAATTAACGCCACGTGACTTCAGCCTGCTAAACCCACCAGAGCAGGAAGATTTGCCGATGGATGATGATGTAATGATGTCTGTGGCGGAAAGCCTGGGAGGAGTGCGCTATGGCCCAGTCAGTGGGTGATCTGGTCGTTAATCTTGACGTTGATTCGGCTAAATTTAAAGAGCAAATCGCCTATGTCAAAAAGGAACTCAAGCAGACAGGTGGCGCTGCAAACGATGAAGCACTGCTGATACAGCAGTCTTTTTCACGCCAGGAAAATGCTGCTCGTAAAGCGGGCATATCGCTTGGGCAGTATAACGCTGCAATGCGCATGCTTCCTGCGCAATTTACTGATATCGCCACCCAACTGGCAGGCGGGCAAAGTCCCTGGCTTATCCTTCTGCAGCAAGGTGGACAGGTTAAAGATTCCTTTGGCGGTATCATTCCAACGTTCCGTGCGCTCCTTGGAACAATCTCGCCGCTTATGCTCGGTGTTGGGGCGCTATCTGCTGGCACTGCGGCGCTGATGTATTCGTATTATCAGGGCTCAAGCACACTCTCTGAATTTAATAAAACGCTGACATTGACCGGCAATACAGCTGGCCTAACAGCAGTTCGTATGCAGACCATTTCGGCTGCCGGGGAGAAGGCGGGCCTTACATTTAACCAGACCAGCCAAGCACTGACCGCGCTTGTTAATGCAGGCGTTCGCGCGGGGGCTAACTTCGAAGAGCTTGCGATCTCGGTTGCGAAATTCACCGATGCATCCGGTCTGCCGGTCGATAAGGTGGCTGAAGCCTTTGGTCGTATGGTTAACGATCCGGCATCAGGACTGCTGGCGATGGCGCAGCAGTTTCACAATGTCACCGCTGAGCAGGTTGAATATGTCGCGGCTCTGCAGCGCTCAGGAAACGAGGCAGGCGCACTCCAGGCGGCAAACGAGGCCGCGACCGCCGGATTCAACAAGCAGACTGCCAGCATTCGCGACAACATGAGCACGATCGAATCCGCCGCCGATTCCCTTAAAAATGCGTTTAAATCCATGTGGGATGCGGCGCTGGATATCGGCAGACCGGATACCTCTCAGGAAATGCTGAGTAAGGCAGAGGCGGCCTTTAAGCGGGCGGATGAAATCTGGAATTTGCGAAAGGGTGATCGCTATGTCAACGATGACGCGCGTGCCCGCTTCTGGAACGACCGGGAGACCGCCCGCCAGGCGCTGGATATGGCTCAGCAACAGGCCCGCAATTCTCAACTCGCCCAGGAAAGCGCCAGTCGTGAGGCAGGACTGGAAGCCGATCGCCTCAAGTACGCGCAACAGGCCCAGGCGAATTACAGTAAATCGCAGACGGCTCTGGAGAAGTACACCGATCGCCAGAACGAACTGAACAAGGCGCTGAAAGAGGGGCGGATCCTCCAGGCTGATTACAACATCAACCTGGCGGCTGCGAAAAAGGAATACGATGATTCGCTGAAGAAGCCGGCGAAAATCACGACGCCGGGCGGCGCAAAACTTACCGACAGTACCAGTGCCCAGACTCTGGAGTTGCAAACTCAGCTGGAGGTATTGCGGCAGCACTCCGGAATCAATGACAAGATCAGTCAGCAGCGCCAGCAACTGTGGAAAGATCAGGCCAGATTTACGGTTCTCGAACAAGCTGCGAAAACGCGAACTCTGACTGATGATGAAAAATCTGTACTCGCCAGCAAAGATAAAGTCCTCGCGCAGGCAGAAATTAATGCAAAACTTGGCGATCAGATCGTCATACAGGAGCGTCTAAACCGCCTTCAGGACACATCGCAGAAATATGTGACCCAGATGGGTGAGAAAACCCGCGCGCTGGCCGATAGTGCTGGCATGAGCAGTCGACAGGCACAGCGTCGTCTTGAAGAAGCTCAGCTCCTGCAGGGCTGGAAAAATGCAGGGGGAAATGAGAGCGATAAAGGTTACCAGAATGAGTTGACCGCGCTCAGGAATTACTACGGTCAGCAGGATGCGATCAGGCAGAACTGGCAGGCTGGTGCCTTAACATCCATGGCGAATTTTGCCGATGAAGCCTCTAACTATAATCAGATAGCGGCAAATTCAGCATCGACGTTGCTGAACCAAACCACTAATTCTATGGCTGATGCTTTCACCGGAATTATCAACCAGACTCAATCCGTTGGGGATGCCTTCAGCAACATGTTTGCTGGCATGGGTGAGGCGGTAATTCAGACCCTAACGCAAATGGCGGCTCAGTGGTTGGTTTATCAGGCCGTTCAACTGATGGTAGGAAAAGGCACGCAGGCATCCGCTGCGGCAGCCATGACAAGCAATGCCACGGCCAGTGCATTAATGGCCCAATTAAACGCCTACGCTTCTACTGCGGCGATCCCTATTGTTGGACCCGCCCTCGCTCCCGGCGCGATGGCCGCGGCGGCGGCAGTAACATCGCCAATGGTTGCGGCAATATCAGCTGCCTCTCTGATGGGTATGGCTCACGATGGTCTTGATAAGGTTCCAGCGACGGGGACCTGGTTGCTTCAGCAAGGAGAGCGAGTCGTTAAATCCAATACCTCAGCAAAATTGGATGCGACTCTTACTGATATTCAAAAACAACGTGAAAATAACGCAATGCAGGGTCAATTCAATTATTCGCCAACCATTCAGGTTAATGGTGATCCTGATGCACGGACAATTGCAATGATGGAAGCGGCTGTGAAACGCGGGGCGACCCAGGGCTTTAGGTTTTGTACGAAAAGTCGTTGTGGCTAAAATTGCCGCCATGACCGGTTGGAGGCCCGTATGGCAAGGCGTTACGAACTTTCTGATGCGTCATGGGAGCTGATCAAGGATT
>NZ_VDAM01000001.1:2958871-3048736 GCF_019584355.1 Leclercia sp. EC_58
CTGGCAAGGCTGGGACGGAAGTCACTGTCGTTCTCAAAATCGGTGGAGCTGCATGACAAGGTCATCGGGCATTATCTGAACATAAAACACTATCAGTAAGTTGGAGTCATTACCTCTTTTCCTGGCGAAGTTCTTTTATCCATGGAGCGTGTGATATATCACATCCAACTTGAGTTGTATTGGGAATTATGATGTTATCCCAATATAAAACAGCCTTTATGATAGCATCATGGTTTACTGATGCTTGAATAATAGCATCTCCGGTATCAACATCAAAAAAGCTATCTGTGTAAATTGTTATCATATTTTTCACTAGAATTATCCTCTAGATGATTGTGTGAAATGTTATTAATTTCTTAATGAAAGAACGTTGGTATGGGTATTTTTACTGCACAATAAAAATTAACACATTTGATGCATTGGCAAACTTATAAAAATCCCTTACTTAAGGTATCTTTAGCATTATTGTGATTCATATTTCAACTCCACTAGCTAGACCATGTGATCATCAGCACAAGTATAATTAACCAATGATTATAATGAAAATTCTCAATGCGCCATGATTGGTATACGTATCCAGTATGCAAAATTTTAAGGGAAACGTTAATAACGGGTGACGGCGAGGTGATCGAGGGGGGCCGCGGCGGAAGAAGTCGAGGTGATGGGAAGGGTGACGTTCTTCATCAACAGCACGGACGCAGATAACCTTCCTGTGTAAAAAGTGCCGCGCAGCAGCTGCATAAACGAGAAAAGTCAGCCAATAAAAAAGCCCGCATCAGCGGGCTTTTTATCACTCGGGAGCCGCGGCTCCTTTGCGTATCCTTTTTTGTCCCCTCACCGTCTGGTCGGTGTCCTGCTGAGACTGCTAACTTCCTGTTATTGCTAGTGATGTCCTATCACTGTCCAATCATGATTGGTGGAGCTGGCGGGAGTTGAACCTTCCGCCACGCGGCAAGGATATAGTGCTAATTATTGCTTCAAAATTGTCTCAGCCATTGCCCTCAAGCGCTCAATTTGAAGGTTTAACTCCGAGATAATTTCTTCAGGTTGCAGTCCCTTATTGGATTGCACGAAATCTCTGATTTGCATCATTTGGTCTGCGCGGATTTCCAATTCACTGTAAACGCTCAGCTCATCAGGGACGTCCTGGGATTGTTCGTCCGTTTCAAATTCGACAAAAGTGTGTGGAGGATTGTGATAGACACGAGAAATCGGGGTTGGACACCAATCTTCACCGGTTACTACATCCGCATCGAATGGCACAGTTTTATCAATGTCCATCAGTTTCTGAATGAGAACAGAAGTTTTCAAACTTACCTCCATTTAGCCCTAAAGTGGTTATCAAAACTCGAAGCCATTTTCGTAAAAACAAGGGGTTACAAAGCAGGGCAAATTAGTCCTAGGAACTGATTTTAATTTATCATTCGATTATAAAGCAATGGCTTACACTGATTGCGTGGAGGTACTGCTGCGTCATATGGAGTGGTTCGAAGCCGCAGACCTGATCGTTAAAGGTATGGAAGGCGCGATCAACGCCAAAACCGTAACCTACGATTTCGAACGTCTGATGGAAGGCGCTAAACTGCTGAAATGTTCAGAGTTTGGTGACGCGATCATCGAAAACATGTAATCCGGTTTCCGGGTTGTATGTAAACGGGAGCCTGATGGCTCCCGTTTTTTATGGGCGTTTGATGAGCGGATCTGAAGAGACCCCAGGCTAAATCCCGGTTATGTTAATTTGAAACCGCGCTGCATGACCGTTTCGCGTAAATTGATTCGCCCGCCGAGATAATCCATGCTGGTCGCGGAATCAACGACGGAGCCGGCCCAGGTTTTGTCGCGCATATTCTGGCGACGACGAAATGCCTGATATGCATTTTCATAGCCTTCAAGGTACGAGCGATAGCAATCCTGTTGGTAGTGATTGTAATGGAGCACCATTGGCTGAGCCGGTCGCGGGCAAATACTGCTGGTTCTGGCTCTGTCGGGCCACCCGGTTGCCATGCCAAACGTGACAAAGCTGTACTCAGGCAGGTTGATGATTTCCGCCACCTCTTTGGCAATATTACGCATCACCCCGAGATAGACTATTCCTAAGCCAATGGATTCTGCTGCAACGGCAGCGTTCTGGGCGGCAAGCGCAGCATCAATCGATGCCATCAGGAAAGAGTCAAGATAGTCGAGCACAACAGGCTCTTTACCGGCATCTTTTGTTATTCCTGCACCTCGCGACAGATCTGCTACCCAGAGGAGCAGCGCGGGTGCTTCCTCAATCCACGAGATACGGTCCACGGGCACTGAACGTGCTACGGTATCTGAAATACGCTGTTTAAGCGCCGGGTCCGTAACGGCTACCAGGCTCCACTGATTCAGGGCAGAGGAGTTTGAGGCTGATTGCGCCGCAGCGACCATGGTCTCAATTGCCCCATCCGGGAGAGGTTCAGGCAAAAATGTCCTGACAGATTTATGGCCCAGCAGGGCTTCAACCAGCGGCGTCCAGATAATGTTGTCTGGTTTGGGTTGCTCAACACCGTATCGGGCTTCCAGCAACGCCTGTTGTTTTGCAGTAACGTCAGTCATGGTTTTACTCTCCTTCGACAAATTTCATGACCGCAGGATAGCTGGAGTTGCCACACGGATAAGCCCCCCATTTACGACTTCAGTTTCCATGTGTGTGCACAATCAGTTGGCATACTTTAAAATAGAGGCATGGATCATCTGTTAGCTATACGCATATTCCAGCGCATCGTAGAGACGCGCTCTTTCACAAAGGCCGCAGCACACCTGGATTTGCCGCGCTCCACTGTCAGTAAGAATCTTAAATCATTAGAGGAACATATAGGCACTAAGCTGATACAGCGCACGACACGTACTGTCACCTTAACGACTGAGGGTGCCGAGTATTACAGAAGGATCAGTAAGCTCGTCACTAAACTTGATGAAACCGAAGGTGCCATTCGGGATATGGGCGCCGCCGCGAAAGGAAGGCTGCGCATTGATCTTCACTCCTCGCTGGCGAATTTTGTCCTGATGCCGGTACTCGAAGAGTTTCGTGAACGCTATCCCCATATACAGCTGGCGCTTGGGGGGGGCGATCGCCCGGTTAATCTCATAGAGGAAGGTGTAGACTGCGCCATTCGCGCAGGTGAGCTGACGGATTCTTCTCTGATTGCGCGAACGCTGTATAAAGATCGCTTAATTACCTGTGCAAGCCCCGGCTACCTGAAACAGTATGGCGTGCCCAAAAAACTGACGGACCTTGAAAATGGACATAAAATCGTCGGCTATTTCAGTGCTGCAACCGGTGAGGCCTGGCCTCTGCGTTTCATGAACAGGGGAGGCGAAAAACAGTTGGCAGCATTTGATATCGCCGCGAATGACAGTGCCGCGCTGATAAGTATGCTTATTCACGGTATGGGCATCGGGCAAACACATGCTTCCGTAAGCCGTCGCTTTATAGCATCGGGTGAACTTGTTCCTGTTCTTGAAGACGTTACGCACAGACAATTTCCTGTCTCAATTATTTACCCGCCAACAAAGCCGTTAAATGGCCGATTGAGAATATTCATCGACTGGATGATTGAGAGATTTTCTGGAAATAGTGCCTGGTAGGAAGCCGATGGGTGCCCGTTTTTTATGGTTACGCAGGAGGAATAATGCTTGATGAGACAGCGCTTCGTCGCATTGCCGCAGGTGAACTCTCCGCAATTATGCCAGCAGAGCTTGCCGCCGAACTTCTGACCCTCCGCCAGGAGAACGCCCGCCTGAAGCAGCTTCTCGCAACCGAAGTGAAGCTCCCCTACGTCAGCGCCAGCCCGGTGTGCGATATCGAGGCAGGGTACGCCGCAGGCGTCACCGACAGCAAGGAGGCGATACGTCGGGCAGGGTTTTTAATCGAAGGGGATGATTAAAAATGAAACCCGGCGGGATGCCGGGTCTGCTCACGTTAAAACCAGTTAAATTTGTCCGAAAGTATAAGCAACAAGGAACTGGCACAAACAAGGTTAATACAAATCACGAATCTGCTGGAAACATTCATGTTATCAATACCATTATGGCTGTACTGGGATTGTGCTAATAAGCGTAATCGCAAATTCCAGAACGTCAAATCGCAGGATAACAGGCAAAAAAAAGCCCACGAAACGTGGGCAAGTAATACTGGAAGCAATGTGAGCAATGTCGTACTGAATACCTGAGTGATTTGCTCAACTATTCAGTGTTGAGAAAGATAATGTTTCTCATTAACGATTGCAACCCCATCTTTTGTGTGGGACGCCCTTTGTGGACTTAATCTTAAAATCTTCACGTGATGGCTATCACAAACTTGCATTTCTGAATCCTGTGCTAAGCTTTCTGTGTACTTGATTTGACGACAAAAACCATACAGAGAGGAAAGCAGTTATGGGAATCATATCCTGGATTATCTTTGGGCTTATTGCAGGTATTCTGGCGAAGTGGATCATGCCGGGCAAAGATGGCGGTGGGTTCATCGTTACGGTCATTCTGGGCATCATCGGTGCCGTAGTGGGTGGCTGGATCAGTACCCTGTTCGGATTCGGCAGAGTCGATGGCTTTAACTTCGGCAGCTTTATGGTTGCAGTAATTGGTGCGCTGGTGGTGCTGTTTATTTACCGTAAGGTAAGAAGCTAACCCGACACACTTCAGAAAAAAGACCGCCAATGGGCGGTCTTTTTTCGCGATTTACCACCAGCCTAACTGGCTTCCGGCAACGGCCACAATGGCGACAATCAGCATGATAATCGTCGTTTTTCTCATTTATCCCCCAGGCGCAGCGTAGCCGCCGATAAAAAACCACGTTAAAAACACCACCGCCGTGATAAAAATCACGATCGGGAACAGAATACCAAGCCGCATGCTATCACCTGTCCTGAAATACAAAACCCGTCGAGTGTACGGGGTTAATCGATATTGAGAAAGGGCGTTTTCCGTTTCCCTTTTTTATCGCTGTACATGGCGGCGTCGGCTGTCCGCAGCGCGCTATCGGCATCCAGTCTGGCAGGATCGACCTCAATCACCCCCAGGCTGGCACCCGGGTAGACCAGATGCACATCCCCCAGCCAGTACTCCCCGGCGATCTGCGCGCTTAGTTGTCTCTTCAGCACCGTCAGCGACGTCTGCTCACCGCTTTCGCTATCATTACTCAGGCAGGCCACCAGGAACTCGTCGCCACCCAGCCTGCCGACGATATCATCCTCGTCACGTCCTTCATTCAACCGTTTACCTACTTCCACCAGGAACCGATCGCCCGCCTCATGACCAAAGCGATCGTTAATGAGCTTAAAATTATCCAGGTCGATGTAGGCGATAATGGCGTTGCGGTTCAGATGGCGCGCGAGCGAGAAGAGGGTTGTGAGGTTCTCGAAGATGGCGCGGCGGTTCGGCAGGCCAGTAAGGGCATCGGTATAGGAGTAAGCAATCAGAGCGGCGTTGGCTTCGCGTAACTGCCGGAGCAGCGACTCTTTCTCAATGTACTGGGCGATAAGCCCGGCGAAGAGCTGTAAAACCTGCTCGCCGCGTTCGCTCAGCGGCTGTTTAAGGGTGCTGGTGGCGCACAGCGTGCCGTAGAGCGAACCATCCGTCAGATGGACCGGGATACTCACGTAAGTGGTGATACCCAGCGCTTTTGCCGCGTCGCAGTCCGCAAAGCGTTCAGGTACGTTATCGCTATAGAAACAGTCGGAGTCGATCGCCCGTTTACACAGCGTATCCCCCCAGGGAACGCTGAGCCCTTCCGGGATTTGCATCTGTTTGCTGTTTCTGGCGTAGAGAATATGCTGCAGCCGGGCGTTGATATCAATTTTGGTAAGATAGGTGGACTCCATGCCAGTCACTATCTCAAGCATTTCGAGCAGCTGACGCACCAGGCCCTCAAGTGATTGCTCAGTGCTGAGCGTTTCTGAAACACGGGCAAGAATAATATCCGACATGACGCTGCTCAACTCCCCTTACAGATGATCTCTGTACCTGTCTGATTTGCTCAAAGATTGACGGCGGATAGTAAAACATGAATTAACAACATTTCATATATTCAGGCGAGGAACGGCAAAATCTGGCAGGAAAAAGCCCCGGCGCAGGGCCGGGGAAAATAACAGCTTGATTACGGAATGATGTTCTCTGGTCTTTGCGAGAACGACATCACTATAGCGAGGAAAGATGTCGCCAGAATGAAGAAATCATGGAGAAAGATTAACCGCTCCCCCTGGTGACAGGGCAGACCGGCTGAGATAAACTTTGCTAAGATAATTCTTAAACTCTCAGTATCCAGCACGAGGAAGTATGTTCCAGTTAAATCCGGGCAGCCTGGCGATGGTTATCGGCGCCCGCACGCCAGCAGGTCGTCGCAATATTGGTAAATCTGTGGAGCTGTTTAGCCTCTGTCAGCCGGGGCAGCGTTTTTTAAACCCGGTTAACGGCGTGGTGACCGAGCTGCCGCGAGGGGCAGAACGTCCCCTGTGGCTAGTGACCGGTGATGTCTGGTCGGTGGATAACCAGCACGGCTTTGCGTTTGTTCGCCCGGAACACCTGATGCCGCTCACCCCTGAAGAGGCGCCTGAAACTCTCGACGCGCTGATGCTGGACTGAATTACAGCTCACGCAGCCAGTCGGCTAACACCAGCGCGTGATTTTGCTCCCGGTCTTTCGCGCCGTAGAGCAGCGTCACGGTCTGGTTGTCTGCCAGACGGGCAATGCGCCGCCCCTCATCCTCCTGCAACGCCAGCTCCTGACGATAAACTTTGCTGAAGCTGGCGAAATCGATCGCCTCACTGTGAAAGTCCTTGCGCAGTGCATTGGAAGGCGCCAGCGTTTTACACCACTCATCGCACGCTAACGCCTCCTTTTTCATGCCCCGCGGCCAGAGCCGATCCACCAGGATACGGTAGCCATCTTTCTGGTTTGCTTCGTCATACAGTCGTTTGCACTGAATCATTCTCTTGCTCCTTAATCCGGGTGATGCGGTGCTGGTGGTCACGATCGTAACGCTATCACAGGTTGGCTTTCCGCTTTCGCCCACTTATTTTAAGGTGTTGTGATATCAACGAAAGATCGGTAGTCTGACGCGCCTTATGTTATCTGATATTTATCTGGCATAAGGATCACTCTATGGAACTCTCTGCCCAAAAAGATACCCTCCGAATTGCGCTGGTCGGCGACTACAATCATGACGTGCCGGCTCACCAGGCGATCCCTCTCGCCATTGATGATGCCGCCGCGGTGCTGGACATTACCGCCGACTACGACTGGCTGGCCACCACCGAATTAAGCAGCCCGGAAGACCTGGTCGGCTACGACGCGATCTGGCTGGTTCCTGCGAGTCCTTATAAAAATGCTGACGCTGCGTTCATTGCGGCGCGGTATGCCCGTGAGAACAGCGTGCCGTTTCTTGGCACCTGCGGCGGATTCCAGCATGCGCTCATTGAATATGCGCGTAACGTTCTGGGCTGGCAGGATGCCGCCCACGCAGAAACCGATACCGTAGGGCGAATGGTCATTGCCCCACTGACCTGCTCGCTGGTGGAGGTCGCCGATACCATTGAACTACGCGCCAACACCCTGATTGCTAAAGCCTATGGTCAGGAGGAGATCGAGGAAGAATATCGCTGCAATTATGGCGTTTCGCCTGAATTTGCGCAGGAGCTGGAGAAGGGCGATATGCGCGTCACCGGCTGGGACGCGCAGGGGGAGATCCGCGCCATTGAACTGGTCACCCATCCATTCTTCGTGGCGACGCTGTTCCAGCACGAGCGCGCAGCCCTTGCAGGGCGCCCTGCGCCGCTGGTGCAGGCGCTGCTTCGCGCGGCACAGAGTTACTGAATAAAAGGGCTTAGCCGGCTGTGATCTCCCGGTCACGCCCGGCAAGGATCCCGCACACGGCCATGATGACTGACACCAGCGCACAGGCCAGCAGCGGGATCCGCCAGTCGCCGTTGGCATCATGGATTTTACCCATCAGCGGCGGGCCACAGGCGGCAAGCAGATAGCCGACCGATTGCGCCATCCCGGAAAGGGCTGCCGCCTGATGGGCCGAACTGGCGCGCAGGCCAATGAACGTCAGGCCGAGGATCATCGTGGCACCGGAGCCAAAGCCAAAAATCAGCGTCCACATCACCGCCATCGTCGGCATAAACCACAGCCCGGCAGCACTTATCGCACACATCATCGCCGCCAGTCCGGCGATACCGCGCTGATCTTTCAGGCGAAGCAGGATCAGCGGCACGACAATTCCCGGTGCCGCGGTCGCCAGCTGTAACAGCCCGTGCAGGGAACCCGCCTCGGTTTCGCTGTATCCGTGACTCTGTAGGATCGCCGGAAGCCAGCCAATAATTACATAGTAAATCAGCGAGTTAATCCCCAGAAACAGCGTCACTTGCCAGGCCAGTGCGGAACGCCAGATGCCCCGGCTGTGCAGGGCGCGGGCGCCGCTCAGGGAACCGGCAGGGCGCTGACGCCATTGCGGGAGCCACAGCAGCAGGGCCAGCAGAGGAAATGCCATCAGCATTAACAGCGCGCCGTGCCACCCCGCGCCGCTCAGGGCAACCGGCACCACCAGCGCCGAGCCCAGCGCGGCGGCAGCTCCCATGGTCAGGGAGTACGCCCCGGTAAGTTTCGCCACCTGGCCGGGGAAATCGCGTTTGATCAGCCCCGGCAGCAGGACGTTGCCCAGCGCAATACCGCAGCCAATGATGGCGGTGCCGCCAAACAGCAATGCTGAAGTGGGAAGCGAACGCAGGGCAATCCCGGCGATGATCAGCAGCAGGGCGATAAAGAGGCTGCGCTCCATTCCGATGCGCCGGGCGAGGCCAGCCGCCAGCGGCGAAATCAGCGCAAAGGCCAGCAGGGGAAGGGTGGTAAGCAGCCCGGTCTGGGCGGTGGTCAGGGCATAATCTGTACGAATAGCATCCAGCAGCGGCGCTGCACCGGTAAAGGTCACCCGCAGTGAGGTGGCAATCATCAGGATCCCGGCAATCAACAGCGCGCGCTGTTTGCCGGTAGCAGAAAGGGCAAGGGTCATGGGAATCTCTTACGTCGAAATGAGGCTACAGGATACGCATTTTCATCGTGGTTGAAATCAAGCTAAAATGACAGATTATCGCTAATATCGGACAAAATGATGCCTGGACTCGGCCTTGCGGGATACGATCCCGACAGCCAGCACGATCCTGCGGTGGCGTTTCATGTGCGCGTGGTGGAAGACGAGCAGCGCATCCCGTTCCACCAGCACCGCAAAGGTCAGCTGATCCTCGCCCTGCACGGGGCCATTACCTGCGAGGTGGAAAATGCCATGTGGATGGTGCCCCCGCAGTTCGCCGTCTGGATCCCCGGCCTGCTGCCGCACAGCAATAAGGCCACGCCCAGCGCCCGCCTCTGCTTTTTGTTTATTGAACCCGGCGCGGTATCGATGCCGGACCGCTGCTGCACCCTGAAAATTTCACCTCTGGTGCGGGAGTTGATCCTGACCCTGGCGGAGCGCAGCCCCGCTGAGCAGGAGCCTGCCACCCGGCGGCTGGTGCAGGTGTTGTTTGATGAGCTGCCCCGACAGCCGCAGGAGCAGTTGCAGCTCCCGGTATCCACGCACCCCAAAATCCGCCTGATGAGTGACACCATGGCCGAATCGCCTGCCGCCTGGCAGACGCTGCACCAGTGGGCGCGCCATTTTGCGATGAGTGAGCGCAATCTCGCCCGGCTGGTGGTCAGCGAAACCGGGCTCAGCTTTCGCCGCTGGCGGCATCAGCTCCAGCTGATTGTCGCCCTGCAAGGGCTCATTAGCGGGCAGTCGGTGCAGCAGGTGGCGCAAAACCTGGGTTATGACTCCACCACGGCGTTTATCACGATGTTCAAAAAGGGGCTGGGCCAGACCCCGGCCCGGTATGTCGCCAGCCTCGCTACGACTTCCCGATAAACAACGACACCAGCCCGGCGGCGATCAGCGGGCCGACCGGGACGCCGCGGAAGAGCGCCACGCCCAGCACCGTACCCACCAGCAGGCCGGCGACCAGCGTGGGCTGGGAGCTCATCAGCGTAACGCCGCGACCGCCAAGCCAGGAGACAAATACCCCCACGGCAATAGCGATCAACGATTTCCAGTTCATAAAAGCATGGATAAGCGTTGAGGCCGGTAAAGTGCCGCTGGCAATAGGGGCCATCACCCCGATGGTCAGGATGATGATCCCCACGGTTAGTCCTTGTTTTTCAATCCACGGGAAAAAACCGCTAAGCGGCGTCACGCGGACGATGATCAGCACCAGAATTGATATTGCGACCGTGGTGTTATGGCTGATAAAGCCCAGCGCGGCCAGGCCCAGAAGAATGAGCAGGGTAGGGTCAAACATGTGGTATTCCTTGCCAAAATAGAAAAGTAAGCCTGCTTACTTTACGTGCTCGCGCGCCGGTAAAAAGGGTTTTGTGCAAAAAAGAGTGTGATTTGGGCGATTGCCTGAAGTAGAGATGCGGGGCGGACTAACGCCAATGAACAGGCGTGTCAGAGGCGAGAAAATGGCGTACTTTTCGAACAATCACCGCTGACGTTAAGTATCAGCAAAACCAACAACATGACAATTTTCAACTTTTTTCTACAGCTCTTATTCTCTTCAAGCAGCGTTGTTCCGGTGTACACACTTCTGCAAAATTTACGTCAGTTTATGTGCCTGCTCGTTAAGCACTTTCGTTAACGAAAGGATTCGGTTTGGCAGCGGTACACCACGCCACTCTTCGCTCAGGCACAGCAATGAAAAAATTAACGTTTAACCCCCATCCCCTGGCTCTGGCGCTGATGACCCTCTTTTCCGGCACAGCGCTTGCCACGGACACTATCAGCACAGCGCCGGTGAACGATCAGGATGTGATCACCGTGACGGCCCCGGTCCTTTCTCCGCTTGAAGTGGTCACGTCGCCTAAAACTCCGCGCCAGCCGGTGCCAGCCAGTGACGGCTCGGATTACCTTAAAACCATCCCCGGCTTTAGCCAGATCCGTAACGGCGGCAGCAATGGCGATCCGGTATTTCGCGGCATGTTTGGCTCGCGTCTGCGCCTGCTGACCAACGATAGCGAAATGCTGGGCGCCTGTCCGGCGCGAATGGATGCGCCAAGCTCGTACATCTCGCCGGAAAGCTACGATCTGCTGACGGTCACCAAAGGGCCGGAAACCGTGCTCTGGGGGCCGGGAAACTCCGCCGGAACGGTGCGCTTCGAACGTGAACCGCCCCGTTTTGACAGCGCCGGCATCAAGGGCGACGCTAGCTTCCTCGCCGCTTCGAATGACCGCTTTGATGAAAATGCCGATGTCAGCTTTGGTAACGACACGGGCTATGTACGTCTCAACGGCAATAAATCGAAATCGGGCGACTACAAAGACGGTAACGGCGACCGCGTGGCCTCGAAATGGGACAAGTGGAACACCGATCTGGCCATCGGTTGGACCCCGGATGCGGATACGTTACTGGAACTCACCGCCGGCCAGGGGGATGGCGACGCAAGCTATGCCGGGCGCGGCATGGACGGATCCCAGTTCAAGCGCGAAAGCCTGGGCATGCGCTTTAAGAAAGAGAATATCGGCGACGTTTTCGATTCCCTGGAGATGAGCGCCTATTACAACTACGCCAACCACATCATGGACAACTACTCCATGCGCTCCCCCGGCACCCCGGATTCCAGCTCCATGAACGGCATGCCGATGGGATCGATGGATATGTCGATGCCGATGGAAAAACAGGTCGATCGTCGCACCGTCGGCGGCAGGATGTTGGGAACCTGGCTATGGTCAGATTTCCAGCTGCAAAGCGGGCTGGATATGCAGACCAACACCCATCGCAGCAATGAAGATGATGAGGACAAAGGCTGGCAGGAGGATGCACGTTTTCACGATTATGGCGCGTTCGGCGAGCTGACGTGGAATGCGACCGATCTGAGTAAAGTGATTGGCGGCGCGCGTCTGGATAAGGTCGAAGTGGATAACTATACCGGCATCGGCAGCGACAGCCGCGAGGGTACCCTTCCGGCGGGCTTCCTGCGCGTAGAGCATAATCTGGGCACGGCACCGGCAATGGTCTACGCCGGGCTCGGTTATACCGAACGTTTCCCCGATTACTGGGAGCTGTTTTCGCCTACCTATGGCCCGGACGGCACCTCAGATGTTTTTGATAATCTCAAACCAGAGCAAACCACCCAGCTTGACCTCGGCGCCCAGTACAAAGGCGAACGTACCACCGGGTGGATCTCCGCCTACGTCGGGCGCATCAACGACTTTATCCTGTTTAGCTACGATCCAAACGATTCCCACGTCAGCCAGGCCGACAACGTGGATGCCACTATTATGGGCGGGGAGCTGGGCGCCTCGTATCAGCTGAGCGATCAGTGGAAAACCGATGCCACCCTTAACTACGCCTGGGGGGAGAACACGGACGATCACCAGCCGCTGCCGCAAATGCCGCCGCTGGAGGCACGTCTTGGCCTCACGTGGGAGCAGGGCGACTGGAGTTCAACCGGCCTGCTGCGCATGGTGAGCCCGCAGCATCGGGTGGCGATGAACGAAGGTAACGTGGTCGGGAAAGATTTCGATCAGAGCGCTGGCTTTGCCATTCTCTCCGCCAACGCAGCATGGAAGGTGAATAACTACCTGAAGCTGAGCAGCGGCGTCGATAACCTGCTGGACAAGAACTACAGCGAACACCTGAACCTGGCGGGGAACAGCAGCTTTGGCTACTCCTCCGACACGCCGGTAAACGAACCGGGTCGAACCGTGTGGGCAAAAATGAACGTTACGTTCTGACAGAGAGCTAACGTAAAACCGCCGGTCGATGACCGGCGGTGGCGTTAACTGTTGCTGGTGGCAGATTGCTTATGGAAAAGCTCTCTGAATACCGGATAGATATCGTCCTGGTCGCGAATGTGCTGCATCGCGAAGTTATCAAACGTGCTTTGCAGATGTTCATACTCACGCCAAAGCGTCTGGTGGGCGCGGCGGGTGATCTCGATATAGCTGTAGTAACGCACCACAGGCAGCAGTTTTTTCGCCAGAATTTCATGGCACAGCGGCGAATCGTCTGCCCAGTTATCACCGTCCGACGCCTGAGCAGCATAGATGTTCCACTGCGCCGGGTCGTAACGCTCTTTCACCACTTCATCCATCAGCTTCAGGGCACTGGAAACGATAGTACCGCCCGTCTCCTGTGAGTAGAAGAACTCATGCTCATCCACCTCCTTGGCCTGGGTGTGATGGCGAATATAGACCACTTCCACGTTCTTATAGGTTCGGCTCAGGAAGAGATAGAGCAGAATATAAAAGCGCTTGGCCATATCTTTGGTAGCCTGATCCATCGAGCCGGAAACGTCCATCAGGCAGAACATCACCGCCTGGCTTGAAGGTTCGGGACGCTTTTCATAGTTCTTGTAACGCAGGTCAAAGGTGTCGATAAACGGCACGCGCTCGATTTTGGCGCGCAGTTCAGCGATCTCTTTGCGTAAACGCTCCTCTTCCAGCAGCTGCGCTGGCTCGCTTTTTGCCACGATATCCAGGCTTGCTTCCAGCTCGCGCAGTTCACGCCGTTTGCCCGCGGTCATGGCGGTACGGCGCGCCAGTGAGTTCTGCAGCGAACGCACCACGCTGATATTTGCCGGCACGCCGTTGGCGGTAAAACCGGCCCGGTGGGTTTTGTATTCGTTTAACTGACGATGCTGGTTCTTCTTCAGATTCGGCAGGGCCAAATCTTCAAACAGCAGATCCAGATACTCATCCTTGGAGATCTGAAACACAAACTCGTCCTGACCTTCACCATCCTGGCTGGCCTGCCCCTGACCACTGCCGCCACCGCCGCCGCCCCCTTGTGGACGTTCAATACGGTCATTCTGGACAAAATGGTCATTACCGGGATGAACGCGATGGCGCAAACCACCGCGTCCCTGATGGAACATCGGTTCGCTAATATCATCCGTCGGGATAGAGACGGACTCCCCGCTGTCTACGTCGGTCACCGAACGCTTGTTAATGGCCTCGGAGATCGACTGTTTGATTTGCGCTTTATAACGACGCAAGAAGCGCTGGCGATTCACCGTGCTCTTGTTTTTGCCGTTAAGACGCCGGTCAATAAACCAGGTCATATGCCCCCCGTACTGCATTTGCCAACTTTCAGTGCCCGTAAGTGCCGGCCAGCGCTGACGCTTATCCGGCCTACGGAACATTGTTGTAGGCCCGGCAAGCTACATGCCGCCGGGCTTTTTGGGCTGTTAAGACGACTTACGCACGCGCAGGTACCATTCGCAGAGCAGGCGAACCTGTTTGCGGGTGTAACCTTTCTCCATCATGCGGTCGACAAAATCGTCGTGCTTTTTCTGCTCGTCAGTTGAGGTTTTGGCATTGAACGAAATGACCGGCAACAGCTCTTCGGTATTGGAGAACATTTTCTTCTCAATAACGGTGCGCAGTTTTTCGTAGCTGGTCCAGTTTGGATTCCGTCCGCTGAAGTTCGCTCTGGCGCGCAGCACGAAGTTGACGATCTCATTACGGAAGTCTTTCGGGTTACTGATCCCGGCAGGCTTCTCGATTTTTTCCAGTTCCGCATTCAGTGACTCGCGGTCAAACAGCTGGCCGGTATCCGGGTCGCGGTACTCCTGATCCTGGATCCAGAAATCGGCATAGGTGACATAGCGGTCAAAAATGTTCTGCCCGTATTCGGAGTAAGATTCCAGATAGGCGGTCTGGATCTCTTTGCCAATAAACTCGGCGTATTTCGGAATCAGATAGCCTTTCAGGAACTCCAGATAACGTTCAGCCTGCTCCTGTGGGAACTGTTCACGTTCAATCTGCTGCTCCAGTACGTAGAAGAGGTGTACCGGGTTAGCGGCCACTTCGGTGTGGTCAAAGTTGAACACACGGGAGAGGATTTTGAACGCGAAACGCGTGGAGAGACCGTTCATCCCTTCATCGACACCGGCGTAGTCACGATACTCCTGATAGGATTTCGCTTTCGGGTCGGTATCTTTCAGGCTTTCACCGTCGTAAACACGCATTTTCGAGTAGATGCTGGAGTTTTCTGGCTCTTTCAGGCGCGACAGGATTGAGAAGCGCGACAGCGTCTCCAGGGTTCCCGGGGCGCAAGGGGCATGAACCAGCTCACTGTGGTTAAGCAGTTTTTCGTAAATCTTGATCTCTTCGGAGATACGCAGGCAGTAAGGCACTTTGACGATGTAAACACGGTCAAGGAACGCCTCGTTGTTTTTATTGTTTCTGAACTGAACCCATTCAGATTCGTTGGAGTGCGCCAGGATAATGCCGTTAAACGGCAGGGCGGAAATACCTTCCGTCCCGTTGTAGTTACCTTCCTGGGTTGCCGTCAACAGCGGATGCAGCACCTTAATCGGCGCTTTAAACATCTCGACGAACTCCATAATCCCTTGGTTGGCGCGGCACAGCGCACCGGAATAGCCGTATGCGTCAGGATCGTTTTGCGCGTGGTTTTCCAGTTTACGGATATCCACTTTACCCACCAGCGCAGAGATATCCTGGTTGTTCTCATCACCCGGTTCAGTTTTGGCAATCGCAATCTGCTCCAGAATGGATGGCCATACTTTCACCACGCGGAATTTGGTGATATCACCGCCAAATTCGTGCAGACGTTTCGCTGCCCACGGCGACATGATCGTCCCGAGATAGCGGCGAGGAATACCATACTCTTTATCCAGTATCTGCGCATCTTCCTGCGGGTTAAACAGGCACAGCGGATGGTCGTTAACCGGGCTGCGTTCACCGTTGGCGCTCAGCACGTAAATCGGCACACGCTGCATCAACGATTTCAGCCGTTCGGCCAGCGAGGATTTACCGCCGCCAACGGGACCCAACAGATACAAAATCTGTTTCTTCTCTTCCAGACCCTGAGCAGCATGTTTCAGATAAGAGACAATCTGCTCGATGGCATCTTCCATGCCGTAAAATTCTTCAAACGCAGGATATCGGGCGACGACCCGATTCGAAAACAGACGGGAAAGCCGTGGCTCCTGGGCGGTATCAACCATATTTGGCTCACCGATAGCCATCAATAGTCGTTCCGCCGCATTGGCATAAGCACTGCGATCTTGCCGGCAGATGGTAAGAAACTCCTGCAGTGTGAACTCTTCGTCCTTGGCAGCTTCATAACGCTGGCGATAGTGATCGAATATATTCATGGCATGCCGTCCTTTCGTTTTTTAGCACAGGAAAAGAGCCGTTCATATGAATAGTAGAGGCTCCCGGAAGCGGGATCCGTTGCACCTCACTGCCAGAGCAGCAACCCGTGTGCCAGGTCGGGCGGCTGAAACTGCGGGGTGATCAGGTATTCAGCTTCTTAAAATTAAGCGTAGATGGCATTTGCAAAACTTGCATGTATGCAAAAACTAATTTCAATGACATATCAATAACTCATCCAAAAAAATAGCCAAATCTTAAACGTCAAACACACTTCTTTCACTGAACGGTAATGCGCGTGACAGCGTTTCGTCATCTGCCGCAAACAAAATAGTCGGTTAATCAAAATGATTAGGAGACAAAAAATTTTGAGCAATGGGGGGGATGACGGTTACACTTCACACGCTGATTATTTGACTACAGGAAAGAATGGATTGTGACCAAACTCAAACTTCTGGCACTGGGGATTATCGTTGCCACCTCAGTGAGTACAGCATACGCGGAGAATCAGTGGTCAGTTGGTGCTGGTGTCGGCGTAATCAATAGCCCTTATAAACAGTACGATCGTGATTTCTACCCGGTTCCGGTTATCACCTATGAAGGCGATAACTTCTGGTTCCGTGGGCTGGGCGGTGGCTACTATCTGTGGAACGACCAGACCGACAAACTCTCCATCATGGCTTATTACGACCCGACGCACTTCAAGCCAGGCGACAGCGATAACTATCGGCTTCGCCAGCTCGACAAACGTAAGAGCACCATGATGGCGGGCGTTTCCTGGGTCCATAACACCGAATATGGTTTCCTGCGTACCGCCCTGGCTGGCGACACGCTCGACAACAGCAACGGTTATATCTGGGATCTGGCGTGGTTGTACCGTTACACCAACGGCGGGCTGACGCTCACCCCGGGCATCGGTCTGGAGTACAGCAGCGACAACTACAACGACTACTATTATGGCGTGTCCCATAAAGAATCACGCCGCAGCGGCCTGCACAGCTATGACGCAGACGATGGCTGGAGCCCGTACCTGGAGCTGACCGCCAGCTATAAATTTGCCTCTGACTGGAACGTCTACGCTACGGGCCGTTATAACCGCCTGAGTGACGAGGTGAAGGATAGCCCGATGGTCGATAAGTCCTGGACCGGTCTGATGTCGATGGGTGTGACTTACAGTTTCTGATTGTGCATTTGTACTGCGCAATTTGTGCATCATAACGGGGCCCTTGGGCCCCGTTTGTTTTAGGGTGGTGCAGACAAACAGGAGCGTATTATGAGCGAAAAAACCGTCAACTTTGGCGACAACAGGGTGCTTCCGGCCATTGGTCAGGGCACCTGGTATATGGGTGAAAAGGCGAGTCAACGCCGCCAGGAAGTGAATGCCCTGCGGGCAGGCATTGACCGCGGGCTGACCTTAATTGATACCGCCGAGATGTATGCCGAGGGCGGGGCGGAAGAGGTGGTTGGCGAGGCGATTAAAGGCCAGCGCGATAAGGTCTTTCTGGTCTCCAAAGTCTACCCGTGGAATGCCGGTGGCAAAAAAGGGATTGCCGCCTGCGAAGCCAGCCTGCGCCGTCTGGGTACCGATCATATTGACCTCTATCTGCTGCACTGGCGGGGAAATTACGCTCTGGCAGAGACTGTTGAACTGATGGAGACGCTGCAACAGCAGGGCAAAATTGGCCGCTGGGGCGTCTCGAACCTTGATTATGCGGATATGCAGGAGCTGGGACAGGTGCCGGGCGGGCAGGCCTGTGCCACTAATCAGGTACTCTACCATCTGGCCTCGCGCGGTATCGAATATGATCTGTTGCCCTGGTGCCAGCAGCAGTCAATGCCGGTGATGGCCTATTGCCCGCTGGCGCAGGCCGGGCGACTGCGCGCCGGGCTGATAAATCACCCGGTGGTCAATGCGATTGCCAAAGAGTACAACGCCACGGCGGCCCAGGTGCTGCTGGCGTGGGTGATCAGTCACCCTGGGGTGATGGCGATCCCGAAGGCGTCATCAATCATGCATGTGGAAGAGAACGCGGGCGCGCTGGGTATTACCCTCTCAGCAGAGGCGTTACAGAAGCTGGATGCCGCCTTCCCGGCGCCGAAAAACAAAACGGCATTAGACGTGGTGTGAAGTGGACGTCATGCCCTCTCAGCATGGAGAGGGCAAGGGCAGGGCATTAACGCTTCACAATGTGAATGGTCTGTCCCAGACGGGTCGGTTTCTCTTCCGTCGCTTTTTGCGGTTCGCTAACGCAGGCGGTCTCTACGCAAACAAAGGTTTTATAACCGTCATCCGGCATATCACCCATGCTGACTGACAGCGCCGGGCCAGGGTTCCAGCCAACCACGTTACTGTGGTGGTGATGAATAACTTCGATGGCGCGGTTCAGGGAGGTATCTTCGATAACGCTGCACGCTTCCGGGTTCAGATAGACGCGGTCGGTGCGATCGGGGAAGGTTTGCGCGCCGTCGGTCAGTCGGCCTTCTTTCGCATTATCCACTTTGTCGATAAAGGTATCGCCAAGACCATTCACCGTGACGGCAGCGATATCGCCGACGTTGAAATAGGTGTGCAGGGCGGAAGTGGTTTCAAATTCACCGTGCGCTTCCAGTTCGATCTCGCAGGTTTTACCCAGCTTAAAGCGGGCGTAGAGAGTGAAGTCGTGCGGCCAGAGTTTGCGCGTTTCGTCATCGCTTTGCAGTTCAAAGGTTAACACCACGCCGGACTCATCTTCGTTGTGGGCTTTCAGCGTCCACGGCAGGTTGCGGGCAAAACCGTGCGACGGCAGACCCTCCTGCGCCGCCGGGCCAAACCACGGCCAGCAGATTGGTACGCCGCCGCGAATAGCGGCCCCTTTTTTAAAGGAAGTGATATCGCTTAGCCACAGCGCTTCCATTTCACCTTCCGGCTGCCAGGAGAGCAGGTGCGCGCCGTGCAGGGCAACAGAAGCCTGAACCTGCGGATGGTCAACTACGATCACTTCAACATCGTCAATCTGACGGCGGGAAAGCACAGGGGTAAGCTGTTCGACTACCGGAAGTGCAAAAATTGTTTTAATCATTACGCAATCCTCTGTCTTTAAAGCAAAAAAAAGGCGACCAGGGGTCGCCTTTTTGGATCAATTTCTCATCTCACTTATTTGGAGATGTGAGCGATCAGGTCCAGAACTTTGTTAGAGTAGCCGGTTTCGTTGTCGTACCAGGAAACCAGTTTCACGAAGTTGTCGTTCAGTGCGATACCTGCTTTAGCATCGAACACGGAAGTGCACACTTCGCCGTTGAAATCGGTAGAAACAACGTCGTCTTCGGTGTAACCCAGAACGCCTTTCATTGGGCCTTCAGAAGCCGCTTTGATTGCTTTCTTGATTTCTTCGTAGCTTGCTGCTTTTTCCAGACGAACGGTCAGGTCAACAACAGATACGTTTGGAGTTGGAACGCGGAACGCCATACCAGTCAGTTTGCCGTTCAGTTCTGGCAGAACTTTACCTACAGCTTTAGCTGCGCCGGTAGAAGATGGGATGATGTTCTGAGCTGCGCCGCGGCCGCCGCGCCAGTCTTTGTGAGACGGGCCGTCAACGGTTTTCTGAGTCGCGGTGGTTGCGTGAACAGTAGTCATCAGACCTTCGATGATGCCGAAGTTGTCGTTGATAACTTTTGCCAGCGGTGCCAGGCAGTTGGTGGTGCAGGATGCGTTAGAAACGATGTCCTGGCCAGCGTAAGTTTCGAAGTTAGCACCACGAACGAACATTGGGGTGTTGTCTTTGGAAGGACCGGTCAGAACAACTTTTTTCGCGCCAGCGGTGATGTGCTTACGCGCAGTTTCGTCGGTCAGGAAGATACCGGTTGCTTCAGCAACAACGTCAACACCGATTTCGTTCCATTTCAGGTTAGCTGGGTCTTTTTCAGCAGTAACACGGATGGTTTTGCCATTAACAACCAGGTGGCCGTCTTTCACTTCAACGGTGCCGTTGAAACGACCGTGAGTTGAGTCGTACTTCAGCATGTATGCCATGTACTCAGCGTCTAACAGATCGTTGATGCCAACGATTTCGATGTCAGAACGTTCCTGCGCAGCACGGAAAACAATACGGCCGATACGGCCAAAACCGTTGATACCTACTTTGATAGTCATATATTCCACCAGCTATTTGTTAGTGAATAAAAGGTTGCGTGTAAAATTACAAAAACCTTACGCAGCGTCAAGCGGAATCGTGTCAATCATTGCGACAAATCAATCCTTAGCATTAGCTTTGCTCGATTGACCTACCTCACATTCCCTTGGAGCTTGCACCCATATAGGGCCTGCGCACGGAATTTTAAAGGGCTGCCCACATAAAAACGTGGAGTAGATCACATTTGTCTGACCGCCTCTGCGCAACGAGTAAGTTTAGATCAAAAGTTCATACTTCAGTGTTAATGTTTTGTTAGAATCGACAGTAAAAGTTGTCTGTTTCAACTGCGAGATGTAAGCCTATGTCGAATCAACATAACTCCGATGAACTGAAAAAAAACCTCACCGAAATGCAGTTCTACGTGACGCAAAATCACGGGACGGAACCGCCATTCACCGGGCGTCTGCTGCATAACAAAAGGGACGGTGTTTATCACTGCCTGGTCTGTGACGCTGCGCTGTTTAACTCCCAGAGTAAATACGATTCTGGCTGTGGCTGGCCAAGCTTCTATGAACCGGTCAGTGAAGAGGCTATTCACTATCTGAAGGACCTCAGCCACGGTATGGAGCGCATCGAGATCCGCTGCGGAAACTGTGACGCCCATCTCGGTCACGTCTTCCCGGATGGCCCACAGCCAACAGGCGAGCGTTTTTGCGTCAATTCCGCCTCCTTAAGCTTCACCGACGACGAGAATGGCGACCAGACGAAAGGCTGAAAAATCGATTCAGCAAATTATTCCTTCGGAGCCCGATTTAACATGAATATTGAAGAGATGATCAACGGCATGACGCCGGAAGTGTATCAGCGTCTGGTCACGGCGGTGGAGCTTGGCAAATGGGCCGATGGCGTGGCCCTGACCCCGGAGCAGAAAGAGAATTGCCTGCAACTGGTGATGCTCTGGCAGGCGCGCAATAACACCGAAGCGCAGCATATGACCATCGACACCCAGGGCCAGATGGTGATGAAAAGCAAACAGCAGCTGAAGGAAGATTTTGGTATTGCACCGAAGCCGATTGCGACGCTGAAGGTCCAGTAATCAGAACCATTGCAGCCCGGTGAATGGCTCACCGGGCCTGTTTAACGTTACGGGTGTTTTATCCCCAGCGACTCGGCCAGCTGCTTCGCCAGCTGGTTATTGTCATCCGCCCCGTACTCCCAGAACATCGCTCCGGCCAGACCTTTCTCTTTGATATACTCGGCTTTGATCGCCACCGAGCGCGGATTTTCATACGACAGGGCAAACAGCGGATTGCCATTATCGGACTTCACCGACAGCCACGGCACTTTCGCCTCATCGTCCCACTGCTCGGTAAACCGTTTCTGCGGATCGTTTAAAAACGTCTTCACAATGTCGTTGTATTTCACGTAGGTATCTTTGGTCAGATCGTAGCCCAGTGATTTGAACAGGGCGATCTGCTGTGCGCTGAAGTAGGGCTGGGTCGCGGGATTTTTCTGCGCGTCCGGTTTGCTCCAGTCGATACCCGGCTCGACGGCGCGTTTCGGCACGCGACCATAGAAGCCGATACCCAGGTTCATCTGTTGCGGCTTCAGCCCGGCGGCCAGATAGTTGTTCACTACAAAGTCGACGCTATATTTATCCGCGGCGGCAACGGTCGGCCAGGCGCTGGAGTCATACAGGTTGGCGTTAAAATACTGGGTGCCATACGCCATGTCGTAGGTCATCAGGTTGATGTAATCGAGCAGGGGCGCCACTGCCTTCACGTCTACCCAGCTTTTTGGGCTCTCGGCGTTGGCGCCCACCGCGATGGTCACCAGTTTTTTATGTCCGAACGCGGCACGCAGTTCTTTCAGCAGGGCGGTAAAGTTAGCCCGGTCTTCTGGCTTGCTGGCGACCAATCCCCATGCGCCGTTAACCGGAAATTCCCAATCGAGATCGATCCCGTCGAGGCCATATTTCTCTACGATCGCCTGGGCGGAGCGGATAAACACTGCGCGGGTCTCTGGGGTGGATGCCGCGCCCGAGAAGCCACGGGCCCCCCAGCCGCCGACAGAGAGCAGAACCTTGAGAGCGGGGTTCTGTTTACGCAGGACAGGGAGCAAAGCCAGATCGGCTTCAACCTTAGGTGATAACCAGATTTGATGCAGTTTAGCGGGGTCTTTTAATGCCGGATTGGTTTCGTCTTTCTCGTCGTTATAGATCAGGCCAAAGGAGTAGTTCAGATGGGTGATCTGGCGCACGTCCAGTTTATTGATATCCCCGCCCGGCCCGGCGGTGACGTCGCCGCCGCCGTTAAAATAGCCGACGGACATCAGCGAACTGGCGGAAGCAATGGATGCGCAAAGCAGGGGTAAAGCTGCCAGCAAGGGCAAACGTTTCATAGCAATTCCTCTTCAATTTTGACGATAAAAAAAGCACGCCACGTAAGGGCGTGGCGAAAAAAATGCCAAAAAAGAATAACATTGCCGTCTCGCTGAGAGTGCGAGGCAGTTCACTTTATGAGACTTAATGAGAATTGTGCCCGGCGGCGCTGCGCTTGCACGGGCCTACGGGTGACGGGGTTTTGCCCGGCGGCGCTGCGCTTGCACGGGCCTACAGGTGACGGGGTTTTGCCCGGCGGCGCTGGCGCTTGCACGGGCCTACGGTTTATGTAGGCCGGGTAAGGCGTAGCCGCCACCCGGCACAAGGCTATCAGGCCTGCGTCTCCTGCCAGTCCGCCAGCGTATACAGCGTCGCACCTTCGGCCGCCATATCCATAAACGCCTGGGCGCTGTCCTGGCGCTGAATATTCACCCCGCGACAACCGTCGGTAATGACGTTCACCCGGTAACCCAGCTGCAACGCATCCAGCACGGTAAATTTCACGCAGTAGTCCGTCGCCAGCCCCATCACAATCAGCTCCACGATTTCGTGATGGCGCAGCCACTGATCCAGCCCCGTTTTTTGTCGGTGCCCATTGTCGAAAAAGGCGCTGTAGCTGTCGATGGCAGGGTTTTCACCCTTCTGGAACACCGCGTCAATGGCTTTGCTGTTAAGCAGGGGATGCAGTTCGGCGCCTTCGGTATGCTGCACGCAGTGCTCGGGCCAGAAGGTTTGCGGCAGGCCGTCCAGTTCGCCCTCGGTGAAGGGCTCAACATCATGCTGGCTGGCAAAACTGCCGTGATCCGCCGGGTGCCAGTCCTGGCTGGCAACCACCGCTTCACCGCGCGCCTTACACCATGCAATCAGTTCGTTGGCGATGTCGACCGTGCTGTCGCCCTCGGCCACCGCCAGCGCGCCGCCTGCACAAAAATCATTCTGTAAATCGACCAGTAACAGGGCTCGTTGCTTCATAGGAACTCCTTATTCGTCTGGCGTCAGTTCGCCACGCAGGTTTTGCATCATCGCGGTGCGGATCGCCTGCACATCCAGATCCTGACTGAGTAAGTAGTGAAGTTTAGTCAGCGTGGCCTCGACCGTCATATCGAATCCGCTCACTACCCCCGCTTGCGCCAGGGCGTTACCGGTGGCATAGCCGCCCATATTTACCTTACCGGACATACACTGGGTCAGGTTCACCACCACGATCCCGCGGCTGCTCGCCTCCTGAAGCTCTTTCAGGAACTCGCCGTTCTGCGGGGCGTTACCCACGCCGTAGGAGCGCAGGATCAGCGCTTTCACCGGCTGACGCAGGAAGTTGCGTACCACCTCGGCGGAGATACCCGGGTAGATCGTCACCACGCCAATTGGCTGCGGGGTGATCGGATGGACCACCAGCTCGCCGGAGGTGTGCGGCGCCGGAGGCGTACCGAGGCGGCGAATATGAATACCCGCTTCCAGCAGTGGCGTGAGGTTGGGTGAGGCAAAGGCGTCAAAGCCGTCCGCGTGGGCCTTGGTGGTACGGTTGCCGCGGTAGAGCCGGTTATTGAAGAACAGGCTCACTTCGTTAATCGGGAAATTGGCCGCCACATACAGCGAGTTAAGCAGGTTGATCTGCCCGTCGGAGCGCAGCTCCGCCAGTGGGATCTGCGAGCCGGTGACGATCACCGGCTTGCTGAGGTTTTCCAGCATAAAAGAGAGCGCCGAGGCGGTAAATGCCATGGTGTCGGTGCCGTGCAGGATCACAAAGCCGTCGTAGTCGTCGTAATGCGCTTTAATGTCGTCGGCGATGTGCTGCCAGTCTTCCGGGGTCATGTCGGAAGAGTCCATCAGCGGATCATATTCGTGAATGGTGAAGTCCGGCATCTCCGGGCGGTGGAATTCAGGCATTAATGCCAGCTGGCGCTGCAGATGGCCAGATACCGGGATGTAGCCATTTTCTGAACGCTGCATACCGATGGTACCGCCGGTATAGGCCACATAAATTGATTTCTTTTGCATGATGTAATGTTCTTGGGCTTCAAAGAAAAATCCCCTCTTTGCGGAAGAGGGGATGAGATTTAACGTACGTTAGCGCAGGTAAGGCAGAACGCGTAGCGGTTTTGCGGATCGTTAAAGGCGGCCAGCTTGTCGCCCTCGGCTTTGACCGCTTTCGCCGCCGTGGCGACCGGAGCGGGCAGGTAAGCCTGCAGCGCGTCTGGCAGCATGGCTTTTACCGAGCCGGAGACGCTGTCCATCACGAGATCCATGAAGGTTGGCTCATCCTGATAGAAATCGACGTGCCACTGCTTCAGCTTCGCCAGTTCAGCAGCTTTGGCGACGGCATCATCGAAGTCGCCCAGGTTATCCACCAGACCGTTGCTCTTCGCATCCTGACCCGTCCAGACATGACCCTGAGCAATCTGGTCGATCTGTTCCGGGGTTCGCTTACGGGAGTCGGCCACCAGGGTGATAAAGCGCTTATAGCCATTCTCAATGCTGAGCTGCATCATCTGCGACACTTCCGGCGGTAACGCTTTGGTCACGGCGATGTCGGCCAGCGGCGACGTGGCGACGCCATCGGTATGCACCCCCAGATAGTCGAGGCTGTTTTCAACGGTGTTAATCACCCCGAAGATGCCGATGGAGCCGGTAAGGGTGCTCGGGTTCGCCACGATGTAGTTCGCCGGGGTGGAGATCCAGTAGCCACCGGATGCTGCCATACCGCCCATGGAGACCACTACCGGTTTCCCAGCGGCGCGCGCGGCTGCCAGCTCAGCGCGGATCACTTCCGATGCGCTGACGCTGCCGCCCGGGCTGTTAACCCGCAGCACAATCGCTTTCACTTTCGGGTCGAGACGCGCGTCGCGGATCTGCGCGGCAGTGGTATCGCCCCCAACGTTGCCCGGCGTCTCTTCGCCATCCATGATCGCGCCATTCGCAAAGACCACAGCGATGCTGTCTCCGGTATCGGCACGTTTTTTCGCCTGATAATCATAGAAGCTGATGGCGCTGTAGTTCTTCTCCTCTTTGCTCCAGCCGAACTGTTTGGTCAGGGACTTTTCAATTTCGGCGCTTGAGCCCAGGGCATCCACCAGCTTGTTATCCAGCGCATATTTCGCGGTATCGCCATCAACCTTACGTAGCCCATCCAGCACGCCCTGGGCGCCCGGGAATACTTGCTCGGTGGTGATCTGGCGGTTAGCGGCCACGGTGCTGAGGTAGTTCTGCCACAGTTCGCCAATCCAGCGGCTGTCCGCTTCACGGGCGGCAGGGGACATATCGTCGCGGATAAATGGCTCAACGGCAGATTTATAGGTCCCGACGCGGAAGACGTGGGTGGTGACCTTCAGCTTATCGAGCAGCGACTTGTAATAGAGGCCGTTGGTGGCAAAACCGTGCAGATCGACGGCGCCCTGCGGCGAGAGCCACACTTTATTGGCAAAGCTCGCCAGATAGTACTGCCCCTGGCTGTAGTTATCGCCCACCGCAATCACCGGTTTGCCGCTGTCGCGGAATTCCCGCAGCGCTTTACCGATATACTGCATCGAAGGCTGATCCGCCCCGGCAAAATTCTTCAGATCCAGCACAATGCCGGTAATGTTGCGATCGTCCTTCGCCTGACGAATGGCGTCGACGATATCGAACAGGGAGTTTTCCTGCAGACGGTCGCCGCTGGCGCCAAACAGCTGGCGGCCCAGCACGCCAAGGCGATTGCTGGTGGACGGTTTATCCACCACCACGCCGGCGATATCCAGCAGCAGCGCGCCACGCCCGGCGCTCTGACTCTGGCTGGAGGCGCTGAGGTGCATCCAGACACCGACGCAAACTATCACAAACAGGATGAAAAAGAGGTTCATCACCAGGTTGCGGACGAAATTCAGCAGTCGCCACGTCCATTTAAAAAAGCCGGCAAACAGTCGCCAGAGGGTTCGCATGTATTCTCCCTGTCCAGATAATTACCTATTCCGTCGCTACTGGACGGCGTTGTCGGGCTATCGTAATGACCCGACCGTCACTTGTCAGCAGGAATCGCCTGCTACGCTGTAACAAAATCTGCCGTCGTGTTAATTTTGAGTAAATTTCAAGACAGGAGTTAACCCAATGGATGCACTCGAACTGCTTGTTAACCGTCGTAGCGCAGCGCGTCTGGCGGAGCCCGCGCCAGCAGGCGAACAGCTGGAGAATATTCTTCGCGCCGGAATGCGCGCCCCGGATCACGGTACCTTGCAGCCGTGGCACTTCTTTATCATCGAAGGGGAAGGGCGCGAGCGCTTCAGCACCCTGCTGGAGAAGGGCGCTGTTGCCGCCGGGCAGGATGAAAAAGCGATTGAGAAAGCCCGTAACGCACCGTTCCGCGCCCCGATGATTATCGCCGTGGTCGCGAAATGCCAGCCGCAGCACAAGGTGCCGGTGTGGGAGCAGGAGATGTCCGCGGGCTGCGCGGTCATGGCGATGCAGATGGCGGCGGTCGCCCAGGGCTATAACGGTATCTGGCGCAGCGGCGCACTGACCGACAGCCCGGTGGTCCGCGAAGGCCTCGACTGTGGCGCAGACGATAAAATCGTCGGTTTCCTCTATCTGGGCACCCCGCAGCTTAAAGCCTCTACCACCGTTTCCGTGCCCGACACCACGCCTTTTGTCACCCGTTTCTGATTAATGGCATAAAACTGTCTGGATCCTGAGCAAGTGCAGCAGAATTCAGACAGTCATACTTATCACGTAATGGAATGAGCGCTAACATAGTGCAATTGTAATGAAAGGAGATTGTCATGAGCGAGCAAGCCATTCGTTTAACGCAATACAGCCATGGAGCCGGTTGCGGTTGTAAAATTTCCCCTAAAGTGCTGGAAACCATTCTGCACAGCGAGCAGGCGAAGTTTATCGACCCGAACCTGCTTGTTGGCAATGAAACCCGTGATGATGCTGCCGTCTACGATCTGGGTAACGGCACCAGCATTATCAGCACCACCGATTTCTTTATGCCAATCGTCGACAATCCCTACGATTTCGGGCGCATTGCGGCCACGAACGCCATCAGCGACATTTTTGCGATGGGCGGTAAGCCGATCATGGCGATTGCGATCCTTGGCTGGCCGATTAACACCCTGGCCCCGGAGATCGCCCGCGACGTGATCGAGGGCGGGCGTTTCGCCTGCCAGCAGGCGGGGATCGCCCTGGCGGGTGGCCACTCCATTGACGCCCCGGAGCCGATTTTTGGCCTGGCGGTGACCGGCGTGGTGCCCACGGAGCGCGTCAAGCGTAACAGCACCGCGGAAGCGGGCTGCAAGTTGTTCCTCACCAAGCCGCTGGGCATTGGCGTGCTCACCACCGCCGAGAAAAAATCGCTGCTGTTGCCTGAGCACAAAGGGCTGGCGACCGAGGTGATGTGCCAGATGAACCTTGCCGGTGCTGCCTTTGCCAACATCGAGGGGGTGAAGGCGATGACCGACGTCACCGGTTTTGGGCTGTTGGGCCACCTGAGCGAAGTGTGCCAGGGCGCAGGCGTTCAGGCGCAGGTCTGGTATCAGGACGTGCCGAAGCTGCCAGGCGTGGAAGCCTACATTGCCCAGGGCGCCGTCCCGGGTGGTACACAGCGTAACTTTGCCAGCTACGGCCATCTGATGGGCGAGATGCCTGCAGAATGGCGCGATCTGCTGTGCGATCCGCAGACTTCCGGCGGCCTGTTACTGGCCGTGACGCCAGACAGCGAAGAGGCTGTGCGCGCGACCGCCGCCGAGTACGGTATCACCCTGACCGCCATTGGCGAGCTGGTGACCGCCCGCGGTGGCCGTCCGATGATTGAGATCCGTTAATTCAATGCGGTTATTTATTGCCGAAAAACCCAGCCTCGCCCGGGCGATTGCGGACGTATTACCCAAACCGCATCGCAAGGGGGACGGCTACATTGAGTGCGGGAACGGGCAGGTGGTCACCTGGTGTATCGGCCACCTGCTGGAGCAGGCCCAGCCGGACGCCTACGACAGCCGCTATGCGCGCTGGAATCTTAACGATCTGCCCATCGTGCCGGAGAAGTGGCAGCTTCAGCCGCGCCCGTCGGTCACCAAACAGCTCAACGTCATTAAGCGGTTGCTGAACGAGGCATCCGAGGTGATCCACGCCGGTGACCCGGACAGGGAAGGGCAGCTGCTGGTGGACGAGGTGCTGGATTACCTGAACCTCGCGCCGGAAAAACGCCAGCAGGTGCAGCGCTGTCTGATTAACGACCTTAACCCGCAGGCGGTAGAGCGGGCCATCACCCGTCTGCGCGCCAACAGCGAGTTTGTCCCGCTGTGCGTGTCGGCGTTGGCCCGCGCCCGCGCTGACTGGCTCTACGGCATCAACATGACCCGGGCCTATACCATTCTCGGGCGCAACGCGGGTTATCAGGGGGTGCTCTCCGTTGGCCGGGTGCAGACGCCGGTGCTGGGGCTGGTGGTGCGTCGCGACGAAGAGATCGAGAACTTTATCGCCAAAGACTTCTTCGAAGTAAAAGCCCATATTGTCACCCCGAAGGACGAACGCTTTACCGCAGTCTGGCAGCCGAGCGAGGCCTGCGAACCCTATCAGGATGAAGAGGGACGCCTGCTGCATCGTCCGCTGGCCGATCATGTGGTGACCCGCATCCAGGGTCAGCCCGCCGTCGTCACCAGCTATAACGATAAACGGGAATCAGAACCCGCGCCGCTGCCGTTCTCCCTTTCTGCTTTGCAGATTGAGGCGGCAAAACGCTACGGCCTGAGCGCGCAAAACGTGCTCGATATCTGCCAGAAGCTGTATGAAACGCACAAACTCATTACCTACCCGCGTTCCGACAGCCGCTACCTGCCGGAAGAGCATTTCGCCGGGCGCCACGCGGTGCTGAACGCCATTGCCGTACACGCTCCCGATCTCGTGCCACAGCCGGCGGTCAACCCGGATACCCGCAACCGCTGCTGGGACGATAAAAAGGTGGATGCCCACCACGCCATTATCCCGACGGCCCGCAGTAGCAATGTCAGTCTCACGGATAACGAATCGAAGGTGTATAACCTCGTGGCCCGTCAGTATCTGATGCAGTTCTGCCCGGATGCGCTGTTCCGCAAGTGCGTCATTGAGCTGGAGATCGCCAAAGGCAAGTTTATTGCCAAGGCGCGTTTCCTCGCCGAAGCGGGCTGGCGCGCGCTGCTGGGCAATAAAGAGCGGGACGAGGAGAACGACGGTACGCCGTTGCCGGTGGTGAAAAAAGAGGATGAATTGCTGTGCGAGAAGGGCGAAGTGGTGGAGCGACAGACCCAGCCGCCGCGGCACTTTACCGACGCCACGCTGCTCTCCGCGATGACCGGTATCGCCCGCTTTGTGCAGGATAAAGATCTGAAGAAGATCCTCCGCGCCACTGACGGGCTGGGAACCGAAGCGACCCGCGCCGGGATCATTGAGCTGCTGTTCAAACGTGGTTTTCTGCATAAGAAAGGACGTTATATCCACTCAACGGATGCCGGAAGGGCGCTGATCCACTCTCTGCCGGAGATGGCCGCCAGGCCGGATATGACCGCGCACTGGGAGTCGGTGCTGACCCAGATTAGCGAAAAGCAGTGTCGCTATCAGGACTTTATGCAGCCGCTGGTGGGCACGCTGTTCGATCTGATCAATCAGGCGCGAAACACGTCAGTGAGGGATTTTCGCGGTATGGTGGCGCCGGGCGGCGATAAGAAGAAAAAGTTTAAGAAGAAGAGTGCGGCGTAAAGCATTGCCGGGTGGCGGCTACGCCTTACCCGGCCTACAAAGCACGAACCGTAGGCCGGGCAAGCGCCAGCGCCGCCCGGCGTAGCATCCGCAGTGAAGGCTTAGATCACACCCTGACCCATCATCGCATCCGCGACTTTCACAAACCCGGCGATGTTCGCGCCGCGCACGTAGTTGGTCTGCTTCTCTTCCCCGCCGTACTCGACGCAGGCGTGGTGAATATCCAGCATGATGTGATGCAGACGCGCATCCACTTTCTCCGCCTTCCAGCCCATGCGAGCGGCGTTTTGCGCCATCTCGAGGCCAGAGGTCGCCACGCCGCCCGCGTTAGCCGCTTTACCCGGGGCGAACAGTACGCCCGCTTCCAGGAACAGGTCGGTCGCTTCAATGGTGGTGGGCATGTTGGCCCCTTCAGCCACCGCTTTCACGCCGTTGGCGATAAGCTGGCGCGCGGCATCAACATCCAGTTCGTTCTGGGTGGCGCAAGGCAGGGCGATATCCACCGGCACTGACCACGGCTGTTTGCCTTCAAGGTAGGTCAGACCGAATTCACGGGCATAGTCGGCCACGCGACCGTCGCGGCTGGCTTTGATTTCGCACAGGCGCGCCAGTTTTTCGGTTGTGAAGCCCGCCTCATCCACCACGGTGCCGCTGGAGTCGGAGGCGGTGATGACGCGTGCGCCGAACTGCATCGCTTTTTCGATAGCGTACTGAGCCACGTTGCCAGAGCCGGATACGGCGACACGCATGCCCTCAAAGCTCATCCCATGACGCTTCAGCATCGCTTCAGTGAAATAGACCAGACCGTAACCGGTGGCTTCCGGGCGGATCAGGCTGCCGCCGAAGGAGAGGCCTTTCCCGGTAAAGACGCAGGCGCTGTTGTTGGAGAGTTTTTTCATCATCCCGGCCATAAAGCCCACTTCGCGTCCGCCAACCCCGATATCGCCAGCCGGGACGTCGGTGTCGGCGCCCAGGTGACGATAGAGCTCCGTCATCAGCGCCTGGCAGAAACGCATCACTTCGCCTTCGCTTTTGCCTTTTGGATCAAAATCGCTACCGCCTTTGCCGCCGCCCATCGGCAGGGTGGTGAGGGCATTTTTAAAGGTCTGTTCAAAGCCGAGGAACTTCAGAATCGACAGGTTTACCGACGGATGGAAACGCATGCCCCCCTTGAATGGGCCGATCGCCGAGTTGAACTGTACGCGCCAGGCACGGTTGACCTGCACCTGGTTACGGTCGTCAACCCAGACCACACGGAACTGAATCACGCGCTCGGGTTCCACCAGGCGCTCAAGCAGGGACATCTGACGGTAGCGGGGATTTTGTTCCAGAAATGGCCAGAGAGTGGTCATCACTTCGCGGACTGCCTGAGCAAATTCGCTCTGATGCGGGTCACGCTGCTGAACACGATTCAGAAAGGAGTCAAGGGAGCAAGCCTGGTCCATAACTATAAGTTCCTCTAATATATTGGGATTATTTAATTTGTAACAAATATCTTCGTGATGTTGTGTTTTTCGACTATACCACCCGACAGGCTTTGTGACGCAAGCTAAATTTCGTCCTCAAGTTAAATTCATTAAACGCGCCGGGTCATAATAAAAAACGATGACCGAGGGGGGATTAAAGCTCCGCGCTGTTTTTACCGTTATAGTGAATATCAGAACATAACAGGAAGAAGCGTCGATGAAGCGTATTGTGATGGCTGTTTTGCTTGGAGTTTTCGCGGCTGGCAGTCAGGCCGACCAGCGGTTTGGAACCGGGGTGGATGTGAATATCCCGCCGGAGATCTTCAGCTCCAGCGGTCAGCGTCCACCGCCGTGTAACCAGTTCTGCATCTATCAGGATCAGAACTATTCAGAAGGGGCGGTGGTAAAAGCCGAGGGGGTCTTGTTGCAGTGCCAGCGCGATCCTAACGCTTTGAGTACGAATCCGCTGGTGTGGCGTCGCGTAAGAGAATAAACGACTGTAACAAAGGGATATCCGCCGGGGCGAGGTCGTAATCCAGCGCCTCGTGTGGTGAACACCATACCAGCTGGCTGTGATAGCGCGTTTCGGGCGTGCCGGTAAACGCCGGGACGTGCCAGGCGTGTAGGTTAATCAGCCGCTGGGACACTTCCCGTTGATGGCTGGCGATATACTTTGCGGGGCAGGCCTCAATGCCCAACTCCTCGCGCAGTTCACGCACTAATGCCGCGGGCTGGGTTTCCCCCGCCTCCACTTTTCCTCCGGCAAATTCCCACAGACCGGGCTGATCCGCATGCAGCGGGCGCTGCGCCAGTAAAATTTTGCCATCCTGTTCGAGAATAGCGCAGACAACATCGAGTGTTTTTAGCATGGTCGTCAATAATGAATAAAAGAAAAAGAGTTAGGATCTGCGCACTTAACACGCCAGGAGCATCCTGTGAACGAGAGACCACCCGTCTGGGTTAAACCCATCGAATCTATTCCCACCATTCTAACGCCTGTCGCGGCAATGCAGAAAAAACATTATGGCGCAGTGCTTAATCCGCTGCGCTGGTGGGGAAGAATGCCCCGGCTGTTCTGGCTGGTGGCGCTGTTTGTAGGCTTTCTGGAACGCAAAAAATCGCCCCTTGAGCCGGTGCTGCGTTCGCTGCTGATGACCCGCGTCTCGCAGATCTGCCACTGCGCCTTTTGCATCGATGCCAACGCGCTGCGCCTGGCGGAACGCAGCGGCGGGCTGGATAAGGTGCAGGCCGTGGCGACATGGCGCGACAGCAGTCTGTTCAGCGATAAGGAGCGCGCCGCGCTGGCCTATGCGGAAGCCGTTACCGCCACGCCGCCGGTGGTGGATGAGGCCACCAAAGCGGCGCTGCGCCAGTACTTCAATGACGAGGCGATTACCGAGATGACGGCGCTGATTGGTTTTCAGAATTTATCCGCCCGCTTTAACGCGGCGCTGGATATCCCCTCCCAGGGGTTATGCGCGATGAGAGGAGAAAAATCCGATGCTTGACCGTCACCTTCATCCGCGCATCAAGCCGCTACTTAACCGGCTGGTCGCAACCCTGGATAAACCGGGCATCACCCCGGATGGTATTACGCTGATCGGCTTTGCCATCGGGGTACTGGCGCTGCCGTTTCTGGCGCTGGGCTGGTACCTGGCGGCGCTGGTGGCCATTGCGCTGAACCGCTTGCTCGATGGGCTGGACGGCGCGCTGGCCCGGCGGCGCGGGCTGAGCGATGCCGGAGGCTTTCTCGATATCTCCCTCGACTTCCTCTTCTATGCCCTGGTGCCCTTTGGCTTTGCCCTGGCGGATCCGGTTAACAATGCGTTGCCAGCCGCCTGGCTGCTTTTTGCCTTTATCGGCACCGGGAGCAGCTTTCTGGCGTTTGCCGCCCTGGCCGCGAAGCATGAGATAGACAATCCAGGCTATGCCCACAAGTCGTTTTACTATCTGGGTGGCCTGACGGAGGGGACGGAAACGCTGCTGCTGTTCGTGCTCTTTTGCCTGTTCCCGGCGCATTTCGGGTGGCTGGCGTGGGTGTTTGGCGCGTTGTGCTGGCTTACCACCGCAACGCGCATCTGGAGCGGGTATCTGACGCTGAAGGAGGTTCAGCGCCAGCCGGGATCAGAGTGAACTGTCTGGCCCGCGTTCACCGCTCACCACCGGGTTCTGCGGGTTGCTGCTCCACTCATACCAGCCGCCATCATAGACGCCGACATGTTTCCAGCCCATCGCCCGGGCATACATAAAGGTTTCTGATGCCCGCCAGCCGGTGCCGCAGTAAAAGGCCACCTGCTGATCCGGCAGAATGTTCCACTGCTTCCACATCCTGGCGATATCATCCGCGCTGCGCATGGTGCCGTCCGGGTTATGGAAATCCTCCATATGGGTCGAGTCGCTTCCGGCGTGGCCCCAGCGGGCGCCCTGGATTTCACCTTTGGGTTTGATGTAGCTGTAGCCGCTGGTGACACCGGTGAACTCCGGCCACGAGCGAACGCTCACCAGCGAAGCGTCCTGACGATGCAGCAGGCCGCGGGCCTGTTCGGTGCTCAGCATCAGCTGCGGCTGACCGGGGATCGGTGCGCCAAAATCGGCGGCGGGTTCGACATTGTCGGGCGTTCCGCGCTCGACCGGCAGCTTCGCGTCATCCCACGCTTTCCAGCCGCCGTCCAGCAGGCGTACATCTTTCACGCCGGCATACAGCATGATCTGCGCCACGCGCGCGGCGGCGTAGACATCGCGTCCGTAGAGGATCACGGTGGTGTCATGGCGGATGCCGTGTTTCGCCAGCATCGCCTTCAGATCGGCATCAGAGACCTTGTTCCACAGCGGCTCGCTTTCCACTTCGTTGGTGTCGATATAGTCCGCGCCGGGAATGTGGCTCAGCAGATAAAGTTTCGGCGCACCCCAGGCGGCCTCAATCACTTTCCACTCGCCAGCAGGGGCGGCAGGGACCGGTTTTCCCTGCTGGAGCTGATGCAGCCACTGGGGATAGACCAGCTGTTCGAAATGGGCGAGACGCTGCAGGCGAGACGGGGTTTGCAGGGCATCACCGAGCAGGGTGATGTTGCTGAAGCCCGCTTCAGTCAGCCGCGCCTTCACGGCCTGGTTATCGCTGTCGCTGCCATATAACGCGATGGGGGTGGCCAGCGTCAGTTGATGCCGCATGGCCCAGGCTTTCAGCTGCGCCTCGGTCATGGCACCCAGCCAGTTGGCAGAGAGGTTAAGGGCCGAAGGTTCATGTCCGGATGGGCCGTTCAGCGTCTGGGGCCAGCCGTTGTAAAAGGCGCTAATGCGGGTATCGATCACCGCGCCTTTCTGCTGCTGAAGCTCTGAAAGTGTGAGGGAGGGCGCCATATCAGCGGCAAAAGAAAAGAAAGAGGCGAGACCTAACGCGGCGGTCAGCGCGGTCAGTTGAGAAACACGTTTCATCGAAATGCCCGTCGTAAGAAAAAAGAGCGGTGATTGTGGCAATCCTCCCGACAAAAAACGTTGCGTTTGCGCAGGTTGCCATGGGATTCATCGCCAGTTTTCCATCGCCAGCACCCGACCCTCTGCGGGAATATCCTCTTCATCGTGGGTCACCTGAACGACGGGAATTCGCCGGGCGCGCACTTCGGCAAAGACCCAGCGGCGAAACTGGTCGCGCAGCGTTTTATCCAGTCGGCTAAAGGGTTCATCAAGCAGCAGCGCCTGGGGCCGGGCCAGCAGCGCACGCAGCAGGCTGACCCGGGCACGCTGCCCGCCGGACAGCGTGGCGGGATCGCGCTGAAAGAAACCGGGCAAATCGGCGGCATCCAGCGCCGCGATTACCTGCTGTTTACGCTGCTCCCCTTTGATGGACGCCGGAAGCGCCAGCAGCAAATTCTGCCCGACGCTGAAATGATCAAAAAGCAGTGCATCCTGAAACAGCAGACCCAGCCCGCGCTGTTCGGTGGGCAGCGTGTCGCAGCGCCGGGCGTTGATCCACAGCTCCCCTTCGGCGCGAAAATCTGCGGGCAGGGCGCCCACCATCCAGGCAAACAGCGACGATTTGCCGCTGCCGGAAGGGCCCATCAGGGTGAGAATTTCGCCGGGCACCACCGAAAAACTGACGTTGTGCAGCAGCGCCGTCTGGCGCAGAGAGAGCGAAACATCCTTGACCACAAGCATTAACGTAACCCTTGTCGAAAACGGCCAACCAGCCGGGAAAGCAAAATGCAGGCGGCGAAAACCAGCATCGGCAGCAGCAGTTGCCAGAGCGCCTGGGCTGCCAACACCGCGCTACTGCCGCCGCTGCTGAGCGCTACCGCGTCGGTGGTGAGGGTGGCAAACCGTCCGCTCCCCAGCCACAGGGTGGGCAGATACTGCGCCACGCTGACGGAAAAGCCGACGGCAAACGCCGTCAGTGCCGGGCGGATCATCTGCGGGCATTTGATCAGCCAGAAAATTTTAAGCGATCCCCAGCCGAGGGTGCGGGCTGTCAGGATCATACGCGGATCGAGCCTGCGCCAGGCCGGTTGCATCACCAGCAGCATCCACGGCAGCACCCACAACAAATGTCCCCACAGCACGGCGACAAACTGCCCGTCCAGCTGCAACAGCAGCGCCAGCCGGTACTGCCCGGCCACCAGCGGCAGGGCGGGAAGGGCCAGCGGCAGCCAGACCCAGAAGCCTCCGCGCTGTGGTCCCCATTCGAGCCAGAGCAGGATCATCCCCAGCGCTATCCCCGCTGAGAGCAGCCCCAGCGTCAGGCTCATCCCGGCCGTCTCCCGCGAAACGCTGGCATTGCCCGCGACCAGAACCAGCACCACGATGCTGGCGATCCCGGCCAGGGGGAGCAGCAGGCCGCAGGCTCGCCCCAGAAGCAGCGGACGCGGCATCGGGCGCTCCCCGGAGATGGCCGGAATAGTGCGGCGCCAGCGCAGCCAGCTGATAAATATCGCGATGGCAATCAGCTCCAGCAGCAGAAGCAGGATCACGCATACCAGCATCCCCTTCGCCTGCTGGATGCTGTCCCCCTGCGTCAGCCACTGCCACGCCAGCACTGCCAGCGTGGGAGGATTACCCGGCCCGAGGATCAGGGCCACATCCACCACCGACAGCGACCAGGCGATCACCGCCAGCATCACCGCCCCCAGCGCAGGCGCAATGGCGGGCAAGATCAGCCAGCGCAGCGCCTGCCAGCGTCCGTAACCCAGCGATCGCAGGATCGTCACCTTTTGCGCCAGCTCTTTTTCCGGCAGCGAGGCATAAATCGCCCAGACCACAAAGGCGCTCTCCTTGACGGCGAGGGTCAGCCCCAGCCCGATCCCGTAGCGATCCACTATCGGTGAACAGAGAGAACAGAGGCGGTAGAGTTCTCCCCCTTCGGCAAATATCAGCAGCACGCTGACGGCAAACGCCACGTGCGGGATCGCCAGCAGCCACGGCAGGTGGTTGCACAGGCGTCGCCAGCTGCCGGGCCACAGCGCGGCCACCACCGCCAGGGCCAGCATCAGCGCCCCGGCGGCGGCAATCAGGGTGGAAACCAGAGTGGCGGTCAACGCCTGCGGGATCTGCGGATCGGCGGCCAGCGCCCGCCAGTTCTCAAGGGAGAAGATCGGGGGCAGCAGCAGGCCGAAGGCGGGCAGTAACGGCAGGTACACCGCCGCCATCAGCAGCCAGGCAAGCCCGCTTAGTGGGTGCCGTAACGACGCAGCCATTCCTGCTCCAGCGCATTCACCCAGGCGGCATGTGGTTCAGCGAGCGTTGGCGGAAGCTCAGCCGGCATAAACTGGCGCAATTTATCCGCCTCTGCCACCGGGAGTTTTTGTGGATCCAGCACAGTGGGATCGCCCCAGTTAGCCGGGTCCGCCTTGCGGATCTGTGCCTGCGGCGAGAGCAGGAAATTCGCGACAACCTTCGCCCCCGCGCTGGCGGAGGCGTTGGCCGGGATCGCCACAAAATGTACGTTGCCGATCATCCCCTGCTGAAAACCAAAGCTGTAGCTGTCTGCGGGCAGCGCTTTGCTGGCCACTTTCTGCCGGGCGTGGGCCGGGTTAAAGGTGATCGACAGGTTTAAATTGCCGCTGGCCAGCAGGGCATCCATCCGCGCCGGTGAAGGCGGGAAGTCTTTGCCCTCGCGCCACAGATAAGGATGGAGCTTATCCAGCCAGGCCCACAGCGGCGCGGTTACGCGGGCAAAGGTGGCGCTGTCCGGCGGCTGTTTCAGCGCCTCCGGCTGGGTGGTTTGCGTCAGCAGCAGCTGTTCCAGAAACGCGGTGCCGGTAAAGTCGGGCGGCCGTGGGTAGGTGACGGTGCCGGGATGTTGCGTGGCGTATGTCAGCAGCGCCTGCGGGTCGGCCAGCGGTTGCGGCAGGCTCTTGCGGCTGGCGATAAAGGTCAGCTGCGCGCTGCCCCACGGAGACTCGGCTCCCTCGGTCGGGATGGCAAAATCTTCGGTGACCGGTTTCGCGGTATCCACATAGCGCCAGTTAGGAAGCATTTGCGCCCAACCGGTCTGCAACAGCCCGGCGGTTTTGAGGGTGCGGAAGTTCTCACCATTGACCCACAGCAGATCCACCGAACCGTTGGTTTTACGCCCGGCGCTGGCCTCGGTCTGGATGCGCTTCACCGCGTCGGCGGCATCCGCCAGACGGACAATCTTCAGGTTTATGGCGTAGTGGCTTTTCATCTCCCCGCTCACCCAGTCCAGGTAGCGGTTCACCGCCTCATCGCCGCCCCAGGCGTTAATCCAGACGGTCTGGCCGCGGGCATCCTCTTTGATTTTTTGCCAGCCGTCATCGGCCAGCGCGTGTCCTGCCATCAGCAGGCCCGTTAATAACATGCAAAAACGCACACGGCGCATAGTGCCTCTCTGTTATGAAGAAGTGCGGGAAAAGCGGGCGAACAGCCAGCGGGTGATAAGCGGCAGCAGCCCCAGTAGCGTAAAGGCAATGACCACGCCGGGGGAAAGGATATCACGCAGCGCGGCGATCTGCCCCAGCTGGTGTCCGGCGTTAAGATAGACGATCGCCCCTGGCAGCATGCCGAGCTGACTGACCCACCAGTAGCGCCACAATCCGATCGGGGCGATCCCGGCCAGCAGGTTGACCACAAAGAACGGGAACAGCGGCATCAGGCGCAGGGCAAAGAGGTAGAACGCCCCGTCCCGCGAGACACCTTCGTTAACCGTACCCATTGGCCCGGCAAAACGGCGCTGCACCCAGTCCCGCAGCAGGTAGCGGCTGCTCAGCATCGCCAGCGTGGCACCAAGCGTGGCGGCGAACGACACCAGCACAATCCCCGGCCACAGGCCAAACAGCGCCCCGCCGAGCAGGGTCAACACCGCGGCACCCGGCAGCGACAGGGTAGTGACCAGCACATAGAGAAGGAAAAAGAGTATGGCGCTTTGCAGCGGGGCCTGCTGGCAGTATAGCTGCAGGGCCTGATGCTGCGCCTGAAGGTTTTCCAGCGTCAGCGTGCCGGGCGGCAGTAGCTTAAAGAGAAGGGTAAAAGCGCCCAGAAGGGCGCAAATAAGCAGGACTTTATCGCGACGTACAGCCATTTACTTCACGTCGAAGGTCGCCCAGACCGGGGCATGGTCGGACGGTTTTTCCATGCTGCGGATCTCATAGTCGATCCCGGTTTCGATGCAGCGCTCCGCCAGCGGGCTGCTTGCCAGCAGCAGGTCAATGCGCAGGCCGCGGTTATCATCAAAACCTTTAGAGCGGTAGTCAAACCACGAGAAGCGATCGTGGGTTTCCGGGTTAGCGTTGCGGAAGGTATCCACCAGACCCCAGCCCAGCAGACGCCCCATCCACTCGCGCTCTTCCGGCAGGAAGGAGCACTTCCCGCCGCGCAGCCAGCGCTTGCGGCTCTCTTCCCCGATGCCGATGTCCAGATCGGTCGGGCTGATGTTCATATCGCCCATGATCAGCACCGGATGATCTTTTTGCAGCTCCGTCTCCAGCAATGACTGCAGATCCCGGTAGAACTTCTCTTTGGCCGGGAATTTCAGCGGATGGTCGCGGCTCTCGCCCTGGGGGAAGTAACCGTTGATCATGGTGACATTACCCAGTGGGGAGGGCACTTCCGCCATGATGATGCGGCGCTGGGACTCTTCGTTATCTCCCGGGAAACCGCGACGTACCGAGACAGGCGCCGCTTTGGTCAGGAGGGCCACGCCGTAGTGACCTTTCTGGCCGTGATAAAAGACGTTGTAACCCAGTTTTGCCACCTCTTCGAGGGGGAACATATCGTCGTGAACTTTTGTCTCCTGCAGGCCAATGACGTCAGGCTGATGTTTTTCGACGATGGCCTGCAGTTGATGAGGACGGGCGCGCAGGCCGTTGATATTAAAAGAGACAAATTTCATAGTCGCTGCCAGTGCAAGGTGAATAGTGCAAGGATGGTAGCAGAATTTCATCCCGCTGACTGCCGCCGCTGCGTATGTTCCACCCATTACTGCAACAGATCCTGCCGATAGTGCAATTTCTGCACCGTTCTGGCGCGTTACGCCCTCCGATGGCGCGTAAAAGGTATACAAATTTCGCGAGCGATCACAATTCCAGAATTATATTTGGCCTATGCATAATATTTCTGTTTTTCCTTCGGTAAAGCTGCGCTTGTTGTAAAAATATTCACTTTTTATGCAATAACAGTGAATAACTCCATGTTGTAACCTGTTGATATTTCGTTACCCCCTCCCGTTTATGCATTTTTATCGCTGGCTGGCACGAACGCTGCAATCTACATTCACAGGGCAAACACATAAATATTTAACATTTTATCAACCTTTTATTTACCGGATGAGGTCGCTATGTCTCTGTCAATTACGCGTGAAAACTTTGATGAATGGATGATGCCGGTTTACGCCCCGGCGGCTTTTATTCCGGTACGGGGAGAGGGCTCGCGCCTGTGGGATCAGCAGGGCAAAGAGTATATCGACTTTGCTGGGGGCATTGCGGTTAACGCCCTGGGACATGCTCATCCGGCGCTGCGTCAGGCGCTGAACGACCAGGCGGCGAAGTTCTGGCACACCGGGAATGGCTACACCAACGAGCCCGCGCTGCGCCTGGCGAAAAAACTGATCGACGCCACCTTCGCGGAAAAAGTGTTCTTCTGTAACTCAGGCGCTGAGGCTAACGAAGCCGCGCTGAAGCTGGCGCGTAAATATGCCCACGACAATTTTGGCAGCCACAAAAGCGGCATCGTCGCCTTCAAAAATGCCTTCCACGGTCGCACGCTGTTTACCGTCAGCGCGGGCGGTCAGCCTTCCTATTCGCAGGATTTTGCGCCGCTGCCGCCGGATATCCGCCACGCGGTCTATAACGATCTGCAGTCCGCCAGCGAGCTGATTGATGAGTCCACCTGCGCGGTGATCGTTGAGCCGATGCAGGGCGAAGGCGGCGTTGTGCCTGCCGATAAAGCGTTCCTGCAGGGGCTACGCGAGCTGTGCGATCGCCACAACGCGGTGCTGATTTTCGATGAAGTCCAGACCGGCGTCGGCCGCACCGGTGAGCTTTATGCCTATATGCACTACGGCGTGACGCCGGATGTGCTCTCCACCGCCAAAGCGCTGGGCGGCGGCTTCCCTGTCGGGGCAATACTTACCACCGATAAATTTGCCCGGGTGATGACCGTCGGCACCCACGGCACCACCTACGGCGGCAACCCGCTGGCATCGGCAGTAGCCGGTCAGGTGCTGGATATCATCAACACGCCGGAAGTGCTGAACGGCGTGAAGCAGCGTCACGACTGGTTTGTTGAGCGTCTTCAGGCCATCAACAGCAAAACCGGCCTGTTTAAAGAGATTCGCGGCCTGGGGCTGCTGATTGGCTGCGTGCTCACGGATGAATTCGCCGGAAAAGCTAAACTCATTTCACAGGAAGCGGCAAAAGCGGGCGTGATGGTCTTGATCGCCGGGGCTAACGTGGTGCGCTTCGCGCCTGCGCTGGTTGTCAGCGAAGAAGAGGTGCGGACCGGGTTAGATCGCTTTGCGCTGGCCTGCGAACAGGTGAAGTCCGGGGTGTCATCATGATGGTCATCCGTCCCATTGAGCGCGGGGATTTATCCGCCCTCATGCAGCTTGCCGGTAAGACGGGAGGCGGGCTGACCTCGCTTCCCGTTGATGAAAACACGCTCTCGGCGCGCATTGAGCGCTCCATCGAGACCTGGCAAGGGACGCTGCCGAAAGGCGAACAGGGCTACGTGTTTGTGCTGGAAGATACTGTTACTGGCACCGTGGCGGGGATCTGCGCCATTGAGGTGGCGGTGGGCCTGAACGATCCCTGGTATAACTACCGTGTGGGCACCCTGGTGCATGCCTCGAAAGAGCTGAACGTCTACAACGCGCTGCCCACGCTGTTTCTCAGTAACGATCACACCGGCAGCAGCGAGCTCTGCTCGCTGTTTCTCGACCCGGAGTGGCGCAAAGAGGGCAACGGCTATCTGCTCTCCAAATCGCGCTTTCTGTTTATGGCCGCCTTCCGCGATCGCTTTAACGAAAAAGTGGTTGCCGAGATGCGCGGCGTCATCGACGAAACAGGCTTCTCGCCGTTCTGGAAAAGCCTGGGCGAGCGCTTCTTCTCCATGGAGTTCAGCAAGGCGGACTACCTGTGCGGCACCGGGCAGAAAGCTTTTATCGCCGAGTTGATGCCAAAACATCCCATCTACACCCATTTCCTCAGCCCCGAGGCGCAGGCGGTAATTGGCGAGGTCCATCCGCATACCGCGCCGGCCCGCGCGGTGCTGGAAAAAGAGGGCTTCCGCTACCGTAACTATGTCGACATCTTCGACGGCGGCCCGACGCTGGAGTGTGATATCGACCGGGTGCGGGCGATCCGCAAAAGCCGTCTGGTGGAGGTGGCCGAGGGGCAGCCCGCGCCGGGTGAGTTTCCGGCTTGCCTGGTGGCGAACGAACAATATGACAGCTATCGCGCCACGCTGATCCGCGTGGACCCCGAATGTGAACGTCTGGTGCTGACCGCAGCGCAACTGGATGCCCTGAAATGTTGCGCTGGCGATCGTATTCGCATGGTGCGCCTGTGCCCCGAGGAGAAAACAGCATGAATTTATGGATTAACGGTGACTGGGTAACCGGCGAAGGTGAACTTCGCAGCAAACACAACCCGGTGGGGCAGGAGAGATTATGGCAGGGAGCGGATGCCAGTCCCGGGCAGGTTGAGCAGGCGTGCCGCGCCGCGCGCGCCGCGTTCCCCGGCTGGGCGAAGCTGCCGTTCAGCGCTCGCCAGGCCATCGTGGAGAAATTTGCCACCCTGCTGGAGACGAATAAGCAGGAGCTGACCAGCATTATTGCCCGCGAAACCGGCAAACCGCGCTGGGAGGCGGCGACCGAAATTACCGCCATGATCAACAAGGTCGCCATTTCAATCAAGGCGTACCACACCCGCACCGGCGAACAGCGTACCGAGATGGCGGACGGGGCCGCCACGCTGCGCCACCGTCCGCACGGCGTGCTGGCGGTGTTCGGCCCCTATAACTTCCCCGGTCACCTGCCGAACGGCCACATCGTGCCCGCCCTGCTGGCGGGTAACACGGTGATCTTCAAGCCGAGCGAGCTGACGCCCTGGAGCGGCGAGGCGGTGGTCAAACTGTGGGAGCAGGCCGGGCTGCCGCCGGGGGTGCTCAACCTGGTGCAGGGCGGGCGCGAAACCGGTCAGGCGCTGAGTGCGTTGAGCGACATTGACGGGCTGCTCTTTACCGGCAGCGCTGGCACCGGCTATCAGCTCCACCGCCAGCTGGCCGGGCAGCCGGAGAAAATTCTGGCCCTCGAGATGGGCGGCAACAATGCACTGATCGTTGACGATCCGGCAGATATCGATGCCGCGGTCCACCTGACCATCCAGTCGGCCTTTATTACCGCCGGGCAGCGCTGCACCTGCGCCCGTCGGCTGCTGGTCAAACGGGGCGCTGAAGGGGATGCTTTCCTGGCCCGTCTGGTTGAGGTGAGTGGGCGGCTGCTGCCGGGCGAGTGGGATGCCAGCGAGCAGCCGTTCATCGGCGGGCTGATTTCCGAACAGGCGGCAAAAAATGTCTATCACGCCTGGCGGGAACATGTCGCCCGCGGCGGCCAGTCGCTGCTCGAGCCGCGGCTGGTGAAGGCGGGAACCTCTTTATTAACCCCGGCAATCGTCGAGATGACCGGCGTAAGCGGAGTGCCGGACGAAGAGGTCTTTGGCCCGCTGCTCTGCGTCTGGCGCTATGACGACTTTGACCAGGCCATTGCGATGGCGAACGCCACGCGCTACGGCCTGTCGTGCGGGCTGATCTCCCCGGAACGCGAAAAATTTGACCAGCTGCTGCTGGAGGCGCGCGCCGGGATCGTCAACTGGAACAAACCCCTCACCGGCGCGGCCAGCACCGCCCCGTTTGGCGGCGTGGGGGCTTCCGGTAACCATCGCGCCAGCGCCTGGTATGCGGCGGATTACTGCGCCTGGCCGATGGCGAGCCTGGAAACGCCGGCTATTGTCCTGCCGGAGCAGCTGAGTCCGGGCCTCGATTTTACACGGGAGAAGCGTCATGAAAGCGCGTGAAGTTAACTTCGACGGGCTGGTGGGGTTAACCCACCACTACGCCGGGCTGTCGTTCGGCAATGAGGCCTCCACAAAACACCGCTTTCAGATCTCCAACCCGCGGCTGGCGGCAAAGCAGGGGCTGTTAAAAATGAAGGCGCTGGCGGATGCGGGTTTTCCTCAGGCGGTGATCCCGCCGCAGGAGCGGCCTAATGTCGCCGTCCTGCGCCAGCTCGGGTTTACCGGCAGCGACGAGCAGGTAGTGGAGAAAGCGGGCACTCAGATGCCGCAGCTGCTCTCTGCCGCCAGTTCAGCCTCCTCCATGTGGGTTGCCAACGCCGCGACGGTGGCCCCCTCCGCAGATACCCTCGATGGAAAAGTGCATCTGACGGTGGCGAACCTGAACAATAAGTTCCACCGCGCCAGTGAAGCTGGCACCACGGAACAGGTGCTGCGGGCTATTTTCCGCGATGAGTCCCGGTTCAGTGTCCATACAGCGCTGCCGCAGGTGGCGATGTTCGGCGACGAAGGGGCGGCTAACCATAACCGTCTTGGCGGCGATTATGGCGAGCCGGGTCTGCAACTTTTTGTCTATGGTCGTGATGAGGGAATAGGTCCCGCGCCTGCCCGTTACCCGGCCCGTCAGACCCTGGCCGCAAGCCAGGCCGTTGCCCGCCTGAATCAGGTCAATCCGGGCCAGCTGATGTTTGTCCAGCAAAACCCGCTGGTGATCGACCAGGGGGTGTTCCATAACGACGTGATTGCGGTCTCGAATCGCCAGGTGTTGTTCTGCCACGAGCAGGCGTTTGTTCAGCAGTCAGCGCTGCTGCACGCCCTTGGCGATCGCGTGCCCGGATTTATGCCGATTGAGGTGCCAACGGAAGCCGTTTCGGTGCAGGATGCGGTGGCAACCTATCTCTTTAACAGCCAGCTGCTGAGCCGTGACGACGGCAGCATGATGCTGGTGCTACCCCAGGAGTCGCAGAACCATCCTGGCGTCTGGCGCTATCTGAATCAGCTGGTGGCAGAGGATAATCCTATCAGCGAGCTGCGGGTGTTCGATCTGCGCGAAAGCATGGCCAACGGCGGCGGTCCAGCCTGTCTTCGCCTGCGCGTGGTGCTCACTCCTGAGGAGCAGCGGGCGGTGAATCCAGCGGTAATGATGAACGAGACCCTGTTCAACACGCTTAATGACTGGGTGGATCGCTACTATCGCGATCGGTTGACCCAGGCCGACCTGATTGATCCGCAGCTTTTACGAGAAGGACGCGAGGCGCTGGATGCCCTGACCCGCATTTTGCAACTGGGCTCCGTCTATCCGTTCCAGCAATAAAGGAGGCGTTATGGAAAACTTTCTGGCGCTAACCATGGCCAATGAAACGCCCGCCCGACGGGAGGGCAAAGGGGCTTCGTTTCACTGGCGCTGGCTGGTACGCGGCGTGCTGGAGCTGACTCCGGAGGTGGCGAGCACCCGCTCGCTGGTGCTCTCGGCTGGCATCCACGGCAATGAAACGGCGCCGGTGGAAATTGTCGACCTGCTGGTCAGGGCGCTGTTTCGCGGCGAACTGACGCTGCGCTGCCGCCTGCTTGTCATTTATGGCAATCCGCCTGCGCTGAGGGCGGGCAAGCGCTACCTGACCTGCGATATCAATCGCCTGTTCAGCGGGCGCGGGGCGCAGTTTCCGGCCTGCGAGGAGACTGAACGGGCGGCGATGCTGGAGGATCTGTTAGCGGCCTTTTACCAGCAGGCCGGGCCCGATCGCTGGCATCTGGATCTGCATACCGCCATCCGCGCCTCGTATCATGAGCGCTTTGGCGTGCTGCCCCAGCGCAATCAGCCCTGGGATGAGGGCTTTATTCAGTGGCTCGGCGATGCCGGGCTGGAAGCGCTGGTCTTTCATCAGGCCCCGGGGGGCACCTTCACCCACTTCAGCTGTGAACGCTTTGGCGCCCTGGCCTGTACGCTGGAACTGGGCAAAGCGCTACCGTTCGGCCATAACGATCTGACCCGCTTCGCCACGACTCATCGGGCGCTGTATGCCCTGCTGAGCGGTGAGGCACCCGGGCAGCATGTTGCTCCTGTCGAGCAGTACCGGGTGGTGCAGCAGATCACCCGCCACAGCGAGGCCTTTGTGCTGCACATGGCGAGTCATACCCTGAACTTTACGCCGTTCCGCCAGGGGGTATTGCTGGCAGAGGATGGCGAAGAACGCTATGAAGTACAAAAACCAACTGAGTATGTTCTTTTCCCGAACCCCGCCGTGGCCTTTGGGTTGCGCGCCGGGCTGATGCTGGAAAAAGTCACCTAAAAATTACCTGACCCCATCTGCGTAACGCGGTGGGGTTGTTTATTTTCTCAGCCATTTCACTCGCTTGTCGTTTTATTACGGATTATTCCTGGCTGTTTGCTTTATTATTAATCTCTTCGCCGGTATACTCCTCCATAATCTCTTTAAAATCATCCAGATGAATATTTTTGTTTCATCTCTCCACGCTTTATCCTTATTTCCTCCATATTTGACGATAATTTGTTTTTTACACTTTCACTGTTTTACCGTTGCTCTGACTAATTGACGATAAACCCCGTAAAGTTAATCTCGTCAACACGGCATAGCGCCGAAGAATAACTGAAAGGAAGGACAAAATTATGCGTAAATTAACTGCACTGTTTGTTGCCTCTACCCTGGCTCTGGGCGCTACCAGCGCGGCGTTCGCCGCTGATACCGCCACCACCACCACGGCTGCACCGACCGAAGGCAAAATGATGCATCACAAAGGTAAGCCGGGCATGCATCACGACATGATGTTTAAAGACCTGAACCTGACGGATGCACAGAAAGAGCAGATCCGCGACATCATGAAAAGCCAGCGTGACCAGATGAAGCGTCCGCCGGTAGAAGAGCGCCGCGCAATGCATGACATCATCGCCAGCGACTCCTTCGATAAAGCGAAGGCCGAAGCGCAGGTTGATAAGATGGCCGAGCAGCATAAAGCCCGCATGCTGGCGCACATGGAAACCCAGAACAAGATTTACAACATCCTTACCCCGGAACAGAAAAAGCAGTTTAATGCCAATTTTTAGAAGCGTCTGACAGAACGTTCCGCGGCGAAAGGTAAAATGACCACCTCAGCCGAATAATCGGTTCAGCTATTCAAGACCGCCGGAGTCTTGTCCACTCAAGCAGATTTGCTGTGGGCAGGTCCGGCGGTTTTTTCTTTTCCAGCCTCTTGCCAGCCGCCGCCATCCCGGTATTCTCCTGTTATCGATTTGCAGAATGTGTTTGAAATTTCTGACGTTACTTTTTTCATCGTCAGACTAAGGCCCACCCGCACATCTGCCGATACTGTTCTGCAGCGACCTAACGATAACAAACAATAAGCGACCGCCCTGGGCGGGGCGCTCTGGCGCGTATTGCGCCATTTGGAGTGGTGATGGAATTCTTCGATATCCGCAAAATGCCGATCAACCTCTGGCGCAACGGCGCGGGAGAGACGCGCGAAATATGTTGTTTCCCTCCTGCAACCCGGGACTTTAACTGGCGCGCCAGTATTGCCTCCCTTGCCAGCAACGGGGATTTTTCTGTTTCCCCCGGTGTTGATCGGGTGATCACCCTGCTGGAAGGGGGAGAAGTGCATCTGGATGGTGGAAGTGCGTTTACTCACACGCTGCGACGTCATCAACCCTTCAGCTTTGCCGGAGAACTGCCGGTCAAGGCGCAGCTGCTGGAAGGGCAGATGTCGATGGACTTTAACATCATGACCCGCCGGGATTGCTGCCGGGCTAAGGTGCGGGTGGCGGATCGCACCTTCACGACATTCGCCTCACGCGGCGGCGTGGTGTTTGTGCTGAGCGGCGCCTGGCAGCTCGGCGAAAAGCTGCTGACCGCCGATCAGGGCGCGTACTGGCATGAGGGCGACCATACCCTGCGATTGCTTAAGGACGAGGGCACCCTGCTGTTCAGCGAGATCTTCTGGCTTCCAGGCCACTGAGCGGAATGATCTCATACTTGCCCGCCAGCAGCGGCTTGCAGAGGATTTTATACCCATCCTGATCAAAACCGGCGGGCGTACGCAGCAGTTCAGCCGCCTCGTCCAGGCTTTCCACCGCGCCCAGCCAGAGCCAGTTATGGATAATGTGGTAGTGGGTCATCTCCGGGCGCGACTCTTTCAGCGCCACGGCGCAGTCCCACGGCCAGCAGGTGACGCCTATCGCCTGCAACCCCTCAACCAGCCGCTGCTGATGCTCTTCCACGCTCTCTTTCCCGCAGCAGGCCCCTGCACAGCGCTTCAGGGCGGAGCGGAAACAGGCCCGCCCACGGCTTAACGACTCCAGCCCGAGTAGGCCGTAACAGAGCTGTCGCTCGTCGGCCAACGTCTGTAAGGTTTGCAGCGCCGCCCGGCGGTTGGCGAACAGGCCATACAGGTTCGGGGTATGGGAGAAATCGACTTCGCGGGCATACACAATCTGCGGTTTGCCCTCAGCGATCTGCAGCGAGCAGAGCTGGCGATTGCGGCGTAATCGTTTATTGAACAGCGGCTGCTGCTCCTTGATTAAACGCGCTTCGAGCAGCAGGGCGCCCAGCTCGCCCGCGGTTTGTGTCCAGGTGATACGCCGGGACTGGCGCAGCATAGCGGCCTCGTCCGGCGTGCGCAGATGCGATAGCACCCGGCTGCGGATATTAACGCTCTTGCCGATATAAAGCGGCATGGCATCGCTTTCGCCATGAAAGAAGTAGACGCCTGGCTGCTTGGGGAGTGCCTCAAGCCACGGGCGCAGATGTTCGGGATATTCATAGATTGCTGCCGCTTCGAATTCAAGCCGCGGTGCCGATTGACGCCTGCTCACAACATACTCCTGATACTGTTCAGGCATACAGTGTAGCAGCAGTGGTGTGGTTAAAAAAGAGGCGGCATAACCCGCCTCGTCAGAATTACGCTTTCCAGAAGTCGTCGAACACCGTGATCGGCGGGCGACGTTTGTGCTCGGTCTTCAGATACCAGCCTTCGATAATGCGAGCGGTGCCTTCGTCCAGCGTCTTGCCTTCCAGATAATCATCAATATTTTCATAGGTCACGCCCAGCGCGGCTTCATCCGGCAGGGAAGGGCGATCGTCTTCCAGATCTGCGGTAGGGGCTTTTTTATACAGATGCTCCGGACAGCCCAGCGCGGCCAGCAGCTGTTTGCCCTGGCGCTTGTTGAGACGGAACAGCGGATTAATGTCGGTACCGCCATCGCCATATTTGGTGAAGAAGCCGGTCAGGGCTTCTGCTGCATGGTCAGTGCCAACAACCACGCCGCTGGTCATCCCGGCGATGCTGTACTGGGCTTTCATCCGCTCGCGAGCCTTTTCGTTGCCGCGCACGAAGTCGCTCAGCTCAATGCCCGCATCGCGCAGCGCTTTTTCGCTGGCTAACACCGCTTCTTTAATGTTTACCGTCAGCACGCGATCCGGCTGAATAAAGGCGATGGCATCCTGGCAATCCTGCTCGTCGAACTGCACGCCGTAAGGGAGGCGCACCGCGATAAACTGCAGGTCGTTATTGCCCGTTTCGGCGCGCAGTTCACTGATGGCCATTTGGGCGAGCTTCCCGGCGAGGGTGGAGTCCTGACCGCCGCTGATGCCCAGCACCAGCGTCTTCAGAAACGGGAAGCGGGTTAAATAGGATTTCAAAAAATCGACGCTACGGCGGATCTCTTCTTCCGCATTGATGGTGGGTTTAGCACCCAGCGCCTGGATAATTTCTTGTTGCAGAGCCATTTAGCCCCTCCGTTACACAAATTTGCCTGATGAATGTTCTGTTAAAGCTAACTCGTCATGCGGAAAACGACAAGGATCACACATTTGAAATGGGCGAACCAGGGCGATTTAGTCGCTTATGCTTGTATTACAGGAATTTTCCGAAAAAACTTTGCCGTCACGCTTAAGGTTGAAAAATGTGATTTTCTATTCCAGGCTTACATAACACGCTGATAAACAAGAGGACGGAATATGAACAAGAAATTAGCAGGAATGTTAGGCGCAGCGGGTGTAATGACTTTGCTGGCGGGCTGTACCGCTTATGACCGCACCACCGATCAATTTAAAGAGCCTGTGGTCAAAGATGTTAAAAAAGGGATGAGCCGCGCTCAGGTAGAGCAGCTGGCCGGTAAGCCGTCATCTGAAGTGACTATGATCCACGCTCGTGGTACCTGCCAGACTTACATCCTGGGTCAACGTGATGGTAAAACTGAAACCTACTTTGTGGCTCTCGACGATACTGGCCACGTAATGAACTCCGGCTACCAGACCTGTGCGGAATACGATACTGACCCGCAGGCGCCTAAGGCCTGATAACTCCTTTTCCTGAGCAAAGAGACAAACCGGCCACCTGGCCGGTTTTTTTACGTCGCCGTTCACCTTAATTCTCAACGCGAATTATTTGCCTAAAATGTGAAGGGAGTCATAACGACAGGTCAAGGAGAGACAATTGTGGTCTCTATCGGATTATCCCCAGGAAATCAGTTGCCGTATACTCCACTCATCAGATACGCCAGCGAGGGGTTCCGGTCGGTCAAGGCGAGGAGATCGCGGCGAAAGCGGTGAGCACATAAGAGGGAAATTGCTATGGAAAAGAAACATATCTATCTGTTTTGCTCAGCGGGCATGTCAACGTCACTGCTGGTGTCAAAGATGCGCGCGCAGGCAGAAAAGTACGAAGTACCGGTAATTATTGAAGCTTTCCCGGAAACGCTGGCAGGCGAAAAAGGGGCCAATGCGGATGTCGTGCTGTTAGGGCCGCAAATTGCCTATATGTTGCCGGAGATCCAACGTCTGTTACCAAATAAACCGGTTGAAGTGATCGACTCTGCGCTGTACGGCAAAGTGGATGGTTTGGGTGTTCTTAAAGCTGCTGTAGCAGCGATTAAAAAAGCTGCTAATTAATTTTCTTTTTATTTTTCCCGTCAAAGAGCAATTTCACACACAATTACGCCGCAATATTATTGCGGCATTTAAGGGCATTTTCTATGAGTAGATTTATTGCTGCGCTTGAAAAGGTACTCCTTCCTTTTGCAGTTAAAATAGGAAAGCAACCGCATGTCAACGCCATTAAAAACGGCTTTATTAAATTAATGCCGCTAACCCTGGCTGGGGCCATGTTCGTTTTAATTAACAACGTTTTTCTTAGCTTCGGTGATGGTTCATTTTTCTATTCATTAGGCGTTCGTTTAGATCCCTCAACTATTGAAACGTTAAATGGTTTCAAGGCCATCGGCGGCAATGTGTACAACGGTACGCTGGGTATTATGTCGCTGATGGCACCTTTCTTTATTGGGATGGCGCTGGCAGAAGAACGTAAAGTCGACTCGCTGGCCGCCGGTTTGTTATCTGTCGCGGCCTTTATGACCGTTACCCCTTATAGCGTCGGTGAAGCCTATGCAGTAGGCGCTAACTGGCTGGGCGGGGCGAACATTATTTCCGGTATTGTGATCGGTCTGGTCGTGGCGGAAATGTTTACCTTTATTATTCGTCGCAACTGGGTGATCCGCTTACCGGACAGCGTTCCGGCATCGGTATCGCGCTCCTTCTCGGCGCTGATCCCGGGCTTCATTATTCTCTCCATCATGGGGACCATCGCCTGGGCGCTCTCTCACTGGGGCACTAACTTCCACCAGATTATCATGGACACCATCTCTACCCCGCTGGCATCCATGGGTGGCGTGGTAGGCTGGGCTTACGTAATTTTCACCTCCCTGCTGTGGTTCTTCGGTGTTCACGGGTCTCTGGCGCTGGCTGCGCTGGACAGCGGCATCATGACCCCATGGGCGCTGGAAAACGTGGCGCTCTACCAGCAGTACGGCTCCGTTGACGCGGCGCTGGCGGCCGGTAAGACCTTCCACGTGTGGGCGAAACCGATGCTCGACTCCTACATCTTCCTGGGCGGTACCGGGGCGACACTGGGTCTGATTATCGCGGTCTTTATCACCTCCCGCCGTGCGGATTACCGTCAGGTGGCGAAGCTGGCCCTGCCATCAGGCATCTTCCAGATTAACGAGCCCATCCTGTTCGGTCTGCCAATTATCATGAACCCGGTGATGTTCATTCCGTTCATCCTGGTGCAGCCGCTGCTGGCCGCCATTACCCTGACGGCTTACTACATGGGCATTATCCCGCCGGTTACGAACATTGCACCCTGGACAATGCCAGCCGGTCTGGGCGCCTTCTTCAACACCAACGGCAGCGTAGCGGCCTTCCTGCTGGCGATATTTAACCTGGGCGTGGCAACCCTTCTCTATATGCCGTTTGTCGCCATCGCTAACAAGGCCCAGACCACCATTGATGAAGAAGAGAGCGAAGAGGATATCGCCCTCGCCCTGAAATTCTGATGTCGTATGACGCGGGGCGACCCGCGTCAGTACAGGAGAGAAAACATGTTTGATTTAGATAATGTGGTAGCAGAAGCGGAAGAGGTCGTAGAGAACGATCTTGAAGAAGTAGTGATGGGACTTATCATCAACTCCGGTCAGGCCCGCAGCCTGGCGTACGCGGCGCTGAAAAAAGCCAAGCAGGGCGATTTCGACACCGCGAAAGAGATGATGGCCCAGTCGCGCACCGCGCTCAATGAAGCGCACCTGGTGCAAACAAAACTGATCGAAAGCGATCAGGGTGAAGGTAAAATGAAGGTCAGCCTGGTGCTGGTACACGCCCAGGACCATCTGATGACCTCCATGCTGGCGCGTGAGCTGGTGGCGGAACTCATCGAACTTCACGAGAAAATGCAGTAAGTCAGACTGATAGCAGGAGGTCAGCGCCATGGAAATCACTACCGCCCGGGAACAACAGCTGTTTAATGGTAAAAATTTTCATGTGTTTATCTACAACAAGGTGGAGAGCATCAGCGGTCTGCATCAGCATGACTACTATGAGTTCACCATTGTGCTGACCGGCCGCTATTTCCAGGAGATCAACGGCAAGCGGGTTCTGCTGGAGCGTGGGGATTTTGTTTTTATCCCGATGGGTTCTCACCATCAGAGCTTTTACGATTTTGGCGCCACGCGCATTCTCAACGTCGGCATCAGTAAACGCTTCTTCGAAACCCACTACTCGCCGCTGCTGCCATTCTGCTTTGTTGCATCGCAGGTTTATCACGTTAAAAGTGAATTCCTGAACTGGATCGACACCGTTATTGCCTCGCTCAACTTCCGCGATAATGAATTCGATGAATTTATTGAAGCGGTGACCTTTTACGTCGTCAATCGCCTGCGCCATTATCGCGAAGATCAGCAGGCGACCGACGATATTCCGCAATGGCTGCGCACGACCGTTGAAATGATGCATGACAAGCTGCGTTTTGGGGAAAACGCGCTGGAGAATATGGTGGCGCTGTCGGGTAAATCCCAGGAATACCTGACCCGTGCCACCCAGCGTTATTATCAGAAAACGCCGATGCAGATTATTAATGAAATACGGATCAATTTCGCCAGAAAACAGCTGGAAATCACCAATTATTCGGTGACGGATATTGCTTACGAATCCGGTTATAGCAGTCCGAGTCTGTTTATTAAAACCTTTAAGAAATTGACCTCATTTACACCTAACAGCTACCGGAAAAACCTCACAGTTATTAATTAACGTCCGGCGGTATTACCGCCGGGAATATCGATTAACAGACTTGCCCAATATAAGTGGGACGGGATCGCTATACTTAAAAAGCGGATCTCCAGGGAGAATATTATGCAAAAGAAACTTAAAGTCGTAACCATTGGCGGCGGAAGCAGCTACACCCCGGAATTACTGGAAGGCTTCCTTAAGCGTTATCATGAACTGCCGGTCAGCGAATTGTGGCTGGTTGACGTGGCCGAAGGCCAGGAGAAGCTCGATATTATTTTCGACCTGTGCCAGCGCATGGTGAAAAAAGCGGGCGTGCCGATGACCGTGCATAAAACCCTCGACCGCCGTCAGGCGCTGAAAGATGCTGATTTCGTGACGACGCAGCTGCGTGTCGGCCAGCTGAAAGCGCGCGAGCTGGATGAGCGTATCCCACTGAGCTACGGCTATCTGGGGCAGGAGACCAACGGTGCAGGCGGCCTGTTCAAAGGGCTGCGCACCATTCCGGTGGTATTCGACATCATTAAAGATGTACAGGAGATCTGTCCTCAGGCGTGGGTCATTAACTTCACCAACCCGGCCGGAATGGTCACCGAAGCGGTTTATCGCCATACCGGGTTCAAACGCTTCATTGGGGTCTGCAATATCCCTATCGGCATGAAGATGTTTATTCGCGACGTGCTGGCGCTGACCGACAACGACGACCTCTCTATCGACCTGTTTGGCCTGAACCACATGGTCTTTATCAAGGATGTCCTGGTCAACGGCAAATCACGCTTCCCGGAGCTGCTGGATGGCGTTGCCAGCGGCACCCTGAAAGCAAGTTCAGTGAAGAACATCTTTGACCTGCCGTTTAGCGAAGGGCTGATCCGCTCCCTGAATCTGCTGCCGTGCTCCTATCTGCTCTATTACTTCAAGCTGAAAGAGATGCTGGCGATCGAGATGGGCGAATACTACAAAGGCGGCGCCCGCGCGCAGGTGGTGCAGAAGGTGGAAAAACAGCTGTTCGAGCTCTATAAGAACCCGGATCTGAACGTGAAGCCGAAAGAGCTGGAGCAGCGCGGCGGGGCCTACTACTCCGATGCAGCCTGCGAAGTGATCAACGCCATCTACAACGACAAGCAGGCGGAACACTATGTCAACGTGCCGCACCACGGTCACATTGATAACATCCCGGCTGACTGGGCGGTGGAGATGACCTGCATCCTGGGCCGCGACGGGGCGAAGCCGCATCCGCGTCTGACCCATTTCGATGACAAAGTGATGGGGCTTATCCACACCATCAAAGGCTTTGAAGTGGCGGCAAGCCAGGCGGCGATCAGCGGCGAGCTGAACGACGTGCTGCTGGCGCTGAACCTGAGCCCGCTGGTGCACTCCGATCGCGATGCCGAGAAGCTGGCGCGGGATCTGATTCTGGCCCATGAAAAATGGCTGCCGAATTTCGCCGCCACTATCGATAAACTGAAAAGCGAGCAGCACTAAGAGGGATCGCTATGGAATATCTGCTGATCGTCAATGCCGATGATTTTGGCCTCTCAAAAGGGCAGAACTACGGCATCGTGGAAGCCTGTCGGCACGGCGTGGTGACCTCTACCACCGCCATGGTCAACGGCGAAGCCATTGAGCACGCCGCGGCGCTCAGCCGGGATCTGCCCGATCTGGGCGTGGGTATGCACTTTGTTCTGACCCTTGGTATGCCGCTGACCGCCATGCCAGGGCTGACCCGGGACGGGCTGTTGGGTAAATGGATCTGGGAGATGGCAGAGCAGGGGACGTTACCCCTGGAGGAGATCGCCCGCGAGCTGGACTGTCAGTTCAATCGCTTCGTCGATCTCTTCGGGCGCGAACCGACCCATATCGACAGCCATCATCACGTCCATATGATCCCGGCCATCTTCCCGCTGGTAGCCGAGTTTGCCCGCCGCAAAGGGGTGGCGCTGCGTGTGGATCGTCAGTTCGACATGCCCGGCGAAACGGGGGGTGATCTGCCGCCCACGACGGACGGTTTCAGTAGCGCATTTTATGGCGATGAAATCAGTGAAGCGCTGTTTTTAAGCGTACTGGACAGGTCCGTACAGCAGGGAGAGCGGTCGCTGGAGGTGATGGCGCATCCGGCCTTTATCGACAATACGATCCGTAAAAGCGCTTACTGCTGGCCGCGGCTGGCGGAGATGGAGGTGCTGACCTCGACGTCGCTGAAGTATGCGATTGCCGAGCGCGGGTATCGTCTGGGAACGTTCAGGGATTTGTGAAAAATTGCCGGGTGGCGCTTGCGCTTACCCGGCCTACGATGTTGTGGACCGGGTAAACGTATGTCCCACCGGTACAGAGTTGTAGCGAATTAGTAGGCCGGGTAAGGCGAAGCCGCCACCCGGCTTTTTTTTACGCAGGAATAGCGGCGATTTTACTGCGACGCGACCAGACGCGGTGCGCTGCCATCAGCAACGTCAGCTCATCCATAAACGCACCCGCAGCCGTGTCGCCTTCGACGATCCCTTCTTCGCCCTGATCTGCCACCTTCAGCAGCGGCTTAAACTGACGGGCATCGCCAGCCAGCGCAATCGGCTTGAGATGCTTGTATGCTTCCAGCAGATAGTAAGCGGCGTCGCCGTTATTCAGCAGGCTCTGAATATCGCCGCACGGCACGACGACCGCATCGACGGTCAACGACGGTGAACCGGCGAAGGTGGCCGCCACTGGCAGCACCGAGCCATCATCAGCGGTGACTTCACCCATACGCGAATAGAGCAGTTTGGCATGGACGCCTTTGGCCTTCAGCGCCCGCAGCACCGCCAGCACATCGCTCGCCCGCGGGGTATCGTTCAGCAATACCGCTACCACGCGACCTTTAATATCGCCGCCAGGAACGGCATAAAGGCTGAGGGAAGGATCCTTTTTCACGCCATTAACATCCTGCGGCGGAACCAGATTGCGTTGCTCGTCGGTAAGGGTGATGCCCAGGTTGTCCGCCACGCCCTGCGCGAGAGTAATATCGATATGAGCCAGCTGATCGACCACCCGCTCGCGGATGTAGGCGCGCACCACTTTGCTTAACTCAAAGCTGAAGGCGCCAATGATATGCTCCTGCTCAACGGGCGTCTGGCTCTGCCAGAACAGCCGTGGATGGGCATAGTATTCGGCGAAAGAGGGACTGCGCTCGCGGATCTTCGATCCCTCTACGCGCTCCTGATAGGACTCGAACCCGCCCCGTTTTGGCCCCGGCGGCGTTTCGCGCGGCCAGTTGTCATTGATCGAGTTTGGCTCGTAGTTCGCCGGGTTGGTGTCGATCTCCATGCGGTGCATCCCGTCCCGCTGGAAATTATGGTACGGGCAGGTGGGTCGGTTGATCGGGATCTCATGGAAGTTAGGCCCGCCCAGGCGACTGATTTGCGTATCGGTATAGGAGAACAGACGCCCCTGCAGTAGCGGGTCGTTGGTAAAATCCATCCCGGGAACGATGTGCCCTGGGTGGAACGCGGCCTGCTCGTTTTCGGCAAAGAAGTTGTCCGGGTTACGGTTGAGCACCATTTTGCCCACCAGCTGAACCGGCACTAGCTCTTCCGGGATCAGCTTGGTCGGATCGAGGATATCAAAATCAAATTTGAACTCGTCCTCTTCCGGGATCAGCTGGAAACCGAGCTCAAATTCCGGGAAATCGCCTGCTTCGATGGATTCCCACAGATCGCGGCGATGGAAGTCCGGGTCGCGCCCTGTGAGCTTTTGCGCCTCATCCCATACCAGCGAGGCTTTACCGGCTACCGGTTTCCAGTGGAAGCGCACAAAGGTGGCTTTGCCTTCGGCGTTAATCAGCCGGAAGGTATGAATGCCAAAGCCCTCCATGGTGCGGTAGCTGCGCGGAATGCCGCGGTCGGACATCGCCCACATCACGTTATGCAGAGTTTCCGGCTGCAGCGAGACATAGTCCCAGAAGGTATCGTGCGCACTCTGGCCCTGGGGAATAGCCCAGTGAGGTTCCGGTTTTACGGCGTGAACAAAATCGGGGAACTTGTGTGCGTCCTGAATAAAGAAGATCGGTGTGTTGTTGCCCACCAGATCAAAAACACCCTCGTCGGTGTAAAACTTGGTGGCGAAACCGCGAATATCGCGCACCGTATCGGCAGAACCTGCGCCGCCCTGTACCGTGGAAAAGCGCACAAAGACCGGTGTGATTTTATCCGGATCCGACAGGAAATCGGCTTTAGTAATCTCTTTCAGGCTTTTGTAAGGCTGGAAATAGCCGTGAGCGGCGGAGCCGCGCGCGTGTACGATGCGCTCCGGGATACGTTCATGGTCAAAGTGGGTGATCTTCTCCCGCAGGATAAAGTCTTCCAGCAGGGTGGGACCGCGGGTACCGGCACGAAGGGAGTTCTGATCGTCACTGATACGCACGCCCTGGTTGGTGGTCAACGGGAAGTTTTCACCCCCTTTGCGAACCCCCTCCAGGGCATTCAGTTTCTGGTTGCCGGTATCTGGCGCCTTCATGCTGCCGGGGGCCGTAGGCTCCTGACCTGGTGGAGTAGGGACTGGACTGGCGCGGTGAGAACCGTCCGCCGGGGCCAGCGAGTCCATTCCGGGTTTCGCTTCGCTGGCATCGTGAAGCGGGGACTGTTCAGGTTTATGGGTTTTATCATTTTGCGACATTGCACTCGTCTCCTTTTCATTGCTGAAATGCGGCCGTTTTTGCGTCAAAACTCAATAACTATAGAACATTGCGGGTTATAGACCGGGTGAAAGGCCGAACTAAGGCCAGTGCTTATGCTTGATAAAACACGTGAGGCGCGACGCAGGAGGGGCAATCGGCTATGATAAGAATTTGCTGATTTTTATGTTTGTTTAGTGAAACTGCTGCTTATGAAACCTCTTCGCCAACAAAATCGCCCTGTGATCAGTTACCAGCCTCGCGTTGAACCTGCGCCGCCAGAACATGCCACCAAAATGGATGGCTTTCGTGACGTCTGGCTGTTACGCGGCAAATATGTGGCCTTCGTACTGATCGGGGAGCGTTTTCGTCGTTCTCCAGCATTTACCGTTCCGGAATCAGCCCAGCGCTGGGCGCTGCAGGTCCGTCAGGATGAAGAGGTTGAGGATTAACAGAGATAAAAAAACCGCCGTCATTACTGAAGGCGGTTTTTTTTAACTCAGAAGGCGATTAACGGTGCGCGAGCTCCGCGTCGTCTTCACTTGCCAGAATGGTTTTGTCGGTCTGCTTCAGCCACTGGCTGGTCAGCGTCCCGGCGGTCATGGAGCCGCTGACGTTCAGTGCGGTACGACCCATGTCGATCAACGGTTCAACGGAGATCAGTAGGGCCACCAGCGTTACCGGCAGACCCAGCGCAGGCAGAACAATCAGCGCCGCGAAGGTTGCGCCGCCGCCCACACCGGCCACACCGGCAGAGCTCACGGTGACAATCCCCACCAGGGTCGCAATCCATACCGGATCCAGCGGGTTAATCCCAACCGTTGGGGCAACCATCACCGCCAGCATCGCCGGGTAGAGACCCGCACAACCGTTCTGGCCAATCGTCGCGCCGAAGGAGGCGGAGAAGCTGGCAATTGATTCTGGCACGCCCAGACGACGGGTCTGCGCTTCCACGTTCAGTGGAATAGACGCTGCGCTGGAGCGGCTGGTAAAGGCGAAGGTCAGTACCGGCCACACTTTGCGGAAATATTTCAGCGGGCTGACGCCGTTTACGCTGAGCAGAATGGCGTGAACCACAAACATAATGCCCAGACCGAGATAAGAGGCCACCACGAAGCTACCCAGCTTGATGATGTCCTGCAGGTTCGAGCCCGCAACCACTTTGGTCATTAGCGCCAGAACGCCATACGGGGTCAGCTGCATCACCAGACGCACCAGCTTCATCACCCAGCTCTGCAGGGTATCGATGGCGGTCAGTACGCGCTGGCCTTTCGGCGCATCATCTTTCAGCAGCTTCAGGGCAGCCACGCCCAGGAAGGCGGCGAAAATCACCACGCTGATGATAGACGTCGGGTTGGCACCGGTCAGATCGGCAAACGGGTTTTTCGGGATAAAGGAGAGCAGCATCTGCGGAACGGTGAGATCCGCTACTTTACCCGCATAGTTGGTCTCGATGGCGGTCAGGCGCGCGGTCTCCGCGGTGCCCTGCACCAGGCCTTCTGCCGTCAGGCCAAACAGGTTGGTGACCAGCACACCGACCAGCGCCGCGATAAGCGTAGTAAACAGCAGCGTACCGATGGTCAGAAAGCTGATTTTCCCCAGCTGGGAGGCGTTATGCAGACGGGCAACCGCGCTCAGAATAGAGGCGAAGACCAGCGGCATGACGATCATCTGCAGCAACTGGACGTAGCCGTTTCCGACAACGTTAAACCACTGAATAGACTCTTTCAGCACCGGATGGCTGGAACCGTAAATGGCCTGCAGCGCCAGGCCAAAGACCACGCCCATGACCAGACCGACCAGCACTTTTTTAGCCAGGCTCCACTGTTTATGACGCGCCTGCGCCAGCAACAGCAGTAGGCCGACGAACACCACAATGTTCGCGATTAATGGAAAATTCATCCCCGTTCTCCTGATTTAATATCAGATCGGTATCAGTCCGACCTTATTGGCGCAAGGTTAGCAGAAGTGTGATCCAGTCGCTTATATCCAAATGGAATGGGTTATGCCAAAACGGTTAAGTTTGTCCAGTTACTGCTCACTTTGCAGATGAATAAAGCGGTTGAACTGAAATTGCAGCGAATTGATCATGTGCGAAGACCAGCGCACGGCGCCGTTTTCAGGCAGCGTCTGAGGCATCCAGACGGCCCAGGCAAACAGGGCCATGCACAGCGCACGCTCCAGCTGGTTGCCTTTTTGCGGTCGGAGGATAGGCAAACGAAAACGCCAGCGGCAGGGCCAAAGGAGGGGAACTCCTGCCGGGGTGAGCATGTCGGCCAGAATATGGCTCAGGTAACCCAGTACCATTCCCTGAATGGCGTCTGCGGGAATAAGCCAGCTGTCGGGCACTTTTAAATAGAAGAGGGTCAGGGCGGCGAACACCGCCAGCAGGCTGTGCGTAAAGCCGCGATGGCCGCAGGCGCGGGCAATGGGTTTGGAGATCCACTTCAGCCGCTGCCCGAGCAGCGACTTAGGATGATCGATATCCGGTAACAGGCAGGTCAAAACCGCCGATGGCACAATATGCCACCAGTCACCCTGCGCCAGCACTGGTGTAAGCTCAGCGTTCTTGGCAAACACTGCGCAGGCGAGAGAAAAAAGCAGATGACCTTCCGCCGTCATGATAAAACCCACTAAACTGTCGATGCATCCAGTATAGGGATTTTATACAGTATACGGAAGTAGTGACGGTGTAACTCTTTGTCACAAAGCTGTTAACGCGCCAGCCAGCCCCCATCAACGGCAAGGGTATAACCGTTCACATAGTCCGAGGCGGAAGAGGCCAGAAACACCGCCGGGCCCTGGAGATCGTCTGGCTTGCCCCAGCGACCTGCCGGAATACGGTCGAGGATCTCTTTGCTGCGCTGTTCGTCGTCGCGTAGCTGCTGGGTGTTGTTGGTCGCCATGTACCCCGGGGCGATGGCATTTACGTTAATACCATGTTGCGCCCACTCGTTGGCAAGCAGCCGGGTGAGCCCCAGCACGCCGCTTTTTGACGCGGTATAAGAGGGAACGCGGATCCCCCCCTGGAAGGAGAGCATGGAAGCGATATTAATAATTTTGCCCCCTTGCCCCTGCGCAATAAACTGGCGGGCCACGGCCTGAGAGAGGAAAAAGACCGACTTCAGGTTGAGGTTCATCACCTCATCCCAGTCTTTCTCACTGAAGGTCAATGCATCTTCCCGGCGGATGGTCCCGGCGTTATTCACCAGGATATCGACCCGCCCCATGCCGGTCACCGCCTGTTCAACGAGACTTTCAATAGCATCCTGCTTGCTGAGGTCGGCCTGAATAGCCAGAAACCGGCGCCCCAGCGCCTTCACGCCCGCAGCGGTCTCTTCAGGAACGCGGCGATTGACGCTGACAATATCGCACCCAGCCTGGGCCAGACCCAGCGCCATGCCCTGGCCGAGGCCGGTATCACAGCCGGTAACGATGGCAACTTTTCCTGAAAGATTAAAGGCATCCAGTATCATACAGACCTCAGCATGTAGGGGGGTATAGTTGTTCTGAGGTAAGCATAGAATCAGTTATCAGGAAGATCAAATTAAAATGAAATGCTGTTTCAAAAATTTTTAAGGCGGTCATGTTTGCGGGCAACAGGGTGCTGCCCGCCAGTGACCATTACCCGCGTAGATGCGCCACGGTGAGCGCCTGCAGGGAGGTCAGTTTGACATCGGCCAGTGCGTAACGCGCGTCGTGCTGGTTCTCTTCCGCAGGCACGACAATAGAGCGCATCCGGGCCGCTTTACTGGCAATCATGCCATTCACCGAGTCTTCCAGCGCTACGCAGGCGGTCGGGTCGACGCCCAGCTTCGCGGCGCAATCCATATAGACCTGCGGATGCGGCTTGCTGTACGGGAGCTTTTCTGCCGAGGCCATCGCGTCAAAGCTGTCGCGCAGATCGAACATGATCAGCACCTTCTCCAGCATATGCAGCGGCGAGGCGGAAGCGAGACCGACCTTCAGCCCCTGCTCTTTACAGAGTAATACGGCCTCACGCGCGCCTTTGAGTAAGGGACGGGTCTCTTCCACCAGCGTAATGGCGCGGTTAATAATGCGATCGGTCACTTCATCCCGGCCCGGGCCTACCCACGGCTGGTGGGCGTACCAGAGTTCAACCACCATATCGATGCGCAGGCCGAGGGTATCCGGCAGTTCGTGGCGGCGGCTGATATCCACACCCAGACTCGCCATCACATCCAGTTCAGCCCGATCCCACAGCGGCTCAGAATCAATCAGTAATCCATCCATATCAAAAATGGCAGCAACAATTTGACGTGGCGTCGACATGCAACCTCTCCTTTCGTTGGTTTTAGCAGCGGTAAGCGCTACCTCACCCTGGCAATTTAGCATATCGCCAGTAAAGAGCGGGCGAAAATGAGATCCAGCAGGTAGACTTAGCCTCAAAGGATGTAATTCGATTATGAGGAACCAATGACATATCAACAAGCTGGACGCGTCGCGATACTGAAACAGATCGCCGGATGGGTGATTTTTATCCCGTCAGTTATCTCGACCATTATTTCTGTTCTGAAATTTATCTATGACCACAGCGAGAAGCAGGCCGGAATCAACGCCGTGATGCTTGATTTTGCCCATGTCATGATTGAGATGATGCGGTTCAATACCCCATTCCTGAACTTTTTCTGGTACAACTCGCCGACGCCCGATTTTCGGCAGGAGATGAACATCGCATTCTGGATTATTTTTGCCCTGATCTTTATTGCTCTCGCGTTGCAGGCTTCGGGAGCGCGGATGCGCCGCCAGACGCGCATGATCCGCGAAGGGTTGGAGGCGCAGCTGATTCTTGAGAAAGCGAGAGGGGAAGAAGGATTAACCCGTGAGCAGATCGAATCACGTATTGTGGTGCCGAATAACACTATTTTCCTGCAAATTTTCACGCTCTACGTGCTGCCCGTGCTGATGATCGTCGCCGGGTACTTCCTGTTTTCCCTGCTCGGCCTGATCTAAGCGTTCGCTGCCGGGCGCTGAAGCCCGGCAGCCTGCGCGTTATGCCGCCAGTACACGCTCCAGCGCTCGCTGCGCATTCACCATATGCTCCCCACCAAACAGAATGGCGCGGTTCATCAGCGTATAGAGCTGATACACCGGCTGCCTTTCCAGAAAATCTGCCGGCAGCGGGGATATCGACTGGTAGCCGTCGTAAATTTGTGGCGGCTGCTCAGGATGCAGCGGCAGCATGGCGAGATCGCACTCTCTGTCCCCCCAGTAGCAGGCCGGATCAAAGATATAGGGGCCATTCGGACCCAGCGCGCAGTTGTCCGACCATAAATCGCCATGCAGTAGCGAAGGCTGCGGCTGGTGTGAGGCCAGACGCTGCTGAATATGATCGACAATGGCGTCAATATTGCCGAACTCCAGTCCCTTTTCCGCCGCCAGTTCCAGCTGCCAGCCGATGCGCTGTTCGGCAAAGAAGGTTGACCAGCGTCGCTGCCAGGCGTTGGGTTGTGGAGTGGTGGAGAGATCGTTGTCAAAATCGAGGCCAAACTGCGGCTGCTCGCTCCACTGATGCAGGCGGGCGATCTGCTGCCCCAGAATAAAGGCATTGTGCGCGTCGAGCGGACGGGGAGGGAGATAGTCCATCACCAGAAAACTGTAGTCGCGATCGCTGCCTACGGCCCGGACTGTCGGGACAGATACGGTTTTGCTGCGGGAGAGCAGTTCCAGCTGATCGGCTTCTGCCGTGAATATCGGTAACAGCTCACGTTCGTCGCATTTCACGAAGAGATCGAGGCCCGCATAGCGCAGATGCCACGCGGCGTGGATTTCGCCCCCTGGCAGCTCATTACGCAGTTCAATTTCACCTTCGCCCAGCTGTTCACTTAAAAGATGACTGATAGCCTGCCACATGATCGCTCTCCCATGTTGTCTGCCAGATCATAAAGTTAGCGTGAAACTATGGTAAAAAAATACGAGCTAACGCACAGTTGGGCCGTTTGGTTGGCCCTGGGGCATTTATTGTTGCTCTTTATGCCAGTTTTCCCAGCGCGTGACTTCAACCTGCGGCTCTTTCCCGGTTGCGCTCTCAACCAGCCCCGACGCCAGCGCCTTCACCTCTTCTTCACTCAGCGGGGTAACCAGACCATAAGTATGGGTGCCCAGCTCATGCAGCGTGCCCTCATCGTCAGTCATGGTCAGTAAAAAACCTCCGCGGGTGAGGTTGTTGTTCATTTCGTTGAGCTCGGTCAGCGTATCTTCATGCACTTGAATGGTTACCACGTAGCGCGCGATCTCTCCACTGCTCATCATTCACCTCGTTGTTATCCCGAAATTTTTTAGCATAGTCGATTCATGCTATTTGTCGCCCTCGCCGGATAACCGGGAGGGCCGCCATTACGCATTTGCCAGATAGTTGAATATCTTCTGCGTATCTTCCAGCGAGCAGAGTCGGGTGCCGTGATTAATGGTTGCCGCGCTGCCTGCGGCCACGCCGTACTGGGTCATCTCCCGTAAGGATGCGCCCTGCGCCAGTTTCAGGGTCATGGCGCCGACCATGCTGTCACCTGCGCCGACGGTGCTCTGGCTTTTCATCGGTGGCGGTACCACTTGTACCGAGCCGGTTTCATCAACGGCCAGCGCCCCCTGCGGACCCAGGGAGACGACGACCCGCCGCGCTTTGCCGCTTTTCACTAACTCCTCGGCGGCCTTACGCACATCATCCGGCTGGCTGAGGTCACGATTGACCAGCGCGCTCAGCTCTTTCTGGTTGGGTTTAACCAGCTCAATATTGCCAAGCGTCAGCGCGGCGCTGAGCGCCTCCCCGGAGCTGTCGACAATGCAGCGAATGCCGTTCTGCTGGGCAGCGCGGATCAGCTGCGTCAGTTTTTCGGTTTTCACGCCGGGTGGCAGACTGCCGCTGATAACGAGCAATGCGCCGCTCTCGATGGCCAGCACTTTCTCTTCCAACTGGCGGAACTCATCTTCGCTTAGCGTCGCCCCAGGCATCACAAAGCGGTATTGCTCGTTAGAGGATTCAACGTGAACGTGCAGGTTTTGCCGGGTCCAGTCCTGAGCCTCAACCGTATCGACGGCGACCTGCTCGTCGGCGAGGAGTGAGACGAGATGTTCGCCCGTCGCACCGCCCGCGGGAAAGATGGCTGTGGCTTTTCCGCCCAGGTGCGTAATAGCCCGGGCGACGTTAATGCCGCCGCCGCCGGGCTCAAAGACCGGCACGCTGCAGCGGAGTTTACCTTCAGGATAGATTTGTGCCGTCAGGGTAGCGCTGTCCAGGGAAGGGGAGAGCGTCAACGTAAAAATACGATCCATGCTTATCTCCTGTAAGTGAGGTTTGCATTAAGCCTGGCACCGAACCCACAGAAGCGAAAGAAATAACAATATGATTTCTAATATAAATATCTTTACGTAACGTGACTGTTTTTTATAAATATTAGAGGGCTTTGAGATCGTTCTTATTCCAAAAATGAAACAAGAAATCATTGCTATGTTATTTGAGCCTTTTTATAATTTGTTACCTTTCCAAGGATCCCATGGCATTGATCCGCAAGAAAGTTTCCGGGACCGTAATGGTCTCTTTTTTTGTTGTACGGACTCTTTATAAATGAAGCTCTTAAAGACAGTACCCGCTGCGATGATGTTAGCGGGAGGCCTGCTTGCGTCAATGAATGCAGCAGCCGATGATTCCGTTTTTACTGTCATGGATGATCCCTCCACTGCACAGAAACCCTTCGAAGGCAACCTTAACGCAGGTTATCTGGCGCAATCGGGCAATACGAAAAGCTCTTCCCTGACTGCAGACACCACCCTGACCTGGTACGGCAACACGACCGCCTGGTCGCTGTGGGGTAATGCAAGCAATACCTCCTCTAACGATGAGCGTTCTTCCGAGAAATATGCGGTCGGTGGGCGTAGCCGTTACAACATGACCGACTATGACTATCTGTTTGGCCAGGCAAGCTGGTTAACCGATCGCTATAACGGCTATCGTGAGCGCGATGTCGCGACCGCCGGTTACGGTCGGCAGTTCCTGAACGGTCCGGTACACAGCTTCCGCTTTGAATTTGGTCCGGGCGTACGCTATGACGAATACACTGACGGCGACACGGAAACCCAGCCGCTGGGCTACGCGTCCGGAACCTATGCATGGCAGATGACCGAAAACGCGAAATTCAGCCAGGGCGTTTCTGTCTTTGGCGCTGACGACACTACCGTCAACTCCGAAACCGCGCTCAACGTGGCAATCAACGCCCATTTCGGGCTGAAAGTTGCATACAATGTGACCTGGAACTCTGAGCCGCCAGCGTCTGCGCCGGAACATACCGATCGCAGAACCACCGTCTCTCTGGGCTACAAAATGTAATTATCGCGGGCCAAGACTATATTGGCCCGTTTTTGATTTTTGTGCTGATAAATAATAAACGCCGTTTTAAAATATAGCGCTAGCCGATATCTCCATATTCTCTCCACAATTCCTCGCTTCGTTAACTATTCAATTTATTTGACACGAATTGATAAATATTTTGACTATGCAAAAGTGTGATCCAGATCTAAACTATGAACACAGGCTAGATATTGCCTTAAGTTGGTCTGTATTAATTCAGTAAGAGAAAAACATTATGAATAAAATCACAACTGCATCTGCAGCATTGGTGCTTTCTGCACTGTCATTCGGCGTATTTGCCGCTGACGCTGTATATAACTCTGCCAGTGACACCTCTACACAAATCGGCATTACCAAAGCCTCTGATGTAGAAGCCGGATCGAACATCGCCCCGGGCTCGCAATCTACCGGGCAATCCATGGATGACGCGTTCGACGTGCATAAACTGGTCGCCGGTGAATGGTCCTGATTGATTTGTCAGGTTACCTGAATTCATTTGCGGGCCGTTATTGCCACTAAAAAAAACCGGATTTTGACGTACCGGTTTTTTTATTTTTGTCGTTTTTGTAAAGTTACTTAAAACGAAGTTTTATATTCGCGCCATTATTAAAGACACGAGGCGAAATAACATTGTAGGTCAGGAGAAAGCGTTGCGATTATCCCCAAATCATTGCCGCCCAGCGTAATAACAGCATGGCAACGCAGATGGCGATTAACACAATCACCATCTTCCAGTGTTTTTTTGAAAAGCGTTTCGTTGGCATCCGATCATCCTTGTTCATTGATTCATGCAGTCTACCAAAGAACAAAGATAATTGCGCTTCACCGGGGTGCTAAATCCTCAGGCACCTGCAACAACCGCGTCAAAACCAGTGAAACTTATCTGCCAGAATCACGAGTAAGGCGGTGGCAGAAAGAATGTTCAGGATAACGACTGTTTTGCTGGATACGTTCATAATTTGCCCCATGGAATGTTGAAGGACCAGTTCAAGAATAGCTCAGCAACTCGCTATTGCGAGGAGCTGTCTGAAATTCCACGTCAAACTCATGCAAAAGTACTAACGCGTTCATTCTACCTGTAAAGGGTGTTTTCACACTTTTGTTAGTGTTACCATCTCCGGGCTGATCGTAAATTGTCATTTGTCTGATTTCGATCCTGTGCATGGTTGCGGGCCAATTTGACGATTGTTGGTCAGATGGTTTTGCAATTCACTGTAAATTAAAGATTATTTTCTTTGCATATGCTCTTATGTGTGGGGCATCACTGCAAATAAGGACATAAAATGCCTGTTATTACTCTTCCTGATGGCAGCCAACGCCATTTTGACCGCGCTGTAAGCCCAATGGATGTTGCGCTGGATATCGGCCCGGGACTGGCGAAAGCCACTATCGCTGGCCGCGTAGACGGTGAGCTGGTTGATGCTTCCGATTTAATTGAAAACGATGCGAAGCTGTCGATCATCACCGCGAAAGACGAAGAAGGTCTGGAGATCATTCGTCACTCCTGCGCGCACCTGCTCGGTCATGCGATCAAACAGCTGTGGCCTCACACCAAAATGGCAATCGGCCCGGTTATCGACAACGGCTTCTACTATGACGTTGACCTTGACCACACCCTGACCCAGGAAGATATCGAAGCCCTCGAAAAGCGTATGCACGAGCTGGCTGAGAGCAACTATGACGTCATTAAGAAGAAAGTGAGCTGGCACGAAGCGCGTGAAACCTTCGTGAAGCGTGGCGAAAGCTACAAAGTCACCATTCTTGACGAAAACATTGCTCATGATGATAAGCCTGGCTTGTATCATCATGAAGAATATGTCGACATGTGCCGTGGGCCGCACGTGCCGAACATGCGTTTCTGCCATCACTTCAAACTGATGAAGACCGCAGGTGCTTACTGGCGTGGCGACAGCAACAACAAGATGCTGCAACGCATCTACGGTACCGCCTGGGCCGACAAAAAAGCCCTGAATGCGTACCTGCAGCGCCTGGAAGAAGCAGCGAAGCGTGACCACCGTAAAATCGGTAAGCAGCTCGACCTGTATCATATGCAGGAAGAGGCGCCGGGTATGGTCTTCTGGCACAACGACGGCTGGACCATCTTCCGCGAGCTGGAAACTTTCGTGCGTTCCAAGCTGAAAGAGTACCAGTACCAGGAAGTGAAAGGCCCGTTCATGATGGACCGTGTGCTGTGGGAAAAAACCGGCCACTGGGACAACTACAAAGATGCGATGTTCACCACCTCTTCTGAGAACCGTGAATACTGCATCAAGCCGATGAACTGTCCGGGTCACGTTCAGATCTTTAACCAGGGTCTGAAATCCTACCGCGATCTGCCGCTGCGTATGGCGGAGTTCGGTAGCTGCCACCGTAACGAGCCATCAGGCGCGCTGCATGGCCTGATGCGTGTTCGTGGCTTTACGCAGGATGACGCGCACATCTTCTGTACTGAAGATCAGGTGCGTGATGAAGTTAACGCCTGTATTCGTATGGTCTACGATATGTACAGCACCTTTGGCTTCGAGAAGATCGTGGTCAAACTCTCAACTCGTCCTGAAAAACGTATCGGCAGTGACGAGACCTGGGATCGTGCTGAGGCGGACCTGGCCGTCGCGCTGGAAGAGAACGGTATCCCGTTTGAATACCAGCTGGGCGAAGGCGCATTCTACGGTCCGAAAATTGAATTTACCCTGTATGACTGCCTCGATCGTGCATGGCAATGCGGTACTGTACAGCTGGACTTCTCCCTGCCGCAGCGTTTAAGCGCCTCTTACGTTGGCGAAGACAACGAGCGTCAGGTTCCGGTAATGATTCACCGTGCGATTCTCGGTTCTCTGGAGCGCTTTATCGGCATCCTGACCGAAGAGTTCGCTGGCTTCTTCCCAACCTGGCTTGCGCCGGTGCAGGTAGTGGTGATGAACATTACCGATTCTCAGGCTGATTACGTTAAAGAATTGACGCAGAAACTACAAAATGCGGGCATTCGCGTAAAAGCAGACTTGAGAAATGAGAAGATTGGCTTTAAAATCCGCGAGCACACTTTACGTCGTGTCCCGTATATGCTGGTCTGTGGTGATAAAGAGGTGGAAGCAGGCAAAGTAGCCGTTCGCACCCGCCGTGGTAAAGACCTGGGCAGCCTGGACGTAAACGAAGTGATTGAGAAGCTGCAACAAGAGATTCGCAGCCGCAGTCTTCAACAACTGGAGGAATAAGGTATTAAAGGCGGAAAACGAGTTCAAACGGCACGTCCGAATCGTATCAATGGCGAGATTCGCGCCCAGGAAGTTCGCTTAACAGGTCTGGAAGGCGAGCAGCTGGGGATTGTGAGTCTGAGAGAAGCAATCGAAAAGGCTGAAGAAGCTGGAGTAGATTTAGTTGAAATCAGCCCTAACGCCGAACCGCCAGTTTGTCGTATCATGGACTACGGCAAGTTCCTTTATGAAAAGAGTAAGTCTTCTAAGGAACAGAAGAAGAAGCAAAAAGTTATCCAGGTTAAGGAAATTAAATTCCGTCCTGGTACCGACGATGGCGATTATCAGGTAAAACTCCGCAGCCTGATTCGCTTTCTGGAAGATGGCGATAAGGCCAAGATCACACTGCGTTTCCGCGGTCGTGAGATGGCCCACCAACAGATCGGTATGGAAGTGCTTAACCGCGTCCGTGACGATCTGAGTGAACTGGCAGTAGTCGAATCCTTCCCTACGAAGATCGAAGGCCGCCAGATGATCATGGTGCTCGCTCCTAAGAAGAAACAGTAAGGCCTTCAAGTAGCAATTCCTGTGGAGCCGACAGGTTTCGCAGGTTTTGTTCGCCTACGTTTCGTTTATTTAACAATGCGAAGTGGAAGTTATTAAAATGCCAAAAATTAAGACCGTACGCGGTGCTGCTAAGCGCTTCAAAAAAACCGGTAAAGGTGGTTTTAAGCACAAGCACGCTAACCTGCGTCACATTCTGACTAAGAAAGCTACCAAGCGTAAACGTCACCTGCGTCCAAAAGCCATGGTTTCTAAAGGCGATCTGGGGCTGGTAATCGCGTGCCTGCCGTACGCATAAGTCGTTAACGTTTAACTTTTTTAACTTAGAATAGATACAGGAGAGCACACATGGCTCGCGTAAAACGTGGTGTAATTGCACGTGCACGTCACAAGAAAATTTTGAAACAAGCTAAAGGCTACTACGGTGCGCGTTCACGCGTATACCGCGTTGCCTTCCAGGCTGTTATCAAAGCAGGTCAGTACGCTTACCGTGACCGTCGTCAGCGTAAGCGTCAGTTCCGTCAACTGTGGATTGCGCGTATCAACGCAGCAGCACGTCAGAACGGTATTTCTTACAGCAAATTCATCAACGGCCTGAAAAAAGCCTCTGTTGAAATCGACCGTAAGATCCTGGCTGACATCGCCGTATTCGACAAAGTAGCGTTCACCGCTCTGGTCGAAAAAGCGAAAGCAGCTCTGGCATAAGCCAGTTGAAAGGGGGAGCTTTGCTCCCTCTTTTCGTTTCAACAGCATCAAAAAATTGACAATTTTCTGGCGACCCTTTTCAATAGGGCGACAGGTTCCATACCACACAAGGTAACGCAAGCATGAATGCTGCTATTTTCCGCTTCTTCTTTTACTTTAGCACCTGACATCAGGAGGCTAGCGCGTGAAAGACGAAACGGAAAACAGCGCCAGAAAGCCTCCTGATGGAGGCTTTTTTCGTATCTGCCGCTTGTAAATATCGCTACATAACGAGGAAAACCATGTCACATCTCGCAGAGCTGGTTGCCAGTGCAACGGCCGCCATTAACCAGGCCTCAGATGTTGCCGCGTTAGACAATGTCCGCGTGGAATATCTGGGCAAGAAAGGGCAATTGACCCTTCAAATGACTACCCTGCGTGAATTGCCGCCAGAAGAGCGCCCGGCTGCAGGTGCGGTAATTAACGAAGCCAAAGAGCAGGTTCAGCAGGCGCTGAACGAGCGTAAAAACGCGCTGGAAAGCGCTGCGCTGAACGCCCGTCTGGCTGCAGAAACCATCGACGTCTCCCTGCCGGGTCGTCGTATTGAAAACGGTGGCCTGCACCCGGTTACGCGGACTATCGACCGCATTGAAAGTTTCTTCGGTGAGCTCGGCTTTACCGTGGCGTCCGGCCCGGAAATCGAAGACGATTACCATAACTTCGATGCCCTGAATATCCCAGGCCATCACCCGGCACGTGCTGACCACGACACTTTCTGGTTCGATGCTACCCGTCTGCTGCGTACCCAGACCTCTGGCGTGCAGATCCGCACCATGAAAGAGAAGCAGCCGCCAATCCGCATTATCGCGCCGGGCCGCGTCTATCGTAACGACTACGATCAGACCCACACCCCAATGTTCCATCAGATGGAAGGGCTGATCGTGGATAAAAACATCAGCTTTACCAACCTGAAAGGCACTCTGCACGACTTCCTGAGCAACTTCTTTGAAGAAGATCTGCAGATCCGTTTCCGTCCTTCCTACTTCCCGTTCACTGAACCTTCTGCCGAAGTCGACGTGATGGGTAAAAACGGCAAATGGCTGGAAGTGCTGGGCTGCGGCATGGTGCACCCGAACGTCCTGCGTAATGTCGGCATCGACCCGGAAGTTTACTCCGGCTTTGCGTTCGGTATGGGGATGGAGCGTCTGACCATGCTGCGTTATGGCGTGACCGACTTACGTGCATTCTTCGAAAACGATTTGCGTTTCCTCAAACAGTTTAAATAAGGGCAGGACAGAACAATGAAATTCAGTGAACTGTGGTTACGCGAATGGGTAAACACCGCGCTCGACAGCGAGGCGCTCTCTAACCAGATCACCATGGCAGGCCTGGAAGTGGACGGCGTTGAGCCGGTTGCAGGCGCGTTTAATGGCGTGGTTGTGGGTGAAGTCGTGGAGTGCGGCCAGCACCCGAATGCAGACAAGCTGCGTGTTACCAAAGTAAACGTGGGCGGCGAACGCCTGCTGGATATCGTCTGCGGTGCGCCAAACTGCCGTCAGGGCCTGAAGGTAGCCGTGGCGACCGTCGGCGCGGTGCTGCCTGGCGATTTCAAAATTAAAGCGGCGAAACTGCGCGGCGAGCCCTCTGAAGGCATGCTGTGCTCTTTCTCTGAGCTGGGTATTTCTGACGACCACTCTGGCATCATTGAGCTGCCAGCAGATGCACCGATCGGTACCGACCTGCGCGAATACCTGAAGCTTGATGACAACACCATCGAAATCAGCGTGACCCCGAACCGTGCTGACTGCTTAGGCATTATCGGCGTTGCGCGCGACGTCGCTGTGCTGAACCAGACCGAACTGAACGTGCCAGAGATTGCACCGGTTGCTGCCACCATCAACGATACCGTATCGATTCAGGTTGACGCACCGGATGCCTGTCCGCGCTACCTTGGCCGTGTGGTTAAAGGCATTAACGTGAAGGCACCCACTCCGCTGTGGATGAAAGAGAAGCTGCGCCGCTGCGGTATTCGCTCCATCGATGCGGTGGTTGATGTGACCAACTACGTCCTGCTGGAGCTCGGTCAGCCGATGCATGCGTTCGATAAAGATCGCATCGAAGGCGGCATTGTGGTTCGTATGGCGAAAGAGGGCGAGACCCTGGTTCTGCTGGACGGCAGCGAAGCCAAACTCAATGCCGACACGCTGGTGATTGCCGACCACGGCCAGGCGCTGGCGATGGGCGGGATCTTTGGCGGCGACCACTCCGGGGTGAACGATGAAACCCAGAACGTGCTGCTGGAATGTGCCTTCTTCAGCCCGCTCTCCATTACCGGTCGCGCACGTCGTCACGGCCTGCATACCGACGCGTCTCACCGCTATGAGCGCGGCGTGGATCCAGCGCTGCAGTACAAAGCCATGGAGCGCGCTACCCGCCTGCTGATCGACATCTGCGGTGGGGAAGCCGGTCCGGTTGTTGATGTGACCAGCGAGGCGCATCTGCCGAAGCCTGCGACCATTACCCTGCGCCGCAGCAAGCTGGACCGCCTGATTGGCCACCACATTGCCGATGCGCAGGTGAGCGACATTCTGCGTCGTCTGGGCTGTGAAGTGACCGAAGGCCAGGACCAGTGGACAGCCGTTGCGCCAAGCTGGCGTTTCGATATGGAGATCGAAGAAGATCTGGTGGAAGAGGTGGCCCGCGTTTACGGCTACAACAACATCCCTGATGAGCCGGTGCAGGCAGGCCTGGTGATGGGCTCCCATCGCGAAGCCGACCTCTCTCTGAAGCGTGTGAAAACCATGCTGAACGATAAAGGCTACCAGGAAGTGATCACCTACAGCTTCGTTGACCCGAAAGTGCAGCAGCTGATCCATCCGGGCCAGGAAGCGCTGATCCTGCCAAGCCCAATCTCCAGCGAGATGTCCGCCATGCGCCTGTCGCTGCTGACCGGCCTGCTGGGCACCATCGTCTACAACCAGAACCGTCAGCAGAGCCGCGTGCGCATTTTCGAAACCGGTCTGCGCTTTGTGCCGGACACTCAGGCGAGCCTGGGTATCCGTCAGGATCTGATGCTGGCGGGCGCTATCTGCGGCAACCGCTATGAGGAGCACTGGGATCTCAGCAAAAACAGCGTTGATTTTTACGACCTGAAAGGCGATCTGGAATCGGTGCTGGATCTGACCGGTAAATTGTCTGAAATTGAGTTCCGTGCTGAAGCCATTCCGGCGCTGCATCCGGGACAAAGTGCCGCGATTTATCTGAAAGGTGAACGCGTTGGTTTCATTGGTGTTGTGCATCCGGAACTGGAACGCAAACTCGATCTCAATGGCCGTACACTGGCGTTTGAACTGGAGTGGAACAAGGTCGCAGACCGCGTCATTCCTCAGGCTCAGGAGATTTCTCGCTTCCCGGCAAACCGTCGTGATATCGCAGTTGTGGTGGCTGAAAATGTGCCTGCCGCAGATATTTTGGCCGAATGTAAGAAAGTTGGCGTAAATCAGGTAGTTGGCGTAAACTTATTTGACGTGTACCGCGGCAAGGGCGTGGCAGAGGGCTTTAAGAGCCTGGCTATCAGTCTGATCCTTCAGGATACCAGCCGTACACTCGAAGAAGAGGAGATTGCCGCTACCGTTGCCAAATGTGTAGAGGCATTAAAAGAGCGATTCCAGGCATCATTGAGGGATTGAACCTATGGCGCTTACAAAAGCTGAAATGTCCGAATATCTGTTTGATAAGCTTGGGCTTAGCAAACGGGATGCCAAAGAGCTGGTTGAGCTGTTTTTCGAAGAGATCCGTCGCGCTCTGGAAAACGGTGAGCAGGTGAAACTCTCCGGCTTTGGTAACTTTGATTTGCGCGACAAGAATCAACGTCCGGGTCGTAACCCGAAGACGGGTGAGGATATTCCCATTACGGCTCGCCGCGTGGTGACCTTCAGACCCGGCCAGAAGTTAAAAAGCCGTGTCGAAAATGCTTCACCCAAAGCAGAGTGAGATGATCTAACTAAAAAGGCCGCGAAAGCGGCCTTTTTTCTTTGCGCTGCTGTAAACCCACCGTAAAATCAATTACATCTTTTTCCCGCAAAATGATTCCAATGTCTGAATTTGCCCGTCTGCAATACCGTTCCGATCTGCGTAAAGTGCTCTTACTGCTGCTGGCGCTGTTCACCGCGCTGGGCTTGAGCCTCTGCGCGGGCGATCAATGGATCGGGCCGCAGTCGTGGTTTACGCCGCAGGGGGAGCTGTTTATCTGGCAGATCCGACTGCCGCGAACCCTGGCCGTGGTGCTGGTGGGCGCTGCGCTGGCGCTAAGCGGGACAATCATGCAGGCGCTGTTTGATAACCCGCTGGCGGAGCCTGGCCTGTTGGGCGTTTCGAACGGGGCGGGAGTCGGATTGATTGCCGCTGTGATGCTGGGTGGGGGAGCCCTGTCCGGATGGGAACTGAGTCTCTGCGCTATTGCCGGGGCACTCATCATTACCCTTATTCTGTTGCGCTTCGCCCGTCGTCATCTCTCAGTGAGCCGTCTGCTGCTTGCCGGAGTGGCGCTGGGCATCATCTGTAGCGCCCTGATGACCTGGGCGGTCTATTTTTCTACCTCATTTGATTTGCGCCAGCTGATGTACTGGATGATGGGCGGCTTCGGTGGCGTGAATTGGGAACAGGGCTGGCTGATGCTGTTGCTGGTGCCTGCCATCGTCTGGGGCTGCTTTCAGGCCGCGCCGCTGAACATTCTGGCGCTGGGCGAAGTCTCTGCTCGCCAGCTTGGATTGCCGCTAACCTTCTGGCGCAACATTCTGGTGATCGCCATTGGCTGGATGGTGGGCGTGAGCGTGGCGCTGTCTGGCGCCATCGGCTTTATCGGCCTTGTTATCCCCCATATGCTGCGTTTGTGTGGCATCACCGACCATCGGTTGCTGCTGCCTGCTGCGGTCGTGACAGGCGGCGCTACGCTGCTTATTGCCGACATCATTGCGCGTCTGGCACTGACCGCGGCAGAGTTGCCGATTGGTGTTGTCACCGCTACGCTGGGAGCACCGGTATTTATCTGGCTATTATTAAAAGCTGGCCGCTAAGGCTGCCACTCTGAACATCAACCTGAGGGAATGTTATGCCGAACGATATTCTGAACACCGAAGTGACGACCATTGATGGAGAAAAGACCACTCTGGAAAGCTACAAAGGCAAAGTGCTGCTGGTGGTTAACGTGGCCTCTAAATGCGGTTTGACGTCCCAGTACGAGCAGCTGGAAGCGATGCAAAAGGCATGGGAAAAAGAGGGGCTCAGCGTGCTGGGCTTCCCGTGCAATCAGTTCCTCGGCCAGGAGCCTGGCAGCGAAGAAGAGATCAAAACATTCTGCAGCACAACCTATGGCGTAACCTTCCCGATGTTCAGCAAAGTGGATGTTAATGGTGAGAATCGCCATCCGATTTATCAGAAGCTGATTGCGGCAGCACCAACCGCCGTGGCGCCAGAAGGTAGCGGTTTTTATGAGCGTATGGCCAGCAAAGGCCGCGCACCGCTCTCTCCGGACGACATCCTGTGGAACTTTGAGAAGTTCCTGATCGGTCGTGACGGGAACGTGATTCAGCGCTTCTCACCGGATATGACCCCAGACGATCCGGCCATCACCTCTGCGGTTGAAAAGGCGCTGGCCAGCTAATGACCGTCCTGATGCAGCTCAGCGCCGTAGCGGTGAAAGGGCGGCTGGGCCCGCTCGATATCGCCGTTAATAGCGGGGAGATCGTTCATCTTGTCGGGCCGAACGGTGCCGGGAAAAGCACGCTGCTCTCCCGTATGGCGGGTTTAACCGGTGGTGAAGGGGAGATTACCTTGTTGGGGGAACCCCTCTCACGCTGGTCGCCCACGTCGCTGGCCAGCCGCAGGGCATATCTGGCGCAGCAGCAAACTGCGCCGTTCGCCATGCCGGTCTGGCACTATCTGACGCTGCATCAGCACAATAGCCCGCAAAAAACGCTGTTAAGTGACGTGGCAGCGATGCTGGGTATTGAAGATAAGCTGTCCCGCCACGTCAGCCAGCTTTCGGGTGGAGAGTGGCAGCGCGTGCGGCTGGCAGCGGTGATCCTGCAAATCCATCCCCAGGGCAATCCGCACGGTCAACTGCTGTTGCTGGATGAACCCATGACCAGTCTCGATGTGGCCCAGCAGGTGGCGCTCGACAGAGCGTTAAGCGCGCTGTCACAGCAGGGCGTTGCGGTGGTCATGAGCAGCCACGATCTCAACCATACGCTACGCCACGCGCATCGCGTCTGGCTGCTGAAGCGGGGGCAGCTCATTGCCAGCGGGGCGCGTGACGTCGTGCTGACGCCTCCGAATCTGGCGAAAGCGTATGAGATGTCTTTCCGCCGTCTGGACATCGAAGGTCACAGAATGATTATTTCGACGTCACAGGAATAACCGCTTGTTGCACAGCGACATATTCACAGGCTAAATTACAGAAAATTCAAAAAATCAGAGGATTCGTCGGGAATGCGATTCTGTTTTCTCCTGGTAGCCGCGCTATTTCTTGCAGGATGCAGCAGTCATCGCGCACCGCCGCCCAACGCGCGGCTGTCTGATTCTATAGCCGTGATTGCAGGCCTTAACGATCAGCTCCATAGCTGGGGGGGCACGCCTTATCGCTACGGTGGCATGACCCGCGGTGGGGTGGACTGCTCGGGGTTTGTCCTGCTGACGTTTCGTGACAAGTTTGCCCTGCAGTTGCCGCGTGAAACGCGCCAGCAGGCGACAATAGGCACCGAAATTGATAAAGACGATCTCTTACCGGGCGATCTGGTCTTCTTTAAAACCGGTTCCGGAGAAAGCGGCTTGCATGTCGGGATATACGATACTGATAACCAATTTATACACGCCTCGACCAGCCGCGGCGTGATGCGTTCGTCTCTTAATAACGTCTACTGGCGCAAAAATTTCTGGCAAGCCCGGCGCATTTAACCCCGTCGCGCCAGTCGGGCGCGACGCAGCTTTCCTTTTAAATGAGATTCGTTTCTGGGTAATGACTCCAACTTACTGATAGTGTTTTATGTTCAGATAATGCCCGATGACCTTGTCATGCAGCTCCACCGATTTTGAGAACGACAGTGACTTCCGTCCCAGCCTTGCCACGCACCACGCCTTCAGTAGCGGAGCAGGAAGGACATCTGATGGAAATGGAAGCCACGCAAGCACCTTAAAATCACCATCATACACTAAATCAGTAAGTTGGCAGCATTACCCGCGTGGCGCTGGATAAAAATTTCATACAGAATCATCTTACTGAAAATACCTTCGATCCTTTTTTACGGGCTATCTTTGCCCAGGTATCACCGTACTGTCAGTCGCTGATGGTAGCGGGCGTTAATGATGAGATCGTCTTGCAACGGCTGTCGGCTTACGGCTTCAGTGCCATGCAGGGTAACCTGTGGCCTGCCGTCCCCCTTGAGCGGATCACATCGCTGGTGCAGTGATAACCTTGGTCTTAACCGGTGTTTAACATCTGACAAACCCACTACACTAAAAGCAGGAGGACCTATGACCCTGTCTTTTACCGCGCACTGGCATGATGAACTACCCGGTTTTTACACGGCCCTGAAACCCACGCCCCTGAACAATGCCCGTCTAATCTGGCATAACACGGCGCTGGCAGACGAACTGGCAATCCCGGCCTCGCTCTTTACCCCTGAACAAGGCGCTGGTGTCTTTGGCGGCGAAACACTGCTGCCGGGCATGCAGCCGCTGGCGCAAGTCTACAGCGGGCACCAGTTCGGCGTCTGGGCCGGACAACTGGGAGACGGGCGGGGGATCCTGCTTGGCGAACAGCAGCTTGCCAATGGACAAACAATGGACTGGCACCTGAAAGGCGCCGGACTCACGCCATACTCGCGTATGGGCGATGGCCGCGCCGTGCTGCGCTCCACCATCCGCGAAAGCCTGGCTTCCGAGGCGATGCATGCTCTGGGCATTCCCACTACCCGCGCACTGTCGATTGTCACCAGCGATACCCCCGTCGCGCGTGAGACGATGGAGCAGGGGGCCATGCTCATCCGTGTTGCCCAGAGCCATGCCCGTTTCGGCCATTTTGAACACTTCTACTATCGCCGCGAGCCGGAGAAAGTCCGCCAGCTGGCAGATTTTGTTATTCGTCACCACTGGCCGCAGTGGCAGGACGAGGCCGATAAGTACATTCTCTGGTTCCGCGACGTGGTGGCGCGTACCGCATCCCTGATCGCCAGCTGGCAGACGGTGGGCTTTGCTCACGGCGTAATGAATACCGATAACATGTCGATCCTCGGGCTGACTATCGATTATGGCCCGTACGGTTTCCTCGACGACTATCAGCCAGGTTATATCTGCAACCACTCCGACTATCAGGGGCGTTACAGCTTTGATAACCAGCCTGCTGTCGGGCTGTGGAACCTGCAGCGTCTGGCCCAGTCCCTGTCGCCGTTCATTGATGTTGAAGCGCTCAACGACGCGCTGGATGGCTACCAGGAGGTGCTCCTGCAGCAATACGGCAAACTGATGCGCCGCAAGCTGGGGCTGATGACCGAGGAGAAGGGCGATAACACCCTCCTGAATAACCTGTTTGCGCTGATGGCTCGCGAAGGCAGCGACTACACCCGCACCTTACGCATGCTGGGGCAAACCGAGCAGCAGAGCGCCGCTTCGCCGCTACGCGATGAGTTTATCGACCGTCAGGCCTTTGATGACTGGTTTGCGATTTACCGCGCGCGCCTGCAGCAGGAGAACGTTGCCGACGATGTGCGTCAGGCCCAAATGAATGCCGTCAACCCGGCGATGGTGCTGCGTAACTGGCTGGCGCAGCGGGCGATAGAGCAGGCCGAAAAAGGCGATTACGCTGAGCTTCACCGCCTGCATAAGGCCCTTCGGACGCCGTTTGCTGACCGTAACGATGACTATATCAGCCGCCCGCCGGACTGGGGCAAGCGGCTTGAGGTAAGTTGCTCAAGCTAAGGCGCGAGAAAACCGGCTGCGGTGGCGAAGAGGTTATTTTGTGAGGATGAGTTTTCCGGCATGTGTCTGGCGCAACAGGTAGTGCTGACCATGATGCTCGATGATGACGCGTCCCTCTTTGCCCAGCAGCTGTTTACTGTCGATACGGCGATCGGTCGCCTCCGGGGCCGGCGCTGTTTTGTCTTCATGACGGGCAAGCGTTGCTGCAGTGTTATCCATACGTGACATATAAATTTTTAAAATAGCAATCAATGTAACATTGATAATCATTATCGATAAACTGACCGGTTCAGCAACTGTTTTTGTGAGAAAAAGTAAGGGGCTTGAGAGATGCGCCCAGAAAAAAAGCCCGGTGGTGCTTATCTTACCGGGCCTACGGTAGGGGTTTGTAGGCCGGGTAAGGCGTAGCCGCCACCCGGCGCAGGTGCTAAAAGCGTGAGTCCACCGCCGCCGCAAGTCTATCCAGCAGCACTTCAGTATCTTCCCAGCTCAGGCAAGGATCGGTAATTGACTGGCCGTAAGTAACAGGCTGGCCGACCACCACTTTTTGCGTACCTTCGCGCAGGAAACTTTCGGCCATCACCCCGGCAATGGCGCTGGAGCCGTTGCGGATCTGCTGGCAAACCTCGTCGCAGACATCAAGCTGGCGACGGTGCTGTTTCTGGCAGTTACCGTGGCTAAAATCCACTACCAGCTGTTCCGGCAGGTCGAACTCCCGCAGGGTATCGCAGGCTTCCGCGATATCCTGCGGATGATAGTTCGGCTGTTTGCCGCCGCGCATAATGATGTGACCGTAGGGGTTGCCGCTGGTCTGATAGATGGTCATCTGACCATTCTTGTCCGGCGACAGGAACATATGGCTGGCGCGGGCGGCGCGGATGGCATCTACTGCGATGCGGGTATTGCCGTCGGTGCCGTTTTTAAAGCCCACCGGGCAGGAGAGCGCCGAGGCCATTTCACGGTGGATCTGGCTTTCGGTGGTACGGGCGCCAATCGCTCCCCAGCTGATGAGATCGGCAATAAACTGTCCGGTCACCATATCGAGAAATTCAGTGGCGGTCGGCACGCCAAGCTCGTTGACCTGCAACAGCAGTTTGCGTGCCAGCTGGATGCCGTGATTGACCCGGTAGCTGCCGTTTAAATCGGGGTCCGAAATCAGCCCCTTCCAGCCTACCACCGTGCGCGGCTTCTCAAAGTAGGTTCGCATCACGATCTCCAGCCGTGACTGGTGCTTATCCCGGAGTCCTTTCAGGCGCTGGGCGTAGTCCATCGCCGCGTCGAGGTCGTGAATAGAGCAGGGACCTACAATCACCAGCAGGCGGCGATCGTCCCCATTAAGGATTTTTTCAATACGTTTACGTGACGTTGTCACGTGCTCGGCCACTGCCGCAGAAACAGGGTACCGCTGGGCCAGCTCTGCTGGCGTCACCAGGCTATCGATACGCGCTGTGCGGAGTTCATCGGTTTTATTCATGGTATTTCTCAGAATGTAGTGCTTCATCGGTAACTTACCGGGAAGTGATGGGCATCACCTTAAACCAATCCCCGCTGATTTCAAGTGCAGGGCACAGACGTGCCCTGTAATGGGGAGCGAGTATAAAGGATTATGAACTAATGTACTAGCCTGTTAGTACATGCGGCGATTCAGGCCCATAATATCGAGAATTTTGGTGGCGATCTCTTCAACCGAATAGTTGGTGCTGTTCAGACACGGAATATTGTTTTTGCGGTACAGGGCTTCGACTTCAGCCACCTCCATACGGCACTGGCGCATGGAGGCGTAGCGGCTGTTTTCCCGGCGCTCTTCACGGATGGCCGCCAGGCGTTCCGGGTTAATGGTCAGACCAAACAGCTTATGTTGCAGGGGTTTTAACGCCGCCGGGAGTACCAGATTATCCATATCATCGGCAATAAAGGGGTAGTTGGCGGCGCGGATCCCGAACTGCATCGCCAGATAGAGGCTGGTAGGGGTCTTACCGCAGCGCGACACGCCGAGCAGAATGACCTGGGCCTGATCGAGATTACGCAGTGAGATACCGTCATCATGGGCGAGGGTGTAATCGATGGCGGCGATACGCGCGTCATATTTAGTGATATTCGCCGGGTTCAGGCCATGGGTACGGTGCGCCACCGGGGTGGGATCCAGTTTCATCTCCTGCTGTAGTGGGGCCACCAGCGCCTGGACGATATCCTGGCAAAAGCCTTCGCTCTGTAAAATGATCTGGCGAATCTTCGGGATCACAATCGAATAGAAGACCAGCGGGCGCACGCCGGTCTGCTGAAAAATGGCATCGATTTGATCTTTCACTGCTCTGGCGCGGCTCTCATTTTCCACAAACGGCAGGGTGATGCTGTTAATGGAAACCGGGAACTGCGACATCACCGCATGGCCCAGTACTTCGGCGGTGATGGCCGTACCATCGGAAATATAAAAAACGTGGCGATCGACAGCATTATCCATTTTGCACACTCGGTATATCAGATGTAATTGACTGAAAGCATAAATTAAAAAAGTAAAATACAACAGGCAATGTACGCTGGAAAATAAAAATGAAACGCTATTTTTATTTTAATTGAAAGGGGTGTTTCATTTTTCAAAATCACACTAAAGTCTGAGTATTTTTGTGGGAATCCATAAGAATCATCAGGTTAGCATTTAAGCGGGAAGAGTCTGAAAAGCTAAAAAATAAAAGTGCTTACACGATTCACCGTTTTTTTAGTGCGAATAAATATGACAGTATAAATACGCAGTAAGGAACTTCTTAAAACCCGTTCATATATCATAAAAGGATTGTTTCGATGTCCAACAATGGCTCGTCACCGCTGGTGCTTTGGTATAACCAACTCGGCATGAATGATGTAGACAGAGTTGGAGGCAAAAATGCCTCCCTGGGTGAAATGATTACAAATCTGTCCAGTATGGGTGTCTCCGTACCGAATGGATTTGCTACCACCGCCGATGCTTTTAACTATTTTCTGGATCAAAGCGGCGTAAACCAGCGCATTTACGAACTACTGGATAATACGGACATTGATGATGTCTCCGAGCTTGCTAAAGCCGGGGCTCAGATCCGCCAGTGGATCATCGACACACCTTTCCAGCCTGAACTGGAAAAAGCCATTCACGACGCCTATAACCAGCTTTCCGCTGACGATGCGCAGGCCTCCTTTGCCGTGCGCTCCTCTGCGACCGCAGAAGATATGCCGGATGCCTCCTTCGCCGGACAGCAGGAGACCTTCCTCAACGTGCAGGGCTACGATGCGGTGCTGGTGGCGGTAAAACATGTGTTTGCCTCCCTGTTTAACGACCGCGCAATCTCCTATCGTGTGCATCAGGGTTATGACCACCGCGGCGTTGCGCTGTCGGCGGGCGTGCAGCGCATGGTGCGTTCAGACCTGGCCTCATCAGGTGTGATGTTCTCTATTGATACCGAATCGGGTTTCGATCAGGTGGTCTTTATCACCTCTGCCTGGGGTCTGGGCGAGATGGTGGTGCAGGGTGCTGTCAACCCTGACGAATTCTATGTTCACAAGCCAACCCTGGCCGCGGATCGGCCGGCTATCGTGCGCCGCACTATGGGGTCGAAAAAGATCCGCATGGTTTACGCCCCGACCCAGGAGCACGGCAAACAGGTTCGTATTGAAGATGTGCCGCAGGAACAGTGCGACCGCTTCTCGCTGACCGATGCCGAGGTGCAGGAGCTGGCGAAGCAGGCGGTGCAGATTGAGAAGCACTATGGCCGTCCGATGGATATCGAATGGGCCAAAGACGGTAATACCGGCAAACTGTTCATCGTCCAGGCGCGCCCGGAAACCGTCCGTTCCCGCGGCCAGGTGATGGAGCGATACACCCTGCATGCCCAGGGCAAAATCATCGCTGAAGGCCGTGCCATCGGCCACCGTATCGGCGCAGGCCCGGTGAAAGTGATCCACGACATCAGTGAAATGAACCGTATCCAGCCGGGCGATGTGCTGGTTACCGACATGACCGACCCGGACTGGGAACCGATCATGAAAAAGGCCTCGGCGATTGTCACCAACCGTGGCGGTCGAACCTGTCACGCGGCGATCATTGCCCGTGAGCTGGGTATTCCGGCGGTTGTCGGCTGTGGGGACGCCACGGAACGCATGAAGGACGATGAGAACGTCACCGTCTCCTGCGCCGAAGGCGACACCGGTTATGTCTACGCGGAGCTGCTGGACTTCAGCGTGAAGAGTTCCAGCGTAGATACCATGCCGGATCTGCCGCTGAAGATCATGATGAACGTCGGCAACCCGGACCGGGCGTTTGACTTCGCCTGCCTGCCAAACGAAGGTGTTGGTCTGGCGCGTCTGGAGTTCATCATCAACCGTATGATCGGGGTTCACCCGCGTGCGCTGCTGGAGTTCGATGACCAGGATCAGAAGCTGCAAAAAGAGATCCGCGAGATGATGAAGGGCTACGACTCGCCGAAAGAGTTCTACGTTGGCCGTCTGGCTGAAGGGATTGCGACGCTGGGTGCGGCCTTCTTCCCGAAACGCGTCATCGTGCGTCTCTCTGACTTCAAATCTAACGAATATGCCAACCTGGTGGGCGGCGAGCGTTACGAACCAGAAGAAGAGAACCCGATGCTGGGCTTCCGTGGCGCCGGTCGTTATGTCTCTGACAGCTTCCGCGACTGCTTTGCCCTGGAGTGCGAAGCGGTGAAACGCGTGCGTAACGATATGGGGCTGACTAACGTTGAGATCATGGTGCCGTTCGTGCGTACCGTGGATCAGGCGAAAGCGGTCATTGACGAACTGGCGCGTCAGGGGCTGAAGCGCGGCGAGAACGGGCTCAAAATCATTATGATGTGTGAGATCCCGTCCAACGCCCTGCTGGCAGAACAGTTCCTTGAGCACTTCGACGGCTTCTCTATCGGCTCGAACGATATGACGCAGCTGGCGCTGGGTCTGGATCGTGACTCTGGCGTCGTCTCTGCGCTGTTTGATGAGCGTAACGAGGCGGTCAAAGCGCTGCTGTCGATGGCCATCCGCGCCGCGAAGAAGCAAGGTAAGTACGTGGGTATCTGTGGTCAGGGACCTTCCGACCATGAAGATTTTGCGGCATGGCTGATGGAAGAGGGGATCGACAGCCTGTCCCTCAACCCGGACACCGTAGTACAAACCTGGCTGAGCCTGGCCGAACTTAACAAGTAACATTCAGGTTCTGCACGATAAAAGGTGAGGATATTGATCCTCACCTTTTTTATTTTCCCCGAGACTTGCTCTCCATCACAAATAAATCAAAAAACTAAATATCATAATTTGTCTGTTAATTTAGACAATTGTTAGCAGGCAAGGCGTTGCTAATAATTGAGCCTCGAATGCGCACGAATCTGATTCTTGCGCAGCTGGTTGAAATAATTTTAACCTGATAAAAAGGCTCATTAAAAATGACAATTTCCTCTGTATTGAGTACGAAGGATAAAATAGGCTATGGATTAGGTGATATGGCCAGCGCGCTGGTGTGGCAAACGGCGACGTTATTTTTGGCCTACTTTTATACCGATGTTTTTGGTCTGCCTGCGGCCATTATGGGTACCATGTTTTTAGTCGTCAGGGTAGTGGATGCCTTTGTCGATCCCTGTATTGGGGCGCTGGTCGATCGCACCCATACCCGCCACGGTCGTTTCCGCCCCTGGCTGCTCTGGTTCGCCATTCCGTTTGGCGTCAGTTGCCTGATTACCTTCTATGTACCGGACGTAGGCGCCACGGCAAAAATTGTTTATGCCTGCGTCACCTACGCCATTTTAAGCCTTATCTACTCCGCCATTAATGTGCCTTACTGCGCAATGCCCGGCGCTCTGACGCTGGATCCGCGCGAGCGCCACTCCCTGCAATCCTGGCGTTTTGGTTTGTCGTTTATCGGCGGCCTGATCGTCACGGTTATCGCCTTACCGCTGGTCTCTTATTTAGGCAATGACAATGTTCAGAAGGGCTATTTTTATGCCATGAGCCTTATGGGGTTATTAGGCATTATCTTATTCTTCTGCTGTTTCTTTATGACCCGCGAACGTTATTCTCCCCGTAATGACACCTCGGGCTCAATGCTGACGGATTTAAAATTGCTGGCCGGAAATAGCCAGTGGCGAATCGTTTTTCTGTTCAATATTCTCCTGCTCACCGCGGTGGTCACGCGTGGATCAGCAACGATGTATTACGTGAAATATGTTCTGCTGCGCCCTGAGCTGATTTTTGCTTTTATTGTCTCCGGGATGGTGGCTTCGCTGAGCGGCGCTTTATTATCCGAACGCCTGCTGGGGAAATTTGACCGGGTTCGCGCATATCAGTGGACCATTATTACCTTCGTTATTTTTGGCGCACTGATCTTCTTCATTCCGCCTTCCCAGGTCTGGCTGATCTTTGGTTTGAATATCATCTTTAGCTTCATACAAAACCTGACCACGCCGCTCCAGTGGACCATGTTCTCGGACGTGGTGGACTACGAAGAGCATCGCAGCGGCCGCCGGCTCGACGGGCTGGTGTTCTCTACCGCGCTGTTCGCCATCAAATTTGGCCTTGCGCTGGGCGGTGCCGTGGTGGGCTGGGTGCTGGGGATGGTGGATTACGCGCCGGGAGAGGCCACCCAGACCCCGCACGTGCTCTCTACGATAAACGCCTTGTTCACGCTGATCCCCTGCGGCCTGTTTATTTGCATGGTGCTGCTGCTGGCGGTCTACAAGCTCAACAGCCGACTGGTGGATAACATTGCGCGTGAACTCGCCAGCAAACGTGAAACCCGTAACGAGGCTGGGCACCTCAGCCCGGCAATTCATTCCGCAATTCAGGAGTAACTGATGACTGCTATTTACAAGGATGCGGGCCGTCCCGTGCAGGAGCGCGTCGCCGACTTACTGGCGCGCATGACCCCGGAAGAGAAATTTGCCCAGATGCACGCCTACTGGCTGATCCTCGATGAGAACGGTAACCACCGTGAGCGTAGCGATCTGAGCGATGAATTTGCCGGTGTAAGTGAACAGGCCGCCCTGAGCGAACGCCTGAAACTGGGCGTCGGGCAGATCACCCGTCCGCTGGGCACCCACATCGTTGATGCCAGAACCGGCGTGCGTGCCGCTAATCGTCTGCAACGCATGATGATGGAGGAGACGCGGCTCGGTATACCGGCGCTATTCCACGAGGAGTGCCTGGTGGGGCTGCTGTGTAAAGACGCCACCCTGTTTCCCTCCTCGCTGAACTACGGTTCAACCTGGGATCCGGAGCTGGTGCAGCGTGCCGCTGAACAGATAGGTAAAGAGGCCCGCTCGGTTGGCTGCCAACAGGGGCTGGCGCCGGTGCTGGACGTCTCCCGCGACGTACGCTGGGGCCGTACAGAAGAGACCTTTGGCGAGGATCCGTGGCTGGTGGGGGTGATGGCAACAGCATATGTGAAGGGCTTGCAGGGCGATAAACGCGATCTGCTGGCGACCCTCAAGCACTATGTTGGCCACTCCTTTAGCGAAGGGGCGCGCAACCACGCCCCGGTTCATCTTGGTTTCAGCGAACTCAACGACACCTTCCTGCTGCCCTTTGAGATGGCGGTTAAGCTGGCGAATGCCGGATCAGTAATGCCGGCTTATCACGATATTGATAATCAACCCGGCCACAGCGACCATTTCCTGCTCACCACCGTGCTACGCGAGCAGTGGGGCTTTGACGGCATCATCGTGGCGGATTACGGCGGTGTGAGTCTGTTGCATCAGCATCATGGGGTGTCCCACGATGCAGCCGAATCGGCCGCACTGGCCTTTAACGCCGGGCTGGACGTCGAACTGCCAAAAGATGACTGCGCCCGACATCTGGCCGGGGCGGTGGAGCGGGGCCTGATCACCATGGAGAAAGTGGATGAGATCGTTGCCCGCGTGCTGACCGAAAAATTCCGCCTTGGTCTCTTTGAACATCCGTATGCCGACGAAAACGCCATTGACCTGCAAAGTGACGAGACTCGCCGGGTGGCCCGCGAGGTGGCGACGCGCTCGCTCACCCTGCTGGAGAACCGCGGCGTACTGCCTCTCTCCGGCAAACCTCGCGTGGCGGTGGTTGGGCCCACGGCGAACGATCCGCTGGCGCTGTTAAGTGGCTACAGCTTCCCGGTCCATTTGATCATCAGTGACATGGTGGAAGAGACCGCCCAAGTGACTACCCCGCTGCAGGCGCTGAAACACTACCTGGGCGAGGCCCACGTTCAGTATGCGCAAGGGTGTCATATCATCGAAAAACGTATGGCGGGGGCCCCGGTTTTCCCGGGGGACAGCAGCGGCAAACCGATGCAGCAGTCGCCTGTTTCGCAGGATACCCACCTTATCCCGCAAGCCGTGCGGGTCGCCAACGACAGCGATGTGGTAGTGGCATGCGTGGGGGACCTGGCGGGCCTGTTCCAGAGCGGCACCGTGGGTGAGGGTTCGGATACGGACAGCCTGAATCTGCCCGGCGTACAGCAGCAGTTGCTGGAGGCGCTGGTGGCGACCGGTAAACCGGTGATCGTGGTGATGACGGGAGGGCGGCCATACAACCTGCAGGGGCTGGAAGATCGCGTCGCGGCCCTGATGATGGCCTGGGCGCCGGGTCAGGAAGGCGGCTGGGCCATCGCCGATGTACTGACCGGGCGGACAGAGCCACAGGGCAGGCTGGTAGTCAGCGTACCGAAAAGCGCGGGGGCAATGCCTTTCTACTACAACCACAAGCTGAAAAGCGGCGGTACGCCGTTCGCCTTCCACTTTGGGGCTCGCTATCCCTTTGGCTATGGCCTGGGCTGGACGACCTTCAGCTGGGGAGCCGCACGGCTGGCTGAGAGCAGTGTGCCCGTCGACGGCGAAGTGACGCTGAGCATCGACGTGAAAAACAGCGGCGAGCGCAGCGGGAGCGAAGTGGTCCAGGTTTACGTCCGGGATAAAGTTGCCAGCCAGGTGCGGCCGTTGCAGGAGCTAAAAGCCTTCCAGCGTGTCACGCTGTCTCCGGGTGAAAGCGCCACGCTCACCTTTACGCTGCCAGTGGATCTCTTCAACTTTACGCGGCGGGACGGCAAACGCGTTGTCGAACCGGGTAAGTTTGAGCTGAAGGTTGGGGCATCATCGGCGGATATTCGCGAGGTGGTGACGGTGAACGTGACCGGTGAGCCGCGGGTGCTGAAGGGGGAGTGGAAGATGCTTAGCGGATGCTCAGTGAACCAGTTATAACGTAAGTGAGCTTACCCTGGTTCTTAATCAGGGTAAGCCCAAATTAAGTGATTAAAAAAATCCTCTTTTTTCCTTGAATAGCACTAATCCCTCAAAAAAACGGTTCGTATAGGAATAATCTTACGCGCCTGAAATATGCCCTGTGCCGCAAAATAGATCATGCTCAAATATTGCGCAATTATTGGCGGCACTTAATTCGCAAGGGCCTGTTTATCGTTAATAGAATGTCTAAAATGGGTAATGCTGCCAACTTACTGATTTAGTGTATGATGGTGATTTTAAGGTGCTTGCGTGGCTTCCATTTCCATCAGATGTCCTTCCTGCTCCGCTACTGAAGGCGTGGTGCG
>NZ_VDAM01000001.1:3048836-3083672 GCF_019584355.1 Leclercia sp. EC_58
GCAAGGCTGGGACGGAAGTCACTGTCGTTCTCAAAATCGGTGGAGCTGCATGACAAGGTCATCGGGCATTATCTGAACATAAAACACTATCAGTAAGTTGGAGTCATTACCTGAAATGTAGGAGTTAGCAATTTCTGTTAATACACAGATAACACACTACAGCCCTAGCCACTGCAGCTAACTTTTTAAAATGAAACGAAAAAAAAGCCCATCGTGGGAGATGGGCAAAGACTACACACAGCAATTCGTTGTTTCACTCAGGGGATTTCCATGCTTATAAATCAAGGTGTTGTTGATTTATAACCGTGACCTAATAGTAGGCATAGGGAATTTTTGCGTCGATCAGATTCGTCTCAATAGTTTAAGAAGCATGAAGAATTTATGAAGTAGATTGAAGGAATTACGAGCAGGAGAGGCTTTAGCAGCGCTTAAGGGAAATCAAATTGATAAGTAGTGCTTAACATTCTGGTGGGCGAACCCACCAGAACGGGAGCGTTACTTTTTGACCTCGTCCGTTTCGTTAAGGGCGGCAAGCAGCACATCAGGATCGGTTGGCGGCAGCGGGACCTCATGGACCCACGCAGAGAAGAGTCGCCAGGAGACGGCCAGCAGTACCGGTCCGATAAACAGACCGATCATCCCAAACGCAATCAGCCCCCCGATAACGCCGGAGAGGATCAGAATCAACGGCAGGTCGGCACCCATGCGAATCAGAATCGGGCGGATGACGTTATCCATCGTGCCTACCACGCAGCTCCACACCAGCAGGAAGGTGCCCCAGGTGGTATCGCCGCTCCAGTAGAGCCAGACAATCGCCGGAACCAGAACCAGCAATGGCCCCAGCTGCATCAGGCAGGTTAACAGCATCAGCACCGTAAAGAGGGTGGCGTAAGGCACCCCGGCGATTGCCAGACCCACACCGCCCAGCACCGACTGCACCAGGGCCGTCACCACCACACCTAGCGCCACGGCACGCACGGCCTGCGCCGCCAGCAGCATCGCCGCGTCGCCGCGTGTCGAGGCCAGACGGGTGGCGAAATGGCGAACGCCCAGCGCTACCTGCTCGCCGCGCCAGTAGAGCAGGGCGCTGAACAGCAGCATCAGTACACAGTGCACGACGAAGCGGCCAAGATGCGCGGCGGTACCCACAAACCAGGTGGTGGTGGCGCCAATATAGGGCCGTACTTTCGCCATAATTGCGCTGCCGCCCATATCCAGCAGGTTATGCCAGCCGGCATAGAGCTTATCGCCAATCAGCGGGATATCGTTGAGCCAGGCCAGCTCCGGCAGCGTCATATCGCCGCTGGTGATGCTGGTAATGAGCGGGCCGCTGCCGTCAACCAGGCTATTGACCAGCAACGCGACAGGAATGACAAAGAGCAGGACCAGCAGTAACGTCATCACCAGCACTGCCAGCGTCCGGCGGCCAAACAGTAAGCGTTCAAGACGAATAAATAGCGGCCAGGTGGCGATAACCACCGTTCCTGCCCAGGCAAAACCGAGAATAAAGGGTTGAACAATCCACAGACACGCAATAATCATGATTGCCAAAAACAGCACCGACAGCAAAACTTGTGCAACGTCCCTGGGCTGGTGTCGATTGACCATAGATGAAATTTACCTTTTAAGAACACCGGCAAACCGGCGAGAACATAAAACCGCATCACTATAATCATTAGTGATTTCAGCCATTTTTAACAGGCAGATTCTGCCTGTAATTCTGTCGGGCGGATACGTTTAAAATGTGATACAAAATGTGAGACACAACGCAAACGATTATCTACAACTCTTAAGATTGGGCAGGGTCGACAGTAATGATCCCACAAATTTCTCAGGCACCCGGCGTCGTTCAGCTGGTGCTGAATTTTTTGCAGGCACTGGAGCAACAGGGTTTTACCGGCGATACCGCCACACGTTATGCCGACCGGCTGACCATGGCGACCGACAACAGTATCTACCAGCTACTTCCCGATGCAGTCGTTTTTCCCCGTTCTACCGCTGATGTGGCACTCCTGGCCCGTGTGGCCTCCCAGGAGCGTTTCGCTTCGCTGATTTTCACCCCTCGCGGTGGCGGCACTGGCACCAACGGCCAGGCGCTTAACACGGGGATCGTCGTCGATATGTCCCGCTACATGAACCGCATCATCGAGATCAACCCGGAAGAGGGGTGGGTGCGGGTAGAAGCCGGGGTAATCAAGGATCAGCTCAATCAGTTTCTGAAACCTTACGGCTATTTTTTTGCCCCGGAGCTGTCGACCAGTAACCGCGCTACCCTCGGTGGGATGATCAATACCGACGCCTCAGGTCAGGGCTCGCTGGTCTACGGTAAAACCTCCGATCACGTTCTCGGCGTGCGGGCGGTACTACTGGGCGGGGATATTCTCGATACCCAGCCTGTGCCGGTTCAGCTTGCCGAAACGCTCGGCAAGGACAACACCACCGCCGGGCGCATCTACCGCACCGTGCTGGAACGCTGCCGCGACAACCGCCAGCTGATTATTGATAAATTCCCGAAGCTGAACCGCTTCCTGACCGGTTACGATCTGCGTCATGTCTTTAATGACGATCTCAGCCAGTTCGATTTGACCCGCATCCTCACCGGCTCAGAAGGGACGCTGGCCTTTATTACTGAAGCGCGTCTCGATATCACCCGCCTGCCAAAAGTGCGCCGCCTGGTGAATGTGAAGTACAACTCTTTCGACTCTGCGCTGCGTAATGCGCCGTTTATGGTGGATGCCCGGGCGCTGTCTGTTGAGACCGTTGACTCAAAAGTGCTCAACCTGGCGCGGGAAGATATCGTCTGGCACTCGGTCAGCGAGCTTATCGCTGACGTGCCCGATAAAGAGATGCTGGGCCTGAACATCGTTGAGTTTGCCGGCGATGACGCAGCGCTTATCGAAAGCCAGGTTGCTGCCTTATGCCAGCGGCTGGACGAGCTGATCGCCCGGGGCGAAGGTGGGGTGATTGGCTGGCAGCTGTGTAACGATCTCGCTGGCATCGAACGTATCTATGCGATGCGTAAAAAAGCGGTGGGGCTGCTGGGCAACGCCAAAGGGGCTGCCAAGCCGATTCCGTTTGCTGAAGATACCTGCGTGCCGCCGGAGAACCTGGCGGACTATATCGTTGAGTTCCGCGCTCTGCTCGACAGCCACGGCCTGAGCTATGGCATGTTTGGCCATGTCGATGCCGGGGTGCTGCACGTACGCCCGGCGCTGGATATGTGCGATCCGCAGCAGGAGATCCTGATGAAGCAGATCTCCGATGAGGTGGTGGCGCTCACCGCTAAATATGGCGGTCTGCTGTGGGGCGAGCACGGAAAAGGCTTCCGCGCAGAGTACAGCCCGGCCTTCTTTGGCGAACAGCTCTATGGCGAGCTGCGCAAAATCAAAGCGGCCTTTGACCCGGATAACCGCCTCAACCCCGGTAAAATCTGTCCGCCGGAGGGTGTCGACGCCCCGATGATGCAGGTGGATGCAGTCAAGCGCGGCACCTTCGACCGCCAGATCCCAATAGCCGTGCGCGCCTCCTGGCGCGGTGCGATGGAGTGTAACGGTAACGGCCTGTGCTTTAACTTCGATGCGAAAAGCCCGATGTGTCCGTCAATGAAGATCACCAGCAACCGCATCCACTCGCCGAAAGGACGTGCGACACTGGTGCGCGAGTGGTTGCGTCTGCTGGCCGACCGCGGCGTGGATCCGCTGGCGCTGGAGAAAGAGCTGCCGGAGAAACGCGCCAGCCTGCGTACCCTTATCGCGCGCACCCGCAACAGCTGGCATGCGAATAAAGGGGAGTACGACTTCTCCCACGAGGTGAAAGAGGCGATGTCGGGCTGCCTGGCCTGTAAAGCCTGCTCTACCCAGTGCCCGATTAAGATCGACGTGCCGGAGTTCCGCTCCCGCTTCCTGCAGCTCTATCACAGCCGTTATCTGCGCCCGATGCGCGATCACCTGGTCGCGACGGTGGAGAGTTATGCCCCGCTGATGGCCCGCGCGCCGCGCACCTTTAACTTCTTTATTAACCAGCCGCTGGTACGCAAACTTTCCGAGAAGCATATCGGCATGATCGACCTGCCGCTGCTCTCCACGCCCTCCCTGCAGCGTCAGATGGTCGGTCACCGCTCTGCCAACCTGACCCTTGAGCAGCTTGAGGCGCTGAGCGCGGAGCAAAAAGCGAAAACGGTGCTGGTGGTGCAGGATCCCTTTACCAGCTATTACGATGCCCAGGTGGTAGCGGACTTTATTCGTCTTGCCGAGCGGTTAGGATACCAGCCGGTGCTGCTGCCGTTTTCACCAAACGGCAAGGCGCAGCACATCAAAGGTTTCCTCAGCCGCTTTGCGAAAACCGCGCAAAAAACCTCGGACTTCCTTAACCGGGTGGCGCAGCTGGGTATGCCGATGGTCGGGGTCGATCCGGCGCTGGTGCTCTGCTATCGCGATGAGTACAAACAGACCCTCGGTGACAAGCGCGGCGACTTCCACGTCATGCTGGTACATGAGTGGCTGCCGACGATCCTCGATGCGCAACCCGCCCAGGAGACCAGCGGCGAGGCGTGGTATCTGTTCGGACACTGTACCGAAGTAACCGCATTGCCGGGCGCGCCAGCACAATGGGCGGCCATCTTCGCCCGCTTTGGCGCGAAGCTGGAGAGCGTTAGCGTCGGCTGTTGCGGCATGGCCGGAACCTATGGGCACGAGGTGGTGAACCACGCGAACTCGCTGGGCATCTACGAGCTTTCCTGGCATCAGGCGATGCAGCGCCTGCCGCGCAACCGCTGCCTGGCGACCGGCTACTCCTGTCGTAGCCAGGTCAAACGCGTCGAAGGCAACGGCGTGCGCCATCCGCTGCAGGCCTTACTGGAGATTATGGGATGATCTGGAAACGTGCGGTGACGTTGCAGGCGTTAAACGCCATGAGTGACGGAAATATGGTGGGGTTGCTGGATATCCAGTTTACCCGCATCGGCGAGGATGAACTGGAGGCCACCATGCCGGTCGACAGCCGCACCCATCAGCCTTTTGGGCTGCTGCACGGTGGTGCGTCGGTGGTGCTGGCTGAAACCCTGGGCTCGGTGGCCGGCTACCTCTGTACCGAAGGAGAGCAGAAGGTGGTGGGGCTGGAGGTGAATGCCAACCATATTCGTTCCGTGCGCAGCGGCCGGGTACGCGGCGTCTGTCGCGCGTTGCATGCTGGCTCGCGCCATCAGGTATGGCAGATTGAGATCCTGGATGAGCAGAACCGTTTATGCTGCTCGTCGCGGCTGACTACCGCGGTGATATAAAGCGAAAGGCCGCAAATGCGGCCTTTTTTCATTTTTTATCACCTTGAAATACCGACGTTTACTGGCGGGCCGCAAGAAATGTTAATTCGCGCACCCGGGTTTATGAGATTATTCCTATGCTCCTTCAAGAGCTAAGCCATATTGAGTGCCGGAGATAAGCGCCGGATGGAGCGAGAAGCCCTTAAGATTACCTCTGGTAGTCTTAAGGGCTTTCTTTTTTCCGCATTCAGTAATCGTTGTTAATGTCCTGCATAGCAGACAGGATAACCAGACCGGTAATGACGACGGCAACGATGGCGATGGTCACAAGTGCAATGAGCATTTCCCCTCCGTATGTTGCCCTTTTGCCGAAGCATAGCGCACCCGGCGGCGATCGCCTCAGTCTTCCGACTGATATTCAGAATACGCCTACAAAAAGAGAACACCCTGCTGGTGGGCTGATTTACCTAGTATCTGGCGGGGAGCTTGTTGATGCTAATCAGTCGACCCTCTTCCATTTCCACGTAACCACCAGCTTTCAGATCGGCCAGAATACGCATCACCCCACTGCGCGAAAGCTGGGTTTTATCCCGGATATACCTTTCAGCGGTGATCCTGGCGCGAAAACTCTCATCTTCGGCCATCAATTCCTGCAACTGCTGGCGAATTAATTCATACGCGGTGGGTGAGCCCACTGGCATAACGTGGTGATAGAGTCGGTTATAAACAAACATCAGGTGGCGGGAGACAACGCTCCACAAATCTTTTTCTGTGCAGATGTCGTTGACTTTATCGGTCGCAAGCGTACCAATAACGCAAGGCTCAAGGGTTTTGAAGTAGTTGTCGAAGTAGATATCCGTCAGGTTTGCCAGACCCAAAATTGCCGGGCTGTTGGCGGTTGAAAGCAACATATCGTTGCTCCGGCGATAAATCGCCACGCTGCCCTCAATAATCAGATAAAAGACACCCTGACCATTGATACAAAGCTCGAACCGCTCTCCCCGTTGGGCGTGGTGAAGGGTCGCGTAGGGTTGCAGATGGGATACAAGCTCCTGCGCCCAGGGCGACCCACGCTGAGCCTGACCGGGCGGCGTCGTTGGCGATGGCATAAAATGACCTACTGGATGAGGCTGACGTAATGAGGGTTATTATAGTGCTTGTGCGCCCTCCTGGCTCCGCGTTATGGCTCCTTAATCAATATTTCAGCGGCAGATGATGAATATCAATCAGTACCCCCCGCTGCATGGCGATATATCCCCCGGTTCGTAACTCCGACAGGATACGCATGATCCCGCTTCGGGACAGATAGGTCCGGCTTTTGATATAGGCTGCCGCGGTGGTGTTGAGCCGTACCGAGTCAGGCTCCTGTAACAGTTCGACTAACTGCAGACGAATAATGTCATACGCGGACATTTGCGATATCTGTGAACAGTGTTCATAGATTCGGGAAACCGTATAAATCAGCAGCCGCGAAAAGGGTTCCCATAACCCCTCATTGGCTACGATCTGATTAAATAAGGCCAGAGGCATGGGCGCCACCTCAACATCTTCCAGGGCTCTGGCGTATAAATGTTCCGAACATAGCTGACTGCTAACACCAATAATAAAAGGACCCGATTCAGAATTCAGCACCACGCCGTCGCCACGGCGATGCAGGGCTACGCTGCCACTTAATAACAGCCAGCACTGCCGTATCTCCCCATCGTAATAGTGCACCACATCGCCTTTATTTATCGTCACGGTCTCGGTAAAAGGACGAAGATGGGCAATCAGTTTTTCTATATCTGCAAAAGGTTTAAACGCCAGCGAAGAGGTGGTGGGAGCGCCCTTTACCGCCGTCATTCGGGTATTCATCAGGTGACCTCATCTTACTGAAACTAACGGTGATTCTTAACCGGGCGCGATTATCGTAAAAACTATTGATGCTGGGAATATCAGTCTCGGGTCTAAAAATAGACTGGCCGTGGCTGTTTATGATTAACATATTGATAAGATTTGATTTTCTTGCAGAGTCTATTAATAGACCAGACGCTCAGACGGGGCATTCTATTCACTGAAGAACAAAAGTGAGAGCATCCCGGGCTGAATCTCGGCGCTGAAGGGCAGGCAAAAAAAAGAGTGGCAAAGTCTAAAACTAGACCGAGAAATAATTTGAGTTCAGGAAAGTCTTTATATAAATTGCATCATGTGAGTGAAATTTGACCAGGGTGATTTATATAAATTTACGATGGCACCTCTTTTACTCACAAAAAGGAACCAGCATAACGGGCATAAAAAAATAAAAGGTGATTCACACCTTATGGAATGCTTTTGCCCAAAAAATGGTGATGGTAAGTGTTATTAAGGACATAATTCTATGAAAAAGACTATTGTTGCGTTATCGGCTCTGGCTGCAGTCTGCACCTCTTCTGTCTTTGCGGCAGCAGGTACGGTTAACTTTGCCGGAAATATTCTGGATTCTGCCTGCGACGTTGCTGTCGCTTCGCAAAACCAGACCGTAGTTATTGGCGATTTTTATAAATCTGAGTTCGCGGGTATGGGAGACCGAACCGCAGCAAAAGGCTTCGATATTATATTAAGAAATTGTCCAGATACCGTAACATCAGCAAAGGTTCGTTTTGACGGTACGCCGGATCTCGTTAACCCAAGTCTGCTGGCCATTAATACTGCGGTTTCGGGTGCGGCAACGGGCGTGGCAATTAATCTGATGTCAGCAGATAAAGTGGATCTGCCGCTGCACGGCGAGAATAACTATAACTATGAACTGACCAGCGACCAGGATAATACCCTGAAATTCTACGCGCAGTATATTTCGACAGCGTCAAGCGTGACGGCAGGTCCGGCAAACTCGGTCGCTAATTTCTCTGTTGTTTATAACTAATGACCTGACCGGACATCAGGTGGGGCCGGAACACGGCCCCGTTGTCACTGAGGTATGTAATGAAATTTGTTCACAAAATCCTGCTCGCCAGTCTTTTTATTGTGACGGGCGTTTCGGCTGCACAGGCAGGGATCGTTATTGGCGGAACACGGCTTATATTTGACGGCAGCAAAAAAGAGGCCGCTATCAACGTCAATAATCCTGATAACTCACCTTATCTGGTTCAGTCGTGGATAGAGGGAGTGAGTGACAGTGCGCCGAAACCGCCTTTTATCATTACGCCACCTCTCTACCGGCTGGATAAAGGACAACAAAACGTTGAGCGGATTGTATTAACCGGGACACTGCCACAGGACCGCGAGAGTCTGTTCTGGCTGAATATCAAATCGATCCCCTCGGCAACGACCACCGAGAATTCGCTGCAAATTGCGGTGAAAACACGAATTAAATTAATTTACCGTCCGGCAGGCTTAAAGCGCTCAACACCAGAGGAACAGGCGGATAAATTAATCTGGCGACGTAACGGCAATAAAATTGAGATCGTTAACCCCACTGATTATGTGATGAATTTTAATGAAATCACTGTTGGGGGTAAAAAAGTACCAGAGGCAACCTGGATATTGCCTCATGGACAAACGGCAATTTTCCTTCCCGCACAAAATATCGGCAGCGCCGTGGTCTTTAAATTGATTAATGATTTTGGCGGCACAGGGGACGCACATACAGCAAACCTGTGACCGATAAAAGGTTGCAGGTGATATTCATGGAGCAGTATTAAGATGGAAATCAGCGGAAATAAAGCCACCTGGCTGGCAGGGTTTATTACCGTTGTCCTGGCCGGTGAAGTAAATAAAATTCAGGCGCGCGAATTTTTTAACCCCGAACTGATTGAACTCGATAATCCGGGGATCGACAGAGCCGATCTGAATGGCTTTGAAACAGGTTCTCAGGCTGCAGGTGTTTATCATGTTGATATTGTTCTTGATGGTCAGCTGGCGGACACCCAGGACGTTACGTTTCATAAAGTGACAGACAGTGAGGGTGAGTCGCGCCTTGAGCCCTGTCTCAGCGTCGACCAGTTGCGTCAATGGGGGGTTAAAACCGAGCGCTTTCCGGGGCTCAGCCAGCCAGGCTCGCCGTGCGCGCATCTGGCGGCTATCCCTCAGGCCAGCACCGATTTTCAGTTTGCCAGCCAGCGCCTTGCCATCAGCGTTCCACAGGCCGCGCTGACGATACAGGCCAGAGGTTTTGTTCAGCCTGCGCTTTGGGATGAGGGGATCACCGCCGCCATGCTCAACTACTCGCTCAGCGGTGCAAGCATTATGAATAAAAACGGCGGCAGCGACAGCAGTCAGTACGCCAACCTGCGGCCGGGTTTGAATATCGGACCGTGGCGATTGCGAAACTACACGACCTGGTCACTGGGCAGCGAAGGTCAGACGCAGTGGGATAACGTTTATACCTATGCCCGAAGGGGCATTGTCCCGCTGAAAGCCCAGCTGACGCTCGGGGACAGCGCGTCACCGGCAGATGTGTTTGACAGCATGCCTTTTCGCGGCGGACAACTCGCTTCAGACGATGACATGCTGCCGGATTCGCTCAGGGGCTATGCGCCGGTGGTGCGCGGTATTGCAAGGACCAACGCGCAGATCATTATTCGCCAGAACGGCTATCAGATTTACCAGAACTACATCGCACCGGGTGCCTTTGAAATTACCGATATGTACCCGACCGGCGGCGCAGGGGATCTCGAGGTCACTATTAAAGAGGCCGACGGCAGCGAACAGCATTTTACCGTGCCGTTTGCCTCACTCCCGGTATTGCAGCGTGAAGGGCAGCTGAAGTACGCCGTCACCGGCGGGCAATATCGCTCATGGGATCATCGCGTGGATAAAACCCCGTTCAGCCAGTTCACCGGTATCTACGGCATTCCGTATGGCCTGACCCTGTACGGCGGATTTCAGGGGGCGAGTAAATACCAGTCGCTGGCCGCCGGAATGGGAAAAAATATGGGCGATTTCGGTGCCTTTTCGGCAGACGTCACCCAGGCCTGGTCAACCCCGCAAGATCGCGCAAAATCGAACGGCCAGTCATGGCGGATGCGCTACAGCAAGAATTTTGTCAACAGCGGGACCCATGTTGCCATTGCGGGCTACCGCTACGCCACGCGGGGTTATTACGGGATGCAGGAGGTGCTGGACACCTATGGCAGCGACAGCGCGCTCAACGACAGGCGCCGTAATCGCGCCGAGTTAACCCTGAGCCAGACGCTTGGCAACCACCTGGGCTCGCTGATGTTAAGTGCCGTAAGGGAAGATTACTGGGATATCAGGCAACCAAAGATCTCATGGAGCCTGGGCTATAACAATTTCTGGCAGAGCGTCAGCTACGGGCTGACCTATACCCGGAGTAAAAGCGGCAGCGACGGCACGCGTGGTGATGCCAAAGAGCAGATGGTGGCCTTGAATATCAGCGTTCCGCTGGGAGCCTTCCTGCCGCAAACCTGGGTGAATTACGGTATGAGCGCCAGTAAAAACAGCGGCACCCTCCACAGCCTGGGGATGAACGGCACGGGGCTGGAAAACAATGCCCTGAGCTGGAATGTGCAGCAGGGTTACAGCACGGATAACGTCGGCTATACCGGCAATATAAACGGTGATTACAAAGGCACTTATGGTGAGGTGACGGCGGGTTACAGTTACGATCAGTACAGCGACCGGCTGAATTATGCCCTCCAGGGGAGCGTGGTCGCCCATGCCGACGGCGTGACCTTTTCTCAGACGCTCGGCGAAACCAACGTGCTGATAAAAGCGCCCGGCGCGGCAGGGGTAGGGATACAAAACCAGTCCGGGACGAAAACCGATTACCGCGGTTATACCCTCTGCAGCAACATGACACCCTACCGGAAAAATGACGTTTCGTTGTTGACCGATACCCTGCCTGACGATATTGAACTGGAACAGACGGTACAGACCGTGATCCCGACCCGGGGCGCGATTGTGCGCGCCAGCTATGTCGCCAGTGTCGGGCTGCGGATCCTGATGACGCTCACCCGACAAAATGGTCAGCCGGTGCCTTTCGGCGCTATCGCGACGGTGAACGGAGCGCAAAACACAGGTTTCATCGTGGGTGACGGCGGCCAGGTCTATTTAACCGGTTTGCAGCCGGATGTGAAATTAACGGTGAAGTGGGGCGAGGCGGCACAACAGCGTTGCCAGGCTCACTACACCCTTAATACCCAACAACCTCCCGGCGAGATAATTCGTGCGGATGTGGTTTGCCATTAATTGAATGATTGTGGATGACTCGACATGTCTATTATCAGGTGCCTGTTCATCCTGGCGGGAATACTCTTTCCACTGTATGGCTATGGATGTGATTACACCTATATCGGTGCCCCGTATAGCATTAATTACGGCAATATTATCGTTCAGCGCGATCTCCCGGTCGGGCAGGCGATCAGCAACGAAATTTATGGCTCGCTGGCGCTGACCTATAGTTGTACGCCAACGGGGAATGAAGGTTCAACCGCAGGCATGAAGAGCGGGGGACTGGCTTATGCGTTCACCACCGCCAACGGTCGCCGGGTATATCAAACCGGGTTGCCAGGCGTCGGGGTCTCCGTGGGATATTATGAAAAAACCACCGCCGGGAGCGCCAGTTTTAATGGAACCACCTGGTTAGGGGCCGATCTTTTCAGCGCCTCCTGGAGCTCGAACGCCAATGAAGTACACGCCAGCAATTTCCAGCCGATTATTCAGTTCTGGAAAACCGGCGATATTACGTCGGGTTCTGTGAACGGACTACTGGCCTCCTTTGTCGCCTGGACAGAGCAATATCGGGGCGGCACGGCGGCACCGGATGTGCCCGTCTATGCCGGAACCGGTTCGATTACACAGGTAGCCTGCGCCATAACCACGCCAAATCTGGTCTTCCTTCTCGGCGACGTGCCGGTAAGCCGTTTCGGCGATACGGTCGGCACCCTCCCTGAGGGGGGACAAAACACGCAAAACCTCGGCCTGAACTGCGACGCTGGGGCGAAAATTAACGTCACGCTGAACGGCATTCAGTACCCCGGGCTCAGTAACAACAGCGTGCTGGCGTTAACCGGCCAGGGCTCGGCGGGCGTTGCCGACGGCGTGGGTGTCCAGCTGCTTTATAACGGCGAGCCGCTGGTTTTAAACAGCACGATTGCCCTTAAACAGACGAGTGGCGGTCAGGAGAGTATGCCGATCACCGCCCGTTACTATCAAACCAAAACCTCAGTAAGCACCGGAACCGCGAATGCCAGTGCCACCCTGATCCTCACCTATCAGTAAAAGGAAACGATCGATGAGGCTGAATATTATCGGGATAGCGAGCATCTGGCTGTACACCGCTGCAGCGTTGGCGACGGATGCGGTAAGCGTCTTAGTAAAAGGGAGGATTGTCGCCTCTCCCTGTATTTTTAATGGCGGGAATTCGAATGTGAACGTCAATCTGGGAAACATGCAGGCGAAGAATATGGCTACGCCGGCGTCATCCTCCACGCCTGTGCCTTTTTCGCTCAACTTCACCCAATGTCCGGCGGCTACCCAGAGTGTGACGGTTAGCTTAACCGGGACGGCAGATCCCGTGGCCGGAACGCACTATTACAGGAACAGCGGCACCGCCACAAATATCGCGCTGGGCATAATTGAAACCGGTACGGGGAATTTAAAAGGTCCGGGGAGCCGCATGACTCAAAATATTGGCGACGATCGTACTGCAACCATGAATTTGCAGGCCATTACCTATTCCGCTACCGGTGGCGTCACGCCAGGAACTATCAGCGTCGCCATGGTCGCGACGCTGGAATACAACTGAACGAGTGAGGGAAATACCGACGATGGTCAACGTGCTTATTAATGAGACAGAGACGCTTTACTGTTATGCGCTGAAAAAATTGATTGTCGATCTCTTCGGGACGCAATTCGGGTGTGAAATAGATTTTATGACGGAATTTACCCGAGAGAATATTAGCAACGCCGATCTCATGGTGCTGTCACTCTGCCGGGGAGAGCCCCTTATCTGTACGCCAGAATTACTGGCGCGCAGGAAAGGGGTGATGATTGGTCTGGTCAATGGCGAACACTACAGTGAAGAGACATTACCGGCCTGTTTTCAGGAGATGGTTTTCGTGTCGCGGGATGCGCCGTTGAGCGATTTTTATCGGGTATTCAGTTCGGCCTGGCACACCCTGCAGCGCCACGAAGAGATCAGGGTTAACCCCGTCTGCGCCGAATGTCAGCACCGGACTTTATCTCCGCGGCAGACGGTGATTATGGCGAGCCTGTACCAGGGGCTCTCGACGCCCGCTATTGCACAAAAGCTGAAGATCGACAGCAAAACGGTGTATGCGCACAAGTATGATGTCATGCAAAAATTCCAGCTGGGGAGCGATCACCATCTGCAGGCATTGCTGACCCGAATGCGGGACAAAAATATGCAAATAAACCTGCTGCGTGAATGTCTGAAAGTCTGATTGTGCCTGTGACGCTCTGAAAGATGCCCGCCTGCGCGGGCGTCTTACCTGTCTGGCTATCCCAAAAATAGGCATTTTCTATACATATTTTAGCTTTTGACCATTTCCACCGATTTCCTCCTCTAATTTCCAATATTATCAACCGATTAAACAATCTCCGTCAGGCCTGTTAAGCCCGTCATCAGGGTCTATGCTTAATAAAAGTATTCAAAAAGGGCGGTTAAGCCGAATGACCCTGCAAGTGAGGGGTTGAAGTGATAATCATTATCACTAACATGGTGTTATGCCCAGAGGGCGCAATACATGAGGTGGACTTATGGAACAGCATTCAGAAACGTTTGATCCAACAGATTTTGCATGGCGTGGATTATCGCTGACCCCTGCCGCAGCGGCGCACATTCGCGAGCTGGTGAGCAAACAGGCAGGTATGCTCGGCGTGCGGTTAGGGGTGAAACAGACCGGCTGCGCCGGTTTCGGCTATGTCCTCACCACCGTCAGCCAGCCGGAAAAAGACGATCTGGTTTTTGAACATGACGGCGCCCGGCTCTATGTGCCGCTCCAGGCGATGCCGTTCATTGACGGTACGGAAGTGGATTACGTGCGCGAAGGCTTAAACCAGTTATTCAAATTCAATAACCCGAAAGCCCAGAACGAATGTGGCTGCGGCGAAAGTTTTGGGGTATAGGCGGTATTATGTCTCGACATACTGAAGCAACTGACGACGTCAACACCTGGTCCGGCGGCCACATTAATTACAAAGAGGGCTTCTTCACCCAATTGCAGACCGACGAGCTGGCAAAAGGGATTAACGAAGAGGTCATTCGTGCCATTTCCGCCAAGCGTAACGAACCCGACTGGATGCTGGAGTTCCGGCTGAATGCGTTCAAGGCCTGGCTGGAGATGGAAGAGCCGCACTGGCTGAAGGCGCACTACGATAAGCTGAACTATCAGGATTACAGCTACTACTCAGCGCCGTCCTGCGGCAACTGCGACGACACCTGCGCCTCTGAGCCTGGTGCGGTACAGCAGACCGGGGCCAACGCCTTTTTAAGTAAAGAGGTGGAAGAGGCGTTCGAACAGCTCGGTGTACCGGTGCGCGAAGGACGCGAGGTGGCGGTGGACGCCATCTTTGACTCCGTCTCGGTCGCCACCACCTACCGGGAAAAACTGGGCGAGCAGGGGATCATCTTCTGCTCCTTCGGGGAGGCTATCCACGATCACCCTGAGCTGGTGAAGAAATATCTTGGCACCGTGGTGCCGGGCAATGATAACTTCTTTGCCGCCCTGAATGCGGCGGTGGCCTCTGACGGCACCTTTATCTACGTGCCGAAAGGCGTACGCTGCCCGATGGAGCTCTCCACCTATTTCCGTATCAACGCCGAGAAAACGGGTCAGTTTGAACGCACCATCCTCGTCGCCGATGAGGGGAGCTACGTCAGCTATATCGAGGGCTGTTCCGCTCCGGTGCGCGACAGCTATCAGCTGCACGCGGCAGTGGTGGAGGTGATCATCCATAAAGACGCCGAGGTGAAGTATTCCACGGTGCAGAACTGGTTCCCGGGGGATAACAACACCGGCGGCATCCTGAACTTCGTCACCAAGCGCGCCCTGTGCGAAGGCGACAACAGCAAGATGTCGTGGACCCAGTCGGAAACCGGCTCCGCCATCACCTGGAAGTACCCGAGCTGCATTCTGCGCGGGGATAACTCCATCGGCGAGTTCTACTCCGTGGCGCTGACCAGCGGGCATCAGCAGGCCGATACCGGCACCAAGATGATCCACATCGGCAAAAACACCCGGTCGACCATCATTTCGAAAGGGATCTCCGCAGGGCAGAGCCAGAACAGCTATCGCGGCTTAGTCAAAATCATGCCGACGGCCACCAACGCCCGTAACTTTACCCAGTGCGACTCCATGCTGATTGGCCCGGACTGCGGGGCGCATACCTTCCCGTATGTTGAGTGCCGTAACAACAGCGCCCAGCTGGAACACGAAGCGACAACCTCGCGGATTGGTGAAGATCAGCTCTTCTACTGCCTGCAGCGCGGCATCAGCGAAGAGGATGCCATCTCGATGATTGTGAACGGTTTCTGTAAGGATGTGTTCTCTGAACTGCCGCTGGAGTTTGCCGTGGAAGCACAAAAATTACTGGCGATTAGCCTTGAACACAGCGTCGGTTAAGGATTAAGGAAAGCACATGTTAAGCATTAAAGATTTACAGGTCAGTGTGGAAGATAAAGCGATCCTGCGCGGCCTGAGCCTTGAGGTTCGCCCGGGCGAAGTGCATGCGATTATGGGCCCTAACGGGTCGGGTAAAAGTACGCTGTCAGCGACTTTGGCCGGGCGCGAAGATTACGAAGTGGTTGGCGGTTCGGTCGACTTTAAAGGCAAAGATCTGCTGGAACTGTCGCCGGAAGAGAGAGCCGGGGAGGGCATTTTTATGGCCTTCCAGTACCCGGTAGAGATCCCGGGCGTCAGCAACCAGTTCTTCCTGCAGACCGCACTGAATGCCGTGCGCAAATACCGCAGCGAAGAGGAGCTGGATCGCTTTGATTTCCAGGACCTGATGGAAGAGAAGATCCAGCTGCTGAAGATGCCGGAAGATCTGCTCACCCGCTCGGTCAACGTCGGTTTTTCCGGCGGGGAGAAGAAGCGCAACGACATTCTGCAGATGGCGGTGCTGGAGCCGGAGCTGTGCATCCTCGATGAAACCGACTCCGGGCTCGATATCGACGCCCTGAAGATCGTCGCCGACGGCGTTAACGCCCTGCGCGACGGCAAGCGGTCGTTTATCATCGTCACTCACTATCAGCGCATCCTTGATTACATCAAACCCGATTATGTGCATGTGCTTTATCATGGGCGGATTGTGAAATCGGGTGATTTTACGCTGGTCAAACAGCTGGAGGAGCAGGGCTATGGCTGGCTTAGCGAACAACAGTAACGCGCTGCAGCAGTGGCACCGCCTGTTTGAGGCGCAGGGCGGAACCCGCTCTGAACAGGCGCAGCAGCACCTGCAGCAGATGCTGCGCCTCGGGTTGCCGACGCGTAAGCATGAGAACTGGAAATATACCCCGCTGGAAGGGCTGCTTAACGGCGAGTTTGTTTCCCGGCCCGCCAGGGTGGCAGCGAGCGATCGGGATGCCCTGGCGCTTACCCTAGACGCCACGCGGCTGGTCTTTGTTGACGGACGCTTTAGTCCGGAACTGAGCGACAGCACCGACGGCAGCGGGTTTGATGTCGAAATCAATGACGAGCGGCAAAGCCTGTCGGCACCGATTCAGCCGGAGCTGTTCCTGCATCTGACCGAAAGCCTGGCTCAGAGCGTGATGCATATCAGCGTGAAGCGTAACGCCCGTCCTGAAAAGCCGCTGCTGCTGATGCACATCACCCAGGGGCTTGAAGGCGAGGAGATCAACACTGCTCATTATCGTCACCATCTGGCGCTGGCCGAAGGGGCAGAGGCGACGATCGTCGAACACTATGTCAGCCTGACCCCGGCGCACCATTTCACCGGCTCGCGCCTGACCATGAACGTGGCGGCCAACGCCCGGCTGCACCATATCAAGCTGGCGTTCGAGAACCCTGCGAGCCACCACTTCGCCCATAACGACCTGCTGATGGCCGCCGATGCGACGGCATACAGCCACAGCTTCCTGTTGGGGGGCGCGGTATTGCGCCATAACACCAGCATCCAGCTGAATGGCGAAAATAGCACCCTGCGCATCAACAGCCTGGCGATGCCGGTAAAATCTGAAGTGTGCGACACCCGTACCTGGCTTGAGCACAATAAGGGCTACTGCAACAGCCGCCAGCTGCATAAAACCATCGTCAGCGATAAGGGCCGGGCGGTCTTCAACGGGCTGATCAACGTGGCGCAGCACGCCATCAAAACCGACGGCCAGATGACCAACAACAATCTGCTGATGGGGCGACTGGCGGAGGTGGACACCAAACCGCAGCTGGAAATTTACGCCGATGATGTGAAATGCAGCCACGGCGCCACTGTGGGGCGGATCGACGATGAGCAGATGTTCTATCTGCGCTCCCGCGGGATCGATAAGCAGGCGGCTGAGAAGATGATTATCTACGCCTTTGCCGCCGAACTGACCGAAGCCCTTGACGATGAAACGTTAAGACAGCAGGTGCTGGCACGTATCGGCCAGCGTCTGCCTGGAGGTGTGGCATGATTTTCCCTGTAGAGAAAGTGCGGGCGGATTTTCCTGTCCTGACCCGTGAAGTAAACGGTCTGCCGCTTGCCTATCTCGACAGCGCCGCCAGCGCGCAAAAGCCCACGCAGGTGATCGAGGCCGAGGCGGAGTTTTACCGGCATGGTTACGCGGCGGTGCACAGGGGGATCCACACCCTCAGCGCTGAGGCGACGCAGCGGATGGAGAACGTCCGTACCCGCGCGGCAACATTTTTGAACGCCCGCTCGCCGGAGGAGCTGGTTTTTGTTCGCGGCACCACCGAAGGGATCAACCTGGTGGCCAACAGCTGGGGCAGCGCCGAAGTGCACGCGGGTGATAACATCATCATCAGCCAGATGGAGCACCATGCCAATATCGTGCCCTGGCAGATGCTGTGCGAGCGCGTCGGGGCGGAACTGCGGGTCATCCCCCTTAACGAGGACGGCACATTACAGCTTGAACAGCTGGATACCCTGCTGGATGAACGCACCCGGCTGGTGGCCATTACTCAGATCTCCAACGTGCTGGGTACCGAAAACCCGGTAGCGGAAATTATCGCCAAAGCCCATGTGGTGGGGGCGAAAGTGCTGATTGATGGCGCCCAGGCGGTGATGCACCATACGGTGGATGTCCAGGCGCTGGACTGCGACTTCTACGTCTTTTCCGGCCATAAGCTCTACGGGCCTACCGGTATCGGCGTGCTGTACGTCAAAGATGAGATTTTACAGGCGATGCCGCCGTGGGAAGGGGGCGGGTCGATGATCGCCACCGTCAGCCTGAGCGGAGGCACAACCTACGCCCGGGCGCCGTGGCGCTTTGAGGCGGGCACCCCGAACACCGGCGGCATTATCGGGCTGGGCGCGGCGATGGAGTATGTGTCAAACATCGGCCTTGACGCTATCGCCGAATATGAACAGATGCTGATGCGCTATGCTCTGGCGGAACTTGCCAGCGTGCCGGATCTTACGCTGTACGGCCCGGCGGACCGTCAGGGTGTTATTGCCTTTAACCTTGGCAAACACCACGCCTATGACGTGAGCAGTTTTCTCGATAACTACGGGGTGGCGGTGCGAACCGGACACCACTGCGCTATGCCGCTGATGGCGTTTTATCAGGTACCGGCGATGTGCCGCGCATCGCTGGTGATGTACAACACACTGGAAGAGGTCGACAGACTGGTGGCCGGGCTGAAGCGTATCCACCAACTGCTGGGCTAAAAAGAGGGCAAGAGATGGCTGCATTGCCAGACAGAGATAAATTGCTGCGTAATTTTACGCGTTGCGCAAACTGGGAAGAGAAGTACCTCTACATCATTGAGCTGGGGCAGCGTCTGCCTGCCCTCAGCGAAAGCGACCACGTCCCGGAAAATAGTATTCAGGGGTGTCAGAGCCAGGTGTGGATAATAATGCACCAGAATGAAGCCGGGGTGATTGAATTAGCGGGCGACAGTGATGCGGCAATAGTCAAAGGCCTTATTGCCGTCGTGTTTATTTTATATCAGCAGATGTCCGCCCAGGATATTGTCGCTTTTGACGTCCGCCCGTGGTTTGAAAAAATGGCGCTCACTCAGCATTTAACCCCCTCCCGATCCCAGGGGCTTGAGGCGATGATCCGCGCAATCCGCTCCAAAGCCGCCAACATTAGCTAAACTATCAGGACAGCCCTCATTCTGCTCCGCGAGACGGCTCCCGCCTCGCGGATTTTTCAGCTTTCTGACGTTCTGTCAGTGAATAAGGAATCTCAGTATGAAGCGCGCGTCTTTATTAACTCTCATTCTTTTAGGTTCGCTCAGCGCGCTTAATAGCGCCCGGGCGGTGGATTATCCTTTGCCACCGGCTGGTAGTCGGTTAATCGGGCAAAATCAGACCTATGTTGTTCAGGAAGGTGATAATAACCTGCAGGCCATTGCGCGCCGGTTTAATACCGCTGCGCATTTAATACTCGAAGCCAATAATACCATCGCCCCGGTCTACCCGGCGCCGGGAACGGTGATCACCATTCCGTCGCAAATGTTGCTGCCGGATACCCCCCGGGAAGGGATTGTGGTGAATCTGGCGGAGCTGCGGCTCTACTTCTATCCGCCGGGTGAAAACAGCGTGCAGGTCTATCCACTGGGTATTGGACAGCTGGGGCTGGACACGCCGGTGACCACCACCCGCATCAGCCAGAAGATCCCGAATCCGACATGGACGCCAACTGCGGGCATCAGAGCGCGCTCGCTGGCCCAGGGGATCAAACTGCCGCCGGTAGTACCCGCAGGGCCAAATAACCCGTTAGGACGCTTTGCACTGCGTTTGGGCGTGGGTAACGGTGAATACCTGATCCATGGCACCAGCGCGCCGGACAGCGTGGGGTTGCGCGTCAGTTCCGGTTGTATGCGTATGAATGCGCCGGATATCAAAGCGCTCTTCGCCCAGACCTCTGTCGGCACGCGGGTGCAGATCATCAATGAGCCGGTGAAGTTCTCGGTTGAGCCGGACGGTAAGCGCTACGTTGAAGTGCATCGCCCGCTGGCGACGATGGAAGGGGAGAATCCGCAAACGCTGGCGATTGCCCACTCCAGTGCGCTTGCATCCTTTATATCGCAGAGCGGCAGCGATAAGACATTGGTGAACAAAGCGTTGTCGCGTCGGGCGGGTATTCCGGTAGAGGTATCGACAGGTGCCGGGGCGAATGTTAACAGTACCGGGCTCTCAGCGAAGAACTCGCTTTCGCCGGTAGGGCATGAACAGGCGATTCAGTAAAGCGAAATGAGGGGCAAAAAAAATGGCGCACAATGTGCGCCATTTTATTAACACAGGTACTATTACTTACGGTATTTAGTAGCCTGGTTGTCCAGACGCTGGTTAGCGCGAGCTGCGTCGTCTTTAGCAGCCTGAACGTCGGAACGCATTGCGTTCACGTCGTTGCTCAGCTGGTCAACTTTAGCGTTCAGAGTCTGAACGTCAGAAGACAGCTGATCGATTTTAGCGTTGCTGGAGCAACCTGCCAGCAGAGTAGAACCCAGGATTACCGCGCCCAGTACCAGTTTAGTACGATTCATTATTAATACCCTCTAGATTGAGTTAATCTCCATGTAGCGTTACAAGTATTACACAAAGTTTTTTAGGTTGAGAATATTTTTTTGATGGGAATATGCCTATTTTTGATCGTTCGCTCAAAGAAGCACCTGTTTTGACTATTTCGAGGAAAATATTGTGTTAAAACAGACAATTTTCATCGGATTCATCTTAGAAAACGACCCCGTTAAATAGAAAAACCCGATTTGCTTTTTTAATAAATTTGGCTGATAGCGGAAATAAAAAAAGCGCCCCGAAGGACGCTTTTTATACAAACTAATTCGAACGAAATTATTACAGCACGTGAACAGATGCGGTATTAGTGGTGCCGCTTGGAACCAGTGCACCAGAAACCATCACCACTACGTCGCCTTTCTGCGCCAGGCCACGTTCAACCAGCTGCAGGGCCACTTCTTTACCCAGGCGGTAGAAATCGTCAGTAGAGGCGATCTCTTTTACCAGATGTGGAACCACGCCTTTGCTCAGCACCAGCTGACGCGCAGTGGTTTCGTTGGTGGTCAGCGCCAGAATGGTGGCATCCGGGAAGTATTTACGCACTGCGCGAGCAGATTTACCGCCCTGGGTGGCGACGACAATCAGTGGCGCTTCCAGTTTCTCGGCTGTTTCTACCGCGCCACGGCACACGGCTTCGGTGATGCGCAGTTTACGGCTGTCGTTGTTGTAATCCAGACGGCTCTTCATCACGCGGTCGGTACGCTCACAGATGGTCGCCATGATGGAGACCGCTTCCAGCGGGTATTTACCTTTAGCAGATTCGCCAGACAGCATTACCGCATCGGTACCATCGAGGATGGCGTTTGCCACGTCGCCAGCTTCTGCGCGGGTAGGGCGTGGGTTTTTGATCATGGAGTCCAGCATCTGCGTTGCGGTAATAACCACTTTACGCGCGCGAACACACTTCTCGATCATCATCTTCTGCGCGAAGATTACTTCTTCAACCGGGATCTCAACGCCCAGGTCACCACGTGCAACCATGATGCCGTCAGAAGCTTCGAGGATTTCGTCGAAGTTGTTCAGGCCTTCCTGGTTTTCGATTTTGGAGATGATCTGGATGTTTTCGCCGCCGTGGGCTTTCAGGTGCTCACGGATTTCAACAACGTCAGAACGCTTACGGATAAAGGAAGCTGCAACGAAGTCAACGCCTTGCTCGCAACCGAAGATCAGGTCCTGTTTGTCTTTCTCAGCCAGTGCTGGCAGCGCGATGGAAACGCCTGGCAGGTTAACGCCTTTGTTTTCGCCCAGGTCGCCGTTGTTCAGCACTTTACAGATAACTTTGTTACCTTCGATAGCGGTGACTTCCATACCGATCAGGCCATCGTCCACCAGAACGGTGTTACCGACGGACAGGTCGCTGGTGAAGCCTTCATAGGTCACAGCAACGATTTCACTGTTGCCGACAACAGACTTGTCTGTAGTGAAGGTGAAAGTCTGTCCCGCTTTCAGCGAAACGTCGTTGCCGCCTTCCAGTTTAATGGTACGAATTTCTGGACCTTTGGTATCCAGCAGGATTGCTGCTTTTTTACCGGTCTTGCTCATCACGTTGCGCAGGTTCTGGATGCGCTGGCCGTGTTCAGCATAGTCACCGTGAGAGAAGTTCAGACGCATCACGTTCATGCCGGCGTCCAGCATCTTGGTCAGCATCTCTTCAGATTCGGTTTTCGGGCCGATGGTGCAAACAATTTTCGTCTTTTTCATGACAGTCTTAGTCTTTAAGTTGAGAAGGATATGGAAATCTCGCTCCGCGGGCGCAGAGCCCTGGAGTCAAACCTGTGTTGCGAAATTTTTTATGGCACGCAGTAAGGATAGGTGACATCAATTGAGCGTGCAGAAGAATGTGTGCCTGTGTTTCAGCCCAGGGAGAGAGGTTAAGTTGTATGCGTTGTTTTTTGTAGTCCAAGCGCTGAAACCATTCATCAGAAGACAGGCGCGCATTATACGCTGAAAGATGCGCAAAAGGAAAATGAAAACAGCGTTTCAAAAATTATATATGCAGTTTTACAAAGGGTTGTTATCAATGCGTTAAGGTTGACTGCGTAGATGTTGCGCCCGCGAAAAACCTTCAGGCAAATGTCCCATTTTTATGCGTTTCGCCATGGCGACTTTTTAGCTATCGATTGCAGAAAATAAGCAAAGAGCCTTCTCCCCACGCGCCACGCCTCTTATCACTCAAAGTTATAAGATATTCGTTTTCATTCATTCAAAAGCTAATAACGGCTGTTTACTATCGTTTGGACATCCATACTGCTAAACCGCCACAGGCGAACGGATTACCCGAAGAATGATTGTACTCAGGAATATTTCGAAGATTTTTGACAACGGAAAAGTGGCGCTGACAGCCGTTGATAACGTGAACCTGACGATAGAGCAGGGGCAAATTTATGGAATTATTGGCTACAGCGGCGCGGGTAAAAGCACCTTAATCCGCCTGCTTAATGGTCTGGAAAAGCCGACTACCGGCAGCGTGACCATTAACGGACACGACATCTCCGCGGCGAAAGGTGAAACCCTGCGCCAGGCGCGGCTGAAAATCAGTATGGTGTTTCAGCACTTCAATCTGCTGTGGTCGCGCACCGTGAGCGAGAACATCGCCTTTTCAATGCAGATTGCCGGGGTGCCTAAAGCCAAAATCAAAGCCCGCGTGGCAGAACTGGTTGAACTGGTGGGGCTGAAAGGCCGCGAACAGGCTTATCCGTCCCAGCTTAGCGGTGGGCAGAAGCAGCGCGTCGGCATTGCCCGCGCGCTGGCCAATAACCCGGACGTGCTGCTCTGCGACGAGGCCACTTCGGCGCTGGATCCCCAGACCACCGATCAGATCCTCGATCTGCTCCTCGACATCAACCGTCGTTTCAAGCTGACTATCGTGCTTATTACTCATGAGATGCACGTGGTGCGCAAAATCTGTGACCGCGTGGCGGTGATGGAAAACGGCAAAGTGGTGGAAGAAGGCGACGTGCTGCAGGTCTTTACCCATCCTCAGCAGCCGATTACGCAACAGTTTGTGCGTCAGGTCAGCCAGTACGCCGAAGACGAAACCTTTAACAGCGAGCTGGCAAACGAACTGGAAGGCACCGTTATTAAGCTGACCTTTACCGGCCACAGCACCCACAAGCCGGTCGTCGGGGAACTAACGCTACGCTACGGCCTACCGTTTAACATCCTGCACGGCAAAATGACACAAACCGCCCACGGCGTCTTCGGCCAGCTCTGGCTGCACGTGGTGGCAACAGATGAACAACTGAACAATATCCTCGCCGATTTGCAGCACAGTGATATTGAAGGCGAGGTAATTAAACATGGCTGAGAATCTCTTCCCACACCTGAAATGGGACCAGCTCTGGGCGGCCACCCTGGAGACGCTGTATATGACCGCGCTCTCCGGCGTCGCCACCTTTGTGCTTGGCCTGATCCTCGGTCTGGCGCTGTTTTTAACCGCACGCGGTGGCATGTTCCACAACCGCACGGTCTACAGCGTCATTTCGATTGTGGTGAACGTCTTCCGCTCCATCCCGTTCATCATTTTGATTGTGCTGCTGATCCCCTTCACCAAAACTGTGGTGGGGACCATCCTCGGGGCCAACGCCGCACTGCCTGCGTTGATCGTTGGTGCCGCGCCTTTCTACGCCCGTCTGGTGGAGATCGCCCTGCGTGAAGTGGACAAAGGGGTGATTGAAGCGATGCGCTCAATGGGCGCCCGACTCAGCACATTAATCTTTCGCGTTTTACTGCCGGAATCATCGCCTGCCCTGGTGTCAGGGATCACGGTGACGCTGATTGCCCTGGTGAGCTACAGCGCCATGGCGGGGGTGATTGGTGCCGGTGGTCTGGGAAATCTGGCTTACCTGGAAGGTTTCCAGCGCAACCATGGTGACGTCACGCTGGTGGCAACGGTGACCATTTTGATCATCGTTTTCATTATCCAGTTCTGCGGCGACATCATTACTTCCATTCTTGATAAAAGATAAACACAACAATACACAGGAACCATCATCATGAAAAAAACACTGACGTTGATCGCCGCAGCAACCCTGAGCGCCCTGAGCTTTGCCTCCTGGGCTGATACCCTGACCGTAGGGGCCTCCAACACCCCGCACGCCGAAATTCTGGAGCAGGCGAAGCCGATTCTGGCGAAACAGGGTATCGATCTGGAGATTAAACCGTTCCAGGACTACATCCTGCCGAATACCGCGCTGGCGGGTCGTGACATCGACGCCAACTATTTCCAGCACATTCCATACCTGAACAGCGTGCTGAAAGATCACGCCGGGGATAAAGAGTACGATTTCGTCAGCGCCGGGGCGATCCACATCGAGCCAATCGGTATCTACTCCAAAAAATACAAGTCGCTGAAAGATCTGCCGGAAGGCGGCAAAATTATCATGCGTGATGCGGTTTCCGAAGAGGGTCGTATCCTCTCTATCTTCGAGAAAGAGGGCGTGATCAAGCTGAAGCCGGGCATCGACAAAGTGACCGCGCGCATCAGCGACATTGTTGAGAACCCGAAAAAGCTGCAGTTCACCCCGAACGTAGAAGCCTCTCTGCTGCCGCAGATGTATAACAACGACGAGGGCGCGGCGGTTGTCATCAACGCCAACTACGCCATCGACGCCGGTCTGGACCCGGTTCACGACCCGATTGCGGTAGAGAGCGGTGAAAACAACCCGTACGCCAACATCATCACCGTTCACCGTGGCGATGAGAAGAAGAAAGACATCGTGGCGCTGGTGGATGTCCTGCACTCTAAAGAGATTCAGGACTGGATCCGCACCAAGTATAAAGGCGCGGTGATCCCGGTTAACAACTGATTTATCCGTTTGATTTCAAAGCCCGGCGAGCCTCTCGTCGGGCTTTTTTGTATAACGGCGATGAATCTATTAAGCTGGCATTTTAAGGCAACGGAGTGAAAGTCATGGGCAATGTAACCAAAGACGAAGCGCTGTATCAGGAGATGTGTCGCGTGGTAGGCAAAGTCGTTCTTGAGATGCGCGATTTGGGGCAGGAGCCGAAGCATATCGTTATCGCCGGGGTACTGCGCACCGCGCTGGCAAACCAGCGGGTGAAACGCAGCGAATTAACCACCCAGGCGATGGAAACCGTCGTTAAAGCGCTGGCCGGTTAAGCCGCCAGCGTTTCGCCAGCTGTTCAACGCCACAACACAGCAGGTAATAGACCACGCCAGTAAAAATAAAAATAGCCGCCGGGTAGATCTGCACCCGGTTGTTCACCTGGCCTGCCACGGTGGTCAGCTCCGGCACGTTGACAATAAAGGCCAGCGAGGTGTCCTTCAGCAGGCTGATAATAATCCCCATTAGCGAAGGCAGGGTGTTGCGCAACGCCTGCGGCATCAGGAGTAACCCCAGCGTTTGCAGCGCGCCAAACCCCTGGGCCTGAGCGGCTTCATATTGTCCTCCGGGCAACGCATTCAGCCCGGCCAGCACGGAGTGCATCACGGCGGCGGCAGTAAACCACGCCAGCGCCAGCGTAACGGTCAGCGCCCCCGGCAGATCGCCGCCTGTCATGAGCGGCAGCAGATACCACAGCCAGAAAATGACAAAAATCAGCGGGATGCCGCGGATGATCTCCGCCCACAGGAACTGAGTGTTGCGTATCGCCCCCGGAAACCGCCACGCCAGGCCCGCCAGCGCAATTCCTGCCGGCAACGCCAGCGCCGCGGCGCCGAACGCCATCAGCAGCGTCAAAAGCACGCCGCCGGGCTGCCCGGCTGCAGCCCGCCCCCAGAGCAGATAATCCAGGTTATCAGTAATGACAGTCAGTCCGGCTAGCATTTTTCTTCACTCCGGGTCGTCAGCGCGGCTTTACGCCGCCGTTCTGTTGAGGGGCCCAGTTTCGTCAGCAGGACGCCTATCGCCACGCCGGTAAGCAGGTACAGCACCGTGCCGACGCTGAAGGCCTCCAGCGCGTGGGCGTTATAGCTCTCTATCTGCCGCACCTGGTAGGTGAGTTCCGCAAAGCCAATGCCGCTCGCCAGCGAGGAGAGTTTCATCAGATTGAGGTACTGACCCACTACCGGCTGCCAGGCGTTCGCCAGCCCCTGCGGCAGCAGGATGTACCGTAACAGCGGCCAGGGGGAAAAGCCCTGCGCCAGGGCGGCTTCCCGCTGCCCGGCGGAAACGGCGCGTAGCCCGGCGGTGATCTCCTCGGTCAAAAAAGCCGAGGTAAAGACTCCCAGCCCCCAGGCGGAGCAGAGAAACTCTGGCGTAAACCACCAGACCTGACCCGGCAGCACTGACCAGGCATGATCGTCCATCACAAAGGTGCGAAACCCCTGCGGCAGCCCGTTCCAGGCGGCGAAATACCAGAACAGCAGCTGCACCAGCAGGGGCGTATTGCGAAACAGCGACACCCACAGGGCGACGATATGCGCCCCGATGCGCCCCCCGGCGAGACGCAACCCCAGAGAGGCGAGAGTAATAAGGCTGGCGACCACCATCCCTGCCAGTGTCACCCACAGGGTGGTGAGAAAACCGGAGAGGATCCACTGCAAGGGCTGGCCGGTCAGCACCCCTTGCCAGTCGAGGGCAGGCATCACAACGCTCCCGGATGCAGCGGGTTCAGCACCTTCTGCAGAAAACGCTGGGTGCGCGGATGCGCCGGATGCTGAAAGAACTGCTCTGGCGGAGCCACCTCCAGAATGTGCCCGCCATCGATGAACACCACCCGGTCGGCAATTTCCCGGGCAAACTGCATCTCATGGGTGACCACAATCATGGTGATCCCGCTGTGGGCGAGGGCTTTCATCACCAGCAGGACTTCGCCAATCATCTCCGGATCGAGGGCCGAGGTGGGCTCGTCAAAGAGGATGATCTGCGGCGAGGAGGCCAGGGCCCGGGCGATCGCCACCCGCTGCTGCTGCCCACCGGATAAGGCTTCCGGATAGTGATCGGCTTTATCCGCCATCCCCACCTGCGCCAGCAGTGCATCGGCGCGGGTGTCGGCCTCTGCCGAATGCCAGCCATGAACGTGCCTCAGCGCCAGGGCGATGTTTTGTCGGGCCGTCAGATGGCTGTAGAGATTAAACTGCTGAAAGACAAAACCGACCCGGCTGCGCAGCTGGCGCAACGCCTGGCGGGGGAGCTGGCGCGTGGATTTCCCGTCAATCAGGATGTCGCCGGAGGTGAGATCTTCCAGCTGGTTGATCAGGCGAATCAGCGTCGATTTACCGGAACCCGACGGGCCGAGAATAGCGACCACCTCACCGGGCGTCACGCTGAGGTTGATGCCTTTCAGCACCGGGCGATCGCCGTAGCGTTTCACCACTTCGCAAAAAGTGACGCTGGCCTGTTGCAGATGTGAAAAATCCGCGGCATGGGCCGCGGAGCGAGAGAATAAACCTGACAGCATATTACTGGGCTTCTATTTTAAAGGCGCGAGGCTGCGGGGAGGGCGTCTGTGGACCAAACCAGACATCGTAGATTTTTGCCGCGTCGCCGGTATTCTCCAGCTTCACCAGCTCATCATTCACCACCTTTAACAGTGCGGTTTCGCCTTTTTTCACTCCGACGCCAATCTCTTCTTTACTTAGCAGATCCGGGAGGATCTTAAAGTTGGCTTTATCGGGCGCCTGCGCCAGCAGACCTGCCAGAATGGTGCTGTCCTGGGTGATCGCCTGCACGTTGCCGTTGCGCAACGCCGTCAGCGCCAGCGGAATATCATCATAAGAGAGCACGCGCGATTGCGGAAAACGCTGATGCAGCGCCTGCTCCCCGGTCGTTCCTTTCACCGCCCCGATACGCGCCTTGCTGTAGGCCTCCAGTTTATCCGCGCCCTTGGCCGGGACCAGGAACTGCTGCCCGGTCACGAAGTAGGGGGTCGAAAAGTCGATCACCTGCGCCCGTTCCGGGGTGATGGTGATATCCGCCACAATCAGATCCGCTTTCCCGGACTGCAGCAGCGGGATGCGGTTTGCCGGGTTAGTGGCGACCAGCTCCAGTTTTACCCCGAGTGATTTTGCCAGCGCTTTGGCGAAGTCGACATCATAGCCGACGATCTCATGGCTTTTCGCATCCACCGAACCAAACGGCGGATTGGCATCAAACGTTGCGACTTTCACCACACCCGCCGCCTTAATATCCGCCAGCTGGTCTGCCTGCGCCTGGGTGGAAACCATCCCGACAGCGGCCAGTAAAGCCAGTGCCAGCGTCCGTTTTGTGTTTATTGCCATAGGTTCCTCTGCTTCTGTTTTTATTTTGTCCTCATACGCTCCCATACCCGGCGCGGGTAGCCAAATGCCAATATTGTCTTTGCTTAACGAAAAAAAGCATGAGTGAACAGCGCGTTATCCAGCGGTTAAAGCAGCGTTGCTTTTGCGCCTGGCGCAAATCCTCTGCCGGAATCGGCATTTCCATCGCCGACAGATTGCTGTTGTACTGCTTTCAGGCTGAGCACAAGAGGAAGACAGACATGGGCAAACTAATGAGTACGTTACGGCGGTTTTTTACCGCAAAATCGGAAGAGAACAGCGCGCAGCGTATTATTGAATCCATTCTGCCTGTCGCCAGCCTCTATGGTGTGGATATCGCCAATATTGACCCGGAGTGGTTCCATGACCAAACGCCACGCTGAACACCGCCTGGTGCGGGAAACATACTGGAATGAGGTGTGCGATCTTCACCGCGCCCTCTGCCATTCTGGACGCTAACATCCAAAAATCGCCGCAAGTTTTGTCCACGGCTTAGCTTCCTGCTAAGGTCTCTGGCGTCCTTTTTCTGCGCCAGTTAAATGAATGAACAGCAAAAACTATCTACAACGAGGGCTCCTGATTTGGCTCACGCTCTGCCTGCTCAGCAGCGTGCTGCTGTATGCCGAGCAGATCCGCCGTCAGTACTGGGCACTCGACCGGGAATTTGCCACGGCGTTTACGGAGATCGGCGCGGTTCTCACCCAGAATGAGTCAGTGCTGCCGCTGTTGAATGGCGATGAAGATCTGGCGGCGCTGCGTAAAAAATTTCCGCAAATACTCGACCTGCAAACCACCTCTGGTCGCGCGCTTGACGCCGCCCGGGTGGAACCGGTGACGGGCACGCAGTACTGGCTCTATAACCCCTGGCGACAGATCCGGGTGCTGATTGACCCTTCGCCGGTTCTCACCGCCTGGCCCCGCTTTTCCCGCCTCACCCTGAATCTCTCCGGTGAAATGCCGCCACCGCCAACAGAGGCTTTCTGGCACTGGCAGCGACAGTTTTCTCAGCATACCCAGCCGTTTATTCTGCTGGCCGAGGCCCAACCGGCGTGGCTGAGCGTGGCGCTGCTGCCGTTTGTCCTGCTGTTTGCGGGCTGGGCTATTGTGGTGGCGGCAGGTGGTGTGATCCTCTGGCAGCGTAAGCAGCGCCAGAACGCCGACCAGCGCGCCTGGTACTATCAACATGCCCGGCTCAATACCCTGGGGGAGATCACCGCGGGTATCGTGAATGAGATCAACCAGCCTCTCACGGCGGTGCAGACCTGGATCCAGGGGGCGCAGCGCCAGATGCGCCAGGATAACCCTGCGGCAGTTGCTCAGGCGCTGGGCTCGGCGCTGGTGCAAACCCAGCGCATTAGCGCGCTGCTGACCCGCTTTCGTGAGCACGTGACCCAGGAGGCTGTCACCTTAGGGGCAGTAGATCTGGCCGAGTGCTGGCGGCAGGTCAGTAACCTGCTGGAGCATGAGCGCACCGCCAGTCCTGTTCGTCTTACCCATGATTTCGCCGCCGATGCCCGCACGCTCTGCGCCGACCGGCTGTGGCTGGAACAGGTGCTGCATAACCTGCTCAGCAACGCTATTCAGGCCCAGCAGGAGCACGCCGCAGGATGGGTGCATATCCGCAGCCACCGCGAAGGCGAACGCATCCACATAGCGATCACCGACGGCGGCCCTGGCTTTACTCCGGAAGCGCTCCACAACGCCTTTATGCCTTTTTATAGTGGGCGAGAGGGCGGCACGGGGCTGGGAATGACCTTAACGGAGTCGTTGGTCACCCGGATGAATGGCACGCTGGCTCTGGATAATGCCCCGGAGGGCGGGGCCAGGATCAGATTACAGTTTGCTCACCACGGGGGTCAGGTAAATGGATAACGTCATCTGGTTGATTGATGATGATGCGTCAGTCAGGGAGTCGCTGGTTTTTCTTTTCACAGGTATGAACTGGCATGTGGAGCCTTATGACAGTATTGCCGCGTTTACCGCGGCTCAGAGTGGGGAAAAATCCCTGATCGGCTGTCTGCTACTGGACATGCGCATGCCGGGCAAAGGTGGGCTCGCCTGGCTGGAGGAGGGGGCATGGCCGTGGCCGCTGCTGCCGGTGATCATCATGACCGGCCATGGCACCATTGATGCCTGCCGCCGCGCGTTTCACAACGGCGTGTTTGAATTTTTCACCAAGCCGCTGGATGCCGACACGCTGATTGAATCCATTACCGCCGCCCTCACCGAAAGCCAGCGGCGCCTGGGCGTCTGGCAGGAGGCCACGCGGGTCCGAGCGCGGTTTGAACAGCTCACCACCCGGGAACACGAGGTGCTGCTGGCGCTCATGGAAGGCAGCAGTAATAAAGAGGTCGCCGCCCGGCTGAATCTCTCCCCAAGGACAGTAGAAGCGCACCGGGCGGCGGTGTTCGTCAAGCTGGGCGTCTCAAGCCTGGTGCAGGCCATCCGGGAATACGACAAATTACAATCCGTATAACTACCAGGATCACCGCGTAGTCAACCGAATAACATTTCATCGCCCGCTTCGGTACGCTGCCTCTGTTTCCACTTACCCGAGGATGTGCGATGAAAAAGTTAATGATGGCAGCAGTGTGTGTGGCAGGAATGGTCAGCGTATCGGCGCATGCACAGTCTGTAGCGCAAAAAAATCTCTCCCTGACTCAGGCGAATGCGTTAGCCAGTGCGGCGATCCAGGCCTGCACAGCAAAAAATTATCAGGTCAGCGTCACGGTGGTGGATCGCGCCGGGGTGGTAAAAGCGGTGCAGCGCACGGATAACGCCGGTCCGCACACCCTGAAAGCCAGCGAAATGAAAGCCTTTACCGCCCTCAGCACAAAAAACGCGTCGGGGAAGATAATGGAGTCTGCGCAAAGCAACGCGGGCGCGCAGAACCTGCGCGATATCCCGGGCCTGCTGCTGCTGGCCGGTGGTTTGCCGGTCAAAGAAGGGGATGAGACGATCGGTGCCATCGGCATTGGCGGCGCGCCGGGTGGGCACCTGGATGAAGCCTGCGCGCAACAAGCCATTGATGGGCTGAAGAAGTCGTAAAAACGCCCGGCGGCGCTGCGCTTACGCGGCTCTGAGGGAAGGATGTTGTAGGCCGGGTAAGCGTAGCGCCACCCGGTATAAAACTAAAAGCCCCGGCGCTAGGCCGGGGCTTTTTTATCAGATCTTGCAGGCGTCGCCGCAATCATCATCCGCCACGATCGCCTGGGCTTTTTTATCCGCATCTTCAAGGCGTTCAGCGTTACGTTCTTCGGCTTCGTCCAGCCCGTCAAACACCAGATTGTTGAGATCAATTTCCATCGTTTACCTGCTTTGTTCGGTTTTTGTTCCAGGTCGTATTATAGAGCAAAACAGAGGGAGGAGGCACCCCAGCGCACCTAAGGATAATCCTTGCCATACTGATGACTCACCCGGACTCAGGAGGCGTTGTGATCGTCTTATGTAAAACCTGCGGCACGTCTTATGACGCCGACCGCGAACCGCAGCACTGTGCCATTTGCGAAGATGAGCGCCAGTATGTACCCACGACGGGCCAGGAGTGGCTTGATTTTTCCGCCCTGACCAACACGCACACCAACAAGTGGCAACAGCTTGAACCTGACTTATTGGGCATCAAAACCGTGCCCGCGTTTGCCATCAACCAGCGCGCGATCCTGCTGAAAACCGCGCAGGGTAATGTGCTGTGGGATTGCATCGCCAATCTCGATCCCGCCACCCAGGCGCTGGTGACCGCGCTGGGCGGTATCGACGCCATCGCCATCTCGCACCCGCACTACTACACCACCATGCAGGATTGGGCGGCGGCCTTTAACGCCCCGGTATACCTGCACGCCAGCGATCGGCAGTGGGTGATGAGGGACAGCCCGGCGCTGCGCTTCTGGGAGGGGGATTCGCTGGAGATCGCCCCTGGCGTGACGCTGCACCGACTGGGCGGCCATTTTGCCGGCGGGACAGTGCTGCACTGGCACCGCGACGGCGGTATTCTGCTGGCCGGGGATATTCTGCAGGTAACACCGGGCAAAGATTCGGTGTCGTTTATGTGGAGCTACCCGAACATGCTGCCGCTCCCGGCAGGCGTCGTGGCTGAGATCGCCGCCCGGCTGGAAAAGGTTTCCTTCGAACGCCTCTACGGTGCCTTTGAAGGCCAGAACATTTCCGCGAACGCGCGGGCGATTGTCATGCGGTCGGTCCAGAAATATATTGCTTGTCTGAAGTCGTGACCGGTGGGTAAACTCAAAAAACCGTGATCTCGATCATGCCTGTAACAATCACAAAAAAATGAGACATTGCTATGCAACATATCATTGAAGGTTTTCTCAGCTTTCAAAAAGAAATTTTTCCGCAACGTAAAGACCTTTTCCGCAGTCTGGCCTCCAGTCAGAATCCCAAAGCGCTGTTCATCTCCTGTTCTGACAGCCGCCTGGTGCCGGAGTTAGTGACCCAGCAGGAGCCGGGACAGCTCTTTGTCATTCGCAATGCTGGCAACATCGTGCCGCCTTTCGGGCCGGAGCCGGGCGGTGTGTCCGCCACTATCGAATATGCGGTGGTCGCCCTGGGCGTGACCGATATCGTGATCTGCGGCCACTCTAACTGTGGCGCGATGAAGGCGATTGCCGACAACGCCAACCTCGAGCCGATGCCTGCCGTCTCTCACTGGCTGCGCTACTCCGATGCGGCGAAAGCGGTGGTGGAAAAGAAAACCTGGGAAACCCCGACCGACAAGGTCAACGCCATGGTGCAGGAGAACGTCTTCGCCCAGCTGAGCAACATCAAAACCCATCCTTCAGTGGCGGTCGGCCTGCGTAACAACGCCATTCGCCTGCACGGCTGGGTGTACGATATCGAAAGCGGCGAAATTCGCGCCCTGGATAAAGAGACGAAAACCTTCGTTTCGCTGTCCGATAATCCTGGCGTTTACTTCGAATAACACGCCGCATTCAGGGCGGGCGATCCCGCCCTGATTTCCCTTACGGTAGCGCCTCAAGTTTCAGACCCGCGCGCTTCGCCGTTTCCGGCAGCAGATCCGCCGCCGTGACGTACCCGTCCGGATCCAGACAGCGGTTTGCCGCTCTCGCCTGTTGCAGTATCTCTTCATCCCAGTAGACGCGCTTACGCTGATCGCCCTCGGTAGTCAGAATGCACTCCATGTCGCCATCCAACGCGCGATAACGCCGCCAACTGTTCGCCGGAACCGAAATGACCGAACGCTCAGGGGCGACAATGCTCACCTCTTCGCCCTCTTTATTCCAGGTCACCTCCAGCGTGCCTTTAAAGACCATGATCACCTGCACGTCCGGGCAGAGGTGGCGACCTACCACATGCTCCGTGGCCAGGCGCAGCCACTCAACGGAAAAACCGTGCGGGTTAACGATAGCAGGCGCGGCGTGTTTATCCTGGCTGATACCGAACCCAATCACCGGCGCAATCTCGCCGCCATGGCCCGGCAGCACTGAATCCAGTAACCCCGCCGCAGACCAGCGGCGATCCTCTCCGGTTACCGCCCGCTGACGCATCTCCTCCACGGAGTAGTGGCGCAGGGCGGCAATCTCTTCTGCAGGCAATGGCGCCAGCAGTCCTGCCGGTTCCGGGAGGGTATCGCCCGCATTCAGGTAATGCTGCCAACTTACTGATTTAGTGTATGATGGTGATTTTAAGGTGCTTGCGTGGCTTCCATTTCCATCAGATGTCCTTCCTGCTCCGCTACTGAAGGCGTGGTGCGTAA
>NZ_VDAM01000001.1:3083772-3281762 GCF_019584355.1 Leclercia sp. EC_58
TTACGCACCACGCCTTCAGTAGCGGAGCAGGAAGGACATCTGATGGAAATGGAAGCCACGCAAGCACCTTAAAATCACCATCATACACTAAATCAGTAAGTTGGCAGCATTACCGACAAGCCGCAGTACGTCACTCCGGCGGTGGATAAACTCGCTGCGTTCTTCGGTAAAAATCTTTAACAGCCAGCTTAGTATTTAAACAGGAAAAATATTATGACCTATTCACTCAATAATAAAATTGCCTTAGTGACAGGAGCCGCTTCGGGTATTGGTCTCGCCACCGCCCAGGCCTATGCTGCGGCGGGTGCATCCGTCGTGCTGGCTGATATTAACGCCGGGGCGGTGACGCAGGCCGCTGAATCGCTGGTGGCTTCCGGCTATACCGCTAAAGCGGTGACCTGTAACGCGGCGGATCTGGATGACGTCGCCGCGATGGTGCAAGAGACCGTCGCGACCTTTGGCCGCCTCGATATCGCCTTCAACAACGCCGGGATCCAGAATGTACTGGCAGAGATTGCGGATGCGACAGCAGAAGATTTCGACCGCGTCACGGCGGTCAACCTGCGCGGCGTCTGGGGCTGCATGAAGTACGAACTGCAGCAGATGCGTAAGCAGGGAAGCGGCGTGATCGTGAACTGCTCATCTATCGGCGGGATTGTGGGCGGTGCAGAACGCGCTAACTACCACGCCGCCAAGCATGGCGTGCTGGGCCTGACCAAAAGTGCTGCGCTCGAGTATGCCGCGCGCAATATTCGCGTCAATGCCGTCTGCCCGGGGCTTATCTGGACACCAATGGTTGACGCCATGGTTGCCTCAGGCCAGAAAGAGGCGCTGGAGGCGATGGTGCAGGGCGTTCCTATGCAACGTCATGGCAGGGCTGAAGAAATTGCGGATGTGGTGCTTTGGCTCTCCAGCGATGCGTCATCCTACGTGACAGGCCAGTCCATATCCATTGATGGCGGCCTGACCATGCGTTAAGCCATCATCTGGCCAGATGCCAAAGCAGGCGCTGGCCGCTTCAAGCTTAAGAATGTCTTACTATTTAAGTGGTGATCTATTCATTTATTATATTTGTTGCAATATGACCGATTTTTAAAGTTTCTAACCTTCTTGAGGGACAATAATGGAAAAAAATTTCACGCCAGAACAGATAGAAATGATCAATCGTATTGTCTTTGCACATATTGATCGGATGAACGAGAAAGCTGCTGAAATTGTTGAAGAAACAGAGAGAGCAGCACACCATGAACTCCAGGAGAGCGGGATTGATATGACTGATTTCTCTCCTGCTAATAAGAGTTTTTTGATGGTTACGCTCATCCAGAACCTGATAGATCGTGTTCACGGCGGCGATATGACGGTTGCCCAAAAGTTAATAACGATGGAAGCCAAAAGGCTGAATGTCAGCGTAAATGAATAATGTCCACTTCAGGTAGATAGAGAGATGGTATGCCTGTTTCATTTAAAAAGGCATTCAATTATTCCTCTGACACCCACATGACTAAAGTGAGCACGATAGGTACTGCATCCCAGCGCACTGAGCAGCACCACATCTGCCAGAGTGGCTTGCCGGATTTATAGCATCATAAGCTCCCGTCCTGATGAAATTCACGATTCAGGCACTAGACCAAAACAGCCAGTGATAAAGTGGCAGGCAAACATATTAAAGGATTATAAATATGCAGATTATTTTTGTGCCCGCCTTAATCGTCGTCCTGATTGATAAAGAGCAGGAACTGGGGCGGGCGTTAACCCGGGAAGAGGTAGAGGCGATCCGCGATGGCGCTACGGCCATCCGGCTGCCGGACGAGGCGGCCAAGGACATGATCAGAGAGCGCGGCTACCGCGATATTGACCCAGAAAATGTCTGGCAAGAGTGGGTGGCGTATAAAGCAGGCTGACGCCATCACGTCAGGTCAGCCTGTCTGAGGGATAGCGCCTATTTCACCAGAGCAAACAGATCGTTCAGCGATTCGCTCATGGTGGGGTGGGTGAAGATCTGATCGCGCAGCACCGTGTACGGCAGCCCGGCATCCATGACCGTTTTTACGATGTTGATCACCTCATGCGAATCTGCAGCCAGTAACGACACGCCCAGTATCTGCTGAGTGTCATTATCGACCACGGCTTTCAACATTCCCCGGGTATCGTTGATAACGCGTGCCCGCGGGATCACCGCCACCGGCAGTGACACCACCTGAATATTTTTTCCCTGCTCCCGCGCCTGCGCTTCCGTTAAGCCGATACGCGACAACGTAGGGGTCATAAATACCGAATAAGGGATATTCAGCCGATCGTCCGTGGTACGCGTTCCTTCACCCAGCAGCTGATCGTACACGATGCGGTAATCATCGAGGGAGACATAGGTAAACTGCGGCCCGCCGGTGACATCACCCATCGCCCAGATGTGGTCTGTCGAGGTTTTCAGTCTCTTATCAACCTGGATGGCGCCGCGCGCGTCCGTTAAGACTCCGGCATTTTCCAGCTTCAGCGTCCCGGTGGCAGGGCGGCGGCCAGTGGCGGCCAGCAGGAGATCCATCTGGCGATCGCCCTGCGAGGTGTGCAGCGTAACGCCCTCACTGCTGCTGGTAACGGCGTCAACCACCGCGTTCAGCTCTATTTTGACACCCTGATCCTGCAGGATTGTGGCGACCGCCGCGCTGATGTCGCTGTCTTCCCGCGCCAGAAATTGCGATGCGGTTTCAAACAGCGTGACTTTGCTGCCGAAACGCGCAAACATCGACGCAAATTCAACGCCAATATAGCCGCCACCCAAAATACCCAGACGCTTTGGCAAGCTGGATAAATTCAGAATGCCGGTGCTGTCAACAATGCGTGGCCCGGCGATCAACCCTTCAATCTGCGGAAAGCGGGCTTCAGCGCCGGTATTAATGAAAATACGGTCCGCACTAAGCGTGCGGATCGCCTCTCCTGACGTGATTTTCAACGTATGAGGATCAAGAAATTCCGCCTGCCCGTCGATGACATCCACTGACTCGAGATTCGCCAGATTGAGATAATTTTTTTCACGCAGGAATTCAACCACTGATGCTTTCCGCTGCGCAGCCTCAGTAAAGTCAGTGGCGGCCTGCGCATCATGTACCAGCGCTTTGGTGGGAATACAGCCGATGTTAATGCAGGTGCCGCCATACATGGTTTTCGATTTTTCCACGATCGCCACACGCCAGCCAGCGCGGCCCAGCGCCGCCGCCAGCGTTTTGCCCGCTTTACCAAATCCGATGATTGCTGCCTGATAATGGTTCATCTTACTCTCCGCGATAGAAGCGTTAACCGGGTTTTCGCCTCTGGCTACCATTCAACAGTGATTTTCCCGAAGTGCTTTCTGCCGGCCATATGGCTGAATGCTTCACCAACAGAAGCCAGACCTTCAAAACAGTCGGAGATGACGGGACGGATGCCGGTTTGATTCAGGGCTCTGACAAACTCCTGTTGCATACGATTGCTGCCGACCACCAGCCCCTGAAGACGGGCCTGTTTTGCCATTAGCATCGCGGTCGGTATAACGCCTTCCATACCCGTCAGGACGCCAATCAAAGCAATATGGCCCCCAATGCGCACTGCTTCTATCGACTGCGCCAGCGTACCCGGCCCACCGAGTTCAATGACAACATCCGCACCGCGGCCACCCGTGATCTCCTGGACCCTTTCTCCCCACTGCGGCGTTGAGCGATAATTGATGACGTGATCGGCTCCCAGCGCTTTTACCCGCGCCAGCTTCTCATCAGAAGAAGAGGTGACAATCACGTTCGCCCCCATACTTTTGGCAATCTGTAGAGCGGTAATCGACACGCCGCCGGTCCCTAACGTCAGGACCGTATCGCCCGCCTTTAATCCTGCATCGACGACCAGGGCTCGCCATGCCGTCAGGCCAGAGGTGGTCAGCGTGGCGGCTTCAGCATGACTCCATCCGGCAGGCGCAAGGGTAAAATGCGAGGCCGGGCGCACAACATATTCCGCGGCAAATCCCTGGGCGCCATCGCCTGGGGTTTGCCCGAAGTCACCGACTGACGCTATGACATCACCTTCTGTCCACTGAGGGAAAAAGGTGGATACAACCCTGTCGCCCGGTTTGAAATCAGTGACACCTTCGCCGGTCGCGTCTACCACGCCAGCGCCGTCAGCCATCAGGATGCGCCGATCGGCGGTCGGCACCTTGCCGCTGGCGACGAGTAAGTCGTGGAAGTTTAAAGAGGTGGCATGGATTGCCACGCGGATCTGGCCCGGACCAGGTTGTCCAGGATCGGGCAAATCGGTTAATGAAATATGATCGAGCCCACCGGGGGCGTTCAGCACTATCGCCTTCATAATATCGCTCCGAACAGAAGACGGTTCAGTCACCGTCATAGCCGTAAATGAAGGCCAGCGACCCTGGCTGGCCACGGAATTACTGCAGATGGATTTTGAGCTGGGAAGCCGCCTGGTTGATTGCGGTTCTCACCGCTGGTTCTTCGCTCAGGGCATTCAACAGGCCATAGTCATGGATCAACCCGTTATAGCGCGTGACGGTAACCGGCACCCCCGCCTTATCGAGATTGCGCCCGAACGCTTCACCTTCATCACGCAGCACGTCCAGCTCGGCGGTCTGAATAAGGGTAGGCGGCAGCCCCTTAAGCTCTTCAGCCGTCGCGCGTAAAGGCGAGGCCAGAATCTTATTTCGCTCTTTATCCGAGGTGGTGTAGTTATCCCAGAACCATTTCATCATGTTCCGGGTAAGGAAATAGCCGTCAGCGAATTCATTATAGGAAGCGGTATCAAAGTGCGCGTCCGTTACCGGCCACAGCATGACGTTATAACGGATCGCTGGGGTGTTAAATTGTTTTGCCTGCAGCGCGACGGCAGCCACCATATTGCCGCCGACGCTGTTTCCTGCCAGCGCCAGGCGTTTTCCGTCAACGCCGATTTCTGCGCCATGTTCAGCCACCCATTTCGTGGCCTCATAAGCCTGCGTGATGGCAACAGGATAGTGCGATTCAGGCGAAGGATCGTAATTGACGAAAACAGCCGCCGCCCCCGAAGCGTTTACAAGATCCCGGACCAGTCGTTCATGTGTTGGATAGTCTCCCAGCACCCAGCCACCCCCGTGAAAAAACATGAACACAGGCAGCGTCTGCGTTCCGCTGTTTTCGGGTTTTACCACCGTCAGATTCAGGGGCTTGCCGAGAACGGTAATCGTTTTTTCGCTTACCTGCGCCGCTGGCAGTTTAGCCCCTTGCTGGGCTGAGACCAGCACCTGGCGCGCTTCCTGCGGGGTTAAGGCCTCCATCGGTTTTCCGCCGCTGCTGTTCAGCACCTTGAGAAATGAAGCCACCCCGGCAGTAGGTTCTGGCCTGTTTTGTACGGATGCTGCCCATGCGGCGGTGACCTGCGTCGCTAATAACAGGGCACTGACACTCAGTTTCGCTTTCATTATTTTTTCCTGGGGAATAGTTGATGGTGAATATGCGATGAAAAATACTGATCACTCTGTTTCTTCAGGCATTACACCTTTGAAGAAGGCCGATAGCGCGCCGCAGGTACATTGTGAGAGAAGTCTTCAATGATCGCCTGACGCGCCTGCTCCCACTGCTGAAGACGGTTTTCGTCATGCAGCGAAGGGATAGTGATAAGCTCCCCGCGCTGGAACCCGACCAGCGCCGCATTAACCATATCTTCGGCCTGCATAACGATATCCGGGTCGAGTTGGCTCAGCGGGAGGCCTCCGTTATCCCAGAATGGCGTCGCCGTTGCGCTGGGCAGTACAGCCTGAACCTGAATACCTTTGCCGGCTAACTCCCGGTGCAGAGAGCGGGTGAATGCCAGAACATAGGCTTTACTGCCGCCATATACGCCGTTCAGCACTTCAGGCGCGATACCCACAATGGAGCCAATATTGATGATGGCTCCCCGGCCACGCTTAACGAAGCCGGGAACCACAGCGTAAGTCAGTCGGGTAAGGGCAATGATGTTCAGGTTGATCATGCTCGTCATCTGCTCAACGTTACTGTCAACGAGCTGAGTATGGGTGCCCATTCCCGCGTTATTCACCAGCAGCGTGATGCTCGCGTCATTACGCAGTTTCTCCTCGAGGGTGGCCAGCTGCCGCGGATCGTTCAGGTCCGCCGCCACGACCTCCACGTTACGTTCGCTGTCGGCGGTGATATGGCTTGCCATCTGATTGAGCCGGTTATGATTGCGGGCAACAATGATCAGGTCGTAACCCATTCTTGCAAGCCGGGCAGCATACAGCGCGCCCATGCCGGTTGATGCACCTGTTACGACCGCCGTTCCTTTCACTGAATCACTCATTTAAATCACCTCGATAGGGTGTAAGGGATGAATTGAGATTACGTAAAGACGCCAGGGAGAAAATGACGTAAACGGGCACGATTTCGGACATTTTGCGTCGGTGTGTTTAAAATCCAGTAAAAACTGCGTCGCGCCAGGTAATTAACGTATTGCCTGATGAATCGTTTTTTTGGTAAATCTTCCGGGTGAGAAAATAATGACAACAGACGTCCAGCCAGCGGGCTGGGAGCCCACTATAGACAGGGTGATTGAGATTTTACTGAAGAAGGATTAATGACATGCATCGGGTAGGGCTCCTTATTTCCGACCAGTTCCAGTCTCTCGCATTATCGACGCTGACAATTTTTGAATTTGCTAACCTGGTATTAGGCGAACCCTTCTACCACTGCACGGTATATTCAGAAAAGGGAGGAGAGGTGGCCTCGTCTTATGGGATAAATGTCATCACCCAGCCTCTGTCTGAAGAGAGCCAGGTTGATACCTGGCTTGTGGGTGGCGTACTCACCCCCGTCGCCTTACCGGCAACCGCGGGGGTGATACATTTTTTGCAAAATCATGCGTCCGGCGCGCGCCGTATTGCCGGAATTTGTACCGGCGCCTTCGTGCTGGCTCAGGCCGGGCTATTGCAGGAGAAACGCGCCACGACACACTGGGCTTATACCCACAGCCTGAAAGTCCTTCACCCCACCATACGAACCGAAGAGGACCTGATCTACATTATCGACGATCAGATCTGGACGTCGGCTGGCATGACCGCCGGGTTTGATATGGTCCTGGCGATGGTTGAAAAAGATCAGGGTACCGATGTTGCACGCAATATTGCCCACCGTATGGTCATGAATCAGCGCCGGACGGGAGGGCAGCGCCAGCATTCAGAACTGCTTGCCATATCCCCTAAAAGCGACCGCCTGCAGCTGGCGATTGAGTATGTCCGGCAAAATCTGAGCAAAACGCTTACCGTTGAGCATCTTGCCCATGCTGTACATCTGAGTGCCCGTCAGCTCAATCGCCTGTTTTTAAATGAAACGGGTAAATCCCCGGCGCGGGTGATAGAACGATTGCGGCTTGAGGCTGCACGACTGATGATTGAGAAGAGCCGCTTACCGCTGGAGGTGATCGCCCGTGAGTCAGGCTTCCGGGACCGGCGTCATATGCGCAATGTCTTTATGCGCGGATACGGTATTCCACCGCAGTCGTTACGCACAGGGAAAGGCACGCTGGCCTCCTGATGTTCAGCGCTTACGTGCCGTGAAAAACGTCAGCACGACCGCGCTCAGCAGCAAAATAGCACTCATGCCAAAGGTGCTTTGCCAGCCAACGTTATCGAACACCATGCCGCCCGCCGTGGAGCCCAGGGCAATTGAGAGCTGGATCACCGCCACCATTAGCCCGCCACCGGCCTCTGCATCCTCGGGCAGAGTACGGGCGAGCCACGTCCACCATCCCGTTGGCGCTGCGGTTGCCAGCAGACCCCAGAGACCCAACAGCAGGGCGACGATCCAGACGCTGTGCCCGGTCAGGATCAACATTCCGGCAATGATGGCCATCAGCAGGGGAATCGCCATTAACGTCTGGTAAAAACGCGCATTTAAAAAGGCGGCGATAATCAGCGTGCCAACAAATCCCGCGATACCGATGGTAAGCAGGATTAGCGACAAGCCGGAGGCGCTGACCTGGGTGACGGTTTCCAGGAATGGGCGCACGTAGGTGAATAACGCGAACTGTCCCATAAAGAACAGGCCGCAGGCTAACAGGCCCACGCGCACCACAGGCTGGCGGAAAAGGCGCAATACCGTACCCTGTGCCGCCCGGTCATTCTCCATCTTCGGCAGGCTAAAGCACTGCCAGATGAATGCGATCGTTGCCACCGGAACCAGGCACAGGAAGGCTCCGCGCCAGCCGATGGTGGCTCCGAGATAGCTGCCGAGCGGGGCGGCTACCACCGTTGCCAGGGCATTACCGCCGTTGAAAATCGCCAGCGCACGGGAGACCTGATGTTGCGGCACCAGGCGGATGGCTGTTGCGGCAGACATGGACCAGAAGCCACCGATGGCGATCCCAATCAGGGCGCGCCCGACCATATAGACCAGGTAGCTGGAGGCAAAGGCAATAAGCAGCCCGGACGCCGCCATCAGCGCCGTCATACCCAGCAGAAGCGTTTTACGGTTCATATTCCCGGCAATACGGGTCAGGCTCAGGCTGGTCAGGACCGCCAGCGCGCCGGAGATGGCAATCCCCTGGCCGGCCAGACCCTCAGTGACCCCTAAATCGCGGGCAATGGGCGTCAGCAGGCTGACCGGCATAAACTCCGAGGCAATCAGGACAAATACGCACAGGGTCATGGCAAAAATACCGCCCCAGTACGCGCGTTCGTTACTCTGTGTGGTTTGGCTCAGTGTGGACATAATCAGATTTCACGAAGGGGGAAAACAACGCCACCTGCCAGGGACAGGTGGCGGAGAGGATTACTTCAGGCTGGTTTTGAAGAACTGCTCAAACTGCGCAAACGGGATCTTACCGGCGACGTTGTCGTAGAGATCGACATGGTTAGCGCCCGGGACAACCACCAGCTCTTTCTGCTTGCTGCCGACGGCTTTGTAGGCATCTTCAGCAAAGTAGCGCGAGTGCGCCTTTTCACCAGTGACGATAAGTGTCGGGATGGTGATCTCTTTGGCATAGCTCAACAGCGGCATGTTCATGAACGACAGTGGCATGGTCGCGGTCCATGCGCCGGTGGAGTTTACGGAGCGCTCATGGAAACCACGCGGCACCCGGTAGTAATCAAAGAACTCTTTCAGTACCGGATGCGGATCGGCAGGTAACGCTTCCGGCAGAATACGTTCAGCGGCGGTCGCTTTGCCGTTTTCGACATAAATATCATGTCCGGCATGGGCAAAGGTGCCGCTCTCTGCGTCTTTCCAGCGCTGCTCGTTCAGATACTCGAGAACAGCATGGCGATCGGCTGCCGAGTAGCGGTCTTTACCATCGCCCACGCCGTGGCCCATCGCCCGGCTCATGTCGTACATGACGCTGGTGGCGACCGCTTTCACGCGGGTGTCCATGGAGGCTGCGTTCAGCGCCATGCCGCCCCAGCCGCAGATGCCAAGGATACCGATGCGGTTACGATCCACCTCCTTTTGTAATCCGAGGAAGTCCACCGCGGCACTGAAATCTTCGGTGTTGATATCGGGAGAAGCGACGTTACGTGGCTGGCCGCCACTTTCGCCGGTGTAAGAGGGATCGAATGCCAGGGTGACAAAGCCCTTCTCCGCCAGGGTCTGGGCATAGAGGCCGCTGGACTGCTCTTTCACCGCGCCGAACGGTCCGCTGACCGCGATCGCCGCCAGCTTGCGATCGCCCCGGTCTTTCGGCAGATAGAGATCGCCCACGAGCGTAATGCCGTAGCGGGTCTGGAAGGTGACTTTACGGTGATCGACCTTTTTGCTTTCAGCAAAAGTTTTGTCCCATGTGGTGACCATCGATACCGGGGCGTTCGGATTGGTTGTCTCTGCATAACTCATGGCTGTTACTCCACTTAAAGAGGCGCATAGCAGCATTGCAGGCATGGCCGCTGACAGTTTTTGGGTGAATGTTTTCATAAGAGGTACCGGGCTGTGTTGTGATGTTGAGGCCAGTATAGTTAGCAGAAATAGTGATGATTAGAGGGCGAAAGCTGCTAGGATTCATACCATATTGTTATAAATTGGTGGAGCATGATGGCGAAGCGGGAAAATTACAACGAACTGTATCTGTTTATGCAGGTGGCGCGAGAGGGCAGCTTTACCGCTGCCGCCCAGCGGCTGGGGCTGGCGCAGTCGGGGATCAGCCGCTCAGTTCGCGAGCTGGAAGAGCGGCTGGGCGTGCAGCTGCTGGTGCGCACCACGCGCAGACTCTCCCTGACCCAGGCGGGGGAGCAGCTTTATCAGGCGACAGAATCTGCCTTCGATGCTCTGGATACCGGGCTTGCCACACTGGCGCACTACCGCGAAACGCCTTCCGGGACGGTACGCATTAACGCCAGCCAGCATGCCATTGATAAATGTCTGTTGCCAAAGCTGGCGGTATTTAAGCAGCGCTACCCGGATATCCGGCTGGAGCTGATGAATGAGAGCCGCTTCGTCGACATCATTGCCGAACGATTCGACGCCGGGGTCCGGCTTGGGCCGGAGGTGGGGCAGGGGATGGTCGCGGTGCGCATTACGCCCGACATGGAGATGGCGGTGGTTGGTACTCCCGATCATTTGCGTCGCTACGGCTTTCCGCAAACGCCTGCGGATTTAGCGGCCCACCCCTGCATTGCCTACCAGTTTGCCGACGGCAGCCTTTACCAGTGGGAACTGGTTCAGGAGGGTAAGAGCGTCAGGCATCGTCCCGAGGGGCAGTGGGCTCTGTCCGACAGCTACATGGAAGCCGAGGCCGCCCGGCTGGGCCTGGGACTGGCTTACGTGCCAGTTGAGCTGGTGGCAGATGATTTAGAACGCGGGACGCTGATTCGGGTGTTGCAGCGCTACAGCCTGCGCATGGACGGGCTCTTCCTCTATTATCCCCATCGCAACGTATCGCCCGCTTTAAGAGCGGTGATCGATACGCTGAGAATGTAGATTTCCAGGCCGGGGTTGCGAAGCGCCGCCGGCAAACCATTTCTGGAAGGCGCCTCGCAAACCCTAAATTAACCCTGAGTAATTCAGGGTTAACTCTTTTCTTCACGTAATCAGGGCCGTAAAGTCTTTGCATTGCGGCATATCCGCAACCGGGCGTAGGAACCCGTGGGCATAAAGCGATCGTGTTTTGTCGCCACAGCGCATTCCCCTTTTAAAATTATGGTGGCGCTGGCGGAGCAGCTGTATGGCTGGCCGTTTTCTATGTGGGCGGTATTCCTACCTCCGTCAGCGCTACCCCCGAGCGTAGGAACTAACGGGTGGTTAACAAAACAACATGTAGAGGAAGTTTTATGATGGCTACTGTTCCAACCCTGACTCATTTGCAGTCTGACGAAAGCGTTATTCAGCAACTTATTACCCACCCGGTGCCGGCTGATGCGGACCTTTTCGCAACCGTCGATCATTGCGCCGCCCTGGTGAGCGTGCTGCTCGAAACCGATGATACCGCGACCCGCGCTGCACTCTGTGAACGCCTGCTGCAAACCCTTCGTCAGCTGCGACACCTCAGTGATGCCGACCTTCCGCCGCACCTGATAGCCCAACTGATCGAAGGGGAAAAACTCACCTCCTGCGTGCCGGACTGCTGGCCGGAGACCGCGATCCAGGTGGATTATGCTCTGGACCTGACGCAAGCGATTATGGGTGGAACCCTTCCTGCCAGCGTCGCGAAAGGGCTGACCGGTCTGCTGCACGATCTGGTCTGGTTGCTGGCTGCGTTTGTGAAAGAGCCCTATATTACGACGCACTGATTGCAGGCATGTCTTAGGGGCTTGCCGCCCCTTTGATGACACTATTCAACACTTCCCAAACGTTTATTACTGTGTCGAGCAATAACCCTAAAGCGCAGGCAAATAACGATTATGCGCGAAGTAAAGCGCAACACCTTATGAGGTTATTGTCCAGTCATCCAGTACGGTTCTACGATGCCGGGCAGGTAGCCAATGCTGAGCATAATGCTCTGGCACATAAGCTAACTAATCAGAGCTGATATCTCCAGGGAATCGGCTATATCAGGCCGTTCATCTATAATGACTATTGCAGTTGAAATTGCACAGGAAGCTGCACCCTGGTCAACACTCAGCTGAAAGCGTTCAAATAACGTGGCCATATAAATAAGTCAGTGAGGCCGAGAGGGACTGACTTCCCCCCAATAACACTTAAGAATTAATAAAATTCTGTTTATCCGGGAGATTGATAATGAAAATAACCAGGTTTTTATATTCCGCTTTAATTGGCGTTGTCGCCAGCTGTCGTTCTATGACGCCGATGGCGGCCCTCGCAGCAGCACGCCTTGCCAGGCGCGACACACCGGGGAGCCTCATGCTGTTGGACCGTCCGTTATTCAGATTTGGCGCGTTAGCGATGGGGGTAGGTGAGCTGTTTGGCGACAAGATGAAGTCAGCGCCAGACCGCACCGTGTTTTTGGGCTTGTCAGCGCGTGTGGCCAGTGCAGGAATTGCGGGCGCCGCGTTGGCACCCAAGGGAGAAGAAAAAACCGGGGCAGCAATCGCTATCTCTGCCGCTGTGCCACTTGCCTATGCCACACTTGCGGCCCGCAAAAAAGCCATAGCAGAAATTGGGCAGACCAGAAGTGGTATAATTGAAGATACGCTCATCGTCGCTATCGGAGCAGCGGTTGTCTACTTCGCAACACGGCCAAAACGTCTTTAGACGTTCTCAATCTTAAAAGGTTTATCCCCGGCAGGTCATAATGAAGGGGCCAGTAACGGCTTCTGGCACGAAGCGGTCTCCGGCACCTGTTATGATTATGCGCGGCTTTCTGAGCTTAATCCGCAACCAGCCACATATCGGCTTCTTCAAACATCTCTTCGAGCATACGGTTCAGCTTTTCCCGATCGCTTTTACTGGCATCGCTATTCAGGCCATTCGCCTGCATCGGCTTAACCTTTACCTCGGCATCCGGAAAGATCCGATGCACTCGCTTCGTCAGTTCAGCCAGGATGATCTCTCTGGCGCCCGGAAGCCCGGCAACATTTCGTTTGTCGTACACCAGTTCAACGAACATCACATACCCCTTATAAATACTGTTTTAATGTACAGCATTTTCACCGGGGTAATGATGCCTGTCAAGGTCGCCCGTATGACTGTATTCATAATCGTCGTGCGGTATCCTCTAACCAGTCAGGGAGGTGTGATTGATACCAGGTTTGATACAAGGAGAACGCGCTCTTTTGCCGCTCGTAAAGTAACACAATGACTTCGGTGACAATCCATGCCTTAGCGATGGCAATTTCTCTCGTTAATTCATTGACACTATGGTGATAAGTTAACGTGTAGTAGCGTTCAGCGAGGTCCGTATACGCTCGCATCGTCCCCATTCCCTTTATAAGTGGGGCAAGGTCGATAGCAGGACTCCCTTTTCCAAACCGTTCCCAGTCGAACAGCACGACCTCACCATTTTCTCTTCTTCCCCAGTTACCCGCATTGCTGTCCCCTGAAATCAGACGGTGGCCGCTAAACAGCACATCACTACGCTGCTGAAATTGCTGAAGCTGCCGTGCGCTTTTCTCAAGTAACGCCAGCAGGATGAGCGCTTTTTCGAGCGTCCTCTCTGACCATGAGTGCGGGTGGTAGTGCCATGCGGTATTCACCGGATAACGGTGCAGACGTGCCAGCATCGTGAGAACCTCATCACTGGCGACATCAGACTGTTCAACCGGGTAAGGAATATACTCCATGCATAATTTGCGCAGGGTGGCATCGGCGAAAAAGAGCGCCGGGGTCGCAATGCCCGCCTCGTTAAGCGACGACGCAGCGTTCTGATAGAAACCAAACTCCACCGCGCCAACAGGAGACTTTTCAATAACGGCCTGACCGCTATGGCTGACCGTTAGCGCCACGTTGGCGGCACCCATTCTGGATAAATCCCGTGCAGGCATACACGATCCTCTCAGCAGTAGCGGGTGGGTTGCTCAGGATCCAGAGTGTAACGTAAAAGGGCCGAACTGCCGCCCGCATTGCAGGCGGCATTTACTATCAGAACAGAACCGAGTAGTTCAGGCCAAAGGTACGGCCACGGCCTTTGTAGGTATAGAGGTTTTCAGCACCGTAGGTTGGGCTGTAGAGACCCGGTGCGCGCTGGCCCCATGCGGTGGTGTAATCTTCATCCAGCAGGTTTTCGACGCTGAAGCTCAGCTTACCGACCGGCAGAAGATAACTGCCCAGGAAGTCCACGGTGTTATAACCATCGATCTTCTTACCGGCTTCATCAGACAGATCGAACGTCTGGGTGCTTTGCACACGCAACGTCCAGTCGCCCGGCGCCCAGGTGACCCATGCGCTCATTTTGGACGGGCTGGCGCTGTCTACTGTCAGCTTCTCCCATTTTCCGTCAACGCGGGTTTCCGATTTGATGACGTTGAAGTTTGTGCCGGTGCTCCACTCGCTGTCAGTGAAGAAATAGTCGATCTGGCCTTCAACACCGTAGATGCGACGTTCGTCATCTTCTACGTTGATGGTCATGTCGCTTTTATTAATGTTGATGGTTTTGTCAGACAGAGAGTAATACCCGGCAATCTGCGTGCGCAGATTATCCCCGGTGTAACGCCAGCCCAGCTCGTAGGCATCAACCTTGATCCCGTCGAGTTTTGAGTCGTTCACGTTCACGCTGTTGACCAGACGATAATGGCCGTTCACCAGCTGATAGGTGCCGGAGCCGTAATATTTCGCCAGATCCGGGATCTCAAAGCCCTGGGAGAAGTTAAACCACAGCTGCTGGCGTTCGGTCAGATGACCCAGAATACCGGCGTTAAACAGCAGGTTGTTGTAATCCGTCTTGCCGCCCGGCACGGCGTCTGCGGAGGTCGCTCTGCCTGTGGCAATGGCCTGCTGCTGCGTGTAGCCAATAAAATCATCGACCTTGTTTTCCGTGTACTGATAGCGCACGCCACCGCTCAGGGTGATCGCGGAGAAGTCGTAGCTACTTTGCAGGAATGGGGCGAGGTTAGTGATGCTGTAGCCCGGATAGCGTCCTACGTTATAGGCATTATCCAGCTTCATTCCCCCGCTGGCCGCCGCTTTGTTGAGGTCGAAAAATTGCTGGTTGGCGTCGAAAGTTTCATGCTCGGCATCCACACCCCATGTCAGCGTCAACGCCTCCACCGGCTTGCTGTTGATGGTGAGCTTGCCGCCGTAGAAATCGGTTTTTTGCTGCGACGCGCCAATGCTGGTGACCCGACCGCCGGAAAGGGTAGGGAAGGGGTAATAGGTCAGGCTCTCATCGCGGTAGTAAATCTGGGCGAGCAGATCCTGGCCCCAGAAATCGGTATTGGAATATTGCAGGTTAATCAGGTGACGTTCGGTGCCGGGAATACGGTCGGAGTCGAGATTGTTTTTGTTATAGGCGTTGCCCGCGCCCGTTACTGCCGAGAAGTTCTCGCCCAGATAAAGGCCGTGCTTACCGTCAGATTCACTTTTGTAATACTGGGTGGTGAGCTGCAACTGCTGATGATCGTCGATATTCAGCGTGCCGGTGCCCATCACGTCCAGACGGTCAGAGTATTGCAAACCGGTCTGGGTGTTATCAATGATCACCTCATCGCCATTGCCATCGTACCAGCCGCCAAAGCGCTGATAAGCCACTGAAAGACGTCCGGAAGCGTTATCGTTACCACCGCTGACCGCCGCTGCGACGTTCTCGTCATTATCGTTATGGCTGTTAAAGCCCGTTTTCAGGCCGGTCTGGAACTCCACTTCCGTTTCCGGCTGGCCCTTTTTGGTCACGATATTGATTAAGCCGCCGGTGCTGCCACCGCCGTAGAGGGAGGTGGCGCCGGAAATGACTTCGATGCGGGAAATATTAAACGGATCGATAGAATCCAGCTGGCGGCTGTCGCTGCGCGAGGAGTTTAAACGCACGCCGTCCACCATCACCATCATGGATCGACCACGCATATTCATCCCGTAGTTGGTGCGCCCCTGGCTGCTGACGTCCATGCCGGGAATTAACTGCGCCAGCACCTCTTTGAGCTCCTTACCCCCCTGAACCTGCTGTTCAATTTCAGCCTGTTCCACAACCCAGGTGGTCTGTGCCATGTCGGCGATGCTGTGATTTGTACGGCTGGCAGAGACCACCAGCGTCTCATCTTTTTGTACTTCGGCAAAGGCATTGGCGGCTAATGTCATGAATAAACATGAGCTTAGCGCGCGATAACTGTGCGATTTCATTATTGTGATCATCCTGATTTTTCAACGTGCCGGAGGCATGGACGCCCCGTAGCGCAAAAGCATCACCGCAAAGGTGATAGTGATTATCAAGATGATATGAATAATCATTTCAATGTAAACAGGTAATGTTAAAAATTGTTTCTATAATGGCATGATATTTATGGGGTTTTTGTGGGTGAATGGAAGCCCGAACCCCTGCTTAAGTGGGCAATATCAGAGGTTGACCCACGCGTGTCGCCGTCGTCACGACAGTAACCGCTTCCTATGGTGATGAATCATCCCCGCCATTATCTGGAAGGGATCTCAGCATCGCTGATCCTGCGCTCAGGCTTCATTTTTACAGGGCTCAGCGATTACCACAGGTTTTCTGAGCTTTTCTGACAGCCGCAGGCTCATCAGCGCCAGCAAAATAAAGGAGATTGATATGCCGACCAGCCCGTAAAACCCCGCCAGGGGATAAACCCACGAAGCTACTGCCGAGCCAAAGCCGATGCCGCCGAACATAAAGGCGCTGGTCAGCGCCAGAGCGATACCACGGTGTCGGACAGACGACAGTTCAACGATCCTGCGTTGCTGACTGGGCCAGAGCAGATCGGTGGCAAAGGCCCAGACAACGAGCATCACCAGCAATACGCCCAGCATTTTCGGCAGCAGGGTAATCAGCACGGTGTCTACAACCAGCAGCGTCATGCCCGCCATCAACAACCTTTCAGACGTAAAGCGCGCGGCGGCTCGGGTGACCCAGAGGTTGCCCAGCACGCCAGCGATGCCCAGTACCGCAAGCGCTGCGGAGAGAGCCTGCGTCCCGCCGGTGTAGGTATCGCGTATAAGCGGGGCGATAAACGAATAAAAGCTGTAAACGCCGGAGGTAATGAAAAACACCACCAGGAATGCCGTCAGGTATTTGCCTTGTGACAGGACGCTGACCATTTCAGTGAGTCGGATGCGCGACCCTGCGCTCTCATCCGGCACTGTCAGGAGAATATTCAGCCCGCTCAGCAGGCTTACCACACCCACCAGGGCAAAAAGCGCTTTTGCTCCCCACAGGCTGGCAATCCACGCGGCGAGGGGAATACCGGCGAGGCTCGCCATCGATACCCCAAGCAGCACCATCCCGATCGCGCGACCGCGTTGCTCTTCATGAACCAGCTCTGAACCCAGCGCAACCAGCACCGGGCCGATAAATCCTGCCCCTGCGCCCATCAGTATGCGGGAGGCGAGGAGCACATCGTAAGAGGGTGACAGCGCAAACGCGAAGGCGCCAGAGCCAAAAAGCCCGATGCCCGTGAGCACCAGCTGACGGCGGTGCCAGTGACCAAACATCACCTGAACCAGCGGGGCGGCCAGGGCAAAGGTCAGGCCGAAAATACTCAGTAAGCGTGCGCTCTGTGCATCGGTCAGCTGCCAGGCGGCGGAAATAGCGGGCAGGCTGCCCGCGACAGAGAGCGCACCGGTCGCCTGGACAAAATAGGCGATGCTCAGCGCGCGCAGGGCGCGGCGCTGGGAAGCGGTGATAACAGCGTTCATGATCCATCTCCGGAAAAGAACAGGGGCGCGAGGCCCCTGCAGAGCTTACTGAACAGGGATTGGGTTATCCGCGACTGACTGGTTGAACTGGTTCACCAGAGCATGTTCGTTTGCACCCGGGTTATCGCGCACAGGCAGCACACGATCGACGATAGCTTCAATGGTGTCTGTGCCGAGCTTGTCAAACGTCTCGCTGATGAATGCATCCAGCGGCATGGCGCGCGGGTCACCGCTCTTGTAAATCAGATCCGTATCCACCCACGGCGGGGAAATTTCGATGACCTGCACGCTGGTGTCGCGCAGCAGGAAGCGCTGGGAAAGGGTGTAGGAGTGAATCGCGGCTTTCGTCGCCGAATAGAGCGCGTTGGTGGCCAGCGGCAGGAAGGCCAGCACCGAGCTGTTGTTGATCAATACGGCGTCCGGCTGCTGTTTGAGGTGCTCAATAAACGCCGCACTGACGCGCACCGGCCCCAGAATATTGGTGTTCAGCAGCGTAACCGCCTGGGCGTCATCCAGCTCGCCTGCCGCGTTGTCAAACGGCATGATACCGGCATTATTGATGACCACGTTCAGGGCCGGATAGCGCTTCAGCACCTGCTCTGCGGCGGCCTGAATCCTGTCGGCGCGGGTCACATCCAGCACCACATAATCCATGCCCGGACTGGCGGCGGTGACATCTTTCAGCAGCGCCTCCCGGCGCCCGGAGATGATCACCTGGTTACCCAGCTGATGGAATTTTTCTGCCATCGCGCGGCCAATGCCCGAGGTACCGCCGGTAATGAAGATAGTGTTATTGGTCAGTTTCATGGTCTTACTCCTTCGCAGAATCGTTAAGGGACGGAATGGTCATGCGTGGGTCGCGAGCAAATCCGATGAGTGCCGCGTCAACCATATGCCGGGCGCTCATGACGATATTTGGATCGCGCGGGTCAACCGACAGACCGCCATTGTCACAGCACGGCGTGGCGGTGGCGCGGACCAGGTGGGTGTGCTGCGTCATGTTGTTCACCTTGTCAGTTATCGGGTTGGTGAATACATAGTACGCAGTCAGATGCTGGCGCGGCTGACGAGAAAGGTCGTGATTTCGGACATCATGATGGCCGGGGATCGGCCATCATGCGTGGTGAGGGAGAGGAGTCAAAAGAAGACGATCAGGCTTTGCCGGTACGCAGCGACTGGGGCGGAATGCCGTAACCCCGGATGAAGACCTCGCGCATATGACGGCGATCGCGGAAGCCGGACTCACGGGCAATGACCTCCATCGACAGCTTGCTCTGCTCGATCAGCAGTCGGGCATTTTCCAGCCGTAGCCCTTCAATTGCTTTGGCTGGCGATTTTCCCGTTTCAGTGCGGAACAGGCGGCTGAGCTGCCGCGCGCTGACGTGGACCGCATCCGCAATGCTCTCGATGGTCAGGGGTTTGCTGAGGTTGTTGCGCGCATACTCCAGGGCTGACTGCAGACGGTCGCTGCGGGGGGCGAGCATCAGCATCTCAGAGTGCTGCGTCTGCCCGCCGGAGCGACGGTGGTGCATAACCAGTAGGTGTGCCACGGAGCGGGCCACTTCGGCACCGAGATCTTTCTCAACCATGCCCAGCGCCATATCCAGCCCGGCGGTAAGCCCCGCTGATGTCCAGATTGCATCGTCAATAATAAAGATGCGGTCCTCTTCGACGCGGGTAGTGGGATGCAGGGTCTTGAGACTCTGCGCATGCATCCAGTGGGTAGTGGCGCGACGGTCAGATAACAGGCCCGCCTGACCCAGCACGAATGCCCCGGTACAGATCCCTGCCATCCGACGCGCCCGGGGAGCGTGCTTCTGCAGAAACTCAACGATACCCGGTGACGCGGGCAGCTCCAGGGGCGTCAACACGCCCGCCACCAGCCAGGTGTCAATCTCCATGTTGGTAGTGACTGGCTGGCTGTCAACGCCGAAGCCGTAAGAGGTTTTCACAGAACCGCCGCGCTCTGAATAAACGTTACAATCATAAAAAGGTTCGCCAGCCACCTGATTGGCAAACTCAAAGATACTCAGCGTGGACAACCCCAGAACCTGAAAATGATCGGAAATCAGTAAGCCTACCCGGTGCATCATTGTCTCCTGATACTTCTTTGACCAATACGCATCTGCGGTCAGTCTGGACGAAACCAGGATGAACACAGACGTTGACTGCGTGTTTCTGGATGATGCGGAAGCACACATTGCCCGCCAGGCACAGCGGGCAGGGCCGAATATAAAATCACCGCAAGCGATAGCGGCAATCAGGTTGATATGACCGCAACGCTGTCAAAATAAGCCCGGTAAGGCCATTTCCCTGAAATGGCCTTTTATCAGGCGCTGTCCGCGGGTTGCGCATCCTGAGCACCTGGCAAAAAAGCAGGATGAGTGTGCATCAGCGCCGTGACAGCTTTGAGTTTTTCACGCAGCTGCGCATGTAGCTCGCGTATCGCAGGCGAGAACTGTTTACGGTGAGGGCAGATAAGGTTAAGTGGCACCCCCTCCCCAGGCTGTTCCGGCAGCAACACCTCAAGCCGGCCTGCCAGCACGTCTGCGCTGACATCGATCCATGATTTATAGGCAATACCCATTCCTGCCACGGCCCAGCGACGGGCAAGATCCGCATCGTCACACAGCATCCGGCTGCTCACCGTCAGCTGGCGTCTGCCGCCCTTTTCCGGGAAGGTCCATCTGTCATAAACGTGACCGTTCAGCGTATAAAGCAGACAGTGATGCAGAGCCAGATCGTCGAGCTGTCGTGGGCGGCCCTTCTTATTCAGATAGGCGGGAGAGGCGACCAGCACGCGCCGGTTATCTTCCGCCAGAGGCAAAGCAACGTAGCTGCTGTTTTCCAGAACCCCGTAGCGGATAGCCACGTCCACCGGATCGCGAAACACATCGCTGACGTTATCGGACATGAATATGCGCAGCGATACTCCGGGATGCTTCTCGCAGAACGCGGTGATCACCGGCAGTAAAACGTTACGCCCGAGATCTGAGGGGACGGAAATTTTTAGCTCACCCTGGATTTCATTTTCTCCGCTCTGAAGTCGCTCCGCGCCCGCCTGCAGAATATTCAGCATCTCCTGCGCATAGGGCAGCCAGGCTTCCCCTTCGGCGGTGAGACGCAGGCTGCGGGTTGAGCGGGCAAACAGCCGTTTATTCAGATCCCGCTCAAGGCGATTGACCGCCGCGCTGACCTGGCCGGGGAGAATATCGGCCTCACGGGCGGCGCTGGAAAAACTGCCCAGCGCGGCGGAACGGACGAACAAGGTCACATCTTCAAGACGTATCATGCAGGCTCCAGAGTAGGAAAGGTTTTCTGTTTCACGCTGACAGAGGGCTTATCGTTAGCGGGCAGGGTAGACCAGATAATGTCAGCCATCACGTCGCGGTTCTCTCCGGCGTCCTCTTCAGGAATGTTTGCGCCACAACTGCGCTGCGGAAGTTGCGCACAAGGGTCAGCGCTTCGACAGGCTCGCGGGAGGCGTTAACCAGAAAACAGCCGTCAAAGGCGGAATTGTTGAAGGGCGCTGCCCTCAATATTGTCCCAGCCATGCGGTTGTTTTTGCAGCAAAAACCAATCGTTTTAATATGCGTTCTGCGCGTCAAAAAAGCCAGACTGCGGAAAATAAAAAAACCGATCGGTTTAAAATGCCTTGCTTGTTGAGCAAGGCCGCGCCGGGCCTGGCAAAACCTGTTGCAGGGGGCGCACCCGCCGCATCTTCGTTAACGAATAAAGGCCCGGCGCTTCACGCACCGGGCCCGTTAAAAAGTAAAAAATCAGGAGAGGCGCGGGGTTACGCTCTCCAGCGTCGCTGACGTTATGAAACCTCAGCTCACTTTGGGAAAATCGACAACGGTGTCGTTCACGCGGTTAATCATATTGGTAAACAGGATGGCGCTAACGGCACCGATAGTTTCCACGACCTGCTGGTCGCTGAACCCCGCCTGACGGAAGGTCTCGACGTGCTCAGCCGCCACGGTACCGCGGGATGAAACCAGATACTGAACAAACTTCACCAGCGCATCAATGTGCGCATCCTCGCTGAAGCGGGCTTCGCGTAATTCATGCGTCTGATCGTCAGTGTATCCGGCCTTTTTTGCCATCAGCGTATGGGCGGAGAGACAATAGTCACAGCCAGACTCTTCGCTTACCGCCAGGTTAATGGCTTCCAGTTCACGCGCACTGAGACTCCCCTTATGCAAGGTGGCGTTCAGTTGCAGCATCTGGCCCAGTATTTCCGGGGAATGCGTGCCAATGGTCAGATAAGCATTCGGTACTTTACCCATGCTGCCTTTGATAGCGCTGAACAGCTGTGCGGTTTTACCGGTTGCTTCGCCTTCGGTGATGGCATGTAAGCGGCTCATCATTGCTCCTGATTTCATTGCGATAAGTGTCAGGTGACAGAACGCGAATTGTTTTGTCACGCCGGGTTCAGGAGCACACTACTGCGCCAGAAGAAGAGGAAAAAGACCGCAGCCGAATTAAGACTTTCTCTCGAGGAGGTTAAATGGAGCTGATTACAGCGTCATAAGCATTACGTTGCATCTTATCGTACACCGTCAGTAAGACCCCAGGCAGCTTGAGCCAGCAGCGTAATCGTTGCTATACACCCGTAAACCCGGCTGCGGTAAATATTCCCATTAAATCAGGGGGAGGAGAATCATCCCCTATACTGACAACTGCGGTTGTCATTTCCACAGGAGGCGACGCGCGGTTAATGACCTGACATCAATCTTACCTATGACCATCAGGAGAACTGTATGCAGAAACGTAATAACCTGAAAATGCTGCTGACCGCATCGGCAGTAGCCGCGATGTTCTGCACCGTCGGTGTGCAGGCCCAGTCGACAAGCGCCGCCCAGAGCAGCGCCACAAGCCAGACTGCAGCGGGCGAAAAGCTCAGCTCGGGTGACGAAAAAGCGTTGAAGGATATGGCCCAGGCCAATATCAATGAGGTTGCCGCCGCTAAAATCGCGCTAAGCAAGGCGCAGAGCAGCGACGTTAAAGCCTTCGCCCAGAAGATGGTCGACGACCACGGTAATGCCCTGACTAAAGTGCAGGGGGTCGCCGAGAAAAAAGGTGTGACCCTGCCGACCGAGCCTGACGCGCAACATAAGGCGATGGCGGATAAGCTGGAAAAAGCGAGCGGCGATGACTTTGACAAGATGTATATGGAAAACGCCGGCACCAAGGATCATAAGATGGTGCTCTCTAAGCTGCAAAGTGACGCCAAAAACATCAAGGATCCCGATGTGAAGGCCCTGGCCGACGAGCACACCCCGGTGGTGGAGCAGCACCTTAAGTCAGCCGAACAAATGATGATGGACTCCGATAAGAAAGATAACAAGTAACCCGATTGTCCGGAGGGCGCGGCTATCCAGCGCCCTCCAGGGCACCACCACAGTGCACCATCCCCGTACGTCCTCCCCAAAACGGTGAAGCCTGAGGCTTACAAAACGCCAACCTGTTAATAAACCTCATAAAAAATTTCTGGCACACCCTTTGCTTTAACCAATGTGAAAGGGCAGTGCACCACACAAACTGAAAAATAGCTGGCTAGGGTTCCGGTTCACGTAAGTGGATGACTGGTCCAAGAGCTGGCGACCTCTGAGAGGTTACACGGCGGGACAAAAGCCCGGGAGACAGCAGCACCCACGGTGTCGCGCTGCCCCCTAATTTTGTGCCACTCAGAGGTCAAGCATGAAGAAAACGCCATTACTCCGCACCCTTGTATTGTCGCTGGTGATGCTGGTCAGTCTCCCCACCTTTGCCGCCGTCAAAAAAGAGTTCAATGTCTGCTGGACCATCTACGCCGGGTGGATGCCCTGGGGCACTATCAGTACCAGCAAAATCATCGATAAATGGGCCGATAAATACGGCATCAAGATCAACGTCGTACAGCTCAACGACTACATCGAATCCATCAACCAGTACACCGCCGGCCAGTTTGACGGCTGCACCATGACCAATATGGACGCCCTGACCATTCCTGCTGCGGGCGGGGTCGATACCACGGCGCTGATCCTCGGCAGCTACTCGGAAGGCAACGATGGCGTGGTGATGAAAGGCGAGGGCAAAACCCTTAATGACCTGAAAGGGATGAAAATCTACCTGCCGGAACTCTCCGTTTCCCACTATCTGCTGGTGCGCGGGCTGGAGAAGGCCGGGCTGGCAGAGAAAGATGTCACCGTGGTCAACACCTCGGATGCGGATATCGTCTCCGCCTTCGGCACCGACAGCGTAAAGGCCGCCGTCGCCTGGAATCCGCAGCTCTCTGTTATCAAAGGTACGCCAAAAACCACCGAGGTGTTTAGCTCCTCCCAGGTGCCGGGTGAGCTGATTGACATGATGGTGGTTAACAGCGAAACCCTGAAGGACAACCCGGCGCTGGGCAAAGCCCTTACCGGGGCGTGGTACGAGATGATGGGGTTGATGAAAGCCCAGGATGCGAACGCCCTGAATGCGATGGCGGCGGCGTCCGGTACCGATCTGACGGGCTATCAGGCGCAGCTTAAAACCACCCACCTGTTCTACACCCCGCAGGAGAACCTGGCGTTTGTCACCTCACCGGATCTGGCAAAAACCATGCAGCGCGTGGCGGCGTTCTCCTTTGATAAAGGGCTGCTGGGTGAGGGGGCACAGAGCGCCGATTTCATCGGCATGCGTTTCCCGGGGGACGTTACTCAGGGCGATGCGGGCAACGTAAAGCTGCGCTTTGATGACAGCTTCGTGAAAATGGCCGCCGCAGGCCAGCTGTGATGACAGACGGAGTCTCCATGCGACAGATTAATCGTCATCCCACCTCTGGCATGCGGCTGATGCTTGTGATGTTGCCGTTTGTCCTGCTGCTGGCGGCCTACTTTTTTGGCTCGGCGGTGCGGCTGGACGCCAACCCACACGACAAGCTGCTGCCCGGCCTGCAACAGATGCTGGATGCGATCTCCCGGATGGCCTTCACCCCGGACAAGCGCAGCGGCGAGTACCTGTTCTGGGTCGATACCCTGGTGAGTCTGGCCCGGCTGCTGGTGGGGCTGGCGATTGCGTCGCTTATTGGCCTCTGCATTGGCGTGACCGCCGGAGTCTTCCCCATGTGGCGCGCCTCGCTCTCGCCGCTAATGACGGTGCTGTCGATGATCCCGCCTCTGGCGATTTTGCCGGTGCTGTTTATCGTCTTCGGCCTGGATGAGCTGTCGAAAATAATGCTGATTGTGATCGGCATTACCCCGATGCTGGCCCGGGATCTGGAGCACCGCGCCTGTGAAATCCCCCCGGAAATTCTGATCAAAGCCCAGACGCTGGGGGCCAACAGCTGGACCCTGGTGCTGCGGGTAGTACTGCCGCAGCTGCTCTCGCGCCTGCTCACCTCCCTGCGCCTGCTCCTCGGTTCCGCGTGGTTATTCCTTATCTCAGCGGAGGCCATCTCTTCGACTGCCGGGCTGGGATACCGCATTTTCCTCGTGCGCCGCTATATGGCCATGGATGTGATTATCCCTTACGTCCTGTGGATCACGCTGCTGGCCTGGCTGATGGATCTGGCCCTGCGCCAGCTGCACAAGCGCTGTTTCCCGTGGGCAGAAGGAGGCAAAGCATGAGTTTTATCACTATCGACAATATCTGGCAGGAGTATGGCGACCACGTGGTGCTGGAGCGCCTGAATCTGCAGATCAAAGAGGGCGAGTTCTGCTCGATGGTCGGCGCGTCCGGCTGCGGGAAATCGACTTTTCTGCGCCTGCTCCTCGGTCAGGAAAAACCGAGCCGGGGCACTATCACCCTCGACGGTAAACGCCTGGTCGCCGAGCCGGACAGTCACCGGGGTGTGGTGTTCCAGCGTTACTCCGTCTTTCCGCACCTCAGCGTACTGGATAACGTCGCCATCGGCCTCGAACTGCCGCAATCTCCGCTACTCGGACGGCTGTTTGGTGCGAAAAAACGCGCTGCGCGGGAACAGGCGGCAGAGATGCTGAAAAAAGTGGGGCTTGGCCATGCGCTGGATAAATACCCGGCGCAGCTCTCCGGCGGGATGCAGCAGCGCCTCGCCATCGCCCAGGCCTTCATCATGCAGCCCCGCGTCCTGCTGCTGGATGAGCCCTTTGGCGCGCTGGATCCCGGCATCCGCAAAGAGATGCATGCGCTGCTGCTGCAGCTGTGGGGCGAAACCCGCATGACGGTCTTCATGGTCACCCACGATCTCTCCGAAGGTTTCAACCTCGGCACCCGTCTGCTGGTGTTCGACAAAGTGCGCCTCGATCCGCAGGCCCCGAACGCCTACGGGGCGCGCATTACCTACGACATTCCGCTCAACGAGACACGACTCTCCAGCCTGAGCGGAACGACTCCCGACAACGTTTATGCCTTAAGGGGTTAACGCTATGACGACGACTTTACGTGAAGAGATCCTGCCGGGCGGCGGCCACCTCTCCTTTGTGCTTAAGCGCGGGCAGATCCTGCGCATGACCGACCTCGACGGCGGGGCGAACGTCAGCCTGATGATGCTCAACGCCCATGAGAAGAGCGAGCGCCTGAACCTGCCGGATACCCTGAAAGGCCAGCATACCGCGCGCCTGACCGCCGGACACTGCTTCTACTCCGACATGGGCCGCGTCCTGGCGGGCATCATTGCCGATACCTGCGGCTGGCACGACCCGTTTGGCGGCGTACTCAACGCCGCCGAAGCCACCGAGAAATATGGCCAGGGGCGCTATCAGGAGCTGCGCAACGGCTTCTTCCGCAACGGCACCGACAACCTGCTGGTGGAGATGGGCAAGTGGGATCTCAACCTCGAAGATCTGCTGATGGTGGTCAACTTCTTCAGCAAAGTGACGGTGGACGACCACGGCCAGTTCAGCTTCCACAGCGGCCATTCACAGCCAGGCAGCTACGTGGAGCTGTTCGCCCCGATGGACACCCTGGTGGTGATGACTGCGCTGCAACATCCGATGGACCCGTCCAGAGAGTACGCTCCGCGTCCGGTGCAGCTGAGCTGGCGACAGGCGGAAGATGAAGAAGCGGCGATAAATGCGCTGCTGACGCGTCCGGAAAACGGCCGCGCCATCACCAACACCCAACTTTTCGCCCTGTAAGGAGCCTGATGATGACCGTAGCCAGCGAAAAAGAGGCGCAACATGCCAGCTTCCGCCATGTGATCCCGGCGGGGGAGCCCTACCTGTTTGAAGTGAAAAAAGGCCAGACCCTGCGCCTGCTGGATCTGGAGGGCAATCAGGCGGTGGATACGCTGTTCTATAACGCCGATAACCCGCGGGAGCGCTACGACGCCCAGCGCACCCTGCGGCGGCAGAACAACGCCTATCTGACCAGCGGGAGCGTGCTCTACTCCAACCTCGGCAACCCGCTGCTGACCATCGTGGCGGATACCTGCGGACGGCACGACACCCTCGGCGGCGCCTGCGCCCAGGAGAGCAATACCGTGCGTTACTCCCTCGACAAGCGCCATATGCACAGCTGCCGGGATAACTTCCTCTGTGCCTGTCTGCACGATGGCCGCCTGCAAAAGCGCGATATCGGGGCCAACATCAACTTCTTTATGAACGTGCCGGTAACCCCCGAGGGCGGGCTGACCTTTGCCGACGGCATCTCCGCGCCGGGGAAATATGTTGAGCTGAAGGCAGAGTGCAACGTCATCGTGCTGATCTCCAACTGCCCGCAGCTGAACAACCCCTGCAATGGCTGGAACCCGACCCCTGCGGAGGTGCTGATATGGAACTGACGCCGACACGCTGGCAGCGCCTGCGCCAGACGATCTATCGCCTGTTTGAACTGCGTGCCGGACGGATCCTGCCGTAAATCTTTTTCCCCGTGGACGACCATGCGGTGAGCCAGTTTCCGGCGGGACGACCCGCCACCATTGAGTCTTTACTATGTTGACGAAACTCCTGATTGCCAACCGCGGGGCGATTGCCTGCCGCATCCTGCGCACGCTGCGCGCCATGAAGATCGGCGGCGTGGCGGTCTATTCCGAGGCGGATATCAGCAGCCTGCATATCCGCGAGGCCGACGAAGCCCTGAGCCTCGGCGATGGCCCGGCGGCCAATACCTATCTGGTCAGCGAAAAAATCATCGCCGCGGCGAAAGCGACCGGTGCCCAGGCGATTCACCCGGGCTACGGTTTTCTCTCAGAGAACGCCGCCTTTGCCGAGGCCTGCGAAGCGGCGGGCATTGCTTTTGTCGGCCCTACGCCGGAGCAGCTGCGCCTCTTTGGTCTGAAACATACTGCCCGCGCCCTGGCGAAAGAACACGGCGTACCGATGCTGGAAGGCACCGGACTGCTGGCGGATGTGAACGCGGCGCTGGAGGCGGCGGAGCAGGTCGGCTACCCGGTGATGCTGAAAAGCACCGCCGGCGGAGGCGGGATAGGGATGCGTGTCTGCTATACCCCGGCGGAACTCTTTGAGGCCTTCGACGCGGTGGTGCGGCTGGGGAAAAACAACTTCAGCGATGCAGGCGTCTTTATCGAGAAATACATTGAGCGGGCGCGTCATCTCGAAGTCCAGCTCTTCGGCGACGGCAAGGGGGAGGTGATCGCCCTCGGCGTGCGCGACTGCTCCGTACAGCGGCGTAACCAGAAGGTGCTGGAGGAGACCCCGGCGCCCAATCTGCCGGAGGGCATGGCGGATGCGCTGTGTGAGGCGGCGATTAAGCTGGGCAAAGCGGTCAACTACCGCAGCGCGGGCACGGTGGAGTTCGTCTACGACAGCGACGCCGCCCGGTTCTACTTCCTTGAAGTGAATACCCGGCTGCAGGTGGAGCATGGCGTCACCGAGCAGGTGTGGGGTGTGGATCTGGTGCGCTGGATGATTGAACTGGCGGCAGGAATTCTGCCTCCGCTGGCGGCCCTGCGCGACAGCCTGACCCCGGCGGGCCATGCCATCCAGGCGCGGGTTTATGCCGAAGATCCGGGCCGTCAGTTCCAGCCATCGCCCGGCCTGCTTACCGAGGTGGTTTTTCCGGAAGATAACCGCCGCACGCTGCGCATCGACAGCTGGGTGGAATCGGGCTGCGAAGTCCCGCCCTTTTTTGACCCGATGCTGGCAAAAATTATCGCCTGGCAGCCAACACGCGAGGCGGCGATTCAGACTCTCCACGCGGCGCTGGGTGAGACGCGTCTGTATGGGGTGGAAACCAACCGTAGCTACCTGCAGCAGATTTTAACCTTCACACCGTTCGCCTGCGGCGAGCCCTGGACCCGCTGCCTGGAAGGGCTGGACTACCACGCCGCCACGCTTGAGGTACTCAGCGCCGGGACGCAAACCACGGTGCAGGACTATCCGGGGCGCACCGGCTACTGGGCGGTAGGGGTACCGCCATCAGGGCCGATGGACAGTCGCGCGCTGCGTCTTGGCAACCGGCTGCTCGGCAACGACGAAGGGGCCGCCGGGCTGGAGATCACCCTCAGCGGCCCGACGCTGAAATTCAACTGCGATGCGCAGCTGGCGGTGACCGGGGCGGAGATCGCCTTTACTCTGGATGGCGAACCCCTTGAGACCAACCGGGTCTACCGGGTGCAGAGCGGCATGACCCTGCGGATGGGGGAGATTCGCGGCGATGGCGTCCGCAGCTATCTCTGCCTGCGCGGTGGATTTAACGTACCGGACTATCTCGGTAGCAAAAGCACCTTTACCCTGGGACAGTTTGGCGGCCACGCCGGGCGGGCGCTGCGTACCGGCGATGTGCTGCACATTTCGCCCTTAACCGCCCCATGCCCGGCGCAGACGCTTCCCCCGGCGCTCTGCACCACGCTTGAGCCTGTGCGTACGCTGCGGGTGATCTACGGCCCGCACGGCGCGCCGGAGTATTTCACCCCGGCTTACATGACCACCTTCTTCGCCACCGACTGGGAAGTGCACTTCAACTCCAGCCGCACCGGGGTGCGCCTGATCGGGCCTAAGCCTGAGTGGGTGCGCGAGAGCGGCGGCGAGGCGGGACTGCATCCGTCGAACATCCACGACAACCCCTATGCTATCGGCGCGGTGGACTTTACCGGGGATATGCCGGTGATCCTCGGCCCGGATGGCCCAAGCCTGGGCGGGTTTGTCTGCCCGGTCACCATCATCGAAGCCGATCTGCACGCCATCGGGCAGCTGAAAGCGGGGGATAAGGTGCGCTTTGTTCCCGTGGATATCGCCACCGCCCGGCAGCTTGCCCAGGCACAGGCCGCCCAGATCGCCAGCCTGCATCCGCTGGACGTGGCGTGGCAGCCGACCGAACCCGCCTCGCCGGTGGTGCTGGAGCAGGGGCAGGCTGATAAACGGCTGGTGGCGCGGCTCTCCGGTGATACACACCTGCTGCTGGAGATTGGCGATCCGGAGCTGGATCTGGTCCTGCGTTTTCGCGCCCACGCCCTGATGCAGGCTCTGGAGGCGCGGGCGCTGGATGGGGTTATCGACCTGACGCCAGGCATCCGCTCCCTGCAAATTCACTACCAGCCGGAGGCGCTGAGCCTGGCGAGCCTGTTGGATACCGTGGCCGGGCTGTGGCAGGCGGTGTGCGAGCAGGATGCGCTTGAAGTGCCGTCGCGCATCGTCTGGCTGCCGCTCTCCTGGGACGATCCGGCCTGTCAGAAAGCCATCGACAAATACATGACCACCGTGCGCCGGGATGCGCCCTGGTGTCCAAGTAACCTGGAGTTTATCCGCCGCATTAACGACCTGGCGAACGTCGATGAGGTCTATAAAACGGTATTCGACGCCAGCTATCTGGTGATGGGGCTGGGAGATGTCTATCTCGGCGCCCCGGTGGCGACCCCGCTCGATCCGCGTCATCGTCTGGTCACCACCAAGTACAACCCGGCCCGCACCTGGACGGCGGAAAACTCGGTGGGGATCGGCGGGGCCTATCTCTGCGTCTACGGCATGGAGGGGCCGGGCGGGTATCAGTTTGTCGGGCGCACCTTGCAGATGTGGAGCCGTTATCACGCCGTCGAGGATTTCGGCGGCAAGCCCTGGCTGCTGCGCTTCTTCGACCAGATTCGCTTCTATCCGGTCTCTGCCGACGAGCTGCTCACCATCCGGCGCGATTTCCCGCTGGGGCGCTATCCGCTGCGCATCGAGCACACCAGCCTGAAGCTGGCGGAGTATCAGCAGTTTCTCGTCGACGAAGCGCAAGAAATTGACGCGTTTCGCGCCCATCAGCAGGAAGCCTTTAACGCCGAGCGCGAGCGCTGGATTGCCAACGGCCAGGCGCATTTCGACAGCAGCGATGTGCTGGCGGATGAGGGTGATGATGCCCCGCTGCAGCCGGGTCAGGCGGGCATCGACAGCCCGGTTTCCGGCAACCTGTGGCAGGTGAGCGTGGAGGTGGGCAAAGCTGTCCGCGAGGGGGATGTGCTGGTGGTGCTGGAGTCGATGAAGATGGAAATCCCGCTGCTTGCCACCCAGGACGGGATTGTCAGTCAGGTGCGCGTTCAGCCGGGCTCCCCGGTACGGGCGGGTCAGTGTGTGGTGGTCCTGGAGAAAACAGTATGAAGCATCCCTTTGATTTACGTTTCGATGTACTGACGCAGGCCTACCGCGAAGGTCGCCTCACCCCGCGGGAGGTGATTAACACCCTGCGCGAGCGGGCGCTGGCGCTAAACCCTGAGTTCAACGCCTTTATTTATCTGCTCACATCCGAGGAGCTGGAGCCATATCTGGCGGCGCTTGAGGATCAATCCCCGCAGACGCTGCCCCTCTACGGCGTGCCGTTTGCTATTAAAGACAATATCGATCTGGCGGGCATCGTCACCACCGCCGCCTGCCCGGCGTTTGCATACCGGGCTGAGCAGGATGCCACTATCGTCGGCCAGCTGATCGCCATGGGGGCAATCCCGCTGGGGAAAACCAACCTCGACCAGTTCGCTACCGGCTTAAACGGCACACGCTCGCCGTATGGCGCCTGTCGTAACAGCGTCAATGCGGATTATCCATCCGGGGGCTCCAGCGCGGGGTCGTCGCTGGCGGTGGCGCTGGGGCTGGCGAGTTTTGCTCTCGGCACCGACACCGCCGGGAGCGGGCGCGTTCCGGCATCGCTCAACAACCTGGTCGGGCTTAAGGCCACCAAAGGGTTAATTTCCACCGCCGGAGTGGTGCCTGCCTGCCGCACCCTGGACTGCGTGACCTTCTTTACCGCCACGGCGGAAGAGGCGAGCCAGCTGCTGGCACTGACGGCGGTGAAAGATCCGCGCGACGACTACAGCCGCGCCAATCCAGCCTGGAACGGCGCCCAGGCGTTTGGTCTGCCTGAGGCCGGGTTCCGCTTCGGCGTACCGGATCGGCTGGAATTCCTTGGTTGCTCCGAGAGCGAAGCGCTTTATCACGCCGCAAAAGCGCGGTTGATCGCCCTCGGCGGCGTACCGGTGACCATCGACTTTTCGCCGTTTCTGGCGGCAGCGACGCTGCTCTATAACGGCCCGTGGGTGGCGGAGCGCTATCACGTTGCGGGGGCGCTGATTGAGCAGCAACCGGATGCAGTACTGCCGGTGATCCGCGATGTGCTGAGCAAAGCGCCCGGTACCGATGCGGTCGCGGCCTTTGACGCGCAGTATCAGCTTCAGCATTTTAAACGCCGGTGCGATGAGGTCATGGCGACGCTTGACTGCGTGCTCACGCCCACCTATCCACGCCCGGTGACGCTGGCCGAGCTGGCGGAGGAGCCGGTAAAGCGCAATTCCGAGCTGGGGGTTTATACCAACTTTATGAACCTGCTGGACTATGCCGCCGTGGCGGTGCCTGCCGGGTTCATGGCGAATGGCCTGCCGTCAGGCGTGACGCTGTTTGGCCGGGCCTTTACCGACCAGTATCTGCTTAGCCTTGCCGGGGCGTTACAACGTCACCAGAATCTGCCGCTACCCGGCGATCGTGCGTTACAGGCGACGGCACCCCTGACCACGGCCAGCCACGATCGCCTGCCAGTGGTGGTTTGCGGGGCACATCTGGACGGGCTGGCGCTGAATCACCAGCTTCGCCAGCGCGGGGCAACCTTACGTGAAACCACCCGCAGCGCGCCGCACTATCGCCTGTTTGCCCTCGCCGACGGGAAACGGCCCGGCATGGTGCGCGACCGCGAACAGGGGGCAGCGATTGCTGTGGAAGTGTGGGATCTGCCCCATGCCGAGGTGGGATCGTTTCTGGCGGGCATTCCGGCGCCACTGGGACTGGGGAAAGTAGAGCTGGAGGACGGGCGCTGGTTAACCGGGTTTATCTGTGAGGAGTACGGCCTGCAGGGGGCACAGGATATTACCGCTTTCGGCGGCTGGAGAGCCTGGCTTACTCATCAGAAGTAAGCCAGGAGAGGGTTAACGGTAGAGCGGCTTTTCGGCGACCGGGGTCAGCAAGCCGGATTGCCACTCTGCCAGCGTCAGCTGTGCCAGTTTGCCCAGCGCGCGGTAGAACGGGTGGCCTGCGTTTTCGACAAACACGGAAAGAAAGCGCGTGCTCCAGGGTAACAGATGCCAGGCCAGCAGCTGGTCGCGCTCTGCATCCCGGCCCGTTTCTGCCAGCCATGCCGCCATCAGCAGCAGGGTGCCAATGTGATCTTCCGGCTCGTTGTTCGCCATCTCAAACACAATGCCGTTTTCTCGCATCCACTGGCGCAGCGCCAGGGTGGAATCCCCGAACAGCACGCTCTCGCGATCCAGCCAGACCGAGCCCCACGGCGGCGCGGGCAGCGCCCACGGACCCAGAAACAGCCGCTGCCAGGCGGTACGCAAGGGTTCATCGGCTGGCTGGCGAAGCTCGTCGGCAATGGGGGCCAACAGGGACTCATCCAGCGGCCAGTCCTGCTGCCAGTCGTTGTGGGTTAAGGCCGTGACCAGCGGCGCGGCTGCGGGGCTATCCGGAGCGTAGTAAAACAGCGCGCCCAACACACGGGCAGTAAAGGCAAACGACTCTCTCATGACTTCATCCTTCATTTGCGCGGGTTGCCCCGCGCTGAAACATTAATTGGCTACGCCTTTTCAATTTGCACCAGATTGGTGTGCTGCGGATTGCCCTTCGCCAGAGGAGACGGACGATGGGTGGTCAGCGTATTGATGCAGGAGCCGTGGTCAATGCGATCCCCGGTCATGTTGGCATCGTGCCAGGCTCCCTGGCCCATCGCGCTGACGCCCGGCATAATGCGCGGCGTCACTTTCGCCGGAATGCGCAACTCACCGCGGGCATTATAAACCCGCACCATGTCGCCGTTTTTGATCCCGCGCGATGCAGCGTCTACCGGATTGAGCCACACCTCCTGACGGCAGGCGGCCTGTAGCACATCGACGTTGCCATAGCTGGAGTGGGTGCGGGCCTTGAAGTGGAAGCCAAACAGCTGCAGCGGAAACTGGCTGCGGTCAGGATCGTCCCAGCCTTCGAAGGTGGAGGCGTAGACCGGCAGCGGGCTGATGGTTTCATCCTTCTCCAGCTGCCAGGTGCGGGCAATATCGGCCAGCCTGCTGGAGTAGATCTCGATTTTGCCTGACGGTGTTTTAAGCGGATTAGCGACCGGATCGTCGCGGAATTTTTTGTAGGCAACGAAATGCCCGTTCTGATCTTTACGCTTGTAGATGCCCATCGCTTTTAATTCCTCGTAAGAGGGAAGCTGCGGATCTTTCGCCACCATCTTCGCGTAGAGGTACTGCAACCATTCGGCCTGGGTCCGGCCTTCGGTAAAGCGCTGATAGACGTTCGGGCCGAGGCGCTTCGCCACCTCGCTCATGATCCAGTAGATGGGCTTGCGTTCGAATTTTGGCGCGGTCACCGGCTGGAGGAAGATGAGATAACCCATGTTCCCGGCATAGTCGTTGGGAATGATGTCCTCCTGCTCGACGGTCATCAGATCCGGCAGCAGCAGATCGGCATATTTCGCCGAAGAGGTCATAAAATTGTCAATCACCACAATCATTTCGCATTTACTTTCGTCCTGCAAAATGTCGTGGGTTTTATTGATGTCCGAATGCTGGTTAATGAGGGTGTTACCGGCATAGTTCCAGATGGACTCCATTGTCAGACGGATGGATGGACTTGAAGTAGTTGACTCAATGCTACTTAAGGTCCTGATATGACTGACATTAATCATGATAATACTGTGTATTCATCCAGTTCTTTCTCTGGGTCTCCCTATCTGTATCAGCAAGTCTACACCTCAAGTCCTGACACAAGGCTGACACAAATCAATCTACTCGGCGTAGCTAAGCCTCAGTTAGTCCGTAGAGCCAATGGTCGATATACTATCCGCTTCAGACTCAAGGGACAGACCACACCGTTTCTTTCAGTATCGACCCGCAGCACACACAGGAGAGTAGCCAAAATGCGTCAGAGAGAGCTTGCAGCCACAGCTAAGGCCTTCATGTTGGATAGACCTGAAGTCTCGCTACAGGAGCTTACGGACCACCTCCGGTGTATGGCTGAGCAGTTCCTGACAGACGCTAGTGATGACTACTGGAATGGACTTGAGGTCGCTACTCTGGTGGACGAGAAGTCGAACCTGAAGGAGCTAGCAGCTACGCAGGCTCTGAGTCTGGACCAGCAGAAGGGCATAAGGTTAGCGCTTGAAGTCCTGACCGCAGCACAGCAGAGGGTAGACACTGGTGATACCTCTGGCCTGATTGATATTGTGATGAATAACCCTACGGATTACTCAACTATATGCGACTCTATGGCAATTCTGAGTAACGAGCAGGGAGTCAGCCCAGAAGTATTCACGCAGGAGCGCCAACCTGAGGTCGCTATCTGTAGTTTTTCTGAGCTTGTGTCCTCACTGCTGGCTGAGAAGGTCCAGACCCTGAAGTCCTCCAGCTACAAGGACCTCTCGTCCTCACTAAATACTGTCTCCCGGTTCCTGCCTGAAGACATGGACCTGATGTCTCGCTCTGAGTGGCTGGCTGTCAGGGACGCTATGCTGGCTTCTGAGGTGAGACCATCGACAATCAACAAGCTGCTGACCAAAGCGAAGATGTGTCTCGATTATGGCCTGATGAATGGGCAACTTGAGGGCCGCAACCCTATTGAACGGATGAAGCTGACCAAGGATATCGACTCCAAGCGTAGAGCATTCACTGACGAGGAGCTGGAGAGACTTCTTGTCCGGGTAGAGGCTGAGTATCAGTTCACACGACATACCGCTCACACGACCTCTGAGGCTCGCAGGTGGGCGACTCTGGTCTCTGTGGTCACTGGTGCTCGGTCTGCTGAGGTCTGCCACCTGACTAAACGTGACATTGTAACCTTGGACAATGGACTGGTCTGTATCGACATTAATGAAGATGGGGACGGGAAGTCCGTAAAGAACAAGCATTCAGTCCGACTTGTACCGCTGACCGATGGCGCTTATGGGTTTGACCTGACGTCCTTCCTGTCGTGGGTAGACGCTCAGCCTGATGATGGTCCTCTCTTCGGGATGACACCGAGCGCCTACTCTAACTGGTTTAACTCAAGGGTCCTGACTGAGGCCCTGCCAGACGCTGATAACGTCTCGCTTCATAGTCTGAGGCATTGGCTGGCGACCCGTATGAAAGAGCGTGGAGTCAATCTGGTGGACGCTCAAGGCATCTTAGGTCATAGCTCGCAGTCAATCACTTACGACCTGTACGGGAAGGGACACGCGGTAGGACGTCTGGCTGATGCGCTGGCTGTAGCGTTGTCGACCCCGTAGTCCTTGAGTGGGCGGTAAGCGATGGGTCGTTAAGGTGGGCGACCCTTAGTCCCTAGCGGTAAGCTCACTTTTCAGCTTTTCATTTTCTGCTGATAACCGCCAGTTGTTCCATTCCAGCTTTTCTATTCTTTTTGTCTGGGACCATATATGCCCAAGTAACGCTAGCAGGATGACACCCAGCCCAATTATTGTCGCCATGTTGAACTCGCTTAGTGTTTGAAATAAAAGTCATCTTAGGTCTCTCTACATGATTTATATGCTTTTGTCAAGGGAATCTATAAGGAGGGGCTTAACTATCACAGTAGGATGGATTACATCCTCACTATCAGGAGATTAACGTTAGCTGCTCGCCAGCTCACAGCCTCGCCTCTGGTCCTTTGCGGAGCGTCCATGCGGGAAGTCTTCCACACTTAATCTAATCACATCGTTAACCTTTCCACGGAGGGACATCACATGTCTAAACGCTACGAGTCCGACACTTTCCGCACTCGCCTGTACGACTATCTAACTTTCGACTCAACCATACCGGAGCTACTCCGAGTTAAGAAACCTTACGGCAAATCCAGGCGTGCAACCGGAGAGCCTGTGAGTTTCGCTGTAAGTGAGCAAGGCTACGCCAATGTGAATGTACTGGGTAAGACCTATCGTCGCTCCAGAGTCATCTACAGCCTGTGTAAAGGCCGCATCCCTGACGGGTACGTGGTAGACCACATCGACGGTAATCGTCTCAATGACCATCCTGACAACCTACGGGTCTGCACGTATCAGGAGAACCGATGGAACGCAGATAGTCACGGCGGTAAGCGTCAGAACTATTTGCCTAAGGGCATTAGCTACTACGCCAAAGCTGACCAATATCGGGCTATGCTTCGTCTTAGCGGTCGACACTACACGCGGTTGTCGCCTTCAGTCTCCGACCTGATTCTCTTCCTTCAGGAGCTGCGTCAAGAACATCACAAGGAGTTTGCTTTTGATGGTTGGACCGAGTGGACGGAGAAGGACCAGAAGGCTGCGGACATCAAGTACCAGACTGGACCTGTCCTCGGTAAGGTATTGACTGGCGGTAAGCCAGCTCACGTCCGACTAAACCGCGCTACTGGTCAAATGTACAGGCAAACAGCCGATGGTAAGCGACATTCGGTAGCTGAGTCTGACCTTATTCAACTGTGAGTCATTAGGCTGAGAGCGGCGCCTGCTCTGGCCTGTAATAAACTCTCACTAGTAGGAAGAACGGGCAGACACTGAGACCAGACCAACCAGCGATGGGGGTAGGGGGGCAGACCAATAGATGCCGACTTAAGGTTAGACTTAAGTTAAGACCTAAGGAGGCAGACTGAAGTTAGTACCTTAGGCTCATCCAAAGTCATTATTATGATTGTGGTAACACAATTCCTATTACTACCTACAGCCCAGACTTCAAGCATCGGGACCCTGTATACATTGGGTCGTTGCTTGCGGTTGCGTATGTATGTATGACCAGTGGTAGGGCTTAACTATCACTGTTAGAAAGATTACACCCTCACTATCGGGAGACCATACATTCCGCCTCTGGTCTTGATGCGTCAAGTTATGCGGAAGCTCTCCCGACATTAAGTCTTTCTCCATACCAAGGCTAGCAAGACAGCCTCTGTCAGACTCCCAGCCCGTTAGCGTTCTCGTGTCTTCATTATGACTTGGGTCTATCGCCGCTCACCATCTGGACGTCGGACATGCTGTCTTGCACCTTTATCACTACTGGTCATCGCAGACCACATCACAATTACCTCAAGTCATTCTGTTTGCGTCCTGTTGCCTGCTGGTCTCCCTTTACGTGGGGGCTTGAGTAGGTCAGTGGGGTGCGACTTCAGGGTGCAAACAAAAGGAGTACACGTAAATGTCCCAACAAGAAATCAGCATCATTAACCTCGACCAGCTTGTGTCCATGACCTCAGTTGAAATTGCGGAGCTGACAGGCAAGGAGCACCGAAATGTCCTGCGCGATATTCGCAATATGGCTGAGGAGCTTAACGCGCTCAAAACTGAGCTGGTTGGCGAGGAAGTATACAAGGACGCTAAAGGCGAGAGCCGGGTAATGTACCGTCTCGACCGTAAGCATACTTTTATTCTGGTCGCTGGCTATTCCGTTCACCTCCGCGCCAAGTGTTACGACCATATTCAGACGTTAGAGCGTCGAGTCCTTCAACTGGAAGACCAGAAGAAGCGAGCAGCCATTCAGTCTGCTAACCGTCGAGGCGTGACTTGGGGCGACTACTGCAAAACCTATGGTCTACCTGCTCAGAAGCTAATGACCGCACTTCTTCAGCATCGTGGTCTCTTTCGTAAGAATCCAATCAGTAACGAGTGGTCTGTAAATCCAAAGTATTCCGACTGCTTCCGTATCATTAAGCCGTCAGACCAGAAGTTCTCAGCAGGTGGTTATAACTTTCGCTTCAACGCTAAGGGATTGGAGGTCTTCGGTAAGCCTGCGATAGTCGATAAACTGCGAGGCATCCTTATTGCCTTCACTGGCACCGACCAGCAGAAGCAAGAGCATCTCCTGAAGCAGGCCCAATCCGGCAAGCTGGAGGGACTCTAAGATGATTGACCCGCGCACACCTGAGGGCCGCATGACTCTCCGTTACCGTGGCTACCAGACTGAAGTCATCTTGAAAGAGCTTGGTCTAGACCCGGAAGATGAGACCCGCCAGCACCAATCACGAGACGAGCTGATAGCGCAACTGGTCGCTATGAAACTGCCGTCAGCTAGCAAGCTAGCGCCTAACCGTTAGCAGCTCACCTACTTAATACCTAATTTTAAACCTTTTGAGATGACCGATGCGGGGAGACGCCGCAGGACTAAACACGCCTGTGGTCGACCGATAGTCTCAACTCTCAAGAGGAGTATTCATTATGTTGTTCAATAACCAAGACTGGAAACTGTCTGTCACCGACATCAATCTCTACGAAAACACTGTGAGTCTGGACGGTCAGTCCTACCCACTGTCCTTCGCTATTAAGACCCTGATTCCGGGCTACCTGTCAGGACTGCCTGCCACCAGCCGCGAGTCCATGGAATTACTGGAAGCTCTGGCTGAAGCTGGCGTGACCATTGGAAACTTCTTCAGCAATGACCTGATGACCGCCTACCAACGTCGCCAGCAGAACAAGCGAGCCGAGGCTGAGCGTATCGCTAAAGAGCAGCGCATTCAGGCTGAGCGTATGCGTGAAGAGAACATGACCGATGCAGAGTGGCAGAAAGAGCTACAGCGCCGCGAACAGGTCAAAGCTGAGCGCCGGACCTATGGTGAGAACCTCCGCAGTGCTACCCATTCCGCTGGTCGCTCCCGTGCCGCTATTGTCGCTGACATTGAGTCAGGCGGTAACTGGATGGACAGCCTCTAAGACACAGACACACAAGTGGTCCTGACCCGATGTCGGGACCCACAGTATCCAAACTAATTTAGGAGATTGATTATTATGACTATGACTAAAGACGCTTTCCAGTTCGGCATTGAGCCTGTTCGTATCACCGACACCGACAACATTCAGGTCAATGAAGGTCTGCCGACTAACGCTGACCCGCAGGTCTATGCCCTCCAGTTAGCTAAGACGGTTAAGGCTATGCTGAACGGTGTACTTAAAGACGCTCAAGAGAACATCCCGTTCCCTGTAGAAGTCCTGCCTACCCGCAATAGCCTGCCTACCCCAATCATCGCCCACACTCTGTCTGACCGCTCTGTGGTCGTCCCTGTACGCGGTGGTGAGCGACCTGAAGTCGTGACCGTTCCGTCTGGTCAGGAGATTGTCGTCGAACCTATCGAACAGGCAATCCTCATCTCGGAGCAAACTAAACTGTGGGACGCCAAGTCCTCCACTGGTTTCACTCATGGCACACTCCAGCAGGACGCTATGAACATCTGTGAGAATGTGGTCCGTACCATCAACGCTCGCATGGTTGACGTTCTGGAGTCCTCCAAGCTGCTGAAGACCGTAGAGCTGCCAGTCCTGACTGGAAGCCTGACCACTAAGGCAGACGCTATCATGGACGCTCTGTTTGAGAACACCGAGTCCTCTTTCGGCTCTGAAGTGTCTGATTACGGCATCATCGCCCATGAGTCCCAACTGAAAGCGCTGTCCCGTCTGGCTGCTAAACAGGGCTTCTCTGGTGAAGACGCTATCGTGGATATGCTGGGTACCGACATCGCGTATTACAACGGTGAGGACAAAGGTGTGTTCATGCTGGCTAAACGCTTCACGGCCCTGAGCTTCGGCTGCTTCCGTCACGACGGTGAGAATATTACGGTCGTCCTTTCACGTGATGGCGACTCTCAGTCCCACGACTTGGAAATCCTCGGTAAAGTGTTCGTTGTCGCTGAAGCTGCTACGACCGTCAAGATGGGCACTGGCTCAGCTACTGCCGTCCTGCCTGTAGTCAAACGCCTGAAGTTCACCAAGACCGAAGCGTAAGACCAATGGGTAAGAGCATTAGTAAAGGCTTCAGGTCCATCGCCAAGGGCCTGACAGGTGGTGGTGGGACTCAAGGTGGGGCTTCGGTCCCGCCTCCTGTAGCTCCTCCTGTAGCTCCTCCAGATGACGCTCAGCAAGCTGTAGTCGATACCCAAGGTCAGGAGACCGAGGGAGGTAAGACCATGAGCAGGGGTAAGTCTGGACTGAATATCAGCAGGACTTCAGGTGGTGGGTTATCACTGTGATTAAGACATCCATACAGCCTGTGGAGGGTGGACGATATCAAGCAACAATCTGGATGACACGCAGAGTCTATAAGCGGCTATGCTGGTCACTGGCTGAAGCTGAACAATGGGTGAGACGTAAAGTGCCTACCGTTCAATCATTCCAATCATCATGATAACTGTGGTCTGGACCTGAGGGTCTGGACCTCATTACTGGTATGGTAGTATACAGTATGTCTATGACTTCCGCAGACCTGAAGTCCCTCCTGACTCTGGTCTATAAACTCGTGTTCCTCTCTGTGGGTCTCTACATGGTCCTCTCTGGTCGACTCGGTGTGGATGTGTTCGACACTCTGTCTAAGGCTGTGGGTGGACTTCTAGGTCCTTAGGTTTGGACTCACAGTGGGACCGATGGTTTCTGACAGAAAAATGTGAATGACCATCTAATACATTAAGCCAGCAGACTTCCCCCCATAGGCCCACCTCAAGTCCAGACCGAGGCCACCGGGGGTCCTGACCAGCCGTCTAGACATCCCGTCTAATGACACAAGTCTGGCACAAAGAATGACACAAGGTCTTGACTCAATGCAGGACCTCAGGCCTACTAAGGGTCCGCTTCAAGTCCTTGAAGTTCCAGATGAACTTGATCGGCACGTCGAGCTTATCCTTGCCGCGCACCCCGTCGCGGGTGGCGGTCATCTCCGGCCCGCGGGCAATGGCGTCGGTCCAGCTGAAGCAGGAGATCTGGGTTTTGACTGGGTTCTCCGGCAGCGGCATCCGCTCAATGGTGATGGTGTAAGTGGATTCACGCGCGCCGCTGTTGCCGCCATTAATACCGACGTTGCCGGTCAGGATAGGGAGCATGGCGATGGCGCGGGAGGTCAGCTCGCCGTTGGCCTGGCGCTGCGGCCCCCAGCCCTGGCAGATGTAGGCCGGTTTCGCGGTGCCAATTTCCCGGGCCAGCTTAATGATGCGATCGGCGGGAATGCCGGTGATGCGCGAGGCCCACTCCGGGGTTTTGGCGGTGGCATCATCACCCTGGCCCAGAATATAAGCCTTGTAATGACCATTCGCGGGCGCGCCTTCCGGCAGCGTGGTTTCGTCGTAACCGACGCAATATTTATCGAGGAAGGGCTGGTCGACGAGGTTTTCGTTAATCAGCACCCAGGCGATGCCCGCCACCAGCGCGGCATCCGTTCCCGGCCGAATCGGGATCCACTCATCTTCACGCCCGGCGGCGGTGTCGGTGTAACGAGGATCGATGACGATCATGCGCGCATTCGAGCGTTCGCGCGCCTGTTCAAGGTAATAGGTGATCCCGCCGCCGCTCATGCGCGTTTCCGCCGGGTTATTACCAAACATCACCACCAGCTTGCTGTTTTCGATATCCGAGGTGCTGTTGCCCTCGTTGCTGCCGTAGGTGTAGGGCATCGCGCAGGCGATCTGCGCGGTGCTGTAAGTCCCGTAATGGCTCAAAAAGCCGCCGTAGCAGTTCATCAATCGGGCCACAAGCGAGGCGTAAGGTGATGAGCGGGTAATGTTACCGCCAACAATACCGGAAGAGTAATTAATGTAGACCGCTTCGTTGCCGTATTTACCCACCACGTTACGCAGGCTGGTGGTGAGCAGATCCAGGGCTTCATCCCAGGAGATGCGTTCAAACTTCCCTTCACCGCGTTTGCCCACGCGTTTCATGGGGTAGTTCAGGCGATCGGGATGGTTGATGCGTCGACGAATCGAGCGTCCGCGCAGGCAGGCGCGCACCTGATGGTTGCCATAGGTGTCGTCGCCGGTGTTGTCTGTTTCAACCCAGTACACTTCATCGTCACGCACGTGCAGCCGCAGCGCGCAGCGGCTGCCGCAGTTGACTGAACAGGCGCCCCAGACCACTTTATCTGCGCGTGCCTGCTGCACTGCCGCGGCTGCGGGACGTAAACCAAAGGGTAATGACAGGCCGCCCGCGGCAAGCGCAAGGGATCCGATGGCGGTCGATTTGACGAGGGTACGGCGGCTGATCCCGCCGCTATGCTCACTATCTGACATGACTCACTCCATTACGTTCGTCGTTTGAAAACTGATTTCAGCCGTGATGACGATCGGGCTAATGGAGGGGAGTGTTACCCATTAAGTAGGGGGTGGTATTAATGTATATCAAAACAAACGAAATTCCCCCGCGCTAACGGGGGAATATTCACTGCGGCTCGCGAGGTGCAGGGGCCTGATTGCCGCCTCCGCTTACCGGGTAGTTGCCGCTGCTGGTGCGGGTATAGAGGATTTTGAGGGTGTCATTGGCGCAGTGGCCTACCACTTCGGCGTCGGGTTTGTCGGCCTGATCGTTCGGCACGATGTTCAGCATAAAGCCGCTCTCCGGCACGCCGTTATTGATGATCCGCTGCTGAATATCGCTTTTGATGCGCTCGCAATTATCGGGTGCCGCCAGCGCGGCCGGGGCAATGCCCGCCAGCAAAAGTGCAGTAATCCAGGGTAACCGTTTCATATCTGCCTCCTTACGACTGTGTATGACTATAATAGTAGCAGGGATAGTGTAAACGTTTGTATTTGCTACACTGCCCGGGATCCTTTTCTGCTATTGGTAGGTCATGTGAATAAACGCGCGCTTATGTTTGTCCTGGCGGCTCTGTTGACGGGGTGTGATAACTCCGCCGCGCCGCTGTCGTTTACGCCAGAGATGGCCAGTTTTTCTAACGAATTTGATTTTGATCCCCTGCGCGGGCCGGTGAAAGATTTCAGCCAGACGCTGTTCAATGATAAAGGGGAAGTGGCCAAGCGCGTCAGCGGCACGCTCTCTACGGAGGGCTGCTTCGACAGCCTGGAGCTGCACGATCTGGAGGCGAACACCGGCATCGCCCTGGTGCTGGACGCCAACTACTATCTGGATGCGCAAACCCAGCAGAAAAAGCTGCGGCTACAGGGAAAATGCCAGCTGGCGGAACTGCCCGCATCGGGGATTTCATGGGATACCGATGACAACGGTTTTATCGTCAGCGCCCACGGCAAAGATATGGAAGTGAACTATCGCTACGATGCAGATGGCTATCCACTCGGTAAAACCACCGTCTCCGGGGAGCAACAGCTCTCCATTACGGCCACACCGGCGGCAGACAAGCGTAAGAAACTGGACTACACCTCGGTCAGCCAGCTTAACGATAAGCGGCTGGGTAAGGTGAAGCAGACCTGCGATTACGATCGCCACGACAACCCGGTGGCGTGCGAGCTGGTGGTGACCGATGAGAGCGTTAAGCCGGCGGTGTCGCGCAAGTACACCATCAAAAATACGATTGAGTACTACTAAGCACCGCGCAGGAGCCTGCGCGGTGCGTACGGGAACAATCAGGGGGCCAGGGCACGGCCAGTGCGGCGGTCAAGGCAGCGCAGGGTGTTGGGCTCCCAGTAGGCGTTCATATTGGCGCTCTGCTGGCATTTATCCCGGGCGTCAAAAGCGACGTCTTCTTTATCCCACTCTTTTTCCACGCGGCTGTTCACCTTATGGCGCAGGCTGCGGGTATCGTTCCACTGCTCTTTATCCATGGCGGCATTTTGACGGCTCTGGGCGCTGTCGCCAGATTCAATAATCAGTTTGCTGGTGTTGGCGGATACTGGCGCGATGAAAACAGCAGCCAGCAGGGCAGCCAGGCAGAGGCGTGTGCTCATTTTACGCATAGCGATTTCCTTGTAGACGGTGGACATTCGATAATTCCACCGGAGTTGTTACATCAGTCCATTTTGAGGGCATACCCACATCAGGCGTGTGGAAGGGTTCCTTTCACATTCAGGTATGATACCTCATCACACATCAGACAACGTTAAATATGTTTAAAACAACTTTGCTCTTTTTTGCCACCGCCCTGTGCGAAATTCTCGGCTGTTTTCTGCCCTGGCTCTGGCTGAAGAAAGGCGCTTCGATACTGTTGTTGATTCCCGCGGGCGTGGCACTGGCGCTGTTTGTCTGGCTGCTCACGCTACATCCCGCGGCAAGCGGGCGCGTCTATGCCGCTTATGGCGGGGTCTATGTCTGCACGGCGCTGTTGTGGTTGCGGGTGGTCGATGGCGTGAAGCTAAGCCTCTACGACTGGGCCGGAGCACTGGTGGCGCTGTGCGGCATGCTCATTATCGTGGCAGGTTGGGGGCGCGCCTGAGCGCCCAATCTGTGATCCAGCGAAGACTTTTTAAACTTTATACTTGTATGGTAGTAGGGTAATTGCGTAGATTTCCGGCATCACAGTAAAAGATGTAAGGAACCGGAAAATGAAGATTGTAGGGGCTGAAGTATTTGTCACCTGTCCAGGGCGTAACTTTGTCACACTGAAAATCACTACCGACGAGGGAATTGTCGGTCTGGGTGACGCCACCCTTAATGGCCGCGAGCTTTCCGTCGCGTCATACCTGAAAGATCATCTCTGCCCGCAGCTGATTGGCCGTGATGCCCACCGTATCGAAGATATCTGGCAGTTCTTCTATAAAGGCGCCTACTGGCGTCGCGGTCCGGTCACCATGTCGGCGATCTCAGCTATCGACATGGCGTTGTGGGACATCAAAGCCAAAGCCGCCAACATGCCGCTGTACCAGCTGCTGGGTGGCGCCTCCCGTGAAGGGGTGATGGTCTACTGCCACACCACCGGTCACACCATTGACGATGTGCTGGAAGATTACGCCCGCCATAAAGAGATGGGATTCAAGGCCATCCGCGTACAGTGCGGTGTGCCGGGAATGAAAACCACCTACGGCATGTCTAAAGGGAAAGGGCTGGCCTATGAGCCTGCCACCAAAGGCAACTGGCCGGAAGAGCAGCTCTGGTCAACGGAAAAGTACCTCGATTTTACGCCAAAACTGTTTGACGCCGTGCGTAACAAATTTGGTTTCAATGAACACCTGCTGCACGACATGCACCACCGCCTGACGCCGATCGAAGCCGCGCGTTTCGGTAAGAGCATTGAGCAGTACCGCATGTTCTGGATGGAAGACCCGACCCCGGCAGAGAACCAGGAGTGCTTCCGTCTGATCCGTCAGCACACCGTCACCCCGATTGCGGTGGGCGAAGTGTTCAACAGCATCTGGGATTGCAAACAGCTGATCGAAGAGCAGCTGATCGACTACATCCGCACCACCATCACCCACGCGGGCGGCATTACCGGAATGCGTCGGATCGCCGATTTCGCCTCTCTCTACCAGGTACGCACCGGCTCACACGGCCCGTCGGATCTGTCGCCAGTTTGCCACGCGGCTGCGCTGCACTTTGACCTGTGGGTACCAAACTTTGGTGTACAGGAGTACATGGGCTATTCCGAGCAGATGCTGGAGGTCTTCAACATCAACTGGACCTTTGAAGATGGCTACATGCATCCGGGCGATAAGCCGGGCCTGGGCATCGAGTTTGATGAAAAACTGGCGGCGAAATATCCCTACGATCCCGCTTACCTGCCTGTTGCACGTCTCGAAGACGGCACGCTGTGGAACTGGTAAAGGAGCAAAAAATGAAAAGTATCGTTATTCAACAACCGAATTCGCTGGTGATCGAAGAGCGTTCGCTACCCGCGCCTGCACCAGGCGAAGTGCGCGTCAAAGTGAAGCTGGCCGGGATCTGCGGTTCCGACAGCCATATCTATCGCGGCCACAACCCGTTCGCCAAATATCCCCGTGTGATCGGCCATGAGTTCTTTGGCGTCATCGATGCCGTCGGTGAGGGCGTCGACACCGCCCGCCTCGGCCAGCGCGTCTCGGTTGACCCGGTGATCAGCTGCGGCCACTGCTACCCGTGCTCGGTCGGCAAACCGAACGTCTGCACCTCGCTGGTGGTGCTGGGCGTGCATCGTGACGGCGGCTTCAGCGAATACGCCGTGGTCCCCGCAAAAAATGCCTGGGTCATTCCGGATGCCGTCAGCGATGAACATGCGGTGATGGTTGAGCCATTCACCATCGCGGCCAACGTCACCGGCCACGCCAGCCCGACAGAGCAGGATGTGGCGCTCATTTACGGCGCTGGCCCGATGGGGCTGGTCACCGTCCAGGCGCTGAAGGGCGTCTACAAGGTGAAACAGGTCATTGTGGTCGATCGCATCGACGAGCGTCTGGCGATGGCCCAGCGCAGCGGGGCGGACTGGGTCATCAACAATGGCAATCAGTCTCTGCAGGCGGTGCTGGAAGAGAAGGGCGTCAAACCGACGCTGATTATTGATGCGGCCTGTCACCCTTCTATTTTGCAGGAGGCTGTCAATCTGGCTTCGCCGGGCGGGCGCATTGTGCTCATGGGCTTCTCCAGCGAACCGAGCCAGGTTGCGCAGCAGGGGATCACCGGTAAAGAGCTTTCCATTTTCTCGTCACGTCTGAACGCCAATAAATTCCCGGTGGTCATCGACTGGCTGGAGAAAGGGCTTATCGACCCTGACAAACTGATTACTCATCGTTTTGAGTATCAAGACGTTAAAGACGCTATTGAACTGTTTGAGAAAGACCAGCGGCAGTGCTGCAAGGTATTACTGACGTTCTCTTAATAATAATACTGAATGCGGTTTAGCGGTACGCATCTTACCCTTTCGAGATAGCCAATATGACTCAACTACAACATGAAAGATCCACATCTGACCTGATAAAAGCCGCCGTATCCGGTTGGCTGGGTACCGCGTTAGAGTTCATGGACTTCCAGCTTTATTCGCTGGGCGCGGCATTAGTCTTTCACGAAATCTTCTTCCCGGAACAGTCGGCGGCGATGGCGCTGATTCTGGCGATGGGTACCTATGGGGCGGGCTATATTGCCCGTATCGTTGGCGCCTTTGTCTTCGGCAAAATGGGTGACCGCGTCGGACGCAAGAAGGTACTGTTTATCACCATCACCATGATGGGGATCTGCACCACGCTGATTGGTGTGCTGCCGACCTATGCACAAATTGGCATTTTCGCGCCGGTGCTGCTGGTGACGCTGCGTATTATCCAGGGGCTGGGCGCAGGGGCGGAGATCTCCGGTGCGGGCACGATGCTGGCGGAATATGCGCCGAAAGGGAAACGCGGCATCATCTCTTCACTGGTGGCGATGGGCACTAACTGCGGCACCCTGAGCGCCACGGCGATCTGGGCAGTGATGTTCTTTGCCCTCGACCGCGAACAGCTGCTGGCCTGGGGATGGCGCGTGCCGTTCCTGGCAAGCGTGGTGGTGATGATCTTTGCCATCTGGCTGCGTATGAACCTCAAGGAGAGCCCGGTATTTGAGCAGGTTAATACCGACGATGCGCCTGTTCAGGCTGCGGTTGAAGAAAATACCCTGGGTGGGATGCTGAAAAGCAAATCCTTCTGGCTGGCGACCGGTCTGCGCTTCGGCCAGGCGGGTAACTCCGGCCTGATCCAGACGTTCCTCGCCGGGTATCTGGTCCAGACGCTGCTGTTTGATAAGGCTATTCCGACCGACGCCCTGATGATCAGCTCTATTCTCGGCTTTATTACTATCCCGCTGTTGGGCTGGTTGTCCGATAAATATGGTCGTCGTCTGCCTTACATTCTGCTGAGCCTTTCCGCCATTATTCTGGCCTACCCAATGCTGTCGATTATTGTCGACAAGTCGTACAGCCCTGGCGTGATCATGACCTCGATTATTGTTATCCATAACTTCGCGGTGCTGGGACTGTTCGCCCTGGAAAACATCACCATGGCCGAGATGTTTGGTTCCCGTAACCGTTTCACCCGGATGGCAATTTCAAAAGAGGCGGGTGGTCTGATTGCGGTTGGTTTTGGTCCGGTACTGGCAGGGATTTTCTGCAACATGACCGGCTCCTGGTGGCCAATCGTGGCGATGGTGGTGGTTTACTCCTTCATCGGCCTGATCTCAGCCCTGCTGATGCCAGAGGTATGTGACCGCGATCTGAGCACGCTGGAAGATGCTGCAGACGATAAAGCTTCCGCGCTAAAGATTCACGGTAAACATCGCGCCATCTCGTAATGACTGATGACTCCTCTGTAAACGCAGGGGAGTCTTTTTTTATGCCTCTCGATAATCAACGCTAATAAAAAAACTTCACAGAAGCATCGGGTATTAACTGGATTTTTTTCAGGTAAGGAAACTGTATGTCTCGTGCAAAGAAAAACGTCACCATTCCGGTGAGTATTGGATATGGCCTGACCGATATTATGGGTGGCGGCGCGTTTACCGTAATTGGCGCATGGCTGTTATTTTTCTACACCACCTTTGTTGGCTTATCGCCAATTGAAGCGGCCTCGATCGTCGCCATTGCCCGTATTGTTGATGCGGTGGTCAGTTTATTTATGGGCAGCTTAACGGACCACTTTTATAAAAACTATTTTGGCAAGAAATTTGGCCGTCGGCGGTTTTTCCTGCTGATTGGTGCGCCGTTGATGCTGGTCTATGCCTTACTGTGGCTCGATGGCATGAGTTACGCCTTTTATCTGGCGGTCTATCTCGCCTTTGAGATCATCGCCGCAATGGTCCTCATCCCCTGGGAAACCTTGCCTTCCGAAATGACCAAAGAGTTTAATGGCCGCACTAAACTCTCAACCTGCCGGATGTTTATGTCGGCGTCCGGCACCTTTCTGGCGACCTTTATTCCTGGACTGCTGATTGGCTATTTTGGCGAGCAGAACGCCAGCGCCTATCTGATTAATGGCGTGATTTTCGCCGTGCTGTTTATGATCTGCGTCTTTATCTCATGGAAAGTAACATGGGAGCGGGAGCTCACCCCGCAGATGCAGGCGGAACTGGAAAAGTCAGCTATGCCTGGCAGCCTGTCTGATAAACTGCGCGCCATTATCGACCTGTTTAAATCCTACGCCTCGACGCTGAAAATCCGCGCCTTCAGAAAGCATCTGGCGATTTATCTCCTGTCGTTTACCGGCAAAGATGTCTATAACACCGTGTTCGTCTTCTTCTGCGTCTACTGCCTTAACGTCTCGTCATCGCTGGCGGGAAGTCTGCTGTCGATGAGTATCGTGGGCTTGCCGGTAACGCTTATTGCAGGGCTTGGGATCATCAAATATGGCCCGGCCCGGCTCTATGTCTTCGCCTATGCCCTGATGATGCTCTGTCTGGCCGGTTTCCTGGCGGTCTATCAGATCCCGTCGCTGAATACCGTTGCCACGCTCTTCATCCTCGCCGGACTCTATCAGGTGGGCCGCTGTGTGCTGGAGTTCACCCCGTGGAACGTGTTCCCGTTCATTCCTGATATTGACGAAATGGTCAGCCGCCAGCGCCGGGAAGGGCTGTTCGCTGCCGTCATGACTTTCTCCCGTAAAACCACTGTGGCCATCGCCACCTTTGTGGTCGGCTTGCTGCTGCAAAGCGGTGGTTTCGTGAAGGGGAGCCAGGTTCAGCCGCCGGAAGCGATTCATACGATCGCCATGCTGATGTTTATCGGTACCGCCGGGCTGCTGATGCTGGCCCTCTGGCAGGCGCTGACGTTCCGTCTGAATAAACAGACACACCAGATCTTCGTGGAAGAGGTCGAACGCCTTCGCGCCAACGGCGCCAAAACGGCGGTTGATCCTGATGTTCGACGTATCGTGGAAGATCTGACGGGCTATGACTATGACAGCCTCTGGACGGAAGCGGCTCCAGCATCAGTGATGCCAAAAGAGAGAGCCACAACCGTGGGTTGAGTGGTTCACAACCTTGCGGTTTATAGAGAATGTTGTCACACAACTTTGTATTGATGTCACACCAGATGGTGAAAAGTTAACGTAAATCAATATCGATGTATCAACAATCAGTATGGTTAACGGCAGAGAATTTTTATGCCACCTACCATTCTAGTTGGGTTAGTAAGCCGGGTCAGGGAGTCAAGCCGGCCCGGATTCATCGCTTAATCACATTAACGAGTACTATCATGAATAATCCGTTATTACAGGCGCAAGCTACGATTCCTCACTACAACCGGGATAACCTGCAATCACGCATCGTGCACCTGGGATTTGGTGCCTTCCACCGCGCGCATCAGGCGGTTTATAGCGATATCCTCGCCGCCGAACACGGCAGTGACTGGGGCTATTGCGAAGTCAATCTGATCGGCGGTGAGCAGCAGATAGCCGATCTGAAAGCCCAGGATAATCTCTATACCGTTGCTGAAATGTCCGCGGATGCATGGACAGCGCGGGTCGTTGGCGTGGTGAAAAAGGCGCTGCATGCGCAGGTGGATGGTCTTGAAGCGGTGCTGTCCGCCCTGTGTGAACCGCAGGTGGCGATCGTCTCATTAACCATCACCGAAAAAGGGTACTGCCACGCCCCGGCGACCGGGCAGCTGATGCTGGATCATCCAATGATCGCCGCCGATCTGCAGAATCCTCATCAACCTGTTTCCGCTGTAGGCGTGGTGGTGGAAGCGCTGGCGCGACGTAAAAACGCCGGGCTGCCAGCCTTCACCGTGATGTCCTGCGACAATATGCCGGAGAACGGCCACGTCATGCGCAACGTTACCTGCGCCTATGCCCGCGCGGTCAACGCTGAGCTGGCGGAGTGGATCGAAGCCAACGTCACTTTCCCGTCAACCATGGTCGACCGTATTGTGCCTGCCGTGACTGCCGATACTCTGAACAAAATCGAAGAGATTACCGGCGTACGCGATCCGGCGGGTGTGGCCTGCGAGCCGTTCCGCCAGTGGGTGATTGAAGACAACTTTGTTGCGGGTCGTCCGGCGTGGGAAAAAGCCGGGGCCGAGCTGGTGGCGGATGTTATTCCGTTTGAAGAGATGAAGCTGCGCATGCTGAACGGCAGCCACTCCTTCCTGGCGTATCTGGGCTATCTGGTGGGTTATCAACACATCAACGACTGCATGGAAGACGCGAACTACAAGCGCGCCGCCCATGCGCTGATGTTAAACGAGCAGGCGCCGACGCTGAAAGTGACTGGTGTGGATCTGGGGCGTTATGCCGATCTGCTGATCGACCGTTATAGCAACCCGGCGCTGCGCCACCGGACCTGGCAGATCGCGATGGATGGCAGTCAGAAGCTGCCGCAGCGTATACTCGACTCCGTGCGCTGGCACCGGGTGCATCAGAAGCCATTCCCGTTACTGGCGCTGGGGATTGCGGGCTGGATGCGTTATGTCGGCGGCGTGGATGAGCGCTGCGAGGCCATCGAGGTATGCGATCCGCTGCTGTCGGTGATCCAGTCGGCGGTAAACGGCAGTGCTGAAGGGGCATCCCGCGTGAAGGCACTGATGGGTATCGAGGCGATCTTTGGTAAGGAACTGCCGCAGGATGCGACCTTTGTCGAGGCGGTAACCGCGGCGTATCAAATGTTGCTGGAGAAGGGGGCGAAAGCCGCGGTGGCCCACTATATCGCGGGATAACTCTGCCGAATGCCGCCGCCATGGCGGCATTCATTTTGGCTACTCTTCGCTAAACCAGTCACTATTTTCCTGACGAATTAACTGTACTGACTCGCCAATTTCCTGCAGATGCAGGGTCATCGCTTTTTCTACCGCATCGGCGTCACGCTTTTCCAGGGCATGGAAAATATCCAGATGCTGGCGCAGCAGCATCTCTGGCGGCGATACGTGATTAAGGCTCATGTAACGCACCCGGTCCATGGTCGCCTTGATGTTCTCAATAGTGTCCCACGCCAGCTGACAGCCAGCAATTTGCGCCAGCTTCTGATGAAATTCATCGTCGAGCAGGAAGAAGTCATTCAGCTGTTTACGCTCAATGGCGATACGCTGCTGATGCAGATTCTGCTCCAGCTGATAGCACTGATGATCGTCGACCAGGCTTGCCGCGCGACGGACGACGGCGCACTCGATGGCCTGGCGGACAAAACAGCCGTTTTGCACCTGACTGAGGGAGATCTTATTGACGTAGCTGCCGCGCTGGGGGCGGATCTGAATCAGGCCATTTTCCGCCAGCTTGATAAAGGCTTCGCGAACCGGCTGCCGGGAGACATCAAAACGTACCGACACCTCTTTTTCTGATAAAGGGGTTCCCGGCGGGATCAGACAATGCACGATGTCGCTGCGCAAAATACGATAAATTTGCTGATTTACGGGTTGTGTCGGATTAAGTTGCGATTCAGCGGCCATTCGATGTGATTTCTCAGAGGGTTAACCCGGAAATACTACCATTCTTTTACCCGGTATCCCAGACCCGGCCCGCAGGCCGGGCGGGGAAAGATCATCCGCGATGGACGCTCAGGCCAGCAAAGCTCTGCGTCACTGGCATCATCTCAACGGTGTTGATGTTGACGTGCTTCGGCAGCGTGGCTACCCACCAGACAGCTTCGGTGACATCATCCGGGGTCAGCGCAGTGGTGTTCTCATAGGTTTTGTCCGCTTTCGCATCATCGCCCTTAAAGCGAACATTGGAGAACTCTGTACCGCCCACCAGACCCGGCTCGATATCCGTTACGCGGATAGCGGTGCCGTGCAGATCGGTGCGCAGGTTCAGGCTGAACTGGCGTACAAAGGCTTTGGTCGCGCCATAGACGTTGCCGCCGGCATAGGGCCAGCTACCGGCGGTCGAGCCGATATTGATCACATGACCGCGGTTGCGCTCCACCATGCCGGGCAGTACGGCGCGGGTCATATAGACCAGGCCTTTGTTGTTGGTGTCGATCATCGTTTCCCAGTCTTCCACACTGGCTTTGTGTGCGGGCTCAAGACCCAGCGCCAGCCCGGCGTTGTTGACCAGCACGTCGATGTCACGCCATTCCGCTGGCAGATTGGCAATCATCTCTTCAATGGATGCGCGGTTACGCACGTCCAGCTGGGCGGTCAGAATGCTGTCGCCGAGCTCCTCTTTCAGCTCCTGCAGACGCTCCTGACGGCGGCCTGTTGCAATCACTTTATGGCCGTTTGCGACGAAGCGACGCGTAATGCTTTCACCAAATCCAGCTGTCGCCCCGGTAACTAAAATAATCATGTCACTGTTCCTCAACGCTTTTTGTGTAGTACTACCATAGCATGTGATCTGACGCAGAGTAAGGCGACTTTTTAGCCCCTTCAGGTGACAGAGATTGCAGTGGCTGCCGGGCTGGCCTACTCTGGTGAAATTTACCGTATTCAGGAGTCTGATATGTCTGGCACCAACCCGTTTTTCACAAGCAGCACGCTGCCGTACCAGGCACCGCATTTTGATTTGATCCGCGACGAACATTATCGTCCGGCCTTTGACGAAGCCATTCGCCAGAAGCGCAAGGAGATCGCGGCGATAGCTGGCTCCGCGGATGCGCCTGATTTTGCCAATACCGTCCTGGCGCTGGAGAAAAGCGGCGAGCTGCTGAGCCGGGTGAGCAACGTCTTCTTTGCCATGACCTCGGCGCACACCAATGACTACCTGCAGCAGCTGGAAGAGGCGATTTCCACCGAACTGGCGGCGCTCTCTAACGATATCTGGCTGAATGACGCGCTCTTCGCCCGGGTGGACGCCATATACAATGACCGCCAGACGATGGCGCCGGATGCCGAGTCCCTGCGGCTGATTGAGGAGCTGCATCAGCGCTTTATTCTGGCTGGTGCCCGGCTGGGCGAGGCGGAAAAGCAGGCCCTGAAAGCGCTTAATACCGAATCCGCCGCGCTAACCAGCCAGTTTAACCAGCGTCTGCTGGCGGCAGACAAGGCGGGTGGGCTGCTGGTGGATTATCAGCATCAACTGGATGGCCTGAGCCCGGCGGAACAGGCCGCGGCTGCCGAGGCCGCAGCGGAGAAGGGTCTCAACGAGCGCTGGCTCATTCCGCTGCTGAACACCACGCAACAGCCGGCCCTGCAACAGCTACGCGATCGTCAGACCAGGGAAAACCTCTTCAAAGCGGGTTGGCTGCGCACGCAAAAAAACGATGCCAACGATACCCGTGAGGTGGTCGCACGTCTGGTGGCGCTCCGTGCGCGTCAGGCTGAACTGCTGGGCTATGACAGCTACGCCAGCTGGAAAATTGCCGATCAGATGGCGAAAACCCCCGACGCTGCGCTGCAGTTTATGCGGGGTATCGTTCCTGCTGCGCGCGGTCGCGCCCTGCAGGAGCAGGCTGACATTCAGAAAGTGATCGATGAAGAGCAGGGCCATTTTCAGGTTCAGGCCTGGGACTGGGCCTTTTACGCTGAACGCGTGCGTCTGGCGAAGTACGCTCTGGATGAATCACAGGTTAAACCCTATTTTGCTCTCGACAGGGTGCTGACCGACGGCGTCTTCTGGGCGGCGACTCAGCTTTTCGGCATTACGTTTGCCGAGCGCAAGGATATCCCTGTCTACCACCCTGATGTGCGAGTCTGGGAGATTTTCGATCATCACGGAGAAGGGATGGCGCTCTTTTACGGTGACTTCTTCGCCCGCGACTCCAAAGGCGGCGGGGCGTGGATGGGTAACTTTATCGAGCAATCCCATGAAGCCGGGACGCGGCCAGTGATCTACAACGTCTGCAACTATCAAAAACCGGCTGAAGGCCAGCCAGCGCTAATCTCGTGGGATGATGTGATCACCCTGTTCCACGAATTTGGCCATACCCTGCACGGCCTGTTTGCCAGCCAGCGTTACGCCACGCTCTCTGGCACCAACACGCCGCGGGATTTCGTGGAGTTCCCGTCACAAATCAATGAACACTGGGCCAGCCATCCCGAGGTCTTTGCCCATTATGCCCGCCATTACGAAACCGGGGAGCCGATGCCCGACGCGCTGCGCGAGAAAATGCTCAGTGCCACCCAGTTTAATAAAGGCTATGACATGACCGAGCTGCTCAGCGCCGCACTGCTGGATATGAACTGGCACGGAATAACCGCCAGCGAAGCGCCAGTAAACGTGGAGGCGTTCGAAGCCGCGGCGCTGGAACGCGAACAGCTGGATCTCCCTGCCGTACCACCGCGCTATCGCAGCAGCTACTTCGCCCATATCTTCGGTGGCGGTTACGCAGCAGGCTATTACGCCTATCTCTGGACGCAAATGCTGGCCGACGACGGCTATCAGTGGTTTGTGGAAGAGGGCGGGCTGACCCGCGAAAACGGGGATAAATTCCGTGAGGCGATTTTGTCGCGCGGGAATAGCACTGATTTAGCTGAACTTTATCGTCAATGGCGCGGGCACGATCCACAGATTGAGCCGATGCTGGTGAACCGCGGATTGAGCGCGTAAGGGCATTTTCAGGCTGGAAAAAGAACCGGGCGTGATACCCGGTTTTTTGCCCGATTTTTTCTTCCCCAAAACTCCTCCCCAAAATGAATCCTTAAATTCTGCGAAATTTGCAGGGGGATACGGCCCAATTATTCACGTAGCTACACCTTCGCTTTCACCCAGTCGAGGCCGCGATCGTTATGATACTGCGCTGTCATCCTGTCTGATGAGTGACCCAGGAGCTGCTGGGTGTTGATGCCTTGTTCCTCATACAGACGAACTGGGGCGTTACCCAGGCGACGGCCCGTGCCCATGGTTATACCGGTGACATGCGCAACCTGACCCGCGAGCAGACTCTGGAAATCCTCGAGGCTGATTACTGGGATGGCCCACGCTTCGACCAGGTTGAAGCTATATCCCCAGTCATCGCCGCCGAACTCTGCGACACCGGCGTGAACATGGAGCCATCGGTACAGGTTAAATGGTTCCAGCGCTGGTTGAACGTATTCAACAATTAACAGCAGTTCTATCCCGACCTGATCGCCGACGGCCGGATTGGCCCGCGCAGCATCAGCGCGCTGAAATCTTTGCTGGCGAAATGCGGCAGTGAAGGGAAGATGGTATTACTCCGGGCACTGAACTGCAGCCAGGGTCAGCGTTATCTCGAGTTGGCAGAGCAGCGCCCAGCTAACGAGTCATTCGCCTATGGCTTGATCCGGGAGCGCGTAAGCCTATGACCAAAATGAAAGCCATCCTGGCTTTTATCGTCACTGCTGCGCTGGTGGCTTTGGGTGCTTTTGGCTTGGGACGCATGCGTGGCCGGGAGAAGGCGGAAGCCAAAGCGGATAAGCAGCGAATCGACGAGAACGCCGCAGCAACTAAAGCAGCTGCAGAACGTCGGGTTGAAGTAACCAAAGAGGCCCGCAATGTTCAGCAGACAGTTAGCCATATGCCTGATGATGTCGATCGTGAGCTACGCGCAAACTGGACCCGCAAAGGTTGAGATAATCGACACCGGCTGTGACTGGGTGAAGCCGATATCGCCACTGAGCATGACTGGGATGTGCTGGATCGGAAGACGAAGAAAGATGTGCTGGCGCATAGCAAAGCATGGCAGGCTAACTGCCATAAGGAGCAATAAAGATGAAGTAGCGAAGCGGATAGCCCGTAGCCGAAAGCCAATGCAGCAGTCATGATGCTGTCCTGAGTCGCCAATGAGCGAGCCTGTGTAGTGACGGGTCAAGATTCTTATATCAAAAAAGCTCCGGTAGAGCAGCGCGAACGCCAGACGTGCACCGGTTATCAGCGGCGATGAAGCGACAGCAATTCAAGGGCATGAACGTGGCCACTCCGGGGATGTGGCAGACATTACAACACTTATCTGCTGGTGGGCTTGATAATGTATCTATAGTTTTTTGTACTTTGGTCGATTAGATTGTGTGGTTACATCTAACGAGGGAAAGCAATGGCTAAGGGGTAATGACTCCAACTTACTGATAGTGTTTTATGTTCAGATAATGCCCGATGACCTTGTCATGCAGCTCCACCGATTTTGAGAACGACAGTGACTTCCGTCCCAGCCTTGCCATGGCAAGGCTGGGACGGAAGTCACTGTCGTTCTCAAAATCGGTGGAGCTGCATGACAAGGTCATCGGGCATTATCTGAACATAAAACACTATCAGTAAGTTGGAGTCATTACCGGATTAATTTACACCCATTATACGCACAACTGCGTCTTATATAACGCGCTGGGTACTCTCTATACCCGCGAGCAGGTGGTGCAGGATACGCTGCAACGCCTGGTGGCCTTCCCGGAGCGCCGCGGCATGGCGACCCAGGTGATCTGGAACGGTAACGACGTGGACGGTTTTTACACCTCGCACCTGGTGACCGGCAGCGGGCGCCATACCCAGTTCAGCCACCTTGGCAAACCGACTAACCGAACGTTCGTCACCCGCACCGTGGCCGACTGCATGATCCACGAGAACAAGATCTATCGCGAGTGGGTGGTGAGCGACAACATGTCGCTGATGAAGCAGCTGGGACTGAACACCGATGAAATCGCCTTTAACATGGCGAAAGAGCAGTTCGACAAGGGCTTTCGCGTTACCGATATCGGTGAAAACGGCCGCATGCTGGGGCAGTATCCGCCGGAGATGGTCTGCGATGTCTCCATCGCCCATACCGACACCGAAGAGCAGTGCCTGCGCTGGATGCACGAAATCTATAACCGCCGGATGCTCGGCAAGATCAAAGAGGTCTACGCGCCGAACGTTCAGTGGCACGGTCCGCTGATGAAAGAACTGTACGGCACAGCGTCGGTGACGCACCAGACTCTGGCCCTGATCGGCATGATCCCTGACGGCGCCTGGCTGCCGCAGCACATCTGCTCCAACCCGTGCGACGAAGGCGGCACGAAAGTAGCGATACGCTGGATCATCGAGGGTCACCACCTGGGCTACGGCGAGCTGGGTAAACCGACCGGTAAACGTCTGTTCGTGATGGGGATGTCTCACTACCACATTATTAACGGCAAAATTGTCGACGAGTGGGTGCTTTACGATCACCTGGCGCTGCTGGCACAAATCAAACTGGGTCAAATGGAGGAAGCATAATGTCTGTACAGTCAATTGTTGACCAGGTGAGCTGGATCAAACGTCCCCAGGGGCAGGATGCGCAGGCCGACAAATCGTTAACCGACACGGTCGGTGGCATTATTGCGCGGGTAAAAGACGAGGGCGACGCGGCCCTGAGAGATTTCTCGCGGCAGTTTGATAAGGTGGTGCCCGCGCAGTTTGAAGTCACGGCCCAGGAGATTGAGACCGCGCTGTGCGAGATGGACCCGCAGACCCGCCGCGACAGCGAGTTTGCCATCGCCCAGGTCAGGCGCTTTGCCGAGGCTCAGCTTGCCACCATGCAGCCGCTGGAGGTGGAAACCCTGCCTGGCGTGCATCTGGGGCACCGGATTATTCCGGTTCAGACGGTGGGGTGTTATGTGCCGGGGGGCCGCTATCCGATCCTCTCCGCGCCGGTGATGTCCATCGTGCCCGCCACGGTTGCCGGATGCGAACAGATCATCGCCTGTCTGCCGCCCGCGGCGCACCCGTCGATGATTGCGGTCTGTCACCTGGCCGGGGCGCACCGGATCTTTAAAATTGGCGGCGCTCAGGCGGTGGCAGCCATGGCCTGGGGAACGGAGAGCGTACCGGCAGTGGATAAAATTGTCGGACCGGGCAACGCCTTTGTGAACGAGGCCAAGCGCCAGGTGTTTGGTAACGTGGGGATTGACGCCCTGGCGGGGCCGAGCGAGATCTTCACCGTCGCCGACGACAGCGCCGATGCGCGCATTATTGCCGCCGATCTGCTGGCGCAGGCCGAGCATGATGTCCACACCCGCGTCGGGCTGGCAACCACCAGCCGGGCAATCGCCGAGGGGGTGCTGTCAGAAATTGAGCGCCAGCTGATGACGCTGCCTACCGCCGCGACCGCGGGCGAAGCCTGGCGTCGTCAGGGAGAAATCGCGGTATGCGACAGCGAAGAGCAGCTGATCGCCTTTGCGGATTATATGGCGACCGAGCATCTGCAGGTCCATACCCGCGACCCGCACAGCACGGCGGCGAAAATCCGCAATTACGGCTCGCTGTTTATCGGCCAGAACGCCAGCGTGGTCTTCTCGGACAAATGTTGCGGCACCAACCACACCTTACCAACCATGGCGGCAGCACGTTACACCGGCGGGCTGTGGGTGGGGGCTTACGTTAAAATCTGTACCCATCAGTGGATCGACGAGCAAGGCATCGCGGCGATTGCGGAACCGGCCATTCGCCAGAGCCGTACCGAGGGGATGCAGGGGCACCGTCGCGCCGCGGAGATCCGTCTGCATCCGGAAGCGCTGGATGCCATCACCTCCGGGCTGCGGGACTGATTGCAACGGGAGGTCAGCGCGCTGCGCTGGCCCCCGGCATGACTGTGAAGAGGACAATATGCAAAAGAGTCGGTTGATTCCCCCCAGGGATGCCCCCGAAGAGATAGCCCGACGGCTGGCAATCATCGCCGGGCAGCCGCAGCTGAACGCAATCCTCGGCATCAACCCGGAGGCGCAGGCCCAGGCGCACATCTGCCAGTCGCTGCGGCGTCGCGGCCAGTTGCTGGGGCCGCTACACGGCGTGCCGCTGATCGTCAAAGATAATATCGCCTGCACCGGACTGCCGATAACGGCAGGGTGTCAGGCCCTGGCCGCGCTTCGGTCCACAGGGGATGCGCTGGTGGTGCGCCGTCTGCGGGCTGCCGGGGCGATAATTCTGGCCCGGGCCAATATGTCCGAGTTTGCCTTCGACGTCCGCTCCCGCAGCTCCCTTGGCGGCGATGTACATCATCCGCTTTTCCCAGGCATCACGGCAGGCGGCTCCAGCGGCGGCAGCGCGGCGGCGGTGGCGGCAGGGATGGCGGAGGGGGCGTTAGGAACCGATACCGGCGGTTCGATCCGCATCCCGTGCAGCTATACCGGGCTGGTGGGGTTAAGACCGCGGGTGCGCAGGGAGCAGATGGAGGGCATCGCGCCGCTCTCTCTCAGTAAAGACACGGTGGGGCCGATGGTACATAGCGTGCAGGATGCGGCCCTGCTGCACTGGATTATTCACGGCCAGACGCCACGGCCCCTTGAACCCGTTTCGCTGAAAGGGGTGCGTTTTGGAGTGATCCGCACCCTGGAAGGGAGCGATTCGCACCAGAGAGAGGTATGGCATGCCGCCCTCGCGCAGCTTGCGCGTCACGGCGCAACGCTTACGGAAATCGACCTGCCGATACTGCGCGACGTGGAGGGAGCAACCTGCCTGAGCCTGTTCGAATTTCGCGTGGGTTTCGATGCCTGGTTAAAGCGGCAGCCAGGTGCCCCGACGGATCTGCATGCGATTGTGGCATCCGGGCAATTTTTACCGGAGTTTTTGCCGCTGCTGACCCGGATGCTCGCCAGCGACAAACTAAAAACCCCGGCGTGGCGCGCCGAAAGAGAGCTGCGGCGTCGGCTGCGCCACACTCTTGGTCAGGTAGCTGAGCAGGCGGGAGTCGACGCTTACCTTTACCCAACGGTATGCCGTATACCTAACAGCCTGGAGAAGATGCCGCCCGGATGTGCGCCTGAGCTGGCGGCCATCAGCGGTTTCGCCGCGATCACGCTTCCTTGCGGCAGAACGCGCAGCGGCTTTCCCGTGGGGCTGGAAATTCTCTCTCCCGCAGCCGATGAATCTCCGCTGCTGGCGTTGGCCGCCGCCTGCGAAACCGCCTTTACTCCGCCATAAACGGCAACCGCCTGCGCACGCGGGAGGCGGGCTGAACGGCGGCTTTCGCCATCGCTTCGCCGATCTCCGCGCAGGCCACCAGCCCCTGAACAAAGGGACGATCGTGCATCAGATAGGGCAGGGCGCCGAAGGCGATGCGCCCGCGCAGGTACTCCGGTGCCAGCAGGGTGTAATCGTCGCCGACGTCGGGGATATCTTCTCCCGCAGAGACAAGCTGTTCGCGCAGGGAAGGGAACGGCAGGTCTTTGCTTTTCAGCGCTTTTTGCCCGCGGGCATCGATAAAGGTATCAAAGATCCAGCGTTTACCCTCGGCGTGAATGACCGTCCGGTTCCCTTCTGCGGCCAGTTCATACTCATTGCCCAGCGCCTCAATGCTGATGATGCCCGCCTCGCGCAGGGCCAGCAGTCGGCGCACCGACCGTGAGGGGATCGCCGCATAATTGTCGATAAACACCCGCGCCAGCCCCGTTTTGAAACGTTCTCTGTCGGTCTCATCCAGGTAGGGCACAATCTTCTCCACGGCCTCATGCAGCCGCAACACAGTGTAGCGCCACGGCAACGTGCGGCGGTCCCGCTTGTTGCGCTCCACTTCATCCAGATTAGAGACCGCCCAGCGGAACGGGCCATGCTTCTGGCGGTCGGCAAACCAGGCGTCGCGGATGCTGTCGGCGGTGAGGGTGTCCAGGGCGATCGCCTTGCTCCACTGCGGGTCGGCCTGCGTCAGCTCTTCAACCATCAGCCTGAACACCCGGTCGAGCAGGCCGGTGGAGCCCTGCTGGATCGCCGCCTCGATAGCCGTTTCCGTAACCACGCTTAACGGCTCGTAGGGGATAGGACAGTAGAAATCGGCTTCGGGCAGGATGCCAGAGCGGGACATCAGCACAATCTTCAGCGCCTCGCTCTTCTCATCGAGCCGGTAGTGGATCTGCTCGTCATCGGTCTCAATGAATTTGCCATGCTGTACGGCAACGGCCATTGCCGCGTCCAGCCCGCTCAGGGAGGTACCTAAAATGCCCACCTTGCCCGCCCCGATACTGGCCTCCATCAGCCCGGACCAGGGGCTCGGGAAGAAGTCGCGTGGGGAGGTATCTTCGTCCGGCCAGACGTGGCCGGTGGCGATAACGGCCAGCTCGAACTGGTCAGGAGTGAGTTTACCGTCGGTCCAGATGCTCACCCCCTCGGCGCTGGCCAGCAGATCGCTCACCTGACAGGACTCCTGGACGGTGATCTCGAAGCCCTGTTTTCGTGCATGCGCGATGAGCGTCTGGAACTGGTCACGGAAATACTGGCCCAGCAGAATACGCGGCAGGAACTGTCGGTCGTGCAGGGTGGATTTCTGCACGCCGTAGCGCGCAAGATGCGCCTCGCTCTGGGTACGCAGCCACGCAAGGTAGGTCGAGAAGAGGGGCGGGATCTCAATGCTGGCGATATTGGCCAGCATCATGCGCGAGTTATCTTCATCGCTATAGGGCATCCCGACGCCGGCCTCTTCAGCCTGTTCATAAACGGTAACGGAAAGCGGTGTATTCAGTTTCAGAAGAGAAAAGAGGGTATAGATCCCTGTGGGACCTGCTCCGACAATGGCAATCTTTTTCATTGTGTTTACCTGCTGTTTTTTTTACCGAATCCATGGGAAAAATGCTATGCAGGTTAAGTGTGGTAGAAAACGGGTGATGAGCAACTCAGAAACGAAGCGAAAGTGATAAATCAGAGAAGAAGAGGGATTGCACCATTTCAGAACTGAAATGGTGCGTCCGAGTGGACTCGAACCACCGACCCCCACCATGTCAAGGTGGTGCTCTAACCAACTGAGCTACGGACGCAGAATGGTGCGTTCAATTGGACTCGAACCAACGACCCCCACCATGTCAAGGTGGTGCTCTAACCAACTGAGCTATGAACGCATTGTTGTGTGTCACAACGGGGACGGATATTAGCGGCAGTGGTCGCATGAGGCAAGAGGCAAACCGCAATTTTCTTTCAGATTTCACGCGATTGCTCTATTCCCGCGCAAAATGAAGAGAAAGTAGCCGCCCGCAGGCGGCTGGCGGGTGATTAACGTGCAGCGCGTTGCAAAATCACGCTGGATGGCTGGCGCTGTAAAAAACGCATGCGCAGCATCATCATAACGGCGGCGGAGGTCAGACCGATGATAAAGCCCATCCAGAAACCGGCCGGGCCCATACGATCCACCACCAGATCGGTGAGCGCCAGAATATACCCGCTCGGCAGACCCAGCACCCAGTAGGCGATAAAGGTGATAAAGAAGATCGACCGCGTATCTTTATAACCTCGCAGCACGCCGCTGCCGATCACCTGGATTGAATCGGAGAGCTGGTACACGGCCGCGAGCAGCATCAGATGGGAGGCCAGCAGCACCACTTCCGGGTTGTCGTTATAGAGCAGGGCAATCTGCTCGCGCAGCGTGACGGTGAACAGCGCGGTGCAGACGGCCATGCACATGCCTACGCCAATGCCGGTCCGGGCTGCGATTTGCGCATCCAGCGTGGAGCCCTGACCGAGGCGATAACCGACGCGAATGGTCACCGCGGCAGCAAGCGACAGCGGCAGAACAAACATCAGCGAGCTGAAGTTAAGGGCGATCTGGTGCCCGGCCACATCCACAATCCCCAGCGGGGAGACGAGCAGCGCGACCACCGCGAACAGCGTCACCTCGAAGAAGAGCGCCAGCGCGATAGGCAGGCCCAGCTGCACCAGACGTTTGACCACCTCCATGTCCGGCTGGCTGAAACCCGCTTTGTTACGGATATCACGCATGGAGCGGGCACGCTTCACATAAGAGAGCATGCCGAAGAACATCACCCAGTAGACTGCCGCCGTGGCAACGCCGCAGCCGATGCCGCCCAGTTCAGGCATGCCGAAATGACCGTAAATAAAGATGTAGTTCACCGGAATATTGACCAGCAGGCCGATAAAGCCCATCACCATGCCCGGTTTGGTCTTCGCCAGACCTTCGCACTGATTACGCATCACCTGGAAGAATAAATAACCCGGCGTCCCCCAGAGAAGGGCGCGTAAATAGCCGACGGCTTTATCCGCCAGGGCCGGGTCAATATTGCGCATGGCGTGAATAATATAGCCCGCGTTCCATAGCACCAGCATGATCAACATCGAGACCAGACCGGCCAGCCAGAAGCCCTGACGGATCTGATGGGCGATGCGATCCCGCCGCCCGGAGCCGTTCAGCTGGGCAATCACTGGCGTCAAGGCCAGCAGCAGGCCGTGGCCGAAGAGAATAGCCGGTAGCCAGATAGAGGTACCGATGGCTACCGCGGCCATATCGGTGGCGCTGTAACCACCGGCCATAACCGTATCGACGAACCCCATTGAGGTCTGGGCGATTTGCGCGAGTATCACCGGGATTGCCAGAGCTAATAACTGACGCGCTTCACTCATGTACTTCTGCACGTGAACACCTTTGGTTTTGTTGTTATTTGAATGCAAAAAAAGCCGCTGCGAAAAACAGCAAGAAGAAGATGCGGGGAATTCCAGCTATTGTAGCGGGGATAAGCTAATTATCTAGTGAAAAAATCGCCAGAAAAGGTGGGTACTGGCAACCTCTATTTTCAACTGTTATTGTGGTGAGATTAAACGGTGTTAACACCGAAGGAACAAACAGGAGTCGTAAGCATGTTTACTGGTATTGTGCAGGGCACCGCAAAACTGGTGTCCATTGATGAAAAACCCAACTTCCGCACCCATGTCGTCGCCCTGCCGGATGAGATGCTTGATGGGCTGGAGACCGGGGCATCGGTTGCACACAACGGTTGTTGCCTGACGGTGACCGAAATTAACGGTAATCTCATCAGCTTCGATTTAATGAAAGAGACGCTGCGCATTACCAATTTGGGCGACCTGGTTGAGGGCGATATTGTTAACGTGGAGCGCGCCGCGAAATTCAGCGACGAAATTGGCGGGCATTTAATGTCAGGCCATATTATGACCACCGCGGAAATCGCCAAAATCCTCACCTCAGAAAATAATCGTCAAATCTGGTTCAAGGTGCAGGATCCGTCATTGATGAAGTACATCCTCTATAAAGGTTTTATTGGCGTGGATGGCATCAGTCTGACCGTTGGTGAAGTAACGCCTACCCGATTCTGCGTCCACCTGATCCCGGAGACGCTGCAGCGCACCACCCTCGGCAGCAAAAAGCTGGGTCACAAAGTGAATATCGAAATCGATCCGCAAACCCAGGCGGTGGTCGATACCGTGGAGCGCGTACTGGCGGCCAAAGAGGCGGCGGCTATCCAGCAGACGCTCAACGACGCGTGATAAAAAAGACCCCGGCAAGCCGGGGTCTTTTTTAGCGGGCCACCCGCAGACCGTGCTCCACACCGCGGCTGAATACCACCTGCCACAGCTGAATATCACGGGCGCGAAACGCACCGGCACAGGCATTCAGATAGTAGCTGAACATCCGTTTAAATCGTTCAGAATAGTTGTCGGCGATCTCCGGCCAGCTGGCAATGAAGCGCTCATGCCAGGCCATCAGCGTGGTATCGTAATCAGCGCCAAAATTATGCCAGTCCTCCATCACAAAATGGGCTTCGCTGGCGTTGGCAATCTGGCGAACTGAGGGTAAACAGCCATTCGGAAAGATGTACTTGTCTATCCAGGGATCGACGCGATGGTCGGTTTTTCTCGAACCAATGGTATGCAGCAGGAACAGGCCATCCGGCTTCAGGTTACGATCCACCACCTCAAAATAGGTGTTGTAGTTTTTCGGCCCCACGTGCTCAAACATCCCCACCGAGACAATGCGGTCGAACTGATCGTTCAGATCGCGGTAATCCTGCAACAGGATAGTCACATCCAGCCCGGCGCAACGCGCCTGCGCCATGCGTTGCTGTTCCGCTGAAATGGTCACGCCGACTACGCTGACACCATAGTGCTGCGCCATAAACTCTGCCAGACCACCCCAGCCGCAGCCGATATCCAGTACTCGCATACCGGGCTGTAGCTGCAGTTTTTCGCAGATGAGGCGCAGTTTATCCTGCTGCGCCTGCTCAAGCGTGGTGGCCTCTTTCCAGTAACCGCAGGAGTACTGCATCGCCGGATCGAGCATGCGGCTGAACAGGTCGTTGCCAAGATCGTAGTGCTCTTTGCCGACAATCCAGGCGCGCTTTTTACTTTGCAGGTTGAACAGACGGGCAGTGGCAATGCGAAGGGTATCCTTCAGGTGGCTGGGCAGCTGTGATTCCAGACCCGCGCGCAACACCTTGTGGAAAAAGATGTCCAGCCGTTCGCACTCCCACCAGCCGTCCATGTAGCTCTCGCCGAGACCCAGCGAGCCCTGCTTCAGGACGCGTTTAAAAAAATCGGGGTGTTTAATTTGTAGATCGGAGGATGCCGGGCCGTTGATGGTGATACCCGCGCGGCTCAGCAATTCATTGACTATCCGGAACCAGTCATCATTCCGGATGCTGACTTCTTCTATACACGATGAACTCATAGCTTCTCCATCACCTGATGTGATCAGAACCCATAAACAGCGTAGACGCTCTTTATGGAGAGTGAGAAATTTCACGGTGTGACCCGTGAGGCTAATATCCGACGTAGAACAGAGGAAGGGAGAGGACCCTTGCCGAAAGGCCATCCATGGTAAAACGGGAGCACTCCGGCTCCCGTTAACACTTAATATTTGTAGTATTTATCAGAACGCTTCAGTCAGTATAGGACTGATATCATGGTGATTCAACAAGATATTGTTAGCGCGCTAATTAACTATTCTGTCAGGCGTGGGAAGATTCGGCCTGCGGGCGCTCATCCTGCTGGCCCGCAGGGAGATACTGCATCCGATAGCCAAGCGCAGCCAGCACGACGGTTGCGACCATTACGCTGGTGGTGGTGAGCAACGGGGTAGCAATCAGCCAGGAGACCAGCAGGCTGGCGAGGAAGCAGAGTCCCAGTTGCAGGGTGTTCTGCAGCGCCGCAGCGCTGCCGGTCGCCTGCGGGAAGGGACGCAGCGCCTGCGCTACCACGATAGGGTAGATGGCACCGTTCGCCACTGCCATCAGGCAGAAGGGGGCCAGCAGCGCCGCCAGGCTGACGCCCGGAATAAACCCGACCGCCCAGGTGCCGATCACGCTGACGGCAAACAGGCCCAGCAGCCACGGCAGCATTTGGTGACCCTGCCATTTTTGCAGCGCGGCGCGGCAGCCGTACCCCCCAATCAGGAAGGCGATGGTTTGCGGCACATAGCTCAGGCCAATTACCGCCGGGCTGTAGCCCATATCGTTGAGGATAAACGGCGAGCCGGTCAGCCAGGCGAAGAAGCTGGCGGAACAGGCGGCGTAGATCAGCACGTTACCGTGGTAGATGCGGGAGCGAAGCAGGGTAAAGAAGGTCACGCGGGAGGTTGGCTGCGCCTCTTTTACCGTCACTGGCTTCAGGAAAAAGGCCGGGAGCATCAGCACCAGGGTAATGGCAAACAGCACCGCAAAAATGGCCTGCCAGCTGAAATGGGCGAGGATCCAGCTGCCGAGCAGCGGTGCCAGCGCCGGCGACAAGCCAACCAGCGGCATGATGGTGGCGAAAATGCGGTTGGTTCGCGATGCCGGGTAGTAATCGGTCACCAGCGCCTGCCATGTCACTGCCGCGGCGCAGACGCCCACCGCCTGGATGAAGCGTAGCACCAGCAGCCAGGTGGCGTCGCGTACCCACAGCATGCCGAGGCAACCGAATGCAAAGATGGCTAAGCCAGCCAGCAGCACCGGCTTGCGTCCGAAGCGATCAGACATCGGTCCCCAGAGCAGCTGCGCGAAGGCAAAACCGGCCAGGAAGAGGCTCAGGCTGGCGCTGATGGCGGCAGCCGGGGTTTGCAGATCCGCCTGCATGATGGCGAACGCAGGCAGATACATATCGGTGGCGAGAAAGCCCAGCACGCTCAGGCCGCCGAGCCAGACTAAAAATCCTTTCCCGGGTTGCATTGTTTTATTGTCCTTATGGATGCAGGTTTAGGTAGCCGCTGAGTGTAGGCAGTGCAATCCCGCTTGTGAAACGCTAATATTTGGCGGTTGCATTCAAATTTTTTGCAGGCAGAAAATGTGGTCAGAATATTCCCTTGAAGTGGTGGATGCCGTTGCGCGTAACGGCAGCTTCAGCGGTGCGGCGCAGGAGCTACATCGTGTCCCGTCAGCCATCAGCTATACGGTGCGTCAGCTTGAGGAGTGGCTGGCGGTGCCACTGTTTGAACGGCGTCACCGTGATGTGGAGCTGACACCTGCCGGGCTGTGGTTTCTGAAGGAGGGGCGCTCTGTTATCAAAAAAATGCAGATCACCCGCGAACAGTGTCAGCAGATCGCCAACGGCTGGCGCGGGCATATCTCCATTGCGGTGGATAACATCGTTCGTCCCGAGCGCACCCGTCAGATGATCGTCGACTTTTATCGCCACTTCGCTGACGTTGAGCTGCGGGTCTCCCAGGAGGTCTTTAACGGTGTCTGGGATGCGCTGGCGGACGGCAGGGTGGAGATGGCGATCGGCGCGACCCAGGCGATACCGGTGGGGGGACGCTACGCGTTTCGCGATATGGGCACGCTAAGCTGGGTCTGCGTGGTGGCCAGCCATCATCCGCTGGCCGCGCTTCCCGGCCCGCTCAGCGATGACACTCTGCGCAACTGGCCGTCGCTGGTGCGAGAAGATACCTCCCGCTCGCTGCCGAAACGGATCACCTGGCTGCTGGACAACCAACGGCGGATCGTCACCCCGGACTGGGAATCCTCTGCGACCTGTCTGTCGGCTGGTCTGTGCGTGGGGATGGTGCCGGTCCATTTTGCCCGGCCCTGGATAGACAGTGGTAAATGGGTGGAGCTGACGCTGGAAAACCCCTTCCCGGATGCGGCCTGCTGCCTCACCTGGCAACAAAACGACATGTCACCGGCGCTGGCGTGGCTGCTGGATTATCTGGGGGACAGTGAAACGATGAACAGGGAGTGGCTGCGGGAGCCAGAGGTACTGGCTCCCTGAGCGGATCAACGGCGGTAATCGCGGAACGGGCCATCGGCGACGGAGCGGCGTTCGATCAAACGCGGATGCACTTCAATAGACTGCGACTCTTCACGTTTGTTGACGATACGGTCGAGCAGCATGTTGAAGGCGGTCTCGCCCAGCGAATCTTTTGGCTGGTGGATGGTGGTCAGCGCCGGGGTGAAGAAACGGGCGTTGCGCACGTTATCATACCCGATCAGCGAAACGTCCTGCGGCACGCGCAGCCCCATCTCATCAGCGGCACAGAGGGCACCCATCGCCATCACATCGCCGCCGCAGAAAATAGCGGTTGGACGCGGCGTCTGGGAGAGGATCTGCTGCATGGCGCGATAGCCGGACTCCGGCTCAAAGTCGCCCTGGACGATCCAGTTTTCCGGCACCGTGATTAAGGCCTCTTCCATCGCTTTCATAAAACCGGCCAGACGACCGGCGCCGGTGTTGCGCTCCAGCGCGCCCGGGATGACGCCGATATCGCGATGACCGCGTTCGATCAGATAACGTCCGGCCATGTAGCCACCTTCAAAGGCGTTATCAATGACCGAGTCGGTGAAGTCGGCTTTCGCTTCGCCCCAGTCCATCACCACCATCGGGATGTTGCGATACTCTTCCAGCATCTTAAGCAGCGGCTCCGGATATTCCGAGCACATCACCAGCAGGCCGTCGACGCGCTTTTGCGCCATCATCGACAGATAGGCCCGCTGCTTCTCCAGGCTGTTCCAGGCGTTGCCGAGGATCAGGGTGTAACCTTTCTGGAAGCAGTTTTTCTCTACCGCTTCAATAATTTCTGCGAAGTAGGGGGCTTCGCTGCTGGTCGCCAGCAGGCCGATCGATTTGGTGTGGTTCACCTTCAGACTACGGGCGACGGCGCTCGGAGAATAGTGCAGCTCTTTGATCGCTGCCCAGACGTTGTTACGCGTCTCTTCCGCCACAAAGCGGGTTTTGTTAATAACATGTGATACGGTTGTAGTGGAAACGTTTGCGCGTTTCGCTACGTCTTTAATTGTTGCCATCAGATGTCACTCCAGACCATATCTTAAGCTCCTGAAAAACCAATAGGTAAACGTTTGCCTTCACTCGCCCTAATTGCGCAATTTGAATTGCGGTACGCCGGGAAAACGACACAGGACGTCAGGAGGGGGTCAATGGCCGGTACGCTAATAAATTTAGCGTGGAATTTTGGCTGATCTTTACCAAAAGGGGAAGAGTAAAAATCGATATCATTCTAAATCCAGCAAGATTTTTACCCTGAACTGTGCAAAAATGAGCAAGCTCACTCTTCGTAGGGTGATTAAAAGGAGAAAAATTGATGAGTACCGATCTTAAGTTTTCGCTGATTACCACCGTTATTGTTCTGGGTCTGATCGTTGCCAGCGGACTGACGGCTGCGCTGCACTGATATTTGCGAGGGAGTTAACGCTCCCTCGTCTCCTTACTCTCATTGTTACGCTTCTTGCAAAAATCTTTTGCCAAATTGTTAACTTCTCATTTTTTGTGATTGATGTCATGCTTTCGCCTTCATTGTTCTGTGTCGCCTGACGACACGGTATCCGGAGTTGAAGTATGAAAATCAATTTTCCGCTGCTGGCCCTGGCCATTGGCGCATTTGGCATTGGCACCACCGAGTTTTCTCCAATGGGACTGCTACCGGTTATCGCCCGGGGTGTGGATGTCTCTATTCCCGCTGCGGGCATGTTAATCAGCGCCTACGCTATCGGCGTAATGGTAGGGGCGCCGCTGATGACCTTGCTGCTTTCCCATCGCGGCCGTCGAAATGCGCTGATCTTCCTGATGGCGATCTTTACCGTCGGTAGCGTGCTGTCGGCGCTCTCCCCGGATTACACCACCCTGTTGCTGTCGCGTATTTTGACCAGCCTTAATCACGGCGCCTTCTTTGGCCTCGGGTCGGTGGTCGCCGCAAGCGTGGTGCCGAAGCATAAACAGGCCAGCGCCGTAGCAACCATGTTTATGGGGCTCACCATCGCCAATATTGGCGGCGTACCTGCCGCAACGTGGATGGGCGAAGCTATCGGCTGGCGGATGTCCTTCCTGGCGACGGCGCTTCTGGGCGTGGTCTCGATGGTCGCGCTCTTCTTCTCCCTCCCAGCGGGCGGCGCGGGCGAAAAACCGGAGGTGCGCAAGGAGCTGGCGGTGCTGATGCGCCCGCAGGTGCTTTCCGCCTTGCTGACCACGGTGCTGGGCGCCGGAGCGATGTTCACCCTCTATACCTACATTGCGCCCGTTCTGCATGACATTAACCAGGCGACACCTGCTTTTGTTACCGCGATGCTGGTGCTGATTGGCGTCGGTTTCTCGCTCGGCAACTTCCTGGGCGGTAAGCTGGCGGACCGCTCCGTAAGCGGCACCCTGAAAGGCTTTTTACTGCTGCTGATCGCGATTATGTTGGCGATCCCGTGGCTGGCACGTAATGAAGTAGGGGCGGCGTTCGCGATGGTGGTATGGGGGATGGCGACCTTTGCGGTGGTACCGCCGCTGCAAATGCGCGTGATGCGCGTGGCAAGCGATGCGCCAGGGTTATCCTCCTCCGTCAATATCGGGGCGTTTAACCTGGGGAATGCGCTGGGTGCGGCGGCAGGTGGTGCGGTGATCTCCGGCGGGCTGGGGTACAGCTTTGTTCCGGTGATGGGGGCCATCATTGCCGCGCTGGGGCTTCTGCTGGTGCTAATGGCCGACAGAAAACAACCTGAACCGGTTTGCGCCGCCGAATAACACCAAAACGCAGAAGGCCCGGCCTTCTGCGTTTTTCGTTATGCCGCGAAGTTCTTCGCAACAAATTCCCAGTTTACCAGCGCCCAGAAGTGCTCAAGGTAGTTCGGGCGCGCATTACGGTAATCGATGTAGTAAGCGTGTTCCCATACATCCACCGTTAACAGCGGGGTAGCGTTGCTGGTCAACGGCGTGCCCGCATTGGACGTGGAAACGATGGCCAGTTTCCCGTCCGCCTCTTTCACCAGCCAGGTCCAGCCCGCGCCAAAGTTTTTCACCGCGGCGTCGGTAAACTTCGCTTTAAATTCCGCAAAGCTGCCAAAGGTGGCGGTGATGGCGTCAGCCAGATCACCCGTCGGTTCGCCACCGGCCTGAGGCGCCAGGCAGTGCCAGTAGAAGGTGTGGTTCCACACCTGGGCGGCGTTATTGAAGATGCCGCCCTCAGAACTACGCACGATCTCTTCCAGGGTTTTCCCTTCAAATGGGGTGCCGGCGATCAGGTTATTCAGGTTGGTGACATAGGTCTGGTGGTGTTTGCCGTAGTGGTACTCCAGGGTTTCCGCAGAAATATGCGGGGCCAGGGCGTCTTTTGCATACGGTAATGCAGGTAATTCAAACGACATTGCTTCTCTCCTTATTATAGTGAACCATCCAATAACCATATTGAATGTAAGGATAGAGTAGCAAATTGAAAGACCCTACAAAAGAGGAACTTACCCCGCAGGCTTACCCGCGGGGCAGGGGGTTAACGCAGCGTGCTGGGCTTCATCACGCGGCGAGCGCCAACGTAATGGCGCTGCCAGTAGTCTTCGCTCAGGGAGGTGATCTGAATATCCTGGCCGGTACGCGGCGACTGAATAAATTTGCCGTTGCCAACGTAGACACCAACGTGATCGGCGGTACCGCGACCCTGGGTGCGGAAGAACACCAGATCGCCGCTTTCGAGCTCACCGCGATCCACCGGGGAGGCGTCACGCAGATGGTACATTTCGTTGGCGGTGCGCGGGATGCGGAACTTCACCAGATCTTTATAGGCGTAATAGACCAGACCACTGCAGTCGAAACCGGTACGCGGTGAGCTGCCGCCCCAGCGATACGGTTTACCAATCTGGCCCATCAGTTTATTTAACGCCGTTTTCTGCGCTTTTTGCACCCGGACTTTGTGCGCTTCAGCAAGGGTCGTGGTCTTGCTGGTTTTCACGCACTGCGCTTTACGTCCTTTACGGGATGTACATTTTTCTGTCACAACGCGGGAAGCGGTTTGAGTTGTACGGGGCGCGCTGCGGGAGGAATTTTTGCTTTTCTTACTGGAGGTGGCTGGCTGTGTTTTAGCGAGGCTGCTTTTTTTGCTGCTCTTTTTACTGGCGGTGCTTTTTTTGCTGGTGCTCTCTTTTTTCGTGGTTTTGCCGGTGCTGCTTTTTTTCTTCGGTTCGGTGGCTTTCGCCAGATGCGTTTTGTGGGCGGCAGAAGGCCGCGCCTGCTCTGAGGCATTTGCCACCGGCGTGAAGGTGAGAGATGAAAACAGCAAAGCACAGAGCGTGATCGAGAATTTATTTATTCGCGCCACTGGGCATTCCCCTGGTAATAGCTGGATATAAATTATCCTGCGTCTGATTTACAAAACTTGTCGATTCTAATCTATAAAAAGCCCCTGCGTTAATAAACTTTTTGCATCTAAAACTGCGTTTCGTTAGCAAGTGCAAAAAATCGGAATTTCAACCGGTTGATTTGTACATTCGCTGAGCAAAGACGCAGGGGGGAACGGGATAAGGTAGTTTTACAATGCAACTTTACGCCACGCGCGGTAAAATCATATACGTGACGAAAATGTTATTTTCCGTAGTCGGCCTGAAACGCTACAATGTCAGACTATTGCCGTAACAGAAGTAAAAGGAAGCAAGACATGAGCACTACTATTGAAAAAATTCAGCAGCAGATTGCTGAAAACCCGATCCTGCTGTACATGAAAGGTTCTCCGAAACTGCCTAGCTGTGGTTTCTCCGCTCAGGCGGTGCAGGCGCTCTCTGCCTGTGGCGAACGTTTTGCTTACGTTGATATTCTGCAGAACCCGGATATCCGCGCTGAGCTGCCAAAATACGCTAACTGGCCGACCTTCCCGCAGCTGTGGGTTGACGGTGAACTGGTTGGCGGTTGCGACATCCTGATTGAGATGTATCAGCGCGGCGAACTGCAGCAGCTGATTAAAGAGACGGCTGCGAAGTACAAATCTGAAGAGCCAGGCGCCGAGTAATTTTGCGCACGGTAAATAAAAAAGCGACCTTCCGGTCGCTTTTTTTATGCGTTGTTGCCAACATCTGGCAGCGGCCAGCCGCCGAGACGCTTCCAGCGGTTAACGATTTCGCAAAACAGTACCGCCGTGCGTTCGGTATCGTACAGGGCGGAGTGCGCCTGTGTGCCGTCAAAATCGATACCGGCGGTAATACAGGCTTTCGACAGCACGGTTTGCCCCAGCGCCAGCCCGCTTAAGGCCGCGGTATCGAAGGTCACAAACGGGTGAAACGGATTACGTTTCAGCGACGCGCGCTCGGCGGCAGCCATCATAAAGCTGTGATCGAAGGTGGCATTGTGCGCCACCATGATTGCGCGATTACAGTTCTGCTCTTTCATGCCCTTGCGCACCATTTTAAAGATGGCATGCAGCGCGTCATATTCACTCACTGCCCCACGCAGCGGGTTATGCGGATCAATACCATTAAATGCCAGCGCCTCAGGCTGCAGGTTCGCTCCTTCAAAAGGTTCAACGTGAAAATGCAGCGTTGAATCCGGCAGCAAATTGCCCTGTTCATCCATCTTCAACGTGATGGCGGCAATTTCCAACAGCGCATCGGTTTTGGCGTTAAATCCAGCAGTTTCGACATCAATCACGACAGGATAAAAACCACGAAAACGGTCGCACAGACCGGTAAGTTGAGCGTTATCGGACATCTGGATCTCTTACAAGGGGAAAAAAGCAGTGCGTATTATGGCAAATTTTGAGGCGAGATGCAGTAAAACAACGGGCGCATGGCGCGCCCGTCAGGATCAGTTGCCCAGACCGCGACCGGCGTCTTTGGCTTCGATCAGTTCGATTTTATAACCGTCCGGATCTTCAACGAAGGCGATCACGGTGGTGCCGCCCTTAACCGGACCCGCTTCACGGGTCACGTTGCCGCCATTGCTGCGGATACGCTCGCAGGCTTCTGCCGCGTTATCCACTTCCAGGGCGATATGGCCGTAGGCTGTGCCCAGCTCGTAGCTATCCACACCCCAGTTATAGGTGAGTTCGATAACCGCTTCGTCGCTCTCCGGGCCGTAACCGACAAAGGCCAGGGAGTATTTGTATTCCGGGTTTTCGCTGGTGCGCAGCAGGGTCATGCCCAGCACGTTGGTGTAGAAATCGATGGAACGTTGCAGATCGCCAACGCGCAGCATGGTGTGAAGTAGGCGCATATTATCCTCTTAGCTTTTATCATCTTGAACAGAAACGATGTTTTAGTATAGCGGCGAAGTGTCGCCGCTATCAATGCGAGGGCTTATAAAGAGGGGTAATCGGTGTAACCTTCCGCGCCGCCGCCGTAGAAGCTCTCCGGACGCTGCGGGTTCAGCTCGGCTTTGCGCTGCAGACGAGCCACCAGGTCCGGGTTGGCGATATAGGCGCGGCCAAAGGCCACGGCATCGATCAGCCCTTTGTTAATCAGATCTTCGGCTTTCTCCGGTGTATAAGCCCCGGCACCGATGATCACGCCCGGGAAGCGGTCGCGCACTTTCTGACGGAAGGCATCGGTGTATGGCTCGCCGCCAGCCCAGTCTGGCTCGGACATGTGCAGATAAGCGATGCCGCGTTTTGCCAGCTCTTCGATCAGATACAGCGCGTCGGCTTCTTCGTTCGGGCCGTTATCCACGTTCTGGAAAGAACCGATTGGCGAAACGCGAATACCAATGCGATCCGCGCTCCACTCTGCAGAAACCGCATCAATCACTTCCAGCACCAGGCGGGCGCGATTCTCAACGCTGCCGCCATACTGGTCAGTACGCTGGTTAGAGGAAGGCGACAGGAACTGGTGCAGCAGATAGCCGTGGGCCCCGTGCAGTTCAACCAGATCGAAACCGGCTTCGCGAGCATTGGCGACGGCCTGGCGGAAATCGTTCACGATCCCCGGGATCTCGTCCAGCTCCAGCGCACGTGGCGTGGTGGTGTCAACGCGGATGGCGTTGCCATTCTCATCGCGCAGGGAGGTGCGGGTACCCGCATTGATCGCAGAAGCAGACACCGGCGCCTGACCGCCAGGCTGGATGCTGCTGTGGGAGATACGGCCAGTGTGCCACAGCTGAACCGCGATGCGGCCATCTTCAGCATGCACGCCGTCGGTAATTTTCTTCCACGCCGCGATCTGCTCCGGGCTATGCAGGCCAGGGGCGCCGGCATAACCTTTCGCCTGAGCAGAAATTTGCGTGGCTTCAGAGATGATCAGTCCTGCGCTCACGCGCTGGCGATAGTATTCGCCCATCAGCGGCGTCGGGATATCACCCGGCTCAATGCTGCGCAGGCGGGTGAGGGGCGCCATAAAGACACGGTTTGGTGCTTCGATCGCGCCCACCTTAAGCGGGGTAAACAATTTTTCAGCTGACATAAAGGCTCCTGAGTAGACCGGTCGTCTAGTAATTTGCGAAATAAAAACGCCTGTTAACTGCCAGGCGTAGCAATAATGGTTTTGACATGATCCAGGGCGCTTTCAAGCGGCAGCGCGCTGCGGGACATTTTGGCCTGTAGATTGGCCCCCAGCCACAGGGAGTAGAGCACCTGCGCCTGGGTGAGCGGTTCCCCGACGAAGGCCAGGGATTTCTCTTCGCGACCCTTCGCCAGCGCCTGCGCCAGCAGGGTGATGACACCCGTGGCCCCTTTATCCATTGCCGTGCGCATATCTTCCGAGAGATCGCACACTTCAGCAGAGAGTTTTACCGTCAGACAGCCGCTGATAATGCCCTGGGCGCAGAACTGGGCCAGCGTCTCCTGATAATAAGCCAGAACACGATCGCGATAATTGCCCTGACCGCTGGCGAAATGGCTGGCCAGACGCTGATGGTAATCCGCGTAATGCCGCTCCAGCAGCGCCACGCCAAACGCCTCTTTTGAGCGGAAGTAGTGATAAAACGACCCCTTCGGCACATCGGCGGTTTTCAGCAGCTCGCTCAGACCCATCCCGGTGAACCCGCGGTGCATGCAAAGACGCTCGCCGGTCGCAAGGAGATGTTCGCGTGTATCGTGTTCAGTGTGCTTATTCATGTCGACAATGTAATAGACCAATCGGTCTATTGCAAGCCTTACGTTCGACGACAGGCAGTAAGCAGATCCATCTGCGGCTGATAGACGGAGGTGCGAATGTTCATCATCCCCAGCACCGTGGAGAAGAGATTATCCTGCGACACCGCCTCTTTCGCGGCGTGGTTACGCAGGCACTGCGCATCCACGCCAAAGTTCTTTTTATAGTCCTGCGAGAGCCAGAACATAAACGGAATGTGCGTCTGCTGCGAAGGTGCCAGCATGTACGGCGTACCGTGCAGGTAAAGACCGTTTTCCCCCAGCGATTCTCCGTGATCGGAGAGATAAACCAGCGCCGTGTTCATCGTCGCCTGACGCGCCTTCAGGGCGTCGATAGTTTTACTCACCACGCTGTCGGTATACAGGATGGTATTGTCGTAGGTGTTCATCAGCGCCTGGTGATCGCAGTCCTGGATCTGGTTGGTGTCACAGGTCGGCGTAAATTTGCGGTACTGCTCCGGATAGCGCTGATAGTAGGCCGGGCCGTGGCTGCCCATCAGGTGGATCACCAGCACCGTATCCTGTTTAAGCCCATCCAGGGTCTCATTCAGACGATAGAGGTTAACGTCATCAATACAGGATTTATCCTTACAGAACTGATCCAGCTTCCACTGGGTCATGTCGGTATGCGGGATGCGATTACAGGCCCCTTTACAGCCGCCATCGTTATCCCGCCACAGCAGGTTTACCCCGGCGTGGGCCAGCACATCCAGCAACCCTTCCTGATGATGGGCCAGATCGGCATCATACTTTTTGCGCGGCATTCCTGAGAACATGCACGGCACGGAGACGGCAGTTTCCGTGCCGCAGGAGGAGGCCTGCGGGAAGTTGATCATCTCCTGTTTTTCCAGCTCAGGGTTAGTGTCACGCCCGTAACCGTTGAGGGAGTAATTTTCAGCCCGGGACGCCTCGCCAATCACCAATACCAGCACGGTTTTTTTCTGCTGCGCCAGCAGCACCGGGCCTTTACGCGCGTCTTCCCCGAGGTGGATGAGAGTCTGGTCGCCGGCAAACCAGCGCGCCTTGCTGTACTTAACGATGGCGCTGACGTAATTCGCTGGCGTCACCATTTTGACGATGCCTTTGTTATTGCGAAACAGCGAGGCGTAGTCCTTGTAAAAGAGCGCGGCCACCAGAAGGATCACCACCAGGCTGGCGAGGATGGCCGCCACGCGCATCAACAGCGTCTGCCACCACTTACCCGGACGAATACGAATCAGCGCCAGCACGGCGGCTGGCACCAGCCCGGCGATCGCCAGCCACAGCACCAGCTGCGGGGTGATAAGCGCCGTGGCCTCCTGTGAGTTGGTCTCGAAGACGTTAACCATCATATTCTGGTCAATCACCGCGCCGTAGGTGAACATGAACCAGGTCGCCGCCGCGCATCCCAGGGTGAGCAAAACCAGCAGCGGTTTACGGATAAGTGGAATATTCAGAATGCTGAAGACAATGACCCAGCCGCAGAAAAGCACCAGCGGCACGGTCAGGGCAAAGACAAAATCATGCAGCCGGGCGGGGGCGATGACCTGCCAGCTACGGTGAATAAAGAGGGCGTTTAACAGGGTAAACAGGAGCGCGCAGCCCAGCGTAAATCGCGTGTCGTTACACTGTAACTTTTTTAACATCTGCATCATCGTCAACCAGCAAGAATAGTGATGAAGCGAGTATAGGGAGCGAAGATTAGTGAAACCTTAATGCCACAATTCTGTGGTTGACCTCTTGCGTAACCCCGGCTTAAGGTCTTCACTTTACTGAATCTTGGGTTTCGGGAGGTGGGTGTGGCTGAACAACTGGAGTTCTTTCCTGTCCAGAGCCCGTGCCGGGGTATTTGCCAGTCGGATGAGCGAGGGTTTTGTCGCGGCTGTATGCGCAGCCGGGAAGAGCGTTTTAACTGGCAATCAATGAGCGATGCCCAGAAACAGGAGATCCTGCGCCTGTGCCGTCAGCGTCTTTTGCGCAAATTGCGCGCAAACAAGCCCCCTGAAGCTGAAGAACCTCAGCAGCCCTCACTTTTTTAGCGTCACAAACGCGTATACTCTCCCCAGACTTTTTTTAAAGGAAATTGCTATGGTTCAGCGTATTACCCTTGCCCCGCAGGGCCCGGAGTTTTCTCGTTTTGTGATGGGCTACTGGCGTCTGATGGACTGGAACATGTCCGCCCAGGAGCTGGTCGGTTTTATTGAAGAGCATCTGGATCTGGGGATCACCACTGTCGATCACGCCGATATTTATGGCGGCTATCAGTGTGAAGCGGCCTTCGGCGAGGCGATGAAGCTCTCTCCCGCGCTGCGTGAGCGTATGGAGATCGTCACCAAATGCGGTATCGCCACCACGGCGAAAGCGGAGCATGCCCTCGGCCACTACATCACCGACCGCGACCACATTATTCGTAGTGCAGAACAGTCCCTCACGAATCTGGCGACCGATCGCCTTGACCTGCTGCTGATCCACCGTCCCGATCCGCTGATGGACGCCGATGAGGTTGCCGAAGCCTTCCTCGCCCTGCACCAGAGCGGCAAGGTGCGCCATTTTGGTGTCTCTAACTTTACGCCAGCCCAGTTTGCCCTGCTGCAGTCGCGTCTGCCGTTCACCCTGGCGACTAACCAGGTTGAAATTTCGCCGGTTTATCAGCCGCTGCTGCTGGACGGTACCCTCGATCAGCTCCAGCAGCTGCGTATTCGCCCGATGGCCTGGTCCTGCCTCGGCGGCGGTCGCCTGTTTAATGATGATGCCTTCCAGCCGCTGCGCGATGAGCTGGCGAAGGTGGCCCAGGAGCTGAATGCCGAAACCATCGAGCAGGTGGTCTATGCATGGATTTTACGTCTGCCATCTCAGCCGCTGCCGATCATCGGTTCCGGCAAAATTGAGCGTGTACGTTCGGCGCTGGCAGCAGAGCAGCTGAACATGACCCGCCAGCAGTGGTTCCGCATCCGCAAAGCTGCGCTGGGTTACGACGTGCCGTAATTCTCTATTTGTCTGACTTTCCGGTTAAAACGTTGCCCCTGGTATAAACTTAAGGGGCAAAAAATAACCAAGGAGGTCATATGAAGCGATTTACTCTGGCAGCGTTGACGCTGGTGGTTTGTGCAGGTGCGCAGGCTGCCAGCGAAGAAGTAAAGATGAACCTCGTTACCTCTCAGGGGATCGGCCAGTCCATCGGGACAGTCACCATCACTGAAACCGATAAAGGCCTGGAGTTTTCCCCGGATCTTAAAGCCCTCCCTCCGGGCGAACACGGTTATCACGTCCACGCTAAAGGTTCCTGCGAACCGGCCATGAAAGATGGCAAACCGTCCGCCGCTGAGGCCGCGGGTGGACACCTCGATCCCCATAACACCGGCAAACATGAAGGGCCGGAGGGGATGGGCCACTTAGGCGATCTGCCAGCGCTGGTGGTCAATAATGACGGTAAAGCGACCGACCCGGTCGTTGCCCCGCGCCTCAAAAAGCTGGATGAGGTGAAAGGCAAAGCGCTGATGATTCATGTCGGCGGGGATAATATGTCGGATCACCCTAAACCTCTGGGCGGTGGCGGGGAGCGCTACGCCTGCGGGGTGATCTGATCGCTCAGGGTGCCCGGTGCGGGTGCCTGTTCCAGCTGGGATAGCGAGCAGTGCAGTCGCCAGATCAGGGCTGCAAGCTCCTGTCCGGCGGGCTGCGGATGATGCGCCAGCGTGTCACAGATACGCTGAAGCTCATCCAGCGTGGCGGCCAGGGGACGCTGCTGTACGCCGCGTTCGCTCATGATGTCACGCAGCAGTGAGACGGCGACGTCGCGCACCCGGGCCAGCGGATCCGAGCGCGTCTCCCAGTCCCGTAACTGCCAGACCACGTGGCTACAGTTCAGCAGCACCACTCCCCAACGTAGCAGCCAGCGTCGCGCCAGCGCATCCTGACTGTTATTGAGCTGGTTCACATGGTGATAGACCAGCGATTCGTAGCCATTCTCGCTGAGCCGCGGCCTGCGGCTCAGCTGATCGACAAATCCGCGCCGCAATTCGCGAATGTGACGACGGCTCTTACGCGCATCCGATCCCGGACGCAGCACCGCAAAGGCCAGCCATGTCAGCCCCACGCCAAGAATTTTTGCCAGGTTGTCATTAAGGAAATCGGCAAAGTCATACACCGGCGGGTTGGTCACCGAAATAAACGAACCCATAAAGACAATAAGCTGGCCCCACAGACCGGCGAGGGCGGGCATCTGCTGCTTCAGCAGCTGCATGGTGGTCAGCAGCGGGAAGAGAAACAGCAGGAACAGCCAGAGGTCCGAGATCTGCACCATCAGGCCAAACTTGACCACAAAGCTGAAGAGCGAGAGCAGGATCAGGGTGCGCAGCAGCAGGGTGAGTGAGTTAAAGGGCGAGGCCGCCACTGAATAGAGCACGCTGCTGATCGCGGCAAGGGTCAGGGCCGCTCCCCCGGCTTCCCACTGGGCGGTAATGGTCCAGGCGCCCACCAGACTGAGAGCGCAGAAGGTGCGAAACCCGCTCCACAGCGCTTCCAGATTATCGGTATGCCGGGCCAGCGCCGGGCTGCGGGGAACGATAAACTCTGTTATTGGCGTCGCGGTTTCAACGGCTTTTATCCAGCGGCTGCTCTGTAGATAAAGCCGGCAGAAATAGCGTAGCCGCTGCCAGAAAGCACGATGGCGGTAATCCGCGTCGTTGCCTGGTCTCAGCGGAGCAAGGATCCGCGCCACGGTATAAAAATCGGCGTCAGGCCGGGCCAGGGTGGCGAGCAGTTGGTCAATGACCTCCCGGGTGTGGGCGGGCGGATTGGGCCAGTTCAGCAGCATGCGGCGAAGACTGGAGATGGCGCTGGTCATCCGAAGCTGCTGGTGGAGGAGATAATTGAGCAGGGCATTCTGGCGGCGAAAACGGTAGTGGCTCCAGAAAGCCTGAATGCGCAGCAGGTTCATGGTCAGGATCTGGGCGATAACCTTTTCGTGGGCCAGGCGAATGGCATCGTTACTGTCGGGCTGCCACAGCAGGCTGGCGTGCTCCAGCAACCGGGTGTGCATGGTTTTCAGCGCGGTAATAAGGGCTTTGCCGTCGGAGGTGCTGGGCAGGATCATCATCATCACCCCGCCGCTAAGGATGCCAATAATGACCTCGCAGACGCGGGCCTGGGCGATATCCCACAGCTGGGTGGTGTCGAGAATATCAATGACCGGAAAGGCGATGATCGCCGCGGTGTATCCGGCCAGCTGGAAGGCATAGGCGACGTTATTGGTGAAATGGGCGCAGGCCCAGGTGCAAAGCGCCAGCCAGGCCGCCATGCTGAACAGAAACAGCCACGGGTCGTTGAGCGTATGACCAGCAATAATCAGCGCTGCGGTGGCACCGAGCAGGCTGCCCGCCACCCGGCCCAGACTTTTACTGATCACCCCGCCAACGGTCGGGAAGCTGACCACCGCCGCTGAAGTCATCGCCCAGTAGGGTTCGTCGAGGTTAAGACAGTAGGCGACAGTAAGGGCCAGGCACATCGCAATCCCGTTGCGCAGGGCATAGCGCCACTGCGCCGGAGTCGCCTTTATCCATGGCAGGTTGCGCCAGGAGAAAGCGGGCAGGTTCACCGGGCAGTTCCCACAGAGACGGTGCAGGTCGTGCCGGAGACCAGCGTCAGGTCAGACGGCAGCTTGTCAAAACTGATGCGCACCGGGATGCGCTGCGCCAGCCGCACCCAGGGAATATTGGGTTTCACGTCGGGCACCAGTCCAGAATCGGTCTCCACGCTCTGATCGTAGATAGCCCGGCCAATACTCGATACGTGACCCTGTAACTTTTTCGAACTGCTGTAGAGTACGATCTGCGCCGGTGCGCCTTCGCGGATATGCCGGAGCTTGGTCTCTTCAAAATAGCCCACTACGTAAAAGGAGTGGCTGTCGACCAGGGCGAAAACCGGCTGGCCGGTGGTGGCGTAATCGCCCACCCGGGTAGAGAGATTGGTGACCCAGCCGTCCACCGGGGCTTTAACCACCGTCTGAGTCAATTGCCACTGCGCCTGTTTTAGCGTGGCTTCAGCCACCGCTACGTTGGCCTGCATCGCCTTGACGTTGATATTGGCGGTATCCAGATCTTCAGCAGAAATATAGTTTCGCGACAGATGGCGACGTCGGTTTGCTTCGTTGTTCGCTTTCGCCAGATCGGACTGGGCTTTAGCCAGCTGCGCCTCGGCGTTGAGCACCGCAATATGGAAAGGGGTTTCATCAATTCTGAAGAGCACCTCTCCCGCATGGACAAACTGGTTATCCTTAACGTGCAGGGTGGTAATGGTGCCGGAGACCTGGGGCGTCACGCTGACCTGTTCGGCGCGCACCTTTCCATCCCGGGTCCAGGGGGAGTGCATATAATAATTCCATAGCCACCATCCGGCGATGATCGCCACGGCCAGAACCAGTAATGATGAAAAATATTTGATTGTTTTCATAAGTATAGTCACCACACAATGAGCAGAACCAGTCCCAGGCAAACTGCAAGGACGAACAGCGAAAGATCCATCAGCATGGGGTGCCAGATTTCACCGGAATAGATCCAGTCGCGCAGCAAGCGGTGGGTGACAAGCCAGAGAATAAAACCCAGCATCACCGCTTTGAACAGAGGGGGAAAGTAAACCGAGGCACCTACTATCAGATCCTGAAGCGGTAACCCCGAGGCGTTAAGCGTGAACGTCACGTGCCGGTTCCTTTGCAAATGGGGAGTGGCCAAAAAGCGCGGCCGCATAACGCGCTGAGGCGTCACAACAAAGTGTAAATCAGACTCTCATCAAGGATGTATGCAGTATTGCATTTGTTTTGGCAATATAAATGCTGCACACTATTCTAAAATCAGTATAATAACTTAGCAAGCTAATTATAAGGAGATGAAATTGGAATCGCCACTAGGTTCTGATCTGGCAAGGTTAGTACGCATCTGGCGTGCTCTGATTGACCATCGCCTGAAACCTCTGGAATTGACACAGACGCATTGGGTCACGCTGCATAACATCCATCAGCTGCCACCCGACCAGTCACAGATCCAACTGGCAAAAGCGATTGGCATCGAACAGCCATCACTGGTACGTACGCTCGATCAACTGGAAGAGAAGGGGCTGATCTCACGCCAGACCTGCGCCAGCGATCGTCGTGCCAAGCGGATTAAACTCACAGAGAAAGCCACCCCCATCATCACAGAGATGGAGGCGGTGATCAGCAAAACGCGCGGTGAAATCCTCTCCGGGATCACGCCCGCCGAACTGGAACTGCTGATCTCGCTGGTAGCCCGGCTTGAGCACAATATCAATGAGCTACAGTCCCGCGACTAACCTTTAAAAAAGCCTTGCGAACGCAAGGCTTTTTCTTTACTGGAACACGACCACCCGGTTACGCCCGCTCTCTTTCGCCTCGTACATCGCCTTGTCTGCATGTTCGACGCACTCTTCAGCGCTGATTTTCCCTGTGGCGGTAAACACGCCCATACTGATGGTGATGGGCTCGGGAAGTTGTCCGTCAGAGCTGGCTTTATCGAAGCTGATCAGTTTTAAGCGTATCCGCTCCGCAACCTGGCGCGCCGCTTCAGGGGGAGTATGGGTTAACAGCAGGACAAACTCTTCTCCTCCGATGCGCGCCGCAACGTCCTGTGGCCGGACGGAATCCTTCAGCAGTTGAGCGACAAACTGCAACACTTTATCCCCCTGCAGGTGACCGTAGCAGTCGTTGATACGCTTAAAACGATCGAGATCGCTGACGATAACCGAGACCGGCTCCGTCGATTTTACCGTACGAAGGGCGTGGTTCAGGGCATCATAAAAATAGCTGCGGTTGTAGAGCCGTGTCAGCGGATCGCGAATGGAATTCTGGTAAGACTGTTGATACTTCAGATGCGATTCACGATAAAGATTAAATACGTCGCACAGCAGGACAAACATAATCAGCAGCGTGGCGACAGCCTCAAATAACCGTGCGCGATACCATGAGATATCTTCTGCCTGTCCGCCCAAAAACAACATGGCTAGCGTGGCGATATAACAGAGGCATAAGAAATTACCGCCAATCCAGAACAGATTGCGTACCCGCGTAGTACGCAGCAGCGCGGCTAATGCAATAACCCAGAGCGTGATGAGCGTAATGTTAATGGGCCGTTTCCACAGCAACAGATATTGTCGGGTTTCGTTGTCGACCAAATGTAATGATAATAACGCAACATTGCTGGAGTAGAGCCAGGCCAGTATCAATATCAGGGCCGTAAATATAAACATGCCTGTAATGACAGAAAGATGGAAAATCCGTGACAGCGGCCGGTTACGGATTGCATACAGCACAGCCGCAACGATAAACAGTACGCCCATCAGCAGATGACGGAACGTAAAGTAAATCATGGCGTCGTTATAGTTAATGACACTGTACCGATAGATATCCAGCCACGCCGGGAAGCTGGAGAGCGTGCCCACCATCAACAGAGCGGAGCCGATAAAGGCGAATGCAAAGCACATCAGATATAAACGCATTCTGTCGCACCAGTATTTCATTACCATGAAACAGGCAATAAACAGATGAAATACTAACAAAAATATGGTGAGCATGGGAAAAAGAAGCGGTGAAAATGATGCAGTCTTTTCGACCACTCCAAAAAAGAGAGAGTGTAAAATCCCGATGACAATAAAGCAGCCCAAAAAGAACTGCACATACTTGTTCTTAATATAATGATTTATCGCAAGCATATATTTTTTAAATAAAGAGGAAAAAGGTTATGCGAATGGTCTCATATGCACAGGTGGAATACTTTGCGCAGGAACAAGCAGTATGAAAATTAAATATAAGCGACGTGAATGTATTTGGTGAATATATTTGTGAGGATGATACTTAATGGAATAGGGCGTGGTGAGATGACCACGCCCATAAGGTTATTAACGAGGGGAGACGGTGACCTGGCTGCCGTTGCTGGCCAGTACCACACGTTGACCAGCAGCAAACCGGGTGTTGCCCTGTTTCTGGACCACCATAATGGTGCTGCCGTCATCCTTGCGGATCTCTAACTCAACGCCCTGGGATTTGTTCATCGCACCCTGGACGCCCTGACCCGCAACACCACCGGCTACGGCACCTGCCGCGGTTGCCAGGGAGCGACCTGTGCCGCCACCCACGGTGTTACCGAGGAAGCCACCCAGTACCGCACCGCCAAGTGCGCCGATCACGTTGTTCTCATCACCACCCTGAATCTGTACCGGGCGCGCGTTCACGATGGTGCCGTAAGTGACATTCTGAACCTGTTTCGCCTCAGAGGCACTGTAAACATCCCCGGAAAGGGAGTTGTCATTAACACAGCCAGCCAGAGTGAATCCAACCAGCGAAACGGCCAGTACACGTAAAATCATTTGAATCTCCTGTTCACCAAAAACGCTCGTTGAGCATCCGTTATGGCTAAATTATATGGCATCGGGTGCCATAAATCCTATATTTGCTCAAACACAATCAGAATGGTACTCGATTCTCACTCAACCATAGCTATACAAGCGACGATGTCACCCTGCAGGCGATACGGATTATTCCTGGAATGACGCCCAGCAACAGCTATTGTTAAAAAGTATGAGTCCGCCGTAGCATTGATAATCGGTTTATGGTGGAGTGAGTTATCAGCCCAAACGGATTAAGGAAAACGGATGAAATCGGGTCGCTACATTGGCGTAATGTCAGGAACCAGTCTGGATGGTGTGGATGTCGTCCTGGCGGCAATAGACGAGAATATGGTTGCCCAGCAGGCAAGCCTTAGCTGGCCTATTCCCCAGGAGACGAAACAGGCGATCCTGAATATCTGTCAGGGCCAACAGCTGACGCTGTCGCAGCTGGGACAGCTTGATACGCAGCTCGGACGCCTGTTCGGCGATGCGGTGCTGGCGCTGATGAATCAGGAGAATCTGCGTCCTCAGGATGTGGTGGCGATCGGTTGTCACGGGCAAACGGTCTGGCATGAGCCTGGCGGCGACGCGCCGCATACCTTGCAGATAGGCGATAACAACCAGATCGTCGCCAAAACCGGCGTGACGGTGGTGGGGGATTTCCGCCGCCGCGACATGGCTCTCGGCGGGCAGGGCGCCCCGCTGGTTCCCGCGTTCCACCACGCCCTGCTGGCGCATCCGACGGAGCGCCGCATGGTGCTCAATATCGGCGGCATCGCCAATCTTTCTTTATTGATCCCAGGCCAGCCGGTACGCGGGTTCGACACCGGGCCGGGAAATATGCTGATGGACGCCTGGATCTGGCGTCAGGCGGGTAAAGCCTACGATAAAGACGCCCAGTGGGCCTGCAGCGGTAAAGTCATTATCCCGCTGCTGCAAAGCATGCTCTGCGATCCCTATTTTGCCGCACCGGCGCCGAAAAGCACCGGACGCGAATACTTCAACTACGGCTGGCTTGAGCGTCAGCTGGCGAACTTCCCGGGCCTGGCGCCTGAGGATGTACAGGCCACGCTGGCAGAGCTTACCGCCGTTTCCGTGTCGGAACAGGTGCTGTTGAGCGGGGGCTGCGAGCGGCTACTGGTGTGCGGCGGTGGCAGCCGTAACCCACTGGTGATGACCCGTCTCGCCGGTCTGCTGCCGGGCACGGAGGTGACCACCACCGACAAGGCCGGGATCAGTGGCGATGACATGGAGGCGCTGGCCTTTGCCTGGCTGGCGTGGCGCACGGTGGCAGGCCTGCCGGGGAACTTACCCTCGGTAACCGGGGCGCGCGAAGCGAGCGTGTTAGGTGCTGTTTTTCCAGCGAATCCGCGGCAAAATCAGAGTTAACCGAATTTCACTTAAGCCTGGTGTGGGTGAGAATAGCCGAAAAAACGGGAGGGCCTTCGCGCCCTCCGGGACCAGGAAAGTCTTCGGAATTTACCCATGAAAAAACTGCTTCTTGCTTTTACTCCCTTTCTGCTGGCGAGCTGTAGCGTTTACAACCAGTTCGTCGAGCGCATGCAAACCGACACGCTGGCCTATCAGTGCGACGAAAAGCCCCTTACCGTTAAGCTCAACAATCCCCGTCAGGAAGTCAGTTTCGTCTACGACAATAAGCTGCTGACGCTGAAACAGGGCATGTCCGCCTCCGGGACCCGCTACAGCGACGGGGTGTATGTCTTCTGGTCGAAAGGCGACAGTGCAACGGTCTACAAGCGCGATCGCATTGTGCTGAACAATTGTCAGATCGAAAATCCGAAGCGTTGAGATTTTGCAGGGGGCGGCGCACAATAGCGTCACCCATTGTCAACGTCAGTTAACGCCATGCCAGATAACGACGAATTGCAGAAAATTGCGCACCTTAGGCGCGAATACACCAAAGGCGGCCTGCGTCGCCAGGATCTCCCCGCCGAGCCGCTGGTGCTGTTTGAGCACTGGCTGAAACAGGCCTGTGAAGCACAACTGGCCGATCCCACCGCGATGGTGGTTGCCACCGTCGATGAAAATGGCCAACCCTACCAGCGTATCGTGCTGCTCAAGCATTACGACGACAAAGGGCTGGTGTTCTACACCAACCTCGGCAGCCGTAAAGCGCAGCATCTGGAAAATAACCCGCGTATCAGTTTGCTCTTCCCGTGGCATATGCTGGAGCGCCAGGTGATGGTCACCGGTTCCGTTGAGCGTCTCTCTACCCTTGAAGTGGTGAAGTATTTCCACAGCCGTCCGCGCGACAGTCAGATTGGCGCCTGGGTCTCTAAACAGTCAAGCCGCATCTCTGCCCGCGGCGTGCTGGAGAGCAAGTTCCTTGAGCTGAAACAGAAATTCCAGCAGGGCGAAGTGCCACTGCCAAGTTTCTGGGGCGGCTTCCGCGTCTCTGTTCAGCAGATGGAGTTCTGGCAGGGCGGTGAACATCGCCTCCACGACAGGTTTATCTACCAGCGCGATAACGGCGCGTGGAAAATCGATCGGCTGGCACCGTAATCCCCGAAATTTGTTCTCTTAAGCGCTGGCGCTACGTTGGTCAGCGCTTTATTCTATGTACCTTTCGCGTCTGGCGAAAAGTCGTGTACCGGCAAAGGTGCAGTCGTTTTATACATGGAGAATTTGATGGCAAGCAGTAACTTGATTAAACAATTGCAAGAGCGGGGGCTGGTAGCCCAGGTGACGGACGAGGAAGCGTTAGCAGAGCGACTGGCGCAAGGCCCGATCGCGCTCTATTGCGGCTTCGATCCTACCGCTGACAGCTTGCATTTGGGGCATCTGGTTCCTTTGTTATGCCTGAAACGCTTCCAGCTGGCTGGCCATAAGCCTGTGGCTCTGGTCGGTGGCGCAACGGGTCTGATTGGCGACCCAAGCTTCAAAGCCGCTGAGCGTAAACTGAATACGGCGGATACCGTAGAGGAGTGGGTCGCGAAAATCCGCAAACAGGTCGCCCCATTCCTCGACTTTGACTGTGGTGAAAACTCCGCGATCGCTGCGAACAACTACGACTGGTTTGGCAGCATGAACGTGCTGACCTTCCTGCGTGATATCGGCAAGCACTTCTCCGTTAACCAGATGATCAACAAAGAAGCGGTGAAGCAGCGTCTGAACCGTGACGATCAGGGCATCTCCTTTACCGAGTTCTCCTACAACCTGCTGCAGGGGTATGATTTTGCCTGTCTGAACGAGCTGCACGGCGTTGCGCTGCAGATTGGCGGCTCCGATCAGTGGGGTAACATTACCTCCGGTATCGATCTGACCCGTCGTCTGCACCAGAATCAGGTCTTTGGTCTGACCGTTCCGCTGATCACCAAAGCCGACGGCACCAAGTTCGGTAAAACTGAAGGCGGCGCGGTATGGCTCGATCCGAAGAAGACCAGCCCGTACAAGTTCTACCAGTTCTGGATCAACACCGCAGATGCTGACGTTTATCGCTTCCTGAAGTTCTTCACCTTTATGGACATTGAAGAGATCAATGCTCTTGAAGAAGAAGACAAGAACAGCGGTAAAGCACCACGCGCCCAGTACGTGCTGGCCGATGAGGTCACGAAGCTGGTTCACGGCGAAGAGGGCTTAGCGGCGGCCAAGCGCATTACCGCCAGCCTGTTTAACGGCAACCTGAGCGATCTGAGCGAAGCAGACTTCGAACAGCTGGCGCAGGATGGCGTGCCGATGGTGGAGATGGACAAAGGCGCCGATCTGATGCAGGCCCTGGTCGACTCTGAGCTTCAGCCGTCCCGCGGCCAGGCGCGTAAAACTATCGCCTCCAACGCCATCACCATCAACGGTGAAAAACAGTCTGACGCAGAGTACGTCTTCGCTGACAGCGATCGCCTGTTTGGTCGTTATACCTTACTGCGTCGCGGTAAAAAGAATTACTGTCTGGTTTGCTGGAAATAATCATAAAAGCACAGGGGCGTGGGAAACCACGCCCCTTTATTTTTTCAGGGTTGTGGTAAGAAAATGAAGAATATCCTCGCCATCCAGTCCCACGTCGTTTTTGGGCATGCTGGCAACAGCGCCGCAGAATTTCCGATGCGTCGTCTCGGGGCCAATGTCTGGCCATTAAATACCGTTCAGTTTTCCAACCATACGCAATACGGCAAATGGACCGGTTGCGTGATGCCGCCCGCTCATCTCACAGAGATTGTTCAGGGCATCGCTGATATCGACAAACTCAAAACCTGCGATGCCGTGCTGAGCGGTTATCTGGGGTCAGCCGAGCAGGGCGAGCATATTCTCGGTATTGTTCGCCAGGTGAAGGCGGCGAACCCGGCGGCGAAATACTTCTGCGATCCGGTGATGGGTCATCCGGAAAAAGGCTGTATCGTGGCGCCTGGCGTGGCGGAGTTTCATGTGCGTCACGCTCTACCGGCCAGCGACATCATTGCCCCAAACCTCATTGAACTGGAGATCCTCTGTGAACATCCGGTAAACAGCGTGGAGGAGGCCGTTGCGGCGTCCCGTGAACTGATTGCGATGGGGCCGGAAATCGTGCTGGTGAAACATCTGGCCCGCGCCGGAATCAGCCCGGATCGCTTTGAGATGCTGCTGGTGACCAAAGATGAAGCCTGGCACATCAGCCGTCCGCTGGTGGATTTTGGCAGCCGTCAGCCGGTGGGTGTGGGCGATGTGACCAGCGGTCTGCTGCTGGTGAAATTGCTGCAGGGAGCAACGGTGCGTGATGCGCTTGAGCACGTCACGGCGGCGGTGTATGAGATTATGATCGCCACGAAGAACATGCAGGAGTACGAGTTGCAGGTGGTAGCCGCCCAGGATCGTATTGCGAAGCCAGAACACGTTTTCAGCGCGACCCAGCTTTGACATCAATGCCCGGCGGCGCTTCGCTTGCCGGGCCTACAGAGCTCGTAGGCCGGGTAAGCGCCAGCGCCACCCGGCAATAAACCGCTCTCTTACTTCAACCCTTCCGCTTCCAGTGCTGCCGCCACGGCAGGACGCTCCGCCATACGCGCCATATAGGCTTCAATATGGCTTAATCCTTCCATGTTCAGCTTCACGGCCCGTGCCCAGCGCAGGACGGTAAACAGATACGCATCGGCAATGGTAAAGCGCGGCCCACAGATCCACTGATCGTCTTTCAGCGAATCGTTCACATATTGCAGTTTCTTCTCCAGCAGGGCGCGAACGGTCGGCTTGTACTCTTCCGGGGTGTCCGGGCGGAACAGCGGGGTAAAACCTTTATGCAGTTCGGTGGCGATGTAGTTCATCCATTCAATGGTTTTATAGCGGGCGATAGTGCCGGCTGGCGCCAGTAGCTGGCGATCCGCGACGCTGTCCGCCAGGTACTGCATAATAGCAACACCCTCGGTGAGCAGGGTGCCATCTTCCAGCAACAGGGCCGGAACCTGGCCTTTAGGATTCACCGCGAAAAAATCATCGCCGTTTTCCAGACGCTTTTGCATCAGATCAACACCGTTGAGGGTGAAGTCTTTACCGCTCTCGCGCAGCGTAATATGGGAGGCAAGAGAGCAGGCGCCTGGTTTATAGAACAGTTTCATCGGTCACTCCTGTTTACGTAGGTTTACCCTATGTTAGTGCGCCCCATAATAAAAAAAAAGCCGCTAACGCACAGTTAGCGGCTTGTATTCAGTCGTTTCCCGATGACATTACACGGCGGCGGTGCTGCTCGCTTTAGCGGTAGTGTCGTCGTCCTGAGTCATGCGGTTCAGTTTTGGTGCAGTCAGCATCATCAGCACAGCGATAACCGCAGTGGCAATACCAATCTGCAGGAACACATCACCATAGACATGCAGAGACTGCAGCGGATCGGTCACATCAGAAGGCACAGCCATCAGGTTGGCGATCTTACCGGCGATGATGGCAGCACCCGCAGTGGTCAGGAACCAGCTACCCATGATGAAGCCCATCAGGCGCTGTGGCACCAGCTGCGCAACCATCGCCAGGCCCAGACCGGAGATCATCAGCTCACCGATAGACTGCAGCGCGTAGCTCAGGATCAGCCAGTTCACGGATACGATACCCGCGTCGCTGGCGAATTCCGCGCCCAGCGGCAGTACCAGGAAGGCACCAGAGCAGAGCACCATGCCCACCGCGAACTTGTGCGGCATTGGCAGGCGGTCGCCCATCTTGTTGTAGATGGCAGCCAGGATCGGGCTACCTACCATGATCCAGAACGGGTTCAGGGCCTGGAACTGCTCAGGCTCGAACGCGATACCCAGGATAGAGTGCTCAACGTTACGGATCGCGAAGAAGTTCAGGGACGTTGGCATCTGGCTGTACAGCACGAAGAAGACAATCGCTTCAACCATCAGAATGAAAGCAACCACCATCTTACGACGCGCTGCGCCCTGCATGGCAAAGGCTTCTTTCGCGAAAATGCAGACGATACCCAGCGCAACCACGCCCAGCACCGCACGTGCGATACCCTGGTTGTGCAGCAGCCAGGTGGCGATAGCAACCAGCACGACAACACCGACCAGCGTCGCCAGCAGTTTACCCATCTGTACTGGCGCAAAGTCAGGTTTTGAACCGTAGTCTTTCACCCAGCTGCGGCAGAACAGGAAGTTCACCACGGTGATCAGCATACCGACGAAGCTCAGGGCAAACGCCACGCTCCAGCCGAATTTTGCTGCCAGCCACGGGGTCGCCAGCATGGAGAAGAAGGAGCCGATGTTGATGGACATGTAGTACATGGTGAATGCACCGTCCAGACGCGGGTCATCTTTCTTATAGCAGGTAGAAAGCAGGGCAGACGGGTTCGCCTTGAACAGGCCGTTACCCACCGCGATGGTCGCCATACCCAGGTAAACCACGCCGGCATCGTGACCAGACCAGGCTACCAGACCATAACCGATCGCCAGAACGATGGCGCCCAGCAGAATGACACGTTTGGTTCCCAGTACTTTATCGCCCAGCCAGCCGCCAATTGCGACCAGACCGTAGACCAGAGCACTGAAAGAAGAGAACAGGGTGATGGAATCGGCTTCGGACATACCCAGTTGTTTCACCAGGTAAACCGCCATGATCCCTTGCAGACCGTAGTAACCAAAACGCTCCCACAGCTCAATAGAGAATATGAGATAGAACGATTTCGGTTGTTTGAAAGCGTTAAGACTTACGCTCTCTTCAGCTGGTTTATTGTTTGCAGTAGACACATATACCTCTTTTTTTACATCCCATATTAACGGGGGTGTTCATAGCGTGATGACCGTAGTCCATCCGCTTTATAGTTATAGTGGGAGGGGAAACGGCGGGTAATGTTCACTATCCTGACCCGTCTGGCAAGACGTTTGTAATATTCTGTTACATTTAACTCCTGCCCTATAATGCGCCAGAAACCTAAATGTTATTTAGCGTTAAATTTTCCCGTTTCGTTGAAACTGGTTTTTTTCACTGTCTTTCAGGAGAAAAAATCGCCATGTGGCGATATGTTCTGCTGTAAAAGGTGTTTGGCAGTGATATGGCCTATATTCTGAAAAATAACCGGACATATCTACGGGTGGGAAGGGGGTATTTCTTGATGCTGTAGGGCTTTAGTAGCCATTTCGACACATAAAATTAACAGTGTGTGAACAGAGTGATCGTGATCACATTTATATAGAAAATTTTGCTGACGAAAAAACAATTAACCTGTTTGATTGTTATATAGCCGCACAATGCACGAACCCTAAAGTTTAGCTCAGACAGAAAAACTGCCAAAGGCGAGCCTGATAGATAGTCATGCTCGCTATAAGGGTTTTGCGTTATAAAAAAACCGTCTGATGACGGTTTTAGTGGTCTGTTTTTTCTTTATATTCACAGAGATCTTCGATAATACAGGAGCCGCAGCGGGGTTTACGCGCAATGCAGGTATAGCGCCCGTGGAGGATCAACCAGTGATGGCAGTCGACCTTAAACTCCGCAGGAACCACTTTCAGCAGCTTATCTTCGACCTGCTCCACGTTTTTGCCTGGGGCGAAGTTCGTTCGGTTGCAGACGCGGAAGATATGGGTATCCACGGCAATGGTCGGCCAGCCAAAGGCGGTATTCAACACCACGTTAGCGGTTTTACGGCCCACGCCGGGCAACGCTTCCAGCGCCGCGCGATCTTCCGGTACCTCACCGCCGTGCAGCTCTATCAGCATCCGGCAGGTCTTGATCACGTTCTCGGCTTTGCTGTTAAACAGGCCGATGGTCTTGATGTAGGACTTTACCCCCTCAACGCCAAGCTCCAGCATCGCCTGAGGCGTGTTGGCGACAGGGTAGAGCTTCGCGGTGGCTTTATTGACGCTCACGTCAGTGGCCTGTGCAGAGAGCAACACCGCGATCAGCAGTTCAAACGGCGAGGTAAAATTCAGCTCGGTGGTCGGGTGCGGATTATTCTCCCGCAGGCGCTGTAAAATGGTTAAACGTTTCTCTTTGTTCATGAGGCTTTCTCAGGGATCCCTTCCTCTACGCTGAGTGTGGCAGCGCGGCGTTTACGTTTCTCATCAATGAGGTATTTCACCGCCAGCATCATCCCCAGGCCAATAAACGCGCCAGGGGGCAGCATCGCCAGCAGGAACGGCGTATCGGTGTGGAACACTTCAATGCGCAGGACTTTGGCCCAGCTGCCCAGCAGCGCATCTGCGCCATCGAACAGGGTACCGTTGCCAAGGATTTCACGCATGGCGCCCAGCACAAACATCGCCCCGGTTGCCCCCATACCGATGGCAAAGCCATCAAAAGCTGAAATCAGCGGATCGTTTTTCACCGCAAAGGCTTCGGCGCGGCCCACCACGATACAGTTGGTCACAATCAGCGGGATAAAAATCCCCAGCGACTGATAGAGGCCAAAGGCGTAGGCGTTGATCAGCATCTGCACGACGCTCACCACCGAGGCGATAATCATCACGTAGATTGGAATACGAATCTCCGACGGCGTCCAGCGGCGCAGGGCAGAGATCGACAGGTTGGTCAGGGTCAGTACCAGGGTGGTGGCAAGGCCAAGGCCCAACGCGTTGGTAACGGTGGAGGTGACGGCCAGCAGCGGACACATCCCCAGCAGCTGTACCAGCGCGGAGTTGTTTTTCCACAGCCCCTGAACAAAAACCTCTTTTACCTGGCTCATGAACGCTCCTCACAGGCGGGCAGATTGTTAAGTTGTGCAGGCAGCGATTGTGCGTAAATCCCCGCACGTTTAACGGCGTTCACTACCGCTCGTGGGGTGATGGTCGCACCGGTAAACTGATCGATATCACCGCCATCTTTTTTCACCGCGAACGCCGGATCGTCAATACCGTGGATCACTTTACCTGCGAATTGCAAAATCCAGTCGCTTGAGCGGGTTTCGATCTTATCTCCAAGCCCTGGCGTTTCGTGATGCTCGGTCACGCGCGTACCCAGCACGGTGCCGGAAAAATCGGTGCCCACCAGCAGCCTGATAGCGCCGGAGTATCCATCCGGGGCGGTGGCTTCCATCACCACGCCGGTCGGCGTATCGCCTTTACGGGTGATAAAAATACGGTGGGTGCCTTTGCCAAGCGCTGGCGTCTGGACAAGATAACAGCTCTTCTGCAGATCGTTATCGTAGATATCTGCCGGGATCACCTGGTCAAACAGCGCTTTTTGCTGACGGGCCGCCTGTTCATCAATGGTGGATTTGGTTAAGCCGTTGACCAGCGCGGTCATGCCGGTGAGCACGGCGGCAAAGAGCGCCAGCGTCACGCCGTGTTTTTGCATCGTTTTTAACATGGCGAGATCCTTAGCGATGGCCGTACACGCGCGGACGCGTGTAGTAGTCGATGAGCGGAACGGTGATGTTCGCCAGCAGCACGGCAAAGGCCACGCCGTCCGGGTAACCGCCAAAGCTGCGGATCAGCCACACCAGCAGACCGGCCAGCGCACCAAAAATCAGGCGCCCACGGTTGGTGGTGGAGGCCGTTACCGGATCGGTCAGAATAAAAAACGCTCCCAGCATGGTGGCGCCGGAAAGCAGATGGATCTGCGGTGACGCCAGCGACTCCGGCGAGAAGAACCAGCCCAGGCCGGAACAGACGGCCAGCGTTACCAGGAAGCTCACCGGGATATGCCAGCGGATCGCTTTCTGCCACAGCAGGAACAGGCCACCGGCCAGATACGCCAGGTTAACCCACTGCCAGCCCGCGCCTGCCAGCACACCGCTGTATATCGGATATTGCAGGATCTGCTCCACGCTATGACCGGCGTGCAGGGACGTTTTAAAGGTATCCAGCGGGGTCGCCTGGCTAATACCGTCGACGCCCATCCGCAGAGTGTTCATATCCGCGCCGCTGGCGGTATGGCCGGAGAAGATCACCTGCACGGCATCCATAAAGCCTGGCACCGTCGCGGCAATCTCATGCGGCGGCAGCCAGCTGGTCATCTGCACCGGGAATGAGATCAGCAGCACCACATAGCCAATCATCGCCGGGTTAAACGGGTTGTGTCCCAGGCCGCCATACAGCTGCTTGGCGATGATCACCGCGAACACGGTGCCGAGCACCACCATCCACCACGGAGCGAACGGCGGAATACTGATGGCCAGCAGCAGGCCGGTGAGCAGGGCGGAATTGTCCGCCAGAATTTTGCCCACCGCGATTTTTCGCAGTTTAAGTACCAGCGCTTCGGCCGCCAGCGCGCTCACACAGCCAAGGATAATCTGCAGCAACGTACCCCAGCCGAAGAACCAGAGCTGTACGGCAATGCCCGGCAGCGCGGCCAGGCAGACCAGCATCATAATGCGCGATGTCTGGCGCTGGTTATGGGTATAAGGGGAGCTTGCGATTCTGAAAACCATTTAATCCTCGTTAACTGCCTGCTGTGCGGCTCTCTTCGCCTGTACTCGCGCGATGGCGGCAGCCACTGCCGCTTTGCGTGGATCGTCATTGGCTGCCGGCTCTTCTTCCTGTTGCGCCGCCTTGCGCGCTTTTGCTCTGGCAATGGCGGCTTCGACTGCCGCTTTACGCGGGTCGACGGGGGCGGGTTCTTCCTGTTTTGCTTCCGGCGGCACGGCTTTACGGGCTTTGGCCCGGGCAATCGCCGCTTCGACGGCCGCTTTACGCGGGTCGACCGGAGCCTGTTCAACCTGAATATCATCCTGCTGCGCCGCTTTGCGGGCTTTCGCGCGGGCGATGGCCGCTTCGACCGCGGCTTTACGCGGATCGACTGGCGCTGGCTCGCTCTGGTTCTCTTCCGGTGGCGCCGCTTTGCGGGCTTTTGCGCGGGCAATGGCCGCTTCGACCGCGGCTTTACGCGGATCCACCGGAGCAGGCTCGGCCTGAGTCTCTTGCGGTGGCGCGGCTTTGCGGGCTTTTGCGCGGGCAATCGCCGCTTCGACCGCCGCTTTACGCGGATCGGTTTCTGTTGATGCGGCAGCAGCCTGCGCTTTTTCCGCCTGACGGGCGCGAGCTTCTGCTTTGCGCGCTTCGCGGGCGGCAATCATCTCGCTGTTATCCGGGCGCTGACCCGCCGGGATCACCACATCTTCTGTCGCGGTGGCTTTCTTCTCACGCACACGCGCCAGGGCAGCATTAATGGCATCCTGGTCTTTCGCCGCAGGCTGAACTGCCGCTTTCTTATGGCGCTCTTCGCGGGCGGCTTTCTCGCGCTCAAGGCGCTGCTGGCGCGCTTCAAACCGTGCTTTGGCGTCGGCAGCGCGTTTCTCTTCCTGGGCGATGGCGTAAATTTCGGCTTTCTCGACGCGGAAATATTGCACCAGCGGAATATTGCTCGGGCAGACCCAGGCGCAGGCGCCACACTCAATGCAGTCGGCCAGGTTATGGGATTTCGCCTTATCGTGGATCTGCCCTTTGCTGTACCAGTAGAGCTGCTGAGGCAGCAGATCCGCCGGGCAGGCATCGGCACAGGCGCTGCAGCGAATACAGCCTTTCTCTTCCTGCTTTTCGCCCATCTCGCTGACGGACGGAGCCAGCAGGCAGTTGGTGATTTTTACCACCGGGACATCCAACCACGGCAGGGTAAAGCCCATCAGCGGCCCACCCATAATTACCATTTGCTCAGCGCTCGGGCAGAACCCGGCCTGATCCAGCAGATGACGAACCGGCGTGCCCAGACGCGCCCAGACGTTGCCGGGACGGCTAACCGATTCACCGGTAAGGGTAACGACGCGCTCGGTAAGCGGCTCGCCGTCAACAACGGCACGTTTAACGGCATAGGCGGTGCCGACGTTCTGCATCAGGACGCCAATGTCAGACGAACGACCGCCGTGCGGGACCTGCTTGCCGGTTAAAATCTGGGTCAGCTGCTTGGCGCCACCGGAGGGGTACTTAGTGGGGATAACGCGCAGGCTGATATCATGGCTGCCCGCCAGTACCGCACGCAGCATGGAGATGGCCTGCGGTTTGTTATCTTCAATGCCGATCAGCACTTCCTGCGGCTGCAGAATGTGCGCGAGGATGCGAATACCCTCGACGATCTGCGCGGCGCAGTCCTGCATCAGACGATCGTCCGCGGTGATGTACGGCTCGCACTCGGCGGCGTTGATAATCAGGGTTTTGATCTTGTCGCCGCCGCCCTGCAGTTTGTTGCCGGTCGGGAAGCCCGCGCCGCCCAGACCGGCGACGCCAGACTGATGAATGCGTTCAATCAGCGCCTCGCGGCTGTGGCTGCGGTAGTCGCTCCAGCCGTCGCGCTCAATCCAGCGATCTTCGCCATCGGCGTCGATGATGACGCACAGCTCAGAGAGGGCGGAAGGGTGGGCAACGGTATGAGGCGCAATCGCCACCACGGTGCCGGAGGTAGGGGCATGCACAGGTAGCATACGTCCGCGTCCAAAGGTCAGCGGCTGGCCGCGTAACACGCTGTCGCCTGGTTTAACGCACAGCTCACCCTCAGCACCGATGTGCTGTTTCAGGGGGATAACAAAACGGTTGGCCAGTGGGATCTGGCGCAGCGGCGTGCCGCTGGACTGGGTTTTCATCTCTGGCGGATGAATACCGCCATCGAAATCCCAGATCTTCTCTTTTCTGAAGGCAGAAAATAACTTAAGCATGTTGTTCCACAGGAATAATGCGCACCGGAATGGTCTGAAGATCCCATTTCCAGCTATCGGTCGTGGTGGCTACCGGGCGTAACTCAATGCACTGGGTCGGGCAGGGGGCGACACAGAGGTTACAGCCGGTACACAGGTCTTCCATCACGGTATGCATGGCGCGCGTGGCGCCCACAATGGCATCTACCGGGCAGGCCTGAATACATTTGGTGCAGCCGATGCAGTTGGGCTCATCGATCACCGCCAGCATGCGCACCGGCTCCTGTGCGCTTTCATCACCATCGACCGGCTGAGGGTCGACGTTCAGCAGTCCGGCAATCTTCAGCATCACCGCTTCGCCGCCAGGCGCACAGCGGTTAATTTTTTCGCCGCCGTTGCCCACCGCCTCTGCGTAAGGGCGACAGCCAGGGTAGCCGCACTGCCCGCACTGGCTTTGCGGCAGCAGCTCATCAATTTTTTCGACAATCGGGTCATCCTCCACCGCGAAGCGGCGCGAGGCGTAACCGAGAATGATGCCAAACAGCAGCCCCAGAACACTGAGGGCAGCAACGGCAATCCAGATTGCATTCATTACAACTTCACCAGACCACTAAAGCCCATAAAGGCCAGAGACATAAGACCGGCGGTAACCAGCGCGATGGCGTTACCGCGAAACGGTGCCGGAATATCCGCCGCGACCAGGCGTTCGCGGATCGCCGCAAACAGCACCAACACCAGCGAGAAGCCGACCGCGGCGGAAAAGCCGTACAGTGCCGACTGCAGGAAATTGTGCCCAAGGTTAATGTTGAGCAACGCCACGCCGAGCACCGCACAGTTGGTGGTGATCAGCGGCAGGAAGATGCCGAGCAGGCGGTATAACGCCGGGCTGGTTTTACGCACCACCATTTCGGTGAACTGCACCACCACAGCGATAACAAGAATAAAGGCCAGCGTACGCAGATAGGTCAGGCCGAGGGGGATTAAAATCCAGGTATCCACCCACCAGGCGCAGATCGAGGCGAGGGTCAACACGAAGGTGGTGGCCAGCCCCATCCCCATTGCCGTTTCGAGCTTTTTGGATACGCCCATAAATGGGCACAGGCCAAGGAACTTCACGAGAACGAAGTTGTTTACCAGCACCGTGCCGACAAAGAGCAGTAAGTAATCGGTCATTATTCAGCCTGACATAAAAAAGCCGCCTATTATCGGATAAACCGGCGCAGGCGACAACAGGTTAACTGTAAGGTTATTACGGGTTCACAAAGGTGTTCTTTACGCGGGCCGAGCGCTTAAAGTACGGCACGAACAGCGCGGTCACCAGCAGTGGGAAGAGGAGTTGACGCACTGCCAGCGCATCGGAAACCGGCGAAAAGGCGAAGGCTTTCACGGCCAGCAAGACAGAGACCAGCAGCCAGATAATATAGTGCTTAGGCACGCTGCGGCGGCGTTTAAAAAACGCGATGGTCAGCCACAGCGTGTAGTACCACATAGCAATCGCAAAGGCGAAAGAAATAAACCACATGACGATAGCGGAGGTATTTTGCGCGCCCAGCGTTTTAAGCGCATGCGGCGTAATTAATGCAGTGGAATAAAGTACCAGCGCCAGCGAGGCACTTAATAATGCAACCAGCAGCCAGGCGAGCGGAGCAAGTAACCAGCCGCCAATTTTTTCTCCAGCCGTTGTGGTCATGTTCTCTCCCGATAGTCAGCGAAAAGCGCGAACTGCAAATTAGCAGGGGCGAGAGTATATAACATTTCCGGGCAATGGGTACCCTTTTAGAGCACGTAACGCCACACCGACTTAGGCACTTCGCCAATGTTGAACAGGCGTCCGCCAGAGACCAGCTCAGCGCGGCGATGGTCAGCGGCGCGGTACATGCTGATAATATCCTGATTGTCACTCAGGGTGTAGTTCAGGTGGTCAAACAGCTTTTCCAGGCTTTCAAGGGAATTAATTTTGCGAAATTTTAATAAATAGTCCTGAACTGTCATTTTAATAATTTTCCATATAAGAGTGAGTAATGCCAAAGGAGTAATTCGGTCGAATAATAAACGGTTCAAATAAGACGTAAACGGTTTGCCAAAGCGCACCGGCAAAAATAAGACTTTTCTTGACTGATGAAATCAGGCGTCGGTCGACGCCTGGCGAAGAAGGTTAACGCTGTTCATGACGGCTGGCAATAAGCAACTGACATCATATGTCACTATTTTTGATGAGCGTATGAGGCTTGGCCTGGTTGACCGTATTTACCGGCTCAGGGGGCTGGTAGTTATCAATATGACTGGCAATGGCGAGCAGTATCACCGACACGCCCAGTACTATCCATCCCGCTAACTCGATAATGCGATTAATTATTGTCGTCATGATTCTTGGTAATGTTTTATCCATAAATACAGATCCAGAATTTTACAGCGCGATATGCCGCTGAGCAAGCGCTTTACATGGATGTTTTGCGATTGTATTCAGCGAGTTATAAAAGTTAATCAGAAATTACTGATTGCTTCTCTTGCTTTAGGGCAAGGTCCGCCAGATTAATCTATTGTGACGGGAGAGGAGATAGTGTGAAATATGCAGGTCAAAAGATGAGAGGCGATTTCATGAGCGACAAAATCCGTGTGGGATTAATAGGTTATGGTTATGCGAGTAAAACGTTTCATGCCCCGCTGATTGATGGCACCCCGGGGATGGAGCTGGCAGCAATTTCCAGCAGCGATGCGACGAAAGTCCATGCCGACTGGCCAACCGTGCCGGTGGTTTCTGAGCCGAAGCATCTGTTTAACGATCCCAATATCGATCTGATTGTTATCCCGACACCGAATGACACCCATTTCCCGCTGGCAAAAGCGGCCCTTGAAGCGGGCAAGCATGTGGTGGTGGATAAACCCTTTACCGTGACACTGTCACAGGCGCGGGAACTGGACGCGCTGGCGAAAAGCCTGGGTAAACTGCTTTCCGTCTTCCACAACCGCCGCTGGGACAGCGACTTCCTCACCGTTAAAGCCCTCATTGCCGATGGCTCTCTGGGGGAAGTGGCATTCTTCGAATCACATTTCGACCGTTTCCGTCCGCAGGTACGTAATCGCTGGCGTGAGCAGGCGGGTCCGGGCAGCGGCATCTGGTACGATCTGGCCCCACATCTGCTTGACCAGGCCGTTAACCTCTTTGGTCTGCCGGTGAGCCTGAACGTCGATCTGGCCCAGCTGCGCCCTGGCGCGCAGGCCACGGACTACTTCCATGCGGTGTTGAGCTATCCGCAGCGGCGCGTGGTACTGCATGGCACCATGATGGCGGCGGCGGAATCCGCACGTTACATCGTGCATGGCTCCCGCGGCAGCTATGTGAAGTTCGGTCTCGATCCGCAGGAAGATCGTCTGAAAAACGGCGAACGCCTGCCGCAGGAAGACTGGGGCTATGACATGCGTGACGGCGTGCTGACCCGCGTGGAAGGCGAAGAGCGTGTGGAAGAGACCTGGCTGACGCTGCCGGGTAACTATCCGGCCTATTATGCCGGTATTCGCGATGCGCTGAACGGCGACGGGGAAAACCCGGTCCCGGCAAGCCAGGCGATTCAGATTATGGAACTGATTGAGCTGGGTATCGAGTCCGCGAAACATCGCGCGACCCTCTGTCTGGCCTGAAAAAAAGCCCGGCATTGCCGGGCTTTTTCTTATCCGCGTGCGACCTTGTCGCGCAGCGCCTGCTTCTCGGCAGGCGTTAAAAATGCCATCTCCAGACCATTGATCTGCGCCTGGCGAATCTGCTCGCGGCTCAGTCCGGCCTGCGGGGCGGCCACCGTGTATTCGTGAATGATATCGACTCCCTGAACCGCCGGATCGTCAGTGTTCAGCGAGGCCATTACCCCGTGCTCAAGGAAGGTTTTCAGCGGGTGGTGCGCCAGCGTCGCCACGGTGCTGGTCTGAATGTTGGAGGTCAGACAGGATTCGATCCCGATGCGTTGTGCCGCCAGGAAGTCCATCAGGTCGCGGTCTTCCACCGCCTTCACCCCATGACCAATTCGCTCGGCGCCCAGCTCGCGGATCGCCTGCCAGATGCTCTCCGGGCCCGCCGCTTCACCGGCATGGACGGTGATGTGCCAGCCTGCATCGCGGGCGCGATTGAAGTGGGAGAGGAACAGACTGCCCGGGAAGCCCAGCTCGTCGCCCGCCAGATCGACCGCAGTGATATGTTCCCGGTGAGCCAGCAGGGCTTCGAGTTCCTGAAGACAAGCGGCTTCGCCAAAGGTACGGCTCATGATCCCAATCAGACGAGCTTCCACATTAAAGGCTTTACAGCCTTCGCGAACGCCAGCGATCACCGCCTCTACCACACCGTCAACTGGCAGGTTGTGGGACATCGCCATATAGCCCGGCGAGAAACGCAGTTCAACGTAATGCAGACCGTTGCGCGCGGCGTCCTCAATATTCTCGAAGGCAACGCGACGGCAGGCTTCCAGCGAGGCGAGGACTTTTACCCCCCAGTCGAGCTTGCTTAAAAAGCTCACCAGATCCGGTTCGTTTTCTGTTACCTGCACATGCGGGATCAGCGACTCAAGGGTTTGTGCGGGCAGGGCTAAATTATACTGGCGACCAAGATCAAGAATGGTCTGGGCACGGATGTTGCCATCAAGGTGGCGATGAACGTCAGTTAGCGGGAGGGTGGTATCAATCATGGTCGCACTCTTTATTAGGTAAAGTGCGACGTATTATAAAAATAAAACGGAGCAAAAAGCTAATTGCGCAAGATAAATATCCGTTGCGCAATGCTATTACCGCAGGGCGTGAATCCCGGCAATCAGTCGTTCCACTCCTTGCTCCAGTTTACTGCGCGGGCAACCGGCATTGAGTCGGATAAAGCCGTTACCCTCTTCGCCATAGGTATATCCCGGCATAATCGCTACTTTTTGCTGCTCAATCAGCACATTTTGCAGCTTTCGGTCGTCGATATTTAGCGGTCGCAGATCGATCCACGCCAGATAGGTCGCCTCTGGTGGCTGCCAGTTTAACGCAGGAAAGGCACCATTGAGCCTGTCGGCTACATAGTGCAGATTGGCCTCCAGATAACTGCGCAGCGCATCCAGCCAGGCTTCACCCTGTTGGTAGGCGGCAATGTGCGCCACCAGCGCCAGCACCGACGGCGAAGAGAGGCCGTCGCGCCCCTTCAGCGCCTGCAAATAGTCCATGTGGCTGGCTTCATCACCGATCAAACCGTATGCGCCGGTAAGAGCAGGAATATTAAAGCTCTTGGAGCCGGAGGTGAGAAGCGCCCATTTTCCCTGCGCCACTTCGCACCAGGGGATATGCTGATGGTTGCCCCATACCATATCCATATGAATTTCATCGCTAATGACCGCCACACCGTGCCGCGCACAGAGTTCAGCCATGGTCGCTAACTCGTTCCGGGTCCAGACCTTGCCGGTCGGGTTGTGCGGGCTACAGAGCAGCAGGATCTTGTTCTGCGGCTGTGCCAATACCGCTTCCAGTTCGGCCATATCGCACTGCCAGCCCGCCGCCGTCTTATGCAGGCCAACAGGCACCACCTGACGGTTATTGCCCGCAATGGCATTGTAAAACGCGTCGTAGGCCGGGGTGTGGATCACCACCCCGTCTCCTGCCTTGGACCACTGGCGAATCAGCTCCGACACCATATAGATCACCGAAGGGCCATAGACGATGGCGCTGGTATCGATGGAGCTGTTAAAGCGCTGCCGGAACCAGTGCGCTACCGCCCCAAGGAATTCGTCGTTTTTCCAGCGGCTGTAGCCAAACACTCCGTGGCTGATGCGGGCTTGCAGGGCCTCGATGATGCAGGGCGCCGTGGCAAAATCCATGTCCGAGATGGTAAACGGCAGCAGGTCGGCGGCGCCGAAGCGGTCAGCAACATAGTCCCATTGAGTACACCAGGTGCCGTAACGATCCACGACGGTGGAAAAATCAAACATAACGTCTCCTTAAAAGAGAACCCCCTCCTGGGGAGGGGGCTGGGGCATCAGGCTTCTACTGTTCGCATCAGGGTCGCCAGCTCATCTTTCACTGACTGCACCTGCGGGCCGATCACCACCTGCAAATTGTGCTGGTTGAGCTGAACCACGCCGATAGCGCGATTGGCCTTCAGGGCGTTGGTATCCACTTTGGACATATCCGCCACCGACAGGCGCAGACGGGTAATGCAGTTATCGAGAGAGGTGATGTTATCCGCACCGCCCAGCGCCGCCAGGATCGCTGGCGTATTGTAGCCGGATTTGCCGGTCACGCCCGCCACCGCCTGCTCCACGCTCGCCGCGCTCTCAATATCGCGTCCCGGCGTTTTCAGGTTAAAGCGGGTGATGGCGAAGCGGAAGATCCCGTAGTAGACCGCAAACCAGATCGCGGCCACCACCGGCACCAGATACCACTTGGTCGACAGGCCGTGCAGGATGCCGAACACCACAAAGTCAATCACGTTGCCGTCGGTATTACCGATGGTGACACCCAGCACCGCCATGGTGGTAAAGCCCAGGCCGGTCAGCACGGCGTGAATGAGATACAGCACCGGTGCCACGAACAGGAACAGGAACTCGATCGGTTCAGTGGTACCGCCGACCACGCAGGCGATAACGCCGGAGATCAGCAGTCCCTTAATCTTATGACGGTTTTCCGGACGGGCGCAGTGGTACATCGCCAGCGCCGCACCCGGCAGGCCGCCGAGGAAGGCTGGCATTTTGCCCTGGGAGAGGAAGCGGGTCGCGCTCTCCGAGAAGCCGTGGGTGGTCGGGCAGCTTAACTGCGCCTGGAAGATGGTCAGCGCGCCGCTCACGGAGTGGCCGCAGACGTCCATGGTGCCACCGGCTTCGGTGAAGCGGATCAGGGCGACAAGAATATGCTGAAGTCCAAATGGCAGCAGCAGACGCTCACCGGTACCGAAGATCATCGGGCCAAAATCACCGGCGCTGTTGATAATACGGCCAATGCCGGTAATACCCATGGCAAAGACCGGCCAAATCAGCGGAATGATCAGACCAAACAGGCCCATCACCACCAGCGTCACAATCGGCACAAAACGGGTGCCGCCGAAGAAGGCCAGCGCATCAGGCAGACGGATATAGTGAAAACGTTCATGCAGCATCCAGATGATCACACCCGCGATCACGGCCCCGAGGATGCCGGTATCAATCGACTGAATACCAATTACGCTTTGAATGTTATTGGCTTTCAGTACTGCCGCGTCGGTGGTCGGCAGAATGCCTTTGGCGGTCAGCCAGAAGTTCACCGCCAGGTTCATCACCGCGTAGCCCACAAACCCGGCAAAGGCCGCCACGCCTTTGTTTTCGCGGGCCAGCCCCAGCGGGATGGCGATGCAGAACATCACCGGCAGGAAGCTAAAGGCAAAGGAGCCGACCTTGCTCATCCAGATAAAGATCGCCTGCAGCACGGGGTTGCCAAGGAACGGGATCAGGGTAATAACATCGTGGCTGCTGAGCGAACTGCCGATACCCAGCATGATCCCGCAGAAGGAGAGCAGAGCCACGGGCAGCATAAAGGTTTTACCCAGTTGCTGGAAAAACTCCCACAGCGAGATTTTTTGTGCTGCTTTCGCCGTCATGAAACGACTCCTTTATTGTTAAAATAGATTTACCTGCCTCAGTGCTGCGAGAAGATAAAACGTTTTATCAAATTTTAGTGCGCGCTAAATCACATTCTCAGGCTTTGGCAGAGGGTATAAAGATAACCTATTGATAAAACGTTTTACCGATTTCATTATCAGGGAGACACCCCCACACATGGCTGTAGCGAAAAAAATTACCATTAACGACGTCGCGCTGGCGGCGGGTGTCTCCGTGAGCACGGTTTCACTGGTTCTGAGCGGGAAAGGGCGCATCTCCCCTGCGACGGGGCAGCGCGTCAACGAGGCGGTTGAGCAACTGGGATTTGTGCGTAACCGCCAGGCATCGGCGCTGCGGGGTGGGCAAAGCGGGGTGATTGGCCTGATCGTCCGCGACCTGACCTCGCCGTTCTATGCCGAACTGACGGCGGGCCTGACGGAGGCGCTGGAAGCCCAGGGGCGGATGGTCTTTTTACTGCATGGCGGCCGGGAGGCGGATCAGCTGCTCCAGCGCCTCGATATGCTGCTGACGCAGGGGGTGGATGGGGTGATTGTTGCCGGGGCTTCCGGGGTAAGCAATGAACTGTGCGAGCGCGCGGCAGCCAAAGGGGTTCCGCTGGTGTTTGCCTCCCGCGCCAGCTATCTCGACGAAGCGGATACCCTGCGCCCGGACAACATGCAGGCGGCACAAATGCTGACCGAACATCTTATTCGCCGCGGCCATCAACGGATTGCCTGGCTGGGCGGTAAAAGCTCGTCGCTGACGCGCGCCGAACGGGTGGGCGGCTACTGCGCGACGCTGATCAAATACGGCCTGCCGTTCCACAGCGAGTGGGTGGTGGAGTGTGAATCCCGCCACAAGCAGGCGGCAGAGGCGATCGGTAACTTGCTGCGCGCCAGCCCCACTATCAGCGCCGTGATTTGCTATAACGATGTTATCGCCATGGGCGCCTGGTTCGGCTTAATCCGTGCCGGACGGCAGAGCGGGGAAGGCGGGGTCGAAACCTTCTTTGGTCATCAGGTGGCGCTGGGCGCCTTTGCGGATGTGTCAGAGAACGCACTGGACGATCTGCCGATTGTCTGGGCCACCACCCCGGCGCGGGAAATGGGCTACACGCTGGCCGACCGCATTATGCAGCGGATCGATAAAGCCGACGTGCAGGCGGGGCATCAGATTGTATCGGCCCGCCTGGTGACGGTGAAATAACTTTACCCATGCGGCGTGAGCGGGTTACGCGCCAGCCGCGCCTCCAGTGCCTCGACAAACTTGCGCACCTTAACTGGAATCAACCGCGACGTCGGGTAGACGGCCCAGACGGCCAGCGCTTCCGGCCTGGCATCCTCCAGCGCGATCCGCTTCACCAGGCCCTGCACAAAGGCGGGCTCGAGGTACCAGCGGGACAGGTTGGCAATGCCCATACCGCCCAGGCACGCCTCAAAGATCGCCTCGATAGAATTCGCCGAAAACCGCCCCGATACTTTCTGTTTGCTTCGCTGTCCCCCCTGGTCGAACGCCCAGTGGGTGGTGTCAGTGGTGGTTAAGCAGCTGTGCGCCGCAAGATCGCTGAGCGTTTTTGGATAGCCATGCTCCGTCAGATACGCTGTGCTGGCGCAGAGGTCACGGGGGTTATCACAGAGGCGATGCGCCACCAGGCGGTTGTCCCGCAGCGGGGCGATACGTAACGCCACGTCTATTCCTCTGCCAACAATATCAACCTGCTCATCGGTAGCGATTAAATCGACCTGCAGGGCGGGATGCTGACGCATAAAGTCGGGCAGCATCGGGGCGATGATTTTACGGCCAAACGCCGCCGAGGCGGTGATGCGTAGCCGCCCGGAAAGGGGGGCGCCATCAGGAAAGAGGTCAGCCAGGGCATTGGTCTTGTCTTCCAGCAGCGCCTGGGCATGGGGTAAAAAGACCTCGCCGTCGCTGGTGGGTGAAAGGGAGCGCGTGGTGCGGTGCACCAGCCGGACACCCAGCTCCGCTTCCAGATTATTCAGGCATCGCGACGCCGCCATGGCGCTCATTGAGAGCCGACGCGCGGCACCCGCCAGGCTTCCCGCTTTGATGGCTTCCACGAACACTTCCACATCGTCCAGTCTCATTATCACGATTCTCGTTATACTGGCGTATCAAATTACACATCTACACTAATTAGCGTTATAGCGCCATAGTCACTCCACATCCTATAAACAGTAAATTCGGAGTGAAGATGAAAAAGATGACGACGGTTTTAGCGCTCAGTGGCCTGTTTTTTGCGGGCTCCGTCTGGGCAGACGCACCCGCTCAGATTAAACAGCAGGTGCCGGGTTACTATCGCCTGGCGGTGGGGCAATATGAGGTGACGGCGCTTTTCGATGGCTACAACGATCTCTCGCCGTCGCTGTTAAAAGGGCTCTCAGCCGACAAAATTCGCGACCTGCTGGCGCAGCATAAGATTGATGCCGAGCGCATGCCCACCTCCTTTAACGCCTTTTTAGTCAACACCGGTAAGCATCTGGTGATGATCGACAGCGGGGCGGGCCACTGCGTGCCGCAAACCGCAGGGCAATTAATTCCCAACATGCAAGCCTCCGGGTATCGTCCTGAGCAGGTGGACACCATCTTCCTGACCCACCTCCACCTGGACCACGTCTGCGGCCTGAGCGATGCCGCGGGTAAGGCGCTATTCCCTAATGCCACGGTTTACGTGCCGCAGGCGGAAGCTGACTACTGGCTGGATCCGGCGAAAGAGGCCAGCGCCCCCGCCAATGCAAAAGAGTATTTCGCTATCGCCCAACACGCTCTGGCCTCTTATAAAGCGGCGGGACGCCTGAAAACCTTCGTGCCGCCCGCCTCGCCGATCCCTGAAGTCCAGACGGCCTACGCACCCGGCCATACGCCCGGCAGCACGGTGTATCGTTTTGCTTCTCAAGGGAAAGGTATCAACTTTATCGGCGACCTGATTCACGCCCCTGCGGTGCAGTTCCCGCACCCGGAAGTATCGATTCGCTTTGACGTGGATGCGAAAAAAGCCACCTCATCACGCGGGCAGGAGTTCAACGCCCTGGCAAAAGAGGGCGAATGGCTGGCGGCAGCGCATCTGGCGTTCCCGGGCATCGGGCACATTACCGCCGACGCTCAGGGTTACAACTGGAACCCGGCGATTTACGGCCCGTATCAACGTGCGGCCGACGTGCCACTGCTGAAATAAGACGAGGAGATCACAATGAAAAGTTACACCGTAACAGCTAATGGCATCCGTCAGTTCGTGGTTGAAGAGGGGGAAGGCGCACCGGTGATCCTGCTCCACGGCTTCCCGGAAACGAACTACGCCTGGCGCTATCAGATTCCGGTTCTGTCGAAGCATTACCGGGTGATTGCTCCTGATTTGCGCGGCTACGGCGAGAGCGATAAACCGGCCTCCGGCTACGATAAACGCACTATGGCGCGGGATATCCTGGAACTGATGAACGCCCTGGGCCTGAAGAAAGTGGTGCTGGTGGGGCACGACCGCGGCGCGCGTGTCGCCACCCGCTTTGCGAAAGATTATCCGGAACGGGTGGATCGCCTGGTGGTGATGGATAATGTCCCGACGCGTATCGTCGCGCGGGATTTAAACGCCTCCATCGCCCGGGCGTACTGGTTCTTTCTGTTCCACCTGGTGCCCGACCTGCCGGAAGCCCTGATTGCCGGGCGGGAACATATCTGGTTGCGCCATTTCTTCTCGGACTGGACTTACGATCCTTCCACCATCAGCGGCGAGGCGTTTGATACCTACGTCCGGGCCTATCAGGCACCCGGTGCCGTGCGGGGGGCGATGGCCGATTATCGCGCCAATGCAGAGGATGTGGCACAGGATCTGGCGGACGCAGAGGTTAAAATTGCCTGCCCGGTGATGTCGCTGTGGGGCAATGATTTTCACGCTGTCGGCAAGCTGTTCGATATGCAGAGCGTCTGGGCGGAAATGGCGGACGATCTGAGGGCGTATGGTATTGAAGAGTGCGGACATCTGCCGCAGGAAGAGCAACCGGAGAAAGTGAACGCTCTGCTGATGGACTTCCTGACCGGCTGGAAAGGATGACTGGCAATAAAAAACCCCTCCGCAGAGGGGTTTTGCTGTTTACTGCTGCGGTACCGCAGGCGCTGGCGGAGCAGCCGGTGCTGGCGGAGCCGCAGGTTCATCCGGTACCGCCAGGTTCAGGGCCGGTACGCCAAACATGCCGACAAACTCCTCCAGCGGCATCTTCTGGCCATTCAGGGTCACCTGACCATTGCTGTACTGCAGGCTGGTGCCGATCACGTTATCTTCCACGGTGGTGATGCGGAACATCTGTCCCATCGCCGCCAGGCCTTTCACCTGCTGGCTGGCCAGCTTGCCGGCATCATCCTCGTTATAGCCTTCCAGCTTCGCAATCTGGGTCATGAATTCGGTTGCCATGTCCATCGGGATGGTCAGCTTGCTCTCCAGCGATTTCACGCTGCGATCCATTTCCTGCGCCAGGGTCTGCGCTTCACCGGTGGCAGTGGCGGGATCCTTCATGAACAACGAGAGGTTGAAGTTGGTTTCGCCTTTGCTGTTTTTCCAGCTCAGCGGCGCGATAGTCACCACCGGCTCGCCTTTGAGCAGGATCGGCAGATTACCAAAGAAAGCTTCCGCCGCTTTCTGCTGATAGAGCGCCGGATTGTTGGTCATCAGCTCTTTATCAGCCAGCAGAGCCTGGCTTTGAGCGCGATACTGCTGGCTGAACTGGTGCCATGCCTGACCGTCAATATTGCCGATCTTCAGGGTCAGCTTACCGGCACCCAGATCCTGATTCTGCACTTTCAGGCTCTTCAGGTTGTAATCCAGCTGGCTGTTGATGCTCTTGCCATCTTTAGAGAGATCCGCGGTGGCTTTCAGATCTGTGCCTTCCAGCACCGCCATCTCTTTGCCTTCAATGGCGATAGCCATTTTATCGAGGGTCAGTTTCTGATCGCCGATGCGCTCGTCAAAACTGGTCAGACGGCTGTTGCCATCAATGCTCAGGTTATTGAAGGTCAGCTGGACTTTCTGATCGTACTCGTTCACCGCGTTGACCCGGCCGCTTGCCGCTTCACCTTTCAGCGAGACGTTTTTGCCGTCGCGATCGGCATCGAGCTGGAAGTTACCGCCGCTGAAGGCAACCTGCTCGTCGCCATTCTCGTAATTCAGGGCTTTCAGGGCGATATCGGAACGGGTGTCACCGGCATAGCTGATGCGCGTATTGACCTCAAAAGGTGACTCATTTTTCGCCAGATCGAACAGCGGCTTAGAGGCTTCGTTATTGACCAGCGTCGATTTGACCGAGGCCATAGAGGGGATGAGGTTGAAGGATTTCAGCTGGGCCAGCGGGAACGGACCGTGGTCAACATCTTCGTTCAGCACCAGGCTTTGTCCCGGTTGCAGCCACGGATTAGTGGTTCCTGCTACCGGCTTAACGACCATCTGCAGATGGCTGCTGAACACACCGCGCTGATAATCCTGATAGCTCAGCTCCAGCCCGGCTTCCGGCGCGGTACGCTTAAGTTCACTGTTCGCCTGGGCCACCATCTCACCCAGACGGCTCTCCAGCTGTTTCCCGGTGTACCAGGCCGCGCCCGTCCAGACCAGCCCTAATGCAACAATAACGCCTGCAGCTATAACCGATTTTTTCATCGTGATTATCCATAAAATGAAACCGAGCGGTGAAAACCGCCCGGTGAGGTCATAAGGTTAGCAATAGCTTAGCAAAAATGGTTAAAAAATTCAGCAGGTCACTGGAGCTTGTTGAATACCCGCGCCAGACGCCCGACGCCGCTGACGCTAACCGGGGAATCATTCGCGGCAATAAAGGCCGACTCACCAGGCTTCAGCACCAGGCGCTCCTCGCCCTTGCTCAGCACCGCTTCACCCTCAACGCAGAAGAGAATAGCCGCGCTCTGCTGGGCAATACGGGTCTCTTCGCTGCTGAGATCGTGCAGGGAAAACGCAAAGTCCTCCACCGGGATGGGGAAGTCCAGCTCTGCGCCGTTTTTAACCGGCTGGGTGAGCAGTTCAGCTGCCGGTTTCGCGACGAATTTGACGTTGGCCACCAGTTCAGGGATGTCGATGTATTTCGGCGTCAGCCCCGCACGAAGTACGTTATCGGAGTTAGCCATTACCTCCAGCGCCACCCCTTGCAGGTAGGCATGCGGCGTTTCGGCAAACAGGAACATCGCTTCGCCCGGCTCCAGTTTCACCACGTTCAGCAGCAGCGGGGAGAAGAGGCCGCTGTCGTCCGGGTAAAATTCCGAAATCACGCGGATGGTCTGCCAGGGTGCGCCTTTCTGGCTGTTCAGGGCCGCTTTCAGTACCGCCAGCGCACGGGATTTTTCGTCCCCCTGCATATTAAGCAGGCTGGCGAAGAGGTGGCTCAGGCGATCGGCGTCCGGTTTTTCGAGGAAGTGGGCAATGGCGCTGTGCGCTCCGGCAACCGGCTGCAGCAGCGAAACGATCTCAGAAAACTCGCGGAAGGCGTTCATCGCCAGGAACGGCGTCAGGGCAAAGACCAGTTCCGGTTTGTGGTTCGGATCTTTATAGTTACGCTCGGCGGCGTCCAGCGGAATACCGGCTGCGTTCTCTTTAGCAAAACCTTCTTCGGAGGCCTGCTTGTTCGGGTGAACCTGAATAGAGAGCGGCTGATCGGCGCACAGCACCTTGAAGAGGAAAGGCAGTTCGCCAAAGCGTTCGGCGACCTTAGCGCCCAGCAGCGTGCTCTTATCCGCTTCGATGACCTCGCGCAGGGAACGCACCCCGCGGGCATCTTCAATTTTTGAGCTGCTCTTCGGGTGCGCCCCCATCCACAACTCTGCCATCGGCAGGTTGTCCGGGTTGGCGATACCGTAGAGATCCGTTAACGCAGTTTTACTTCCCCAGGCGTAGTGCTGCACTGAGTTGATGAGTTTTTGCATTATCAAGCCCTGTTTCATATGTGGAATTATCTGCCCGTATTAAAGCAATAAACCGTGCGGATGTAACCTGCGCGCGGAAAAAGTCGTACTAGTCTCAGTTTTTGTTAAAAAATTGTGTAGGATAGGCTGACTCGCTTTTAAGCAGGGCAGCGGAACATCTGCTCTAAATAAACAGACCGAAGCAGTAAGTGAGAGATCAATGTCGAATAAACCCTTCCATTACCAGGATCCTTTCCCGCTGGCCAAGGATCAGACCGAATATTACCTGTTAACCCGCGACCACGTTTCTGTCTCTGAATTTGAAGGACAGGAGATCCTGAAAGTTGACCCGCAGGCCCTGACCTTACTGGCGCAACAGGCGTTTCACGATGCCTCGTTCATGCTTCGCCCGGCGCATCAGCAGCAGGTGGCCGACATTCTCAGCGACCCGCAGGCCAGCGAAAACGACAAGTACGTCGCCCTGCAGTTCCTGCGTAACTCCGATATCGCGGCAAAAGGCATTCTGCCAACCTGTCAGGACACCGGTACCGCCATCATCATGGGTAAAAAAGGCCAGCGTGTCTGGACCGGTGGCGGTGACGAAGCGGCCCTGGCGCACGGCGTGTATAACACCTATATCGAAGACAACCTGCGCTATTCACAAAACGCCCCGCTGGATATGTATAAAGAGGTGAATACCGGCACCAACCTGCCAGCGCAAATTGACCTCTACAGCGTGGATGGCGACGAGTACAAATTCCTCTGCATCGCCAAAGGTGGCGGTTCAGCGAACAAAACGTATCTCTATCAGGAGACCAAAGCGCTGCTCACGCCGGGCAAGCTGAAAAACTACCTGGTGGAGAAGATGCGTACTCTCGGCACCGCGGCCTGTCCGCCGTACCACATCGCCTTTGTGATCGGTGGCACCTCGGCGGAAAGCACCCTCAAAACCGTCAAGCTGGCCTCGACCAAATACTACGACAATCTGCCGACCGAAGGTAACGAGCACGGCCAGGCGTTCCGCGACGTTCAGCTTGAGCAGGAACTGCTGGTGGAAGCCCAGAACCTCGGCCTCGGCGCCCAGTTTGGCGGCAAATATTTCGCCCACGATATCCGCGTGATCCGCCTGCCGCGCCACGGCGCATCCTGCCCGGTGGGCATGGGCGTCTCCTGCTCGGCGGACCGCAACATTAAAGCGAAGATTAACCGCGACGGGATCTGGATCGAGAAACTGGAGAACAACCCAGGTAAATACATTCCGGAAGCGCTGCGCAAAGCGGGCGAGGGCGAGGCGGTACGCGTCGACCTGAACCGTCCGATGAGTGAGATCCTGGCCCAGCTCTCTCAGTACCCGGTCTCCACCCGTCTGTCCCTGAACGGCACCATTATCGTGGGCCGCGATATCGCCCACGCGAAGCTGAAAGAGCGTCTGGATAATGGCGAAGGGCTGCCGCAGTACATTAAAGATCACCCGATCTATTACGCGGGCCCGGCAAAAACCCCGAACGGCTATGCCTCCGGCTCCTTAGGGCCAACCACCGCCGGGCGTATGGACTCCTACGTGGATCAGCTCCAGGCCAACGGCGGCAGCATGATCATGCTGGCGAAGGGCAACCGCAGCCAGCAGGTGACGGACGCCTGCCACAAGCACGGCGGCTTCTACCTCGGCAGCATCGGCGGCCCGGCCGCGGTGCTGGCGCAGGGCAGCATTAAGAGCCTCGAGTGCGTGGAGTATCCGGAGCTGGGGATGGAAGCGATCTGGAAAATCGAAGTGGAAGACTTCCCGGCGTTTATCCTCGTGGATGACAAAGGCAACGACTTCTTCAAACAGATCCAGTCCTCCCAGTGTTCGGCCTGTGTGAAGTAGTTTGAAAACCCTGCCGGGTGGCGGCTACGCCTTACCCGGCCTACCAAACATGTAGGCCGGGTAAGCGCAGCGCCACCCGGCACAGCCGGGCAACAAAAAGAGCGCACAAAGCGCCATACCCTTTTTCTTATCTCATCAATACTTGTTTCTTTGAGCTGTGAGCAATCCACTTCAGTGTTATCAAGGAGAAAGTATGACCACCTCACGCAGTGAGAAAGATTCGATGGGTGCCATCGACGTCCCGCAGGACAAACTCTGGGGCGCGCAAACCCAGCGTTCACTGGAACATTTCCGTATCTCCACTGAAAAGATGCCGGTCTCGTTGATCCAGGCCCTGGCGCTGACCAAACGCGCCGCGGCGAAGGTCAACCAGGATTTAGGCCTGCTCTCCGGGGAGAAAGCTAATGCGATCATCACCGCCGCCGATGAAGTGCTGGCGGGTAAACATTCTGATGAGTTCCCCCTCGCCATCTGGCAGACCGGCTCCGGTACCCAGAGCAATATGAACATGAATGAGGTGCTGGCGAACCGCGGCAGCGAGCTGCTCGGCGGCGTGCGCGGCATGGAGCGCAAGATCCACCCCAACGACGACGTCAACAAAAGCCAAAGCTCCAACGATGTCTTCCCCACGGCGATGCATGTGGCGGCGCTCATCGCCCTGCGCGAACAGCTTATCCCGCAGCTGAACGTTCTGAAGCAGACCCTCAATGACAAAGCCCAGGCTTTCGCCGATATCGTCAAAGTTGGCCGTACCCACCTGCAGGATGCCACGCCCCTGACCCTGGGCCAGGAGATCTCCGGCTGGGTGGCGATGCTCGATCACAATCTGCGCCATATCGACCACAGCCTGCCGCACCTGGCGGAGCTGGCGCTGGGCGGCACCGCAGTGGGCACTGGGCTCAATACCCATCCGGAATATGCGGTACGGGTGGCTGAAGAGCTGGCAAATATCACCGGGCAGCCGTTTGTCACGGCGCCGAACAAGTTCGAGGCGCTGGCGACCTGTGATGCGCTGGTGCATGCCCACGGGGCGCTGAAAGGGCTGGCGGCCTCGCTGATGAAAATCGCCAACGACGTGCGCTGGCTGGCTTCCGGGCCGCGCTGCGGCATCGGTGAAATCAGCATCCCGGAGAACGAGCCGGGCAGCTCCATCATGCCGGGTAAAGTCAACCCGACCCAGTGCGAAGCCATGACCATGCTCTGCTGTCAGGTGATGGGCAATGACGTGGCGGTGAACATGGGCGGGGCTTCGGGCAACTTTGAGCTGAACGTCTACCGTCCGATGGTGATCCACAACTTCCTCCAGTCGGTGCGTCTGCTGGCGGACGGGATGGAGAGCTTTAACGAGCACTGCGCGGTGGGCATCGAGCCGAATCGCGAGCGCATCAGCCAGCTGCTCAACGAGTCGTTAATGCTGGTGACGGCGCTCAATACCCATATCGGCTATGACAAGGCGGCGGAAATCGCCAAAAAAGCGCACAAGGAGGGGCTGACCCTGAAAGCCTCCGCCCTGGCGCTGGGGTATCTCACCGAGGCCGAGTTCGACAGCTGGGTCCGCCCGGAAGAGATGGTCGGCAGCCTGAAATAGTTACTCCGCCACGTAGAGGTGCAGCCGCGGGATAATCAAGCGCAGCGGCTGTGCCTGCGGCTTATAACGGTGCTGAACGTTGTCCGCATCGTAATTGAGCAGTTCACCAATATCGGGGATCACCGCCCCTTGATCGGCATCGTAAAGGGCGATCAGCGGCGTCGGGCAGGCGTATTGCACCTGCTTTTGCTGCCCGGCATACCAGACGCGGGCGATTGGCTGCACTTTTACTGGCCGCTTGATCTTCAGCCGCGCCTCCGCAGGCAGAGAGTGAATGGCCGTATATTCTGCCTCCAGCCGCTCCACCCACTGATCCCGTGACCAGGGCGCTACGGCGCGCGGCGACTTGAGGCTTTTCTCCAGCATCGCCAGCACCTCATCGCGGGTGAAATTTTTGATGATGTGCTTATTGGCCCAGCCGAAGCGCAGGGTGGCAGGATGGTTGATCACCGTTAACGTGCGATAGGCGTTGAGGGTGATCAAACCTGGCAGTTGGTGATGCACCCACTCAAAACGGGCGGCGGGGGCAAGACCTGACTCCTCGGTGACGATTTTTTCAAATTCCGCTTTTAAGGCATTAATAGTCGCAATGCGGGCGGTGAGTTGTTCCCGATGCGCGGCGTCGCTCTGCAGGCAGATCACCCCCGGCAGGCGCACGGCGGCCTTGCTACTGCGATTCTCGGATTGCTGCTGGATAAAGAGATGACGATAGTGTTGCAGCGCCATCGTCAGCGCCTCCTGGCCGAGGTGCTGCTTCACCGTAATGGCGTTGAGCGGATCGTGCTCGGCGCCTTTGGCGACGTCCGGCAGGGAGAAGACGCGTCCGGCTAGCAGGCGACAGGCCTGTAGCTCAGGGGTTAACTGCGCCAGCTCGTGCTCCATCTGGCGAAAGGTTGAGTTTAAGCGTTCGATAAGATCGTAAGTTGCCATAGCGCACCACATTAGTTACAACATACTTAGGTTATAGCACAGCACGCCGGGTCAGGCCAGCGTGCGGTTTAGGTCAGTCAGGGATGGGCAGGGCGATATGATGCCAGACGGGCCAGTTGAAGCAGAAACGGGCCCCGCCGAGGTCGCTGGCTTCGCAGCTGACGTCGCCCCCCAGCGCCTGGGCGATAGAGTGGACGATCGCCAGCCCCAGGCCGCAGCCGCCGGTGGCGCGGTCCCGGCTCGGGTCGAGTCGGACAAAAGGCTCAAACACTCGCTGGCGGGCCTCTGGCGCAATGCCCGGACCGTCGTCTTCCACCGACAAACTGGCGCGGCTGCCGTTCAGCGTCAATGCGATCCGCAGTTGGTTATCGCTGTAGCGCAGGGCGTTGTTCACCAGGTTATCCAGCACCCGCTCCATCAAACGCATATCCAGCGCGCCGTAATCGCCGTCCATGCTGCTGATCAGCAATGTGCGTTGCGGGTTGACGCTCTGCACATCCTCCACGTAGCTGCGCAGCCATGCAGGCAGATCCGGGGTGGTAAGCTTAAGTTCATTCTGCGGCCTGTCGAGGCGGGCGTAGGTCAGCAGCTCCTCAATCAGCGCCTCGAGCTGGCTGATATCGCGATTCAGCGCCTGCGACTCTGTTTCGGTCAGGTTTTCACTCATCTCCAGCCGGTAGCGCAACCGTACCAGGGGGGTGCGCAGCTCATGGGCGATACCGTCGATCAGCTGTTTTTTGCTGGCGATCAGGGCGTTGATATTGTCAGCCATCTGGTTAAAGGCCACCCCCAGCCGCTCAAAGCTCGAGCCGCTGTCGAAGTGGATCCGTTCGGTCAGATGCCCGTCGCCAAAACGCTGGGCGGCGGCCTCGAGGCGCAGCATGTCCTGCCAGTGGGGGCGCATCCAGATAAACACCGGGAAGGCCAGCGAAATGGCGATAAAGGCCAGCAGGGCGATATCCAGCAGGCGCATCTGATGCAGGAAGTAGAGATACGGCACCGGGCCGACGGCCAGGACGTAATGGCTGCGCGGAATACGCTGAATAAAGGTGTACTGATCGTCCAGCGCCACGATATCGCCTTCGCGCAGCCGCTGCATGGTCGGGGCATCCAGGGTGTATTTCTTCAGCGGCTCGATGCGCAGTTTGAATGACAGGTTCAGATCCAGCTCTTTGATGGTGCGCGCCCAGTCGTGAGGGGGGATCTCACGAAGTTCACTGCGCATCAGATAGAGCGAGCTTTTCATCAAATCATCCAGCGACTGTCTGCCCGCCCGTTCGGCGGTGAACTTATAGACCAGCCCAACCAGCATGGTCATCACCAGGAAGCAGACGAACAACAGAAGGTAAAACTGCACAAACAGTTTTTTCATGAAATATCATCCAGCTACAACGCGTTAAAGAGGCTGCCCGAACGTAAGATTGACTCGCTAAGAGCGGGCATCGCCTACTTTACGCAATGGGCTGCCGCATGGCATAGCGAATGTTGAAGGTTTTGCCTTGTTTCATGACGTCCGCTTGCACATGCCAGGCGTCTTCTATCAGAGCAGGGGTCAATACCGCATCAGGCGGGCCGCTGGCTATCACGCTGCCGGATTTCAGCAGGACCAGCCGGTGGCAGTAGTTGGCGGCGAGATTCAAATCGTGCAGGGCCACCACCACCGTAATGGGCAGCTGCGTAATCAGCGTCATCAGCTCCAGTTGATACTCGATATCCAGATGGTTGGTCGGCTCATCGAGGATCAGCAGCCGTGGCTGCTGGGCCAGGGCGCGGGCGATCTGGCAGCGCTGTCGCTCTCCGCCGGAAAGCTGCCGCCACAGCCGGTGACGCAGCCCGGCAAGTTTCATCAGGCGGATAGCGTGCTCAACCGCCTGGTCGTCCTTTTCACTCCAGCCAAAAAGCCCCCTGCGGTGCGGCGTGCGCCCCAGCCGGACAATCTGCTCCACGCAGAGATCGCCATCCACTCCGGCATGCTGGGGAACAAAGGCCAGCTGTTTGGCCCGATCTCTCACGGAGATTTTATTGAGCGGGGTGCCGTTCAGCTGAATATGGTGCGCATGACGCGGGAGTAACCCGGCCAGACAGCGCAGCAGCGTCGATTTTCCCGAGCCATTTGGCCCTAACAGGCCGACGATTTCACCCGCCTCCAGTTGCAGATTGATGTTGTTCAACACGTTGCGGGACTGGAAGGTGACCTGCAATCCGCTTAATGAAAGGTTCATACGTTTTCTCCCGGCTGCGATAGAGCAGAACCACAAAGGCAGGCGCGCCGACTAACGCGGTGACCACACCAATGGGCAGGACCTGATGGGTGATGAGCGTGCGGGAAACCACATCGGCGAGGATCATGAAATGACTCCCGATCAGGAAGGTCAGGGGAATTGAGCGGCGATGCCCGGGGCCGCACAGCATCCGGGTAACGAGCGGGATCACCAGCCCGATAAACCCCACCGCGCCAATGATACTGACCATTACCGCCGTCACCAGCGCGCAGGTGAGCAGCAGGATAATGCGCACCAGGGTGACCGGCACGCCGAGGGTGGTGGAGACTTCATCGCCAAAGGTGAAGGTATCCAGCGCTCGCGAAAAGGCGAAGATCACCATAAATCCGGCCAGCACGACCGCCAGAGCCAGAATAGCGTCCGGCCAGCGAACCCCGCTCAGGCTGCCCAGCAGCCAGAACATCACGCTGCGCGACTGCTCGGCATTGGCGGAGGTGCTGACAATGTAGGCGGTCAGGGCGTTAAAGAGCTGCGTCCCGGCGATGCCCGCCAGCAATATCCGTGGCGGGCTGTCGGTCATGCCGTGGGTGATAAGCATGATAAGCCCGAACGCGCAGCAGGCGCCGATAAAGGCACCACCGCTGATGCCCAGCGTGCTGCCGCCAATACCCAGCAACATCACACAGACGGCCCCCAGCGATGCGCCGGAGGAGATCCCCAGCAGATAGGGCTCCGCCAGCGGGTTACGCAGAATGGCCTGCATCACCAGGCCGCAAAGCGCCAGCCCCCCTCCGCTGCAGGCGGCCATCAGGGCCCGGCTCATGCGGTACTGCCAGACAATGCCCTCCTCAACCTGGGGCAGCACATAGCTACCCAGACCCAGACCATTGAGAATGGCTTTACCTGCGTTCGTATACGACACCGGCATATCCCCGACGGCGGCAGCGAAAACCAGCATCAACGGCAGCGTCACTATCCCGACGGCCATCAGGCTATGCTGCCGCCAGCGCGGCAGGGTAAAGGGGGCGCGGAGAATCATGATACTCATTGTTCAGCCTGGAACGTTGCCAGTTTTTCGCCGATCGCCTCAACGGCATCGACATTACGCAGGGAGGGGTTAAGTGACATTGCGGGTACCACCACGATTTGCCCCTTTTTCACGGCGGGGATGTTTCGGGTCACTGGATCGTCGTTTAAAAAGGCCTTTTTAACCGCCACATCATCCGCAGGGTAGAGACGACGGGACATCTCAGCGATGACGATCACGTCAGGCTGCGCCTGGGCGATATGCTCCCAGGTCACGGCAGGCCATTCGTCATGGGAATCAATGATATTTTTCAGCCCAAGCGTGTGGCTGATCCACCCCGGCGCACCGTAATCGCCGGCCACCCAGGGATCGCCTTTCAGACGGCTGCTGGAGAACCAGAACACCACTTTCAGGGGACGAGTCTGTTGCGCGGCAGCACGGGCCTGTGCCTGCTGAATACGCTGTTTCAGCGCCTCGTTAAGCGCATTACCCTGCGGCTGAACGTCGAAAATGGTTGCCAGTTCATCGATTTCGCGTTCGATTTCGGCGATGGAAAACGGTGTGCTCCGCGCCCCGTCACCATTTGAGCTGTCGGTGACGCTTTTGCCGATGCAGTCGGCAGGGGAGATCCACGTCGGGATCCCTAGTGCAGCGAACTGTTCCCGGGTGCCCGTTTCCCCCTGCGGCCCGATATGCCAGTGATACTGGGCCAGCACCAGATCAGGACGCTCCGCGGTGACTGCTTCAAAGGAAGGGGCGTTATCCGCCAGCTTTTTCAGTCCGTTACCCTGTTTTGCCAGCGCATCGGGCAGGGGGCCAAACCAGACTGAGGTTGCGCTGATCTTCTTTTCGAGCCCCAGCGCCAGCAGTAATTCCGTCTCGTGTTGCCCCACCGTCACCACCCGTTGCGGGGCTTGAGTAAAGGTCTCCTTAACGCCGCAGTTCTCTACCGTCAGCGGATAAACCGTCGCGGCGACTACCGGCTGCACGAACAAAGTAAGGACAAAAGCCAGCGCCCTGTTTTGATTAAACACGTTCCCACCCTCATAAATGTTATGTTATAACATAATACATATTATGCGGGCAGGCGCAAAAGGTTAATCATCAGGAGTAAAAATGGGCGGCTGTCGCCTCTGCTATACGTCCCAGGCGTGGGGCGCGAAAAGGTAGCCTTTGTTACGCACGGTTTTAATGCGGAACGGCTCGGTAGCGTTATCCAGCAGCTTCTTGCGCAGGCGGGAGATGGCGACGTCCACGCTGCGGTCCAGGCCATCGTAGCTGACGCCGCGCAAGTTTTTCAGTAGCGCGTCCCGATCCATAATCTGTCCGGCATGGGTTGCCAGCTCCCACAGCAGATCGAAATCTGCCGTCGACAGCGCCACCTGCTCGCCGGAAAGCAGCACCTGGCGATTAACCGGATCGATGGAGAGTGTGCCAAAACGCAGCGCCTTGTGCGGGGTGAGCTGCGGGGCCGGGGATTCGCTGGAGGCGGCAACGTGCTGGCGCAGATGCAGGCGCACGCGCGCCAGGAGTACAGCTGGAGGGGTGGTTTTGAGGATGTAGTCGTTAGCCCCCATCTCCAGGGACAAAATGTGGTTCATGTCGCTGTCGAGGGAAGTAAGCAGCACAATCGGCCCGTTCCAGCGGGCGCGCAGATCCCGGCACAGGGTCATGCCATCTTTACCGGGTAGCATAATATCCAGCAGCACCAGATCGGGTTTTTCCCGCGCCACCACCTCTTCTGCGTGGTCGCCGCGCGGTTCGACGATGACCTCAATATCATGTTTACCCAGATAAGCGGCGATCAACTGACCGACTTCGGGTTCATCCTCAACGTATACGATCTTGTTCATAGCAAGGCTGTGTCTGCGGAAAACGCAAACATACACCGCGCAACCTTAACCTTCCATTAATCATTCGCAAAATGTTGCCGTTCCGTTATGCTGCCCGACATTGTTATTGTCTTGTTAAGGGGAGAAGGATGGGACTGGTGATAAAAGCGGCGTTGGGTGCGCTGGTGGTGTTACTGATTGGGGTACTGGCGAAAAGCAAAAATTATTACATTGCCGGGTTGATTCCGCTGTTTCCCACCTTTGCCCTCATTGCCCACTATATCGTCGCTTCGGAGCGCGGGATCGAGGCGCTGCGGGCGACCATCGTGTTTGGCATGTGGTCGATTATTCCCTATTTTCTCTATCTGCTTTCGCTCTGGTACTTCACCGGCATGATGCGTTTGCCCCTGGCGCTGGGCGGGGCGGTACTCTGCTGGAGCCTCAGCGCCTGGGTGTTAATTTTCTGCTGGAGCCGCTTTCACTAACGTAAAGGACGCCCGCCATCCACACCAAAGGATCGGCCCGTGACGTAGCAGCTGGTCAGAATATAGTCGATTAAATCAATCACCTCTTTTTCTCCCGGGGCGATTTTCATCAGGGACTTATTCAGCGCCTTCTGGCGATAGTCGGCATCGTCATGTTCATTAAACATGATCAGCGACGGCGCGATGGCGTTAACTTTCACCTCCGGGGCCAGCTTGCGGGCAAACGAGCGGGTCATGTTATCCAGCGCGGCTTTGCTGGCGGCGTAAGCAATGTGCTTATCGCTGCCGCGCTCAACCACGTAGTCGGTAAAGTGGATGATGTCGCTGGCTGCATGACCGTGGCCGCGCAACAGCCCCTGCAGGGCGTGGTTGAGCAGGTAAGGGGCATGGACGTGGATCTGCAACATACAGGAGAGCGTGTCGCTGAGCGAGTGCTCCGGGGATTCCGCCATCCATGCGCTGGCATTATGAATAATGGCGCGTAACCCGGTGGTTTCCGCTTTTACCTGGTCGGCAAAGGCCAGAATGCCCTCGTCAGAGGAAAAATCTGCCTGAATACAGGTTGCACCCGCCTCGCACAGGGTCTCAATCGCCGGGTATTTTGTGCGATAGCTGACAATGACAGGCTGGTGAAGATTCAAGAAATGGTGGGCAAGCGCGAGGCCGATACGACGACCTCCGCCAGTAATCAGGATCGGGAGCGGTTTTGCCTGTCCCATCGTGTTCTCCTTATCCGTTCGACGATGGGACGCGGTTGCTTATCCCATCAACATCCACGTTGCCGGTAGTGCGGCAACCAGTAATAAGCCAATCAGCACGATTTCACGGCGCTTCAGCGCGTGCTGGAGCTGGTGCGTGCGACGGGCATAAATAAACACCAGCAGTCCCGGCGCATAGAGCACGACGGAGAGCAGCAGATGCATCGGTCCGGAGGCATACAGCAGCCATAAGCCGTAAATACAGGCGCCCATCCCCACGACGGTATGCATCGGTCGGGTAGCTATTTTTAACAAATATGCGCCCACCAGGAAATAGGGTACCAGAATCATCTCGGAGGCGATGGTTAACAACGTGTTATAGTCTGAACCTGTTAGCCAGATCAGCACCAGACAGATCTGCACGCTGATGTTGGTCAACCACAGCGACGCGGACGGCGCATTGTTTTTGTTCTGTTGCGCGAACAGACGCGGGAAGGCTTTATGGGTTGCGGCCAGGAACGGCACCTCTGCCGCCATAATGGTCCAGCTCAGATAGGCGCCGCATACGGAGACGATCAGACCGGCGGCAATCACCACCTCGCCCCAGGAACCCATCATTTTCACCATCAGGCCCGCCATCGAGGGGTTACGCATCTCCGCCAGCTCCGGACGCGCCACCACGCCCAGGGAGAGCAGGGTGACCAGCAGATAGACCCCTAATGCGGCCAGTACGGCCAGCAGCGTGGCGCGACCAACATCGTGCTTATTGCGCGCCCTGGCCGAGACAACCACCGCGCCTTCCACCCCGATAAAGACCCACAGGGTGATCAGCATGGTGTTTTTCACCTGCTCCCAGACCGGGACACCCAGCGCCACGCCGGAAAAGTCCATGCTGAAGAGATCGAGACGAAACGCAATAAACGCCAGCACGATAAAGAGCCCCAGCGGCACCAGCTTCGCAAGCGTTGCGACCAGGTTGATACTGGCCGCGGTCTGGACGCCGCGCAGTACCAGGAAATGCACGACCCACAGCAGCACCGAGGAGCCGACAATGGATTGCCAGGTATTGCCATCGCCAAACAGGCGCAGTTCAGGGGAGTCGGTAAAGAAACTGAGCGCAGAGAAGACGATCACCAGATAAGAGACGTTGGCGATCACCGCGCACAGCCAATAGCCCCAGGCGGAACAGAAACCCACCAGCTCACCAAAGCCTTCACGGGCGTAGGTAAAAATACCGCCGTCGAGGTCGGGACGAATGCGCGTCAGCAGCAGCATGGCAAAGGCCAGCAGCAGGATCCCGATGCCGGTGATCCCCCAGCCGATAAGCAGCGCAGACGGGCTGGCGACGGCCGCCATATTCTGCGGCAGACTGAATACACCTGCACCGAGCATGGAGCTTAAAACAAGCGCAGTCAAAGCGCTCAGGCCAAGTTTCTTTTCCATTGGCATCCTGTTTAAAAAGGGGTCGGTTCCAGAATAATTATTTCGTCGAAGCGCATAAAAATGGTGAATAACGCTAAGGCGCGGGATTTTACGGAGTGTTACGAGCGCATGCAATGAGGAAGGGCTGAATTGTGGCGGTAAAGCGAAAAAAAAAGGCGGCATAACGCCGCCTGAGTGAACCCGGGTACTTATTTGTACAGGTCAGCGCTGATGGTCATGTTATTACCGCGCTCCTGCCACTGGCGGGTGATGTGGTAATACTTGGCCCCTTTCTTCGCCGCACGCTTCGCCACCTGGTAAGAAATTTCGGTCATGTTGCCGTAGTTACCGGTGAACTTGATGCTGTCGAACGGAATCATTTGCGCGGCAGTGGCGTTGTTCAGCTCTTCAATTTTGGTGCCGTCATTGAGCGTAACGCTGTAGCGACCACCTTTGGTGGTCTGGGTTTCGAAGAAACGGCCCACACCGGCAACGGAAGCGCCTGGTGCAGCGCTGGTTGCCACGCCCGGGATTTCCACTTTCTTCGCTTCTTCGCCGCCTTTGGCAATGGCTGCGCGGCCAGCATCAGAGTCAGCCGGGATGGCATCCGGACTCTGCAGGACACGTTTTTTCGCGTCTTTTTTATAGATGTAAGCAGTGATGCGCTGGTTGCCGCCCTGGTTAGCATCGATCTGGCGAACGATGTAGTAGGCGTCAGCCCCTTTCGCTTTTGCGGCTTTGGTGATGGCGTCGTTCACTTCCGGCTGGCTGCGGTAGAAGCCCTGAATGGTGACAGTATCATAAGGCTCAAGCAGAACGGCCTGATCTTTCGGCAGCTCCATCACGCCGTTAATCACACGGTTTTTCACCTCATCCGCTTTCGGGGCATCGGCTTTATAGAGTGCAACGGTGACGCGCTGGTTGCCGCTGCTGCCGTATTCGGAGTTATCCACGACGTAGAATGCGGCGGCGCCCTCTTTATCGGCACGTTTGGAGGCGGCATTAACTGCATCGCCAATTGCGTTAAAACGACCTACGATCGTAACGTGATCGTAAGGTTTCGTTGCAGCCGCTTGCTCCGGCGTTAACTCTGTCGCGGCATTGGCAGACAGAGCGGTCGCAGCAAGGAGTGCGGACGCCAGGAGAGTGTTCTTAAGCTTCATAAAAATAATCCTTCGCCTTACGCAAACCAGGTACTGGTGTAGTTGTTAATTTGAAAACGTTGACGATTATTGCATTTAACACCCTCTGCTGTCTGCGCCATTTTTTACAGCGCGCAGCAGGGGGGCGATCAATTTCCATAACCTTTAGAGATATGTTGAAAAAATACCCGTTTGACCACTAAAACTAATAAAGCATATAACTTTCACAAGTTGATTTAATGTTAATAAGTTGTTTCTAGCTGGCGCTATATCGTGTTTTTACCGCTTCGACTGAGCTAAACATCGGCCCTGGCGACGAAATAAAGGTAGATATGCCTGTCAGAGATGCAGATCACTTATTTTTGACAGTTAAAGGCATAAAAAGTGTTTTCTTGCTGTGGATCACAGGCGGTATTTTCAGTAGGTTATAGAAAGTTTGTTACTGTTTTATTTTCTGCGGATAGTCGTGAGCGGCAGGTTAACGCCTGTTGCTGTCGTTATATATCCGTGATGAATATTCGACAAACCATCATCAAAAACCGATGGAAGGGATTACTATGCGTATTGGGGTACCAAGAGAACGGTTTGCCAATGAAACCCGTGTAGCAGCGACACCAAAAACGGTGGAACAGCTCCTAAAACTGGGTTTTACCGTCGCGGTTGAAAGCGGCGCAGGCAAGCTGGCAAGTTTCGATGACGAGGCGTTTGTTCAGGCGGGCGCAGAGATTGTAGACGGCGCTAACGTCTGGCATTCGGATGTCATTCTGAAGGTCAATGCACCAGAAGAGGATGAAATCGCGCTGCTCAATCCGGGCACCACGCTGGTGAGCTTCGTCTGGCCGGCACAAAACCCGGAGCTGATGGAGAAACTGGCGGCGCGCGGCGTTACCGCGATGGCGATGGACTCCGTGCCGCGTATCTCGCGTGCGCAGTCGCTGGATGCCCTGAGCTCAATGGCGAATATCGCCGGTTATCGCGCCATCGTCGAAGCCGCGCACGAATTTGGTCGCTTCTTTACCGGGCAGATCACTGCTGCGGGTAAAGTCCCACCCGCGAAGGTCATGGTGATTGGCGCAGGCGTTGCCGGTCTGGCCGCCATTGGCGCGGCGAACAGTCTCGGCGCGATCGTCCGTGCTTTTGATACCCGTCCGGAAGTAAAAGAACAGGTGCAGAGTATGGGCGCCGAGTTCCTGGAGCTGGACTTCAAAGAAGAGGCGGGCAGCGGCGACGGCTACGCCAAAGTGATGTCCGAAGCCTTTATTAAAGCCGAGATGGCGCTGTTCGCCGCCCAGGCGAAAGAGGTGGACATTATCGTCACCACCGCGCTCATTCCGGGCAAACCGGCACCGAAGCTGATCACCCGCGAAATGGTCGACTCCATGAAGGCCGGCAGCGTGATCGTCGATCTGGCGTCGCAAAACGGTGGCAACTGCGAATACACCGTCCCGGGCGAGATCACGACTACCGCTAACGGCGTGAAGGTGATCGGCTATACCGATCTGCCGGGCCGCCTGCCAACCCAGTCCTCCCAGCTCTACGGCACCAACCTGGTGAACCTGCTGAAGCTGCTCTGCAAAGAGAAAGACGGCACGATCACCGTTGATTTCGAGGACGTTGTCGTGCGTGGCGTCACCGTGGTCCGTGAGGGTGAAATCACCTGGCCAGCACCGCCGATTCAGGTTTCCGCGCAGCCGCAGACCGCCGCCAAAGCCGCTCCTGCACCAAAAGAGCCTGAAAAACCCGCTTCGCCGTGGCGTAAGTACGCCTTGATGGCGCTGGCCATTATCCTCTTTGGCTGGCTGGCAGACGTGGCACCGAAAGAGTTCCTCGGCCACTTCACCGTCTTTGCGCTCTCCTGCGTGGTGGGTTACTACGTGGTGTGGAACGTTTCCCATGCGCTGCATACGCCGCTGATGTCGGTTACCAACGCTATCTCCGGGATCATCGTGGTCGGAGCATTATTGCAGATTGGTCACGGCGGCTGGGTCAGTTTCCTGAGCTTTATCGCGGTACTGATCGCCAGTATCAATATTTTCGGTGGTTTCACCGTGACTCAGCGCATGCTGAAAATGTTTCGTAAGGGATAAGGGGTAACCTATGTCTGGAGGATTAGTTACCGCTGCATACATTGTTGCCGCGGTCCTGTTTATTTTCAGCCTCGCGGGGCTTTCAAAACATGAAACGTCGCAGCAGGGTAACAACTTTGGTATCGCCGGGATGGCGATTGCGCTGATTGCCACGATTTTTGGACCGGACACCGGCAACGTCGCGTGGATCCTGGTGGCGATGATCATCGGCGGTGCGATTGGTATTCGTCTTGCCAAACGCGTGGAAATGACCGAGATGCCGGAGCTGGTGGCGATCCTGCACAGTTTCGTCGGTCTGGCGGCGGTACTGGTTGGCTTTAACAGCTACCTCTATCACGAGCCGGGGATGGATCCGATTCTGGTCAATATCCACCTGACCGAAGTGTTCCTTGGCATCTTCATCGGGGCGGTGACCTTTACCGGTTCTATCGTGGCGTTCGGTAAGCTGCGCGGCAAAATCTCCTCTAAACCGCTGATGCTGCCAAACCGTCATAAGCTGAACCTCGCCGCGCTGGTAGTGTCGTTTCTGCTGATGGTAGTCTTCGTGCGCACCGACAGCGTGGGCTTGCAGGTACTGGCGCTGCTGGTGATGACCATCATCGCGCTGGCATTCGGCTGGCACCTGGTGGCCTCTATCGGGGGTGCCGATATGCCGGTGGTGGTTTCCATGCTGAACTCCTACTCCGGTTGGGCGGCAGCGGCGGCGGGCTTTATGCTGAGCAACGACCTGCTGATCGTCACCGGTGCGCTGGTGGGTTCAAGCGGTGCGATCCTCTCCTACATCATGTGTAAAGCGATGAACCGCTCGTTTATCAGCGTGATCGCCGGGGGCTTTGGTACCGACGGACAAACTTCCGGCGGTGACGAAGAGGTGGGTGAGCATCGTGAAATCAGCGCGGAAGAGACTGCTGACATGCTGAAAAACTCGCACACGGTCATCATCACCCCAGGCTACGGCATGGCGGTAGCGCAGGCGCAGTATCCGGTTGCGGAAATCACCGAACGTCTGCGTGCTCGCGGCATTAAGGTGCGCTTCGGTATTCACCCGGTTGCCGGCCGTCTGCCAGGCCACATGAACGTGCTGCTGGCTGAGGCGAAAGTGCCTTACGATATCGTGCTGGAGATGGATGAGATCAACGACGACTTCTCCGACACCGATACCGTGCTGGTTATCGGCGCCAACGACACCGTCAACCCGGCGGCGCAGGACGATCCGAAGAGCCCGATCGCCGGTATGCCGGTTCTGGAAGTGTGGAAGGCGCAGAACGTTATCGTCTTCAAACGCTCCATGAACACCGGTTACGCAGGCGTTCAGAACCCGCTGTTCTTTAAAGAGAACACCCACATGCTGTTTGGCGATGCCAAGGCCAGCGTGGATGCGATCTTAAAAGCGCTCTAAGCCTCTATTATATCCACATTGAACAAACCGCCCACCAGGGCGGTTTTCTTATTTCTGCCGCCAATGTATTCCATCTGTCTATACTTTTAACTTTGTGTAAAGGGAGGAGAGATAATGCGGTTTTTGTCCCACTTCGATTTTTTGGCGCTCATGATGACCCCCACGTTCTGGATTGGCTTTGGTACCGTGGTGGTGGTGACGCTTCTGGTTTACTGGCTGTTAAAGCGCATCATCACCTTTGTACACAAGGGGATCACCAACTGGGGCGATAAGCATCCCACCACACGCCGGATGCAGCTGATCCTCACCGAGATGCTGAACAGAACCAGCCGGGTCATGCTCTTTGTGGTCGCTTTTCTTATCAGCCTGCGCTTCGTGGAACTTCCCGACCGCCTCTCCGGCACCCTCAGCCACGCCTGGTTCCTGGTGCTGGCGATTCAGGTGGCGCTGTGGATGGATCAGGGAGTGGTCTCCTGGCTACGGCACGTGATGCTGGCGCCGGGAAGCCATAAAAACCCCGTGACGCTGGTGATCACCGGCCTGATCCTGCGGGCGGTTGTCTGGTCAGTGATGCTGCTCTCTATTCTTGCCAACGCGGGCGTTAATATCACGGCGCTGGTTGCCAGCCTGGGGGTGGGGGGTATCGCCATTGCGCTGGCGGTACAAACTATCCTGAGCGACGTCTTCGCTTCACTCTCAATAGGGTTCGATAAACCTTTTGAAATTGGCGATTTCGTGGTGTTTAACGACGTGGCCGGGACGGTGGAGCATATCGGTCTTAAAACGACGCGTATTCGCAGCCTGAGCGGGGAGCAGATTGTCTGCGGTAATGCGATCCTGCTTCAGCAAACGCTGCACAACTATAAGCGTATGCAGACGCGCCGTATCGTCTTTACCTTCGGCGTTGCCAGCGACACGCCGCCTGAAAAGCTGCGCATAATTGGCGATAACGTGAAAAAAATCATCACCGATATCGGCGAAACGCGTTTCGACCGTGCCCATCTGCTCGGTTTTGACAAAGACCGTCTCACCTTTGAGGTGGTGCATATCGTCAACACCGCGGATTACAACAAATACATGGATATCCAGCAGGAGATTAACATCCGTATCCTGGAGAGCCTGAATGAGGAGGGGGTAAAACTGGCCCTACCGAGCATGGTGCTGCATGCGCCGTGGATGAAAGAGGGCGACAGCGCACAGCCTTCGACACAGCCCGCCACCGAGAGCTAGAAAAAAAGCCCGCCAATTGGCGGGCTTTTTTACGTTTAGTCGTCTTCGTCGTCGTCGAGCTCAACCGGGGTCTGGTACTGATCGGGCTTGATGACCAGCAGATCACAGCGCAGATGGTCGATCACCTGTTCGGCGGTGTTGCCGAGGAAGGCGGCTGAAATACCGGTGCGGCCAATAGTACCTAACACCACGATACCAGCCTGCAGATGCTCGGACAGGTCGGGGATCACCTCTTCAGGCAGCCCTTTTTCGACATGAGTCAGTTTTTCATCGATACCAAATTTTTGCCGCAGCGATTTCATCGCCAGCAGATGCTGGCCGCGGATGGCGTCGTTATAAACGGTCGGGTCAAATTCCGGGAGTTCAATGGCGATATTGATGGGCGTAACCGGGTAGGCGCCCACAAGGTGGACTTCGGTATGGTTGACCTTCTCGGCGAGATAGAGCGTCTCTTTGATCAGCTTCTCGTTGAGGGCGTTGTGGTAGTTCTCTTCGCTGGCAAGATTGACCGCCACCACCGCTTTGCCGCCTTCCGGCCACGGCTGGTCTTTGACCATCCACACCGGGCACGGACATTTGCGCAGCAGGTGCCAGTCAGTCGGCGTGAAAATCACCGCTTCCAGCTTGTCGTGCTGGTGGGCCATTTTCAGGAGCAGATCGTGTTCGCCGCTCACCACTTCCTGGATGATGGCTTCAAACGGACGGTTATGCCACACCACCTTAATCTCAATGGGTACACCGGCATCAAGATAGAATTTTGCCTGTTCGCGGATCCAGGCCGTACGCTGGCTGATCACGCCCTGACGCATGGCGGTGCGTTCGTCAGGCGACAGAAGGGTGGTCATTTCGTAAGAAAAGTCATATATCGGCAGAAACGCTTTGATTCTGCCACCAATCCGTTGATGTAAATAGACAGCTCGTCGTAACGCCGGTTGATCGTCCTGATTAGGATCGATGGCCACCAGCATGTTTTGATACTTTGCCATACAGGTCTCCTTACTACTGTCACCACAGTCTGTAAGTAAAAGAGTAACCTATATATATAAAATGAAACAGAGGGGAAGTTTTGCCAGATCAATAAATCAGTAAAATTACCGATCTGGCATACAGCAGTCAGATGAATTTATGCGACGTTACGCGAGTGGCCCGCCAGCACCGCCAGCGCTTCACCATTCTCAATGGTGATGTATTTACCTTTTACCGCCAGCATGCCGCTTTTCTGGAAACGACCCAGCAGACGGCTGATGGTCTCAACGGTCAGGCCCAGGTAGTTACCGATATCGCCACGGGTCATGGTCAGACGGAACTCACGAGGAGAGAAACCGCGCTCGGCGAAACGACGGGAGAGGTTGTAGATAAACGCGGCCAGGCGTTCTTCTGCATTCTTTTTGGAAAGCAGCAGAATCATATCCTGATCGCCTTTGATCTCACCGCTCATCAGACGCATCATCTGCTGACGCAGGTTAGGCATTTTGCCTGACAGATCGTCCAGCGTTTCAAACGGGATTTCGCAAACCATTGAGGTTTCCAGCGCCTGGGCGAAGCTCGGATGGTTACCGGTGCCGATAGCGTCAAAGCCGACCAGGTCGCCCGCCAGGTGGAATCCGGTGATCTGCTCGTCGCCCTGTTCGGTGATGGTATAACTCTTAATGGTGCCAGAGCGGATAGCGTACAGCGACTTCAGTTCGTCTCCCGCTTTAAACAGCGTCTGCCCTTTCTGAATCGGCTTTTTACGCTCGATAATATTATCAAGCTGATCAAGCTCGTGCTCATTCAGGGTAAACGGGATACAGAGCTGGCTGATGCTGCAGTCCTGACAATGGATAGCACAACCGCCAGACTGAATGCGTCGAATAATTCGCTTTTCCGGGATCATAGGTATGCTCAAGCCTTAATTGATATTGGTCAATTTTAACATCTTTTTTGACCCTGCGTAAGCCTGTGGAAACCATCAATAAGGACAAGAAGCGTGAATGTGTTAGCATCTTCTTGAAATTCCACAACTTGGTTGCGGATATTTCGGCTAACTTAAGGAATATTAAGCACTAAAAGCCTGGAACTACAGCAGTAAATAGCCTTCATGACGCAGTAACCACTCTTTGCGCTGCACCCCGCCAGCATAGCCGGTGAGGGTGCCGTTACGTCCGATAACGCGATGGCAGGGCACCACAATACTAACCGGATTGGAGCCGTTTGCCGCCCCGACGGCACGCGCCGCGCCCGGGCGACCAAGCTGTGCGGCCAGCTGCCCATAATGCATCACCTGGCCGCAGGGGATGGAACGCAATGCCTGCCACACCTCACGCTGAAAAGGGGTGCCCGCGGTGGCGGTTGGCAGGGTGTCGATAATGCTGAGATCGCCCTCGAACCAGGCGGTGAGCTTTTCGCTCAGCCCGCCCGGATTGCTGGCGCTGATGCGCTCGTAGCCCTGCGCCCGGTAGTGGATATTCAGCAGCTCCACCATCCGGTTGCTGTGCTCCTCCCACTCAACGGCGCGCAGGTTGAATTGCTCATCGGCAATGACCCATAGCGGCCCGAGGGGCGTTGCAATTTTGTCTTCGAGTAATCTCAGCATCTGGCACATTCCTTAGTTCAGTCGCGGGTAGACCCCTGGCCCGATAGGCAGGCCGACAAGATACCACGCCACCAGCATCAGCAACCATACCCCTAAAAAGATAAGCGGATACGGCAGGACCAGCGAATAGTAGGTACCCAGTTTCGCCTCGGGCTTATAGCGCTGCAGGAAGCCTAAAAACAGCGGTACAAAGGGGGACACCGGCGCCAGCGGGATCACCGATGAATCCGCCACGCGAAACAGTATCTGCGCAAAGGCGGGGTGGAACCCCAGCAGCATGAACATCGGCACGAAAATAGGGGCCAGAATCGACCAGATGGCCGAACCGCTGGCGATAAACATGCACAGCAGGGACGACAGCAGCGCCAGGCCCACAAACGCCGGCACGCCGCTCAGCCCGGCACTCTCCAGAATATCGGTCAGCCCCACCGCCATAAATTTGCCCATGTTGCTCCAGTTAAACATGGCGACAAACTGCGCCAGCGGGAACACCATCACAATAAACCCGGCCATCTCCTTCATCGGCTCAATCATCAGCTGCGGCAGATCGCCCTGACGACGCACCTTGCCCGTGGCGATGCCGTAGGCGAGTGAGACGACAAAGAAGAAGAGGATGATCAGCGGCACAATGCCTTTAATAAACGGTGAGGGCAGAACGGTATGTTTCACCGGATCGCGCAGGATGCCGCTCTCCGGCACCACCATCAGCGCAATGGCGGCGATAAAGAGCAGCGACACCACCCCGGCCACCCGCAGCCCCCGGCGCTGCTCTGGCGTTAACGCTTCCAGTTTTTCTTCGCTGCTGCCCTGCCATTTGCCCAGGCGCGGCTCCACGATCTTATCGGTGATCAGCCCTCCGACAATCGTCAGCACAATCACCGAGCTAGCCATAAAGTACCAGTTGTCGATCACGCTGACGTGCATCGCAGCATCGATGGATTTTGCCGCTTCGGTGCTAATGCCCGAGAGCAGCACGTCGGTGGTGACAATCAGCAGATTGGCGGTAAAGCCACAGCCGACCCCGGCGATGGCCGCCAGCAGACCCGCCACCGGATGCCTTCCCACCGCAAGGAAGATCAGCGCTCCCATCGGGGGCATGATCACCAGCGCGGCATCCGATGAGATATGGCTGAAGAAAGCGATAAACAGCACCATATAGCTGGCGTAACGCGCGCTGACGTGGGAGGCCATCTTGACCATCAGCGCAGGCAGCAGGCCGGAACGTTCAGCCAGACCCGCCCCCAGCACCAGCGCCAGGATGGCCCCCAACGGTGCGAAGCCGCTGAAGTTTTTGACCACGTTCGGTAAAAACCAGTGCAGACCTTCAACGCTGAGCAGGTTCTTTACCGCCACCATGCTGCCGTCAGCCGGATTACGGGCGCTGACGTTAAAAGCTGACAAAACGGCGGTTGCGACCATCAAAATCACTATCAAATAGACAAATAGCAGGAAAGGATGGGGCACTTTATTGCCGATCCTTTCAACCCAACCATAGAGCTTGCCGGATGGGGAATGCGAAGGTATGGATGACATACTCATGGGCGTTCCTCGGGAGTGTTGTGTTGTTGTGTTTTATTATTTTAAAGGTGACGGTGTCACGTTTTCAGGGATCGGGCAAACGTACGGTTTTTCATTTATCTGTTGAGTAAACTCCTCGCGGCAGGCGGCCAGCAGCGCCGGATCCTGAAGAAGCGTCAGGGCGGTTGCGCCCATCACTTTACCCGCCAGCAGCATCCCTTTGTGGGCGATGGAGGTGCGGCCCTGGGCAACCAGCTGCCAGGTATGCAGCGGCGTACCGACGGTAAAGCAGGGGCTGAAGCACTGGGCAACCGGCATTTTCCAGCTCACATCCCCCACGTCGGTAGAGCCCGCCAGCACGTTATCGGTGATGGCATAGGGAGCAACTTCATCCACCAGCAGGGTCTGCTGATGACGACGGGCAAACTGCTTACCCTCTTCACCCCCGGTCGCGGCGATATTTTTCAGGCTGTTCTGCAGATCGTTGTCGCTCAGCGTGGCGCGGATCTCCGCCGCGAAGGCGCGCTCCTCGTCGCTCCACTCTGGCGTAGCGTAATGCTGAACGGCGCGGTACATGGCCGCCTCCAGCGTGCGGTTCGGCAGGTAGCTGGAGCAGGCCTTTTCAAAGCGTCGCTCCACGGTGGTTTCGGTCATCAGCGCTGCGCCCTGGGCAATCTTTTCGATACGCTCATAGATCTGCTGCGCGTCGGCCATCTCCGGGGCTCGGATCAGATAGAGCACTTCCGCCTGGGCCTGCACCACGTTCGGGGAGATACCGCCGGTATCGGTGATGGCGTAGTGAACGCGGGCTTTCTCAATAATGTGTTCATTAAGGAAGTTGGTGCCGGTGGTCATCAGGGTGACGGCATCCAGCGCGCTGCGTCCCAGATGCGGAGAGTTGGCCGCATGGGCCGCGGTGCCGTGAAAACGCCATGCCACCTGGATGTTGGCCAGGGTGCTGACGTTAAACATGCCTGCGAACGCTTCGGGGTGCCAGGTAACGGCGGCATCCACATCGTCGAACAACCCCTCGCGCACCATAAAGGTTTTTCCCGATCCGCCTTCCTCGCCGGGGCAGCCGTAAAAGCGCACGGTACCGCTGCCGTCATGCTGCTCCAGCCAGCTTTTTACCGCCGCCGCGGCCGCCAGCCCGGCGGTGCCGAGCAGGTTATGTCCGCAGCCGTGGCCGTTGGCCCCCGGGGTGTCGCTTTGCGGGGTGGCGCAGTGCGCCTGCTGGCTTAATCCTGCCAGGGCGTCATACTCACCGAGAATGGCAATCACCGGTTTCCCCTTGCCGTAGCTGGCAATAAAGGCGTTCGGTATGCCACCAGCTTCACGGGTCAGGCTAAAGCCAGCCTCTTCCAGGGCGCTGGCCAGCCGTTCGGCGGACCAGAACTCTTCAAAACGGGTTTCCGGGTGATCCCAGATCGCATCGGCAATGGCGGTAAACTGCTGCGCGCGGGTGTCGATGGCGTCCTCAACAAAACGGTAAATGCGCTCCATTACACACCTCGCGTCCACGGGAAGTTCAGCGCGGTACGCGCCAGGGTTTCGATGGCAATCAACATCACCGTCTCATCGAAGTCGAATTTTTCGTTGTGGTGTCCGGCGCTGAGGGTGGTGCCAAATACCATATAGGAGGCAAGCCCGCCGTTTTGCTGGACCCGGGCCATCATCAGGGTGGCATCTTCCGAGCCGGCAGGGGCTTTCACCTTGTCGATGGCCTGCTCAACGCCCGCGACCTGTTGCGCCTGCTCGCGTAAGTAGTTCACCCACGCCGGGGACGGCGTGCTGGAGGTGGCCGCACCCATCAGCTGCAACTCGCTGCTGACGCCATGCATCGCCGCCGCACCGTCAATCACCGCTTTGGCGCGCGCAAAGACGTAGTTGTTAATCGCTTCGCTCTCGCCGCGGGTCTCCACTTTCAGCAGGGCGCTGGCGGGCACGACGTTACGGCCGCTGCCCGCCTGCATCACGCCGACGTTAACCCGCGACGCACCTTCGCTGTGCGGGGCGATGCTGTGCAGGCCAATCGCCGCCTGGGCAGCGGCCAGCAGGGCGTTGCGTCCCTCTTCAGGCTTGCCGCCCGCATGCGCCGCTACGCCGGTAAAGCGCACGTCGAATTTGGTGGTGGCCATGAAGTTATCGCTGCCGCAGATGACGGTGCCTGCAGGCACGCCAGTACCAATGTGGATGGCGGTGAAATAGTCCACGCCGTCGAGCGCGCCGGCTGCCACCATCGCCCGTGCGCCGCGGGTACCCTCTTCGGCAGGCTGGAAAATCAATTTGATGGTGCCGTTGAGCTGCTCGCGGTATTGCATCAGCAGATGCGCCAGTCCAAGGCCAATGGTGGTGTGACCATCGTGGGCGCAGGCGTGCATCATGCCGCCGTTACAGGAGGCAAAACCTTCCCGGAAAGGTAGATGGTCGTTGTCGCGGGCTTCATCGAGATCCAGCGCGTCCATGTCCACGCGAAACGCCAGCGTCGGCCCGGGGCGGCCCGTTTGCAGCGTGGCGACAATACCGGTAAAACCGCCTTCGAAGGCGCCAAGCCATTCTTCAGGCGCGCCTTGCTGACGGGCGCGGGCAAAGGCTTCTGCCAAAGTGGCATCGTCAGGCAGGCCCATCCGGGTGTCGGCATCGACCACATCCCGGCCCATCGCCAGGTCATAGCCCAGCTGATCCAGTCTCTCTGCGACCTTTGCCGCGGTGCGGAACTCCACCCATCCGGATTCAGCAAAATGGTGAAAATCGCGTCGCCACGCGATGAGTTGGGGGAAGAGGGCCTTCAGGTCCTGCGCCAGTGTATGCATATCGTTTCCTGTATCATAAGAATATGTGAACTGCTTCACACTGTGATAGTTTTTACTTATCACTAACCGTTTTTTCACAGATTTAACCGTTCGTGGCTTACCCTGGCACAATCAATTCCATTACAGTAGATGACAGTTTCTTTTCTCTGATAAACAACGGTTATCGGTGCCGACATGACATTTCAGGTTAAATTTCACCAGTTGCGGGCGTTCGTGGAAGTGGCAAAACAGGGAAGCATCCGGGGAGCCAGCCGGGTACTGAACCTGTCGCAACCGGCGTTGACCAAATCGATTAAAGAGCTGGAGGAGGGCATCGCGGCGCAGTTGTTCATCCGCCGCAGTAAAGGGGTGACCCTCACCGAGTGCGGAGAGAGTTTTTATCAGCATGCCAGTTTGATCCTCGAAGAGTTGCGCAGCGCCCAGGATGATATTCGTCAGCGACAGGGCCAGCAGGCGGGGCAGATTAATATTGGCATGGGCGCCAGTATTGCTCGTTTGCTAATGCCCGCAGTTATCACCCGCTTCCATCAGCAGCACCCCCAGGTCAAAGTGCGAATTATGGAGGGACAATTAGTTTCGATGATTAATGAATTACGTCAGGGCGAACTCGATTTCACCATAAATACCTATTATCAGGGGCCTTATGATCATGAATTTACGTTTGAAAAATTGTTTGAGAAACCGTTTGCGATATTTTGTCGCGAAGGTCATCCGGCGACTGGCGCTAAATCAATTAATGAGTTACTGAAATACAGCTGGACAATGCCAACACCCCGCGGCAGTTATTATAAGCAGCTGGAAGAGATGTTTTCTCACCGCGAACAGATCCCGCATATAGGCGTGGTATGTGAAACCTTTTCGTCAAGTATCAGCCTGGTGGCGCACAGTGATTTTCTTAGCATTTTGCCGCAGGAGTTAGGCTGCGACCCGCTGCTGGCGCAGCGTCTGGTCATGATCCCGGTTAAAGAACCCCTACCAAAAGCCACCTATTACCTCATTCAAAGAAGGGATTCACGACAAACGCCGTTGACTGCATCTTTAATCACACAATTCAGACGTCACGCCCGGCAGGTTATTTCTTAACCACATTAAGGTTAAAAAAATGGAGCCTGTCGACATCCAACAGACCCCACAGTACACACAGCATTGCTCCACATGCGACTCTGCTTATTGTTTCCATAGTGCAGATACCTTTGTATATATCATTTCCTGACAATAATACAGATAAGAAAGCGCCTGGTTTTTAAAAGTTTTACCTAAGTCATAAACTTTACCATTAATAAAAATAAACTTCAGGCAGGTTTAATTACCAATTAAAATAACTGTATTTATTATTATTTTCTTATCGGTTGTCCTTTGGCCGTGCAGACAGGGCAACGCCGCATTGAGCCAGGATAAGGGGGCAGGTATAGTAGCCTGTCAGCTAAGCAGGAGGATGCCATGAACCCAGAAGATAAATCGCTTTTTCTCGATGCGATGGAGGATGTCCAGCCCCTCAAGCGCTGTGCTGAGGTCCACTGGCAGCCAGCGCGGACCACGCGCACCCGCCAGCCTGTGGATACTACCCAGCTTGATAACTTTCTGACCACCGGCTTTCTGGATGTGATCCCTCTGGCCGAGCAGCTGGCTTTCCATCGTGAAGGGGTACAACAGGGGGTTATCGACAAGCTGCGCTCGGGTAAATATCCGCGTCAGGCGAGCTTGACCTTGCTGCGCCAGCCCGTTGAGCAGTGCCGCCAGCAGCTTTACACCTTTATCCGTCAGGCGGAGCGTGACGGTCTGCGCAACCTGATTATCATTCATGGTAAAGGGCGCGACGACAACTCTCACGCCAACATCGTGCGCAGTTATCTGGCGCGCTGGTTAACGGAGTTTGAAGCGGTGCAGGCCTTTTGCGTCGCCCAGCCGCACCACGGCGGCAGCGGCGCCTGTTACGTCGCGCTGCGTAAATCAGGTGAAGCGAAGCAGGAAAACTTTGAGCGTCACGCCAAACGCAGCCGTTAGCGTATGGAAAACACCGCTTTATGCTATCGCCAGTTTGGTGAGCCTGAGACTGTTCTGCGGCGGGAAACGGCGATAAAAGCGCCGCTGCAGCCGGGATATCTTCGGGTGCAGATGCTGATGGCGCCGGTCAACGCGTCGGATCTGATCCCCATTACGGGCGCTTACCGCCATCGCATTACCCTGCCTGCCGTCGCCGGATACGAAGGCGTAGGGCGAGTGATTGCCGCGCCGGACAGCGCGGCGGCGCTTATCGGCAAGCGGGTTTTGCCCCTGCGCGGGGAAGGCACCTGGCAGCAGTATGTGGATTGCCCGGCGACGCTTGCGATCCCGGTTCCGGATACCATTCCTGACTCGCTGGCGGCGCGGGCGTTCATCAATCCGCTGGCGGCCTGGCTGATGCTCAGCCTCTATCCCCCACAGGGGAAACGGGTGCTGTTGACGGCCGCCGGTTCGGACTGCGCCATTTTGCTGGGGCAGTGGGCGCTGCGGCAGGGCGCAACCGAGGTCTACGGCGTTCACCGCTCGGCGGTACACACAGATCGGCTGCGGGCGATGGGGATTATCCCGGTTGCCCAGCACGAGCTGGACAGCGTGCGTGCCCTCGCTGCGGCCAGCGATATCGTCTATGACGCCACCGGCGGCGAGCTGGCGCTGGCGATCCTGGGGGCGATGGACAAAAGCGCCGCCTTTATCTGCTACGGTTTGCTCTCCGGTCAGCCCTTTGCATTACAACGTCATTTTCCGTCGGTGCACTGGTTTCATATCCGCAACTATCTGGATGCGCTCGCACCTGAGGCGTGGCAGGCCACATTTCGCGATATCTGGTCATGGCTTGTCGCCAGCCATTACAGTGACACGACGCTACTGCCTTTTACCGACTGGCAGTCGGCGCTTGCCCATTACCGCCAGGCGGGACGAACCCGCAAGCCGGTGCTGGAGTTTGGCTAACCGTCACGTTTCCCGGCTCATATCGCTGAGCAGCAGGGCAATGCTTTTGCCGCCCTGCGTCTGCTCCAGCGCAATCTTCGCAATAATGGTCAAGGGCACCGACAGCAGCATGCCAACCGGACCCAACAGCCAGCCCCAGAAGATCAGCGACAAAAAGACCACCAGGGTGGAGAGACCCAGCCCGCGGCCCATTACGCGGGGCTCGAGGATATTGCCGAAGATCAGGTTCACCAGCAGATAGCCTGCCAGCAGCACCAGCGCAGCGTAAAAACCGCTGAAGACCAGCACCTGGGCAATAGGGGGAATAGCGGCCAGCACCGAACCGATGTTGGGGATATAGTTCAGCGCAAAGGCCAGCAGCGCCCAGACGAAGGCAAACCGTACCTCCAGCAGCGTCAGCATTCCCCACACTACCAGCCCGGTCACCAGACTGATGGCGGTCTTCAGCACCAGATAGTGCGACACGCTATCAAGGGCGCGCTGGATGGCAGCCATGTCTTCCACCGGGCGGGTCATCAGCGGCTGGAGTTTCGCCGGCAGCTGCGGCACCTCCAGCAGCATAAAGACCACGGTCAGCAGCAAAAGAAAAATGGAGGTCATGGCGCTGGAGAGCTGGGCCAGCAGGGCGGTTACCAGCGTCATGGCAGCATTGGGGTCGATATATTTCAGCAGCTCTTCCATCGACACTTCAATTCCGGCCCGCTGTAGCCAGGGCTCAAGATGCAGCAGCGGAACGGCCAGCGAGGTGCGATAGTGCGGCAGGGTGCGGGCCAGTTCATTCAGCGAGGTGCCAAGATAAGCCACCAGCAAAGCCATCAGCACCACGATAAGCAGGATCGGCAGGGTGATAGCCAGCACGCGTGGCAGACGAAGCCGCACCAGTCTTCGCACAACAGGCTGAAGCACCACGGCGATAAACAGCGCCAGGATAAAGGGCACGATAATATCCGCCGCGAAACGGATCCCGGTCAGTACAATCACCAGCATGCCAAGCATGATGACTATTTTTAATCCGTTGAGGGTAATAATGGGTTTCGCCATGCTGGCTCCTGATAATGTCCTTTAGATTTATTCTAACGGTGCAGCACGTTTAATAAATTAACCAAACGCAAACGATGAGGGTAAAGAAATGAAAAAACTTTGAGTAAAATCCTGGCTTATGGTAGAAATCAGCTGTGTTTAACTACCGGAGACAATTTTCATCTGCACTGACGAGAAGCAACACCGCAGATAATTGTAATTTTATGGACAATCTGTTCAGCACCGTTTTATCAAACATCAATACCGCTCTGTTCTCCTCTTTTTGCCTGATATCTGGCGAGCAACACTGGCGCAACGCGCTGTAGACCCTCTCTCTGCCTGAGCTGGCGCATTGCGTCCGGCTAATCTGTTACGTTTTTTTATCCGGCTGCCGTTACTGGCGAGCCGCGAAGGATTATATTCTCAAGCAGGAGAAAAAGATGTTTTACTGGATCCTCTTAGGTCTTGCTATTGTTGCTGAAATAACCGGCACCCTCTCCATGAAATGGGCCAGCGTCACCGGCAGTCACAGCGGCTATATTTTAATGCTGTCGATGATTGCGCTGTCCTTTATTTTCCTCAGTTTTGCGGTTAAAAAAATCGCCCTGGGCGTGGCCTATGCGTTATGGGAAGGTATTGGTATTTTATTAATTACGCTCTTCAGCGTGATGCTGTTTGATGAGTCGCTTTCCCTGATGAAAATGGCCGGTCTGACGACACTGGTGGCGGGCATCATATTAATTAAATCCGGCACCCGGAAACCGGCAAAACCGCGTGCGGAGGTGACCCATGCAGCAGTTTGAGTGGATCCATGCCGCCTGGTTAGCCCTGGCTATCGTGCTCGAAATTATTGCCAACGTTCTGCTCAAATTCTCAGACGGTTTTCGCCGCAAAACCTACGGCCTGCTGTCGATTGCCGCGGTACTGGGCGCCTTCAGCGCGCTGTCACAGGCGGTGAAGGGGATTGATCTGTCGGTTGCGTATGCCCTGTGGGGCGGGTTTGGTATTGCGGCGACGCTTGCCGCAGGCTGGATCCTCTTCGGACAGCGGTTGAATCAAAAAGGGTGGATTGGCCTGGTGCTGCTCCTCGCCGGAATGATCATGATAAAACTGGCCTGATAACGTCGCTGCCTGTCATTACGGGCAGCGAAATTTATCTCCTGTATTACGCTTAGACGGAGGGCATAAAAAAGGACGGTGACTGAATGCGTAACCCTTTAAGCTGGCATAAAATTCCTTCTGCCAGGACCTTGTTTGCCATGATCTTCATGGCAGGGGTCGGCTTAATTTTCTCTGTGGTCGCCTTGCTCTACCTCTCCCTCAACCTTATCAGCAGTAAAGCCAACGAAATCGACGAGCAGCGCACCGCGCTCTCGGTTGAGGGCGCGATTCAGACATCGGTGAACCGGGTCTGGTCGCTGGTGATTGATAATGCGGTCTGGGACGATGCCGTGCGGGAGGCCTATCGCCCGGCGCTCGACATCGACTGGCTCTACAACACCTGGGGCGCGGGCTATAAGGTGAATAATCTCTATGACGGCACCTTTGTACTCGACGAACGGTTTCGGGTGCTGTGGGGATCGTTCCAGGGCCATCCTTTCGCTGAAAAAAACCTCGACTTCTTTGGCGACGGTTTAAAATCGCTGATCCTGATGCATACCAACGCCCTGCGCTCAGATAAAAATATCTACGCCGGGATTACCCGTACCCGGGCGGGGATTGCTTTTGTTGGCGTCGGGCTGATCCGTCCGACGATTGGCAGCCTGCGGGTGGGGGATAATACGCGTCGTTTTCTGGTGATCACCCGCCACATTAACCCGCAAATCCTGCGCGATCTCGGGAATACGTTTCAGATCGACAACCTGACCTTTACGCCGGAGCGGGTGAGCGACGTCAGCGTGCCGCTAAAAAGCTCGTCCGGCGAAGTGCTGGGCTATCTCTCGTGGCAGCCGCGCCTGCCGGGGGCCGCAGCGGCGAAAGCGGCCTCCCTCGATATCACGCAGATCGTCTTGCTCACCGCGGCGCTGATTTTGCTGTTTATCCTCTTCAGCTGCGTGGGGCTGTATAAACTGGCGCGAGGGGAGACGCTGGCGCGATCGGTGGCGCGCACCGACTGGCTGAGTCATCTACCCAACCGCCGGGCGCTGATTGAAGAGCTGGAGCGGGTGAGCCAGCGCGGCGATACCGACCGTAAAAGCGTGGTGTTTATCGATCTCGACGGCTTTAAGGACGTCAATGATATCTATGGCCATGAGGTGGGTGATGCGCTGATCGTCATCATCGCGGGCGCGCTGCGCGACAATGTGCCTAAAGATGGCATGCTGGCCCGGATGGGCGGCGATGAGTTTGCCATGACTATCGGGGGCGACAACGCCGAAGCGCTCGCCTCGGCGTTTGCCGGCTTTGTGCTTGATTATCTCCACTCGCCCATCATTGTCGGTGAGCGTTCCATCCACATTGGTGCCAGTATCGGCATCGCCAGCGGCACGCTGGTGGAGTGCACCAGCACCGAACTGTTCCGTCGCGCCGATATTGCTATGTACCACTCAAAAATTACCGGCAAGGGGCGGGTGACGCACTATGATGCCGAGCTGAACAACGTGCGCGAGCGTCGGCTGGCGATTGAGGGGCAGATCCGTCATGGTCTGGAACATAATGAGTTTGACGTCTGGTACCAGCCGATCATCGATGCCCGCAGCCAGAAAATGGTCGGCGTGGAAGCGCTGGTGCGCTGGCCGCGGCGTCCCCAGGGGCCGCTGGCGCCGGATGAGTTTATTACTGTCGCCGAAACCAGCGGTCTGATCTACGGCCTGGGGCAGTTTGTCCTCAGCCGGGCCTGTCAGGACCTGGAGCCGTACACGGATTTGAAGCTGTCGGTCAACATCTCCCCGGCGCAGTTTCGTGATCCCGAATTTGAAGCCAAAGTGGAAGGTGCGCTGGCCCTCAGCCGCTTTCCCCCTACGCGCCTGCAGCTGGAAGTAACCGAAACCTACGTGCTGGAAAATCCCGAGCGGGCACGCTCAGCCATCAATAATCTTAAGGCGCAGGGTATCGCGGTGGCACTGGACGATTTCGGTACCGGCTACTCCAGTATCGGCTATCTGCGCCGCTTTAACTTCAATACCATCAAGATTGATAAATCGCTGGCCGGGCTGGTGGATCATGACGAACAGGCCTCGGCGCTGGTGAGCGGTACGGTGCGCATTGCCACCGCGCTAGGGATGACGGTGGTCGCAGAAGGGGTGGAAAACGAAAAACAGATGAAGCTGCTGCGTCTGGCGGGCTGCGATCAGCTTCAGGGCTACTGGTACAGTCAGCCGATGCCGATAGAGGCGATTATGGCGCTACGCCAGCAGCGCCAGTGTTAAGTCACTCCTGGGCCAGCTCTGCCAGTTTGTCGCGAAAACCGGTGATCGACAGGGCGCGGTTATCGGCCCGCCAGCGATCTTTCGCCGCCGGGGCCGAACTCTGAACGCCGATAAGCTGCCAGCCTGCGGCGGTATTCAGCATCAGCGGCGATCCGCTGTCGCCGGGCAGGGTATCACACTGATGGGACAGGACGCTGTTTTGCGCCCAGCCGGTGACGATACAGTCCTGATGGGTGTACAGCACATCCAGATGATCTTCCGGATAACCCGCCTGGCTCACCTTGCGATCGGCCTCTTTCAGGGCGGCGGTCAGCTCCGCTTTATCCCCGGCAAACAGCGGTAGCGGGGTGATCCCCGACGGCGGGTTGCGCAACACCACCAGACCAAAATCCCACGAGGCGGCAGAGGGCGGCACAATCCAGCCATCGCCGTCGGCTTTCAGCCGTCTGCCTAACGAGGCATCGACGCGGCCTTCAATGCCGTGGATCTCATAACGCCAGCTCCCCTTTTGCGAGATGAAGCGCAGGGCAACGGCCTTATCCGGTTTACCTTTCGGCGGCACCAGCAGACAGTGTCCGGCGGTCAGCGCCAGTCGGGGGGTGATGAGGGTGGCGGTACAGAGGTTTCCGCTGGCTGTCTCCAGCTGGCCAATGGCCTCCCACGGCGCTCGGGACGGATCGGCGACACGCGTGCGATCGTCATGACCAAAAAACAGCGTTTGAATCTCTTTGGCGTTCGCGGCCTCGTTGTCGCCATCGTCCGCATGACTTAATCCAGAAAAGAGAAAAAATGTACCCAGCACAATCGCAACAGATTTACGCATATCACACTCTAAAGGGATTAATTATGATTATTAAATATGAACCCTAGTAATTAACTATAGACGGGACAGCGCGAAAGTGGGAGTAAAATCAGCGTACTACAGTCAGGAAATATAAAACACACCCGCGACAAGTGCGCATAAAATAAGCGTGACAAGAATTAACTCAAACCGATAGCGCTGCAACATAACGCCCTCCGGATAAAAAAACGGCGCTGCCACCTTGCCGGTACAGCGCCGATGACCAACGTGTCCGTCGCGGACACGTTAAGCTAAGCGGGCTTATGCAGCCGGTTTTGCAGTTGGAGCAGCAGCTTCGTGTTTCACTGCTTTTTTATGGTGTTTTTTCGCTGCCTGCGCTTTCTGGGCTACAGGTGCGGCCTCTTCTTTCTTCACCGCTTTTTTGTGGTGCTTTTTAGCCGCCTGCGCTTTTTGTACAGCGGCTTTTTTGTGTTTTTTATGGTGCACGGTTTTCGCAGCCGGTGCCGCGGTAGAGGTGGCAGCCGGAGCCGCGGTGTTGGCAACAGCGTCAGCGGCGAATGCAGCAGAAGAGAGACCCATAGCAGCGGCAACAACCAGAGCTAATACCTTTTTCATCATCTTACCCTCGAATTGGTTTTTTCATTTAACCCCACTGCGGGGCCGTTGAAAGAACTATATCCCTGAAATTTCGGGGCTTCCGTGAGTGATTGGTATCGGCGTGTAACGGTATGTACAACGCCGGGTCGATGACCCGGCGTGGGGGGATTACAGATAGCGGGAGGTAAGATGTTCGCGGAAGTAACGGCTGTTGAGATCTTCTCCGGTCGCCTGCTCAATCAGCTGGGCGGTGGTGAAGCGGCTGCCGTGCTGCCAGATGTTCTGGCGCAGCCAGTCGAACAGGGCGCTGAAATCCCCGGCGGCGATGGATGCGTCCAGCCCCGGTAGCGCGGTTTTGGCCGCACTGAACAGCTGCGCGGCGTACATGGCGCCTAAGGTGTATGACGGGAAGTAACCAAAACCGCCGTCGGTCCAGTGGATATCCTGCATACAGCCGTTGCGGTAGTTATCTTTTGTTGATAAGCCCAGCCAGGCCTGCATCTTCTCATCCCACAGCGCCGGGATGTCTTCCACCTCGATTTCGCCGTTAATCAGCGCCCGCTCAATTTCATAGCGCAGCACGACGTGTGCCGGATAGCTCACTTCATCGGCATCCACGCGGATATAGCCAGGCTTCACCCGCTGGTTCCAGGCGACAAAATTCTCAGGTGTAAAGGCCGCCTGGGTGCCGAAACGCTCATGAACGGCCGGGAGCAGGTGGTTGAGGAACGCCTTGCTGCGTCCGAGCTGCATTTCAAAGAACAGGCTCTGGGATTCGTGGATAGCGGTAGAACGCGCCAGGGCGATAGGCTGACCAAGCCAGTTGCGCGGCAGGTTCTGTTCATAGCGCGCATGGCCGGTTTCGTGGATCACGCCAAACAGGGCGCTCAGCAGTTCCTCTTCGTTGTAGCGGGTGGTGATGCGCACGTCTTCCGGCACGCCGCCACAGAATGGGTGAGCGCTGACGTCCAGACGGCCCGCGTTAAAGTCGAACCCGAGGCTCTTCATCGCCTCCAGCCCCAGCTCACGCTGAATAGCGGTCGGGAACGGGCCCTGCGGCGGCACGAAGGCGTGGTGCGCCTGCTTCTCGACCACCTGCGCCAGCAGATCCGGCAGCCAGGTTTTGAGATCGCCAAACAGCTCGTCCAGCCGGGCGCTGGTCATGTCCGGCTCGAAGATATCCAGCAGCGCGTCGTAAGGGGTGCAGCCTTTGGCCTCGGCGCGCAGGCGGGCCTCTTCCCGGCTCAGTTTCACCACCTCTTTCAGGTTGACGGCAAAACCCTGCCAGTCGTTCGCGGGACGTTGGGTGCGCCAGGCATGCTCACATTTACTGCCCGTCAGCGATTTGGCTTCAACCAGCGATTCCGGCAGCAGCGCAGCCTGCTGATAGTGGCGTTTCATCTCCCGCAGGTTCGCCTGTTCAACGTCGTTAAGATCTTCGCTTTCGGCGTTACGCAGCCAGTCAGCCACGTTTTTAGCGGTCAGGATTTGATGCTGCAGGACGCTCAGCTCTGCCAGCGCTTCACCCCGCGCGGCGCTGCCGCCTGCAGGCATCATAGTAAGCATGTCCCAGCCGGCGATGGCGGAGAGATGGGAGAAGCGGGAGAGACGCTGGAAGGTGCGGGTGAGTTGCTGATAGTTATTCTTTTCCATTAAGACCTCGTGTCTGCATCAACTGATAGCTAAAAGTACCATCAGGTTGGGCGAAACACGAGGTCACGTCACATTAATGCAATCGTTTGTGCAGATTAGCCCCCACAACCAGCGCCCCACACAACATCAACGCAATAAACCCACCTACGCCGTTCCAGCCATACTGGTGCCAGAACACGCCGCCGAGCGTCCCGGCGATGCTGGAGCCGAGATAGTAACTGAACAGATACAGCGACGAGGCCTGGCCCTTGGCGCGACGGGCGCGCGGGCCGATCCAGCTGCTGGCGACCGAGTGAGCGGCGAAGAAACCAGCGGAGAAGAGCAGCATCCCGGCGAAAATCACCCACAGGTTAGCGAGCTGCGTCAGCAGAACCCCGGCCAGCATCACGCCGGTGGAAACCAGCATCACCGGCCCACGCCCGAAGCGGGTGGTCATCGCTCCGGCTTTTGGGGAGCTCCATGTACCGGTGAGATAGGCCACCGACAGCAGGCCCACCAGCGCTTGGCTCAGATGCCACGGCGAGAGCATCAGCCTGTAGCCGATGTAGTTAAAGAGGGTGACAAACGAGCCCATCAGCAGAAAACCGGTGAGAAACAGCAGGGGCAGCCCCCGATCCCGCCAGTGCAGGCGGAAGTTAATCAGCAGCGTTTTGGGCCGCAGCGCGGTGGGGCGAAAATGGCGCGACTCCGGCAGGATCTTCCAGAACATCAACGCGGAGGCCAGGGCAAAGCAGCCGATTGCCGCCAGCGCTATTCGCCAGCTAAAGAAATCGGTAAAGACGCCGCTCAGCAACCGCCCGCTCATGCCGCCGATGGAATTACCGCTGATGTAGAGCCCCATCGAGAAAGCGACAAAGCTGGGGTGGATCTCCTCGCTGAGGTAGGTCATGCCCACCGCGGCCACGCCGCTGAGGGAAAGCCCGATCAGCGCGCGCATGATTAAAATCCCGTGCCAGCTGGTCATCATCGTCGACAGCAAGGTACAGACCGAGGCCAGCAGCAGTGCGGTGACCATCACAGGCTTACGTCCGATAGCGTCCGAGAGCGGCCCGGTAAAGAGCAGGCCGACCGCCAGCATCCCGGTCGAGATTGAGAGGGAAATACTGCTGCTGGCCGGGGAGACGCCAAACTCCTGGGATAGCACCGGCAGGATCGGCTGCACGCAGTAGAGCAGGGCAAAGGTGGCAAGCCCTGCGGAGAAAAGAGCCAGCGTGACGCGCATAAACTGCGGGGTGCCGCGTTTAATAAACCGAACCGGTTGCGCGTTGTTGGGTAAGAGATCGATATCATTGATTGGGGCGATATCAGCCGTTGTTGTACGACTCACGTAAGTTCCTTGCTTCAACATCCCCGTGATTTCTGGTGACGGGTATGACCACAGGGATCAGGGTAGGAAATTGTAAATATTCTGTCTAATATATTAATAATCTCAAATGATACTTTTAAAATATGAATATCGAACTGCGTCATCTGCGCTACTTTGTCGCCGTCGCGGAGGAGCTGCATTTTGGGCGCGCGGCGGCGCGGCTCAATATCTCCCAACCGCCGCTGAGTCAGCAAATCCAGGTTCTTGAGCAGCAGGTGGGCGCTCGCCTGCTGGCGCGCACCAACCGCAGCGTCGGGCTGACCCCCGCAGGGCGACAATTTCTGGCGGACAGCCGCCAGATCCTGAGCATGGTGGAAGAGGCAGCTGCCCGGGCAGAGCGCCTGCACCATGGCGAAACCGGCGAGCTACGCATCGGATTTACCTCCTCCGCGCCCTTTATCAGCGCCATCTCCCAGACCCTGTCGTCGTTTCGCCGCCTGTCGCCGGATGTGCATATTCAGACCCGGGAGATCAATACCCGGGAGCAGATTGTCCCCCTCAGCGAAGGCTCGCTCGATCTGGGCCTGATGCGTAACACTCAGTTGCCGGATACCCTGGCCTGGCAGCGTGTGCTGCGCGAACCGCTGCTGGCGATGATCCACCGGGATCATCCCCTGGCGGCAAGAGCTGAAATCTCGGTGACGGAGCTGTCGCAGGAGCCGTTTGTCTTTTTTGACCCGCACGTTGGCACCGGTCTGTACGACGACATCCTGGGGTTACTGCGGCGCTATGGAGTAAACCCGGTGATTACCCAGGAGGTAGGCGAGGCGATGACCATTATCGGACTGGTGGCGGCGGGGCTGGGGGTATCGATCCTGCCGGCCTCGTTCAGACGGCTGCAGCTCCATGAGATGCGCTGGGTGGCGCTCACCGAACCGGACGCGGTTTCAGAGATGTGGCTGGTATGGTCAAAACACCATGAACTCAGCGCGGCGGCACAGCGGTTCAAAGATCTGCTTATCAACGCGGCAATGGGTCGCTGACCGGCAAAAAAAGCGGGTAAAAATGTGCTGTAAATCACAAGGCTAAGTAAAAATTTGACGATTACTGTAGAAGTGCTTCACCATAGCCCACAGTTTATTTCGAAGCGCGAAAATAAGGGAGTACGTGGTGGTTGCTGATAGTCAGCCAGGGCATATCGATCAGATTAAGCAGACCAATGCAGGTGCAGTATATCGCCTGATTGATCAGCTTGGGCCGGTCTCGCGCATCGATCTTTCTCGGCTTGCGCAACTGGCGCCTGCCAGTATCACCAAGATTGTGCGTGAGATGCTCGAAGCTCACTTGGTGCAGGAAACAGAAATTCAGGAGCCGGGCAGTCGTGGCCGTCCGGCCGTTGGGCTGGTGGTGGAAACCGAAGCCTGGCACTACCTCTCATTGCGCATCAGCCGCGGTGAAATTTACCTTGCGCTGCGCGATCTCAGCAGCAAGCTGGTGGTGGAAGATCGGCTGCCGCTGGAACTGCAAGCTGTCCAGCCGCTGGAAGTGCGGATCACCGCCCTGATCGACCAATTCTTCATTCATCATCAGCAGAAGCTGGAACGCCTCACCGCCATTGCCATCACCATGCCCGGTATCATTGATACGGAAAATGGAATTGTCCACCGGATGCCGTTCTACGACGACGTCAAAGAGATGCCGCTGGGTGAGGTGTTGAAAAATCACACCGGCGTGCCGGTCTATATTCAGCATGATATCAGCGCCTGGACGATGGCCGAGGCGCTGTTCGGCGCCTCTCGCGGCGCCCGGGACGTGATTCAGGTGGTGATCGACCACAACGTGGGGGCCGGGGTGATCACCGATGGCCGCCTGCTGCACGCGGGCAGCAGCAGCCTGGTGGAGATTGGTCACACCCAGGTCGATCCCTATGGCAAGCGCTGTTACTGCGGTAACCACGGCTGTCTGGAAACCATTGCCAGCGTTGACAGCGTGCTGGAGCTGGCCCAACTCCGGCTCGGCCAGTCGATGAGCTCTGCGCTCCACGGCCAGCCCCTGACGGTCGAGTCGCTCTGCGCCGCTGCGCAGCAGGGCGATCTACTGGCAAAAGATATTATCACCGGCGTCGGCACCAACGTCGGGCGGATTATTGCCATTATGGTTAACCTGTTTAATCCACAGAAGATCCTCATTGGCTCGCCCCTGAGCCAGGCATCGGATGTGCTCTTCCCGGCAATCGCCGACTCCATCCGCCAGCAGTCCTTGCCGGCCTACAGCAAGCACATCATGGTGGAAAGTACTCAGTTCACCAATCAGGGCACGATGGCCGGCGCGGCGCTGGTGAAGGATGCGATGTATAACGGCTCACTATTGATTCGTCTGTTGCAGGGTTAACTGTTTTTTTACAGTCTTACCAAAAATTGCGCTATCTCAAACCGGGCAGATAGCGCATGCCTTAGACTTCCTCCACTGAATTATTTCCTTCATTTATATTTTCAGAGCATAACGGTGGAGTAAGTGATGCTTAAGCGTTTCTTTGTAACGGGTACTGATACCTCCGTCGGCAAGACGGTGGTGTCCCGCGCCTTGCTGCAAGCCATGATGGCCAGCGGAAAGCGTGTTGCAGGGTACAAACCGGTAGCCAAAGGGAGTAAAGAGACGCCAGAGGGATTGCGCAATAAAGATGCGCTGGTGCTGCAAAGCGTCTCCTCTTTAGAACTTCCTTATCATGCCATTAACCCCATCGCGCTTAGCGAAGATGAGAGCAGCGTGGCGCACAGCGGGCTGGTGAATTACACCCTGTTATCGAACGGGCTTGCCAGCCTGAGCGAAAAAGTGGACCACGTGGTGGTCGAAGGGACCGGCGGCTGGCGCAGCCTGATGAACGATCTGCGCCCGCTGTCAGAATGGGTGGTGCAGGAGCAACTGCCGGTGCTGATGGTGGTCGGTATTCAGGAGGGCTGTATCAACCACGCTCTGCTGACCGCCCAAGCCATCGCCAACGACGGCCTGCCGCTGGTGGGATGGGTAGCGAACCGCATCAATCCGGGCCTGGCGCACTATGCCGAAATTATTGATGTGTTAAGCAAAAAGCTGCCTGCACCGCTGGTGGGTGAACTGCCGTACCTGCCGCGTGCCGAACAGCGTGAGCTAGCGCAGTATATCGACCTCTCTGCTTTCGGCCGGGTGCTGACCGTAGATCGAATCATGGCGTAACGTTCGCGACAGCACGGACGCCACCACACAGGCAATCAGCAAACCGGGCAGCAGAACGTACTGCCCGGTCATTTCACAGACCATCAGCGCCGACATGATTGGCGCGTGCGTCGTGGCGGCGAGCAGCGTCGCCATCCCTGCCAGCCCCAGCAAAATCGCGGTGTCAGAGCCGGGCAACCACAGCATAAAGAGCTGGGCAAACAGCATGCCGGTCGCCATGCCGACAAACAGCGTTGGCGTAAAAACCCCACCCGGTGCGCCAGAGCCGCTGCTGGCCAGAACCGCCAGCAACTTGCAGATAAATACTCCCGCAATGACCGACAGCAACGGCGGCGCCAGCAGGAACCCCTGTACCACGCTGTAGCCATTCCCCCAGACCTTAGGGGTCAGCAGCGACAGCAGGCCAACGATGAGGCCACCCAGCGCAAGCTGCCACGGCGGAGAGAGCTTCAGGCGCAGAAACAGGGAATGGCTGAAGGCCATGAGCCACATCAGCGCCGGGCCGCAGATGCCCGCCAGCAGGCCCATTCCCACAATCAATGAATAATCCACCCCGGTCAGCGTGTCGCTGAGGTGTACCTCATACAGCGTATTCGCGCCGGGGCTGAGCAGACGGGTGGTGAGCAGGGCGACCACGGCGGCAATTACTACCGGGCCGAGCGAGGCCAGCATCAGGGTGCCAAACAGGATCTCAGCAATAAACAGGCTCCCGGCTAACGGGGCATGGTAGGCGCTGGCCATCCCGGCGGCGGCACCGCAGGCAATCCACAGTTTCCATTCCGTTTTGGGGGTAAAGCGCTGGGCGAAAAAGGAGGCGGCGAGGGCGGCTAGCAGGATCATCGCCCCTTCCCGGCCAATGGCGCTGCCGCTGGCGACGACCAGCAGCGACGCCAGGGATTTAACCAGGCTGGCGGCGTAGTCAAACTGTCCGTCACCCGTTTCCAGCGCCTCCATATAGTCGGTGGGCGCATGGGGCCGCTGGGCGGTCATTTTCTGCCATCCCCACAGCAGCAACCCGGCAGCCAGCCCGCCGAGAGCAGGCGTCAGGACGCGTCGCCAGGGGGACAGGGCGCTGGCGGCATTCACCAGACTGCCGCTTTCGTTACTCAGAAACAGCCACTCCAGTAAATAGAGAGCATGGCGGAACAGGGCCACGGCCAGTGCCGCCAGCACGCCGGTGACGCTGGCAATCAGCAACCGGCGAAACATCGCGCGGATGTCAGGGTAAGCATGGAGTCGATGCATGGGTTACGCGTAAATGGGGAAGATACAATATTTTGACGGGAAAACGCGGGGTTAGCAATGTGAAGAGCCGGGCAATGCCCGGCTTACAATATTAAATGTCGCTGTGAATATTCAGCGCCCGGCGCGTGCGTCCGGAGCTTAAGTATTCCGCAATATAGTCCTGAGAAATTTCGCCGTTATAGCGCCCCTCTTCATCGACAATCGGCATCCAGCTGGTGTTGCTCTCATACAGACGCGACAGCACCACGCGCAGGTTGTCCTCCGCTTTGCCGGTCATGCGGAACGGGTGGAGCAGATCGGCGCAGGTGCCGGTGGCATTGCGCGCTTCCCGGCGCTTCACAAAGCCCAGCGGTTTGCCATTTTCATCCACCACGGTGACGGCGCGAATGTCGTTGTCGTCCATGATGGCGAAGGCTTCCGGCAGCGGCGTGGCTGGTCGCACGGTCAGGGTTGGTTGTTGATCCGTCACATCGCCCGCGGAGACCAGCAGCAGACGCTTCAGGGTGCGGTCCTGGCCAACGAACGAGCCGACAAATTCATTGGCCGGTTTCGCCAGCAGTTCGTCCGGGCTGGCGCACTGGACAATGCGCCCCTGGCGGAAGACGGCGATACGATCCCCCAGCTTCAGCGCCTCGTCGATGTCGTGGCTCACCAGCATCACCGTTTTTTTCAGCTTGCGCTGCATCTCAAGGAACTGGTTCTGGATCACCTCGCGGTTAATCGGGTCCACCGCGCCGAAAGGTTCATCCATCAACAGTACCGGAGGATCCGCCGCCAGGGCGCGGATCACGCCGATACGCTGCTGCTGACCACCGGACATTTCGCGCGGATAGCGGTTGAGGAACTTATGCGGATCCATCGCCACCATATCCATCAACTCTTCGGCGCGGGTCTTACAGCGGGCTTTGTCCCAGCCCAGCATGCGTGGCACCACGGTGATGTTCTCTTCGATGGTCATGTTCGGGAACAGGCCAATCTGCTGGATCACGTAGCCGATGTTGCGGCGCAGGGTCACGGTGTCCATCTCGCTGGTGTCCTGGCCATTAATCTGGATGGTGCCGCTGCTCGGGGTAATCAGCCGGTTAATCATCTTCAGGGTGGTGGTTTTGCCGCAGCCGGACGGGCCGAGCAGGACGCACATCTCCCCTTCGGGCACGTTCAGGTTGACGTTATCTACGGCCTTAAACGTCTGGCCGTGCTTCTGTGAAAATTGTTTGGTGAGGTTTTCCAGTTTTATCATTATCGAATCCCCTTTGGAGTCAGAACGATCTGTAGACGGTGCAGTAACCAGTCGAGCACAATCGCTAAAAGACAAATCATCAGCGCGCCGGCAATCAGCATACGAATATCACTCCCGCCGATGCCGTTTAGCAGCAGCAGGCCTAGCCCGCCCGCGCCGATGACGGCGGCAATGGCCATCACGCCGATATTCATTACGACCGCGGTACGGATGCCGCCAAAAATCACCGGCAGCGCCATGGGAATTTCTACCCAGCGCAGACGCTGCCAGAAGGTCATGCCGATGCCGCGACCCGCTTCGCGCAGGCCCGGCGGCAGGCTGTCGAGCGCGGTGTGAGTGTTACGCACAATCGGCAGCAGCGAGTAGAGAAACACGGCGGTAATCGCGGGCAGGGCGCCAATACCCTGACCGATCATGGAAAAGAGTGGGATCATCAGGCCGAACAGAGCAATGGACGGGATGGTCAGCACGATGGTGGCAATCCCCAGCACCGGCGTCGCCAGCCATTTGTGGCGCACGATCAGAATGCCCAGCGGCACGCCGATAATAATGGCTAAGCCCACCGCAAGCGCCACCAGCCACAGGTGCTGGAAGGTCAGGGTCAGAATGTAACCCCAGTTATCAAAAATGTAGTGAATGGTATCCATAGCGCCTCCTTACAGCAGCTGCTTGCTACGCAGGAAATCACGGGCGACCTGCTGCGGTGACTGATGATCGATATCCACCTTCTTGTTCAGCTCGGTGATGACGTCGTTGTTAAGCTGGGCAGAGAGGGTATTCAGCGCCTCTTCCAGCCCCGGGTTGGCTTCCAGCGTATCCTTGCGCACCACCGGGGTCACCGCGTAGCTCGGGAAGAAACCTTTGTCATCTTCCAGCACCTTCAGATCGAAGCCTTTAACGCGCCCATCAGTGGTGTAAACCAGCCCGGCATCGACAAAGCCGTCGCGCACCGCGTTATAGACCAGGCCTGGGTCCATCTGGCGAATTTGCGGGCGATCGAGCTCCATGTTGTAGGCCGCCTGCAGCGGCTTCATGCCATCGCTGCGACCGGAGAACTCCAGATCCAGACCCAGCATCCAGTTGTTATCCGGGTCGGTTTTGCGCACCTGCTCAATCTTCGCCACCAGCTCTGACATGGTGTTGATATTTTCAGCCTCGGCGCGCTTACGCTGCATGGCAAAGGCGTAGGTGTTGTTCATATCAGCAGGTTTGAGCCACACCAGACCGTGCTTCGCATCCAGACGTTTCACCGTCTCGTAAGACTCCTCTGGCGACATGCGTTTGTTGATGTGGTTAAAGATGATCAGCGAGGTGCCGGTATACTCCCAGGTCATATCGATCTGCTTGTTGATCATCGCATTACGGGAAATGACGGTGGCAATGTTGGTCTGAGGCTTAACCTCAAACCCTTTCTTTTGCAGATACTGCACGGTCATCGCCGAGAGAATATGCTGTTCGGTAAAGCTCTTGGTCGCCAGGATCAGGGGCGCTGCGAGCGCCTGGCTGGTAAAGAGCGCGGCGGTACAGAGCGCCGCCAGGCCGGTAAACAGTCTCATAGAAGCTCCTTATTATTGTTATCGTGCGAGATGCGGGCTCATCAGACGGCCCAGCGCCGCCAGCAACGTATCCAGAATCAGGGCGAACAGGGCGGTGGCCGCCGCACCCAGGATCAGCGTCGGGAAGTTGTTCAGGTAAATACCCGGGAAAATCAGCTCCCCGTAGCTGCTGGCGCCAATCAGGAAGGCCAGCGGTGCGGTACCGACGTTAATGGCGGTGGCGATACGAATACCAGAGAGCATCACCGGCCAGGCGTTAGGCAGCTCCACCTGGCGCAGACGCTGCCATTTGGTCATCCCGATGCCGTTTGCCGCTTCCAGTAACGATGCCGGAACCGAGCACAGTCCGGCGTAGGTGTTACGCACAATTGGCAGCAGCGAGGCGAGGAACAGGGCGATAATGGCAGGCGTATCGCCGATGCCAATTACCACCATTGCCAGGGCCAGAACCGCCAGCGGCGGCAGGGTGTTGCCGACGTTAAAAATCTGCATGACGTATTCGGCGATACCGCGCGCGGCCGGACGGCTCAGCAAGATACCGCTGGGGATACCGACCAGCAGGGCGAAGAACATGGATGAGAAGACTAAAATCAGATGCTGTTGCCCGAGATAGACCAGGTCAACCTGGCGCGCTTTGATCGTCTCCAGCCCAATTCCCCAGACGAGGAGGGCGACGACCACAATAATCGCGCCGACAAAAAGCAGCGAGCGTTTGAGTAATGGATGCATTGCAGTGTGTCTCCCTGTGCGCATGCGTTATAGCAACCACCGGTTGCCTGTTGTTATGCCATGTTTTGGCAGGGGTACTGGAGCTATAGCAAGGGTTTGGGAAGGGTTCCAGCGAAGCGGTAAAATCTTTAACCTTATGAAAACAGGGGTTATAATGGGTTAAGCCTTACGGTATAAGGGCTGGATAGGGGCAGGCGGAATAGTCTTAAAGATAATTTCGTTAAGTGACAACGTCACTTAACGAGTGGAAGGCATCTGTTATTTACTCAGCGTAGCGCGGACTTTTCGCACGCGTAGAGAGGTCGTTATGATGGAGAAGGCGGCCACGAAAACCAGCATGATTCCCAGCGCCAGCATCGCATTAAAGCCAAACCCTCTGAATAGTATTAGCCCGGCAATCCCTCCCGTAATGAACGAGAAAAGGGTGGTGAGGTGGGTTGTAAGTTGGCTGCGTTGTGCCGCCGTATCTTTGGAGTAATCCCGGCGTAGCATCGCCACCACCACGGAGGCCAGCGAAATGCCTGCGTCGGTTAAGGTGCCGGTAATATGGGTGGAGCGTACCCGCCCGCCGGAAAGTTGGGTGGAGGTGGAATTATGAATCCCCATCAGCCCGCAGAGAAAAACAATAATTTCCCGATTAGTCGTGAAGGTATGAAAATAGATTTCATGCAGGGAGACGCCGGCCAGTAATAACCCTTCAATAAACAAAACCTGACAAAAAATGAGCCGCACATTGTGCATGATGCCCCATAAGACAATAATCCGCGCAATAATTGCCCCGGTTACAAACGACAAAATAATGGTGGCGAAGAAAATAATATCGTTCAGATCCGTTGAGGAAACTTCGCTGGAAAATTGTGAGGTATTGCCTGTCATATGGGAAGGAAAGAAGCCGAAAGCCCCCAGCGCAATGGCATTCAGCAATCCTGCGGAGGTCGCCAGCCACAGGGCAAGACGACGATCCTCCTGATGGGTTCGTTCTTTCTTAAGTTTAATCAGCAAAGAATACCTCCGGTTTGAGCTTTGCCTGAATAATCAGGCTAGCAAAGCCTGGTCATGGATTGTCCAGGATAGTACTTAATTATTAAGGCACCGGAGGTGGGCGAGAATTAAGTAATTAAATAAAATAACCTTGATAACAAAGTGCTTATTTACTAGGCAGCATTATGCTCAAAGCATGCCATTATTTCCGTGGCGTAAAAACGCCGGGCGCTGATTTAAACGTTCAAACCAGGCCTCGATAGCGGGCACCGGTGGATGCTCAAAAGGGGTCATCTTCCATCGGTTCACCGACAGCCCCAGCACCACATCGGCCAGGGTAAAAGTGTCGCCCGCCACCCATGCCCCGGTGCGTTGCAGCTGCTGCTCAAGGATCGCGATATGGTGGTTCCACTCCTTAATTCCTGCGGCAATTCGCGCCGGATCGTTAAAGTCCGGGTTTTTACGCCCCAGGGCCGGAAAGACATACCGCCAGGCGTTGTTAAATTCCGAAGCCTGCCAGTCCATCCAGCGTTCGACGTTGGCGCAGGCTTGCGGATCTGTCGGGAGAAGGTCATCGCGCCCGGCCTTACGCGCCAGATAGCGGCAAATGGCATTGGATTCCCAGAGCACGAAATCATTGTCGATCAACACCGGCACCATCGCATTCGGGTTCAGCGCGCGGAAGGGGTCGGTTTCTGTAGAGGCAAAGCCGCTGCCGTAATCTTCCTGCAGATAGTCCAGACCCACTTCTTCACAGGTCCAGAGCACTTTGCGCACGTTAATGGAGGTGGTTTTGCCGAGGATTTTTAGCATGATGCAGGTGTCCTTTATCGGGTGAGTTAACAACAACAGAGCCGTTATTCAGTGAGTTTAGGGCAAACTTTGGTGGGGAAGTATTCCTGTTGGCTTACCATCTTCCGATAGGCGGCAGGCGTCATGCCTGTGAGTCGACTGAACACACGCCGCATGACATCCGGACCTGAGAAACCACATTCTGCGGCTATTTTTTTCGCGGGCAGCTTCTCTTTTTCAATCAGCAACCGCGCTTTTGATATGCGCTCGCGCTCCAGCCATTGAGCCGGGGTCAAACCGATCTCCTGGCGAAAAATACGCGTAAGATGCCTCTCACTAAGGTTGATGTGTTGCGCCAACATGGAAACAGAGCCAATCTCTTTAATATTCTGAATTGCCCAACGCTGAAGATCCTGGAGTGCTGAGCGTCCGTTCAGGGAAAGTTGGCTTCGTCTGACAAAGTGAGACTGATTAACAGGCCGGCGAAAGAACATCACTAACTGATCCGCAACCTCGGCCGCAATTTCCCGACCCAGATCTTCTTCTACCAGCCTCAGTGCCAGATCGAGGCCGGATGTCACACCGGCGGCAGTACGCACCCTACCATCGGCGATAAACAGCGCATCGCTTTCCACAACTATTTCAGGATGTCTGATAGAAAGCAGTTCCGCACAATTCCAGTGGGTGGTGACCTGCTTACCGTTGAGTTTTCCGGTAAGCGCCAGCAGCAGCGCGCCAGTACATACGGATCCAAACCGCTCACTTTTTTCGCATAAGGCGGTAATACCCGCCAGGACATTGCTCTCTGGCATATAACCAGACATACCTGGTGCGCCCGCAATGAGAAACGTATCAGGAACGAGTTCTGAAATATCCGCGAGTGAAAAATCTGCCGCAAGCCTGACGCCGGACGAGGCCTGCACAGCAGAGCCACTGACGCAAACGACATACAGACGATAAAATTGACGTCCCAGGATTCTGTTAGCCTCAGCAAAAACATCTATAGGCCCGCCTACATCAAGCAGCTGCACGCCCGGCACCGCCAGTATGGCTATGGTATGACTCATTTTCTTCTCCCGGCGTCTGAATAAATCCAGATGTCCCTATTCGTCGTAAAAGTACGGTAGCAGACATGAATGATAAACCCTAATTTAGAGGCACACCATAGCCATCTAAGGAGTTATTCATGAGTTCTGCAATTAAAGGTATCAGCGTCCCGGACAGCCGTATGGCCAGAGAAGCCACGGAATTTATCAGGGACACCGAAACAGAGCTGCTGTTTAATCATTCAAGCCGGGTTTATTACTGGGCGGCCCTGGCCGGCCAGGAAAGGGGCCTGAAAGTAGACAGTGAGCTGCTGTACATTGGCTGTATGTTCCATGACATTGGACTCACCCATGAGCATTGCAGCTGTGACAAACGTTTTGAAGTAGACGGCGCCAATGCGGCACGTACCTTTCTGGAGGGATATGGTATCGCGCCTGCCGACATTGATAAGGTATGGACAGCCATTGCACTCCATACCACACCCGGCATACCTGAGTTCATGGCACCAGAAATAGCCCTGGTTACCGCAGGCGTGGAAATGGATGTGCTGGGAATCGATTATGAAAAATTCTCAGAAGCAGATATTAAAGCGGTTACGCAGCAGTATCCCCGTACGCCAACATTTAAAGAGGATATTATTCAGGCATTCTATGACGGTATAAAACACAAGCCGCAGACGACATTCGGTAACGTAAAGGCTGACGTTATTAAGGATAAAGAACCCGGTTTCGCACCTTTTAACTTCTGCAACATTATCCGGCAGTCACGCTGGCAAGGCTGAGCCGCCGCAACGCAATAATCGAATGAGGGCAGCAGTTAAATATCAGGGATGATCTTGAGCATAAAATATGGATGATGCCTTCACAGGCGGCGCATGGCGTTTAGCTGAAGACGTCATGCGCCTTTTTGCGGCAGTTATCGGTTGACGCATAGATAGATTGAGCCAGACCAATGCTGCTGTTTTTAGCGGGGGCAGATCTATCCGCTGCTCTGCCATGAACCCTGCCAGAGATAATTCCCGGGTCCATCAGTCATTGAACGGTGGGACTATGTAACATCCTGGACCGCTGGCTCATATCGTAACGTCTCAATAATCATCGAGAGTGCTGGCAGGAGCTGGCGCTCGCTGGAGTAGAAAATGTGGAACCCCTGGCGCAGCGGGCACCACGTCTCAAGCACTGATCGAAGACGGCCCTGCTCCAGCCAGGGGCGGGCGAGGTTTTCCGGTACAAAAGCCAGACCATATCCCGCCAGAGCTGCATCGAGCGCCGCATATACCGAGTTAAAGATCAAAGGGCCATCGACACGACAAGCCTCCAGAGTGTCACCCTTTTTGAGTTCCCAGGGGCTGATACCCTCTTTCATGGAGTAGCGGGTATTGATGCAGGCGTGTCGGGCCAAATCCTCCGGCGTGAGCGGCAACTGTCTTGCGGAAAGATAATCAGGGGAGGCCACAATGACGTTTCGCCAGTCGGGTGAAATCCGCACGGAAGCCATATTTTTGCCGATCCTGTCGCCTGGCCTGATACCGGCGTCAAAGCGATCGGCAACAATATCGGTCAGGGCCGGATCGTTCGATACCTCCAGCTTGACGTCAGGATAGTGCAGCAAAGCAGCGGAAAGGCGCGGCCAGACAAAGGTGTTCCAGGCGAAATCCGACGCCGTGATGCGGACCGTCCCGGCGATCTTGCTGCCCAGCTCGCTCAGGGAGGCCAGTTCCCCGGCAATGACATCGAAGCGGGGAGATACCCGCTCAAGCAAGCGCTGCCCGGCCTCGGTGGGTGAGACGCTGCGCGTGGTGCGGATCAGCAGTCGTAGCCCCAACCGCGCCTCAAGATTACGGATGGTATGGCTTAACGCCGACTGGGAAACGCCCAGTTCGGCAGCAGCCCGGGTAAAACTGCGTTCCCGGGCAATAGTAATAAACGCCACAATATCCCTGAAGATTTCGCCTGACATATTCCGCCTCGGTTATGCGTGAAACACGCCGTTATGCCTGATTCTCATGGAAACGCAACGCTTCAACCATTAGCGTCATGGCCCGGGAATGCTGGCGCCGGTTAGGGTAATAGAGATGCAAGCCCGGCCAGAGTGGGCACCATGCTTCGAGTACCGACATCAGCTCGCCTGAATCCAGCCAGGGCTGAACCATATCCTGCGGCAGGTAGGCGAGCCCCAATCCTGCTTTTGCAGCTTCGAGAATGTCGTAAGCGTTATTACAGATGACGGGGCCGCCGATCCTGACGGAGAACTCACGCTGACCCTCGGTAAATTCCCAGTCATAAAGGCCGCCATAAGTAGAGGTGCGCAGCCGAATGCATCTGTGCTGGTCGAGTGCCTCAGGCCGCGTGGGGACTGGAAATCGCGTAAAATAGTCCGCCGATCCGACCACCGTATTCTTCACATCCGGACTGATACGCACGGAGATCATGTCCTGCGCCAGCTCCATGCCGAATCTGACACCGGCGTCATAGCCTCTGGCGGCAATATCGACGCTGGCATACTCGCTGATCAGCTCAACGGTGATATCGGGATACTGCTGCAAAAAGGGGGAGAGTTTAGGCCACAAAACCTGGCGAATGGCATAGTCAATGGCGGTGATGCGCAGGGTGCCGGTCGGCTTGTCTCGCAGATCGTTCAGCGATTCAAGCTCTTTCTCGATGTAGGCAAATTCGGGCACGATCCTGTCCACCAGATGTTGCCCCGCCATGGTCAGGGATACCCGACGCGTGCTACGCAGCAACACGCGTACGCCGAGCCGCTCCTCCAGACCGCGGATGCTGGCGCTCAGGGCCGGCTGGGTTACTCCCAGTTGCGCCGCAGCCCGGGTAAAACTCCCGGTTTGCGCCACCGCAATAAGCGCTAATAGATCGCTGAAACCCTCACGAGCCATTTCTTCCTCACACGGACGCGACACAGGAGTTAAGTCAGGTTTAAAAACATTAATGAATTCTGCTTATAAATGCAAGAAACAGGCCGCACTGGTCTGGGTTGACTACGTCAGGTATATTTATTCGCAAGCAAACAAGAGTGGGCGGAAATAATTTCCGTCAGGCGTAATCAAGAAATAATTGAAAAGAGATTGAACGGCGCGGGTGGATATTTTTCATCACGCTGAAGGTTCACGAAATTACCATTAAAACAGATCAATCATGCTGATAGAAATATCGGTCAGGAGGCGTTATGTCATTATCTAAAGTTTCATTATTGCTGGCATCATTATTTGTTGCCAGCGCTGCATATTCTGAACAACCCCAGCCAACTACCGTTGCCGAAGGTATTAATGCCATGAACGCACAGAAAGTGTCGTTTCAGAATGGTGATGTCAAAATGGCGGCCAATCTCTACCTGCCGCCTGATTACGATAGCGCGAAAAAATACCCCGCCATCGTCGTTTCTCATCCCTGGGGCGGCGTAAAAGAACAGACCTCGGGTCTTTACGCCCAACAGCTGGCAAAGCGCGGATTTATTACTCTGGCCTATGATGCTTCTCACTACGGCGAAAGCGGCGGTTTGCCGCGTGACCTGGAAAACCCGGCAGACCGGGTACAGGATATTCGCAGTGCGATTGGCTACCTGAGCAGCCTGCCGCAGGTTGATGCCGCACGCATCGGGGCGTTGGGCATCTGTGCTGGTGGCGGTTATACCCTCCACGAAGCGCAAACCGATCTGCGGGTGAAAGCGGTCGCCGGGGTCGTGACCTACGACATCGGAGATGCGACCCGGAACGGTATTGAGGGGGCGCCGGTCTCGGCTGCCGACAGGCTGAAATTACTGCAAAGCGTCGATGCGCAGTTAAATAAAGAGGCCGCCGGTGCCCCGCTGAAGGTTGAACAGCTCCTCCCGGCGCGGGATAGCGTCGATGCCAGTACGCCGAATTTTGTGCGGGAAGCGACGGAATATTATCTCACCCCGCGGGGCGCGCATCCGAATGCCCGAAACCGCTATGTCGTGACCAGCCCGGGGCTGCATATGGCCTATTACCCGCTGGAGCATATGGAGAATATTTCTCCCCGGCCGGTATTATTAATTGCGGGCGAAAAAGCAGAAACCCGTAAATTTAGCCAGCAGGCTTTTGATAATGCAAAACAGCCGAAGGAATTAACGATTATTCCTGGCGCATCGCATTTTGATTTATATGACAAGCCGGGTAATGACTCCAACTTACTGATAGTGTTTTATGTTCAGATAATGCCCGATGACCTTGTCATGCAGCTCCACCGATTTTGAGAACGACAGTGACTTCCGTCCCAGCCTTGCCCGCACCACGCCTTCAGTAGCGGAGCAGGAAGGACATCTGATGGAAATGGAAGCCACGCAAGCACCTTAAAATCACCATCATACACTAAATCAGTAAGTTGGCAGCATTACCGAAAATCATGTATATAGCAATCACTGAATAACTTTTGCTGTCAGGTTGTAATGCTGAAGGAAAGTAAAAAGGAATAGATGGTACGTTTGGTAGAAGAGCTTATGGGTGAGAAAACGGTAGAGGTGAAATTTAAGACCTAATGGTATTGAGCGCTTCTTCTCATGCTTGAATATATCGCTGACAATAAACGCTTGCCGTTTAAAAAACGCTTTCGAGTGATGAAGGTGCTGAGTTCGTGAGATAGTGAAAGAGCGTCTTCGCAATCCTAAGCCTGTGCGTTTAATTCTGGATGAACTCTGATGGCGTATTTTTTGATTACGATGAGAGGGCACTAAAGCAATGGCGAAGCTAGGCTCAACAGGACGTGAACAGTTAAAAAAAATACTGGCTAACTGCTTGAATCACCCCGAGTTTGAGCGAAGTAACTTCGTGGCGTACCTGACTGTTACAAGATAAAGTTCAGGTTTTCAGGTTATCATTTTGCCTATCAGAGATGATTGTCTGCCTGGTTTCCGTTGGTAAAAGAGAACGCCCAGAACTTTATAGTTAGGAGGTAAAACGGATACTCTAAGACAAAGCAGTAGAACTCTTTTTTGCAGTAAATGTGTCACTTCTGCTTTGATTTTATAAAAAAGACATTTTTAAAGAGCCGGTTTGCCACAATTATTTGGATGTTTACCATAGCGTCAAAAAACTCCATCGGTTAAATGATGTAAAGTGGTTCTCCATAAATATTACTGTCGTAAATTCGTGAAGTTCCTTTACGGTTTATAACATTATCAAATATGGATTGTGGGTCGTAATTAATTAGCAGGAAATTATCAAATATGGATTGTGAACCGTGGTTGATGAGTAGGAAAGCCACCAAAGATGGACTGTGAACCGTGGTTGATGAGTAGGAAAGCCACCAAAGATGGACTGTGAACCGTAATTGATGAGTAGAAAGCCATCAAAGATGGACTGTGGGCCGTAATTGATGAGTAGAAAGCCATCAAAGATGGACTGTGGACCGTGATTAATGAGTAGAAATCCATCAAAGACGGACTGTGGACCGTGATTAATGAGTAGAAATCCATTATATATGGACTATGAACCGTGATTAATGAACGGAAAACTATCAAAGATGGACTGTGGACCGTAATTTATGGATGGAAAGCCATTAGTGAATGGGTACTAGAGCATAATCTGAACTTCCTTCTGCATATCATTATCTGCCTCATTGCTCATCATTATGAACGCCCTTGTTAACTTGAGACACATGCTAAGTATCAGTTCAATAATTACAAATTACAGTTCATCTACTGCTGTTTCCCCTCATAGAAGGCAGCTTGTAAAATCGCATCGTATTCTTGTTGTTTCCGGGCAGGCTGTTACTGATATTCGGCGAGGATACATGCAGTGTTAAAGGTATACTTCAAAGGTATTCTGACTATCATTCACTGAGAATGCTCTAATATTTTGAGCATTCCCCCACATTACAGGTTAGTTGGCAGTATGGTTGCCGCACAATCTCGCAGAACGTATTGCGAGCTCCAGTTCGCCGGGCTTTGCGCCATCCTGCATGATCTGAATCGGCGTTTTTGTCACATCTTCACTGAGTTGAATCGGCGCTTTCAGCACACCGAGACGCAGCATTGGATGCGTGTCTTCATCAAACGCGCTCATGACTTCTTTAAACCCGGGCACCAGGCCTTTATCGGTGAACTGGAAGGCTGGGAAGATATAATCGGCGTTTTGTTTAAACGCAATGAGCTGATTCTTTTTTACTCGGACATTTACTGACTGGCGGGTGATGCCCAGCTTATCGGCCACGTCGTTAACCTTAAGGGTGCCGCCAAGCTCCTGGAGGCTCTTGTAAAAAGCCTCCAGATTTTCGCGGCGAAGGCGTACTTTACGCATCTCCTGTTCTGAAGCACGCGTCTTTTGTTCCATCTGAATGGAGCAGAGCAGTTGCATCAGTGAACCATCATCCAGCGTGATTGCGTCCAATGCTTTGTTTTTATCTTCAAACTCAGGCATCAGTGAGACCGCGATGTTATTAATCCTTTTCAGAAGACTTAGTTGAAAATCAGCCAGCGTCACTTTTGCGCTCAGCTCTAGTTCTGTTTTGGTATGTCTGTTCATAAGTTACCTCAGTTTGACATTTATTCTATTTTGCGTTTTTGTAATGGTCAAACTTCTGGTGATAAACCCGCAGACTCATTTAGATTTAGAATCAATTACGTAATAAATGCTAGGGGTCACTTTCTGCGGCGGTTTTGAATTGCTCTATAAGGGGTCCGCTTGGAAAACGGAAAATATCCTACGTTAAGCCTGTTTCTTTAGCTGGCATTACAAAAAGCGAGCGTCTGCATGGTACAGACAGACACCCGAATACGATAAAAATGAGACGAAAAAAACAGGTTACTTAACCCGCTTCCCCGTTTCGTCAATGACCTTTTCGCCGTCCTCTTTGGTAAACGCTCCTTTCTGACCTTCAGGTAGAATATCCAGCACTATTTCTGAAGGGCGGCAAAGACGAGTGCCAAGCGGCGTAACGACTACCGGCCGATTAATCAGGATCGGATGTTGAAGCATAAAATCAATCAACTGCTCATCACTGAATTTCTCTTCATCAAGGCCCAGGTGTTCATAAGGCTCAACATTCTTACGCAGCAATGCACGCACCGTAATTCCCATATCTGAAATAAGTTTAATCAGCTCATCACGGGTCGGTGGCGTATCGAGATAATAAATAATGGTCGGTTCGTTACCGCTGTTACGGATCATCTCCAGCGTGTTGCGTGAAGTGCCGCAGGCCGGGTTGTGATAGATGGTAATGTTGCTCATATCTTTATCTCATTACAAAGTGATGGAAAGCCGCAACGCCAGCGCGACCAGAGTGACAAACAGCACGGGCAGAGTCATGATAATGCCGGTGCGGAAGTAATAACCCCAGGTGATCGTTATATTTTTCCGGGCAAGCACATGCAGCCAAAGCAGGGTTGCCAGACTGCCAATCGGGGTGATTTTCGGGCCTAAATCGCAGCCAACCACGTTGGCATAAATCATTGCCTCTTTGACGACGCCAGTCGCCGTACTCCCGTCAATCGACAGCGCGCCAATCAGCACCGTCGGCATATTGTTCATCACCGACGACAGGAACGCGGTCAGGAAGCCGGTGCCGAACGTTGCTGCCCATAACCCCTTTTCTGCCAGCAGGTTCAGTACACCAGACAGATACTCCGTGAGCCCGGCATTGCGCAGGCCATAGACCACCAGGTACATGCCCAGCGAAAAAATCACGATCTGCCATGGCGCACTGCGCAGGACTTTCCCTGTGTTGATGCCATGACCTCTTTTCGCCACGATAAACAGTACTGCTGCGCCAGCAGCTGCTATCGCGCTGACAGGGATCCCCAGCGGCTCCAGAACGAAGAAACCGACAAGCAGCAATAACAGGACAATCCAGCCCGCCCTGAACGTTGCCGCATCCTTTATCACACTGGCAGGCGTCTTCAGCAGCGAAACGTCATACGTTGCCGGAATATCCCTGCGGAAGAAGAGATGCAGCATGATCAGCGTGGCCGCAATCGCTGCCGCATCCACGGGGATCATAACGGAGGCGTACTGCGTAAAGCCCAGATCGAAGAAGTCCGCCGAGACGATATTCACCAGGTTAGAAACAATGAGTGGCAGGCTGGCCGTATCTGCAATAAATCCTGCAGCCATGACAAAGGCCAGTGTCGTGCCCTGGCTGAACCCCAGTGCGAGCAGCATCGCAATCACAATCGGCGTCAGGATCAGCGCGGCGCCATCATTGGCGAACAAAGCAGCAACAGCGGCACCGAGCAAGACTATCCAGGTGAACAGCAGGCGGCCACGTCCGTTACCCCAGCGGGAGACGTGCAGTGCGGCCCACTCAAAGAAGCCGGACTCATCGAGCAGCAGGCTGATGATGATGACCGCAATAAATGCCGCTGTCGCGTTCCAGACGATATTCCAGACAACGGGAATATCAGCGATATGGATGACACCGGTTCCCAGCGCCAGCACAGCCCCGATACTCGCGCTCCAGCCAATACTCAGGCCTCTGGGTTGCCAGATCACCAGTACCAGCGTCAGTAAAAATATACTCCCTGCCAAAAGCATCTCAGACCCCATCATATATGATTTTGTAAATATGTTTTCCTGCCTCAGCAGGAGGTGCAGGCTGATTTGTCCAGCCATTCACGTACATCCTCGCGCAGACACTGCCAGGTCGTCGTGATTGTCTCTGCTGCCCACGCCGGAATATGGGGTGACAGACGATAGTGGATCCATTTGCCTTCCCGACGGTCAAGAACCAGATCAGCCTCGCGAAGGATAGCCATATGTCGCGAAATTTTGGGCTGCGATTCGGAGGTGGCAACGCAGATATCGCAGACGCACAATTCTCCGGACTCCCGGAGAAGCATGACGATGGCTAGCCGTGTTTCATCCGACAGGATTTTGAAAAGCTGAACAGGTTGTAGCATTTTTCACTCCGTTCCCTTTAGAATACACATATGTTAGATCATATATATTAACTTTAAAATCACCTGTTCTCTCCGGAGGAGAAAAATGGAACAATTTCCAGCCCTGAATACTGACTGTTTTGATCAACATATTGCCGAACGTCTGCACCTGCAGGAGCCCCCACGGATTCTGATCCTGTATGGCTCAGTAAGGGAGCGCTCCTACAGTCGCTTTGCCGCGGAGGAAGCAGGTCGCCTGCTGACGGCGATGGGCGCGGAGGTGAAATTCTTTAACCCCTCCGGTTTACCCCTGCCGGATGATGCCCCGGATACGCACCCTAAAGTCTCCGAGCTACGCGGGCTGGTCAGATGGTGTGACGGGATGGTGTGGAGCTCGCCGGAACGGCACGGGGCTATGAGCGCGGTGATGAAGGCGCAGATCGACTGGATACCGTTGAGTGAAGGCGCGGTTCGTCCTTCGCAGGGCAAGACACTTGCAGTGATGCAGGTTTGCGGCGGTTCGCAGTCCTTAAATGCCGTGAACCAGATGCGCATTCTGGGCCGCTGGATGCGGATGTTCACAATTCCCAACCAGTCCTCGGTGGCGAAAGCCTGGCAGGAATTTGATGAGAACGGAAGGATGAAGCCGTCCTCATGGTACGACCGTATCGTAGATGTCGCAGAGGAGTTGTTTAAAATTACGTTGCTGCTCAGGGGACAAACCAGCTACCTTGCAGATCGCTACAGCGAACGAAAAGAGAGTCATCAGGAACTTTCGTACCGCGTCAATCAGGAAAAAATATAACGCCTTCTGATCGTATAAATACACATCATGAGCGTTTTCACAAAGTCTCGTTCTGCCAGGCAGCGGATAATCTTACATGTGTCTGTCGTTTTCAGAAGACGGCAGACCGGACTAAAACCATAGGCATATCATTTGCCTTCAACAAGTTCACCGAACAGCTCTTTCACCCTGTTTCTGGCGTCCGTTAGCGCTATGTGCCCTTGTCCGGTGATTTCATATACTCGCCGGATTCGTCGACCGGCCTGAACATGTCGTGAAGTGAGATACCCCTTCTTTTCCATACCGTGCAGCATCGGATACAGGGTACCCGGGCTGAGTTGATAACCGTGGTGTCGCAATTCCTCAATGATGCCCAGACCAAAGACGGGTTCTTTGGCTGCATGATGCAGGATGTGCAAACGGATCATCCCGCCGTAAAGATCTTTGTCGGTCACGCCCGGAACCTCACAGTGCTAAACTCAACAACCAACCCGCAACACCGCAACTCACTACGACCAGCCACGGCGGCAGTTTCCAGAACATCAGAGCGACCAGTGCCACAAGGGCAAGGCCGAAATCTTGCGGAGCGAGAACTGCGCTCGTCCATACTGGTTGATGGAGAGCTGCCAGCAGAAGGCCAACTACGGCTGCATTAATACCCTGCAACGCTGCTTGTGTACGGATATTGCGGCGCAGACTTTCCCAGAACGGCAATGCTCCCACAATCAGAAGGAAGGACGGTGCGAAAATTGCCAGCAGACAAACCAGACCACCCAGCCAGCCAGAAGGCACCTGGTTCATCGAAGCCCCGAGAAAGGCTGCAAAAGTGAACAACGGTCCAGGAACGGCCTGGGCAGCGCCGTAGCCAGCCAGGAATGTATCAGTGCTGACCCAGCCAGAAGGAACGACTTCAGTCTGCAGTAATGGCAGCACGACATGCCCGCCACCAAAAACCAGTGATCCGGTCCGGTAGAAAGTTTCTACCATTAACAGCGTCGGATTTGGGAATATCGCCGTCAGCAATGGTAACCCTGTCAGTAGCACAAAGAACAGCGTGAGCCAGAACAATCCGACGCGACGCCGTATTGAAACGGGCAGCGGATCATGTACCGTCGTCTGCTGAGGTTTGAACAGTAACATGCCAGTGACAGCCGCAGTGACGATTACTCCCACCTGTCCCCAGGCCGATGGCACAAGAAGCACAAAGCAGGTTGCCACTGCCATGACAGTAATACGCGGTATATCCGGGCAAAGATTTCGGGCCATGCCCCATACAGCTTGCGCGACCACCGCAACGGCTACCACTTTCAGCCCATGCAATACACCAGAGGGCATCACATCCCCGTAACTGGTCATCCCCAGCGCAAACAGGATCAGTGCAACTGCTGACGGTAGCGTGAAGCCGGCCCATGCTGCCAGCGCCCCGGTATAACCGGCCCGGGACAGCCCGAGCGCTATACCAACCTGACTGCTTGCTGGTCCCGGAAGGAACTGGCACAGAGCGACCAAATCTGCATAGCTGCGCTCGGTCAACCACTGCCGTCGCGTCACAAACTCATCGCGGAAGTAACCCAGATGGGCAATTGGGCCGCCGAAGGATGTCAGGCCAAGTCGGAAGAAAATCAGAAAGACAGCCCAGGGGCTGTGATCATTCCTGGCAGTATCGTTCATGGTCAGATCCTGATTGCTGGTTTTATTGGCTATTATAATCGAATTTCGTTATCGAAATTCGATTATAATAGCCACTGCTCCCTGTGGATAGAATGATGTTTCATGCTTTCCAGATGTTTACTTCAAGAACAGTTTCAACTGCCTGGCCAGTTATGGGCTTTATTCACATTCAGTATTATTGCTGTCCTGCTTTTACCCGGAGTATGGTTTGCCGGGTGGTATTAAATTCTCTGGCAACCGCACTGATACTGGCCCCGGAATTAAGGCGCTCTGACACTATTTTTTTTTGCTCCTCGCTCAAGATGGGCGGACGACCGAAGCGTTTCCCGGCTGATCTTGCCCGAGAAATCCCTGAATGTGTGCGTTCAATCAGCAGATCCCTCTCAAACTCAGCCACAGCTGAAATCACCTGCATCGTCATTCTCCCGGCAGCGCTGGTCAAATCAACACCTCCGAGCGCCAGGCAGTGAACACGAATATCTGACGAAGCCAGTTGCTCAACAGTTTTTCTGATATCCATGGCATTACGCCCAAGACGATCCAGCTTGGTGACTATCAGCACATCACCATTTTCCATGCGATCAAACAGCCGGATAAATCCGGGACGTTCGCTGGCAGCAACCGAACCACTTATATGTTCCTCAATCAGTCGCTGGGGTCTGATGGCAAAACCCGCCGCTTCAATTTCCCTTCGCTGATTCTCGGTGGTTTGCTCAAGAGTCGAAACCCGGCAGTAAGCAAAAACTCGTGACATAGGAAACTTTCCGTACGAAATGGATGTCCGAATTATAATGTATGTACGAAACAAATTTCGCTGACTTTCGGACATATTGTTTGCGAGGCGTACGAAACCGACCGGTTTCGGTCAGTGCGAATGATAACTTTAATGAACTATGTGCAGGGGAAGCATTTATGCCACGGAGACAAATACTCAGTAGTGAAGAAAAAGAACGCTTGTTGATTGTGCCGGATGATGACGTATTTCTGACGCGCATGTGCTTTCTGAGTGAACATGACCTCGCGCTCATTAATAAACACCGCAGGCCAGCTAACCGTCTGGGCTTTGCAGTTTTACTCTGTTATTTGCGAGGACCAGGGTTTCCTCCCGACAAAAGTATTTCACCTCACGACGGTGTTGTCTTCAGGCTGGCGGCTCATTTGAAAGTCCAGTCTGATTTGTGGGCCGAGTATGCATCAAGAGAGGTCACCCGCTGGGAACATCTGGCTGAACTCTACCGCTACCTGGAATTATCCCCTTTTAACCGGGCGCTGCAAAAAACCTGTATTCGCCACCTTTATCCCCACGCCATGCGGACAGACAGAGGTTTTTTACTTGCGGAGGAAATGCTCTCCTGGCTCCACAATAATAAGGTTATTTTCCCCTCTGTTGAAGTGATCGAACGAACCCTGGCCGAAGCAACAACACTTGCCGACAGGGCGGTTTTTTCTGCGCTTACCGCGCAGCTTGAACCAGGGCATAAAGCGGCACTGGACCGTCTGTTGGTATCTGAGGGTGAGCAACCTTCACGGCTGGCCTGGCTGCTCCAGCCTCCGGGAAAAATTAATGGTAAAAATGTCCTGCAACATATCGACCGGTTAAATGCGATTGAGTCGCTGGCACTCCCTGACGGCATTGCACTTTCCGTTCACCAGAACCGACTCCTGAAACTCGCACGCGAAGGCAGGAAAATGAGTAGCCGGGATCTGGCAAGATTCACGGATGTTCGCCGTTATGCCTCGCTGGTTTGTATCATATCGGAGGCCAGATCCACCCTGACTGACGAAGTTATTGATCTGCACGAGCGTATTCTGAGTAGTCTGTTCAGCAGGGCAAAACGTACTCAGGCCGAGCGGCTCCAGCAAACGGGAAAGCTGATTCAGAGTAAACTGAAGCAATACGTTACCGTCGGACAGGCATTACTTAACGCCAGAGAGTCCGGGGAAGATCCCTGGGCCGCAATAGAAGACGTCCTTCCCTGGCAGGAATTCATCAACAGCGTGGAAGAGACGCGGTTCCTGTCACGTAAGGACAACTTCGACCCGTTGCATCTGATGACAGAAAAATACAGTACGCTGCGTAAATACGCCCCCCGGATGCTGTCCGTGTTGCAGTTCAGGGCTGCACCCGCCGCAATGCAGCTCACTGACGCATTGGATACCGTCAGAGATATGTATAGAAAACAACTCCGAAAAGTACCGCCTTCCGCGCTAATCGGGTTCATCCCGGAAAGCTGGAGAAAGGTTGTGATCACCCCCACCGGCATTGACCGAAAATATTACGAATTTTGCGTGCTGAATGAACTGAAGGGAGCCTTACGTTCAGGTGACATCTGGGTAAAGGGGTCACGCCGCTACAGGAATTTCGATGATTATCTGATCCCGTCAGACGATTTTGAAAAATCACTCCGGGATAACCAGTTACCCCTTGCTGTTCCGGCCGATTGCCATGAATACATCAAGAGCCGTTTGACGCTTCTTGCATCGCGTCTGGAAGAAGTTAACGCGATGGCGCTGGCCGGTGATTTACCCGATGTTGATATATCGGATAAAGGCGTGAAAATTACCCCGCTGGATAACAGTGTCCCTTCAGCAGCATCCCCTTTTGGCGATCTGGTTTATGGCATGCTCCCTCACCCTAAAATTACTGAAATGCTGGATGAAGTGGACGGCTGGACTGGTTTTACCCACCATTTCACACATCTCAAAAACAATCACGTCAGACCTAAAGACAGAAAGTTGTTACTGACCACCATCCTGGCCGATGGTATCAACCTTGGACTGACAAAAATGGCCGAATCCTGTCCGGGAACGACCAAATCGTCACTCGAGGGCATTCAGGCCTGGTACATCAGGGATGAAACCTATTCAGCTGCGCTGGCCGAGTTGGTCAATGCCCAGAAAAAACGCCCTCTGGCGGCATTCTGGGGCGATGGAACAACGTCATCGTCTGATGGACAGAACTTTCGGGTGGGGAGTCACGGGCGTTATGCTGGTCAGGTCAATCTTAAATACGGTCAGGATCCAGGCGTGCAGATTTATACGCATATTTCGGACCAATACAGCCCGTTTTACACCAAAGTTATCAGCCGCGTGCGGGATTCAACACACGTACTTGATGGTCTGCTGTACCACGAAACTGATCTGGAAATTACAGAGCATTACACCGACACAGCAGGTTTCACTGAGCATGTTTTTGCGCTAATGCATCTGCTAGGATTCGCTTTTGCGCCAAGGATCCGGGATCTTCATGACAAACGGCTGTTTATTCATGGAAAAGCTGAGTTGTATCAGGGGCTTCAGTCAATCATCTCGACAACCAGCCTGAATCTAAAGGAAATTGAAACCCACTGGCATGAGGTGCTGCGTCTGGCAAGTTCTATAAAGCAGGGAACGGTAACAGCATCACTGATGATGAAAAAGCTGGCAAGCTATCCGAAGCAGAATGGTCTGGCAAAGGCGCTGAGAGAGATTGGCCGCATCGAAAGGTCATTGTTTATGCTGGACTGGTTCAGGGATCCTTTACTGCGTCGACGCGTACAGGCGGGGCTGAATAAAGGTGAGGCTCGCAATGCCCTTGCGCGAGCGGTCTTTATGCATCGGCTGGGTGAAATCAGAGATCGGGGGCTGGAGAATCAGAGCTATCGAGCCAGCGGTCTGACGTTGCTGACTGCGGCGATCTCACTGTGGAATACGGTATATATAGAAAGAGCGATAGATTCTTTGAGACGAAAAGGGATCCCGATTAATGAGCAACTGATTACCCATCTGTCACCACTGGGATGGGAACATATCAACCTGAGCGGGGATTACGTCTGGAGAACGAACCTCAAACTGGGACAGGGTAAATACCGCGCATTACGCTCAGTGAATAGTAATATGTACAAAAAACAGGCTTAGCGTAGGATAATTTCCGTTTTCCAAGCGGACCCCTATAAGTAATTTGTCCGTCCAGGTTAAGAGGTTTTTTACAGATGCCTGCAGCTCAGACAAACAAATATGTCTGTCCGACTTGGATGTATGGGTAAATTAATAATAAATATCAATGCATTAGGGCTAAAAGGACATTGCTCACCCTGAGGATGGCTTTAACCAAAAAGAAAAGTGTCCGTCTAACTTAATCTTTGGATGTAACTTGTTGAATAAATACTATTTTATTATTAATTTCGTAGGAAATACTTCCCGTTTCTATCACACGAAGAAAAGTGTCCGTCTAACTTGCAAGCTAAACTCATAATCCTTAGTCAACAAAAACAACAGAATTTTCATGCGGTACGTCCGATAGGGCAGAGTCGTTCGAACCAATCGACATCCTGGCTGCGGCCAGCACTGCCTTCATTTCACTAGTATAAGGGTGATTTTTGTAAATTACGGCATCGAAGCGCGCGAGCTGATCATGACATGCTGAGGCCTGTCCTAAAGCGCATCTCAGCGTAGGTAATATCCGAGACGACAACTTGGCTGTTATACATCACCACTTGCACCAAGCATCTGATCGCGACTGCCGACTGCTCTGACATGATGAATGATAAGTTGTAGATGTACAGCACATGTCTTATGTTCCCAGTCCACATAGTACTTCTTTGCTGACAATTTTTTTGTGCTGGGTAAGAAAATCCGGCTCGGCATTTCATTCTGTGCGTCCGAATCAGACGTCGGACAGGTTGCCGCCGAAGCAATCAGAGGTATTTTACGAAAAAGCCTCAAGGAGTGACCAATTTTTATTGACCATAGGAAGTGCTCGCGGTGGGCTTCATTGAGCTAAAAAACGTAAAGGAAGTGCGAATCTGGGTGTATTAATTCGTTTGTTACTATGACGAAAAACACTAGCGCAGTTTTATAGGCAGCAGTCTATAAATGAGGACGCGGATCAGAGAAGCTTGCTATGCAAGCTTCTCACGCCAGGCATGAAACCGGCAACGTAAAGATAGCATCACGCTCAATCCGAGGCGGGAAAAACAAGACGCATAGATTAATCAGGACCGATAACTTTGTTGACGATCTTAAGAGGACCATGAGTTTTTTTAAATCATAGTTACAACATACATAAGCATAGAGTTACATCCCTTGCAACCTGAAATACCCTCACAGATATGAATCAGAGAGCCCATCTCAACCAATAATCGAATTCCGTGCATAGCGGCAACAACTGAGCCCAGACTAACCCTGAACAGCGCCGCCGCCCCGGGCGAAGCCCGGGAGTAGTGTCGCTTTCAATGATGGATGTTGTAACTAGATTATGAGCCACTGTAAATAGTGCACCGGTAAGTATAGGAATACACGCTCGTAAGCGCCTCAATCGGCGCTAACGCGGAGATACGCCCCGGCTGCGGCTTCGCCTTGTCGGGACCACTCCGGCCGCGTAATTCAGCTTCTGAATAGCTTTAAGTGGATTACCGCTTTATAGGGCAAGGGTGGGGACAGATGATCCCTTCTGCTCCTTTACCTGCTTCACCAGGCTACAGTGCCACCGAACGGAATAAATCCAGTTTAGGCTAGCGGCCGCGCCTCTATGCCGGTTCAAGGTATCTAAACCTCGACAGGTTTGATGGCGCCTTCAGGAAAACTCACTAGCAGGGGAAATATCGCGACTCATTTGTTTACCGATAATTCTAAAAAAAACCGAATTCATCGAGTTCGCTAATCCTGCTTATTCCAGTGAGGGTTGATGAGAGTGAAGGGTTTGAATGTGCGAATATGTAGCTCACTCAATGGCAACGTTTTTTTCGACTGGCCTGACACCGTCACCAGGGCGGTGAAACGTACGGTAAGGTCATCCTCGCACACGGCTTCACTTTCGAGAAAAGTTGTCTGGTAACGGGTTGCTTCCGAATCGCCAAACCGATCGACGTTCAGCGTATCGATGGCGACGACCACTCCTTGAACATTCACCAGCTCTACTCCAATCTCCAGCGGACCCACCTCGCTCATGCCGCTATCTAGCATGAAGGTGGCGCTACACATCCCCTGGTTCGCCCAGACGGTGTTTGAGTGCCAAATTTCCAGTGCGCTGGCGGGCGCCATAAACAGCAGGCTAGCCATCATCGTTCCTGCTTTGATTTGTCGCTTCATCAAATGGCCTGTCATTAATCGGCGTATCCGTAAGTGGCATCGTCGCCAGTATCCGATTCCTGCACCAGGTTTTCTCCACGATAAGTCTGCGTCAAGAACCCGCCGTTAGTGCACTCTTTTTTCATCAGCAGTTTGGCGTTTTTATAGACCTTCAGACCGGTAAACTCCCAGCCTTTGCCTATGCCGCTGTAAACTACATAGCTGTATACGCCATTAATAAAGCGGTACCAGGAGGCACCGCCACCGGAGAAGGCGACCTGGCCTGCGCGAACCTGAGTCTTATCCCCTTCGAATTTTGGTAAGGTCATTTCGACTTTATCGATCCGTAGTAGTAGGTTGGTACGTCGTTATTGAGACGCACAACAACCCCCTTGCCATTAGATAAATCACAGTTGAAAAGCAGTTCAGGGTCAGGCGGTGCCGCAAGGGCCTGGTTCATGAACGCTGCCGTTGCGAGAAGGCCTAGGGCAATCAGTTTTGTTTTCATGGATTTGTCCTGATAAGCGATAACCTGCCGGATCTGTCCCCGGCAGGTCGTGCTCGTTATTGGGTCGCCAGGGTGGCTTGCAGCTCGGCTAACTGACCCTGCAGTTTTTGCAGCTCCATCTGTTTTTGCATGACAGATTCGCTCGGTCGGTTTTGTGCCTCTTTAATACTTTTTTCGAGGTCGGCGACCTGTTTTTGCGCATCGGCACGTCCAGCGGTTTTCGTTTTAAGCTGAGCCACCAGTTTATTTAGCGAGCTTTGTAGAGCCTGTTGAGACTGACGTTTGCTGGCAACGCTGGCGTTGCTCTGCGCTTTTTCTTTCTCAATGGCTTCGTTAACAGCTTTAAACTCTGCATTCAGAACTTGCTCGTGCGCGAGTGTGTTCTGTTTGTCATCCACGCGCTTATCCCAGGTACCGGAATAGTTGCAGTTAAATTTGGTGACGATACTGACATCGCCCGTAGTCGGGTCGCAGTCGCGTGCATCCGTCGCACAGCCGCTCAACAACAAGGCGCCAACGGCTAGCAGTAAATAACGCATTCTGTTCTCCTTAACCCACTTTCAGCGCGGTACGCTGGGTGTACAGGCTATCCAGCTCGCCCTGAAGGGAGCCGATTTTGTCTTGCATCAACGCAATTTTGCTATCCAGTTCTTTGGTATCGCTGCCGGTTTTATTCATACTTGCAGAGACGTCCTGCCACTGTTTTTCATGTTTTTTCATATCCGTGATGGTGTTACGCAGATAGGCGATATTGGCATCCACTCCTTTGATCTGCTTCTGAACCGCGTCTTTTTTCGCGGTCTTTGCGGTCATCTCTTTTTCAATGCTGGCCAGCGTCTGTTTGTCGGACGCGATAACTGATTTGGCAACAGTAGTGGCGTTCTGAATGCGGGCGTTTTCACTTTCCACATCTTTGATTGCTGCGTCTAACTGCAGCTCTTGCGAGGCATACTTCTTACGCTGGTTATCCAGATATGCGTTGGCACCGATCCCTACACCGCAACCGGCAACCGCGGCTGCTGCCATACACACAGCTTTGTTGCTGGAGTTACTGACGGCACACGCGAGCGCACCCAGCGCCGCGCCGCCGGCACAAGCTTGCCAGCCAGATTTGTTAAAAAACTCGACATCCTGATTATTGGCGAGACGTGGATCTACGCCGCCGCCACCACTCCCCGTACTCTGACAGCCCGCCAGAACCACCATCAAACCTGCAACTGCTGCTGTGCGTAACGCTTTAAAAGTAACCATTACCTGCTATCTCCTTGTCAAAATTAATTATTTTTTTTGCATGCCATCAGCCACGCATCGCGCGCGACTTTGCCATCTTTCCAGTAGCCCTGAAGGTTGCTCCAGTAAGTGTCCAGGTAGCCGTTCAGGTTCGTTTTTCCGCGTGCAGCCATCTGCTGCTGGACCACTGCAATCTGTGGGTCAATAAGCGGTTTGTTGTAGGTGGAGCCCATATCAACCAGCGTGTCAGCGTAGTAACTGGAGATAAAATCGAGCGCTTTCTGGTGCTGACCTAGCTGTTCCTGGCGTCGCGCGCAGTTTGCGTCCAACTGGCTGTCGGCGGCGCAGGTTTTACTGTAGAGCTGGTTCAGACGTTCGAGAAACTCCCCGTCATCTTTCATCTTGGTGCAAAGGAATGCGCCCAGTTGCAGCGAAGTCCGAATAGCCTGGTCGCGCTGTTCATCGCGCAGCTGACTGTTGGCACGCAGCTCACCACGCAGTTTTTCCAGCTCCTTTTTAAGCCCGTCATCCTGCACTTTGGCCGAGATGGCGTTCAGGTTTTGCAGTGAGTCTGGGGCCTTGCCTTGTGTTGCGGTTTTGGGTGCGCTGCCGAGGGCTTGCCACTCTTTCTCGATCTCTTTCACGCGATCGCGGGAGGTGAGGGTGGTAGAGACCATCACCAGGCGCACGCCGGTGGTTTTACTCACGTTTTCGCCGCTGTCGGTGTAGTAAGGTTCTTCGCCGCGAAGGGCGCTACGAATATCCCCCTGGGTCGTAACATAGCTGCCGCCGCGGACCACGTAGCCACCTGCTTTACCGTGCAGACGATCCAGCTTGTTCAGGCGGAAAGGTTCAAACATCATCTCCGCGACGTTGCCCAGAATGTCATGTATGCCGAGAGGGTTCGGCTTTAGCAGGCCGGTCAGTTGCAGCTTGCCGTTGGACGACTGCGCCCCGGCAAACCAGACATAGCCGTTCAAACCTTCCGGCATCGGGAAGTGTTGATCTCGAAACTCAGACGGCGACACCGCCAGCCCGCCACGGGCGGCAAACTCCCACTCGGTTTCCGTCGGCAAACGCAGGAAGCCCGGCTGTCCGTCGTCTTTTGGCAGTGAGGCGAGCTTTTCTTTACGAAGCCACAGGTTGTACTGATTCGCAAACGCCATCGCATCCATCCAGCCGATGTTCACTTTCGGCAGGCGGCCTTTGATGTCGGCTTTAGGGCACTCACCGGAAAGGGCGCGGAACTGCAAATCGCTCAGTTCGTACTTCGCGATCAGGTAGTAACGGCCTTTGTTCTTCGGATCCGGGAAACTGCCAGCAATATGCTCCTGCCGGGATTGCTCCACGAACCCCAACTCATCGCCTTCCTGGCCGAGGACGATGTTGTAATCCTCTAAGGGCTTGTTTTGCGGTATTGCAACTTTGCGAAACGCCATCGCGCCGTCGCAGGGCATTGGCAGGATCACATCGTCTGCCAGCGGTTTCGGGTTCCAGAATTTCTCATCCCAGGTGGCCTGCACGGCGCAGGAATAGCCCAGCCCAATCAACGACAGGCCCAGTGCCAGTTTAAATTTCACGTAAACTCTCCGCAGGTTCGATCTTCAGGGCGCGTAATGCCCCGATCGCGGCAACGCTGAGTGCAACGACCAGAACGCACAGCAGCGCCGCCAAATAATGAAGGGGTTCGAGGTGGCAGACAAACGCCTGATCGGGCAGTGAGGCGCCCAGCACCCGGTTAAACAACGTGCTGCCCAGCAGATAGAGCACCAGCCCGGCAGCGAATGCCGCACCGGTCAGGAACAGCACCTGGATAACAATAAACAGGGTGACGGCGCGACGACGAAAACCGAGAAGCCGCAGTATCGCCATGTCCTTTCTTTTGCGATCGATATTGGCGATAAAGGCACCAATCAACGAGGCGATGCAGCCCGTCGCTGAAATCCATGCGATCACGCCGAATATGACGCCCAGCACACGGTCTATCGCCTGCACGGCCTCAATCTGTGCCGCCTGGGTGACCGCTTCGATGTGCTGCTCTTCCAGCCAGCGAGCCAGCGCCGAGACATCATCCAGCGAGCTGGCATACACCCGTGCACGGGAGAAGCGTGTGCGCTCCCGGGGCGGTTTGCCCTCGCTAACTTGTAATAGCGGTACCTGGTAGCCGTCCCGATAGTCTTCCAGCGCCACCAGCAACGGCAGAGTGACAAAGGCGCCTGCGCGAGCAAATCGGGCGTCGTCCAGCACGCCGCTTACCGTCAAGGCGAAGGCCGTGCGTTGGTTTTGCCCCTCAACTTTGCGGTTGACCATCAGTCGGAATGACTCGCCGGGTTTGAGTTCCAACCGACGGGCTGCGCTGGCGCTCAACACCACCTGATGATCCTGGCGAGGCACCGTAACGCCCGATAACAGCGGATCGCCACTGCGGGTGGGAATCACTTCAGCACCCGCAACAAAGCGCTGACCATCGCGCACCAGATCTGCCTGGGTGTTCAGCGAGCGGGTCAGGGGGATCGAAAAGCCCACTTCCGGACGTTCCGCCAGTCGTTCCAGCCAGCTGAAATCGTAATTTCCGTTGCCGGTAATCCGCACTTCTCGGGTGCGGGGATCGTCCAGCAGCTGGTGTCGCAGTTGGCTGACGATGCCGTTTTTCAGCCCGAATAGCAGAAGCAGCGGGGCAATCACGGCAATCAGCGAAAAGATAATGCACAGGGCGACTTTGCGATCGTGAATCAGATCGCGCAGTGCCATACGCCATAGCAGGCCGCGTTCAGAAGGCCTGTCAACCGGGCAGGAAGACACTTTTCCCCTCCTCAATGCTGGCGGTGAAACGTTTGAGACCGTATTGTTCAACACGTTGCCAGTCATGGCTGACGACGATAGCGGTCATATCCAGAGTCCGCACCATGTCGACGATAAGCGCAAACAGACGGCTGGCGTTGTCCGGATCCAGCGCGGCGGTCGGTTCATCCGCCAGTAGCAGGCGTGGTTGATGGGCGATGGCGCGAATAAACGCAACGCGCTGTCGTTCACCAATGGAGAGCCGGGAAGGCAAACTCTTTAGCAGGTGACGCACGCCCAAAGTGTCGATGGCCGTCTCCAGCCAAGAGGATTGAGTGGTCAGGCCCGCCAGCCGTCGCGCCAGGGTGATGTTTTCCATCACCGACAGCCACGGCAGTAGCCCGCCATGTTGCAGCATAAAACCCAGCTCGCGGGCGCGGATCGCGGCCAGCGCAGGCTCGTCTTCAGCCAGCAGCGGGGCGGCAATGTCACGCTCGCTCAGCTGATAGGCACCGAGGCTGCCTGGGCGCAGGATCGCCCCGATCATCTCCAGCAGCGTGCTTTTGCCGCAGCCGCTGGGACCGGTCAGCGCCGCGACCTCGCCGGACCGGAGCGTAAGCCCCGGCAGCGAGACGTAGAAGCCCTGCGGCCCACCCCGGCGGATGTCCATATTACAAATGTGAAGCATCAGGGCAGGTTCTCCAGCGGAACCGGGTAGACGTTATCCCGCGGATCGCTGTCCGGTGCCAGCGCGACCCAGCGATCGGCATCTTCGTTGTAGCGCTGGTAGTAGTTGAGTTTGGTGTTCAGGCGACGAATGAAACGCTCCTGCTCCAGCCCATCCCAGCTCTTCCAGGTCTCTTCATCGAGGCTCAATACTTCGCTCAGGTACGGCAGGCTTTCGATGTACTCGCCCAACAGGCCCATTTCACCGAGGCGGGTCGCATTTTTGCCTTTTGCCTGGTTAGGATCATTGCCCATGGTCGCCGCCAGCGATCGCAGGCTGGCGAACATGTCATCCGGCGAGATCATCCCTTCGTTGGCGGCGTTGACGATCTTCTTCATCACGTCGCTCAGATCGCTCAGCTCGCTTTTGGTCAGCAGGACGCGAACTTCGGTCGCCGGGATGTTCTGATTCACCAGATCGCGATCGCTAATCCACGATTTAAAGACCGGCGGCGCTTGCGTGCCCTGCTTGTCACCGAGGTACGCCAGACGCATGGCCTTGCTCAGTTTCTCGGCATCGCTCAGCAGCGGATCGGCTTTCTTACCGGCATATTCCGGGCTGGCGCCGAGGGCGCTGCCTGCCGTCTCTTCACCGCTCCAAGCGGTTTTGATCTGACCGGTAATAGCATTGGACAGATTGTCTACGATGGTGCCGAAGCTGTTCACATCCCCGGAGTCAATCGGGTAGTACAGCGGCTTATGCAGGAACGGATTCAGCGTCAGCTCCTGATATTGCGCCGCCGCCGAGGCGTGGTTTTTCTTTCCGTCCGGCGTTTTCAGGTGCAGGGTGTACAGCGCGACGCCACGGTAGGCCGCTTCCTGGCGTACCTGCTCTGCGCTCAGATGGGTTGCAGAGAGGCTGTCGGTGCCGTCCAGCGCGCCCGCATCGGTGATCAACACCACATAGCGCGCGCCAAACTGCGTCCAGTCGACTTTATCCAGCGCGGTCATCACCCCGGCGTAGGCATCTTCATCCACTTTGCTACTGGAGACAGTCGCCGGCTTCAGGTCATGCACTTTGGCGAGGAAATCTTTGCCGTCTTTCACCGTGGTCGGATCGACATACATTTTGGCATCGTATTCCAGCCCGGGCACCGCCTTGACGCTGGAACGGTAGGCCACCAGGCCAAACTTCACTTTGTCCTGGAGCTGCTCTTTTTCGATCCGTTTGTAGATTTTATCGATCGCCTCTTTGGTGCGATCGATGTACGGTCCCATTGAGATGGTCGAGTCGATCACGAACACCACCGACGCAGAGAAGCCCTTCATCATGTTCTTCTCGTCGGTGGATTTGGCAGGGGCATTGGCGCTGCCTTTCTCACTGACCGAAGCAACGTTCAGCACCCGGACCTGAAAACCGGTATCGGTAAAGACATCGTCAGAACCCAGCACCGGCAGCAGGTAGAAGTTTTTCAGCTGATCGACCATATACTCCGGTTCACGGGCCAGCACCTGCGGCACCGGCTTTTTCTGATTCAGACTGGCGATCATCGGCTCCAGCGCAGCGGCTGGTTTGGCATTGTTAAGGAGCGACTCCACATCGCTCTTCTCTTTGAAGAACAGCATCGGGTGGCGTCCGGCGGGGTTGGTAAAGGCCAGCGTCAACTGCACTTTCCAGTCCACGGTGCACGAGGCCTTCATCCAGCCAGAGACGTGGCCGAAACTGTCCGGCCCGATCTGCAACCACTCTTCCTGACCCTGTTTTTCGCGCTGGTAAACGTAAAAGCGGCTGAACGCAGGCTGTTCTTTGCCCGCTTCGCCCGCTTTGGCGGCCAGCTGGCAGCCCGGATAGGTGAGCACCCGCTGGAACAGGGTCTGTTTACCTTCCTGTAGCAGCGGCTTTGTGTCATCGGCGTGGGCAGGCAGGCTTAATGCCGCCGCGCACAGCAGGCCGCTGAATCCATAACTCTTTTTCATTCCTTCGTCCTATTTTTTCAGCTCAGCTAAACGGGCTTTCGCCTCAGCGTTTTGCGGATCCTGATTCACCACCGCTTCGTACCAGTAGCTGGCCGTCTGCGGGTCAGGGCTGAAGCATCCCTCCGCCTGGGCGGATTTCGGGTCATATTCTTGCGCGTATCGCATCGCCATTTGGCTATCGCCGGACTGTGCCTTGTAGGCATACAGGCGTTGAGCGACGTCACATTTTTTCTCGGCTTTCGCTTTGGCAATCACATCCAGCAGTTGCGCGCTACTTGGCTGGCTGCGCAGACAGCCTTTGACGAATTCCATGTCGTTGCCGCTTTTCATAAGGTCATCACCGCAAGGGCCGCTGATTTTGGCTACCGGGGCAGCAGGGACAGGTGCAGGTGCGGGCGCGTCGGCTGGCGCGGGTTGACGCATAAACCACCATCCGGCAGCTGCAGCGGCCACCAGCAGGGCGATCACGGCGAGGATAATGGCCATCGGTGCTTTGCTTTTTGCGGGGGGCGCAGGCGCGTCAACGACTGGCGCTGGTTCTTGCACCGGGGCTTCCACCACTGGCTCAGGCTGCGTGGGCGGAGTGACGTCCAGCGTCTGACTGTTCGCTGTCAGTGGGTTTTCCCCGCCGGCCTGGGAGCTGAGCAGACCGTCAGCGATCGCCAGAATACCCACATCCCGGGCACCGCTGTCTTTGATGGCGATGCGGTACGCCGCCTGACGGTTTGCCAGCAGCGGGTCGATAAACGACGGGCCAACCTGCACGGCAGGCACGTCGTCAACGAGGCTTAGGGCTGGCAGGCCAAGGAACATTTCACCGCTCACCCAACTACCGCGGCTGTCGAGGTACAAGTTGTCCTGGTTGCGCAGGATAGAAATCTCAACGCCCTCAATGCCGCCTTTCCAGCCCTTAAGCAGCAGGGTGGCGTAGCCAGGATTGACGGGGTTTAAGGGTTTTAATTCGGGTTTGATCACGTCCGGTTACTCCTGTGAACGCTGAATAAGGTTGAGGATGGCTCCCAGCTTTTCATTCTGCGCCACACTAATTTCACGACCGGCGGAATGCCCGGCGTTCTCAGTGATGAGGGCCTCCAGGCCGATCAGCCAGTCAAGAATGAAATAGCCGCTGTAGTTCAGCTGTTGCGGCGTGAGGCTGACCAGTCGTTCATCCTCCTTCCACACCACGCTGTCGCACTGGGCCGGACGGGTGAAGATCGGTTGATCGGGCTGGTTCTGACGGGTTGGACGCTTCTTCTCCGGCACGCTTTGATAGCCAAGCCAGGTCATAAAATCGCTCATGACGTGCAGAACGCGCGATACCTGGCGATCCACCATCCAGTCGCGACGCACGCCAGCCTGGTCGGTGTTCTGCATCACGGCGACCAGCGCCTCTTCGGCACGCAGACGCAGCAGACCGGTGATCAACTCATCGACCAGCTCTTCGGCGGTGGCGCGTGGCAGACCAATGTAATTGAGCATCGCCGGGGTTTCCGGAAGGCCGCGCAGGTGGTTGATCCAGTGCTGAACGCTCTGACGGGCAAAGGCAACTTCGTGGCTGTGGCTCTTGACGCTGGAGGTACTACCGTGTGCATCGTCGAGACCGATATCAAACACATCTTCCTCTTCCGCCGCAGCAGGCAAGCTCACCTGCTGCATGTACAGGTCGTGCAGCGAGCGACGCGTCGGCACCAGGCGCGCCAGCAGTTCGCCGTGCATCCCGTTGCGCTTTTTCACCGCCGCCACTATCTCCTGCGCGATTCGGGCTTTCTTCGCGACTTCTTCGTCACCGTCAGGCTGATACCAGTTGCCCAGCCCGCCTTGAACCAGCTCGTGACGGCTCTCTTCGAGCTGTTCGGCGATACGTTCCAGCTTGTTCTCCGGGCGTGCGACCTGGCTCAGGTAGCTCGCTATACGGTTCATGCCGCCATCATTGAGATTCAGCATCGCATCCCAGGCTTCTGCCGGCGAGGCGATGTAGCGGTTCACGGCGTCGTCTTCCACGAAGGTTTTACGCATCAGCGTCAGCTGTTCGGCGTTGTCTTCGCTTAAGGCCACTTCGCTGCCACCGCTCATCCGAATGAACGGCGTCGGCATGCCGGGTTTACGCACCAGGAAGGTGTTGTTGAAGGATTCGCCCTTCTTCCATTCACTCATCCAGCTGTATTTGCCGAATTTTTCCAGCATCGCCATTTTGATCATCCCGCCCTGTCCCCAATACTGACGCAGCAGGGCTTCCTCGTGTGCCAACGCGCCGGTGACGCGGTTATCGAACATGGTCAACGCCCAGACCAGCCCCGGCAGACGGCGGCTGCGCACGTCGGCATCGACGCCCTGGGTGCGAGAGATCCACTCGTCCAATGCATCACCCACATCTGACACGTCCGACTGCCTGGCGGAAGGGGTACAAAGCACCAGGACATTCATTTCCTGGTTTTCGGTATAGCGCTCAAACAGGTAAGCCACTTTGCCGCGCAGAATCAGCTCTGCCAGACGGCTGCCGCCTTCGCTCTCGGCCGACTTCGCGCCGAAGGAGTCGATAGACATGCGGCCGCGGTAGCCCGGGAAATCAAGCAGATCCACCTGATCGAACAGCGGCTCGGTGGTTGGCGCGGACAGCGGAACATGCAGCTCTGCAGTCAGTACGGTCAGCTCGGCCAGCGAAATGGTGACAGGTGCCGCCAGCTGGCCATCCTGTAGCGGACACACCTCAATGCGCGGGTCGTGCGGCTGGTTGAGATGCTCCAGCATGTCCACGTTCATGATGCTGTTTTTCTGGATCAGCAGGCCGTTCTCTTCAACTACCAAGGTGCTTAACGGGGCGCGCACTTCCTGCACACTGCCCAGGCGTTGCAGAGTCTGGGCAAAATGCCCATAGGCACGGGTCAGTTCAGGCACTTCTCCCCACAGCACCGAGAACAGCTGGGCGCGATCGTCGGTGGTCAGCCACGGCGCGAGGTTTACTGCCTGCGGCCAGTAGTGCAGGGCGAAGCGGCTTTGGGTTTTTCCCGCATGGCGGGTGAGGTAGTCCCAGAAGGAGACCACGTCATCCTCCGTGACGCCCGGCACGCGCGTCGGGCGGCGGCGTTTTTCCAGCGTCGCCAGCAGGTCGCCAATCCGTCCTTCGTCATAATTCCAGTCGAACTTCTCCTGATTGAAGTCATGCACAAAGGCGTTGGCGAGGATTTTGGCCATCTCCACTTCGCTGAACAGCTGCAACCTGACCGGCCAGTTTTGGTCGTCGTCATGCTTCAGGCGGCTAAATCGGGTCACCAGACCGGTGGCCTCTTTACCGCCACCTGGAGGGTTGATGTGGGTCAGAAAATCGAGCTGATGCCCACCGAGCACCGTGCCCAGCTTGCCATTCTCTCCAGCGGCCAACGCCGAAATCAGATAGGACTTACCCGCCTGCGACAAACCGAAGAAGCCGATGGTCATCGGGCGTGCGGCCGCCTGCGCCAGTCGGCGTGCTTTGTTGCGGCTGCGACGTAGGTTCAGCGTCAGTCGATCGGCTTCGGTGTTCAGACGCGGCGCGTCCTGGCGCACGGCGGCAATCCAGTCAATTGCCTGGCCGGCACCTTGCTCAACGCCCTGCCAGCCCTGGATGATGTTTGCAGAATTATGGGTACTCATTAGCTTTTGATACTCCCGCTATCCAGCCAGTAGTGCGTCTCGCTGAGACCGTTACCGACCATAGTGTTCAACTGGAAGGCCACGTCTTTGCGGTTGTAGTTGCGACGGGCATGGTCCATCTCGACGGATTCAATACGGAACTTCTCGGGACTGACCGCCTCGACGCCGTTACGTGGACGTCCCTGCTCGGCAGTGAGTTCGATACGCATCATGGCATCCCCGGCCAGCTCGCTCGCGAGGTTAGGGTTGGCAATTTTCAGCGTGTAAAGTGAAGAGGCAGGCCAGCGCTCGTTATCAAGCTGACGGAAACCAATGCGCACTTCACCACGCGCTTCAAAGCTTTGCCCCTGCGGAAGCTGGAATGTCTGCGCGTCGAGATCGATATCGCGATAAAAGACGTTGCTGTCTTTGATCAGGTTGTTGCCATCCAGCATGCCGAGATAGCGGATGGTGGAGTAAGGCACAAAGTTCTGGGTGCGGAAGAAGAAGCTACTCAGCCGAGAGTTCTCTGCCAGCAGGTACAGCATCGCCCCAACTGAAGCGGTGGATTTCGGGTCGTCGATACAGCCTTTCTTGTTGAAGGGATACCAACCGCCGGTCTCATAGCCATGCAGAGGCAACACGCGCGATGGCGGCACTGGCTGAAGCTGGCGGATCAGCGCCTGAATCCCTGGGAGACGCGACGGACGTCCCGTCAACAGTAGTACGTCGCAGTTGTAGTGCCAGAGCACTTCGCACAGGGCGCGAAGACTGTGGCAGATGTTCATGCGGCCACTGCGTGGATTAATGAATTCGTTGTGCAGGTTGGCCAGATCGATCTCCAGCGGCAGATCGAGAATAGAGAAGGGCGCTTCGCTTGAGACCTGGCCCATGCGCACCACGTCATTCACGTAGTCCTGCACTTTTTCCGTCGGCATGTTTTCGGTCAGCAGATCGCGGAACGTGAAGCTAAGCTGCTCGCGGCCGCTCTCCGGCGAATACTCTTCATAGCGATGCAGGATCGCCAGCGCCAGTGGGGCAAAGATCTGCAGTGTCAGCTGCTGACGCAGAACTTGCTTACCCGCCTCGATGGATTCGCTGCCAAACAGCTGCGACATCATCGATTCTGCAGCCATATCGCTATGGCCGACTTTCACGATTGCGGCTTTCACTGCCGGCTGCAGGTACAGGCGGATTACATCCAGCAGGATGTCGTCTCCCGCCACTTTAAAGCCTTCACGGAACAGTTGTTTTGGCGTGATACGGACGTTGATGCCTTCGCCGTCATCCAGCGTATAGCGGGAGATCACAAGATCGGTAGTGCCACCGCCAATATCAATAGAGGCCACCTTCAGACTGCGAGGCGCGTCTGCGGCCGGCGTATTGTCCGGGCGACGGGTCGCAGCAAAGAACTCATCGGTTCGGCCACCAAAGTAGGTTTGGGTTTCGTTGTACAGATAGACCAGCTGTCCGCAGGTAGCTTCGTCCCACTTCACGTGGACACCAGGTCGCGGGTATTTCAGCTGTTCGTTCTCTTCGCTTTCATCGTCCATCTCCTCCCAGCCCAACGCCTTCCACACGAGACGGATGGCATCGAGCATGCATTGCTCAAAGATGGCGCGTTCAGGTTTTGGCATTGCGGGTGGCACGGTCATGATGACATTACGCAAGCGGCGTGGCGTGCTGGCGTGGTTCATCTTCAGGCGCTGCGCCGGGCTGTTGATCTGCATCAGCGCCTGGCTCAGGACTTCAGAGAGCATCATGGTCATCAACGAGCTGCGGCTGTAAACCGGGGAGAAGACCGGCATCCTTTCATCTTCAGGAAGACGAATCAGCAGTTTGCCCTGGTCGTTAAGCATATACAGCAACGGTGCAGCGGTGGCGAGCGGCTCGCGGTCGGATTTGACGAACGCCTGGCTGAAACGCCAGCCAGGGGAATATGGCTGGTCGTCCCACAGATAGCGTTTCGGGCTGGAGATCCCGGTCGAGCCTTCTGTTCCCAGGCGCTGTGCCGCCATGCGGAAGGCTTCATCACCTACGCGGCCAATGGTCGGCCAGGTGAAAGCGTCGCTGCGACCACTTTTCAGCGAAAAGTCCTGCTTGCCAAACTCGGCCTGAGCAAACTCCAGGCGACTGTCGAAGGGTTCGTTATAGACGTTCTGCGGCTGGCTTAAGTCGCGCAGTTGCAACTGGTAAAGCTGCGACAGACCTTTGTTGTCATCACGGTGTTCTTCAATCAGGATGCCGCAACTGCGGGAGTTACCGATATCCAGCACCAGATCAACCGGAATGGCTGAGTCGCGGATCTTCACGTCATTGACCTGCACTTCCGGGATGGCCACGGTGGCATCGAGGATATTCAGCAGGTTGAGGTAGTGCGCCTGGTGCTCTTTTTGCCCCAGTTTTTCATCAATATCTTCCGCATGCTGGCGCAGCACGTCGCGCGCCTGGGTGCTGAACACTTCTCGCAACCACTCTTCTACCCAGGGGAGGGTCAGGAAATCGCCCATCTCGTGCGGGTGCAGGGCCAGCGCAAAACCGGCTCCAGAGCGCACGTCATCTTCGCTGGGAGCCAGATATTGCGTGTTCTCGCGATCCGGGAATATTTTAGTATCGAAGATCAGGATCGCACGCCAGGTATTCCCCTTCTCGTCGGGTTCTGCCAGCTCGTGGAACTGCACACGCGCCCAGTTAGTTGGCCCGTGTGCAAAAGCACGCGGCGGGTTAAAGCGGAAGAAGGGCAGCGGGAGCCACAGGCCCTGATAGAGGCGCAGTGACTCTTCCGTGGTCAGAGAGTAATCCGACTCGGCAAAGTGCGGCGCGGCATTACCTGCCGCCGGGATCTGCAGTTTATCTTCGCGTTCGTTATAGACCAGGCGCAAGATGGGACCATCGCCGTTCTGGCGCAAGAAATCACCGTATTCTTTACGGGTAGGCAGCGTAAACGCGAAATCCAGGAACTGGATCCCGCTGTCACGAATAATTTTGACCTGCTTTTTAAAATCAGTAAGTTCAGCGAGCATTTACTTACTTGCCTCCTGCTTCATCGAAATAGGGAAAAGGGTGTTGGCGTCGTAGCGGCCCTTACAATCCGCAATGTTCTGCGCGCCTGGCGCACACTGAACTTCAGGCATTTGATAGACCGAGCCATCGGAACATTGGGCTTCACCTTGGTTATTGATCGCCAGATTGCCTGACTGGATGGCCGCATTGACCGCACCGCGACAGGTCACCCCATCGCCACGCACCATCTGTACTTCGCCTTTGCCGTCGTTGATTTGGTAATTCAGGCTAAGCGGCTTACCAGTACGCTGATCCTGAATGCCCGCACCCGCGTGCCAACGTCCGTTTAAGAAGTCGGTATTTCCCTGCGCCAGCGCATCGGTTGGGATAGTCAACGGCACTTTCACGCCCGTCGGGCTGTTGCCAGGAGTAACATCCGGCGGCGTCAGACCCGGGGTGGCATTCGGGGTAGGCGTTTCCGCTGCGCTTTCTGGCGCCGCAAGGTCAACCGGCGACGGATTTTCTGCGGGCGCTTCATCAGGCAGTGCGGGTGCAGCCGGCATTTCGCCGTTTGCTGGTGTCTCGCCATTGGCAGGCTGATTCGCTGACGGTAGCGATGAGTCCGGCAGGACTGTGCCACTACCGCTGCCGTTCAGAGACAGGCCGCTGCCAACCGTACCGGTTGTTCCATGAAGGTCGGTATTGACCGCTGGCATCTTCAGCTGCGCATCCGGCAAGGCCGGCAGCGTGGCTGAGAAGCCCGGGATAGAGAGGCCGGGAACACAGCTGCGTAGCAGTAGCATGATCAGCAGTGCCAGCAACAGCAAGGGGAGTAACCAACGCAGCCAGGCGGGCAGCACCCACCACCATCCCCGGCGTGTGACCGGGCGCTCAGTGAGGGATTCAGCGACCACGGGGGCGGCTGGCGCAGCAACCGCAGGGGCGATCGGGACGGGCGGGCGCAAGCAATCGAGCGGGTCGATACGGGACGGATGGCGGGCATTAACGAACCCCCAGAAGCTGATGACCGGTTTACCACCCACCAGCCAGACATGGTTCTGGTCAGGGAACTGCAAGGCCTTCTCCAGCAACTGGCCAAACAGGCGTTGTTCCGGGTTGGAATGCTGGCTGTATTCAGAACTGAGATTGCGTAAAACGGAGTGGCTGTTTTCCAGTTGACTTAGCGCGGCCTGGCGCTCGCTCGAGGTGGCGGCCGACCAGGGGATCACATCCCCGTTGGCTGGGGCGTACCAGTCGATGCGATCACCATATTCATTGACCTGGGGAATTGCCAGCGTATCGGCAACCGCGCTCTGTTTTCTCAGACGCAGTGTTTCGCGAAGTTGCAGCGCGGAAATATGAACTGCCTGACCGTTCTCACCCATTGACTGGTATTTGTCGAGCTTGTCACTGCACAGGAACATCTCTTTCACGTTGGCCTGTCCTTGCTGGTAATTATTTGGGTTAACTCTGCTTTATTGATATGTATATCATCCTCAAGGGTGACTAATCGCAAGCGACAGGAATCACCTTCCGGGTGGGTATAAAAAGAGCAGAATAATTATCGGCAGGTGACGAAAAACGTTTAGCCATAAATTAAATTTATCGCGGAGGAGGTTGTCACCCACACGTAAAAACATGCATAATTTCTTACTGAAACTATTTCGACCTTAATTCATTAAGGCTTCTGAAGTATTATTCACAGCCCTCAGGGATATATTCCTTAATTGCCTGATTCATCATTTCATTAAATTCATGCGTATTGTTTACGGCATAAACTGCCCCCCCAGTCTGGCTGGCAATACAGTTTCCGGCACCGGTATTCATAATATCGACCACGTTGACCTGCAAGCGAGGTTTCTTCTGCTTTAGCTGCTGCGCGACCGTGCACGGATCGCCGCCGCAGGTCTCTTCACCATCGGTGATTAGCACGATAATAGCATCACGATCCACGCCATCGACCAGCTTGCCTGCCTTCTCTAGCGCTTCTGCCAGGGCGGTTTTCCCCACCGGTTGAATCTTATCGATGGCTTGTTTCAGTTCATCGCGCTGGGCAAAAGAAAAGGCTGGCGTTACATAGACTTGCTGACAGGTTGCAGCCGATACCAAGCTAATATCCATGTCTTTTGGCACTTCGTCGATCACCTGTTTTGCCGAGCGGTGCGCAAGGCTAATACGACGGGGTTCGCGATCAAAATTCTTCACCGGCTGATCCTGCATCAGACGGCGCAGCTCGTCCGGCGTAATGTCCATACTGATGGACATAGAACCTGATGCGTCAAAAATTAATACCATTTCAGGGGCTTGCTGTTTAGTCCTTTTTGCCGGACAGATCTGTTTTACCGGTTGCGGTGCTGGCGCAGGCGCACCATGGACCGGCAATTTTGCCGTGGGTATGCAACCGCGTAGCAAAAGAAACGCCAGCAGCACGAGCAATACCAGAAGTAACCACAACCAACGGCGACCTTTACTGGCAACCGGCAACGTAGGCATGGCGGGGCTTTCGCTCCAGGCGGTAATGACCGGCTGGCCATCAACAACCCAGACGCCGCGCTCATCGGGCTGGCGACTGGCGAGCGACAGCAGCTGCATGACTTCGTCAGGCACGGCATTATTTATCGAGAGCTTTTGATAAAGTTGCTCAATGACGACGAGTTTTTGCTGCAATAACGTACGCGCATTCTCTTTTTCCGCCGGTGGAAGCGAAGTCAACGAAACTGGTTGACCGTTAATTTCGCTGTACCACTCAATCGCCCCATCTGAGGCCAGGAAGGGCCGGGCAAAGACATTTTTATAGCCAGCAGGGAGATGCTGATCAACAAGAGAAATAAAGGCAGGGTAGAGATTTATATAATTTTGCGCAGCGGCGCTGTGCTCAACAGTCCTTGTTATTCTAATCATCGAAATCACTACGCCATCTGCACAAGTCCACAGATTAAAAGATGAAGAGGAAAAAAACAATTTATAATTATAAGAATGGCTACAGAAATAGATAACTACTAAAATTAATAGGAATCGCGGAGTAAACCCACCGATATATTGTGCCGTAAGGCCCAGTAGTAAAAATCTCAATGTAATCAAAATATCCATCCTGGCCAATTCCAGGTTTGTTGCCGGAATGTTTTCTAATGCTTAAATTTTCAGCGAACTGAAGAATGAATTCACCACCGAATATAAGCCAGCGACTAGCAGGGAAAGGTTCATGGTTGTGTCACATGGGGTGAAAATGCTTCAACTCACAACTTAGCCGCCTGAATACATCTTTTGATTTCAACACAATGAGTGATCGCTGGTACCATCCGCCGATAGCCGACTTCAATGACTACATATCTAATGTTCAACGTGGCAAAGCCCCCCTTACTGTAGCCAAGGGGCACAAAAGATCACCTTAAATACAGTAATTTTCGATTTCCAAACTGACCCCTACCTAGAGCCTACCTACAAGATACAAGTCAAAGAATATGTGCTGGTGGTATTTGACCTTACGCACAAATGGCTAAGAAAAATCTGATGAATATCAATGTGTGACTGTAACACATTGCCGTTAAATGCAGCGTCCCGGCGAAAAATGCAGGGATATAGAAAGATTCAGGGGGAGGCTGCGCCAACAGTCGTCGCCCCTATACCGGAGCTGCTGAAACAGCCCCGGATTGTCCGGCAGTATGCGGACACCGCCGAACGTCAAAAGATAAAACCCGTATGTCGCGCGGGAAAGCATGACGCTAGTGCCGTCAAAAGGACTGAAATTTGGGAGTAGCTTACTCAGGGCAACGCCCACCCCGGAGGTAGAGGTGGTGGCTCCGGTTGTCGTTCCTGCGCCAAAAGCTGACGAACCCGAACTGCGCAATCAGTTTGCGGATTCAGATCCCGCGCCCGCGTCATCCGGCTTCATCGTGGCAGGCCAGAAAAAGGCTAAGCCAGACAAACCGATCGAGGGACTGGCGGACGTCATCCGCGCCCGGATCCCCGGTGGCCTGATTGGTGATTTCCGTAAATTTGTTATTGAAAGGATTGAAGACGGTTTAAGCGCCGAAGACCTGGCCGACCGTTATCTGACGGAGCGCGGGTTTATGCCGTCCGTTACTGAACAGGCCTCAATCAGCGTGCCGGACGTCAAGCCAGCGACCGTGGAGGAGCATAAACCCACCCCGGCAAAACCTACTCCGGTTTCGCCTGTATCTCAGCAAGTCGATGTGAGCCATTACACTGCCATTGCCCCCAATGAAGAGGCGCGGTTCCAGTCCCAGCGCAACGCAGTGGTACAAAAAGCATTCCGCGATGCGGTCATAGCCAACTGTTACGGGCGTTGTCTGGTATCCGGCAAGAGCTACCAACGGGCGCTCCAAACATGCCATATCCAGCCTCATGCTCAGGACGGGAAAATGCAAGTCTGCAACGGCCTGCTGCTGGAAATGTCGCTGAATGATGTGTTTGAGGCGGGCGATATGGCGATTCATCCGGACACGCTGCGCGTTTATTTCAGCCGGGCGGCGATTGAGGGTAGCTTCGGTGAGTATCACTGCAAGGTGATCGGCAAGACTCAGATTGCCCTCAGTGCTGCCGATCTGATGGCCCGCTGGGAAGGTTTTACGTTACGTAATAGTGATGTTGTCGCCGCACTGTAGCCTAACACCCTGCCCTTTTAGGGGCGGGGTGTTCACTGAGTGAACGATACCGGCGGCACGATTAATGCACCTACTTACATGAAAAGCGATAAAGTTAGTCGCTGAAAAATATCCCCAGCATGCCTGGGAAATCATGCAATTGGCTAACGACGTTGAAAAGGGGCATGATAGCCGCCAGCCTGAGTGACAGTCGCACGGTGTAAACCTTTTCTCCGCACTGGGAATATACCGTAACAGTTATAGGTACTAGCGATAACGACGCGAAACTGTTTCAAGCGCGAGTCAAGCTTTGCAGTGAAACACACCGGGCATGGAACAAGAGCAGGGGGCCCACAGGCGCGCAAACCCCGGTAGAAATGCTGACCTACATGGCGTCCCGATGATCTATTACCGTATCGGGCATCTGATGACAAACCTGAACCTGAGGAGTTGTCAGCTTGGAAAATATAACTTTGAATGCGATGTCGGTTTAGCATAATTGTGGGTAGTGCTGCTGCTCCTTCAGCCCTTCATTTCATGTGTAGACTATTTAATTACATTTCGGTAGGCTGCACTGGCGGTCTCTGCTGGCTTGGAGTCTTCGGTAATGACTCCAACTTACTGATAGTGTTTTATGTTCAGATAATGCCCGATGACCTTGTCATGCAGCTCCACCGATTTTGAGAACGACAGTGACTTCCGTCCCAGCCTTGCCAG
>NZ_VDAM01000001.1:3281862-3479325 GCF_019584355.1 Leclercia sp. EC_58
GTTACGCACCACGCCTTCAGTAGCGGAGCAGGAAGGACATCTGATGGAAATGGAAGCCACGCAAGCACCTTAAAATCACCATCATACACTAAATCAGTAAGTTGGCAGCATTACCCGCAAGCAGGTACGCAGCGAAACAACTTTATCCGAACGCCTACTAATCGAGGCCACCGCCGAAGTTATTGCCAAAGTACGAATGGAGCATTGCAGTGATATCCGCCGGGCTAGAACCCTAGCCAACGCGCTGTTTGATGAGCTTGAGGCGGAGTGCGCAGCCGTCGACTCTCTGTGTAAGTTGGGCGAGCTAATGCTGGACGTAGATGAAAACGGGCGCGACCGCCTTAACGAGCTTTACCATGCCATCATCAGCATGCCGGAGCGCGTTAAGTCGATGAAAGCCCTGAGCGAGACGATGAAGAGTTTCATCGGCCTTGAACGGCAGGCCTATAGCATGGACGAAGGCGACCAATTTGTCAGGCTATTACGCCTATCTGTGGACCCAAATGCTGGCCGACGACGGCTATCAGTGGTTCGTGGAAGAGGGCGGACTGACTCGCGAAAACGGACAGAAATTCCGCGAGGCGATTTTGTCCCGCGGGAACAGCACTGATTTAGCTGAACTTTATCGGGCGTGGCGTGGGCACCATCCGCAGATCGAGCCGATGCTGGTGAATCGCGGCTTGAGTTCGTAAAGGGATTTTTCAGGCTGGAAACTGAACCGGGCGCGATGCCCGGTTTTTTGTCCACTTACACCCAGTCGTCGTTATGATTCGCGATAGCCCACGATATTGACCCGCTGGCGACTATTATACCCACGGTGAATCCGAAGGTCTGGAAATGGGTCAAATCATTACTCGTATCTGGAATCTGCCCCAGGGCGATGATATTTGCGACAACAGTGAGGCAGAAGTAATCAGTGATCCATTACCACCCCCGATATGAGCACTATGAGCTAATTTCCAATTAATTGTTATCTATAACATCCCGCGCCACTGGCCTCGTCGCCAAGGGACGGCGGTAAGTTGGAATTATCCGCGAGGTCAGGCCAACCACTTTAAGCCCAAGCATTTAGCCGGGGCTTTTTCGCATCTGATATCCCCATACCTGGGACTATAAGCGCATAGCGCAACGCAGTACCCATCGATTGGCAGACCAGAACCTGCCTTTTTTATTCCGGGTTCCGGGAATCACTATCAATATGTCTCGTCGTTAATTCATGCCGAGAGCCCCCTCCAATACCGCTCCCGGACAACGTCTGGAGGTAAGAAATATGCCTATGATTCCGCGACGTGATTTTGTTCCGCGGGAATGGCACTGATTTAGCTGAACTTTATCGTTAGTGGCGTGGGCATGATCCGCAGATTGAACCGATGCTGGTGAATCGCGGCTTGAGTGCGGAAGGGCTTTTTCAGGCTGGAAACAGAACCGGGCGCAATGCCCGGTTTTTTCACCTGAAAGATGCATCTGCCAGCTCAGTTGAACCTCTTGTTTATCCTCCCGCCTCGCTCGATATAACCATAAGCATGCCTTATATTTTAATGGTGGCGATTTGCCGCATATGCCAACAGGAGTTCAAAATGAAATCCAACGAGCAAGGTTCGAACAAAGATCAGTCTAAGCAGTCACAAAAGAACCCCAAAGATGACCAATCCAAACAGAAACCGGGTAAAGCCAGGTAGACTCTCATAACTAAGTTTGACGGAGGTTTTATGACTGATCGTCCAGATTACGTTGATCCTCTTCCTGATGATGAAACGCTTCCTGATGATGACATTCCTGACACACCTGATGTGAATGACCCGCTGGTCGAGGATGACCCTGATATCACCAGGAGACCGCTATAAAAATTTGATAACCGCCTTCGGGCGGTTTTTTTATGTCAAGCGTGCACAGCTATGTTGTCTAAAGGTAAAACGTTAAAGTGGAAAATAATGCGCAACGATATTGGCCAGGAGACGTGATGGATTTTTCCCCTTTTATGCACGCGTTAGCGGCACTTAGTGTCCAGTGTCTGTGCGGTCTGAAATGGAATCGGTGGGGTACGGGCGGGGCGCTGGGTTCGCTGTGGTTTATCGCCCGGGAACAGACCCAGGCTGAATACCGCTGGATTGCTCTGTTTGGTCACGGCAAGCGCGCCAATATGCCGTGGTGGGGCGGGTTTGACTGGCAGGTCTGGAATGTCGCCAGCCTGCTCGACTGGCTGGTGCCGGTGGTCGCCTGCACCCTTATCTGGCTTTTATCCCGCTCCATGCGCCAGAAAAGGGCAAATATCCCGCAGCTATAGCGCATGTTTAGTCTTTATTTATCTTCCCCATGCTAGCTTATTGAGGATCCGCAACCTGGTATGGAATGCCGGGTCCGTAGATAGCAAAATACAAATCTATCCATGCAAGCATTTACCGCCAGTCTCTGGCGGTTTTTTTTGCCTTTCAGCCTGAACATGAATTTTTTTCAACACCAGTGAATTTTTCTCGTTTGCCGTAAGCCCGGCGCTGTGACATCTTTTTTAGACATTTAGCCATCCAGAAGGCTAAAGCTTCAAGAGATGAATTATCACTGTCGGCAATTACCTGGCGGCAGTTAAAGGAGAAAAGCATGCAGCGACAACACGCCCCGTACCGTGCCGATGTGGTAGGCAGTTTCTTACGTCCCGACGCCATCAAGCAGGCACGGATCCAGTTCGCCAGCGGTGAGATTAACGCGCAGCAGCTGCGTGCAGTAGAAGACGAGGCGATTCGCCATGTGGTTGAACAGCAGTGCGCCTGCGGCCTGCAGGTGGTGACCGACGGGGAGTTTCGTCGCGCCTGGTGGCACTTTGATTTCTTCGACGGTCTGCAGGGTGTGGAGCGCTACGAATCTGAGCAGGGGATCCAGTTTAATGGTGTGCAGACCAAAGCCCACGGCGTGCGCGTCACCGGTAAACTGGGCTTCGGCAGCCATCCGATGCTCGACGACTTCCGCTATCTGCAAAGCATCAGCGGTAATGCCCAGCCGAAGATGACCATCCCAAGCCCGAGCGTGCTGCATTTCCGCGGTGGGCGTAAGGTGATCGACGCCACGGTCTACCCGGATCTGGAGGTCTATTTCGACGATCTGGCGCAAACTTGGCGCGATGCTATCCACGCGTTCTACGACGCGGGCTGTCGCAATCTGCAGCTGGACGATACCGTATGGGCCTATCTCTGCTCCGACGATCAGCGCCGCCAGATCCGCGAGCGGGGCGACGACCCGGACCAGCTGGCGCGTACCTATGCCCGTGTGCTAAACAAGGCGCTGAAAGGCAAGCCGGACGATCTGACTATCGGGCTGCACGTCTGCCGCGGCAACTTCCGGTCAACTTGGATCTCCGAAGGGGGCTACGAGCCGGTGGCCGAGATTCTGTTTGGCACCGTCAACGTCGATGCTTTCTTCCTGGAATACGACAACGATCGCAGCGGCGATTTTGCCCCGTTACGCTTTATCCGTCCGGGCAAGCAGCAGGTGGTGCTGGGTCTGATCACCACCAAAAGCGGCGAGCTGGAGAACCCGGAAGGGGTGAAAGCGCGTCTGGAAGAGGCAGCGAAGTATGTCGCGAAAGATCAGATCTGCCTCAGCCCGCAGTGCGGCTTTGCCTCCACCGAAGAGGGGAACGCCCTGACCGAAGCGCAACAGTGGAACAAGGTGCGTCTGGTCACGCAAATCGCCAGCGAAGTCTGGTAACCGCTTCTCACAGCGTTGCATTAATAAAGTGCAACGCTGTGCCATCCTGATCCGCGCCTGAGTTTAAAAATCCTCTCCAGCCCCCTGATCTCGCTGATTTTTCGTTCTGGCATCCTTTTTGCTCTGTCTCCTCCTGAATGCTTTTTCTGCGTCCACGCCGTAACGGACGATTTCGCACAGCGTTTCTTTTCAGGAGTGAAAATTATGCATCGTCGTACCTTGTTAAAAGCCTTTGCTTTGTCGGCCTCTGTGGTGGCCATGGGGATGAGTTTCAGCGTGCAGGCCGCCGACACCATTAAAATTGGCATCATGCACTCCCTCTCCGGAACGATGGCGATTTCGGAAACGCCGCTTAAGGATGTGGCGTTGATGACCATCGATGAGATCAACGCCAAAGGCGGCGTGCTGGGTAAAAAACTGGAGCCGGTGGTAGTAGACCCGGCCTCCAACTGGCCGCTCTTTGCCGAAAAAGCGCGTCAGCTGTTAAGCCAGGATAAAGTGGCGGCGGTGTTTGGCTGCTGGACCTCGGTCTCACGCAAATCGGTTCTGCCAGTGTTTGAGGAGCTGAACGGTCTGCTGTTCTACCCGGTGCAGTACGAAGGGGAAGAGATGTCGCCGAACGTCTTCTACACCGGGGCCGCGCCTAACCAGCAGGCTATCCCGGCGGTGGAGTACCTGATGAGTGAAGACGGCGGAGCGGCGAAACGCTTCTTCCTGCTCGGCACTGACTATGTCTACCCGCGCACCACCAACAAAATTCTGCGCGCCTTCCTGCACTCCAAAGGGGTTCAGGATAAAGATATCGAAGAGGTCTACACCCCGTTCGGCCACAGCGATTACCAGACCATCGTCGCCAGCATCAAGAAATTCTCTGCCGCAGGCAAAACCGCGGTGGTCTCCACCATCAACGGTGACTCCAACGTACCGTTCTACAAAGAGCTGGCGAACCAGGGCGTAAAAGCCACCGAGGTACCGGTTGTCGCCTTCTCGGTAGGGGAAGAGGAGCTGCGCGGCATCGACACCAAACCGCTGGTGGGTAACCTGGCGGCGTGGAACTACTTCGAATCGGTGGATAACCCGGCCAACCAGACCTTTGTTGCGGCGTACAAAAACTGGGCGAAAACGCAGAAGCTGCCAAACGCCGATACGGTCGTGACCAACGATCCGATGGAAGCTACCTACGTAGGCATCCATATGTGGGCCCAGGCGGTAGAGAAAGCGGGCACCACCGATGTGGATAAGGTGCGTGCGGCGATGGCGGGCCAGTCCTTTAAAGCGCCGTCGGGCTTCACCCTGACCATGGATGCCACCAACCACCATCTGCATAAGCCGGTAATGATCGGTGAAATCGAGGGTAACGGCCAGTTCAACGTGGTGTGGCAGACCGAAGCGCCGGTACGCGCCCAGCCGTGGAGCCCGTTCATCGCCGGAAACGACAAAAAACCCGACACGCCGATTAAAACCGCCAGCAACTGAATCCGGATCAGAGAGGTAAAGCCATGAAAGTCATGCGCACGATCTTCGCTCTCGTATGGCTTGCCGGACTGCTGCCAGGGATGGCGCAGGCAACGGACGCCGATAATTTTGTTGCCGCCAGCCGCAGCCAGCAGGCCGTTCTGCTGGAGCAGTGGGCCGCCGCGCCGGATCCGTCCAGGCTGCCGCTGCTGCAGGCTCTGAAACAAGAGAATGTTGTTGTCGACGACAACAAACACGCTTTTACCCGCCAGGCGGGCGGGTTAATCGCCCTCGGTGATGCGGCTCAGGCGCAGGGCTCACCTAAAGCGGTGCGCCTGACCAACCGCCTGAGGGTGCTGGCCGCCACCGCGCTCGCTACCCATCAGCTGACAGGTGACAGTGTCACCGAAAGGCTGGCGGCGGCGCGTCAGCTTCAGCGCGATCCCCAGCCGCAGATGCTGCCGTTTTTACAACGCCAGCTGGCGAGTGAAAGTGATGATGGGGTGCGGCAGGTGTTGAGCCTCGCCGTCGCCAGTCTGCAACTGACCAGCCCGCAACCCGCGGTGCGCAAGCAGGCGGTGACGCTGCTGGGAGAATCGAGCGACCCGGACGTGCAGGCCCGCCTGCTGCCCTATACCCGCGCCCAGACGGAGCCGGATGGTGAAGTACGCGAGGCCGCGGCGGAAAGCCTGCGCCAGATCCAGCATCGTCAGACGATAAGCGACCTGCTGGGGCAGGCGTTTATGGGGCTGTCGCTGGGCTCCATTCTGCTGCTGGCCGCGCTCGGGCTGGCGATCACCTATGGATTGCTGGGGGTGATCAATATGGCGCACGGGGAGATGCTAATGCTCGGGGCTTACGCCACCTGGCTGGTGCAGCAGGCGATGGCGCAGTTTACCCCACAGTGGCTCACCTTTTATCCGCTGGTGGCGCTGCCGGTGGCGTTCATGCTGACGGCGACGGTAGGTATGGCCCTTGAGCGCACGGTGATCCGTCATCTGTATGGCCGTCCGCTGGAGACGCTTCTCGCCACCTGGGGTATCAGCCTGATGCTCATCCAACTGGTGCGCATGCTCTTCGGAGCGCAGAACCTCGAAGTGGCGAACCCGGCATGGCTCTCCGGCGGCGTGCAGGTCTACGCCAGCCTGATCCTGCCGTGGAACCGGCTGGTGGTGCTGGGCTTTGTGCTGCTGGTGCTGTTTTTCACCTGGCTCATCCTCAACAAAACCCGTCTGGGGCTGAACGTGCGGGCGGTAACGCAGAACCGCAGCATGGCCGCCTGCTGCGGGGTACCGACCGGGCGCGTCGATATGCTGGCTTTTGGGCTGGGATCGGGGATTGCCGGGCTCGGCGGCGTGGCGCTGTCGCAGCTGGGGAACGTCGGGCCGGAGCTGGGCCAGGGTTACATCATCGACTCCTTCCTCGTGGTGGTGCTCGGCGGTGTGGGTCAACTGGCTGGCAGCGTGGCGGCCGCCTTTGGTCTGGGGATTTTCAACAAGATCCTCGAGCCGCAGATGGGGGCCGTACTGGGCAAAATTGTGATTCTGGTGGCGATTATTCTGTTTATTCAGAAGCGCCCGCAGGGGTTGTTTGCACTGAAAGGGAGGGTAATCGACTGATGAGCCAGCCACTGACCTTAACCCTGGCGCGGAAAGCGCCGCGCAGCGTCCCGATACTCCTCGGCCTGATCCTCGCCGCACTGCTGGTGCTGCCGTTTCTGGCGCTGCTGCCCGCCACCCATCCGCTGGCGGTCTCTACCTGGATGTTGACGCTGGTGGGCAAAATCCTCTGCTATGCCATCGTTGCCGTGGCGCTGGATCTGGTGTGGGGCTACGCCGGGATGCTCTCGCTCGGCCACGGTCTCTTTTTTGCCCTCGGCGGCTACGCCATGGGAATGTACCTGATGCGTCAGGCTGCAGGCGACGGCCTTCCGGCGTTTATGTCCTTCCTCTCCTGGAGCGAATTACCCTGGTACTGGTGGGGCACCCAGCATTTCGCCTGGGCGCTGGTGCTGATTGTGCTGGTTCCGGGCCTGCTGGCACTGCTGTTCGGCTGGTTTGCCTTCCGCTCGAAAATTAAGGGGGTCTACTTTTCGATCATGACCCAGGCGCTGACCTTCGCCGGGATGCTGCTGTTCTTCCGCAATGAAACGGGCTTTGGCGGCAACAACGGGTTTACTGGCTTTACCACGTTGCTGGGCTTTTCCGTGACCGCCACCACCACGCGTATCGGATTGTTTATTGCCACCGTGCTGCTGCTGGCCGCCTCGCTGGCGGTGGGCTATGCGCTGGCGAAAAGCAAGTTTGGCCGCATTCTGACGGCGGTGCGGGATGCGGAAAACCGGCTCACCTTCTGCGGCTACGATCCGCGCGGTTTTAAACTGCTGGTCTGGACCCTGTCCGCAGTGCTGTGCGGACTGGCCGGGGCGCTCTACGTTCCGCAGGTCGGGATCATCAACCCCGGCGAGATGTCGCCCACTAACTCCATCGAAGCGGCGATCTGGGTGGCCCTCGGCGGTCGCGGAACCCTGATCGGCCCGGTAATTGGCGCGGCATTGGTCAACGGTGCAAAAAGCGTTTTTACCGTGGTGATGCCGGAGTACTGGCAGCTGTTTCTCGGGCTGATCTTTATCGCGGTCACGCTGTTTTTACCGCGCGGGGTCACGGGCCTGTTGCGCAAAGGAGATAAATAATGCAGCCAGCCGAAGCGTTATTTACCCGCCAGCTTCCCGGAGATCGTTACCGCGATCAAACCGACCCGGTGTTGCAGCTGGAGGGGATCAACGTCAGCTTTGACGGTTTTAAAGCACTTACCGATCTGTCGCTCAATATTGGCGTGGGGGAGTTGCGCTGCGTGATTGGCCCCAACGGCGCCGGGAAAACCACCCTGATGGATGTTATCACCGGTAAAACGCGCCCCCAGAGCGGACGGGCAATTTACGATCAGACAACCGATCTCACCACCCTCGACCCGATAGCCATTGCCCGCCAGGGCATCGGGCGCAAATTCCAGAAGCCGACGGTGTTTGAGGCCCTGACGGTATGGGAAAACCTCGAGCTGGCAATGAAAGGGGATAAATCGGTGTGGGCCAGCCTGCGCGCCCGGCTGAGCAGCGAGCAGGGGGACAGGATCAATGAAATGCTAAGCCTGCTTCGCCTCGGCGGGGAGCGGCATCGCAGGGCAGGGTTGCTGTCGCACGGCCAGAAGCAGTTCCTGGAGATCGGCATGCTGCTGGTGCAGGAGCCGCATTTGTTACTGCTCGACGAACCGGCCGCCGGGATGACCGACGCCGAAACCGAGTACACCGCCGAGCTGTTCCGCACCCTGGCGGGTAAACACTCCCTGATGGTGGTGGAGCATGACATGGGTTTTGTTGAAACCATTGCCGATCACGTGACGGTGCTCCATCAGGGCCGGGTGCTGGCGGAGGGCTCGCTGCGCGACGTGCAGGCCAACGAGCAGGTAATAGAAGTCTATCTCGGACGCTAAGGAGCGCGGATGCTTAAGGTTAATGAACTCAATCAGTATTACGGCGGGAGCCACATTCTGCGCGGGGTCAGCTTTGAGGCGCTGCCGGGCGAAGTCACCTGCCTGCTCGGGCGCAACGGCGTAGGTAAAACCACGCTGCTGAAGTGTCTGATGGGGCTGATACCGGCGCGCAACGGGGAGATCCTCTGGCAGGGCACAAATCTTACCCAGGCTAAACCGCACCAGCGGGTGCAGGCGGGTGTCGCCTATGTGCCGCAGGGGCGGGACATTTTTCCCCGCCTGACGGTGGAGGAGAACCTGCTGCTTGGCTTATCGCGCTTTCCGGCCCGCGAGGCGAAGCAGGTGCCCGACGAGATCTGGCGGCTGTTTCCGGTATTACAGGAGATGAAGCAGCGTCGGGGCGGCGATCTCTCGGGCGGGCAACAGCAACAGCTGGCAATTGGCCGGGCGCTGGCCAGCCGTCCGCAGCTGCTGATTCTGGATGAGCCGACGGAGGGGATTCAGCCGTCAGTGATCAAGGAGATCGGCCAGGTGATCCGCCAGCTCGCCAACCGGGGCGATATGGCGATCCTGCTGGTGGAACAGTTCTATGATTTTGCCGCCGAGCTGGCCGACAGTTATCTGCTCATGTCCCGGGGAAGCATTATCCAGCGCGGGCGCGGAGAGAACATGGAGCAGGAGGGTGTCCGCGGCCTGGTCGCAATTTAACAGGGTTGTTTTGCGCAATGTTATACTATAACATCCTCACTTACTTAAACGGAGTGAGGATATTATCTTGGCAGGACATATTGGTAAGTTTGCAATGACTCTGGGGGCGCTGCTGGTCAGCGGCCAGCTGTATGCCCATTCCCACGGACATCAGATGACCGAGGCGGAACAAAAAGCGGCTAACGGCGTGTTTGACGACAAAGACGTAAAGGATCGCCCGCTGTCCAACTGGGACGGCGTCTGGCAGTCGGTCTATCCGTTTCTGCTGAGCGGCGATCTCGACCCGGTATTCAAAAAGAAGGCGGAGAAAGACAAGAGTAAAACTTTTGATCAGGTAAAAGCCTACTACCGTACCGGTTACGCCACCGACGTAGAGAGCATCGGCATCGAAAATAATGTGATGGAATTTCATCGCGGGAAAAACGTCGCCAGCTGCGAATATGTCTCTAACGGCTATAAGATCCTGACTTACGCGTCCGGTAAAAAAGGGGTGCGCTACCTGTTTGAATGTAAGGACGCCAGCAGCCAGGCGCCGAAATTTGTCCAGTTCAGCGACCATATTATCGGCCCGCGCCAGTCCAGCCATTTCCATATCTTTATGGGCAATACTTCCCACGAGGCGTTATTAAAAGAGATGGACAACTGGCCAACCTACTATCCAAACGAAATGTATAAAGAGCAGGTCGTTGAGGAGATGTTGCACCATTAATTTCGGTGCGATATGTGTGCCGGGTGGCGGCTGCGCCTTACCCGGCCTACTAAAGCTCTACGCTATATTAAATTGGGCGTTTCATCCCACGCCTTCATCCGCATCCCGCGCAAAATCATCATCCACGCCAGCACAATGGCGACCATCATGATCACAAACAGCGACCAGTGCGGAAGGTGGGTTAGTATCAGCCCGGTGATCATCGGGTTAAACGCCGCACCCAGCCAGCCGAGCGCCTGGGCGGAGAAGTAGCTCGCCTTCATGCCCGGTGGGGCGATATTGTCGATAAGCATATATTCGCCTGGCGCATAAATAATTTCGCCGATGGTAAACACCGCCGCGGCAATACCCCAGTAGACCAGATTCTCGCCGGAGAGCATAAACCCCGCCAGACCAAGAACGAAAAATAGGGTGCCCAGGGTCATCAGCGGGCGAATATTACGTGCCGACAGTTTGCGACCAATGATGTATTGCAGGGAGACCACCAGCGCGGCATTCACCGGGAGCACCACAGCCACCACCTTTTGGGCAAAATCGCTGTCGTAATCGGCCGCCAGCACATACTGAGAGATACAGCTGGCGAACGAGCCGCCCACGTAGGAGGCCAGCAGCCCGGAGAGGGTATACCAGAACAGCGCCCGGTCACGAAGCAGCACCGAGGGCTGCCACGGCACCGGGGCGTTTTCACCGTCGGCCGCCACGCTTTTCTGCACATAGCGCTGAACTAAAACCAGCGGCAGCGCAGCGCAGAAGGCGGCAACCCAGAACGGCAGTTGCAGGCTGTACATCACCAGCAGCGTGCTCAGCGGCGGTCCAATGGTCCAGCCAATGTTCAGAAAACTGTAGTTTAACGAGAAAACGCGCGCCTTTTCCGCCGGGCTCAGCACATCGGAAAACCACGCCTTCAGCACCGTGGAAAAGACCGAATAGGCGCAGTTGATGAGCGAGAATGCCAGCACCACCATGACTGCATTATCCACCAGCGGAATCGCCAGAAAGCCCAACGCCACTGCGGTAATGGCGATCAGCATATAGCGGTTTTTATCGAACTTGTCGGCCAGAATGCCAAACCCTAAGCTGAATACCACGCCAATCGTCAGGGCCACCGTCAGGGCATAACCAATATTCTCCACGCTCATGTTGAAGACGCGGGTTAAATAGATGGTCATAAACGGCAGCGTGGCGCCGCGGCCAATGGTGAGTAATAGCGATGACGCCAGCAGCGCTGCGGTTGAACGCCTGAGAGACTGTTTCATTTTCCTGCCCGACAAATGCATGTAAATTTTTGTAATATCTATCAGGATTATCACGCCATAAGCATCTTGTATAGCACCCAATTTATCCCTAAGTGCTTTGCCTGCCTGTCAGAATTAATGATCTGTTCCTCGCCCGTTTTTTTGGTTACTTTGATAAGTGTTTACAAAAATTTAATAAACAGGGGCAGGGTATGACGCGCAAAGACGGGCTGCTGGCGTTGCTGGTCGTGGTGGTTTGGGGACTGAATTTTGTGGTGATCAAAGTCGGGCTGCACAATATGCCCCCGCTGATGCTGGCCGGTTTACGCTTTCTGCTGGTAGCCTTCCCGGCGCTCTTTTTTGTCGCACGCCCGAAAATCCCGTTTCGTCTGTTGCTGGGCTACGGTCTGACCATCAGCTTTGGTCAGTTTGCCTTTCTGTTTTGCGCCATTAACTTCGGCATGCCTGCCGGGCTGGCTTCCCTGGTGCTGCAGGCGCAGGCATTCTTTACCATCATCCTTGGAGCAATGGTGTTTGGCGAGCGGCTGCAGGGTAAGCAGCTGGCGGGGATCGCTCTGGCCGTCGTCGGCGTGCTGGTGCTGGCAGAGGCCAGCCTCAACGGGCAGCACGTCGCGCTGCTGGGCTTTTTACTGACTCTGGCGGCGGCATTCAGCTGGGCCTGCGGCAACATTTTCAACAAAAAGATCATGCAGCTGGAGACGCGTCCGGCGGTGATGTCGCTGGTGGTGTGGAGCGCGCTTATTCCGATTGTGCCCTTTATGCTGGCCTCCTGGCTGATGGATGGCCCGACGGTCATGCTTAACAGCCTGGTCACTCTCGATCTCACCACCATTTTGTCGCTTTTCTACCTGGCCTTTGTCGCCACCATTATCGGCTATGGCATCTGGGGCTCACTGCTCGGACGCTACGAAACCTGGCGGGTGGCGCCGCTGTCGCTGTTAGTACCGGTGGTGGGGATCGCCAGCGCGGCGCTGCTGTTGGATGAAAAGCTCGGCGCATTGCAACTTGCAGGGGCAATTCTGGTGATGGCAGGGCTCTATATTAATGTCTTTGGTTTTCGCGTGCGCCGGACAGCGCGGGTGAGAAGCTAAAAAAAAGCCCCGCGCGGGCGGGGCAAAACGAATTAATTGTGCTGATTGTAGTACGGCACCCCTAATTCGTCGGATTTGTCGCTGCCTGCGCCCATATGGTTAAAATCGTGAGGCGACTGACCGTTAGCGGTCGGCAGAATCATCGTGTCGCGGCTGTGTGGCTGCGGCACGGATGGCGTTTGCTCCGCAAAACTCTGGCCTGAGACCAGCACCAAAGCGGTAAAGGCGGCGGAAGCGAATAGTTTCATGATTTCCTCGATACGTCTTAGAGCCTAACTCACCAGGCTCTTAATACAGGCGATTAGCAGTTACAATGATTGATCGGAAGCAGATACCGGGATTCCCCATGCATATTGGTAATACGGTATTTATGCGGCGGCACATCGAAGTAGTTCTTGAACGTGCGGGTCAGGGTCTGTTGCGATTCAAACCCGTAACGCTCAGCCAGATACAGGATCGGCTCGTTACTTTCCTTCAGCTTCTGTGCGATTTCCGTTAATTTGCGGCTGCGGATGTACTGGCCTAATGAGTGGCCGGTCTCTTTTTTAAACATCCGTTGCAGGTGCCATTTTGAGTAACCTGAGCGCTCAGACACTTTTTCAAGCGAGAGCGGTGACTCCAGGTTATCTTCGATCCAGTCCAAAATGCTATGAATAGTGATGGCGTCAGTATTGCGTCTGGACATCGTCATACCTCTTTCTGTTTACGGCAGGATTTTCTTAAGCAAACGCTCAAGAGTTGCCACTTCGTCCGCCGTTAAGTTTTTTGTTAGTTCCTGGTGCAGCTCTTGTCCTACTAATTGATGACATTTTTCACACATTTCCGCGCCGTTGCTGGTCAGTTGCAACAGCACGCCGCGTTTGTCATTCGGATTCGGGCGGCGTTCAATCCACCCTTTGCAGACCAGCCGATCGATCATTCGGGTCAGCGCGCCGAGGTCCACAGATAAGATTTTCTTCAGCTCAACCGGGGTAATACACCCTTCGCAGCGCACAGAACAAAGCACTTTAAACTGCGTAGCGGTGATATCCAGCGGCGACAGATAGTCATTGAGCAGGCGATCTTTCTTCTGGTTAACCATATAGATAAGGCGACCCAGCGGAATGATTTCGTTGAAGAGGTCACTGGTGCTTTTCACAATGGTTGCCCTGGCAAGTAGTTTAATCACGGCAGATATTATTGCTCAGGCAACTATAAGTCAACTGAATGCATTTGCTTATGACACGATTTGCTAAAGCGATTCAGATCAAGTTTTTGCCCGTTTTGTCGTTCTATCCATCACCAGAATAAATTGATTCCGTAACGAAAATATTACTTACGATGTGTGCGTGGCTGAAACAGGCGGTTTAACCTTATAATTGCCCGGTTAAATTTTGATAAGGACAACTCAGTAAAATGGTTGATTTAATTAAAGCAATTGGGCTTGGGCTGGTGGTATTGCTGCCGCTGGCTAACCCGTTAACTACCGTTGCGCTGTTCCTGGGTCTGGCGGGCGATATGAACCGTGAGCAACGTAACCACCAGTCGCTCATGGCATCCGTATACGTCTTCGCGATCATGATGGTGGCGTACTACGCCGGGCAGCTGGTCATGAACACCTTCGGGATCTCTATTCCCGGCCTGCGTATCGCGGGTGGACTGATCGTTGCTTTTATCGGCTTCAGAATGCTGTTCCCGGCGCAAAAAGCGACGGATACCACCGACGCGCAGGACGCGCTTGAGGAGAGGCCGGGTAAAGAGGTGCCGAATATCGGCTTTGTGCCTTTGGCGATGCCCAGCACCGCAGGGCCGGGCACCATTGCTATGATCATCAGCTCTGCCTCAACGGTGCGTAGCGGGTCAACTTTTCCGGAATGGGTGGTGATGCTTGCGCCGCCGCTGATCTTCGCCCTTATCGGCGTGATCCTTTGGGGCTGTCTGCGCAGCTCCGGCGCCATTATGCGCTGGGTAGGCAAAGATGGTATCGAAGCGATCTCCCGCCTGATGGGCTTCCTGCTGGTCTGCATGGGCGTGCAGTTTATCATTAACGGCGTGCTGGAAATTATCCAGACCTACCCCTAATCATTGAACCGGGTGGCATTCCGCCACCCGTTCGCCTCGCTAGCCGTGATGGGGCTGCTCTTCCAGCGTGACGGGCCATTTGCGGAAAATCAATACCGACCAGATTAACGCCGCCAGCGCCGGTATCGCCCCCAGATAGCCGATTGATGCCATCGACAGATGCAGGCTTATCTGATTCCCCACCAGCGCACCTGCGCCAATCCCCAGATTGAAAATGCCGGAAAAGAGCGCCATCGCCACGTCGGTGGCATCGGGCGCCAGCGCCAGCACTTTAACCTGCATCCCAAGACCAATAATCATGATCGCCACGCCCCAGACCAGGCTCAGCAGCGCCAGATGCATTTCGCTCCCGGAGGCGGGGAGCAGAAGCAGCAGACAGACCAGCAGCAGGCCAATAGCGCTGCTGACCAGCGTAGAGGCGTGACGGTTGCCGAGCTTACCGAACAGCAGGCTGCCGATAATGCCGGCGCCGCCCAACAGCAACAGCAGTACCGTGGCGAAGCGGGCGCTGAATCCGGCAACCGACTGCACAAACGGCTCGATATAGCTGTAGGCGGTGTAGTGCGCAGTCACCACGACGACCGTCAGCAGATAGAGGCTCATCAGCGCAGGGCGACGCACCAGCAGCGGCAGGCTTTTCAGGGAGCCGGAGTGCTCGCTCGGCAGTTTCGGCAACAGTTTAATCAGACACAGCAGGGTGAACAGCGCCCCGAGGCCGATAACGAAAAAGGTGGTACGCCAGCCAAAATATTGCCCGACGATGCGGCCCAGCGGCAGCCCAAGCACCATCGCCAGCGCGGTGCCGGTCGCCAGCAGGCTCAGCGCCTGGGCGCGCTTCCCAGCCGGGGCCAGGCGGATAGCCAGCGAGGCGGTAATCGACCAGAAAATGGCGTGGGCAAACGCAATCCCGATCCGGCTTATCACCAGTACGGTAAAGTTCCATGCCAGGAACGACAGCACATGGCTGGCGATAAACAGCACGAACAGGCCGATCAGCAACGCGCGGCGCTCAATCTGGCTGGTGAGCAGCATAAAGGGGAGCGACATCAGCGCTACCACCCAGGCGTAGATGGTAAGCATGATCCCCACCTGCGCCGTCTCCATGCCGAAACTGCTGGCGATGTCCGAAAGCAACCCGACAGGGACGAACTCCGTGGTGTTAAAGATAAACGCGGCGACGGCGAGGGTCACCACCCGTAGCCATGCGACCCGGCGGGAAACTGTGTTGGTTGTCATAGGAATGTCAGGGATCGGTTAGGTATATGAGGTGTTTTGATCTTAAAACCATCACTGATGGAAATACAATCATTTTGTGATGCAGATCTCACTGTGGTGGCAAAGTAATCGCTGGTGAAATCGGTTATTTTCCATGAATATAGGATGCAACATTAAGTTAACAGTAGGTAGAGCGATGCAGGAAATTGAGTTTTATCTCGTTGATGCGTTTAGCGATAGCGCATTTGGCGGTAATCCGGCAGCAGTGTGCCCCCTCGCGGAGTGGTTGCCGGATGAGACGCTACTGAAGATGACGCAGGAGCATAATCAGTCGGAGACCGCCTTTTTTGTGCGCCATAAAGGTGGCATCGAACTGCGCTGGTTTACCACCCACGGCGAGGTCAACCTCTGCGGCCACGCGACGCTTGCCACCGCCTGGGTGTTGTTCAACGAGATGGACTATCCCGATGCCCGGATCCATTTTGATACTGCTTCCGGCAGGCTCACCGTCAGCCGGGACGGTGACTGGTTAACCCTCGATTTCCCGGCCTGTCCGACGGAGGCCCAGACCCCACCGCCAGAGATGCTCCACGCGCTGGGGATTGACCGCTATGTCGAGGCCCGTAAGGGACGCGCCTGGGTGCTGGTGCTGGAAAACCGTCAGCAGGTTGAGGCGGTTACGCCTGATATTCAGGCCATGACCCCCGGCGAGCACAAAGTGTCGATTACCGCCCGGGGCGAGGGCGAATACGATTTTGTCAGCCGCTTTTTCTCGCCGGGCGTGGCATTGTGGGAAGATCCGGTTACCGGCTCGGCGCATACCATGCTGATCCCCTACTGGAGTGAAAAGCTGAACAAAACCTCGCTGTTTGCCCGCCAGGTCTCTGCGAGGGGTGGCGATGTGCGTTGTGAACTGAAGGGCGACCGGGTGCTGATGAGCGGCAAGGCATCACTCTACATGAAAGGTCATCTGTTTTTACGCTAATAACAAGGGTTAACCCAATGAAAGAAATAGCATTGTATCTGGTCGATGCGTTTAGCGACCGCGCATTTGGTGGGAATCCTGCAGCCGTTTGCCCTCTGGAGGCGTGGCTGCCGGATGAGGTTCTGTTAAAGATGGCACAGCAGCATAACCAGTCGGAGACCGCGTTTTTCGTGCGCACCGATACCGGTTTTGAGCTGCGCTGGTTTACCACGCTGCATGAAATTAACCTGTGCGGTCACGCCACGCTTGCCAGCGCCCACGTGATTTTTGAATATCTCGACTACCCGCACACGGAGATCGTTTTTTCCACCCGCTTTGTCGGCGAACTGCGGGTTAAGCGCAGCGGCGACTGGCTGACGCTGGACTTCCCGGCATGGGGTTGTGAGGCGGTGGAAAACCCACCCGAACTGCTGTTCAGCACCCTGGGTATCCGTGAGGCGAAAGAGGTGCGGGCAGGGCGCGATTATATGGTAGTGCTGGAAAACCAGCAGCAGGTTGAGGCCCTAACCCCGGATATCGACGGCATGATGCCGCTGGGTAAGATGGTCTGCGTCACCGCCCCGGGGGATGAGTATGACTTTGTCAGCCGCTTCTTCTGCCCGGGCGAAGGGGTGGCGGAAGATCCGGTTACTGGCTCCGCCCACAGCATGTTGATCCCTTACTGGAGCGAGAAGCTGGGTAAAACTGCTATGCAGGCTCGCCAGGTCTCCGCTCGCGGCGGCGATCTGCGCTGCGAGCTGAAGGGCGACAGGGTGTTGATTAGCGGGCAGGCGGCGCTCTATCTGAAGGGCACCGTTTTCCTCCGCACGCTTTAGAAGCCTTTGTTGTGCTTTAACCACTCCACCTCTTCAGGGGTGGAGCTTCTCCCCATAATGCTGTTGCGGTGCGGATAGCGGCCAAAGCGCGCAATAATCGCGCGGTGTTTGATTTCCGCATTGAGAAAGCCCGGCTCATTCAGGGCGGTAAACAGCCGCTCTGCTTCCTGATGAATGACCCGTGATTCCGCATGCATCATCGGCAGTAGCGAGACGCCCTTTTGGTTGCTGTCCAGTTCATGCCACATCGGCTGATAAACCAGCTCCTGAGCCAGAATCAGGGCCATACCATCCTGCTGCCAGGCGCGGGGATCGTTGCGGTTCAGGTTACGCGAAAGCTGATCCAGCAAAATAATTTCCGCCAGCCGTCCGTGCGGCCTGTCCCGCCAGTGAAATAGCTCCCCCCGGCAGGCGGCCTGCCACAACGGGTAGAAGCGATGTTTGCACTGGGCGTCAAAATCATCGTTACGGGAAAACCAGAGCGCCTGGTGTTGGTCGTGAAACCAGAATTCAAGAAGCGGGGTGTATTCCATGGTAGCTCCGGCGTTGGGGATAGTGGTTAAAACGTAGCACAATTGTTGCTCACTCTCTGTGGGAGAGGGGCACTCATTACCCTCGTCGGCATCGCCCAGCGGCGCTGCGCTTGCACGGGCCTACACCCCCCCGTAGGCCGGGTAAGGCGCAGCCGCCACCCGGCTTAAGGCCGCACAATCTACCCCAACGACGCCCCCCCGCACAGTACCAGTTCCTGCCCGGTGACGGGCGCAGCCTCGGCGCTCAGCAGATAGCTCACCATTGCCGCTACCTCTTCCGGGGCGATGAGCCTCCCCATCGGCGGCATTTTTGGCGGTGACGTTTCCCGCCCCGGCGCGCTCAGCATCGGCGTCTGGGTTGCTCCCGGCGCAACCACGTTGGCGGTGATCCCCCGCGGCGCCAGCTCTGCCGCCCAGCTGCGCACCATGCCTACCAGTGCCGCTTTGGTGGCGACATACTGCGACCGGCCCGCGGCACCGCGAGAGGTTCGGCTGCCGATAGCCACCAGCCGTCCACCGGCGCTCATCCGTGGGGCAAAGTGGTTGAACAGGATCTCGGCGGCGTGAATATGCAGCCCCCACAGGCGGGCGCTGACTGCCGGATCCAGCTCACCGAGCTGGGCGGCAGCCATCATCCCAGCGGCGTGAATAATCGCCTGTGGCACCGGAAGGGCGTTGAGCGCGCCAGAAATCGTGACAGTGTCACTTAAATCGACGCTCAGGCTGGTGAAGTACGGATGGGCGTTATCCACCCCGCGACGGCTGATGCCCGTTACCTGCCAGCCCTCGGCCAGCAGGCGGTTAACGATCGCTTCGCCGATGCCGGAGCTGGCCCCCGTGACGATGGCTGAACGCATATCACCCCTCCAGCAGCGCGCGCGGCACTTTAAACACCGCCTTGCGCACGGTCATGGGTTCATCCACGGCACACAGCGCCTGATGGGGTTCTCCGGGCAGAAATACCGCGAAATCGCCGGCGCGCAGGGTGATGCTCACCGGATGAACCGCGCCGGGAGCGATAAAGAGATCCGGCTTGCGCTCTTCGTCGCCCACCTTGGCCAGCGACTGCGTGCCGGCGTTAATGATCTCTTCACCCGCCAGCACCACCTGAATATCGGCCCACTGATGGTGATATTCAGTATGGCGCTCGGCCTGCGGCTGAGTCTGCGCCGGGCCGATATGGCAGAACCATGTACAGCCTTCCGGCTGCCAGCGTCCGTCATCCCGGGCAGTTAGCGCCGCCAGAGTGCACTCCGGGCGATGGAGGATCTCACGGAGAGCGCAGGGCAGCCCTGCCAGCGGCAGGGCGTTAAGGTGACCGATAATCACTGTTGCGACTCCTTCACCCATTCCGGGGATACGCGTACGTATTTGATCGCCTGACGGAAATACGTGTAGGCGATATGCAGCGTGCCGTCGGAGCTCTGCTTGATGCTGGGATAGGAAAACTCACGGTTGAGCTTCTCCAGCGAGTTGTTGGTCATGCAGTAGCCGTCGCCTTCATCGAGATTGCGCTGCCAGGGCCAGCTTTTCCCGCCGTCGTTGGATATCGCCACCGTCATCGGCGCGCGCGGTGCGCCCCAGAACGCGGCGCGGCCATCGGTCACTTCCGGCTCTTTACGCCCGTCGCCGTCGTCGATCTCGTCATACAGCGAGGCGCGACGCTCCAGCGCCCCCGCCGCGCTCATGTGGTTAAACACCAGCGCCAGCTCGCCGCTCGCAAGGGTGGTGACCTGAATCGATGAGTTGTTGTTCGGCAATTCAGTCGGCTCCGGCACCGACCAGCTTTCGCCGTTGTCCAGCGACTGGCTGATGTAGATATTATCCGCCCAGCGGCTGCGGTAGAGCGCCACCAGATTGCCGTTTTTCAGCGCCGTAATGTTCATATGCACGCAGCCCAGGCTCTCCGGCACCTCGACATCGCGCCAGCTTTTCCCCTGATCTTCCGAGATTTTTACCGCGCTGATGTCGTCGTTACCTACCCATTTTTCGCCCGGCTTAGTGCGGCAGTAGAAGACAGGCAGCAGCCAGTTGCCGTTCTCCAGCACCACGATGGGCTGGCGAATAAAGGTGCCGGGCTTATCGAGCAGGGTGGCGATCTCCCCCCAGCTCTGGCCCAGATCCTCAGACTTGCGGTAGCGCACGATGGCGGTATCCTGGTTGCCGGAGATCTGCGCGGTCCACAGCAGCCACAGCACGTTGTCAGGGGCAAGGAACAGGACCGGGTTCTGCTCCGAGCGGCTGGCGTCGTCGGAGAGCTTCACCGCCGCGCTCCACTGATTGCTGCCGGGGGCCAGGCGCGACCCCCACACCGAAATATCAGCGATCCCTTCCTGGGTGCCGCCGAACCAGACGCACATCAGGGTGCCATCCGGCAGCGGCAGCAGGTTCGCGGCGTGGTTCTGCGGGCAGGAAGAGGGCAGCATCGCCGTTTCCACGCGGGCATCCTCTGGCTGCGGGCGAACAATCCCGTCACGGGTTACGGTTACAGACATATCAGACTCCATTATGTTGAACAGGGGCATGCGCTTTGCGATCCGCTTTATTCGGGATGATGCGGTCGAGAACCATAATCACCGCCGGGGTGATCAGCGCAATGTACATATTGTTAATACCAAACGGGTCGCCCAGCAGATACCACAGCGAGGTCATCACACAGGCACCAATCAGGCCAGCGTTGGCACCGCGGGTGCTTTTGAAGAACGGGGCGTAGAAGGCGATCACCGCCACCACCGAAATCGACAGACGAATGGCGCGGGTGAAGAACGACAGCTTCAGCACTTCCGGTACCAGCAGGACGAAGATCAGCGGCAGGAAGCCAATCAGCAGCGACAGCCAGCGGGTCGCTTTAAACTCCTGCTCCGGGGTGGGGTTGCGGTATGGCACGTAGAAATCTTTCACCACCAGCGAAGCGATAGCCAGTGCCACGGTACTCACGCTGACAAAAATCGACGCCACAAGTGACGTTGTCACCAGGCCGGCCAGCCATGGATTCATGTCCTGCAGGAAGATAGGCATGGCGTAGAGGCTGTCGATCTCCGGGTGCAGATACTTCGCCGCCACGCCAATCACCGCAATCGCCAGCGCAATCGGCAGGCAGAAGAAGAAGGCGACCCAGGTGGAGCGTTTCGCTGATTTCACATCCTTGGTGGACGAGATGGCCTGGATAACGAACTGGGTACAGAAGATGGAGCCGATGGTGCCGATCAGCCAGGCGACGATGGTGCTGGCGCCGATGTTGCCGTCCCAGGTCCAGTAGTAGCTCGGCATCTGCTCAATCATAGGCGTAAAGCCGCCGGTTTTAGAGAGCGCGAAGCCCATGATGATCAGGATGCCGAAATATTTCAGGGCGCTGTGCAGCAGCGTCACCCACGCCACCCCCTTCATGCCGCCAAAGGCGAAGTAGAAGGTACTGACAACCGCGGTAATAAAGGCGGCCACCGGCAGGTTGACCTTCAACACGGTGGAGATCGCCGCCGCGCCGGAGACATAGTTGCCGACGTTTACCAGCAGCAGGGCGTAGATCATGATGATGGAGATGATGTTTTTGGTGCTGTTGCCGTACTTCTCGGCAATCGCCCCGGAGATGGTGATTTTGCCGGTGTTATAGATACGTTTCACCAGCAGCAGGCCAAACAGCGGGAAGCCGATGGCTGCGCCAATCACCGACCAGGAGGCGGCAAAACCATCCTCGAACGCTGCCTGGGCGGTCCCGATGGTGGACTTAGCGCCGATATATTCAGACATCAGCAGGATCCCGACGATAAAGGCCGGCATCGCCCGGGAGCCTTCCATAAAATCACCGGTGTTTTTACTGCGTAACCGGAAGGTCAGCCAGGTGGTAAACAGGATGTAGACAATCACGATGCCTACGATGATCAGGGTATCTTCAGCGGTAAAATTGTTCATCTTTGCCTCTCTTCAGGGCGTAGGAAACCTGGGCACACCCGGTGCCCGGTATTCTTATGGACGAAATCAAACGCCGGTTACTGCAGTGACTTCGTCACTATCTGGCGGATCTGTTCAGTCTGTTGCGCATCGAAAGCCACCGCGTAGCGGCTTTCACCCACCTCTTCGCTCATCACCTGCAGCGCTTTTTTTACCGCCGCCGGAGAGAAGGCCACTTTATACAGATTCGTGCGCAGTTCAGTCACGCCATCCTGCGCCCGACGCGAGCCCTCAACATCGCCCGCATGGAAACGCGTCCAGATGGCGTTGATCGCCTCCGGCGCCACGTTCGCCAGCCCGGAAATACAGGCCGAACAGCCCTCAACAAAGCCCTGATGGATGAGCGAATCGGGGCCGTTGAGCACGTCAAAACCGTCGATATCCGCTACGGCTTTCAGGAACCCGCTCAGGCTCTCGTAGCTGCCTGCGCTGTCCTTAATGCCGATGATGTTCGGGTGCGAAGCCAGCACCCGCGCGGTCTGCGGCTCGATGGTATTGCCGGTGCGCGCCGGAATGTTGTAGAGAAATACCGGCACCGTCAGGGCATCGGCGATGGCGGTGTAGTGGGTAATCAGTTCCGCCTGGTTCATGGGAACAAACCATGGGGTGATTACCGAGACGGCATCCACGCCGAGGGTTTCGATCTGCTTGCCGAGACGAATAGTGGCGCGGGTGGAGATTTCCCCGATATGCGCCACCACCGGCGCACGCCCGGCGACCTCTTCCACGCAGGCGCGAGTGACGGCCACTTTTTCCTCTTCGGTCAGCACGAAAAACTCCCCGTTGGTGCCGCCGCAGAAAATGCCGTTACCCGCCGCCAGCTGACGCTGGATCTGGCGTTTCAGCCCCGGCAGATGCAGGGCGCCGTCGTCCGTAAAGGGGGTGACGATCGCCGTCAGCACGCCTTCAATCTTGTTACGCATTATTCACTCCTTCGATATTAACGTTCGGGGAACAGGGTCTGGTAAATACCCTGTACCTCGGCATGGCTGACCTGACGCGGGGCGTTATTCATCAGGCGTTTTACGTTCAGGGCGGCATCGCTCAGGGAAGCGATATCATCCCGCGGGACGCCCAGCGTCTCGAGGTTGTCCGGTAAGTTCAGGCGGCGCACCAGGGCGGCAAACCACTCCACCAGCGCGTGGGATTTCGCTTCCATCGACAGGGAGGTATCGGCACCCGGCACCAGATCCCACACTTGGGCAAATTTTTCCACCGCGTCCGGGCGCACCACGCGCATGCAGGGCGCTAACAGGATGGCGTTCGCCACCCCATGCGGCAGGTGATATTTGCCGCCCAGCGGATAGGAAAGGGCATGCACCAGATGGGTTCCGGCATGGGCGATGGCTACGCCGCCGTAGTAGGACGCCCACAGCATTTCGAGCTTCGCCGCCAGGTTGTGCGGCTCGGCGCAGGCGGTTTCAATGTTATTGACCAGCTTGCGCAGACCAATCAGCGCTGCGTTATCGCTCACCGGATTCGCGACGGTGGCGGTAAAGCACTCGATCAGGGGGCACAGGGCGTCGATCCCGGTCGACGAGGCGATGTGCGGCGGCATGCTGGTGGTCAGTTCCGGCAGCAGCGCCACGTAATCGGGCAGCAGTACCGGGGAGATAATGCCGATTTTGGTGCTCTGCTCGGGTATGGCGAGGATCGCGTTCGGCGTGGCTTCGGAGCCAGTACCGGCGCTGGCGGGAATCAATAATGAAGCAAGGCGCTGGGTGGGCTTTTCACCTGCCAGCAGGGCGTCCAGCCCCGGCGAGGCCGGATGGCACAGCACGGAGAGCAGTTTCGCTACATCCAGTACGCTGCCGCCGCCTACGCCCACCACCAGATCAAAAGCGGTATCGTTGATGTCAGCCAGCAGAGCGTGAACGTCGTGATGCGTGGGCTCTGGCGGCACGCGCTCAATCACGCTGACGCTGCGGTTATCGGCTTCCAGCAGGGCGCGGATAGCGCGGGCGGCCTCCAGACGGGCAATATTACCGTCGGTGACCAGTAAAAGGCGCGACTTGCCTGCTAGCAGTGGCGCGAGGGCCGGGATCGCACCCGCACCGCTGATTATCGTACTGTTAATGGTTAACACATTGCTCTCCTGTTGCTGTGTCTGTGATTGATTTCGCTCAAAACAGGCAATCACAGTCATCGTGTCTCTAAATTTATAATTTATTCGCAAACCGAATAACTTGATCTTGCTCACATATAATCAATCATGATTGAATATAATCATTAACAGGAACGACGAACCTTTGGGGATGAACGTGAACAACCTGAACAGAGAGATCGTGGTGATCGCCGACGACTTTACCGGCGCTAACGACGCGGGGGTGAGCCTGGCGCTAAGCGGCAAAAAAGTCAGCGTGGCGTTTCAGACGCCTTTTACCGACGACACCGATGCGCTGGTTATTAATAGCGATAGCCGGGCGATGAAGGCATCAGAGGCGGCTGAAAAACTGACGCAGTATGCGACCGACGTTCACGCGGCCAAATGGCTGATTAAGAAAATTGACTCAACGCTTCGCGGCAACCCGGGCGCTGAAGTAGAGGCGCTGCTGAGGCTCAGCGGTAAGTGCCAGGCGATTATCGCCCCGGCATTTCCGGCCGCTGGGCGCACCACCGAAGAGGGCGTCTGCCTGGTGAACGGCGTGCCGGTGACGGAGACCGAGTTTGCCAGCGACCCGAAAACCCCGGTACGCCACGCGCATGTAGCGAAGGTGCTGGCGGAGCAAACCCGGCTTAAAAGCAGGGTGGTCACGCCGGCGGAACTTGCCACAGCGCTCGCGAGCGATGCGCGTCTGGTGATTGTGGATGCGCAGACCGACGCGGAGCTGGACCAGATTATCAACACGGCGTTTGCCTGCGATGAAAAGCCGCTGCTGGTGGGCTCCGCCGGGCTGTGCGATGCCCTGGCGCGCCGTCTTGCCACGCCGCGCCAGCTGCTGGCGGTTATCGGTTCGATGAGCGAAATTGCGCAAAAGCAGATCCAGCGCGTGCGCGACCAGCACAATGTCAGCACGGTATTAATTGATATCAATGATGTGTTTAACGGGACGATGGCGGGATACCAGCAGCAGATCGCCCAGGCGCTTGCGGCAGGCCAGCACTGCGTGGTGCATACCTGCGCTGACACCCAGGCACGGCATCAGATAGAGACGCTCTGCCAGCAGCACGGGTTAAACCGCGCGGCGCTGGGAGAGACTATCAGCGCCTTTCTGGGTGCGCTGACGCGTAACGCGCTGGAGATCAGCCACCCGGCGGCGCTCTATGTCTCCGGAGGAGACGTGGCGATGGCGGTTGCCAGCGCGCTCGACGCACAAGGTTTTGCCATTCGCGGACAAGTGGCGCAGTGCGTGCCGTTTGGTCGATTTTTGGGTTGTCGCTGGCAGGGGCCAGTCATGACCAAAGCGGGCGGTTTTGGTACTGAAACCACGCTGCTTGAGGTTTTGCATTTTATCGAGGAGAAGATGAGTGACTAATATCATTGCTGTAACGATGGGTGACCCGGCGGGCATTGGCCCGGAAATCATTATCAAATCCCTGACCGAGGGGGAGCTCTCCGGCGCGCCTGTCGTGGTGGTGGGTTGCGCCCGTACCCTGCAACGGGTGCTGGAAAAAGGTATCACCGCGCCGGCGGAGTTACGCGTGATCACTCGCGTCAGCGACGCACAGTTCGGCCCGGCCATCATTAACGTGCTGGACGAACCGCTGGCGGAGCCCGACAGCTTACAGCCCGGCGTGGTGCAGGCTCAGGCCGGTGACCTGGCCTACCGCTGCGTGCGTCGTGCCACCGAGCTGGCGATGGCGGGCGAGGTGAAAGCCATTGCCACCGCGCCGCTGAACAAAGAGGCGCTGCATCTGGCGGGCCATCACTATCCCGGCCATACCGAACTGCTGGCGCACCTGACCGACAGCAAGGATTACGCGATGGTGCTCTATACCGATCAGCTGAAGGTGATCCACATCACCACCCACATCGCGTTGCGCAAATTCCTTGATACCCTCAACCAGGATCGGGTAAAAACCGTGATTGGCATTGCCGATACCTTCCTCAAGCGGGTGGGCTACACCAATCCTCGTATTGCGGTGGCCGGGGTTAACCCGCACGCCGGGGAGAACGGTCTGTTTGGTGATGAAGAGATCAAGATTGTCGGCCCGGCCGTTGAGGCGATGAAGGCCAAGGGGCTGAATGTGTTCGGGCCGTGTCCGCCGGATACGGTATTTATGCAGTGCCACGAAGGCATGTACGACATAGTGGTGGCGATGTATCACGACCAGGGCCATATTCCGTTAAAATTACTCGGTTTTTATGACGGGGTGAACATCACCGCCGGGCTGCCGTTTATCCGTACTTCAGCTGACCACGGCACCGCATTTGACATTGCGTGGACAGGTAAAGCGAAGTCTGAGAGCATGACGGTTTCTATCCAGTTAGCGATGCAAATCACACGGGAATAATATGAAGGGATATAGCCGGTTAGAACAGATAATGGACTACCTGAAAGGGCACAATCTGGTGACAGTGGATCAGCTGGTGGCGGCAACGGATGCCTCGCCTGCGACCATCCGCCGGGATCTGATTAAGCTCGATCAGGAGGGGGTCATCAGCCGCACCCACGGTGGCGTGACCCTGAACCGGTTTATCCCTTCCCAGCCCACCACCAGTGAAAAGATGCAGCGCAGCCTGGCGGAGAAACACGCCATCGCCTGCGCCGCCGCCAGTTTTGTTAAAGCCGGTGACGCGGTGGTGCTCGATGCGGGCACCACCATGATTGAACTCGCGCGCCAGCTCACCCATCTGCCGCTGCGGGTTATTACCAGCGATCTGCATATCGCCCTGTTTCTGTCAGAGTTTAAGCAGATTGAGGTGACGATCATTGGCGGGCGCATCGACGATTCCAGCCAGTCCTGCATTGGCGAGCACGGTCGCCGCCTGCTGCAGAACGTCTGGCCGGATATCGCCTTTGTCAGCTGTAACGGCTGGGATCTGGAGCGCGGCATTACCTCGCCGACGGAAGAGAAAGCGGCCCTGAAGCGCGATCTGATTGCCAACGCCCGACGCCGCGTATTGCTCGCCGACAGCACGAAATATGGCGCCTGGTCGCTGTTTAACGTGGCGCACCTCAACTCCCTGACCGATATCGTCACCGATAAACGTCTGGATGAGAATGTGCAGCAGACCTTAAGCCAGCTGGATGCCACCCTGACCTTAGCGCCGTAACCCCTCAGGGCAGGCGGGCGATATTGGCCTTAATCACCTCTACCGAATGGCGGAACTTCTGCTGCTCCTCTTCCGCCAGTTTTAATTCAATGATCTGCTGGACCCCGCTCTGGGCCAGCACCGCCGGCACGCCAATCGCTACCCCGTCAACGCCATACTCACCCTCCAGAATGCAGGAGATCGCCAGCGCCCGGTGGCTGCCGGTGAAGATATTGCGGCAGATTTCAGCGATGGTGGCGGCGATGCCGTACTCCGTGCAGCCCTTGCGGGCGTAGATCTCAAAGCCCTGTTTGCGCACGCGTTCGGCCAGCTCGTCAAAATCCAGCGTCTGGCCGGTATGGCGTTGATACACCTCGGCAATGGGTGAGCCATATACCGACGAATGGGACCAGACCGGGAACTGCGTATCGCCATGCTCGCCCAGGATAAAGGCGTCGATGCTCTGGGCGCCGATATCGAGCGCCTGCGCCAGGGTCCGCCGCAGACGGGTGGTATCCAGCCAGACGCCCGTGCCGATCACCTGATTACGCGGCAGGCCGGAGAGCTGCCACACCTGCCAGGTGATGATGTCGCACGGGTTGGTGGCAATCAGAAAGATGCCGTTAAAGCCGCCCGCCATCATCTGCGGAACAATATTCTTCACAATGCTGGCCGTGGCGTTCAGCTCATCCAGCCGCGTCTGGCCCGGTTCGAGGGCGCCGCCGGAGACGGTGATCACCGCGATATCCACATCGGCACAGTCGCTCGCCTCGCGGGTGGAGATGCTCATCATGCCTGGCATATAGGCGGCAGCATCCGCCAGGTCCCAGGCGTGGCCTTCACTGCGCGGCTGGTTGATATCCACCAGCAGTAGCTCTTCGCAGATATTCTGGTTCAGCAGGGCGTAGGCAGCGGAGGTGCCGACGTTTCCGGCCCCGATAATCATCACTTTACGGGCTTTGGTGTTCATTGTTTTCCTGAGATGTTAACCGTGACTGTGCCCAAACTTACGCCGCAGTCGCGGGAGGCGCAATGGTCAGGCGCAGCTATAAGTTAAAAATATGCCGTTGCGTTTGTCGGCCAGCGTTATGGTGGAGAAAAACGACAAAAGGAGCCTGCCATGTATTCCATCACCTCTGAATCGCCCGCCCATCCGGATATCACCACCCTGATTGCCGCCCTGGACCGTTACCAGAGCGCGCTCTATCCGGCAGAGAGCAATCATCTGCTGGATCTGACCGGGTTGCCCGATCACGCCCTGATAATGATGGTGATCCGCGATCGCCAGCTTAACGCCGTCGGCTGCGGGGCCATCGTGCTGAACGGCGACGGAAGCGGCGAGATGAAGCGGGTCTATATCGATCCGACCCATCGCGGACAGCAGTTGGGTGAAAAGCTGCTGGCGGCGCTGGAAGATGAAGCGCAAAGCCGGAGCTGCCACACCCTGCGGCTGGAGACGGGAATCAAGCAGCTTCCGGCCATCCGGCTCTATGAACGCTGTGGCTACCAGCGGTGCGAGGCGTTTCCTCCCTATGCCCCCGATCCCCTGAGCCTGTTTATGGAGAAGATGCTGGTGGCTGACCTTCGTTTAGCAGTGCTATAAACGCCTCCAGTTGCCGGGTCATCGCGCCCCGGCGCCATACCAGCCAGGTGGTGAGCCAGCGCCAGTTTTCCGCCAGCGGCCAGGCGGCCACCTGGTGATGTCCGGGCATACTTTCCAGCATTGAACGGGGCATCAGCGCAATGCCCGCCCCGGCAATGACGCAGGCCAGCATCCCGTGATAGGACTCCATTTCGTGGATGCGCCCTGGCGTGGCGCGATCCGCATGAAACCAGCTCTCGAAATGGCGGCGGTAGGAGCAGTTGGCGCGAAAGGCGTAGATATCGTGCCCGCTGATGTCGGCGGCCCGCGCAACCTTTGGATGACCGGCAGGCACCACCAGCATCATCTCCTCCCGGTAGACCGGCATGCCCTCCAGTTCCGGGTGGTTTAATGGCCCGTCCACAAAGGCCGCGCTCAGCGTCCCTTCCAGTACCCCGTCAATCATCGTCCCCGAAGGGCCCGTCGCCAGCGCAAACTGAATGCGCGGGTAGCGCTGGTTAAACTGCGCCAGCGAGGCCGGGATACGTACCGCCGCGGTGCTCTCCAGCGACCCGAGGGTAAACAGCCCCTGGGGTTCATCACCGGCCACCACCATCCGCGCCTCATCCACCAGGGCGAGGATCTGTCGGCTATAGCGTAAAAAATTATGCCCAGCGGGTGAGAGGCGCAGCCGCTGGTTCTCGCGGATGAACAGCGCCACGCCAAGATCGGCCTCCAGCTGTTTAATGCGGGTGGTCAGGTTTGAGGGCACGCGATGCACTTTCTGCGCGGCCTGGGTAATGCTGCCGGTCTGGGCGACGGCGTTAAACATCTCCAGCTGGGTCAGATCCATATCGTTCTCGTTTCGTGAATAAGGTGGTTATTATTATTCATTTTTAAGAAATAGCAGATCGCGCCACACTGTAGCAACTGTTAATACACGGAGCCGATCATGACGACACCTTCTGCTACCCATGCCCTGTCCATTAACCCGGCAAACGGCGAAACCCTGGCCGTCTGGCCGTGGGCGACCGCTACCGAGGTTGAACAAGCCCTTGCACAGACCGATACCGCTTTTCGCCAGTGGCGCAGCGTGCCGGTGGCGGCGCGTGCGCAAAAGCTACGCGATCTGGGCGCCGCGCTGCGCAACCGTGGCGAAGAGATGGCGCAGATGATCATGCGCGAAATGGGTAAACCCATCGCCCAGGCGCGCGGGGAGGTGGCGAAATCCGCCGGGCTCTGCGACTGGTATGCTGAACATGGCCCAGCGATGCTTAATACCGAGGCAACCCAGGTGGCGGACGCGGTGATTGAGTATCGCCCGCTGGGGCCGGTGCTGGCGGTGATGCCGTGGAACTTCCCGCTCTGGCAGGTGCTGCGCGGTGCGGTGCCGATTATCCTGGCGGGCAACAGCTATCTGCTGAAACATGCCCCGAACGTGCTGGGCGCCGCGAACCTGATTGAAGCAATCTTTACCGACGCCGGATTCCCGCAGGGGGTGTTTGGTCAGCTGAACGCCACTAACGACGGGGTGAGCCAGATGATTGCCGATCCGCGCATTGCGGCGGTCACCGTCACCGGCAGCCTGCGTGCCGGGGCCGCCATTGGCGCCCAAGCCGGGGCCGCGCTGAAAAAATGCGTCCTTGAATTGGGCGGTTCCGATCCCTTTATTGTCCTGAACGATGCCGACCTGGATCTGGCGGTGAAAGCAGCGGTGACCGGTCGCTATCAGAACACCGGGCAGGTCTGTGCGGCAGCCAAGCGCTTTATCGTCGAGGCGGGTGTTGCCGATGCGTTCAGCCGTCGCTTTGTCGAGGCCACCGCGGCGCTGAAGATGGGCGCGCCTGATAACGAAGAGAACTACCTCGGCCCGATGGCGCGTTTCGATCTGCGCGACGAGCTGCATCAGCAGGTTCAGGCTACGCTGGCCGAAGGGGCGACCCTGTTGCTGGGAGGCGAGAAGATTGCCGGGGCAGGGAACTACTATGCGCCGACCGTGCTGGGGAATGTGACTCCAACGATGACCGCGTTTCGTCAGGAGTTGTTTGGTCCGGTAGCGGCGATTAGCGTAGCAACCGATGCCGAACACGCGCTTGCCCTGGCTAACGACAGCGATTTTGGGCTTTCGGCGACGGTCTTTACCGCCAATGCAGAGCTGGCCGACCGCTTTGCCCGCCAGCTTGAATGCGGCGGGGTGTTTATCAACGGCTACAGCGCCAGCGACGCCCGCGTGGCGTTCGGTGGGGTGAAGAAGAGCGGCTTTGGCCGGGAGTTATCACACTTTGGCCTGCATGAGTTCTGTAATGTGCAGACGGTGTGGAAAGACCGGGTTTGATTTTGAGCCCATTGTTCCGCCGGGTGGCGCTGCGCTTACCCGGCCTACAGAACCCGTAGGCCCGCGCAAGCAAAGCGCCGCCGGGCGTTACCAGGTTTGACGTTGTACCTGTATTCTTGCCGGGCGGCGCTGCGCTTACCCGGCCTACAGAACCTGTAGGCCCGCGCAAGCAAAGCGCCGCCGGGCGTCTGTCATCATTCTGAAATAGTTCTGTCATTTTCACTGCGTAGACTCGCCCACGTCTAAGTCATTGTTAATGAAGAAATCATGAACTTAATGCAAATTTTTCGCCGCATTACTCCCCGGCAGTTTGGTTTGCTGGCGGGGATCTTCTGTATCATCGGCCTCTTTTCCGCGTTGCAAATCTCTTCATCGGTTTTACTTTCCGTCTCCCTGCGCGATGCCCAGCGCAACGAACAGCGTAACCAGATGGCCTGGCTGCAACAGGCAAAGGTCGATCAGGCCCGCATCTCGTTGCTGGCGGCAAGCGATCTGCTTAACCGCGCGGGGGTTTATTTTATGCAGGATAAAGAGACCGGATCCGACGGCAGCTGGCACAGCCTGATGGACGAGGCGCAACAGGCGCTACGTGATTCTCAGCAGGCCTTGCAGGCGTGGCAGGCAATGAACCCGCCGCAGGATGAAGCACTGCTCAACAGTTACCAGTTGTTTTTCGACGCTATCCGTGAGCAGGCCGACGGGCTGGTCAACGGTCAGTCGATCGATGCCTTCTTTGCTGTACCCGCTCAGGCATTTCAGGCCGATTTTAATGACAACTATGCCCGCTATCAGCAGGCGAGCGCCCAGCGCGCCACGGAGGGGCGACAGCGGCTGACCGCCAGCCTGTCCGACCTGCAATCGCTGTTCCTGCTGGCCCCGGTTGTTCTGCTGGGGATTGCAATTGCGGTGTGGTTTGCCATGTCCCGCTGGGTGATCGTCCCGCTGCGTCGCCTTATCGCCCATATTAATTTGCTGGCGGCGGGGGATCTCTCTTCGCCGCTACCCACCGTGACCCGGTTTAACCGCGAGATTGCGCAACTGGGCGGTAGCGTGGAGACGCTGCAACAGGGCCTGCAACAGCTGGTGACCCAGGTCAGCGAGGCGACCACCTCGATGGTGACCAATATTGGCTCGCTGGCGCAGGGCAATCAGGATCTCTATCAGCAGTCTGCGCGTCAGGCGCAGGAGTTGAAAGAGGTGACCGCGCATATTGCCGCGCTGGAAACCCACGTCGAGGGAAACAGCGGCTACGCAAAACTGGCAAGCTCACGGGCGGACGAGGCGCGGGAGATGGCGGCAGGGGGAGACCGGATGATGGAGACGGTCAATGCCTCGATGGCGGCCATCGTGGAGCGCTCTTCGGAGATGCGCGGCATTGTGGCAATCATCGATAATGTGGCGTTCCAGACCAACATTCTGGCGCTGAACGCGGCCATTGAAGCGGCCCACGCTGGCAACCAGGGGCGTGGATTCGCCGTGGTGGCGCGGGAGGTGGGGCTGCTGGCGCGTAAAAGCAGCCACTCGACCCAGACCATCCAGCAATTGATCAACCACTCGTTACAGGGCATCGAGGATGGCTCAAAAGCCGTCACCCGGCTGGAGGATAACCTCCAGCAGGTGATTGGCCTGGTGGGTAATCTTTGCAGTCTGCTGAATGAGATCTCCGTTGCCACCCTCAGCCAGGGCGAGAGTATTCACCGTATGACCAGCCAGCTTCAGGCGCTGAACCAGGTGGCTCGCCAGACCGATGCGCTGGTCAATACCGCCTCCGAAGCCTCCCAACGGCTGCACGATGAATCGGGCCTGCTGTTGCAGGCCGTCTCGCGGTTCCGACTGCCTGCCTGACGCCATCCATAAGCCTCTGTTATACTCGCAGGCCGTTTTTGGCCTGTGAGCAAGGAGCAACCGATGGCTGCGAACATCAATAATCAGATGCTGGACGCCATTCTGGCGCAAGTACGCCCCCTGTTGGGCAAGGGTAAAGTTGCCGATTACATCCCGGCGCTGGCCTCGGTCAATGGCAACAAACTCGGCATTGCCATCACTACGGTGGACGGGCAGCACTTTCAGGCCGGTGATGCCACCGAGCGTTTTTCCATTCAGTCGATTTCGAAAGTCCTGAGCCTGGTGGCGGCGATGCGTCAGTATGACGAGGATGAGATCTGGCAGCGGGTAGGGAAAGATCCCTCTGGTCAGCCGTTCAATTCGCTGTTGCAGCTGGAGATCGAACAGGGCAAACCGCGTAATCCGTTTATTAACGCCGGAGCGCTGGTGGTGTGCGACATGCTGCAAAGCCGCCTGAGCGCACCGCGTCAGAGGATGCTGGAGATCGTGCGTCAGCTCTCCGGAGTAAGCGATATCGGCTACGATTCCGCCGTTGCCCGTTCGGAGTTTGAACACTCGGCGCGCAATGCGGCGATCGCCTGGCTGATGAAATCGTTCGGCAATTTCCATAACGACGTGCCTACAGTGCTACAAAACTACTTCCACTACTGCGCCCTGAAGATGAGCTGTGTCGAACTGGCAAAAACGTTTCTTTTTCTGGCTGCTCAGGGTTATGCCCCGCATCTCTCAGAGCCCGTTGTTACGCCGATGCAGGCCCGGCAGGTCAATGCGTTGATGGCGACAAGCGGGATGTATCAGAACGCCGGTGAGTTCGCCTGGCGGGTGGGGCTGCCTGCCAAATCGGGGGTAGGTGGCGGGGTAGTGGCGATCGTGCCTCATGAGATGGCGATTGCGGTCTGGAGCCCTGAACTGGACGACGCGGGGAACTCCCTGGCGGGCGTCACAGCGCTGGAACACCTGACTCAGCAGCTGGGGCGTTCAGTCTATTAAGCACTGCCTGTGCCGTCACGCTGACGGCGCAATTGATAAGCACTGCTAACTGGAAGATGATAGTTATCCCCTTAATGTGATATACATTAATCCCAAACTTTTAACATTCATCCGCGTGGATGTGTATTCAATGTTAAAAGCAAACCTATGGATTGATATTGCATGTCTTCTGCTCACGCCAGAACATTCACACTTTTTCAGCCGCACAGTCCGTTCCGAAACGCGGCGGGAATAGTGGTATTGACCACGCTGTTCTATTTTATCGGCGCGCAGCTTCGTCTGATGGAGTCGCTGTCGATGTTCTGGCCGCTCAATGGCGTGATGGCAGGGGTGTTTGCCCGCTACGCTTACCTGAACCGGCCTCGCTATTACGTGATGTCCTATATCGCCATGCTGGTATACGACGCCATCACCACCGACTGGGGCATCTCCTCGCTGGGCATTAACCTCTCGAATATGGTGTTTATTGTCACCGTAGCCCTGTTGGTCCAGCGCGACAAGCAACTGAAAAACCGCACCCCGGATCCGGTGAATGCCCTGCGGCTGTTTAACTATTGTCTGCTGGCTGCGCTGCTCAGCGCCCTGCTCGGAGCGGCGGTGGCGGGCGGGGTGGACAGTCGCGCCTTCTGGCCGCTGGTCGCCGACTGGTTTAGCGAACAGTTTTCTACCGGGGTATTGATTGTCCCCTGTATGCTGACCATGACCTGGCCCACGTTCAACCGGGCCATACGTGCCAGTCATTTGATGCCGGTGGTGTTACTGGTTATCTCGGTGATGGCCTCGGTCGCAATCGGTGGGGCCGGTGCGCTGGCGTTTCCGCTACCGGCGCTGATCTGGTGCGCGGTACGCTATTCGCTGCCGGCAACCTGTCTGTTGACCTTTGTCACCGGGACGGTGGAGATCACCTTGATTGGCAACTCCATCATCACCATCGTGGCAACCACGCCGCTCACCACCCCGATGATGTTCTCTGCCCGCTTGGGGATCGCCACCCTGGCAATCTGCCCGGTTATGGTCTCGGTCAGCATGGCGGCGATCAATTCTCTGATCCGCCAGGTTTCCCTGCGTGCCGATTACGACTATCTGACTCAGGTTTACTCCCGCTCCGGGCTGTATGAGGCGCTCAAAAATGTTGAAGGGAAGCGCAAAAGCCCGCGGCTGACCGTCATGCTGCTGGATATCGACTATTTCAAAAGCATCAACGACAACTATGGTCACGAGTGTGGCGATACCGTTCTGGCCGCTTTTGCGCGCAAAGTGCAGGAGACGGTAGGTAACGCAGGGCTGGTGGCGCGAATGGGCGGCGAAGAGTTTGCCGTGGTGGTTAACTCCGCTTCAGCCGGACAGGCATATGCTCTGGCGGAACGTATTCGTACCACGGTTGAACAACATCCCTTTAACTGGCGGGGGCAGACGCTGTTTTTAACCGTCAGTATTGGTCTGGGCAGCGGAAGGTCGGAGCCGTCACAGCTCACAGAAGTGTTTAATCGTCTGATGACTGAAGCGGATGATTATCTGTATCGTTCGAAAAAAGCAGGTCGAAATCGTACCAGCGCCCGAATGACAGAGATAAAAACTACCGAACAGGCGGTAGCGCCTTCGGAACAGCTGTAATCGTTTGCCAGGGCGCGGTGACGCCCTTTACCATATATTCACGAAACTGATAAATGCCTTGATACAAAAATTCAACGTCAATAATATAAAAGGGTGATTATATCGGAAAAATCGTGTGATGAACGGAACTGACAGACTCAGTAAATCCCCTCGCGTGCCTGGCAGTCGATTTATCAAACGCATGTATCTGATGCGAATGCTTGGAACCTTCCTCTGCTTTATTCCTATTCTCTCTGTCCTGCTGGAACAGCAACGTTCCGTCTGGCTTATGGGATTGCTGGCCATCAACGCCTTTGTCTGGCCAACTTTGGCCTGGTGGCGCGCCCGGCGTTCTTCGACGCCGCTCCTTACCGAACATCAGAACCTGGTTTTAGACGCCGGGGCAGGCGGCTTCTGGATCGCCATGATGGCGGTCAATCCGCTGCCTTCCGTCGCCATTGCCACTATCTTACTTGCCGACCGGCTGGCGGCGGGTGGCTTCCCGTTGATGAAAAAGGCCGGGGCGGTGATGGTGGCGGTCTTTATGGGGAGCTGGCTGTCGCAGGGAATGGCGCTGGTGCCGTGGGTGTCGCAGCGCACCCTCTATGCCACGCTGCCGTTGATTGCTATCTATACCGTGGCGCTGAGCGTGCTCACCAACAGTATCGCCATGCGGCTGCGCTTCAAATCGCGCGAGCTGGAGCGCATTGCGATGATGGACCCGCTGCTGGACATTGCCAACCGGCGTCTGCTGGAGGAGCGTATCGATCATGAGCTGCATAAACTGCAGCAAACCTGCCACGATTCGGCGCTAATGTTTATCGATATCGATAACTTTAAAGAGGTCAACGATCGCTACGGGCACAAGGTAGGGGATATGCTTTTAGTGACAGTGTCACAAATCTTGCATATCGCCAGCCGTCAGAGCGACACCCCGGCGCGACTGGGTGGGGACGAGTTTGTGATCCTGCTGCCCGATACCACCCTCGACGAAGCGCGAGTGGTCGCTACCCGCATTATGGATGCGGCAGCGGTTATCGGTGACGTCGCGGAAGAAGCAGTCCATTGCACAATGAGTATTGGCATTGCCTGCGCCACCCGGGAGATGGGAAATGTTACAGACTGGTTACAGGCTGCCGACGCCGCACTGTATCAGGCTAAACGCGATGGTAAAAACCGCATTTTTGCCCACTGACCCGCCTCAGGATGCGCTAAGCTTTTAAAAAGCCTGACGTACGGAGCCCGTATGAAATCACCCTCACTACCCAGCAATGAAGCAATGCGTCTCAGTGCCTTGCGTGAATCCGGGCTGCTTGAACCAGAAGATCACCCGACTTACGCGCGCATCACCCGGCTGGCAAGACGCGTGTTTGGCGTGCCGGTGGCGATGATCAACCTGGTTGACGAGCACGTTGTGGTCGTTAAATCCACCGATGGCGGCGACCCGACCAACCTGCCGCGAAATCTCTCGTTTTGCGGCCATACCGTCCTTAGCGATGCACCGCTGGTGATCCCCGATACCCTGGACGATACCCGCTTTGCTGATAACCCTCTGGTCACCGACGACGATCCTATCCGCTTTTACGCGGGTTATCCGCTGCGCCTGCCCGGTGGGGCCGCGGTGGGATCGCTCTGTATTATCGATCACTATCCACGGCCTTTTTCGCCTTCTGACATTGAGGCGCTGGCCGATCTGGCGGCACTGGTGGAAGCGGAGTTTGCCGCCGCCAGCGCCAGTATCACTGACCCGCTGACCGGGCTCTACAACCGCCGGGGCTTTCATCATCTGGCGACCTATGCCATTCGCGCTGCCCGCCGTCGGGCTGAGCCTTTAACCCTGGCCTGGTTGGATCTCGATCGTTTTAAGCAGATAAACGCCCGCTATGGCCGCACAGATGGCGACAACGCCCTGAAGGCGATGGCCGGTCTGCTAAGCTCCACTTTTCGTGAAGCCGACGTGCTGTCGCGCTACGGCGGAGATGAGTTTGCCATCCTGTTTGCCAACAGCGACGAAAAGGGGGCATGGATCGCCATGCAGTTTCTTACCGAACAGGCGGCGAACTGGAACGAGCATGCCGAATATCCGTGGGCGCTCTCCTTTTCCTGGGGCGTGCGCGAGTTCGATCACGACCGCGACGATCTCAAGAGCTGGCTGGCCACTGCCGACCAGATGATGTACTCCATGAAACAGCAGCGAGGTACCGGATGTTGAGAAGGGAGAAGTAAACCCCGCAGGCGTTCTGGTCTACAAATTCATATAGATCCTGTCACAATTCACACCGGAATTGATCAAAACAGGGGTTCGTGGTCGTAAAGTTTGATAAGTTATCGTACCAATCTTATCAGGCTGTATGACTAATCATTACAAGGACCCCATTGTGAACACACTAAACCGTCGTGATTTCCCCGGTGCTCTCTATCCTGAACGTATCATCCAGTTTGGTGAGGGCAACTTCCTGCGCGCGTTTATTGACTGGCAGATCGATCTGCTTAACGAGCATACCGACCTGAATGCCGGTATTGCGATTGTGCGCCCCATCAAAAGCGATTTTCCGCCTTCGCTGAGCACTCAGGACGGCCTGTATACCACCATCATTCGCGGCCTGAACGAGCAGGGCGAAGCGGTCAGCGACGCGCGTCTTATCCGCTCGGTGAACCGTGAGATCAGCGTTTACGATCAGTACGATGAATTCCTGAAGCTGGCGCATAACCCGGAGATGCGCTTTGTCTTCTCTAACACCACGGAAGCGGGGATCAGCTATCACGCCGGGGATAAGTTTGAGGATGCGCCTGCGGTCAGCTATCCGGCAAAACTGACCCGCCTGCTGTTCGAGCGTTTCAGCCATTTCAACGGGGCCGCCGATAAAGGTTGGGTGATCGTGCCGTGCGAATTAATTGACTACAACGGTGATGCCCTGCGTGAGCTGGTGCTGCGCTATGCCCAGGAGTGGGCGCTGCCTGCGGCCTTTATCCAGTGGCTCAACGATGCCAACACCTTCTGTTCTACCCTGGTGGACCGTATCGTCACCGGCTATCCGCGCGATGAAGTGGCAGAGCTTGAAGCCTCTCTGGGCTATCACGATGCCTTCCTCGATACCGCTGAACATTTCTATCTGTTTGTGATCCAGGGGCCTAAATCGCTGGAGCAGGAGCTGCGTCTCGATAAGCTGGCGCTGAACGTGCTGATTGTTGATGACATCAAGCCATACAAAGAGCGCAAAGTGGCGATCCTCAACGGCGCACATACCGCGCTGGTGCCGGTGGCGTTCCAGGCGGGGCTGGATACCGTGGGTGAAGCGATGAACGACACCGAAATCTGCGCCTTTGTCGAAAAAGCGATTCATGAAGAGATTATTCCGGTGCTGGATCTGCCGCGGGATGAGCTGGCCTCGTTTGCCAGCGCGGTAACGGGCCGTTTCCGCAATCCGTATATCAAGCATCAACTGCTGTCGATAGCCCTGAACGGCATGACCAAGTACCGCACCCGCATTCTGCCGCAGCTTCTGGCGGGGCAGCAGGCCAGTGGTAAACTCCCGGCGCGCCTGACCTTTGCGCTGGCGGCCCTGATCGCCTTCTACCGTGCGGAACGTAACGGCGAAAGCTATCCGGCGCAGGATGACGCGCACTGGTTAACCCGTTTCCAGCAGCTGTGGACGCAGCATCATGACCAGCAGATCAGCACGCGTGAGCTGGTGACAGCGGTGCTGAGCGTCAGCGAGCACTGGGAGCAGGACCTGACCCAGGTGAGCGGGCTGGTAGAACAGGTTGCGCAGGATCTGGATGCCATTCTGCATCAGGGCATGCGCGCCGCCGTCAAACCACTCTGCTAAGCCATTGAGTCTCCCTCTCTCCTGACGGGAGAGGGGGAATACCCGCATCGGTTACGTTGACAGGTTACTTGTTTTAGTTACAACATACTTTAATCCCTTCTTCTTTTCCCGAAATGAAACACCGTGCGGTCTAATCAGGCTTAGCAAAACGACAGCATTTTTTAACATACTTGCAACCGTGATAACGATCACGTTTAATAGTCACCGCTCTTTTTTCCCGATGAAGCTGACTATGATCGTTCGACCCCAACAGCACTGGTTGCGTCTTATTTTTGTCTGGCACGGTTCCGTGCTGACCAAAATCTTTTCCCGCCTGTTCCTCAATTTTTTGCTCTCCATCGTGGTGATCCTGATGTTGCCCTGGTATACCTCGCTGGGCATCCGGCTGACGGTCGCGCCGTTCAGCATTCTTGGGGTCGCCATCGCAATCTTCCTCGGTTTTCGAAACAACGCCTGTTACGCCCGCTATGTTGAGGCGCGACAGCTGTGGGGACAGTTGATGATTGCCTCGCGCTCCCTGTTCCGGGAAGTGAAAAACACGCTGCCGGAGGATCCGGCGTTAGGGGAGTTTGTCCGCCTGCAGATCGCCTTTGCTCACTGTCTGCGCATGACCCTGCGCAAACAGCCCCAGGCTGGCCAGCTCTCAAAATACCTGTCAGCAGAGAACCTGCGAGCGGCGATGGACTCCAGCTCCCCGGCGAACCGCATCCTGCTGATTATGGGGGAGTGGCTGGCAGTAAGACGCCGCAATGGTGAACTGTCGGATATCCTGTTTCACAGCCTGAATATTCGCCTGAATGACATGTCTACCGTGCTGGCGGGCTGCGAGCGGATCGCCAATACCCCGGTGCCGTTTGCCTACACGCTGATCCTGCACCGTACGGTCTACCTGTTCTGTATCATGCTGCCGTTCGCGCTGGTCAGCGACCTGCATTACATGACGCCGTTCGTCTCGGTATTGATTTCCTATACCTTTATCTCGCTCGATACCCTGGCGGAAGAGCTGGAAGAGCCGTTCGGCGTCGAGAATAACGACCTGCCGCTGGATGCCATCTGCAATGCGATGGAGATTGATTTGCTGCAGATGAACGACGAGCAGGAGATCCCGGCGCGCAAACTGCCGGACAAGTATTACCAGCTGACGTAATTTCCCGGGTCATCAGGCCGACTTTTGTATCGCAGTGTATCTGCGCGCGAGCGCGATACACCGCCTTGCAAAACGGCCAAATCTGCACACATTCGCCATACATCAGGGTGATGAGATAAGCGGGTCGAATACCTGACCCGGAGAAATCACCATGATGAACAAACTGGCTTACTCAACCCTGGCTTTAACCCTCTCATTCGCCACCGTATCCGCCTGTCAGGCCGAGGCGGCAGGCAGCGATTATCACGCGGCCTTTAAGCAGATCCACCAGATTGACGCAGGCGATCTGAATATTGGCTATGTCGATATCGGGCCGAAAAACGGCGAACCGGTGATCCTGCTGCACGGCTGGCCGTATGATATTCAGAGCTATGCCCAGGTGGCTCCCGCGCTGGCGGCAAAAGGCTACAGAGTGATTGTGCCGTACAACCGCGGTTTTGGCACCACGCGTTTCCTGTCGTCTACCACCCCACGTAATGGCCAACCGGCGGCTATGGCGAAAGATGTGATTAACCTGATGGACGCCCTGAAAATCAAACGCGCGGTCTTTGCCGGTTACGACTGGGGCGCGAGAACGGCGGATATTGTGGCGGCGCTGTGGCCTGAGCGCGTGAAATCGCTGGTTTCGGTGAGCGGGTATCTGATTGGTAATCAGCAGGCGGGGGCGAAACCGTTGCCGCCGAAGGCCGAATTGCAGTGGTGGTATCAGTTCTACTTCGCCACCGAGCGCGGTAAGAAGGGGTATGCGGCCAACACCCACGACTTTGCGAAACTGATCTGGACTCTGGCATCCCCCGGCTGGAAATTCAGCGATGCGACCTTTAACGTCAGCGCCAAAGCGCTCGATAACCCGGACCACGTGGCGGTGACCATCAGCAACTATCGCTGGCGTCTGGGGCTGGAGCGGGGTGAAAGCCGTTACGACAGCTATGAGCAGAAGCTGGCGGCCGCACCGACCATCAGCGTGCCCACCATCACCATCGAAGGTGATAACAATGGCGCACCGCATCCGGAGCCTGCGGCGTATGCGGCAAAATTCACCGGCAAGTATCAGCATCGCACCTTTACCGGCAATATCGGCCACAATCCGGCCCAGGAAGATCCGCAGGATTTCGTCAAAGCGGTGGTGGATGCGGACAAGTTATAAGCCAGCTATGCTATTTTTTTGCCCATCGCTGAAAAACAGGAGCTTAGGGTGGAGACAACCGATCACATTCTTGTCGTGGATGATGACAGAGATATACGCGAGCTGATCGTCGATTACCTGGTGAAGTCCGGCTATCGCGCCACGGGTGCGGCCAACGGCAAGGAGATGCGCGCCGTGCTCGACAGGCAGGCCGTGGATATGGTGGTGCTGGATATCATGATGCCGGGGGACGATGGCCTCACGCTCTGTCGCCAGCTGCGCAGTGGTCAACATAAGGATCTGCCGATTTTGATGCTGACCGCGCGCCATGACGATATGGATCGCATTCTGGGCCTCGAGATGGGAGCAGACGACTATGTGGTTAAACCCTTTGTGGCGCGTGAGCTGCTGGCGCGGATCAAAGCGATACTGCGCCGGTTTCGCACGCTGCCGCCCAATCTGCAGGTGACGGAAGCCGGGCGGATCATCGCCTTTGGCGACTGGCAGCTCGACACCAGCGCCCGTCATCTGCTGGACGCTACCGGCACCATCGTGGCGTTGAGCGGGGCGGAGTACCGCCTGCTGCGGGTATTTGTCGATCATCCTCAGCGCGTATTAACCCGCGATCAGCTGCTTAACTTCACCCAGGGGCGGGATGCAGAGCTGTTTGAACGTTCAATCGATCTCCTGGTCAGCCGGGTGCGCCAGCGCTTAAATGAGGATGCGCGCACACCACTGTATATAAAAACAGTACGTAGTGAAGGCTATGTCTTTTCGATGCCCGTTAGCATTGTTGAGGCCAAAGAATGAGGCTCTGGCCGCGCTCGCTCCATTACCGCCTGCTGCTGATTGTCCTGCTGGGGTTGCTGCTCGCCAATGGTCTGAGCCTGACGCTGGTGCTGGCCGAGCGCATGAGCAGCGCCCGGCACGTGATGCTCGGCAATCTGGAAGATGATGTTTCCACCAGCGTGGCGATTCTGGATCGACTGCCGGCAAATGAGCGGGCGCAGTGGCTCCCGCGTCTTGAGAGGGGCAACTATCGGTATCTGTTGGGGCCCGGTGAGCCGGGGGCGCCTCCGGCGGATGCCCGTTCACGGGATGCAGTCCGGACCCTGACGGAGACGCTCGCGACCCACTATCCGCTGCGCTTCACGGCGGTGCCGGGGCCGGTTTCGCACATTCAGGCCCACCTGACGCTAAGCGACGGCTCGCCGCTGACGCTGGATCTCACCCCCCGCATGCCCCCGATTGCCCGCTGGCTGCCGGTGGTCTTTGTGATCCAGCTTTTATTAGTGGTGATCTGCGCCTGGCTGGCGGTGCGCCAGGTGGTGCGGCCCTTTACCCACTTTACCCGGGCGGTGGACACGCTCGAACCCACCAGCCCCAATCCGCTGACGCTCACCGAGCAGGGGCCGCTGGAGGTACGTCAGGCGGCGCGCGCCTTTAATGCCATGCAGGCGCGGATCCAGGCGTCGCTGAAGGAGAGGGCGCAGATTCTGGCTGCTATTTCCCACGATCTCCAGACGCCCATTACCCGAATGCGGCTGCGCGTGGAGATGGCCGACCAGCCTGATCTGCGCGACAAACTCACCCAGGACCTGGACAGCATGACGCGCCTGGTGCGCGAGGGGATAGACTACGCGCGCTCGTCCGGCGTGGCGCCTGAACCGGTTCGTAATGTCGATCTCTATACCTTTATTGATACGCTGGTCTGTGACTACAGCGATACCGGCAAAAACGTGCAGTTCTCGGCGGCGAGAACGCACGTGCCTTTTGCAACCCGTCCGCAGGCGCTGCACCGGATCCTCACCAATCTGCTGGATAATGCCCTGAAGTTTGGCGATAAGGCAGAGGTGACGCTGACGACAGATGGCAACATGGTGCAGATTGCCGTGGAGGATAACGGGCCGGGTATTCCGGAGCATGAGCTGGCGGCGGTGTTGCAGCCGTTTTACCGGGTGGAGTCTTCCCGTAACCGGGAAACCGGGGGGACGGGGCTGGGGCTGGCGATAGCGTTACAGCTTACGGGGCAGTTGAATGGGGAGTTGCAGTTGGTGAACCGGGTTGAAGGGGGGTTATCGGCTCGGATCATGTTGCCGGTGGGGTGAGGCAGGGCATGTGGCTTCAGAGGGGGTTCCGTTCACTATAAGTTTGTTGCTTCTCTGTAAACCACGTCACCGGTGAACGTGTTAAGGGGGCTATCGCCGCCCCCTTAACAATCCCGGCTCCCGGCAAGAAAATCGCCGCTTCGCGGTGCCCTCAGCTTATTCCCTCCGGCTATCGGGTCGGGGGCGATCCTACATCCCTGTAGGTCGCCCCCTCTCGGCGCATCCCTGCGCCTCGCCCCGGCCTGCGGTCAACGCTTCGGCGATTTTCAGCCGGACCAGGGAGTCGCTGTAATTTTTCTCTTTATATCAAACTTCTTCAGCGCTGATTTTTTGATTTTGTAGGCCGGGTAAGGCAACGCCGCCACCCGGCAATACCGCACGGTGCCCATAATTCCTCGCCATTTGTACCGCCATGTATCCACCTGCCGCCCAGGTACACTCCCTGACAAAAACCCCCATTCCCCCACACACCGCAAACACATCCCCACGCTGTAATGGCCTCACTATCAACTGGTAAGTGAGGTGTTTATGTTTCTCGTGATCGCATTTTTAGGCGGCATGGTCAGTCTGCTCAGCCCCTGTACGCTTCCCGTTATTCCTCTGCTGTTCGCCGGATTTCGCGGCCAGCGGCGTCAGCTTGTCGCTATGCTGTGCGGTATGGTGATGATGTTTACCCTGGTCGCCAGCCTGATCGCCGTCGCCAGTGACTGGGTGGTCAGCGCCACCATCGTGGGACGCTGGGTGGCGCTGGTACTGCTGAGTCTCGCCGCCCTGGCGTTGATCTTCCCATCTTTTGCACAGCGCATCGCCGGGCCAGCGTTACGCCTCGGCAATGTGATCAATTCCCGGAGCAACACGACCCGCGGCTTAGCCTCGGCGGTGCTCGCCGGGCTGGCGGTCGGGCTGCTGTGGTCGCCCTGCGCCGGACCGGTGTTAGGGGCTATTCTCAGCCTGAGTCTCGCGGGACATAGCCCCATTGCCACCGGCAGCCTGCTGGCAGCGTATGGCAGCGGTTGTGCAGTGATGCTCGCGCTGCTTGGCTTCAGTGGTCAGGCGCTTATCGCCCGCCTGAAAGCCAAATCGGGCCTGATGGAGGGGCTGCGAAAAACCGCGGGGGTGATGATGCTGATGTCCGTCGCGTTTACGGCGTTTGGTCTGAACAGCCTCTTTCAGGGGGCAAACGGGCTGGCCGACCGGCTGGAGAAAACGCTGCTGCAACTGGCGCCAGGAAGCCAGACTCCGCCGACGCTTCAGCCGGTGGCACAGCCGGTCACCACCAGCGCGATGCCCTCTCTGGAAGGGGGTACCGGATGGCTCAATGGCGAGCCGGTTAGCCCGGCGTCGTTAAAAGGCAAAGTGGTGTTGATCGACTTCTGGACCTGGGACTGCATTAACTGTCAGCACTCGCTGCCGTACGTTCGCGACTGGGCCAACAAATATTCGTCACAGGGTCTGGTGGTGATCGGCGTCCATACCCCGGAGTATCCGTGGGAGAAACCGCGGGCCTCGGTGCAAAAAGCCATTAACAAATGGCAGCTGCCGTACCGGGTGGTGACTGACAATAACTATAAAATCTGGACCGCCTTTGGCAATCGCTACTGGCCTGCGCACTACTTCTTCGATGCCAAAGGGCAACTGCGTTACGCCTCTTTCGGCGAAGGGAATACTGACAAGCAGGAGCAGGTGATCCAGCAGCTGCTGAAAGAGGCAAAAGCGTAGCTACGGTGTGCGTCGGGCGATGATAAACAGCCGCGGAAAGGCCAGCAGTATCTGCCCATTTTCCTGGAGCGGATACTGCTCCTCCAGCAGCTGATGATAGCGATGTAGATAGCGCTGCTGCTCACTCTCATTGAGATCCTGAAGCCACGGACGCAGGCCAGTGGCGCTTACCCAGTCGACGATCGCCTGGTGGGAGGCCATCTGGTGATAATAGGTCGTACGCCAGATATCCACCTCGCAGCCCGCTTCGGTCAGGATATCGTAATAGGCATGGACGCCGGGGAGCGCTGCCCGGCCGCGATCCGGATAATCCTGTTCTAACGCCACCTCACGCATCAGCACGTGGGTGGGCTCCAGGTCGTTATCCGGCATCTGGATAGCCAGTACGCCGTGCAGTTTCAGCATTGAGACCAGATGCGGCAGCAATTCATAGTGATTCTCTACCCACTGCAAGGAAGCATTGGCGTAAACCACGTTCAGGGTGCGTTCGGGGCGGTAGTGGCGAATATCCGCCTCAATAAACCGACACCCTGGCAGGGTGGCTCTGGCTTCTGCGAGCATGGCGGGCGAGGTATCGACGCCGGTTATCTGCGCCGTGGGCCAGCGCTGCTGCAACAGCGCCGTGCTGTTGCCCGGTCCGCAGCCGAGATCGACCACATCGGTAACGTTATCCAGCGCAATCCGGGACAGCAACTCTAAGGCGGGGCGGGTGCGTTCCGCGCCATATTGCAGATACAGGCCAGGGTTCCAGTCGGTCATGCGGGCATCTCCAGTTTGCTCTTTTCTGAAGTGTAGATGATGAGGTTTCAGACATGACAGAAATCCCTTTCTGTCGGTGCGCGGATGTTAGACGATCTTCTTCAGGGCAACGTGATAGAGCAGCATGATGGTTTTGCCGTCGACGATAGTGCCATCATCAATAGCCCTGAGGGCCTGTTCAATGGGCCATTCCAGCACTTCGATATCTTCACCTTCGGCCTCGATACCGCCTCCTGCGCCGGTGCGATCCCCTGCGTGATATTCCGCGATGTAAAAATAGAGCTTCTCGGTGACGGAGCCGGGGCTCATAAAGGCTTCGAACACCTTTTCCACCTGGTCAATCTGGTAGCCGGTCTCTTCTTCCACTTCGGCTTTGATGCGCTTTTCCGGGGCCATGTTATCAAGCAGGCCTGCGGCGGTTTCGATCAGATAACCGTCGTGACCGTTTATATAGACCGGAAAGCGAAACTGGCGGGTGAGGATCACCGTTTTTTTCTCGCGGTTATAGAGCAGGATGGTTGCACCATTTCCCCGATCGTAGGCTTCGCGGTTCTGACGCTGCCACTCCCCGTTGCGACGGCGCAAATCGAAGGTATATTTTTTGAGCGTGTACCAGTCATCTGACAGCGTTTTGCTATCGAGAATGCGTACTTCTGCACGAGTTGATTGCACGATGCCTCCTGTATAGGTAGAGTGACCATCATAGTCTGCACATTCGTGCAATATCAAGATCAAACATGCAACCTCAGGAATCCTTCATGCTCACCCGTCAACGCAAACAGCTGATCCTTGAAAAACTGAACACCGAAGGAGAGGTGCTCTCTAAAACCCTCAGCATCGAATTTCAGGTGTCGGAAGATACCATTCGCCGGGATCTGCGCGAGCTGGCAGCCGAGGGGCGTTTACAGCGGGTGCATGGCGGCGCGCTGCCGGCATCAAAAGCGGTATCCAGCTTTGCCGAGCGCAGCCACCTTGGCATCGACGCCAAAAAGCGGGTGGCGCAGAAGGGGGTTGAGCTTATCTCGCCGGGACAGGTGGTGATCATTGATGGCGGGACGACCACGACCGAGCTGGTTCGCTGCTTGCCGACGGATCTCTCCTTTACGGCGGTCACCCACAGTCCCGGTATTGCGTTGGCGCTGGTGGACCATCCCCGGGTTGAGGTGATCCTGATTGGCGGGCGTTTGTTCCGCCACTCTATCGTCACGGTGGGAGCCGCCGCGATTGAGGGTATCGAACGTATCCATGCAGATCTCTTTTTCATGGGGGTAACCGGTATTCATCCGGAAGCGGGGTTAACCACCGGTGATTATGAAGAAGCGTGCATCAAACGCGCATTTTCCGGCAGGGCCGCCGAAACGGTGGTACTGGCGTCGCCGGAGAAGATTAATACCGCTTCACCCTTTCTGATTGGCGAGCTTTCGCTTATCAATACCGTGGTGGTTGAACCGGATACCGACAGTCGCTGGGTTGAGGCGGTGGTCGGGCAGGGCGTGTCGGTTGTTAAAGCGTGACGCGAAAATGCTAATCGCAGGAAGAGCGCAGCCGTATAAGCTACGCTTTTGCAGTAACCTGTTCATTACTAAGGACTACGTGATGCTGCAAAAAATCAGCCTTATATCCCTTGCCTGTTTACTCTTCACCGGCTGTATGTCCATGTCCGGTGAGGGCACTTCGCCCGAAGAGAAGAAGTTTCGTAAAGTCGAGGCCGCGGCGAAAGAGTGCGCCGAAATTGTGAAAAACCAGACTATCGAACTCACCGCAGAAGGCAAAGACGCCGACACCCGCTGGACGACCATCGACTATGTGGGGCCCGATCAACGTACCCGCACCGTAGAATATCGTACCTCGTCGGTGCTGGATAACGGCGAGCCGGGTAAAGCGTGGCAAACCTGTATGTCGGATAAAAAAGCGCTGGTGCCTGAGCTGAAATTATAAGGTCAGGCCGCCAGGGGAAGAAAAACTACCGGCTGCCACCTGCCGGTTTTTTTTGCTATGCGTCCCGGCAAACAATATACTAAAATACATTATATAAATATGTATATTGATGGGTGCATATCGTGACTACAAATAGCGATATTCAGGATGCAATGAAACAGGCGGCACTGGGGGCTGCGGAGCTTTTGCGCGGTTTGTCCAATGCGGACAGACTGCTGTTGATGTGTCAGTTAAGCCAGGGGGAAGCGAACGTTGCGCAGCTTGAAGAGGCGGTGGGGATCCGTCAGCCTACGCTGTCCCAGCAGCTGGGGGTGTTGCGGCGTTTAAAGCTGGTGGAGACCCGACGTACAGGTAAACAGATTTTCTACCGGATTGAGGATCCGCGGATCTTTACGCTGCTTAACACCTTATATGACCTCTATTGCCCAGAGAAAGGTGTCGATCATGAGCGTTGATTTCTCTCACTTCACGCCACTGAGTAGCCTCGCGGGCGGGGTATTAATCGGGCTTGCCGCCATACTGCTGATTCACTTCTGCGGGCGAATCGCCGGGATCAGCGGCATTGTGGCGGGAATGCTGACGAAACAGACCCGTAAAGAGGGGTGGCGGATAGCCTTTTTAATCGGTCTTATCGGTTCACCTCTGTTGTTCAGCCTTTTCTTTCCCTTACCTGAGATAACAGTTCATACCTCGTGGCCGCTGATTGTCGTGGCGGGCCTGCTGGTGGGCGCCGGGACGCGTCTGGGATCCGGGTGTACCAGTGGGCATGGCGTCTGCGGGCTGTCGCGTTTTTCCAGACGCTCCCTGGCGGCCACGCTGACTTTTATGGCGGTCGGTATTGTTACCGCAACGCTGACCGGTTTCTGGCTCGGTTAAGGAAGAAATATGTTAATGGTCATTGCCGCGTTTCTGTGTGGCCTGATTTTTGGCGTGGGTTTGCTGATAAGCGGGATGGCAAATCCTGAGAAGGTACTTGGCTTTCTGGATCTCTCTCAGCCCTGGGATCCCTCTCTTGCCTTCGTGATGCTCGGGGCGATTGCAGTGGGGATAGTCGGCTTCAGGTTAGCTAAAAGCAGACAAACGTCGTTTTGCGGTGCGCCGATCCGACTGCCGGAGAATAACACCGTAGACCGCGCGCTGCTGATGGGCGCTGTTCTGTTCGGCCTGGGTTGGGGGCTGGCGGGTATTTGTCCCGGACCGGCGCTGGTCTTACTGGGGGCGGGCGCAGGGAAGGGAGTGCTGTTTGTGTTGTCGATGCTGGCCGGAATGTGGATCGTGGACAAAGCCCGGCCAGCGTAAAAAATTAGGCTGGAAACCTTGACCCGATTTGCCCGATCCTGTCAGGTAATTCATCCCATCATCCATCTGTTTAGAGAAAGAGAGCGCTATGAAACTCTATGTGTATGAGCATTGCCCGTTCTGTATCCGCGCGAGAATGATCTTTGGTCTTAAAAAGGTGCCCTTCGAGCTGGGCGTGATAATGGAAGGGGATGTCGACACGCCAACCCGTATGGTGGGCAGAAAGGTCGTGCCGATCCTGCAAAAAGAAGAGGGCGTTTACATGCCGGAAAGCATGGATATCGTCCATTATGTCGATGAGCTTAATGGTGCGCCGGTCATCAAAGGTGAATGCGATCCCCTAATTGAGGTCTGGTGCAAAGAGAACACGCGCACCGTCTTTAACCTGGCGATCCCACGTTTTACCCGGGCGGATTTTAAAGAGCTGTCCACCCCAGCCGCGCGCGAAGCCTATACCCAGCGTGAGATAAAAGCGTTTGGCGATCTGGAGGCATTAATGGCCAATAGTCAGGCCTTTATCGATACGCTGGTGGATGAACTGGCTAAAATCGAGCCCTATCTGCGTGCCAGACACCCGATAAGCATCACCGATTTTTATCTTTTCCCGGTGCTGAACTCGCTGACAATTGTGAAAGGCTTCCCGTATCCGGACTACCTGAGCGACTATCTGGACCACGTTGCGACATCCTGTAACGTACCGCTGTTTACCGATAAGGCATTGTAATTGAAGGGGGCTCGCCCCCTGAACATAAGCAAGTTTATCCAGCGCATTTTTGGCTGCAACACAAACAAGGAAGTGCTATACTGTATATAATTACAGTATAGGGGGTGCATAATGGCTGTTGAAACAAAATATGTTGTCGTAAGAAAAGGTGAAGAGAAAATGACATTTGCCAGTAAGAAAGAGGCTGACGCTCACGACAAACTGCTCGACCTCGCAGAAGCGTTCACCGACTGGCTGGTGCAAAGTGACATGCAGATGGATGAAACGCAGGCTGAAAATCTGGGGCTGTATCTCGCCGAGCAGAAAGAGGCCGTGCAGCATATTCTGCGTACCAGCAAACTTCCCGATCTCAATGCCGCAACAGCAGCAGAGAAAGCAGAGTCAGATGAAGGTAGCAGTAAAAAAATCAGAGCAGTCAAAGCTGCCTGATCAACACATCATCGCTGATCCTGTCGCCGCGAGTGGGAAACTGCTCGCGGTTTTTTTTGCCATATGCCCGGCTCAGGTGGGCGGATGTGGGGCAGGAAACAGGCAGGGCATTAACGTAATCGTCATCGCTGATACCTGTTCCTCGCATAACAATACAAGTGGCCCGTTTAAGCACGGTGCGGTAAGTCGCTCATTATCTCTTGTATTTCATTAAACAGTCTTGCCAGATGGAAACCATCGCAAACGGAATGGTGGACCTGAACGGCGAGCGGCAACAATGTCTTTCCATCCTGTTCGCAGTATTTGCCAAAGGTGAACATGGGCGCGAAAAAGTTCTTCATGTTTGCAACGTTGACATTGAAACTGGTAAACGTTGCCCAGGGAATAGCCGATACGAAAAATATATTGTCCGGTGACTCGCCCTTAGGCCAGTAAGAAAGGTTATTACCGTAGCGTGTAACGTCTTCAGAATAGGTTTTTTGGAAGTGCTCCATATTGCCATCGTAATGACTCCATAATGATGAAAACGTCTCCGTTTCATTATGGAAAATGGTGTAGCTTGGATAAACTTCCTTCCATATAACCAGCTCATCGTCCTTCATGGCCATACGAAACTCTGTATGCCTGTTTACGACTTCAGAAATGATGGAGATGATAGTAGGGTAAAACTTCCAGCCCACGTCTTTAATATGTTTTAGCAGATCGGTGATGTCTAAATTCACAGTCTGGTTAATGGTGCTCTGAGCAAAAGACTGAAATACCGCAAAATGTTCCTTCCTGGCCCAACGAGATAAGTCAACAGGCGTATAGTCTGGGATTGTTTTTTTCATTTCTAACCCTTTGATTAGCGATGTAATCCTGCGTTCAGCGTAAGATTTTTCCATGATAAACCAGCATATCTTATTATCACGCTGATATGCATCGGTAAAGTGAGGCTGACTGCCAGTTACGTTAAGAAGAGCGGTGACTGCGACGGTACCTTAAACATTGCTGCGCAAAGCGCTCCTCTTAAAGCTGTTTCCTGCGCTTCACTGAGTACATCACTTCGTCACTTTTTTTGATCATTTCGTCAAGCGACGAATACTGGCCCTGATCATTGTGCAGAATGCCAGAAGAGTAATTGATATTGTACGGTTTACCTGATTTTTGGTTGTAATCGTCAACCCCCCGACGAAGCTCATGCAAAAAATCCTCCGTACTGCTCCGGGTGGTAATGAGCACGGCGAATTCGTCTCCACCCAGCCGACCGGCAATATCGCCGGGCTTCAGGAACTGAAACAACAGTCCTGAGAAGACTTTCAGAACCTCATCGCCTTCAGCATGTCCCCAAAGATCATTGATAGGTTTGAATTTATCCAGATCAAAAAAGATAAGGCTGAACGGTGTATTACGCTCAGTGAGGGTGCTGAACCGTTTTTCTCCTGTCCGGTAAAAACCCCGCCGATTAGCTATTCCGGTCAGGCTGTCGGTCATTGCCATGCCGATGACCTGAAATTCATCCTCAACAATGAAGGCCAGATCCTTGAGTGAAGCAATATCCTCGTCGTTAAAGCTGCGAGGGATGGTATGAATGAGGCAAAGCGTACCGGCCACTTTTCCGTCAGGCAGATGCACCGGGTAGCCAGCGTAAAATCTGATGTAAGGTTCACCGGTGACCAGGGGATTATCATGAAAACGCTCATCAACAGATGCATCGTTAACGATAAAAGCGCCATCCTGCAAAATGGCGTGCCCACAGAATGAGATATTACGTGGCGTTTCCCGGACACCGAGACCCTCGCATGCAATCAACCATTGTCGCTCGCGATCCAGCAGGCTTATCAGGACCACAGGTACCTGAAAGATTCGCCTGGCAAGCCGGGTAAGACGATCAAAACGCTCATCGTCTCTGGTATCAAGCAGGTCTGCGAGATAAAGCGACTTTAGTCTTTCTTCTTCATTTTCCGGTATGCCGGGGAATTTCATAGAACCTCAACGACTTATGCGCGTTTTTGATGTTTTCATCTACACAACAATATTCTTTAGCTGAGTATAGGATAAGCAGAAATTACCCGCCTGTCTGGACACTGATATCTGTTTCTGTCGGGCCTTGTCAGCTTGAGAACCGTTGCCATTTTTAAAAATGGCAACAACCGCGCCATCTGCTTGTTCCGCGAAATGGATTTTGAGGGGGGCGAATTGGAGATCATCAGAAAAAGGTACAGCATCATTCTGCGCCCCGTCCGGCCGACCTGGGACTCGTTCGCGAAGATGGAGAAAACGCCCGCCTTTTACCGCAGGCGGACGATCTCTCTTCTGTTTATTTCGAAGGCAGCTGACACTGTATACCCTGGCGGTTGCACCGCAAAAAAAAGTCCGGGACAGTGCCTCTGACGGGGAATGGCGTCAAAGACAGGACAAAGAGATTTATTTCGCGGCTTCCTCAATAAGTGTGGCTACGTCCTGGGGATGAGAAACCATCACGACATGGGATGCCCCTTTGATCACCACGGTGTGCTTTGATCCCGCGCGTTCAGCCATAAAACGCAAACTTTGGGCAGGGATATTTTTGTCGCTGTCACCATAAATGAAGTAAGAGGGCACTGTTTTCCAGGCGGGGGCTCCCGATTTTTCAGTTAATGCTGCTTCGGTCACAGGTCGTTGTCCTGCCGCCATCAGCGCAGCTTTTTCAGCTGACACGTCATGAGCGAATTGCTGGTGGAACTTCGACTGCTCAATGGACAGATCGACGTTACCATCAGCCAGCTTAACCGGCGCGGAAAGCGCCTCGCCAAGAGTGCCACCGGGGAATTTCCCCGCCAGTTCAGCGGCAGCCTCACCCGTGTCAGGAGCAAATGCGGCGACATAAACCAGTGATTTAACATTTTTCGTTTCCCGGGCTGCGTTCGTTATCACCTGGCCGCCATAGGAATGCCCGACAAGTACAACAGGTCCTTTAATATTGTTCACAACAGAAGAGACGTAAGCTGCATCAGTCGAAACACTGCGCAGCGGATTAGCCGCTGCGACGACGTTATACCCATCTTTCTGCAGGATGCGGGTGACATCATTCCAGCTTGATGAGTCAGCAAAAGCACCATGAACCAGGACAACAGTCGGCTTTGCGGTTTCGGCGAAAGCACTGGCAGACAGCAGAGCGGTAGCAATAGCGAGGGAGGCAGCAAATTTAGACATGATAGTTTCCCTTTTAACACAGTTGATAAGGTATGCGTATGATGGGTGTGGCCTGTATGGAACAGGCCACCTCGTTAGCCGCGAATAAAGCCCAGGACGTCAGCATTAAAGCGGTCGGCCTCTGTTTCAGCCAGACCATGTGAGCCGCCGGCATATATCTTCAGTGTGGCGTTCGCAACGATCTCAGCGGCGCGGTGTGCTGATGCCTTAATGGGCACAATCTGGTCATCGTCACCATGAATAATCAGAGTAGGGCGATCAATCTGCTGCAGATCGCGTGTGTAGTCGACCTCGGAGAACTCACGGATGCAGTCATATTGTCCTTTAATACCTCCCTGCAACCCGATCCTGCGAAAGTTTTCCCGCAGCCCGTCATTGGTTGGTACATGGTCGCGATTGAAGCCATAGAATGGAATGGTCAGGTCGAAGAAGAATTGAGCACGGTTTTTGGCCGTTCCTTCGCGAATGGCATTAAATACCTCCAGCGGAGTGCCGTCGGGATTAGCATCGGTCCGGAGCATCTGAGGAGGTACTGCGCCAACCAAAACAACTTTAGCTACACGGGAAGTACCATGACGACCGATATAATGTGCAACTTCGCCACCCCCTGTGGAATGACCTACTAAAATAAGGTCCTTCAGATCCAGCGCTTCAATAAGTTCGGCCAGATCGTCAGCATACTGATCCATATTGTTGCCATGGAATGTCTGGTCCGAACGCCCGTGGCTGCGCCGGTCATGAGCGATGACCCTGAAGCCATTCTGGCTGAAGAAAAGCATCTGCTGATCCCAGGCGTCAGACGATAACGGCCATCCGTGAGCAAAGAGGATTGGCTGACCTGAACCCCAGTCTTTATAGAAAATGCCAGTCCCGTCTGTCGTTGTGAATGTGGACATATCTTTCTCCTGTTATGAATTGTATGTTGCTGCGCAATTGACTTGTGCACGACTTGTTTGTGTGTGAATTAATCTGACATTACTTTTTGTTGTTGTCAATCGCTTGCAATTAAATCGCACACAAATTATTTTAGAGGGACTGGAGGACATATGACTAAAGAGATAAATACCGGGGATTTACTTCCGGATGTGCACGGCATGCTCTGCTTCTCGCTATATTCCGCGGGACATGCGTTTACGCAGCTCTATCGCCCAATGCTCGATAAGCTGGGTTTAACCTATCCCCAGTACCTGGTGATGATCACTCTGTGGAATCAGGATGGACGCACTGTGAAGGAACTGAGTGGAATACTCTTCCTTGAGTCCAGCACGCTGACTCCTTTACTTAAGCGGCTGGAGAGTGCGGGGTTGATCACCCGGACACGCAATCCGAAGGATGAACGTGAAGTGCTTATTCATCTGACAGAGAAGGGGGACACACTGAAAATTGAGGCCAGCAATATCACGCGCTGTATTGTGGATACCCTTGGAATGGATGCGGATGCAGTTGCTGACATTAAATCATCAGTCGATAAGATCCGTGATCAGATACAGCGTGCACAGAGACCGGACAAGTGATGTTTCATAGACCGGGACGTCGCGATGCCATCCCAGCTGCGTGCCGGGTAGGTATTCGGTGACGAGCAGATGGGAAATCGTCCCGTGCTCAATCCTCAGCCAGTCGGCAACGCGGTTTCGCAGCGGAACCAGACGTGCATCAAGCCTCGGACTGGGCTTGACGGTATGCGTATTGAAATCGTAAAGCCCGCCGAAGCTGAGAATACGGACCTTTGATTCATATTCTTTATACCGTGCAGGCATGAGAGGCAGCGTGGCGATAATCTCCAGCAAACCTGTCTCTTCTTCCGGCGTGAGAAAGTCGGCCTGATAAATCAAGCCCGGAATGGAGGGTAGCTTTTCGTCTGCAAACAAATCAAACTGCATGTATCCTCCGAAACCATCACTAAACCTGACCGGTGTTACTCGTCAGGATCGCCATTCCTTTTTTTTAGCCTGGCCGCAAGCCAGGGCGCGGTGAGGCTTTTCTTACTGCGGCTGACCTCTTCCGGCGTGCCGGCCGCAATGATACGTCCGCCGTTTTCGCCCGACCCGGGACCGAGATCGAGAACCCAGTCGGCTTCTGCGGCAATGCGCATATCGTGCTCCGCCATGACCACCGTATCGCCGCGCTGAACCAGACTGTCGAGGACCCGCATCAGCTTGTCCATGTCCGCTGGATGCAGCCCCGTGGAGGGCTCGTCAAGCAGATAGAGTGTTTTACCCCGCTGTACGCGTTGCAATTCCCAGGCGAGCTTAATGCGCTGGCATTCGCCGCCGGATAGTTCGGTGGCGGGCTGCCCCAGTTTCAGGTAGCCGAGACCGAGCGAGGCAAGCGCGGCCAGGGAGCGCTGGATGGTGTCATTATGTCTGAACACCTCAACGGCTTCATCGACGGTGAGATCCAGCACGTCTGCTATCGTTCTGTTATGCCAGCGGACCTGGAGCGTATCCTCATTGTAGCGCCGTCCGCCGCAGGCGGAGCAGGGCGCGCTTGCCTGGGGCATAAACATCAGTTCGATAGTGATCTGTCCCTGTCCGTCGCAGGCGGGGCAGCGGCCGGCGGGCAGGTTAAAGGAAAAGCGGCTGGCGTCAAAACTTCGCTTTTTCGCTTCGTCGGTATCGGCAAATAGCTTGCGCACGGTATCAAAGAAGCCGGTATAGGTCGCCAGGTTAGAGCGCGGCGTGCGCCCGATGGGTTTCTGGTCGATGCGGACCAGACGTTTCAGAGTAGTCCCGCCAGCCGTGATCTTACCCTGTACCCCCGGAACCAGGCTGTCTTCCTCTGACTCCTCATCCTCAGGGGTTTTGTCGAGTCGCTGAAGCAGCGCCGGGAGCACCCGGGCCAGAAGCGTGGACTTGCCCGATCCGGATACGCCGGTGATGGCGGTCATCCGTTCAAGAGGGATGCGGACATCCAGCCCGTGAATGTTATTGCAGGTGATTTGCTCAAGCTCCAGCCAGCGATCGGGAAGTTCACGCCTGCGCAGGCCCGGACGGTGTTTGTCGAAGAGGTAGCCTGCGGTAGGTGAGCGGGAAACCCGTGCCAGACCGGATGGTGCGCCGTTATAAACGATCTCACCGCCCAAGTGCCCGGGACCGGGCCCCACCTCCGTGAGCCAGTCGGCTTCGGCGATAACGTCCAGATTATGTTCGACAATAACCAGCGAGTTGCCAGCCTCCAGAAGCAGGCGCAGAGACTGGAGGAGGGCGCGAACATCTTCCGGATGCAAACCGGCTGCCGGCTCGTCGAGCACGTAGAACACGCCAAACAGGCGGGAGATAAGCTGCGTGGCCAGTCGGATACGCTGCAGCTCGCCGGACGAGAGCATGGTAGTCCGCCGACCGAGAGAGAGGTGGCCGAGGCCTAGCCTTTCGAGCTGGTCGAGGCGGCCGCAGATATCGGTCGTCATCCTGATGACGGCCTCCCGCAGCGCGGCTTCGCCAGGCATATGCGGCGAATGGCCTTCGGCAAAGGGTAAAAGCAACCCCTTTAACTGCGTTATCGTCAGCTCACCCATTTCGGCAATGTCGTGGCCCGCAAAGGTGTAGGCCAGAGCATTGCGGTTGAGCCGTTTGCCGTGGCATTCGTTGCACGGCGCCACGGTGATGAAGCGGGAGAGGCGTTTTTTCACTGACTCCTTACCGCCCGAATAGCTTTGCAGAAGATATTTTCTGGCACTGGTATAGGTACCGGTATAGGCGGGCTCGGTGCCTGCCGCGAGTGCCTCCTGGCGCTGCTCCGCATTTAGCCCCATGAAAATCGGCACTGACGGCTGTTCGTCGGTGAAGAGGATCCATTCCCGATCTTTTTCAGCCAGCGTATTCCACGGGGCATCGATGTCGTAGCCCAGCGAGTCAAGAATTGAGCGCAGGTTTTTTGCCTGCCAGCCGTTGGGCCAGGAGGCTATCGCCCCTTCGCGGATGCTAAGCGACCCGTCAGGAACAAGCGCGTCGGCCTTCACTTCATGCACCATGCCCATGCCCTGACAGGCAGGGCAGGCGCCCTGAGGATTATTGGGCGAGAAGGCTTCTGCCGGCAGGAACGGGATGTCGGTGGGATGGATGCCAGCACGTGAAAAAAGCAGCCTGAGGGTGACGGAGATCCGCGTCAGGCTGCCAACCGTTGAGCGTTCCTGCGCGCCGGCCCGGCTCTGCTGCAGGGCTACGGCGGGTGGCAGCCCGTCTATGCCGTCCACGTCCGGTGCCGAAGCCTGCTCAATCAGGCGCCGCGCATGCGGCGCAACAGATTCCATAAACCGTCGCTGCGCTTCGGCGTAGAGTGTGTCAAACGCCAGGGAGGATTTACCGGATCCGGATATCCCGGTAAAAACCACCATGGCATCACGGGGAAAGGTGAAGGAAACGTCCCGGAGGTTATGCGTCCTGGCTCCATGTACAGTGACGCCGGTACGGATATCCTCAGGCTGTACATTTATGCTTTGCGATAGTTTTTCTGATGACATTAGTTCCCCTGATAATGCGTCAGTCTGTCGATATTATTAGTTTCGCCTTTCACGTAAGAGCTCCGCTCTGACTGAAAAGGGCCGGACAGACGGCATGAGAAAAGAACTTCAAGGTTAGTCCCGGGACGCGTATTGGACAATTGCCGGTTTCGGTAATTCAGTCGTGACGAAATGGAATGTCAGTACGGGGTAAGATGGCAGAACTGCTACACCTATTTACAGGAGAAGATGATGAACCTGGTAGACGGTATTGAGGCGTTCGTGAAAATTGCTGACCTGGGCAGCTTCGCGGCCGCGGCGCGCGAGCTGAATATTTCCCCCTCTGCTGTAAGTAAGCTCGTCAGCAAAACAGAAGAGGAGCTGGGTACGCGCCTACTTAACCGTAACACGCGTGGTTTAAGCCTGACGCAAGAAGGTAAAATGTTTCTTGAGCGTAGCCGGGTAATACTTAATGAACTGACAGCAGCGAAGGAGGAGCTTTCGTCTGTATCAGGCGAGCCTAAAGGCAAGCTTCGAGTGAGTATGCCTTATATACCGTCCTTTTTCCTGCCGGTGATCAGCCGTTTTATGGCGCAATATCCGGCAGTAACTCTTGAGGTAGATCTTAGCGACAGACTGGTTGATGTGGTGGATGAGGGATTCGATGCGGTAATACGCGTCGGCCAGTTGTCAGACTCCCGCCTCACGGCCCGCTCGCTCGGTAACTGTGCCATGAATCTGGTGGCATCACCAGATTACCTCAGGCGATACGGGATTCCTGCCTGCGTGGAGGATCTCAATTCCCATACCTGTATTCAATACCGCTATCCCTCAAGTGGGCGCACGGAGCCCTGGCCACTTCTGAATTCAGCATCCGGCGTGCAGAATGTTATTCCTTCTCTCGTCTGCAACAGTACGGACATTCGCCTTGGGCTGGCACTTGACGGCAAAGGTATTGCTTTTATGCCGGGGCTGCTCACGGAAAAATATATTGAATCAGGTGAGCTGAAAATTGTGCTGGGAAATATTGTCGAACAAATCTATGAAATCAATCTGGTCTGGCCCACGAATAAATATGTGCTTCCCAGACTTAAAGCCTTTACGGATTTTATGGTGAATTATTTTACCGGAAATTAATAACTATCAGAAAGGTTTCTCTCTTTCATTCAGGATACTGTCTGAAAGAGAGAATATGGAATTAAACCAGCTTCAGCATGATCGCACTGAAGATAATAAGAAAGATACTTGCCCCCTTGAGCAGACGAATTTTATCTCCGTTAATCAATACGCCTACCGCAACGGCACCGATGGTACCCACCCCCGTAAAGATGGCATAGGCCACGGAAAGGGGAATCTCGCGCATGGAGATACTCAGCGAGCTGAGCGCAATGGCAAAGAGTACAATGGTAGCCAGAAGGAACGTGATCTTACGGCGAGCGGTTCCGGCATTGGCATAGCCATTCAGAGTGGAAATACCCGCAACCTCGAAGCAGGCGGCAACAAACAGAATGAGCCAGGAAATCATGATTTTGCTCCTTTAACACCAATAACGCCCAACATCAGGGTGACCACGAACACGATACGGAGGATTTCTGGCTGACCTCCGTGAAACAGGGTGTCGGTCATTTCTACCAGTACCACAAATAGGGTACCGAGACCGGTATAAACTACATACGCGATACTCGCCCTGACATATTTGAACGACAGCATGAATATGCCGAAGCTGGCCACCACGCAAACCATGGTCAGGAATATTTCAAATGGACCCTGGGCATGCTTAAGACCGAATGCCCAGGCGCACTCAAACATCGCGCCGATGATAATAAGGATGAGACCTCTGGTGTTCATAACAATTCTCTCTTCAACAACTTCAGTGAGTTAAATTTCCATTTCGCCACAAAATATTCACGAAAGATTCTTGTCGCGGAAAAATAATTAAAATAGATCAGAAATGTTTAAATTAATAAACACTGATCGAGTTAAGTTTATTTGGTTACGCACTGGAATAAATGTAATAGTAAGACTCTCATTCTGTCTGGACAAGACACTTTATTGATATTTCAGAAGTGACAAAATGGAAATATCACTCATTGGAACATAACTGAGTCTGAAAGGAGGCTAGGCTTGACCCATGATAACGTTGAGGCGTGATGTGAAGGGCTGTCGCGTTCCTGACAGGATTTTGGGCTTTCTTGTCGCTGGAGAACGCAAGGGGCTTGCCGTGTTGCTCGAGATACTCACGGGTGGCCATCATGTAATCAAAGGCTGATTCAGTCTCACCAAAGCGGAGGTGCATCAGGCGACCAGTCGCGTCATCAATAAAGACGAGCAAGCAGTATTTCGGCGCTTGACTTTCAAACTTCAAACCAGTCATGTGGAGAACCATCAATCCATCAGACACAGCTTCTGACGTTCGGTCAAAGTAAGCTGGAGAGCAGCATCACGACGGCGCATGCGTTTTTCAACAACTGACTGTAGGTTGTGGTTGGTCCGGCTCAGTTCTTTATAATATTGCAGGTATTACCTTGGTGCGCATAATGCATATTATGTTAAATCATGTTGACTGTTAACTTACTTCATGAACCAAGACGGTTCGCATAAAATCATAGGGTTAAGTCCCCCTTAATCTCTCGTTTGCTGGCATTATGTTTAAGAGCTATTTTCTTCATATCCACGAACTTCTCTGAGGATGTCTCAGATGTATATACTCGACCAGGCTGGTACTCGTCTATCGAGGCAGAAATCGCAGCATTTTCCCTGCGGTTGCTATTGCAACTCTGATTATTTTGAAACGCTGGTACTGTGCGCTGATTAAATTAACCGATTACACTAACCGTACCAATTTGACCCAGAAAGCTCGGGAAACAATAGCCCTCAAACGCCTTCTGCTACTGTTGATGGCTATGCTTCGGTCTTCAGTAAATACAGACTTCATCGAAGATGACGGTCGCCCTACCCAGCTTCGCACTCATATTTCTCGTCACAATATAAACACTTTTCTCGCTATTGCTGAAATTTCAGACTACTTACAAGCCATGTTGATGGGGCGTGTTGATATTACTCAAAATAAGCATTATCAGCATTTGGCTCTTAAGGAGCGCCGAAAGACTGCTTCTCTTATTCCGTTAGTTCAGATCGTATAGGAGCAGACAACACTAACTGTTATTGACGCTCATACACCGCTCGATGCGGTAAAACAATTTAGCAGCCATGGGAAATTAAAAACCCGGCACAGTGGCCGAGTCTGATTTCATCTACAACATTTTGTCTAACGCGGATTACTGGTGAATCACCTGCATGAGACGATTAAACAGCGCATTCCCTTGGTCGCGGCTGGCGATGATTGATTCTCTCAGTGCCTGCATTCGTGTCTCATGCTCCTGAATTTCCCCCTCATTCATAAAAATCCTTTCGCCAATAGTGTCAACACTGTACTCTCTGAAGTATTGGTGAACATCGTCAATTAACCGTGTCAGAAAGGCGTGAATCTCTTCACCGCAATACACGTCAGCGTTTCTGAACGCATCTCTTGCGACTGCAATATCTTGTGCGCCTAACCCATAGGCAAAGCGGGGGAATTCGTCCATTATCGCTGTAAATGCATTTCTGATTTCGACACGAGGATCCATAAGGTTTATATCTTGCGCCCTCCTAGCAATAGCCTGATTTTCCTCCGCAATTTGCGTTGTCCTCTTAGCGGTCTTTCTGTTCTGGAAATACACCAACAGTCCCAAAAGAAAACCCAACCAACTCAACAGCGGTGCAGCGCCTGCAAACAAATCTGAAATGCTTTTCCACATAGTGTACTGACCTACTTTTCTTTATTGTTTAACTACTGATTGTTCTAACTCGGGTAATTATTTACCCATTTGCTTTCAGGGTATTGACCAAAATGGCGGTTGAGGTAGGTTTTGCGGCAGGAGTTCAAAACGGATACTAAATTAAACCTTACACACCGGCCTTTACCCCATAAGCGTGATTTCTGTGTCCAGAATTTATGCTTTTACAGCCACCTGCTGCGTGAGCGCTGATTTATGGGCTAGGTCGGCGACGACTAAGTTTAACAGGAATAGAGTTTCATTTGGTTTAAACGGAACCCTGGCCTATGGATACGAGCACCTGATTCACAGAGCAGGTTAGAGGAGATGATTGATGAAAGTTAAAGGTATCAAGCATGATGTACTGAGGGCGAAAGCCCTCAGTACTCCAGAATCTCAGGCCGCATATGAAGAGGCAGAGAGAGAAGCTATGTTATTTAATTTACTACAAGAAATGAAAGGTAAAGCCGGAATGAATAGTAAACAATTAGCTGAAAGAATGGGAGTGACTCCGCCTGCGATTACTAGACTTGAAAGAAATCCAGCCAGAGCAAGCATCTCAACACTTGATAGATATGCCGCTGCCTGCGGAATCCATCTAAAAATAAGCATTTGAAAAATTTAAATAAATTATATTTTTTAGAATTCAGAAAATGCACCCTCGTGCAACGCGAGGGTCAACGTTAGCGGCGACTAGAATACCCGTTGATGCAAAGTGCACACCATTCAAACAAATGTATTGAGGATTAACCCACTAGGTACATAGACATAGCTGGTAGGCATCTCCACCCGTGAAAAGAACGAAATTCCATATGGCTTTAAGCAGCGCCAGCCCATATAAAAAATTTCGAATTTAAACTCCACGCATTAATCAAGAAAATCAGGACGTTGCTTTGATATGCATTCTGATACTTCGGTTATCACAGCAAGACAATTTTGAATAAAATCATCATCCACAAGGACCAAACCCTCAACACCTGAAACATCACCCTCTTCCTGAACAGGTGTAGTAGGTGTATCAACTACAAAATCAAGATTATTGAATTTAGCGACCAAATTGTTATAGCTAGCCCCATCACCATGCTTTAACGCATTGATTGCAAGATAATAATCATGAAACTTATCTTTCAGCGCAATCTCGCCTGCCTGTTCGAGAATAGATTTAGCCTCTTTGAAACCGTCTCTACAGTGTAACCTGCGCTGTAAGTGAGCCTCGTAAACAGAAAACAACCCCACTGCATGAATCATTTTTTGCAGATTAAGAGCTTGCATATTTTTTAAAGGTGGTGTGGCACCAGTTTCAGATAATGCTTTAACTGATAAATCATAGCATTCATTAATTTTTGCTAATGAGAAATTTGTGCATCTGTACGCTAACTCAGAAAATGAATGCATAGGTTCCTTAAAATCCCTGTTTTGAAAATGTGATGAGAAATGATTAATGAACTGTAGTTAAGCCTATCAGCTAAAAACATCCATACGGGTTGTGCAGGACCAGCTCATGAAGCAAGGTAACAAAATATTATGTTTTTTAATGGAAATCAATTATAAAAACAATACATTAATCGGCGCGATGTCTGTGAACTAGCGTTGCAATCAACATAAGTTAAATGCGATCTATGGCAGCAACGCAGACGTACCGGGCCTCATATTACGCGCCCAGCTTTATCCCCTCGCCTCAGCTTCTCATTCCTCACCGTACACTCCGACACACCTCAAGCACTTTTTCTCTCAGCCATCGATGACCGGGATCCCTTTCCATTCTCGGATGCCACATCTGCGACACCGTGATGGCGCGGGTCTTGAACGGCAGTTCGAATACATGCAGCTGCTCCGTCATCTGCGGGTTTTGCAAATACAACGCCGGAACCATGGCGATAAGATCCGATGCCAGCGCTACGGACAACGCCGTCGGAAAGCCAGGCACCACGCTTGCCACCTTACGCGACAAACCTGACTCCGCCAGTGCATCATCCACAAACCCATGTAATGATCCATTCGGCGCGGCCACCACATGGCCCCAGGCGACATAATCCTTTACGCTGATTTCCGGTAACGATGCCAGCGGATGCGTCTTACGAACGGCACCGACAAACCGGTCCTGAAAAAGTCGCTGCAGGCGAATTTCCGGGCCCATATTGCTCTGGACGCCAATTTCCAGATCGACCAGACCCTCACGCAGATAACGTGACGTTTTTTCCGGCTTGGGCGCGAAACGGATACAGACGTCCGGGGCTGCCTCAGCCACAGCGGCAATCAGCGCCGGGCCAAACGCGACGACAAACCCATCGTTGGCCCGGATGGTGAAAATCCGCGCCAGACTTTCCAGCCTGAGCGTCTCCATTGACGGCTGTAACACTGCCCTCGCCTCCTGCACCGCATTTCTGGCGCGATCCCGGGAGGCTTCAGCCCAGGGGGTCAGCACCATATTTCGTCCGGCTCGCACCAGAATCGGATCGCCCGTCACCTCACGCAGCCTGTTGAGCGTGCGGCTCATGGCGGATGCACTTAGGTTTAAGCGCCGTGCAGCACCGGCCACGCTCGCTTCTGCCAGCAGAATGTCGAGTGCGACCAACAGGTTAAAATCGGGATCGGACATGATAAACCTCAGATAAGGCGTTCGGTGCAATGATTAAGTGTAAACCATGCGTCTTACGCCTTATATACCTCGTGCTTATAGTTTCGTCATCAAAACCATATTCAGGAGTTCAGATGATGATGCTATTTTCAAACCAACCCGGTGATGACGGGCTGCCAGGGTCGGAGCGCGCCCGGGTGATGATCGCCGTAATGGTGACCACCCTGATGGGGGTATTTGATGGCACCATGATCAACATTGCCCTTCCCTCTATGGCGCAAGCGATGCAGGTGCCTGCAAGCTACGCGGTCTGGTTCGCCAACGGTTACCTGCTCTCTGCGGCCATGACGCTGATGATCTTCGCCTCGCTCGCGACGATCTTTGGCACTCGCTCCATATTTCTTACGGGGCTCACCACCTTTACGCTGACCTCACTGGGCTGTGCAGTGGCAACCACCCCGGAAATGCTTGTGGCAATGCGTATCCTGCAGGGGATCGGCGGTGCGGCGACGTTAAGTATTGCTCCTGCGATCCTGCGCAGCGTTTTTCCGGGACGACTGCTTGGCCGCGTGCTGGGTCTGCACGCCCTGCTTATTGCATCCAGCACCGCCATTGGCCCGGTGCTGGGCGGAACCATACTGGATACCCTGAGCTGGCAATGGTTGTTTGCCATTAACATTCTTCCGGGAACCTTAGCCCTGTTGCTGGCTTTCAGGGCGTTACCCGGAAAATCAACGTCCGGCAAAGCTGCGTTTGACCTCCCAGGCGCGCTACTGTCAGCGACCCTTTTAGGCGCAATGATTATGGCGGCGAACAGCCTTCACCTGGCGGCGGTCTGCTGGGGACTCCTCGCCCTGTTCAGCACGATGCTGTTTATCTGGCATATCCGCCGCGCCCGGGCACCCATACTGCCGCCCGTCATATTCAAGAACGGACGTTTTACCCTCGCGGCATTAACGTCACTGGCCTCTTTTGTCAGCCAGGGGATCACCTTTGTTGCGTTGCCTTTCCTGTTTCAGAGCGTATATGGCTACAGCCCTGTTGTATCCGCGCTGCTGTTCGTGTCCTGGCCGATAGGTATTGTGCTCATTGCACCCCATGCCGGCCGCTGGGCAGACACGGTTTCTGCGCCGCTGATCTCCACTGTTGGGCTGGCCATCTTTGTGGTGGGATTGATCCTGCTGGCGATGCTGCCCGCCTCGCCTTCCGTATGGGATATCGGCCTGCGTAGCCTGGTTTGCGGCATCGGATTTGGATGTTTTCAAAGTCCTAACAACCGGGAAATGTTGTCGAATGTTGCCCGCGAACAGGCAAGCTATGCATCCGGGGTATTATCCATTGCCCGAACTTTCGGGCAGTGCCTGGGCGCCGCTGTTGTCGGTATCCTTCTGACCCTCATATCGCCGGAAACCGGCCAGACGTTGAATGAACGGGCTGTCCACTTCGCCCTGTGGGTCGCTGTCGCTGCGTCTGTCGCTTCAGTGTTGTTTAGCCTCAGCCGACTGCGCAGAACGCATGTGCTTTCGTTAGGAGGAAGCAATCGTTAATCTTCTCAACTAGACTTCTTAGCGGCTGTACGTCTTTAACTGCGGACGCAGCCCACTTCACTCAGGTTCTTTTATTCCCCGAGAGGTCTATCATGTCATTTGTTACCACCAACGATGATGTCAGTATCTTCTATAAAGATTGGGGTCCTAAAGATGCACAGCCCATTTTCTTCCACCACGGCTGGCCATTAAGCGCTGACGACTGGGATAACCAGATGTTGTTCTTTTTAGCTGAAGGTTTCCGCGTTATTGCCTCCGACCGTCGTGGTCATGGCCGCTCAAGTCAGGTCAGCGATGGACACGATATGGATCATTACGCCGCCGATGTGTCTGCCGTTGTGGAACATCTGGATCTGCGTAACGTTGTCCATGTTGGTCACTCCACCGGCGGCGGACAGGTTGCGCGCTATGTGGCGAAATACGGCCAACCGCAGGGTCGCGTGGCGAAAGCGGTTTTAATCAGCGCCGTACCGCCATTAATGGTGAAAACGCCGGAAAATCCAGGCGGTACACCGTTGGAGGTTTTTGATGGATTCCGTAAAGCGCTGGCCGCAAACCGGGCGCAATTTTATCTCGACGTGGCGACGGGCCCCTTCTACGGCTTCAACCGAGCGGGGGCTGAAATATCCCAGGGGACTATTCAGAACTGGTGGCGGCAAGGGATGATTGGCAGCGCGAAAGCGCACTATGAAGGCATTAAAGCCTTTTCCGAGACGGACCAGACCGACGATCTGAAAGCGATCACCGTGCCGGTGCTTATTTTGCAGGGTGATGACGATCAGGTGGTGCCTTATAAGAATGCCAGCCTGCTTCAGGATGAACTTATCAGCAACAGCACGCTGAAAGTTTATCCGGGCTATCCTCACGGGATGCACACGACGCACCCTGATACGATCAACAAAGACTTACTCGATTTTATCCGCAGCTAAGTCAATGATTCGGGTGGCTTTCGCCACCCGTTTTACTTCCGCGCCCCTTATAAGGAGGCTTTTAACCGTGCGACCGCCTCTTTCAGGTTTTCATCCGTGACGCTGACGTATGACATGCGCAGCGTGTTGTGATCCGGCTCGTTACAGTAGAAGAACTCCCCTGGCACGTAGACCACGCCGTTGTTGAGGGTCTTTTTCAGCCACTCGGTAGTGTTCATCTCATATTTAAATTTCGCCCACAGGAACATGCCACCCATGGGTTTGTGGAACGTCAGGTGATCGCCCAGTTCGCGCTCCACCGCCTGGCAGAGGATCTCGCATTTGTGTTTATAGGCGTCACGGATCAGCGCGATTTGTCCCGCCAGGCGCCCCGTGGTGAGATAGTGATAAGTGAGCGACTGCGACAATGTGCTGGTGTGTAAATCAGTGGCTTGCTTGAGGATCACCACCTGACGCTTCACCCAGTCCGGTAACACTAACCAGCCTACCCTTGCCCCCGGCGCGAGGATTTTTGAAAAGGTCGAGGTGTAAATCACGTTATCGCTGCACCCCATCTCTGCCGCCCAGGCTTTTAACGGCGTGAAGGTGTTGTCGGTAAAATTGATTTCGCCGTAGGGATCGTCTTCGATAATCACAAAATCGTAGCGCTGCGCTAATTCCACCAACTGCTTGCGGCGCTGCTCTGTCAGCGTTACGCCGCCTGGGTTGCCAAACGTCGGTACGATGTAGACCGCTTTAATCGGCGTGGTCTTAACCAGCGCTTCGAGCTCATCTACGATCATCCCTTCGCCGTCGGTACCCACCGACATCAGGTTAGCCTCGGCTAACTGCAGAACCTGCAGGGCCGCGAGATAGGTTGGACGTTCAACGACAACAATGTCGCCCGGATTGATCAGCGCACGGGCCAGAATATCCAGTGACTGCTGGGAGCCGGATGTGACGACAACCTCGTCGATACCGCAGCGGATCCCCCTGCCGCTCAGCAGCTGACAGATTTCGCCGCGCAGCTCCGGGCTACCTTCGCTCAGACCGTACTGAAAAGCCTCCTTCCAGGTGCTGGAGAGCACCTTTTCCATTGCCATTTCCAGCCCTTCGCGATCGAAAAGATCCGGATTGGGAATGCCCCCGCCGAGTGAAATCACCCCTTCCATCTTGCTGTGTTTTAATAGTTCTCTGATCGCCGATGACTGGAGGTTTTGTACTTTGTGGGCAATTTTGTTCTGCGACATCTCTCGTTATCCTGGTTTGTTGTCTCCCAATCTAAGTATCACATGTCGGCGGCTTTGATAATCACTTTCTGCGGCAGAAAAACGAGGAATAACAATTGCAGAAGCCGGAGCACGACGGCTCCGGCAGTAAGGATCAGAATTCGATACGGGCGCCGAAGTTATAGCGGCGGCCTTCCAGCATCGAAGACTGGTTGTACGAGGTGCGGTAAAGCGGGTTTGCGTCAAACAGGTTATAGATGCCGGTCATGAGTGTAACGTTTTTGTTCAGATGGTAACGCGCGCCTAAATCGACCAGCGCGTAGGCTTCTGTTTCGCTGGAATTGCCGATGTCCGGTGAGGTGCTGCGCCAGCTCGCTTTGCTCCATAACGCCAGGTCGTTTAGCGCATGCCATGTCAGAGAGACGTTAGCCATGCTTTCCGGGAAGTCACTCAGGGCGTAACCTTTATACTCGCCGCTCTGCTGTTCGCTGTGAGTCCAGGTATAGTTGGCATTGGCTCTTAACGATGAGGTGACCTGCCAGTCGCCGTTCAGCTCCACACCGTAGATTTCGGCATCGCTGACGTTGAAATACTGGAAGACAGAGTCAGCGACGTAACCATTATACGTACACTGCTGCGAGGCCGACGCGGTACAAATGACCCGGTCGCTGATTTTGTCCTTGAATTTGGTGTAGAAGACGGTCGCGTCCAGCGCCAGCGCATCCTGCTGCCAGTAGACGCCAAGCTCGGTGTTGAGGCTCTCCTCCGGTTTGAGATCGTCATTACCGATGCCTATTTCCGAATAAGGATAAGCCCCATACACGCTGGTAAAGCCGGCATTATTCTGGCGCAGATCCGGTTTTTTATAGCCCGCCGACACACCGCCCTTCAGCGCCCAGTTTTCATCAAGGGTCCAGTTGCCGTAGATCTTAGGCGTGACGTGATAACCAAAGTAGCTGTCGTGATCCAGACGCGCCGAGGTCGTTAAGGTGAAATCCGGGACGATCATCCATGCATCTTCGGCGAATACCGCCCAGCCGTTGCGCGATATTTCGCTCACCGGCGTTACGCCCGGCGCCTCTTTATCTTTAATGCCGAACTCATCGTCCAGCTCATTGCGGGTAAAGTTGATGCCCAGCGTCAGCTTGTGGTCGCCGAGGGTAAAGGTGTTGGCGCTGTTCGCCTCGTAGTTTTTCTGGGTAATAAACTGTGATGCCATTCCCGGCACGCGGTACTCGGTTTTCGCTTTCTCGTAGCTGACGAAGTTCTTCACCTCAAGTATGTCGCCATACCAGGCGTGCTGCGACAGCGAAGCCGCGTCGCGGTCGAAGCCCCAGTACCACTGTTTATCGTTATGCGTTTTCTCCTGATTCCCTTTCGTAGCGTTCAGATCCCAGAGCTGGGTCTCCGTTGGCGACAGGGCGATCGTCGCGTCCAGGTTGCCGGACTGATGCTTCACAAAACGCTCGTCGTTGACGCTATCATCATCGCGACGGTCGAGATAATCCGCGGCCACGCTTACCCCCAGTTTACCGGGGATCACCGGGCCCATCACAAAGGCATTGGTCTGGTTGGTGTTGCCGTACTCGCTCTTCTCCTGCAGGAAGTAGTTATCCTCCAGAACGCCTGTCCACTTCTCCAGGTTGTACGCTTTTTTAGTGATGACGTTGACCACGCCGCCGATGGCGTCAGAACCATACAGGGATGACATCGGCCCGCGGATCACTTCGATGCGCTCGATGGCGGCCAGCGGTGGCATAAAGGCGGCCTCGGTACCGATATGGTGGCCGTACGGGCGGGATTCGCGGGTGGCCTGTTTGATGCCGTTCACCATGTAGGAGGTATAGGTGGAGTCCATCCCGCGCATCTGGACATCGCCAGTCGCCAGGCTGCCGTGGCCGTTACCCACCAGGAGACCCGGCATCTCGCGCAGGGCTTCGGTGACGTTCTGGTTAGAGCGGGTGTTCAGCTCCTTTTCATTCACCACCGAGATGGTTGCTGGTGCCTCGCGACGTTCCTGGCTGAAGCCGGTCGCGGTCACGACCAGCTCATCTTCGTTAACGGCGGTGGATTCCGCGGCGAAAACGGCCGCAGGAAGGTTTGCCAGGGCGAGCGAAACCGCCACGGCCATGCGTGTCTGCTTTATCACAACAGGATCCTTAGAGCTGGGTTAAATCAATCTTGAGCACGTAGTCAGCTTTGTGAGCTTTCTCATCCTGCTTGACGCTGGCATAGAGCGTGCTGGCATCGGCAGACAGCACCAGGCTGTTTGGCATCGCCGTGGTTTTAATGGTGTGATTCAGGTGATAAGTGTTTGCATCGATCACGCTAATCTGGCGATCGTTACGATGGGTGACGTAGACCTCTTCACGCGCCGGGTTATACAGCACGCCAACGGAATTAGGAGTCGGTACACGATGAAGCAGCTTGCCGGTGTCCAACTGCACAACCAGCACATCTTTGGTGTTGGTGTCGGCGATATACCCCACCCCTTTGGCACTGTTTAGCGCAATATTCAGGAAATAGTGCTCCGGATCGGCAGGATCGACCTTCACGCGGCTGAGCAGCTTCGATGTTTTAGCATCCAGCGAGATCAGCTCCCCGACACCCGACACGACATACACTTTGTCGCCCGCTTCATCTACTGCAAACCCGACCGGCTCAAGTTTTTCAAGGGTTTGGGCCAGTGCCTGCTTCTCGGTATCCACAACCCAGAGTAATCCTTTATCCTTACGCCCTATCCCCGAGACATAAAGACGCTGATGCTTCTTATCCAGCACCACTTCACGCACGTGCACGCGATTTTCTGGATCTGACGTGTCGCTTAGCTGAATTGTTTTAATGGCTTTATCAGTACGGGTATCGAGCAGCGTGACCGACCCTTCCAGCGAATTACCCAGATAAAGGCGATGATTTTCTTCGTCCAGCGCGACGGCGAATGTGCGACGTTCCGTGGGGATCTTCGCTTCAATTTGCAGCGTCTGCGCCGCCAGCTTAAAGACCAGCCCGTCCGTTTTGTCTTTATCAAAGGAAGGTGCTGACGCAGCATAAAGGGCCTGCTGACCCTTATCGTAAGCCAGCTCGTACACGCCGTGCCCAAGTGACTGGGTGACGAAATCTTTCTCGGTAAAGGTTTCAGCGAGTGCAGCGCCAGAGTGCATTGCCAGGGAAATGGCGACGGCGCACAGGGTTTGTTGTATTAGGGCAGAGGGAATATACATGTCATTTTTCTTTACAGTTGCTTACGTAAAGAAAAATGATAATGAAAATAAATATCATTAACAATTACAAATGGCGTGTACTACCCTACCAATTTTTGTACCGATTTAATCGAAGCGGATTATTCTCGCCGCCTGGCTTGCCAGACCGCGGAAAATCGCCCCGCTTATCTGTTCCGGAAAATCCGCCGGTAATTCCGCTCTGACGGTGGCGATTACTTCATCCGTGCGGTCGGCCATCTCTTTCATCAGCCTCCGTGCGAGTCCGCTTCGATAAACAGACTGAAATTCTTACCGTGACCATCAATTGAGGCCAGCATCCAGAACAGGATCTGCGCTTTTTACCACTCCTTTGCCCAGCTGGGGTTATCGGGCAGCGTCGACCCTCTTTTCACCACATGGAGTTCCAGATCCAGCGCCGCGAGAATTTTGAACAGGGTTTCCAGCTTGGTGGATTCAGGTTTGTTCTCGAAATCCGATACCGTAGTTTGTTTAATGCCAACCTGTTCAGCGGTCTCCGATTGCGTTAACTTATTGACCTTACGCTGATCTCTGACTGCCTGTGCCAGTGCGCCTGCCGTTGTTACTTTCATGCTTACCCCTCATAGAGGATATTTTAGAAAAATCCCCTATAGGGGATAAAACAAGAATAACCCCTATAGCGGTTAAATTCAATTTATCCCCTGCAAGGGATAAAAAGGGGCAGCCCACCCTACTTTTCTGTTAAGCGACTGTTCAGGGCACGATGTTTAGGTACGTTTGATTATGAAGGTACATTGTATGTTGTAACTATTAAAAGGTGTTCACAATATCCCGGTATGAGAGAAAACTAATACTCCATGCTTTATATTCTCAAGAGCGAAAAGCCATCGGAATTAAATATCTGAATCAATCATTAATAGGCCATTGCCTCTAAGACAAAAGTGCCAGAAAAAGACAGACCTCATGAAGACGACAGTCCAGCAAACTAACGAAACGGGGAATGGTTATTTAAAAACCCGGTTAAGCATTATTATCGTTTAACCGAAACGCATCCAATAAAAAAAGAACCACCAGCAACCAATGATTTTATTCATCTTTTTAACAGGCGAAGCCGGATCCTGCTGAAAAACGCCGCGTAGCGCCAGGAAGTCAGGCTATCATTGATGAATAAGACAGTGATTTTTTCTCATTGAAGACCAGGACGTCAACATATAACGGGTGAACTCCGGGGTATTCCTGTTGCCCTGTTTTACTGGTTGAAAATTATTTGGAGAGGATGGTTATGGTTGAATGCTTTACGAAAAATAATACTCGAAATTTTCCGCGGATGTATTTTTCGCCATAGGTATGGGTAATTAAAAAAGGCCAACAAATTTAAACATACTGGCTATGTATATATAAAAATGCCCATAAGGGAGCAATGTATATGGCGATATTCAGGTCATTCTGGCAGGCAGGATTCGAAGGCGCTGATTTTATCACCCGGGCGGGTCATCCCCTTTCAATGGATAACGCAACGGCGCATGACGTACGGTATGCCGAGGATTACCGCGCGCTTAAGCCCTTCAATATGCACACGGTAAGAGAGAGCGTCGGCTGGCGTCTTGTTGATAAATCAGGCAGTTACGACTTTACCACCGTCGCTAAAAAAATGATGTCGGCAAAAGAGAACGGTATCCAGATTTGCTGGACGATCTGTCATTACGGCTTTCCCGCTAATCTCGATTTTTTCTCACCGGAATTTGTCTCTCGCTTCGCTCATCTGTGTGGCTCGCTGGCCGCGTTTTTGCGCCCCTGGTATGAGGAGCCGCCGGTCTACTCTCCCATCAACGAAATCTCATTCACCGCCTGGGGCATTGCGGAAGGATTGTTTCCCACCTCCCCGCCGGGCGTGGGCGAAAGCGAGCTGGTCAAACGACAACTTGTTCGTGCTGCCATAGCCGCCTGCAACGCCATTCTGGCGGCCGATCCCAGAGCGCGAATTTTACATTGCGACCCGTTAATCCATCTGATTTCACCGGATGACGACCCTGCAAACATTGAGCAAACCGAAGCGTTTCGTACCGCGCAGTTTCAGGCGTGGGACATGCTGACGGGCAGGCATGAGCCTGAGCTGGGTGGCCATCCGCGCTATCTGGATCTGATAGGCGCCAATTACTACCACGACAATCAGTGGATGATGGGCAATAACCAGCGCCTGCCGTGGCACTTGGGTGACGGTCGGCGACGGCGATTGCACGAAATGTTGCAGGAGACCTGGGAACGTTATCGCCGCCCTATTCTGCTTGCCGAAACCAGCCATGTGGGTAGCGGGCGCGGCGCCTGGATTAACGATGTCGTCTCAGAGGTGGCTCAGGCGCAGCTGGCAGGCGTAGAGCTGGCAGGCATTTGTCTTTACCCGATTATCGACCGCCCCGACTGGGAGAATAACGCAAACTGGCACCACTCTGGCTTATGGGACGTGAGGCCCGACAAAGAGCGAGAGTTGAATGCCGTTTACGCCCGGACTCTTAAACATGTCCAGACCCGGCTGGAACACTTTCACCAACTAACTGGCGTCACTACCTGCACCAGCACAGAGGTATCAGGCATGAAAAAAATCTATGTTTTTAGTCACCTGCGCTGGGATTTTGTTTTTCAGCGCCCGCAACATCTGATGACACGGCTTGCTCAGCACTACCAGATCGTCTTTATCGAAGAGCCGCTGCATTCCGTTGGAAAACCTGAGCTGAAGATTTCCCAACCCGCGCCGAATGTGACGGTCATCCAACCACAGACACCGTCAACAGAGCCGGGTTTCCATGACGGACAGATCGCCTGGCTGGAAACACTGCTGGCAGAGATACGCGAAGAGGATGAGACCCCGGTCGTCTGGTTCTACACGCCGATGGCCCTCCCTCTGCTGAAGGTCTTTACCCCCGCCGTCGTGGTGTATGACTGCATGGATGAACTCGCCGCCTTTGAAAAAGCACCCCGCCAACTCTTGCAACGAGAGTCAGCCCTGCTGACGCGGGCGGATATTGTCTTTACCGGCGGGCCAAGCCTGTATGCGGCAAGAAAAGGACGCCACCCGAACATTCACTGCTTTGCCAGTAGCGTGGATGCGGTGCATTTTGAACAGGCGCTGGATCGGGCAAATCACCATCCTCTGCAGGACGCTATTCCGCATCCGCGCCTGGGCTATTACGGCGTAATCGATGAACGCATGGATTTGTCGCTGATCGCCGCCCTTGCCGATGCGCACCCGGAGTGGCAAATCGTGATGGTTGGTCCGGTCGTGAAGATAGACCCGTCAACCCTGCCGCAACGAAGCAATATCCATTACCCCGGCATGCAGCCTTATCAGGCCCTGCCCCATTTCCTTGCCGGGTGGGACGTCTGCCTGATGCCGTTTGCGCTGAATGAATCCACTCGCTTTATCAGTCCGACGAAAGTGCTGGAGTACATGGCCGCGCAGCTTCCTGTGGTGAGTACCGCCATCGCTGATGTTGAAAAACCCTATGGCCACGTCGTGGCGGTTGCCAGGGATCATGCCGCCTTTGTCGCCGCTTGCGAAGAGGCGCTGGCATTGTCTGAGGAAGAGCGCGCTTCGCAGCGGCAGATCATGCAAAACATCGTCGCCAGTACCTCCTGGGACACAACCGTGCAAAAAATGCATGAGCTGATTGGGCAGGCGCTCTCTCGTCATCAGGCGCAGGAGACGGCTACAACGGATGCTGGAGGCGAGGATGTTTCACTTCAGGCAGTTTTACGCCTGATCCCCCCTGCCAGAACGGGTTCAGAAGTAGAGCCATGCTTAATTCTGGGCGCCGGGCCAACTGGCCTGAGCGCAGCCTATCACTTTGGCGAAGGGGCAACCTTACTGGAGCGTAATGAGACGGTGGGAGGCTTGTGCCGCTCGGTTCAGGACAAAGGATTTACCTTCGATTATGCGGGACACATTATGTTTTCCGCCGATGAAGAGGTGCTGGCGTTATACAACATCTTACTGGGTGACAATATCCACTGGCAGATCCGCGAAGCCTGGGTCTATACCGACGGCGTCTATACCCGCTATCCCTTCCAGGGATCGCTTTACGGCTTGCCAGCCCCGGTGATCAAAGAGTGTATTCTGGGTGCCATCGAGGCGCGTTACGGTACCGGGTCAGAGGTGAAAAGCATGGCCTCGACCTGTGGGAATAATGCCGAGACGCATCGCCGCCATCATCATGACTGCTGTGCCGATGGCGCGGTGCCGGACTACACCAGCACAGGCCAGAACGTACCGCCGGAAGGCAGTTTTGAAGCCTTCATCTATGAAACATGGGGCAAAGGGATCGCCCGTCATTTTGCTATTCCCTACAATAAAAAATTATGGACGGTGCCACTCTCAGAGATGGAAACCTCATGGCTGGGTGGGCGCGTCCCCTTGCCCGATCTGGACCAGATCATCGAAGGCGCGCTGGGCGAAACGGCGAAGCCTATGGGACCCAACGCGCGATTCGGCTACCCCCTGAAAGGCGGTTTTCAGGCGCTGATGTCCGGCTTTGTGCCGCACATAAAGGGCCGCATTGAGACCGGCGCCGAGGTCAGCAAAATCTACGTCAATCAGCATATTGTCGTGCTCTCTGACGGCAGACAGTACCGCTATGAGCAGATGATCAGCACGCTGGTGCTGCCGGAGCTTATACGTCTGATGGGTGACGAAGTACCGCCAGAAATTCGTAAAGCCGCAAAAGGCCTGCGCCATGTCTCCGTCCGCTGCGTCAATCTGGGCGTTAATCGCGACACCCTGACGGATAAACACTGGATCTACTACGCTGGCAAAACCGTATTCCACCGTATTTTCGTGCAGGGCAACGCCAGCCCGTTCTGCAGTCCGCCGGGTGCGTGCGGCCTCACCTGTGAGATAAGCTACTCCCCGGACAAACCACTGCCCGCTGACGGCCAGGCGCTGATCGACAGATGTATTCAGGAGTGCATCGAGGTTGGGATCATCTCGGAAACCGATGAGATCCTCACCAGTAACCAAATCGATATCCCTTACGCCTATGTCATCTATGACCAGCAGCGTAAAGAGAACGTTGAGATGATCAGAAAATGGCTGTTGCTGCACGGCATCACGCTGGCCGGACGTTACAGCGAGTGGGAATACTACAATTCGGACCATGCGTTTATCGCCGGAAAGGCGGCAGTTGAGAAGGTTCGCCAGTCTGCGTATCGCCACTCTGTTTCATAGTGGTGACAGTGTCACGAAACGTAACCAGAGGGCACGAGATGTGCCCTCTTTCCGTTTACTCAGTGGGTAAACCGTTCGCAAGCGTGGAGAAGTAGCGCTGTTTCTGCCACTCCGCACGATTACCGATGACGTACAAGCGTTGTTTCGCCCGGCTGACTGCAACATTGAGCAGATTAGGTCGGCTGGCCGCCCATGATTTAGCGCCGGGCCGCTGAACATTTCCCCCAAGGACAAATATCACAATACTGGCCTCTTTACCCTGGGTGGTATGCACTGTGCCGGTCTTTTGAGTGTCAAACCCTAGTTCAGACGCCAGCTGGGATAACTTCTGCGCACAATCTTTGAACGGTGAAACCAGGAAAATATTGTCTGGCTTTATGCCATGACTATCCCGCAGGCCCGATAACAACGTTCTGACCGCTTCACCTTCCTCTGCAATCCAGTTCCCTTCACATGCCTTGCCTTCGACATCAATCCAGCAACTTTCCGGCAAGGGCAAGGATACCGCCTTTTTCCCATGAACCATGAGACCGTCATAAGCAACCGCATTACTGACGGTGAACATCGGATCGTCACAGCGGCGATGAACGCGAAGCGGACAGCCAACCCAGACCTGCCCATTATCCGGGTCAGGCAAAAGCGTGCCCAGATCCATCGTGTGATCGGCCAGGATTTGCGCCGACACCATCCCCGGCCACCAGCACGCTGAAACGCCATAATGCTGCGCCAGCGCCCCTTCCACGACTTTAGCGATCCCGCTAACCGGTTCCAGCTGTTTTGGATCCCCTACGACAACCGTTCGGGCTGCACGCCAGATGGCGCCTGCGGCCTGCTGGGGTAACGCCTGCCCCGCTTCATCGATAAGCAACCAGCCAATCGCTTCCCTGCCAATCCGTTTAAACATGCGCGGGACGGAAGCAAAGGTCGTTGAAATGACGGGAACGACAAGCGTCAGGGAATTAAGCGCCAGCTCAGCCTGCTCCTCGGACAAATTCTTGCCTTGTAGCCAGTTACTCACCAGATTGATATTGCTGATGAACGGCTCCGGATGATGCTCAATAAAGGCCCTGTGAACATCCAGGGCGGCCAGGAACAACGCCTGTCTGGCTTTTTGCCACGCGCCGTCCGCCCAGGGTGCGGACTTCTCCCGCACCTCATCGCTGGCATGGGGATCGGGCCAGACATCACCCAGTGCCGATTTTGCCTGCTCTGACCGCGCTTGCGTTGAGATAAGCTCCAGGTGCATCTCGCTCAGAGCACGATCAAACTCCTGCAACTGCCGCGTCTGGTCCGTAACGCTCTTCTCTGCCTCCTTCTCTTTGCGTTCGAGGGCATCCCGTTCTGTCTGGTATATCCCCATCTTTGCGCGAAGGTGATCGCTCTCCTGGGTTAAACGATGATAACGCTCACGCCACTCACGATGGGCGCGTCCCCATGTGGAGATCCAGTCCAGAAATGTGGGCTTATGGGAACCATGCTGTTCCAGGCGCTTGCCGGCGGCCTCAAGCTGCCCGCTCCATTCAGCGTAATGGGCCTGATGCTCGATTTTTTCAACCTGGATCTTCGCCTGCGTCTCCTGAGCCTGAGTCAGATGGGCTGCCGTCAGCGTCCGGGCGTCGCGCTTTTCCAGAATGCGCTGATGAATCTCATCGATCTGCTTATCCAACGTTGCGTAGTCGATAAGCTGCTGACGTATTGCCTCTTCCCGCTCCTGCGCCTGTTTAAAATTCAATTTCGCCTTATCCCAGGAGATGGCCGGTTTTCTTTTCCCGGCTTTTATCAGTCTGAGATGGTAAGCCAGCCCTTCTCCCCGCTGAGGCGTGAACCTGTCCGGAGGCAATAACGGCGTATCCTTATTCTCTTCCGGTTTTCTCCACCAGAACACCTTCATAAAAGTGTTCCTGTTGCCTTTGTTGCCCAGTCTGGCCGCCAGCAAACCCCAACCCGGCTTACCGATAAGTTCAGAAACCAGATCGGCAAAATAATCACTTTCGCGATGCACGCTTTCCGGCACGGCGTCTGCGCCGGGCAGTTCAAGCGAGATATTTTCCACCGCGCCGTTATTTGCGGAGGCAACGACAATAGAAGACCCCTTTATTGCAGGATGCAGAGGATAGTAAGGGTATCTGTCGTCCCCAAGAATCAGCATATTTTTGCCCGCGAAGACCTCATCTTCATGGCGAATCAAACTCCCGGCCCGTTGCGTCACCACCGCGGCAACCACATCCCGTAATAAGGTGGTTTTCCCTGTCCCGGGAGGACCATTCACGGCAAAGATACCGGCTTGATCGGCGTGGCGACGCCAGATCTCGTTAACCGCTAACTGTTGGCTGAATGCCAGAGGATAAGGCGAAGGCCAGGCGCCCGCAGGCGGTTGCGTGGGAAGCAATCGCTGAAAGGCGAGCCGTAAACCTTCGGGTGAGCGTAGATCGATACGCGCTCTGTCAGGTTCAGAGACAGCACGCATATACTCAACGAATCCCGGTCCTGCATCGTTTTGCTGCCAGGCGTGACCAAGATTACGCAGCTCGCTGATATAAAAACTGTTTAATAAACCATCCTGTACGGGATCAACCTTCTTTTCTTTATCTTTGTTATCCGGTGTTGGCTCCTCCCCGGCGGGCTTCGGTGCCTTAACCTGGATACATTTCACAAGACAGACAAACTCAGATTCTAAGGTTGAGTGCGGGAAAAGCGTTTTATCAACCACCAGCGCCACCAGCTTCTGGATCCAGTCGATATCCGGGCTGTTCCCGTTAGCCTCTAAAAGCGCGGCTTCATCGGCTATCCATTGCATAAGACGCAGGGTTAAGGCATCGAAACCGGCGAACCCACAGTCAACAAGAGGAAGGGTGTCACCTGGCGGAGGTAAGTCGGAAAAGTCTACGGGAACGTTGTTCTCAAGCGCCGCCACGCCGTCCTTATGGTGCAGGATTTGACCGGCAGCCCATGCGGAGAGCGACAGCATAAATGTCTGATAAAGCGGTATGCCCTGCTCATTGAAGCTAATATCAAAAAGCCGACTGTTGACTCGTCCCCTCTCTTCAACGACATCATCATGCGCGCCAATCTTCTCTTCCAGTTGCTGAGAAAGCGCCGTGGCATCATAAACACCGCATTGCGCGGTATAGAGCCAGACTTTGTCATCCTTAAGAGGTTTATCGGTGTGTCTGGTATCGCGCCAGGGGAGATTGCCACCTTGCGCAACTTTATAAGCTGGCCGGAACAGATCGTCGGGATTATCTTTGTCGAGTTTCTGAGGCGTAAGCGCCTCTACCGCTTTCCAGAACTGAAAAATGTGTTGTGCCTGCATCTGCTGTTGAAATACCTGAGTAGGAGGTGATCGTTCGGCTGTTTGGCGCATTGCTAAGCAGCAAGAATAAAATACTTACACGAACAAATAATACCCCTGGTAACAAATGGGTCAACCTTGCAGACAACAGAAGGACGCCATAGTCAACTGAACCCTAACACATTTTTCGCTGAACAATTGGAACCCAGGGGGACAGACAGCAGGGTCACAGCATTGACTTCCCTCCGAATAGAACGACAATAAACGTACCCGGCGACATTCGTATAACTGGAGCTTATCATCGCCTGTTCACGTCGTTCTCAGCTTGCCACTCACCTTAAGCGCTCCGGCGCGCTCATCGCCGCGCTTATACTGGTCAGTTGCAGCTCAACTCCACCCAAATCTCTGGTAACGCCGCTACCGCCGGTCGCGAAACAGCCCCTGCCCGATAAAAGCGCGCGCCACGAGCCGGTGCGCGGCGTCTGGCTGGCAACCGTCTCCCGCCTCGACTGGCCGCCTCAGGCGTCAGTGAATGGCCGCGGCGCACCGGCGCGGAACGCCATGCAGCAAAAGGCCCTGACCGATAAGCTGGATAACCTGAAAAGCCTCGGGATCAACACCGTTTTTTTCCAGGTGAAACCGGACGGCACGGCTCTGTGGCCCTCTAAAATATTGCCGTGGTCCGATATGCTGACCGGCAATATAGGAGAAGACCCCGGTTACGATCCGCTGCAGTTTATGCTGGATGAAGCCCACAAACGCGGGATGAAAGTGCATGCTTGGTTTAACCCTTACCGCGTCTCGACCAATATCCGCCCGGGTACGGTCGCCGAGCTGAACCGAACCCTGAAGCTGAATCCGCCCAGCGTCTATGTCCTGCATCGGGAGTGGATCCGCACCGCGGGGGATCGCTTTGTTCTCGACCCCGGCATCCCGGAAGTCCGGGACTGGATCACCAGCATTGTGGCGGAAGTGGTGTCGCGCTATCCGGTGGATGGGGTGCAGTTTGATGACTACTTCTATGCCGAGTCCGCAGGCTCGAAGCTGAACGACAGCCAGACCTATCGCCAGTACGGTCAGGACTTTGACTCAAAAGCCGACTGGCGGCGCAACAACACCCAGCAGCTGATTACCCAGGTGTCGCGGACCATTAAACAGCTAAACCCGAACGTGGAGTTTGGCGTCAGTCCGGCAGGCGTATGGCGTAACCGCTCCCACGACCCGGCCGGGTCCGATACCCGGGGTGCGGCGGCTTACGACGAGTCTTTCGCCGATACCCGTCGCTGGGTGCAACAGGGCCTGCTGGATTACATCGCGCCCCAACTCTACTGGCCTTTTGCCCGGGATGCGGCACGCTATGACGTGCTGGCTAAGTGGTGGGCCGATGTGGTGAAACCGACCAATACACGCCTCTATATTGGCGTGGCGCTCTATAAAGTGGGCGAACCCTCGAGCAAAGAGCCCGACTGGACGGTGAAAGGCGGCGTGCCGGAGCTGAAAAAACAGCTTGATTTGAATGAATCTGAGCCGAACATCGACGGCACGATTTTGTTCCGCGAGGACAATCTGAATCAGCCCCAGGCGCAGGATGCGGTACGGTATTTGCGGACGCGCTGGGGATCGTGATGAGGATAGACGCGTGACCGCTACTGTTGTAGCGGTTTCACGTTAGACGAACAACCTCAAACTCTTCTGCAACAAGCTCCATATCCTCCGAAAAAGAGCCTTCCTGCGTAAAGAAGCGCTGATGTTCTTTGCGCCAGTACGCAAGGCTAAGATCGCCTTCGCCTTCTTTGCGGGCAAACTCAGCGCTGACATCACAAAAACGCACCAGACGCGCTGAAACCAGCCTGACAACGCAGGCAGGTCGCGCTTGCCCATCCAGGATGATGATGTAACCGCCAATGGTGGAGCTCGCGCCTTCTTGCTGATAAGAGGCAAGGGAGCCACAGGTGGCTGTTTTTATCCCCCTTCTGATCAAGTCTGCAAGCTCGCTGGCCAGTGCTGGACTGTCACCCATCTGCCAGACAGTCGCACCTGGATACTTCACCTTTAATTCATCAACTGCAGTCATAAAAATCCTCTTAAGCGCACCGGAACATAATGCCGGGGGCACTGCGCTTGCCTTCACGATGGCTGATGCAAGCTATCCATTTAGCACCCTGCGATCAACTCCTTACATTTTGGGGGACCGCAAATCAGGTAATGGCAATAAGGGTTTATCTCTTCACATTATTGCTCTAGTTTTTACTGGCATAAATTCCAGTGAGATTGAGGCAATATTCGGCCTGTAATGTCGACAGGTAACGTTGCTGGCTTCCGGCTTTTCTTGTACCCTTCCCCGCTTTCAGACCTTTAATAATAACCGGATGCATATGACCGCTCACCCTTCCAGAGATCCGCTGCACGGCGTCACCCTTGAGATGATGGTTAACGCCCTCGTGGCGCGCTATGGCTGGGCGCAGCTGGGCAAGCTGATTAAAATCAACTGCTTTAACAGCGACCCCAGCGTCAAATCCAGCCTCAAATTTTTGCGCCGCACGCCCTGGGCTCGCGCTGAAGTCGAGGCCCTCTATCTGGATTCGCTGGAAGATACCGCGCCGGCCAAAGCCGACGACGATACCTCCAGCCCCTGGGAGAGAGCCCGGGCTAACCGTTAAGGTCGACGCAACAGCACGATACTGCGGCCCGCCAGCGGGAAGTCAGTATCCGGGGTGATAGCCTGGCCCAGGTTGTCATCCTGCACCGTACTTAGCTCCAGCACCCAACCACCCTCGCCGCAATCCGGAATACGGAACGGTACCGCAGCCTCGTAAGGATTGATCAGCAGCAGCACTTCCTGCCAAATCCCGTTTTCTGCCTCTAAATCGGCCCGGGTCAGATAGAGCCCAAGGGTGGTGCCTTCATCCCAGTGCTCTGGCAGTTGCAGGCCGCCACCCGCGTTGTACCACAGGATCTCCATCCCATCACGCCAGCTCTCGCGGCGTAACAGCGGCTGGCGGGTACGCAGCTCAATTAGATGCCGGGTAAAATTACGCAGCATCTCGGCGCTTTCCGGCAGATCTTCCCAGTGCACCCAGCTGATCTCGCTGTCCTGACAGTAGCCGTTGTTGTTCCCCATCTGGCTGCGGCCAAACTCATCCCCTGCCAGCAGCATCGGCGTGCCGTGCGAAAAGAGCAGCGTGGTGAGGAAGTTGCGTTTCTGCTGTTCGCGCAGGGCGTTAATCTGCTCGTCTTCGGTAGGCCCTTCGGCGCCATAATTCGATGACCGGTTATCATTGTGGCCGTCGTTATTATCTTCGCCGTTTGCCTCGTTGTGCTTCTCGTTGTAAGAGACCAGGTCGTTCAGGGTAAAACCGTCATGGGCAGTGATAAAGTTGATGCTCGCCCACGGACGGCGCCCGCGTTGGTCGTAGAGATCGCCGGAACCGAGCAGGCGCGCGGCAAAGTCCGAGGAGACGTTATCCCCGCGCCAGTATTCGCGCACGGTATCGCGATATTTGTCATTCCACTCGCCCCAGCCGGGTGGGAAGCCCCCCACCTGATACCCGCCAGGGCCGATATCCCACGGCTCACCAATCAGCTTCAGCCGGGAGAGCAGCGGATCCTGCATCATGGCATCGAAAAAGCCCCCGCGCTGGTCGAACCCTTCCGGCTCGCGACCCAGAATAGTACCGAGGTCAAAGCGGAAACCGTCAATATGCATCGATTCGGCCCAGTAGCGCAGGGAGTCCATGATCATCTGCAGCACACGGGGATGGGAGGTATTCACCGTGTTGCCAGTACCCGTGTCATTCACATAGTAACGGTGCTGGCCTGCAATGGTCCGGTAGTAGGAAAAGTTGTCGATCCCCTTGAAAGAGAGTGTCGGGCCCAGCTCGTTGCCCTCGGCGGTGTGGTTATAGACCACATCCAGGATCACTTCGATACCCGCATCGTGGAAGGCGCGCACCATATCGCGGAATCCCTGGATGCCGTTCGGACCGTAATAGCGCGACGCCGGGGAGAAGAAGTTCAGGGTGTTATACCCCCAGAAGTTTTTCAGTCCCCTGTCCAGCAGATGTTGATCGTCCGGGAAGGCATGCACCGGCAGCAGCTCCACCGAGGTGATGCCGAGGCTTTTGATGTAATCCACAATCGCTTTATGCCCCATCCCTTCAAAGGTGCCGCGCAGCTCAGGCGGAACGGCCGGGTGAAGCTGGGTAAAGCCCTTCACGTGGGTTTCATAAAGAATAGTTTCAGACCACGGCACCGCCGGGCGATGCGGGTCCTGTGCGTCGAACACCCGGGGGTCGATAACCCGGCATTTCGGGGTAAACGGCGCGCTGTCCCGGGTATCAAAGCTGAGATCGAGATCGTCATGCCCCAGCTCATAGCCAAAATGGGCGGCGTTCCAGTTAAGCTCGCCGGTTAACGCCCGGGCATAGGGGTCGAGCAGCAGTTTATGCGGGTTAAAGCGGTGGCCGTTTTCGGGATCGTAAGGACCATACACACGATAGCCATACAGCGCGCCCGGCTGCAGATCCGGAACGTAGCCGTGCCACACTTCATGGGTGTATTCCGGTAGCTCCAGACGGGCAATTTCATGCTGGCCCGTCGGATCAAACAGACATAGCTCAACGCGTTCGGCACAGGCCGAAAAGAGCGCAAAATTGACGCCTTTGTCGTCGTAGTTTGCGCCGAGCGGGTAACTCTGCCCCGCCTCAATCTGATAGATCTTATTATTTGCCATAACATCTCTCCCTCGAACCATCATTATTAGCCGCAGGCCAGTAACACCCGCCAGCAATCCTGTGCATCATGTAACTTCAGGCTTTCGCCCGGTATAACGATTTCACCGCTGAAACAGTCCTGATAGCGACGCCCGGCCAGTTCAGCAGGCAAGACAACCTCCGTATCGCCCCACAGTGCCGCGCCGGTCAGTGGAAACGTCTGTGCGGCGCTGGCAAACGCCAGACGTGGAGCCACCACGATCAAGACGTCGTCGTCATCCACGCGGGCAAAGGCGATAGCTTTGTCCGCCCTTTCCCCCCGGGTCAGCAACGCGACATAGCTGCCCAAGCGGAACAGCGCCGGTTTACGCTGGCGCAGATTCAGCAGCGTGCTGGTGACATACACCTTAAGCTGGCCGTCGAGCCAGCTCGCCTCACGGGAGGCGGTATATACATCAGCGCTGTTGAGCTGCTGGCTGAGCTGCGCGAAATCCGGCTCGCGGCGGTTATCGGGGTCGACGAGGCTAAAGTTGAGCCCCTCGCTGCCCTGATAAACATCCGGCACGCCCGGGGCGGTCAGTTTGATCACCGTCTGGCTCAGGCTGTTTACCAGCCCGGCGCGGATAAACGGGCGTAACGAGGTGCTGAAGTCGCGCAGAAAATCCTGATTTTCCGGCGAGAGCAGATGGCGGGCATACTCCAGCACCACCGTCTCATAGGCTTCGTTGCTGTCTACCCAGTCGGTGCGCAGCTTGGCCTCGCGCAGCGCTTTCTCCACAAAGGCCAGGAAGCGCGCTTCCAGCGCGTTCAGACCCGCCGCATCCTGGGGATCGAGTCCAGGTGGCCAGACCCCCGCCAGCGCCTGATATAACATCCAGGTGTCAGCGGCTCGCGGCGCCGTGCCATCGTTCAGAAAGCGGACATGGGTCTGGTTGAGTTGCTGCCAGCGGGCCACGCACTCGGCCCATACCTGCGGCGCTTCGGTCAGGGTATAGAGCCGGGCGCGGGCATCTTCCCCGCGCTTGGTGTCGTGGGTTGAGGTGCCCGAGAGCGCATCCGGCTGGCGCTCACGCCGCGCCGTCATTTCGGTATGGAAACGCGTCAGCGAGAAGGCGCGCGGCACCGGTTCGGCCCCGACTTCGTTAAGCGCCAGATCCATGTGCTGACGGAAAAACAGCGTGTCCTCTACGGATTTCGCCATCAGCGGCCCGGTCAGCTGCTGGAAACGGGTGCGGAACTGGCTGGCGGTATCGCGGGCCTCATCGCTGACTTCGCCGGTCAGGATACGGGTCAACAGCGTGAGCGCGTCCGGGTCGGCGCTGACGTGGGTCAGCACGTTTTGTAGCAGCCGGATATCCGCACTGGACATCCCCTGCGCGGTGCCATAGGTGCGATAGACCGGGAAGGCCACCAGCAGCTCCCGCAGCGCCAGGCGCAGCAGCTCTTCATCAATCGCCAAGCTTTCCACGTGCGCCAGTTTTTTGGCCAGCGTCAGCAGCGTGGAAAACTCCCCGGCGAAATTGCGATCCACCATCAGCAGGCGCGCCGCACGCAGTTCAGCGTGCATGTCCACCGGGCTACCCACCACCGCGTCGTAGGCCTGACGCAGGCTGTCGATTTTGTCGTCATCCACCAACACTTCCGAGAGTGAGGCGATGAATTCATACCCGGTCGTGCCGGAGATCGGCCAGTCTGCGGGGAGGTTCTCCCCTTTACTGAGGATCTTCTCTACCGTGATGTAGCAATCGGCTCCCGCCTCCTGCCGCAGACGTTGCAGGTAAGCGCGCGGGTCGGCCAGACCATCCACATGATCGATGCGCAGCCCGTCCACCGCCCCCGACCGCACCAGGGCCAGGATCAGGGCATGGCTGTCATCGAAGACCGCGTCGTCTTCAACGCGCACCCCCACCAGGCCGGTGATCTCGAAGAAGCGCCGCCAGGAGAGATCCCGCGGGGCGTCGCGCCAGCTGGTAAGTCGCCACGGCTGCTGGTCATGCAGGCGTGCAATCGCCTCAGGCTCGCGCAGGTTCAGAACCTCTTCCTCGCGTCCCATCCAGCTCTCCGGAGTGAGCGGATAGAAGTTGTCATAAACGGCCAGCGTCGGTTTACCGGTGTTGGGATCGCGCTGAATGCTGATCTCCCCGTTCGCCAGTACCACGTCAAAGTCATCGCCCAGAAACGGCAGCGTCAGGCGACGGGACCAGTCGATATCAAAGTGACGGGCATAGCGGCTCTTCTCGCCGTGTTCAATCACATCGCGCCACCAAGCGTTTTCAAGCGAGGTGGACATATGGTTCGGGACGATATCAAGGATCAGCCCCAGGCCAGCCGCCTTCAGGGCGCTGACCAGCCGTTCAAATCCGGCGCGGCCACCAATGGCCGGGTCGATCTCATTGGCGTCGGTCACGTCATAGCCGTGGGTCGAATCGCGGGCCGCGGTAAAAATCGGCGAGGCATAGAGATGGCTGATGCCAAGTTGTTGCAAATAAGGCACCAGACTGGCGGCACGATCAAACGTCATGCCATTACGAAACTGGATACGCCAGGTCGCTGTGGGGATCATCAGGTTGGTTCTCCAGGGGCAAAGCGGACAATAAGGGTGTCGGGCCGTAATTCGGTATGGATCTCAGGCCAGGCTAAGAGGGTTTCACCCGGCAGATCGGGCAACGCCTCCGTATGGCCGCCGACGTTAAACGCCAGCGACAGGGTTCCCCGTGGAAACGTCCAGGTGACTGCCACGCAGCCGGGTGCCAGGTCCAGCACCTTGCCCCCACCGTTGCGGGCGGTTGCCAGCAGCGGCACAATCACCTGCTGACGCAGCTGTAACAGGTGGCGAGTAAAGCTGAGCCAGCTTTCCCCCTCCGGCTGGTTAACTTTGTCCCAGTCGAGTTTCGATCGTGTAAAGGTCTCCAGCGCATTCGGATCGGGCACACCCTCCTCCTGATGGCTGGCATGGTCGGCGAACTCCTTCGCCCGTCCTTCCCGTACCGCCCGCGCCAGGTCACCGTGAAAATCGGTAAAGAAGAGGAATGGCCGGGTTTCACCGAACTCCTCGCCCATAAACATGAGCGGGATATGCGGCGACAGCAGCAGCGCGGCCAGCAGCACCCGGGTGCGATCCTCCCCGATAAGGGAGAGCAGACGATCCCCCTGCGCCCGGTTACCCACCTGGTCGTGATTCTGGATAAAGTCGACAAACGCCACCGGCGGCTGGTCGATGCTTTTAACCCCGCGTGGCTCCCGGTCCCGGGGAGTGATTTCGCCCTGATAGGCAAACCCTTCCGCCAGCGCCCGGGCGACCCATTTTTCCGGCTGATGCGCAAAGTCCCGGTACCAGGCGTGGGTCTCCCCGCTGGCCAGGACGTGAATGGCATTGTGCAGATCGTCATTCCATTCGGCGGTATAAAGCGACGGGGAGCCATCCTCACCGTAAGGATGCAACGAGATAATGTTGCGGTTGTCTTCAGTGGTGAGATGGATCGGGCGATCGGTTATCTGCGCCCGGATGCGTTCAGCAATTTCCACCAGGATATGTTTTTCAGACGAATCTGCAATGTGATCGATGGCGTCGAAGCGCAATCCGTCGAAGCGGAACTCCTCCAGCCAGTACAGCGGCACGCCGATCATAAACTGACGTACGGGGGCCACATCGTAGGCGATGCCATTTCCCCAGGGGGTCATTCGCTCCGGATGGAAAAAGTCCGGCGACAGGCGTGGGAGGTAGTTCCCCTCCGGACCAAAATGGTTCAGCACAATATCCAGCACCACCGACAGCCCCAGGCCGTGGGCGGCATCCACAAAGGCTTTCAGCTCATCCGGCGTACCGTAGGCGCTGTGCGGGGCATAGAGCAACACCCCGTCATAGCCCCAGTTGCGATTACCTCCGGCCTGCGATACGGGCATCAGTTCAATCATTGTGATGCCCAGCGAGGCCAGATACGGTAGCTTATCGGCTGCCGCGCGGAAGGTGCCTTCCGGAGTAAAGGTACCGATGTGCAGCTCATAGACCACGCTCTCTTCCCAGCGTCGGCCCTGCCATTCGGTGTTACGCCAGACATAGCTGTCGGGATCGCACACCAGCGAAGGACCGTTTACATCCCCTTGCTGGGCGCGGGAGGCGGGATCCGGCACCGCAGTGCCGTCTGCCAGAATATAACTGTAGGGTGAACCGGGTTTGACGTAGTCAACCGTCAGTTCGAATCCGCCGTCACCGGTCGGGTGCATCGCCAGCGTTTCGTCGTTGAGGCGCAGGGAGACCTGCTCCTGACCGCTGGCCCATAGATGGAAGCGAACCGTGTTAGCATCAATGTGTTCACAACCCCAATACGTAATAGATTTAGCTGTCATTCCACCACCTCGTTTGACCCGTGTTCCTCAGGGTGCTTAACGTTTATCGTTACGCAGAGGGAAAAAGAGAAAGTGCGGCGGCAATCCGCCGCGCATGCACATCAAGCATAGACCAGGAAATTAATGTGAGATGGGTCACGACGAAGCGGCAGGAAGAAGTGTGGTCAGGGTGTTGTCGGGCGGCGGCTGCGCCTTACCCGGCTTACGAACGATAAACCTGCATGCCCGGCAAGCGCAGCGCTGCCGGGCAATCAGACATTGCCTTATGCTGGTTCCGGGAGGCGGAAGCTGGCAATACTTTGGGTGAGGTGTCTGGCTTGCTCTTCCAGCGAAGCCGCTGCTGCCGCAGACTCCTGCACCAGTGCGGCGTTCTGCTGGGTCACGCCATCCATTTCGGTCACGGCCTGTCCTACCTGACCAATGCCGCGGCTCTGCTCTTCGGACGCCACCTGAATCTGCTCCATCAGCGCGTTGACTTTGTTCACCGAGGTGATGATGGCATGAATAACTTCACCCGAGCGATTCACCAGCTGCGAACCATTTTTCACGCTGGAAACCGACTGGGCGATAAGGTTCTCAATATCCTTCGCCGCCACGGCGCTTTTCTGCGCCAGGGTGCGCACTTCAGTCGCCACCACCGCAAATCCACGCCCCTGCGTACCGGCGCGAGCCGCTTCAACGGCAGCATTCAGCGCCAGAATATTGGTCTGGAAAGCGATGCTGTTAATGACGCTGGTGATATCTTCGATGCGCTTAGAGTTAGCGGCGATGGTGTTCATGGTGTCGATCACCTCGCGGGTCACGGCCTCCCCGGTACGGGCGTTGTTCACCGCATCCTGCACCAGCTTACCTGCCTGGTTGACGTTCTCGGTATTATTGGCAACCGTCGCGCTCAGTTGCTCCATGCTGGCAGCCGTTTCCGTCAGGGCTGCGGCCTGCTGCTCGGTGCGGGAAGCCAGGTCGATATTGCCGGAGGCAATCTCCTGCGAGGCGTGGTTAACGGTGTGGCAGGCAGCACGTACCTGAGAGACCGTATCCAGCAGGGCCAGACGCATCTCCTCCATCGAGCCCATCAGCAGGTCGATCTCATTGTTCGATCCGGTTTTCTGCGGGACCGCTTCCGTTAATTTACCGGCGGCGATCTGGCTGCAGTGCTCACGGGCCAGATGAATCGGCGCGAAGACAAACCGCTTCATCAGGACGCTTACCCCAACAATGACCACCACAAAAAGGGCGGCAAAAGCGATAATGATGGTTAAGCCGGAAGAAAACTGCGACCGCGCATCGTCATTTAACTGTTTCGCGTATTTCTGGTGCACCGACAGCACCTCATCGAGAACAATTTCGTACTGACGGTCGAGGCCAGAAATCTGCGGGATCAGCGCATCAAACTTTGCCTTGTCATGGGCAGAGGCCGCCTCAATCAGCGGCACCAGGCCACGATCGCGGTAGGCCAGCCAGCCGTCATTATAGTTTTTCACCAGCGGCGCTTCGTCCGCCAGGCGGGGGGCGTCATTAAAGGCGGCGAAGGCGCCATCGGCTTTGGTCAGAGCCAGCTTAACGGAGGCCAGCTTCTCATCGAGACCGGTGGTGTCGCCACTTTCCACCTGTTTCATATACTCCATAACCCGCACGCGCAGGGTACGGCTGTGGTTAATGGGATCGATAATGGATAACACCACCTGAATCTCTTTATTCACGTTATCCAGGGAGTTGTTGCTTTTAATGGCCAGCCAGACGTTGGTAGCGGCACTGGCGACAAAGAAAAACAGCAGGGCAAGCAGGATGGTAAGAGACGACTTTTTTAATGACATAAATACCTCAGAAACAATACGGTCTGAGGTATTATCGGCAGCGCAAAATTAACATTGAGTTAAAGTTATTTATTAATAAAAAAGCCGAAAAACAATTTAATTTATTAAAATCACTGCATTACAAAATAACTGCTAATAATTTAACCTGTGGAGCATTGTAAATATTCAACTATTTACTCAATCCTTATTGCTGAATATTTAATCGCTCAGAAAAGGCGCGCTGGAAAACTGCGGCCAGTGGATCTCTCCTACCCCGTTTAATTTTGGCCGGGAGAAGAGAAAACCCTGAAAACGCTTAATGCCAGCCGACTCCAGCCAGCACCACTCTTCGATCTTCTCGATGCCCTCGGCCACCAGCGCAATTTCCAGGTCGGTGCAGCAGCTGATAATCGACTTCACAATGGCCTGCTTCGGGCCGCTCAAATGGATGTCGCTAACAATCTCACGGTCGATTTTGAGCTTATCCGGCTGGAAACGGGTTAACAGCGACAGCCCGGCATACCCGGAGCCAAAATCATCGATCGCCAGGCCAATACCTGCCGCCCGAAGCTGCTTAATGGCGCTGTTAAACTGGTTAAATCCGGAGATCATTTCGTTTTCGGTAACTTCAATGACCACCTGCTCCGGCTGCAGGCCGTGGATGAGGATCTGGTCCATCAGAAAATCGACGGCGCCAGGGACGTTCACCAGCGACATCGGCAGCAGATTAACGGCGATTTTATGATCGCCAATCCCAATTTTGTCCGCCAGCGCAAAGGCATACGCCTTGGTCTGCAGGTCCACTTCGTACATTTTGTCCTGATCAATGGCGCTAAAGAAGCGTTCCGGGCTTCCCCCGTCGTTACCGCGGATCAGCGCTTCCAGCGAAGAGATTTTCCCCTCGGTGGGTTCAATGATCGGTTGCAGAGCAAACTGGCAGACCTGGTTATCGATGGGCCCGTTGATGCATTTCCCAAACGGGGCGTGTTCCGGGGCCAGTTTCCATCTTTCCGGCAGGAAAACCGCTCCGTCGCGGGTGGGCTGTTCCCGGGTAATAAACGACTGAATAAACTTAAACACCCGATCCTGCGCCGCCAGATAGGAGTCCAGCTTGCTGTAGCGCAGCACCGATGAGAGCACCGATTTTTGGCTATCCACCAGCAGGTCGAAGAGCAGCATGCCCACATTTTCGAAGCGCCTGCGCGGGCCATAATCGCGCATCAGCTCCACCACGCTGTGATGGCGCTTGTCGCTGCGGATCTTACAAAACAGTTTTTCAAGGACCTCTTCTGGCCCTTCAAGGATCTGCAGGAAATCGGCGCCGTTAAACAACAAAATGCCCGTCACGTCCAGGGCGGAATTGCGCTGCCTGGCTTTCTCAACAAGTGAAATAAGAGATAATGATTGGCAGGATGGATTTAACTGGCTTTTATAAATGAGAGTCGTCAGCACAGCTAGTTTTCCTGGTCGAATGTTAGGCCTTTTAAGCTCTTGTTTAGCATAAATTACATTCGTGGACTAATAGTATTACGAGGATATATCCAGAAAAGATCGATTCGGCTCAAAAATAATCAATGTGAATGTTTATTTAGGCAATAAAGGAGAGAAAACATCCCTGTTGTCATAGCCAGGCATGCCGTCCATGGCACGTTCAGGTAGGCTGGTTTGTATCAGATTTGCGCCATCCCACCGTCCACAAACAGCTCGACGGCGTTGATAAAGCTGGCGGCATCGGAGGCGAGAAACGCCACCGCTTTACCCACCTCTTCCGGCTCGCCAATACGCCCCATCGGTACCGTGGCGGCTAAGGCATCAAACAGTCCCTGCCGCTGATCTTCTGGCACCAGTTCTCCCAGCCCAGGGGTTTTAATCGGGCCCGGGCTGACCACGTTCACCCGAATGCCGCGCCCCTGCAAATCCAGCGCCCAGGAGCGGGCGAAGTTTCTGACCGCTGCCTTGCTGGCGCTATAGACGCTGAAGTTAGCGGTGCCTTTAATGGAGACCGTGGAGCCGGTCAGGATCACCGATGCTTTGTCGGCCAGCAGCGGCAGCGCTTTTTGAACGGTAAACAGTACGCCGCGGACATTGGTGGCAAAAATGCGGTCAAAGTGTTCTTCGGTTATCGCCCCCAGAGGCAGCATATCGCCCCCGCCAGCGTTCGCGAACAGCACATCCAGCCGCCCGGACTGTTCGGCGATTTGGGCATAAACGGTATCAAGATCGGCGAGTACGGAGGCGTCGGCGCGAATGCCGGTGACCTGCCCGCCGAGGGTGGCGACGGCGTTGTCCAGCTCCGCCTGGCGGCGACCGGTGATATAGACCTTCGCCCCCTGGGCTTGCAGCTCTTTTGCCGTTGCCAGACCAATGCCGCTGGTGCCGCCGGTGACGAGTGCAATTTTACCTGTTAATGCTGTGTTCATTTTGCTTTTCCTTCCACATTGTTGGTGTGGAAGCACTGTAACCCTTGCGGCATTAGCGAAAAATTAGCAAAAATGGAAATCACTTTTTCCCTGTGGGAATAATCTCTGTGGCGGAGCGCCTCTCTATGGATCAATTACTGGCCATGCGTGCCTTTACGCGCGTGGTAGAAACCGGCAGCTTTACCCGGGCGGCGGACTCTCTGAATATGCCCATCGCCACCCTCAGCAAGCTGGTGAAAGCGCTGGAGGCCCATCTGGACGTGCGGCTGCTGCAACGCACAACCCGCCGGGTGACGGCGACGCCAGAGGGCCAGGACTATTACGACAAAGCCCGTCGGGTGCTGATTGATATCGAAGAGATCGACACCTCTTTCAGCCAGGCGAAACAGCAGCCCCAGGGGCACCTGCGCATTGACGTGGGCGGCTCAACGGCGCGAGACGTGCTGATCCCTGCGCTGCCGGACTTTATCCGCCGCTACCCCGCTATCCGTATCGATCTTGGCGTGGCCGACCGGCCGGTGGATCTGATCAGCGGCAATGTGGACTGCGTTATCCGCGGCGGCGCGCTGGAGGACTCTTCGCTTATTGCCCGGCATATTGGCAATGCGGAGATGGTCACCTGTGCCACACCGGGCTACCTGAAACAGTTTGGCATCCCCGCCTACCCGGAGGAGCTGCGCAATGGTCACAAGCTGGTGAGTTATCTTTCGCCGGTAACCGGGCGCGCCGTGCCGTTTCGCTTTACCCATGAGAATGAGACCCGCGACATTAATCTTGTGCATCATATCGGGGTGAACGAGAGCAACGGTCATCTTGCGGCAGCGGTGGCCGGGATGGGAATAATACAGACGTTTCGATACTCAGCAGGCGCACTGCTGGAAGCGGGCACGCTGGTGGAGATCCTCGACAAGTGGCGCCCGCCGCACTACCCGTTTTACGTGGTTTATCCGCAAAACCGGCATATGACGCATCGTCTGAGGGTATTTATCGCGTGGCTGGCGGAGGTCTTTCCCGCCGCGGTGAAGGGATAGCCGGGCGCAACGCCCGGCAGGACAATCAGTTCAGCTGATAGTCGAGGGTGATTTCCGCTTTCAGCAGCTGTGAAACCGGGCATCCCGCTTTCGCTTTCTGGATAATGCCGTCAAACTGCTGCGGGTCGATGCCCGGAACGGTCACTTTGCTCTGCAGAGCGACTTTGCTGATGGCGAAACCGCTGTCGGTTTTGTCCAGCGAGACATCGGCAGTGGTGTCGATGGAATCCGCGGTATAGCCCGCCTCACCCAGCATCAGCGACAGGGCCATAGAGAAACAGGCCGCATGCGCAGCACCAATCAACTCTTCCGGGTTGGTACCTTTTTCCCCTTCAAAACGGGTATTGAAGCCGTAAGGCTGCTGATTAAGAACGCCGCTTTCCGTCGAAACTGTCCCCTTGCCGCGTTTAATATCACCAGACCAGTGTGCTGAACCGTGCTTATGAATTGTCATTCTTGCTCTCCTTGTTGGCTTACAAAGCATTTAGTATAGACCACGCTGAAGAGCGAGCCCGAAAGAGTGATATATCAGGATTATTCTGTGAAGTCGGAGAGGTTATGGCTATTGCAATCAGGCGTTTTCCGTGTAATTTAAATCCGTCCTCGCCGATATTTATTTTAGAGGCCAACTAACACAGGAATATTTTTAACGAGTCCAAAGAATATATTCTATTTTTTAAGATCATGAAAAAGCATGATTTTATGACAGCAATATTTCTGAGAGGATTCTTAAACACAGCGGCAAAAATATTTGTCATTCTGGATATCACGATGTTTTTGCGAACCGGACCATTAAACAGAAAACGACACGGAGGCAACATGTTTAATTATTATTCTGCAAATACGACATCCGCACAGCCGGAACTGGTTAATGCTATCGCACAGGGTTTACGCGCTGAAATGGGCGCGGTCACTGAAGATGATATTTTGATGGAACTGACCAAATGGGTCGAAGCCTCAGATAATGACATCCTCAGTGATATCTACCAGCAGACCATTAACTACGTTGTCAGCGGGCAGCACGCCAGTTTCTAAAAACCTGCTATGCTGGAGAGGCAACCTTAAGGGTTATATTTCGATCACCTTATCACTATCAACAGGATGGAGGAGTCAATATGAAATCGAACCGTCAGGCACGCCATATTCTGGGACTGAACTACAAGCTGTCTAACCAGCGCAAAGTGGTGATTGAGGGGGGCAATGAAACGCAAGTCACCCACGCCACCGGCAGAAAACGCCACGAACCAAAGTAAGTTCTCCCTAAAGATCCCCGACACCATCGGCAAAACCGATGGTGTTTTTATTTGTATGTTGCAGTTTTTAACATCCACCTCCTTTATACTACCTGCCTGACACCCCCTATGGGCACGACAGCGAAGATGATGAACAACAGTGCCAGGGACGGATATGCAAAAATTAAGTGAGTAACATGGACAACAAAGCCAAAAAAAATCGCTCCCTCTATATTCCTTACGCCGGTCCGGTTCTGCTGGAGTTCCCTCTCCTGAACAAGGGCAGCGCCTTCAGCATGGAAGAGCGCAGCAACTTCAACCTGCTGGGCCTGCTGCCGGAAGTGGTTGAAACCATCGAAGAACAGGCCGAACGCGCGTGGATCCAGTACCAAGGATTCAAAACCGAAATCGATAAGCACATCTACCTGCGCAATATTCAGGATACCAACGAAACCCTCTTCTACCGCCTGGTGCAAAACCATCTCGACGAGATGATGCCGGTGATCTACACCCCAACCGTCGGCGCCGCCTGCGAACGTTTCTCGGAAATCTATCGCCGCTCACGGGGCGTGTTTATCTCCTATCAAAACCGTCACAACATGGATGACATTCTGCAGAACGTCTCCAACCACAACATCAAAGTGATCGTGGTAACCGACGGCGAACGTATTCTGGGACTCGGCGACCAGGGGATCGGCGGAATGGGCATTCCGATCGGTAAGCTGTCGCTCTACACCGCCTGCGGCGGCATCAGCCCGGCCTACACCCTACCGGTGGTGCTGGATGTCGGCACCAACAACCAGCAACTGCTTAACGATCCGCTCTATATGGGCTGGCGCCACCCGCGCATCACCGACGACGAGTACTATCAGTTCGTGGATGATTTCATCCAGGCGGTAAAACACCGCTGGCCGGACGTACTGCTTCAATTTGAAGATTTCGCCCAGAAAAATGCCATGCCGCTGCTGAATCGCTATCGCGACGAAATCTGCTCCTTTAATGATGATATTCAGGGCACCGCCGCGGTAACGGTCGGCACGCTGATTGCGGCCAGCCGCGCCGCGGGCAACCAGCTCAGCTACCAGAAGATCGTCTTCCTCGGCGCCGGTTCCGCCGGGTGCGGCATTGCCGAGCAGATCATCGCCCAGACCCAGCGCGAAGGGCTCAGCGAAGAGCTGGCGCGTTCCCGTGTCTTTATGGTCGACCGTTTCGGCCTGCTGACCGACGCCATGCCAAACCTGCTGCCGTTCCAGACCAAACTGGTGCAAAAGCGCGAGAATCTCAAAAACTGGGATACCGATAACGAAGTACTTTCGCTGCTGGATGTGGTCCGCAACGTGAAGCCGGACATTCTGATCGGCGTTTCCGGCCAGACCGGGCTCTTCACGGAAGAGATCATCCGCGAGATGCATAAATACTGCACGCGTCCAATCGTGATGCCGCTGTCGAACCCGACCTCGCGCGTGGAAGCCACCCCGCAGGACATCATCGCCTGGACCGAAGGCAACGCGCTGGTCGCCACCGGCAGCCCGTTTGCGCCAGTGGTCTGGAAGGACAAAATCTACCCGATTGCCCAGTGCAACAACTCCTATATATTCCCCGGGATTGGGCTTGGCGTTATCGCCTCAGGCGCATCGCGCATCACCGATGAGATGCTGATGTCCGCCAGCGAAACCCTGGCGAAGCACTCTCCACTGGTCAACAACGGTGAAGGGCTGGTGCTGCCGGAGCTGAAGGATATTCACGTGGTATCGAAGGCGATCGCTTTTGCCGTGGGCAAAATGGCGCAGCAGCAAGGGGTGGCGGTGAAAACCTCTGCCGATGCGTTGCAGCAGGCGATTGACGAGAACTTCTGGAAGCCGGAGTACCGCAGCTACCGTCGGACATCGATCTAACCTCTGTATCGCCGGGCGGCGCTTTCGCTTGCCCGGCACGTCCCCCACCGAACCCGTAGGCCGGGTAAGGCGTAGCCGCCTTCCGGCGAACCTTACCTGCCCCGCGTCACCCACCAGAATACCAGCGCCAGCAAACTGACCATCGCCCCCAGCAAACACACTCCCTGCCAGCCAAAATGGGCCCAGGTGACGGTGGTGCCAATCGCCCCCAGCCCGCTGCCGACGGCGTAAAACAGCATATAGAGGCCAACCAGCCGACTGTGCGCCTCTGGCCGGGTGCGAAAAATCAGGCTCTGATTGGTAACGTGTAGCGCCTGACCGCCCAGATCCAGCAGCACGATGCCGATCACCAGCGCCCAGAGTGACATCTCCATCAGCGACAGCGGCCACCAGGCCAGCAGCAGCGCCAGAAGCGCCATCGCGCTGGTGCGTTGCGCCAGTCCCCGGTCGGCCCACTGCCCGGCCCGGGCGGCGGCAAGGGCACCAATCACCCCCACCAGCCCGAATGCGCCAATGGCTGTGTGGGAAAAGTGATAAGGCGCGGCGCTCAGGGGAAGTACTAACGCGCTCCAGAAAATATTGAACGCCGCAAACATCAGCAGCGCCAGGATGCCCCTGACCTGTAAGACCTTTTCCTGACGAAGCAGCGTCACCATTGAGGCGAGCAGGCGCGGATAGCTGAGCGTAGCATTAACCGCTGGTGTGGTAGGTAGCCCTCGCAACAGCGGGATCGCAATCATTAGCATGAGGAATGCGGCAAAGAAATAGACTCCGCGCCAGCCTGCAAGGTCACTCACGCCCCCGGCAAAGACCCGCGCCAGCAGCAGCCCGATAAAGACCCCACCCTGCGCTGCCCCCACCACCCGCCCCTGCTCATGAGGCGCAGCCGCGTTCGCCGCATAAGCGATCAACCCCTGGGTCATCGCCGTACCGAGCAGGCCAACGGCCAGCATCGCGGCCAGCAGCACAGGCGCGGTTCGCGCCATCCCCACCGCCACCAGCGCGGCCACCAGTGCCAGAAGTTGGATCGTCATCAATCGACGACGATCCATCCTGTCACCCAGCGGCACCAGAAAGAGCAGCGCCAGCGCACAACCGGCCTGGGTGGCAGTGACAACGCCGCCGACCGCCGCCTGGCTGATAGCAAAATCCTGCGCCAGCGCATCCAGCAGCGGTTGCGCGTAATAGACATTCGCCACGCTCATTCCGCTGGCGATCGCAAAGAGCCAAACCAGGCTACGCGACAGACCCGCAGGTTTCGCCTCACCCGGCGATAACGCCATTTCCACTTTCATGCTCTCACACCCTCTGAATTGGTTTTAAAATAAAACCAAATAAAGGCTAGATGATGTGGTTTCAAAATGCAACCAACTAACATTCCTTGCTGAAAGGCACCTTCCCCGCTACACTCGCTTCATCCATCAACCCACTGAATAAAAAGGAGGCTAATTATGCTGTGTAATGAAATCTTTGATATTTCATTCCACCTTGGTGATCGCACCTGCTCAAGCGTTATCGGTTTCGTGCTGCGATAACTTCGGCTTGAGCGAAGACACCTAAGACTGAATCCCTTCTCTCGGGCTTACCGGGTTATCGTCAGCGATGTATGACGAGGCATTTTCATGCCTGTAACTCTTGAGTAAGCAAATGAGCACATTACTGACTGCACTTTCTCTCCGTGTTGATACTGCCTTTGACACGCTGTTTAACGATCTCACCTTTAGCCTGAAAAAAGGCGACCGCATTGGTCTGCTGGGCGATAACGGCTGCGGCAAAAGTACCCTGCTGAAGATCCTCGATGGCACCGAAACGCCGCTTTCCGGCACGGTGGCGCTGGCCGGACACTGCCTGATGGCGCGGGTGGAACAGCATCTTCCGGAGACGATCTATCCCTTAACCATGCTGGATGCGGTGCTGGCGCAACTGCCGGTAGCCGAGCGTGAAAGCCTGCGCTGGCGGGCAGAAACGCTGCTGGCGAGCATGGGTTTTACCCCTGCGGACACCGCTCTGCAATCTGCCACCCTGAGCGGCGGGCAGCACACCCGTCTGCTGCTGGCGCGGGCGCTGATTAGCGAGCCGGATCTGCTCCTGCTGGATGAACCCAGTAACCACCTGGATCTGCCTACGCTGCTGTGGCTGGAACAGTTCCTACAGCGCTGGTCCGGCAGCTTTGTGCTGGTGTCTCACGACAGACAGCTCCTGGATGCCGTCACCAACGGCAGCTGGATCCTGCGTGATAAAACGCTGCACTACTTCGCCCTTCCCTGCACCCGCGCCCGTCAGGCGCTGGCAGAGAAAGACGAGAGCGACGCCTTGCGCCATAAAGCCGAGCAAAAGGAGATCGACCGGGTCACCGCCAGCGCGAAACGGCTGGCGACCTGGGGCAAGGTCTACGACAACGAAGATCTGGCCCGCAAAGCAAAACAGATGGAACGCCAGGTAGAGCGGCTGAAGGAGAGCCAGACGGCGCTGACCACCGGCACGCCATGGACTTTAACTCTGCGTGGCGATGCGCTGCGCGCCGACCGACTGCTGGAAGTTGACACCCTCGGCGTTCCGCCTGCCCCTGGCCTGCCGGCGTTATTCTCGGTAGAGAACGTCCGGCTCAAAAGCGGCGATCGGGTGGCGATTGTCGGACGCAACGGCTGTGGTAAATCCTCCCTGATGCGGCTGATCTGGCGGCAGTTTAATGCCGGAGAAACGCAGGCCGGGCTGAAGATCCACCCGCGCGTGGCAATGGGCTATTACGACCAGACCCTGCATCAGCTGGCGGATGACGCCACGCTGATTGACGCTCTGGAGCCGTTCGCCCCCAACCCCCAGGATCGCAAGATGGCGCTGATCTCCGCCGGGTTCGCCTGGGCGCGCCACGGGCAAAAAGTCAGCACGCTCAGCGGCGGCGAGCGTTCCCGGCTGCTGTTTATTGGTCTGACGCTGGCCCGCTTTAGCCTGCTGATGCTCGACGAACCGACCAACCATCTGGATATGGAAGGCAAAGAGGCGCTGGCCGAAACGCTGCAACAGTTCGAGGGTGGCGTGCTGCTGGTCAGCCATGACCGGCAGTTAATCAGCCAGAGCTGTAACCGCTTCTGGCTGATTGAAAAGGGCCAACTCAGCGAATGGCACGATGCCGACGCGGTGTTTGCCCGGCTGCGGGAGGAGAGCAGATTACAAGCCCAACCGGTCCCCGCTACCCTGTCCGTCAGCCAGGCTGAACCCACTGACGATCTGTTAGAGCGGCTGATCACGCTGGAAAGACTGCTGGAAGAAGATCGGCTGCGTAAGCCTAAACATCAGAAGCCGCAGCTTCAGGCGCAGTGGCTTGAGGAGATTGCCGCGCTGACGGCGCAGCTGTAGGAGATCGCCCGGCGGGTAGCCGCCGCCGGGCAATTTTTTACTTCGGCTGAAGGGTTTTCCAGGCATCCCATGCCTGTTTGATTTCCTGCTTCGCGGTGGCGGCATCGTTAAAGCCGTTCAGTTCCACCGACTTGCGCCCTTCCGGCAACTGCTTGTAGACGCGGAAGAACGACTCCAGACGCTGCTGCTCAATCTTCGGCAGATCGCTCAACTCTTTGATGTCGTCATAGGTCGGGTCAATTTTGCTGGCTGGCACCGCCACGATTTTATCGTCTTTCTCGCCGCCATCGATCATCTTCAGCACGCCAATGGCGCGCAGTTTTATTAGCGTGCCCGGAGCCATCGGCGCGCGGGTATAAAAAATCACATCCAGCGGATCGCCATCCCCCGCCAGCGACTGGGTCAGCGAGCCGTAGTTTGCCGGGTAAGCTACCGGCATCGACTGGAAACGGTCGGCGATGATAAAGCCGGTTTTGGCGTCGGTTTCATACTTAATGATCCCACCCGCCGGAATTTCGGTGACGGCATAAAACTCTTCCGGGTTGTTGTCAGGCTGAGGGAACTCGAGGATGTTTTGCGCCTGTACGGAAGCGGACAAAAGAACGCTCACTGCGAGAAGTTTTTTTACCAGATGCATTGTCTTTTTAACTCTTCGGTTATTGAGAAGACAACACCTTACGGTCTGGTTATGTCAGAAACATTACACATTTACTGCAGAAATAATAACCACTCTATTATTGAGCTCATTACTCATTTTGCGCGACCCTGGCCGCAAAAAAGCAATTAAATTATTACATTATGTTGCTACGGCCTTGTCACAATCATTAAATAACCTAATCCTTAATGGGTATTTCGTCCTGTCGAACCTGCCCCGCAGATCCGCAATATGAAAATGGAGAAACATATGAAAGCTGCTGTCGTGACCAAAGACCATCAGGTAGAAGTGACCGAGAAAACCCTGCGCCCGCTGAAACACGGGGAAGCGCTGCTGAAGATGGATTGCTGTGGCGTCTGCCATACCGATCTTCACGTCAAAAACGGTGATTTTGGCGATAAGACCGGGGTGATCCTCGGCCATGAAGGCATCGGTGTCGTCAAGGAGGTTGGCCCTGGCGTCACCTCGCTGAAACCAGGAGATCGCGCCAGCGTGGCGTGGTTCTTCGAAGGCTGCGGCCACTGCGAATACTGTAACTCCGGTAACGAAACCCTGTGCCGTAACGTGAAGAACGCGGGCTACTCTGTGGACGGTGGGATGGCGGAAGAGTGCATCGTCACTGCCGATTATGCGGTAAAAGTGCCGGACGGCCTGGATTCCGCCGCCGCCAGCAGTATCACCTGCGCCGGGGTAACGACCTATAAAGCGGTAAAAGTCTCTGAGATTAAGCCTGGCCAGTGGATCGCTATCTATGGCCTCGGCGGGCTGGGGAACCTTGCATTGCAGTACGCCAAAAACGTGTTCAACGCCAAAGTGATTGCGGTTGATATCAATGATGAACAGCTGAAACTGGCCGAGAGCATGGGCGCCGATCTGGTGGTCAACTCGCGTAATGAAGATGCCGCGAAATTCATCCAGGAAAAGACCGGCGGCGCACACGCTGCGGTGGTAACGGCCGTGGCGAAAGTGGCCTTTAACTCTGCGGTAGATGCCGTTCGCGCCGGTGGCCGTGTGGTCGCCGTGGGCCTGCCGCCGGAAGCGATGAGCCTTGATATTCCACGTCTGGTGCTGGATGGCATTCAGGTGGTGGGCTCGCTGGTGGGCACCCGACAGGATCTGACCGAAGCCTTCCAGTTCGCCGCCGAAGGCAAAGTAGTGCCGAAAGTGGCGCTGCGTCCGCTGGGGGATATCAACGCCATCTTTAAAGAGATGGAGCAAGGCCAGATCCGTGGCCGTATGGTGATCGATTTCCGGTCATAACCCTCGCATGCCCGGCGGCGCTTCGCTTGCCGGGCCTACGGCTATAACCCCCCGCTATCCACTCGTTTGATGTTAACCCTCAGGGCACCTTTGGTTAGTGCAAAGCATACAGCCTCGCGAATAAACCGTGTAAACTACCTTTAGTAGACACTGGCGCGAGGGCAATATGGTCGTTAAACGGTTAAGAAAAGAGGATCGACGGATACAGTTGCTGGAGGTGGCTCGTGGGATTGTACGCCAGCAAGGCACCGAGGCACTGACGCTGGGCTATCTGGCCGAGCGGGCAAACGTCACCAAGCCCATTCCCTACGATCACTTCGGCGATCGTGAAGGGTTGTTGATGGCGCTCTATCAGGATTACAGCGATCGGCAGTTAAAAAAATTCCGTGAGACGCTGAATGTCGACAATAAAACGCTGGAAAACACCGTCCGCTTTTTCAGTGCCGCCTATATTGATTGCGCTATCAGCGCCGGGCCAGAGACAGGGCCTATCGCTGCGGCCCTGTCCGGCTCCCGGGCGCTGCAGACATTCCGGGAAGCCTGCGTTGCCGAATGTGCAGACTGCCTGCGCACGGCGCTCTCCCCCTATATCACCCTGAAAGGGGTACAAGGTGAAGCGGCGCTGACGGCCATTATTGGTGCGGCGGAAGCGCTTAGCACCGCTGCCAGCAACGGGGCACTGGCCCGAAACGTCGCGGAAGATATGCTCTGCGGCGCGATGTTTGGCGTACTGAACACCTGTGCCGACAGCACAAAATGAGTGGTGTTGTCGAATTGACATGTAAGTTACCAATAGTAAGATAGGTGGCAAGTTAACTTGCTGCTGAGGTGGTTATGTCTGTAACACATGTCATAGATAATGCGCTGATCGTGACGGCTCACCCTGTCGAAAATTCGTTATCCCACTCACTGGCGGCGCGAATTGCCGCCCGCTTACGTGAACAAGGCACGCAGGTCGAGATTGCCGATCTCCAAGCTGAAGCCTTTACACCGGCAATGCTGCGTCCCGATCTTGATTTGTATCACGGGGATGCCAGCGCCCCTCCTGCCGATATCCGGCGTGAGCAACAGCGTGTGGAGCGGGCAGATATGCTGGTGTTTGTCTTCCCGATCTACTGGTGGTCCGTTCCGGGTCTGCTGAAAGGCTGGTTTGATCGGGTACTCACCCTGAACTGGGCGTACAAAGTGGCGGAAGACGGCAGGATTGTGGGTAACTTACGCGATGTACCGGTACGCCTTGTCGCGACGGCGGGCAGCGATCTCAAGGGCTTTGATAAACACGGCTATTCGACGGCGATACGAACCCAGTTAGTTGAAGGCGTTTTCGGCTTTTGCGGCCTGAAGAATGTCACGCTGGACATTCTTTATCAGGCCGATACCGCCTCGCCGGAGCAAGTTGAAGATTTCCTGAAAAACCTCGAAAGCGTGATGTGAGTGCTTTTTGCCGGGTGGCGCTTCGCTTCCCCGGCCTACAAAAGCCAGGCCGGGGAAAACGTAGGCCCGTGCAAGCGCTGCGCCGCCGGGCAATCAGCGCGCACGTTGCTTAGGCTATCGCCTGTGCGTTAGCCTCTCCCCGCCGCGCTTTCAGACGGCCATAAATCAATAGCGACGACATGGCGCAGAACGACAGCAGCGCCGCCGGTAACGTGACGTAACTCCAGCTAAAGCCCAGCGTAATCATCATCCCGCCAAAGTACGCCCCAATGGCGCTACCGAGATTAAACGCCACCTGCCCGCCTGCCGCACCGAGCATTTCCCCGCCCTGCGCATTCTGCAAAAGCAGGATCTGCAACGGTGCCGACAACGCAAACAGCCCGGCACAGCAGATACAGCCCATCACCAGCGAGGCCGCAGGGAACGCACCGAAGGCAAACAGCAGCAGCAGGGAGAGTACAATGACCAGATCGGTGAAGGCTGCAATCCGCAGCGGGCTGTAGCGCCCGGACAATTTGCCACTGAACAGGTTTCCCAGCACCATGCCGAGCCCCATCAGCATCATGATCGCGGTCATCACCCCTTCGGAAAAGCCCGACACGTTGATCATGAAAGGCTTAACGAAGCTGAACCAGGCAAAGACCCCGGCGTTGCCGAACATGGTGGCGGCGAAGATAAACCACGGCTCCGGCTTTTTCAGGAAGAGAAACTGTTCCCGCAGACGGGTCTGCGATTTATCGAACGTCTGCGGCACCCACAGGGCGACAGAGAGCAGCACCAGCAGATTGAATGCGGCAATCAGGAAGAAGGTGTAGCGCCAGCTGAACTGGTGCCCAAGCCAGGTGCCAAGCGGTACGCCGGCAAGATTGGCGACCGTCATCCCGGCAATCATCCCTGCTACCGCCAGCGTCACTTTGCCCGGCGGCGCAATGCGAGAGAGAAGAATGGTGCCGACGCCGAAGAACGCACCGTGTGGAAAGCCGGAAACCAGCCGTCCGATCGCCAGCATGGTGTACGAGCTGGAGAAAGTAAAAATCGCATTGCCAATCAGACAGAGCGTTACCAGAAACAACAGAATGGTTTTAAGCGAAAACTTGCTGGAAAAGAGCGCGATAATCGGCGCGCCAATCACTACCCCGAAGGCGTAAAACGAAATCATATTCCCGGCGGAGGGAATAGTGATCCCCACATCCCGCGCCAGCTCGGTTAATACACCCATAATGCCAAATTCGGCCATCCCCAGACCGAACGTGCCAAGCGCTAACGAAAACACCGTCTTTTTCATACCACAGCCACTTGTTAAAAAAATGCGACAGACATTATTGAACAATCTTGTATGGTGAGCCAGTTCAAATCGCGCCGCTGGCAGCTTCATCCATTATTTCGGGTGGGGTGTGAATATTTTCCACCAATCCCCCTGTCCGTGATTACACTTCAAAGTGTTATGTCACACCGTCCCGGCAGAAACCCTGAAAGGAACGCATCATGGCAGATAAAAAGAAAAGCAAACCCGTTGCGACTAACACGCCTCCCGCCCCCCTTAAACGCAAGGAATATGAAAAAGAGCTGCATCGCCTGCATGAGGAGCTGGTAACGCTTCAGCGCTGGGTGGTGAGTAAGGGCCTGAAGGTGTGCGTCGTCTTTGAAGGGCGCGATGGCGCCGGAAAAGGGGGCACGATCAAAGCCCTGACAGAGCGCGTCAGCCCACGCGTGTTCCGGGTGGTGGCGCTGCCCGCCCCGACGGAAAAGGAAAAAAGCCAGCTCTACTTCCAGCGCTACGTGCCGTATCTGCCCTCGGCGGGGGAAATCGTGATTTTCGACCACAGCTGGTACAACCGCGCGGGGGTGGAACGGGTAATGGGGTTCTGTACGGAAGAGCAAGTAGAGAAATTTCTCGACGGTGCGCCCATCATTGAAAAAGCGATGGTCGATGCGGGCATTATTCTCATTAAATACTGGCTGGAAGTGACGCCTAAAGAGCAGGAGCGTCGTCTGCGCGACCGCATTAACGACGGGCGAAAAACCTGGAAGCTCTCCCCAATGGACATTAAATCCTTCACCCGCTGGGATGAATACACCGAAGCGCGCGATGCGATGTTCGCCGCCACCGACACCGCATGGGCCCCGTGGTTTGTCGCCCGCTCCGAAGATAAAAAGCGCGTGCGGCTGAATATTATCTCGCACCTGCTGTCGCAGATTCCCTATAAAGATATTCCAGAGGAACCGGTGAAATTACCGAAACGAAAAATCGGCAAAGTTAAGCCGACCGCTTATCCGTTCCGTTATATTAAAGAGAAATTCTGAGTATCGCCCTCCCGGTTCTTTATCGGGAGGATGCAATTTAACTATTACAGACGAAGCGAAATTGTCTTTATTCTTCAGGATGGATATGACATTGCCCGTAAAGAAGAACTAACTCATGGAAACAAGTATTAAGGAAAAGAACGCCGGCAAGGAGCATTAAACCCGCTCCGAAACACCGTCCGGAGCGGGGGATTTTCCCCGTAGGCCCGCGCAAGCGCAGCGCCGCCGGGCAACAGAGCACCTTACTTCATCCCTTCACTCGCATCTTTTTGCGCTTCCATACGCTCCACATCCTGATACCAGCGCGGATGGTGTTTCTGCGCCCAGCGGCGGCTCACCTTCCCTTCGATCATCCCTTTAATCGAGCCTTTGACCCAGAACGCCATATACATATGGATCAGAATGGCGTGGATCAAAATAATGGCCGAGGTCGCATGGATCAGCAGGCTGTAACGCACCACCTGCATCGGGAAGTACTGGGCAAAGTACGGACGCCAGATAATGACGCCGGTCACCAGCAGCACAAAAATCATGCTCATGATGGTCCAGAACATCATCTTCTGCCCGGCGTTGTATTTACCCACTCTCGCAACTTTATGCTCGTTGCCCTTCAGCACCTCAACAATGCCCTTCAGCCAGGGAATATCCTGCTTGTCCGGGATGTTGTGATGCACAAAACGCACAAACATAAACATCAGCGCCACGAAAATCAGCCCCCCGAAGAACGGATGCAGAATACGGCCCATCTGCGGGGTGCCGAAGGTCTCCGTCAGCCATTGCAGGGTCGGGAAGAAGAACGAAATCCCCGACAATGACACCAGGAAGAAGCAGATCACTACCGTCCAGTGACAGGCGCGGTCGATAAACTTCGTGCGCACAATCATTTTCGATTTAGTCATGATGCTCCTCCTCATCGTCATCCACCTCTTTGTTCGGCCCGATACCCACGTAGTGATAAATCAACCCGGCAAAGGTGGCGATAAAGCCCGCCGCAGAGAGCGGCTTCAGCGCCCCTTTCCACAGGTTGATGGAGGTATCGATCGCCGGGTCCTTCGGCAGGTTGTGATACAGTTCCGGCTGGTCGAGATGGTGCAGAACATACATCACGTGCGTTCCGCCCACCCCCTGCGGGTTATAAATGCCCGCATTGGCATAGCCGCGCGCTTTCAGCTTATCCACCCGCTGCTGCGCCACTTCCAGCATCTCCTTTTTGGTGCCAAAGTGGATCGCCCCGGTCGGACAGGTCTTCACGCAGGCAGGCTCCTGGCCGACGCTGACGCGATCCACGCAGAGGGTGCATTTGTAGACGCGGTTATCCTCTTTACTGAGGCGCGGCACGTTGAACGGACACCCGGCGATGCAGTACCCGCAGCCGATGCAGTTCTCCTGCTGGAAATCGACGATGCCGTTGGCGTATTGAATAATCGCCCCGGCGGACGGGCAGGCTTTCAGACAGCCCGGCTCCTCGCAGTGCATGCAGCCGTCTTTACGGATCAGCCACTCCAGCTTGCCGTTCTGATCGGTTTCGCTAAAGCGCATTACCGTCCAGGATTTGGCGCTCAGATCCGCCGGGTTATCGTAAACCCCAACGCAGTGCCCCACCTCGTCGCGGATATCGTTCCACTCTGAACAGGCCACCTGGCAGGCTTTACAGCCCACGCAGGAGGAGACATCGATCAGCTTTGCCACTTCCGCCTTGTAGTCCCGCGCGCGGGGCGCGGGGGTAAAGCCGTTAGTGGCGGAGCGTTTGATGACGTCTTGTGTTTCCATCGACATTTATTCGCTCCTTATGCTTTCTCGATGTTGACCAGGAACGCCTTGTACTCTGGCGTTTGCGAGTTGGAATCCCCCACCGCAGGCGTCAGGGTGTTGGCGATATAGCCTTTCTGTGCCACCCCTTCAAAGCCCCAGTGCAGCGGAATACCCACGGTTTCCACCTGCTGGCCGTGAACGTTCAGGGCCTGCAGACGACGGGTGACCACCGCCACGGCGCGAATAAACCCGCGCTGGCTGCTGACCTTAACGCGATCGCCGTTGGCAATCCCTTTGGCCTTCGCCAGGGTTTCGCTGATCTCCACAAATTGCTCCGGCTGGGCGATGGCATTCAGTCGCGCATGCTTAGTCCAGGTGTGGAAGTGCTCAGTCAGGCGATAGGTAGTGCCGACGTACGGGAACTTGTCTTTCTTGCCCATGCGCACAACATCTTCCTGATAGACACGCACCACCGGACTGGAGACCACGTTCGGGTGCAGCGGGTTGGTGCCGAGCGGCGTTTCCATCGGCTCGTAGTGTTCCGGGAATGGCCCTTCCGCCAGCTTGTCGATGGCAAACAGTCGTCCCAGCCCTTCCGGCTGCATGATAAACGGCCCGGTGTTGCTGCCCGGCGCGGCGGTGTTGAAGTCCGGAATATCATTTCCGGTCCACTTCGTGCCGTTCCACTGGATCAGCATCCGTTTCGCATCCCACGGCTTGCCGTTGATATCCGCCGAGGCACGGTTGTAGAGCACGCGACGGTTAAGCGGCCAAGCCCAGGCCCAGCCCAGCGTATTGCCCAGCCCGGACGGGTCGGCGTTATCGCGGTTAGCCATCTGGTTGCCCTGCTCGGTCCAGCTCCCGGTGTAAATCCAGCAGGAAGAGGAGGTGGTACCGTCATCGCGCAGTTGGGCGAAGCTGCTCAGCAGCTGGCCTTTTTTCGCGATAAGCGCGCCACTGGCATCATAGAGATCCGCCAGCGCACGGCCGTTATTCTCTTTCGCCACTTCTTCCGATTCCGGGTGATCCGGCTGTTTGTAGTGCCAGTTCATCCGCAGCAGCGGCTCAACGCCCTTCCCGCCTTCAGTGCGGTACATCTCACGCAGGCGATGGAAAATCCCGGCCAGGATCTCGCCGTCGTTGCGCGCTTCACCCGGCGCATCCTGTCCTTTCCAGTGCCACTGCAGCCAGCGACCGGAGTTGGCGATAGAGCCATCCTCTTCGGCAAAACAGGTTGAGGGCAGACGGAACACTTCGGTCTGAATGGAGGCGGGATCCACATCGTTCATCTCGCCGTGGTTCTGCCAGAAGTGCGAGGTTTCCGTCACCAGCGGGTCGATCACCACCATGTACTTCAGCTTGCTGAGGCTGGCGACAATCTTGTTTTTGTCCGGGAACGACGCCACCGGGTTAAAGCCCTGGCAGATGTAACCCGTCACGTCGCCCTTCGCCATCATGTTGAAATACTTGATGACGTCGTAAGCCTGGTCCCATTTCGGCAGCCAGTTAAAGCCCCAGTCGTTCTCCTTCTGCGCCGCATCGCCATAGAACGATTTCATCAGGCTGACGAAGAACTTCGGATAGTTGCTCCAGTAGTTCACCTGATCCGGCAGGGTCGCTTTTGGTGTGTTCGCCGTCAGGTAGGTTTGCAGATCGGTCTGTTTTTCCGACGGCAGGGTCAGATAACCCGGCAGACTGGTAGAGAGCAGCCCCAGGTCGGTAAGGCCCTGAATGTTGGAGTGACCGCGCAGGGCGTTTACGCCGCCACCGGCCATGCCCATGTTGCCGAGCAGGAGCTGGATCATCGCCATGGTACGGATGTTCTGCGCACCCACGGTGTGTTGCGTCCAGCCCAGCGCGTAGAGGAACGTCGTGGTTCTGTCCGCGGCACTGGTGGAGGCCAGCACTTCACACACTTTCAGGAAATCCGCCTTTGGCGTGCCGCAGATGTTCTCCACCACCTCTGGCGTATAGCGGGAGACGTGCTGCTTCAGCAGGTTCCAGACGCAGCGCGGGTCGGTCAGGGTTTCATCGCGTTTCGCATAACCGTTTTCATCGAACTGATAGTTCCATGAGGATTTATCGTACTGGCGTTTTTCGGCGTCATAGCCGCTGAACAGCCCGTCCTCAAAGGCAAAATCTTCCCGCACCAGCAGGTTCGCGTTGGTGTAGTGCTTAACGTACTCGGCGTTAATTTTATTGTTTTCGATCAGGTACAGCAGCACGCCAGACAGGAACGTAATGTCCGTACCGGAGCGGATCGGCGCATAGATATCGGCCACCGATGCTGTACGCGTAAAGCGCGGATCGACGACGATCAGCGTCGCGTCATTGTTATTTTTCGCTTCCATCGCCCAGCGGAATCCCACCGGATGGGCTTCAGCGGCGTTACCGCCCATCACCACCACGACGTTAGCGTTTTTGATATCAACCCAGTGGTTGGTCATCGCACCGCGACCAAATGTTGGAGCAAGACTTGCTACCGTTGGTCCGTGTCAGACGCGCGCCTGGTTGTCTACCGCCAGCATGCCGAGTGAGCGCACAAATTTTTGCGTCAGCATGCCGGTTTCATTACTCGCCGCCGAGGCGCAGAGCATCCCGGTGGAGAGCCAGCGGTTGACCGTTACACCCTGTTCGTTGGTCTCAACGAAGTTGGCGTCGCGGTCGGCTTTCATCAATCTCGCAATGCGGGTGAAGGCCTCATCCCAGGAGATGCGCTGCCATTTATCGGAGCCCGGCGCGCGGTATTCCGGGTAACGCAGACGGTTGTCGCTGTGGACATAGTCCAGCAGACCTGCCCCTTTCGGGCAGAGCGCCCCGCGGCTGACCGGATGATCCGCATCGCCTTCAATATGATAAATCGACGCTTTGGCGTTCTTCGCGCCATCACCCAGGCTATACATCAATAGCCCGCATCCCACGGAGCAGTATGTGCAGGTGTTGCGGATCTCTTTGGCGCGCAGCAACTTATAGTTGCGCGCCTGAGCCAGCGCCATTTTGGGGGCAAACCCCAGAGCGGCTACTGTTGTCCCGGCCATACCGCCCGCGCAGATTTTAAAAAACTGTCTGCGACTGACGTCCATCGTTGTCCTCGTTAGATCATTGAGAAGTCCGGCGGAAAACTAACAGCAAAGCCCCTGTTTTTTTTGCGGCAAATCAATATCGCCGATCTTCGCCCTCTTAATAGTCAGCGCTGGCGGCTTTTACTAATGCTAAAGGGTTACTTCGGCACAGATAAATTCGCGGAAGGTACTGAAACAGTGCTATAAATTTGCCCCTTAAATTGATAGCCGGTGGAAATGCGATGGAGAGAAAAAAAGCCACCCTGGTCGGTCTGGCCGCGATCGTGCTCTGGAGCACGATGGTGGGTCTGATTAGGGGCGTTAGCGAGGGATTAGGTCCGGTTGGGGGCGCGGCGGCAATCTATACGCTGAGCGGTTTACTCTGTCTGGTAACGGTGGGTTTCCCCAGGCTACGTCGTTTCTCGCCCCGCTATCTCATTGCCGGCAGCGTGCTCTTTGTCAGCTATGAAATCTGTCTTGCCCTCTCGTTAGGCTATGCCGCCACCCGCCACCAGGCAATTGAGGTGGGGATGGTGAACTATCTCTGGCCGAGCCTGACCATCGTGTTCGCCATTCTGTTCAACGGGCAGAAAACCACCCTGTGGGTGATCCCGGGTCTGATCATCGCCCTGCTGGGAGTGAGCTGGGTATTAGGCGGCGAAAACGGGCTGAACCCAACGGATATCGCCCGCAACATCGTCTCCAACCCGCTAAGTTACGGCCTTGCGTTCGTTGGCGCCTTTATCTGGGCAGCCTACTGCACCGTGACCAGTAAATACGCCAACGGCCAGAACGGGATCACCCTGTTTGTATTGCTCACCGCCCTGACCCTGTGGCTGAAATATGCTTTCAGCCCGCAGCCGGAGATGGTGTTTAGCGTGCCGGTGGTGATCAAACTTTTGATGTGCGGCGTGGCGCTGGGGTTTGGCTACGCGTCGTGGAATATCGGTATCTTGCACGGCAACGTGACGCTGCTGGCGGCAGCATCCTATTTCACCCCGGTACTGTCAGCGGCACTGGCAGCGGTGCTGCTGAATGCGCCGCTGTCGTTCAGCTTCTGGCAAGGGGCGATGATGGTGTGCGCTGGCTCGCTATTGTGCTGGTACGCCACGCGGGCCCGTAGGGGTTGAGTTTTGTAGGCCGTGTAAGGCGAAGCCGCCACCCGGCATTGTTGCTCCGGCACAGTCTGATTCCCCTAACTCTCTCCCTCAAGGGAGAGGTTACTGTTCCGCCGCAACCAGTTCTGAAGCAACTTCCCGTCCTGACTCATCTCTCCATCCTGACGCACGCACAGGTAGTAATCCCGGCCATCGTCGATAGGGAGATCGAAGATCTTCACCAGCTCACCGCTCTCCAGATAGGGCGCAATCAACGGCTCGCGCATCAGGGCGCAGCCCAGCCCCGCCTGCACGCCCGCCAGGGTTAACAGCCCGTCTTCAAACATCGGGCCGCTGCGCCGCAGCGGGCGTTTTACCCCCTGCTGGATAAACCACTGCTGCCAGGTGGTGCGCTCCTCATCATGCAGGAGCGGCATTTGCAGCAGCTGTTCGGGGGTATCGATATGCCCGTGCAGGCGCAAAAACGCCCGGCTACAGACTGGCACCATCTGCCCGGAGATCAGCTTTTCGCTCTGGTAGCCCGCCCACTGCCCATTGCCGAAGCGGATCGACATATCCGAAGCATCGCTCAGGTAGTTGCGGTGATTGGCGTAGACCACGTTAATTTCGGTCTGTGGGTTAGCCCGCATAAACCCGGGCAGGCGCGGGATAAACCACCCCATGCCAAAAAGCGGGATCAGGCTGATGGTCACCTGGCGGGTCTGCACCTGCTCCAGCAGATGCCCGGTGGCCTGGCGCAGCACATTAAAGGCCGCGCGAATGGAGCGGTAATAATCCCGCCCCTGCTGGCTCAGGATCAGCCCGCAGCCCTGACGCTCGGTGAGCGGCATCTGTAAATACCCTTCCAGCACTTTCAGCTGATGACTCACCGCCGAGGGCGATATGTCCAGCTCCTGGGCCGCCTGCGTCACGCTGCCCAGCCGCGCTATCGCCTCAAAGGCCCGCACTGCACGGAGCGGTGGATCGTTCGCCAGCCGGCTCTCGGCAAAGGCCGACAACGCCAGGGATTGTTCTGTTTTATTCATATATTGATCTGTCATGGATAATCCGGTTAATCAACCATTTATAATAATCATTAAAATCAATTAGATAGTGCAAGCTCCAAAAATCATAAGAAAGAATATATGCGTATTTCACAATTTAATTCAATTATTAGATGTTAGCCGCTGAAAAGAGCAATTTGTCGGGTAACAACGTTGGACACACTCATTCAACAACTGATCAACGGCGTGATGCTGGGCAGCATCTACGCGCTGATCGCGCTGGGCTATACCATGGTGTATGGCATTTTGCGCATTATTAACTTCGCCCATGGCGATATTTTGATGGTCGGCGCGCTGACCACCCTGTCGGCGCTGAATCTCCTGAATGGCTATTTCCCCGCCATGCCACAGCTGCTGCAGCTCAGCTTTGCGCTGCTGATCGCCATGGCGGTCTGCGCCCTGCTGGCGATGGCCGTTGAGCGCTTTGCCTACCGCCGCCTGCGTAATGCCCCGCGGCTGGCACCGTTGATCTCCGGGATTGGCGTATCGGTGCTGCTGCAAACCGTGGCGATGATTATCTGGTCGCGTAATCCGCTGATGTTCCCGCAGATCCTGCCGATGGACCCGATTGCCATCACGGCGGGCAGCGAGGCGCATCCCCCGGCGATTGTCACGGTCACCGGCATCGTCACCGTGGCGCTGGCGCTGATCGTCATGACCGGCCTGTGGCTTCTGGTGGAGTACACCCGCCTCGGCCGCGGTATGCGCGCGGTGGCTGAAAACCCACGCGTCGCCACCCTGATGGGCGTTAATCCAAACGCTATCATCACCCTGACCTTTGCGATTGGTGGCATTTTTGCCGCGCTGGCCGGGGTGATGATGGCCAGCAACTACGGCAACGCCAGCTTCTCGATGGGCTTTCTGCCGGGCATTAAAGCCTTTACCGCAGCCGTTCTCGGCGGCATCGGCAATATTCGCGGAGCGATGATTGGCGGGATCCTGCTCGGCATTATCGAAGCGCTGGGTGCCGGTTATCTGGGCGAGTTGACTCACGGCGTGTTCGGCAGCAACTACCAGGACGTGTTCGCCTTTATCGTGCTGATTCTGGTGCTGGTCTTCCGTCCGGCAGGTCTGTTGGGCGAGCGCGTGGCGCACAGGGCGTAAGGGAAAATCATGACTGCCATTGAAATCAAAACCCCGACGGCCAGCGGTAAATTCTGGTCCGGCATGACGCTCTTCGTGCTTGCCCTGCTGCTTGCGCCGGTCGTGGCTACCCAGCTGGGCGGCAACTACTGGGTGCGGGTGATCGACTTCGCCCTGCTCTATATCATGCTGGCGCTGGGGCTGAATATCGTTGTCGGCTACACCGGCCTGCTGGATATGGGCTTTATCGCCTTCTATGCCGTTGGCGCCTATCTGGCGGCGCTTATGGCGTCACCGCATCTCGCAGAGGTGTTCCCGATCCTGAACCTCTGGTTCCCGGACGGGCTGCACACCTCGTACCTGCTGATTATCCCGATTGCAGCGCTGGTCGCGGCGGTGTGCGGCATTCTGCTGGGTGCCCCGACGCTGAAGCTGCGTGGGGATTACCTGGCGATTGTGACCCTCGGCTTCGGGGAGATCATCCGCATTCTGATGCGTAACCTCGACCGCCCGGTGAACATCACCAACGGCGCAAAAGGTATTACCGGCGTTGACACCCTCAACCTGTTTGGCCTGAAGTTCAGCGGCGTTTACCACTGGTTCGGCGTCAAAGTGCCCGCCCTGTGGCTCTGGTACTACCTGCTGATGCTGGTGATTGTCGGGATCATTTTTGTCTGCCTTCGCCTGCAACACTCACGCATTGGCCGGGCGTGGCACGCTATCCGTGAAGACGAAGACGTCGCCCGGGCAATGGGTATCAACGTGCGCAACTTTAAGCTGCTGGCCTTTGCCATGGGTGCCTCCTTTGGCGGTGTGGCCGGGGCGCTGTTCGGCGCCTTCCAGGGCTTTGTCTCGCCGGAATCATTCACCCTGCAGGAGTCCATTGCCGTGCTGGCGATGGTGGTGCTGGGAGGGATGGGCCATATCCCGGGGGTGATCCTCGGCGCGGTACTGCTCACCGCCCTGCCGGAGCTGCTGCGCAGTCAGGCGGCCCCGGTGCAGCAGGCGCTGTTTGGTTCGGTACTGATTGATCCGGAGATCCTGCGTCAGCTGTTTTACGGCCTGGCGCTGGTGCTGGTGATGCTGGTTCGCCCGTCGGGCATCTGGCCGAAGCGCCACAAGGAGGTAAAAGCATGAGCCTGTTAACCGTGCGCAATATGTCCAAACGCTTTGGCGGCCTTACCGCCGTGGATAACGTCTCGCTGTCGATTAATAAGGGGGAGATCTACGGCCTGATTGGCCCCAACGGCGCGGGCAAAACCACCTGCTTTAACCTAATCACCGGCCTGTATCCCGCTGACAGTGGTGAGTTCGCCATTGCCGATAAGCCCTACTTCCCGACTCAGATCGAGAAGGTAACCGCCGCGGGCATCGCCCGTACCTTCCAGAACGTGCGTCTGTTTAACGAGATGTCGGTGCTGGAGAACGTGATGGTGGGTCGCCACGTGCGCACCCACAACGGACTCTGGGCGGCGTTGAGCCGTCACAAACGCGCCCGGGCAGAAGAAGCTCAGACCCTTGAGCAGGCCTGGCACTGGCTGGCGTACACCGGCATTGCGAAGTTTGCCCACTACCGCGCCTGCGATCTGGCTTACGGCCATCAGCGGCGGCTGGAGATCGCCCGCGCGCTGGCGACCGATCCGCTGCTGCTGGCGCTGGATGAACCCGCCGCCGGGATGAACGCGGCGGAGAAAGTGGCTCTCGGCGAGTTGCTGACCCGTATTCGTGACGATGGCAAAACCCTGCTGATGATTGAACACGACGTCAAGCTGGTGATGGGGATCAGCGATCGCCTCACGGTGCTGGATTACGGCAAAACGCTGGCCAGCGGCACCCCGGACAGCGTGCGTCGCGACCCGGCAGTGATCGCCGCCTGGCTTGGAGGCAATGCCCATGTCTGAATTACTGAAAGTGGAACGTCTGGACGTGCATTACGGCGGTATCCAGGCGGTGCGCGAGGTCTCCTTTAGCCTGCGTGAAGGCGAACAGGCCACGCTGATCGGTGCCAACGGCGCGGGCAAAAGCTCCACCGTACGGGCCATCACCGGGCTGGAGCGTTTTGGCGGCAACATCGAATTTAACGGCAAAGCGGTCCGCAAACAGAAAGCCGAAGCGCTGCTGCGCGACGGGCTGGTGATGGTTCCGGAAGGCCGGGGCATCTTCGCCCGCATGACGGTGCTGGAGAACCTGCAAATGGGGGCCTGGCTTCGACGTGACGCTGTCACCGTCAGGCAGGAGATGAACGAGATTTTCGAACGGTTCCCGCGTCTGGGCGAACGCCAGCACCAGCTGGCCGGACTGCTCTCGGGCGGGGAACAGCAGCTCTTAGCCCTGAACCGCGCCCTGCTCAGCCGCCCGCGCCTGCTGATCCTCGACGAACCCTCGATGGGCCTGGCGCCCAAAATGGTCGAGAACATTTTTGCCGTCATCGCCGGACTGCGCGAGCGCGGCGTGGCGTTGTTGCTGATCGAGCAAAACGCCCGGCTGGCGCTGGAGGTGACCGATCAGGCCTGGGTGATGGACAGCGGCAGCATCGTCCATCACGGCGAGTCCAGGGCGATGCTCGACGACGACCAGATTGCACAGATTTATTTGGGTGAAATGCCCGCTTAACACACCAACCAATATCAGGGAAAAATAATGAAAACCATTAAAATCAGTGCGCTCAGCGCGGCCATTATGCTCAGCGGGTTTGCCTCCACGGGTGCCTGGGCCGCCGACAGTGAAACCGTGGTGATTGGCCTGGCGGGCCCGCTGACCGGCCCGTCTGCCCGTATCGGTAAAGATCTGGAGAACGGTGCGCAGCTGGCGATTGACGATATCAACAAACAGCATCCGACCATCGGCGGCAAGGCGGTGACCTTCAAGCTGCAGTCGGAAGATGACCAGTCGGATCCGCGCACCGCCGTGGCTGTGGCTCAGCGTCTGGTGGACAGCAATGTGGCTGGCGTGGTCGGCCACTGGAACACCGGCACCAGCATCCCGGCGGCCCGCGTCTATCACGATGCCGGTATCGCTCAGGTGGCTCCCGTTGCCACCGGTCATGCCTATACCAGACAGGGGTTCGACACCAGCTTCCGCGTGATGGGCCACGACGATGACGGCGGCCAGTTTGCCGGACAGTACGCGGTAAATACCCTGAAAGCCAAACGCATCGCGGTTATCGACGATCGTACCGCCTTTGGTCAGGGCCTGGCGGATGAGTTTATTAAATCGCTGGAAGCCCAGGGCGTGAAGATTGTTGACCGTCAGTACGTGGACGATAAAACCGTTGACTTTAGCGCCGTACTGACCGCCATTCGCAGTAAGAACGCCGATCTCATCTTCTTCGGCGGCGTGGACAGCCAGGCGGCACCGCTGGCGCGTCGTATCAAACAGCTGGGTATGAAGACTACCCTGATGGGCGCAGGCGGCTTTGTCAGCCAGACCTTCCTGCAGCTGGCGCAGAAAGAGGGTGAAGGCGTTGTCGCGCTGGAACCGGGCCTGCCGGTGGATCAGATGCCGGGCGGCAAGACCTTCGAGCAGGCATACCAGTCCCGCTACCACACCCATATCGAACTGCACGCCCCCTTCGCCTATGACGCCACCCGCGTACTGGTTGCCGCGATGGAAAAAGCCGACTCGGTTGATCCGGCAGAGTACCTGCCTGCCCTGCGCGCCATCAGCTACTCCGGCGTCACCGGGCAGATCGCCTTTGACGATCAGGGCAACCTGAAGGCTCCGTCCTTCACCGTCTATAAAGTGGTCGATGGCAAATGGCAGCCGCAAACCGTGCTCGGCGGCGCAAAAGCTAAGTAACACAGTGAGGCAATGTGATGAGTGATAATAATGAGCTGGGCATTCTCGCCCGCCGCAAAATTGAAGCAGAAATTATTAAACCAATTTATGAAATCCTGGTCCGCGAAGTGGGCAAGACCCGCGCTCAGGCGGTGATTGGCGAGGCCATTGAGCAGGCCGCCATTAACGCGGGCAAAGAGTTTGCCAGCAAGGAGCCGAACGGCGCAGACGTGAAGAGCTTTATCGCCCTGCAGTATCTGTGGGAGAAGGATAACGCTCTCGACGTGAAGGTGATCGACGCCGACGACCAGCAGTACAACTACAACGTGACCCGCTGCCGCTATGCCGAGATGTATCACGAGATGGGCCTCGGCGAGATCGGCCACCTGCTGTCGTGCGCCCGGGATGAGAAATTCATCGTCGGCTACGCGCCGGACGTGGAGCTGACGCGCACCACCACCATTATGCAGGGCGGCGCATGCTGCGACTTCCGCTACCGCAGCACCAAGGACAAAGCATGATCCGCATTAATGCAGACCGTTTATGGTCTACGCTGGAGACGATGGCGCAGATCGGCGGCACCCCCGCCGGAGGTGTGACTCGCCTTGCGCTGAGCGAGGAAGACCGTATTGCCCGCAACCTGCTGCGCGAGTGGGCACTGGAGGCCGGTTTTAGCTGCGAAGTGGACAGCATGGGCAACATGTTTATCCGCCGCGCCGGTAAAAACCCGGCGCTGCCCCCGGTGATGACCGGTTCCCACGTGGATTCCCAGCCGCTCGGCGGCAACTATGACGGGATCTACGGCGTGTTGGCCGGGCTGGAGCTGCTGCGCACCCTGAACGACCACCAGGTTGAAACTGAGCGCGATATCGTGCTGGTGAACTGGACCAACGAAGAAGGCGCGCGCTTTGCCCCGGCGATGCTCGCCTCCGGGGTCTGGGCGGGTCAACTTTCCGAAGCCTTTGCTTACGCCAGAATGGACAGCAAACAGATCACCGTTCGCGACGCTCTTGAGGCCATCGGCTATCGTGGCCCACGCCCTGCCCGCGCCTTCCCGATCCACGCCTGCTATGAGCTGCATATCGAACAGGGGCCTATTCTGGAAGACGAAGCCATTGATATCGGCCTGGTGCGTGCGGCGATGGGCCAGCGCTGGTTTACCCTTACTCTCGACGGGTTTGCCGCACATGCGGGCACCACGCCAATGCACAGCCGCCGCGATGCGTTGACCGCTTTTGCGGAGCTGGCGCTGAAGGTGGAGGAGATCGGTTATCAGCATGCCCCGGACGGGCGTGCCACCATCGGCATGGCGAACGTGACCCCGAATTCACGAAACGTCGTCCCGTCCCAGGTGGTGTGCAGCGTAGAATTCCGCCATCCGCTCAGCGAGGCGCTGGAGGCGATGGAAACCGCGCTGCATCAAGCGGCTGCAGGTCTTTCGGCGCGTGGCGTGAGCGCCAGCGTCGAGCGCATCTTCGACTATGCACCTGTCGCCTTTGATGAAACCTGTCTTGTCCGAACGGAACAGGCTGTGGCCGCGCTGGGCTATTCATCAAAATCGATGGTATCCGGCGCTGGGCACGATACCTGTTACGTCAGCAAAATCGCGCCTGCCAGCATGATCTTTATCCCCTGCGTGAAGGGCATTAGCCATAACGAAGCGGAAAAGATTCACCCGGAATGGTCAGAAAAAGGGGCCAATGTGTTGCTGCATAGCGTGCTGAGTGCGGCGCAGGAGTTGTAAACAGGCACTTTCCCCGGCCAACGGCCGGGGAATCATTAATCGAAAACGCTTACAGTATGTTGTAACTAATTGCGGTTATTTCCCCAGCTTGGACAGCATATCAGGGCGCATAAATTTATGGATCACCAACATAAAGATCACCGACGGCACCAGCAGAATCAGCGCCGTAATGGAGGACATCTGATAATTTCCCGACATGCTGGCGGTATAGAGCAGTATTGGCAGCGTGTTGATCTCCGGGGCGCCGACAAAGAACGTGGCGGTAAACTCATCCAGCGACTCGAGAAAGACAAAGATGCTGGCGGCAATCAACCCGGGGGCGGCCTGCGGCAGGATGATATGGAAAAAGGTGTAGACCGGCCCGGCACCCAGATTGCGTGACGCCCGTGCCAGCAGCGGATCGAGCGCCGAGAACGCCGCGACGCTTATCCAGATGGAGTACATCAGCCCGTGCACGCTGTGCACCAGAACCACCCCGGCAATCGTCCCGTTCAACCCCCACTGGTAGAAGAGCCGCGCCACGTTCATATAGACCGTCAGGTTCGGGAAAGCCTGCGGGATCAAAAACAGCAGCATAAAGAAGGCGCGGTACGGCATGGACCGGTGCGACAGCGCGTACCCTGCCGGGATTGAAATCAGCAGACACACCACCACCGACAGAAGGGCTATCAGGACGCTGATGGACAACGAACCGGAGACGTCACTGTAAGGGCTAAAAACCTGCCCCCAGTACTTCAGCCCCCACTGACTGGGCAAGGTATGCGGGAAAAACCAGCTCTCCGCCACCGTCCAGATCAGCAGGTTCAGCAGCGGGCCAAACAGCGCCAGCACCAGGAAGGTAAGCAGCAGGGTTTGCAGAATAAAGCTGCCGCGAATTCTTTTAAACAGCGCGTTCATCAGGGGTTTCCTTTTGCATTCAGGCTGTGGCGCAGATAGAACCAGGACATCGCGGCGCACATCAGGTATGAGATGACCCCCATCGCGTTAGCAACCGGATAGTCGCCATACGAGTTGACCCGAAATGCCATATCGACGGTCATCATCGTCGGGGTGCCCGTGCCGATCATCAGGGGAACTGACAGCACCGACATCATGGTGACCGTCGATAACACCATCGCGATGCCAATGGTCGGCAACACCTGGGACAAAATAATGTCGAACAGGATACGCATCCGGGAGGCACCGAGGTTTTTCGCCGCCAGAATATGGGTAGGCTCCACCGCCGCCATGGCGCCGCTAATCAGTAGCGTAGTAAAGGCCATCTGTTTCCAGACAAAGGTAATAATGATCCCGCTCCAGCCCAGCAGCGAGGTGGTCTCCATCGGCGTCATTACGCCGAGGGCAACCAACGTATTGTTCATCAGGCCGTTTTTTGCCAGGAAGGTCCGCATCATCTGCGCGGCAACGATAAACGGGATAAACAGTGGCAGGCGGTATAAAAAGGCCAGCGCTTTAACGAGGCGACGACAGGGCGAGAGCACAATCACGGCGGAAATAGTGATGGAGAGCAGCGCCAGGATCGCCAGTGAAACCAGCACAATGATCAGGGTAAAGAGAATATCGTTCGAATAGAGGCTAAACACTTTTTCAAAGTGCGCCAGCGTCAAACCTGTTTCATGGGTAAAAGCCGAAATAAGCGAATAGCCCAGCGGCCAGAGAAAGAAGATGCCAATCATCAGCGTCGCCGGAATAACCAGCAGGAAAGCGTTAAATGTCTGTCGCATGAATAATCACCGCTAAGTTGCCTGGCAATAGTTTGCCAGGCACGCCATACCCTCAGTTCGAAACCTGGCTCTCATAACCTTCTTTGATAGCGTCAAAGTAGGGTTTGAGAGGGAAACTTTTGCCATTTTCCGCTAAGGTTTCCGGTGAAATTTCCGCAAAGAGCTTCTGCCACGTCGCATCATCCAGCGCCCCTTTCACATATTTCGCGTCGATGCCCGGGTACCAGTTAAACTGCTTCACGATCCCCTCCGCCTGAATCTCCGGGCTGGTCGCCAGCTCGATAAACTCCTGCGCCAGTTTTGCCTGCGCGGCTTTGGCCGGGATGACGTAATACATCGGCTGCCCCGGCATACCGGGTGCGATTAAGGTCAGCTTGATGGACGGCGGCAGCTTGCCCTGATCTTTCCAGCTGTAGAACATATCCACCCATACCGGCCCCATAGCGATTTCGCCCCGGCTGAGCATATCCAGCGTCCCGGCATTGCCCGGCGTAAAGGTGATGTTTTTATTAAATGCTTTCAGCTTCGCCCAGGCCGGCCCCCACTCTTTTTCAACCCCTTTATCATATGGCAGCGCGGTAAGGCGCTCGGCTGGCGTACCGTAGGCGTAGATCCAGCCCACCACAAAGCTCACGCCTGACATACCGTTTTTGATGCCGTTATAGCCGAAGGCTTTGGGATTTTTTTCTGACCACTGCACCAGCTCGTCATAAGATTTCGGCGGAGTGGCGATGAGGTCGCTGTTGTAAGCCATCGCCGTCTGGCTCAGGAACATAGGCATCACGTAGCCGTCAACGTTGACCCCCAGCGCGTTTTTGGCGTTCTCTGCGGTGGTCATGGTGCCGGTTTTCACCGCCTGGCGGTAATTCTCAAGCAGCCCTTTTTCTACCAGCTGGCCGCCTGCGGCCTGATGGACCACCGCCACATCTATATCCCAGCTTTTCGCGCCGCTCTGCGCCTGCGCCGTCAGCTTTTCAACGATCTTATTTGATCCAGCATCGCCGGGCCCGGTGCCGACCACCTGCACTTTTACTCCCGGATGGGCGGCTTCAAATTTTGGCCCCAGCCAGGTTTTGACGTAATCCACCATATTCTGGTCCCCGGCGGTGGCCACGTTGAGTACCGTTTCGGCATGCGCAGCGTGCAGGCAGCCCAGATAAAGTGCGGCAGTGATAGCCATTTTTGTTTTTACGGACATGAATGATCCCCAGAAAAGTGTGTGTCGGTTGGCATTACAAAGCAGGTTCAAAGGCATGGAGCGCAGCATCAGGCACATGGAGCACCACCGGCGAACGGTCAGGCCAGCATGTTGCTGAGTCTGCGAGTAAGATCTTTGCGCCACAGCGCACGCTGTGCCGGTAGTGATGACCCAAGAAGGCACTCTCCTCAACAATCCCTTCGAGGGTTAATCCTCCCGGTGCGGACGGCGGCAATGCGGCATGCATGGCGATATCGGCGCTGCGAAAATAGAGCGTTCTCCCCTGCCCGTTATCAGGGGTAATGCAGTTATCCGCCCCCATAAAATCGGCGACAAAAGGCGTTGCCGGGCGGTGGTAAATTGCCTCCGGGGTGCCGATCTGTTCGATGCGACCGTTATTGAGCACGGCAATTCTGTCGGCCATCACCAGCGCTTCCTGCTGGTCGTGAGTGACGATCAGCGAGGTAAAACCGAGTCGCTTTTGTAGCGTTTTGATCTCATGGCGCACATTGAGGCGCACTTTGGCATCCAGGTTCGACAGGGGCTCATCGAGCACCAGCACATCCGGTTCAATTGCCAGCGCCCGGGCCAGGGCAACCCGCTGGCGCTGACCGCCAGAAAGGGCCGTCACCTTTATTTCCGCATAACCTTCGAGGTTAATTATTTTTAATAGTGCATGAACCCGACGGGTTATTTCCTCTCTTTTAACGCGACGGACTTTTAATCCGTAACCGATATTTTGCGCGACCGTCAAATGCGGCCACAACGCATAACTCTGAAACACCATGGTGATATTTCGCTGTTCCGGGGAGCTATGGGTGATATTCCGGCCATTAATCGCCACGGTACCGGAGTGCACGGGTAAAAAACCGCATAACGCATTGAGCAGCGTCGTCTTTCCACAGCCAGAGGGGCCGAGAAGCGCGATCATCTCACCCTTGCCGACCGCCAGATGGATATCGTGAAGAACAATATTATTCCCGTAGGCAACTTTCAGTTTATCTATTTGCAAATAACTCACGCACGATCCCTTAATTCTTTCACGTCGCCGATGAACACGTGTTCATTTCTTTGTAAAAAAAACGCAACGTTCCAGCGCCATTATGTGCGCCTACTGTGTCGTCTGTTTGTGACAATTTGATTAAGTCCGCAAAAATTTTGGTGAGGCGAAATGAAAATAGATATTCTGGGTTGCGGCAGTGCTTTCTCCCTGCTGAATAATACGTCGGCAATCCGGGTCATTGATAACGCGGGCTATCAGTTGCTGATTGATTGCGGGCCAACCATTCCCCGTGCGTTATGGCAGCGGGGAATGGAGGTGAACGACATTGATGCCCTCTTTTTCACCCATATCCATCCGGATCACTGCACCGGGCTGACGGCGCTCCTTAACCACTGGAAAAGTTTTCAGCGAACGAAACCGCTGATTATCTGGTCCCAGCCTGCCCACCGCCCGGCACTGCTTCAACTGGCAAACCTCGCGAACTGGCCGGAAAGCGGGCTCTGCTTTGCTATCGACTGGCGCGACAGCACGCCGGAGTGGCGCTGGCAGAACTGGCTCTTGCGGACCGCCTTTACCCATCACGAAATCCCGAACCTGGCCCTGCGGATTGAGGCGCCGGGCGCTACCCTGTTTTACAGCGGTGATGGCCGCCCGACCCCGGAAAGTATTGCCCTGATGGCGGGAGCCGATCTGGCCTTTCAGGAGTGCGCCTCGGCAACAGCGCTGCCCGGCGATGCCTCGCATGGCGATTTCCCCGACTGCCTGGCGCTCTTTACCCGGCTCAAACTGCCTGCGCTGGGCCTCTATCATTGCCACGACAGCGCCCGGCCCATCCTGGCACAGGCCTGTCAGCCCCACCCCGGTCTGTTCGTCAGCGAAGAGGGCATGACCTTCGAGCTGCCCCTTCGCCGGGGGGAAACGCGGTGAGCGACGCCCCTCGCAAGCAGGCGGTGACCGCCGAGGATGTGGCGAGAAGAGCGGGCGTTTCCCGCGCCGTGGTCTCCCGCGCCCTGAGCAGCAACGGCAGCATCTCCCCCGCCACCCGGGAAAAGGTCTTACAAGCCGCCCGGGAGCTTGGCTATCAGGTCAATTTTCTCGCCCAGGGACTGAACCGTCAGCGCAGCCAGCTGATTGGGGTGATCGTCGCCCGCATTGGCGATCCCTTTCGCAGCAGCCTGCTGGAGGGATTACTGCATGAGATCCAGCGGCGCGGCTACCAGGCTCTGGTGAGCGAGATCACCGGCGAGGAGGATCTGGTTAACACTCTGCGACGCTTCACCCAGTTTCGCGTCTCCGGGGTGATTGTCACCTCCGGCAGGCCGCCGGAGGCTATCGTGAATGAGTGCGTCAGCCAGCTGATCCCGGTGGTCGGTATCAACCGCCCTCCCGACATGCCTTGGGTGGATTTTATCTGCTCAGATAACCAGCGCGGCGCACAGCTGGCCGCCGAACAGCTCTGGCGCGCCGGGTGCCGTCGCTTCGGCTGGCTTAATCACCCGGCCTCCACCTGGGCGGGCACAAAACGCGCCGCCAGGGAGACCACCAGCAGCACAATGGGGACGTTGATTAAAAACACCGCGCCCCAGTAGAAGTTCGCCAGCAATATGCCGCCAATCAGCGGGCCGAAGGCTGCCCCGCCAGATCCCACCGCCGCCCAGACGCCGAGGGCAATATTGCGCCGACGCGCATCCGGGAACAGGGTGCGGATCCCGGCGAGGGTGGCGGGAATAATCATCGCCGCCCCGATGGCAAGCAGCGCCCGCGCCGCAATCAACCACCCGGCGGAGGGCGCAAACGCCGCCGCCAGCGATGAGAGCCCGAACAGGCTACTGCCCAGGATCAGCAGGCGTTTAAACCCAATACGATCCCCAAGCGCCCCCATCGGCAGTACCATCCCGGCCATCACCAGCGAATAGATATCAATGATCCACAGCAGTTCGTTGCCGCTGGCATCCAGGGTCATGCTGAGCGTCGGCGCGGCAACGTGCAGCACCGTGGCGTCAATTGCGACCGGGATATAGACCAGCACAATAATCACTAACGCTAACCACTGACGAAACATAACTTTCCTTATTTGACCAAACCTGGACACATGTCCAGATTGCGATCCTACGTAAAGTTGAACGCGTGTCCAGCTTTTTGTTACACTCGTTTCCCCCCAGTTGAGAGTGAAAAAAATGAGCTATCTGAGCAAGGATGAACGGCGAGAGGAGATCCTGCAGGCGGCGATGCGCGTGGCGCTGAGCGAAGGCTTTACCGGGATGACCGTCAGACGTATTGCCGCCGAAGCAAAAGTGGCGACCGGCCAGGTGCACCACCACTTTGCCTCGGCAGGTGAACTCAAGGCGCAGGCCTTTATCCGCCTGATCCGCGCCCTGCTGGATGCCGAAATAGTCGCGGAAAATGCCAGCTGGCGCGAACGCCTGCATGCCATGCTCGGCAGCGACGACCGCAGTTTTGAAACCTACATTCGCCTGTGGCGCGAGGCGCAGCTGTTAGCTACCCGCGATGCCGATATAAAAGGCGCGTATGTATTAACCATGGAGATGTGGCATCAGGAGACGGTAGCCATCATACGCGCGGGTGAACAGGCGAAAGCCTTTAATCTGAAAGACAGTGCTGAAAACGTCGCCTGGCGGCTCATTGGCCTGGTGTGCGGGCTGGACGGGCTCTATGTGTTATCCATGCCGCAGATGGACGATGCCGCATTTAATCAGCATCTTGATACGTTAATTACTCTCGAGCTGGGCTAATCATCAGCATCCCTTAACTGTTACGATTTGTAACACATTAAGCGAACCCACTTCTCCCTTCTAAACTCATGGGTTCGCTTTTTATATCTATCCTTTCAGAAGACTCCCAAAAACATCTAATAATCTCTCACCCAAAATTCAGGTCTCTGCCTGAATGACTTTCTCTTTCTGCCATTTACGGATATGCAAGAGGGTAATATGTCACAACAAGCTGAGAAGAATAATCCTTATCTGTTAAGCAACTGGAAACCGGAAAACGCCGCATTTTGGGAAAATAAAGGTAAGAAGATTGCGCGACGAAATTTAGTTATTTCGGTTGCCTGTCTGCTGCTGGCATTCTGCGTCTGGATGTTATTTAGCGCGGTGGCGGTGAATCTGAATAAGGTGGGTTTTAATTTTACGACCGACCAGCTCTTTATGTTAACCGCCCTGCCTTCGCTCTCCGGAGCAATATTACGCGTACCCTACTCCTTTATGGTACCCATATTCGGTGGCCGCTACTGGACGGTATTAAGCACCGTCATTCTGATTATTCCCTGCGTCTGGCTGGGTATTGCGGTGCAAAATAGCGCTACCCCCTATTCGGTATTTATTATTATCGCCCTGCTGTGCGGCTTTGCCGGCGCCAACTTCGCCTCCAGCATGGGCAATATCAGCTTTTTCTTCCCCAAAGCCAGACAGGGCAGCGCGCTGGGCATTAACGGCGGGCTGGGCAACCTTGGCGTCAGCGTGATGCAGATGGTGGCGCCGGTGGTGATCTTTCTGCCGATGTTTGCCTTCCTCGGGGTGCACGGCGTACCGCAGGAGGATGGCTCGTCCCTGTTTCTGGCGAACGCCGCCTGGATCTGGGCCCCGCTGCTGCTGCTGGCAACCGTTGCCGCCTTTTTCGGTATGAACGACATCGCCAGTTCAAAAGCCACTATCGCCAGCCAGCTGCCGGTGCTCAAGCGTCTTCATCTGTGGCTGTTGAGCCTGCTCTATCTGGCGACCTTCGGCTCGTTTATCGGCTTTTCCGCGGGCTTCGCCATGTTGTCGAAAACTCAGTTCCCGGACGTTAACATCCTGCACCTGGCCTTCTTTGGCCCGCTGATTGGCGCGCTGGCCCGCTCCGCTGGCGGCGTGATCTCCGACAAGCTCGGCGGCGTGCGCGTCACGCTGGTGAACTTCATCTTTATGGCAGTGTTTACCGCCCTGCTCTTCCTTACCCTGCCAGGCTCCGGTTCCGGCAGCTTTACCGCCTTCTATCTGGTGTTTATGGGGCTGTTCCTCACCGCCGGGCTCGGCAGCGGCTCGACCTTCCAGATGATCGCTGTCATCTTCCGGCAAATCACCGTCTATAGAGTGAAACTGCGCGGCGGCACGGAAGAACAGGCGCAGAAAGAGGCAGTTACCGACACCGCGGCCGCGCTGGGCTTTATCTCGGCCATTGGTGCTGTGGGCGGGTTCTTCATTCCCAAAGCCTTTGGCACCTCGCTGGCGTTAACCGGCTCCCCGGTGGGGGCAATGAAGGTCTTCCTGGTGTTCTACGTCGTCTGCGTGTTTGTCACCTGGCTGGTGTATGGCCGTCGGCAGAAGCACGTCAAATCATAACGATATTCAATATTTTGTGAGCAGTGTAACCCCGGGGTGGTGCGTCGCCCCGTCAGGAGAAATGTCATGAGTAAATTGTTGGATCGCTTTCGTTATTTCAAACTCAAAGGCGACACCTTCGCCGATGGACACGGTCAGGTGATGCACACCAACCGCGACTGGGAAGACAGCTATCGCCAGCGATGGCAGTACGACAAAATTGTGCGATCCACCCACGGCGTGAACTGTACCGGCTCCTGTAGCTGGAAAATCTACGTTAAGAATGGGCTGGTGACCTGGGAAACCCAGCAGACCGACTATCCCCGCACCCGTCCCGACCTGCCGAACCACGAGCCGCGCGGCTGCCCGCGTGGGGCAAGCTACTCCTGGTATCTCTACAGCGCCAACCGCCTGAAGTATCCGCTGGTGCGCAAGAAGCTGATTGAGCTGTGGCGCGAGGCGCTGGGTCAGCACAGCGATCCGGTGCTCGCCTGGAACGCCATCCAGAACGATCCGCAAAAGCGCCAGAGCTATAAGCAGGCCCGCGGCCACGGCGGCTTTGTCCGCTCAAACTGGAAAGAGCTGAACCAGCTTATCGCCGCAGCTAACGTCTGGACCATCAAACACTACGGCCCGGACCGGGTAGCGGGCTTCTCGCCCATCCCGGCGATGTCGATGGTCTCCTACGCCGCAGGCACCCGCTATCTCTCCCTGCTGGGGGGCACCTGCCTGAGCTTCTACGACTGGTACTGCGACCTGCCGCCTGCGTCACCCATGACCTGGGGCGAGCAGACCGACGTACCGGAATCCGCCGACTGGTACAACTCCAGCTATATCATCGCCTGGGGCTCCAACGTGCCGCAGACCCGAACCCCGGACGCCCATTTCTTCACCGAAGTGCGCTACAAGGGCACCAAAACCATCACCATCACCCCTGACTTTTCAGAAGTGGCGAAGCTCAGCGACCAGTGGCTGGCGCCGAAACAGGGCACCGACAGCGCCTTAGCCATGGCGATGGGCCACGTGATCCTGAAAGAGTTCCACCTCGACAACCCGAGCGACTACTTCCTCAACTACTGCCGCCGCTACACCGACATGCCGATGCTGGTGATGCTCGATCCGCGGGAGGACGGCAGCTACGTGCCGGGCCGGATGCTGCGCGCCTCCGACCTCGCCGACGGGCTGGGTGAAACCAATAACCCGGAGTGGAAAACCGTCGCCTACACCACCACCGGCGATCTGGTGGTGCCGAACGGCTCTATCGGCTTCCGCTGGGGCGAAAAAGGCAAATGGAACCTCGAGCCGCTGGCGGCAGGCCAGGAGACAGAACTGGCGCTCTCCCTGTTGGGCACCCACGACAGCGTCGCAGGGGTGGCCTTCCCCTACTTTGGCGGCAATGAGAACCCGTATTTTCGCAGCGTGAAGCAGGAGCCGGTGGTGGTGCGCCAGCTGCCGGTGAAAACGTTGACCCTTGCCGATGGCCGCCAGCTGCAGGTCGCCAGCGTCTACGATCTGATCCTGGCGAATTACGGCCTCGACCGCGGGCTGGAGGATAACCTCGCGGCAAAAGATTACGCCGAGATCAAAGCCTACACCCCGGCATGGGGAGAGCAGATCACCGGCGTACCGCGTCGTCATATCGAGCAGATCGCCCGGGAGTTCGCCGACACCGCCCATAAAACCCATGGCCGGTCGATGATTATCCTCGGCGCCGGGGTCAACCACTGGTATCACATGGACATGAACTACCGCGGGATGATCAACATGCTGGTCTTCTGCGGCTGCGTGGGTAAAAGCGGCGGCGGCTGGTCGCACTATGTCGGCCAGGAGAAGCTGCGCCCGCAAACCGGCTGGCTGCCGCTGGCCTTTGCCCTCGACTGGAACCGCCCGCCACGGCAGATGAACAGCACCTCGTTCTTCTACAACCACGCCAGCCAGTGGCGCTATGAGAAACTCACCGCCCGGGAGCTGCTCTCCCCGCTGGCGGACGCCTCGAAGTTCACCGGCCATCTGATTGATTTTAACGTGCGCGCCGAGCGGATGGGCTGGCTACCCTCCGCCCCTCAGCTCAACATCAACCCGCTGCACATTAAGGCTCAGGCCGATGCGACTGGCATGTCGCCCCAGGAGTACACCGCCCAGGCGCTGAAATCCGGCGATATCCGTATGGCCTGCGAGCAGCCGGACAGCGGCAATAACCACCCGCGCAACCTGTTCGTCTGGCGCTCGAACCTGCTCGGCTCCTCCGGCAAGGGACATGAGTACATGCTCAAGTATCTGCTGGGCACCGAAAACGGCATTCAGGGCGACGATCTGGGCACCACCGATGACGTGAAGCCGGAAGAGGTGGAGTGGCAGACCGCCGCTATTGAGGGCAAGCTGGATCTGCTGGTGACGCTCGACTTCCGCATGTCCAGCACCTGCCTCTTTTCGGATATCGTCCTGCCCACCGCCACCTGGTATGAGAAAGACGATATGAATACCTCGGATATGCATCCGTTTATTCATCCCCTTTCCGCTGCGGTGGATCCGGCCTGGGAGTCCCGCAGCGACTGGGAGATCTACAAGGGCATCGCCAAAGTCTTCTCTGAGGTCTGCGTCGGCCATCTGGGCACTGAAACCGACGTGGTGTTGCAGCCGTTACAGCATGACTCCCCGGCGGAGCTCTCCCAGCCGTTTGACATTGCCGACTGGCGCAAGGGCGAATGCGATCTGATCCCCGGCAAAACCGCGCCGAACATTGCCGTGGTCGAACGTAACTACCCGGACACCTACGAGCGTTTCACTGCACTCGGCCCGCTGCTGGACAAGCTCGGCAACGGCGGGAAAGGCATCTCCTGGAACACCCAGGATGAGGTCGATTTCCTCGGCAAGCTCAATTACGTCAAGCTCGACGGCCCGGCGAAAGGCCGCCCGCGCATCGAGACGGCCATTGACGCCTCGGAGGTGATCCTCGCCCTCGCCCCGGAAACCAACGGCCAGGTGGCGGTCAAAGCCTGGGAAGCGTTGGCGGAGTTCACCGGGCGCGAACACAGCCATCTGGCGCTGAACAAGGAGGACGAGAAGATCCGCTTCCGCGATATCCAGGCCCAGCCGCGCAAAATCATCTCCAGCCCCACCTGGTCCGGCATTGAGAGCGAGCATGTCTCCTATAACGCCGGGTACACCAACGTCCACGAGCTGATCCCGTGGCGCACCCTCTCCGGGCGTCAGCAGCTGTATCAGGATCATCTCTGGATGCGCGCCTTCGGCGAAAGCCTGGTGGCCTATCGTCCACCAATTGATACCCGCAGCGTCAGCCATATGCGCGAGATCCCGCCGAACGGCTTCCCGGAGAAGGCGCTCAACTTCCTGACCCCGCACCAGAAATGGGGCATCCACTCCACCTACAGCGAAAACCTGCTGATGCAGACCCTGTCGCGCGGCGGGCCCATCGTCTGGATGAGCGAAACCGACGCCCGGGAGCTGGGCATTGAGGATAACGACTGGATAGAAGCCTTCAACGCCAACGGGGCGCTCACCGCCAGGGCGGTGGTCAGCCAGCGCGTGCCGCCGGGCATGACCATGATGTACCACGCCCAGGAGCGCATTCTGAATATCCCCGGTTCAGAAGTGACCGGACGGCGTGGCGGCATTCATAACTCCGTGACCCGCGTCTGCCCGAAACCAACCCATATGATTGGCGGCTACGCCCAGCTCGCCTACGGCTTTAACTACTACGGCACCGTGGGCTCTAACCGCGACGAGTTCATCATGATCCGCAAAATGAAAAACATTAACTGGCTGGATGGCGAAGGTAACGACCAGGTACAGGAGGCGAAAAAATGAAAATACGCTCACAGGTCGGCATGGTGTTAAATCTCGATAAATGCATTGGCTGTCACACCTGCTCGGTGACCTGCAAAAACGTCTGGACCGGGCGCGAAGGGATGGAGTACGCGTGGTTTAACAACGTCGAAACCAAGCCGGGCATCGGCTACCCGAAAAACTGGGAGGACCAGGAGGTGTGGCAAGGCGGCTGGATCCGCGGCATCTCCGGCAAGCTGACCCCGCGGCTGGGCGGCAAGCTGGGGGTGCTGTCAAAAATTTTCGCTAACCCGCAAATGCCGCAGATCGACGATTACTACGAGCCCTTTACCTTCGACTACCAGGATCTGCATCGGGCCAAAGAGAGCGAGCATCTCCCCACCGCCCGTCCCCGCTCGCTGATTGACGGCAAGCGCATGGATAAAATCAAGTGGGGGCCAAACTGGGAGGAGCTGCTGGGCGGCGAGTTTGAGAAACGCGCCCGGGATCGCAACTTCGACCGGATGCAAAAGGAGATGTACGGCCAGTTCGAAAATACCTTCATGATGTATCTCCCGCGCCTGTGCGAACACTGTCTGAACCCGAGCTGTGCCGCCACCTGCCCAAGCGGCGCCATCTACAAGCGTGAAGAGGATGGCATTGTGCTGATCGACCAGGACAAATGCCGCGGCTGGCGTCTGTGCATCAGCGGCTGCCCGTACAAGAAGATCTACTTCAACTGGAAGAGCGGGAAATCGGAGAAATGCATCTTCTGCTATCCGCGTATCGAATCGGGCCAGCCTACCGTCTGCTCGGAAACCTGCGTCGGACGCATCCGCTATCTCGGCGTCCTGCTCTATGACGCAGACCGTATCCAGGAGGCGGCCAGCACCGAGCATGAAACCGATCTCTACGAACGTCAGTGCGACGTGTTCCTCAATCCGAACGATCCGGCGGTGATTGAAGAGGCGCTGAAACAGGGCATCCCCCAGAACGTGATTGATGCTGCCCAGCGCTCCCCGGTCTATAAACTGGCGATGGACTGGAAGCTCGCCCTGCCGCTGCACCCGGAATACCGCACCCTGCCAATGGTCTGGTATGTTCCGCCGCTGTCACCGATCCAGTCTTACGCCGATGCCGGTGGCCTGCCACAGACCGACAGCATCCTCCCCGCGGTGGAAAGCCTGCGCATTCCGGTGCAGTACCTGGCGAACATGCTCAGCGCGGGCGATACCGGCCCGGTGCTGCGCGCCCTGAAACGCATGATGGCGATGCGCCACTATAAGCGCTCCCAGACCGTAGAGGGGGTGACTGATACCCGCGCTATTGAAGAGGTGGGCCTGAGCGTGGAACAGGTAGAGGAGATGTACCGCTATCTCGCCATCGCCAACTACGAAGACCGCTTCGTGATCCCGACCAGCCACCGGGAAATGGCCCGGGACGCCTTCCCGGAGCGCAACGGCTGCGGCTTTACCTTCGGTGACGGCTGCCACGGCTCCGACACCAAATTCAATCTGTTCAACAGCAGCCGCATCGACGCTATCAACATCACCGAGGTGCGCGAACATGGGGAGGGAGAGTAATGCAGATCCTCAAAATTATCGCCCTGCTGATTGAGTACCCGGACGAGGCGCTGTGGGAGAGCCGCGACGAAGCCCTCGCCCTGGTGGCGCAGGACGCGCCGAGGCTGCTGCCGTTTGCAGAGCACTATCTCAATGCCCCGCTGCTTGACCGGCAGGCGGCGTGGTGCGAAGTGTTCGAGCGCGGGCGTGCCACCTCGCTGCTGCTGTTCGAGCACGTGCATGCTGAATCCCGGGATCGCGGCCAGGCGATGGTCGACCTGATGAACCAGTATGAGCAGGCCGGCTTGCAGCTCGACTGCCGCGAACTGCCGGACTATCTGCCGCTCTATCTGGAGTATCTGAGCATCCTGCCCGAGGCGCAGGCGCAAGAGGGACTGCAAAACGTCGCGCCGATCCTGGCGCTGATTGGCGGGCGATTAAAACAGCGGGAGGTGGCACAGTATCAGCTGTTCGACGCCCTGCTGAAATTCGCAGGCAGTAAGCTATCAAGTGACAGTGTCTCGCAGCAGGTGGCAGGCGAAAAACGGGATGACACCCGCCAGGCGCTGGATGCGGTCTGGGAAGAGGAACAGGTGAAGTTTATTGAAGATAACGCCACGGCCTGCGACAGCCCGCCGATGCAGCAATATCAACGACGCTTTAGCCAGGACGTCGCGCCCCAGTACGTGGACGTCAGCGCCGGAGGCCCAAAATGACACACCATCTGAACGTCTTTTTCTTCGATATTTACCCCTACATCTGCGCCGCGGTCTTTTTCCTCGGCAGCTGGCTGCGGTATGACTACGGCCAGTACACCTGGCGCGCCTCCTCCAGCCAGTTGCTGGATAAGCGCGGCATGAACTGGGGCTCTAATCTGTTCCACATCGGCATTCTGGGGATTTTCTTCGGCCACCTGTTCGGGATGTTGACCCCGCACTGGATGTACGCCTGGTTTTTGCCGATGGCGGTGAAACAGCAGCTGGCGATGATCGCCGGGGGGATCTGCGGGGTGTTGACGCTGATTGGCGGCTCGATGCTGCTCTACCGTCGCCTGTTTAACCAGCGGGTGCGGGCCACTTCGACTACGCCGGATATTGTCATTATGAGTATATTGCTGACCCAGTGCGTGCTCGGCCTGACGACCATTCCGTTCTCGGCGCAGTACCCGGACGGCAGTGAGATGCTCAAGCTGGTCGGCTGGGCCCAGGGGATCGTCACCTTCCGCGGCGGCTCATCGGAGATGCTGAGCGGCGTGGCCTTCATTTTCCGCGTCCATCTGGTGCTGGGGATGACCATTTTCCTGATCTTCCCTTTCACCCGGCTGGTACACGTCTGGAGCGCGCCGTTTGAGTACATTACGCGGCGTTATCAGCTGGTGCGGTCACGAAGGTAGTCCCCAGCCACGCCGGGTGGCGGCTTCGCCTTACCCGGCCTACAAAAGCGCACCACACCGTAGGCCGGGCAAGCGCCAGCGCCGCCCGGCATTGCGGGCTATTTCCCCGCCTGCGGATGGGTTTCAAACCCGGCCATCACTGCCGTCAGTTCCGCCAGCGTAAAGCCGTGCTTCGGATCATCCACCCCCAGCCCAAACCGCTCCTGCATCACCTGATAAAGTGCTTCTGCATCCGGGAGGTTAAGCTGCTCCACCGCGTGGCCGTCCTGCCAGTGGGTGAAGTGGAAGTTGGTAAGGGTCAGTTTGCCGCCGTCCGGCAGATGGCGACACATCAGCAGATGATGACGGAAATGGGACTGCGGCCAGTGCGCTGACCAGAAGTTGCCCAACACGTAATCGGCCTGGTATTGCGCGGTGAGATCGAAGTGATACATCGACTGCCAGTGCTCGTGGTGGCGGAACTGTAGCACCCAGTCGCTGCCGTCGTTGATTAGCCGGTACAGGCCGTGCGGCGTCGCCTGCTCTTCTTCGGCGACTAAACGGATGGGTGCGGTCAGGGTCTGCCCGCCAAAGCCGACGTCGGCGATCCAGCGTTCGCCCTCCAGATCCACCAGCAGCAGACGGTGGGTGCGCGGCGGCATCTGAGCTGGATTCGCCAGCACCACCCGACCCAGCAGGCTGCGCACATGGAATCCCACCTCACGCAGGGCTCGCTCGAAGAGCCCGTTCTGCTCAAAGCAATACCCGCCGCGGCGGGCGGTGACCAGCTTATCGACCAGGGATTGCTCGTCGAGCTGGATTTCACGCGGCAGCACCACATCGATATTTTCAAACGGGACGGCGCTGTTGTGATGCAGGTGCAGGCCCCGCAGGGTGGCGATGTCCGCAGAAACCGGCTGCTGCCAGCCGGTACGGGCGAGATAAGCGGTCAAAAACGGGGTCATAGTCAGTTCCTTTTACAGTTTTCCTTGTTTATAAACTAATTTACCCCAGTCACTGTTTCAAAAGTGCTTTTTATCCGCGCGAGGTGCGTTGCATGATCCCGAGCGCCGTTAGCATCAGCACCAGCCCGGTCAGCAGCGTCAGGGTCGCCATCGCCATTCCCTGTCCTACGGAACCCTGCTCGAACTGCCGCCAGATAAAGACCGATACGGTCTGTGTGCCCGCCGGGGCCAGCAGCAGCGACGTCACCAGCTCGCGCGAGGCGATGGCAAACACCATCAGCATCGCCGCCAGCATCGCCGGGGAGACCAGCGGCAACACGATAAAGCGCAGCGCCTGCAACGCCGAGGCGCCATGCACCCGCGCGGCAGGCTCAAGATTCCCTCCCAGCTGGCGCAGCGCGCTGCCAACGTAGCGCACCGGCCACGGCAGCAACAGGCAGCAGTAGGACAGCAGCAATATCGCCCAGCTGTTATAGGGCGAGACCGGCCAGAACGGGCGGTTCCACAGCAGGATCAGCCCCACCCCGACTACCACGCCCGGCAAGGCGGCAGGCATCAACGACAGCGCATCCAGAACGCCGCGCCCTTTGATCTTCTGCACCACCACCAGCCACGCGGCCAGCAGGCCCAGCACGCCGGTGATACAGGCCGCCCCCAGCGCCAGCGACAGGCTGGTGCCCAGTGCCGACAGCGCATCTCCCTGCTGGCTGAAGAGCGCCGCATAGTGCCCGCCGGTCAGATTATCCAGCGTCACTCCGCCGGACAGGGTTCCCAGCACCCCGGACATCGCCATCGAGGCCCCCGGCAGGATCACCGCGATAAACCCGGTCAACGCAAAAACAACGACAACCGGCAGCGTAAAGATCCCGGCGCTGGCACCCATATTCTCCGTCGGTTTGCCGGTAATGCTGGTCACATCCTGATGCCCGGTCAGCTTTTTTTGCAGCCACCAGGCACTCAGGGCGATGACCACCAGTACCACCGAAAGCATCGATGCGCCCGAAAGATCGATCGGCCAGTCCGCCAGTTTCTTCTCGATATCGGTGGTGAGCATCACCACGCCAGCGCGCGTACCGAGAGCGGCAGGCACGCCAAACTCTTCAATCGCCAGGGTAAAGGCCAGCAGCATCCCCGCCGCCAGCGACGGCGAAAGCATGGGCAGCGTGATATGCCAGAACGCCCGGCCAGGGCTGGCACCGTGAACACGGGCCACCAGCGCCAGACGCTGGCCGCTCGCCAGCAGGCTGCGCGACACCGCAAAATAGACCACCGGGAAGATATTCAGCGCCATCACCAGCACGATCCCGCTCCTGCTGAACAGCAGGTCGTTGAGATTGACCCCGGTGATCTGTTGCAGATAGCCGTTGGTTTGCAGGACCAGCATCCAGGAGAGCGCGGCGATATAGGGCGGGGTTAAAAACGGGATCAGAAACAGCAGATCCCATAGCCTCGGCAGCGGCAGGTTAAACAACCCGCGCGCCACGCCGAGGGGAAAGCCGATCAGCGCACTGACCAGGGCGACGCCAAGGGCAATTTGCAGCGTACCGCCCAACATGCCCGGCAGTTGCGGCTCCGCCAGTAGCCGACTGATGCCGCTGAACGCCCCGGAAAACTGCCCGGCGCTGAAGTGCGGAAAAACCGCCTGGAGCAGAATAAAGGTGAGCGGAAACGCCACCAGGATCAGCAATAATCCCAGCGTCGTTACCGATAAATATTTAGGATTCACGAAGCCGTCCTGAAGACGGGGTTGCCCCCGTCGCCTGATTATAAGGTGAAGAGCGTGTTGAAACGCTTGAGGATATCGCTGCGTTCGCTGCTACCATCGCTTTTGGTCGGCAGAATTTTCAGGTCGTTAAGCAGCGGACGTTTAGCCTGCACGTCGCCACGGGCGGGCATCAACCAGGCATCAGCCACCATCGCCTGGCCTTCCGGGGAGAGAACGTAATCCACAAAGGCTTTAGCGTCATCCGCATGCTGGGTGGATTTGAGGATCATCATCGGACGCGGGGCAATCACCGTGCCGCTGGCCGGGAAGATCACCTTCAGGGATTCGCCCTGGCTGATGTTGCCATACGAGACATAATCCACTGCGCCGAACACTGCCGCTTTGGCTCCCTGCATCACCGGGGTGACCGCCTGCGCGTTCGGGCCACTTACCACCATGCCGTTCTTTTTCAGCTCATTAAATAGGGTCCAGGCCTTATCGCCCATGCCATTCTGCAACCCGATCAGCAGATCGAGTGAAGCACCGGACAGCGCCGGGTCCGGGGTGGTGACTTTATCTTTAAAGGCGGCGGTGGTCAGATCGTGCCACTCTTTCGGCTCCGGGGTGCCGCTTTTGGTGTTCCAGACGATGCCCAATGCCGACACGCCCTGGGCGACAAAGTCCTCTGATTTCAGATCCGCAGGCACGTTAGCCGCATTGGCGCTCTGGTACGGCAGCAGCAAGCCGCGGTTGTGCAGATCTTCCGCCGTATCCCAGGAGGCGGAGATCAGAATATCGGCCTGCGGGTTAGCCTGCTCCGCTTCAAGGCGGGCCATCACTTTGCCGGTGGTGGCCTGGAAGATATCCACCTTCACGCCGGTTTTCTTTTCAAAGCCGCTGGCCAGATTTTTGGCGAGCGAGCCAGGCCCCGCGGTGTAGACGGTCAGCGCGTGGGCGCTGGAGATCATAACGGACGATAACGCCATGGCTAACAGCACTCCTTTTTTGACGGACATTGTAGCTTTCATGCGAACTCCCCTGAGGTGGTAATCAAACGATCGGCAGCGACGCTGCCAGCAGACAAATGCACGATGCGATCGGCCAGGATTTCAGCCTCCCGGCGGTCGTGGGTAACATAGACGGCGGTGGTGCCGAGCTGGCGCAGCAGTGACGCCATCTCATGACACAAAGTGCCACGCAGTTCGCTGTCGAGGTTGGAGAGCGGTTCGTCAAACAGCAGCACCCGCGGTTCCGCGACAATCGCCCGGGCCAGCGCTACGCGCTGTTGCTGACCACCGGAGAGCCCCGCCGGTTTGCGATCGGCGAAGGCGCTTAAGCCGACGCGATCCAGTGCCTGCGCCACGCGGCTTTCGCGTTCCTGACGCGGAACATGGCGCATCTTCAGCGGGAACATCACATTCTGCGCCACGGTCATGTGCGGCCAGAGGGCGTAATCCTGGAACACCATGCCGATGTCCCGGGCTTCCGGCGAAAGTGCCCACCCGGTTTTCGCCACCAGGCGATCGCCAAAATGGATCTCACCCTGTGCGGGCTGGGTTAACCCCGCCAGCAGACGCAACAGGGTGCTTTTGCCGCAGCCCGACGGCCCCAGCAGCGCAACCACGCTACCCGGCTCGATATGCAGATCGATTTGATTCAATACAGTATTCGCGCCAAAAGCGTACGACACGCCTTTAAGCGATATGGAAGTGAGCATCTTGTTATCCTCTTTGGGATTTGATGCTCGCCACTGTAGGCAGCTTGTGTTGCGAAAACATGACACCTTTTTTGCGTATTGATTTCCGATGGCTTTCAGACGTTTAATGCTCTGATGCTATTGATGAGGAATTTCTATGAGCCACTTCCGCCCCGTTGAGTTAATGCACGCCAGCCGCCTGTTAAATCACGGCCCGACCATCCTGATCACCAGCCGCGACGACAGCCTGGACCGCCGCAACGTCATGGCCGCCGCCTGGTCGATGCCGGTGGAGTTCGAGCCGCCGCGGATCGCCATCGTGGTGGATAAAAGCGCCTGGTCGCGGGAGCTGATTGAGCGCAGCGGCATGTTCGGGATCGTGGTGCCCGGCGTGGCGGCCACCAACTGGACCTATGCCGTGGGCAGTGTCAGCGGGCGCGATGAGGATAAGTTCAACTGCTACGGGATTCCGGTGATTAACGGCCCGGTGCTGGGGCTGCCGGTAATTGAAGAGAAGTGCCTGGCGTGGATGGAGTGCCGTCTGCTGCCCGCCACTTCTGCGGCAGAAAAGTATGACACCCTGTTTGGCGAGGTGGTCTCAGCCGCCGCCGATGAATGGGCATTCGTGGCCGGACGCTGGCAGTTTGACGATGATAAGCGCAACACCCTGCACCACCTGGGCGCAGGCACCTTTGTGACCAGCGGGAAGCAGGTGAAAGCGCCTGAGTGAAATAACCGGTGTTTACTCAGGTGCCGGATTTTGCCCGGCGGCGCTGCGCTTGCCCGGGCCTACACGAGCACGGGACACGTAGGCCGGGTAAGGCGCAGCCGCCACCCGGCGTTGCAGGTTCTGCACTGTAGTCAATATCTTCTAATAGGTCTTATAAGGGATCCGCATCCGGTCCAGCAGGTTGGTAAAATCCTGCACCGCTACAAAAGCCACCGCGCCCTTGCCGGGGATGACGTTGGTGATGATCCCCACCGTCTCCCCGGTCAGGCTGTCTATTACCGGCCCCCCGGACATGCCCGACACCGCCCCCGCCCCGGTGATGATGCCGTAGTAGCAGCCGTCGCGCTTAACGAAGCCGTCGATCTTACCCCGGCTGGATTTGGGCAGGCTGTTTATGGCGCTGTAGCCAAACAGGGTGACGTTGCGTCCAGCCCGCGCCCAGGCCAGCTGATGCACGATCTTGCCGCGGTTGTTATCGGCAATGACCGCCACATCGCAGACCGGATGCTGGGCTCTGACCGGCTTCAGCAGCGGTACTGCGACGTGGGCGGCGGTGAGGGACAGTTGGCTTGAGACCGGGAAAGTGGTGCCCTGCATCCCGGCAGCAAACCAGTTCAGCGGCGCCGGCAGGCCGATAAAGACCATATCCGCCTGCCGGGTCGCGGCAAAATCGGTTTTGCTGGTGCCGGACATCACCACACACCCCAGCAACATAAGGGGTGCCATGAGTGCGGCGAGAGCATAATGCAGACGCTTCATGGTTCACCCCACGGGCCTACTTTTTCGACCGTCCGGCGATAATCTCATCGGCGACGATGCGCGGCGCTTCGGCGTAGTGGTGGAACTCCATGCTGTAGGTTGCCCGCCCCTGGGACATGGAGCGCAGCGTGGTGGCGTAGCCGAACATCTCCGCCAGCGGCACGTCGGCGCGGATAATCTGGCTGCCGAACTGCTCCTCCATCCCCTGCACCAGCCCACGCCGGGAAGAGAGATCGCCCATAATGTTCCCGGCGTACTCTTCCGGGGTTTCCACCTCCACATGCATCATCGGCTCCAGAATCACCGGGTCGGCCTTGCGCGCTGCGTCCTTAAAGCCAAAGATCGCCGCCATGCGGAAGGCCATCTCCGAGGAGTCGACATCGTGATAAGAGCCGAAAGTCAGGGTCGCTTTGATATCCACCACCGGATAGCCAGCCAGCACGCCGCTGTTCATCGCTTCCCGCAGCCCTTTCTCAACCGACGGAATATACTCCCGGGGCACCACCCCGCCCTTGGTGGCATCGACAAACGTAAAGCCGCTGCCCGGCGCCTGCGGCTCAAGGCTCAGCACCACGTGGCCATACTGTCCTTTCCCACCGGACTGGCGGACAAACTTGCCCTCAACGTCGTTCACCGCTTTGCGGATGGTTTCCCGGTAGGTCACCTGCGGGCGGCCAATGTTGGCCTCGACGCCAAACTCGCGCTTCATGCGGTCGACGATGATCTCCAGATGCAGCTCACCCATCCCGGAGATAATGGTCTGGCCCGATTCTTCGTCGGTATGCAGGTGGAAGGAGGGATCTTCCGCCGCCAGACGGTGCAGGGCGATGCCCATCTTCTCCTGGTCAGCTTTGGTTTTCGGCTCGATGGAGAGGAAGATCACCGGGTCCGGAAACTCCATCCGCTCAAGGGTGATGACGGCGTTGGGGTCGGTCAGGGTGTCGCCGGTGGTAACATCTTTCAGCCCGACGCAAGCGGCGATATCCCCGGTGCGCAGCTCCTCCACGTCGTGCCGGTCGTTGGCGTGCATCAGGACGATACGCCCGATGCGCTCTTTTTTGCCCTTCACCGGGTTAAAGACCGCGTCACCTTTTTTCAGCACCCCGGAGTAGACGCGGATAAAGGTCAGCTGACCGACGTAGGGGTCGGACATCAGCTTGAACGCCAGCGCCGAGAAGGGTTCGTCATCGTTGGGATGGCGCTCAGCGTGCTGCCCTTTCTCATCGACGCCGTCAATGGCGGGAACGTCGAGGGGGGACGGCATCAGCTCAATCACCGCATCGAGCATTCGCTGCACCCCTTTGTTTTTAAAGGCGCTGCCGCAGAGCATCGGCTGGATCTCGCCAGCCACCGTCCGTTTACGTAAGCCGCGGATAATTTCTGCCTCGTCGAGCTCGTTGGTGTCGAGGTATTTATCCATCAGCTCGTCGTTGGCCTCCGCCGCCGCGGAGACCATTTTATCCCGCCAGGTCCGGGCAGTGGCCTGTAAATCATCCGGCACCGGCGCGTAGGTAAAGGTCATTCCCTGGGTAGCGTCATCCCAGATGATGGCCCGCATGTGGATCAGATCGACCACGCCGGTGAAGTGCTCCTCCGCGCCGATGGGGATGACAATCGGTACCGGGTGCGCTTTCAGCCGGTCGATCATCATCTGCACCACGTGGAAGAAATCGGCCCCCGGACGGTCCATTTTGTTGACGAAGGCGATGCGCGGCACATGGTATTTATTGGCCTGCCGCCAGACGGTTTCCGACTGTGGCTGTACCCCGCCCACCGAGTCATAAACCATCACCGCCCCGTCGAGCACCCGCATGGAGCGCTCCACCTCAATGGTGAAATCGACGTGGCCGGGGGTGTCGATGATATTGATCCGGTGCGGCTCATAGCTGCGATCCATGCCAGACCAGAAGCAGCTTACCGCCGCCGAGGTGATGGTAATCCCCCGCTCCTGCTCCTGCGCCATCCAGTCGGTGATCGCCGCGCCATCGTGGACCTCCCCCATCTTATGGCTCACCCCGGTATAGAACAGGATGCGCTCGGTGGTGGTGGTTTTACCGGCATCAATATGCGCAGAGATACCGATGTTGCGATAACGCTCGAGAGGAATAGGCCGGATCATGATGCATCCTTATTTTATGGACATGACAAACACGCGCTGGGTTAGCGCGTGCAGGTATGTAGATCAGTGTAGTGCCCTGTCAAAGGGGGGACGGGTGATTTACGGTGAGGGAATCAGACCGCGCGGCAACGCCGGGTGGCGGCTGCGCCTTACCCGGCCTACGAGATCGGGGCCATTCCAGGCCGGGCAAGCGCAGCGCCGCCCGGCACTGCTCCTGTCAGGCGATCATTATCACCCGGATATCATTCACGTTGGTTAATGTAGGGCCAGTCACCACCAGATCGCCCGCGGCGGCAAAGTAGCTGTAGCTGTCATGTCCGCGCAGCATCGCCTTAGCATCCAGCGCGGTGCGAGCAAGCGTATCCGGCGTGACAATCGCTCCCGCCGCATCTTCGGTGCCGTCAATCCCGTCGCTGTCCCCGGCGATGGCGTAAATCCCCGCCTCGCCCTTCAGGGCGCAAACCAGCGCCAGCAGGAACTCGGTGTTGCGCCCGCCGCGGCCACATCCCGTGTCGCCAATCGTCACCGTGGTCTCTCCACCGCTCAGCAGCACCGCCGGACCTTTTACCGGCAGGCCGTGCTGTTTTACGGATTTCGCAATCCCGGCCATGATAATGCCTAATTGCGCGCTTTCCCCTTCCAGGGCATCGCCCAGGATCAGCGGAGTGTATCCCATCTTCTGCGCCACGGCTGCGGCAGCGGCCAGCGCGCCGGAGGGGGTGGCGATCAGGCGGATATCCTCTTCAATCTCTGCTGTCGTCACCGGGGCGCGCGGGGTGCGGAGCACCCGCATTACCGGCTCCGGCAGTTTCAGGCCATAGCGGGCGATAATCTCCAGCGCCTCTTCTGGCGTGGAGCTGTCCGCCACCGTCGGGCCGGAGGCGATGCTCTGGGGATCGTCACCCGGTACGTCGCTGATGATAAGCGTAATCACCCGGGCAGGCAGCGCCGCCAGCGCCAGACGTCCGCCTTTGATGTCCGACAGCTGCTTGCGCACCGTGTTCATCTCGTTGATGGTCGCCCCGCTCTTCAACAGCGCTTTGTTCACCGCCTGCTTGTCGGCCAGGGTGATGCCCTGGCGCGGGAGGGCCAGCAGGGACGATCCCCCGCCGGAGATAAGCGCAATCACGCAGTCGTCGGCGGTGAGGTGCTTCACCTGCTCCATCATCAGCATTGAGGCCACTTCGCTCATGGCATCGGATACCGGGTGCGCCGCCTCGACGATACGGATTTTTTCCGTCACCACCGCGTGACCGTAGCGCGTTACCACCACGCCCTGTAAATCCACATCCGGCCAGGCGGCCTCCAGCGCGGCGGCCATGGCGGCGCTGGCTTTCCCGGCGCCCGCCACAATGCAGCGGCCGCGCGGTTTCTCCGGCAGGGCGTTGATCAGCGCCTCATGGGGGTCGGCGCTTTTCACCGCCGCCATGAAGATCTCAGTAAGCGCCCCTCGCAGGGCGCTGTCGTCGTGTTGTGCCATAGGTCAGCCTTCTGCAATGGCGCGGATCACCGCCTGGGTGACCTCGCGGGTGTTGGCCGTGCCGCCCACGTCGGGGGTCATGATCCCTTCGGCGCAGACCCGCTCCACCGCCGCCATCAGGCGTGCAGCGGCTTCCCCTTCCCCCAGATGCTCCAGCATCTGCGCCGCAGTCCAGAAGCTGGCGACCGGGTTGGCGATGCCTTTACCGGTGATATCAAACGCCGAGCCGTGGATCGGTTCGAACATCGACGGGAAACGACGCTCCGGGTCGATATTGGCGGTCGGCGCAACCCCCAGACTGCCCGCCAGCGCCCCCGCCAGGTCGGAGAGAATATCGGCGTGCAGGTTGGTTGCCACGATGGTATCCAGCGACTCCGGGTGCAGGGTCATGCGCACGGTCATGGCGTCCACCAGCATCTTGTCCCAGGTGACGTCCGGGAATTCGCGGGCGACTTCGGCAGCGATCTCATCCCACATCACCATCCCGTGGCGCTGGGCGTTGGACTTGGTGACAACGGTTAACAACTTACGCGGACGGGACTGCGCCAGGCGGAAGGCGTAGCGCATAATGCGCGTTACCCCGGTGCGGGTGAAGATCGCCACCTCGGTGCCCACCTCTTCCGGCAGGCCGCGGTGCGCGCGACCGCCGTGGCCGGAATATTCCCCTTCCGAGTTCTCACGCACGATCACCCAGTCGAGGGTGCCGGGTACCGCCTTGCGCAGCGGGGACTGAATGCCCGGCAGAATTTTGGTTGGCCGCACGTTGGCATACTGATCAAAGCCCTGGCAGATCGGCAGACGCAGCCCCCACAGGGTGATGTGATCCGGCACGTCCGGCGCGCCCACCGCGCCAAAATAGATGGCATCAAAGGCTTTTAACTGCTCCAGGCCATCCTCCGGCATCATCACGCCGTGGGTTTTGTAGTAGTCCGAGCCCCACTCGAAGGTATGTACTGAGAAACGCATATCTCCCTGACGCTGGGCCAGCGCGTGTAAGACCTCAACGCCTGCGGTGATCACTTCCGGGCCGATACCGTCTGCGGGGATGGCTGCAATGGCGTAATCTTTCATGGTTTTTCCCTTAAATTAATGTTTTGACTGAATTAATGTTTCATTGGCCTGCGCTTTACGGCTGGACGCCGAAAGCCACAGCACCACCAGTGAAGAGAGGATCAGCAGCCCGGCGACGAACCACAGCCCCCAGGTGTAACTGCCGGTCTGTTGCTTAATCAGGCCAATCATGAACGGACCGACGAAGCCGCCCAGGTTGCCGAGGGAGTTGATGGTGGCGATCCCCGCCGCCGCTGCCGAACCGGAAAGGAACAGGGTTGGCATGCTCCACAGCGGTGGCTTGGAGGCGCTGATGCCGCAGTTAACGATGGTCAGGGCGAGGATCACCCCAACGATGCTCGCCGTGCTGCCCGCCATAAACAGCCCTGCCGCCGCCACAATGCAGGCGGCAATCACGTGCCAGGAGCGCTCACCGGTTCTGTCGGAATGACGCGCCCAGAGCACCATCGCTGCTACCGCCAGCACCGCAGGGATTGCATTGAGCAGGCCAACGGTCATGGAGGAGACGCCGAGCGTTTTGATGATCTGCGGGGACCAGATGCCCAGGGTGTAGAGCCCGGCGGAGGTGCCGAAGTAGACCAGCGACAGGGCGAGAACGCGTTTATCCAGCAGCCCTTTCCAGACGCTGTGCTGGGCCGTGGCCTGTTTTGCCGCCTGCTCACGTTGCAGGGTGGCAATCAGCCAGCCGCGCTCCTCTTCGCTGAGCCATTTCGCCTTTTCCGGGCGATCGGTGAGCCAGAACAGCACCACCACGCCGAGGATCACCGCCGGTACTGCTTCGAGAACAAACATCCACTGCCAGCCGGCGAAGCCCATCATGCCGTGCATCTCCAGCAGCGCCGCGGAGATCGGCGAGCCGAGGGCGGTGGAGATGGGTGCTGCTGCCATAAAGATGGCCGTCACCTGGGCGCGCTTTTGCGCCGGGAACCAGTAGCTTAAGTAGAGGATGATCCCCGGGAAGAAGCCCGCTTCCGCCACGCCGAGCAGAAAACGCAGGGTGTAGAAGCTGGTGGTGCCCTGCACGAAGGCCATGCCGCCGGAGACCAGCCCCCAGGTGATCATCACCCGGGCAATCCAGATGCGCGCCCCGACCTTATGCAGGATCAGGTTGGAGGGCACCTCAAACAGGAAGTAGCCGAGGAAGAAGATCCCGGCGCCGAAGCCAAACACTGCCGGGGAGAAGCCGAGGTCGGCGTTCATGGTGAGCGCCGCGAAACCGATATTCACGCGGTCGAGGAAGGCGATGAAGTACAACAGCATGATGAAGGGTACGATGCGCAAGGTGATTTTGCGCATTACCCGTTGTTCGATTGTGCAGGTCATGTGAGGTGTTCCTCATAATTATTTTGTAGGGTACGCAGTCGGGCTGCCCTGATGAGTATGCTGATATTTCTTGCATGATCATGCGCATCGGTTTATACAAAAAAATGCAATAATCGCGAGCGAGCCAAAATGGAACTACAACACCTGCGCTGTTTTCTGGCGGTAGCCGAAACCCTGCATTTCGGTCAGGCGGCCCAGCGCCTGGATATGCTGCCCTCCGCCCTGGGAAGGAATATTCGTCTTTTAGAAGAGGCACTTGGCACGCGGCTGTTTACCCGCTCGACCCGCCGCGTAGCGCTGACGGAGAACGGTGTTTTGCTGCGGGAAGAGGCACGAAAGCTGCTCGCCCATGCCGACGCGATTATGTTGCAATTTCGTCAAAATCCACGCCGGGCGCAGCCGCTTTTGCGCGTCGGCACCATCGACAGCGCGGCCATCGGTTTGCTGCCCGGACTGCTGCAACTCTTCCGCCAGCACTACCCGGATGTGGAGATCCAGCTGTTCGAAGATAAGACCGTGCATCTGCTGCCGAAGCTGAAAAGCGGCAGGCTGGATGTGGTCTTTATCCGCCCGCCCGCGCAGCTCGACGCCCAGTTTGGCCGGGCATTTTTATGCAATGAGCCGGGAATTCTCGCCCTGCCCGCCAGCCATCCGTTTGCCGACCGGGAGAGGGTCGATATCGCGGAGCTGGAAGGGATGCCGATGATCCTGCCGGAGCGGCGCTCGCGCCCGCACAGCCATGACCTGACCATGAATCTCTTTCATAACGCGGGCATTGAAGTGACAGTGTCACAGATGGCGGACGAGAAGCAGACCATTATCAACCTGGTGGCGGCGGGCATTGGGCTGGCGATTGTGCCCGCCTGGAGCAGTCGCTATCTGATGCCGGGCGTGAAATTTGTGCAGCTGAACGGCGCGGAGCAGATGGGGATGCCGCTGGAGGCGGTGTGGATGGCCGGGGCGCAGGATGAGATTCGGGATAATATGCTGGCGATGCTGGAGGAACATCCGGAGCTGTATGTGTGAATCGCCGGGTGGCGGCTGCGCCTTACCCGGCCTACACGGGTACAGTACACGCAGGCCGGGCAAAAGGCTTACATCGAATAACCCGGCTTCTTAATCAACTCATCCAGCTTCGGGCCAATCTCCGTATCCCAGACCTGCGCTTTCCAGTCGGCTTCTGCGACCTCGTTCAGGGCTACGGAAATGGCGCGATCTTTACTGTTCAGATGACGGGTAATCACCTCGGCGATATCCGCCGCCAGAGCGGTTTTTTGTTCGTCGTTCAGGTCGCGGGGAAAACATTTAATATCAACGTGCGGCATGTGCAGGGCTCCTTTTGAATGAGCATTCCAGACTAGCAGAGAATAGTGTTGTCTTTTAGCACCTTGTGCAGTTTCGGGAGCTTGCACACGCTATCGGCGATGGCCGTGATCTTCGGGGTATTGGCAGCAAACCAGTCCGGGCGCGGACCCCAGGTGCGCATCACGCACAGGTAGCAGTCGATCAGGGTGATCTGCTCGCCAAAAGCATACGGGGTGGCTTTGAGGTGATTATCCAGCCACAGGTAGAGCGACTTCCGGTATTCACGGCAGTTTTGCTGTAGCTGTTCCGGGGCGTCCGGTGCCCAGCGCTCCGGGTAGTCGGCATAAGTAAAGGTGGGATAGACGTTGGCTACCAGCCAGATCAGCAGGCGCTGAAACTGCTGGCGCTCCGCGCGTCCAACCGGAGGCGCAATATTGACCAGCGCCACGTCGTAGCGCCCGGAGGTGATGCCCAGCGGCCAGTCCTCCCACGCGGTCGGCACCAGCTTCAGCTTCAGACCGAGACTGCCCGCCAGCAGCCTGGCGATATCCGGATCGCTGCCGATGCGGGTGCGGTTATCGCTTGCCAGCAATGCCAGCGGCGGCGAGTTGAGCGCCGAAATAGCCACCGTCAGGGTGCCCGGTTCGACAAATTTGTAGTTAGCCGGGATCTTCGCCACCGCCTGCTTGTCCACCGTCACCGGTAGTGGCTGCTCGTTAGCCTGTAAATCAATCGCGGCGTGGCTTGTGGATGCCACCATGAGCAACGCCAGTACTCCCTTTTTCATCTTCACTCCTTACAGTACTTTGGACAGGAACTGTCGCGTTCGCGCGTGAGACGGACGGTTCAGCACCTCGTCGCTGCTGCCCTGCTCCACGATTTTGCCGTCGACCATAAACACCACCTGGTCCGCCACTTCCCGGGCGAAGCCGATCTCATGGGTCACCACCACCAGCGTCGTGCCGGAGCGGGCCAGTTTTTTGATCACATCCAGCACCTCGCCAACGAGTTCGGGGTCCAGCGCCGAGGTGGGTTCATCAAACAGCATGACCCGTGGGCGTAGGGCCAGGGCGCGGGCAATGGCGATGCGCTGCTGCTGCCCGCCGGAAAGATGACGCGACCAGGCGTCGGCTTTATCCCGCAGCCCCACCACGTCGAGCAGTTCGTAAGCCCGCTCGACGGCCTCTTTACGGCTCAGCTGTTTGTGGGCGATGGGCGCCTCAATCAGGTTCTCCAGCACCGTCAGGTGCGGGAAGAGGTTGAAGTTCTGGAACACGTAGCCGACATTGACCCGCTGTTTGAGGATCGCCTTCTCTTTCAGCTCATACAGCGTGTTGCCCTCCCGGCGATAGCCGATGTAATCCCCGTCAATCTGGATAAAGCCTTCGTCAACGCGCTCCAGATGGTTGATGGTGCGCAGCAGGGTCGATTTGCCCGAGCCAGATGGCCCGAGGATCACCGTTACCGAGCCGGGCGGGATCTCCAGCGAGACGTTATCCAGCGCCTTGTGGCGGCCAAAGAACTTGCTCACACCGGTAATGGAAATATGTCCTTCAGGAGAGGCTGGCATGGACGGGCTCCTGTGTGGTTGGGGTGGTAACGGAACGGGAGCGGGTGGCGCGGGAGCTGTTCACCGCCGAGCGGCGCTCGCTGCGGGCCAGGCCTCGCTCAACCAGATGCTGAATGGCCGAGAGCACAGTGGTGATCGCCAGATACCAGACGGCACCGACCATCAGCAGCGGGATCACCTCCTGGGTGCGGTTGTAGATCATCTGGATGGTATAAAACAGCTCCGGCATCGCCAGGACGTAGACCATCGCTGTGCCCTTGGCGAGGCTAATGATTTCGTTGAACCCGGAAGGCAAAATGGTGCGCAGCGCCTGCGGCAGAATGATACGCAGGGTGCGGCGTGAGGCAGGTAAGCCCAGCGCGGCTGCCGCTTCATACTGGCCGTGATCGACCCCTAAGAAGCCGCCGCGAATGATCTCCGCAGTATAGGCGCTCTGCACCAGCGTCAGCCCGACCACCGCCGTTGAAAACTGCCCCAGCACGTTGATGGTCTCAAAGCTGCCCCAGGTGATGCCGGTAAACGGCACGCCGAGCGACAGCGTGTCGTAGAGATAGGAGAAGTTGTTGAGAACGATCAGCACCACAATCAGCGGCAGGGAGCGGAACAGCCAGATATAGCCCCAGGCGAGGCTGCTCAACAGCCACGAGGAGGACAACCGCGCCAGCGCTAACAGGCCGCCGATCACCACGCTAAGGGCGGTGCCGATCAGGGTCAGGAGTAACGTCTGCCCCACCCCTTCGAGGATCACCGGGTCGAAGAACCAGCGGGCAAACACCGCCCACTCCCAGCGGGGGTTAAAGGCCACCGACTGAATGACCACCGCCAGCACAAACAGCGCAACAATCGCCCCCACCGTGCGCAGCGGATAGCGCGCCGGGACCACTTTGATGGTTTCAACGTTGTTCATCATCGTTCCTCATGCCAATTTACTGAACGCTTCGCGTACCAGCGTTTTGGTGAAGCGCAGCCGCCCGTCGAACGGCGGCTGGCTGTACTCTTCCGGGTCGCGGTTAAGATCGAACTGCGCCGTGTAGCCCTGGCTCAGGTAGAGCCGCACCGCTTCCGGCTGACGGAAGCCGGTGGTGAGGTAGATCTGGCTATAACCGGCAAGCCACGCCCGGCGCTCCAGCTCCTGCACTACCCGGGCGGCAAGCCCCTGCTGGCGCAGGGATTTGTCAGTCCAGATGCGTTTGATCTCGGCGGTCCGGGCGTCGAAAGGCTTATAGGCCCCGGTGGCGATAATCTTTCCGTCGCGCTCCAGCACGATAAACAGCCCCTGGGGCGCCAGATACCACTCGGTCAGTTCCACCTCGGCATCTTTAGAGAAGTAGTCCCCGTAGCGCGCCGCGTATTCTCCGAACAGCCCGTTAATAATGGGTTGAAGATCGGCGTCCTCCGGCGAAACGTCACGAAAAAGGTCGCTCATAGGTTCTCCTTAGTCGCCAAGACCGGCCGGGTTAACTTCCGAATGAGGAATACGTTCCACACCTTCACCCCAGCGGTTCAGCACCTTGTCGTAGTCGCCGTTCTTGATCACGCCGTTGAGGGCGGTCTGCACCGGCTCTGCCAGGCCACTGCCTTTTTTCAGGGTCACGGCGATGTGGGCCGCTTTCGGCCAGCCGCCATCCACGCTGCCCACCAGTTTGGTTTTACCGTTCAGAGCCGCTTTCCATGCGCCAATCACGTTCGGGCCAAAATAGGCATCCGCGTGACCGGACTGCAGCGCCAGGGTCTGGGCGGCATCATCTTTGGTGTAGATCGGCGTGAACGGCTTCAGCCCCTTCTTCTGGTTCTCCGCATCCCACGCCAGCAGGATCGCCTCCTGGTTGGTGCCGGAGCCCACAATGATCCGCAGCCCGGCGATATCCTCCGCCTTCTCAAGTTTCTTGATGGGGCTGGTGGATTTCACGTAGAAGCCCAGCGAATCTTTACGGTAGGTGGCGAAATCGAACTTCTCTTTACGCTCTTTGGTGACGGTGATGTTGCTGATTGCCGCATCGTATTTCCCGGAGGCGACGCCCAGCGGCCAGTCTTCCCAGGAGGTGGGCACGACGTTCAGCTCCAGCCCGAGGCTGTCGGCCACCAGGCGGGCAATGTCGGCCTCGCTGCCGATCAGGGTTTTGTTGTCATCGGCGAAGACCGTCAGCGGCGGCTGGCTCAAGCCGGCAATCGCCACGGTGAATTTTCCCGGTACTACCGGTTTAAAGCTGGCGGGCAACTGGGCGATGGCCTGCGGATTTTTTGCCGTGTTGATCGGTGTTTTATTGGCCTCGAGGCTCACCCCGGTGCCGTTAATCGTGACGTTCTCTGCCCAGACGGCAGGGGTAAAGGCCAGCGCAAGCGCCAGAATAAGCGATGATTGTTTCATGGCAGGTTCTCTTATTGTTTTGTGAACTGATTAACGGGCTGCGCTAAACCCAGACTCTCGCGCAGGGTGGTACCGGGGTATTCAGTGCGGAACAGGCCGCGCGCCTGCAACAGCGGCACCACCTGGTCAACAAAGCGCGGGAAGGTATCCGGCGTACCGCCCTGAATAATGAAGCCATCCGCCGCATGGCCTTCAAACCACTGCTGTAAACCGTCGGCCACCTGCTCCGGGGTGCCGGAAAAACGCGGGCGCGGCGAGGCGGCTTCCAGCGCCACCTGACGCAGGGTTAAGTTGCGCTCCCGGGCGTTGCGCTTGATCTCGTCGGTGGTGCTGCGCAAGCTGTTTTTCCCCAGATCGCCAATGTCCGGGAAGGCCTCGTCCAGCGGATACTGGCTGAAATCGTGATGCTCAAAGTAGCGGCCAAGATAGTTCAGGGCATCGTTGATGGAGACCAGCGCGGCGGTGGTCTGGTACTGCTGCTCCACGTCGTCATCATCTTTCCCGACGATGACGCTTACCCCCTGGAAGATGTGCAGTTCGTCCTCCCGACGGCCATGCTGTTTAAGCTGGCTTTTCACGTTGTGCCAGAACGCCCGGGCTTCGTCAAAGGTGTCATGGTGGGTAAAGATGGCATCGGCATGTTTCGCCGCCAGCCTTTTGCCATCGTCCGAGGCGCCGGCCTGGAAGATAATCGGCCTGCCCTGCGGCGTGCGGCCAATGTTCAGCGGCCCGGCCACCTTAAAGAAATCCCCGTGGTGATCGAGGGTGTGCAGCTTTTGCGGATCGAAGAACTGCCCGGTCGCTTTGTTACGCACAAAGGCGTCGCCCTCCCAGGAGTCCCACAGCCCTTTCACCACGTCGAGATATTCGTCGGCAATGCGGTAACGCAGGGCGTGCTCCGGGTGCTTATCCCGGGAGAAATTTTTTGCTGACCCCTCCAGCGGCGAAGTGACCACATTCCAGCCCGCCCGGCCATGGCTCAGGTGATCGAGGCTGGCGAACTGGCGCGCCACGGTGAACGGCTCGCTGTAGGAGGTAGATAATGTCCCCACCAGCCCCAGGCGGGAGGTGACGGTCGCCAGCGCCGACAGCACGGTCAGGGGCTCAAAGCGGTTGAGAAAATGCGGGATCGACTTCTCGTTGATGTAGAGGCCATCCGCAACAAAGATAAAGTCGAGCTTGCCCGCTTCGGCCTTCAGGGCCGTCTCTTTGACGAAATCAAAATTGATGCTGGCATCGGCGATTGCTGCCGGGTGGCGCCAGGCCGACAAATTCCCCGACGCGCCATGCAATATCGTGCCCAGACGCAGCTGTCGTGTTGCGGTCATAGTGACTCCTTACCCTTAAAGTTGATTCAGTGCTTTTTCTGCAAGCCGGGCGAAATAGCGCGCGGCGGGTGCGATGAAGGCTTCGTCCGGGTTAAAGGCCGGATGATGCAATCCATACTGGCTGGCGCTGCCGATGCTGACGAAGGCGCCGGGGATCTGCTGCAGGTAGACGGCGAAATCCTCCCCGCCCATATGCAGCTCGGCCTGCCGGGTCTCATAGCCGGTTTCACGCGCCACCGAGGTGGCAAACTCGGCCCAGTTGGCGTCGTTGACCAGCGCGGTAGGCCCGGCATACCAGGTGATGTCGATCTGCGCGTTAAAGGCGGCGGCAAACCCGGCGGCGATTTCAGCCACCCGGGCCTTCACGTTCTGCTGCACTTCGGTGCGATGGGTACGTAACGTGCCTTCCAGCTCGACGTTCTCCGGCAGCACGTTCCAGGTGTTGCCCCCGGTAATGCGCGTCACGCTCAGCACCACCGAATCGAGGGTGTTGACGTTGCGGCTGGCAACGCTTTGCAGGGCCGTCACCAGCTGGCTGGCGGTCACGATGGCGTCGTGACCTTCATGAGGGCGGGCGGCGTGAGCACCTTTACCGGTAATGCGCAACACGAAGCGGTCAACGTTGGCGTAGAACGGGCCGCCGCGGGTGGCAAAGTGTCCGACCGGCAAGCCGGGTTCGTTATGCATGCCGAAGATGGCGCTGACGTCGCGCAGGGCCCCGGCGCGCACCAGGCTTTTGGCGCCGCCAAAGTTCTCCTCCGCGGGCTGGAACAGGATCCGCACCCGGCCATTGAGCGCCTCTTCCCGTGCTTTCAGCTGCAAGGCCGCGCCGAGGATCACGCTGGTGTGAATGTCATGGCCGCAGGCGTGCATCACCCCGGCACGCCGGGAGGTGAACGCCACCCCGCTGCGCTCCTCAATCGGCAGGGCGTCGATATCGGCGCGCAGGGCAATCTGTTTTTCACCCCTCCCTACCTCGGCGACCACGCCGGTTTGCAGGTCATAGGGCAGGACGGCGATCCCGGCATCACCCAGCCACAGGCGCAGGCGCGCGGTGGTTTCTACCTCCTCGCCGGAAAGCTCCGGGTTCTGGTGCAGCTCGCGGCGCCAGGCGATCAGCTGTTGCTCCAGGCTCATACCGCCACCTCCCGTTGCTGGCGGGCCTGGGCCAGCAGGCGCAGGGACTGCACCCGCGCAGCGCCGTCGGCGATCGGAGTGTCGATGATGAACTCGTCGATGCCCCACTGCTGATGCAACGCCTCCAGCTGTTCCAGCACCGACTCCGCAGTGCCCACCAGCAGGGACTGGGCGCGACGAGCGATGCGCAGCGGCTCGCTGTTCGCCTGGCGGGCAAAGGCGTAGGCCTGCTCTTCGCTGGCGACGGTCACCCGCTGGCCGTTGGCCAACTCAACGCCCCACACTTCTACTGCGCTTGCCAGCGCACCAGCCTGCGCCTGTGTGGGGGCAACGATGGCCTGCACCGCGACAATCACCTCCCGGGCGCTGTGGGCGCGCCAGGTCTCAATGACCTCACGCAGAAGATCGGGGTCGCCATTCAGATGGGCGGCAAAAACAAAGTCCCAGTTGAGGCGGGCGGCGAGACGCGCGCTCTCCACGCTGGCACCCAGCAGAAAACCGGCGGCAGGCACCTGTGGCCGCGGGGTGGCACGTACCGCCCCCTCCTCTGAACCTGGGTTGATCCAGCCATCCAGCTGCGCCAGCTGTGCGGCGAAATCGCCCTTCTCCTGCGGGTTGAGGCCGAGCTGGAGCGCCTTTGTCGAGAGCGGCAGTCCGCCGGGTGCTTTGCCGACGCCCAGATCCACACGCCCCGGGGCAATGGCCGCCAGCAGGTTGAAGTTTTCCGCCACTTTGTACGGGCTGTAGTGTTGCAGCATGACCCCACCGGAGCCGACGCGAATGCGCCGGGTCTGCCCGAGGATCCAGGCAATCAGCAGCTCCGGGGACGGGCTCGCCAGTTGCGGGGTGTTGTGGTGTTCGGCAATCCAGAAGCGGTGATAACCCAGCGTCTCCGCCTGCTGCGCTAGGCTCAGGGTGCGGGCCAGCGCATCGGCGGCCGTTTCGTGTTCTGCGACAGGACTTTTATCCAGAATGCTGATTCGCCAGGACATGTTGCAATCTCGTTTGACTAAACATGTCGCCATTATTAAGGGGCGATTTCACCGCTGAGAAACAATTAATTTACATTTGGTTTGCCATATTTCAGAAATACCGCGGCGGGTTAGCGCGCTGTACGCAACTCCGCGAGCAGCGCTTCGGCCTGTTGTCGGGTGGTGATGCGGACGAAGCGGATATGGGCATAAGAGGGGTTGCGCATATCCGCCTCGTAGCGCGCCCGGTTGCTACGCCAGGTTTTCAGCGTCCAGAGCAGGATCGACTCGCGACTCAAAAAGGAGCGGCGAAAGCTCTCCCGGTTACCGGTGCCAGGCCACAGCTCCTGCTGCGTCCAGGCGCGCTTTACCGCCCGCGTCACCGCCTGACGCAGGGTGCGGGCCAGGCCGTAATCCACCCACACCACCAGATCCACGTCGCGCCATTTTATGGGCCGGGTGCGGTTATAGTTGCCGTCCAGCACCCAGCCAGGGGTTGCGCTGAGGGCGGCTTCCAGCTTCGCAACGAGAATATTGTCCGGGGTGCCCTGCCACTCCGGAAGCCAGTAGAGGGTATCCATTTCGATACAGGGCAGCGCCAGTTCCGTGGCGATCCGGCGGGCGAGCGTGCTCTTGCCGCTGCCGCTGGTGCCAATAATATTAATTTTCATCGTCTCACCTGAAGATTGGATAACCGTTGTTAACCATCATAATGTTTTATCATTGTTAATGAAACGCTATTCCGAAAGGTGTGATTTACATCATGGCTTGATTAACCCCTTTTCATTTGGCTTAAGTCGATTTATTTACCGCTCTGTTTTCCGCCTGCACTTTATTGATTGCATTTTTATTACATGAGCCCAGATGAAACTGAAAAAATAGTTAATTCAGGCGCTTTATAATTTTTTAAATTTTGTGGAGAATACGCCCGTCGTAATATTTAAGAATAACAATTTTACCTTGCCTGAACTTTTTTGGGCGGCTTCGCTTTATGCAGACATCACCCCGGAGTTATTTATGAGGCGTAACAATCACGTTACACAAAACGAGTATTTGCTTAACGAAGGCTCGACCTTAATGTCGACCACCGATATCCAGAGCCATATTACTTACGCGAACTCGGCCTTTATTGATGCCAGCGGTTATAAAGAAGAACATCTTATTGGTGAACCTCATAATGTGATCCGCCACCCGGATATGCCTGCAGAGGCGTTTGCCGATATGTGGTTTACCCTGCACGAGGGTGAGAGCTGGACGGGACTGGTAAAGAACCGCCGTCACAACGGGGATCACTACTGGGTGCGCGCCAACGTCACGCCGGTTTATCAGAATGACACGCTTACCGGCTATATCTCGGTGCGCAATATTCCCGCGCGCCATGAGATAGATGCCAGTGAAGCGCTCTATGAGCGGGTGCGTAATAATCATGTAAAAGGCCACCGCTTTTATAAAGGGGTGCTGGTTCGCCGGGGACTATTTTCCTTTCTCTCGCTATTTAAACGGCTCAGCACGGCAAAACGGATTAATTACTCCCTTGGGATAACCGCCCTGCTCGCCTTTGCCGTTTCTTTATCTCTCCCCGGCGGATTAATTCAAATTGCGGCGCTGGGGCTCCTCTTTATTTTGCAGGGCTTATTTCTTAATGCCCAGATTTGTCGCCCGTTAAAAACCATCGTCAAAAAGATGCAGTGCGTGGTTTCCGGGCGCAAAACGGCCTATACCCATTTTGAACGTGTCGACGAAATAGGCTTAATGATGCGGCTGGTTAACCAGTCCGGCTTAAACCTCAATTCACTGGTGGATGATGTGGGGACGCAAATCAGCGGTATTCGCGCTATCAGCCAGCAGGTGGCGAAGGAAGGCGATGCCCTGCAGGCGCGATCCGAAGAGACGGCGGACGATCTGCAGCAGACGGCCGCGGCGGTGGAAGAGATAGCCAGCGCGGTTCAGCAGACCGCAGATACGGCAGAACAGGCTATCCAGATGGCGGACCAGACCAGCGCCAGCCCGTACCGTGGCGAAGCCGTGATGAAGCAAACCATCGGCGTGATGCAGTCGGTATCAAAGGATAACGGCCAGATCGTCGATATTATCGCGGTGATCGACCGGATCGCCTTCCAGACCAATATTCTGGCGCTCAATGCCGCGGTGGAAGCGGCCCGCGCCGGAGAAGCCGGACGCGGTTTTGCGGTGGTGGCCGCCGAGGTGCGTAATCTGGCCCAGCACTCCGCGTCGGCGGCGAAAGAGATCGCCGCGCTTATCGAGAAAAACGTCGCCAGCGTCAATGCCGGGGTGGATATGGTAGCGCAGACCGAAGCGCAGCTGACCACCATGATTGGCAACGTACTGAACATGTCATCGCTTATTAAGGAGATAGGACACGCTACCCAGGAGCAGACCCAGGCCCTGAGCCTGATTAATGAATCCATCTCCCGTATCGGGGTAATGACCCATAACAATACCGGGATGGTCGAGCATGTCACTCAGGCGGCCAACCACCTCACCCAGCGCACCACCCGCCTGCAACAGGCGATTGCGGTGTTTGGCGGCTAAAAGTGATGGGGTAAGACGATAAAAAAACAGACGGTGGTCGCACGCCAACTGAAGATGACTTGATGGAAAGCGCATTCAGGTTAAGAATATGTTAAACCATGCGTAATCAGACAGATACCTGTCGCTGTTTTCCACAAGGGAAACCTGAATGAGTGATGAACTGCCAGACGAAAGAGTGAATACCCGTTCCGCCAGAAACAGCGGCTTAATCATTATGGCCAGGTTTATCTCTGATTTTGGTGCTTTCCTGAATATGGTTGTGCTGTCCACCTATGTGTACTTGCTGAGCCAGAGCGTAACGCATGTGAGTATCTTTCTGGCCTGCCGGGTGACGGGAGGCATCATTGCAAGTGCTGTCGGTGTGCCTTTTTTCCGCCGCTTTCATGGCCGCCTGCCTTTAGTGGCTTTTGATGTTATACGCGCTGCGCTGTTAGCCTCGCTGTTAATTTTGCCTGAGACGACCCAGCTTTATATCTTGCCTTTGATTGCGCTGGGTATTGGGCTGGGAAATTCGATGTTCGCTATCGGGCTTAACAGTCAGCTGCCCTTGTGGATTGATGAGTCCCGACGTGTATCCACAAACGCCTGGTTAACCTCTGCCTCTGCGACGGGAGCGGTTACCGGAAGCCTTGTATCCGGTATTCTTCTGGCGACCAGCGGCTACCAGATTGTATTTGCCGCGAATATTGTGACTTATCTGGTGGCGGGTTTGTGCGTACTGCCGTTACGCTTTTTGGTGCAGCCTGTTGCTGATGAGTCAACACAGCAGCGTAAAGAGTGGCGAAATCTGGTCACAGGGCTTCGGACGGCTCCGCTGTTGGCAGGCATGTTGCTGGTAACCATGGCCGATACCCTGGGCAGTGCTGCCCATAACGTAGGTTTCCCCATCATTTCTGCGCTTTTTACACCCGCATCAGCCGGGAAAACAATGGGCCTTTTGCTGGCAGTCTGGGCCAGTGGAAAATTCGCCGGGGCGCGTCTGGCAAACCACCTGTTAGTGCGCTGCGAGATGCGTACAGATCGGCTGTTTTTTTATGGCGTGGCGTTTATGTCCCTTGGTTTTATCTTTACCTTTCAACAGACTGCCCTTCCGCTGGCACTGATGTTTATCGCTGTGGCCGGGGTGGGAGATGGTCTGGCGGACGTCAGTCTGATCTCGCGTATTCAACGCGAGCCTGAATCATTAAGGCTGCCTGTTTTTAGCCTGATGACGCTGCTGCAAATGACCGGATTTGGCGTGGGTATGTTAATTGTCGCGCCATTCTATATCTGGTTTACCCCCGCGCTGGTTATTGTCATTTTTCATGGTATCCCGTTACTGACATTAGCTGCCGTATTGCTGTTTGTTCGACGCCCGTCACCCAAAAAGGCAGAACAGCCCTCTGATATTTGACCAACACGCGTGAATATCGGGTGCAAGGCATGAGATCGGGGTTTGACTAATACGCAGTACCGATCCCGGCAAAAATGGCTAACCCGGCGAAAAGGTCATATCTTTTTAAAGCGATAACCGCCGCCGGGAGCCTGGATGAAAGCAGCGAAACTGACGTCAGCGTATTCCTTACTCGCCTGGGGCGCGCTCTACTATCTCCTGGGATGGCTGTCGCTCTGTCTCGACGGCCCAGACATCCGGACGGCTTTTATCTGGCTACCTTCAGGTGTTGCCGTCACCGCCTTTTTGCTGAGTGCAAAAAAGCAATGGCTCGCGCTGTGGCTGGTCCTGTTTCTTGCCCGTCTGGTGCTGGGGCTCACCTTTCACCATACCTTCCATGTCTCCCTGGTGCTGGGGGCGCTTTCACTGACCAGCCATCTGGGGATTGCCTGGTCGGTGCACCACTTTTCACGGCATTACGATCGGCTGCATAAGATCGTCACCTGGACGATTGCCACGGTCGTCTTCAGTACCCTGAACGCGCTCGCAGGGACGATCTGGCTCTCTTCTCTTGCCGGCACCCTTCAGATGAGCTGGTTCTGGCTCGCCTGGGGCGCCAACGTCACCGGCACGCTGTTTGTCACCCCGCCGCTGATGGGCCTGCTGGCCCCGGGTGATAAAGCGGCGCGGCGCGAGTCGCTGTTGGGGGTCTGTTTAGTGTTCGCCATACTGCTGGCGACCCTGTTCATCTTTAGCGATGTGCCCGATCGCGGCGACAATATCGCCCTGATTTACTCCCTGGCCTGCCTGCCGTTGATCCTGCTGACCGCAACCACCGTGGTGTGCGGTAATCGTCTGGCGTCGCTGGCCTTTATTCTCTTTAGCGCGGTGGTTATCTACGCCTCATGGCGGGAGACCGGCCCCTTCTATTTTGCCCGCCTGACGCCGGAAGAGTCGATATTGCTGGCACAGTGCTACCTTTCCGCGGCCGCCCTGCTGCTGGTCTTTATCCGCGCCCAGAAAACACACCGTCCAGGGGATGGCCGTTTTCAGGGCGTGGCGTACTCTTTGGATCCTGAAAGCGGTCGTCTGGTCTGGGAGTCTCATGCCGACCCGCGCCTCAGTGCCGCATTAGCCCCGCTCACCAGCCGGGAAGCCCTGCTCGCCCGGGTTCCCGATGCAAAGCAGAAGCAACAGATGGTTGCCCGCTGGCAGGCGGTGGCGCAGGGTCAGCCCGTAACCGAGCCCTTTCGTTTTAGCCTGGCGTTGGCGGACCGCCCACCGGTGTCGATAACAGAGCGCAATATGCTGCTGATGGCGGATAAGGATCGCCCGGTGATTGTCGCCTTCTGGTCCGGCGAGAGAGGAAGCCTGTTTCAGACCACGCCGCAGGAGGAGGTTTAACGATGCTGCAGATCGCCTTTTTGCTCGCCGGTGCGGCATTTGTCCGGAAAGCGGCACCTTACTTTATGCTGGCAGGCGTGCTCTGGGGCGGGCTTGGGCTGGCCATTTTTATCGATGGTTTGCAGGGCGGGCTGCACTTTCCGCTGCATATCTTTGGCCTGTTTCTGCTGCTCGACAGTCTGGTATCCCTGACATTAGGGTCGGCGGCGAAAGGAACCCAGCGCGGCATCTTTTACTTCAAGGGCGGTCTGTTTCTGCTCATCGCCATGTTGATTTTATCCGGACGCCACGACGGCACGCTGGCGCTGGCTATCGTCTTTGGGCTGGCGTACTTCATTACCGGCCTGTTCACCATCGCCTCTGCCGTGGTGGTGCGCTTTACCCACTGGCGGCGAGCGCTGCTCGCAGGGGTGGCACAGATCCTGTTCGCCATTTTTCTGTTCCTGCCCTTTCCAACGCAGCATGACGGCACCGTCTCGCAGTTTATCGGCATGGTCATGCTCACCGGCGGGGTGCAGTCGGTGCTCCTCTCCCTGCGGATGCGGCAGGTCCGTCATGGCCGCTCGGTATTTGATATTCTCGCCCCGCAGACGTTGATCCCCGCCCGGCGCGAGGCGCTGCCGCCCACCGTGACAAACACGCCGGGCAATCAGCTGATTGTGCATGTCTGGACCCCGGAAGGATCGGCAAAACAGCAGACCCTGCCGCGCCCGGTCATTAACCGCTATATCGCCGCCGTGGATGCTAACGGGGTGATATCCACCGGCCATGCGGCGCTGGAGTGCCCTCCCCACCTCTACATCAGCCTCTATCCGGCAGCGGAGATCGACCGTTCCCCCTCCGAGTTTTTTAATCTGCTTAAAGCGGTGGAAGCGAATACCGTGGCGGGAAAATACCAGCCGAACTATCGCTATGAGGCGGGGATCTGGTGCGAGTCCGACCGCAAAATCCACTTCTCCATTTTTAATGCGGCGTCGCTTAACAGTTTCTGGACGCAGTACCGCCAGACCGAAACCTATAACCTCACCTGGCGCAACTGCTCCAGCAGCGTGGCGTATGCTCTTGAAGCGGCTCTGGATGGCGTGTTGAAAGAGCGCTGTACCCGGGGCGGTTTTTTGCGGCTGCTGCTCATTCCGGAGCTGTGGATCGCCGCGCAGCTGCGCAAACGCGCCACCAATATGGCCTGGACGCCCGGGCTGGTGCTTGACTATACCCGGGCGCTGCACGCCATTGTGCATCCCAATGGCGTTTCGCTGATCACCTTTATCAAAAACCGATTTTCTACCCCTGCGGATACTGCTCGTCGGTGACTTTCTCCAGCCAGTCCACCGGGCTGCCGTTCACCGCTTCGGCGATGGCGATATGGGTCATCGCGGTCTGCGCGCAGGCACCGTGCCAGTGCTTAACGCCCGGCGGGATCCAGGCGATATCGCCCTGATTCAGGACTTCAGCCTCTTTACCCCACGCCTGTAGCCAGCCGCGACCCTGGGTAACGATCAGCGTCTGCCCCAGCGGATGCGTATGCCACGCGGTGCGCGCCCCGGGTTCAAAAGTGACGGTCGCCCCGCCCACTTTCGCGGGCTCGGTGGCCTGAAAAGGTGCGTCGATACGTACGGTGCCGGTAAACCAGGCCTCTGGTCCCCGGACGGAAGGTAATGAACCGCTGCGGATAATTTTCATGCTGACTCCTCGTTTGCTGTTGCGTTAACAGTAGCGCATGCCGGTGACGAGGATTAGACTGCATAATCAGAAAGGAATGATGAATCAAATTCATATATGCGGAAATCCTGATGCTGAAAGAGAACTTTAACGACCTGCTGTCATTTATGGTGGTCGCCCGGGAGCGCAGTTTTACCCGCGCTGCGGCCCAGCTTGGCGTCTCCCAGTCTGCCCTCAGCCATGCCATGCGCAACCTCGAAGCCCGGCTGGATATGCGCCTGCTTACCCGAACCACCCGCAGCGTGGCCCCCACCGAAGCGGGCGAGCAGCTCATTATGCGCTTAAGCCCCCACCTGCTGGAGATGGAACAGGCGCTAACCGCGCTGCGCAATATGCGGGATATACCGGCGGGTAATATCCGCATCACCGCAGGGGAGCATGCGATGAGCGCGGTGCTGTGGCCGGTGCTCAAACCCTTTATGGTTCAGTACCCGGACATCAATGTAGAGATGACGATAGATAACGGCCTGACGGATATCGTCGACGGGCGTTTTGATGCCGGGGTGCGCCTGGGGGAGCAGGTTGCGAAGGATATGATTGCGGTGCGCATCGCGCCGGACATGCGGATGGCAGTGGTCGGCTCTCCGGACTATTTTGCCCGCTACGGAGAACCGCAAACCCCCGAGCAGCTGGCGGATCACCGCTGCATCAACATGCGCCTGCCGACGCGGGGTGGCCTGTATGCCTGGGAGTTTGTCCATGAGGGAGAGGAGATCCGCGTCCGGGTAGAGGGACAGCTTATCCTGAATAGCCTGCCCCAGCGTCTGGATGCCGCACAGGCGGGCCTGGGGCTGGCCTATGTCCCGGAGGAAACAGCACAGGAGGCCATCGATCGTGGGCGGCTGGTCCGTACGCTGGAGGCATACTGCCCGGTGTTTGATGGCTACCACCTCTACTACCCCAGCCGCCGCCAGCACACCACCGCCTTTGCCTTACTGGTGGCGGCGTTACGTCGAAACTAGCCTGCTATCCGGCACAAAATATTTACTTCAGCATGCATCACTTTCACGCCGTTATTTTTTGCGTCGTTTATTAATTGCAGGTAGGATGCTTCGCCATGTTTTGCCTTATCCATACGCAGAATGACTGGAAAGGCAGAATATTTCCGCGCGAGAGCAATCGTTTGTATTGTCGACCGCCGGTTATGGACACGATGTTCTTGATTCAGACAGGCAAACAGGTAACTCAATGAAAACAAGCAATAAAAGCGCAGCCGATCATCACGCTGCGAAACGTCGCTGGTTGAACGCCCACGAAGAGGGCTATCACAAGGCGATGGGCAACCGTCAGGTGCAGATGATTGCCATCGGCGGCGCTATCGGTACCGGGCTGTTTTTAGGTGCAGGCGCACGTCTGCAGATGGCTGGCCCGGCTCTGGCACTGGTCTATCTGGTGTGCGGGATCTTCTCCTTCTTTATTCTGCGTGCCCTTGGCGAGCTGGTGTTACACCGCCCCTCCAGCGGCAGCTTCGTCTCTTATGCCCGTGAGTTTCTCGGTGAGAAAGCCGCTTACGTGGCGGGCTGGATGTACTTTGTTAACTGGGCGATGACCGGGATCGTGGATATCACCGCCGTGGCCCTCTATATGCACTACTGGGGCGCGTTTGGCGATGTGCCGCAGTGGGTGTTTGCCCTTGGCGCGCTGGCGATTGTCGGCACCATGAACATGATCGGCGTAAAGTGGTTCGCTGAGATGGAGTTCTGGTTTGCGCTGGTAAAAGTGCTGGCGATCGTCATCTTCCTGGTGGTGGGCACCGTGTTCCTCGGCAGCGGCAAAACGCTGGATGGCAACATGACCGGCTTCCACCTGATCACCGATAACGGCGGCTTCTTCCCGCACGGCCTGCTGCCTGCCCTGGTGCTGGTCCAGGGCGTGGTGTTCGCCTTTGCCTCCATTGAACTGGTGGGCACCGCGGCGGGCGAATGTAAAGAGCCGGAGAAAACCGTACCCAAAGCGATTAACAGCGTTATCTGGCGTATCGGCCTCTTCTATGTCGGCTCCGTGGTGCTGCTGGTTCTGCTCCTGCCGTGGAACGCCTATCAGGCGGGCCAGAGCCCCTTCGTGACCTTCTTCTCGAAGCTCGGCGTGCCGTACGTGGGCAGCATCATGAACATCGTGGTGCTGACCGCGGCGCTCTCCAGCCTGAACTCCGGTCTCTACTCCACCGGGCGTATTCTGCGCTCCATGTCGATGGGCGGCTCCGCACCGCGGTTTATGTCGAAAATGAGCAAGCAGCAGGTGCCATACGCGGGCATTCTGGCGACGCTGGTGGTCTATGTCTTTGGCGTATTCCTGAACTATCTGGTGCCGTCCCAGGTCTTTGAGATTGTCTTGAACGTTGCGGCGCTGGGCATTATCGCCTCCTGGGCCTTTATCGTGGTGTGCCAGATGCGTCTGCGCAAGGCGATCAAAGAAGGCACCGCCGCTCCGGTAAGCTTCAGAATGCCGGGCGCGCCGGTCACCTCCTGGCTGACCCTGCTCTTCCTGTTCAGCGTGCTGGTGCTGATGGCGTTCGACTATCCGAACGGCACCTACACCATCGCCACCATCCCGCTGCTGGCGATCCTGCTGGTGGCGGGCTGGTTCGGTGTGCGCAAGCGCGTGCATGCGGTCCACAGCACCGCGCCAAAGCACCCGGATGAAGACAAGCTCGACGGTCCGCTGGTGGAAGAGACGTCGCGTTAATCGCTTCAATTAAAAAGGGAAGGCAAATGCCTTCCCTTTTTTTTGCCCGGGGCCTACACAACCGGAGCAGGAATACGCGCGATGACCTTAATTTCGAAATCAAATCCGGCAAGCCAGGTGACGCCGACGGCGGTCCAGTTCGGATAAGGGGCCTGCGGGAAAATCGCCTGTTTGACCTGCATGATCGTCGGGAACTGATTTTCAGGATCGGTGTGGAAGGTTGTCACATCAATCAGATCGTCAAAGGTACACCCCGCCGCGGCAAGGGTTGCTTTCAGATTATCAAACGCAAGCTGCACCTGAGCGGCGAAATCGGGCTCGGGGGTGCCATCGGCGCGGCTTCCTACCTGACCCGAAACAAACAGCAAATCGCCGGAACGGATGGCGGCAGAATAACCGTGTTCTTCATAAAGAGCATGACGGTTAGCGGGGAAAACCGGTTCGCGCTGGATCATAAGGTATCCTGTACTGTATCAACGTTGGAAAAGGCAAAGCGCAGCGCATAAAGATGATTTAATATACGCGGCGTATGTCAAATTAATCACACATACGCCGCGTATGTCAAATGAAGATGGAGAGATTATGGTTGCCAGACGCCGCAGCGAAACGATGGAAGAGAACCGTGCAAAACTGCTGATGGCTGCACGGAAAGCCTTTGCGGAAAACGGCTTTGCCGCCGCATCCATGGATGAATTAACCGCAAGCGTCGGCCTTACCCGCGGGGCGCTGTACCACAATTTTGGTGATAAAAAGGGGCTACTCGCCGCCGTTGTCGACCAGATAGATCGAGATATGGCACAGCGTGCGAAGGCTGAGGCCGCCGGGGTGCAAGATGACTGGGAAAGACTGCTGGCGGAAGGGATCGCCTATATCAAAATGGCCCTTGACCCGGAGGTGCGACGCATCGTGCTGCTTGATGGCCCCGCTTTTCTCGGCGATCCCGCCCAGTGGCCCGGTCAGTTAAGCTGCCTTGAATCGACGCACCAGAGCATCCTCAAGATGCTCGAACGCGGCGTGATTAAGCCTGTGGATGCGGGCGCTGCGGCCTATATGTTAAACAGCGCGGCCATGAATGCCGCACTGTGGATCGCCGCCAGCCAGGATCCGCAGAAGGCGCTGCCGGACATTATTAAGGTATTTACGCACCTGGCAAGCGGCCTGTGCCAGCGCGCGCAATAAAGGCGAAGCCGCACCCGCCTTTTTGCCCGGCGGCGCTGCGCTTGCACGGGCCTACAAAACCCGCATACATTCGTAGGCCGGGTAAGGCGCAGCCGCCACCCGGCACAAAGACCGCACCCGTCCTCGTTGCCCGGCGGCGCTGCGCTTGCGCGGGCCTACGGTTTGGCCGTTGGTAGGCCGGGTAAGGCGCAGCCGCCACCCGGCACTGAACTTACAGCGCGATACGGATCACGTCATCAGGCTGGGTGGCTTCCTGCTGGCGGGTCGACTTCTGCTTCACCGTCACGTACAGGGTTTTGCCGTCGGCGGAGAGCGCCAGGCTGTTCGGGAAGGTCGGCGTGTCGTGCGTTTTGGTCACTTTGTAGGTTTTGGCGTCAATCACGCTCACCTTGCCCGCCTCACGGTGGGTGACGTAGGCTTCGTCCCGGGCCGGGTTAAACAGCACCGCCAGAGATTCCGGGGCTGTCACCTTGTTGATGATGCTGCCATCTTTCAGGGAGACAACCAGTACTTCCGGCTGTTTAGAGTCGGTGATGAACGCACGCTGGCCCTTAACATCCAGGCTAAGGTTCAGGTAGAAGTGCTCTTTCCCGTCGTCCTGCAGCTTCTTACGCGCGATGATTTTGTGGGTCGCGGTGTCGATGGTCACCAGTTCGCCGTCGCCGTTGGTGGTGTAGAGACGCTTCGCCTGGGCATCCAGCGCCAGACCGGTGCTGAATTTGCCGGTGCCGGTGATGGTCTCTTTCAGCTTCAGCGTTTCGCCGTCCACCACCCAAATCACGCTCTCTTTGCCGATACCGGTGATATAGACGGTGTTCGTGGTGTCATCCGCCACCAGCTCACGCGGTTGCAGCGGTTTCACAGTCTCGCTGCGCTTACGATCGTCCAGCACCAGACGGCCCTTCACGTCACCGGTTTTCGCGTCAATGGCCGTTACCGCGCTGTTGGTGGTGTTACCAAACCACAGGGTCTGGGTGGCGTTGTTGATGGTGGCGCCAAACGGTTTCAGGTCGCTATGAATGGCCTGCGTCACTTCCAGCGTCAGCGGATCGAGGCGGTAGACCACCCCACCTTTATCCATTTTGCGGCTCTGGGTGGTGGCAACCCACAGCGCATTTTCCTGCTGGCTGACGGCCATTTCATATGCGCCTTTGCCCACCGCTTTACGCAGCATCTCTTCTGCGCCATGAACATTAAAAGAACCGGCTACCAGCAAAGACCCCAACAGCAGTGAGCTGCGCAGACGCGGCGAGCACAGGTGACGTAAATTCATAACAACTCCCTTTCGAGTAAATGGTACCGCTGACATCGCTTCCGGCTGGCAAAGTCATCGCTTCGCCTGATTATTGATGAGAATAGTAATCATTATTTATCTCAATGTGGAGTAATTCTTGATCGCATCAAGCTTATTCGCTGATTTAACCTACACTTGGGTTAACGCTATGTGCGGTTATGGTTTTCAAAATATTTACAAAAGATTTACCATACCCGCACATGTTCCATTTGGTTCGTCTTTCTTTTAAGCGGTTTTTTAATTCATGAAAATCTTTTCTGCCCGCAGGGCAACGCTCCCCCTGCTGTTGGTTCCTGTTGTTTTAGCCCCTGTCGCAGCGATGGCGGCCGACGAACAGACCATGATCGTCAGCGCGTCCCCACAATCGCTCTCTGAGTTGGATACCCCCGCCGCGGTCAGCGTGGTTAACGGCGAGGATATACGTCATGCGACCCCGCGCATTAACCTCTCTGAATCCCTCGGCAGCGTGCCGGGATTACAGATCCAGAACCGACAGAACTACGCCCAGGATCTCCAGCTCTCAACCCGTGGTTTTGGCGCCCGCTCCACCTTTGGTGTGCGCGGCATTCGTCTCTATGTGGACGGTATCCCGGCGACGATGCCGGATGGTCAGGGGCAAACCTCGAATATCGATCTCAACAGCATTGAGAGCGTGGAAGTGCTGCGCGGGCCGTTTTCCGCCCTCTATGGCAACGCCTCCGGCGGAGTGGTTAACATGACCACCGAAACCGGGCGTGAGCCGAACACCGTCGAGGCCAGCAGCTATTACGGCAGCTACGGCAGCTGGCGCTACGGTCTGAAGGCCACCGGCGCGATGGGCGACGGCACCCAGCCGGGGGATGTGGATTACACCGTCTCCACCACCCGCTTCACCACCCACGGCTATCGCGACCACAGCGGCGCGCGTAAAAATCTCGCCAACGCCAAGCTGGGCGTGCGCATCGACGACGCCAGCAAGCTGAGCCTGATTTTCAACAGCGTGGATATGAAAGCCAACGATCCCGGCGGGCTGGACTATCAGGAGTGGCGGGATAACCCGCGCCAGTCGCCGCGCGGCGATCAGTACAACACCCGCAAAACCATCAAGCAGACCCAGGCCGGCCTGCGCTATGAGCGCCAGCTCAGCGCCCAGGACGACCTCAGCGTGATGGCCTACGCCGGTGAACGCGAGATGACCCAGTACCAGTCGATTCCCTACCAGCCACAGTTGCGCCCGACTCACGCGGGCGGCGTGATCGACATGCAGCGCCACTATCAGGGGATCGACACCCGCTGGACTCACCGTGGTGAGCTGCTGGTGCCGATGACCTTCACTACCGGTCTGAATTACGAAAACCTGAGCGAAGATCGTCGCGGGTATGAAAACTTCGTGATGAACAACGGCGTGCCGGATTATGGCCAGAAAGGGGCGAAGCGCCGCGATGAGCGCAACCTGATGTGGAACGTCGATCCCTACCTGCAAACCAACTGGCAGCTGACACAGAAGCTCTCCCTCGACGCGGGCGTGCGCTACAGCTCCGTGTGGTTCGACTCGAACGACCACTATGTACAGGGCGCTAATGGCGACGACAGCGGTGAGGCCAGCTACCACAAATGGCTCCCGGCCGGGGCGCTGAAGTACCGCGTAACCGACGCCTGGAACCTTTATGCTGCCGCGGGCCGCGGGTTTGAGACCCCGACCATCAACGAGCTCTCCTACCGCTCCGATAACCAGAGCGGCCTGAACTTTGGCCTCAAGCCATCCACCAACAATACCTACGAGGTGGGAAGCAAAACGCGCATCGGCAATGGCCTGTTCACTGCGGCGCTCTTCCGTACCGATACCGACGATGAGATCGTCGTTGACGCCAGCGCGGGCGGCCGCACCAGCTATAAAAACGCCGGTAAAACCCGCCGTCAGGGGGTGGAACTCTCTCTGGATCAGCAGTTTGCTGAAAACTGGAAGCTGAAAATGGCGTGGACCTATCTGGATGCCACCTATCGCACCAACGTCTGTGGCGATAGCGACTGTAACGGCAACCGGATGCCGGGCATTGCCCGCAACATGGGCTATGCCTCCTTTGGCTGGCAGCCGGTCGAGGGGTGGTATGCGGGAACGGATGTGCGCTATATGAGCGACATCGAGGCCGATGACGAAAACACCGCCAAAGCGCCCTCTTATACCGTTGTGGGTCTGAACACCGGCTATAAGCTGAATATGGGCAACTGGGGCATGGACATCTTTGGTCGCGTGGATAACCTGTTCGACAAAGAGTATGTCGGCTCGGTGATTGTGAACGAATCAAACGGGCGTTACTACGAACCGGCACCGGGGCGTAACTACGGGGTGGGCCTTTCCGTCTCGTATCGCTTCGAGTGATAAAAAAACCGGCAGCCGAGGCTGCCGGTTTTGTTTACGCCATCTGTGCGCGCTGTTCCAGACGGAACGCCGCCACCAGCGACTCCAGCAGACGGGCCTGATCTTCCAGCGCCCCTGCCGCCGTCGACGAGGCGCCTACCAGCGAGGCGTTCTGCTGGGTGGTGGTATCCAGCTCCATCACTGCCCGGGAGATCTGCTCGATACCACGGCTCTGCTCTTCCGAGGCCGAGGAGATCTCGCCCATGATGTCATTTACGCGGGTGACGGAATCCACCACCTGCTCCATGGTCTGCCCGGCTTTCGCCACCAGCTCGCTGCCGGTAGAAATGCGGGAGACCGACTCGCTGATCAACTGCTCGATATCCTTCGCCGCCTGAGAGCTGCGCTGGGAGAGGCTGCGCACTTCGCTGGCCACCACCGCAAAGCCCCGCCCCTGCTCCCCGGCGCGCGCCGCTTCCACGGCTGCGTTGAGGGCCAGAATATTGGTCTGGAAGGCAATGCTGTTGATCACCGCCGTGATATCGGCAATTTTTTGCGAGCTGGTATTAATGTCGCTCATGGTGCTGACCACATCGCGCATCACCCTTCCGCCCTGAGTGGCGGTTTGCGAGGCCTCGGCCGCCAGCTGGCTGGCGTGACGGGCGTTATCGGCGTTGTTTTTCACCGTGGCGGTGAGCTCTTCCATACTGGCGGCGGTCTGTACGACTGCCGCAGCCTGCTGCTCGGTGCGCGAGGAGAGATCGGTGTTCCCTTCGGCAATTTCACTGGCGGCCAGCGACACCTGCGCTACGCTGCTGCGCACCTCGCCAATCATTAAGCGCAGTTTATCGTTCATCCGGCCCATCGCCCCGGTCAGTTTGCCCAGTTCGTCTTCTCCCTGGGGATGGATATCGGAGCTGAGATCGCCGCTGGCGATACGCTCGGCCAGCTGCAGGTTCTGTTTTACCGGACGGGTGATCTGGCGGGTCACCCACCAGGAGACCAGGATGCCGAAGAGGATCGCCGCCACGCCAATAATGGCGGTGATGGTACTGGAGCTGTAGGCCAGCGAATCATTATGCGTTTTGACCAAGGCAATGATCTCGCGGATTGAGGCGCTGCTGTCGTCGCCAGCGGTTTTGACTTTGTCTTCCGCAGCTTTCAGCGCCGCGGTGGCCGCCGGGTCGTTTTTGTTTGCGTTCCAGGCCGTCATCGCGCTCTGCATTTCCGTCACGCTGCTGCCAAAACGGGCAAGGTGTCCGGCAATCGCCTCAACAATGGCCCTCTCTTTTGCCGTCCACTCCAGCTCACGGGCCTCTTCGGTCAGTTCAACGGCATGTTTGACGTAATTTGCCATCAGCTGGCCGGACTTTTCGTCACCGTTATAGAGGAATTTGAGGCGGTTGATCTTGGCCTGGAAGACCTCGATATTGATGTTGTAGATCAGGTTGGTTTGCTGGTAAACGTCGCGAATTTCTTTAAAGCGCATCACGCTGAGCAAGGTCGATACTGCAACCAGCAGCAGTACCAGACCAAAACCCGCCGCGAGCTTTCTGCTCATTTTTATATTACGTAATCGTTGACTGACACTCATTCCTGGCTCCTTAAAAGGCGAATGTGCCTTTTAAGGTTATCGGCAGAGGTCAGGGTTATTTCATAGTTAAGCTGGTCTTATCAGTAGGCTAATAAATAAACTTTCCGGCAGCAGCTTGTCTGCCGGAAAAAAGAAACAGCTCATATTTAGCGAAATTACCGCTTCGTTTATTTCTGGCCCTGTTAGTTTGCAAACTGCCTGATTAATATCTCATTCGCTTCGTCGATCGCTTTATCAATCGCCGCCCGGCTGGCTTCCTCATCGCCCTTCGCAAGGGCATCAAGCAGCTCATCGTAACGATAGGAGCGGCTCGGCAATACAATGTCTGGATCGTAGAGACAGTTAAAACAGGGCCCGATGCGCACCCATAGCTGTTCGATAAGCGATATCAGCGTGGGCATGTCGGCATAGTGATAGAGCGTAAAACGAAAAGCCCGGTTGGAGTGAAGCGCGCGCTCCACCTCGCCATTGCTCATCGCATCGTGAAATTTTTCTGAAAGGTCGCGCAGCGTCTCTAGCTTTTCGCCGGTCATCTGATTGCATGCCGCCGCGACAGCCATGCATTCCAGCGACTTACGAATAGCATTGACTTCGCTATAACGCTCTAAAGTGACTTCCGGCACCAGAAAAGCCTGCGCCGGGGTCGCGTGCAGCGCGCCCGCGGAGACCAACCGCAGCAGCGCTTCACGAACAGGAGTAATACTGGTACCGAGTTTATCCGCAATATCTTTGGTGACGAGCCGTGCGCCTGGCTTTAACGCGCCGGCAATGAGCGCGCTTTTCAGACTCACCTCAACCTGCATCGTCAGGCTCATTCGTTGAGCTTTTTCTAAATTGTCCAAATCCAGCATGTTCTGTTCCTGTTACCCACACTTAACTATATTTCACAGACGGTTAAATAAGGACCGCTGAGTATTTGATATATCCTGTATCGCATGCCTGATTTACGTCAAAAGAAAACTATCAATCATAACTTTGTGTGATTGAAAAAATAAAAGACCCCGTTTTGTATACCGCGTTTCGTTTATTCTATGCCTGTATAATTAAAGACGTTATTTTGAAATTTGCACAGTTTAGTATGGCGGAATAATCCGCCATACCTGGTACTATTCGTTATTGTTCGCGACACGTATCACGACTTTGCCGAAGTTTTTTCCCTCCAGCAGGCCAATCAGCGCATCGGGCGCATTTTCCAGGCCATCCGTCACCTGTTCGCGATAGTGGATGTTGCCCTCTTTGACCCACTGCCCCATCTGCTGCTGAAACTCTTCGATACGGTGGCCGTAATCCTGGTTGATGATAAAGCCCTGCATACGGATGCGTTTTTTCAGGATGGTGCCCATCAGCAACCCGAGACGATCCGGCCCTGGCGGCAGGTCGGTGGCGTTGTATCCGCTCACCAGCCCACAGACCGGTACGCGCGCCTGGGTATTGAGCAGCGGCAGCACCGCGTCAAACACTTTACCGCCGACATTTTCGTAGTAGATATCAATCCCCTGCGGACACGCCTGTTTAAGCTGTTCGGCAAAGTCATCCGCATGATGATCCAGGCACTGGTCGAAGCCCAGCACCTCGGTGGCGTGACGGCACTTCTCCGCCCCACCGGCAACGCCTACCACCCGGCAACCTTTCAGCTTGCCAATCTGCCCAACGGTGGAACCTACCGGGCCGGTCGCCGCGGCCACTACCAGGGTCTCACCCGATTTCGGTTGGCCGATATCCAGCAGTCCCATGTAGGCGGTAAAACCTGGCATGCCCAGAATACCTAACGACCAGGAGGGGTGTTCCGGGTTCTCACCCAGTTTCACCAGCCCGTTGCCGTCGGAGAGTTCATACTCCTGCCAGCCGCTGTAGCCGAGCACCCATTCACCCGGCTGATAGTCAGGATGGTTCGAGGCCTCAACGCGGCTGACGGTGCCGCCCACCATTACGGCACCGATCTCTACCGGCGGCGAATAAGATGGCGCGTCGCTCATGCGGCCACGCATATAAGGGTCAAGAGAGAGCCACATCGTGCGCAGCAGAAGCTGGCCGTCGGCGGGCTGAGGGATGTCGGTGGTTTCTAAACGAAAGTTATCAGCGGTGGGGGCACCATGGGGACGAGAAGCCAGAACCCATTGACGATTTTGCGTTGAAGATTGACTCATACCTCACTCCTTTTTATAGAAACGTCCTTAGAGCCTAGCCTCATCTTCCCCTGCCCGCTTTAACATTATGAGCCGGACTGGTTAAGCCTGACGACAAGGTAGACGCACGGCTCGCCGCTTTCGTTAATAAACCGGCAGTCGTTCGGCGGGCCTAACTCCAGACAATCTCCGGCCCGCATTTCATGGCGGGTATCCCCCTCCTGAAACACCAGCTCACCCGACTGAAGCCAGATAAGCTGGCGCGCAAGGGCATAAGAGGAGGCGGGCATCGGTACATCGCTGTTGCCGGGCAATTCAACCTGCACCAGGTCGATAGGCAGATCGGTACGCGGCGAGACGTGTCGACGCATATAGTGGGTTTGTGGGTCGCGCCAGACAGGCTGGCTTTCAAAGCGCAGCAGCTTGCCCTCCTGCATCTCGGCGCGGGCAATAAGGGTCGACATGCTGATGCCAAACGCGCCAGAGAGACGGGCCAGCAAGGTGGCGGTCGGGCTGCTGTCGCCGCGTTCGATTTTATGGATCATCGCTCGTGACACGCCCGCCCGCTCGGCAAGCTCGCTCAGGGACCATCCACGCGACTCGCGTTCAAGCCGGATACGCGCGCTGATCCGTTGATTCATATTGTCTGACAGAATATTCATCACGCCATACTATAGAGAAAGTAATGGATTACCACTGGCTTTTTTCATAACGAAAAGATATGTGTTATGCCGTAGCGTTTTCAGCGACTGTTTGTGTAATATCGTGACATCGCGTACTACTATAGTGAACAACACACCCCGAGGTTTCAGATGCTTATTCGTCACGCCACTAAAGAGGATTGCGCCGCTATCGGCGAGATCTATAACCACGCTGTACTGCATACCGCCGCCATCTGGAACGATACCACCGTGGACACCGATAACCGCATCGCCTGGTTCGAGGCGCGCCAGCTGATGGGCTATCCGGTGCTGGTCAGCGAGCATGATGGCGTGGTCACGGGATATGCCTCTTTCGGCGACTGGCGCGCCTTTGACGGGTTCCGTCATACGGTTGAGCATTCGGTATATGTGCATCCGGATCATCAGGGCAAAGGCATCGGGCGGGCGCTGATGGAGCAACTTATTGTTGAGGCCCGACGCATCGGCAAGCACGTAATGGTGGCCGGGATCGAAGCGCAGAATCATGCCTCTGTACATCTGCATGAAACATTAGGTTTTGTCACCACTGGCCAGATGCCACAGGTGGGGACCAAGTTTGGCCGCTGGCTGGATCTGACCTTTATGCAGCTTCAGCTCGACGAGCGCAGCGAACCGGATAACATCGGATGAACCAGACCCTGACGCTGGTATTTCTGGTGGCGGCGGGCATTGGGCTGGTGGTGCAGAACACCCTGATGGTGCGCATCACCCAGACCTCAAGCACCATTCTTATCGCCATGCTGCTCAATTCGCTGGTGGGGATTGTGCTCTTTGTATCGATCCTGCTGATTAAAAACGGCGTCGCCGGGTTCAGCGAGCTGGTTCACACGGTGCGCTGGTGGACCTTAATCCCCGGCCTGCTGGGCTCATTTTTTGTCTTCGCCAGCATCAGCGGTTATCAGTATGTCGGGGCCGCGACGACCATCGCCGTGCTGGTTGCCAGCCAGTTAATCGGGGGTCTGGTGATGGATGTGATGCGCAGCCAGGGGGTGCCGCTCAAGGCCCTGATCGGCCCGGTATGCGGCGCGATGCTGCTGGTGGTTGGCGCCTGGCTGGTCGCCAGACGCCAGTTCTGAATCAGAGGATCACCCCGCCTTTGGTCAGGCTCTCATGGCGGGCCTCCTGGTCCTCTTTGTACTGTTTACCGTGGTGGGCGATGGCGTTACGCAGGCGCTGCTGCTGGGTATAGCGATCTTCACGGCTTAACTCGCTATCCTCGCTAAGTTCGATCAGCAGTTCATTCATATGTGCAATCACGCTTTCGGCAATCGTTGCGTCAACGCGGGCGGTAACATCCTCTAAATGTGACATTGTCACTCCTTCTCAGCTTGCCCGGCGGCGCTACGCTTGCCGGGCCTACGGGTGCCATACACAGGCCGGGTAAGGCGAAGCCGACACCCGGCGCTCTGTCAGTTTACTTTCGCCTTCGAGAAATCACTTCCCATCAGGCTCACGCTGTATCCGCTAATATTGCTGCGGGTAGCAAAGAAGGTTTTGCCGTTGGCCAGCGCAATCCACGGTGCCTGCTGATAGAAGATTTCCTGCGCCTGGCTGTAGAGCTTCGCACGCGCCGCGGGATCGCTGATGAGCTTCGCCTCCTGAACCAGGTCATCATAGCCCTTGTCGCACCAGCGTGCAGCATTGGAGCCGGTTTTGATGCTGTCGCAGCCCAGCAGCACGTCGGCAAAATTATCCGGGTCGCCGTTATCCGACATCCAGCCAAACAGGGCGCTGTCGTGCTCGCCTTTACGCATGCCGGAGAGGTATTCGCCCCACTCATAGGAGACGATTTTCGCTTTAACACCCACCTTTGCCCAGTCGCTCTGGATCATCTCCGCAATGCGGCGCGAGTTCGGGTTGTACGGGCGTTGTACCGGCATCGACCACAACGTCACTTCCGCGCCCTGCTCCAGCCCCGCCTGTTTCAGCAGCGCTTTCGCTTTGTCCGGATCGTAGCTGTAATCCTTCAAATCTTTATTAAAGCCCATCATATTCGGCGGGATCGGCGATTTTGCCACCGTGCCGGAGCCCATAAATACCGCGTTGATAATGGCTTCTTTATCGGTGGCGTAGTTCAGGGCCTGGCGCACCAGCACGTTATCAAACGGTTTTTTCTCGGTATTAAACGCCAGATAGCCGACGTTCAGCGCATCCACCGAGTGCAGGGTCAAATCCTTGTTTTTCTTGATCACATCAAACTGCACCGGCGATGGCGCAGGAATAATCTGGCACTCGTTGGTTTGCAGCTTGGCGAGGCGGGTTTCAACGTTCGGGGTGATGGAGAAGATCAGGTGTTTGGTCGGCACCGCGCCATCCCAGTAGTTCGGGTTGGCGATATAGCGGATAAGGGAGTCAACCTTATACTGCTGGAGCACGTACGGTCCGGTGCCGATCGGCCAGGTATCGACGTTTTCCGGGGTGCCTTTTTTCAGCATCGCGTCGGCATATTCCGCCGACAGGATCGAGGCGAAGTCCATCCCCCAGTCAGCGAGGAAGGCAGCGTTCGGTTCGCTCAGCACAAACTGCACGTGGTTATCGTCAATCTTCTTCACCTCCTGGATCAGCTTATCCAGGCCGACGTCGTTAAAGTACTCGTAGTTGCCCTGAGAGACGTTGTGGTATGGATGGTTAGGGTCTTTCTGACGCATCACCGAGAAAATAACGTCATCGGCGTTAAAATCGCGGGTCGGTTTAAAGAATTTATTGCTGTTGAACTTCACCCCTTTGCGCAGGGTAAAAGTATAGGTTTTGCCATCCGGCGAGATGGTCCAGGATTCCGCCAGCGACGGCACCGGAGTATTTTTGACCGGATCGAAGTTAATCAGGCGGTTATAGAGCACCTGTGAGCTGGCAACAAAGCTCGGGCCGGAGCTGGCGATTTGCGGGTTAAACGACTCCGGTGACGCTTCAGAGCAGTAGATAATGGTGTCGTTATTGGCCGCCCATGCGGCACCCGCTGGCAGTAATGCGCTTAACGCCAGCGCAAGGAGAGTTTTCCCTGTAGACATGGTTATTACCTGTTTGGTTTTATTATAGAGAATGGTAATAACAGCACAGCACCTGCCCGCAGGCAAATAACGAAACACTATCAGGTTATTCTAAAGCAGTTATTTCCGCTGATTTTCCCGCCAATCGCCAGACGGTGATTTGCCTTAAGGTACATTCAACGTCAAGCACTTTCGACCGCCGCAATGCTGCAAGAAATCGCCCCTTTTGCCGTCTCTTCTGCCGTTTGTTTGCCGGCAGATTTCGTAAAGTAGACGCGTGAAAAAGTCTATGGGACCAAATCGTGGCAAAAACCCTTTTACGCAGCGGCAATCTGGATGATTTTCAGGCCGTTGGCGGCGGCGGACAGGCCGTTTTTGAATCAGCATTGCAAATCCGTGAGGCGCTGCGTCTGCGCAAACAGCAAGCCATTGTCGATTGCCTTGCCATTCCGCAGGTCAATGATGAGGGCGACCGGGTGGACTGGTACTCACCGGTTGAGGGCGCCGTTAAAAGCTGGAAAGCCGCCGATGAAGATGCGCGTTTTCGGGCGCTGCGCCTGCTGGAAGGCACCCTGTCGAGTGTCGAATCCCTGAGCAAAAAATCGCTTCAGTCGCCGAAAACCGCCCAGCAGCTGTTTGGTTCCCTGCTTTCCAAAGCATTTCAGTTCCCCGGTGAAAACTTCCTCTTCCTGGTTGATGGCAAGCCGGTGATCACCTTCTGGGGTTTTGTGAACCTCAATGAAAACGCGCGGGAGGATATTCTCGACTGCCTGCGCACCTCCCTGCTGCCGGACCCGATGCCCGCGCCGGTGGCTGAGCCCGAACCCGAGCCTGAAACGGCCCCGGCCATCGTCTTCGAAAAAGCCGATGAACCGCTGGTTGCTGCCCCGGCGACGGTGAAGATCACCGCCAATGACCTCTACGAAGCGCAGCCCGCGCCGGTGATAAGCGCCAGCGAGCCAGAGCCAAAACCGGAGCCTGCCGCGCCGGTGGTGCAGGCGAAAAAACGTCGCGTTCCGCTGTGGCCGCTGCCGGTTGCCGCCGTGGTGGTGGCCGCCGTTGCCGCCCCGCTGCTGTGGCCAAAACAGGCACCTGTCGCCGAGCCGGTCAAAACCGCTGTTGCTGCCCCGGTGGCGATTGAGCCCAAACCCGTTGCCGCGGTTGAGCCTCTGCCACTGAATCTGCCGCTGCATCAGGCTGAAGTGGTGGCCGTTAAAGCCGAAGAGCCAGCCCCTGCGGAACCGGTGGTGATTGCCGCCATCCCGAAAGACGCGCTGGTCATGGACGCGGGTCAGGTGAAAGCCGGTTCAACCCGTTTTCTCAACGGTAGCTGGCGGGTCATGCTGGATGTCACCGATCCGATCACCGGCAAGCCGCCTTCACTGCGCTATCAAATCCAGAACAATAAAGGCTCTGCCCGCGTGGTGCACGGTGACAACATAGTCTGCCGCGTGGCGGTTTTCTCCGGGCTGCACAGCAACGGTGAGCTGCTGATCAAATCCCGGGGCCACGCCCGCTGCGCTGACGGCTCGCGCTACCCGATGCCGGAAATTACCTGTAAGGCCGGCACCAGTGATGTGGCGGAATGCAGCGCGCGCTACGACGCGAAGACCGTGGTTCCATTGACATTCAGGAAGGCAGGTGCGTGATCCTATGCTGGTAAACCTTTGCGACTACAAACAGAGCGTCACGCTGATTGCGAACAGCGGCGTACAGTTTCTTGATTTTGGCCTGACGCCGCAGGACTCCGCCCAGAGCGGGCGGTTTGTGCGTAAAACCGCCAACGGCCCCCTGCTGCGCCTCGATTTCGATCTGGTAAATGGCCGCTATACCCTGCCCGCCACCAACGGCGGACAGCCGGAAGTGGTGAAACCCGAAAGCACCATTCCGCTTCAGCAGTCGCTGGCGGTGCTCGACGGTGTCTGGCTGCCGGTGCCGTTCCTGCGCTTTAACCCACCGCGCACCTTCGTTGAGGGCCCGGACAACTGGGCCCGCGTGCAGGTTCGTAAGCTGGAGACCCCGGACAACGCCGGGAACAGCCATCGCGTGACCCTGGCGCTGGACAGCCAGATCGCCGCCCACGCCACCAGCGCCCTGTCGCCGGTGGAGAATGACATTCTCAACGGCACCCGTTTCGCGCTGGCCTGGCGCGACGACGAGGTGGCGAACTTCCTCGACCAGACCTGGATTGACGGCTGGCTGCGGGAAGCCTTCACCCAGTACGCCACCGGCGTGGAGAACCGCGCCGAGCGCGAGCTCCAGCTGGCGATGCGTAACTTTGAGTACCAGGCGCACTGGCTGAACATTCTGGCGATGCTGGGCGAACAGCTCACGGTGCCGGAAGTCAAATTTGTCACCCATACCCTCAGCACCCCGGCGATCCCGGTTGACCTAATACTGGATGTGGGCAACACCCACACCTGCGGGGTGATCATTGAAGATCATGGCGACGCCAACGACGGCCTGCGCCAGACCGCCGAGCTACAGGTGCGCTCATTAAGCGAGCCGCAGTTCCTGAACGAGCCGCTGTTTACCAGCCGTCTGGAGTTTTCCGAAGCCCGCTTCGGCAAGCAGCACTTCTCGGTGGAGAGCGGCCGCGAAGACGCCTTTGTCTGGCCCTCTATCGTGCGCGTGGGCGACGAAGCGCGCAAGCTGGCGACCCAGCGACTGGGCACCGAAGGCAACAGCGGTATCTCCAGCCCGCGCCGCTATCTGTGGGATGAAACCCCGGTGGTACAGGACTGGCGTTTCAGCCAGATGAACAACAAAACCCAGCGCGAACCGCTGGCGACCGCCTTCCCGCTGATGAACCTGATGAACGATGACGGCCAGCCGCTGTTCACCCTGCCGCAGGATGAACGTCTGCCGGTCTTCTCGCCGCAGTACAGCCGCAGCACCCTGATGACCCACATGCTCTGCGAGCTGCTGGCGCAGGCGCTGGGGCAGATCAACAGCGTGGCGACCCGTCTGCGTCTGGGCTTTCCGGCGTCACCGCGTCAGCTACGCACCCTGATCCTCACCCTGCCGTCGGCGATGCCAAAGCAGGAGCGTGAGATCTTCCGCCGCCGCATGTTTGAAGCCATCGCCATCGTCTGGAAAGCGATGGGCTGGCACCCGCAGGATGAGGACTTCTCCAGCCGTAAACAGCAGGAGAAGAGCGTGGTGCCGGTGCCGGAGATCCAGATGGAGTGGGATGAGGCCAGCTGCGGCCAGTTAGTGTGGCTCTATAACGAGGCCATCTCCCATTACAATGGCCAGACCGAAGCCTTTTTCGCCGCCCTTGCCCGCCCGGATCGCGAGCCGGAGCCGGGCTGTCAGCCGGGCCGGGCCCTGCGCGTCGCCTCGATTGATATCGGCGGCGGCACCACCGATATGGCCATCACCCATTACCAGCTCGACGATGGCTCAGGCAGCAACGTCAAGATCACCCCGCAGCTGCTGTTCCGCGAAGGCTTTAAGGTGGCGGGCGATGACACCCTGCTGGATGTGATCCAGCGCTACGTGCTGCCCGCCCTGCAAACCCAGTTGCAAAAATCGGGCATTGCCGACGCGTCTTTGCTGATGGCCTCGCTGTTTGGCGACTCCGGGCGCATCGACACCCAGGCAGTGCTGCGCCAGCAGACGGCTTTACAGCTGTTTATGCCGATTGGTCATGCGATCCTCGCCGCCTGGGAAGCCAGCGACGTTGACGATCCCCTCGACGGCCTGCACGCCACCTTTGGCGATCTGCTGACCCGCAAGCCGACGCGCAACGTGATGAACTACCTGCAACAGGCCATCGAGCACGCCCTGCCAGCCGGGTCTGCACCGTTCGACCTGTTTGCCGTCCCGCTGCACGTTAATTTCCGCGAAATGCAGGATGCGATGCTGGCCGGACACTTTACTCTGGCGGCACCGCTGCATGCGGTGGCGGAGGCGATCTCCCACTACGCCTGCGATATTCTGCTGATCACCGGGCGTCCGGGCTGTCTGCCTGGCGTTCAGGCGCTGATCCGCCATCTGCAGCCGGTGCCGGTCAGCCGGATGGTGTGGCTGGATAAGTACCGGGTGCATGAGTGGTATCCGTTCAGCCAGCAGGGGCGCATCGGCAATCCGAAATCCACCGCGGCGGTTGGGGCGATGCTCTGTAGCCTGGCGCTGGATCTGCGCCTGTCGCGCTTTAACTTTAAGGCGGCGGATATCGGCGCTTATTCGACGGTGCGCTATCTGGGTGTGCTGGATAACACGGTAAATACCCTGCGCGAGGAGAACGTCTGGTATCAGGATATCGACCTCGACAAGCCGGGTGCGAAGCTGGATACCCGCCTGCACTTCCCGCTGCGCGGCAATGTGACGCTGGGCTTCCGTCAGCTTGCGAACGCCCGCTGGCCTGCCACCCCGCTCTATACCCTGAGCATTAACTCGGCGGAGCTGGCGAAATCCATTGCCGGAGACGGTGTGCTTAACGTGCGCCTGAAGCTGTGCGGCGGTAATAAGCAGGATGGCCCGGAAGCCTTTGAGCTGAGCGATGCCTGGCTACAGGACGGTACGCCGGTCCCGGCCGATGCCCTGACTTTTAAACTGAATACTCTGGCCGATCGCCGACACAGCGGTAGCCATTACTGGATCGACAGCGGGAGCGTATACCTGAAATGAGAGCCACGACGACCACAACTCAGGCATTAATCGGGTGGATCAACGCAACGCGTCAGCACGCCCCGCTCCTCGACAATGACGCCGATGCCCTGCTGGCGAGACTGGCGGTGGCCGACGCGCGGGAAAAGGCCATTCAACGGGCGCTGAGCGCCGGGAGCACCATCGGGTTATATGGTCACTCCCAGGCGGCGAAAGCCCACCTGCTCGCCACCCTGTGCGGCAGTGACAATCAGCGAATGAACGTGATTGTCGGCCAGCGAACCTTTGACTACTTTTCGCACATCAATCCCGGCCACGCCCTGACCAACATGGCGTTGCGCTTTACCCCCACCGCAACGGAGGTGGCCGATGACGCGTTTCCGCTGCGCCTGAGCCTGCTCACCGAAGCTGAACTGGTGCAGGTGTTTCTGGCCCGCGCCACGCTCCCGGCGGTGGATAAATCCGTTATCGAGGTGCGTCTGGAGAAGTGGCGCGCCCTGCGCCAGCCTCAGAGCGTACCGGGTATCACCGCCGCCGACGTCGGCACCATCGCCCGCTACTGGCGCGACACGGTGCCCGCCGCAGCCCAGCAAATGGACGATGCCCTGTGGCATCAGTTTGCCCTGCTGCTGCCGTCGCTGGATCTGAGTACCCGCGCAAGCGTCTGGTCCTTACTGTGGGGCGAACAGCAGGAGCTGACCCAGCAGTGGCTCAAGCTGGCGCAAATTCTGCACCAGACCAGCCACGCCCAGGCGCTGGCGGCACCGCTGAGCCTGCTGGTGGATAATTTTGGCCTGCCGACCGAAGGGTTCCTCACCCGGGGTGATATCGCCCTGCCGGAGGTCCAGCAGGCGGTACTGCACCCGCTGCACAACGGCGAGCTGCTTAACGCCATCAGCATCCCGCTGGATGTGCTGGCCCTGCTCACCCGGGAGCTGATCCTGCCGGTAGAAAATAGCGCACTGGCCGGAGTGGATATTATTGATATTCCGGCCCCGTCAGCGCAGCCCGATTCACCGCTAGCCCAGGCGAAACTGCAGTGGCTGCTGGAGCACTATCGCCAGCAGCTGCAGCCGGATGTCCTGGTGATCTGCAATGCCACCGCCCATCACGGCCAGACCGCCCGCACCGCGAAAATGTTGCTTAACTGGGTGAAAGCGACCCAGCCGGGCGACGATGCCGCCCTGCCAGGGCTGGTGTGGGCGATTACGCCCCAGGACGCGCGCTTTACCCGCCGTTCCAACCTCGACGAAGCGGTGCAACAGCTGCTCGGCAAACCCGGCCAGCACTGGGGAACGTTGCAGGCGCTGGACAGTAGCAGTATGCAGCGGGTGATTGAGTGGTTATCCCAGGCGACGCTGCCCGCCCAGCGCGAGACGCGTTTGCAGGGGTTACGCCAGCAGCACCAGCGGGAACTTCATCAGCTGATGCGAGGGTATCTGGCGCCGTTGACTCAGGATCCTGACGCCCAGCGCGGCACCGCCGAAGCGATGGTGCGTGCCCTGCAGGGGAGCGCCGCTCGTCACGGCGAGCTGCTGGAGGGGTTACTCCCGCCGCTGCGCGCCTTTGAGACGCTGCTCGCCGTGCAGCAGCCGCGCGAAGAGCAGGTCAACGGCCTGTTTACCGATGCCATCGACCTGTTTGCCGACAACGCCCAGGATAACGATGAGATGTTGCAGCCGACGGACAAAGCCCGTCTGGCCCATCTGGTATGGATCAACCATCTGCGCCAGTGGAGCCGGGATGAAGCTGTCGCCAGCCGTCTGGGGCTGGATACCGCGATCCTGCAGCAGATTGGCGATGTGCTGGTGATTGCCAGCTATCGTCTGAACCTGCTGGCGCAGCTGAAAAAGATTGTTGATACCGATAAAAGCAGCGCTGCACAGCTGCATGCCGCACTCGGCAATTTTGTGGGATGGGTAGGCTACGCTCAGACACCGGCTTCCGCCCGCCCGGCCAGCCGCATCCGCAAAGGGCAGCCGGTATTTGTCACGCCTGTGGTTAACAGCACTGCGCCACGCTTGACCCGTCTGGGAGAGCAGCCGGTGCATGCAGCCACGGCCTATGTTTATGACTGGCTGGTAGCGCTTTATACCCAGGCGATTGATAACATCGGGTATCAGCATCCACATGATATTACCCATGACGATCGCAGAGCGTTGCAGGCCTTGCTCGCCTGATACGGTGCAAGAACCTTAGCCGGTAACACAGGGTACAGGAGCGGTCTGTACCCCTCTAATCCATCTTTCTCTCGGTGGGCTGAGGGGAGCATGCGGCAGTAGAGGTGGTTCCGTTCACCATACTTTCCTTGCTGCTCTGTAAACCGCGTCACCCGTGAACGTGTTAAGGGGGCTATCGCCGCCCCCTTAACAATCCCGGCTCCCGGCAAAGAAAATCGCCGCTACGCGGTGGCCCTCAGCTTATTCCTCCAGGCTTTCGGGTCGGGCACCAGCCTGCATCTCTGCAGGCTATGCCCTCTCGGCGCGTCCCTGCGCCTCGCCCCGGCCTTCCGGAAACGCTTCGGCGATTTTCAGCCGGACGAGGGAGCCGCTGTAAGCCTTTTATTATTACTGGGTTATTTCATTGCTTTAACATTCGTGTCGGGTTTTGTAGGCCGGGTAAGGCGAAGCCGCCACCCGGCAGTGTTGCGCCGGGCGGCACTGCGTTTGCCCGGCCTACAAACTCAGTTGTTCAACGTATCAATTGCCACGTGTCCATCCGGCGTTTGCAGTCAGCGTTGAGCGTGTCGGCGTAAAAACTTACCCGGTAATACAGCAGCCCTTCCATCACGCGCGCCAGCTTTTCGGCAGCGTCGTCGGTTTCCAGTAGCGTCTGGGCAAAGCGCTCGCAGTGGTTCGCCAACACGGTGAAATCGGTATTGTGAGAGTTACAGCGGCCCCCTGACCGGCTGAAAATCGCTGAGGCGTTGACCGCAGGCCGGAGGAGGCCGACCGTGCCACTGTTTTCTGTGGGGATCCCTCCACTCTCAGAGAGAAGGAGCAACCCGTGCGAATTTGCCAGGGAAACAACAGACCGTCAGGAGTAAGCTAGAAAAGCGAAATCAGCAGCGCAACCGGAAAACTCATCGGCCAGGTAGAGCCCACCAGAAAGGCGCTCAGGAAGCGGATACGTTTGCGATCTTTAGAGAGAAACCAGGTGATAAGCGCGCTGATGGCCGCCATGACGGCGTAAAACATTAACATCTTTTGATACAACGTCATTTCAAATACCCAATGTGCTGTTCAATAACCGCGCGCAATATGCGACATATGTTGATATGGATCAAGTATTTTTGTTACACATTATCCACAGTTTTTGCGTGGTAATAACAGTTAGGTATATCTTGCTACAACTTTTTGGCGGGAGCTGGCGGGACAAACGCTGACCAGGACCGCATTTTGCGGCCCTGGAAGTCCGGTTCTACTTCTTAACCGGTTGAGGCTTTTTGTTACCCGAATCGGGTACTTTCCGGGATTTGTCTTTATCAACTTGTAGCATCAGACTCTCCTTTGTGGCCTTCGACGTAGATAAGTATAGCCTGGAAAAAGAACCCCCTTTAAAGTTGCATTCAAAATGCAATTTATGATACAAAATAGCCATCACCCGAGCTGTAATGACCTCATCCACAGGGAGGACGTTATGCTGCGTATTCCGCAACACTGTATTCACACCCGTTCCACACCATTCTGGAACAAAGAGACTGCCCCGCCGGCCATTTTTAAGCGTCATCTGGATACCGGCACCCGTCCCGGCGTCTATCCGCGTCTTAGCGTGATGCAAGGTGCAGTGCGTTATCTGGGTTATGCCGATGAAACGTCACCCGACCCGGACATCACGTTGATCATTGAAAGCGGCCATTTTGCTGTTTTCCCGCCTGAACGCTGGCATCACATCGAGCTGATGAGTGACGATACCCTCTTTAATATCGATTTTTTTGTTGAACCCGAGGTTCTAAAATTTGCCGGGCGTTCTCACGCCTGAGGAGCTAACGATGTTACGTATTCCTGCCAATTTTGTGCATACCCGTGCCACTCCTTTCTGGACTAAAGAGACTGCACCCGCCGCGCTTTTCACCCATCACAACACCAAAGCGGGGGTCTATGGCCGTCTGTCCGTGATGCAGGGCGCCGTAAAATACTTTGGATTTCCGGACGGCGACGCCACCGAACCTGATATGGAGCTGTTGATTGAAGCCGGCAGCTTTGGTATTTCTCCGCCGCAAAAATGGCATCGAATTGAACTCATGACCGAGGACACCGTGTTCAATATCGACTTTTTTGCCGATCCCGAGGTGACGCTGAATGGCGCAGGTCTGGGTAAAGTCGTTAATACTCACAAGGAGTAGCATCATGGGCAAAGCAACGTATACCGTTACCGTCACCAATAACAGCAATGGGGTGTCGGTGGATTACGAGACGGATGCCCCCATGGAGCTGCTCGTCCCGGATGTCGCTGCCGACGTGGTGAAAGAGCTGGTGAACACCGTGCGCGCCTACGACACGGAAAACGAGCACGAGGTGTGCGGCTGGTAGATTACCGCGCCGCTCCCTTCTTACATTTTGAGCAGTTCAAGCACCGTTTGCGGCACCTGATTAGCCATTTTCAGGGCCGCATTCTGGCTCTGCGCCAGGATCTGCGCCCGGGCAAGCTGACTGGCCTCGGCGGCATAGTCGGCATCCTGGATGCGACTGCGGGCGGCCTGCATCGCCACGCCCTGCTGTGAGAGCACCGCTTTGCTGGATTCAAACCGGTTCATCATTGCGCCATACTGCCCCCGATAGCTGCTCACTTTCTCCAGCGCGGCATCCAGTAATCCCATACATTTTTTGGCCCCCGCCTCGGAGGCCATATCGCTATTTTCCAGCTGCAGCGTCTTTAAATCCGTCGGGGTCGGCTCAATGGTGGTGGTTTGCATCTGCTCCCCAAAATTGGCGCTGGTCACCACCTCTATAGGACGGCTCTGCTTCGGCGGAACCGCCGGGGTAATTGTCGGCGTCGGCAAGGTTCCCCAGGTAATGTTGCTGGTAAAGGAGCCGCTCCCCACCACCATCACGAGCAGATCTTCGGTGACGGTATCCAGCGTCATGCGTTCAATGCGGTTCGAACCGTTAGCCCCGTCGTTCCAGGCGCCTATCGCTTTATCTTCATAGCGATCGCCATCCCCGCTGTAGGTAATGGCCATCCCGTTATAGTTGAGCGATTCCCCGCTGGGGCTCCAGCTCGGGCCGCCTTCAATCAGCTGGCTATCGTCATAGACCGCCCCGCTGCTGAAACCGTTTTTGGCCGTCAGTACCGATGCGGTGGCTTTAGCGCCATCGGTGATGCCGCGGCTGACCCAGGTATAATCCGCATCAGGGCCGGATAAAGGCGTCCCGGCGAGATGTTTTCCATCCCGGGTAAATAACTGCAGATCGTCATCCAGACCCAGCGAATCAATGGTAATGGTGATATTCTTCGACCCGGCCGGAATATAGGCCAACGGAATAATTCCAGAGCTGAATGAATAATCGGTTCCGGCAACCGGGAATTTGTTGTTTAACGGCGGTACATCGCCGATTAATTGCGGCGGTAATACCGGCTTATCGGTCGCCAGCGGATATTGACCGAAGATCTCAGTCTGCTCCGAGACCTGAGTAATGGTCGCCAGAATCTGCTGATACTCCTGGTTGATACTCTCCCGGTCAGACGGCGACAGGGTGCCGTTCGCCGCCTGGATCGCCAGGCTTTTGGCTTTAATCAGCATATTCCCGATATCGCTCAGGCTCCCTTCCGCCGTCTGCGCCAGGCTTATGGCGTCATCGAGCCCGCGGGAGATAACGCTATCCGCATTGATATTTGAAAACATCCGGTTGGCAATAGCCTGCCCGGCCGTGTCATCCTTCGCGCTATTGATCCGCAAGCCGGATGACAGGCGTTCAATGGTTTGAGAAAGCATCGTCGTGTTTGCTTTCCGGGACTTAAGCGAGAGCCCGGCAATCTCGTTATGATTAATTGCAAGCATGATGAACAGGGCCGTTTGTCTGGTCTGACTACTCTATCGGCCCGCTCAAAATTTTATTTAGGAAATATTTTATAAAACCAAACGATATATTTTCCCCCTGAGATAAGGGGCAGCAAAATATATTTCTAAGTTAATGTATTCAATAAAATATATTATTACGCGCCGGTTGCCGTGCCGCAACCGGCGCTGGGCACAGATCAGTGCTTAAACATGATATGACGAACCACGGTGTAATCTTCCAGACCATACACCGACATATCCTTGCCGTAGCCCGACATTTTCATCCCGCCGTGGGGCATTTCGCTCACCAGCATAAAGTGGGTATTCACCCAGGTGCAGCCGTACTGGAGGTGGGCGCTGACGCGGTGCGCGCGGCCCACATCCTGAGTCCACACGGAAGAGGCCAGCCCGTACTGCGAATCGTTGGCCCAGTTCAGTACCTCTTCTTCGTCGTCAAATGAAGTCACGCTCACCACCGGACCAAACACCTCCCGCTGGACGATAGCATCCTCCTGCTTCGCCCCTGCCAGCACGGTGGGCTGGAACCAGTAACCTTTACCGTCGTGCTTGCTGCCGCCGGTGATCACCTGTACATGTCCCAAGGCTTTCGCCTCATCCACCGCTTTGCACACCCGGTCGAGATGCGCCTGGGAGCTTAACGGACCCAGCTCGGTGCTCTCGTCATTCGGATCGCCGATCTTCAGGCTGGCGACCGCGGCGCCCAGTTTTTCCACCAGCGCGGCGTATATCCCTTTTTGGGCGTAGATACGACAGGCTGCGGTACAGTCCTGCCCGGCGTTGTAGAAGCCAAAGGTGCGCACCCCCTCCACCACCGCGTCGAGATCGGCATCGTCAAAGACAATCACCGGCGCTTTACCGCCCAGCTCCATATGGGTGCGCTTAATCGTCGAGGCGGTATGGCCGATGATATGTTCGCCGGTGGCGATAGAGCCGGTGAGCGACACCATGCGCACCTTTTCGTGCCCGGTCAGCGGGTCGCCCACGGTTTTACCCCGGCCAAACAGCACGTTAATGACCCCGGCAGGGAAGATATCTTTTGCCAGCTCTGCCAGCTTTAGGGCGGTGAGCGGCGTGATTTCAGAGGGTTTGAGCACCACGCAGTTACCGGCCGCCAGCGCAGGGGCCAACTTCCACGCCGCCATCATCAGGGGATAGTTCCATGGCGCAATCGAGGCGACAACGCCAACCGGGTCGCGGCGGATCATGGAGGTGTGCCCTTCCAGATATTCCCCTGCCGCCGAACCGTGCAGGGTACGCGCCGCCCCGGCAAAGAAGCGGAACACGTCGGCAATCGCCGGAATTTCATCTCCCATCACGCAGTGCAGCGGTTTGCCGCAGTTCTGCGACTCCAGCCGGGCTAAGGTGTCAGCCTGAGCTTCGATGGTGTCCGCCAGTTTCAGCAGACACTCGGCGCGGCTTTTCGGCGTGGTCCGCCCCCAGCTGGCAAACGCGCGGTCCGCGGCCTGCACAGCTGCGTCCACCTGGGCGGGAGAAGCCTCGGCAATCTCCAGCAGCACCTCACCGGTGGCAGGGTTATAGACCGGCTGCTTTTCCCCTTCGCCGTTGACCAGTTCACCATTAATCAGCAGTTGAGTTTGCATAGCATTGTCCTGTTTCAGTCGAGGTTATTTCGCGCTTCCGGCTACGTTTTCGCCGTCACGGGTCAGCCACCAGGCCCCCAAAATGGGAATGGCGGTCACTAGCATAACCAGCAGTGCCACCACATTTGTTACCGGTACATCGCGCGGACGCCCAAGCTGGTTTAACAGCCACAGCGGTAACGTGCGCTCATGTCCGGCGGTAAAGGTCGTCACGATAATCTCATCGAACGACAGGGCGAACGCCAGCATGCCCCCCGCCAGCAGCGCCGAGCCCAGATTGGGCAGTACCACGTAGCGGAAGGTTTGCCAGCCGTTGGCACCTAAATCCATCGAGGCTTCAACCAGGCTCCAGGAGGTGCGCCGGAAACGGGCAATCACATTATTGAACACCACCACCACGCAGAATGTGGCGTGACCGAGAATGATGGTAAAGAAACCGGGCTCCAGATTGATGGTCTTGAACGCCGTCAGCAGCGCCAGACCGGTGATGATCCCCGGCAGGGCGATGGGCAGGATCAGCATCAGCGACACGGCGTTCTTGCCAAAGAACTCCCGCCGCCATAACGCCGCGGCCGCCAGAGTGCCCAGCACCAGCGCAATGGCCGTCGACAAAGCCGCGATTTTAAGTGACAACGTCACGGCTTCAATAATGTCGCTGCGCGTCGCCGCGGCACTGAACCACTTCAGCGTCAGCCCCTGTGGCGGAAAACTGAAGGCCGCGTCCTCGGTATTAAAAGCATAGATGGCAATAATCAGCAGCGGAAAGTGCAGGAAGATCACCCCGCCCCAGGTGGCGATTTTCAGAAACAGCGGTGCGCGTTCAGAGTGCATCAAACGCTCCCAGGCGCTTCACGAACGCCAGATAGAGAGTGATGAGAACAATCGGCACCAGCGTAAAGGCCGCCGCCATAGGCATATTGCCAATCGCCCCCTGCTGGGAGTAAACCATCTGTCCGATAAAGTAGCCCGGCGGCCCCACCAGCTGTGGCACGATGAAGTCGCCCAGCGTCAGGGAGAAGGTGAAGATCGACCCGGCAGCGATGCCCGGGATCGCCAGGGGCAGCACGACATAACGGAAGGTCTGCCGCGGCCGGGCGCCGAGATCGGCTGAGGCCTGCAGCAACGACGGCGGCAGCCGCTCCAGCGCCGCCTGCACCGGCAGGATCATAAACGGCAGCCAGATATAGACGAATACCAGAAAGCGCCCCAACCCGGAGGTGGAGAGCGTACTGCCTCCCACGCCCGGCACCGTCAACAGCGAGGTGAGCAGCGGCTCCAGCCCCATATGGCAGAGAAACCACTGCGCCACGCCATCTTTTGCCAGCAGCAGCGTCCAGGCATAGGCCTTGACGATATAGCTGGCCCACATCGGCAGCATCACCGCGATGTAGAAAAAGGCTTTCCACTTTCCGTGGGTGTAGCGCGCCATATACCAGGCCATCGGGAAGGCGAGGATCGCACTGCCGATGGTGACGGCAATCGCCATCGTCAGGGTACGCAGGATGATGTCGTAGTTGGCAGGATTAAACAGCGCGCGAATGTTGGCGAAGGTCAGATCCGGCGTGACCGCCATGGTGAAGTCATCGAAGGTGTAGAACCCCTGCCACAGCAGGGTGAACAGCGACCCGAGATAGACAATGCCAAACCACATCAGCGGCCCGAGCAGGAGTAAAAACAGCCCCAGCGACGGCCTGCGCCAGAACAGCGCCGACAGACGCCCCGGCAGGCCGTGCGAAGCTGGCGGCGGCGAAACGCTCATATCCATTTCACCTCTCCTCATGCAGCGGCACCATAGCATCGCGCGCCCACGAGGCGGTCACCTGCTGTCCGGCCTCAACCCCCGGGGCCAGCGCAGAGCCGGTCAGGTTGGCCTGGCTCACCAGCAGTTTCTCCCCCTCGGCAAGCCGCAGCTCGTAACGGGTCGCCGCCCCCTGGAACTGCACCGCCTGCACCTGGCCCTGCACCTGGATTTCACCCTGCCCGTCCAGACGAATATGCTCCGGGCGCAGGGAGTAGCTACCGGTCATGCCGCAGACGCGCCGGGCGGTGGTATCGGTAAAGACGTTCGAGGTGCCAACGAAGCTGGTGACGAACGGGGTGCGTGGACGCAGATAGAGCTCCCGCGGGGTATCCACCTGCTCGATTCGCCCGTTGTTAAAGACCGCCACCCGGTCGGACATCGACAGTGCTTCCCCCTGATCGTGGGTGACGAAAATAAAGGTGATCCCCAGCTCCTGCTGCAGTTTTTTTAGCTCAAACTGCATCTGCTCCCGCAGCTTGAGATCGAGCGCGCCGAGGGGTTCGTCCAGCAGCAGAACACGGGGCTGATTGACCAGCGCCCGGGCAATCGCCACCCGCTGACGCTGGCCGCCGGAGAGCTGGGATGGCTTGCGCGCTTCGGCAAAACTGAGGCCGACCTTCTCCAGCGCCTCGCGGGCCTGGGCCTGGCGGGTAGACTTGTTGATCCCCTTCACCATCAGCCCGTAGGCCACATTCTCGAGGATGTTCATATGGGGAAACAGGGCATAGTCCTGAAAGACGGTATTGACGTCGCGCTCCCACGGAGGGAGTTCGCTGGCGTCTTTGCCAAAGATAGATATAGCGCCGCCGCTCAGCTGTTCGAAACCGGCAATCAGGCGCAGGCAAGTGGTTTTGCCGGAGCCCGAAGGCCCCAGCATGGAGAAAAACTCCCCGTCACGGATCCGGATCGTTACTCCATCCACCGCACGCACGTCGCCATACAGGCGGGAGACATCGTTAAACTCTACTGCGTAGGTCATAATCTGCTCCCTGCGCTTAACGACCGCCCATGATGGCGATGTAGTCCTGAACCCAGCGGCTGTAAGGGACAAATGTGCCGCCGTTGGCGACAGGGGTTTTCCAGAACAGGATCTTGTCGAAATAGGTGTAGCCGTTGGTTTCACAGCCTTTGTCGCCGAGCAGAGTGCTGGCTTTACAGCCTTCCGCCACCACCGGCAGAGAACCGAACCACGCCGCCAGATCGCCCTGCACTTTTGGCGTCAGGGACCAGTTCATCCACTTATAGGCGCACATCGGGTGTTTGGCATCGGCGTGCAGCATGGTGGTATCCGCCCATCCCGTCACCCCCTCTTTCGGGAAGACGGTGCCTATCGGCTGATTCTCCCCTTTCAGGGCGTTGGCCTGATAGGGCCAGGCGCTGGAGGCCACCACCCCTTCGTTTTTGAAGTCACTCATCTGCACGGTCGTGTCGTGCCAGTAGCGGTGGACCAGCGCATGCTGATCTTTCAGCACGTTTAACACCGCTGTGTACTGCGCTTCCGTCAACTGGTAGGGATCGGTGATGCCCAGATCTGGCTGGGTGGCTTTGACGTACAGCGCCGCATCGGCAATGTAGATCGGCCCATCGTAGGCCTGCACGCGCCCTTTGTTGGATTTACCGTCCGGCAGGGTCTGTTCTTTAAACACCACGCCCCAGGTGTCAGGCGGGGACGGGAAGGTTTTGGTGTTGTACATCAGCAGGTTTGGCCCCCACTGATAGGGTGTGCCGTAGGCCTTGCCGTTAACGTTGAACCACTCCCCTTTGACGATCCTGGGGTCGAGGGTTTTCCAGTTGGGGATCAGGTCCGGATTGATGGGCTGAACGCGTTTGCCCATGATCAGGCGCAGTGAGGCGTCGCCGGAGGCGGTCACCAGATCGTATCCGCCCTTCGCCATCAGGCTCACCATCTCATCGGATGTCGCGGCGGTTTTGACGTTCACTTTACAGCCGGTCTCTTTTTCAAACTGGGTGACCCAGTCGTAGTTTTTATCGGTCTCGCCCCGTTCGATATAGCCCGGCCAGGCAATGATATCCAGGCGTCCTTCGCCATTGCCGATCTCTTTTGGCGGCTCTGCCGCCTGCGCAGTCAAAATAGTCATGCCGAGCGCGCACAGGCTGCTACGGGCAAATGTTTTGCTCATACGTATTACTCCTGTCGTAATGAAATCAGAAGGCAGCCGTGCCGGTAGAATATCTCCTTAATTAAACGTAGACCGCGCCATTGCAGCGCACCCGGCAGGCCTGAGAAATTTCGCCAGGTTGTGACCGGGGGCGCATTCCCCGGTAACTGGATTATAGACAAGGGGTTAGCAGGCGAAGAGGTTATGCATATTTCCTATGAGCGATAATAAAAAACGCCGCAAATTAATTGCGGCGTGATTAACGGGATAAGAAATGATTATTTAGCGGTTGCGATCAATAGCGAGAAAAACTTATTTTTGCGTTTTTAACATCCCGCTAATTATTTGCCCTAACTGGATCACCGCCTGCTCCTCCCGCTCTCCCCAGGCCCACGACGTATTGAAGCGGAAAAAGGGCGTCCAGGTATCGGAGGTGGAGAACATTTTGCCCGGCGCAATGCTGATGTGGTGCTTCAGCGCCCGGGCGCTGAGCTCCCCGGCATCCAGCGGTGCGGGCAGCTCCAGCCATAAAAAATAGCCGCTGTCGCTGTGGTGAATTTTAACTTCGGCGGACAGATGGCGGAGCAGCGCCTGCCACGCCAGCTGCTTGCGGTCAGCCAGCGTGCGGCGCAGGCGCCTGAGATGGGCGTCATAACGTTTGGTGGCGAGATAATCCACCAGCGCCAGCTGCATGGGCGAGCTGGTGGATAAGGTGCTCATCAGTTGAAGCTGCTGGATGCGGCGGGCATGTTTCCCGGCGGCGACCCAGCCAATGCGAAACCCGGCCACCAGGCATTTGGAGAAGGAGGAGCAGTGCAGGGTCATGTCGCTGCGATCCCAGGCTTTCGCCGGGAGCGGCTTTTCGCGGCCATAATAGAGCTCGCTGTAAACATCATCTTCAATCAGGGTGACGTTGTGCCGGGCGAGTAATTCGACAAGCTGCGCTTTTTTGTCGGCGCTGAGGGTAAAGCCCAGCGGGTTTTGCGCGTTGGTCATCAGCCAGCAGGCTTTTACCGGGTAGTCGTTCAGCGCCTGCGCCAGGGCGTTGAGATCGATACCGTCGCGCACGTCGGTCGCCACCGACAGCGCCTTCAGCTTCAGCCTCTCCAGCGCCTGCAGCGCGCCGTAGAAGCAGGGATTCTCCACAATCACCCAGTCGCCCGGTTCGGTGACCGCCTGCAGGCTCAGGTTCAGGGCTTCCAGCGCGCCCGCGGTAATCACAATTTCATCCGGGGAGATGTTCATCCCCTGTTGGGCATAGCGGCGGGCGATGGCGTGGCGCAGATCGACGTTGCCCGGTGGCAGGTTCTCGATCACGCTCATGGCGGTGGCGGTTTTACTGACGTTCGCCAGGGAGCGGTTCAGCTGCTGTAAGGGAAAAAGGCGCGGATCGGGAAAGGCCGAGGCAAAGGGCACCACCGCGGGATCGCGGCTGGCCTGCAGCACATCGAAGATATAGGTATTGATATCCACCGACTCGTCGCGCATCACCTGCGCGGGCGGCATCGGCTGCTCTCCGCTGGGACGGGCGGCGACGTAATACCCCGACTGCGGGCGCGCCACAATATGCCCCTGGCTCTCCAGCATCTGGTACGCATGGCCGACGGTCATAAAGCTCAGCCCGCTGCTGGTCACCTGCTCACGCAGGGAGGGCAGCTTATCGCCGGGCTGCCAGACACCAAGCTCGATCTGTGAAATGATTTGCTGCGCCAGGCGCTGGTATTTTTTCATCGGGTTCTCCTTGCTGCATCACAGTGTATATCAGCAGGAGAAAAAAGGCAGAATTAATAAACTGTTATAGGTTTGAGAGGATATCAGCAGGCGTGACGGCGCCTGACTGAATTACTTACGCAGCTCAAACGGGACCTGGCGGGCATGACGGGAGGCCGCTAAATGGTCGAGGGTGATCATGGAAGATTTGCAGAAAATGCACTTCGCACCGTGTGGATTTTTTTCAGACACGTCGAAAATGGAAGTACGGAACTGCGAACCATGACAGCATGGGCAACGAAAATGGATAGTAGAACTCATGTAAATCTCCTGTACGTATACACGTAAAAACTAATGGGCCTTAAAGGCAATAAGGGTCTGAGACAAAACTAATCAGAGCGTAAAGATAAAACCCAGGAGCGACTGTGGAGAGGCACAACGTGATGAGATTGCTTTAGAAACTGCTTCAGATATTTTTTGGATTTCAAACCGAAAGAGCATTAACGCATTAATGATGGAAGGATGCAAGCGTTATTTACGCTAACATTCCATAAAACAGGCAGAGCCGCTGAATTCATTCAAATTTTTTGACCTCATCTGTGAAATAAACGCCATTTCTTCTCGCCGGGTAATCCGTAAAGTAAGGGTTATGTTGTTTCTCAGAAATCAGGAAACCCCGGAATGAAAAAGATCGGTTTTTTATCGTTTGGTCACTGGACGCCGTCACCGCAGTCCGGCACCCGCAGCGCCGCTGATGCGCTGCTACAGTCTATCGATCTGGCGGTCGCCGCCGAAGAGCTGGGCGCGGATGGCGCTTATTTCCGGGTGCACCATTTTGCCCGCCAGCTCGCCTCCCCCTTCCCGCTGTTGGCCGCAATCGGCGCAAAAACCAGCCGGATTGAGATCGGCACCGGCGTAATCGATATGCGCTATGAAAACCCGCTCTATATGGCGGAAGATGCGGGCTCAGCCGATTTGATCTCTGGCGGGCGTTTACAGCTGGGCATCAGCCGCGGCTCACCGGAGCAGGTGATCGATGGCTGGCGCTACTTTGGCTATGTGCCTACGGAGGGCGAAAACGAGTCGGATATGGCGCGCCGTCACACCGAAGTGCTGCTGGATGTGCTGCGCGGCGAAGGGTTTGCTAAACCCAACCCACAGCCGATGTTCCCTAACCCGCCGGGCCTACTGCGCGTGGAGCCGCACGCCGAAGGTCTGCGGGATCGCATCTGGTGGGGCGCAGGCTCTAACGCCACCGCCGTGTGGGCCGCGAAGCTCGGGATGAACCTGCAAAGCTCTACCCTGAAAGATGACGAAACCGGCGAGCCGTTCCATATTCAGCAGGCAAAACAGATCCGCGCCTACCGTGCCGCCTGGGCCGAAGCGGGCCATACCCGCACCCCACGCGTCTCGGTCAGCCGCAGCATTTTCGCCCTGATGGACGATCGCGACCGGATGTACTTCGGCTCCAGCCGTAACGAAAGCGACAGCGTGGGCTATCTGGATGAGAAAACCCGCGCCATTTTCGGGCGCAGCTATGCCGCCGAGCCGGACAAGCTGATTGCCCAGTTGAAGCAGGACGAAGCGATCGCCGAGGCGGATACGCTCTTACTGACGGTGCCGAACCAGCTGGGCGTGGAGTATAACGTGCATGTGATCGAGTCGATTCTGAAGCATGTAGCACCGGCGATGGGGTGGCGGGACGCGTAATATAATAGAGGTCCCGTGAAATAGATAATACACGGGACGTTTACTCACACCTTTAAATTGATTTAATTTGTATAACTGCAAAATATATTTGCCATGACTATGGCACGATATGCCTGGTCTTTATTAAACATCCGATGTTAAGTAATGGCTGTTTTTAAGCTGGCTGACAAAAGGAGTTTGAGATGGCAATTCCTGCGTATTTGTGGTTAAAGGACGACGGAGGAGCAGATATCTGCGGGTCTGTGGATATCCGCGATCGTGAAGGCAGTATAGAAATACTCGGATTTGGTCACGGTCTGCATTTACCTACGGATAGTAGGTAATGACTCCAACTTACTGATAGTGTTTTATGTTCAGATAATGCCCGATGACCTTGTCATGCAGCTCCACCGATTTTGAGAACGACAGTGACTTCCGTCCCAGCCTTGCCAGA
>NZ_VDAM01000001.1:3479425-3580208 GCF_019584355.1 Leclercia sp. EC_58
CGCACCACGCCTTCAGTAGCGGAGCAGGAAGGACATCTGATGGAAATGGAAGCCACGCAAGCACCTTAAAATCACCATCATACACTAAATCAGTAAGTTGGCAGCATTACCCGGATAGTAATACTGGAAAGATAACCGGTACACGCGTCCATAGTGCACTTGTATTTGAGAAAGAGTTCGACTCTTCCAGCCCTTATCTTTATAAAGCTGTTGCCAGAGGGCAAACACTAAAATCTGCCGAGTTCAAATGGTACCGGATCAATCATGCCGGGCAGGAAGAAGAGTACTTTAATATGTTTCTTGAAGGGGTAAAAGTCGTGTCTGTTTGCCCTCTCATGCATGATATAAAAAACCCTTCGACGGAAAAACATAATCATCTTGAAGCAATCTCCCTGCGCTATGAAAAAATCACCTGGAAACATTGCGATGGAAATATTATTTTTTCTGATGCGTGGAATGAGAGATGATTCGTTGTACATTTCATTTAAATGGTGGGCAGATGTCTACTCTAAGTTGTCCTGGCGTTGGTTTCTTTCCGGCTTATTCTGGACACGCCGGTGCCAACCGAAATAATCCAGATTCTATTGCTATGAAAAAGAAAGGGCCATTGCCGCCTGGAAAATATTTCATTGTTACGCGTTCCCGGGGAGGGCTTCGATCCCGCTGGCACGATATGCTTAAAGAACTCGAGAGCGGTTCAAACCGGGACTTTTGGTTTGCATTATACCGGGACGACAGGGCTATCGATGATTCAACTTTTATAGACAACGTAGAGCGCGGAGCTTTTCGCCTGCATCCCGCAGGCAGTTCTGGAATTAGCGAAGGATGCATAACATTGCCAAATCATTCCCACTATCAAATCCTTCATCACGCATTGTTAAGCGCAGGTTCTTTACCCATTACGGCCGAGCTTAAAGCATTTGGCACCATACAGGTATATTAATGAAACCCAGTACTACTGTAATCATATGGTTGATGGAGTTAGCTCTTCTGTGTCTGGTTTATTCGTTAATTTGTATCGTTATGCCCGATATCTGGCTATATGATCTTTATACGGATAAATTTGGTTTTCTGACCGAGGCCGAATGGTACGACCGCTACATTTTCGCGTTGTCTCTGTTATCGCTGCTTTTAACCACGCTTTTAATCTGGCTGATCTCCCGTCATATGCAAAAACGTAAGGTCCACTAACCGTAAAGGGGCTCTCGCCCCTTTATCGCCTTGCCCGGCCTACAAAAACTCTGCCCGTAGGCCCGCGCAGGCGAAGCGCCGCCGGGCGTGGTGGCAACTGACTATAACACTCCCGGATAACGCCCTGCTTTTTAAAACTGTTATACAAAAATTCCACTTTTCTGTCTCTGATACTGATTTTCTCGCTGATTTACCATAACAGTCACACCGATTGACCTTGAGGTTGTGCATGTTTGGTTTAGATGCGTTTGTTCTTGCGAGGATCCAGTTTGCCTTGGTAATGCTGCCAACTTACTGATTTAGTGTATGATGGTGATTTTAAGGTGCTTGCGTGGCTTCCATTTCCATCAGATGTCCTTCCTGCTCCGCTACTGAAGGCGTGGTGCGGGCAAGGCTGGGACGGAAGTCACTGTCGTTCTCAAAATCGGTGGAGCTGCATGACAAGGTCATCGGGCATTATCTGAACATAAAACACTATCAGTAAGTTGGAGTCATTACCGGTTTTTCCCAGTTTGCCGGCAGCATTACCGGCCCGCTGCTGACCTATGAAGTGCTCACCGCCTTCTTCCTCGAAGCGGGTTTCCTGGGGGTGATGCTCTTCGGCTGGAACAAAGTGGGTGCGGGGCTGCACTTCTTTGCCACCTGCATGGTGGCGCTGGGCACGATTATCTCCACCTTCTGGATCCTCGCCTCCAACAGCTGGATGCAGACTCCGCAGGGCTATGAGATCGTCAACGGCCAGGTGGTGCCGGTGGACTGGTTGGCGGTGGTATTCAACCCCTCCTTCCCCTATCGCCTGCTGCATATGTCGATTGCCGCGTTTCTCAGCAGCGCGCTGTTTGTCGCGGCCTCGGCGGCCTGGCATCTGCTACGCGGGAACAATACCCCCGCCATTCGCCGCATGTTCTCCATGGCGCTGTGGATGACGCTGATCGTCGCCCCCATTCAGGCGATGGTCGGGGATATGCATGGCCTCAACACCCTGAAGCATCAGCCGGCCAAAATTGCCGCCATTGAGGGCCACTGGGAGAACCCGCCCGGCGAGCCGACGCCGCTGCTGCTCTTTGGCTGGCCGGATATGGCGCAGGAGCGCACCCGCTACGGGCTGGAGATCCCGGCGCTCGGCAGCCTGATCCTCACCCACAGCCTGGATAAGCAGGTTCCGGCGTTGAAAGAATTCCCGAAAGCGGATCGGCCCAACTCAACCATCGTCTTCTGGTCGTTCCGCATTATGGTCGGGCTAGGCCTGCTGATGCTCCTCCTGGGCGCGATCGCCCTGTGGCTGCGCTACAGGCAGCGGCTCTATTACTCCCGGCCATTCCTGTGGTTTGCCCTGCTGATGGGACCGTCGGGGTTAATTGCGATTCTCGCCGGTTGGGTGACCACCGAAGTGGGCCGTCAACCCTGGGTGGTGTATGGACTCCAGCGCACCAGAGATGCTGTATCGGCCCACGGCGACCTGCACATGAGCGTCAGCCTGTTGGCCTTTATCGTGGTCTACACCTCGGTGTTTGGCGTTGGTTATAGCTACATGGTGCGCCTGATTAAAAAAGGGCCGCAGGAAGAAGAGAGCTTCCCGACCGAAAACGATGGCCGCCCGGCACGCCCGCTCTCGGCTGCAAACGCTGAATTCACTCACAAGGAGACACCATAATGGGCATCGACCCCTCCCTTATCTGGTTTGTGATTATTGTCTTTGCCACCCTGATGTGCATCGTGATGGACGGCTTCGATCTCGGTATCGGTATTCTGTTTCCGGCCATCAAGGACGCGGATGACCGGGACGTGATGGTCAACAGCGTCGCCCCGGTATGGGACGGGAACGAAACCTGGCTGGTGCTGGGCGGAGCCGCGCTGTTCGGCGCCTTTCCGCTGGCCTATGCGGTGATTATTGATGCCCTGACCATTCCGCTGACCTTGATGCTGATCGGGCTGATTTTCCGCGGTGTGGCGTTCGAGTTCCGCTTTAAGGCGACGCCCGCGCACCGTCCCTTCTGGGATAAGGCGTTTATTGGCGGTTCACTGCTCGCCACCTTTACCCAGGGGATGGTCGTGGGCGCGGTGATCACTGGCTTCCCGGTCAGCGGCCGCGCTTTTGCCGGGGGGCCGTTCGACTGGTTTACGCCCTTCAGCCTCTTCTGCGGCCTGGGGCTGGTGGTGGCTTACGCCCTGCTGGGTGCCACCTGGCTGGTGATGAAAAGTGAAAACCCGCTCCAGGGTCGGATGCGTCAGATATCGAAGCGCCTGCTGCTGGCGCTGTTGGTTATCATTGCGGCGATCAGCCTCTGGACACCGCTGGCGCACCCGGCCATAGCCGATCGCTGGTTTAGCCTGCCGAACCTGTTCTTCCTGCTGCCGGTTCCGCTACTGGTGGCGCTGCTGGGCCTGTGGCAATGGCGTAGCCTGAATAACCCGCATAGCCACCATCTGCCGTTCGTGCTGACTCTTGGGTTAATCTTTCTTGGCTTTAGCGGGCTTGGGATCAGCATCTGGCCGCATATCATTCCGCCTGCCATCACCCTCTGGCAGGCCGCTGCGCCTGCCCAGAGTCAGGGCTTTATGCTGGTGGGGGCGTTGTTTATTATCCCGATCATCCTTGTCTACACTTTCTGGAGTTACTACGTATTTCGCGGAAAAGTCCAGCCTGGGGAGGGCTATCACTGATGAATCAACCTGTCTGGAAGCGACTGATGTGGATGGTGATTATCTGGGGCGCCAGCGTGCTGGCGCTGGCGCTGGTGGGGTTTTTCTTCCGGGTGCTAATGACGGCGGCGGGGTTTAAGTCACATTGATGCTGTGAAGGGGAACATGCGACTGAAGAGGTCGTTCCGTTCACTATACGTTCTCAGTTTCTCTTAAAACAACGTCACCTGTGAACGTGTTAAGGGGGCTATCGCCGCCCCCTTAACAATCCCGGCTCCCGGCAAGAAAATCGCCGCTTCGCGGTCCCTTCGGCTTATTCCCTCCGGCTATCGGGTCGGGCACCAGCCTGCATCCATGCAGGCTATGCCCTCTCGGCGCGTCCATGCGCCTCGCCCCGGCCTGCGGTCAACGCCTCAGCGATTTTCAGCCGGACATGGGCGTCGCTGTAAGTAATTTATTCCCTTGAACTATTTTATCGCTATAAACTAAAAAACGCTGTTGCTACCTCACCCCAACAATTCATGTCATTACTCCCTACAAATCCCAACAAATCCTTTCCCGCCTTTAAAAAACCGAATAATAACCTCACGAAACTACCGGCATCATACTCCGCAAACGTAATCAACCGGTGGCAAGATGTTTAAAAAAACGTTATCAGCAATAATGCTCACCTGCGCCCTATTCTCCGGCCAACTGATGGCCAGCCATAAAGGACATGAATTCTTTTGGGTGAAGAACGCCGATCAGCAGCTGCGCCACGAGGCGGACAGCGATGAGTTACGGGTGGTGGCAGAAGAGTCGGCAGATGGCTTGCGCGAACATCACCACTGGCAGAAGTCGCGCAAACCGGATACACATTTTCGTTAATTAAACGCTTTTACGCTTCGGCAGCGTTTTGAGCAGATCGTCAGGGCTGACGGAAGCCACCACGCTGCCCGGCTGAGGCATTTTAAGGATATGGTTTTTCATCTTACCGATGACATGCATCTCGCATGGACGGCAGTCAAATTTCAGGGTTAACACCTCATCACCATTGACCAGCTGCATCGGCGTCGCCTTCCAGCTCTTGATATTGCCTTTGGCCTGTTTCGGACAGAGGTTAAAGGCGAAGCGCAGGCAGTGCTTGGTGATCATCACCGGTACGTCGCCCTTCTCTTCGTGGGCTTCATACGCGGCATCAATCAGCTCCACGCCATAGCGCTGATAGAACGCCCGCGCCTTGTGGTTGTAGACGTTCGCCAGGAATGAGAGATGCGTTTCCGGGTAGACCGGCGGCGGTACAGAGACCGCTTTGCGGCTGCCACGTGGGTAGTTTGCCAGGCGCGCGGCGTCCAGCATCTCGGCCGTTTCACGACGGAACTGGTTCAGCAGGCTGTTCGGCACAAAGAGCGCGCCAGGCAGGTTAACCTGAATATCCCGGGCGTAATAGATAGTCTGACCCAGCTTAGCGACGCCATCCTTCAGGTTGTTCAGCGCTTTTTCGGCGTTGTTCGCCACCTCAAACTGCCCGTCCAGGGTGTGGGTGACGCTGGTACCATCTTCGCTGGTCATGGTCAGGATCAGCTGCTCTTCCCAGCCGCCCAGCTCGATGTCTACCGCAACGCGGCGCTCGCTGGAGGTTTTCAGCAGCGCCTGCTGCCAGTTATGGTCCAGGTTGCGGTTCAGGGGCGTATGCGGACGCACTTTATGCAGGTCGGCAGGCATTTCGTTTGGCCAGACGCGGTAGCGATTTTCACCGGTTTTCTCCACCGTGTTGGCGCGAAAACCAACCACTTCACGTTTGATCATCACATTCAGGCCATCGCCATTCGCCAGCGGCTCGGTCACTTCCACATCCAGATGCTCTCTGGAGACCTTCAGCACTTCACCCACCGGCAGGCCGATAAATTTCGGCGAATCGAATGCGCCGATATCCCCTTTGCGCGCATTCACAAAGTAGTCGGTACTGCCGCGATGGAAGGTTTTGTCGGTAGACGGAATAAAGAAGTGCTCGGTACGGCCGGCGGAGCTGCGGGCCAAATCGCCGCGATCTTCAATAATGGCATCGAGCATCTGGCGGTAATGGGCGGTGATGTTCTTCACATAGCTCATGTCCTTGTAACGCCCTTCAATCTTGAAGGAGCGCACGCCCGCATCGATCAGGGCGCCCAGGTTGGCGGTCTGGTCGTTATCTTTCATCGACAGAAGGTGCTTTTCAAACGCCACCACCCGGCCCTGATCGTCTTTCAGGGTATAGGGGAGACGACACGCCTGCGAGCAGTCGCCGCGGTTGGCGCTGCGTCCGGTCTGGGCGTGGGAGATATTGCACTGCCCGGAGTAGGCCACGCACAGCGCGCCGTGGATAAAGAACTCGATGGTAGCGTCGGTCGCCTGGTGGATATCGCGGATCTGATTGAGGTTCAGTTCACGGGCCAGCACGATCTGGGTAAAACCGGCATCCGAGAGGAACTTCGCTTTTTCCACGGTGCGGATATCGCACTGGGTACTGGCGTGCAACTCGATCGGCGGGATATCCATCTCAAGGACACCCATATCCTGGACGATCAGCGCATCAACGCCGGTCTGGTACAGGTCGGTAATCAGACGCTGCGCCGGTTCCAGTTCATCATCATGAAGAATGGTGTTCAGGGTCACGAACACTTTCGCCCCAAAACGGTGGGCGAACGGCACCAGGTCGGCGATATCGCGCAGGCTGTTGCTGGCATTATGGCGGGCGCCAAAACCAGGGCCGCCGATATAGACCGCATCGGCACCATGAAGGATCGCTTCACGGGCAATGGCGGCGTCACGAGCCGGGCTTAAAAGTTCAAGATGATGGGATGGCAGGCGCATACTTCGTCGTTATCCGTTATGGTCAAAATGGCGGCTATTGTAGTCAGAAGTATGGGCCAGTGAAACAGTTTTGCGTGTCTTTATCGGGGATAATGGATGAGTGAGTGAAAGTGCACCGTCTGGCCGCTGCTGTTGCGGTAGGCGTGCGGTTTATCTCCGGCAAAACGCAGGCCGGTATCGGGCAAAAGCGTTTGCCAGACGCCGTCGATCTGCATCTCCAGCTCACCGCTTATCACCACCACATGCTCAATTACACCGGCCTCGTGCGGGGTGGATTCGCTAAGGGCGCCCGGCGCGAGGGTAATCGAGAAATGATCGTATTTCAGCGCCTCATCCCAGGGAAAGAGCGGTTTCACCACCATCGCCTGCTGCTGGGGATCGAATACCGGCGGGTTTTCCGCTTCGGGCGTGATAAAGGTGGAGAACGGCACGTTCAGCCCAGTGGCGATTTTCCACAGCGTCGAAACCGTCGGGCTGGATTCGTTCCGCTCCACCTGGCCGAGCATCGCTTTCGACACTCCGGTCTCTTCAGCCAGCTTCGACAGGCTCCAGCCGCGCGCCTGGCGCAGCGTTTTCAGCGTAATTGCAAGATGTTGCGTAATGTCCATAGCCCCTCCTCTTGCCGCGAGTGTACCACTTGTATGCTATAACGCACAGTGCTACATTCACGGCTGTTATAACGCACAACGGAGCTCCCATGCGCGCATCTTCGCTCACCTTTCCAACCATCTTATCCGGTTTCGTTGCCGTGCTGGTGGGCTACGCCAGCTCTGCCGCCATTATCTGGCAAGCGGCAGCGGCGGCAGGCGCTACGGCCCCGCAGATTGCAGGCTGGATGACCGCCCTGGGTCTGGGGATGGGGATCAGCACGCTGGGGCTGTCGTGGTGGTATAAAGCGCCGGTGCTTACCGCCTGGTCGACACCGGGTGCCGCCCTGCTGGCAACCAGCCTGCAAGGGGTCACGCTTTCAGAAACCATCGGCATCTTTATTTTTGCCAATGCCCTGATCGTTATCTGTGGCGTCAGCGGCCTGTTCGCCCGGCTGATGAAGATCATTCCCCATTCACTGGCGGCGGCGATGCTTGCCGGGGTGCTGCTGCGCTTTGGGTTACAGGCCTTCAGCAATCTGGAGGGGCATCTGCTGCTGTGTGGCAGTATGCTGCTGGCCTGGCTGCTGACCAAAGCCTTTGCTCCGCGCTATGCCATCGTTGCCACCCTTCTGGTGGGCGGATTAGTGGCGGCACTGAAAGGTGACGTTGTCACGGAACGGCTCACTTTCGCGCTGGTAATGCCGGAATTTATCGTCCCCACCTTTAATCTCACCACCCTTATCAGCATCGGCCTGCCCTTCTTTTTAGTCACCATGGCGTCACAGAATGCGCCGGGGTTCGCCACGATGAAAGCCTCCGGCTATCCGGTGGCCGTCTCGCCGCTCATCATTGTCACCGGCGGCCTGGCGCTGCTGCTGTCGCCGTTTGGCGTCTACTCCATCTGTATTGCGGCGATCACCGCCGCCATCTGCCAGAGTCCGGATGCGCACCCGGATGCCGGTAAACGCTGGCTGGCTGCGGCTGCGGCGGGCGTCTTTTACCTGCTGGCCGGCATTTTCGGCGGCTCGATTAGCGGGCTGATGGCGGCTCTGCCGCTAAGCTGGATCCAGACGCTGGCAGGTCTGGCGCTGCTGGGCACCATCAGCGGTAGTCTGCATCAGGCGCTACATAATGAGGCGGAACGCGATGCCGCCATCGTGACCTTTCTGCTGACCGCCAGCGGCGCAACCCTTGCGGGGATAGGCTCGGCGTTCTGGGGGCTGGTGGCGGGCGGCGTCTGCTACGCCCTGCTGCTACGCACTCGCCGCACGTAGCTGGGACGGCGTAAGCCCGGTGGCGGCGCGAAAGCGGTTGCTGAAATGGCTGGCGGAGCTGAATCCGCAGGCCAGGGCAATGTCGGTGAGCGGCTGGCGGGTGGTCCGCACCAGGGTTTTGGCCTTCTCCATCCGTCGCTGCATCACATACTGGTGCGGCGCCATCTGCATCGACTGACGGAACATGCGGGCAAAATGAAACTCGCTTAAGCTGGCCTGCGCCGCCAGATCCGCCAGGGTCAGCGGCTGGGCCAGATTCTCTTCGATAAACGCCAGCACATTACGCAGGACGAACGGCGACAGGCCGCCGGTGATGGTCGGCAGCGACCACTGAACGTTGCTGTAGTGCTGCACCAGGTGGGTCAGAAGCAAGGTCGAGGCGGTACTCAGCGTAAGCTGATTGGCAGACTGCTGCCAGTCGCAGCCGAGGATAAAATGGCGATACAGGGCGGTAATGCTGGCGTCGTCACCAAACAGATTTTCGTCCAGGGTAAAGCTGTAGGGGCTTTTGTCCCACACCTGCTCTCCCACGTTACGCAGGTGGTCATCGGTACAGTAGAGATGCACAAACGACAGATCGTCGCGAATATCCCAGGTGGACTCGCTCTCTTTCGGCATCAGGCAGAAACGGTCCGGCCCGCCGCCGTTTTTCCAGCCGGCGGTGGTTTTGTGATAGCTCTCGTAGCCGTCGGCGATATAGAGACTGAGCGTATGGTGATCACAATACTGGGTGATGGTGTCGCGCTTGTTTGACCAGGCCGCCAGCTGGATCCCTGAATTCAGCGCCACGGCATTGTGTAATACCGCTTTATGTTTGCGCAGATTTTCAAAGGCACCATAGGTCTCAGCCATAACCACTCACACCGTTGTTAATAAGAGTTAACAAGTCTAAAAAGAACTGCCCTTCAGTACCACCCCGGGTCAGGAAAAAAGCGCAAGAATATGCAAGTCCGCCGCAAGTCTGTGAAAGAAGGTCATTCTCCCTGCCGCCATACTGACCCCAGACTTTGCTGATAAGAGAAAAAAGATGAACGCATTTTTGTACGCTCTGGTCGTGATTATCTGGGGAACCACCTGGATTGCTATCTATCTACAACAGGGGCCGGTTCCCGCGCCGGTCTCTATTTTCTGGCGCTTTGCCGTCGCCACCGCCACCATCATGGCGGTGCTGCTGGTTCTGCGCCGCCTGCGTCCGCTGGCCTTGCGCGACCATCTGTTTTGCGGCCTGCAAGGATGCTGCGTCTTTTGCTTTAATTTCTGGTGTTTTTACACCGCAGCGGCGTATATCAATACCGGGCTGGAGTCGGTAATTTTCTCCATGGCGGTGCTCTATAACGCCCTGAACAGTTTTCTCTTTTTTGGTCAGCGTCCGCCCGCGCGTTTTTATCTGGCGGCGGCGCTGGGGCTGCTCGGCATTATTACGCTCTTCTGGAACGACCTGCTGGCCAGCGGCTGGAGTGCCGGTCTGCTGTTCGGCATTGCCCTCTCGGCGCTGGGCACCTACGGTTTTTCGCTGGGCAATATGATCAGTCTGCGCCACCAGCGCAACGGTCTGGAGACCATGACCACCAACGCCTGGGCGATGCTCTACGGTACGCTGGTGATGGGGGCAATTGCGCTGATCCGCGGGGATGATTTTACGCCGGTCTGGTCGGTTAGCTACATGGGTGCCCTGCTCTATCTGGCGCTCTTTGGCTCGGTGATTGCCTTTGGTGCCTACTTTACGCTGGTTGGAAGAATTGGCGCAGGCAAGGCGGCTTATAGCACCCTGCTGTTCCCGCTGGTCGCACTCTCATTTTCGACGGTGTACGAAGGCTATGTCTGGCACAGCAACGCCATTGCCGGGCTGCTGCTGATCTTAACGGGGAATCTGGTGATGTTTGCCCGTCCGGAGAACTGGTTCAGACGGTTGCGAACGGCGTAAAAAAACCGGCCTGCACGCGGCAGGCCGGCCTGATATTATTGGGTTTTATGCACGTCAAACATGGTGGCATCGGTCGCCATGTCATCCACAACCTGCTTAAGGGTTGCGAAGGTCATTGGCGTGTTTTCATTACTCAGCTCTTTACCTTCCCCTTTACGCACGACTTTGATGACCGGCTTGTTGGTCTTAGCGTCAATCAACTCGCCTTCAAAGAAGAGGTGGGTATCCATGGTACGGTGGCCGGTTGCCATCTGTGTACCCGCCACGACCAGCGCAACAGGGACAACTTCATAGAACTGCAGACCTTCTTTCTGCGAGCTCACACCAGTAATGGCGCCGCGGAAGATCAGGCTACGTGAACCTGGCGTCGTCACAATCGGCTTACGCTGGCCGATAGCAGTTTTCATTTTGGTGTTGGTGTAGTTTAACAGTTCATCCAGCGTACGCTGGCCGATCTGGGTCGTTGGCTTTGGTGCCGGATAATAGGTGATATTGTTCCAGATAATGCTGTCGTAGTTCGCTTCGTTATAAGACGGATCAACCCAGCGCAGCGTTGGTTTGCCCGAAGCGGAAGTCGTTTCTTTAAGCCCTGAGTAGTCTTTTAAAAAACCTGAATATTGATCAGGCGCGGCCACTTTTGACGCACAGCCAGCGAGAAGCAACATGCCGGAGAGCGCGGCAACTTTAAATAAAGTGTTAGGCTTTGTACGAAAAGTATTGCCGCATGCAACGTAGGCTGCAGGCCAAGGTGACCATGGCTGCAAAGCTCTTGGCCAGCTTGTCATAGCGAGTGCCGATCCTGCGATTTTCAAATCCTTGATCAGCTCCCATGACGCATCAGAAAGTTCGTAACGCCTTGCCATACGGGCCTCCAACCGGTCATGGCGGCAATTTTAGCCACAACGACTTTTCGTACAAAACCTAGTACGCATAATGGGTGTATCCCTGTGAAGTGCAAATATGCAATTGAAGTTATAGCAAAAGTTGGCAGGAAAGAAAGTGACAAAAAATGAGGAAGAGAGCACAAATTGAAAAAAATGCCCGTAACGATAACGGGCAGTGATAAATGATTATTTTACATCCACTTGCCAGAATAAATGTTTACCGAACGGGTCTATTTCATAGCCCGTGACTTCTTTACGGACGGGTTCGAAAATAGTTGAGTGGGCAATCATTACCGCTGGCATTTGATCGTGCATCATTTGCTGCGCCTGTTTATATAACGCGACCCTTTTATCGTGATCGGTAATGGATTTAGCCTCGGCAATAATTTTATCAAAGGGCGGATAACACCATTTCGCAGAATTAGAACCGCCGTTGGCTGAGGTACAGGTAAAGAGCGGACCAAAGAAGTTATCCGGGTCGCCCGTAGCGGTTGTCCAGCCCATCAGCGCCGCCTGATGCTCGCCGCCCTTCACCCGCTTGAGGTATTCACCCCACTCGTAGGTGACGACTTTGGTCTGCACGCCAACTTTTGCCCAGTCGGCCTGAATCATCTCGGCCATCCGTTTGGCATTCGGGTTGTACGGACGCTGCACCGGCATCGCCCACAGGTCGATGGTCATCCCGTTGGCAAAACCGGCCTCTTTCAGCAGGGCTTTGGCTTTTTCCGGATCGTAATCGTAATCCTTCAACTCGCTGTCTGCGCTCCAGACGCCCGGCGGCAGCAGGTTTTTGGCAGCGGTGCCGGTGCCCTGGAAGACGGCCTCAATAATGGCCGGTTTGTTGATAGCCATCGCCAGCGCCTGACGCACCTTGACATTATCCAGCGGCGGTTTCTGGGTGTTAAACGACAGGAAACCCGTATTCAGCCCGGCCTTGCTCATCAGATTAAGATCTTTATTGGCCTTCATCCGCGGCAGGTCGGCGGGGTTCGGGAATGGCATCACCTGACACTCGTTTTTCTCCAGCTTGGCGAAGCGCACCGAGGCGTCCGGGACGATGGTGAACACCAGACGATCCAGTTTTGCTTTACCCTGCCAGTACTCCGGGAAGGCGGTGAACAGGATGCGCGAGTCCTTCTGGTATTTCGCCAGCTTAAACGGCCCGGTGCCAATCGGCTCCATATCCACCTTCTCTGGCGTGCCGGCTTTCATCATCGCATCCGCATACTCGGCGGAGAGGATCGAGGCGAAGTACCATGCTAAATCCGCGACAAATGGCGCTTCCGGATGCGCCAGGGTGAAACGCACCGTGTGATCGTCCACTTTATCAATGGCGGTAATCAGCTTGCCAAACTCCAGGCTTTCAAAATTCGAATAGTTACCGTTAGAGACGTTGTGATAGGGATGCTTCGGATCTTTCTGCCGCATAAACGAGAAGATCACATCATCGGCGTTAAAGTCTCGCGTTGGGGTGAACAGCTTGTTGCTCTGGAACTTCACCCCCTTGCGCAGATGGAAGGTGTAGACCTTACCGTCTTCGCTCACCTCCCAGCTTTCGGCCAGGCTCGGCACCAGATCGGTAGTGCCAGGAGTAAAATCCACCAGCCGGTTATATACCGGTACCGCGCTGGCATCCACGCTGGTGCCCGAGGTATAGAGTTGCGGGTTAAAGTTCTCAGGCGATCCTTCGGAACAATAGACCAGCGTTTTAGCGGCAACGGTGGAACTGACCGTCAGCGCGGCGACGGTTAGCGCCAGTTTTGTGAGGTTGCTTTTCATCGCGTTTTCCTGTCTTTTAATTTGACGGCTAATGAATTTTTGTCGTGCCAAACCATAAATATCATTAAAGTGATTTAGCAAACACCTGATAACTCAAATAAAGAAGGATCCACCATGGCTTCTGCGCTCGCCAGACAATTAACCCAACGCTTCTTTCGCTACCTGGCCGTCACCAGCCAGAGCGACCCAAAGGTTAAAACCCTGCCCTCCACCCCCGGCCAGCATGATATGGCGAGGATGCTGGCTTCAGAGCTGCAAACGCTGGGTTTGTCGGAGATCGTGATCGACGAATTTGCCACCGTCACCGCGGTAAAAAAGGGCAATGTACCCGGCGCGCCGCGAATCGGTTTTATCACCCATATCGATACCGTTGACGTCGGTTTGTCACCGGATATTCATCCACAGATCCTCACCTTTACCGGAGATGATCTCTGCCTGAATGCCGAAAAAGATATCTGGCTGCGGGTCAGTGAACACCCTGAAATCCTCGCTTATCCCAATGAAGAGATCATTTTCAGCGACGGTACCAGTGTGCTGGGTGCCGACAACAAATCGGCGGTGACGGTGGTGATGACGCTGCTGGAGAACCTCACCGCTGAGCATCAGCATGGCGATATCGTGGTGGCCTTTGTGCCGGACGAAGAGATTGGCCTGTGCGGGGCGAAAGCGCTGGATCTGGCCCGTTTTGATGTCGATTTCGCCTGGACCATCGACTGCTGCGAGCTCGGGGAGATTGTTTACGAAAACTTCAACGCGGCGGCGGCGGAGATTCGCTTTACCGGCGTGACGGCGCACCCGATGTCGGCGAAGGGCGTGCTGGTCAACCCGCTGCTGATGGCGACCGATTACATCAACCACTTCGATCGTCTGCAAACCCCGGAGCACACCGAAGGTCGCGAAGGTTATATCTGGTTTAACGGCATTCAGGCCGGGCAAAACGAGGCGTTGCTGAAGGCGAGCATTCGTGATTTCGATCGCGACAGCTTTGCCGCGCGCAAGGCACAAATTGGCGACGTTGCGGAGAAAATCGCTGCCCAGTATCCCACCGCGAAGGTGAGCTGGCATATCGAAGATACCTACAGCAACATCAGCAATGCGGTGGGTGACGATCGCCGGGCAATCGACCTGATGTTCGAGGCGATGGAAAGTTTAGGCATCACGCCAAAACCGACCCCGATGCGCGGCGGCACCGACGGTGCAGCGCTCTCGGCGAAGGGACTGTTGACGCCAAACTTCTTCACCGGCGCCCATAACTTCCACTCGAAGTTTGAGTTTTTACCGTTGAAATCGTTCGAGGCGTCGTACAACACGGCGCTGCAGCTCTGTCTGCTGGCGGCGCGTTAAGCGGGTTGACAAGCACGGATACGCCGGGTGTCGGCTGCGCCTTACCCGGCCTACGGCCTTGTAGGCCCGTGCAAGCGCAGCGCCGCCGGGCAAGAACGGTTACGCCGGTTTACGCGCCAGCATCGTGGCAAAGCGCAGCTTAATGCGGTTCCCCTGGGCGTCGGTGCGGTGCAGCTCGCCCACATCCTCGTTATATTTCAGCAGTTCCCAGCCTGCATAGTAGTCGCTTAACTCGCCGGTTTTAAACGCGAACGGGAAGCCGACGTTGCACGGATAATCGTCGGTATCCATTGCCGCCACAATCAGGTTATAGCCACCGGGTTTCGTGCAGCGCTGCATGTTGTCGATAAGATTGGGGATGGTTTCCGCCTGCAGGAACATCATCACCACGGTGGAGAGAATAAAATCGTATTCGCCGTCAAAGCGTAGAGTGTTGAGATCCTGCACCGCCGTCTGCAGGTTAGTGATCCCCTCTTTCGCCTTGATGCTCTCGATATTCTCGATGCCCATCGGATTTTTATCCCATGCGGTGACGTCAAAGCCGTTCGCCGCAAGGTAGAGGCTGTTTCGCCCGTTGCCGCAGCCGAGATCCAGCGTCTTGCCCGGCTTAACAATCCCGGCGCTGTACAGCACTTCGGAGTGGGTACGGGTCAGGCCATATTTTTCGGTGAAGTAGTTCTCATCAAACACAGTCATTCTTTTTCCTCAGCTTGCATAAGCGTTGCTTTGTCTGCACGAACCAACAGTTTCCCCTGCATCAAAAGGATAAACGTACGCACCAGTAATAGCGCAATGATGGCATTGGTAAAAATAAAGAGCGGAATGGCGATGGCGTGAAAGAAACCGGACGGGCTGCTCTGCCCCAGATGCAAACCGGTGGTGGCCAGCGCCGAGACGCCGAACGAAAAGCTCCAGAATGAAGCATTAAAGGGCTGCGACAGATACCAGGGCATCAGCCGCAGGGTAAAGAGTAATTGCAGCAGGCCGTAGCCGAACAGCATTTTGGCAAAGGTATCCGCCTCGCCGCCGTTGACGCTGAGCCACGCGCTGCAGGCCACCAGCGCAGGGGCCAGCTGAATACCGAGAGATGAGCGCATCGGCGCAGGCAGTTCTCCCGCGCTGCGCAACCGTTGCAGGATCACCGGCTCCAGGCTCAGCCAGGAGAAGACCCCCGCGCCAAGAAACACCAGCCCGGCATCGTGAAACCCGAGCGCGCCGCAGGCCATGGCGCTGATAAAGTTGTTGGCCACCGTCGGCAGGTAGAGCCCGGGAGTGGTCGCCTCTTCCGGATGTTTACCGCGCCACAGCCCGGCGGACTGCCACGCCGCATAGCTCAGCTGCACCACCACGCCCACGCTAAACAGAGCCAGTGCCAGGGGGCGATACCAGGGCACAAAGCCAATCGCCACCAGCATGGTGGTGGCCGGGAACAGACTCACAAAACTGCTCATTACCGGATGACGCATCTCCGCCAGTACACTGCCGGGAAACCGCACCGCTCGGGTGATAAACGCCACAGTTAACAGTAGCCAGATCGCCATCGCCAGCAACACCAGCATCTCCCCCGGCCAGTGCGGCACCGGCCAGATGGTGCTGGCGTAGCGCCAGGCGAAGCCCATACCGATGGTCCCCAGCACCATACCGTAGTAACCAGCGGGTAAATTCAGAACGCGTTCAGTTGCTTGCGTTTTATACATATTTTTTAATCTATAAATTATATTTGAAATGCTAGTTTAAGGAGTTTCATTTACCGATGCCAGTGTTTCGATCAAGCTAAAGTTTGCTACGTTTAGTAAAGAGGACAACTGCGGGCACAGTGATGAAAAAATATCGACTTAGCGAGGAAAGCCGTCTGCACCACTGGCAGGATGGCGAGACCAAAACAGCGGTAAAGGTGCGCCAGATTATCGCCGCGCGTGATTTCAGCGATGTGAAAAGCGGCACCCAAGGTGGCTGGATCGACGACGAATCGGCGCTCTCGCACGAAGATGACTGCTGGATCTACGACGAGAACAGCGTGGTCTTTGCCGGGGCGCAGGTGAACGGTAACGCGCGCATTACCCGGCCATGCGTAATTAGCCATCGGGCATCTGTCGGCGATAACGCCTGGGTGGACGGGGCCGAGATCAGCCACGGCGCGCGCCTAAGTGACAACGTCACCGTTCAGTCTTCGGTGGTGCGCGGCGAATGCCATCTGTTTGGGAACGCCCGTATCCTGCACAACAGCATGGTGATCGCCGCCAAAGGGTTAACCCCGGACAATGAGCAGATCCTGCGTATTTTTGGCGAGGCCACGGTCAGCCAGTCACGGGTGGTGCATCAGGCACAGATCTACGGCAACGCCATTGTCAGCTACGCCTTTGTTGAGCATCGCGCTGAAATCTTTGACAACGCGCTGATCGAAGGCAACGAAGAGAATAACGTCTGGGTATGCGACTGCGCCAAAGTCTACGGCAACGCGCGCCTGCTTGCGGGGCTGGAGGAAGATGCCATCCCGACCCTACGCTACAGCTCCCAGGTGGCGGAAAATGCCCTGGTTGAGGGCAACTGCGTCATCAAACATCATGTGCTGATTGGCGGCGAAGCCTGGCTACGCGGCGGGCCTATTCTGATAGATGACAAAGTGGTGATTCAGGGCCGGGCGCGCATTCGCGGGGAAGTGCTGATCGAACATCATATTGAGATTACCGATGACGCGGTGATCGAGGCGGCGGAAGGCGAGATGATCCACCTGCGTGGTGCTAAGGTGATTAACGGCGCGCAGCATATCACCCGCACGCCGCTGCTTGGCGCATTATGAGGTGCAGATCCGGGCGTAGATATTCTGGTCGTCATAGCGTCCGTTGAGGAATTCCGCCTCTTTCAGACACCCTTCCAGCACAAAGCCGTTGCGCAGCGCCACCTGATTGCTGGCGGCGTTGTCAACGCGGCACTTGATGACGAAACGGCGGATCTCTCCGCGTCCGGCGTAGTGGCGGATAAAGGCCTCCAGCGCCTGGGACAAAATACCCTGCCCCTGATGGGCTTCATCCAGCCAGTAGCCGATATAGCCGGTTTTATTCAGCGGTTCGATGGCGTTAAACGACAGCACCCCCACCAGCGCGTTATCGTGAAAAATCAGGAACATTTTGGCGTAACCGCGCTGATGCAGCATCTGGTTGCTCTGAATGTTCTGGCGGGTGACCTCTTCGGTGCCGACATATTGCGGCCAGTTAAGGTAGTCCTGCAACCACGCCCGGTTTTTGATCACCAGATTATGCAGCTCGGTGGTGTAACGCTCGTCGGCGGCACGCAGTTCGATATGCGCATTGACGGGAATGATCTCTTCAGTTGGTGTGGTCATCGTGCTTCCTCTGCAACGCCGGGCGGCGCAGCCGCCACCCGGCAAAGGCTTAACGCATTACGCGGTCGTCTACATACTGACGTTTATCCGGCGCGGGCGGGAAATAGTGATACAGCCAGGTTTCGCTGATCGCTTCGCCTTGGCAGCGCAGGAACATCCTTATATCCACCGTATCGGTCGAATCGCTGGTCGGGTACCAGTCAAACTGGATGCGATAGCCATCAAACGGCTCGACGTAGAGGATCTCAATCTGCTTCGCTTCGCCACTGGAGAGGGTGATCACCGGCTCGATCCCTTTAGGCGCGGCCGCTTTCAGATCGCCACCAACAAAATCGACCGCAAAACGGCGCGCCCACACTTTCGGGTAGTGCTCGCCAGGGGCCCAGCCTTCCGGGAAGCCGCCCATGCCGGTGCGGGTAGCCAGCACGTTTGCCAGCGGGGAACGGACCGGCGGCCTGGCGCTCCAGTAGAGACGGTACTGGAAGTTCAGCTGATCCCCTGCCTTCACCGGTTTTTCCGGCTGCCAGAAGCAGACCACGTTATCCAGGGTTTCGCCGGTAGTCGGGATCTCCATCAGCCCGACGGTGCCTTTGCCCCACTGGTTACGCGGCTCAACCCACAGGCTTGGGCGCTTGTTGTACCAGCCCATGATGTCCTGATAGTGGGAGAAGTCGCGGTCAAGCTGGAGCAGACCAAACCCTTTCGGGTTTTTATCGGTATAGGCGTTGTATTGCAGCTTTTGCGGGTTATTCAGCGGACGGCAAACCCACTCACCGTTGCCGCGCCACATCGCCAGACGATCGGAGTCGTGGATCTGCGGATGGATGGTGTCGCAGACGCGGCGCTCGTTGTTGCCGCAGGCGAACATGCTGGTCATCGGGGCAATACCCAGCTGCTGGATCTCTTTACGGGCATAGAGATGGTTTTCGACTTCCATGATCACCTGCGTCTTCTCGCAGTGGATCACAAACTTATAGGCCCCGGTGATGCTCGGGCTGTCGAGCAGGGTGTAGACCGTAAAGGTAGTCGCCCCGGGTTTAACGGTTTCGAACCAGAAGGCGGTGAAATCCGGGAACTCCTCGGTGCTGTCGGCGTAGGTGTTCAGCGCCAGGCCGCGGGCGGAAAGCCCATACTGGTAGGTGTCGTCCACCGCGCGGAAGTAGCTTGCGCCGAGGAAAGAGACGATATCGCGGCGCGCCAGCTCGGGCGATTTAAAGGCGCGGAAACCGGCGAAGCCTAAGTCGCTCTGCCCTTCCAGCTGCTTTGTATCGACCCCTGCGTCGTGGTAGTTGAAGAGTTCCGGGCGGAAGTGGATCTCACGCGCCTGGGCGGTCTGGTTATCCAGGGAGAACATGCGCACCCGACGGCGGAAGCCCATCCCGACATGGAAGAACTGCACATCAAGCTGGCGGTTTTCGATGTTGTTCCACAGCGACTGCTTTGGATCGTACTGGATGCTGTTGTACGCCTGCGGCGTCAATGTGGCGAGCGTATCCGGCAGCGGACGCGGCGCACCACCCCACGGTGTTTGCGCCAGGTCGTGAGCCATGGATTGCAGCACAGAAAAGTCGAAACGGCGGCTGGTGCCGTCCGCAATATCCGATTCAGCTGCACTGGCCGCTTGGGAAAAGAGTGCGGCGAAACCGGAAGTCCCGCTCACTGCGGCTACGGCCAGAGATCCTTTTAAAAAACGTCTGCGATTCATGCCTGGAAAAACGTCCTTATGGTCGTGGGGTGGTGGGTTTCGCTTAAGGCGAAACAACGGCAAGAAAGAACATCATTAAAAGGGCACAGCCTAAACAAAAACAGTTAAGAATCCAATTGTTGGCAGGCGAGAATATGAACAAAGCGCGAAAGAATTTTCTGTCGAGGGGAATTGCCTGAAACGGAGGTAAAGTTATGTTGAAAAAAGCCCCCGACGGACATCATCGTCGGAGGCTAAGGGTAAGATGATTATTTCACGCTGACATCAATGCCCGGGAAGTACTTCTGCGCGAGTTTGTCGATGGTGCCGTCAGCACGGACTTTATCAATGGCGGCATCAAGCTGCTTTTTGGTGGCCTCATCGCCTTTACGCAGGCCATAGCCGATCCCGCTGCCGAGGATGGTGTCATCGGCGACCGGCTTACCGATAAAGCCAAAGCCTTTCCCCTGCGGCTTGCTGAGGAAACCCGCCTGCCCGGCGGCAGACATCACCAGCGAGGCGTCAATACGGCCATTCAGCAGATCGCCCCAGGCCATGTTCTGATCTTTATACGACACCACGGTGACACCCTGTTTTTCCCAGTGCTCCTTGGCGTAGGTTTCCTGAATGGAGCCCTGCAACACGCCCACGGTCTTGCCCTTCAGCCCTTCCGGGGTGGCGTCCACCGCGCTACCGGTCTTGCCCACCAGTTGAGACGGAATACGGTAGATCGGCTGGGTAAAGTCGATGCTCTGGCGACGCTGGTCAGTGATGTTCATCGCCGAGTTGATGGCGTCGAATTTCTTTGCCACCAGCCCCGGGATCAGCGCGTCAAACGAGGTTTCAACCCAACTGCACTTCAGGGCCGCCGCCGCGCAAATCGCATTGCCCAGCTCAATATCAAACCCTTCCAGCTCACCCGAGGCGTTACGGCTCTCAAAAGGCGGATACTCAGCTTCTACGCCGTAACGTAATTCGGTTGCAGCAAGTGAGGAAAACGAACACAGCAACCCCAGGCCGACAACGAAGGCTTTTACTTTCATGACTGAACTCCTTAGCGTGGTTTTACCCGACACAGGGCCTGCGCACCTGCCCGTAATGTCGCCTCATCTTTGGCAAAAGAGAGACGGATTAATTTGTTATCTGTCCCGTCGGTATAGAACGCCGAGAGCGGGATCGTGGCAACACCGTAATCAACAATCAGCCGTTTCACCATCTCGCTGTCGCGTTCATCGCTGAAGTGGCTGTAATCCGCCAGCAGGAAGAAGGAGCCTGCGCTCGGCAGCAGACGGAACGGTGAATCGGTCAGTAGATTGACCAGCAGATCGCGTTTGCGCTGGTAGAACGCCGCCAGCGACAGCCAGGTTTGCGGATCGGCCATATGTTCAGCAAACGCGTACTGCATAGGGGTATCGGCAGAGAACATCAAAAACTGATGGATTTTGCAGATCTCATCCATCAACGGCGCCGGGGCGACACAGTAGCCGACGCGCCAGCCAGTGACGTGGTAGGTTTTGCCAAACGACGAGACGATCACGCTGCGCTCCGCCAGCCCCGGATGGGTGGCCATGCCGTGATGCGGCACGTCGTCAAACACCACGTGCTCGTACACTTCGTCAGAGAGAATAATGATATCGGTGTTGCGGGTGATCGCCGCAAGCTGCGCCAGATCCTCCGCCGAGAAGACCTGCCCGCTCGGGTTATGCGGCGTGTTGATGATAATCATCCGCGTGCGCGAGGTAATGGCGGCGCGCACTTCATCCCAGTTAACGGCAAAATCCGGCACCGTCAGCTTGATGGCTACCGGCGTGGCGCCCTGCAGACGGACAATGGGCGCGTAGCTGTCGAACGACGGCTCAAAGTAGATCACCTCATCACCAGCATGCACCAGCCCGCTGATGGCCGAATAGAGCCCTTCGCTGGCGCTGGCGGTAACTAACACTTCGCTGGCGGGATCGTACTGCGTACCGTAGAGGGAGGCGATCTTTTCGGCGATGCGTTCCTTCAGCGACGCCAGCCCGGTCATGGAGGCGTACTGGTTGTGGCCCGCCTGCATGGCGCGGTGGACACCTGCCACCAGCGCGGGATCGCAGTCGAAATTCGGCGCACCCTGAGAAAGGTTGATCGCATTGTGTTCAGCGGAGAGCTGACCGATAACGGTAAAAATCGTGGTGCCAACGTCCGGCAGTTTGGAACGGGGTTGTATCGGAGTACGCAGCGTCATCGGAATTTCCTCTGGTGAATAATGCATAACTATTCAACCTGAACGCTATTGTGGCGACAATCGAATTGTTGTCATAATAGCCATGATAAAAAATCATACCTGGAGGTTCTGTGTCGCATCGCGCATTCCCGCTCACTGCCGTTGAGGCGTTTATTGTTACCGCCCGACACCTGAATCTGACCCATGCGGCAAAAGAGCTCTGCCTGACCCAGGGGGCGGTGAGCCGTAAGATCGCCGCCCTTGAAAGCTGGTTTGGTTTTCCGCTGTTTGAGCGCCACGCCCGCGGGCTGCGTCTCTCCTCTCAGGGCAGCGCCCTGCTGCCGGATCTGCGCGCGTCGTATGAACACTTTCTCACGGTGGCGGACCAGGCCCGGGCGCAACAAACCGTGGTGCGCCTGAAGGTGCCCACCTGCGCCATGCGCTGGCTGGTGCCGCGGCTGTTGCAGGTGGAGCGCGAGCAGCCTGAATTGCAGATTGCCCTGACCACCACCAACGATCACAGCGTCAATTTCAAAACCGAATCCTATGATGCCGCCATTGTCTTTGGCACCCATCTGAGCGCGGGCGATCTGCTGTTTGAAGAGGCATTAACGCCGGTATTAAGCCCCCTTCGCCAGGGCACAGCGGTGGAGTCGCTTACCTGTCTGCACCCGACGCGGGATAAAACCGACTGGTCGCTGTGGCTGGAGAAACAGGCCGTACAGCCGCCTGCCATGCACAAAAATCAACACTTCGACACCATGGATCTGGCGATCACTGCCGCCATTCAGGGGCTGGGCATCGCCATTGCCGACGAGACGCTGGTGGCGGAGGATATCCGCGCCGGGCGGCTGGTGCGGCCTTATGCCAGCAGCGTAAGAACCGGCGCCAGCTACCGGCTGGTGCTGCGGGAGTCGCGCGGCAAAGCGGCGGGACTGGCCGCCTTTCGTGCGTGTCTGCTTAATCCAAGCTGACGTGGTGCTTCATCACCCGTTTAAACAGCACCATGCGGGCGCGCATAAATCGGTTTTCAAGCTTAAAACCCGCATGTTTATTCACTCCGATACGTAGCAAAACGTCCCGCCTGCGGTGACACGCAGGCCAGCGCGTCGGGCCATTCAGCGTGTCGCACTCCCGGCTGGCATGGCGGGCAAAGTTGACCCAGTAGTCGGCAACCTGGGCGGCAAAGGCCAGGTCGTTGGCATTAACATACTGTCGGGCAGGCTCGGCGAGGGTGAGCGTATCAAACACATACGGCACCTCGTTGCCATGCCAGGCCCCGTTGATGTAGGTGGCATGTTCGGCTTCTGCCACGTAGTCGAACCAGTAGCGCCAGCACGGCTCCCCTACCCGCTGCTGGGCCTGCATCACCACAAACCCCAGGGTGGTGAAGGCCATATCGCGGCATACCTGACGCCCCAGTTCGGTATCATCTTTGACGCCGGGATAGAGCAGCTTGATCAGCCCCAGTCCCAGCCGCCGCTCCCGGCGCAGCTTCTGGATCTGCCCGGCAAGATCGATGCCAAACACCGCCATCACGCTGGCTTCATCGCTGTTGGAGCCGACCATGATCGGCACCGGATGGTGGCGGGCGGCAAAAAAGACCTCCAGCATCGGCTCCGGCAAGACACAATCCCCATGGATCGGCGCGGGAGCTATGTTGAGCGGCGCCGTCAGCGGCCAGAAAGCCTCAGGCGGGATCGCCCGCAGCTGCTCTGCGGTGGCGTTTTCCAGTCCAAAATGGGCCGCCAGCGCCTCGCCTTTTTTAAGCGCCTGTTCCCGGGGCGTGTCCGGCAGGGTGTAGCCGCTCTGGATTATCGCCTTATGAAACAGCCCCTTTGCTAGCGGCGAGGCGAGCAATGACAGCACGCTACGCGCCCCGGCAGATTCACCAAACAGAGTGATGTTCGCCGGATCACCGCCAAAGGCAGCAATGTTGTCGCGCACCCACTCCAGGGCCGCTATCTGATCGAGCAGGGCAAAGTTATGTACCACCCGCTCCTCTTCTCCCGCCAGCGCCGGATGGGCAAAAAAGCCCAGATGGCCGAGCCGGTAGTTAAGCGTCACCACCACGACCCCGCGCTGGGCCAGCGCTTTACCGTCGTAGGGCGGCAGCCCGCCTGCGCCAATGGTAAAGCCGCCGCCGTGCAGCCAGACCATTACCGGCAGCGGCGCGGCACGTTCTATCGGCGACCAGACGTTCAGATAGAGGCAATCCTCCGAGAAACGGCCCGGATCGCCCCCACCCAACTGCTGGCAGTACTCACTGCTTTGCCAGCTCGACGGCGAAAAGGCGGTGGCCTGACGCACGCCCTGCCAGCGTGCCACCGGCTGCGGCGAACGCCAGCGTAATGCGCCCACCGGCGGCGCGGCATAGGGAACGGCGCGCCAGACCTGTACATCGCCATCGGTTATGCCGCAGATATCGCCCTGGCACGTGGTCACTATCGGGGAAGAGACGTTTTCCATATCGACCTTCAGTTGCTATCACATCCCCGCAGAGTACCGTTTTTAAAGCAAACCGCAACGTCGCTTGCTGCGCTCTTCCGCTTCCTGATAGAGGGTGAACTCGTCCAGCACCGGGCAGCCCAGCGCCTCTTCAAAGGCATCACGGCTGGCATTGCCCCGGGTGCGGGCCTGAGTCTCGTTACCAAGGTTGGACTGGAAGATCCCGGCGGCACTCACCGGCAGGAAATCTTCATAGGTGATGGGCTGGGCGACCACCCAGCCGCGCTCGATGAGCGGCTGCGGATCGTCACCGGGGCCAAAGGCGTGGCGGTGCGCCTCTCCTGCCGGGGTCAGGCGATAGCGGAACCACGCCAGCCCCTGGCGGCGCAGGAAGATGTCGCTGTCGGGAAAGGCCTGGAAAACCTCCTGCAGATGCAGCTGGTGGGTCAGATTATCCTTGCCGGTCCCGGCCTCCGCCAGCAGGCGATCGTAGAGCTCGCGCCCTTTCGGGGTTAACGCCACGCCGCGCTGTTCAATTTCGCCAAAACGCGCGGTATGGGTTCCGCGCGCTTCTCCGGCAAACAGTACCGGCTCCTCCAGCGCCTTAAAGCTGGTCTGGCGCAGCAGAAGCGGCATCTCCCGGCGCGGCGGCCCCTCGATGAGCATCTTCGGCTCGATGCCGTATTCCGGCATTAACGCCTGCACCCGGTCGATATCCAGCGTGCGCGGGGTCAGGTGGTTGATATGGCAGCCCGGGAAGCAGACCACGTCAGCAATCAGCCGGTGTTCGTTGTGCAGCGCCAGGTATGTCTCATGATCGACCGTGGCGTGACGATGCCAGCGGAAGGTCTCCAGCGCCTCCTGAACAAACTCCTCGGCCTGCGCCGGGGTGAACGCCCCTTCCGCCTCGTGCAGTTCAATCAGCGCCAGGCAGCGGGGAGTAAAGATGTTGCGACGGGCGAGGATCTTTGCCGCTTTCTCGCGCAGGGCAAGATTGTCGATCAGTTCAAGGCGCAGCAGCGAGGTAAAGATACGAAACGGGTTACGGCACAGCGCGGCATCGTCTACCGGGCGAAAGGCGGTGGAGTGGACCGGCACCCCGGCCTGGGAGAGATCGTAATAGCTGACCGGGAACATCCCCATAATGGCGAACATACGTCGCAGGGTCGCCAGCTCCAGGGCAGTACCAACACGGATCGCCCCGTGGCGTTCGAGGTTGAGGCGGGCGAGTTCATCCGCGTTGGCCAGTTGTTCGTGCAGCTTCGGGTTGTTTTCCAGTACCGCCAGATTCACATCCGCTACCAGCTCCAGCAAGGTGCCATACTGCGGAACTTCCTGCTGGTACATCGCCGACATAGCCTGCGAAAAGTTTTCCCGAATATCATCAGCCGTGATGGTGTTCGCCATGATGTCATGCCTCTAGTGAATATTACCTGGAGTGTAGAGAAGGCCGTTGCTGCTGTTTGGAAGAATTTATGAATTGTGATCTGAGTGGTTGGCTGCCTGTTTTTCATGCTTCGCTGTTCAAGGAGGATAAAACACCCGGTCTTAAGTGAAACGAAAATATCCCCTAACAAAAATTTATATCCTGCATTATTAACAGGGGCAGCACTGTACATATTTTAACTTTTATTATTCTGATTATTTATTGATATTCTCATTGCCGTTAACTCTATGGCCGATTTATTTGTTCAATTTCCGCGCTAAGAATAAATGATAATTATTATCGCAATAGTCTGAATTTTCCGCCGTTAATCCTGGTTAATTACCCTCTTTGATAAATATCAACTACCCCTTTTAAAGCATCAGGGAAAATAAGGCTATTTTTTATGAGGGAATAATATGTCTGTACCTGAAAACAATGAAGATGACTTCCCGTCCGGGGTGTCGCGCAGAAGTTTCCTGAAGGCGGGTTCCGCCGCCATCGCTTTGCCTTTTTTGACCTCCGGGCGTGCAAGCGCCTCCACGCCTGGCGCAAAGGCCCCTGCGGTGGGTACGACGCCTGCCGCACGGGTGGTGCAAACCTGCAGTACCTTTGACTGCGGCGGTAAGTGCGATATTCGTGCGCATATTGCCGATGGCGTGGTTACCCAGATTACAACCCGGCCGGATGCCGCACTCGATCCCGATATGCCGGTGATGCGAGCCTGCGTGCGCGGTCGTAGCTATCGTAAATTTGTTTATCATCCCGATCGTCTGAAATATCCAATGAAACGGGTGGGTAAACGTGGCGAAGGTAAATTCGAACGCATATCCTGGGATGAGGCGACAACCCTTATCGCGGATAATATTACCCGCATTACGAAGAAATACGGACCTGAATCCCGCTTCGTGCACAATAATACCGCAGTGAGCGGCGGCACTTTTTCCGGCGATAAAATGATGCGCCGCTTATTGAACCTGACCGGCGGGCATCTGGAATATTACCACTCCGTCAGTATGGGCAATACCGCCGCCGCCACACCTTATACCTACGGCACGGTCGCTACCGGCAATTCCCTTGATACGTTGCAGGATACCCGCCTGGTGATCCTCTGGGGGCATAACCCGACGGAAACCATTTTCGGCCATACCAACCACTATTTTCAGCAGATGAAGCAGAACGGCACCCGCTTTATTGTCGTCGACCCGCGCTACTCCGATACCGTGTCGTCGCTGGCCGATGAGTGGGTTCCGCTTTTACCGTCAACCGATAACGCGTTGATGGATGCGATGATGTACGTCATCGTCAGCGAAAACCTGCACGATAAAGCCTTTATCGATCGCTATACCCTGGGGTTCGATGAGGAGAACATGCCGGAAGGGGTACCTGCTAACGAGTCGCTGGTGGCCTATCTGATGGGCAAAAAAGATGGCGTGGTGAAAACGCCGGAATGGGCGGAAAAAATCACCCACGTCCCGGCCCAGACCATTCGCCAGCTCGCCCGTGACTACGCCACCACCAAACCTGCGGCGCTAATCCAGGGATGGGGGCCGCAGCGCCATATCTGCGGCGAGCGCACCGCCCGTGGCTCCACGCTGCTGGCGACCATCACCGGTAACGTCGGCGTAAAAGGCGGTTGGGCAGCGGGCTACGGCGGCATCGGCAACCGTAAGTTTGCCACCGGCCCGGAGATGCCGGACAACCCGGTGAAAGAAAAAATCTCGATCATGAACTGGGTGCAGGCCGCCGATGACGCCAGCAAGGTGACGCCGGAAGATGGCCTGACGGGGGCAACGCAGCTGAAGAGCAATATCCGGCTCCTGTTCTCGCTGGCGGGCAACTACCTCGCCAACCAGAACCCGGATATTCATCAGGCGGTGAAAGTCCTGGAAGATGAATCCAAAATTGAGTTTATTGTCGCAAGCGATCTCTATCTGACGCCTAGCGCCCGCTATGCGGATCTCCTGCTGCCAGAAACCAGCTTTATGGAGCGCTGGAACATCGGCGAGACATGGGGAACAGGCAGCTACCTGATTCTGTCCGAAAAGATCGTTGAGCCTGAATTCGAACGCCGCTCTGACTATGACTGGCAGCGCGAGGTGGCGGCGAAGCTGGGTATCGAAGCGCAGTTTAGCGAAGGCCGCAGCGAGAAAGAGTGGATTGAACACATCTGGGAGCAGACGCGCCTCTCCATGCCAGATGAACATCTGCCTACCTTTAGCGAGTTACAGCAACAGCGCCAGCATCTGTTCAAAAGCAAACCGCATATCGCCTTCGAAGCGAACATCCGCGACCCGGAGAATAACCCGTTCCCGACACCATCGGGCAAAATTGAGATCTTCTCAAAGCGGCTCTATGACATGCATAACCCGGACATCCCTGCCCTGTCGCACTACGTTCCAGCCCAGGAAGGCCCTGAAGATGAGCTGACGAAACAGTTCCCGCTGCAGCTCATCACCTGGAAGGGAAAAAACCGCGCTAACTCCACCCAGTACGCCAACCCGTGGCTGCAGGAGGTGCAGGTCCAGAAGCTGTGGATCAACCCGCTGGATGCGGAGAAACGCGGCATTCGCCAGGGGGACACGGTCCGTATTCATAACCAGCGCGGCATCTGCCAGGTGCCGGCAGAAGTGACCGTCCGGATCATGCCTGGCGTCGTCGCCATGCAGGCTGGCGCCTGGTGGCAACCGGACGCCAACGGCGTCGATCTCGGCGGTTGTCCAAACGTTCTTAGCTCGGCGCGTATCACTCCGCTTGCTAAAGGTAATGCTCATCAAACCATGCTTGTGGAGGTCGCAAAGTATGACGCAGCAGTTTAATGATTTTCCTCCCGTCAGCGATAAACAGCTGGGGTTCTTTATTGACTCGTCCCGCTGCTCAGGCTGTAAAGCCTGCCAGGTGGCCTGCAAGGATAAACATAATCTCGAGGTGGGGCGTCGCTTCCGCCGCGTTTACGAGGTGAAAGGCGGCGGGTTTATCCCGACCGGCCAGGGCGGCATGGCGCAGAACGTCTTCGCCTATACCCTGTCGATCTCCTGCAACCACTGCGCAGATCCGATCTGCACCAAAAACTGCCCGACAACGGCCATGCACAAGCGGCCCGGCGACGGCATCGTGCGGGTTGATACCCGCAAGTGTGTGGGCTGCGGCTACTGCGCCTGGTCATGTCCTTATGGCGCGCCGCAGATGAATGAAGAGACGGGACAGATGTCCAAATGCGATTTTTGCGTCGATCTACAGGCCAAAGGAGAGCTGCCTGTCTGTGTCGCCACCTGCCCGCTGGGTGCTATCAAGTTCGGCCCGATTGACGAGCTGCGCGCCCGCTACGGCAGCATCTGCGATGTGCAGGGACTGCCGGATTCATCCATCACGCATCCTAACCTGGTGATCAAGCCGCACCAGGGGGCAGAGAAAGAGGAGCAACCGCATGCATGAGTTGCCATTACTGATATTTACCCTTCTGGTACAGGGTTCCGTTGGCATCACGCTGTTCCTCACATTCGGCGCAGGGGCGGCAAAACCTGTACCGCAGGCAACGCGTCAGCTGCTGCCGGTATTGCTGATAGCCTGCGTAATGGGCGGCCTGGGGTTAATCGCCTCCACCCTGCACCTGGGCTATCCGCTGAATGCCTTTAACGCGCTGCGCCACGTCGCCAGCTCGTGGTTAAGTCGTGAAATCGTCTTTGCCAGCTTCTATCTGGCTGTGCTGGGGCTGTGTACGCTGATCCTGCTGGTGAAAAAGAGACTGGTCAGCTTCCTGTTGCCCATTGCGGCAGTGCTGGGGCTGATTGACGTCTGGTGCATGAGTGCCATCTACGCCAACAGCACCATCATCACCTGGATGCATTTCAACACCTGGCTAATGTTCTATGGCGCAGTGGGCATCCTCGGCGCCGTGGCGATGGCCTGGCTGCCCGTTCTGAACACCGATGCGGTGATGCAGACGCGTCGCACCCTGATGCGCCTGGCGGTGGTGTTCGTGGTGAGTATTGTCGCGATCCGCCTGCTGGCTCAGCCTGCGTACATGGATTATCTTGCCAACGCGCCGCTGAAAAACGTGGTGACGCTGCCTCATCAGCCGCTGGAGGCATTTGCCCGGCTCGAAGGGCTGCGCCTGGTCAGCTGGATAGCCTCCGTCCTCGGGGCGGTACTCTTTGCCGTAAGCGGCTGGCGCAACCGCAGAACCGGGCTCCTGGTCGGTGGCGGGTTGCTGGTGCTGGCGGAGATCGCGTTCCGCTTTGTTTTCTTTAACATTCACTGATGGCTATTTTTCGCCTTAACGCTAAGCCCCCTGCGCCCCCCGGCGTGGGGGCTTCTTGTTTGCGTAACACCTTCCCTCGCCACCCCTGCCGCGCCTGTGCAGACGCGTGCCCGGTGGCGGCCATTACCCTTTCCGCCGCCGGGCAGACGATCGATGACGCGAGCTGTCTGCGCTGCGGTAACTGCCTGTTTCCGTGCCCCACCGACGCGCCAGAAAATCTGTCACCTGCGCTCAGGAACTATCAGGCCGATCGCTTAGTCGCGCCGTTTTCAGCCTGCATAACCGCCGATGAATTGCTGATGTGGCATTTCCAGTACGCCATCCGGGGCGTGGAACTGGAGAGCGCGGCCCATCCGGTGTGGGTCCGGGCCGTCGCCGAATTAAATCTTACCCTGCGGCAACTCCGGGAGCCGGAGTGGCAGATTTTTCCGCCTACGCCCCGCGCCGTTAACCCGCTACGTCGCCACTGGTTACGCATCCCCGAGGAGAATGTCCAGTCAGGCCGGGTCCGCGTCGGTCGCCGCGCCCGCAGAGCGCTCTTACTGACCTTCAGCGAGTACCAGCTCTCCTTGTCGTTATCCCGGTGTGTGGCCTGCGGCGCCTGCGCCAGAGCCTGTCCTGAAAACGCGCTTCAGCTCACTGAGACGGCGCTGGAGTGGGATCCTGCCCGCTGTACGGGGTGTAACAGCTGTACCGCAGTCTGTTTCTCCGATGCGATCCGCATTGCGCATCAGATACAGGCCGCAACGCCACAACGCTATCCGTTTGCGGCAAAAACCTGTCGCAGCTGCCATCACACCTTCTACACCTTCTCCTCTGAGGCGGAGCGTTGTCATATTTGCCAGCGCCACGCCTATGCAATGCGGGAAGCATAGCCCGTCTGATGTTGCCATTTTGTTATGCAAAATGGCTTTCTTCCTCATAATCTCCTCTCTGGCCGCCCCTGATAGCGCATGTAAGCGACAGATTTTATTCAATGCTTTACTAAAACCGATGAAATGTTAACGATATTTTGCTATCAAGTTATCAAAATTAAATAACTTTCCTTGTCACGTTGAAGGCTCTGTTTTTAACATCGCTTATGGAAAAAAATGGTTTGTTTTCTCAGCGCATTCGTCTGCGCCATTTGCACACTTTTGTGGCCGTCGCTCAGCAGGGTACGCTTGGGCGCGCGGCTGAAACCCTTAACCTCAGCCAGCCTGCGCTTTCAAAAACGCTGAACGAGCTGGAGCAACTCACCGGCACCCGGCTGTTCGAACGCGGGCGCCTGGGCGCACAACTGACGCTGGTGGGGGAGCAGTTCCTGACCCACGCAGTCAAAGTCCTGGATGCCCTGAATACCGCAGGCCAGTCGCTGACGCGGCGTAACGATGTGGTGCCCGATGTGGTGCGCATTGGTGCCCTGCCCACCGCGGCGCTGGGCATTTTGCCGGCGGTCATCGGCCAGTTCCACAAGCAGCAGCGCAACATCACCCTGCAGGTCGCCACCATGAATAACACCATGTTGCTGGCGGGCCTGAAGTCGGGCGAACTGGATCTGGGGATCGGCAGAATGTCGGACCCGGAGCTGATGAGCGGCCTGAACTATGAGCTGCTCTTCCTGGAATCCCTGAAGCTGGTGGTACGTCCGCGCCATCCAATCCTCAACGATACCGTGACCCTCAGCCGGGTGATGGAGTGGCCGGTGGTGGTGTCGCCGAAAGGCACCGTGCCGCGCCAGAACGCCGAAACCTTGCTGCAAACCCAGGGATGTAAACTGCCGCCGGGCTGCATTGAAACGCTCTCGGCCTCATTGTCGCGTCAGCTGACGGTCGATTATGACTATGTCTGGTTTGTCCCGTCCGGGGCGGTGAAAGAGGATCTGCGTCAGGGCTCGCTGGTGGCATTGCCAGTGACCACCCCCGGCCCCGGCGAACCCATTGGGGTATTAACCCGCGTGGATGCCCCGCTCTCCGCCGCCACCCAGACGCTGCTGAGCGCGATACGTAAATCGATGCCGGTCTAATCACACTTCTCTCCAGCCCGTCGTGATGACGGGCTTTTTGTTTCCATTACTCAAATAATGCGAAATCATTCATTAACAATTGCACTAAACAATTTAACAGATTTATCATACCCGCCGATTTCACCAAATGGTTCATTCAAATAACGCAGCGGTGAGCTCACTGGCGCTTTAACGGCGTCAGGCTAGACTTTTTCATCATGGATTTTCTCTTCTGTTATCCATTTGGTTCAGGGCTGAGTCTGCCCTGTCCAGTGAAGAGAAGATTATTTCAGGAGACAGAAATGGCTATAGGTAATTCGCTACGTGGGTTCCCCCGGTTCCTGCAGTGGCTACTGGTTGGTCTGATGGCGATCATCGGACTGGCCGTCGGTGGTCTGGGCTTTAAGCTCGCCACCGTAGGGGGAAGCTGGTACTTCCTGATCATGGGCGTGGTGATGCTGATCGCCGCCTTCCTGATCGCGCGCGGGCGCACCAGCGGTATTCTCCTTTACGCGGTGGCGTTTATCGCCTCCCTGATCTGGGCCGTGAGCGACGCAGGCTGGGATTTCTGGCCGCTCTTCTCACGCCTGTTCACCTTTGCGGTGCTGGCGTTCCTCGCCGCCCTCGTCTGGCCGTTCCTGCGCGGCACGGATCGACCGGTTAACAAAGCTCCGGCATTCGGCGTTGCTGCCGTGCTGGCCGTCGCCATGCTGGTGAGCTTCGGCTGGATGTTTAAGCCGCAAACCCTGGTCGCCGCTAACGAACCCGTACCGGTGAAACCGGTGGCCGCGGGGCAGCAGCAGAAAAACTGGGCGCACTGGGGTAACACCACCCATGGCGACCGCTTTGCCGCGCTGGATCAGATTAACAAGCAGAACGTGAGCGATCTGAAAGTAGCCTGGGTTGCCCACACCGGCGACATTCCCCAGAGCAACGGCTCCGGCGCGGAAGATCAGAACACCCCGCTGCAGATTGGCGATACGCTCTACGTCTGTACGCCGTACAGCAAGGTATTGGCGCTGGACGTGGACTCTGGCAAAGAGAAGTGGCGTTATGATTCCAAAGCCACCGCGCCAAACTGGCAGCGCTGCCGTGGCCTGGGCTATTTCGAAGATACCGCTAACGTGACAACGTCACCGACAGAGACCCAGCCTGCCGCCTGTCCGCGTCGTCTGTTCCTGCCGACCACCGATGCCCGTCTCATTGCTATCAATGCTGATACCGGCAAGCTGTGTGAAGACTTCGGCGACCATGGCGTGGTTGACCTGAGCGTGGGCATGGGTGAAGTGAAGCCGGGCTACTATCAGCAGACCTCCACCCCGCTGGTGGCGGGTAACGTCGTCGTGGTGGGCGGTCGTGTCGCGGATAACTTCTCCACCGATGAACCACCGGGTGTGGTACGTGCCTATGACGTGCGCACCGGGAAACTGGCCTGGGCCTGGGATCCGGGCAACCCGAACATCACCGGCCTGCCGCCGGAAGGCCAAACCTATACCCGTGGGACACCGAACGTCTGGTCAGCCATGTCCTATGACGCGAAGCTGAACCTGATTTACCTCCCGACCGGTAACGCTACCCCGGACTTCTGGGCTGGTCAGCGTACCGAAATGGATGACAAATACAGCTCCTCCATTGTGGCGGTGGATGCCACAACCGGTCAGGTGCGCTGGCATTTCCAGACCACCCACCACGATCTCTGGGACTTTGACCTGCCATCGCAGCCACTCCTGTACGATCTGCCGGACGGTAAAGGCGGCTCCACGCCGGTGCTGGTGCAGACCAGCAAGCAGGGCATGATCTTTATGCTCAACCGCGAAACCGGCGAGCCGGTCGCGAAGGTGGAAGAGCGTCCAGTGCCTGCCGGAAACGTTGAAGGCGAGCGTTACTCCCCGACCCAGCCATACTCCGTCGGCATGCCGATGATTGGCAACCAGACCCTGACCGAATCGGACATGTGGGGCGCCACGCCGGTTGACCTGCTGCTGTGCCGCATCCAGTTTAAAGAGATGCGTCATCAGGGCGTCTTTACCCCGCCGGGTCTGGATCGCTCTCTGCAGTTCCCGGGCTCACTGGGCGGGATGAACTGGGGCAGCGTCTCGGTTGACCCGAACAACAACCTGATGTTCGTGAACGACATGCGCCTGGGGCTGGCGAACTACATGGTGCCACGCGCTAATGTAGCCAAAAACGCCAGCGGTATTGAAATGGGGATCGTGCCGATGGACGGTACGCCGTTTGGTGCGATGCGCGAGCGTTTCCTCTCTCCGCTGGGTATTCCATGCCAGAAACCGCCGTTCGGCACCCTGTCTGCCGTGGATCTGAAGTCCGGCAAGCTGGTGTGGCAGGTACCGGTGGGCACCGTGGAAGATACCGGCCCGCTGGGCATCCGCATGCATATGCCAATTCCGATCGGCATGCCGACGCTGGGCGCCTCGCTCTCCACCCAGTCTGGCCTGCTGTTCTTCGCCGGTACGCAGGATTTCTACCTGCGCGCGTTCGATACCGCTAACGGGAAAGAGATCTGGAAAGACCGTCTGCCGGTAGGTAGCCAGTCCGGGCCGATGACCTACGTGTCACCAAAAACCGGTAAGCAGTACATCATCATCAATGCGGGTGGTGCGCGTCAGTCTCCGGACCGTGGGGATTACATCATCGCCTATGCCCTGCCTGATAAACAGTAATCGCGTTTAACCGTCGAGCCGGCCACCCTTGTGGCCGGCTTTTTTATTTCTACGGCTTAGCGGAGAGGGAATTTTCGATCCAGGTCGCCGTTGTGCCGTTCTGGTAACTGACCACCAGGTTCTGATGGACGCCTGCTGGCCAGCAGCTGCGTAAGACGGCGCGTTTTGTCTCCTCGAAGAAGGGTTTATCCCCTGCGGCCTGGTAATCCGTCGCGCGGCCATTGAGCTTGACGTTAAACGAGACCGTCACCCTGCCGGAATATTTCTGCGCCGCGGCCTGCTCAGGATAGCGCGGCTGCACCCGGTATACGTCGCCGTCGCAGTCCGCCTGCCCGTTATCGACGGTCGATGTGCTGCCCCCCACCGGGAAGGATAACCCGACCCCCACTCCGCTGCTCCCCCCGCCGCCGCCGATCCCGATGCCGCCAATCCCCACGCTGCCGCCAGAGGCACACCCGGCCAGTAACCACGCTGTGCAAACCACCTGCGTAAATCGTTTCATCGTCCTGTTCCTCTTGAGCCCTTACATCCATCATAGCGGGGAATAAAAAAAGGGTTCATGTCGAAACATGAACCCTTTTTTGCCCGGCGGCGCTTCGCTTGCACGGGCCTACGGTTTTGTAGGCCGGGTAAGCGCAGCGCCACCCGGCAGGATGCGGCTGGGGATCAGAAGGTTTCCCAGTTATCACCATCGGCAACCGCCGGACGCAGCGGTGCGGCTGGCGCGACAGGCGCCGCTTTACTGCTGCTGCGGGCCTGGCCCATACCCTGCAGGCGGAAAGCGCCTACCGCTTCAGTCAGACGGGCAGCCTGATCTTCCAGCGAGGCCGCGGCGGCAGAGGCTTCTTCCACCAGCGAGGCGTTCTGCTGGGTCACTTTATCCATCTCCGAGATCGCCTGGCTGACCTGCACAATGCCCCGGCTCTGCTCGTCGGAAGCGGCGGCAATCTCCAGCATAATATCGGTGACGCGTTTAACCGCTTCCACGATTTCGCTCATGGTGTTGCCTGCGGCAACCACTTCCCCGGAGCCCTGATCGATGAGCGAAACCGACTCGCTGATCAGCCCTTCAATCTCTTTCGCGGCGTTGGCGCTGCGGCTGGCCAGCGTACGGACTTCGCTGGCGACCACCGCAAACCCGCGCCCCTGCTCACCGGCACGGGCGGCTTCCACCGCGGCGTTCAGCGCCAGGATGTTGGTCTGGAAGGCGATGCTGTTGATCACCGCGGTGATTTCAGAGATTTTCTTCGAGCTGCTGGAGATGTTGCCCATGGTTTTCACCACCCCGGAGACCATCTGGCCGCCGCGGCTGGCTTTACCGGAGGCATCTTCCGCCAGCTTGCTGGCGTGGTGCGCGTTATCGGCGTTCTGCTTCACGGTGGCGGTCAGCTGTTCCATGCTGGCAGCGGTCTGCTCGATAGCGGCGGCCTGCTGTTCGGTACGGGATGAGAGATCGGTGTTACTGGCGGAGATTTCGCTGGTGCCGCGATAGATCTCTTCCGCGCCCTGACGCACGGTGCCCACGGTATTCACCAGCGAACGCTGCATGGTTTGCAGGTCGTGGGTCAGGCGGCCAATTTCACTGCGCCCGGTCAGATCTTCCGCCAGCGTCAGGTCGCCTTTGGCGATATGGGCAATACGGTTCGCCGCGCGCTGCAGCGGGTTAATCACCGTGCGACGCAGAACGATAAAGGTGATCACCGTCAGCACCAGGGCCAGACCAAAGGCGCCGACCATAAACATCAGCCCCAACTGGGTGCGGGTATGCGCCTGTTCGGTCAGCATATTGGCGCGGTCGGTACGGATCTTGATCGCCTTCAGCAGCACCGCGTTATAGGCATCATCCAACGGACGCGCCGTCTCGTTTTCGTGGTTGATAATGGCTTCAAACATGCCATTTTTGGCATATTTCAGCATCGGCTGCATGCCATCAATGTAGGCCTGGTAGCTCGTCTTCAGATCGCCATCCAGCGCTTCGTCCGCCGGGGTACGAACGCCACGGCTCATGTAGGCGGCAAAACCATCCTGTGACTGTTTGAGCCGCTGTTCCGCTTCCGCGATGTTCTTTTTCATCTCATCCATTTCGGCGATACGGCTGGCAGCGCCCGCATGGATCATGTTGATACGCGCTGTGCGCAGATGGTTTGAACTGTTTGATAACCCAGTACGTACCTGAATTTCAGCGGTCACATCTCGCAGATCCTTATCGGCCTGCAATAAAAAATAACCTGCCAGCCCGGCGCTCAGGGCAAACAGCAAAATAATACCACCCAAAATCGAGGAGAATAGCGGAAGCAGCCTGATGTGATGCAGGAAGCCCAGCTTATGTTGCGCCCGAACTGTTGTTGTTGTGTCCATAGCCGTTGACTCTCTCATAGGTAAGATGCGTGGAAACACGCCTGTAAAATAGTCATCGGCACGACAGAGAATTTGATTACGGCTAAAATCGCAACACTGGTCACACTTTCGCAATGATTTTTAAAGAGATGTCGTCCCGCTGCCCATAAAGGCGCAGCGGGAGAGAGAAGGTTTATCAGTTATCGCCGAAATGGATAACGGTGCGGATGGATTTCCCTTCATGCATGAGGTCGAATGCCTCGTTGATCTGATCCAGCGGCAGGCGGTGGGTAATGAACGGATCGAGCTGAATTTTGCCCGCCATCGCGTCCTCTACCATACCCGGCAGCTGGGTACGCCCTTTCACGCCGCCAAACGCGGAGCCACGCCATACGCGGCCAGTCACCAGCTGGAACGGACGGGTTTTGATCTCCTGCCCGGCTCCGGCCACGCCGATGATCACGCTTTCGCCCCAGCCCTTGTGGCAGCACTCCAGCGCCGCGCGCATGACGTTGACGTTACCAATGCACTCAAAGCTGAAGTCGACGCCGCCGTCGGTGAGTTCAACAATGACGTCCTGCACCGGCTTGTCGTAGTCGTTCGGGTTGATGAAGTCGGTCGCGCCCATCTCACCCGCCAGTTTGAATTTTTCCGGGTTGGTGTCCACCGCCAGAATGCGTCCGGCTTTCGCCTGCACCGCGCCCTGGATCACCGCCAGACCGATGCCGCCCAGACCGAATACCGCGACGGTATCGCCCTCTTTCACTTTGGCGGTGTTGTGTACCGCACCGATACCGGTGGTGACGCCACAGCCAAGCAGACAGACCTTATCCAGCGGGGCCTGTGGGTTTACTTTCGCCAGCGAGATTTCGGCGCAGACGGTGTATTCGCTGAAGGTGCTGGTGCCCATGTAGTGATAGATCGGCTCACCATTGTAAGAGAAACGGGTGGTGCCGTCCGGCATCAGTCCTTTACCCTGGGTGGCGCGCACCGCCTGGCAGAGGTTGGTTTTGCCGGATTTACAGAACTTACACTCGCGACACTCTGCGGTGTACAGCGGGATGACGTGATCGCCCGGTTGCAGGCTGGTGACGCCCTCGCCGACTTCCACCACCACGCCGCCGCCCTCATGGCCGAGCACCGCCGGGAAAACGCCTTCCGGATCGTCACCCGACAGGGTAAACGCGTCGGTGTGGCACACGCCGGTGTGGGTGATTTTGACCAGCACTTCACCCTTCTTGGGTGGCGCCACATCAATTTCAACGATTTTCAACGGCTGGCCAGGGCCAAATGCAACAGCAGCACGTGATTTCATCTTGCTTTCCTTTTAGTGATGTCAGGTGTTTATTTTAGATAAGAGCGCAGCAAATGGCCGACTTCCGCCATTCTCACAGCCCGCTGATCGGCGGTGGTATCGCCCGTCACCAGCTCATCTTTGAGGTGAATTTCGACCATCTCGCCCATCAACCCGTTTGCGGCGCCGCGCACCGCGGCGATTTGCTGCAGGATAGCAAGGCAAGGCTCGCCGGATTCGAGCGCCCGCTCCAGGGCATCGACCTGTCCGCGAATGCGGCGTACGCGCGTCAGGACACGTTTTTTGTCTTCAGGTGAATGTGGCATGGGAGAGGCTCCTGGATACTGTAGGGGGGTATACTATTTTATTTTACAGAGCGCTGTAAACGGGAATGTTCAGAGAGGTGTCGCGGTGGGATAGGGAAATCAGGCTGGGACAGGTGTGATGATAGTTCAGGATATGTTCCTGCCCTGGTTAAGGGCAGTTTGCGTCGGCTATTTTACACGATCTTTATTACGCGGGTTTCGCAGGCGTAAGTGATGCTTAAATATCATCCTGCGTGAAACCCACAACAATTTCGAGCGTATTGCGTATGACATCGGCAGCCTCTTCATCCGATGTTTGTTCAAGCGCGTAAATTAACTGAAGAATAATTTGCTTATTGGTGAGGTTATCACCACTGAGAATAATACATCTTATCGCTGAACCTAATATGGCAGACTCAACGGACAAGGCGCCTCCGGCTGAACGGAAGTAGGATGCCAGCGCCTGATCCTGAAGGGCATTGAAATGCGGTGTGTGCTGAGAAATAGTAGGTTCCATATTATCCACTCAAGGTTAATGTTTTTTATCGTATTTATGCTGAGTATCAGTCACCATAAAATGGTGCATTCTGTTGACATAACAATGACTTCTGACTTTTGTCTGTACGCCACTACTGGATTTAACCTTTTGCTCAACCTCTAATGCTGCCGCCGACAGCGCACTTCGTCTTTCAACATCACGCTCTATGCTGGCCATAATTTTCAGTTTAACGGCCAGCGTCTTAAAATTTATAGGACCGTTGTCTTTTAAAATTAACAACACAGCTTCGCCAATAAGATCGTCCCTCAGTTTTTCAGATTTCGTTCTATGCATAACTGTTCTCACGCGACTGAACGTAGCCGGGCTACCTCTCATCGCACTATCAATATACTATTTTGCGTAAGGTGCTTTACCCTCTTGGCGCAAACTCCTATATCGACTGCTTTAAGCCACAGAAGCGCTAACACTCTCTATCGTTCAAAAAACAGTGCGATAAGCTCATTATAGTGGGCAATTTCTGCTTCATCTTCCGTCTCTTCTACCCGTCGTAATAGCCTGGTACAGATAGCCAGACGGCTCAGGTTACGTCCCTCATTCAGAATTTCACCGACAATGAGCCCCAGCGTCTCCTGCTGGCTACGCAGACTGGCTTTATTAAAATAGGCGGTGATAGCCTCAGCTGAACTTTGACGCGAACTGTTACCTCGCATAGGTGCTCCGGATTGACATTTAGGTTAGGGGTTAAAGTGATGTTAAAAATATACTAAACCGCCATAGTTGTACACATTAACTGTACAACTTTTTGAGATTTTAAATAGCAGCCTAAGTTATTTTCAAAAATAACAACGCCTTAAAAGGGACTAAAAATTATCTGGCGTTCAAAATTCACAAAAACCATTTTCTATAAGTGATTAATTAACAAGACTTAACTATCACCCACCAATTATGGAACCCTGCCTGAAAACAGAGCTGCCAGCGCATCATAAACTGCCCTACTGACCTCTCAGTTCAACACCCAGGCTGTACAACTTCCGTCACGTCAATGACTCTTTAATGATTAACATGATTCCGGTGGCGTGGAGGGGCAAAAGGCTAAACGTAACCTGGCGCTTTTCAGCATAACCTTAAGGCAATATTCTCAATTCCCTACCATGCTTAGGCTTTTTGTCTATAAGGAGCCCATGCTATGAGACGCCTGTTTACCTCCATTTTCTCCAGCCCTGAGTCGCTGCTACAGGTGATGAGTCAGCAGGAGATTATTGAGGCCGTGGAGGACGGGGACCGCATCATTATCGATCAGGATGGTAACGCCTCGGTCAACTATAAAAGTAAAGAGGTGCGACAGGACTTCCTGCGCCATGTTAACGCGCTGAAGAGGGCCTGATATGGGAACAGCGATATTTATGGTGCTGATGGTAAGCGGATACTGGTACACCAGTCGTGACCTCTCCACCCGGTTTAAAATTAAGCGCTCCTTTGGCTGGGATGTCTATTTTCTGGTCGCGCTGTACGGCTGTATCTTCGTTTTGCAAGGCGTGATCGCCACCGGCCTGCTTTGGCTGTTGCTGCTCGGGCTCTCTTACACTGCCAATACCTTCTACTTAACCGCCCAGGACAACGCTAACTGGCAAGTGGATTTTATGAACTGGAGCTTTCTGGGCATCCAGGCGCCGGTGGTGGTGATGCTGGCTTTTGCCATCCTGTTTTGTCTCTATCGCTCGAACTGGGCGGGCAGCGCCAGGCTGGACGGCGAAGGCCGCAAGCAGCTTTACAAGCGCCTGTCGCAAGCCAGCGGCATTGAGCAGTTGCTTTATCAATGCATGGAAGAAGGTGAACTGGCGCTGGTGACGCTGAAATCGCGGCGGATTTATATCGGGATGATCCATACCGCAACCCTGGAATATGAAAAGACCGCCAACATCGTGCTGATCCCGATGCTGAGCGGCTACCGCGACGGCGAGACGCTGAGCCTGCGCATTGAGCATAACTACAGCAAATGGTATGCGGACCACGATATTACGCTCGATTCACAGCCCAAAAGCGCCATGGCGTTTCGCAAGGTCATCATGCTGGATCAAATTGAAAGTCTTTCACTTTTCGACCCCGCCAGCGCCAGTGCGCTGGATCTGGAACGGCATACGGAGAGTGCAGAGTGAAATTTTTTCACCATCATGAAGATGACTCATGTTGCAATGAAATTTAGTCGCTTTCACTCCCTCCCCGGCTCTGGCATAACTTAAGCCATATTAACGTATTAGCAACATACAGACTGACTTCTGTAACCGCGAGGGGATTTCAGTCTTTATGTCAGAGCCGGGAAACATCACCATGAATAACGCTTTCACCTTCACGATTACCCACAGTCGTTTCGATGAAAATTACAACCCATCCGAAAACACGCGGATCACCACTAACTTTGCCAACCTCGCCCGCGGGGAAAGCCGTCAGCAGAACCTGCGCAATACGTTAGTGATGATTGACAATCGTTTCAATGCGTTAGCGCACTGGGATAACCCGAACGGCGATCGTTATTCCGTAGAGCTGGACATCATCTCCGTAGAGATGAATATCGCGGGAGAAGACAATCACGCCACCTTCCCGGCGATTGAAATCTTAAAAACCAACATCATTGATAAAAAAACCAACGAACGCATAGAAGGGATCGTCGGGAATAACTTCTCCTCTTATGTCCGGGATTACGATTTCAGCGTTCTTCTGCCGGATCATAATAAACAGCAGACGACCTTCACCATTCCGGCTAATTTTGGCGAACTGCACGGCAATATCTTTAAGCACTTCGTTAATTCCGATGAATATCAGGCCAATTTCAGCAAGCCGCCGGTTATCTGCCTCAGCGTCTCCAATAAAAATGTCTATCACCGCATCGGTAATGCCCATCCTGTTTTAGGCATTGAGTACCAGCAACAGGGCTCTTCGTTAACAGAAGCGTACTTCAAAAAGATGGGCCTGCAGGTGCGCTACTTTATGCCGCCACACAGCGCCGCGCCGCTGGCGTTTTTCTTCACCGGCGATTTGCTGAGCGACTACACCTTCCTGGAGCTTATCGGCACCATCAGTACGATGGAGACATTCCAGAAGATTTATCGCCCTGAGATTTACAACGCGAATTCGGTCGCCGGGCACTGTTACCAGCCCAGCCTGACTAACGAGGATCACTCCCTGACCAAAATTGTTTACGACCGCGAAGAGCGTAGCCAGCTGGCGATTGAGCAGGGGAAATTTACCGAGAAACACTTTATCAAACCGTACAAAACTCTTCTTGAGCAATGGTCTGCTCAGTACGCGCGTTGATTCAATTAAAACAATAAGGTCACCTGTTATGAAAACATTGCTCCCCACCTCCACTGCCGGCAGCCTGCCGAAACCCTCCTGGCTGGCGCAGCCGGAGACCCTCTGGTCGCCGTGGAAATTGCATAACGAAGAATTGCTCGCCGGTAAACAGGATGCGCTGCGTTTGTCCCTCGACGATCAGCTGCGGGCTGGCATCGACATCGTCAGTGACGGTGAGCAAACGCGCCAGCACTTTGTCACCACCTTTATCGAGCACCTCAGCGGCGTCGATTTTGAGAAACGCGAGGTGGTTAAAATCCGTAACCGCTATGATGCGAGCGTGCCGACCGTGGTCGGCGCCGTGGCCCGTCAGAAGCCAGTGTTCGTTGATGATGCGAAATATTTACGCCAGCTCACCACCCAGCCGATCAAATGGGCGCTGCCGGGTCCGATGACCATGATCGACACGCTCTATGACAACCACTACAAAAGCCGGGAAAAACTGGCCTGGGAGTTTGCAAAAATTCTCAACCAGGAGGCCAAAGAGCTGGAAGCGGCCGGGGTCGATATTATCCAGTTCGACGAACCCGCCTTTAACGTCTTTTTTGATGAGGTGAATGACTGGGGGATCGCCGCTCTGGAGCGCGCCATTGAAGGGCTGAAGTGCGAAACCGCTGTCCACATCTGCTACGGCTATGGCATCAAAGCCAACACCGACTGGAAGAAAACGCTGGGTTCAGAGTGGCGCCAGTACGAAGAGGCGTTCCCCAAACTGCAGACCTCGAATATCGATATCATCTCGCTGGAGTGCCACAACTCGCGCGTGCCGATGGATCTGCTGGAGCTAATCCGCGGTAAAAAGGTGATGGTCGGCGCCATTGATGTGGCAACCAACACCATCGAGACGCCAGAGGAAGTGGCCGCTACGCTGCGCAAAGCGCTGCAGTTTGTGGATGCCGACAAGCTCTACCCGTCGACCAACTGCGGAATGGCCCCGCTGTCCCGTCAGGTGGCTAACGGCAAGCTCAATGCGTTAAGCGCAGGAGCAGAGATTATCCGCCGGGAGCTGGCGGCGCGATAAGTCTTCAGGCCGGGCAAGCGCAGCGCGCCCGGCTTTTCCCCTCTCATCTCTCTGGTTCGCCTGCATTAATCAGCTTTCAAGTGCAGCGACGATAGCGGCTTCCATTTTCTCCGGGGTGGTCATCGGTGCAAAACGTTTGAGCGGCTTGCCGTCGCGTCCGATGAGGAACTTGGTGAAATTCCACTTGATTCGTCCCCCCAGTACGCCGGGCAACGCCTCTTTCAGATAACGAAACAGAGGATGCGCTGTTGCGCCATTGACCTCCACTTTCCCGAACATCGGGAAGCTGACGCCGTAATTGACGTGACAGGTCTGGGCAATGTCGTCCGCGCCGCCAGGCTCCTGCTTACCGAACTGATTGCAGGGGAAACCCAGCACCACCAGCCCCTGGTCGGCATACTTCTTGTAGAGTTTTTCAAGACCAGCGTACTGGGGTGTAAAGCCACACTGGCTGGCAGTGTTCACCACCAGCACAACCTTCCCCGCATAGTCGGCCATAGAAATGGGCTGACCGCGCAGGCTGGTGGCCGTAAGTTGATGAAAGGTCGTCATCTGGGATCCTCAGAGCAGAAGGTTTTCAGGCGTGGAGGATTATAGGGCCTCATCCTGGATATGTCCGCTTCTGACCGGCATCGAATCTGCCAGCAATAAGAAAAATACCCGGAAGATAATGACAAATGAAAAATGCGATCTAAGATTTTTACCAAACAAAACTGAGAACATGGAGTCGAGGATGACGATTGTTTTATTCACCGCGCTGGCCTTTGTGCTGATTTTGGCCGGGCTTATTTGCCTTCTGAAGCAGTTAGTCGATGGATTTTGTCATCCGGAGGGGTCTTAAACCCGCCGGAGATGCCCGATGCTTGACGCAGCATCATCCCGGTAGATATTCCCATCAATACGCCTGATTCTGGTGTTATTCCATCTACTCGTATTTCGGTTACCGGCCAGCACGCTGCGCATCGGCTATCACGCCGACGGGCAACCAAAACGCTTCACCTTTACCGATGTGGTGGTGACGCGTTAATCGCTTTTAGCACAACCGTCCGCCGCTGAGGTTACAGTTCCGGGAAATTCACCCTCTATACTTAAGAAAAACCACCGGAGGTAACTATGTGCGGACGTTTCGCCCAGGCCCAGACCCGGGAAGAGTATCTTGCTTTTCTGGCGGATGAAGCAGACTGCGACATCCCCTACGACCCGGAACCCATCGGGCGCTATAACGTTGCGCCCGGCACCAAAGTGCTGCTGCTCAGCGAGCGCGACGATCTGTTGCATCTCGACCCGGTATTCTGGGGTTACGCCCCTGGCTGGTGGGATAAAGCCCCGCTGATCAATGCCCGGCAGGAGACCGCCGCCAGCAGCCGGATGTTTAAACCGCTATGGAACCATGGCCGAGCGATTGTCTTTGCCGACGGCTGGTTCGAGTGGAAAAAAGAGGGAGAGAAAAAACAGCCCTACTTTATCTACCGTGCCGATGGACAGCCCATCTTTATGGCCGCGATCGGCAGTACGCCGTTCGAGCGCGGGGATGAAGCGGAAGGATTCCTGATTGTGACCGCGGCAGCGGATAAAGGGCTGGTGGATATTCACGACCGACGACCGCTGGTGCTGACGCCGCAGGCGGCACGTGAATGGCTTCGCGAGACGGTAAGCAGCAAAGAAGCTGAAGAGATAGCGCAGAGCGGCGCCGTTCCCGCAGATGATTTCCACTGGCATCCTGTCACCCGGGCGGTGGGAAACGTAAAAAATCAGGGGCCAGAATTAATCAATAAAATAAGCGAGCCGTAAAAATAAAGCCCGCTATTTTTTCAGAAATAACGAAACGGCAGTTAATATAAAATGTCGTCAACGTAGCGGCAAAATCATTTATCGGGAGGGCCAGAATTAGCCCCCCTTTAACACTTAAACCACCTGTTTTGGCCAACGTCTTCTTTTTGGCATTGGCACGCATGAGTGTGCGGTGAGTCGGGTTCCACAGACGGAACAGACAGCACCATGAGGTTGGGTTTGCGTAGGGCTAAAAGAGGTAAAACGAAACCGCTTGCTCATGCAAACCGGGCACTCAAATTTTATGTTGGGAATAGCCCCTCCGGGCAGGTGTGTAGAGCCACCACCATAGCGCAATTATTGATCGTCCAGGGATATATCTTTCCTGTTCGACAAATATTTACGTTCAGGCTTTGCACTATTTTGGTGAAAGCGATTTATTTAACGCGCAGTAAATCCGAAAAACGTGTGGTATATCGCGGGGACAACATCTCCCTTTTCATTTGCCACTGCTGCTCTATTCCCTGCCCCGCAAACCAGATTGTTCCGCGCCCTTGCTCATTTAATTTGTCGACGAGAGCCATCAGCTTTTCGCTATTGCGGCGCGGCGGATTTTCATCAAATAAATTAAGCTGCGCGACGCCCGAGCTGAAAAAATCCCCCAGCATGATGCCCGCTTTTTGGTAGCGCAGCCCCTCTCGCCAGATGAGATCCAGACAGCGCGTCGCCGCGTTAATGATGTCCCGGCTGTCTTCGGTTGGCGTCAGCAGTTTGACGGAGGCGCTATTGCCGTAGTAAGGCTCGTTCAGCGCAAACGGCGAGGTCTTCACAAAAGCCGAAATAAACCGGCAGTACTGGTGCTCGGCCCGCAGCTTCTCGGCGGCGCGGGCAGCATAGCTACAGATGGCCTGGCGCATCGCCTCATAGTCTGAGATCCGCTCGCCGAACGAGCGGGAGCAGATAATCTCCTGCTTGTGGGGAACATGCTCCTCAAAACCCAGGCAGGACTCGCCGCGCAGCTCGTGAACGGTGCGTTCCAGCACCACGCTGAAATGCTTGCGGATCAGGGCGGTGGGAGTGTTCGCCAGATCCAGCACGGTATGAATGCCCATCGCATTGAGCTTTTTACTCAACCGTCGCCCGACGCCCCATACCTCTTCGACGGGCAGCGCCGCCATCAGCTTGCGCTGACGCTCAACGCCGGATAAATCGACCACGCCGCCGGTCTGCCGCTGCCATTTTTTTGCCGCAAAGTTCGCCAGCTTGGCGAGGGTTTTGGTGGGCGCAATCCCTACCCCGACGGTGAGGTGTGTATGTTGCAGTACCGTTCGGCGGATTTCGCGGCCAAAGGCGTCCAGATTGTAGCAGTTGCTGACCCCCGTAAGATCGCAAAACGCCTCATCAATCGAGTAGATCTCGACCCGCGGCGTGAGCTCTTCCAGGGTGGTCATCACCCGATGGCTCATGTCAGCATACAGCTCATAGTTACTGCTGAAGGCGACAATCCCGTGGCGGCGGAAGATCTCTTTCTGTTTGAAATAAGGCGCCCCCATCGTCACCAGCCCTTTCGCCTCGGCGCTGCGGGCAATCACGCAGCCATCGTTATTCGACAGCACCACCACCGGGCGCCCTTTCAGATCCGGGCGAAACACCGTCTCGCACGAAGCATAGAAACTGTTCACATCGACAAGCGCAAACATGATTATTTGCGCCCTTTAACGAACGCAGCAATGCGCGGGAAGGTGAATAGCATAGTCTCAAATCCGTTTAACTGTATATAAATACAGTATCAATGATTTTTCGAACAAATCAAGGTGCTTACCGGCACAACGGTTGAGACTATGGTTCAGGTTAATAACCGGAGTGGCTTATTTACAGGCCACCAGATCGGCCATCTGCTTAGCATCCGGCAAGCCGACGAGCTGCTGCAGGGTGCGATCTTTATTCAGGTAATAAATGGCAGGCGTACCGCTGGCCCCCAGCTGCGTCATCAGCTGCTGGTTATGCTCTATCTGCTTAAACACCGCAGGCGGCGTATTACTCGTCAGCGCCGGTTTGGTTTTGCCGTCGCTGCTCTCCATGTCATACCACACTTTAGCCGGATCCTTCGCGGAGAGGATGGCCGCCGCATACTGCGCGCTGTCCGGGCGGATCACGCCCACCAGCAGGGTTGTGGTGCTGATGCTTTTATCCTTGATAAACGGCTGCGCCTGATGCCAGAACTTATTGCAGTAGGGGCAGAAAGGATCGGCGAACACCACCACCTGACATTTCGCATCCGCGCTGCCCTCTTTAATCCCCGGCGCGGCGGTGAGCTGTTTCCACATTTCGCGCCCGGCGGGAATATAGATCTCCTCGTTGATGATCTTCTCGCTCAGGTTATTGCCCTGGGCATCATACATATAGCCTGAAACAACATGTTTTTTATCCGGCGTGAGATAGAGCGTGACGCCCATGTCCTGATATTTGCCCAGCCAGCCTTCTACGCCGCCGGGCGCGCTGAACGGCTTGATGATTTCGATACCCTGCTTCTGGATTTGCTTAACAGGTTCGGGTAAATCAGCGGGCTGCGCCTGCGTGGCGGCGCTGAACGTCAGAATCAACAGGGACAGGATCTTCTTCATTATTTTTCCTCAGTAAAATCAGATGGTGTAGCCGCCCCGGCCTTCGCCAGTGCGGTCAGTAATGCCTCTTTGCTCAGCAGGGAGGGCAGAACATGCCCCTGCGGCAGTGAAGGACCAAAAATGGCGTTAAAGGGAATACCGCTGGCGCCGTAGCGCCTCAGGAACTGCTCGATTTCCGCCGAGGGCTGGCTCCAGTTGCCCTGCAACAGAACCACGTCGTCGCGGTTTAAAGCCGTCACCACCTCAGGGCGATGAAGCACCATAACCTCATTAACCCGGCAGTTCAGGCACCAGTCAGCGGTGATATCCACCAGCACGCGCTTTCTGGCAGCCAGCGCCTCGCTGAGCGCGGCCTCACTCAGCGGCTGCCAGTTGAGGGGAGAATCCTCCTTCCCCTGGGGTTGCGGGGCCAGAAACGCATACAGCCCGGCGCCAAACAGCACGCCAAACGCCAGACTGCGCAGATTCTCTCTGTGATGCGGCATGGTCTTTGCGCAGCGGTAGAGGAACAACGCCACCATCAGGCCGCCGCCAATCAACACATATCGCGCGCCACACTCTTTGACCAGCAGCGACATCAGCCAGATGCAGGAGCCCAGCATCAGAAGCACCAGCACCAGACGCAGTTTGCCCATCCAGGGGCCGGGCTTCGGCAGCCAGCGCGCCACGCCGGGGGCCATGGCGATCGCCAGCCAGGGAAGGCTCATCCCGATACCCAGCACCAAAAAGACCAGCCACAGTTGATGGACAGGCGCCGCTAACGCGAAGGTCACGGCAGTACCGAGGAACGGTGCCGTACAGGGCGTGGCGAGCAGGGTCGCAAACGCGCCTTCCAGGAAACTCCCGCCGATGCCGTTCCCACCGGCGGTAGCCAGCCGGGTGGTGAGCGTGGAAGGCAGGCGGATTTCCAGCAGGCCCGCAAGGCTGAAACAAAAGATCCACGTCACCAGCACCATCGCGCCAATAAACCACGGATTCTGGAACTGAAAGCCCCAGCCAATCCAGGCCCCGGACAGCCGCAGGCCGGTAACGACCGCCGCCAGCACCAGAAACGAGAAGATGATCCCGGCCGCCGTCGCCAGAAAACGCAGCCGTGTCTGGCGTCGCGTGCTCTCTGCCAGGGTCATCAGCGACGCGAGCTTGATTCCGAGTACCGGCAGCACACAGGGCATCAGGTTGAGGATCAGGCCACCCACCAGCGCCACGGCCATGATCTGCCAGAGCGTGGTGGAGGGACCGGGGCTGAGCTCAACCGTAAGCTGCTGGCTCTGCGCGCCGTCGCTGACCAGCAGCGCGATCTGCTGCAAACCATTGGCCGCCAGCGGCTCTCCCTGGCTGTTGCTGACGCTAAACCGTGCGGTCAGGGTGTCACCCTGAACCGCTGTCTGAAGCGGGGCAAGCGTCGCCTCCGTCGGGTTATCGGTGAAGAGTTCGGGCCGGGACCAGCCTTGCGGCGAGGTCAGTTTCACCGTCAGGGTGTCGCGATCCGTGGCGACGGATTTAACCGCTATCGCGCCGTGTGTCGCAGGAACCGCCCGCATCGCCTCATCCCAGGCGCTGGCAAAGTCCGCCGACGGACCGGCGGCAAGATTGATATCCAGCGGGAATGTGTTAACCACGCAGAGGTTACTGCACAGCGAAAGCGTCAGTTTCCCGCGCAAACGCTGCACCTCATCAGTGGTGATTTCCAGCGGAAACACCACCCGACGGTCGTAGCCGACCGAGCTAAAGCCAGCGGAAGTAAAGCGCACGGGACGCGGCCAGTGCCACTGGGTAGTGGCCTGCGACGCCCACTCTATTACCGGCCGAAAGCCGCCGTCGCCGGGGGTTCGCCAGTAGGTTTTCCACCCTTCATCAGGGGTAACATCCAGCAGCAGGCGAACTTTGCCGTCTGCTGGCGCATCGTGCCAGACCTGCACCTGAGCGTGGGCATTGTCAGGCGTCATCGGCCAGCCCGGTACCGCAGCGCAGGCCGCGGACAGGCTGAACAACAGGAACCACAGGCTCCTGAAAAGCGTTTTCATAGTTTTCTCCGTGAAAAATTGACTAAACAGGTACAGCCATGTCAGTCATTCACGGAAAACACAGTTCTTAAGATGTATTCGAAGGAGCGGAGGACGGAACAGGATCACTGGCCTCGGCAGGACGCTGATTTTGATCAGCACCGCTAAAACGAGCACCAGCAGACCGGGTAACAGCAGAAGGTTATCAAAATGAAGGGGTTGGGCGGAGAGCAGCGAGTGGGCGCTCAATTCGCAGGGTGACAACCCTGGGGAGGAAAGTTCCTGCGGGCTATGTTCAGCACTCAACGAGAGCGTGGCGGCTTTGACCTGCATGTGATGCAGGATAGCGGCCCGCTGGGTCAGACAGATCAGCATGACAACGCAGGCAACGAAAAGCAGCGCGATGGCTCTCAGTTGCCTGTTTTTATGTTGAGTCGGACCGGTCAGGATAGTCATGGGCAATGAGGATAGTGAGCGAGTCGCCAGCGGGCAAGCGGCAATTTGTAAAGTAATGCCAGCCCGAGCGTTTCGGCAAGGGTCAGCCTGACCGCAACTTGCAAAAATAAAGTGTATCCCGCCATACACCCTTTTTAATCTTAAGCCACCTGGCATTTCCGGGCTGGCCTTTTTGCGCTAATACAACTTAACGTCGTCAGCGAGCCGCAGACAATCCATAAAAACCTGCCAGTAAACATCCAGAATGACCGGCAGGTTTTCGTTACTCGCTCCGCACGTCAGCGAGGATTTTCGCCATCCACACGCGGTCAATTGCCCCCGTATCATAATGGGCGAGAGTAAAAACCTGGGCCTGATTCATCATGAGCGCCAGTTCGGGGGTGATATTGAAACTTGCCGCCACTTCATGGCGCTCAAGCCCAGGCCGACGCTTACGGCGTTCAACACGAAAGCGCAGCTGGTTGTATTTTGCCCAGCCGATCAGCGCCAGATCGATAAGACAGGCCACCAGCAGGTAGATACTCAACGTGCTGAGCGTGGTGTAGAACGGCCTCGTCCCCAGAAAGGGATCATGTTCAATCGCGCTTATCAGACCTCTGTAAATGAGCCAGCTAAACCCCAGCCAGGCAACGATGGTTAACAGCAGATCCAGCGCGCGTGGAAACAGCCGTTGTTCAGTAAAAATTAAAGGTTGGATCATGGTTTTAATCTCCCAATACCGCGATCGGGACTCACCCAACGAGCTCTGCTGCGTTTGCGGCGCAGCATGACTTTCGGGAAAGCCACAAGCGTAGTGAACAGGCTCAACATCCAGTACACCACCGGAAACCAGATAACCCAGAACAGTGACGCCGCAATACCTTTCTCGTAGCGTCTCTCAATAAACAGACTGACCGCGAACTGCAACAGACAGACCACGCCCAGCATCAGGCCAGTAAAAGCCGGTGGGAAAAGGTGCTGAACATATAAAGACTCGGGCATCGGAATAAGCAGCCCGATGAGAAACAGCAGAATGCTGACGGCATAGGCAAAGGCCCATGCGGTTGACATACAAAACTCAAGAAACAGCGGCCACATGCGCCGGTACTCCCAGCTCCACAAGCGACGCATGTTGACAATAAACACCTCCGCGCCCCCTTGCGCCCAGCGCAGACGCTGCTTCCAGAGCCCTTTCAGCGTCTCGGGCATCAAAATCCAACACAGCGCACGAGGTTCGAAGAAAATTGACCAATGGCGCAGTTGTAACTTCCAGCTGATATCAATATCTTCCGTGATCATATCCGGGCTCCAGTACCCCACCTCTGCCAGGGCGCGACGGCGAAAAGCGGCAATGACACCGGAAACGGTAAAGACCTGACCATAGACGCGCTGGGTACGCTTGATGAGGCCGATGATAGATGAAAATTCCCCCACCTGGACTCGCCCAATCAACGTTGAACGGGTACGGATACGCGGATTACCGGTCACGGCCCCCACGCGAGGGTGATTGAGCAGCGGTGCGACCATATACACCGCCGCATCTCTGTCCAGCAGCGCATCCCCATCAATACACACCAGAAAGTCGCTGCGCGCCGCCGCGGCACCTGCCTGCAGGGCGACCGCTTTGCCCTGATTTTCCGCCAGATGAATCACCCGCAGCCGCGAATATTTACTCGCTAACTGGTCCAGTACGGTTGCAGTGTTGTCTATAGAACCGTCATTGATAGCAATCACTTCTATATTTTCATAACGTTGCGCCAGCGCCGCTTCGATAGTCTCACGTGCATTCAGCCCTTCGTTAAAGCACGGCACAAGAATGGAAATCAGCGGATTGCCTGCGAGTGTAGGTGGCGGTGTGCCCGGCCCCCATGGCCAGTGGCGCTCGCGGTGAAGCCAGAAATAAAGCCCACCGCTTATCCAGAGAGCCGACATAAACAGCGGCCAGAAAAAGACGAAATTAAGGATCACTTCACCGGTAAAAATCACCGCCACGCCGAGCGGAAAACTGAACATCAGGCAAAGGATCAGGAAGGCGATGAGGCGATCGGTCATTTTTGCGGATACCAGTAGGAGGAAAAAGCAGAACGGATCTCTGCCATCCGGGGTTGATCGTTAATGAAATCGTCCGGGTAGTAGCCATAGTTTCCGGCACCGCTCATCTTGAGCTGCCGCATCCACCCGTTAAGCATTTCACCGCTAATAGCGTCCTGCCCTGCCCCCTTACGCCAGTCCCGGGCCTGAAGTTCAAAAACCGTTTTATCCAGTGCGCCAGGGATACGGGCGACCCGCCCGACGAGTCTGTCCAGCCAGGCATTGGCATCGTTGACCGGGACATTTTCCATCAGCGGCATCGCCATCGGCGCTGTCCAGTCGTAGGTGCTGAGAAAATCATTCAGATTCTGCGCAAACCAGGTTTCGCTCTGCGGATCCAGCACCGGCATGGCGTAAATGTTGCGGGCAGTTTTGATCTGCGGGCCGCGCACGGCACGCACGGTTTGCGTGAGCTGTCGGGTAAAATCAATCAGGGCGCGACTTTTAAAGCGCGTCCAGCGCGCCAGCAGTTGCGGGTTGGCGCGGATCTCCGCGAGGTTATCCGGGAAGCCTGCTGCACGATAGGCTTTGAGTGCATCCGGGGAGGCATCCTCAAAGTCAGTCAAAAAAGCGTCATCATGGAACAGGATGCCGCTGAAGTTGGCATGGCGCGCGAGATCCTCGTAGATGTCGTTGATTCTCTGCCGGGCAACCGCATTCCAGGGCGATAAGCGCAGATAATGGCGGTTATCTGGCGCAATGCGCCCGTTGTCTGGCGACCACGCCGCCACGCGAGGCACCGAGGGGTCTAACCCAAACGCCAGTACCGGCATCCAGGCGTAAACCTTCACCCCGGCACGGGTCTGCAACTGCCAGGAAACGAAGTTAAACAGATCCGCCCGCATCGGTAGCCAGCGACTGCGGAAATAGAGCGCATTGACGTTGCCGTCCCCTTTCGGATCGGCATAGGCCTGTAAGAAGACATGGGTGATCTTCATATCGAAAACACGCTGGATGAGCAGATCGATATTTTTACGTTGTTGAGCCTGATTTTTGTCGTACACATAGTCGAGATCGATATGCATAACCCGCATGTTTTCAGGTTCTCTGACCTGAGCTATCTGGCTGGCGAAGCTACGCAGCGAAGGGTTATTGGAAATCAGCACCCGGGGAATATCTTCCAGCCTGGCGGCATTCGCCAGCCCCTGGTTCAGGGTGAAAGCCATCTGGTAGCCCTGCTGATGCGCGAGCTTCAGCGTTGTCCCGCTCGCCGCACCGTAGGGCCAGACCCAGGCTCGCGGTGCTTTCCCGGTGACCTCTTTGATTTTGCCCGAAATGCGCGCCAGGTCGGCATTTATACGCTTTTCAAACTGCGCATCCGTTTCGTACTGCCCGCTGGTTTTATCGTAGAAACGGTTAGCGGCTGCGGGCTCCTGACTGCCTTGCGGATTGGCCTGATGACCGTAATGGGATGCCCAGGTGTGCGCACCCACTTCCACGAGCCCCGACTCGCTGGCCTCGCGTACCATCTTCCAGGTGGCAAATTTTTCCCGCGGCGTCTTTAGTCCGCCAAAATCCACCAGCGAATGTTCCGGTGCATCCACCCAACTGCCGACAGGCGCCCACAAAGCAGGCCATTTGAATAACCGAAGCAGCGGCAGAACGCGCGTCGAGAAGCTACTGTATCCATCATCAAAGGTCAGCATCACCGCCTTTTCCGGCAAGGTGCTTTTTCCTGCATGGGCATCCAGCACCTGCTGCACGCTAATCGGCTGGTAGCCGTTATCATGCAGCCAGGCAAACTGGTCGTTCAGGGCGCTGGTGCGCACAGAGAGATAGCGCTGATCGGCGGCGCCATCCTCCACGTCGTGCCAGGCCAGCACAAGAAAGCTGTTTTTGGGCCAGGGCTGGTCCGCATAGAGCGCCGGCCGTTCGGCGGGAGGAAGATAACGTGGTGCCGCGGCCAGTGCACACATGCTCATCATCATCCACCCGACGATTACCCTCGCGGCGAGAAGCCATCGTTTCATCATGATGCGCCCTTAAAACCTGACATTCAGATCAAATGCGAGGGCAATATTGCGCTCCCGCTTCCCGTCGTAAGGACGCTTATCCCAGGTCAGTTTCACCCCGGCATCCACTACGTTATTCCATTGAATACGTTGCCCGTAACCAAACTGATTGATGGCCCCAGCGCTGTGCCCTTTTTGCCAGTAACCGCCCGCCCCCGCTTCAAACTGCTGCTTCCAGACCGTGTCGTAATGGCGGTACAGCACCTGTTCGGCGCGCAGCCCTGCCACCGCCGAAACATCACGTTTGGGGTTGTAATAAGGCACATCTTCTTTGCTGTTGTGGCTGCCGCCGATGCCAGGGATAAAATCCAGCGTAAAACGTGGCGACGTCCAGAGGCGTTCTTTACCGCTGATGCCGTACTCCAGTCGATCGTTGCCGTCGGTGAAATGGGCACCGGAAAGCGAAAGTTGATATTCGCGTCGTTCGTTCTGATACCAGCGTACCCAGAGATCGCCACCGTTGGCGTTTACCCCATTGCGCAGGGCACGCAGTGGCGTGTTACGGGATAACCGCTCCGCCGAGCCTCCGACCCGCCAGTTGTCGCTGAAATCGTACCAACCGGAGAGGCGTCCGCCGATTTTCTGATCGGTGTTATCGTTGCGCCCGGAGATCTCCATTTCGGCCCAGCTATTCCTTGACGTCCATTCCGCGCCCGCCAGCAGGTCCCGGCTTATTCCCTTCCCCTCCTCAAACTCGCCGCGGGCAAAGTTGTAGCCGGTAAACAGTCGCCAGTTTTGGTTAACAGGTGGGCTATAAAGCGCAGTGTTGAGGGTAAAATCATCTTTGCCACTGACCGGATTGTCGGATGAGATGCCCTGAGACCCGGCTATCCGCAGTTCCGCTTTGTTATGCACCGCCATCAGTCGTTCGAGCTGCAACGTGGCGGCATCATCCGGGCTGCGGGTGACCACATCTTTTGTGAGTTCCTCGGCCTGCTGCCACTCCTGTAGCTCCATGGCCGTCCATGCCTGTTGCCTTTCCAGGGTCAGGTTGCTGGGTTCAATGACTTCGGCAAGCTTAAGTTCGCGCTCTGCGGCACGCGGTAATCCTCTCGCCAGCAGCACTGAGGCATAGGCAATACGCAGTGCCTGGTTACCCGATCCTGTGCGCGCCAACCGCTCCGCATGCTTCTCGGCTGCGGGCAAATCATTCACGGCCACCAGATATTCGGTTTGTAAGGTTCTGGCCAGCAGCCAGTTGTCATTGGGCTGCGGTGTGGGAGAACCATAGATCTTTCTCAGATAAGGGCTCTCTTTGCTGTAGTCATCCAGTTGCTGCTTCGCTTCGTCGAAATGGTTGTTATCGAGACGGGCATAGAGCAGTTCCTGTTGATCGTCCATGGTCAGCGGCGTGGATGCCAGGGTCGAGCCACGCGGAAAATAGATGCTTTCAAGCAGCGACTCGGCTTTGTCCGGCTGCTTCTGCGCAAGATAGGCAGATGCGACCCATCTTCTGGCGTAGTCAGGAACAGGCGTTCCGTCCGCCTCGAGCGATTCAAATTCGGCAATCGCTTTATCCATATGTTTACGAACAACCAGCGCGCCCAGCCGATCAATTCTGGCGCGTCGCACATCAGCTTGCGCCTCGGGATCTTTTTTCCACTCGGCAATCAGCGCGTCATAGCGAGCCAGTGCTTTATCTGCAACCAGAAATCGTTCTTCTTCATTGCGGGTGGGCGTGAACGCAGCGCGGACGGTTTGCGCCGCCGCATCCAGTTCAAGTTGACGTGTAATGGCATCAGGCTGCGGAAAGCGTTCTGAAAGGGTCAGCGCAGGGCCAGCAATGCGGCTGGCCGACATCGCAGCCAACAGCGTGGGCACCACATTTTTGTTGCGGTCTGAATCGGTATCGAGGTGGCTGGCCGCCAGTACTGAATCCCAGTTTTTCCCCTGAGCATGATAAACATAAGCCAGCAGGGCCTCTCTCTCTGGCCCCGGCTCCTCGTCTGCCCAGCGCCGGGCTTCGGTGACGGCCTGCTCGTTGCGATGGGCATCTGCGAGCGTCATTATCCAGCCGGTGCGGGCGTCGCTATTGCCGGGCTCATCTTGCAGAACGCTTTCCCAGACGGCCAGCGAAGCATTCCACTGCTTTTGGTTACGCAGCGCGCGGGCGGCAGCGACCTGCCCTCTGGCAGGGATGGCCATGTGTTGGCGATAACGCTCCCATACCGCCAGCGTCTCAGCATCATTATTGGCCCATGAGGAAACCTGAAGCCAGTCAGCAATCTCCCCTGCCGTTAATTGTGTCTGCTTTTCCCGAACGGCAAGGTATTGCAATAAAGGCTGGCGGTCGCCATCCCGTGCCTGAATTATAAGTTCGTCGTAGGTCGACATCCCGGCGTATACCCATGTCGGGAATAACATGCTCACCATTAATAAATATCGTCCCGAACGCAAGGGATTAATAACGCAAGAGGGGCAGGAAACTCTGAGCATAGCTATCCCTTTATCTCTGTTTTAACGTGAGCTTTGCATTTATTCGTGGCTAAAAGATGACGAAAATGCGATAGCTAAAAAATAAATAAAAAAGTACCGACAAATTTAAAATCTCATACTTTCTTCGTATTTATCATTATGCAATCAAAGGCTAATTGTTTAAAAAAAACACCTGAATGCCGCTCAAAAAAGTTAGCATCCACGGTGAACTTTTACCAACCTATAAAATAAAAAACACGCCGAAGCGTGCTTTTCATGTTAATTTCATCCTTTCGTATCAGACTTACTCTGCATACTCAGTAAAATGGCCTGGCAATCGTCTGTTAAAAATTCTTATCCAGAGAAAGCGTGACATTCCTCTGTCGATAATCATAGAAATCGATATTGCTATCGACCTGCTTATAAGTGAAATTCAGTTTCGGCATCACCCCAAAGAAATAGAGGTCGCGATGCCAGAGCGAGAGATTATAGATCTGTTCGTTATCTTTCCGTCGCGTCGAGAAGATATCACTGTCGGCCTGGTAATTGCGTCTGGCAATGGCCGTGGTGGCGGCAAAAGAGAGCTGCCAGGGCATATCCACCTGCACCCCGCTGCGCAAACCTACCCGATGGTTAGATTCACTGCGAGTAAAGGTCTGCTGATCGAGCAGATCGAAGCCGGCAAATCCTGACACCCGGTTACTGAAGGCATGGGAAAGGGTTGTGGAAGAGTAACGATTTTGCCCGCGCAGGAATCGATAATCTTCATTATCATAATCCAGTTTCTGATATTCCAGCGCCTGACTCACCTGCCAAGTGGGCGTAAGTAAATAACTGTATTCGGCGCGGACGCCAGGCCCAGAAGAATAGGCCTCGGTGCCATACCATCTTTTTTCATAAAAAGGTAACAGCGCGAATTGTTGCCGGAAATTACGCCATTGATAGCCAGCATAAGCACGGGTGGTAATATCATCAAAATCATGGTTATTCCAGTAACTCTTTCCGTTTACCGTACCCAGAAATCGCAAGCCATGCTGATCGTAGAGTTGAACATCTTTTTGTAATGCGCCATTGAACCAGAAACCTTCCCCACGCTGAGGGAAACTATCTTTATTACGAATAAACAGACGATCGCCAACCCGAATGGTTTTACCCGATGACGCATTATTCACATTGCTGTCATTCAGATAGCTTACGCTGAATGAACCCGTTAATGCGCTGCCTTTCTGAATACGCTCAAGATATTGTGCAATGACCTGCTGAACATTCTCAGGCGGATTGCTTTGTAACACACGACGAAACTGATAATCAGCCGCGTCAAACTGCCGGTTTTCAAACATGGCCCGCGCTAAATCCAGACGCACCGCAGCATAATCAGGATGCGGACTCAGAATAGCGCGATAGTGTTCGATCGCCTCTGCATAATGCCCCTGACTGCGCGCCAGACCGGCTTTTGCAAAATGAATCAGGGTTGAATCCGGATTGGGTGACGCCGCATAGACAGGTAAAATGGCACGAACCATCGGCCACTTTTCTTCACGAATGGCCTGATCGAGCAGCGCCATCGCCAGCTCTGGCTGTTCCGCCAGTTGCGCATTGGTAACATGCAGCGTCTTATCGCCAGGCCCGGTGCGCTTTTCCGGCGTGGTCAGTCGTTCAAAGTGGGGAGCAGCAGGAATTGAGTCGGTTTCCGGCGGCGCAGCAAACGCAACGCTGAGCGGGCACAGCAAACTCAGTGCGCCAGTACGCAAAATATTCATAGAAAGGCTTACCATCTGAAGGTCCGGTCAGCCTGGCTGACCGGAAAACGATTTATTGACGTGTCGCGCCAAAGGATGCGTTTTTAGTCGTGTCTGCAAACTGCGCCAGACCGCCTAACTCTTCAGCCGTGGGACCATTGAAATGTCCGGTGAATGTCCCCGCCTGCCCGCCGGATTGCGCATTGCCGGTGAAACCACCGTTGGCAATGTTGCCCTGCATCGCAATTTCGCTACCAAAGGTATCATTTCCAGCAATGGTGCCGTTGATGGTTTTCGCCGCAAAATCAATGTTAAAGCTGGCATCGCTCAGGATATTTTCACGCATACCGTGACCCACATAGGTCGCAGTGCCCTGGGTTGGCACGTTAGCCGCGAGCGTGGCATCCCCGGTGTAGAAGACCTCATGCTGACCTTTTTCATACTGTGTCCAGGTACCGAACGTGGTGTAACTCATACGGCCACAACACCATGAGGTTGAGGAGACCGGGGTGCGGTCGTCACGGGTGAGCCGCTGGGTTTGCACCAGGCCCGCAGAGATCCCGGTGCCGCGCATCACATATTCACGGCCCTCAGGGGTGGTGTAGGTCCAACCAGAAAGGGTACCGCCGGTGGTCAGGCTGACCGGTGCCGAGGCAGGGGTTTCCGGTGTGGTGGCAGGCGTTTCCGGTGTGGTCCCCGTGTTGCCGTTATCCGTTTCCACAGGCGCAGTGGTTACCGGGGGCGTACTGTCACCGCCACCACCACCGCCTCCGCCGCCACATGCAGTCAGTACAAAAGCGGTCAGTAATAAACCAGGTTTTAAGATCCCCATAAGCTAAACGTCCTTGGTTGTGAATAAATTCGCATGATTTGTAACATAATTTTTGCGAATGAATTTACGTCAAAACATTTAGCATCTCTAATGATTAGTTCTTATTGCCGCTCATTCTAAGATTAATCTTAACAACCACTTACATAACGTTGCGCCTGGGGATCTGTTAACCGGCGTTAATTTGACTTAAGGCGATTAATTAGCGCTTTTTTTTACGCGGGCTCTATTAGGTGCCCTTATTCACCCTCTCCTGCTTATTACAAATCATGTTCGGGTTATAGCTGAAAGTAATATTGCGCATAGTAGTTACCCATGGGTTTATTTAGCCCTGGACGGCTAAAGCAGACGATACGTATCTGGACTAAATCTTAACTCAGTAAGGGTCCGCTTTGTGCCAGAAGCGGACGTTGTCCAGATAAGTATGTTAAATCCTCTAATGGACTTGAAAGGGAATTTTAAACGGATGCGTTCACTTCTAAATTTCTTAACCACTCATTCACTGATATCGAATACAGAAGGCTTGGAGGTGCATCTTTAACATCATGAATCTCTTTGACATATCTTAACCCCGACTTCTGAAGCACTTTCTGTGACGCCAGATGATTCTCTCGAACAACAGCTGAAATTTCGGTTAACTTAATATCATCAAATCCAAATTTTATCGCGTATATGGCAAATTCTGTGGCCAGGCCTTTCCCCCATGCCTCTGTAGATAAGCGATATCCAAGATTATTGATAACGATATCATCATAATTACGAATTCCCAGCCCGCCAAAACCGATGATTTTTTCAGGATTAGTAAGAAGCGAAATTGCCCAGTTTCCAAACCCATGAGTTTGCCAATGGTCGAGCCAGCGATTCATAACCATTTTTGCATGATCACTGTCCGGATATGGTCCCGCAGGATTAAAAGTGTTCGTAGCGGGATCACCGTAAATTTTGAATAGATCGTTTACGTCTGATGAGATTACAGGCCGAAGGTACAATCGATTTGTTTGAACTCGCAACTTTATCCCCTAATGTATCATGCCTTCACTATACTTTATTAAGATGGATCCTTTTGATTTAAGCACACTTTACGTGGGAGTAGCTGGCGAATACATTGTCCGCTATGTCCGCTTCTCGCTCATAGCAGACGTCTTGCCCCTGGGCATCTGTCGCTTCGTGTCACAAGATATTTTCTGAGCAATTCAACTCAATGGTGAGGACTATGTGTAACTGCGACAAGCTACTATCATCAGTGGCTGAATCCGGATATCAATATCAGGGATTTCAGTTTAAAAGGGATTTATCGGAGTGAAGATGAAACCGGGGTGCTGCGTCTGCACTTTGTTGATGGCGGCATTAATGCCTTCTGTTCCTGTAGACAAACCATCGTGATCGGCAACAAAAAAGTCTGCGCAAAACACCTCAGCGAGCCGGTACCGTTAAAGATGAGCACTAAGCCAGGCTCCGGGCGTGCAGGGTTGGGCTCTTTTAACCCACAGATACCTCGACACGCCTGCCTAATCGCCGGGCTAAACCCTTTGCGCCGTCGCGCATCACCCTGTCATGGTTCCAGCGAAAAATGGGACCCGCCAGCGGCGCAAGCACGTTCATCCAGCGGGCGTTGGTGCGGATATCCCAGTCATACCGGACGATCGTCTCCCTCCCCCGTTCGGTCAAAGACCACACGCCACGCCCTTCCACCTCGCCGCTGGCTTCCCCTTCCAGCAGGCATAAAGGTTGAATCGTTAATACATGGATATCAAAGGTGAGGCGATACGGGAGCGCGCCCTTCCAGGTATAGCGATGCAGGGCGCCAATTCCCCGGACATCTCCTTTCTTTAACTCGATAATCTGTTCCAGACTTTCCCACCATTCCGGCCACAAATCCAGATGGCATAGGATCTCCCAGACCTCCTGTACAGAAGCCTCAACCCGCCAGACGGTGGAAAACTGATAGTCAGCCATAGCGCACGTCTCCCGTCAGGGTGCAAAGAAATCAGGAGGGAAACGCACGTTGATGGTCATGGCCTCCATCATCACGGTTTCCAGTAATTTACCCCCCAGCCCGTAGCTGACCACTTTGATGGGCAATCCGGAGTGCTTATCAAACCACACCTCATAGCGATGAACCGCAGCGACGGTCTTTCCTTCGGGGCCGACCACCGACAGATGCACCGCCGGTTTCCCGGCAACGGTCTCTTCACCGGAGAGAGTGGTTGTGCCGCCCTGTTGCAGACGGCGAATGTTATTCAGCAACACGCCAATGTCGGATTGATCCACCCGATGACCATTTTCATCCGTTATCAATGAATCCGTGGGCGACAGGTTCAACACCGGAAATGTCCCCGCGCCGAAGGGCCACAGTTTGACGTTGCCCCTGGCTGGGTTATAGATGAGCACCGCCCCGGCATGAGGCGTGGAAAAATCCATCCGCACATAACCCGGTTTACGGTAGCTATAGCGGATGACTTTGGTTTCGTCCTGCGAGGAGACGGAGCGCACCATCACCTGGTAAGAGGCGATTTGGGTAAAACGTTGCAGGGCGCGCGCAAGGGGATCGGAGGGAGCAGAACCCTGCAAAAAGGCTGCGGCCACCACCAGTTTGTCCGCGGCGTGCGCAGGCTCGTGAACGCTAAAGAGCAGTAATGTTGTTAGCATTACCGCCACAGAGAGGAAGCCGCCGATAATGGTCTCCTGCAATAAAATGGCCCGGAACAGGTATCAGTATGTCGGATAACCGCTGAACCTGCTGAGTGGGTTTTGCAGGAAACTTACATCAATTGAGCGGCCATCTGCCGTGCATCCTCTCCGGCTGGCAAACGGACAGGCGTATCTGGATCGTTTGCCATCTGCCAGATGGCTTTTGCCACATCCTCGGGTAAGGTTACGCTTGCATGCGCATCCTGCATGCCCTGAAAGACACGCTCGCTCAACGCGGCATACTCCACGGGAATCGAACCCATGATCCGTTGCGCATTTTCACCAAACCGGGTTGCGGGTGAACGTCCGGGCAGGACCAGACCCACGCGGATATTAAACGGCGCAAGCTCAATTGCCAGAGATTCAGTGAACGCATTAACCGCCGCCTTACTGGCGGTGTAGACCGCAAGCAGCGGTAGCGGTTTAAGGGTGACCGCAGAAGTGACATTCACAATCACGCCTGAACGACGTTGTCTGAACTGTGGGAGTACGGCCCGGGTCATGGCGAGAGTGCCAAGCGTGTTGGTTTCAAAAATTTCCCTCACCGCCTCCGGGGAGACGCCTTCCAGCGCGTTTAACATCCCTACCCCGGCATTGTTTACCAGAACATCAATGTCGCCAGCGTCTGAAACAGCCCGCTCGATGCTCTGCTGAGAGGTGACATCGAGGCTTAAGAGGCGCAAACGATCGCTATGAGGAAGAAGCCTCTCCTGCGGTGTGCGCATTGTCGCAATCACGTTCCAGCCTTGTTCAAGAAAATAACGTGCGGTTTCGAGACCAAAACCGGATGAACAGCCAGTAATCATAACCGTTTTCATATTGACTCCTGCTTGTGTTGTGCCTGAGCAAATAATAGACACCCCCGACCGGACGATATATATTCAAAAGTCCGTCATTCTTTAGCAGGAGTCCGGAAATGAGCGATCCGTTAGCCGAAGCCATCGCTATGTTAAAGCTCAAAGCGGTGCTGACAAAAACGGTGACCGGTGCGGGCGCCTGGCGGGTCCGCCGCTCGGATGAGGGGTTGTCCTTTTACTGCGCTGTGCTTGAAGGGGCGTGCCGCCTTGAGCGCGAAGGCGATGAGCCCCTTACACTGCATGCGGGTGATTTTGTTTTAATACCCGCAGCCTACAACTTTGCGTTGACGAGCCTTGTTCCCCCTGCTTCGCCAGGCGTCAACACTACTCCCATCGAAGTGGCAGAGAGACATTTCAGGCTTGGCGATCCCCATGCTGACCCTGAAATGCTGGCGTTGGTCGGTCACTGCATGTCTGAATCACCCGATGCGGGTTTGCTGGTTTCACTGTTGCCCGGGCTTGTGTTTGTGCGTGATGAAAAGCGTCTTTCGCTGCTGGTCGGATTGTTAAAGGATGAAGCCCAGGCGCAACGCTCCGGAAAAGCGTTCATGCTGGCGCGCATGCTGGAACTGCTCTTTATCGAGGCTATCCGCTCTGGCACATCCCTCGCCACGCCCGGATTAGTGTGTGGTCTGGCCGATCCCCGTATCGCCCAGGCGATACGGCTGATACATCAGGAGCCTGCCAGAAAATGGACGGTGCAGGCGCTGGCCAGTCGCTGCGCGCTTTCCCGCTCGATGCTGTTTGAGCGCTTTACGGAGATGACGGGCGTCACGCCGATGGGATACCTGCTCTCCTGGCGCATGACCCTCGCCATGCAACTGCTGTGCGATACCGGCGTCACGGTCGCCGAAGTGGCCGAGCGCACGGGTTACGGCTCCGCCAGTGCCTTCAGCGTGGCCTTTACCCGCTATGTCGGTGTGCCGCCGGGGAAATATGCGCAGCATCGCGCGACGGTTAAACATGTCGGGCTCGCCGACACCGGTTAATCACAGAGCGGGGATTGTCTGAGCTGGGCATCAATTTTCAGGCGGCTCTCCTCTGTCGCCGGGTTAAACACCAGCATCGCCAGATCCGGCCGCCCCTCCACCGCAAAGGTTGAGAATTCAAGCTCTATCGCGCCGGCCTGGGGATGATAGATACGCTTCACCCCCTCACCGTGACTGGCGACATCGTTGCTCTGCCACCAGGCAGCAAATTCCGGGCTCTGACGGGAAAGTTCGGCAATCAGGCTGGCGGTTTCCGGCGATGTTCCCGCGCGCGCCACGTCAGCACGAAACGCGTAAACCACCAACCGCGCCACCGCCTGCCAGTCATCCTGCGCCCGGCGTACTGCCGGATCGGTGAACAGGCGGCGCAGAACGTTACGCTCTGTTGCGGGCAGCCGCGCATAATCGGTTAAAACGCATGCGGCGGCGCGATTCCAGGCAATGACGTCCCAGGTGACGGTTTTGACGATCGCAGGGATGCTCAATGCATCCAGAACCCGCTGTAATCGTGGCGTGATATCGGCAGAAACAGTGAATTGCCTGTCGGGTGGATGGCCGAAAGCCAGAATAAACAGGTGCTCGCGCTCGGGTGAGGTCAGGCGTAGCCCGCTGGCGATACGGTTAAGTACCTCCCGCGACGGCGCACCGCCGCGTCCCTGCTCAAGCCAGGTGTACCAGACCGGGCTGATACTGGCGAGCTGAGCAACCTCTTCACGGCGCAATCCGGGCGTGCGTCGCCTGCCCGGGCTAAAGCCAAAGGTGGCCGGATCGAGGCGTAAACGTCGCGCCCGCAGAAAATCGCCCAGTGACTGCATAGCAGTGTGCATCGTCGTCATCCTGTTAAGGTTTATACCCTGATAATGTCTCTACTTTTCTCGTCTGACTATAGCGCTACTCTGTTCCGGAACCCTAATCTGGAGGTGTGTTATGCGAGTTTTTCTTACCGGCGCAAGTGGCTTTATTGGCTCCCGTATCCTGACTGAACTGCTGGCGGCCGGACATCAGGTCATCGGTCTCGCCCGCTCGGAGAGCAGCGCCCAGGCGCTAAGAAATGCGGGGGCGGAGGTTCATCGTGGAACCCTGGATGACCCCGATACGTTAGCGGCGGGCGCACAGCATGCGGAGGCGGTGATCCATACGGCCTTTGATCATGATTTTCACCGTTTCGCCGAGAACTGCGAAAAGGACCGGCGGGTGATCCACGCGATGGGCCAGGCGCTGAAAGGCAGCGATCGCCCGTTGATTATCACGTCAGGAACCGGCATGGGCGATGACACCGCCACGGCATTAGCTCAGGAAAAGCACTTTAACGCCGGGAACAGCCATCCCCGGGTGGCAACAGAAATTGAAGGCAATGCGCTGCTTGCTGAAGGTATTAATGTGCAGGTTGTGCGTCTGCCACAGGTGCATGATACCCGGCGCCAGGGCCTCATCACCTGGTATATTCAGCATGCGATTGAGAAAGGCGTTGTGGCCTGCATCGGTGAGGGCGATAACCGCTGGTCGGCAGCGCACGTCAGCGATGCCGCTGCGCTCTACCGACAGGTGCTGGAGCGTGGCGAAAGCGGTCAACGCTACCACGCCGTTGCCGAAGAAGGGGTGCCCCTCCGGCAGATCGCAGAAATCATTGCCCACAAGCTCGATCTGCCGTACATCTCGCTCCCCTCCTCAGAGGCTGAAGCGCATTTTGGCTGGTTCGCCATTTTCGCCGCCATAAACCTGCGCGCATCATCGGCCTGGACGCGTCAGCAGTTGGGCTGGCATCCCACCGGCCCCGGCCTGCTCGAGGATCTGGAGAACATGGATTACGCGCCGCTGTTATCCTCCCGCTAGCCACCCCGCCCGGCGTCACCATTGTGACGCCGGGAAAACGGGAACAGGGAATGTGCCGCCCCGCCGCTCTGCAGAAGAACGCGTTTAAGCCCCCCTCACAGGTTGTTGCAGCACCGCGCGGCTCCAGTCATAAAATGCGCGCACCGAAGGCGGTAAATACCTGTTTTGCGGATAGACCAGCGAAAGCGGCAAATCAAAAGAGAGGTTATCCATGCAGGCGATGAGCGCGCCGTTTTGCAGGTAAGGCGCAACCAGATAGCTGGCGACACGGATCACCCCAAGCCCCTGTATACCGGCCTGAATATAGGCGTCGGTATCATCGACAACCAGCGTCTCCTTCATCCGGATCGCGCAATCGCCCTCATCCAGGGTAAAAAACCAGTCGGTGGTGCGTCCGGTGCGATGGTTGAGATAGCCAACGGCGTAATGCCTTTCCAGATCATCAATATTTTCCGGCTTACCATGGGCGGCAAGGTATGCCGGAGAGGCCAGAACCACCCACTTAAAGTTCGCGAGAGGTCGGGCCACCAGCGTGGTTGAATCGTCGATTCTGCCGGTACGAATCACGCAGTCATACCCTTCCTGAATGATATCCTCGACGTTATCGCTGGAACACAGGATCAACTCCAGCTCAGGATACAGCTGCAGAAACTCCGCAAGCCTCGGGAGAATGCAGTGCCGGGCCAGCGACTGCGGCATCCCCACCTTGAAACGCCCTTTGGGCTGCGCCGCCCGGCCAGGAAAAGAGGATTCTATGGCGGCAATATCAGCCAGCACGCGTTTGCACTCCTCGTAGTACCGTCGGCCATCGGCGGTCACGCTGAGTGTGCGGGTGGTTCGCTGCAGAAGCTGGATCCCCAGCCAGGACTCCAGCTCCTTAATCACCCGGGAGACCGTTGAACGCGGCAATCCCATCGCTTCGGCTGTCCTGGCGAAGCTATGGGTATCCACCACGCCGACATAGACCTGCATTGCTTCCAGCTTATCCATATTGCCCTCCGACCCGACTGATTATGCCATTTTTACGAACAGTCTAACCCGCGAGCAGCCTCTTATCGAATAAACATCCCGGCCATACACTTGCCTTAATCGTAGCAAACAGGCTGCTGGTAACCGTGAGGAATAAAAATGGCAGAGCGCAATGTTAATAAAGGCGAAAAGGTATTGGTGCTGGGAGCGGGACAACTGGGCACCGCCGTACTGGATTTTCTGATCCCGGCAGTCACACGGCGAAACGGCAGCGTCTCGGTTATCGTCTCGCCCGGGTCACTGGATCAACAGAGTAATCTGCTCTCCGATGATCATCAGCGGCTGGCTGATTCAGGCGCAACATTTATGGCCGTTGACGTTGCAGCCAGTACGATTGAATCGTTAAAACCCCACTTTGCTGGCTTTGATACAGTGATCAACTGCATGGGTTTTATCGCCGGTGCAGGGACACAGATAAAAATTACCCGCGCGGTGCTGGAGGCGGGCGTGAGACGCTACTTCCCCTGGCAGTTTGGTGTTAATTACGATGTGGTTGGCAAAGGAAGCGGCCAAACCGTCTGGGACGAACAGTATGATGTCAGGACCCTGCTGCGGGCACAACGCGCGACGGAATGGGTGATTGTTTCAACCGGTATGTTTACCTCTTTTCTCTTCGAACCGGCGTTTGACGTGGTGAATTTAGCTAACAAAACCCTCCATGCCCTCGGGAGCTGGGAAACCCAGGTCACCGTGACCTCACCCGCGGATATTGGCCGGCTGACCACGGCGATCTATTTGCAGCAGCCGCGTATCGTCAACGAGGTGGTCTTTGTCGCGGGGGAAACGACCTCCTATGGCAAACTGGCGGAAACGGTTGAACGCGTGACAAAACAGACCTTCGCGAAAAGCGTATTCACGCTGCCCGCCTTACAGGAAGAACTGCGTTTACAGCCGGATGATCCGATGCTGCGCTATCGCGTCGCCTTTGCCCGGGGAGAGGGAGTGTGGTGGCCGATGAGTGAAACCTGGAATGCGCGGCACAATCTGCCCACGCAGGATATTGCCTCTTGGCTCAAAACGGCCATTTAACGTTTGCCCCGGCCTCAGGCGCTGGCTTTAGCCAGCCGCCTGTCACGCCCCGGCGGCACGCCATACATCCGGGCATATTCCCGGGTGAACTGCGACACGCTGGCATACCCTACCCTGTAGGCCGCCTGGGCGATGGCGGTTCCTTCTGTCAGCATCAGCCGACGGGCGTGGATCAGGCGCAGCTGTTTCTGAAACTGTAAAGGCGACGTGGTGGTGATGGCCCGGAAATGCTGATGGAACACGGAAACGCTCATCCCTGCCACACCCGCCAGCTCTTCAACGCTTATCGTGCGGGTAAAATCCTTACGCAAAACCGCGACCGCGCGGCTGATGCGTGCGGAATAGCTCTCTGCTGCGCCAAGGGCACGGATAGCCGCCCCGTGTACGCTACGGAGCAGCCAGTAATGTAGCTCTCTGCGTAATCCCTCCCCCAGGACCGCCAGCGCGGGCGGGTCGTCAAACAGCCTTGCCAGCCGGTAAGCTGCATCCGCCACCCCGGCATTCATTGGTTCAATGCCGACGTAAGGTCCGTCACCCTGCCCTGCGGGTGCCAGCGCCTGAAGCTCACGCAGGATGGCAGTATCCAGCTCGAGCACCAGGGAATAGTAGGGATGGCGAAGGCTGGCCTGCGTTATCTGGCTGATCGTCGGCACATCCGCAGCAATCACCATCGCCTCGCCCGGGCCATAGTCAAAACGTTCAGTACCGGTCGTGACGCATTTGCGACCCTGCAACAGCATCGCAATCAGCGGTCTGTTGATGGCCGCCTGCAAATCGCCGGGATGCAAAGCCCGGACAATCGTCAACCCCGGAACCGGCGTAACAGCAACCCCGCTACGGTCAGCGTGCGTATCAGCATAGCGGCGGCAAAGCTCGAACAGTGCAGCAGGCATAGGATCCTTTCGGGCAAGTTTTTAAACGATAGTATGTGATAACTGGCGACAGACCCCCCCCTGAAAGAGAAATGGGCAAAACTTCACAAGGATCGGGCAATGGCCACAGAGGGGCTTCTCCTACTGTAGTGATACCACTCAACAGACAGGAGCTGTCATGAATAAAATCGCACTTATCACCGGCGCCAACCGTGGCCTCGGCCGTCGTACCGCCCTCGCCATTGCACAACAGGGGGGTGATGTCATTGTCGCTTACAGAGGAAACACCGAGCAGGCTGAAGCGGTTGTCGCGGAGATCCGCGCGATGGGACGCAAAGCGATTGCCCTCCAGCTTGATATGGCGCAGACGGCAAGTTTCCCGCGCTTTGCCGAAACGTTGCGCACGCAGCTTGCTGAAGTCTGGGCGCGCGACACCTTCGATCATCTGATTAACAACGCCGGTCATGGGGAGTTTGCCACCCTTACTGATACCACCGAAGCACAGTTCGACGGGCTGTTCGACGTTCACGTCAAAGGGGTGTTTTTCTTGGTGCAGGCGCTGTTGCCGCTGCTGGCCGACGGCGGGCGGATCGTTAACTTTTCGTCCGGGTTGACCCGGGTTTCCTACCCAGGGTTTTCGGCCTACGCCGCGGCAAAAGCGGCCGTTGAGATGCTGGGCGTGTATATGGCCCGCGAGTTGGGCGGGCGCGGTATCACCGTCAATACCGTCGCGCCAGGGGCCATTGAGACCGATTTCGGCGGCGGCCTGGTGCGCGACAACGCCGAGGTTAACGCACAGTTTGCCGCCATGACCGCGCTCGGGCGTGTCGGCGTTCCCGATGATATCGGACCGATGGTCGCCAGCCTGCTGCGTGACGACAACCGGTGGGTGACCGCACAGCGTATCGAAGTGTCGGGCGGACAGACCATCTGATCCCCACGCAATAAGAACCGGGTCTGGCCTCAGCGCGGAAGTAACGGCGCCAGGGCCAGCCCCGCCAGGCGTACGGTCTCCTGCAGACGCGCCAGACTATCCCCTGCCCGTGCTTTCGCCGACAGTCCCGCCATCAATGTGCTGATAAAGTCGGTCAGCCGAACGGCTTCGTGCGGATAGTATTGGGCAATATAGGCCCGAATAGTCTCTTCCGCGGCAGTGTGCAATTCGCTTGCCGCCTCGCGCGCAGGCCGATCGTTGCAATGGATCCCTTCCAGTACCAGGCACCCGGCCGCCGCCGGGTCGCTCACATAGCGTTTTGCCGCTTCGTGCAGAACATCCATCAGGCACTGCACCACCGGACGGTCGTGACGCAAGAGTTCAGTAAAGGGGATCGCGCCGGTGTGGCTATACCGCTCCAGCACCCGGGTGTAGAGCCCCAGCTTACTGCCAAAGGCGGCATAGAAGCTGGGAGGATTAATGCCGAACGCTTTTGTCAGATCGGCCACACTCACCGCGTCATAACCCTGCGAGTGAAAGAGGTGTTGGGCAGTTTCAATGGCCTGCTCAGGATCGAACCGGCGAGGTCGTCCTGGGGTACGGCTCTTTTTTGTAGTGATCACTACATTACTCCTTGACGGCACACGTAGCCGACGCATATTGTAATGACCACTACAATATCATAAGGAACGTTTTATGGCTGCACTGCAAAAGAGATCGGTACTGGTTTTAGGCGGAAGTCGTGGCATTGGCGCGGCTATCGTCAGGCGCTTTGCCTCCGAGGGTGCGTCGGTGGTGTTCAGCTATGCGGGATCGCCAGACGCCGCCGCGCAGCTGGCCGCTGAAACCGGAAGCGTGGCGATACAGACCGACAGCGCCGACCGCGATGCGGTGATAAAACTGGTGCGCGACAGCGGGCCGCTGGATGTTCTGATCGTCAACGCGGGCATCGCGCTCTTTGGCGATGCGCTGGAGCTGGATAGCGACGCCGTCGATCGTCTCTTTCAGATCAACATTCACGCGCCTTACCATGCCGCGGTTGAGGCGGCCCGGCAAATGCCGGACGGCGGACGCATTATTGTCATCGGTTCTGTGAATGGCGATCGTATGCCCATTCCGGGGATGGCCTCTTATGCGGTCAGTAAATCGGCACTGCAAGGACTGGCGCGCGGCCTGGCGCGTGACTTTGGTCCACGCGGGATCACGGTTAACGTCGTGCAGCCCGGCCCCATCGATACCGATGCAAATCCGGAGAGTGGCCCCATGAAGGAGCTAATGCACAGCTTTATGGCCATCAAACGACACGGGCGGCCTGAAGAGGTGGCGGGAATGGTCGCCTGGCTGGCGGGCCCGGAGGCGTCATTCGTGACGGGAGCCATGCACACCATCGACGGTGCGTTTGGCGCATAATCTTTCAGAGGGAGGGGTCAGCGAGGCGCTTGACGAAGCGCTTCCTGACCTCTTTATCACCGTTATTTTCATAAAAATTATGCGCCCTGACGCGTCTTTCACTGCCTGAAAGCTCAATCTGCGTACAGCCTTTATCCAGGGCGAGGCGTTCAGCAGCGGCGAGAAGTTTCTGTCCTGTTCCCGCCTAATCCGCCGACTTCACGATATAGGTCACCACGCCAAAGATATCGAGCGACTCTTCGCTGCTCACGAGGATGGGCAAATAAGCGCTGTTCATCGGGTTAAGCTGCACCCGGGGTCGGAGCTGCAGGCGTTTTACCGTAAATTCCCCCTCCACCGCGGCAATAACAATATCCCCGTGCTGCGCCGTTCTGGCGCTGTCGACAATCAGCAGATCGCCGTCGCCGATCCCGGCGTCAATCATCGAATCCCCGGCCGCCTTCACAAAGTAGGTCGAGTTGGGGTGCTGAATAAGTAATTTATTTAAATCGATACGCTGTTCAACATAGTCCTGGGCCGGACTGGGAAAACCGCACTGCACCACATCGCTGAAAAGGGGGAGCGCAATCACCTCGCGCAGCGCTGAAAGTTGGTAAAACTCCATGATTCGTTCCTCTAATACTGTTTTTATATACAGTAGTCGTGGCGCGAAGCGCAATCAAGTCGCAGGCCGACAACGACGGTTTATTACTTAACCGCTTCGCTTACAAGTGATTATTGCAATTAGAAATATTTGTTTTGTAAATGTTTTCTGGCCTGGAGGTCTTCAAACAGGCTGATGAAGGATACAGAGGGTGCGGGCATGCTCCCGCTCCTCTGCCATCAATTCGGTGATATCGCCAGGCCGCCCGCGCATTGCCCGGCGGCGCTTCGCTTGCACGGGCCTACAAAACCCGCTCTGCCACCTCCTGCAACGCATCCCGCTCCGCTCCCGCCAGTGTCTGCAACGGAAAAGGCAAACACGGCGCCGCAACTCTCCCACGCAACTCCGCCACTGTCGCAATCACCCGCAAGCTCCCGTATCGACGGAAGAATTCCCATAACGGCTCCAGCGCGCCGTTAAGCCGCCGGGTCTCCTCCACATCCCCCCGCAGCGCCGCCTGCGTCAACCGCAGGCAATAATCCGGGAAAAGTCCGGCCAGCACCGAGTACCAGACGTCGCACCCTGCCAGCAGACCGGCAGCCGACTGCGCATCACCGCTAATGCCAATCGTGACGCCCTTTGCTACCTGACGTTTCAGCGCCGCCACACGGGCTGCCGCGCCAGCCGGATCGGCTGGCAGATCGCCGAGCTTGATAGACCCCATGTTGGGTAAAAACGACAGCGCCACCAGCAGTTCATCATTAAATTCAAAGCCGCTGGTCGCCGGATTGTCGTAGATACAGAGTGGAACGGAAATTTCATCGCAGACGCGCTCGTACAGGCGGAACACCTCTTCCGCCGTCAGTTTTTGGTAACAGAGCGGGGCCAGCAGCAGGCCGCTCACCCCGGCCTTTTGCGCATCCTCTGCCAGTCTCACGATCTCTTCCGCGTTGACGCTGCCGATACTGGTCATCACCGGCACGCCCGCGGCGGCGCTCACCGCCAGCCTTGTGGCGGCAAAACGCTGCTCCCGGGTTAAGTAGGCGTAACTCCCTGTGGAGCCCAGCGCGCCGATGGAATTTACCTCTGCCGCTGCAAGCGCCTCAATCAACGCGCCAAAGGCTTTCTCATCGGGTTTCCCCTGCACCAGTGGGGTTAGGGGAAATGCACTCAGACCATTAAACATTTTGGATCCCTTTTAAAATTCAGCGGGCATATTTCCGCGAAGCAATAACACACAGAATGACACCCAGGGTGATAAACACCATCAACGGGCTCACCCTCTCATGTAACAGCGTGGCGGACAGCCCCAGCCCCAGAAACGGCTGCAACAGCTGTAGCTGCCCGACCGCCGCGATCCCGCCACGAGCCAGCCCTTTGTACCAGAAGATAAACCCAATCAGCATGCTGAACAGCGACACATAGCCGAGCGCGGCCCAGGCCGGAAAACCGATGCCGCTAAAGGATACAGGCATCATCAGAAGGGAGGCCACCACCATAAAAGGCAGCGCCAGGATCAGCGCCCAGCCGATCACCTGCCAGCCGCCTGTCTCACGGGTGAGCGCGGCCCCTTCGGCATAGCCCAGGCCGCAGACGATCACCGCCGCGAGCATCAGCAGATCGCCGGTCAGGGAGAGCGCCGCGCCCTGCGAAAGAGCAAATCCCACCACCAGCAGGCTGCCCAGCACCGAGAAGATCCAGAAGGCCCTGGCGGGGCGCTCCTTGCCGCGCAGCACGGCGAAAATGGCGGTCATCAGCGGCAACAGCCCGAGAAACACAATCGAGTGGGCGGTCGTGATATGCTGCAACGCCAGCGCGGTAAGCAGCGGAAAGCCGACCACCACGCCCAACGAGACTATCATCAGCGGCACAATTTGCGCGACTGGCGGGCGCTTCTCCCGTAACCCCACGATCAAGATCAGGGCCAGCCCTCCGGCAAGCGAGGCCCGGGCAAAGGTCAGGAAGAAGGGATCAAAGTCCTGCATCGCAATCCGGGTGGCGGGCAAGGAACCGCTGAAAATTACCACCCCCAGCAGGCCGTTGAGCCAGCCTGACAGCGCGTTTTTATCTACCGCAATATCCATTCCCGTTACCTTCCCGATCTTGAGCCTCTGTGGAGCGGATGGTAGTCTCGCCAATCTAATACAATCAAATTATTGTCATGGATACATTTGATGAAAGCCCGTTACAAAGGGATCGTGGATCGCTACGCGCAACTGATCCGCTCCGCCACGCTGACAGCAGGCACCCGCCTGCCCACACACCGGACGCTCGCCGCCCGGGAGCGTATCTCTCTCGCCACCGCCACACGGGTCTATGCCGAGCTGGAGAAAATGGGGCTGGTCAGCGGTGAAACCGGACGCGGCACCTTCGTCAGGGAGATCCTGTTACCGTCAGGTCAGGGAATCGATCAACATGCGATCGCCACCGATGTACTGGATCTGAATTTCAACTATCCCGCCCTGCCGGGCCAGGGAGAGCTGCTGCGGGAGGCGCTCAGACAGATTGCTGCCGCGGGAGAAATCGAATCGCACCTGCGCTATCAACCCCATGCAGGCAGGCAGACGGAGCGGGAGATTGTGGCCGCACACCTTGCCGGGCCGTACTTTCAGCCGTCGGCAGACAACGTGCTCATTGTGAACGGGGCCCAGCATGGCCTGACCATCACTGTTATGGGGCTGCTTCGGCCCGGTGACGTGGTGGCGGTGGATGCCCTCACCTATCCCGGCTTTAAGGTGCTGGCAGCACTGTATCACCTTGAGCTTATCGCTATTCCTGCAACGGAAACCGGGCCCGATCTGGCCGCGTTACGCCAGATCTGTCAGAGACGCCACGTGCGCGCCATTTACACCATGCCTACGCTGCATAACCCGCTGGGCTGGGTGCTGAACCGCGACCAGCGTCAGGCGCTGGCAAAGATTGCCCGGCAGCATGATCTGCTGATTATCGAAGACACCGCCTACGGCTGGCTGATCCGCCGTCCGCCACCGCCTGTTGCCAGCTTCGCGCCGGAGCGAACGGTCTGTGTCACCGGTTTTTCAAAAAACGTGGCGACCGGCCTGCGGGTCGGTGCGGTGGTCTGCCCGCCCGATCTGCGCCCGGCACTGGAGAGGGCTATCCGGGCCACCACCTGGAACACGCCATCGGTGATGAGCACGATGGTCTGCCACTGGATCCAGGACGGCACCGTAGCCCGCTTTGAAACCCTGAAAAGGCGCGACGCCCGGCTGCGGCAGCGAGTGCTGAAAGCGGCCCTGGGGGATCTATCCTGTATTACCCATCCCGACTCTTACTTTGCGTGGCTGCCGCTGGCAGAGGAAGCCCGGGCCGATCGGGTGGTGAAGGCGCTGATGGACCTCAACATCTCCGTCTCCACCGCGGAACCCTTTTCGATCTCCGGTACAGTGCCGCAGGCGATCCGGGTTGCCCTCGGATCGGTGCCGGTTGAGTCGTTACGCCACGCGTTGCTGCAGGTCAGAGCAGCCATTGAGCTTGAACAAAGCCGTTAAGACTTATCTCAAATTCCCTCAGAGTGGGAATTATTTTATGAATCTGTAAACACCTTTTATCACCCGAAAATTACTCGTCAGATATATAAGGGAGGCTAACTTATTTATTAGCGAGGATATATTTCCTGGAGCCGGTAAAAATTAAAATTTGTTAGCCTTGAACAAGCAAAAAACGCATCGGGAGGCTTATTGACGTTTGTTCCGTTCTGTCTACATTTATTTGTGCACGCATTTGAGGAAGTTAGTTTTCCTTAAAGTATTCTCAACGAAAAACTGGAGACAAGTTATGGCTAATCATCGAGGCGGTTCCGGCAATTTCGCAGAAGACCGGGAGCGTGCATCCCAGGCGGGCCGTAAAGGCGGACAGAGTAGCGGCGGTAACTTCAAGAACGACCCGCAGCGGGCATCCGAAGCGGGGAAAAAAGGCGGACAAAATAGTCGTGGTGGCGGACGCAAACCCGCAGCGTAATCCGCTGCGATATATTTTCCGCTAACCGCGATATGTCAGACAATATATTCATGGACGTACCGAGCGGCAATTTTGCCACACTATGCAAACGCAGCCCGATAAATTATACGGAGGTTAGAGTATGCATTTAAGACGCAGAGTTCGTAACGCACGCAATAATCATCGCACCCGTGATGATGTCGGCTGGATAATTCCGGAGGATGCGGAGTGTACCCGCTCACCGGATAGCGGCGGTCCGGCGCTCAATATCATCAGGGGCCGTGACGCTGACAGTGAAGTGAGGCTCAGTCAGCGTCAGTCTTACCTGGTCAACGCTATGGCGCACCGCGATCTGAAGTAATCAGCTGTTAAGTGATGCAACATTTGTTGTGCTTTGTTATTTGCCCGGCCTTCCCCGCCGGGTTTTTTTATGCCGTACGTAGCGACGCAGCGGCAGTCCGGCGGTCTCTTTCGCCCGTAATACTGTCAGGAAGGTGATCAAGGCGGCCGCCATGACAAACAGCGCGGGTGAGAGTGGATTGCCGCTCTTTATAACCAGCCAGGTCGAAAACCACGGCGTGATGCCGCCAAAGAACGCCACCGCCAGGTTATAGGCGATGGCGATACTGCCAAAGCGAATGCGGGTGGGAAACAGCTCCGCGATAGCCGCGCAGCTGGCCCCGTCAAAGGCGGCAATGCAGATCCCCAGCAGCAGCATCGCCAGTAGCGCGTAGACGATATCGCCCTGCGCCATCAATCCCATGGCAGGCCAGCTCAGGAGGATAAACCCCACGCAGCCCGCCAGCATCAGCGGCCTGCGGCCAAACCTGTCCGACAGATATCCCATAAAGGGCACCATCACCGCGACAGCCAACAGCCCGAACGTGGTAATAGTGTACGCCTGCGTCGTCAGAAAGCGCAGCTCCGTCGTCAGGTAGGCGGGAATAAAAGCCTGTAACATCCAGTGTCCCACCGCCTTGATCACCACAAAACCGATGCAGAAGCCCAGCGCGCGTCGCTCGGTGGTGACCGCCGTGTACAGCGGGGCCGCCTCCGTATTATTGCTTCTCTTTAAGGCCAGAAACTCGGGGGAGTCTTCAAGATGGGTGCGCAGGTAGAGGCCAATCCAGCCCAGCGGCCCGGCGAGCAAAAACGGAATGCGCCAGCCCCACTCATTCATCGCCGCCTCTCCCAGCACCGTGGTGAGCAGCAACACCAGGCCAGAGGCGGCAACAAAGGCCAGAAAGCCGAAGTTATCGATCCAGCAGGTAAAGTAGCCCCGGCGGTGGGCGGGGGCATATTCGGCCAGAAAGGTGGTGGCCCCTGCGCTTTCGCCCCCGGCGGCAAATCCCTGAATCAGCCGCACCAGCACCAGCAGCACCGTGGCGAGAAGCCCGACCTGCGAATAGGTGGGCAGCAGTCCGATCAGAAAGGTGGCGCCCGAGGTCAAAATGATCACGGTCGTCAGTACCTTGCGGCGCCCGATGCGATCCCCGAGGGAGCCAAACCACAGCCCGCCCAGCGGACGCATCACAAACCCGGCGCCAAATACCGCGAACGACGACAGTAACGCCAACGCCGGATCTTCAGCCTGGAAAAAATGCAGGCCAATAAACGCGGCCAGCGTGCCGTAAAGCCCGAAATCAAACCATTCGACAAAATGGCCGATGCCGGTAGCAAACAGCACTTTGCGCAGCTTACGGGACACAGGCACCCCTTAGCGTTTTTTCGGCATCATGCGCAGGAGGGTATTGTCTTTCCAGTAGTAGTGGTGAAGCAGCGCGGCAAAGGCGTGGATCCCGATAACGAAATAGCCCAGCTTCGCCAGGGTGACATGCCAGGCTTTCAGCGTGTCTACGAGGTCAAAATTGGACTCGGCGGCGTGCGGCATCCCCAGCCCGAACGCAAACCAGGTATTACCCCGGTTATACATCATCACCAGCCCAATCAGCGGCAGGGCAATAAACAGCAGATAGATGGCGAGGTGCCCCAGATGGGATAAGCCGGTATACATCGGTTTTGGCTTAGGCACGATTGGCGGTGCGGGATACTTAAGACGCACCAGCAGACGCGCGACCATCAGCACCAGAACAGAGATCCCGCAGGAGACGTGGATCATGTTGATTAGCGGGCGGTCGCTGCGCGGGAAAAAGCCGCGAAACTCCATGGCACAGTAGGCCACGATCACCAGCAGAAAAACCAGCCAGTGGATCGTGATTTGCAGGCCGGTGTATTTATTGCGCATAGTCTTTCCTGAACAGAAGGCTAAAAAACGTAAAATAACCCAGCTTCAGCTAAAAATTCATTAATTATTGTCCCCTATTTTTCAAAAACTTCCGTGCAGATGAGCCATCTTCAATTGCCTCGCTGGGCTTCATGGTCTAATCCTGGATGAGTTCATCGTCCCGTACATCACACAGGAGAAGATCATGAGTAAGATTGGCATTAACGGTTTTGGTCGTATTGGCCGACTGGTTCTCCGTCGGTTGCTGGAAACGCAGGACAGTAATAGCGTGGTGGCGATTAATGATTTGACGTCGCCGAAAGTGCTGGCCTACCTGTTAAAACATGACTCTAACTATGGCCCCTTCCCCTGGAGCGTCGACTTCACAGAAGACTCGCTGATCGTCGACGGCAAGTCCATTTCGGTGTATGCCGAAAAAGAGGCAAAACACATTCCGTGGAAAGCCGCCGGGGTGGATCTGGTGGTGGAGTGCACCGGATTCTACACCTCGCAGGAGAAATCCCAGGCCCATCTGGACGCGGGCGCCAAAAAAGTGCTGATCTCCGCCCCGGCCGGCGAGATGAAAACCATCGTCTTTAACGTTAACGACGACACGATCGAGGCCAGCGACACCATTATCTCTGTCGCCTCCTGCACCACCAACTGCCTGGCCCCGCTGGCAAAAGTACTGCAGGATTCCTTTGGCATCAAGGCAGGCACCATGACCACTATCCATGCCTATACCGGCACCCAGGCGCTGGTGGATGGCCCGCGCGGCAAGGATCTGCGCGCCTCTCGTGCCGCAGCAGAAAACATCATCCCGCACACCACCGGCGCGGCCAAGGCGATTGGGCTGGTGATCCCCGCCCTGAGCGGCAAGCTGAAGGGCCATGCCCAGCGCGTGCCGGTCAAAACCGGCTCCGTCACCGAGCTGGTCTCGATTCTGGAGAAAAAAGTGAGCGTGGATGAAATCCATCAGGCGCTGAAAAAGGCCACCGAAGGCAACGAATCCTTTGGCTATACCGACGAGGAGATTGTCTCGTCCGATGTGATTGGCACCCACTTTGGGTCGATATTCGATGCCACCCAGACGGAAGTCACCGAGGCGGGCGATGTCCAGCTGGTGAAAACCGTCGCCTAGTACGACAACGAATACGGGTTTGTTACCCAGCTGGTGCGGACCCTGGATAAGTTCGCTGCGCTGTAATTCCCCTGCGGACAGCCCGGCTGTCCGCAACCTGTGAAACTGTTCAGGTTTTCATTCCGTTAACCCTGCTATAACAAACGCTTTCCAGAGAGGGAGCGTTAACATGGAAGCACTCAGCCGCGAAACACTCGAACAGAATATGGCCCACGCCGTCAGCCGTTCGGTCACCTTTACCATTTGGCCCGATAATGAAGCCCCGGGCGCACAGACCAGCGACGCCATCTTTACCCCGGAACCCCACCATACCGGTACCTCCCACTTTGATCGCGCCGTCACCGGCATCCGCGCCCCGGAGATAACCGTCTATGCCCCGAACAAACCTAACGGGGTGGGCATCCTTGTGACGCCGGGCGGCTCATACCGCCGCGTGGTGCTGGATAAAGAGGGCAGCGCGCTGGCCTCCTTCTTTAATGCCCGCGGCTATACCCTGTTTGTGATGACCTACCGCATGCCGGGGGATGGTCATGAAGAGGGTGCCGACGCGCCGCTGGCCGACGTTCAGCGGGCGATGCGGGTGATTCGCGCCAGTGCCGGGGAGTGGAAGCTGGATCCGGCCCGTATTGGGGTACTGGGCTTCTCGGCGGGCGGGCACGTGGCGGCGAGCCTCGGCACACGCCATGACGAAACGGTATACGCCCCGCTGGACGCCGTCGACGAGTACCCTGCCCGTCCGGCCTTTATGGCGCTGGTGTATCCGGTGATCACCATGCGTGCCGAGCACCATCATTCGGGTTCGCGCCATGAACTGATGGGCGACAACCCTGGCGAGGATCTGATCCATCGCTACTCGCTGGAAGAGCGCGTCACCCGCGACGCCCCGCCGACCTTCCTGCTGCATGCCGCCGACGACCCGGCGGTGAAGGTTGAGAACAGCCTGGCGATGTTCAGCGCCCTGCGCCGTGTTGGGGTGCCGGTTGAGATGCATCTGTTCGAGCGCGGGAAGCATGGATTTGGCATCCGCGATGCCCAGGGGCTGCCGGTGGCCCTCTGGCCGGAGCTGATGATGAACTGGATTGCGACGAAGGTGTAAGCCTGGGGTGCCGGGTGGCGGCTTCGCCTTGCCCGGCCTACGTGTATGATGCTGTTTGCCAGTTTTGTAGGCCGGGTAAGCGCAGCGCCACCCGGCGTGTTTATCACGACTGCAAATAGACCACCTGGGTCTGCAGGTATTCATGCAGGCCGTGTTTACCATCCGCTCCGCCGATCCCCGATTTACGCCAGCCCGCGTGGAAGCCCTGCATCGCTTCAAAGTTCTCGCGGTTGATGTAGGTTTCGCCGAACTTCAGCCCTTTAATGGCCTTCATCGCCACGTTCAGATCCCGGGTATAAATCGAGGATGTCAGACCATAATCGCTGTCGTTGGCCATCTTCAGCGCCTCCTCCAGGGTGTCAAATACCACCACCGGCAGCACCGGTCCGAAGGTCTCTTCGTGCATGATGCTCATCTCCTGACGCACGTCCAGCAGCAGCGTTGGCGGATAGAAGTAGCCCTTACCTTCCACCGCTTTGCCGCCCAGCACCACTTTCGCCCCCTGCTCTACCGCCAGCGCCACCTTCTGCTCAACACGCTCCAGCGCCGCGGCGTTGATCAGCGGCCCCATGGCGATGTCGTTACGCTCGGCCGGGTTGCCAAACTGCACCGCTTTCATCGCCTCGCCCAGACGGTTTGCAAAGCGGTCGTAGATGCCCTTCTGCACATAGACGCGTTCGGCGCAGTTACAGACCTGCCCGGTGTTGATCACTCGGGAGTCGACAATCGCCTTCACCGCCAGCTCAAGATCTGCATCGTCCATCACGATAGCCGGGGCTTTACCGCCCAGTTCCAGGCACACTTTGGTGATGTTCTTCGCGGCGGCGGCCATGATCTTCTCACCTGCGGCCACGCTGCCGGTCATGCTGACCATCGCCACTTTCGGGTTGCCCGCCAGCTCCTGGCCCACGGTTTCCCCGCGACCCAGTACCAGGTTAAAGACCCCTTTCGGCAGGCCGATCTCGTCGACGATTTTGGCGAAGGCGATGGCGTTATTTGGGGTGAACTCGCTCGGCTTAATCACGATGGTGTTGCCGGTCACCAGCGCAGGTGCCAGCTTGCGGGCAATCAGGAAGAACGGGAAGTTCCACGGCAGGATACCAGTGGTGACGCCCAGGGCACGTTTGAACAGCAGAATGTTTTCGCCCGGACGATCGCTCTGGATAATTTCGCCCTCGTAGCGGCGGGCCCACTCCGCCATGTAGTCGAGATAGTCGGCGGTGAAGGAGACCTCAACCTCCGCGAGCTGCTGGATCTTGCCGCCTTCGGCCACAATCAGGGCGCTGATCTCGCTGGCGCGCTCGCGAATGCCTGCCGCGATTTTACGTAGCCAACCTGCGCGCTGGATGGCAGGCAGTGCCTCCCAGGTCTCCTGGGCGCGTTCGGCGGCGTCAATCGCCTTGCGGGCATCTTCGGCGCTGCCGTCGGGAATACGGGAAATGACCTCTTCGGTGCCTGGATTGATGACATCAATCCAGGCATCACCCTGCCAGGCTACAAACTGTCCATCGATATACATAGGATGTTGTACGGGTACTGTCATGACTCGCTCCTGTAATTACACTGTTTTTAACAAGTAAAATTATTGTTAAAAACTACAGTTCCCGATCCGCAATCCCAGCCTATCGCGCTGTTTTTGTGAGATATCTCATAAAAGAAACGGGTCAGCAGGCGTAAATCATTTCATCCCGACAACATCAGGTTGCCCGTTTGCGATGAGTTTCACGCAAACGGGCAAGGTTACAGCAGGGAGCGGCTCGCCAGCGCCTCGGTGAGAACGGCGTCATGACGCAGGATCTGCCAGGCCGCCTCCACCTCGGCCGGAATATCCACATGCACGATAAAATCGCGGCCAAGCGGACCGTAGCCATTGATGTCATCCCGCAGGCGCGGCAACTCACCCAGCACCAGCGACAGATAGCGCTCGACGGGCCACAGCCCCTCGCCGCCGCCGCGGAACACCAGGCCCTCATCACTGTTTTGCAGCTGCGGCACAATGCCGGGATGGCTGGTCCACGCCGGGGCATCTGGCTTATCGCGCCAGACGCGGGCAAAGGTCGCCATGGTCCGCCGCTGCATGGTCGGGTCCTGCACCACTATCCCGCGCGTCACCCTTAGCTGATGATGGAGGATCGTCGCGGCGCTGAAGCGGGCATTTTCACCGCAGTTGGTGGATTGATCTTCAACCAGCAACCGCTCCGGCGGAATATGCCAGAACTCCCGGGCGATCTCCGCCAGAATGGTGGCCTCGGCTTTGCCGGTGGTGCGCACCTTGTTATAACGCGGATGCTGCGCGATGGCGGCATATAAGAAGGTGGTGGAATGGCCTATCCCGCCGCTGATCAGCAGAGGAATGGCAAGCTCTGACGCCAGACGGCAGGCTGCGTCAATGGAGGGGATCACCGCATTACCGGCCAGCACCACCAGATCCGGCTGTAGCGCGGGCGGATTGTAAGGCAGATTGTCTTCAGCGAGCCAGGCCCCGACGGTATTGACCGCGGCCAGCGTTTTATCCGGCAGAGACGGGAAGATTGTGAGACTCATCGTTACCTCCTTCCAGCAAGTAAGTTAAGGGTAACGCGCGGGCCGTCGGTTAACAGAGGATCCCTCTGAAAGCGAAATCGGCAGTTACCTTATAAGAATAGTCATTAAACTGAAATAACCAGAAACGTCCAAAAATCAGGCGGTTGCACCTGCATTATATGCTGCAACTTAGGCCATTAAAAAAATTAAGCGCCAGAAATATCGCCATTAAAAGCAGTGATTGCTGCTTATTTCAGCGTGATCTGACCAGTTTTCCCTCGCCCTGCTTGCCAAAAGTAACAGCCCTCCCTAAGTTGCTTAACAATTCTACAACCTTTTTCCTTTCTGGGTTGCACCCGAAGCGCGCCGGGTGTCACCCGCTTCATCATCCACTGGGCGGGATCACGGTATGACACAACAACACGAAAGCAGTACCGCAGTTTTACGCAAAAATAAAAAGGTGCTGGTCGCCAGCCTCACCGGCAGCGCCATTGAATGGTTTGATTATTTTCTCTACGGCACAGCCGCGGCGCTGGTGTTCAACAAGATCTTCTTTCCGATGGTCGACCCGGTCATCGGCCTGATTTTGTCCTATCTTTCGTTCTCGTTAACTTTCTTTATCCGCCCCATCGGTGGCGTGATATTCGCCCACATCGGGGATCGTATCGGGCGCAAAAAAACGCTGGTGTTAACCCTGTCGTTGATGGGGGGTGCAACCGTGATGATTGGGCTGTTACCTACCTATGAGCAGATTGGCCTCTGGGCCCCGGCCCTGCTGATCCTGATGCGCATTATTCAGGGAATGGGAATTGGCGGCGAATGGGGCGGCGCCCTGCTGCTGGCCTATGAGTACGCGCCGGAGAAGCGCAAAGGCTTCTTCGGCAGTATTCCGCAGGCGGGGGTGACCATCGGCATGTTGATGGCGACCTTTATCGTCTCGCTGATGACGCTGTTCAGCGAAGAGGATTTCCTCTCTTGGGGCTGGCGTATTCCGTTCCTGCTGAGTTCGGTGCTGGTGCTGCTCGGCCTGTGGATCCGTAAGGATATCGACGAAACGCCGGAGTTTAAAAAGGTGAAATCCTCCGGCAAGGTGGCCAAAGCCCCGCTGCGCGATACGCTGAAATACCACTGGCGCGAAGTGCTGATCGCCGCCGGGCTAAAAGTGGTTGAGACCGCGCCCTTCTACATCTTCTCCACCTTTGTGGTCAGCTACGCCACCACCACGCTCAGCTATCAAAAATCGCAGGCGCTGGAGGCCGTGACCCTCGGGGCGCTGGTCGCCACCATCATGATCCCGCTGATGGGGCTGCTGTCGGATAAGGTCGGTCGCCAGCGAATGTATGCCGTCAGCGTCTTTGTCCTCGGCCTGTTTATCGTGCCGTGGTTTATGCTGCTCAACACCGGCACCACCTGGGGCATTGTGCTGGCTACCGTCATCGCTTTCGGTGTGCTGTGGGCACCGGTCACCGCGGTACTCGGCACCCTCTGTTCAGAAATTTTCACCGCCAACGTGCGCTACACCGGCATCACCCTCGGCTATCAGCTGGGCGCAGCCCTGGCGGGCGGCACCGCGCCGCTGATTGCCACCGGCCTGCTGGCGAAATATAACGGCGACTGGGTGCCGGTGGCCTGGTATCTGGCGGTCACAGTAACCATCTCCCTGATTGCGATCTTCTGTGCCAGCCGGGTTAAACGCGCCCCAGTCATTAATGCACAAACCCACGAACTCTGATCCCCGGGCGGCCAGCATTGCTGGCCGCTGTCATACTTACCGCTCACATTTGATTAACCCGCTATTATCATATTCACTTGAAACAGACTTTGCGTCAGACGTAGAATCATTAGCCCACTAACTATCATCAATGCGACAGGTAATAAACGCTATGCGACTGCCCCAACGCGACCCTTATGCTCCTCGCGAGTGGCAGCCTCACGAAAAGCCAATGCTGTTAGGCTCCCCCTCCACCCCGATCCACAGCACGCCCAAACGGGTAGCCTACGGTGTGGTGGGACTGCTGGTATGCCTTACCGGCGCGCTGGGCAATGCCATGGTTTCGGCCAACCTGCAAAATCTGCAGGGCACCTTTGCCGCCTGGTCCACCGAGATCGCCTGGCTGCCCGCAGTGTACGTAATGACCAACGTGTCGATTAACCTGCTGCTGGTGAAGTTTCGCCAGCAGTTTGGCCTGCGCGCCTTCACCGAAGGGTTTCTGGTGCTCTATGTGCTGGTGACCTTCTTTCACCTCTTCGTCAACGATCTCAGCTCGGCCCTGATGGTGCGCGCCGCCCACGGCATGGTGGCCGCGGCGCTCAGCTCGCTCGGGATCTACTATCAGATCCAGGCCTGGCCGGCGAAACACCGCCTGAAGGCCCTGACTATCGGCATCACCGGTTCCTCGCTGGCGATCCCCATTGCGCGGCTCTTCTCCACCGAGCTGCTGCAGCTGGACGAGTGGCGCGGGCTCTACCTCTTTGAGCTGGGTCTGGCGATGATCTCGCTGGGCTGCGTCATCGCCCTCAAGCTGCCCCCGGGGGACCGGCGCAAGGTGTTCGAGAAGAAAGATTTCATCACCTTTATCCTGCTGGCTCCGGGGATGGCGCTGCTCTGCGCGGTGCTCTCCCTTGGGCGGCTGGAGTGGTGGTTTGAAACGCCGTGGATCGGCTGGGCGCTGGCAGGTTCGCTGGTGCTAATTGTCTCGGCTATCGTCTTTGAGCATAACCGCAGCAACCCGCTGCTGAATACCCGCTGGCTCTCCAGCGGCAGCATTCTGCGCCTGGGGCTGATTATGCTGCTGATCCGCATCGTGCTGGCGGAGCAGAACACCGGGGTGATCGGCTGGTTGCAGTATGTCGGGTTGCAAAACGAGCAGATGACCCACCTGGCCTGGGCGATTTTTGCTGGCATCCTCTGCGGCATCGCCGCCAGCTGCCTGACCATCAAACCGACAAAGCTCGCCTGGCCGATTGTCACCTCGCTGGTGCTGATGATTATCGCCTCGCTGCTCGACAGCCAGTCCAGCAGCCTCACCCGCCCGGATCAACTAATGCTGAGCCAGTTCCTGCTCGGGTTCGGCAGCGCCTTCTTCCTTGCCCCGGCGATGCTGGCCGGGATTGGCGGGGTGATTGCCGATCCGCGCAACCTGGTCAGTTTTTCGGTGCTGTTCGGCATGAGCCAGAACATCGGCGGGCTGTTGGGTTCCGCCATTCTCGGCACCTTCCAGACCTGGCGTGAGAAGTACCACTCCAGCCTGCTGGCGGAACAGCTCACCAGCCTTAATCCGCTGGTGAACGAGCGCCTGCAGATCTACAGCCAGATGTACCGGAGCCTGATTGGCGACAGCGCCCTGCTGAGCACCCAGTCGGCGTTGCAACTACAGAACGCCAGCACGCTGCAGGCAAATATTCTCGCTTACAACGATACTTATCTTCTGACGGCTGGCATTGCCACCGCCACGCTGGTCTGGATCTTATGGCGCTTGTTGCGCCTGCGTATCACTGCCCGTCTGGCGCTGAGAAAGGCCACCGGCAGTAAATAATGGTTTATACAATAATGATGATTGTGCGTTCCCAGGAGTGGTTATGAGTCAGCAGGATGCCGCTAAAGAGCAGGCCAGTACCCGTAATAATCTGCGCGTGGTGTCAGTGTTCGCCGCCGCCGCCATCGGCATCGTTGGCGTGTTGGTGATCCTCTACGCCTGGCAGTTACCGCCGTTTACCCGCCATACCCAGTTTACCGATAACGCCTACGTGCGCGGCCAGACCACCTTTATCAGCCCGCAGGTGAACGGCTACATCACCGAGGTCAGGGTGCAGGATTTTGAGCAGGTAAAGAAAGGCGACCTGCTGCTGCAGATTGACGATCGTATCTACCGCCAGCGGGTACACCAGGCTGAAGCCCAGCTGGCGATGAAAATAGCCGCGCTGAACAACAACCTGCAACAGCGCAAAAGCGCCCAGGCGGTGATCCAGCGTAACGAAGCGGCGCTGAAAAACGCCCGGGCCCAGAGCCAGAAAACCCAGGCTGAACTCAAGCGCGTAAAAGATCTTACCGCCGATGGCTCGCTGTCGATCCGTGAGCGGGATGCAGCGCTGGCAAGTGCCGCCCAGGGCAGCGCCGATATCGACCAGGCGAAGGCCACGCTGGAGATGTCGCGCCAGGATCTGCAAACCGCCATCGTTAACCGCGCCGCGCTGGAGGCCGACGTCGAAAACGCGAAGGCGGCCCTCGAGCTGGCGCAGATCGACCTGCAAAATACCCGCATCGTGGCGCCACGCGACGGCCAGCTCGGGCAAATTGCGGTGCGTTTAGGCGCCTATGTGACCGCCGGTACCCACCTCACGACTCTGGTGCCGCCGCAGCACTGGGTGATCGCCAATATCAAAGAGACCCAGTTGGCGGACCTGCGCGTTGGCCAGCCGGTGAAATTCACCGTCGATGCCCTGAACGACAAAGCCTATGAAGGCCGGGTGCAGAGTATCTCCCCCGCCACCGGGGTGGAGTTCAGCGCCATTACGCCGGATAACGCCACCGGGAACTTCGTCAAGATTGCCCAGCGTATTCCGGTGCGTATTGAAGTATTAGGCAAGCCGGAGGAGTCGGCCCTGCTGCGTCCGGGCATGTCGGTGCAGGTGACTATTGATACCCGGGAGGCAGAATGAGCCGCCGCCCGCTTGTTGCCCTGATGGTGGCCGCCACCCTGAGCGCCTGTCAGTCGGTGGATGTTGAGCCAGCGAAGCCGACGCTACAGATCCCCGCCCAGTGGCGCGCCAGCACCGGCCCCGCCAGCCCGGCTGAGCAGATGTGGTGGCGCAATTTTCACGACAGCCAGCTCAACGCTTACGTTGACCAGGCCCTGCGCAACAACAGCGATGTGCTGATTGCCCGGGAGCGTATCAACGAGTACCAGGCCCGGGTCTATGCCAGTGAAGGCAGTCTGTTTCCGACCCTGGATGCCGATCTCAATGCGGGTCGCGCCCGTTCTCAGTCGGCGGCAACCGGTTTGCCTACCTACGGGGCGCTCTACAAAGGCAGCCTGACCGCCAGCTACGATGTGGATATCTGGGGGGCGAACCGCCGCACCACCGATGCCGCCCGGGCGAGCCTCGAAGCGCAAAAAGCCGCCGCCGCCGCGGCCGATCTGACGGTGGCCTCCTCGGTGGCCTCGGGGTACGTCACCCTGCTGGCGCTGGACAAGCAGCTTAAGGTTACGCAGTCGACCCTGAAAGCGCGGGAAGAGGCCTTTAATCTGGCACAGCGCCAGTATCAGACCGGCTACAGCTCGCGCCTGGAGCTGATGCAGTCCGACTCCGAGCTGCGCTCGACGCGGGCGCAGATCCCGCAGGTGCAGAACCAGATTGCCCGTCAGGAGAATGCGCTGACCCTGCTCCTGGGCAGCAACCCGGGGAGTATCGCCCGCAGCGCGGATTTCGATAGCCTGACCCCGCTGCGTATCCCGTCGCAGCTACCTTCGTCGCTGCTCAACCGTCGCCCGGATATTGTGCAGGCGGAACGCCAGCTGATCGCGGCCGATGCCTCGCTTGCGGCCTCGCGCGCCAGCCTGCTGCCGTCGATCAACCTGACCGCGAGCGGATCGATCCAGGATCGCACCCTGCCCGGCCTGCTGGATAATCCGCTGGAGCTGTGGAGCATCGGCGGCAGTATTCTGGCCCCGCTGCTGAACCGTCAGGCGCTGAATGCCCAGGTGGATATCGGCCAGTCGCAGCGCAACCAGGCGCTCTACAGCTATGAAAAAACCGTGCGTAACGCCTTTAAAGAGGTGAACGACAGCCTGGATGCCATCGCCCGCTATGGCGAGCAGCTGACCGAGCTGGTGGCGCAGCAGGAGGTGGCCCAGGAGACGCTGCGCATCGCCCAGAACCGCTACCGCAACGGCTATTCATCCTATCTGGACGTGCTGGACGCCCAGCGTACGCTGTTCTCGGTGCAGACCAGCGTGGTGCAGGCGAAAAATAACCTGCTGCTGGCGCAGATCGATCTGTATAAAGCGCTGGGAGGCGGCTGGTCGGCATCGTAAACGCCGGGCGGCGCATGCGCTTGCCCGGCCTACAGGTTTCGTAGGCCCGTGCACGCGTAGCGCCGCCGGGCAATATACGCACTAAGGGGTCAATCTATGCAACAGCTGTGGTCTGACGTAGATAATTACATGATTTCCGAGCTTATTCCTCAGGATGAGGTGCTGCAAAAGGTCCTTGAAAATAACCAGCGCGCCGGGTTACCAGCCCACGACGTCGCCGCTAATCAGGGGCAGTTACTGGCGCTGTTTGTGCGCATGACCCAGGCGAGGCGGATCCTGGAGATTGGCACCCTGGGAGCCTACAGCAGCATCTGGATGGCGCGCGCCCTGCCCGCGGATGGCAAGCTGATCACGCTGGAGGCCGACCCGGTTCACGCTCAGGTCGCCCGGCAGAACATTCATCTGGCGGGACTGGAGCAGCGTATTGAGCTGATCGAAGGTCCAGCCCTGCTCTCCCTTGAGCGCTTCGATGCGATCCCGCCTTTTGATCTGATCTTTATCGATGCCGATAAACCGAATAACCCGGGCTATCTGGAGTGGGCGCTGCACTACTCCCGGCCGGGGACGGTGATTATCGGCGACAACGTGGTGCGGGACGGAGAAGTGGTTAACGGCCAGAGCGATGACGCCCGGGTGCATGGCGTGCGGCGGTTTATCGAGATGATCGGCGATAACCCGCGCCTTACCGCCACCGCGTTACAGACGGTGGGTGTGAAGGGATGGGATGGGTTTACGCTGGCGATGGTGAACGGGTAAACACCGCTTACCGGCCCTGCGGGAGGGGTGCTGTTACATGCGGCACCGGTGGTGGTTCCGTTCACCTCACGTTCCTTGCTTCTCTGATACATCCGAACCGGTGAACGTGCCAGGGCGGCTCAATCGCCACCGCCCTGGCGACCCGGGCTCCCGGCAAGAAAATCGCCGCTTCGCGGTCCCCTCAGCTTATTCCTTCAGGCTTTCGGGTCGGGCACCAGCCTGCATCCATGCAGGCTATGCCCTCTCGGCGCATCCATGCGCCTCGCCCCGGCCTTCCGGAAACGCTTCGGCGATTTTCAGCCGGACCAGGGAGCCGCTGTTAGCCTTTTATTAACCGAAACGACTCCATTGCTTCCATGCAATATTGTAGGCCGGGCAAGCGCCAGCGCCGCCCGGCGATTTTAAGCCGAGATCTGCTCCATCGCCTGCAAGATACGCTTATCGGAGATGGGGTATGGCGTCCCCAGCTGCTGGGCAAAGAAGCTGACGCGCAGCTCTTCAATCATCCAGCGGATCTCCTGTACATCTTCATCATCGCGGCGGGCCGGTGGCAGCTTGTGCAGCCACTGCTGCCAGCGCTGCTGCACCGCTTCCACCTTCAACATCTGCGCCCGGTCGCGGTGCGGATCGATCGCCATCTTCTCCAGACGTTTTTCAATCGCCTGCAAATAGCGCAGCGTATCGCCTAAACGCTTGTACCCGTTGCCGGTCACAAACCCGCGATAGACCAGCCCCGCCATCTGCGCTTTCACGTCCGAGAGCCCCAGCGCCATGGTCATATCCACCCGCCCTTTCAGGCGCTTGTTGATATTGAACACCGCGGTCAGGATCTGCTCGACCTGCTTCGCAATGTTGACCACCGTCTCGTTGAGTTCAGCGCGCACTTTTTCGTGCAGTTGCGCAAACCCCTCTTCGGTCCACACCGGGCCACCCGCGGCGTTGATCAACTGGTCCACGCCGCAGGAGATGCAGTCATCGATCAGATCCAGCACCTTGCCGTACGGGTTAAAGTAGAGCCCCAGTTTGGCCTTGTTCGGCAGCTTCTCGTGCAGATATTTGATCGGCGACGGGATGTTCAACAGCAACAGGCGGCGCAACCCGCGCCACATCGCCTGCTGCTGCTCCTGCGGATTATCGAACAGCTTGATCGCCACGCTGTCGCGTTCGTCCACCAGCGCGGGCCAGGCTTTGACCTTGTAGTTGCCGCGCTTCTGCTCGTAGCTTTCCGGTAGCTGACCAAAGCTCCAGATATGCAGTCCGCTCTGTTCGATACCGTCGTCGGCCACGGCAGAAAGGGTCTCCTGCACCTTGCCTTTTAAGGCCTCTTTCAGCTCGGTCAGGGAGCGGCCTTCCTGCAGCTTTCTATTTTTATCATCCACTACCCGGAAGCTGATTTTCAGGTGATCGGGCACCTGATCCCAGTGCCAGTCTTCCCGGTCGATGGTGACGCCCGTCATGCGGCGCAGCTCGCGCTCCAGCGAATCCAGCAGCGGCAGCTCCAGCGGCGTGGCGCGGCCTAAAAACGCCTCGGCGTAGTTCGGCGCAGGCACAAAATTGCGGCGCACCGGCTTCGGCAGCGATTTAATCAGGGCGATAACCAGCTCGCGGCGCAGGCCGGGGATCTGCCACTCAAACCCGCTCTCTTCCACCTGGTTGAGCAGCGGCAGCGGGATATGCACGGTCACGCCGTCGGCATCGGTGCCCGGTTCAAACTGGTAGCTCAGGCGTAGCTTGAGGTTGCCCTGATGCCAGAAGTTCGGGTAGTCGAGCTTGCTGACCTGCTCCGCTCCCTCTTTGATCAACATGCTCTTTTCAAAGTTGAGCAAGTCCGGGGTCTCGCGGCTGACCTTTTTCCACCAGCTGTCAAAGTGGCGGGCAGAAATCACGTCGTGGCTGATGCGCTGGTCGTAAAACTCGAACAGCGTCTCGTCATCCACAAGGATGTCGCGGCGACGGGTTTTGTGTTCAAGCTCTTCCACTTCGCTGCGCAGTTTAAGGTTTTCCCGGAAGAAGGCGTGGCGCGTCTGCCAGTCGCCCTCCACCAGCGCGTGGCGGATAAACAGTTCGCGGCTTAGCGCAGGGTCGATCTGGCTGTAGTTGACCTTACGCGCCGCCACCACCGGCAGGCCGTAGACGGTGACCTTCTCAGTCGCCATCACCGCCCCCTGCGCCCGCTCCCAGTGCGGTTCACTGTATGAGCGCTTCAGCAGGTGCTGCGCCACCGGTTCGACCCACTCAGGATCGATACGCGCGGCAATGCGGCCCCACAGACGGCTGGTCTCCACCAGCTCGGCGACCATCGTCCACTTCGGCGGTTTTTTGAACAGGCCAGAGCCGGGGAAGATGGCGAAGCGGGCGTTACGCGCCCCGGTAAACTCCTGCTTATCGGCATCTTTCATACCGATATGCGACAGCAGACCGGTCAGCAGCGCGATGTGAATTTCGCGGTACTCCGCCGGTTCGCTGTTGACCGGAATGCCCAGCTCTTTCACCACCTGGCGCAGCTGGGTGTAGATATCCTGCCACTCGCGCACCCGCAGGTAGTTAAGGAAATCGACCCGGCACTGGCGGCGGAACTGGTTTGAGGAAAGCGCTTTCTGCTGCTCGCCGATGTAGTTCCACAGGTTCACAAAGGCAAGGAAGTCAGACTCTTTATCGTGGAAACGGCGGTGCTTCTCGTCGGAGGCCTGCTGTTTGTCCATCGGGCGCTCGCGCGGATCCTGGATGGAGAGCGCCGAAGTGATAATCATCGCCTCACGCACGCAGCCATGTTTTTGCGCCTCCAGCACCATCCGCGCCAGGCGCGGGTCAACCGGCAGCTGGCTGAGCTGGCGCCCCATGGGGGTCAGCTTGTAGACCGTGGCCTGCTCGTCGGTGGTGATCGCCCCCAGCTCCTCCAGCAGGCGCACGCCGTCCTGGATGTTGCGCTTGTCCGGCGCTTCCACAAACGGGAAGGCGGCGATATCGCCCAGCCCGAGGGCAGTCATTTGCAGAATAACCGACGCCAGGTTGGTACGCAGAATTTCCGGGTCGGTAAACTCCGGGCGCGACAGGAAATCGTCTTCCGAATAGAGGCGGATACAGATCCCTTCCGAGACACGTCCGCAGCGGCCCTTACGCTGGTTGGCGGAGGCCTGAGAAATCGGCTCGATCGGCAGTCGCTGCACCTTGGTGCGGTAGCTGTAGCGGCTGATGCGCGCCGTGCCGGGGTCGATAACATATTTAATGCCCGGCACGGTAAGGGACGTTTCCGCCACGTTGGTCGCCAGCACGATCCGGCGACCACTGTGGGCCTGGAAGACGCGGTTCTGCTCGCTGTTGGAGAGACGTGCATACAGCGGCAGGATCTCGGTATGGCGCAGGTCGCGCTTGCTCAGCGCGTCGGCGGTGTCGCGGATTTCGCGCTCGCCGCTCATAAAGATCAGGATATCGCCCGGGCTTTCATTCCCCAGCTCATCCACCGCATCGAAAATGGCCTGGAGCTGATCGCGCTCGGTGTCGTCGGCGTCTTCCACCATCGGACGATAGCGGACCTCAACCGGATAGGTGCGCCCCGAGACTTCGATAATCGGCGCATTGTTGAAATGACGCGAAAAACGTTCCGGGTCGATGGTCGCCGAGGTGATGATGACTTTCAGATCCGGGCGACGCGGCAGCAGCTCCCGCAGGTAGCCCAGCAGGAAGTCGATGTTCAGGCTGCGCTCGTGCGCTTCATCGATGATGATGGTGTCATACTGCATCAGCAGTCGGTCCTGCTGGATCTCCGCCAGCAGAATGCCGTCGGTCATCAGCTTGACCATGGTGTTGTCGCTGACGTGATCGCTGAAGCGCACCTTATAGCCGATACAGCCGCCCGGCTCGGTTTGCAGCTCTTCGGCAATACGGTTCGCCACCGTTCGCGCCGCCAGACGCCGCGGCTGGGTGTGGCCGATCAGGCCCTTGATCCCGCGCCCCAGCTCCATACAAATTTTTGGCAGCTGGGTGGTTTTGCCTGAGCCGGTCTCACCCGCCACAATCACCACCTGGTGATCGCGCACGGCTTCGAGGATCGCCTGTTTTTTCTGGCTGACGGGCAGGTTTTCCGGATAGGTAATGGCCGGGCGCGCGGCTTCACGCAGCACAACCTTACCCGCCGCCTGTTCAATCTCTTTCGCCATCTCCTGGAAAATGGCCTGTTGTGCATCAGGATTTTTAACCTTCTTTACCCCATGCAGGCGGCGGGCAAAGCGCTGTTTGTCACGCAACATCAGCGGATCCAGCTGTTGCATAAGCATCGGGAAGGTTAATTTCTGTTGTTCTGTCATAGCGTTAACGGGCAGTGCACTGCCGGATAAAATCTCTTTGTAATGATTGCTATAGAGTACCACATCGCGGGTTTTTGCGCCTTATTCAAAAAATTCGAACATAGACTTCGATATATTGCGCTATCCCTGCGACAGGATTGTGAATAGAGTGTCAGCAAGCAACGGGGCAACCCCCTCATCAAATACAACAAAGGAATCACCCATGAGCAAAGTATTAGTTCTTAAATCCAGTATTCTGGCAGGGTACTCTCAGTCTGGTCAGCTGTCTGATTATTTCGTTGAACAGTGGCGTGAACAGCACAGCGGTGATGAAATTACCGTCCGCGATCTGGCCGCTCAGCCTGTTCCGGTACTGGATGGTGAGCTGGTGGGTGCCCTGCGTCCGAGCGATGCGCCGCTGACGCCACGTCAGCAGGAAGCGCTGGCGCTCTCCGATGAGCTGATTGCCGAGCTGAAAGCCCACGACGTGATCGTGATTAACGCGCCGATGTATAACTTCAACATCCCGACCCAGCTGAAGAACTACTTCGACCTGGTAGCGCGTGCGGGCGTCACCTTCCGCTACACCGAGAAAGGACCTGAAGGTCTGGTCACCGGTAAACGTGCGATTGTGCTTTCAAGCCGTGGCGGTATTCACAAAGATACCCCAACTGACCTGGTGGCGCCGTACCTGACCCTGTTCCTGGGCTTCATCGGCATCACCGACGTGAACTTCGTCTTTGCAGAAGGTATCGCTTACGGTCCGGAAGTAGCGACCAAAGCGCAGAACGATGCGAAAGCGGCTATCGACAGCCTGGTCGCGGCGTAAGATCCAACGCTGAAAATCTCGCCGGGGAGTGGTGCACGCATCACTCCCCGGCGCTTTTATGTCTCCTGCAAACGTGCCAGCATCCGTGCTCTGCTAAGATAAATAATCGCGCACAGCAGCAGGCTGAGCAAGGCCGTGCAGATAAATACCCCCGCCCCGGTCATGGCGAGCATCACCCCGCCGATTAACGGCCCGACCGCAACCCCCAGCGTCGATAACGTTGAAGCCCCAAGATAGGCACCCCGGTGCTCCGCCGGCGCCAGCTGATCGAGCAAAATATTCAGGTTTGGCATCAGAATCGCCTCCCCCATACTGAAGACGGCGGTAAAGGTCAGCCAGATCCACACCTCCGTTGAACGGGTGGCAAAAAAGCAGAGCTGCGATAAGGCGAAAATGGCGCCGCCCAGAAGTATCCGTTTCGGCAGGTTAATCTGCGCCATAAACCGCACAATCAGGCTCTGAAACACCAGCACGGTGCAGGCATTGGTAACCAGAATCAGGGTGATGAGCTTCACCGCCCCGTTGCCATCAAGTAGCATCAGATACTGCGGCAGGACGGCTTCATAATGGATAAAAACGATACTGCACAAGATGCTACACAGCAGCGCCGCAACATAGATTCGGTCTTTGGCGATAATCCCCATCATCTGATGCAGCCTGATGGCCGGCGCGCTGCCGGACTGCGGCTCGCCCACCAGCTTCCCTGCCGGGATAAACAGCAGTACATAGACGAAAAATGGCAGATAGGTTAAGCCCGTGATCAGAAATGTCCCCTTCTGGGATGTCAGGCCAAAGACCAGCCCCACCAGCGGGCCAAACACTGCCGCGACGTTGATCAGGTAGTAGCGCATTTGCAGGGCCAGCGCCCGGCGACGGCGGTCACCCAGCAGATCGCTCATCAGCGCGCGCACCGGGGGATCGACCCAGGCAAAACAGACCCCGATGATCATCAGGCCGGTGATAAACAGCCCCATCCCGCTCGCCTGCGCCAGCGTGATATAGCCCACGGCGGAAAACCCGCACCCCAACAGAAGGATCACCCGCCGCCCCATGCGGTCCGAAATCTGCCCGCCGTACATGCCGAGCACCACGGAGATCAGGGCGCTGCTGGTCATCGCCACGCCAATGGCGATGGGAGACATATGGTAATTCTGGGTCATGATCACGGCGATAAAGGGCCATGCCATAAAATAGCTAAACCGTATGACGAAGGTAAAAAAGAGCAGTGCGTGTACTGTTGCAGGAAATGTTTTTAGCGTCTGAAAAAGCCCCGGTGCCGCGCAGATTTCAGCGGCAGGTTTGGTTGTCATAGGTTGTCCTGTTGGTTATTTTTAATTGTTCTGTTGGCCACGAAATATACCTGGCTAACTAGTAATAAATTTAATTACCCGCAGGTGCAATAAAAAATTTAACAAAATTTTAATAGGTTTTTTTATCTTGAAATTGTGAATTTTTCTTTTGCGGGATTTTTTTCAGCGGTGCTTGACTCGCGTTCAGCGTGCAGTATTATCTCTCATTAGAGAATTTTGTCTCACATACGGGAAGCGGGTATGAACAATCAGGACTACAGGGAAAAGCTGGCGGCACGTCTGGCCGCGCTACGCCTGCAGCATAACCGTTCGCTGGAGGATCTCTCCGCGGCGTCGGGAATAAGCAGAGCCTCACTGTCACGCATTGAACGGGGTGAAGTCAGCCCCACCGCGGAAGTGCTCAACCAGCTCTGCAGCGTATACGGCATGACCATGTCCCGGCTGATCAGCGAGGTTGAGCAGGTCGCTGATAACCTGTTCCGGGCCGGGGAGCAGAGCCTGTGGCATGATGAGCACAGCGGGTTTGAGCGGCGTCTGTTAATACCGCCGTCTAACGCTTTCCGCTGCGAAATGATTGACGGGAAATTACGTCCGGGTGCTTTTATTGAATATCTTCAGCCACCAGTTCAGGGGCTGGAGCAATATATCTGGTTACATGCAGGGGAGTTGATTATTACCATGAATGCGGAAACCTGGCATCTGAAAAAAGGTGATAGTTTACGTTTTCATTTATCGGGAACCTCATCATTCAGGGCACATGAAAATCTTGGCGCCCACTATATTCTGGTGGTATGTAAATCATGATTGAATATAAATGTCTTACTGCTGACGAGGCACGTCAACGCTTCTCAGAATTAGGTGATGTTTTGCAGGCGTGCGTAAAAGATGGCGCGAGTGTCGGTTTTATCGATCCCACCGGCCGTCCTGCCATCGATCGTTTCTGGCAGGAAAAAATAGATAGCCTTGCGCGCCGCGATTGCGATCTTTTCATCGCCCTGGATAACGGCACGGCAGCCGGTACCGTCATGGTTAACTATTGCGCCACGCCTAATGGCCGCCACCGGGCAGAAATGACCAAGCTGCTGGTTCACCCACAATCACGTCGCCAGGGAATTGCACGAGCGCTGATGATGCAGGCAGAACAGTTGGCCTGGGAAAAGGGGCTCGTTTTGCTGGTGCTGGATACACGCAGTGGCGACGTGGCCAGCGATCTCTACCGCTCGCTTGGCTGGCAGACCGCGGGGTCGATTCCGTTTTATGCGCAGTCGGTTGAAAACACCCTGGATTCGACCACATACATGTACAAAGTTAACGAAAATGCCAAAGCCGCTATCGCCAGCCGGGTGATCGCGTAAGTTTGCCCCTCTCACCGCCCGGTGGGAGGTTTTTGCTTTTCAGCCCTCACCACCCTTTTTCCAGCACCGCAATATTCTTTCCGTCCCGGCGTTCGAGGTCAAAACTGTCTACCGACAGCAGGATCAGCCTGAGCCCCCGGCCACTTTCTGCGAGCAGCGTGTCGTCACCAAACGCCTCATTACGCGCCTCGGCCAGGCGTTCAGCGGGAAAAGGCGTCCCTGCATCGGTAAAGCGCAGGGTCACGCCAGCGTCGGCGGCGATAAACGTCACGTTAAAAAGCTGGCGTTGATCTTCGTGCAGCGCATAGCGGATGATATTGGTCGCCGTCTCGCAGGCGGCGAGATCCAGCGCAAAGCGCCAGGTTTCGTCCACGGGCAGCGAGGCCATCTGTTGCGTCAGCCACTCCGCCAGCGGCGAGAGCGAACTTAACGCGGCCGGAAGCGCAATCTCGTGAGCCACGACCATATCATTGATTCAGCTGCGCCAGCGCCGCGGCGCGGTCCGGGCAGATGCGGAAAATGCGATCCATCCGGGTCAGGGTAAACATGTTGCGGATGCCGGGGTTCAGCGCGCAGAGCACCATATCGCCTTTACCGTTCATCATTTTCAGCAGGGAGACCAGGGTCCCCAGACCGCTACTGTCGATAAAATCGATTTTGCTGAAGTCGACGATCAGGGCTTTGCGATCTTCACCGATCTCGCGGGTAATCGCCTCCTTAAACGCCGCCGCCACCGAGGCATCCAGCCGGCGCACCGCCGGGGTCATAATGTTCACATTGGGCTGCCGCTGTGTATCAATATTCATTGCTCTTCTCCTTTACGCTCAATCACTAAGAGTGAAACATCATCGGCCATCGATGATTGCTCCTGGTTTTCCCCGCTACGCCAGTGAATAAGGTGCCGGGCAAACTGCGCCAGGAGATCGTTCAGCCCGAGGGTGGCCCCGTGCCGCAGCGCCTCCTGCAGCCGCTGCGGGCCAAACTGTTCCCCGGTGAGGTTTTCACATTCGGTAATGCCGTCGCTGAACAGGCAGAGCCGCTCGCCTGCCGCCAGCGTGAAGTCAACATCCGTCCAGCTGAGATCCGGCATCAATCCTACCGGCGCTCCGCCGCTGCCGACGGCTCTGACCTCTCCGTCCGGGCTGACGATAAAGGGGGTCGGGTGACCGGCCTGGCACAGTTTCCCCTCGCCGGTATCAAGATCAATGACGCCGTAAATCATAGTGAAATAGCTGACTATCTCTACCTCATCGCTGCAAAAACGGCCGTTGAGGATGCGCACCACCTCGGCGGGCGACGCCACCTCGTCGTCGTCGGTAAAGAGAAAGCGCTCTACCGCCCTGCCGTGCAAAAACTGGCGGGCCACCGCGAGGGACATCATTGCCGCCCCCACGCCGTGGCCGGAGACGTCCACGCAGTAAAAGCCCAGATGGTTATCCAGCGGGAAGACGTTAAAGATATCCCCGGAAACCCAGGCCGAGGGCAGAAAGAGCCAGTCGGAAAAGTAGTCCCGGTAGCGCTGCTGGTGCGCGGGCAGCACCGACTGTTGGATACGTGCCGCCACCTCGAGATCTTGTTCAATCTGGCGCAGAGCCTCACTAAGGCGGGCGTTGCGGGCGGCGAGGGTCGCCTCCAGGGAGAGAATACGCGCCCCCGCATGCAGCCGCGCCCGCAGTTCGCTCTGCTCGACAGGCTTGCTGAGAAAGTCATCCGCGCCAGCGTCAAACCCCAGCGTCAGATCGTCTGGATTTTCACGGCCGGTAAGGAGAATGACATAGATATAGTGACCGATCTGGCGGCTGCGGATCTCCCGGCACAGCGTCAGGCCATCCATTTCCGGCATTTCCCAGTCGCTGATGACCAGACTGACCGGCTGGCTTTCGAGGATCTGCAGCGCGGCGAGGCCGTTTTCCGCCTCGCTGACCTTATAGCCCCACTGCGCCAGCATCCGACTCAGCAGCCGACGATAGACCAGCGAATCTTCCACAATCAGTACATGCTGCGCCACTCTCGCCCCCTAAAGCGGTAAGAACCAGATAAGGCTAACCGTTCCTTCACGAAACTTACCGTTGCCGCTCTGGTGGCCGGGATAACGGGTGCCGGAATAGTTGGCATACTGAACGGAGAATGAGCCTGGCGTATAGCCTGCATAGCCGAAGCTGTAGCTGTAATCGCCGTTCCAGGGCTGTTGCTGGCTGCTGTCCGGGAACCAGAACGCCGTGGCGCGCACAAAGAAATGTTGTTTGAAGGTGTAACCGCACCCACCCAGCATCACGTTTTTGTTTTTGCGGATGTCGTTGCTCTCCAGATCGTAGTAGCGCGGTACCCAGCTGTAGCCCACCTGGCAGATAATGGCGTCGCCTTTGTTGATCAACAGCGTATTCTCCACCGGTTTCGGCAGCGAGAATTTGTAGGCCAGGGTTACTGCCCCCTGCTCGAAGTAAGTGTGACGACCACTGCCCGAGGTCCAGAAGCGGTTATCCCCGTAATTGCTGTACACCAGGCTAAGGGTATTGGCGTGCCAGTCGTCGTAGCCGAAGCTGTAGCGAAAGTCAGCGGTATAGCGGCTGGTGTCGGTGACCGGTAGACGCGACGTGACGTTGGCAAACCAGTAGCTGTAAGGGGAATATTGCAGACTCAGGTTCAGCGTCTGGTTATATTTTCGCTTCTGCTCCGCGCTGTCTGAGCTGTTGGGGATAGTCATCCACTGCTCTTTCAGGCCCGAGCTAAAGCTCAGCGCGCCGGAAAAAACATCCTCATTGCCTGAGAAAAGCCGTCCCCAGCGGCTGGTAAATACCCCTGCCTGCACCGGCTCGCCGTTCTTGTCGCGCAGTGTCCCGGCATCCTCCTTCGGCGCCGCCTCTGCGCCGGTGGCAATGCACAAGAGTGCGCAGGCCAGCAAATATCTCTCCCGCATCTCCCCTTCCTTAGTTAGGTATCCAGCGTGCGGCGACGTTATATTTCGCCAGTAGCCACAGCACACCAAGCGCCGCTGCATGTACAAAGGTGTTTACTATCCAGTCCTGACGCCACAGATCGAAGGTCACAAACTGGCTTACCGCGAGCACGACGTAGACGTGCAAAATAAAGGTATAAAGCGAGCGCTGGCCGAGCGGGATAAGAAACAAGCCTGCCAGCCGGTAAAGGGGTTGCCAGCACCAGGTCAGAAGCAGATAGACCGTCACCATCAGGCAGATATCGTTCAGCACCCTCACCGGGCCCAGCCCGTTTTTTGCCGCCCAGGTATGGTAAAACGCGTTGAAGTCCGCCGCAGGGATGGTATGCATCAGGAGCGCGGGCGGCATAAAGGGGTTGGTATGATTCTGGGCGACAAAACCGAGGGCCAGTGCAATCACCACCAGCGCCGCGACCACCACTTTGCCAGCGGGAGTGCGAGCGAAAGAGAGCAGCTCCTCTTTATACCAGCCGCAACTCATTCCCAGCACAAAAATAAACTGCCACGCCAGCAGCGGAAAGGCGAACTCAAACTGCGACGGGGTTACCCGTACCGGCCAGCGCTGCCAGCAGCAGTAAACCAGCAGCGAAAGGCCCAGCAGCCAGTACACTTTATCCCTTTGCAACATGCCTAAAAACAGAGGGCTTAACAGCAGGAGAAAGATATAGGGTAATGACTCCAACTTACTGATAGTGTTTTATGTTCAGATAATGCCCGATGACCTTGTCATGCAGCTCCACCGATTTTGAGAACGACAGTGACATCCGTCCCAGCCTTGCCAGATGTTGTCTCAGATTCAGGTTATGTCGCTCAATGCGCTGAGTGTAACGCTTGCTGATAACGTGCAGCTTTCCCTTCAGGCGTGATTCGTACAGCGG
>NZ_VDAM01000001.1:3580308-3621504 GCF_019584355.1 Leclercia sp. EC_58
CTCCGCTACTGAAGGCGTGGTGCGTAACGGCAAAAGCACTGCCGGACATCAGCGCTATCTCTGCTCTCATTGCCGTAAAACATGGCAACTACAGTTCACTTACACCGCCTCTCAGCCCGGTACGCACCAGAAAATCATTGATATGGCCATGAATGGCGTCGGATGTCGCGCCAGTGCACGCATTATGGGCGTTGGCCTCAACACGGTTTTACGTCACTTAAAAAACTCAGGCCGCAGTCGGTAACCTCGCGCATACAACCGGGCAGTGATGTGATTGTCTGCGCTGAAATGGACGAACAGTGGGGCTACGTCGGTGCTAAATCACGTCAGCGCTGGCTGTTTTACGCGTATGACAGGATACGGAGGACGGTTGTGGCGCACGTCTTCGGTGAACGCACTCTGGCCACACTGGAGCGTCTTCTGAGCCTGCTGTCGGCCTTTGAGGTCGTGGTATGGATGACGGATGGCTGGCCGCTGTACGAATCACGCCTGAAGGGAAAGCTGCACGTTATCAGCAAGCGTTACACTCAGCGCATTGAGCGACATAACCTGAATCTGAGACAACATCTGGCAAGGCTGGGACGGAAGTCACTGTCGTTCTCAAAATCGGTGGAGCTGCATGACAAGGTCATCGGGCATTATCTGAACATAAAACACTATCAGTAAGTTGGAGTCATTACCTACGCACCACGCCTTCAGTAGCGGAGCAGGAAGGACATCTGATGGAAATGGAAGCCACGCAAGCACCTTAAAATCACCATCATACACTAAATCAGTAAGTTGGCAGCATTACCGAAATTGCCGATGTCAAAGCGATCAGAGAGCAGCTCAACGTCTCCCAGGCAGAAATGGCAAAAGCGCTGGGCACCAGCGTGGATACCATCAAAAGCTGGGAATCCAGAAGACGTAACCCCACCGGCCTGGCAGCCAAAGTGCTGGCCACGATCCAGGCGAACCCGGCATTCTTTTACGAACTGGCCGCGCATTAACAGGTCGTGTTGGGGATGCCAACAGCGACAGGTAAAATAAAAAGCCCCAGCGACAACGTGCCGGGGCTTTTAGGGTGCCACTAAATTAACCCTTAACATCCTTCAATCTACACAAAGATGGCCTCACGCAGGATTAGGGAGTTTGCCGCTCAGCGGGCCGACTTCGGCCGCAGATTCTCGTCAAACACCAGCCGCTTGCGATCCGGTTCCACCTCGTGCAACGGCTCCACCTGATGCATCGTCTGTTTGCAGCGCTCCACCAGCGTCTGGTACTCGCGGGTGCCCTGCTTTTTCCACGCCATCTCCTGCTCGCTCAACACGCGGATCGCTTTGGCCGGGCTGCCGATAATCAGATGGTCGGCTGGCATTTCCGCTTTCGCTTTCACAAATGCCGCCGCGCCGACGATGCTGTTCTCGCCAATCACAGCGCCATCCATGATCACCGCATTCATCCCCACCAGCGCATTGCGGCGGATCACGCAGCCGTGCAGAATGGCGCCGTGCCCGATATGTCCCTCTTCTTCAACCACCGTGTCCTGCTCGGGGAAGCCGTGCATGATGCAGTTATCCTGAATATTGGCCCCATCTTTCACCACGATACGGCCAAAATCCCCACGCAGGCTGGCGTTGGGGCCCACGTAGACGCCCTTACCGAGGATCACGTCGCCAATCAGGACCGCTGTGGGGTGGACATAACTCTCCTGTGGAACAACCGGTGTCAGACCATCAATTTGATATACAGGCACATAACCTCCGTTACGCGGGCGTCAGGCCGCCGAAGCGCTGCCAGTAGGAGGAGCCGGGCGACGGCAGTTCGCCGACCGAGGTCTCCCCTTTCTCACTGACAAACGCCAGCGCACCCGGCGCGACGCGCTGATAAATGTTAATGCACAGCTGGCGGGCCGTCTGGCCTGCCCAGTGCGACGGGAGTAACTCTTCCGGCAGGAGCGGATCCTTAAGCACCACCCGGCGATAAAAATGGATCAGCAAGAGCTGGATATGGAAACAGCGCGCCGGCGTCAGCTCCTCCGGCGTGGCCTCCCGCAGCAGGGGCAGCAGTGGCCGGAACGAGTCGATAAAGGTTTCATACATCAGGTTCTGCTCGCTGAGCTGCCAGCACTCCTCCACCCGGGCGCGCAGCGCGGCGCGGGAGAGCGCCAGCGGCGAATGCGCCTCAAAGCAGATGACGTTTTCCGCCACGCCCGCTTCATGCAACAGGGTCTGTACGTCTGCCAGCTGTTGCGACGGCGAGGCCATCAGGCTCGGCGCCAGGGTGCCGAAGCCCTGCCAGATCAGCTGCTTTTTCACATCCGCCAGCGTGGTTTTGTCCATCCCTTCAGAGAGCAGCAGCAGCCATTTGCCGTCCCAGGCCGGTAGCTCTGCGCGATAAATTTTGGTTTCGGCCCGGCGGGTTAAACGCAGCCCTTTATCGCTCAGGCGGTAGAAGCTGCGCCTGCCGATGCGAACCACATCCAGCCAGCCCTCTTTATTAAGACGAAACAGCGCGGTACGCACGAAGCGCTCGCCGAATCCCATCCCCTCCAGCAGGGCCGCCAGGCTTCCCAGCCAGACTTCACCGCCGCGATGGGACAGGGCATCACCGTACAGGGAGGAGATCAGCGAGGTGCCGCTGACGGGAACGGAGCTGACAGCGTGCTGGATAAAGGCGTCGAGTTTACTCATGTGATTCATTCTGTTGTGATTATTTTCGCGGATGAATCATAGCATAGCGCTAAAAGCGCGACCCTCCCTAATACGCAGAGGGTCGCGGACAGCCTTAGCTGTTGGCAGCGGCCTTACGCAGATCGAAGACGCGACAGGCTTTGCCTTCGGAACGTGGAATGCTGCCGCAGTTGACGATCGTCACGTCGGTAGAGATCCCCACCATCGACTTAATGCGGTGGCGCAGCTGGTGGCAGACGTTGCAACGCTGCTCGTGGGTCAGGGTTAAGCTGATTTCTCTCAGCTCCACCTTCACCGAAAGTGAATCAAGATGGCCCCGACGGTTCACCTCCAGCTGATAGTGCGGCGACAGGTGCTCAAACTTGACGATCTCCTCTTCCAGCTGGGACGGGAAAACGTTGACGCCGCGGATAATCAGCATATCGTCGCTGCGGCCGCTGATCCTGTCCATGCGGCGCATGGTGCGGGCGGTGCCCGGCAGCAGGCGGGTCAGGTCGCGGGTGCGGTAGCGGATCACCGGCAGCGCCTCTTTGGTGAGGGTAGTGAAGAGCAGTTCCCCCTGCTCGCCATCGGCCAGCGGCGTGCCGTCGTTCGGGTTGACGATCTCCGGGTAGAAGTGATCTTCCCAGATGGTCGGGCCGTCGGCGGTTTCGATGCACTCCATCGCCACCCCCGGCCCCATCACTTCGGAGAGCCCATAGATATCCAGAGCGGTAATGCCGAGGCGTTTTTCAATTTCCCGGCGCATCGCCAGGGTCCAGGGCTCGGCGCCAAAAACGCCCACGCGCAGGGAGCACTGGCTGGCATCGCCGCCCATCTGGCGCTCAAGCTCTTCGATCAGGTTGAGGCAGTAAGAGGGGGTCACCATGATCATGTCCGGCTGAAAATCGCGGATCAGCTGGGCCTGTTTCTCGGTCTGGCCGCCGGACATCGGGATCACCGTGGCGCCTAAACGCTCGGCACCGTAGTGGGCGCCCAGCCCGCCGGTAAACAGGCCATAGCCGTAGGCGACATGAATTTTGTCCCTGGCACTGCCCCCCGCGGCGCGCAGGGAGCGGGCCACAATGTTGGCCCAGTTATCAATGTCGTTTTGCGTGTAGCCGACCACGGTGGGTTTACCGGTGGTACCGGAGGAGGCATGAATACGCACTACCTGCTCCATCGGCACCGCAAAGGTGTCGAACGGATAGTTATCGCGCAGATCCTGCTTGGTGGTACAGGGGAACTTGCGGATATCCGCTAACTCTTTGAAATCGTCAGGATGCACGCCTGCCGCATCAAACTTGCGTTTGTACATCGGCACATTTTCATAGGCGTGCTTTAAGGTCCACTTCATGCGCTCGGTTTGCAGGGCCTGCAGCTCATCAAGGGAGGCGGTTTCGATGGGTTCAAGATGCGTTGCCGTCGAGGTTGCAGTTGACGTTGCGGTTGTCGCTGTATTTGTCATTGTCGTTGTCATCGTAGGGTACTCGCATTTTATAATTGTTCAGACACGCTCAAGGATCATGGCAATGCCCTGACCGACACCAATACACATCGTACAAAGCGCATAGCGCCCTTTACGACGATGCAGCTCATTGCTGGCGGCCAGCGCCAGGCGGGCCCCGCTCATACCCAGCGGATGGCCTAAGGCAATTGCCCCGCCGTTGGGGTTAACGTGCGGCGCATCGTCCGGCAGCCCCAGCTCGCGCAGCACGCCCAGCGCCTGGGAGGCGAAGGCTTCATTCAGTTCGATCACGTCCATGTCGTTGATGCTCAGCCCGGCGCGCTCCAGCACACGACGGGTGGCAGGCACCGGGCCCAGCCCCATCAGACGCGGCTCAACGCCGGCGGTGGCCATCGCCACGATGCGGGTACGCGGGGTCAGGCCCTGGGCTGCCGCCATCTTCTCGCTGGCGACAATCAGCGCCGCAGCACCATCGTTGACGCCGGAAGCGTTGCCTGCGGTGACCACGCCGCCCGCCCGGAAGGGGGCTTTCAGCCCGGCCAGCATTTCGAGGGTGGTGTCCGGGCGCAGATGCTCGTCATGGACCACTTCGGTGACCGCCCCTTTTTTGCCTTTAATAACGACCGGCACGATCTCCTGGGCCAGAATGCCGCTGGCCTGGGCCTGAGCGGTGCGCTGCTGGCTGCGCAGGGCGAAGGCATCCTGATCCTCACGGGAAATCTTTAACAATTCCGCTACATTCTCTGCCGTTTCCGGCATGCTGTCAGAACCAAATTGCTGCGCCATGAGCGGGTTCACAAAACGCCAGCCGATGGTGGTATCGAAAATTTCATTCTGGCGCTGGAAGGCGCTGGTCGCTTTGCCCATCACGAAAGGCGCACGGGACATCGACTCCACACCACCGGCGATCATCAGGTCGCCATCACCAGCGCGGATGGCGCGGGCGGCAAAGCCCAGCGCATCCAGACCGGAACCACAAAGGCGGTTCAGGGTGGTGCCGGATACCGTCTGCGGCAGCCCGGCCAGCAGCAGGGACATGCGCGCCACGTTACGGTTGTCTTCCCCCGCCTGGTTCGCGCAGCCAAAGATCACATCGTCGATGCGCTCCGCATCCAGACCCGGGTTACGCGCCAGCAGTTCACGCAAGGGGATGGCGCCCAGGTCGTCCGCGCGCACACCGGACAGCGCACCGGCATAGCGACCGATTGGGGTTCTGATCCCGTCACAGATAAAGGCGTCACGCATCATGCTTCTCCTGTCACAGTGCCGCCGATGCGGTGGGATTTCCCACGGAACAGGGCAACCGTTTTCTGTTGTTGATTAACGATTTCAATGTCATATACGCCGGTCTGTTTCCCCTGATGACGCACCTGCGCCGTGGCGGTGAGCTTATCGTGGGCAAAGGCCGGACGGACAAAATCGATGGTGCAGCCCGAGGCCACCGCCGCCAGCCCCTGGCTGTTGCAGGCGTAGGCGAAAGCGGTGTCGGCGAGGGTGAATAGCTGTCCGCCATGGCAGCTCTTGTGGCCGTTGAGCATCTGCGGCGTGACGGTCATGGTCAACACGGCGACGCCGTCATCCATCTCAATAATGTCGATGCCATAGGCCTGGGCGCAGGCATCGTTTTCATACATGGCGCGGGCGTTGCGCCAGGCGTTATGACTCATAGCTACTCTCCAGAAGCGCGCGCTGGCGCAGCAGGGATGAAGGACGGTAACGCTCTTCGCCGTAATGGCGTTGCAGGTTTTCCAGCAGGCACAGCAGACGCTGCCAGCCAAGCTGTTCTCCCCAGGCCAGCGGGCCGCGCGGGTAGTTCACCCCGAGGCGCATGGCGGTATCGATATCCTGTTCGCTGGCGACCCCTTTTTGCAGGGCGTCGAGGGCTTCGTTGACGATCATCGCCACCGTGCGCCAGATGAGCAGGCCGGGATAATCCGCCACCTGCAATACGCGCTTGCCCTGCTGCTGGAAGTGGCGCACCGCTTTCAGTGTCGCGGCTGTCGGGTTGCTGGCCGCAGCGGCAATCACCGCCACGTCGCGCTCCTGTCTGTCGAACACCACCACCGGCTGGCCGTAACGGTTCGCCAGCGCCTGGGCGGTCTCGCCCTGGGTTTCAATCAGCAGTACGCCGTCGATTTCAGTGACACCGTCACTTTTTTTCTGCTGATGCGTGACACTGTAACTATCGTCCACCTCTGCCAGCCAGTTAACGGCAGGCTTTTCGTTACGCCAGTTGTAGACCCCCTGCCCGCTCTTCTTGCCAAGGCGTCCGCCCAGCACCAGCTCCTGCTGCACCAGCGACGGCAGGAACCGGCGCTCCTGCCAGAAAGCGTTAAATACCGAGCAGGTCACGGCGAAGTTGACGTCCTGGCCGATCATGTCGGTCAGCTCCAGCGGCCCCATTGGGAACCCGGCCCCCTCACGCAGCGCCGCATCGATGACTTCCGGGGCGGCCACCTGCTCTTCCAGCGCCCGCCAGGCTTCGGCATAGTACGGACGCGCCACGCGGTTAACGATAAAGCCCGGCGTGGACTGGCAGCGCACCGGCTGTTTGCCCCAGCGCGTCGCCAGCTCGCTCAGCTGTTCGACCACTTCCCCGGAAGTCGCCAGGCCGCTTACCACTTCCACCAGCTTCATCACCGGGGCCGGGTTAAAGAAGTGCAGCCCCGCCACGCGCTCAGGATGGTGCAGGTCGGCGGCAATCGCCGTAATGGAAATGGACGAGGTGTTGCTGGTCAACAGCGTGTTAGCCGGGCAGATCTCCGCCAGCTCGGCAAAGAGCGCCTTTTTAACGGCCATTTGCTCAGAGGCGGCTTCAATCACCAGGTCGGCCTTCGCCAGTGCGTGGATGTCGGTAACGGGCACCAGGCGCTGGAGCGTCTGTTCGGCGTCATGGGCGGCGAGCTTGCCGCGCGCCACGCGAGATTCGAGACGGCTGCGAATGGCGTCAATGGCGCGGGAGATGGCGTCGGCATTGATGTCATACACCAGCACCGGGTGGCCGTGGCTCGCCGCCACTTCGGCGATCCCGGCTCCCATGATGCCGCTGCCAATCACCGCCACGGTATGAATTGTCGTCATCTTATTTCCCCGTAAACTGCGGCGCGCGTTTGTTGAGGAAGGCGCTGACCCCTTCCCGGTAGTCGGCGCTGCGCCCGGCCAGGCGCTGATAGTCGCGCTCCAGATCCAGTTGCGCGTCCAGGGTGTTGGTTTCGGCGGCATTGATCGCCTGCTTGATCAGCCCCAGGCCAAAGGTCGGCTGGGAGGCGAGATGCACGGCCAGCTGGCGGGCGGTGTCGGTCAGTTCCGCGTCATCCACGACCTGCCAGATCATGCCCCAGGCGTGTGCCTGCTCAGCGCTGATCTTCTCCCCCAGCAGCGCCAGGCCCATCGCCCGGGCGCGCCCGGTCAGACGCGGCAGCAGCCAGGTGCCGCCGGAATCCGGCACCAGACCGAGCTTGCTGAAGGCCATCACAAAGTTCACCGAACGGGCGGCGATAACGATGTCGCAGCCCAGCGCCAGGGTCGCCCCCGCTCCGGCGGCCACGCCGTTCACCGCGCAGATCACCGGCTTGGGCAGTTTTGCCAGACGGCGTACCAGCGGGTTGTAAAATTTCTCTACCGACATACCGAGATCCGGCGCGGGGCTGTTCGGGTCAACGTTACGGTCGTTGAGATCCTGTCCGGCACAGAAACCGCGTCCGGCACCGGTAATCAGCAGACAACGCACGCTCTCATCGCGCTCGGCCTGGGTCAGACATGCCGCCAGCTGCTGATGCATCTCCTCATTGAAGCTGTTGAGCCGATCCGGGCGGTTCAGGGTAAGGGTCATGACCCCCTGCTCAACGTGACTCAGAATAAAATCCATGGTTAGCGTCCTTTAAATTCAGGGGTGCGTTTTTGCAGGAAGGCGTCGATCCCTTCCCGGCGATCCTCGGTGGCGGCCAGCAGGGTGAAGAGCTGACGCTCCTGGGCCAGCCCGGCGGTGAGGGCCACCTCCTGAGACTGCCGTAACGCCTGCTTCGCCGCCTGCAACGCCAGCGGGGAGTGACGCGCCATCAGTGCCGCCTGTTTGAGAGCATATTCCAGGGTCAGGGCTTCGGGATGTACATCGCTCACCAACCCGGCCGCCAGCGCCTGACGGGCGGTGATGCTTTCCCCGGTCAGCACCATTTTGCTGGCAAGGGATTTGCCGACGCTGCGGATCAGCCTTTGCGTGCCGCCCGCGCCCGGCATAATGCCTAAGGTGATTTCCGGCAGGCCGAAGCGGGCGTTTTCCCCGGCGATCGTCACATCGCACAGCAGTGCCAGCTCGCAGCCAGCGCCCAGCGCATAGCCATTGACGGCGGCGATAAGCGGCTTATTAAAGGCGTTGATGCGCGCCCACAGCTGCGGGCGTATGTCGTTGAGGGTGGCGGCCAGATCTTTTTCCGCCATCTCATTCAGATCGGCTCCGGCGGCAAAGAAGCGTTCGTTGCCGGTAATCACGCACACCGAAATCTCGCTATCTGCGGCAGCGGCTTCCAGGGTGGACGCCAGTTCGCTCAGCAGGCCATTGTTCAGGGCGTTACGGGCCGCCGGGCGATTGAGGGTCAGGAGCAATACCCGACCGTGACGGGTGACAATCAGGTCGCTCATGCCATCCCCTTCGCATCAAAGTCCACCACCACCTCGCTGGTCAGCGGCAGGGCCTGGCAGCTCAGCACGTAGCCTGCCGCCAGTTCATCCGGCTCCAGGCTGTAGTTGGTCACCATATCCACCTTGCCGCGCACCACCTTGCATTTGCAGGTGGCGCAGACCCCGCCTTTACAGGCGTAAGGCAGGTCCGCCCCCTGGCGCAGCGCGGCATCGAGAATGCTTTCGTCTTCAGCGGTGAGGGTGATCTCGCGGTCGCGCCCATCCTGGCGTACCGTCACTTTTTGCCCCCCGGTCTGTACCGTATGGGTGCGTTTGATGGTTGTGCCCGGCGTGTTGAAGCGCTCAAGATGCAGCGCTTTCTCCGGCATCCCCAGCGCCTTAAGCGTCTGTTCGGCCTGGTCCATCATCGCCGCCGGGCCGCAGATAAAGGCTTCATCAAACTGGCTGAAGTCGATGAGGTGTTTGGCCAGCGCCTGCAGTTTTTCGCCGTCGATGCGCCCGTGCAGCAGCTCGCTGTCCAGGGTCTCCTGGCTGAAGATGTTGACCACCTGCAGGCGGGTCGGATAGCTGTCTTTCAGATCGGCCAGCGCCTGGCGAAACATCATGCTCTGGCTGCTGCGGTTGCCGTAGATGAGGGTGAACTGGCTTTTCGGTTCGGTTTTAAGGGTGCTGGAGATGATCGCCAGCATCGGGGTGATGCCGGAACCGGCGGCAATCGCCAGATAGCAGCCTTCACGTTCGGCCAGCGGCTGATAGCCAAAATGCCCCTGCGGCACCATCACTTCCAGCGCCATCCCCTGCTTGATCTCATCCCGGGCATAGCGCGAGAAGCGCCCGCCGTCGATGGCTTTTACCGCCACGCTGATTTCGCCCGGCTGAACGCTGCGGCAGATGGAGTAGCAGCGGCGCAGCTCTTCGCCCGCTAAATGGGCTTTCAGCGTCAGATGCTGGCCCGGACGGAAGCGATACGCCTCCTGCAAAGCCTGGGGAACCGCGAAGGTAATGGTCACCGCATCGCGGGTTTCGGGTTCCACTTTTGCCACCGTTAAGGAATGAAACGTTGTCATGGCGACCTCAGATACATTTGAAATAGTCGAAGGGTTCGCGGCAGCTGTCGCAGCGCCAGAGCGCTTTGCAGGCCGTGGAACCAAATTCACTGATAAGCGTAGTGCGGGTACTGGCGCAGCGCGGACAGGTCACTTCAGCCGGCAGATGCGCATGGCAGCTGTGACCGGTCGGAGGGCTGATGCCGTACTGGCGCAGGCGCTCCCGGGCGTCCGGGGTCATCCAGTCGGTGGTCCATGCCGGGTCGAGCTGGATGGTGATCTGCACCGGGCCATAGCCGTGGGCGGTCAGGGTGTCGCGGATCGCCCCCATCAGATGATCGGTGGCCGGACAGCCGGAATAGGTCGGCGTAAAACCGATGGCCCAGCCCTCATCCTGCGGCGTCACGCTGCGCACCATCCCTAAGTCGGTAATGGTCAGCACCGGGATCTCCGGGTCCGGGATCTGGCTTAACAGAGACCAGATCTGCGGGACGGCGGCGGGGGTGAGTTCGACGGCGTGTTGCATGGCGCTCTCCTGCGTTACCACTGCTGGCCGGGATAGACGCGCTGCAGATACTGCATCTCTGCCAGCATCGGCCCCAGATGTTCGGTGTGCAGCCCTTTACGGCCACCGGTGCGGTAGGCGGACTCGCCCGGCACGCTCAGCGTCGCCTCGTTCAGCCCGGCGAAGACTTCCGCTTCCCACGCGTCGCGCAGGCTGCGCGGATCGACGGCGATACCTTCGGCAGCCAACGTCAGGTCAATTTCGTCCGCCTCGAACAGCTCAGCGGTGAAACGCCACAGGTCATTGACCGCCTGCTGCATTTTTTGCGCAGAGATCTCCGTGCCGTTGCCCAGGCGTTCCAGCCAGCCGCGGCTGAAGCGCAGGTGGTAGCGGGCTTCTTTGATGGATTTGGCGGCGATGGCGGCAAGCTGCCCGTCGCGGCTCTGGGTCAAACGGGTAAAGAGCGCCACGTGCCAGGCGTCGATAAAGTACTGACGGGCGATGGTGTCGGCGAAGTTGCCGTTGGGCTGCTCCACCAGCAGCAGGTTGCTGAACTGGCGCTCGTCGCGCTGGAAGGCCAGCGTGTCTTCGTCGCCCTCGCCTTCCAGCTCGGCGGCGTAGGTTAAGAAGTTGCGCGCCTGGCCCAGCAGGTCAAGACCGATATTGGCCAGCGCGAGGTCAATCTCCAGCTCCGGGGCGTGACCACACCACGCCCCCAGACGCTGGGAGAGCACCAGCCCGTTATCACCCAGGCGCAGAACATATTGCGTTAACGTTTTCATCCCCAACCTCACATGTGCTCAATGCCATCAGGGATGGTGTATAAGGTCGGATGGCGGTAGACCTTGCTCTCCGCCGGGTCGAAAAACTCACCACGCTCTTCCGGCTGAGAGGCGACAATTTCGCTCGCCTTCACCACCCAGATGGAACAGCCTTCATTACGGCGGGTGTAGGCGTCGCGCGCGTTTTCCAGCGCCATACGGTCATCGGCGGCATGCAGGCTGCCCACGTGACGGTGGGATAACCCCTGCTTGCTGCGGACAAAGACTTCGTACAACGGCCAGTATGTTTTGCTCATCTTGATTCCCCTTATGCGACCTTGCGGGCGTGTTGTTTTTCTGCGTGCGCCAGTGCGGCTTCGCGCACCCACGCCCCCTCTTCCCAGGCTCTGTTTTTTGCAGCCAGACGTTCGTGATTGCAGACGCCGCGGCCGTTGATGACGTCGTCAAACTCCTGCCAGTCGATCTCGCCAAAACGGTAGTGGCCGGTTTCGGCATCGAACTGCAGATCCGCATCCGGGACGGTCATTCCCAGCATTTCCACCTGCGGCACGGTGTTGTCGACAAAGCGCTGGCGCAGCTCGTCATTGCCAAAACGTTTGATCTTCCAGGCCAGGCTGCGGGCGCTGTTCGGCGAGTTGTCGTCGTTCGGGCCAAACATCATTAGCGCTGGCCACCAGAAGCGGTTGATGGCGTCCTGCAACATCTGGCGCTGGGCTTCGCTGCCCTGGGCCAGGGCCATGCAGGCCTCAAAGCCCTGACGCTGGTGGAAGCTCTCTTCTTTACAGATTTTCACCATCGCCCGGGCATAAGGGCCGTAGGAGGTCCGGCACAGCGCCACCTGGTTAACGATGGCCGCGCCATCCACCAGCCAGCCGATCACGCCGATATCCGCCCAGCTCAGGGTCGGGTAGTTGAAGATGGAGGAGTATTTCATCTTGCCGTCGAGCATCTTCTGGTAGATGTCTTCCCGGGCGCAGCCCAACGTTTCCGCCGCGCTATAGAGGTAGAGCCCGTGCCCGGCTTCGTCCTGCACTTTCGCCAGCAGGATGGCCTTACGGCGCAGCGTCGGGGCGCGGGTGATCCAGTTCCCTTCCGGCAGCATGCCGACAATTTCGGAGTGCGCATGCTGACCAATCTGGCGGATCAGCGTTTTACGGTACGCGTCAGGCATCCAGTCCTGCGGCTCGATGGCCGTCTCTTGCGCGATGCGCTGCTCAAAGCGTTGTTCTTCCGTCACGTCATCACCCTTTCGATTCGTTTAACTGCTAAATATCATTCAATGATGAATCACTTTGTTTTATAAAAGTTACACAAAGGTTAATGAATAACCCAAGAATCGTTTATTCGTTTTGTGATGAGGTTCGCAAGAGATTTCCACACCCCAGATACGACGCGGCCTGCGTAAGTTAAGAAGATTAAGCGAGATCACAATGTTAATAAAACATTAACAAGTCGCTTGCTTTTTATGATTCACAAACGAACTATTTATAGTGAAATCACGAACCATCTGGAGAGAAAGATGCAGCAGTTAGCCAGCTTCTTGTCCGGTACCTGGCAGTCTGGCCGGGGCCGTGAGCGCACCATTCAACACGCCATCAGCGGTGAATCCCTCTGGTCCGTTACCAGCGAAGGGCTGGATATGGCCGCCGCACGTCGCTACGCCATTGAGAAAGGCGGCGAAGCGCTTCATGCCATGACCTTTATCGAACGCGCCGCCATGCTGAAAGCGGTGGCAAAACATCTGCTGAGCCAGAAAGAGACCTTTTATGCGCTGTCGGCGCAAACCGGGGCGACCCGCGCCGATAGCTGGGTGGATATCGAGGGCGGGATCGGCACGCTGTTCACCTTCGCCAGTCTGGGCAGCCGCGAGCTGCCGGACGATACCCTGTGGCTGGAAGATGAGCTGATCCCGCTCTCAAAAGAAGGCGGTTTTGCCGCGCGTCACGTCCTGACCTCGAAGTCCGGCGTCGCCGTGCACATCAATGCGTTCAACTTCCCCTGCTGGGGAATGCTGGAAAAGCTGGCCCCGACCTGGCTGGCTGGGATGCCTGCTATTATTAAACCGGCCACCGCCACCGCCCAGGTGACTCAGGCGATGGTAAAAGCGATCGTCGACAGCGGCCTGGTGCCGGAGGGCGCCATCAGCCTGATCTGCGGCGGCGCGGGAAATCTGCTCGACCAGCTCGACAGCCAGGACGTGGTGACCTTTACCGGCTCCGCCGACACTGGCCAGAAGCTGCGCGTCCATCCGAACATTGTCGCAAAATCGATTCCCTTCACCATGGAAGCGGACTCCCTGAACTGCTGCGTGCTGGGGGATGACGTCACCCCGGAGCAGCCGGAGTTTGCGCTGTTTATCCGCGAAGTGGTGCGGGAGATGACCGCTAAAGCCGGGCAGAAATGTACAGCGATCCGCCGCATCATCGTTCCGCAGGCGCAGGTGAAGGCCGTCAGCCAGGCGCTGATCGCCCGGCTGGAAAAAGTGGCTGTCGGCGACCCGGCTCAGGAAGGGATCAAAATGGGCTCGCTGGTCAACGCCGAGCAGCGTGCTGACGTGCAGGAGAAAGTGGATGCTTTAGTCACGGCAGGCTGCCAGATTCGTCTGGGCGGGAAAGCCGACCTGAACGCTGCCGGGGCCTTCTTCCCGCCGACGCTGCTGTTTTGCCCGCAGCCGGATGAAACCCCTGCCGTACACGCCACCGAAGCCTTTGGCCCGGTGGCGACCCTGATGCCGTATCAGGATCGCGAGCACGCGATGGCCCTCGCCCGCGCCGGGGAAGGCAGTCTCGCCGGGACGCTGGTCACCGCCGATCTGCGCCTGGCGCGTCAGTTTATCGCTGGCGCCGCCCGCGCCCACGGCCGTATCCAGATCCTCAACGAAGAGTCGGCCAAAGAGTCCACCGGCCACGGCTCCCCGCTGCCGCAGCTGGTGCATGGCGGCCCGGGCCGCGCCGGGGGTGGTGAGGAGCTGGGCGGTCTGCGGGCGGTAAAACACTACCTGCAACGCACCGCCATCCAGGGCAGTCCGAGCATGCTGGCCGCCATCAGCCAACAGTGGGTTCGCGGTGCCCAGGTTCAGGAGGATCGCATTCATCCGTTCCGCAAATACTTCGAGGAGCTGCAGCCTGGCGATAGCTTGCTGACCCCACGCCGCACCCTGACCGAGACCGACATCGTCAACTTTGCCTGCCTGAGCGGGGATCATTTCTACGCCCACATGGACAAGATTGGTGCGGCGGAGTCGATTTTTGGCGAACGCGTGGTGCACGGCTACTTCCTGATCTCCGCGGCGGCGGGTCTGTTCGTCGATGCGGGCGTCGGGCCGGTGATTGCCAACTACGGTATGGAGAACCTGCGCTTTATCGAGCCGGTGAAGCCGGGCGACACCATCCAGGTGCGGCTGACCTGTAAGCGCAAGACGCTGAAGAAACAGCGCACGGCGGAAGAGAAACCGACCGGCGTGGTGGAATGGGCGGTTGAGATTTTCAACCAGCACCAGCAGCCGGTGGCGCTCTACTCGATCCTGACCCTCGTCTCCCGTCAGCGCGGAGATTTTGACGCCTGATCCCCCTCCATCCGGGTAACGTCGCGCACGTTACCCGGCTTCTGGCACATCTGACAAAACATCTGGCAAATGCAGGCAAACGGTACTTAACGCGTTATTGCTATGTTGGCAATGAATAAACCGCGCGCAGAACAGCGGTCCCGAGTGGATAACAACACATACAACAGAGGTTAATCATGGGAAGCTCCTCCATTTTTTCTCCACGTAAAACGGCGCTGGCGTTGGCCGTTGCCTGTCTCTTTTCCGGCCAGGTGCTGGCGCACGGTGGTGCAGCACATATGGTCGAAATGGATAAAACCCTGACCGAGTTTGGCGCTGATGTGAAATGGGACGACTACGCCCAGATGTTCACCATCAGCAAAGACGGGGCCTTCATCAAAGTGAAGCCGGGCGCCACGACCGCTATGGTCAACGGCAAACCGCTGACCCTACAGGCGCCGGTGGTGATGAAAGACAATAAGGCCTGGATCGCCGATACCTTTGTTAACGATGTGTTCCAGTCCGGCCTTGACCAGACCTTCCAGGTGGAGAAAACCCCGCACCCGCTGAACGCCCTCTCCGCGGATGAGATCAAAGAGGCCGTCAAGATTGTGAAAGCCTCGCCGGACTTTAAACCGAATACCCGCTTCACGCAGATCGCGCTGGCCGAGCCGGACAAAGCCAAAGTGTGGGATTTCGTGCTGAACGGCACGGCGGTGGATGCGCCGCGTCAGGCCAATATCACCCTGCTGGACGGCAAATTTATCGTTGAAGCGCTGGTAGATCTGCAGGACAAAAAAATCCTGCACTGGGAGCCGATCAAAGACGCCCACGGCATGGTACTGCTGGATGACTTTATGGCGGTGCAGAAGATCGTCACCGGCAGCCCGGAGTATGCCGAGGCGCTGAAAAAACGCGGCATCAACGACCCGGCAAAGGTGATGACCACCCCGCTGACGGTCGGCTACTTTGACGGTAAGGATGGTCTGAAGCAGGAAGATCGCCTGCTGAAAGTGGTGAGCTACCTGGATACCGGCGATGGCAACTACTGGGCGCACCCGATTGAGAACCTGGTGGCGGTGGTCGACCTGATCGAGAAGAAGATCGTCAAAATTGAAGAAGGCGCTGTCGTGCCGGTGCCGATGCAGTCCCGCCCGTATGATGGCCGCGACCGCGAACCGGTGGTGCACAAACCGCTGGAGATTGTGGAGCCGGAAGGCAAGAACTACACCATTACCGGCAATATGATCCACTGGCAGAACTGGGATTTCCACCTGAGCCTCGACTCCCGCGTCGGGCCGATCATCTCCACCGTCACCTTTAACGACAACGGCAAAAAACGCCAGGTGATGTACGAGGGATCGCTGGGCGGGATGATCGTTCCTTACGGCGACCCGGACGTGGGCTGGTACTTCAAAGCCTATCTGGATTCCGGCGACTACGGCATGGGCACCCTCACCTCGCCGCTGGTGCGCGGTAAAGATGTGCCCTCCAACGCCGTGCTGCTGAATCAGACCATCCCGGACTACACCGGTGCGCCGATGGAGATCCCGCGGGCGATGGCGATTTTTGAACGCTACGCCGGGCCGGAGTATAAGCACCAGGAGATGAATCAGCCGAACGTCAGCACCGAACGCCGCGAGCTGGTGGTGCGCTGGATCAGCACCGTGGGCAACTATGACTACATCTTCGACTGGATCTTCCACGAAAACGGCACCATCGGCATCGATGCCGGGGCGACCGGTATCGAAGCGGTGAAAGGCGTGATGGCGAAAACCATGCATGACCCGAGCGCGAAAGAGGATACGAAGTACGGCACCCTGATTGACCACAACATTGTCGGCACCACCCACCAGCACATCTATAACTTCCGTCTGGATCTGGATGTGGATGGCACCAACAACAGCCTGGTGGCGATGGATCCGGAGGTAAAACCGAACACCGCAGGCGGCCCGCGCACCAGTACCATGCAGGTTAACCAGTACAACATCGACAGCGAGCAGCAGGCGGCACAGAAATTTGACCCGGGCACCATTCGTCTGCTGAGCAACACCAGCAAAGAGAACCGCATGGGCAACCCGATCTCTTACCAGATCATCCCTTATGCGGGCGGTACGCACCCGGTGGCAACCGGCGCGAAATTCGCTCCGGATGAGTGGATCTATCACCGCCTGAGCTTTATGGATAAACAGTTGTGGGTGACCCGCTACCATCCGAACGAGATGTACCCGGAGGGCAAATTCCCGAACCGTTCCTCCCATGACCAGGGGCTGGGCCAGTTCAGCAAGGATAACGAGTCGCTGAATAACCAGGATAACGTGGTGTGGATCACCACCGGTACCACCCACGTGGCCCGCGCCGAAGAGTGGCCGATTATGCCAACCGAGTGGGTGCATGCCCTGCTCAAACCGTGGAACTTCTTCGACGAGACGCCGTCGCTGGGCAAGAAGAAAGAGGGGCAGTGATAAACAGCCGGGCATATTGCCCGGCTTTTTATTGTCTGTGCGGTTTGTTGTCGGGTGGCGGCTGCGCCTTACCCGACCTACGGGACCGTAGGCCCGTGCAAGCGCAGCGCCGCCGGGCATTGTCGGGTGGCGCTGCGCTTACCTGACCTAAACAGCCATTCAATTTAGTTTAAGTAGTTTATTTTCTGAACAGCTTTCCTTGCTTATAGTTAATCATACCCATGCCGTCCGGGTTGCCTTTCTTAAAACGTTTTTTATGGACATCACGCGAAGTTCTCCCTTACGTCGTTGTATGAACATTGAGAGGTTTTTAGGATGAGATTCAACTTGATAGCAAGAAGTCTTGCGCTTGCAGGCGTTTTTATTTCTGCTGGCACCCCTGCATTTGCCGCAGAAGCGCCAAAAGAGACCGCCGCCGCCACTCAGCAAGCCAATAATGCCCTCTTCAGCCAGCTGCCCTTCTCCGACAATGCCGATTTCACCGATGCCCATAGAGGCTTTATCGCCGCGCTTCCCACCGAGGTGATCAGAGGCGAACAGGGCAATGTGGTCTGGGATCCGCAGCAGTACGCCTTTATTAAAGAGGGCGATAAAGCGCCGGATACCGTCAACCCCAGCCTGTGGCGTCAGGCGCAGCTGATTAATATTAGCGGCCTGTTTGAGGTCACGGATGGGGTCTATCAAATCCGTAACCTCGATCTGTCGAACATGACCATTATCGAAGGAGCGACCGGTATCACCGTGGTCGACCCGCTGGTCTCTGCTGAAACGGCAAAAGTCGGGATGGATCTCTACTACAAAAACCGCGGGCAGAAACCGGTGGTGGCGGTGATCTACACCCACAGCCACGTTGACCACTACGGCGGCGTGCGCGGCGTGGTGGATGAGGCTGATGTCAAAGCCGGGAAAGTCAAAATCTACGCCCCGGCCGGCTTTATGGAAGCCGCCGTGGCAGAAAACATTATGGCCGGGAACGTGATGAGCCGCCGCGCCAGCTATATGTACGGCAACCTGCTGAAACCGGATCCTAAAGGTCAGGTGGGCGCCGGGCTTGGCACCACAACCTCCGCCGGGACCGTAACCCTGCTTGCGCCGACCAATATCATCGAAAAAGATGGCCAGAAGGAGACCATCGACGGCCTGACCTATGACTTTATGCTGGCACCAGGCTCGGAAGCGCCGTCAGAAATGCTCTGGTACATCGAAGAGAAAAAACTGATCGAATCCGCCGAGGATGTCACCCACACCCTGCATAACACCTACTCCCTGCGCGGGGCGAAGATCCGCGAGCCGCTGCCGTGGTCAAAATATATCAACGAAGCCATTGTACGTTGGGGTGATAAAGCCGAAGTGCTGATGGCTCAGCACCACTGGCCGACCTGGGGTAATGAAAACGTCAATAAACTGCTGAAGAGCCAGCGTGACCTGTACCGTTACATTAACGACCAGACCCTGCGCATGGCGAACCAGGGCATGACCCGGGACGAAATCGCGGCGAACTTCAAGCTGCCGGATTCGCTGGCGCACACCTGGGCCAACCGGGGCTACTACGGGTCGGTAAGTCACGACGTGAAGGCCACCTACGTGCTCTATCTCGGCTGGTTCGACGGCAACCCGGCGACCCTGGATGAGCTGCCGCCGGAAGAGGCTGCGAAGAAATATGTAGACTACATGGGCGGCGCCGACGCCATTCTACAGAAGGCCAAAACTGACTTCGACCAGGGTAACTATCGCTGGGTGGCGCAGGTGGTGAGCAAGGTGGTGTTTGCCGATCCGAACAACCAGGCGGCCCGTAATCTGGAAGCGGATGCGCTTGAGCAGTTAGGCTATCAGGCGGAGTCGGGCCCATGGCGTAACTTCTATCTTACCGGTGCGCAGGAGCTGCGTAACGGCGTAGTGAAAGGGCCGACCCCGAACACCGCCAGTCCGGATACGGTGCGGGCGATGACCCCGGAAATGTTCTTCGACTATCTGGCGGTGCACATTAACGGTGAAAAAGCCGGGACCGCGAAATCGGTGTTCAACATCGACCTCGGCAGCGACGGCGGCAAGTACAAGCTCGAGCTGGAAAACGGGGTGCTGAACCACACCGCTAATGCCGAAGCGACCGACGCCGACGCCACTATCACCCTGAGCCGCGACACGCTGAATAAAATCATCCTCAAGGAGACCACCCTGAAACAGGCTGAGGAGAGTGGCGCGGTGAAGGTTACCGGTGACGGAGCAAAACTTGATACCATGCTGGGCTATATGGATAAATTTGAGTTCTGGTTCAATATTGTTACACCGTAAACCCACCAACCTGCGGGCGGAGCCTTTCGCCCGCAGGGATATGGTCACCCGCGGGCTGACTCTTAGCATGCCGTGGCTGGCGCTCGTCAACATCGGCTTTGCGCTGATGGTGTTATTGCGTAACGGGCTGTTCGACGGCATTGACGCGCTGTATCAGGTGAACGCCTTCAGCGCCCGGATGATCGATTGGCTGATGCTGGCGGTCATCGTTCTGTTTAGCCTCTCCCTGCTGCTGGTCTGGCAAAAAAAACGCGGCCTGAGCCTGCTGTTGCTGCTGGCAGGCCTGATCTGGGCCTGCTGCGCCGTCTGGTTTATCGCCCACCTGAAACTGCCCTTCGCCTGGCCGCTCTGCACCACCCTGCTCCTGACGGCGCTGGCAGGGCTCTATTTTTTCCCGGTTGGGCTGATGAGCTATGCGCTGCCGCTGTGGGCGGCGATGCCGGTTGCTAGCCTGGTGCTGAACCAGGGCATCAGCCTGCGTTTCGTCGTGGTGTGGCTTATTTTCACAGTGGTGCTGATTTACGGGCGGTTTATTTTAGTACGTTGGTTTGATGAGGCCTGGCTGCGCCATCAACAGAACCAGGCGCTGATTGCCCGGCTGGATGCCCTTGCGCACAAGGATCCGCTCACCGACACCGCTAATCGCCGGGCGATGGAGACAGTGCTGGAAAACGCGGTCAAACAGGGGAACGATTTTGCGCTGATTATGCTCGATGTCGATGAGTTCAAACGCTACAACGATCGTTACGGACACCAGGCCGGGGATGAGTGTCTGGCGGCGGTGGCGCAGGCGCTGAAACAGGTGGTGCGCAGCCCGGACGATGTGGTCTCACGCTACGGTGGCGAGGAGTTTCTGCTGATCCTGTTTGATGCGACGGAAAAAGTGGCGGAACAGGTGGCGGCGCGCATTCAGGAGCGCCTGCGCGCTGCGGCTATTCCGCATGCTGCCTCAACGGTCAGCGACAGCGTCACGGTGAGCATGGGGATCGCCTGGATGACCGTCGGTCAAACGGCCAGCGAGGTGATTGCCCAGGCCGACGCCGCGCTCTACCGGGCAAAAAATGCAGGACGAAATCGCTGGTCCTGCTAAGGGTGCGGTTTTGTTGGCACGGTGCGGTCTGATGTCGGGTGGCGGCTGCGCCTTACCCGACCTACGGTACGGTGCGGCAAACCGACCAGACCGTAGGCCCGTGCAAGCGCAGCGCCGCCGGGCGTCAGTAGCGCACGCACACCGATTTGGTTTCGCACCAGCCATCCAGCCAGTCCGGACCGAAATCACGGCCTGTGCCGGACTGCTTCATCCCGCCAAACGGCAGGTTGGCGTCGATCAGGGTATGGCTGTTCACCCACACGGTGCCCGCCTGCAGGCGGTCGGTGTACTCCAGCGCTTTACTGATGTTTTGCGTCCAGACGCTGGCGGTCAGGCCATATTCGGTATCGTTCGCCAGGCGCAGCGCCTCTTCGCCGTCAGCGACGCGCACCAGGTTGACCACCGGACCAAACACCTCTTCGTGGGTCAGACGCAGGCTGGCGTCCGGGTTCACCACCAGCGTCGGTGACACGTAGTAACCCTGATCGTTCGGGCCGCGGTTGCCGGTGATTAGCTCCGCCTGGCGCGACTGCGCTTCATCGAGGAAGGTCTGCACTTTGTCGCAGTGGGCGCGGGAAACCAGCGGGTTGATGTGCGCCTCCTGGGACATCCCCGGCCCGACGCTCAGGGATTTCACCGCCTGCTCAAAACCACTCACCACGGTATCAAACAGCGGCGCTTCAATGTAAATACGCGAGCTGGCGGCGCACACCTGGCCCTGGTTCAGGAAGCTGCCGGTCATCAGGCCTTCGATCACCCATGCCGGATCGGCATCTTTCAGAACAATTGCCGGGTTTTTACCGCCCAGCTCCAGCGTCACCCCCATCAGGCGATCGGCGGCGGCGCGCGCAATCTGTTTCCCGGTGGCGGTCGAGCCGGTAAAGCTCACCTTGGCGATATGCGGATGGTTGGTCAACGCGGCGCCACACACCGCCCCGCTGCCGGTCACCACGTTAAAGACGCCGTCCGGGATCCCGGCCTCGGTTGCCAGTTCCGCCACGCGCAGCAGGGTCAGGGGCGTGGTTTCCGACGGTTTGATCACGATAGAGCATCCTGCCGCCAGGGCGGGCATCACTTTCCACATGCCAATCAGCAGCGGGAAGTTCCACGGCACGATCCCGGCCACCACGCCAATCGGCTCTTTGCGCGTCCACGCCTGATAGCGCGCTCCCTGCGGCATCGGAATGGAGAGGTCCAGCGTCTTACCGGCGATTTTAGTGGTCAGCCCCGCGGTGTAGCGCATCCAGTTCAGAGTGCAGCCCACTTCAAAGGCGCGGGAGATGTTAATGGATTTACCCTGCTCCAGGGTTTCGAGCTGGGCCAGCTCCTCGGTATGCTGCTCCACCAGATCGGCGAAGCGCAGCAGAATACGTTCGCGCTCAGCCGGCAGTTTGCCGGACCAGCTGCGGGCGACAAAGGCACGCCAGCCGGACATCACCGCGCGGTCGACATCCTGCGCGCTGGCATCGGCGGTCGAGGCAATCACCTGCCCGGTTGCCGGGTTAAAGATATCCAGACGCTTTTCGCTGTCGGAGGCGGACGGTTGTCCCTCGATCCAGAGGCCATGTTGGCGATCCAGAAATTGCTGCACGCTGTGCAGTACTGCGACCTGTGTATCAGACATAGCGATTCCTTATTATTCGCAGGGTGTCATCGCAGTCTAAGATGGGTTTGCGCAGTGCGCTTTTATCTCTGTGACATTCGCTTTGTCGGCTGTGACAGGCTCCGCAAAACGCGACAATAACGCCGTTTCGCTCTGTTCCACCGCGAGGTTCTTGCCTATATTTCGCCCCATGTCACGGGTAATTAGAAACATAAATGCAACAATGTTTAAACATTCACGACGTAGCAGGTCAGACGATGGCGAGTGCAAAGGAAACGGACAATTATCAGCAGTGGCTGGCGCAGATTAATCAGGCTTGCGGAAGTTTTGCGGCCCGGCCCATGAGCGGCGAGTTTTACGGCGAGCTGGACTCCACCTGGACCGGCAACCTGAAGCTCAGCACCGTCACCGCTGGCGGCGTGAACCTGTTTCGTACCCGCCAGGAGATTAAGACCAGTAACGATGCCTGGTTCTACACTGTCTTTCAGCTGGAAGGTGAAGCGGGACTGGAGCAGGACGACCGGCAAATTATGCTCAACGCGGGGGATATCACCCTGATCGACGCCTCCCGCCCCTGCTCGATCTACTGGCCGGAAAAATCCCGGCAGATCTCCTTGTTGCTCCCGCGCCAGATCCTTGAGCAACACTTTCGTTTTCAGGAGGTAAGCTGCGCACAAAAACTCTCCCACAGTCTGCCTACCGTCCAGCTTAGCTATCGTCTGCTGCAGGAGAGCATGAACAATCCGCGATTGAGTGAAACCGAGAGCGAAGCCGCGCTGGAGGCAATGGTCTGTCTGCTGCGACCGGTATTGCAGCAGCGTGAAAGCGTTCAGCCGCGCAAGGCGCGCCAGTTCAACCACGTTCTGACGCTCATCGACGATAATATTCAGGCGGAACATTTGCGCCCGGAGTGGATTGCGGCGGAGTGCGGGATGTCGGTGCGAAGCCTGTACCGGATGTTTGCCGAGAAAGGGCTGGTGGTGGCGCAGTACATCAAGAACCGTCGGCTGGATCTCTGCGCGCAGATGCTACGTGGCGCCCGTGACGACGAAAAGCTGGCGGGCATTGGCTACAGCTGGGGCTTTACCGACCATAGCCACTTCTCCACCGCGTTTAAGCAGCGCTTTGGGATCTCCCCTGGCGAATACCGCAAACGCCACCGCTAATCACTTCTGTAACCATTTGCCATTAACGCCCTGGACATACTCTCCGGGGCGGGCGCGGGCAACCAGTTTGCTCCCGGCCATTTTCGCCACCTCATCGACCGGAAGGTTATTGCTGTCGGCAAGTCGCTGATAACTCTCGGTGCGGGCCTTGTTGATCTGCTCCACCAGCGCCAGGGTTTCGCGATCCTGGCTGCGCGGGGCGATATACCCGCTCAGCGTTTCCCCCACGCGCCCCTCGGTGCGGGCTTCGTTGAGGGTCAGGGCGAACGCGGGCGCACAGAGCCCCAGCGTCAGCAGAATGAGCGTGAAGTATTTTCTCATGGCGGCCTCAGAAGAGATCGCTGCGCGATTTAAGCAGCGATTCCACATCTTTATCCACTTTGATGTGGATTTCATGTTCAATTTTGACGTTCATGTTGATGGTGATGGGCTCCTTCGACGCCGCCACTTCTATCCTCGGCGTGCAGCCTGTCAGCGTCAGTATCACAATCGCGGTGAAGCCACCGGCCAGCTTTTTCATGGTTGTTCCTTACATTCCTTGCCTGTCGGACAGCGGTTATCCGGTAGTGCCGCGTGCTCCTCCAGCCACGTCTGCAGATTGTCGCCAAAACGCAGGCTGCGCCAGAGGGTAAACACGTTCTCCTGATGGGTATAGTTGAGGTTGACGGCCTGTGTCTGGCCCTCCACGCGGCTGGCGCCACGCAAGGTCGACGCCAGGGTTAATTCACCCAGGTTATCTAAATTGAGTTTCGTCCACGACTGCGAAATTTCCATATAGCGAAGCCAGTTAATCGCGCCGCCTGCCGCCCCGTTCTCTTTCACCAGCGCATCGGCAGTCTCTTTATCGAGACGCAACGTCATCGGACCCGCGTTGGTCAGCCAGCCATCTTTGATGATCCACTTGTCGTTGTCCAGCCACAAGGGCAGCGCCCCGCTGAACGGCCCGGACAGGGCAAACTGTTTGGGATTTATCGCACTGATAAGCTCGCTGGCGGAGAGATTCTGCACCCGCAGCAGGGCCGCATCGTGCTGGGGCATGCGCAGCTGCTGCAGGGTCACTTTGCCGCCCAACAGATCCACACTGACGTCGCTCAGCAGCAGCGGATTGGCTTCGCTCCAGGGGTAATCGCCCTGGAGATCGGCGGTAATGTTGCGCGCCGTGACCTGGTTTTTCACCTCGCCAATGCGCAACGTCACCGGACCGCGGGTCCCCAGCGACCAGGTGCCCTGGCTGAAGCGGAACGGCAGGACAAAGTCGACCCCGTTGATTTTGTTGTCCGGCATCCAGACGCTGCCGCTCTTCAGCACCCCGTGGCCCCCGGCCTCAAAGCCCTGATCCGCCGCTGCGGAATAAGCCACCTGGGCATAAAGCTCCCCCTCCCTGAGGGTCATTTTCCAGTCCGGTGGGATCAGCGGCTGAAAGACGGTGAGGGATTGCTTCGGCCACCAGGCCTGGCCGCGCAGACGCTCCCCGTCCCAGCGCCCGTTCAGCTGCACCGGGCCGATGGCTTTGGCGTTGAGCGTACCCTTATACTGGAAAAATGTCGGATCGCGACCTTCCACACTGAATTTGATCGTTGAGGGGGGTAACGCGCTACCACCGGTAAAAGTGGTCTCTTCGGCATCGAAGGAGAGCGCGCCGCTGAAGTGCGGATCGGCAGAGTCGCGCTGCCAGCGGATTGGGCGCTCAAGCACCATGCGCGGTGCGCTGGCATGCAGGGTGCCATATTTCAGCTGATCGAAGCCGGTGGAAAGCTCGCTCAGCTCAATCACGCTGTCGCGCCACTCTCCCCTGCCCGCCACGTCCCAGCGGGCCTGCATCGGGGTAAAGTTGCCCTCGCCCCAGTAGCGCCATTGCCACAATCCGTTGTCCGGCAGGAAATTGCTCGCCCGGCCATCCAGGTGCAGGGTGAAATCCCCCATCTCCTGTTCATGGGCGCGTAAGATGGCCTGCAGGCGACCGTCGATGCCGTTAAGGGTGAGCGCTACGCCAGCCAGCGGCCAGCGCACCTCGTCGATATTCAGGGAATCGATGATCCGCCCCCGGGAGCGCAGCAGCGCCCCCGGCGCAAATGCCAGCCGGGGATCGGCAAGGCTGCCGGTCAGCGTGGCGGGCAGCTTCGCATACAGCGTCAGGTCGTTCTGTTTGGCAATGCCGGTGAGCTGCATCGGCATGGCGCTGTTGTCCATGCTCAGCTTGCCGGGGCCAAAGGTGAGCACCGCGTTGCCCTTCCCGGCATCGCCCTGGGTCAGCACGTTCATTCGCCCGCTGACGATAGCCTTCTCTGTGCCCTGTTGCCAGTTATCGATCTTAAGCCCCAGCCGTCCGCTCAGGGGAATACCAGCCTGAACCCAGCGCCAGCGTCCGTCGCTGATGGTGAACTGTTGCGGGGTGATCTGCCAGGGGAGATCCAGCAGCGGCTCGCCGCTCTCCCGGGCAATCATCACCAGTTGGCCCTGATTGTCCTGCCACTCAAGCTCGGCATCCACAAGGGTTGAGATCTGTGGCACGGTAAAGGTTGCCACCGTGTGCCCCTGCACCGGCAGGCCATCCGGCACCAGCGGCAGGGTAAATTCCCCGACCAGTTCTACCGGCTGGGGATTATCAGGAAGGTGAAGCGTGACATCGGTTACGGTCAGCGAGCGCCCGCGTAGTTTTCCCCGCAGGCTAAACTTATCCCCGTGGTAGACAATTTCCTGCAGGGTCGGTGTCAACGAGGCGGTTAATTTCCCCTCCCACACCTGCCAGGGGGAGAGCGTCAGGCGGTCGATGTTAAGCCAGGTATTGGGTAGCAGGGCTTGCCATTCGGCCAGGGTGCGCGGCGCGGCGGGCGTGGGTTCGCTGGCGGGGATTTTGCTCAGGCAGGCGCTGTTGAGATCCAGCGCGCCGATGTTGATTTTCCAGCGGCTTGGGTGGCTGAGGGTGGCGTCTTTGACGCGGGCGATTTCGCACTCCTCCACCAGATAGCGCAGATCGGGGATGACCAGGGCGCTGCGGGTCAGGCGCGGGCTTTCTTCAAAGGCGATGCGGGTCCCGGCAGGGAGCCAGATCCCGGCAAGCGTAGGCACCCACTGCGCCAGCGTCAGTAGTAGCGTCAGCGGCAAAAGGACGATCAGAAGCAGTAGCGCGATCGCGGCTTTGTATGTACCCCTCATGGGCAGTTAATATCCTGATTTAGCGAAAAAATTAGCCGACAGTATCGAATATTGTGGCATGTTTAGCCGATCAGTTGAAGCGAACGCCACTTTTAAGGATAGTTGCTACATAATTATCCATAGAACTTATTGAATTCAATAAAATTTTATAAATTGTAAGATTATTTTAATCATGCTACCGTAATTGAAAACACACTGGAGAAAGTCTTATGAAACTCGCGGTATACAGTACAAAGCAATACGACAAAAAGTATCTGCAGCACGTTAACGAGGAGTATGGCTTCGAACTTGAATTTTTCGACTTTCTGCTTAACGAAAAAACAGCCAAAACCGCCCACGGGTGTGACGCGGTCTGTATTTTCGTTAACGACGATGGCAGTCGTCCGGTGCTGGAAGAGCTGAAAAAACAGGGTGTGAAGTACATCGCCCTGCGCTGCGCGGGCTTCAATAACGTGGATCTGGATGCGGCAAAAGAACTGGGTCTGCAGGTGGTGCGCGTTCCGGCCTACTCCCCGGAAGCGGTAGCTGAACACGCCATCGGCATGATGATGTCCTTAAACCGTCGTATTCACCGTGCTTATCAACGCACCCGTGATGCGAACTTCTCCCTGGAAGGGCTGACCGGTTTTACCATGTACGGCAAAACCGCCGGGGTGATCGGCAACGGTAAAATTGGCGTAGCGGCCCTGCGGATCCTGAAAGGATTTGGTATGCGCCTGCTGGCGTTTGACCCGTACCCAAGCGCCGCCGCGCTGGATCTGGGGGTGGAGTATGTCGACCTGTCAACTTTGTACGCAGAGTCCGACGTGATCTCCCTGCACTGCCCGTTAACCGCTGACAACTACCATCTGCTGAACCAGAGCGCCTTCGACCAGATGAAAGATGGCGTGATGATTATCAACACCAGTCGCGGTGGGCTGATTGACTCTCAGGCCGCCATCGAAGCCCTGAAAACGCAAAAAATCGGCGCGCTGGGGATGGACGTCTATGAGAACGAACGCGATCTCTTCTTTGAAGACAAATCCAACGATGTGATTCAGGATGACGTCTTCCGCCGCCTTTCCGCCTGCCACAACGTGCTATTCACCGGCCACCAGGCGTTCCTGACCGCCGAGGCGCTGATCAGTATTTCGGAGACGACGCTGGGTAACCTGAGTCAGCTGGAGAAAGGCGAAGCCTGCCCGAACGCGTTGTTCTGAGGAAAGAGCCTTTAACTTAAAGCAGCTCATATCCTTAAGGGAATAATTAGCCTACAGCGGGCTGAAAATCGCCGAAGCGTTTCCGGAAGGCCGGGGCGAGGCGCATGGACGCGCCGAGAGGGCATAGCCTGCATGGATGCAGGCTGGTGCCCGACCCGAAAGCCTGAAGGAATAAGCTGAGGACAAAATTGCCGGGAGCAATTTTGGACAGCGCTTGCGCTGGCCCCGGAGGGGTGAGCCCCAGGGATGGGGCGAACAATCCGCGAAGCGGCGATTTTCTTGCCTGGAGCCGGGATTGTTAAGGGGGCGGCGATAGCCCCCTTAACACGTTCACGGGTGACGTGGTTTACAGAGAAGCAGCGAATGCAAGGTGAACGGAACCACCTCCACCGCAACATGTTATTCCGTGCATTGCCCGGCGGCGCTTCGCTTGCACGGGCCTACAACACCCTAAACCCCACATTTCAGATTAACCCGCAAGACAATCCCATCCCCCGCAATACACTATCCATTAGCTATTTACGAAGTGAATATATTGAGAAGAAACATGAAAACGCTCGTTGCAGTAACACTCCTCAGCATGGCGCTGACAGGCTGTGTTAACCCAGGGAAAGCCTCTGTCCAGGAAGAACAACTCCAGCAGCACCGCTTTGTGCTGCAAAGCATCAACGGCACCGCCGTCGCCCCGGTCACCACGCCGCCGGAAATCACCTTTGGCGAAAAAATGGCGGTCTCAGGGGTGATGTGCAACCGCTTCAGCGGCCAGGGCAAGCTCTCCGATGGCGAGCTGAAGGTCAACGATCTCGCCATGACGCGTAAGCTCTGCACCGAACCCCAGCTCAATGAACTGGATCACGCCATCGGAACGATGCTGCGCAGCGGCACAGAGGTGGATCTGACGGAAGATGTATTAACTCTGGCGACGGCCGAGACGACGTTGGTCTTCAAACGCGCAGAATAATCAGTAACTGCCGCACGATCCTACGGCAAGCGACTGTTCACTGCAGCGTTTGCCGTTGGGCAGCGCACACATGCCGATGGCGGAGCCATCGAGCTGACGCGCAACGGACAGCGAACCGCCAATCATGGCGCAATTCGCCTGGCCGGAACTGGACATCGCCGCCTTCATCCCCGGCGCGACGTGCGCGGCGGTTGCCTGCTGTACAGGTTCATTGCTGCAGGCCGACAGTAACAAAGCGGCACACCCAACCCAAAATGCTGCGCGCATAATCTCTCCCCTCGTTGAATTGCAAAACCTATGCATAATAGGCACCCCGTCCGCGTCCGTCGAGAGCGAAACCACGATTTTCCGTGTTGTAAAACGTTTTGTTCGCTATTTTTACGCAAAAGTTTGATCGAGCCATTGGTAGCGTCAATAAGCAGGACACAAAAGCGAAAATCGTTTCAGCGCCCCTTTGCTAAACTCACAAGATAATTACAGGACCCGCCGATGCGTTACGGGTCCCTCTTTCTTTGCGCAATGTAAGGGTGTCATATGCAAACAATTGACGGCAATGGCGCAGTCGCGTCCGTCGCGTTTCGCACCAGTGAAGTGATCGCCATCTACCCCATTACACCCAGCTCGACCATGGCGGAACAGGCTGATGCCTGGGCCGGTAACGGGCTGAAAAACGTCTGGGGTGATACCCCTCGCGTGGTTGAGATGCAGTCGGAGGCCGGGGCGATTGCCACCGTTCACGGCGCACTGCAGACCGGCGCGCTCTCCACCTCGTTTACGTCGTCGCAGGGTCTGCTGCTGATGATCCCGACGCTCTACAAACTGGCGGGACAACTCACGCCGTTCGTGCTGCACGTCGCGGCGCGCACTATCGCCACCCATGCCCTGTCGATTTTTGGCGATCACTCCGACGTCATGGCCGTTCGCCAGACCGGTTGCGCCCTGCTCTGCTCCGGCAGCGTGCAAGAGGCGCAGGATCTGGCGCTGATTTCACACATGGCGACGCTGAAAAGCCGCGTGCCGTTTATCCACTTCTTCGACGGCTTCCGCACCTCCCACGAGATAAATAAGATTGTCTCGCTCTCGGATGAGACGATCCGCACCCTCCTTCCGCAGGCGGAGATCGATGCCCACCGCGCCCGGGCGCTGAACCCGGAGCACCCGGTGATCCGCGGCACCTCCGCTAACCCGGATACTTACTTCCAGTCCCGCGAGGCGACCAACCCGTGGTATGACGCGGTGTATGACCATGTGGACCAGGCGATGGCCGACTTTGCCGCCGCCACCGGGCGTGAGTACAAGCCGTTTGAGTATTACGGCCATCCGCAGGCAGAACGCGTCATCGTTATCATGGGTTCTGCCATCGGCACCTGTGAAGAGGTGGTGGATGAACTGCTGCGCCGGGGCGAAAAGGTGGGCGTGCTGAAGGTGCGTCTCTACCGTCCGTTCTCGGCTAAACATCTGCTGGCGGTGCTGCCGGAAAGCGCGCGATCTGTGGCGGTGCTGGACCGCACCAAAGAGCCCGGCGCGCAGGCCGAACCGCTCTATCTGGACGTGATGACCGCCCTGGCGGAAGCCTTTAATGGCGGCGAGCGCGAGACGTTGCCGCGGGTGATTGGCGGACGCTACGGGCTGTCGTCGAAAGAGTTTGGCCCGGATTGCGTGCTGGCCATCTTTAACGAGCTGAGCGCCGCGAAGCCGAAGCCGCGCTTTACCGTTGGTATCTATGACGATGTGACCAATCTGTCGCTGTCGTTACCGGAAAATACCCTGCCGTCTACCGCGAAGCTGGAAGCCCTCTTTTACGGGCTGGGTAGCGATGGCAGCGTCTCGGCGACCAAGAACAACATCAAGATCATCGGTAACTCCACGCCGTGGTATGCCCAGGGCTATTTCGTCTATGACTCGAAAAAAGCGGGGGGGCTGACGGTATCCCACCTGCGCGTCAGCGAACAGCCGATCCGTTCGGCATATCTGGTGTCGCAGGCCGATTTCGTCGGCTGCCACCAGCTACAGTTTATCGACAAATATCAGATGGCCGAGCGCCTCAAACCGGGCGGGATTTTCCTGCTCAATACCCCTTACAGCGCCGATGAGGCCTGGGCGCGCCTGCCGCAGGAAGTGCAGGCGGTGCTGAACCAGAAAAAAGCGAAGTTCTGGATCGTTAATGCGGCGAAAATCGCCCGTGAATGCGGCCTGGCGGCGCGTATCAACACCGTGATGCAGATGGCCTTTTTCCATCTGACCCACATCCTGCCCGGCGACAGCGCCCTGATGGAGCTGCAGGGGGCCATCGCCAAAAGCTACAGCAGTAAAGGTCAGGAGCTGGTGGAGCGCAACTGGCAGGCGCTGGCGCTGGCGCGGGAGTCGCTGGCGGAAGTGCCATTGCAGCCGGTCAACGCCCACAGCCCGAACCGTCCGCCGGTGGTGTCGGACGCCGCACCAGACTTTGTGAAAACCGTTACCGCCGCGATGCTGGCCGGTCTGGGCGATGCCCTCCCCGTCTCCGCCCTGCCGCCGGACGGCACCTGGCCGATGGGTACCACCCGCTGGGAAAAACGCAATATCGCTGAAGCGATCCCAATCTGGAAAGAGGAGCTGTGCACCCAGTGTAACCACTGTGTGGCGGCCTGCCCGCACTCAGCCATCCGCGCCAAAGTGGTCTCCCCTGAAGCCATGGAAGCTGCCCCGGCCAGCCTGCACTCGCTGGATGTAAAATCCCGCGACATGCGCGGTCAGAAATATGTTCTGCAGGTGGCCCCGGAAGACTGCACCGGCTGTAACCTCTGCGTGGAGGTTTGCCCGGCGAAAGACAGGCAGAACCCGGAGATCAAGGCCATCAACATGATGTCGCGCCTTGAGCATGTGGAAGAGGAGAAAGTGAATTACGACTACTTCCTCGACCTGCCGGAAATCGATCGCAACAGCCTTGAGCGCATCGATATTCGTACCTCACAGCTGATCACCCCGCTCTTCGAGTACTCCGGCGCCTGTTCCGGCTGCGGCGAGACGCCGTACATCAAGCTGCTGACCCAGCTGTATGGCGACCGGATGCTGATCGCCAACGCCACCGGTTGTTCGTCGATCTATGGCGGCAACCTGCCGTCAACGCCGTACACCACCGATGCCAACGGGCGCGGTCCGGCGTGGGCGAACTCGCTGTTCGAAGATAATGCCGAGTTTGGCCTCGGGTTCCGCCTGACGGTGGATCAACACCGCGTGCGGGTGATGCGTCTGCTGGAACAGTTCGCCGATGCGATCCCGGCGGAGCTGAACAGCGCCCTGCACAGTGAGGCAACACCTGATGTACGTCGTAAGCAGGTGGCCGAGCTGCGTCAGGCTGTGGCGGGCGTGGAAGGTGCAGAAGAGCTGTTAACCGATGCCGATGCGCTGGTCGAGAAATCGATCTGGCTGATTGGCGGTGACGGCTGGGCCTATGACATTGGCTTTGGCGGCCTCGATCACGTTCTCAGCCTGACCGAGAACGTGAACATACTGGTGCTGGATACCCAGTGTTACTCCAATACCGGCGGCCAGGCGTCGAAGGCGACGCCTCTGGGGGCGGTGACCAAGTTTGGCGAGCATGGCAAACGCAAGGCGCGTAAAGACCTCGGCGTTAGCATGATGATGTACGGTCATGTTTATGTGGCGCAGATCTCGCTGGGGGCGCAGCTGAACCAGACGGTGAAAGCGATCCAGGAGGCGGAAGCCTACCCTGGGCCGTCGCTGATTATTGCCTACAGCCCTTGCGAAGAGCACGGATACGATCTGGCGCTGAGCCACGATCAGATGCGCCAGTTGACCGCGACCGGCTTCTGGCCGCTCTACCGCTTTGATCCGCGTCGTGCCGACGAGGGCAAACTGCCACTGGCGCTGGACTCCCGCCCACCGTCAGACGCGCTGGCAGAGACGCTGATGCAGGAACAGCGGTTCCGTCGCCTCAACGCTCAGCAGCCCGAGGTGGCTGAGCAGTTGTGGAAAGATGCCGCCGCCGATCTGCAAAAACGCTATGACTTCCTGGCGCAGCTTGCCGGGAAAGCCGAAAAGTCGGCCAGCGAATAACCCGAAGCCCGGCCTGTCCGGGCTTTTCTTTACCTATAAAAAAAGCCCGCCAGAAAGTGTCTGGCGGGCGGCTCCTGTTCAGCAATAAATAACAGTTTATATATTTAAAAGTTATTTATGCTATAAACGGAAAAATAACTACAGGCATATAACGCCGCCGAGTGTACTGATTTTAGGGAAGAAAGAGTAATTTTAGTTTTATATGGGTTAATTAAATACATTCACCAGATTCATCATCATTTCTCTGGCAGTAATTCCTTTAGATTTTACTTACCTGGTAACAATTATGTTTTATCGCTAAAAGAGAGAGTGATTTAGCATGAGACATCTTTCCAGCGCAGGAAGTTCAGCGGAAAGTTAAAAACATTCAAATAAAAATACAGCGTAAGGATTAGTCACAATGCAAAGAAAAGTACTGGCTCTGATAATCCCAGCTCTTTTAATGGCTGGCGCAGCAAATGCAGCAGAGATTTATAATAATGACGGCAATAAATTAGATCTGTACGGTAAAGTGGACGGCCTGCATTATTTCTCTGACGACAGCAGTGCGGACGGCGACCAGACCTATGTCCGTCTGGGCTTTAAAGGCGAAACGCAGATTAACGATATGCTCACCGGCTACGGCCAGTGGGAATATAATATCCAGGCCAATAATACCGAAGGCTCTGAAAATCAGTCCTGGACCCGTCTGGCGTTTGCCGGTCTGAAATTCGGTGATTACGGTTCATTTGACTATGGCCGTAACTACGGCGTGCTGTACGACGTGGAAGGCTGGACCGATATGCTGCCAGAGTTCGGCGGCGACTCCTACTCCAAAGCCGACAACTTCATGACTGGCCGTGCGAACGGCGTGGCGACCTACCGTAATAACGATTTCTTCGGCATGGTTGAAGGTCTGGATTTCGCCCTGCAGTACCAGGGCAACAACGAAGATGCAGGTAACGGTAACGAAGGCACCAACAACGGTCGTGACGTGCGTCATGAGAACGGTGACGGCTTCGGTATCTCTACCTCTTACGACTTCGGCATGGGATTCAGCGCAGCAGCGGCCTACGCCTCTTCTGACCGTACCAACGACCAGGTTAGCAATACCACTGCGCACGGCGACAAAGCGGATGCCTGGACTACCGGCCTGAAATATGACGCCAACAACATCTACCTGGCGGCAATGTATTCTGAAACTCGCAACATGACGCCTTATGGTGACGGTAAAAAAGCAAACACTGTAGCCGACAAAACCCAGAACTTTGAAGTTACCGCTCAGTACCAGTTCGATTCTGGCCTGCGTCCGGTAGTCTCTTACCTGCAATCTAAAGGTAAAGATCTTGATAACGGTCAGGGCGATCAGGATCTGGTTAAATATGCTGAAGTGGGTGCGACTTACTACTTCAACAAAAATATGTCTACCTACGTTGATTATAAAATTAACCTGTTGGACGAAGACGATCAGTTCTACAAAGACAATGGCATCGGCACCGATGACATCGTAGCATTAGGTCTGGTTTATCAGTTCTGATGAAATTAGCCCGCGTTACGACGCGGGCTAACTATTTATATTGGCAAAACTCCCAGCCTCTTTATTATTCCTGTCTGGTGTTCCAATATTCTGATTTGCTATTGGGTCATTACCTGCTTTGTTGCACTGCTCAGACAAGTGAGACAAGAATAGTTGCATATGCCCTTCTGAACCTGGCAGCGATTACTTTTCTGCTGTACCCGTTTCGCGATAGCTCAGCACGCCAGCAACGCCTCCTCCGCCATCGTTAGGGTGAACGCGCCCTTCCATTACCAACACTTCAGGGAAATCAAACGGCGAGACGCCTTCAATGCAGGCTACGTTGACGCCATACTGATTTGGATTTGAGCGCCGCTGGTGGAAGGTGTAAATCCCACAGACCGAACAGAAATAGTGCGCCGCCGTCTGGGTGTTGAACCGGTACTCGGTCAGCAGCGACTCGCCCTGAATAATAGTGATCCCAGATAATGGCGCGGAGACCGCAATCGCCCCACGCATCCGGCAGTATGAGCAGTTGCAGCGCCGGATGGTGTTGAACCCGTCAGAGAGCTCGACGGTGAACCGGACCGCGCCGCAGTGACACTGAGCAGAAACTCTATTCGCCATTACAGGCTCCTTGCGTTAACCATGCCTCACAGGCGGCGTGACGGCACGCCGCATACTGGCTAAGTGTACGCCAGGCTCCCCGTCAGCGCCGGATATATTCCTCCGCGCTTTTTTTCAGATACGCCTCCTGAAAAATCTGTTCTGAATAGGTGAGCTTCATGACGGATGATAAATAGGGGGCGTCGAGTTCGATTAAATCTTCATCATTCTGGTATTTAGCGTATTTATCACCGGCGAAGGAGATCTGTTTTTTCACCACCACATACTTATGCGCCAGCATACTCTCGATTTCATCAAAACGGCTCTTATCCAGCTCAAGCATAATCGCGGTAATTTTGCCGCCCTTATTGAAGATCACCGCGTTGTTTTTCACTCCCTCCAGACCCAGCTCCCGGTTCGGAATAGAGAATATGTCGCCGTCGCTCCACTTACTGCGCCCTTCATGCAGGGACGAGGGATAGGCTTTAATGAATTGCTGTAGCGTGGTTTTGCCTAACGTCAGCCCCATTGCGGTGGTGTTCGCCCGGGCGAATGAAGACACTGCGATCAAAATGAATATACCCACGATCAGTTGCCACTGTTTGCCCATCGTTATCACCTCATCGTATTAGTCTGTTTTTACTCACCATCGTCTCTGTTACCTGCCACTTCTCAATCGTACAGGGTCAATTATTAATGGCCTATGCGTCTTTATGGTGAGTGAGCGGTACAGATACAGTACGAGTTACTGAGCTACACAGAGACAACGTCGGGGAGGTATGTGCCGGGGAGAAGCGATAAAAAAGCCACCAGTTAATACTGGTGGCGCGGGTACAACTCACGGTCAGCTATTTTTTGACGGGTTGAGGTTTTTTATCACCTGATTCCGGCGCCTCGCGCGGGTCATCTTTTTCAACATACTGCATGAGTACCTCCCGTTGTTGTGGATGGACTACTACTATAGCGTTGATTATCAAAATAGAGCCAAGCGGCAAACGGCAAAAATCCAACCGTGTGGAACAGCGTGATTACGCGCTGTAAAACGTGCTGACATTCATCGCCGTAATCCGTACCATACACGCCATACTTTTTCATGTTGACCTGCTGCCCCCCTTCTTAATGGGTGAGCCGCCTGAGCTGCTTTAGCCACAAACGAATTGAGCCACTATTAAATGTCGCAAAATCAAGATATTACCAAGAAAGAACAGTATAACCTCAACAAACTTCAGAAGCGTCTTCGCCGCAATGTGGGTGAAGCCATTGCCGATTACAACATGATTGAAGAAGGCGACCGCATCATGGTCTGCCTGTCTGGCGGCAAAGATAGCTACACCTTGCTCGAAATTTTGCGCAATCTTCAGCAAAGCGCGCCGGTCAATTTCTCGTTAGTGGCCGTCAACCTGGATCAGAAGCAGCCGGGCTTCCCGGAGCATATCCTGCCGGAGTATCTGGAGAAGCTGGGCGTCGAGTACAAGATTGTCGAAGAGAATACCTACGGCATCGTTAAAGAGAAGATCCCGGAAGGGAAAACCACCTGCTCGCTCTGCTCCCGCCTGCGCCGCGGCATTCTTTACCGTACCGCGACCGAGCTGGGTGCAACCAAGATTGCCCTGGGCCACCACCGCGATGACATTTTACAGACGCTGTTCCTGAACATGTTCTACGGCGGCAAAATGAAGGGTATGCCACCGAAGCTGATGAGCGACGACGGGAAGCACATTGTGATCCGCCCGCTCGCCTACTGCCGCGAAAAAGATATCGAACGTTTTGCCGAGGCCAAAGCCTTCCCGATCATTCCATGCAACCTGTGCGGCTCACAGCCAAACCTGCAGCGTCAGGTGATTGCCGACATGCTGCGTGACTGGGATAAGCGCTATCCAGGCCGGATCGAAACCATGTTCAGCGCGATGCAGAACGTGGTGCCTTCGCACCTCTGTGATATCAACCTGTTTGATTTCAAAGGAATTCAGCACGGTTCTGAAGTGGTAAACGGCGGCGATCTGGCGTTTGACCGCGAAGAGATCCCGATGAAACCGGCGGGTTGGCAGCCAGAAGAGGATGATACCCAGCTCGATGAGATGCGCCTGAACGTTATCGAAGTGAAATGATTTTTAAGCGTCTCAGCATGCATGCTGAGACGCTTCCCGCCCGCTTATTTCAGCAGACGAACCCGGCAGCTTTTGCCTTTGATCTTGCCGTTTTGTAACTGTTTCCACGCTTTCTGCGCGACAGACTGACGCACCGCCACATATACATGCGCCGGATGCACTGCGATTTTACCAATGTCTGCACCGTCCAGGCCGATATCACCAGTCAGCGCTCCCAGTACATCGCCGGGACGCATTTTGGCTTTTTTACCGCCGTCGATACAGAGCGTTGCCATCTCTGCCGCCAGTGGCGTAATGGTGACGTTTGTCGGGGCATCAACCCAGTTCAGTTTGATTTGCAGCATCTCTGCCAGAATATTGGCGCGCTGTGCCTCTTCTGGCGCGCAGAAGCTGATCGCCAGGCCGCTGTTACCGGCTCGCGCGGTACGGCCAATACGGTGAACATGCACCTCCGGATCCCAGGCCAGCTCAAAGTTCACCACCAGCTCCAGGGATTTAATGTCCAGGCCGCGGGCGGCGACGTCGGTGGCAACCAGCACGCGGGCGCTGCCGTTGGCAAAACGTACCAGGGTCTGGTCGCGGTCGCGCTGCTCAAGATCGCCATGCAGCGCCAGGGCGCTCTGTCCGGCCTCGGCCAGCGCATCGCATACCGCCTGGCAATCCTTTTTGGTGTTACAGAACACCACGCAGGAGGCAGGCTGGTGAATGCTGAGCAGTTTTTGCAGCAGCGGGATTTTGCCCCGCTGGGTGGTATCGAAGAACTGCTGTTCAATGGCGGGCAGCGCGTCCACAGAATCAATTTCAATGGTGAGCGGATTTTGCTGCACGCGTCCGCTGATGGCGGCAATCGCCTCCGGCCAGGTGGCGGAGAAGAGCAACGTCTGGCGCGTTGGCGGCGCAAAGCGAGTCACTTCATCAATGGCATCGCTAAAGCCCATGTCGAGCATCCGGTCGGCTTCATCCAGCACCAGGGTTTGCAGTGCATCAAGCGAGACGGTGCCTTTCTGCAGATGGTCGAGCAGACGGCCCGGCGTAGCGACGATGATATGCGGGGCATGCTGCAAAGAGTCACGCTGGGCGCCGAACGGCTGCCCGCCGCAGAGGGTCAAAATTTTGGTGTTCGGCAGAAAACGCGCCAGGCGACGTAACTCTCCTGCGACCTGATCCGCCAGCTCGCGCGTCGGGCAAAGTACCAGCGACTGCGTCTGAAACAGCGTGGCATCAATCTGCTGTAACAGCCCAAGACCGAAGGCAGCCGTTTTACCACTGCCGGTTTTGGCCTGCACACGGACGTCGCGTCCTTCCAGGATCGCTGGCAGCGCGGCAGCTTGTACAGGGGTCATGGTCAGATAACCCAACTCGTTCAGGTTATCGAGTTGGGCGGCAGGCAGTACGTTCAGCGTTGAAAAAGCAGTCACAGTTATTCTCGCGGTAAAAGACTCACAGTCAGCAGGCGCGTATCCTCGCAGATCTCCGCCTCTGATGCGACATTTTAATCGGCACTTCATCCGGTGGTGGATCCGGCATCGGCTGTGGGCGTGGAATCGGATCGGGAACCGGCACCGGATCAGTAGGCACCGGGTCCGATTGCCGCAGGGGTTGCAGCAGCAGTGATAAAAGCATGGCCATATAACCCTCCAGAAGAACGGGAATCTCTCTTTTAGGGTAGACGCTGCTGAGTTGCAGGCAAAAAAAAGCCGACTTATTTAAGTCGGCGTCGTACGAATCAATTTTGCTATGCAGTAATTCAAAAAAGGAAGTAAGACAATATGGAGCGCAACGCCCATCGCTTGACGTTGCATTCACCTGCGGGAGAGATATTGCACCTTATGGGTAAATCGTTTTTTGACTTCGCTCAATTAAAATGGCGTTTTAAGAAATTCATGGCGACGAAAAAATGTAAATTTACAACCATTTACTGCGATGCAACCACCATGCAACACCACCAATCAAAACGACTAACATGATGCAAAACAGTGAGAAGCCGAAGCGGAAATCGCCGCCGGGGATCCCTCCCAGGTTGACGCCAAACAGACCTGTCAGGAAGGTGCTGGGCAAAAAGACCATCGCCATCAGCGACATGGTGTAGGTTCTGCGGGAGAGCGACTCCTGCATCACCTGGGAAATTTCATCGGTCATGACCCCCGTTCGTGCGATGCAGGCATCAATTTCATCCAGCCCGCGTCCCAGGCGCTCGGCGATATCCTGCATCCTGCGGCGATGATCGTCACTCATCCAGGGGAACCGTTCGCTCGCCAGCCGGGCATAGACATCCCGCTGAGGTGCCATATAGCGGCGCATCACAATCAGCTGCTTTCTTAATAACGCCAGAAAACCGCGGGGTGGGATTTGCTGGTCGATGAGATTATCTTCCAGATCGATAATCTTATCGTGCAACTCTTCGATAAACTCGCTGGCGTGATCGGTCAGCGCGTCGCAGACGTCCACCAGCCAGCCCCCACAATCTTGCGGGCCGCTGCCCTCTTTTAAATCGCCGACGACATCATCCAGCGCCAGGACTTTGCGCTGCCGGGTCGAGACAATAAGCCGCTCGTCCATATAGAGGCGCATCGCCACCAGCTGGTCCGGGCGTTCATCGGTGCTGCCGTTAATGCAGCGCAGCGTAATCAGCGTCCCCTCGCCCATGCGGGTGACGCGAGGGCGCAGGCTCTCACCGGCCAGGGCGTCACGCACGTTATTGGGTAATAAGGGCGTCGAGGCCAGCCAGTGGGCGCTCTCCGGGTGGGTATAGTTCAGGTGCAGCCAACAGGGATGCTGCTGATCGATAGTATCGTCGTCGGTGAGGGGCCGTGCCCCGCCTTTACCATCCAGTAACCACGCAAATACTGCGTCAGGAACGTTAACTTCCGATCCTTTTATGCCTTCCACAGCGCCTCCGCCAGTAGCTGTTCTTTGCTGTCAGTCTAGCCACCCTGCCAGCTTAAGCAACATTTTCTCCCGGCATCGCGCTGAATTTATTCATAAAAGAGATTAATCCGGTACCGTTTGCTCCCATGATAAAGCCTGGCGAGCCAGGCTTAATTATCAGGCACGTGCGGGTAAGGTTACACCGTCGTACAGAGGCGCAGTGGATGCCGGCTCCAGACGGAAGTTACGGGTACGGGTTTGCAGTTCAACGACCTGATTTTTCAGTACCGCTGATGAACCTGACAGCTCTTCAACCATCACCACGTTACTCTGGGTCACCTGCTCCAGGTCACTCAACGCCTGGGTGATCTGGGCGATCCCCCTCTCCTGTTCGTCGGTAGAGGTGGAGATCTCATCCATCAGCTTACTGACCTGCCCGGAACCGCTGACGATGTCGTGCATATTCTTTTCAGCCTCTGCGACGACCATCGCCCCCTGACTGACATTGCTGCTGGTGACATCGATGAGTGACTTGATATTTTTCGCTGCTTCGGCGCTGCGATGGGCCAGGCTACGAACCTCACCCGCCACGACGGAGAAGCCTTTACCATGATCGCCCGCGCGGGCGGCTTCAACCGCAGCATTCAGCGCCAGAATATTGGTCTGGAAGGCGATGCCATCAATCAGCGAGATGATCTCCGTCATCTGCTGGGTACACTCAGTAATGGAGCGCATGTTGTTGGCAACCTGCCCCATCAGCTCGCCGCCTTTTGTTGCCTGAAGCGTGGCGGCACTGGCCTTCTCATTGGCCAGACGGGTGTTATCCGCTGTATTTTTGGTGGTGACGGCCATCTGTTCCATGCTGGCGGAGGTTTGAATCAGGGACGCCGACTGTAGCTCGGTTTTAGAAGCCAGCGCCGTGCTGCGGGCGGCGAGCTGTTCCGACAGGGTCATAGCGGTATGAGAAGAAGAGCGGATCTCGCGCACCAGCGTAGCGAGATTGCTGGACAACGTATTGATTCCCGGGATCAACCGGCCTGCACAATTATTACCAAATTCAGGGATGCTCACTCCCAGATTGCCCGAAATAACCTCTTCGATACTCCTCTTGACGGTATTGATTGGCGCGACCAGATATTGCGTCATGTAAACCCACAGAAATACCCACGCGACGAGAAATAGAGAGTTTAGCAATATTAACAACGATGTTTGCGGTGCTAAAAATATAACCAAGCCATCAATGACAAGAAACACAACCAGCAGATAACTCAGAATAAAAGTCCTCACACTTATATTTCTAAGCATAATAGATCCTACAACGGTATTTTCAGAAGGTAACCACTATATAGCATTCAGTTTTTATTTTTTCACTCTGATTTCGGGTAATGACTCCAACTTACTGATAGTGTTTTATGTTCAGATAATGCCCGATGACCTTGTCATGCAGCTCCACCGATTTTGAGAACGACAGTGACTTCCGTCCCAGCCTTGCCA
>NZ_VDAM01000001.1:3621604-3669823 GCF_019584355.1 Leclercia sp. EC_58
TACGCACCACGCCTTCAGTAGCGGAGCAGGAAGGACATCTGATGGAAATGGAAGCCACGCAAGCACCTTAAAATCACCATCATACACTAAATCAGTAAGTTGGCAGCATTACCCCTTTTCCTTAAGGAATAGTTGTCGAGTTAAATCATGTTTATTCGCGAGTGCGATAGTAGAACAAATAATTACAATGGATCAACTAACTATTACTCCAAAATTAGAGTTTATCTACAGAATTACAGGTACCACTAATTGCAAGTACCATTATCTGACCACGGCATATTAAAAACAACACTTGCCGCCAGCCAATAAATAAAAACCATCCCCTAAGAGGACTGTATATTATATTTATATCCCATTATTCTTTTTCAGCAAATCAACGAGAATTATGAATTCCGCCGTTTTATAAGAATAGCAGGCAGTCATTTCTATATGGTTTTATATATCCATCAATATCAGAAATAATCATAATGAATAAAACTGAGACAGAGGCAGGCAGAATATGAAATTGCGGGCAAAAAAAATGGCGCCAGATGTCGCGCCATTTACTGAGAGAGCACTATCGTACGGTACCGCTTAGTGCTTCACGATATACATCGTGCGGCTGTACGCCACATCTTCCGGGTTGTTAATCGGATAGCCTTTCACCCACGGCTTGATTAACCGCCCGTTGGTGTACTGGTAGATCGGCGCAATCGGGGCTTTTTCCGCAATGATTTTTTCTGCGGTATTGTAATCCGCATTGCGGGCCTGCTCGGTGGTCTCCAGGGATGCCTGGTTAATCACCTTGTCATACGCCGGATCGTTGAAACGCGAGATGTTGCCAGTATGCGTTGAGGTCAGCAGGGAGAGGAAGGTTGACGGCTCATTGTAGTCACCTACCCACGAGGCGCGGATCACATCGAAATTACCGGTGTTGCGGCTGTCGATATAGGTTTTCCACTCCTGGTTCTGCAGCTTCACATCCACTCCCAGGTTCTTTTTCCACATCGACGCCACCGCGATAGCAATCTTCTGGTGGTTCTCTGAGGTGTTATACAGCAGCGTCAGCTTCAGCGGTTTCTGCGCATTGTAGCCAGCCGCCTGCAACAGCGTTTTGGCCTGCGCGTTCATCTCTTCCTGGCTCATCTGCTCAAACGGCGATGGCTCAGGGGTAAACCCTGCGGTCACGTCCGGCGTGAAGTGCCATGCCGGTTTTTCGCCGGTACCCAGTACTTTCTCAGCCATGATCCGCCGGTCGATGGTCATGCTGAGCGCCAGACGCACCCGGGCATCCGCGGTCGGGCCTTTCTGGGTGTTAAAGGCGTAATAGTAAGTACCCAGCTGCGGCGGAGTATAGACCTGCCCCGGAATGTCCTTCATTAGTTTCTGATAAAGATTTTTCGGGAACGATTCGGTGATGTCGATATCGTTCGCCAGATAGCGCTTGGTGGCAGACGACTCCTGGTTGATCGGGATAAAGGTCACTTTCTGCAGAACGGTTTTGTCGTTATCCCAGTAATGGCTGTTGCGCTCAACCACCAGCTTCTCGTTGACCACCCGGTCTTTCAGGATATACGCACCGTTACCTGCCAGCGCCCCAGGACGGGTCCACTCCGGGCTGCTCTCCACATTCGCTTTTTGTACCGGATAGAAGGCGAAGCTCGCCGTCAGATTGGCAAACCACGGCAGGGGTTTATCGAGCTGCACGCGCAGGGTTCGGCTATCCACTGCCGTTACGCCCAGTTTATCCGGCGTTGCCTTACCGTCGATGATCGCCTGAGCGTTAACGATTCCGGCCAGGGCCGCAAACCAGGCGAAAGGCGAGGTCGTTTTGGGATCCACCAGACGCTGCCAGCTGTAGACAAAATCCTGGGCAGTGACGGGGGTGCCGTCAGACCATTGCGCGTTCTCGCGGAGGGTGAAAGTCCAGACGCGGTTATCATTACTCTGCCAGCGGGTCGCTACGCCTGGCACCAGTTCGCCCTTTTCGTTTTGATTCACGAGCCCCTCGAACAGATCGCGGATCACCTGAATTTCAGGCAGGCCAACCGCTTTAGCGGGATCAAGCGAGGCAGGTTCATCTTTGATATGACGCACCAGCTCCTGTTTGGATGCCAGGGTTGTCCCGGGGGGAACATCCGCCGCGAAGGCGTAAGAAGAGAGGCCACACAACAATAAGGCAGAACAGATCAACGAAACCGGATGCTTCATGAGATCCCCTTTGAAATGATGGGTACGAGCAGATGGGTAATTATTTGTTTCAGAACAGTGAAATGCAAACAACTTCCGTTGGAAAGTTGATATCTGCCGGTTTTATCCACTGTGTGAAACTATTTGATTAACCGTGTTTTTTGCACAACACTGCCAGTAATACAATTTGATTCAGGAACGTCTATGTCACTTACCCGCCCAAGAACGGAACGTGGCGCTTTCCCGCCCGGGACCGAACATTATGGCCGCTCATACCTCGGCGCCCCCTTAATCTGGTTCCCTGCCCCGCAGGCCGATCGCAACAGCGGCCTGATCATTGCCGGAACCCACGGAGATGAAAATTCTTCGATTGTGACCCTCTCCTGCGCCCTGCGTACCCTTTCCCCTCCGCTGCGCCGCCACCATGTGGTATTAACCGTTAACCCGGACGGCTGTCAGTTGGGATTACGTGCCAATGCCCGTGGCGTGGATTTAAACCGTAACTTCCCGGCGGCCAACTGGCGGGAAGGCGAGACGGTCTACCGCTGGAACAGCTCAGCCGAAGATCGAGACGTGGTGTTGCTGACGGGAGACAAGCCCGGTTCAGAGCCGGAAACCCAGGCACTGTGTCATCTGATCCACAAACTGCATCCGGCCTGGGTTGTCTCGTTTCACGATCCGCTGGCCTGCATTGAAGATCCCGCCCACACGGCCCTTGGGCGCTGGCTGGCAGATGCCTTTTCACTGCCGCTGGTCACCAGCGTCGGCTATGAGACGCCAGGCTCATTCGGCAGCTGGTGTGCCGATTTAAGCCTGCACTGCATCACCGCTGAATTCCCGCCGATCTCCTCCGATGAGGCCAGCGAGAAATACCTGAAGGCGATGACCGATCTGTTGCGCTGGGAACCTCAGAGATGAACGACGCCGGTGCTGTATTGCAGCGCCGGAGAGACATCCACGGCAAGCCAGGTAGGGCCATCGAGATCGGCAAACTTCACTTCATTCGCCAGCGGCAGTGCGGCACCGATCGCTCGCGAGGTGCAGAGCATACAGCCGAGCATCAGTGAAAAACCACGTTGACGCGCCTCGGCGGCAAGGGAGAGCGCTTCGGTGATGCCACCGGTTTTATCCAGCTTGATATTGACCATATCGTAACGCCCTTGCAGGTCCGCCAGGCTCTCACGGGTGTGGCAGCTCTCATCGGCGCAGATGGGCAGCGGATGAATAAAGTTCGCCAGTGCGGCGTCCTCACCCGCGGGCAAAGGTTGTTCGAGCATGGCGACATCCAGATCCGCCAGCAGCTGGCAGCGGGCAGCCAGTCCTTCGCTGTGCCATGATTCGTTGGCGTCGACGATAAGCGTCGCCTGGGGCACGGCGCCGCGAATGGCGACCATCCGCTCGCTGATCAGACGATCGTCCAGCTTCACCTTCAGCAGGCGCGCCCCGGCGTCATAGAGCGCTTTGGCACTGGCGGCCATCTGCGCGGGCTCACCGATGACCACCGTTTGCGCGGTGACCAGCGTCTGCGGCAGCGTCACGCCCGCCAGCGCCGCCAGAGAGATCCCCTGTTGACGGGCGGCTAAATCCCACAGGGCGCTGTCCACCGCGTTGCGTGCGGCACCGGCAGGCAATAACGTCTGTAGCGCTTCCCGGGTAAGGCCGCGCTCCAGTTCAGGCGCCAGCGCCATGATCTGCGCCATTACCGAGGCGATGCTTTCGCCATACCGGGGATAAGGCGTGCATTCTCCCACCCCTTTGACACCCTCTTCCTCTATCTCAACCACCACTACACAGGCCTCGCTCCGGGTTCCCCGGGAGATCACAAACGGCGTATGCAGTGGCCAGGCTTCTTCGTAAACCTTGAGGGTTCTCATCACTCACTCCTGTATAGCGGCTTCGCGCAAATAGGGTTTGCTGTGCTATCGGCTGATGACATACACTAACGGCGACGTTAACTATATGTAAACAGGAAGATAACTATGTCACAACTCGTTCATTTCCAGGGCAACCCGGTTTCTGTTGCAGGATCCATTCCTCAGAAAGGCAGCAAAGCGCAGGCGTTTACGCTCGTGGCAAAAGATCTGTCTGACGTCGTGCTGAGCCAGTTTGCCGGCAAGCGTAAAGTGCTGAACATTTTCCCAAGCATTGATACCGGCGTGTGCGCCGCGTCTGTACGTAAATTCAACCAGCTGGCGACCGAAGTGGACAACACCGTTGTGCTGTGCATCTCTGCCGACCTGCCGTTCGCTCAGTCCCGTTTCTGCGGTGCTGAAGGTCTGAGCAACGTTATCACTCTGTCTACCCTGCGCAACCCGGAATTCCTGGAGCAGTATGGCGTGGGCATCTCTGAAGGCGCACTGAAAGGCCTGGCTGCACGTGCAGTTGTGGTGATCGACGAAAATGACACCGTCGTATTCAGCCACCTGGTGAATGAAATCACCACCGAGCCAGACTATGCTGCCGCGCTGGAATCGCTGAAGGCGTAACGGCAAAAATGACATGAGCCTGTACAGCATCGGCTCATGTCATTCATTTGACAAGTTCTCATATACCTCGTCAACTTCCTTTCGATACTCTACCGGCGTACACCCCATCTCCCGACGATAGACAGAATACATATACTGAAGTGACGTAAATCCGCTCTGCATAGCCACATCGGCATAACTCAGTTGCGTCTCCCGCAGCAAATTTTTTGAGCGCTCGAGTCTGAAGCTCAGTAATTCGTCATGCAACGTCTTTCCGAGGGTACGCATAAAGTGCATGTCCAGGGTCGCGCGGGAACAGCCTACGTGCTCTGCAACCTGGGCGGCCTTGATCCCCTGGGTTCCGAACTGGCGGATGAAGTAGCGGGCACGCAAAATATAGGTATTCATTATAACGCTGTGCCGGGTAGACGCCTGGGCATTCACCCCTTCAGGCCCGACCATGACATGTTTTTCGCGCAGCGGTGTACCCGTCAGTTGCCTGTGCAGCATCTCCGCCGCAATGCGTCCCATCTGATGGGTACCCTGCGCAACCGAACTGATGGCGATGCGACTGAGGCTGCGCAACAACGGATCATCATCTATGCCGATAATAGCGATCTCTTCCGGCACGGCATAACCCGCGATGGAACACGCCTGCAGCACTTGTCTGGCGCGTGAATCCGTTACTGCGATGATACCAACAGGCTTAGGTAGCGTACCCAACCACCGGGCCAGATCCTCAAGAATGTTTTGCCACACCAAAGCGTGTGTCGGAATGCCTTCAAAGATCTCGGCCTGATGCCCGTCCGCCTCTACAAACTGGCGAAAGGCGTTTGCCCGTTCCACCGCCCAGGGGTTCATAATTGTCGGCTCGATGGAGTAACAGGCAAAGCGCGGAAGGCCCATGTCGATGAGATGTTGATACGCCAGCCTCACCAGCTCAACGTTATCCGACGCCACGTAAGGAAGAGAGCGGATCGTTGGGCTGCTCAACTGCCAGGAACCGCCAATTCCCACCACCGGCATCTCTACCTTCGTCAGTAGCGATGTCAACAGAGGATCGTCGAAATCCGCAATGACACCATCCCCTTTCCATTCGAGCAGGCTGGCCGGGGATGAGCGGAAATCCTCTTCCAGCAGGAAATCCCAGTGGATGCGGGTCGATTTCATGTACTCACATATTCCTTCAATGATGCTCCTGCCATAGCGCCCTTTGGACTTCAGCATCAGTGCCACCCGAAACATGTCATGCTTTCGCGACGCCATATCGTGATCCCTGAATATAGAGAAGAAATATCACCCTATCATAAGCCGAACGATGGCTGTAAAGATATTACTGCCCTTAACTTAATGTTATTAAAGAGTAATTCTACCATTTAGAAAAATCATAAACCGATTTTGCAGCAGAGTTATGCCAGGCTGTTTTCCGTTCCTGAAGTGCAAAAAAATAAAAACCTCTGGAGGAAATGACTCTGCTATGAAATTGCAAATAAACGGAAAACCTCTTTTCCTGTCACTGACGTTGCTCTTACTGGTTGTCACGCATGTGTCGTTCAACCAGGTCCGCGCAGCAGTCAACCCGGAAAATAACATTGTGGCCGCTAAACCGCGGGTGATTGTCTCAACGGACATCGGCGGGACCGATTTTGACGATTACCAGTCGCTGGTCCACCTGCTGCTGTACGCAGATGCGATGCAACTCGAAGGCCTGCTCTCCTCGCCGTGGGGGCCGGTACGAAACCGTGCGACGGAAATTCTGAAGACAATCGATCGATATGAACAGGATTATCCGAATCTGAAAAACTGGTCCAGTGATTACCCGACCCCGGATTACCTGCGCTCCATTACCCGACAAGGCGGGATGGATTCCGCGCCGCCCGAAGGCTTTAGTCAGCCCACTGATGCCTCAAAACTGATCATTGAAGCGGCAAAACGCCCCGATCCCCGGCCGCTGTGGATCCTGATCTGGGGAGGGATTGACGACCTGGCGCAGGCGCTTCATGACGACCCAACCATCAAGCAAAAAATCCGCGTCTACTATATCGGTGGCCCGAACAAGAAGTGGTCGACGTCTGCATACAATTATATTGTTCGCCATCATCCGGACCTGCACATCATTGAAAACAACTCCACCTATCGGGGCTGGTTCACGGGAGGCGATCAAACCAACGGTCTCGACGGCGCGACCTTTGTGGCTACGCATGTAAAAGGCCACGGCGCGCTGGGCGATTTCTTTAATTCCTACGGAGAGGGTCAATTAAAGATGGGGGATACGCCGTCGGTGGCTTATATCCTTGGGCCCAATCCCGACGATCCTCAACAAGAAAGCAAAGGCGGTGGACGGTTTGTGCGGGCATGGGATCGCCCCCTGTACACCTTCAAAGGCAGGCCAACCGCCTCCGACGTGGTGGAAACCTATGGCCTGGTTGAGCTGATCGTTCATCCCAAAGGGCAGGCGCCGGCGGGGACCACCGCAAATCTGGTCGTGCCTGCCTCCGGGAACAAAAGCGATCGTTTCCCGGGCTTCGCAGCCGCTGACGGGACGTGGCACTTCCGTTTCGTCCCGAAAGCATCCCAGACGTGGAAGTACACCATTGAATCTAACTGGGCCGGTCTGCAAGACCCGATTGGCGGCAGCTTTACCTCAGCGTCCCCTGCGGCTTTCCGGGCCACGCAGCCCTCTGGCCGCTATCCAAACTGGTGGACCGACAATCCTGATCCCGCGTTAAGCGAGGACGTGCCGCCTTTTGGCCCGCAGCAGGGCATCAAAACCATCAATCAGTGGCGCGCGACCTATCTGGCTGACTTTGCGTCTCGTATCGAACGGCTGAAGCCATCAACACCTGATATAAAAGAGAGCAAACAACGTCTGTTCGTGTTAACCGATATCGGTGACGATCCCGATGACCAGATGTCAATGGTGCGCCTGATGACCTACGCTAACCAGGTGAACATTGAAGGCCTTGTCGCCACCTCTACCGGCAAAAATAAAGACCAGGTAGAACCACAACGTATCATCGATATCATTAAAGGTTACGGATTAGTCCGCGATAATCTGGAAAAACATGAGCCCGGTTTTCCGCTTGCGGACGATCTGCTTAAGGTGGTGGCTCAGGGCTTGCCAGTCCACAATATGGCCGCAGTGGGTGAAGGCAAAGACTCCACAGGATCGGAACTGCTCATTAAGGCCGTAGACCGTCAGGACGATCGGCCATTATGGGTGACGGTCTGGGGTGGCCCGAATGTGCTTGCGCAGGCGCTATGGAAAGTACGTCATACCCGTACGCCTGAAGAGCTTGAAAAGTTTGTTTCCAGACTTCGCGTCTACGCCATCTCCGATCAGGACGACAGCGGTCCGTGGATCCGCAAAATGTTCCCGTCGCTGTTTTACATCGTTTCCCCGGGGCAAAACGCCGGGGGCGGTTTTCACCACGCTACCTGGATTGGCATCGGCGGTGACTATTTCCATGGCCGTTTCGCCGGGGCGGATTATCAGCTGGTAACCAACGAATGGCTGGATAAAAATGTACGCAGCAAAGGCCCTTTAGGGGCAGAGTACCCGCGCTGGAAGTTTATGATGGAGGGGGACACGCCATCATTTTTGAATCTGATTCATAATGGTTTGTCCGATCCTGAACATCCTGACTGGGGTGGCTGGGGCGGTCGTTACGAGCTCTATACGCCGCATAAAGAGCGTTGGTTTATGGCCCAGGAGACGCGCCCGATTTGGACCAATGCGCAGGATGAAGTGCTGGGCTTTGATAATCGCTGGCACACCACTAACCATGCAACAATCTGGCGCTGGCGTGGGGCTTATCAAAATGACTTTGCCGCCCGAATGGACTGGACCATCAAGCCCTACAGTGAGGCCAATCATCCGCCGGTACCAAAACTCGATCACCCTGCCACCCTGACGGTGAAAAAAGGGCAACGGGTGGAGCTCAGCGCAATGGGTTCCACCGATCCCGATGGTGATGCCCTCTCCTATGAATGGTTTGTCTATGCAGAGGCGGGAACGCGCGTATTATCAAATGCGGCCACCGGGGTCATGTTAGACATTAAAAACGCTGACCAGCCAAAGGCCTGGTTCGATGTCACCGATGCCCGGGTAATGTCACCGGGAACAGGTACGATGCATATCATTCTGGCCGTGACCGATCATGGCACGCCGCGCTTAACCCGCTACAAGCGCGTGATTGTCAACGTGGTGCCATAACCCCTCAAGCGGCGGGCCTGATGCCTGCCGCTTCACTTATGTACTGACAGGCGCTACTCGTCACCTTTCTTCTGGCTCAGACCATATTCGCGCAGCTTGTTGGCGATGGCGGTGTGAGACACGCCCAACCGTTTCGCCAGCTTGCGGGTGCTGGGATAGTTACGATAGAGCTGCGTCAGCACCGAGCGTTCAAAGCGGCTGGTAATGTCATCCAGCGATCCTTCCATCGCCTCTTCCCCTACCGCCACCGTTCCGGCGTCGTAGTCCGGCAATAAGATATCCTGTGGCCTCAGCTCATAGCCTTCAAGCTGGGTCAGAGCACGGTAGATCGCATTTTTCAGCTGACGAATATTCCCCGGCCAGCCGTAACGGGTAAGAACCGTATTCAGATCGGCTGAGAACTTCGGTCTTGGGATACCCTGCTCATCGGCAAAGCGCGCCACAAACAGCTCGGTCAACGGCATGATGTCCTGCGGACAATCGCGCAGCGGCGGAATATTGAGGGTCAGAACGTTCAGGCGATAATAGAGATCTTCCCGGAACATCCCCTTCTGCACCAGCTCCACCAGGTTCTTCTGGGTGGCGCAGATGACGCGCACATCCACATGCACCTCATGATCTTCCCCCACCCGGCGGAAGGTGCCGTCATTGAGGAAACGCAGCAGTTTGGCCTGCATCCGCGGTGACATTTCGCCAATCTCATCCAGCAGCACCGAGCCGCCGTTGGCCTGCTCAAAGAAGCCTTTTTTGCCTTCCGGCGCGTGGCCAAACAGTTCGCTTTCGACGGCATCTTCCGGAATAGAGGCGCAGTTGAGGGCCAGATAAGGTTCGCTCGCCCGCGGACCCGCCTGGTGCACCGCATGGGCCAGCAGATCTTTGCCGGTGCCGGTGTCGCCGGTGATCAGCAGCGGCGCGGCAAGGTTTGCCAGCTTACGCGCCTGCTCCACCACGTGACGCATTTTCGGGCTGACGGCAATAATCTGGCTGAAGGCGCCCGTATCCTGGCTCGACAGGTTTTGCAGTTGACGCCCCATACGGACCGTTGAGCGCAGCATGATCACTGAACCGGTCAGGGTTCTGTCGTCGTTGTCACCCTGCAGATAGACCGGGGTGAGCTCCATCAGGAAGTTTTGCCCGTTGATCATCACATGCTCGCTGTGGGTCGAGCGCGGATTGCTCTCCAGCCAGCGCTGGAAATTGAAGCCGGGGATCAGCTGGGCGGCGTTGTGGTTACTCAGTTTCTCCGGCTCCAGCGCAAACAGCTGGCAGCTCGCCTGATTAGCCCGATCGATTTTACCTTTCAGATCCAGGGATAAAAAGGGTTCGGGCATCGCTTCCAGCAGCGCGCTAAGGGCCAGGTGCTCGCGCTCGGAGGGCATCCACGGCACGGTACGCACATCCGTAACGCCAGCGATACGGCGGATTTCAGCCATTAAGCTGCTAAATGTTTCGAAAGCAATTTCAGCAAAATTCAGGTAAATCTTCCCGATTGGGTCAATCTCAATTCCGCGCAGGTCAATACTCCGCAAAACAAGGAGATCGAGCAGCTCGCGAGTCAGGCCGAGACGGTCCTTACAAAACACTTCCAGACGCATGGGAAAATCACTCTATAAGCCATTAACTCTGAAATGATAAGCCAGATATCTGCAATCGGGAAGATGGCTGTCAACAAATATTGACAGCCTGTGAGCATAGTGACGGAATTTTGTGCGAGGAAGCGAGCTTACTTCGGTTTTTTATTGAGGGTATCTTTCAACTGGCCGATTAATTCCCGACGGAAATCCCCCAGCCGGGGTTTATCATCCGCTGTCCACGGCAGTGGACGGCACAATTCCATCGCTTTGATCCCCAGTCGCGCGGTGAGTAATCCTGCACCAATCCCCTGCGCCGCACGGGCCGAAAGGCGAGCGGCCAGATCCTGCGACATCCAGTCCATCCCCACCTCGCGCACCAGCTCACTGGCCCCGGCGAAAGCCATGTTCAGCAGCACCAGGCGGAACAGACGCAAGCGGCTGTAATAGCCCAGCTCAATGCCGTACAGGGTGGCGATGCGGTTAATCAGGCGCAGGTTGCGCCAGGCAATAAAAGCCATATCCACCAGCGCCAGCGGGCTGACGGCAATCATCAGCGTTGATTCGGCCGCCGAGCGGCTGATCTCCCGCCGGGCCTGGCTGTCCAGCACCGGCTGAACGAGGTGGGCATACAGCGATACCACTTCGCGATCGTTTTGCGTTTCGTGAATGGCGGCGTACCAGCGCTGCAGCGCCGGATGAGACTGATCGAGCCCGGCCTGTTTCGCCAGTTTTTCACAAAACGCCCGTCCGTTACCGGTGCCGTGGCTGTGCAGCAGATCCCGGGCTTCATCACGCTCGTGAGCACGCTGGCGCAGTCGCCATAAACGGCGCCATTCGGTGGCAACAGAGCCCACGCCCGCGCCAACGATAAGCGCACCTGCCGCGCATCCTCCCAGCGCCACCCAGTCCTGGGTTTGCCAGGCGTTGATTGCCCACTGCACGCCTTGCCCTACCACCGCAGCGCCCGCCAGCATCAAGCCCGCGCTGACCATTTTGCGCCACAGGCTACGTTTAGGTCGCAAAGCGGCTTCGACGACGGCTTCGGCTTGTCCTTCTTCGGCGGGGAGCATATCGGTCACCACCGGGGCGAAGTTTCCGGCCTGGGCGTCATCAAACGTTTGTGCCGCTTTAAAGGCTTCGCGATCCTCCTCTTCCAGAGTGCCGGTAAAATCCATTCGCGGTTTTAAGGGTTCGGTCATCGCAATTTATCTCCGATTAAAAACTCCAGCGCGGCGTCCAGGCGAATATGCGGCAGCGGCTGGTCTACATTCATCGTCTGCGGGCGGAAGGCTTCAAACTGAAACCCCTGCTTCTGCCAGAATGCCTGGCCCGGCAGCCGGGCGGGAACCTCGCCAGGGTAGACCGTCAGCGGGGCGCCATCGCTCAGACGGTGGCCGCGCAGCGCCGGGATCTTATCGCCATTAACGTCAATCAGGCCGCTCTGGGTAGCCTGTACCGAGGCCAGCCCCAGGCAGTCCATACTGATACCCTCAAAAGCGGCGTTCTGCCAGGCATCCTGCACCAGCTGCTGGAGGAGCGACACCATATTGGCATGCTGATCCACCGTCACGTGATCCGCCTTGGTGGCGGCAAACAGCAGTTTGTCGATCACCGGGGAGAAGAGACGCCGGAACAGCGTGCGCTGCCCGTAGTGGAAGCTCTGCATCAGTTGGGTGAGCGCGAGGCGCATGTCATTGAAGGCCTGAGGGCCGCTGTTGAGCGGCTGGAGGCAATCCACCAGCACAATCTGGCGGTCAAAGCGTAAAAAGTGGTTGGTGTAGAACCCCTTGACCACTTTTTCGCAGTAGTAGTTGAAACGCTCGCGCAACATCCCGGCGTTGGTATGTTTGTCCGCCTGGGCAAGCTTCGATTCACCAAAAGCCTCCACGTCCGGCCACGGGAAAAATTGCAGCGCCGGGGCACCCGCCATATCTCCCGGCAGCACAAAGCGACCCGGCTGGATAAAGTGCAGACCCTCTTTCTTACATTGATGCAGATAATCGGTCCAGGCTTCTGAAATGGCCGCCAGCCGGTTTTCATCGGCGGGTGCCAGCGGATCCAGCCCCTCACACAGGGAGCGCCAGCGGGCGGACCACGCCGCGCGGGGCCCCTGTAACAGGCCCGTCATCTGCCGCGACCAGCTGAGATAGTCCTGGGTCAGCATCGGCAGGTCGAGCAGCCATTCGCCGGGATAGTCGACAATCTCCAGATAGAGGGTGGAGGTCTCTTTAAAGTGACGAAGCAGCGAGTCGTTGGAGCGGTACCGTAACGCCAGGCGGATTTCACTCACCCCGCGGGTGGGCGTTGGCCAGGTTGGCGGCGTGCCGTAAAGCTGGGCCAGCCCTTCGTCGTAGGTGAAGCGAGGAATACCAAAATCGCGCTGAGGAACGCGCTTTACGCCAAGCAGGCGCTCTTCGCGCACCGCGCTCAGCAGCGGCAAGCGCGCCCCGGCATGCAGGTTAAGGAGTTGATTCACCATCGCCGTAATAAAGGCGGTTTTGCCGCTGCGGCTCAGTCCGGTGACTGCCAGGCGCAGATGACGGTCAACCCCACGATTCACCAGAGAATTAAGTTCATTTTTAAGTCGCTTCATCGCCATCCTGTTCTGCCTGAAGGAATTATTGTTATGAGAAATATGACATGGGGATAAGGAGAAAGGAATAAAAGCGCCGCAACGGCACGTCCAGCGCTGTGCCGTTGCGGTCTATTTCAATTTACCGGAAAGCCGAGTGGCGAGTTTTTTCAGCATCGGCTCCAGCGCCACCGCCAGCAGCATCCGCACGGGTTTACGGGCGACCGATTTAATCGCCCAACCCGCCACGCCTGCCGGGCCGTAACGCAGCGCGGTCAGTAATACCAGCTTCCCTGCGATTTTCAGGCCCGGCTTAACCTGTTGCCCGGCACGTTGCCAGCGTTGATTCATATCAATTCTCTCTGTTAAAGCTGACGAAAACGGCTTCGCAGCGTGAAGGTATCCGAGGTGACATACCGCTCCATTTCGCGCAGACGTTTTTCGCCTGCCGACAGCTCAGCATCCACCGCATCCAGTAATTCACCGCTGGTGGGTGCATTCTCATCGCCCATCGCGCCGTCCGGCATCGGGTCCAGCACAAAGGACAAAATGATATAGGCCACCAGGGTAATAAACGCCAGACCAAAGAAAATGGAAAGTACCGTTACCACACGCACCAGTTTCACCGGCACGTCGAGGTAGTGCGCCAGTCCGGCGCAGACGCCGCGCAACGTCCCCTGCTGAGGGATACGCCACAATTTTTTATTCAGATTCAGTGCCATTAGCGATCCCTCCAGTTCGGATGTTCCGCATCGAGGATCGCCTCCAGCGCCTGAATACGTTCGCGCATTTTATTTGCGTCCTGAGTTAATTGCGCCAGGCGCTGTTGTTCGCTTTGCGACAGCTCTCCCCTTGAAGAACGGTTACTGTAGTGCAGCCACAACCAGATCGGCAGCACAAACAGCACGAAAATGGTCAGCGGAATGGCAAGAAAAAGCGCGCTCATGTCTACTCCTTGTCTTATGAGTGGCGGCGCCGACGGGCGCCGCAGTCGTTATTATTGATTGTCTTGTTTCATTTTGGCCTTCAGCGCGGCCAGTTGCTCGCTGATTTCATCATCCGCTTTCAGATCGGCAAACTGCTGATCCAGCGTTTTCTGTTTGCCAAAGCTGTGGCTTTCCGCTTCCGCTTCCATCTGATCGATACGACGCTCAAACGACTCGAAACGGGCCATGGCTTCGTCAATCTTGCCGCTGTCGAGCTGACGGCGCACGTCACGGGACGAGCTTGCTGCCTGATGACGCAGTGTCAGAGCCTGCTGACGGGCGCGGGTTTCGCTCAGCTTGTTCTCCAGCTCCGCAATCTCTTTTTTCATGCGGGCAAGGGTTTCATCCACCAGAGTGACTTCCTGCTCCAGGGTAGCGACAATATCGGTCAGCTTCTGCTTTTCAATCAGCGCAGAACGGGCGAGGTCCTCTTTATCTTTGCGCAGCGCCAGCTCCGCTTTTTCCTGCCATTCGGCCTGCTGGGCGGTCGCCTGTTCAATACGGCGGGAAAGCTGCTTTTTCTCAGCCAGCGCACGGGCGGAGTTAGAGCGCACTTCCACCAGCGTGTCTTCCATCTCCTGAATCATCAGACGAACCAGCTTCTGTGGATCCTCTGCTTTCTCCAGCAGTGAGTTGATGTTGGCATTCACGATGTCGGCAAAACGAGAAAAAATACCCATAATTGAATCCTCATATTTTCTGTTATCGGGCTGAGCCCTGCTGCATAGCTAATACAATTCCCGTGCCAATTTTATATCCCTTTGATTTAACACGTGGTGATTGCTTTTTCGCCCGCTACGCCCTACTCTCACTTAGTGAATTACACCAATAAGTGGTCAATTACATCATGGCTGAATTTAAAGATACATTACTTGGGGAAGCCAACAGCTTTCTCGAGGTGCTGGAGCAGGTATCCAGGCTGGCACCGCTGAATAAACCAGTGCTGATTATCGGCGAGCGAGGCACCGGCAAGGAGCTGATTGCCAACCGGCTACATTACCTCTCCGGTCGCTGGGATGGACCGTTTATCTCCCTGAACTGCGCCGCGCTGAACGAAAATCTGCTGGATACGGAACTGTTTGGTCATGAGGCGGGCGCCTTTACCGGGGCGCAGCGTCGCCATCCCGGTCGTTTCGAGCGCGCCGATGGCGGCACGTTGTTTCTTGATGAGCTGGCGACCGCGCCGATGCTGGTGCAGGAAAAACTGCTGCGCGTCATTGAGTATGGCGAGCTGGAGCGCGTGGGCGGCAGCCAGCCTTTACAGGTCAACGTGCGGCTGGTGTGCGCCACTAACGCCAATTTGCCGGAGATGGTCGAGCAGGAGAAGTTTCGCGCCGACCTGCTGGATCGGCTGGCGTTTGATGTCGTTAACCTGCCGCCGCTGCGCGAGCGACGCAGCGATATCATGCTGCTGGCGGAGCAGTTTGCCATTCAGATGTGTCGCGAGCTTGGGCTCCCGCTGTTTCCCGGTTTCAGTCAGCACGCCCGCGAAACGCTGCTGGACTACCGCTGGCCGGGCAATATCCGTGAACTGAAAAATGTAGTGGAGCGCTCCGTTTACCGCCACGGTAGCAGCGAGACTGAGCTGGATGAGATTGTGATCGATCCCTTTCAGCGCCCCACACAGCCCCTTGTCAGCAAACCGCTTATCACGGGTACGCCCACCCTGCCCCTCGATTTGCGCCTGTTCCAGCTGGAGCAGGAGAAGCAGTTGCTGGAGCAGAGCCTGCGCGAGGCACAATTTAATCAGAAACGCGCGGCTGAACTGCTGGGGCTGACCTACCATCAATTGAGGGCGTTGCTTAAAAAGCATCACATGCGCTGACATAATCAGCACTTATCCGCAGACATTTTTACGAAGCAGGTGTAAGTGCGATACACTTTGCAGATCGTCACTAAAAACCTTAAAAATTATGCGTCTGGTTTTCTCGTCCCTGATTGCGCTCGGTCTGTTAAGCAGCCAGGCGTTTGCCGCGCCTGAGCTGGCAGAGCGCGCGGATATTCGCGACAGCGGCTTTGTCTACTGCGTAAGTGGGCAGGTCAACACCTTCAACCCGCAAAAGGCGAGCAGCGGCCTGATCGTCGATACCCTCGCCGCCCAGCTCTATGACCGCCTGCTGGATGTGGATCCCTATACCTATCGCCTGGTGCCGGAACTGGCTGAGAGCTGGCAAGTGCTGGACAACGGTGCCACCTACCGTTTTCGCCTGCGCGACGACGTCAGCTTCCAGAGCACGCCGTGGTTTAAGCCTACCCGTAAACTCAATGCGGATGACGTGGTCTTTACCTTCCAGCGTATTTTTAACCGCAACCATCCGTGGCACTACATCAACGGCGGTAATTTCCCCTACTTCGACAGTCTGCAATTTGCCGATACGGTGAAGAATGTGCGCAAGCTGGATAGCCGTACGGTAGAGTTCACCCTGGCGCGGCCGGATGCCTCCTTCCTGTGGCATCTGGCGACGCACTATGCCTCGGTAATGTCCGCGGAATATGCCACTCAGCTCACCCTGAAGGACAAAATGGAGTTGATGGATCGCCAGCCCGTAGGAACCGGGCCGTTCCAGGTTGAAGAGTACCGGGCCGGGCAGTACGTGCGCCTGCAACGCCATGAGAAATTCTGGCGCGGCACGCCGCTGATGCCGCAGGTAGTGGTCGATTTAGGCTCCGGCGGTACCGGGCGGCTGTCGAAACTGCTCACCGGGGAATGTGATGTCCTGGCCTGGCCTGCCGCCAGCCAGCTGACCATCCTGCGCGACGACCCGCGTCTGCGCCTAACCCTGCGCCCGGGCATGAATATCGCTTATCTGGCCTTTAACACCAACAAGCCGCCGCTGGACAACCCGGCGGTACGCCATGCCCTGGCGCTGGCGATCAATAACCAGCGTCTGATGCAGTCCATTTATTACGGTACTGCGGAAACTGCCGCCTCAATCTTGCCCCGCGCCTCGTGGGCCTACGATAGCGAGGCTAAAATTACCGAATACAACCCGGAAAAATCACGCGAACAGCTCAAAGCGCTGGGGGCAGAAAACCTCACACTGCAATTGTGGGTGCCCACCAGCTCCCAGGCCTGGAACCCTAGCCCGTTAAAAACCGCAGAGCTGCTCCAGGCTGACCTGGCCCAGGTGGGGGTCAAGGTGGTGATTGTTCCGGTAGAAGGTCGTTTTCAGGAGGCGCGCCTGATGGACATGAACCACGATCTCACCCTGTCAGGCTGGGCGACAGACAGTAACGACCCGGACAGCTTCTTCCGTCCGCTCCTGAGCTGTGCGGCCATTGATTCGCAGACCAACTATGCCCACTGGTGCAACCGCGAGTTTGACAGCATTCTGCGCAAGGCGCTGTCGACCCAGCAGCTGGCGGCACGTATCGATGCCTATGATGAAGCGCAGATTATTCTGGCCAAAGAGCTGCCGGTGCTGCCCCTGGCCTCCTCCCTGCGTCTGCAGGCGTACCGTTACGATATCAAAGGCCTGGTGCTCAGCCCGTTTGGAAATGCGTCGTTTGCGGGCGTCTCCCGCGAGAAACAAGAAGAGGTGAAAAAACCGTGATTATTTTTACCTTACGTCGGTTGCTGTTGCTGCTGATCACCCTCTTCTTTCTGACCTTAGTGGGTTTTAGCCTGAGCTATTTTACCCCGCACGCGCCGCTACAGGGTGCGTCGCTGTGGAATGCGTGGTGGTTCTGGTTTGAAGGCGTGCTGCACTGGGACTTTGGCGTCTCCAGCATTAACGGCCAGCCCATCGCCGAGCAACTGAAAGAGGTCTTCCCCGCCACCATGGAGCTCTGCATCCTGGCGTTCGGTTTTGCGCTGATGGTGGGGATCCCGGTCGGGATGCTCGCCGGGATAACCCGCAGTAAATGGCAGGACAAGCTGATCAGCGCGATCGCCCTGCTCGGGTTTTCGGTTCCCGTCTTCTGGCTGGCGCTGTTGTTGACGCTCTTTTTCTCGCTGACGCTCGGCTGGCTGCCGGTCTCCGGACGTTTTGACCTGCTCTATGCGGTAAAAACCGTCACCGGATTCGCCATTATTGACGCCTGGCTCTCAGATTCGGTCTGGCGGCATGAGATGATCATCAGCGCCGTGCGCCACATGGTGTTGCCGGTGCTGGCCCTGGCCGTGGCACCGACCACGGAGGTGATTCGCCTGATGCGCATCAGCACCAGCGAGGTGTTTGACCAGAACTATGTTAAAGCGGCCGCCACACGCGGGTTGTCACGGCTGACGATTTTACGTCGCCATGTGCTGCATAATGCGCTGCCGCCGGTGATCCCACGTCTCGGACTGCAGTTCTCAACCATGCTGACGCTGGCCATGATCACCGAAATGGTCTTTAGCTGGCCAGGCCTCGGGCGCTGGCTGATTAACGCCATTCGCCAGCAGGATTACGCCGCTATCTCTGCCGGCGTGATGGTGATTGGCGCGCTGGTGATTATTGTGAACGTGTTATCTGATATTTTGGGTGCTATGGCTAACCCACTGAAACATAAGGAATGGTATGCCTTACGATAGCGTATACAGTGAAAAGCGCACGCCCGGTGCGTTACGCACCGTGTGGCGAAATTTCTACGGCGACGCCATGGCGATGATCGGCCTGTACGGCTGCGGCGGCCTGGTGCTGCTGTGTATCCTGGGCTCCTGGTTTGCGCCGTATGGCATCGATCAGCAGTTTCTCGGCTATCAGCTGTTACCACCATCCTGGTCCCGCTACGGTGAAGTCTCCTTCTTCCTGGGCACCGACGACCTCGGGCGCGATGTGTTAAGCCGTCTGTTGAGCGGCGCCGCGCCGACGGTAGGCGGCGCCTTTGTGGTTACCCTGGCCGCCACGCTGTGCGGTCTGGTACTGGGTATTGTCGCCGGGGCTACTCACGGCCTGCGCTCAGCGGTGATGAACCATATTCTCGATACGCTGCTGTCGATCCCGTCGCTGCTGCTGGCGATCATTGTGGTGGCCTTCGCCGGTCCGCACCTGACGCATGCCATGTTTGCTGTCTGGCTGGCGCTACTGCCGCGCATGGTACGTTCGGTCTACAGCCTGGTGCATGATGAGCTGGAAAAAGAGTATGTGGTGGCCGCCCGTCTCGATGGCGCCACCACCATGAATATTCTGTGGTTTGCGGTGCTGCCCAATATCGCCTCGGGCATGGTTACGGAAATTACCCGTGCCCTGTCGATGGCGATCCTGGATATCGCCGCGCTCGGTTTTCTCGATCTGGGCGCTCAACTGCCCTCCCCGGAATGGGGCGCGATGCTGGGCGACGCGCTTGAACTGATCTATGTGGCCCCCTGGACGGTAATGCTGCCGGGTGCTGCAATTATGGTTAGCGTATTACTGGTGAACCTGCTTGGCGACGGGATCCGTCGCGCCATTGTGGCGGGGGTGGAATAATGCCGTTACTGGATATTCGCAATCTGACGATTGAACTTAAAACCGGCGAAGGCTGGGTAAAAGCGGTCGATCGCGTCAGTATTACCCTGAGCGAAGGCGAAATTCGCGGGCTGGTGGGGGAATCGGGCTCAGGCAAAAGCCTGATTGCCAAAGCGATTTGCGGCGTGGCGAAGGATAACTGGCGCGTCACCGCTGACCGTATGCGCTTTGATGATATCGACCTGCTGCGCCTCTCCGTCCGCGAACGACGCAAGCTGGTGGGCCACAACGTGTCGATGATCTTTCAGGAGCCGCAATCCTGTCTCGATCCCTCGGAGCGGGTAGGCAAACAGCTGATGCAAAACATTCCCGCCTGGACCTATAAAGGCCGCTGGTGGCAGCGTTTTGGCTGGCGTAAACGCCGGGCTATTGAGCTGTTGCACCGGGTGGGGATCAAAGATCATAAAGACGCCATGCGCAGCTTCCCCTATGAGCTGACGGACGGTGAGTGTCAGAAAGTGATGATTGCCATCGCGCTGGCTAACCAGCCGCGCCTATTGATTGCGGATGAACCGACCAACGCGATGGAGCCGACCACCCAGGCGCAAATCTTCCGCCTGCTGACCCGGCTTAATCAGAACAACAACACCACTATTTTGCTGATCAGCCATGACCTGCAGATGCTGAGTAAATGGGCGGATAAGATTGATGTGATGTACTGCGGCCAGACCGTGGAAACCGCTGGCAGCGAGGATCTGATCACCACGCCGCATCATCCGTACACCCAGGCGCTGATCCGTGCGATACCGGATTTTGGCAGCCCTATGCCGCATAAAAGTCGCCTGAATACCCTGCCGGGGGCTATCCCACTGCTGGAGCACCTGCCGATTGGCTGTCGCCTGGGACCACGCTGTCCTTATGCCCAGCGTAAGTGCATTGAAACGCCGCGCCTGGCCGGGCCGAAGAACCATCTGTTTGCCTGCCATTTCCCGCTGAACATGGAGAAAGAGTGACATGGTCGAAACCCTGCTGGAAGTGCGCAACCTGAGTAAGACCTTTCGCTACCGCACCGGCTTATTTCGCCGTCAAACCGTTGAAGCGGTAAAACCGCTGAGTTTTACCCTGCGTGAAAAGCAGACTCTGGCGATCATCGGTGAGAACGGTTCGGGCAAATCGACGCTGGCGAAGATGCTGGCCGGGATGATTGAACCCTCGGACGGAGAAGTCCTGATTGACGATCATCTGCTGAAATTTGGCGATTACTCGTTCCGCAGCCAGCGGATCAGGATGATTTTTCAGGATCCCTCCACCTCGCTGAACCCGCGCCAGCGTATCTCACAGATCCTCGATTTCCCGCTGCGGTTCAATACTGATCTGGAGCCTGAAGCGCGACGTAAGCAGATCATCGATACTCTGCGCATGGTCGGACTGCTGCCGGATCACGTCAGTTATTATCCGCACATGCTGGCGCCGGGGCAGAAGCAGCGTCTGGGTCTTGCCCGCGCGCTGATCCTGCGCCCGAAAGTGATCATCGCTGACGAAGCGCTGGCCTCGCTGGATATGTCGATGCGTTCACAACTTATCAACCTGATGCTGGAGTTGCAGGAGAAACAGGGTATCTCGTATATCTACGTCACCCAGCATTTGGGGATGATGAAGCACATCAGCGATCAGGTGCTGGTGATGCACGAAGGCTCAGTGGTGGAGCGCGGCAGTACCGCCTCGGTGCTGGCCGCCCCGCTCCACGATCTGACTAAACGTTTAATTGCCGGGCATTTTGGCGAAGCCTTAACCGCAGATGCCTGGCGAAAAGATCGCTGACCTGCCCTGTATGGAGTGGTCGGATTAACACTGTACGCGACACATGCTATTATCGCCGCGTTTTAACGACGGTTGTCCAAAAATGACTGCCGCCACAACAATGAATATAAGGATTAAGAGCTATGGGTTTTCTTTCCGGTAAGCGTATTCTGGTCACTGGCGTTGCCAGCAAACTGTCCATCGCATACGGCATCGCACAGGCTATGCATCGCGAAGGCGCTGAGCTGGCATTCACCTACCAGAACGACAAGCTGAAAGGCCGCGTAGAAGGGTTTGCCGCGCAGCTGGATTCCAGCATTGTTCTGGAATGCGACGTTGCTAAAGATGAAAGCATCGATGGCATGTTCGCCGAGCTGGCAAAAACCTGGTCGAAATTTGACGGTTTCGTTCACTCCATCGGTTTTGCACCGGGCGACCAGCTGGATGGCGACTATGTAAACGCGGTCACCCGTGAAGGCTTCAAAATCGCACACGACATCAGCTCCTACAGCTTTGTGGCGATGGCGAAATCCTGCCGCTCCATGCTTAACCCGGGCGCAGCGCTGCTGACCCTCTCCTACCTGGGCGCTGAGCGCGCTATCCCGAACTACAACGTAATGGGTCTGGCAAAAGCCTCTCTGGAAGCCAACGTGCGCTACATGGCGAACGCAATGGGTCCGGAAGGCGTGCGCGTAAACGGCATCTCTGCCGGTCCAATCCGTACTCTGGCGGCTTCCGGCATCAAAGACTTCCGTAAAATGCTGGCGCATTGCGAAGCGGTTACCCCGATCCGTCGCACCGTGACCATCGAAGATGTGGGTAACTCCGCAGCCTTCCTCTGCTCTGACCTCTCTGCTGGCATCTCCGGCGAAGTGGTTCACGTTGACGGCGGTTTCAGCATCGCTGCAATGAACGAGCTGGAACTCAAATAAGTTCGTTACCTTCCCGCTCCGGCGGGAAGGTTTGCCCACCGTTCAGCCTTCTCTCCCCCCGTTATTCCGTTCCGCTATTTGTTATCACTTAACAATATTTTTCCGCTTATCCGCCTTCCGCCAGGATATTGATCGCCATTTTGAGATCAAGGAACGCACATGGAACAACGCCGTATTTCTGGCAAAGGCCACTGGTATCATGAGACCCAGTCCAGTAGCAGCCCGACGGAAGTCCTGCCTTTGGTTCCCGAAGCCGCGCATGTCGCCGATCGCTTTTTGCTGAATATCGCGCTACCGGCAACGTTGCTGGCAGCCTGTGAACGCTGGTTAACCCCGGCCCGGGCGCTATGCGACCTTTTTTTCCCGCGGACCATCGCGGTTACCCGGCTGCGTACGCTGAGCGCCTACGATCGTTTCAGCACCGCCCTGACGGTAGCCCAGGTGTGCGGCGTGCAGCGTTTGTGCAATCACTACGCCGCCCTTCTCGCCCCGCTCCCCGGCCCCGACTCCTCCCGTGAAAGCAATCGCCGTCTCGCCCAGATCACCCAGTATGCCCGCCAGCTTGCCAGCTCGCCGGATGTGATCGACAGCAAAGCGCAGCAGGGGCTCGATGAGGTGGGCCTGACGGTGTATGACATCGTGACCATCAATCAGATTATCGGCTTTGTCGGCTTTCAGGCGCGGGTGGTGGCGGTGTTTCAGGCCCTGCTCGGCCACCCGGTGCGCTGGCTGCCGGGGCACCATATCCCGCCTCACGCCCTGCCGGACGATAACGACCTGAATATGTGGCAGCCTGCCATCCCTGGTGTTGAATGTTGTCAGGCCAGCCCGCAACAGCTGGCCTCGCTTGAACGCTGGCAGGACGAGCCGTTATTGCAGCCTCTTACTCCAGTGCTCTGTCATGAACCGTTGATCCTCGATCAAACCGGTGAAATTCTGATCAGTGGCATTAACACGGTGTATAAAGACGATGAGGCGGTAAGGCGTGCGGTAGAACAGCTGGCGCGATCGCCAGATCAGTTCAGCGCCGCGCAGTTCACCCCGCTGACAGATGATGGCCAGTCGCCCGTACAGGCCATCAACCTGCTCACCTGGAGCGCTTTTTGCGGCTGGCTGAACCGTCTGAAAATCGCCATTGGCAGAAGCGAATAACCACACTAACGACCGAAAGAGCGCTTGCTGTAGCAGTGAGATTCGCGTAAAACTGTCAGCCGCTCAATGGCTACGAAAATAGATCACTATGCTCCAGGACAACCCGCTGCTAGCGCAGCTTAAACAGCAACTGCATTCCCAGACGCCACGTGCTGAAGGGGTCGTAAAAGCCACGGAAAAAGGCTTTGGCTTCCTTGAAGTCGATGCGCAGAAAAGTTACTTCATTCCGCCTCCGCAGATGAAGAAAGTGATGCACGGCGATCGCATTACGGCCGTGATCCATAGCGAAAAGGATCGTGAATCAGCCGAGCCTGAAGAATTAATTGAACCGTTTCTGACCCGTTTTGTGGGTAAGGTGCTGAGAAAAGATGACCGTCTGTTCATCATTCCGGACCATCCTCTGCTGAAAGACGCCATCCCCTGCCGCGCTGAGCGTGGCGTGACACATGATTTTAAAGAAGGTGACTGGGCCGTAGCAGAAATGCGCCGTCACCCTCTGAAGGGCGATCGCGGTTTTTATGCCGAACTGACCCAGTTTATCACCTTCGGCGAAGACCATTTCGTACCGTGGTGGGTCACCCTTGCCCGCCATAATCTGGAAAAAGAGGCGCCAGAAGGCGCAGCGACTGACATGCTGGACGAAGGTCTTGAGCGTCGCGACCTGACTGCCCTGAATTTTGTCACCATCGACAGCGCCAGCACCGAAGATATGGACGATGCGCTGTATGTTGAAGAGCAGGCTGACGGTAAACTGCTGCTAACCGTAGCGATTGCCGATCCTACGGCCTGGATCGCAGAAGGCACCCCGCTGGATGACGCGGCGAAAATCCGTGCCTTTACCAACTATCTCCCGGGCTTCAACATCCCGATGCTGCCACGTGAACTGTCAGATAATCTCTGCTCCCTGCGCGCCAACGAAGTGCGCCCGGTACTGGCCTGCCGTATGTCCATCGCTGCCGATGGCACTATCGAAGAGAACATTGAGTTCTTCGCTGCGCTGATCGAGTCCAAAGCCAAGCTGGTGTACGACGAGGTCTCTGACTGGCTGGAAAACAGCGGTAGCTGGCAGCCAGAGAATGAGGCCATTGCCGACCAGATCCGCCTGCTGCATCGCGTCTGCCTGAGCCGTAGCGAATGGCGTAAGACCCATGCGCTGGTCTTTAAAGATCGCCCTGACTACCGTTTCATTCTCGGTGAAAAAGGCGAAGTGCTGGATATCGTGGCGGAGCCGCGTCGCATTGCTAACCGCATCGTTGAAGAGTCGATGATTGCGGCGAACATCTGCGCAGCCCGCGTACTGCGCGACAAACTCGGTTTCGGTATCTATAACGTGCATACCGGGTTTGATCCGGCTAACAGCGAAGCCCTGGCGGCTCTGCTGAAAACCCATGACGTGCATGTGGATCCGCAGGAAGTTCTGACCCTGAATGGCTTCTGCAAGCTGCGCCGTGAACTGGATGCTCAGCCGTCTGGTTTCCTGGACAGCCGCATTCGCCGCTTCCAGTCTTTCGCTGAGATCAGCACCGAACCTGGCCCGCACTTTGGCCTGGGGCTGGAAGCCTACGCGACCTGGACCTCACCGATTCGTAAGTATGGCGATATGATTAACCACCGCCTGCTGAAAGCGATCGTTAAAGGCGAAACCATTGCCCGTCCACAGGACGAAGCCACGGTGCAGATGGCCGAGCGCCGTCGCCTTAACCGCATGGCGGAACGCGACGTTGGTGACTGGCTCTACGCCCGGTTCCTGAAAGACAAAGCCGGAACAGACACCCGTTTCGCGGCGGAGATCATCGATGTCAGCCGTGGCGGCATGCGTGTCCGTCTGGTGGATAATGGCGCCGTGGCCTTTATTCCTGCGCCGTTCCTGCATGCCGTACGTGACGAGCTGGTCTGTAGCCAGGAAAACGGCACCGTGCAAATCAAAGGCGAAGTGGCCTATAAAGTGACTGAAGTTATCGATGTCACTATTGCTGAAGTGCGCATGGAAACACGCAGCATTATTGCCCGCCCTGCCGTCTGATTGTTGACTGCCTGAAAGCCGGTTCACCTCATTTGAGGGAACCGGCTTTTTTTTGCGTTAACGTCAAATTCATCATTTTTCCTTATCTTTTTCTCCCCTAAATTGCGAAAAGCGATCACACTTATTCATGACAGTCTGGTGAATGCTTTAACGTGTCACCGGAATATTCATTCGCCTGTATCCTTTTTTGCTAATCTCGTTCTAATATAAGAATACTGGGAAAAAACAATAAGTTTAGTTCGGGTTTACCGCTATTTAAGCACGGTAAAACCGACTGAAAATGCACAATGTGTGCAATTAAGTGCGCCTGGGAGAGAGCATGATTGACGATCTGGAGCAAAATTTGCTGTTTCGTTACATGGGCACCCACAGTCCCTGGTGGCGGCTGACGGCGGACAGTAACGCGCTCCATCTTGCGGCCAGCGAAAGCGCCGATACCACACAGGTTGTGGCGCTGAATGACGAGCAGGCCAACAGCATTCGCCAGATGACGGTTATTACCTCCAGCATTACCATGACGCTCTCCCTGTACGGAACCGAGGTGCCAGTGCACCTTGTGGGACGTAAGATCAATAAAAAAGAGTGGACCGGTACCGCCTCCGCCTGGAACGACACCCCTTCTGTCGCCCGCGACCTGGCGCAGGGGTTATCCTTTGCCGAGCAGGTGGTTTCAGAGGCCAACTCGGTCATCGTTATTCTCGACCGGCACGGCAATATTCAACGCTTCAACCGCCTGAGCGAAGAATATACCGGGATGAAAGAACATGAAGTTATTGGTCAGAACGTCTTTAAACTGTTTATGAGCCGCAGCGAGGCAGCGGCTTCCCGGCGTAATATCAGCGGTTTTTTTCGGGACGGCAGCTCCTATGAAGTGGAACGCTGGATTAAAACCCGTAAAGGGCAGCGTTTGTTTTTATTCCGGAATAAATTCGTGCACAGCGGCAGCGGAAAAAATGAAATATTCCTTATCTGTTCCGGTACGGATATTACTGAAGAACGCCGTGCCCAGGAACGTCTTCGTGTACTTGCCAATACCGACACCATTACCGGCCTGCCAAACCGCAACGCTATTCACGATCTGATCAGCGAAGCGATAGAAACCCGTGGCGATGGTCAGGTGGGCGTGGTCTATCTTGACCTCGATAATTTCAAAAAAGTGAATGATGCCTACGGGCATATGTTTGGCGATCAGCTGCTGCAGGCGGTGGCGCTGGCTATCCTCAGTTGTCTGGAGGACGGGCAGGTCCTTGCGCGTCTGGGTGGCGACGAGTTTATCGTGCTGGCAACCGGTACGTCACAGGGTGCGCTCGAAGCTATGGCTTCGCGGATCCTCACCCGCCTGCGTCAGCCTTTCCGGATTGGTTTAATTGAAGTCTACACCGGCTGTTCGCTGGGGATCTCCCTCGCGCCCCAGCACGGCACCGATCGGGAAAGCGTGATACGCAACGCCGATACCGCCATGTATACCGCGAAAGAGAACGGCCGCGGCAAGTTCTGCGTTTTCTCGCCGGAAATGAATCAGCGCGTATTTGAATATCTGTGGCTGGACACCAACCTGCGCAAGGCGCTGGACAATGACCAGCTGGTGATCCACTACCAGCCCAAAATTACCTGGCGTGGCGAGGTGAGAACCCTCGAAGCGCTGGTGCGTTGGCAGTCTCCGGAGCGCGGACTGATCCCGCCGCTGGAGTTTATCTCCTACGCCGAAGAGTCCGGACTGATTGTTCCGCTCGGGCGTTGGGTGATGCTGGATGTGGTGCGCCAGGTGGCCAAATGGCGCGATAAAGGCATCAATTTACGCGTGGCGGTCAACGTTTCGGCCCGCCAGCTGGCAGACCAGACGATTTTCAGCGATCTGAAACAGGCGCTGAAGGATCTGAATTTTGAATACTGCCCTATTGATGTCGAGCTGACCGAAAGCTGTCTGATTGAAAACGAAGAGCTGGCGCTGTCGGTGATCCAGCAGTTCAGCCAGCTGGGGGCGCAGATCCACCTTGATGATTTCGGAACCGGTTATTCCTCGCTGTCGCAACTGGCGCGTTTTCCCATCGATGCCATTAAGCTCGACCAGGCATTTGTCCGGGATATTCACAAGCAGTCGGTGTCGCAATCGCTGGTACGCGCAATCGTTGCAGTCGCTCAGGCGCTAAATTTGCAGGTGATTGCCGAAGGGGTCGAGAGTGCGAAAGAAGACGCCTTTCTGACGAAGAACGGCGTCAATGAACGACAGGGATTTCTGTTTGCTAAACCCATGCCCGCTGTCGCTTTCGAGCGATGGTTTAAACGTTATCAGTCACGGAATGCGCGCTAGCTGGCTTTACGCAGCCCCGATGCCGTGTGGCGGTCCTGCAACAGCACCAGCCGCTGCATATAGGCCACGTCCTTAGGTTGCAGGCAGAATGCGGCGTCTACCCAATCTTCCGTGATGTCCATCAGCTCACTGCGCGGCAGCTGCAATACCCGCTGGCGGGCGCGCAGCATCGCTCTGACGCCATTCATCTTGGGTTGTAACGTGTCGATGAAGGTCCGCGTCGCCACGTAGCCCTGACCGGGTTCGAACAGCACGTCCACCAGACCCTGCTGCTCATACCATTCCGCAGTGTGCGACTCCCCTTTATAGATCAGCTCTTCTGCCAGTTTCATACCAGAGCGGCGGGCGACCAGCGAGTAGCCTCCCATCCCGGGGAACAGGTTAAAGGCGATTTCAGGAAACCCTAAGCGGGCATCCCGTTGCGCCAGTAAAAAGTGGTGCGCCAGCGCCGCTTCAAAGCCACCCCCAAGGGCACTGCCCTCTACCATCGACAGGGTGATCGCCCCGGTATCAAATCCCCGCGATGCGGCGTGGACACAGTCCACGCAGGCGCGGGCATAGGCCCGAAGCGCTTCCCGACGACCGTTCTCAATGCACTCGACAAAGAAGCGTAAATCGCCGCCCGTATTATACATATCGGGCACCAGCGAACCGGTCACCCAGAAATCAACCTCAAACCCGGACTGCCGTACCAGCCACGACAGGTTCATAATCTCCTCTATAAGCGCATGATTGAAGCAGGGACGCGGCTGGGCCCGTAACATCATCCACACGGTACGTCTCTCCTCCTCGTAATAGCCGGCGAGCTGGGTGAATCGTGCAGAATCAGTGAACAGTTTACAGGTAGCCTGATTGATAATTGTCATAGTCTAATTCCTCATAGAAAAAAGCGCCTTGCGCGCAGAATTAGACTAATCCACTACAAAATTCCTACGTATAAAGAAGCATCAAAATATCACTACCATTAATGGGCTTTCGTTAGCTCACTTTTTCCCTTCTCTTTTGCCTTCAATTTCTGCATCATTGAATTTATTCACTTTTCATTTAGGGATGAGATTATGTCTGATATCGATGCACTGAAAGTGGCGCAACGTATTGATACTGTGCTGGATATTCTGGTCGCAGGCGATGTGAACTCTGCTCTTCGTAATCTCGAGATATTAAAATCAGAATTACTGACCCTGGCGGGCGAGCAGAAAAACCCGGGTGCAGTGTCGCCTAAATCCCCATGGGAAGTTTAAGGCTCGATCCACCTCTCGTGTTTAAGTCAGTTTTCAACTAACGGCCATGCCGTTTTAATATGGATGCTATGAACTCCCGACAACAAATAATATTACAGATGGTGATCGACACAGGGCGTGTGAGTGTCGTTGATCTGGCAAAAGCAACCGGCGTGTCAGAGGTCACCATCCGCCAGGACCTCAACCTTCTGGAAAAAATGAGCTACCTCCGTCGCGCGCACGGTTACGCCGTCCCGCTGGACAGCGAAGATGTTGAAACGCGCATGATGAACAACTATGCGTTGAAACGCGAGCTGGCGGAGTTTGCGGCATCGCTGGTGAATAATGGCGAAACGGTGTTTATCGAGAACGGCAGCTGCAATGCCCTGCTCGCGCGCACACTGGCCGACCAGAAGGAAGAGGTCACCATCGTGACGGTAAGCAGCTATATCGCGCATCTTCTGAAGGAGACGCGCAGCGAAGTGATTTTACTCGGCGGCATCTACCAGAAAAAAAGCGAAAGTATGGTTGGCCCGCTTACGCGTCAGTATGTGCAGCAGGTCCATTTCAGCAAGGCTTTCATCGGCATTGATGGCTGGCAGCCTGATACCGGCTTCACCGGGCGGGACATGATGCGCTCAGATGTGGTGAACGCGGTGCTGGAGAAAGGCGGCGAAACCATTGTGCTCACCGACAGCTCAAAATTCGGCGCGGTTCACCCTTATACCATGGGCCCGGTCTCGCGCTTTAGCCGGGTGATTACCGACGAGGGCATTAAACAAGCCCATGTCGCCACTCTGCAGCAAGACGGCTTAACCGTCGATATCGTTAAAAAACCCGCCTGACCCTACTCTAACGCCCGAATATCGGGCGTCATTTTTCTGCCCCTTCGCTCTGAGACTTTTCTGAACCCCCGTTTAAGACTATTTACCTGTCGGATCAGTAATAAAGACGTAAAATTATTGTTAGCGATATAACAGGAAGTAACTATCACCTGCGTGATCTTGTAACGCCTGCGCAATCAAGTTTCATGGAATAACGCGCTTGAGGGGATTCATTGCCATTTAAGCGAAATGATTTCCGTGGATCAATACTTCAGGAGAATGAATTATGACCTTTAACAGCAAAAAATTATCCGCTGCTATGCTGGCCGTTACGCTGGCATTATCCCTGAGCGCGTGCTCCGGCATGAGCAGACAAGACCGTAATACCGCGATTGGTGCGGGTGCTGGCGCAATCGGTGGTTCCGTCTTAACTGACGGTAGCACGCTGGGTACCCTGGGTGGTGCTGCAGTGGGTGGGATCATCGGTCACCAGGTTAAATAACCTACCGATTGCCACCGCAGTCATTTGATAACGCCCTGTTGTTTCTGGCGCTATCTCAAAATAAAAACAGTAAGCCACGGTTTCGACCGTGGCTTATTTGTTTTGACGGTGCGTTAACCGCCCGCTAATTTCACTTTCATCCCTTTGGCCTCCAGCAGGGATTTAATAAGATCCCGTTTGTCGCCCTGAATCTCAATAATGCCATCTTTAACTGACCCGCCGCATCCGCACTTTTTCTTCAATTCTGCGGCAATCTGCGCCAGAGTGGCATCGTCGGCGTCAATTCCGGTGATCAGCGATACGCCCTTTCCTTTACGTCCGCTGGTCTGGCGTTGAATCCGTACAATGCCATCACCTTTTGGTCGCTCAGCGATCTCTTTTGGCTCATCAATGCGCCCGGTTTCTGTCGAATAGACCAGGCGGCTGTTAGTATCGCGCATTACGCCCCCTTGTGAAGTGATGCGTTAATAGCTTTCAGGGTTTGTGCCGGATCGGCTGACTGGGTGACCGGCCGACCAATAACCATATAGTCCACGCCCGCCGCCAGCGCCTGTTCCGGGGTCATAATGCGGCGCTGATCGCCTGCATCGCTCCCCTGGGGACGGATGCCGGGCGTGACCAGCTTGAAATCCTGTCCGATGGCACTTTTGAAGCGAACGGCTTCCTGAGCAGAGCAGACAACACCATCAAGGCCGCAGGAGTGCGTCAGGCGAGCCAGACGTTCGGCATGCTCTGCCGGTGACAACGTCACGCCAAGGTCCAGCAGATCGCTGGCTTCCATGCTGGTCAGCACGGTAACGGCAATCAGCAATGGGGCGTCTTTACCAAAGGGTAACAGCGCTTCGCGAGCGGCGGTCATCATACGCGCCCCGCCGGAGGCGTGAACGTTCACCATCCAGACTCCAAGCTCAGCCGCAGCGGCTACCGCATGGGCCGTGGTGTTAGGAATATCGTGGAATTTCAGATCCAGAAAGACATCAAATCCGCGCTGCTGCATATCCCGAACAATTTGCGGACCAAAAAGCGTGAACATCTCTTTACCGATTTTCAGGCGGCAGTCTTGCGGATCAATACGATCAACGAACGCCAGGGCATTGTCGCGATTGTTGTAATCCAGAGCGACAACAACAGGAGATGCAGTAACTACGCGGGAGGAAGATGAAGCTACAGACGTCATGACCGGACCTTCTCGTCGATGGGCGCCGCATCGGCGCGGGAATGTTAAACGGCGAGCATTCTACCTGCGCACCACAAAAATTAACAGGTTACATTTTTATTCCTGCCAGACCACAGCGCGCACGGACCCATTGTGTCAAACCTTAACTAGTATGTTGTAACTAAAATAAGGCTTTTTAAAAATTACTGCCCATCGAGGCCGCGAATTGGCTTAATGGTGGACCAGGCGCGGCATGACGGACAGTGCCAGTACAGGGTATAGGCCGTAAAACCGCACTTCTGGCAGCGGTAGCGCGGCTTGCTGCGCACCTGCTCGCCTACCATGTCCCGCAGCACCATCAGGCTCTCTTTGGCGCGCCCCTCTTCTGCCTCGTTCAGGTGATAATCCATCAGCTTATGGAAGACACGCATGGTGGGATGGCGCTGCAGCTGACGGGTAATGTACACCTGCGCCGTATCACTGCCTTCGTGTTCCTGAACCACATCCGCCAGCATCAGCTCCGCTGTCGCCCCGGTGTTCTCTTCCACGCAACGGCGCAGGAAAGCCACCCACTCTGAGGTCATGTCCAGCTGCTGATAGCAGGTTTGCAACATCTCCAGGGTTTCGCTGACCAGCTCTTTATCCTGATCGATAACCCGGAGCAGACTCTCCACCGCCTTGTGGTAATCCCCTTTCGCCATATAGACGCGCCCCATCATGATGGAGACGCGCGCGCTGCTGCGATCCGCGGCAGCACCCTTGCGAAGAAGCGCCATGGCTTTGTCCATATCTTCGCTGCCCATCTGCTGCAGGGCGAGTTCGCAGTAGAAGTGGCCAATTTCAACGCGCTGTTTATCTTTACCAAGCTTCACCAGACGTTCAGCAACGTCGATCGCTTTCTGCCATTCACTGGTGGCCTGATAAATCTGCAGCAACTGCTGCAGGGCGCTGATGCGAAAATCGGTTTCATCCACCAGCTGCTTGAACATCTCCTCGGCGCGATCGTAGAGACCGGCCGCCATGTAGTCACGGCCAAGCTGTTGTACCGCCAGCAAACGCTGCTCATAGGTTAATGAGGCGCTCTCCATTAAGGTCTGGTGGATGCGGATAGCGCGGTCGACTTCACCGCGGGAGCGGAACAGATTACCGAGCGTAAGGTGGGCTTCAACGGTACCGGTATCCTCTTTCAACATCTCAAGGAACAGATCGACCGCTTTATCCTGTTGGTTGCTCAGAAGGAAGTTAACCCCGGCGACGTAGTCGCGTGAAAGACGGTTCGCCTCATCCTGCTTTGTTTGTTGCGCACTTCTGCGGCCCATATACCAGCCATAGGCTGCGGCTACAGGCAAAAGCAGAAACAACAACTCCAGCATCTTAGATTATTCCTTCGCTACCGGCACACCTGAACTTACCGGAACGTCGGCCGGAGGCGCAATTTGGTTTTCAAGACGTTTAATTTTTCGTTCCGCCCGGGCGAGTGATACCCGAACTTTAAGCCAGAACAGACCGCAAATCAGCCAGCCGATAACAAACCCTGCAGCAAACAGAACCGCCAGGAGGCTGGATATCCGATATTCGCCTTGCGCCAGCAGATAATTAAACGTTACCTGTTGATCGTTTTGCGCACCCAATGTGACGGAAATGACAAAAATCGCCAACACCAGTAAGAAAATGAGTAAATATTTCACATTACTTCCCGTTATGTGGTTTAAGCGAATAAAGAGCGTTCACCATAGCGTAACCAGCCTTATAAACTACCATTTTCAGGACGGGCGCGAAACGGAAAAAGCGTCGCGCCACGTTCTGATCTGCGGCTTAATATAATAATTTCAACCTCAGTCAGCTTTCTTGCTCTCTGTCGGCAATTTCCCGCTTCTCTTCTACTGGCGGCGTGAGCGGACCGCAGACGCGCTGGGCAAGCCAGGTGGCACAGGTAATCAGCAGCCACGACATCAGGGTGGCTACCACCAGGTCCCGCGGCCAGTGCATACCGAGCAGCAGGCGGCTTCCCATCACGCCCGTCGCCCAGACCAGCAGAACGGCGATGGTCAACGTGCGTCGACGCGGCCACAGCAGCCCTACCCCCAGCAACGCCCAACTTGCGGCGAACATCGTGTGTCCGGACGGAAAGGCAAATCCGGTCTCTTTTTGCCAGTGCTTGCGTAAGAATGTCGGGACAGCCTGTTGTTCACTAAGCTGTTCTTTCACCAGCTCACCGCGTTCCTTACGCTTTAAATTGTAGAAGTCGTCGACCGGAACATGGTGAGTTTTTTCCAGCCAGACGACAAATGGACGCGGCTCCTGAACCCGATCTTTCACCCAGGATTTGAGCCCCTGGCCGATCAGGATCACGCCGGCGAGAATGGCAAACAGCATAATGGCGGCCCGCAAACGAAAACGCAGGCACCACAAAAACCAGCCGCACAATAGCGTATGCGTAATAATGCCCCAGGGTTGAGTGACCGTCTCGGTTACCCAGAACAGCGCCTTCAACCATGCGCTGTTCGTACCAGGCTGCCACTCCCAGCCTGATATCCACACCGCCACAGGCATTACAAGCAATATCCCTGCACCAACCGCCGTACGGCGGGCTATTGAAAGCATGTCGTCTCCTTTTTTCGATAAGCCCCACAATCATAACCGAAAAATCAGAGCTGCGTAAAAATGTCGGATTGTGCGTTTAACGTTCGTTAAGCCGGCAGTGATTAGGTGAACCCGTGCAGCTTGTGGCAAAATAAGAACATACCGACAGCCAAACAGGCAACAGACACAAGGCGTGTCAGCATTTTCTGGAGAATCACATGCAGCTTAAACGTGTGGCAGAAGCCAATCTGCCAACCCCATGGGGCGATTTCCTGATGGTGGGCTTTGAAGAACTGGCAACCGGGCAGGATCATGTCGCGTTAGTCTTCGGCGATACGTCCGGGCAGACGCCGGTTCTGGCTCGCGTTCATTCTGAGTGTCTTACGGGTGATGCCCTGTTTAGCCTGCGCTGCGATTGTGGTTTTCAACTTGAAGCTGCCCTGTCGCGCATCGCCGAAGAGGGCCGGGGCATTCTGCTGTATCACCGTCAGGAGGGCCGCAACATCGGTCTGCTGAATAAGATCCGCGCCTATGCGTTGCAGGATCAAGGCTACGATACCGTTGAAGCTAATCACCAGTTGGGCTTTGCTGCCGATGAACGTGATTTCACCCTGTGCGCGGATATGTTCAAGCTGCTGGGCGTCGATGAAGTGCGTCTGCTGACCAATAACCCGCGTAAGGTGGAGATCCTGACCGAAGCCGGGATCAACATCGTTGAACGTGTGCCGCTGATTGTGGGGCGTAACCCGAAAAACGAACACTATCTGGATACCAAAGCAGCCAAGCTAGGTCATCTGCTTAACAAGTAAAAACAACAGCCCGGCAATTTATGCCGGGCTGATTTTCGTTTAGTTCAGCATATTACGAATGACATAGTGCAAAATGCCGTCGTTCTGGTAGTAGGTGAGCTCCGTCGCAGTATCGATACGACAGCGGCAGTTCACCACCTCGGTTTGCCCATCGGCTCGCGTCAGTTTGACCGGCACGGTGGCGCCAGGCGTCAGGTTCTGCAGATCCGCAATATCAATGCGCTCCTCACCCGTCAGCCCCAGCGTTTTACGCGATACCCCCTGCGGGAACTCCAGGGGTAAAATCCCCATCCCGATCAGGTTTGAACGGTGGATACGCTCAAACGATTCGGCGATAACGACGCGTACACCAAGCAATCTGGGTCCTTTTGCTGCCCAGTCGCGGCTTGATCCGGAGCCGTACTCTTTCCCGGCAATGACCGCCAGCGGAATGCCCTCCTGCTGATATTTCATCGCCGCATCATAGATTGAGATCACTTCAGTACCGGGCAGATGGCGCGTCATTCCGCCTTCCACCCCAGGCACCATCTCGTTGCGGATACGAATATTGGCGAAGGTGCCACGCATCATCACTTCATGGTTGCCGCGACGCGAACCGTAGGAGTTAAAATCACGCCGCTCTACGCCACGACTCTGGAGGTAACGCCCTGCCGGGCTATCCGCCTTGATACTGCCTGCCGGGGAGATATGGTCCGTGGTCACGGAGTCACCGAGGATGGCCAGTACGCGCGCACCGTGGATATCTTCCAGCGGTTTGGGTTCCGCCAGCATCTCGTCAAAGAAAGGCGACAGACGGATGTAGGTAGAGTCATCCTGCCAGCTGTAGGTATCTGAGCGCGCCACTTCAATGGTTTTCCACTCAGGCGTGCCTTCAAACACTTCGGCGTACTCCTTGCGGAACATGTCGGTGGAAACTTTTTCAACCGCAAGAGCAATTTCCTGTGCCGACGGCCAGATATCTTTCAGATAAACCGGATCCCCTTTGCGATCGTATCCTAGCGGATCGGTTGCCAGATTGATATTCATATTGCCCGCCAGGGCATAAGCCACCACCAGCGGCGGAGAGGCCAGCCAGTTGGTTTTAATCAGCGGATGGATACGACCTTCAAAGTTACGGTTGCCCGAGAGCACCGCCCCTACCGTCAAATCGCCCTGCTTGATTGCGGTCTCGATAGGTTCCGGCAGCGGCCCGGAGTTACCGATACAGGTGGTACACCCGTACCCTACCAGGTTAAAGCCCAGCTCATCGAGATATGGCGTCAGGCGGGCCTGCGCCAGGTAATCGGAGACCACTTTCGAGCCAGGCGCCAGCGAGGCTTTGACCCACGGCTGGCGTTTCAGGCCGAGGGTAACGGCTTTTTTCGCCAGCAGCCCCGCCGCCATCAGGATGCTGGGGTTCGAGGTGTTGGTGCAGGAGGTGATGGCCGCGATCGCAACCGCGCCGTCCGGGAGCTGGTACTGCTGGCCGTTCATGACGTAATCAATAGGCCGGCGATCCTTCTGTGCGGTATTGACCTCCAGCTCAGTACTGGCGGCAAACGCCTTAGGCACATCCGGCAAAGCCACCCGGTCCTGGGGACGTTTCGGCCCGGCGACGCTGGCTTCAACCTCGCCCATATCCAGCGCCAGGGTGCTGGTGAACACCGGTTCATCGCCCGGATTACGCCACATCCCCTGTGCTTTAGCGTAGGCTTCCACCAGCGCGACCTGCTCGCTGCTGCGCCCGCTGAGGCGCATATACTCCAACGTCACGCCATCAATGGGGAAGAAACCGCAGGTCGCGCCATATTCAGGCGCCATATTGGCGATAGTGGCCCGGTCTGCCAGCGGCAGAGAGTCGAGGCCGTCACCATAGAATTCTACAAATTTACCCACCACGCCGTGCTTACGCAGCATCTGGGTGACGGTGAGCACCAGGTCGGTGGCGGTGATGCCTTCGCGCAACTTGCCGGTCAGCTTAAAACCGACCACATCCGGGATCAGCATCGAGACCGGCTGGCCGAGCATGGCGGCCTCGGCTTCGATCCCCCCTACCCCCCAGCCCAGCACGCCGAGGCCGTTGATCATGGTGGTGTGGGAGTCCGTGCCGACCAGCGTATCCGGGTAGGCCACCCACTCCTTATCCTGCAATTCGCTCCACACCGCTTTGCCAAGATACTCCAGATTGACCTGGTGGCAGATACCGGTGCCAGGTGGGACGACGCTGAAGCGACTGAACGCCTGCTGGCCCCACTTGAGAAACACATAACGTTCGTGGTTACGCTCCATCTCCAGACGCACGTTCTCTTCAAACGCATCATCATCGCCAAAATGGTCCACGGTCACCGAGTGGTCAATAACCAGGTCAACCGGGGAGAGCGGGTTCACTTTTGCGGTATCGCCCCCCAGGCGTTTTACCGCTTCACGCATTGCCGCCAGATCAACCACCGCCGGGACGCCGGTGAAATCCTGCATTAGCACCCTGGCCGGACGATAGGCGATCTCCCGGTCGGCGTGGGCGTTCTGCAACCATCCGGCCAGGGCGTGAATATCCTCAGCCGTAACGGAGAGGTCATCCTGCCAGCGCAGGAGGTTTTCCAGTAACACTTTAAGTGACTTGGGTAAGCGCGCAATATCCCCAAGTTCCTTTGCGGCCAGTGGCAGACTGTAGTAGTGATAGGTTTTGTTCTCAGCCTGCAATGTGTCCTTACTGGCTTCGCGTAGGGTTAACGACATAAGCTCCTCCTTAATTACCGGGATTGCGATGCCCTGACTTTTATCAGGGCCGTAATTAAAGATAACACATCATCATCGTAACGATTTGATAACAACTCAAATGGACAAATTCAGTGTGTAAAGAAGGCATAAAAAAGCCCCGCGGGCGCGAGGCTTTCATCGTTCAGTGTAGGGTGAGCCAGATTAGCTGGCACCAGAAGAGGATCGAGAGGGAAAAGGCGGCCATCCAAGACCAGTATTTAGCTCCGGATATATTATTCATCATTGCGGCACCACGCTTTATTAATTTATTGCTCGCTGAGTTTGTCTCAGTTCGGTATTGCTGATGTGTATTTATTAAAGAGTACAAAAGCGCATCAGATTATTATCGCTCAACGCTGATAATAAGAATTATTGTTTTTTTTCTTCGTCTTCTGCGAAGAGATCAATGAAGGCTTGTTGCACAGGCGAAAGCTTCCAGGATGCCGGGACGTTATCTGCAGATCCATTACGGACTTTGCGACGCGTGTCACGCTGCTGACATACAGGCTTCACTGCTTCACTACGCCCCTGAACCGCCATGCTTAACCCCAGAATTTCCAGATAAGTAAAGCCACCACTACCCAAAACAGGGTGGAACCGAGAAACACCGCCAGCCAGGCTTTGCGCTTAAGTCCTGGGTCCCTTTGCGGCTCGTGACGTCCTGACGGCATTGCTAACCCCATACAATCGATTTCGCTTATCATTTGAATACCAAACAATTGGTATAAGTAATCGTAGTTGAGATAAATCCTAAAGAAACTTTAGTCGAAGATCCAGCGAATTTACGAATCGTATGGTGTGAAATAGTTAATCTTTTGAGCGGAAATATATAAATGAAACGTGGGATTTGCATAGCGGCAAAATATTTTCTATTTTTGTCACGTTTTTACAACTGACTCATGAAAAAACGCCGTAACGTTATGGTTATTGTAAGAAATGAAAGCAGATCGGAGAGATTTAATTCAGGTCTTAAGAGAAATAACGGTATCTCTCCCGAAGGAAAGATACCGGAGGTTATTATTTTTCTGGCAGCTTGATATCTTTGAACATCGCTTCGATATCTTCGTTAGAGCGCAGCGCCACCGCCGTATCCACCACGTCACGGGTCAGATGCGGTGCAAATCGTTGAATAAAATCATACATATAACTACGCAGGAAGGTGCTACGGCGGAAACCAATTTTGGTCGTGCTGTGGCCGAATACGCCCTGGGTATCCAGACGCACTAAATCCGGATCGGCAACAGGATCCACCGCCATGCTGGCAATCACCCCTACCCCCAGCCCAAGCCGCACGTAGGTTTTGATCACATCGGCATCGGTGGCGGTAAAGACAATCCGCGGCGTAAGCCCCGCGCGATTAAAGGCGGTATCGAGTTCCGAGCGGCCCGTAAAGCCAAAGGTGTATGTCACCAGTGGGTACTGCGCCAGTTCTTCAATCGACACCGACGTTTTTGCTGCCAGCGGATGTTCCGGCGTTACCACAATCGAACGGTTCCAGTGATAGCACGGCAGCATCACCAGATCGTCATACAGGTGCAGCGCCTCGGTGGCGATAGCAAAGTCCGCATTACCCTTGGAGACTGCTTCGGCAATTTGCGTCGGCGAGCCCTGATGCATATGCAACGAGACGCGAGGATAGCGCTCAATAAAGCCTTTGATCACCCCTGGCAACGCGTAGCGCGCCTGTGTGTGGGTGGTGGCGATATATAACGAGCCTTTATCCGGCCAGGTATGCTCTCCGGCAACGGATTTAATGGCATCGACCTTCGACAGCACTTCGCGGGCGATGCGGATAATCTCCTGTCCTGCTGGCGTCACCTGGGTAAGGTGCTTACCACTGCGGGCGAAAATCTGGATCCCCAGCTCATCTTCAAGCATGCGTACCTGCTTACTGATGCCGGGTTGCGAAGTGTAAAGACCTTCTGCGGTGGAGGAGACGTTAAGGTTGTGGTTGACCACCTCAACGATATAGCGGAGCTGCTGTAGTTTCATGCCAGACCATCCGATTTAGCGCACACGGGCAATCGCTTAAGACGATTTGATAATAAAGAAAGGGTTAACTATAACCACTATATCACTTATATCTTTGCTGTATAGCCCGGAACAAAAAATAATAACCCGGTAATAAAAAAGGGCCGGAATACCGGCCCTTACGAGGTAACTTAGCGTAAATTAAGGCTATTTCTTGCCTTCAACCCATTTGCCGTCAACATAAAATGCTGACCAGCCGGTTGCTTTACCCTCTTTCTCAGCAGCGACATATTGCTGCTTGGTTTTACGGCTAAAACGCACAACGGTCTTATTACCTTCTGCATCCTGCTGCGGTGCATCGGCCAGATAACGCAGTTTTTCTGGCAGGCGATCGCGGAAGCGGTAAAGCTCTTCAACCAGCGGCGCACGCGTTTCACGCGATTTCGGGAAGGTATTCGCCGCCAGGAAGACGCCCGCAGCACCGTCACGCAGTACAAAGTACGCATCGGATTTTTCACACGGCAGCTCCGGCAACGGCACCGGATCTTCCTTCGGCGGAGCCACTTCACCGTTACGCAGGATCTTACGCGTGTTTTTGCAGTCGTCATTGGTGCAGGCCATGTACTTACCAAAACGCCCCATTTTCAGGTGCATTTCAGAACCACACTTTTCGCATTCCACAATCGGACCGTCATAACCCTTGATGCGGAACTCACCCTCTTCAATCTCGTAACCGTCGCAGGTCGGGTTGTTACCACAGACATGCAGCTTACGTTTCGGGTCGATGAGGTAGCTATCCATCGCTGTGCCGCACTTATTGCAGCGGCGTTTGGCGCGTAATGCGTTGGTTTCCGCATCGTCGCCTTCCAGCACGTTCAGCACTTCGTTTTCCGGCACCAGGTTGATGGTGGTTTTGCAGCGCTCCTTCGGCGACAACGCATAGCCTGAGCAGCCAAGGAAGACACCGGTCGTGGCGGTACGAATCCCCATCTTACGGCCGCAGGTCGGACAGTCGATGCTGGTCAGCACCATCTGGTTCGGCTGCATACCGCCTTCTTCCGGGTCTTTTTCCGCTTTATCCAGCTGCTTGGTGAAGTCGCTGAAGAAGCTGTCCAGCACCTTCTTCCACTCGGCTTCATGGTTAGCCACCTGGTCAAGGCTGTTTTCCATCTGCGCGGTAAAATCGTAGTTCATCAGCTCGCGGAAGTTATCTTCCAGGCGATCGGTGACGATTTCACCCATTTTCTCCGCATAGAAACGGCGGTTTTCCGCGCGCACATAGCCGCGATCCTGAATGGTCGAGATGATCGACGCATAGGTGGACGGGCGACCAATACCACGTTTTTCCAGCTCTTTCACCAGCGAGGCTTCGCTGAAGCGTGCCGGCGGCTTGGTGAAGTGCTGGGCCGGGGTCAGCTCAACCAGGGTAAGTTCATCCCCGGCGTTGACCGCTGGCAGGGTTTTATCTTCATCACCTTTACGCAGCGCTGGCATCACTTTGGTCCAGCCATCGAAACGCAGGATACGGCCACGCGCCTTGAGGCGGAAATCACCCGCGCCCACGGTCAGCGTGGTGGAGTCATACTGCGCCGGGGTCATCTGACAGGCAACAAACTGGCGCCAGATCAGCTGATACAGTTTTTGCGCATCGGCTTCCATATCCTTAAGGGATTCCGCCAGCACAGAGACGTCAGAAGGACGAATCGCTTCGTGCGCTTCCTGGGAGTTCTCTTTGCTGTTGTACTGATTGGCGCTTTCCGGCAGGTATTTCTTACCGAAATTGTCGCCAATGTAATCACGCACCATGTTGACGGCGTCCTGGCTCAGGTTGGTAGAGTCAGTACGCATATAGGTGATGTGACCCGCTTCATACAGACGCTGCGCCATCATCATGGTTTTTTTCACGCCATAGCCCAGACGGGTGCTGGCCGCCTGCTGCAATGTGGAGGTGATAAACGGTGCGCCAGGCTTGCTGCTGGTCGGTTTGTCTTCACGATCCAGCACCTGATAACGCGCTTTTTCCAGCAGCGCTACTGCGGCCATGGTCTGTTCGCGATTTTCAGGACGGAACGGCTTATCGTTCTGGTGCGACACTTCCAGCGGCAAGGTGTCGCCGCCCGGCGTGGTCACGCTGGCGTCAACTTCCCAGAACTCTTCTGGCACGAACGCTTTGATTTCGCGTTCCCGTTCAACCACCAGACGCACGGCAACGGACTGTACGCGGCCTGCGGAGAGCCCACGCGCAATCTTTTTCCACAGCAGTGGAGAAACCATGTAACCCACGACGCGGTCCATAAAGCGGCGCGCCTGCTGAGCGTTGACGCGGTCGATATTCAGCTCACCCGGCTTTTCAAACGCCTGGCGGATCGCGTTTTTAGTAATTTCGTTAAACACTACGCGGCTATAGCGTGTGTCATCGCCCCCGATCACCTCCCGCAGGTGCCATGCAATGGCCTCCCCTTCGCGGTCAAGGTCGGTTGCGAGATAGATGTGGTCGGCTTTTTCCGCCAGCTGTTTCAGCTCGGAGACGACTTTCTCTTTACCCGGCAGTACTTCGTACTGTGCCTGCCAGTTATCCCATGGGTTAACTCCCATGCGATTTACGAGCGCGCTACGTTCATCCTTTTTAGGCTTTTTGGCCCCTTTGGTGGAGGTAGAGTCGGCGCTCTTCTTGGCTGAGCCACTGGTCGGCAGATCGCGGATATGACCGACGCTGGACTTAACCACGTAGTCACTACCCAAATACTTATTGATCGTTTTGGCTTTTGCCGGGGACTCAACGATAACGAGAGCTTTACCCATATTCACCTTTACCTAATTTGTTTCTTCCAGGAATACGTCGCGTGAGTTCACCTTCCACTGGCGACGAGACATTTATATAACGACGCCACGAGTGGATATCAACCCCGTTTGCCGTTCAGTCATAAAATCGACATCACATAAGCAGTTGAGTTGACGCGATTTTTCTCGCTCCAGTATAACCACACGACGAGATTTAGGTCGAATGTCAAGCAAATCTGTTGCCAGAATGACGAAAGCGCACACTCTACCTGATAAAATCCGTTACGCAACTTTATTAGCATGCAAAAGCAAATCACGCCAGCGCTGTGCCTCTTGCCCTGGAGGGGGCAAAACGGGGAAAATTTGCTCCCGGGACCGCGGCGGCGTAGACTAATATCACTGTTTAAGGAGTGGATAATGCAGCAAAATACCCAACCCATTGACCGTGAAACGTTGCTTGCTGAAGCAAATAAACTCATTCGTGAACATGACGACACCATGGCAGGGATCGAAGCCACTGGCGTTGAACAGCGCAATGGTGTGCTGGTGTTCAGCGGAGAGTACTTTCTCGATGAGCAGGGGTTACCGACCCCGCGCAGCACGGCGGTATTTAATATGTTTAAATACCTCGCCCATGTCTTATCTGATAAGTACCACCTGGTTGATTGATGCAAAAACGCGAGGCCAGTGCCTCGCGTTTTTATTCACAGCAGCGGTTTCTGCCCTCGCTGCAGCCAGCGCAGCAGCAGACGATCCGCGCTCTCTGCGGCGCTGTTAGTAAAGCGGTCCATCAGCTTTTTACGGCGCGTATAGCGCACGCCCACCAGCTCGCGGCCCTCCATCAGCGACAGCAGCAGATCGTCGCTGGTTCCCACCTCATCCACCAGCCCCTTTTCCAGCGCCTGAGTACCGTACCAGTGCTCGCCGGTGGCAACCTCGTCGATATTCAGCGTGGGTCGCATCTGCTTCACAAACCCTTTAAACAGCTGATGGGTGTCATTAAGATCTTCACGGAATTTCTGTCGCCCCTCTTCGGTGTTTTCACCCAGCAGGGTCAGCGTGCGCTTGTACTGGCCCGCCGTGTGAAGCTCGACATCGATATCTTTATTTTTCAGGAAACGATTGAAGTTAGGGATCTGCGCCACCACGCCAATCGAACCAATAATAGAGAAAGGCGCCGCGACAATTTTGTCGGCCACGCAAGCCATCATATAACCGCCGCTGGCAGCGACTTTATCCACCGCCACCGTCAGCGGGATATGTTTGTCACGCAGACGTTGCAGCTGTGAGGAGGCCAGCCCGTAACCATGCACCACCCCACCCGGGCTTTCGAGACGCAGCACCACCTGATCTTCGGCCCTTGCCACCGCCAGCACCGCGGTGATCTCCTCGCGCAGGGAGGAGACTTCATGGGCGTCCATGCTGCCTTTGAAGTCCAGCACATAGACCCGCGGCTTTGCCACCTCCGGATGGAGTTCCTGCTTTGCTTTCTGCTTTGCCGCTTTCGCGTCAAGTTTGTGCTTTTTCTTCTGCGCTTTGTGCCACTGCTTTTGCTGATGCGCATCAAGCAGCGCCACTGACATCTCTTCCTTCATCTCAGTGTACTGCTCGCTTAAGCGGGTAATGCGCAACTCGCCGCGCTGACGTTTTCGCTGCGTCAGGTTAACAATCAGAACGGCGATCACCGCAATGGCAATCACCACCGTCGCAATTTTGGCCAGAAATAAACCGTACTCAGAAAGTAATTCCACGCGTCCACCTTGGTTTAACCACTTGTTTTCACACCCAGTGTACAACAGCCTTTACCAGGCGTCTCTTACCTGACGATATCCTTGCGAGCCCTCTTCAGAAATGTTTATTTATGGATGAAATATTTGCAAATTGTTAATTTTACAGCGAACTCTCCGGTAGACTGATTGTAATCAGCCGCGCTTTCGGGCATAAAGCCGAAAAGAGACCGCACAGCATGGGCCGCGCCAACGCGCGCCAGAGGAGTGACCTTGCACTATCAACCGAAAAAAGATCTACTGCAAAACCGTATTATTCTGGTCACGGGAGCCAGCGACGGCATTGGCCGCGAAGCGGCGCTGACCTACGCCCGCCACGGTGCGCGCCTGATTCTGCTGGGACGTAATGAAGATAAATTGCGCGATGTCGCGCAGGCGATCGCCAGTGAAGGCGGCGCGCCGACCCGCGAATATGTTCTCGACCTGTTAACCTGTACCCCCCAGAGCTGCCGGGAACTTGCTGAGCGCATTGCCGCTGAGTATCCACGTCTGGACGGGGTGCTGCATAATGCGGGCTTCCTCGGCGAAGTGCGGCCAATGGAGGAGCAAACCCCAGAGATCTGGCAGCAGGTGATGCAGGTCAACGTTAACGGCACCTTCTTCCTTACCCAGGCATTGCTTCCTTTATTACTGAAGTCCGATTCCGGCTCGCTGGTGTTTACCTCATCCAGCGTCGGGCGTCAGGGTCGGGCTAACTGGGGCGCCTATGCCGCCTCGAAATTTGCCACCGAAGGGATGATGCAGGTCCTGGCCGAGGAATATCAGAGCCGCCATCTCCGCGTCAACTGCATCAACCCCGGCGGGACACGCACCAGCATGCGCGCCAGCGCGTTCCCGACAGAAGATCCGCTGAAACTGAAAACCCCTGCCGATATCATGCCGCTCTATCTGTGGCTGATGGGCGACGACAGCCGCCGGAAAACCGGCATGACCTTTGATGCCCAACCCGGCCGTAAACCAGGAATATCGCAATGAGTGATGAACGTCATCAGCAGCGCCAGCAGCGCCTGAAAGAGCAGGTCGATGCCCGCGTTGCCGCAGCTCAGGATGAGCGCGGGATTATCATTGTCTTCACCGGTAACGGTAAAGGTAAAACCACCGCGGCCTTTGGTACGGCGACCCGCGCCGTGGGTCACGGGCAAAAGGTGGGCGTGATCCAGTTCATCAAAGGCGAGTGGCCTAACGGCGAGCGTAATCTGCTGGAGCCGCAGGGTGTGGAGTTTCAGGTTATGGCGACCGGCTTTACCTGGGACACGCAAAACCGCGACACTGACACCGCGGCCTGCCTGGCGGTCTGGGAGCATGCAAAGCGCATGCTGGCGGATACCACGTTGAATATGGTTCTGCTCGATGAGATCACCTATATGGTGGCCTACGACTATTTACCGTTACAGGAAGTGGTTGATGCGCTGAACAACCGACCGGCGCACCAGACGGTGATTATTACCGGGCGCGGCTGTCATCGGGATCTTATGGAGATGGCGGATACGGTCAGCGAGTTACGCCCGGTGAAACACGCCTTTGATGCAGGCGTTAAAGCGCAAATCGGCATCGACTATTAACAAAAAACCCGGCCAGGCCGGGTTTTGTTTTTTTAGCCGTTGTTGTTACGGCTGCCGGAGCGGCGATTATTGCCGCTGACCTGGCTATGGCGTTTAACCGCCCGGCGGATCTGGTTCGCCTTCATGCGACGACGATCTTTTTCTACCGCCACTTTCGAGGAGGTTTCTGGCGCCAGCTGCACCAGCTCACGCAGATAGTTGGTCTGGGTTAAATCCAGCTCCGTATAGCCGCCACGTGGCAGGCCCTTCGGCAGAAGAATATCACCGTAACGGACGCGGATCAGGCGGCTAACCTGCACGCCAACGGCTTCCCACAGGCGACGCACCTCGCGGTTACGACCTTCGGTCAGGGTGACGTTGTACCACTGGTTAATACCTTCACCACCGGTAAACTTGATGGTTTTAAACGCAGCCGGGCCATCTTCAAGCTGCACGCCGCGGGAGAGTTCACGGATCTTATTGTCGTCAACTTCACCGAACACGCGGACCGCGTACTCACGCTCTACTTCACGGCTTGGGTGCATCAGACGGTTTGCCAGTTCACCGTCGGTGGTGAAGAGCAGCAGGCCACAGGTGTTAACATCCAGACGACCTACAGCGATCCAGCGCGCGCCGCGCAGTTTTGGCAGGCGGTCGAATACGGTTGGGCGACCTTCCGGATCGTTGCGGGTGCAGAGCTCGCCTTCCGGCTTGTAGTAAGCCAGTACGCGGCAGATTTGCTCGGCGGACTCTTTCACCGAGATCAGGTGGCCATCGATACGGATTTTCAGGCCTGGTACGATTTCCACGCGGTCGCCCAGCGTGGCGATTTTACCGTCCACACTGACACGACCTGCTTCGATAATGGTTTCGATTTCACGGCGTGAACCGTGGCCGGCGCGGGCCAGCACTTTCTGTAATTTCTCGCTCATTGAGCTTCCTTCAGGTGTCGCCTTCACAGGCGTCTGGTATACATTCGAAAACAAGGAGTTAAGCGCGATTCAACCTTAACTCAATGATCTGTAAATCTTTCACAGCACACATAATGGCAGACAATACGTCTCGCCCAGTGATTCATGGCCGCACATACTACATGAATTTTAGACTAAATGATTCAACAAGTTTTGCGCAGCAGCGTTCTGGTGCTGGTAACCTGAAGCAAACCCAACGATTTGGGCAGGCAGATCTTCTCAGGCTGTAGGACGCTCGTTCCAGGCATCAGTGAACTGAATGTTGCCATCCACGATACGCCAGGTAATTTTTTCATACTGAATGCTGACGCTTTCTACATGATTCATTTTATCGTTGCCCGATAATTTTACGTTAGGCACAGCACAGTTAACGCCAGTGATCTTCACGTTTTCCATCAACACCGTGTAATAGCAGACTTCCTGTCCTGCGTCGTTAATGTGATAAAACCTGATCTCGGCACTTTTCAACGTCTGCCCTGTAGCAGCCGCTTTATAAAGGTAGGGGGTGGAACTATCTACCTCCTTTTCGATCATCATAGATGAGTGCTGACGTGTCCCGGTAATTTTACCGTTGGCACTGTCAACAGGCAGGTGGATGCCATGACTCAGACCGATAATTTCGACGCTGCCTTCACGGTCCTGAATATCTACAGAACCTTTAATATCTGCGCCACCATCGTCTTTAAGCCACATATACGGAGGAATTGGCATTTTATTTGCTCCTTAATTTTTTGATTAACTTCATTGTCATAACATAGATAAATATAGCCACAGGTAAGATAGAAATTATGTGAATGTATAAATACAGATCATAAAAATTATCCGCACCGATTTCGTCAGGCCCATAAATAAGATGACCAATGCGTGTGGCTAAATCATCGTTAAACCAGAGTTCAGGATCGCCTATCAAGCGGCCTACAACTATAAATAATGTAATAAAATAAATAACTTTACTTAACCTACAAACGAATGTTGTTATAACCACCAGCAACTACCTCCACCCATCCTCTCGCCATCAACGCCCGCATACAGGGGACCTGAATAAGTGATGTATTCATAAGCGCATTATAAATCATCGCAAAATCAGAATTATGGGCGATTGTTATACAGCCTTTTGACGAAACACCGGGGTGCAACCGGAAGCTACCGCGCTTAACACCCTCTATCCAGGTATTATCGTCTATTCCCCAATCATCTCGCCACAAGGCAAACCAATCCGATTTACCAAAAGGGCTGATATTCAGTATTCGCTTTGTAAAATCTTTAATTTCAAGTTGCTTTTGCGAGAACCAGTTCCCCTCATGCCGATCTACAATCCAATACTTACCGGGCGGAATTGGGCCATTGTCAGGAATATTTCGGCATCCGCCATTGTTACGGCAGACGCCTTTACCTGAATGTGCCATAAACACCCCCACGCCGTATAGATTAAAAGGCGAGTAGTCTGCTCCGTTCAGAATTAATGTCCCTCGTAATGCCATAGACAACCCCTATATCTATAAATATGTGTTCACTTATCGTATATCTACATATTCATGCGGGAATAGGGTTATTCCGGACGCGGGCTAATTTTCAGATAATAACAAGATATTAAATGTGCGTGGGAAATAAGCTAAGCATTAATAGCAGGGCCATTATAGCAGGAGAATTCAGGTAATGACTCCAACTTACTGATAGTGTTTTATGTTCAGATAATGCCCGATGACCTTGTCATGCAGCTCCACCGATTTTGAGAACGACAGTGACTTCCGTCCCAGCCTTGCCAG
>NZ_VDAM01000001.1:3669923-3884090 GCF_019584355.1 Leclercia sp. EC_58
GTTTTACGGCAATGAGAGCAGAGATAGCGCTGATGTCCGGCAGTGCTTTTGCCGTTACGCACCACGCCTTCAGTAGCGGAGCAGGAAGGACATCTGATGGAAATGGAAGCCACGCGAGCACCTTAAAATCACCATCATACACTAAATCAGTAAGTTGGCAGCATTACCAGAATTCATGCTATATAGATGGCCCTAAAAGAATGGATATTACAGGAAAGGTTTTACATCCCCCCCCCCTTCACGCAGCACAACCGGGGCATCTTCCGTTAAATCGATCACCGTGGTCGGCTGTTGGCCGAGATATCCGCCATGAATAATCAACTCCACCTGCTTCTCCAGGCGGTCTTTGATCTCATCGGGATCAGATTCCGTAAAGTCGCTGCCCGGTAGCATCAGCGAGGTGGAGAGCATCGGCTCGCCGAGCGTCTCCAGCAGCGCCTGAGCAATCGGGTTTGACGGCACGCGCATCCCAATGGTTTTACGTTTTTCCTGCAGCAGGCGGCGCGGCACCTCTTTCGTCCCCTTGAGGATAAAGGTGTAATTACCCGGCGTGTTATTTTTGATCAACCGAAACGCCACGTTATCCACGTAGGAGTAGGTCGATAACTCAGAGAGATCGCGACACATCAGGGTGAAGTTATGCCCGTTAGGCAGGTTGCGGATCCGGCAGATACGCTCCATCGCGTTTTTGTCTTCGATCTTACAGCCCAGCGCATAGCCTGAGTCAGTTGGATAGACAATAACGCCACCCTTACGCACGATCTCCACGGCCTGATTAATCAAACGCGGCTGCGGATTGTCAGGATGGATATAAAAAAATTGGCTCATACTACCCTCTCTTCAATTGGCGTTGGCTGCTCCCAGAGTTGCCACACCGGCTCGACGCCAGCGGGTAACCAGAGCTTGCGTCCCAGTTCTATCCAGGGACAAGGCTGATGAAAATCAGAGCCCTGGGAGGCAAAGAGTCCATACTGGCGGGCATATTCAGCCAGCTGACTGCGCTCGTTGGGTGCCTGCTGACACTGAGCGACTTCCATCGCCTCTCCGCCGTGTTCGGCAAAGTAAGCCAGCAGACGTTTCAGCCATTTGGCGGAAAGGTTATACCGCCCCGGATGGGCCAGTACCGCCTTACCACCAGAATGATGAATGACATCAATAGCTTGTTCTATTGTACACCACTGGGGAGGAACGTATCCGGTTTTCCCGCGGGCGAGATATTTTTTAAACACATCTGCAATGTTATTTGCTTTCCCGGCTTCAATCAGAAAACGGGCAAAGTGGGCGCGGGTCACCGCCCCGCCATTCGCCAGACGCAGGGCCCCTTCCCACGCGCCGGGAATATGCGCTTTCTCCAGACGTTCGGCGATCATCTCTGCCCGCTGTACACGCCGCATCTTTTGTTCATCCAGGAACGCACAGAGGGTCGGGTTCTCAATATCGATGTTTAACCCGACGATATGGATCTCGTGATTTTCCCAGACGGTGGAAATTTCCACGCCGGTGATTAAGGTCAGAGGCAATCCGCTGCGGGCAATTTCCGCCCGCGCGGCCGCAATGGCCTCGGTGGTGTCGTGATCGGTAATGGCCAGCGTGCCCACGCGCATCTCATGGGCACGATGGACAAGCTCTTCAGGCGTAAGCAGGCCATCGGAGGCCTGGGTATGGCTGTGTAAATCATAAATCACTGCGTAATTCGTGTCGCTCAAAGCGGCTCCCGTCACTGCTCGTCAATATCTGCGCCGCCATCATAACGGCATGTGGTGAAATTCTGAAATCGGGGGTTGACAATAAGCCATCGAACTAGTTAACTAGTACGCAAGTTCACTCAACGAGGTATCTGAAAATGACCGCACATTTCACTCTGCATGGCTGGTGGCGCACTTCCTGATAATCGGGCAGTGTCGTACGTCTGCGTCATGCATACAGATACCTGGCCCGCCACTGAGCGGGCTTTTTTATGAACAGAATAAAGAGAACAACATAATGCAAACAGCCAAACCGAACCTCGAACTGCTGACCCGTGAGGCGGCGTATCGCCATAATCCCACCGCCCTGTTCCATCAGGTGTGCGGCGCGCGTCCTGCCACGCTGCTGCTGGAGTCGGCGGATATCGACAGTAAAGACGATCTGAAAAGCCTGCTGCTGGTCGACAGCGCCCTGCGCATCACCGCCCTGGGCAACACCGTCACCCTGAAGGCGCTTTCTGAAAACGGTGCGGCCCTGCTGTCGCTGCTGGACGATGTCCTGCCCGCGGGCATTGAGAACGAACATCGCCCGGACCAGCGGATCCTGCACTTCCCGCCGGTGAGCCAACTGCTGGATGAAGATGCCCGCCTCTGTTCTCTGTCAGTGTTTGATGCCTTCCGCCTGCTGCAAAACCTGGTGAACGTACCGGAAAGCGAGCGCGAAGCGATGTTCTTCGGCGGGCTGTTTGCCTACGATCTGGTGGCCGGTTTCGAAGAGCTGCCCGAGCTGGAGCAGGGCAACCGCTGTCCGGACTACTGCTTCTATCTGGCAGAAACCTTAATGGTGATCGACCACCAGAAAAAATACACCCGCATTCAGGCCAGTCTGTTTACCCCGTTACTGGCGGAGAAGCAGCGCCTGGAGCAGCGCATCGCCCAGCTGCAGGAGCAGATGAACGAAGCCCCGCCGGAACTGCCGGTGCAGCACGTGGAGCAGATGCGTTGCGACGTCAGCCAGACGGACGACGAGTACGGCGCGGTGGTGCGCCAGATGCAGAAAGCCATTCGCGCAGGCGAGATCTTCCAGGTGGTGCCATCCCGTCGTTTCTCCCTGCCCTGCCCGTCGCCGCTGGCGGCCTACGACGTGCTGAAAAAGAGCAACCCCAGCCCCTACATGTTCTTTATGCAGGATAATGATTTCACCCTGTTCGGCGCCTCGCCGGAGAGCTCCCTGAAGTACGACGCCACTAACCGTCAGATTGAAATCTATCCGATTGCCGGTACCCGTCCGCGCGGTCGTCGTGCCGACGGTTCCCTGGATCGCGACCTCGACAGCCGCATTGAGCTGGAGATGCGCACCGACCAGAAAGAGATGTCCGAACACCTGATGCTGGTGGACCTGGCCCGTAACGACCTGGCGCGTATCTGCACCCCGGGCAGCCGTTACGTCGCCGACTTAACCAAAGTGGACCGTTACTCTTTCGTGATGCATCTGGTCTCCCGCGTGGTGGGCGAGCTGCGTCAGGATCTGGACGTGCTGCACGCCTACCGCGCCTGCATGAATATGGGCACCCTGAGCGGCGCACCGAAAGTCCGCGCCATGCAGCTGATTGCCGAGGCCGAAGGCCGTCGTCGCGGCAGCTACGGCGGCGCGGTGGGCTACTTCACTGCCCACGGCGACCTGGATACCTGTATCGTGATCCGCTCCGCCTACGTTGAAGAAGGCATTGCCACCGTCCAGGCGGGCGCGGGCATCGTTCTCGACTCGGTTCCGCAGTCTGAAGCTGACGAAACCCGCAGTAAAGCCCGCGCGGTACTGCGCGCCATTGCGACTGCCCATCACGCACAGGAGATTTTCTGATGGCTGACATTCTGCTGCTCGATAATATCGACTCCTTTACCTATAACCTGGCGGATCAGCTGCGTGCTAACGGTCACAATGTGGTGATTTACCGTAACCATGTCCCGGCCCAGACCTTAATCGACCGTCTGGCCACCATGCAAAACCCGGTGCTGATGCTCTCCCCGGGGCCTGGCGCGCCGAGTGAAGCGGGCTGTATGCCGGAGCTGTTGACCCGCCTGCGCGGAAAGCTGCCGATCATCGGTATCTGTCTGGGCCACCAGGCGATCGTCGAGGCTTACGGCGGTTATGTCGGCCAGGCCGGTGAGATCCTGCACGGGAAAGCCTCCAGCATTGAACACGACGGCCAGGCGATGTTCGCCGGGCTGATGAACCCCCTGCCGGTGGCGCGTTATCACTCGCTGGTAGGCAGCAATATCCCGGCGGGCCTGACCATCAACGCCCATTACAACGGGATGGTGATGGCGGTGCGTCACGACGCGGACCGGGTTTGCGGGATGCAGTTCCACCCGGAATCCATTCTGACCTCCCAGGGTGCTCGCCTGCTGGAGCAGACCCTGAACTGGGCGCTGCAAAAACTGGAGCAGACCAACACTCTGCAGCCGATTCTGGAAAAACTCTACCAGGCGCAGACCCTGAGCCAGCAGGAGAGCCACCAGCTCTTCTCCGCCGTGGTACGCGGCGAGCTGAAGCCCGAGCAGCTGGCCGCCGCGCTGGTGAGCATGAAAGTGCGCGGTGAACAGCCGCAGGAGATTGCCGGTGCCGCCACCGCCCTGCTGGAAAACGCCGCCCCGTTCCCACGCCCGGACTACCTCTTCGCGGATATCGTCGGTACCGGCGGTGACGGCAGTAACAGCATCAACATCTCCACCGCCAGCGCATTTGTCGCTGCCGCCTGCGGACTGAAGGTGGCGAAGCACGGTAACCGCAGCGTCTCCAGCCGTTCCGGCTCCTCGGATTTGCTGGCCGCCTTCGGCATCAACCTGGACATGAACGCGGAGAAATCCCGCGATGCGCTGGATGAGCTGGGCGTCTGCTTCCTGTTCGCGCCGAAGTATCACACCGGCTTCCGCCATGCCATGCCGGTGCGCCAGCAGCTGAAGACCCGCACCCTGTTTAATGTGCTTGGGCCGCTGATCAACCCGGCCCATCCGCCGCTGGCGCTGATTGGCGTCTACAGCCCGGAACTGGTGCTGCCGATCGCCGAAACCCTGCGGGTGCTCGGCTATCAACGTGCGGCGGTGGTCCACAGCGGCGGGATGGACGAAGTCTCGCTCCATGCGCCAACGCTGGTGGCCGAACTGCACAACGGTGAAATCAAAAACTACCAGCTTGACGCAGCAGACTTTGGTTTAACCCCGTATCACCAGGAACAACTTGCGGGCGGCACCCCGGAAGAAAACCGTGACATTCTGACCCGCCTGTTACAAGGTAAAGGTGAACCAGCGCATGAGGCCGCTGTCGCCGCTAACGTCGCCATGCTGATGCGTCTGCACGGCGAAGAGGATTTACAGGTCAACGCGCAAAAAGTGATTGATGTGCTGCGCTCCGGCGCAGCCTATGACCGAGTGACCGCACTTGCGGCAAGAGGGTAAACAATGCAGACCGTATTAGCGAAAATCGTTGCCGATAAGGCCATCTGGGTTGAAGCGCGGAAACAGCAGCAGCCGCTCGCCAGTTTCCAGAATGACGTGGTACCGAGCAGCCGTCGTTTTTATGAGGCCCTGCAAGGCGCGCGCACCGCATTTATCCTGGAGTGCAAAAAGGCCTCCCCGTCGAAAGGGGTGATCCGCGACGATTTCGACCCGGCGAAGATCGCCGCCATCTATAAGCACCACGCTTCGGCTATTTCGGTGCTGACCGATGAGAAATATTTTCAGGGAAGTTTTGATTTTCTGCCCATCGTCAGCGGTATCGCGCCGCAGCCGATTTTGTGCAAAGACTTTATCATCGACCCGTATCAAATCTGGCTGGCGCGTTTTTATCAGGCTGACGCCTGTCTGCTGATGCTCTCGGTCCTGGACGATGAACAGTACCGCCAGCTTGCCGCGGTCGCGCACAGCCTGAACATGGGTGTGCTGACCGAAGTGAGCAACGAAGAGGAGCTGGAGCGCGCTATCGCCCTCGAGGCAAAAGTGGTCGGGATCAATAACCGCGACCTGCGCGATCTCTCCATCGACCTGAACCGCACCCGCCAGCTGGCGCCGCGCCTGGGCGCAGGCGTAACGGTGATTAGCGAGTCCGGCATCAACAGTTATGCCCAGGTTCGCGAGCTGAGCCACTTCGCCAACGGCTTCCTGATTGGGTCGGCGATGATGGAGCAGGACGATCTCAGCGCCGCGGTACGTCGTGTGTTGCTGGGGGAGAACAAGGTCTGCGGCCTGACGCGTCCACAGGATGCTGCCGCCGCTTATGAAGCGGGCGCCATTTACGGCGGGCTGATCTTTGTTGACGCCTCCCCGCGTAACGTCAGCGAAACGCAGGCGCGCGAAGTGATCGCCGCCGCCCCGTTACAGTATGTGGGCGTCTTCCGCAATGGTGCCATCGAACAGGTGACGGCCACGGCAGAGGCGCTTTCCCTCGCCGCCGTTCAACTGCACGGCAGCGAAGACCAGGCGTATATCGATGCCCTGCGTGAAAGGCTAAAACCGCAGGTGCAAATCTGGAAAGCGCTGAGCGTGGCCGATAACCTGCCGCCGCGCACGTTGCAGCATGTTGATAAATATGTGCTGGATAACGGCCAGGGCGGAACCGGGCAGCGTTTTGACTGGTCGCTGCTCCAGGGCGAGAAGCTGGATAACGTCCTGCTCGCCGGGGGCTTAAGCCCCGATAACTGCGTTGAAGCCGCCAAAGCGGGCTGCGCAGGTCTCGATTTTAATTCAGGCGTTGAGTCGCAGCCGGGCATAAAAGATGCCAGCAAACTGGCTTCGGTGTTCAAAACGCTGCGTGCATATTAAGGAAGAGAAGATGACCACATTATTAAATCCCTATTTTGGTGAGTTTGGCGGCATGTATGTGCCGCAAATCCTGATGCCCGCCCTGCGCCAGCTTGAAGAGGCGTTCGTGAGTGCGCAAAAAGATCCGCTCTTCCAGGCTGAGTTCACCGACCTGCTGAAAAACTACGCCGGACGTCCGACAGCCCTGACCAAATGCCGCAACCTGACAGAGGGGACGAAAACCACCCTGTATCTGAAGCGTGAAGATCTGCTCCACGGCGGCGCGCATAAAACCAACCAGGTGCTGGGCCAGGCGCTGCTGGCAAAACGGATGGGTAAAACCGAAATCATTGCCGAAACCGGGGCCGGTCAGCACGGTGTGGCGTCGGCGCTGGCCAGCGCCCTGCTCGGCCTGAAATGCCGTATCTACATGGGGGCAAAAGACGTTGAGCGCCAGTCGCCGAACGTCTTCCGTATGCGTCTGATGGGCGCGGAAGTGATCCCGGTGCACAGTGGCTCGGCCACCCTGAAAGATGCCTGTAACGAGGCGCTGCGCGACTGGTCCGGTAACTATGAAAACGCCCACTATATGCTCGGTACCGCCGCGGGCCCGCACCCGTTCCCGACTATTGTACGTGAATTCCAGCGCATGATCGGCGAAGAGACCAAAGCGCAGATCCTCGAAAAAGAGGGTCGCCTGCCGGATGCGGTGATCGCCTGCGTGGGCGGCGGCTCAAACGCCATCGGCATGTTTGCTGACTTCATCGACGACACCCGCGTGGGGCTGATCGGCGTTGAACCTGCTGGTCACGGGATTGAAACCGGTGAACACGGCGCGCCACTGAAGCATGGCCGCGTAGGCATCTACTTCGGCATGAAAGCGCCGATGATGCAGACCGACGAAGGCCAGATTGAAGAGTCGTACTCCATCTCTGCCGGGCTGGACTTCCCGTCCGTGGGGCCGCAGCACGCGCACCTGAACAGCATCGGTCGCGCCGAGTACGTCTCGATTACCGATGACGAAGCGCTGGAGGCGTTCAAGACCCTGTGCCGTAAGGAGGGGATTATCCCGGCGCTGGAGTCTTCCCACGCCCTGGCCCATGCCCTGAAAATGATTAAAGAGAACCCGGAAAAAGAGCAGCTGCTGGTGGTCAACCTTTCCGGTCGCGGTGATAAAGACATTTTCACCGTTCACGATATTCTGAAAGCACGAGGGGAAATCTGATGGAACGTTACGATAACGTGTTTGCTGAACTTAAGGCCCGCAAGGAAGGCGCGTTTGTTCCCTTCGTCACGCTGGGCGACCCCTCTCCGGAGCAGTCGCTGAAAATCATCGACGCCCTGGTTGAAGCGGGCGCCGACGCGCTGGAGCTGGGCATCCCCTTCTCCGATCCGTTGGCCGATGGCCCGACCATTCAGAGTGCCACCCTGCGCGCCTTTGCCGCAGGCGTGACCCCGACCCAGTGCTTCGAGATGCTGGCAACCATCCGTCAGAAATACCCGGCAATGCCCATCGGCCTGCTGATGTACGCCAACCTGGTCTTTAACCGCGGCATTGACGAGTTCTACGCCGAGTGCGCGCGCGTGGGCGTGGATTCCGTGCTGGTCGCCGATGTCCCGGTCGAGGAGTCTGCTCCGTTCCGCCAGGCGGCGATGCGGCACAACGTTGCGCCGATCTTTATCTGCCCACCGAATGCCGATGATAGCCTGCTGCGCCAGATCGCCTCCCACGGTCGCGGCTATACCTACCTGCTGTCCCGCGCCGGCGTTACCGGTGCGGAGAACAAAGCCGCCCTGCCGCTGCACCATCTGGTGGAAAAACTGACGGAGTACAATGCCGCACCGCCGCTGCAGGGCTTTGGTATTTCAGCGCCTGAGCAGGTGACCGCGGCGCTGGGTGCCGGGGCAGCCGGGGCGATTTCCGGCTCGGCAATCGTCAAAATTATCGAGAACAATGTCGATAAGCCTGAACAGATGTTGAGCGAGCTGAAGGCCTTTGTCAGCGCCATGAAAGCCGCAACCCGTCCGCAGTAAAAGAGTCGCCGTCTGGTTTTTACCAGGCGGCTTCACGCATAAATTGATCCCTTCGATCTTTAACGCAGTTAATCCTTTTCAAACGCGTTTCCAGGCGTATCATCCTCACGTTTTATAACACTTCCTCCTTAAACCTTCTGAGTTCAGAGGCTTAACTATGTCATGGCAATATTTTAAGCAGACTCATTTAATTAAGTTCTGGTCACCTGTTCCTGCCGTTATCGCTGCCGGGATCCTCTCCACCTACTATTTTGGCATCACCGGCACCTTCTGGGCAGTTACGGGTGAATTTACCCGTTGGGGCGGACAGCTGCTGCAACTGGCGGGCGTTCACACCGAAACGTGGGGTTACTTCAAACTCATTCACCTTGATGGCTCCCCACTGACACGCATCGACGGCATGATGATCATCGGGATGTTCGGCGGCTGTTTCGCTGCCGCACTCTGGGCCAACAACGTCAAGCTGCGCATGCCGCACAGCCGGATCCGCATCGCCCAGGCGGTGGTTGGCGGTATCATCGCCGGGTTTGGTGCGCGCCTGGCGATGGGCTGTAACCTCGCGGCTTTCTTTACCGGGATCCCGCAGTTCTCCCTCCATGCCTGGTTTTTTGCGCTCGCCACCGCCGTCGGCTCGTACTTTGGCGCGCGCTTTACCCTGCTGCCCCTGTTCCGTATTCCGGTCAAAATACAAAAAGTGAGCGCCGCCTCGCCATTAACGCAGAAGCCGGATCAGGCCCGTCGTCGCTTTCGTCTCGGTATGCTGGTCTTCTTCGGCATGCTGGCCTGGGCGATCTGTACCGCGCTGAACCAGCCGAAGCTCGGGCTGGCGATGCTGTTTGGTGTCGGCTTTGGCCTGCTGATTGAACGGGCACAGATCTGCTTTACCTCCGCGTTTCGCGATATGTGGATCACCGGACGCACCATGATGGCGAAGGCGATTATCGCCGGGATGGCGGTGAGCGCCATCGGGATCTTCAGCTACGTCCAGCTGGGTGTCGCGCCTAAAATCATGTGGGCCGGGCCGAACGCCGTGATCGGCGGGCTGCTGTTTGGCTTTGGGATTGTGCTGGCGGGCGGCTGCGAGACCGGGTGGATGTACCGCGCGGTGGAAGGCCAGGTGCACTACTGGTGGGTTGGTCTGGGTAATGTGATTGGCTCGACCCTGCTGGCTTACTGGTGGGATGATTTATCCCCCGCGCTGGCGACCAACTGGGACAAGGTTAATCTTCTCAACACCTTTGGCCCGCTGGGTGGATTGCTGGTGACCTACATTTTGCTGCTGGTCGCCTTTTTACTGGTGCTGGCGCAGGAGAAACGCTTCTTCCGCCGCGCTGCCATGAAAACTGACATTCGTGAGGAAGCTGCATGAAAGCGATCGTTCCCGACTACCGCCTCGATATGCTGGGTGAACCTTGCCCCTACCCGGCGGTTGCCACGCTTGAGGCGATGCCGCAACTGAAAAAGGGCGAGATCCTGGAGGTGGTGAGCGACTGCCCTCAATCCATCAACAATATTCCCCTGGACGCCAGAAACCACGGCTATACGGTACTGGATATTCAACAGGATGGGCCGACCATCCGCTATCTCATCCAAAAATAATAAGCGGGTGGCGCCAGGCCACCCTTTTTTAAGTATTAATCCCATTTTCTCCAGGATATCCCTATTGAGTCTATGCTTTACATTGACTACAAAAGGAGAACGTTATGTCAGACCAAAATCTTGATAATGATGCACAATATGCAGGTGAAAAAGCGAAGAACAAACTGGATGAATTCGCCGGTGCTGCACAGCAGCAGTTTGGCGAGGCCGTTGATTCGCCAAAACATCAGCTGAAGGGTGCCGGGCGCAAATATGCTGCACAGGCAAGCGACGTTGTTACTGATGTGACCGACGCAGTGAAAAATAACCCCCTTACCGGCCTGATTGCCGCGGGTGCGGTGGGTATTGTTCTTGGCCTGCTGTTAGGGCGTAAATAAAAAAAGGCCCCTCGGGGCCTTCTTATTTTCAGAAGCGGTATCCCGCCGAGAACATAAACACCCACGGATCCAGACGGGTATTTATATTTTGCTGCTGATCCCCCGCCTTAAAGCGCACTTCGGTGTCGATATCCATGTACCAGACCGACATATTAATCAGCCAGTCACGGTTGATGAGGTAATCCAGCCCCACCTGCCCTGCCATACCCCATGAATCTTTCAGGCTCAGATCGGAAAGGCCAGCCGCTTTACCGGTGTCGTTAAACTTCTCATCAAAAAACGTGGTGTAGTTGACCCCGGCGCCAACGTACGGGCGAACCTTGCTGCCTACATCACCGAAATACCACTGAGCCATCAGCGTCGGCGGCAGATGGTGAACCGTGGCGATGTCCCCGGTTGGGCCCGTACCTACTCTGTGGCGAAACGGCGTGGCCGCCAGCAGTTCAACGCCGACGTTATCAGTCGCCATCCAGGTAAAGGTCATCCCCGCCTGGGTATTGTTACTGACGTTAAAACCGCCCAAACCGAGCACATTGTCCGAGCCTTCCGTAGGACGTACCGTTGCCGTCCCGAGACGGAAAAAGAACTCACCTGCTTCGTGGGCCATTGCGCCGCCGGAAAGCGTACTCAGAATCAGTGCTGCCACCGCTGCTTTTTTCATATCCATTCCCTCGTTATGGTTTTATTGAGGAACGGAATATACCTACAAATGATTAATAAGTGATCTTGCATTGATCACACTAAATTCAGTGATTTAACATTCATTGATCTAAATTAATTTTTTTCACAACTGGCAAAAATTGGTAGGCAGGGTCTGGATCAATTTTGCCATTTCGGACACAAAACGCCCCGCTTGCCCACAACCGCGCAAAATGGCAGCGACGCATTACGGGCGCTTTACAAAGATATGCTTTTCCATACAAGGCTTGATACTGCCACCGTACACTTATCCAGGGTACAATTGCCCGCTAATTAACACCTGCAATACTCAAGGAGAGTGCATGTCTATCACGGCGAAGTCTGTCTACCGTGACACGGGGAATTTTTTCCGCAATCAGTTCGTTACCTTTTTACTGATCGCCTTGTTGTGCGCATTTATCACGGTGGTACTTGGTCATGCTTTTTCGCCGAGTGAGGAGCAAATTGCCAGCCTGAGCGAAGGCGATCAAATCGCCAGCAGCGTTGGTCTGTTTGAGATGGTGCAGAACATGACCCCGGAACAGCAGCAGATCCTGTTGCGGGCTTCTGCGGCCTCGACCTTTTCCGGTCTTATCGGCAATGCCATTCTGGCTGGCGGCGTGCTGCTGATGATCCAGCTGGTCTCTGCCGGGCAACGCGTCAGCGCGCTGCGGGCGATAGGTGCCAGCGCGCCGCTGCTGCCAAAGCTGTTTATTCTGATCTTTTTAACCACCATGCTGGTGCAATTAGGGATTATGCTGGTTGTGGTGCCGGGCGTGCTGTTGGCGATTGTGCTCGCCTTCGCCCCTGTAATGATGGTGCAGGACCGCATGGGCATTTTTGTCGCCATGCGTAGCAGTATCCGGCTGGCATGGTCTAATATGCGTCTGGTCGCGCCAGCGGTAATGAGCTGGCTGCTGGCGAAAACTCTGCTGCTGCTGTTTGCACCCAATCTTGCCGTTCTGACGCCTAACGTCGGTGCTGTTGTGGCAAATACCCTGAGCAACCTCATCTCTGCTGTCTTGCTCGTTTATTTGTTCCGCCTGTACACGTTAATTCGCCAGTAATTTTTCTGACGGCCTGTTCAGAACGTACAGGCCATCGCTGATAGATGGAATCGAAGAATGAAGCAGTTTCTTGATTTTTTACCCCTGGTTGTCTTTTTTGCTTTCTATAAGCTGTATGACATTTACGCCGCGACCACTGCCCTGATCGTCGCCACCGCAGTCGTGCTGATTTACAGCTGGGTGCGCTACCGCAAGGTTGAAAAAATGGCCCTGATCACCTTTGTGCTGGTGGCCGTCTTCGGCGGGCTGACCGTCTTTTTCCACAACGATGAGTTCATCAAGTGGAAAGTGACCGTCATTTACGTGCTGTTTGCCGGTGCCCTGCTGTTCAGCCAGTGGGTGATGAAAAAACCGCTTATCCAGCGCATGCTGGGTAAAGAGCTGGCGCTGCCGCAGGCGGTCTGGTCGCGCCTGAATATCGCCTGGGCGGTGTTCTTTATTCTCTGTGGTCTGGCGAATATCTATATCGCTTTCTGGCTGCCGCAGAATATCTGGGTCAACTTCAAAGTCTTTGGTCTGACCGCCTTAACGCTGATTTTCACCCTCCTGAGCGGCATCTATATCTATCGCCACATGCCGCAGGACGACAAGCAGTAATCCTTCCGCCAGGCTTAATAAGCCTGGCGCTTTTCTTCTGTTCTCTCCGGCAGTAAATCATAGTAGCATCCCGCCTGAAGTCCTCCGTAATAAGTAGAGTTCATAATGACAACAACGAACGCCCCGCAGGGCGAACTGGTTTTACGCACACTTGCAATGCCCGCCGACACCAATGCGAACGGCGATATTTTTGGCGGCTGGCTGATGTCGCAGATGGATATGGGCGGGGCGATCCTCGCTAAAGAGATTGCCCATGGCCGCGTGGTGACGGTCCGGGTTGATGGCATGACCTTTCTGCGGCCTGTCGCGGTGGGTGATGTGGTCTGCTGTTACGCCCGTTGCGTGAAACGGGGAAATACCTCGGTATCGATCAATATTGAAGTATGGGTGAAGAAGGTCTCTTCGGAACCGATCGGCCAGCGCTATAAGGCCACCGAAGCGCTCTTTATTTACGTGGCGGTGGATAGCGAAGGCAAACCGCGCGCATTACCGCAGGCATAAAAAAAGCCTCCCAGTTGGGAGGCTTTTTTATTATTCCATCTGCGCCCCGCCGTTAAGGCGGAAAACGATATTAACGATGAGCCCACTGCCTGGCTTACCGGCTTCGTAGCGCCACTTACGCATCGCGTTTTTCACATCACGCTCGAACATGTTTGACGGCTGCGCGGAGAGGATCTGGATATTATCCACACGTCCGTCGGCGGTGACGTCAAATTTCACCCGTACACGCCCTTCAATACGCAGAGCCTGTGCGCGCGACGGATATTGCGGCTGGTTACGGCTCAACGCACGTGGACCCGGCGGCGCCGCCGGAACCGGCTTAGCGGTAACTGGCGCGGAGTTCATGACCGGGCGAGCCGGGGCTGCGCGCTCAACGGGCTGGGTGGTACGAGGCTCAACCGGGCGCTCTTGACGCTTCGGACGCTCTTCCACCTTTTTCACCGGCTTCGGTTTCGGCTTCGGCTTCGGTTTTGGCTTGGGCTCCGGTTTGTGGATCACCACAGGCGCTTCTTTTGGCGGCTCAGGAACAACTTCGGGTTCTGGTTCCGGCTCGGGTTCGGGCTCTGCAACAGGCTCCGGTGGAGGCGCGACCTGCACGGGCTCCAGCTCCGCAGGCGTTACCATGGTCACCGAAATCGGCTGCGCGGGCGCTGGCATTTCAATAACCTGATGTACCGATGTGTAAAGCAGACCCGCCACCACGGCTCCGTGAATTCCGACGGACAACAGTGTCGGCCAGGGAAAGCGGCGAGGTAAATCGAGGGTCATTGTATTTGAGCTATTCGGCGAGGTAGCATAAGCCATAGTTTTTCAAGGTTCTTTGCTAATTGATAATCATTTACGTCGAGTCTATCACTATGCGTCAAGTAATTACATACCTTCGTTTCAGCAGTAAGCCACAAGAACGTGGTGACTCAATACGCCGCCAGAAAGGTCTATTTGAGAGATGGCTGAAAGATAACCCTGATGCAAAAGTTGTCGATGAATTCTCAGATGAAGGTGCATCGGCATATCACGGTCACCATCTGAAAGGCGATTTTGGACGAATGCTTCAAAACATACAGGATGGTAAGTACCTGTCAGGGCAAACTGTCTTACTTGTCGAATCAGAAACCCGTCTTAACCGACAGAAAGCACGTAATACCGAAAGCCTTGTAGACCTCATTACGGGTAAAGGTGTCGATGTGATTTGTCTCGAATCAGGCAAAATCTACACCAGCACCAATATTGATGACCTTGATACATCTATTCAGTTGAAGATAGCCGCACACATCGCACATCAGCAATCAAAAGAGAAATCAATCAAGGTAAGTGCTGCATGGGAGCATAGAGCACAGCTTGCATTAGAAGGCAAACAGCAACTGACTAAAAATGTCCCTGGCTGGATAGACCCTGATACTCGTAAACTTAACGAGCACTCATCAACCGTTGTGACAATTTTCGATTTGCTCCTTTCTGGTGAATCTCTTCACAACATTGCTCGTTACCTTCAGGCAAACAACATTAAGTCATTCTCTCGACGTGAAAAAGCGAATGGCTTTAGTGTTCACTCTGTCCGTACTATCTTACGCTCTGAGTCAACCGTTGGAACACTGGCGGCATCCAAGCGTAATGACCGCCCCGCTATCCCCAACTACTATGAACCAGCGATTGATATTGCCACCTTTAATAAGGCTCAGGAGATTCTGTCAAAAAATCGTGTTGGCAGAGCGCCAGCCAGTGACAATCCAATTACTATCAACCTATTTAAGGGAATCATTCGCTGTCAATGTGGTGCCTCAGTACATCCCACAGGCGTCAAGGCAACCTATCAAGGTGTCTACCGTTGTAACAATGTCCCTGATGGTCGTTGCAATGTTGCAACCATTAAACGTAAACCCTTTGATAAATGGATGCTTGATAACATCGTTGGCTTCCTTGAGAGGTCTGATGGTAACAACACCGACAAACGAAAAGCTGAGATTGAGTATCAAATCTCGTTGGTCACCAGCAAGTTAAAAAAGGCAACCACCCTGCTTCTCGAACTGGATGATGTTACAGAGCTTAAAGAACAGGTCAAAGAACTGAACATTCAACGCAGTAACATGCAAAGTGAATTAGACGAACTCAATCAGCGTGAAACATTGAGTGATAAGCCGTTACATCACCTGTCGGAGATTGACTTGACGACCAAAGCAGGGAGAGTAGAAGCACAACTCATACTGTCAAAATTCGTACAATCCATCGAGTTGCAACGTGAAATGATAATAATCACGCTTCGAAACGGTACTGTAATTGGAAAATCAAGAGACTTATCCCCTGTGTTATCACAGGACTTAATGAAGCAAGTTGTATCATCCTCGTCACCCAGAGACATCGACATGTTCAGCGTCATTACATCTGATGAAGAGTTCAGGAAGTCTGGTAGGCCGGTTACAAAACGTTCTTAGCATGAGATTTTACGCTATGACCTGACGGCTTTACGTTTTCACCCTTCAAATGTGCATAAATAAACACCACAACCCTAATGATACTGCGAAAGCTGCATAAATAATCACTTTATTAACAGGGTTTATCAGTGTGCCAAAACATCTGAATTATCACCATCAGGTCAGTGATACCAACGGTTGAAGGCGTTTTACTGTTCCACAACAGGGTACAGAAGAAATCAGTCGGTCTAACCCCTGATAATTAGCAGTGCATGTGATGCATCATTGAACGTTGCTGAAAGCGTGGATAGAATTAAGAAAACTCTTATAAGCGGAATGATGTTAATGGTTAAGAAAATCTCATTGCTGGGCTTGTCAGTACTTCTTCTGTCACAGGCTGCTGTTGCCGACGATTCTAGTCCTTGGGTTGGAGTTGCCAGTGGGAAAGGTGTTAATTCTTATGTTAAGAAGGGTACCTTTCACAATTCTAACGGTTCTTCATCAATCCTGCTCCAGCTTGAGGATACTAATGATAAAAGCATCACTTATTATCAGGTGTCAATTAAGAACAAGGACTGCGACAACGGCTATGGAAAGCTGAGCTATTTTGATTTGGATGGAAGATTGGCATTCAAAGCTGATTATGTATCTCAGGGTTCCAGTGTTGCAGCAACTATTGGTGACGTTCTTTGCGCTGTAAAGAATACAATGGATAATGCACAAAAAGGCTAACTCATCGGGGGCGTTGATTTTCATCGCATCTCTGTTAACCCCTTCTCTGACTTCCCATCATGGTCTGGTTCACTTTAGGTATACCTCAAGAGGCACCGATTTACTGAACCAGTTCACCCCAAAAATGATTTATTGAACCACGCAAAACAGACTGATATAATTGAACCATCTTAAACAGACTGCTACGGTTCACTATCATGACTTCACGTGTCTATGCTTACCTCAGAGCTTCCACCACTCAGCAAGACGCAACACGCGCCAAAGGTCAGTTGGATGAGTTCGCTACAACCAACGGTATGACTATTTCAAGCTACTTCACAGAGAATGAATCAGGTGCATCTCTACAGCGTCCTGAGTTGTTCAGACTGCTTGAGATTGCGCAGAAGGGAGATGTTCTCTTAGTGGAGCAGGTAGACCGCCTGTCACGTTTGAGCGGTGAAGACTGGAACAAGTTACGGTCACTGATTAATGAGAAAGGTGTGAGAGTGGTTGCCTTAGACCTGCCAACAAGCCACCAGCTTATTCAGTCAGGGGATGAGTTCACCAGCAGAATGCTTGAGGCGTTAAACGGGATGATGCTGGACATGCTCGCCGCTATTGCCAGAAAGGATTACACAGACCGTAAGAGAAGACAGGCTCAGGGCATTGTAAAGGCCAAATCAGACGGTAAGTATAAAGGCCGTCCAGAGGATACACAGCGCAATGAGAGAATAGCCAGGCTGTTACAGGCTGGTATGTCCTACAGTGACGTAATGGACACGGTGGGCTGCTCAAGGGCAACGGTGGCAAAAGTTAGTAAGAACCTCAAAGAATTAGCTTAATTTGGAGTCACGCCCTGCATCTTAGCGGGGCTTTCTTGTTGATTTCATTGTAGATATGTTGAGAAATTGCTTGTTAACCGCTACTTTCTCAGGTTCGCCTTCTAAGCAGGTATTCATCAAATCTTCCAGACCTTCACAGATATGTTCCAGTAATCAATGAAGGCCGAAAATAACGAGTGATACCCTGATTTTACGGAAAAATTTTCATCAGTAACTTTCTGGCCTCATCTCTTAAATCATCGTTCACACGATTAGACGCAATAATTAGCCTTAATGCTTCTTCACTTGCCCCTGCGGAAATGATTGCTCTCGCTTTACTGGTGCGGCTCCCACAGCTTTTTTCTGTGTATCCTTCCTGAGTATGTAGCAGTTCGATAAGGTCAGCACGTGAAATGGTTGTGTTGGCAAACTTGCTGTAATACGTCACAAAGCACCCCATACCAATAGCTTTAAGGTAGGTGTGTAATTTTTCGTCATCCATTGAGAGGCCCTTAAGAGAATATCTGAGGGAATTGTAACCCCCTGAAAGTCATCTTAACCAGTGGGTAAACTGAGCTAAAAGGTTTGATGTCTGGATCCGGCTTATGCTTACCGTTATCCCTGTACCATTGTTTCTGGCATTCAACACAAGCCATGCAGCTTGAATAATGTTCACTAGCACCATGTCTCTTGCACATGTGAACAAAGAAACGCTGACCACGTGCTCTGGCAATCTTTGCAGCAGCAGTTTTTCGGATGGTGAAGTCTTCGTTTCCGGTAAGAAACAAAAATCGGTTTGATGTCTGTACAGTAGGTTTCATTCTTCCAATCTCCGGTGTGGAAAATCATTCAGCCCACCAGCGATTAACGCTTGATGGGAAATAACCCTTTTCACCGTGATGGATTGTCTATGGCTTAACAGATGGGAAGGTCTGAAAGTTGCAAGGATTGCCGTTACAGATTGCTGTAGAGCTTGAAACCAACTTTTGGGGAGTGGTTAAGTCTTCCGTATGGTTCACCTGTCTGTCATTTTGATGATTTGCTAATCGGGTGGGCTTACTAGAATCTGTCAAAAACTCAACTAAATGAGCCGTTACAGCAGAATTACCACATCGTTTCCGATGTTTTACATTCATCTCTGACAATTTGATTATTCTATCAAAGATGATGATTTGATGCAATTGTAATCGGAGCTATTTTAGCCCTCTCTGAGGGATTCTGATAGACTATCTGAACAGATACAAGGCGAAAGCAAGAAGCATGACAACGCGAAGCCATGCGAAAGTTGAAAGGATAACTCCTTGATTGGTGATTCCACATCTTAACAGTAATCTTTAAAGGCATTGATTAAGTATCTTTGAAGAGATAATAAGATTTTAATGGCTTTTGGCGTAAGCCATTTTCTTATTGTAGTATTCAATTAGTGATAATCAGAAAACTTTAAAGATAATCTGTAAAGGTCTTAACGCATTATATCAATCGTAAAAATTACGTCAATAGCAAAAAGTGCTAAATATGTATTTCTACCATCCCATCCACCCCGCCAATAATAACCATTCATCAATTACTGCAATAACAAAATACCACTGGGCAAAAACACAGTTCCGTATGATAATAATACAGTAATGCTCATTTATCAAAATCGGTCAACAGGGTCTTAGATAGATGAGAATAGCTGGAGGGTCACTTTCTCAGGTTTTATCATGGGGGGTGACCTTTCCTGTTTATGGATTATTATAATATGAATGAAGAAAAGAAAGAAATACTTTACTATCGTAGCTGAAAAGACACATCAATTCTACATACAGTATAAGAGCCTTTCCGAATTAACAGGAATTACATCTCCCTCTGGTTACACCCCGCCTCGCATGATGACTAAAACCAGACGGTATGAAATCATTAAGGCTATTTGTCAGAAAACTGAAACCCCTTGACATAATTTAACAACATGTTAACATTTATGTATTGGATTGATTTCCTAACAAATTAATGGCTTTCCTGTGGCATCCCTTCCTCGGGGACAGGTTAGCCAACCCCTTACACATTCCAGATGACACTACACGGGTTACGTAAAAGACGGCCTGTGTGGTGTATTTTTGTATCTGAATTTCACGAGAGCGTTAATAATGAATAGTCCTACACAGAAACGAATTGAAATCGAATCACATTTCATCCCCAAAATTAAAGCTGCACTGGAAAATATCGAAGATGCAAAGGATATTTACAACGCAGACAGCCTGAATAAAGATACTCTTATTGCTATCAAGACTAAGCAGCTAATGTCTCAGCCAGTCGAAGATTACGGGTTCCGAATCCGACAGGTTACACACCCAGCGATGGTACAGACTATTATTCAGAACATGATGAATGAGAATTACGTTGTGTATGAGATGGGCGCTGGATTTATCAAGTTTGTACCATTACAGCAGTCACCAAAACATAACCCGCTTGCTGAGATTGAAAAGGCATGTAAGAAAGCCGCTGAGAAATTTGTTGATGCAGGAATCACTGAGAAAGCGAATAAGGTAAATAAGGCTATCCATGCTCACAACGTATTGGTGAAACAGGCTGAAGAAGCGTTATCGGGAATTAAATCGCTTGAATCCTATCTGTCTGTGATTGTCGCCGATGAGGTGGGTAATGACTAACAAAGTCACTGAGGCCGCCTACAAGGCTCAGATTGCTGCTTTACAGGCTCAGTTAATGCAACGTCATACAGTGACTGCCATCGACGCTGTACAGCCTTTCTGTGAAGCTATAGGTATCAATCCCGCTGATTACGTTAAGGCCACCAGCGCTATGAGTAACCAGCATAAAGCGTTCTGTGACGGGATTATGAAAGCGGCTTCTTCAAAGGTCACCCGCTTGCAGCGTGATGCAACTGTACGAATCCTCGAAGCACAGACAAAACGAAACAAAGCCATAACAGCAGCCTCAGAAGCGGTTGAAGTTGCTCAGTCGATGGGAGGGGTGTAAATGAATCAACTCTTCAATGAATATGGTCAGCAAGTACGAGCAAACATAGCTCTGAACCTTCACCCTTTTTATTTGGGGAAACTGGAAAGGCTGGCAAGCCGAATCGGTAGCGGGATTAAGTCAGAAGAACAGCGTCTAATACTGGCAATTGGTGAGATGTTACGAAACGTGGAGACTGAACAATGAACCTTTACGCATTCAACCCACTGAAACAAAATGATAAGCAAGAGGTACTTACCCCCGCATCCTTTAATTTGGTCTTATCGCTACCTGAGCAGCTACTGAAAAGGCTGGATAAGGTCAGCTATGAACTGGTTAAGCGGTACGGTATTGCAGGGTGTAGTGATAAGCAGCGACATCACATCGCTATTGTTCATCTGCTTGAAAAACATACATTGCGATGATGACTTGTACCTCAAAAAATCAGGCACTTTGTACCGTCAGGGTTTAGAAGCAAGGCATCACCCCTCACCTCCATAGAAGAAATGCAAATTTCACTGAAATCAAAATCTCCCAGCTTTCTCAGATGGTTTTGGACTTTGACTCTTGCCCCCTGTGGGCTATCCGCATGAACCAGAAACTTATAGATAACGCCGCTTTTTGACGTCAACTGAACCCGCGAATCATAAGAGGGCATAAGTAATCTCCTGAATGCTACCGCCTTTACCACGATTCACTGTACATAAAACCAGCATGGCTTTCAATTGGAAATGTGACGATAACAAGGGGCTTAAAGGGGGCTTGCAGGTCAAATGAACGCCAGATAACCTAAAACCCGAATAGCCTACATTCAAGGGTCATTGAAGTCATAATCGTTTCAGTTAAAAAGCCAGGCCCTGATTTTAAATGCAAATAGCAATCATATTCAATAAGCCAGTTAAACTTCGCCCGACTTTACCGTCCAGCTGGCGAAAAAAGGCACATCAGGCGCAAGGTTTTAACAATGTTGCCATCTTTACATTGCAGTCACCTGCACTTTCACATAACGTAATTCCCACTTTTATCGGTTAAGGAGCTCCGCTGTGCTTTACGTGATTTTTGCTGCAGATGTCGCTGATTCTCTGGAGAAACGTCTCTCCGTACGCCCTGCCCACCTTGCGCGCTTACAACTGCTGCATGACGAAGGCAGATTATTGACCGCAGGCCCGATGCCTGCCGTCGACAGCAACGATCCGGGTGCGGCGGGATTTACCGGCTCAACGGTGATTGCCGAATTTGAATCGCTCGAAGCGGCACAGGCCTGGGCGCAGGACGACCCGTATGTGGCGGCAGGCGTGTATGATAACGTCGTGGTGAAGCCGTTTAAAAAAGTTTTCTAGAATAAAAAAAGGCTCCGTACCAGGAGCCTTTTTTATTAGTTCAGGGATGCCAGCCGCGCCGCAAAGCCAACAAACAGTAATCCAATTAAACCATTTCCCAGCTTCGCCAGTTTCTTTTTGGTTTTCAGGTAGCGCGTAACAAACGCGCCGGAGAAGATCAGGAAGCTCATATAGATAAAACTGATGATTTCCAGCGTGACTGCGAGGATCATAAAAGCGACGCCGGTGTGCTTCGCGTGAACGTCAATAAACTGCACAAAGAATGAGACATAAAATAAAATCGCTTTCGGGTTGGTCATACTCAGCACCAGCGAGCGTTTCATTATGGTTTTAGCCGGTTCGAGACCGCCAGCATCGCCCTGCTGTGTATGCCTTATTACCGACCAGAGCATTTTGCCGCCCAGCCATAACAGATAGAACGCCCCGAGATAGCGCACAATATTAAATAGCATTGGCGTGGTCTGGATCAGCGCCGCGACCCCCGCCCATGCCAGAAACATCAGTACCGCATCGCCAATAAATACGCCACTGGCGGCAAGATAGCCCTTTTTCACACCGTGACCAATACCGGTTTTTAAAACGAATAAGGTATTAGGCCCAGGAACCAGAACAATAAAAATAGCCCCGACAACATAGGTCCAGAAATTCAGTACACCCAAATCCGCAAACACCTCATCCTCCTTTTTGACGTAGCGAATAAAAAACATCGGGCACCTCTGTGGGTGCCCTTGTGTCATTCAGTAATCCTGAATGGCGAACAGCAACGCATTGCGATGACGGTTCATACTGCATTTTCTGATGGCGTGGATACGCATATTACGGCGGGATTGTGCTTCCAGCCAACGCGCTTTGCGACGACTTGTCTGTCGCAACATGCGCCAGCGCCCTACTTCTGTTCTACTGCGCTTCATGTTACCAACTCTTCACAAAACAGAGCGTTCATTATAGTCCCTTGCCTGCGGCAGACCAGCGCTTTTATCTGGCGTTTTTATTTGCCAGAAAAATCCTGACGCGTAAACTCTTAACAATACGCTTTCAAAAGGATTTTTTATTATGACAACCTTCTACACCGTGGTGAGTTGGCTGCTCATTCTGGGATACTGGCTGTTGATCGCAGGGGTGACGTTACGCATCCTGATGAAGCGCAGAGCCGTTCCCTCTGCCATGGCATGGCTGTTGATTATTTATATCCTGCCGCTGGTCGGCATCATTGCGTATTTATCCTTCGGTGAGCTTCACCTCGGTAAACGTCGGGCCGAGCGTGCCCGGGCGATGTGGCCCTCCACGGCGAAATGGCTGAACGATCTGAAATCCTGCAAACATATTTTTGCCGAAGAGAACAGTGACGTCGCCGCGTCGTTATTTAAGCTCTGTGAACGCCGCCAGGGGATTGCCGGGGTGAAAGGCAATCAGCTGCAATTGATGACCACCTCTGATGACGTTATGAATGCGCTGATCCGCGATATTCAGCTGGCGCGGCATAATATCGAGATGGTGTTCTATATCTGGCAGCCCGGTGGCATGGCCGATCAGGTAGCTGAATCCCTGATGGCCGCGGCACGCCGGGGGATCCACTGCCGTCTGATGCTCGACTCCGCCGGTAGCGTGAACTTTTTCCGCAGCAACTGGGCATCCATGATGCGCAATGCCGGTGTGGAAGTGGTCGAAGCGTTAAAGGTTAACCTGATGCGTGTGTTTCTGCGCAGGATGGATCTGCGCCAGCACCGCAAAATGGTGCTCATCGACAACTACATCGCCTATACCGGCAGCATGAACATGGTCGACCCGCGCTTCTTTAAACAGGATGCCGGTGTGGGCCAATGGATCGATCTGATGGCGCGTATGGAGGGGCCGGTCGCCACCGCGATGGGGATCGTCTACTCCTGTGACTGGGAGATCGAAACCGGCAAACGCATTCTGCCCCCACCGCCGGATGCCAATATCATGCCGTTTGAACAGGCCAGCGGGCACACTATTCATACTATCGCCTCCGGACCGGGCTTCCCGGAAGATCTGATCCATCAGGCGTTATTGACCGCCGCCTATTCCGCCCGCGAATACCTGATCATGACCACCCCCTATTTCGTGCCGAGTGACGATTTGCTCCACGCTATCTGCACCGCCGCCCAGCGCGGGGTCGATGTCAGTATTATCCTGCCGCGCAAGAACGATTCGGTGCTGGTGGGCTGGGCCAGCCGGGCCTTTTTCAGCGAACTGCTGGCGGCCGGGGTGAAGATTTACCAGTTTGAAGGTGGGCTGCTGCACACCAAGAGCGTGCTGGTGGACGGCGAGCTCAGCCTGGTGGGAACAGTGAACCTGGATATGCGCAGTTTGTGGCTCAATTTTGAGATCACGCTGGTGATCGACGATACCGGTTTTGGGGGCGATCTGGCGGCCGTACAGGATGATTATATCTCGCGCTCCCGCCTGCTGGATGCCCGTTTGTGGATGAAAAGGCCGCTATGGCAGCGAATTGCCGAACGACTGTTTTACTTCTTTAGTCCGTTGCTGTAAAACGTGCCCAACGATGTTAAACAGGTAGTCATCATGGAAATGGATCTGAACAATCGCCTGACCGAAGACGAAACGCTCGAGCAGGCCTACGATATCTTTCTGGAACTGGCCGTCGATAATCTCGACCCGGCTGACGTGATTCTCTTTAATTTGCAGTTTGAAGAGCGTGGCGGCGCCGAGCTGTTCGATCCGTCTGAAGACTGGGCTGAACATGTCGATTACGACCTGAACCCGGACTTCTTCGCCGAGGTGGTAATTGGCCTGGCGGATACCGACGGCGGAGAGATCAATGATATCTTTGCCCGCGTTCTGCTGTGTCGTGAGAAAGACCACAAGCTGTGCCACATACTCTGGCGCGAATAAAAAAAGGCTGCGATTGCAGCCTTTTTTATTGCCTTTTACCCGGTCAGAGCGGATCAACCTTCAGACAGGAGACCGCATGGCGGAAGCTGCCCTCCAGTACCGGACGCGTTTTCGTGCACTCCGGCCCGGCAATCGGGCAGCGGGTACGGAACACGCAGCCAGACGGCGGGTTGATGGGCGACGGCAGCTCCCCTTCCAGCAGCTGAATGGTCTTATTCTGCTCCAGGTCAGGATCCGGCACCGGCACGGCAGACATCAGCGCTCTGGTGTAAGGGTGTAACGGATTATGATACACCTCGTCATAGGTGCCCAACTCCACCGCATGGCCGAGATACATCACCAGTACGCGATCGGAGATGTGCTTCACCACCGCCAGGTCGTGGGCGATAAAGATCAGCGACAGCCCCATCTCACGCTGCAGTTTTTGCAGCAGGTTAACCACCTGCGCCTGAATCGACACGTCCAGCGCCGAGACCGGTTCGTCACAGATAATCAGTTTCGGCTCCAGGATCAGCGCGCGGGCAATACCGATACGCTGACACTGGCCACCCGAGAACTCGTGCGGATAGCGGTTGATAAGGTTCGGCAGCAGACCGACCTTCATCATCATCGCCTTGACGCGGTCGCGCACTTCCGTACGCGGCATCTTCGGATGGTAGGTGCGCAGCGGCTCAGCGATGATCTCGCCAATGGTCATACGCGGGTTCAGTGACGCCAGCGGATCCTGGAAAATCATCTGAATGTCGCTTCGGACCTCGCGCCACTCTTCCGGCTTCATCCCCAGCAGATCTTTACCCAGCCAGGCGACCTTGCCGCCAGTGGCTTTCACCAGGCCGATGATCGCGCGGGCAAAGGTGGATTTGCCGCAGCCCGACTCCCCCACCACGCCAAGAGTTTCCCCCTCGTAGAGACGCAGGGTGACGCCGTCAACCGCTTTCAGGGTTTTCGCCGGCTGCCAGAACCACTGCTTGCCGTCTTTGATGTCGAAGTGCACTTTCAGATCGGCGATTTCAAGCAGAACATTTCTTTTTTCGTCAATGGTTGTCATACCAGCTCCTCGTACGGCTTAAAGCAGGCACGCAGACGGCCTGGTGCAAACTCTTCCAGCGGTGGCGCGCTGTTGCAGATTTCCATCGCGTGCGGACAACGCGGCTGGAACGGGCAGCCTTTCGGCAGACGCAGCAGGTTAGGCGGGTTGCCAGGAATGGTCAGCAGCGACTCCCCTTCCGCATCAAGACGCGGTACCGCATTCAACAGGCCAATGGAGTACGGGTGCGCCGGATGGTAGAAGACATCACGCGCTTTACCGTACTCCATGGTACGCCCGGCATACATCACCAGCACTTTGTCGCAGATCCCAGCCACGACGCCCAGATCGTGGGTAATCATGATGATCGCGGTATTAAACTCGCGCTTCAGCTCGTTTAGCAGGGTCATGATCTGCGCCTGAACGGTCACGTCCAGCGCAGTAGTCGGTTCATCGGCAATGAGCAGTTTTGGCCGGCACAGCAGCGCCATCGCGATCATCACGCGCTGGCGCATCCCGCCAGAAAACTCGTGCGGGAACATGCGCATACGCTTACGCGCTTCCGGCATTTTTACCGCATCCAGCATCTTAACCGACTCTTCAAACGCTTCGGCTTTGCCCATCCCTTTGTGCAGCATCAGCACTTCCATCAGCTGCTCGCCCACACGCATGTACGGGTTCAGGGAGGTCATCGGATCCTGGAAAATCATAGATATCTGCTCGGCACGCAGCTTGTTAAGCTCGTTCTCCGGCAGGTTAAGGATCTGCTTACCGTTAAAGGTGGCAGAGCCGCCGATAACGCCGTTTTGTGCCAGCAGCCCCATCAGCGCGAACGCCGTCTGGGATTTACCGGAACCGGATTCACCCACAATACCCAGCGTTTCGCCAGCACGCAGGCTGAAGTTAAGATCGTTTACCGCGGTCACATCGCCATCAGGCGTTTTAAAGGTGACGCGCAGATCTTTCACATCCAGCAGGAGATTACTCTGCTGATGCGCTTGTGGGGCCGATGCCGTTTCAATAATAGTCATGGCGGCACTCCTTAACGGTCTTTCGGATCGAGGGCATCACGCAGGCCATCGCCGATAAAGTTGAAACAAAACAGTGTCACCACCAGGAAACCCGCCGGGAACAGCAGCAGCCACGGTGAAACTTCCATAGAGTTGGCGCCATCGCTCAGCAGCGCACCCCAGCTGCTCAGCGGCTCCTGGGTACCTAGGCCGAGGAAGCTCAGGAAAGATTCAAAGAGGATCATGCTCGGAACCAACAGGGAGGCATACACCACCACCACACCCAGCACGTTTGGCACGATATGACGGACCACAATATTACCGGTTGAAACCCCGCCCACCTGCGCCGCTTCGATAAACTCTTTGCGCTTCAGGCTCAGGGTCTGGCCGCGCACGATACGCGCCATATCGAGCCAGGAGACCATGCCGATAGCCACGAAGATCAGCAAAATGTTCTGGCCAAAGAAGGTCACCAACAGGATGACGAAGAACATAAACGGGAAGGAGTTGAGGATCTCCAGAATACGCATCATCACCGAATCGACCTTGCCGCCGAGATAGCCGGAGAGCGATCCGTATAACGTCCCCAGAATCACCGCAACAAAGGCTGCTGCGATCCCTACCATCAACGAAATGCGTCCACCGATGGCCACACGGACCAGCAGGTCACGCCCGGAAGAGTCGGTACCAAAGTAGTGGCCCGATTCGGTATCCGGCGCGCTGGACATCATGCCCCAGTCGGTGTCGAAGTAGGTGAACTGCGACAGCATCGGCGCCAGCGTCACAAACAGGGCGATAAGGACCAGGACAATCAGGCTGGCAACCGCAGCACGGTTATGCATGAAGCGACGGCGTGCATCCTGCCAGAGGCTGCGCCCCTCCACTTCCAGTTTTTCACTGAAGTTTTCCAGCGCCTCGCTGTTTTTCTTACTTAGCATCATGGCGAGCTCCAGTGTCAGTAGCGGATTTTCGGATCGATAACGGCATAGAGCACGTCGACGATCGCGTTAAAGAAGATGGTGAGCGCGCCAACGAGAATGGTCAGACTCAGTACCAGTGAATAGTCGCGGTTAAGGGCGCCGTTAACGAACAGCTGGCCGATACCCGGCAGACCATAGATGGTTTCGATAACCATTGACCCGGTGATAATCCCGACGAACGCAGGGCCCAGATAAGAGAGCACCGGCAGCAGCGCAGGTTTTAACGCGTGACGGAAGATGATGCGGCGCATCGGCAGCCCTTTGGCCCGGGCAGTACGGATGAAGTTCGAGTGCAATACTTCAATCATTGAACCACGGGTAATACGCGAAATACTGGCGATATAAGCGAGAGACAACGCGACCATCGGCAGAATCATAAATTTCAGCGCCCCGCCATTCCAGCCGCCGCCGGGCAGCCATTTTAGGGTGATGGCAAATATCATGACCAGCAAGGGGGCCACGACAAAACTCGGTATGACGACACCGGTCATTGCCACCCCCATAACGGTGTAATCCCATTTCGTATTCTGATTAAGCGCAGCAATAACGCCCGCCGTGACGCCAAGAATAACGGCCAGTAAAAACGCCGCGGCGCCTAATTTCGCCGAAACGGGGAAGCTGGACGCCACCAGATCGTTTACGGAATAATCTTTATATTTAAACGACGGACCAAAATCACCGTGGGCCAGCTGTTTCAGATAGTTGAAATACTGGGTGGAGATAGGATCGTTTAAATGATATTTCGCTTCGATATTCGCCATAACTTCTGGCGGCAGCGTACGTTCACCGGTGAATGGACTTCCCGGCGCGAGACGCATCATAAAGAAGGAGATCGTGATAAGAATAAATAGCGTTGGGATCGCTTCAAGACAGCGACGTAGGATAAATTTCAACATTGCCCGTACCTTCTGGCGTGTGCCTATATAATATTACGATGAGTAGACACCGTGGGGCAGACAGCGCCCGCCCCACTCATTGCCATTAATGCTTGATAATATACAAGTTTTTAACGTAGATATTATCCATCGGGTCTTTCCCGGTATATCCACCTACCCACGGTTTCACCAGACGGGCGTTCACGTAGTAGTAAACCGGTACGATCGCAGAATCTTTGTCGAGCTGCTGTTCCGCTTTCGCGTACAGATCGGCGCGCTGCGCTTCGTCAGTCACTTTCAGGGTATCGCCGATCAGCTTATCGAACTCTGCGCTCTTATAGTGCGCGGTGTTGTTCGAGCTGTCGCTCAGCATGGTGTTCAGGAAAGAGGTCGGCTCGTTGTAGTCCGCACACCAGCCGGCACGGGCCACATCAAAGGTGCCCTGATGGCGGCTATCCAGGAAGGTTTTCCACTCCTGGTTTTCCAGCTTCACGTTCACACCCAGGTTTTTCTTCCAGATGGAAGAGACTGCGATAGCCAGTTTCTTATGCAGATCGGAGGTGTTATACAGCAGGCTGAAAGTCAGCGGCTTGTCTGCGGTATAACCCGCTTCGGCCAGCAGTTTCTTCGCTTCTGCATTACGCTGTTCCTGGGTCATTTTGAACCATTCTGGCTCGGTCAGCTTCGCACCATCGGTATACGGTGGTGTGTAGCTGTACGCTGGCAGGTCGCCCTGGTTTTTCACCTTGTTGACGATGATATCGCGATCCAGCGCCAGCTTCAGGGCGGTACGAACGCGAACGTCAGTGAATGGCGCTTTCTGGTTGTTGATTTCGTAATAATAGGTGCAGAGGTACGGGTCAACGTGTACTTCAGCAGGAATCTCTTTCTTCAGCTTCTGGAAGAGTTCAATCGGCATGTTGTTATAGGTCATGTCGATTTCGCCGCTGCGGTAGCGGTTAACGTCAGTCACTTCAGAAGAGATTGGCAGGTAGGTAACCTGGTTAATGACAGTTTTCGCGTTATCCCAGTAGTTAGTATTACGCTCCAGGTCGATACGTTCGTTAACGACCCAGGCTTTCAGCTTGTAGGCGCCGTTGGTCACGATATTGGCAGGCTGAGTCCACTTATCACCAAATTTTTCAACCGCGGCTTTTGGAACCGGGGAAACGGACGGGTGAACCAGCAGCTTATAGAAATAAGGAACCGGCTCGCTCAGGGTAACTTCGAACGTATTGTCATCGATCGCTTTTACGCCGAGATCGGTAATCGGTTTTTTGCCGGTGATGATGTCATCGATATTAGCGATGTGGCCATACTGCAGATAGCTCGCATACGGCGAGGCAGTATTAGGATCTGCCAGACGCTGCCAGCTATAAACGAAATCGTGGGCGGTAACCGGGGAACCATCGGACCATTTTGCGTCTTTACGCAGGTGGAAGGTCCAGACTTTAAAGTCCTTGTTTTCCCATTTTTCAGCCACACCCGCAACCGGGTGGCCGTTTACGTCAGTGACCAGCAGACCTTCGAACAGATCGCGGTTAACGTTAGACTCCGGTACACCTTCAATCTTGTGCGGATCCAGAGATTGAACCTCAGCACCGTTGTTACGCACCAGCGTTTGCTTCTCCGCCAGTTGAACTCCAGCAGGGACGTCAGCAGCCATTGCAACGTTGCCTGCGATTAGCGCAGTTAAAATCCCCGCAGCTACCAGACTTTTTTTTGTGATGATGGACATTGTGTTGATACTCCACTCTTTATAATTACTGGTTTTTACCAGCCTGTTTAATTCCCCTTTTTAGGGGTTCCCTGACAACGTAGGAGTTTATGCTGCCGTCAGGCGTTTTTTACTTCTCGCTATCACCGACTTTACTATTACTGGCGGCTCGTCTGGCCACCTTGCGTCGATTTGTGACATGCCTCCCCTGCCGAGGCATGTATTAATTCTTATAGGTCAGAATCGTTAATGAAAAAGATTCTCATCTATAAGAAGTACGCTGAAATGGAATGGCCGGAAAGTACCAAATGAGTTACTTAGGTGCCAATACATTTTGCAAATTTGTTAACCAATTCTCTTTTACGGAAGAGACCGTTACGCCGTGGGCTGCCATGCCGCGCATCGAATGCGAAAAAAGCGCCTGTCATTCAATGAGATGAAGAAAGTGTTTTCGATGAGCGTACCGCGATGCCAGAAGCGATCTGTTTTTTGTACAAAAAATTAACAACTGTCTATTATTTAGCACATTCATCTAAATCATTCAGCAAATTACTAATATCATCTCAGTAATCTTGCAGCAAGCCCCAGAGTATTGTGTGAGTAAAATAACAGACGCTTTGCGCGGTTTATGACCAGATGAACGGTATGTGGAAAGGCAACTTATTGAAAGTTAACAAAACAAAATTATTAATAAAATTTATTATAGTTAAAGCGATTTTCAACTTTCATTATATGATTTGCTGATAATGACAAAAAAAGCGGAGCCCAGTGCTCCGCTTTTTCATTTGAAAGATTACCCTAATAACCCCGGAAAAATTGATTTCAGACCGGTAACAATAAATTCAATCCCCAGCGCCATCAGCAGCAGACCCATAATACGGGTGATAACGTTAATGCCCGTCTGGCCCAGCAGGCGTACCAGCCACGGCGCAATACGGAACACCCCCCAGCAACAGAAGGCAAACAGGGCAATAGCTATCGAGAAGCCAATCAGATGCATCAGGTTATGGTAACGCGTTCCCCATACGATAGTAGAACTGATCGCCCCTGGCCCTGCCATCAAGGGCAATGCCAGCGGCACCACGCCGATGCTCTCTCGGATGGCGGTTTCTGATTTCTCCTGCTTGTTCTGTTTGTCCTCACCCAGCTTGCCGCTGATCATTGACATGGCAATGGTGACCACAAGGATCCCGCCGGCTATTCTGAACGAATCGATCGAGATGCCAAAAATCTGCAATATTGAATCGCCAAGATAGAGCGACGTCAGCAGGATGATCGCCACGGACAAATTTGCCGTCAGGTTGGTTTTATTCCTGGCAAGGGCGGTTTGATAGCTGGTCATACTGATGAAGACGGGAATAATGCCCACCGGGTTCACCAGCGCGAACAGACCAATAAAGAACTTAAAATACGTTGGGAAATCAAAGAGCGATAGGCTCACTGTTAGCTCCGCTGATTAGCAAGTCTTAATATAAAATGTGGCATCCACAATAACCCGGCAGACGATACGCCTTTTATGCCTCTACTTCATCACAATAATGCTAAATATGGTGATGTTACGCTGTAAAATATTTGTGTACTTTATGCGTTGTTATGGTTCAATTAGTTTTGCAATTATTTAACAATCGATGAAATGCCCTAAAATACCCCTGCTGAAAGGTATCAGCTTATGGATAAATTGATACAGATCATGTTTTCGGTACTCAGAAGTGAGTAATCTTGATTACGCCACCAGGGAGACTCAGAGTCTGAACGTAGGCTACTGATGGAAGGCTATTTTAGTAAATCAGGGGAACGATAAAGACGTTAACATCTTGTTTTTACGTAAGTTAAGCAAGTGGCAATGACGCTGACTATACTGTTTTCGTGTCGAGCAGCTGATTTACTAAAAGAGTTTAACATTATCAGGAGAGCATTATGGCTGTTACTAATGTCGCTGAACTTAACGCACTTGTAGAGCGCGTAAAAAAAGCCCAGCGTGAATATGCCAATTTCACCCAAGAACAGGTTGATAAAATCTTCCGCGCCGCCGCTCTGGCTGCTGCAGATGCTCGAATCCCTCTCGCTAAAATGGCCGTTGCCGAATCCGGTATGGGTATCGTTGAAGATAAAGTGATTAAAAACCACTTTGCTTCTGAGTATATCTATAACGCCTATAAAGATGAGAAGACTTGTGGCGTTCTGTCTGAAGATGACACGTTCGGTACCATCACCATTGCTGAGCCAATCGGCATCATCTGCGGTATCGTTCCAACCACCAACCCAACTTCTACTGCTATCTTCAAATCGCTGATCAGCCTGAAGACGCGTAACGCAATCATTTTCTCTCCACACCCACGTGCTAAAGATGCAACCAACAAAGCTGCAGATATCGTTCTGCAAGCGGCGATCGCTGCGGGTGCACCGAAAGATCTGATCGGTTGGATCGATCAGCCTTCCGTGGAACTGTCTAACGCTCTGATGCACCACCCGGACATCAACCTGATTCTGGCAACTGGTGGCCCAGGCATGGTTAAAGCGGCCTATAGCTCCGGTAAACCAGCTATCGGCGTAGGTGCGGGTAACACCCCAGTTGTTATCGACGAAACTGCCGATATTAAACGTGCTGTTGCTTCTGTACTGATGTCTAAAACCTTCGATAACGGCGTAATCTGTGCTTCCGAGCAGTCCGTTGTTGTTGTTGATTCCGTATACGATGCCGTTCGCGAACGTTTCGCCAGCCACGGCGGCTACCTGCTGCAGGGCAAAGAGCTGAAAGCGGTTCAGGACATCATCCTGAAAAATGGCGCTCTGAACGCCGCCATCGTAGGTCAGCCAGCGTATAAAATTGCTGAACTGGCAGGTTTCACCGTTCCAGCCAGCACCAAGATCCTGATTGGCGAAGTGAATATCGTTGACGAAAGCGAGCCGTTTGCACACGAAAAACTCTCTCCGACGCTGGCAATGTACCGCGCGAAAGATTTCGAAGATGCGGTTGATAAAGCAGAGAAACTGGTAGCGATGGGCGGTATCGGCCATACCTCCTGTCTCTACACTGACCAGGATAACCAGCCTGAACGTGTGGCCTACTTCGGTCAGATGATGAAAACTGCACGTATCCTGATCAACACCCCTGCTTCTCAGGGTGGTATCGGTGACCTGTATAACTTCAAACTCGCGCCTTCCCTGACTCTGGGTTGTGGTTCATGGGGTGGTAACTCCATCTCTGAGAACGTTGGTCCTAAGCACCTGATCAACAAGAAAACCGTTGCTAAGCGAGCTGAAAACATGTTGTGGCATAAACTTCCGAAATCTATCTACTTCCGCCGTGGCTCCCTGCCAATCGCGCTGGATGAAGTGATTACTGATGGCCACAAACGTGCGCTCATCGTGACTGACCGTTTCCTGTTCAACAATGGCTACGCAGACCAGATCACCTCTGTTCTGAAAGCGGCTGGCGTGGAAACTGAAGTGTTCTTCGAAGTTGAAGCTGACCCAACCCTGTCTGTTGTTCGCAAAGGCGCAGAGCTGGCAAACTCCTTCAAACCAGACGTGATCATCGCGCTGGGCGGCGGCTCCCCAATGGACGCAGCCAAAATTATGTGGGTAATGTACGAGCACCCAGAAACGCACTTCGAAGAGCTGGCGCTGCGCTTTATGGATATCCGTAAACGTATCTACAAGTTCCCGAAAATGGGCGTGAAAGCGAAAATGATCGCCGTCACCACCACTTCCGGTACCGGTTCTGAAGTGACACCGTTTGCTGTTGTTACCGACGATGCAACAGGTCAGAAATACCCACTGGCAGACTACGCTCTGACCCCGGACATGGCGATTGTTGACGCCAACCTGGTCATGGATATGCCGAAATCACTCTGTGCATTCGGTGGTCTGGATGCGGTAACTCACGCCCTGGAAGCTTATGTTTCTGTACTGGCGTCTGAGTTCTCTGACGGTCAGGCTCTGCAGGCACTGAAACTGCTGAAAGAGAACCTGCCAGCCTCTTATAACGAAGGCTCTAAAAACCCGGTTGCCCGTGAGCGTGTGCACAGTGCTGCCACCATCGCCGGTATCGCGTTTGCTAACGCCTTCCTGGGTGTGTGTCACTCCATGGCGCACAAGCTGGGCTCTCAGTTCCACATTCCTCACGGTCTGGCGAACGCCCTGCTGATCTCTAACGTTATCCGTTACAACGCTAACGATAACCCGACCAAGCAGACTGCATTCAGCCAGTACGACCGTCCACAAGCGCGTCGTCGCTACGCAGAAATCGCTGACCACCTGGGCCTGAGCGCTCCTGGTGACCGCACTGCTGCGAAGATCGAGAAACTGCTGGCATGGCTGGAAAGCCTGAAAGCTGAGCTGGGTATTCCTAAGTCTATCCGTGAAGCTGGCGTTCAGGAAGCTGACTTCCTGGCACACGTAGACAAGCTGTCTGAAGATGCCTTTGATGACCAGTGTACTGGTGCGAACCCGCGCTACCCACTGATCGCAGAGCTGAAACAGATCCTGCTGGATACCTACTATGGCCGCGAATACACTGAAGGTGTGGTTGCTGCACCTGCAGCTGTAGAAACCCTGGTAAAAGCGGATAAGAAAGCGAAGAAAAGCGCTTAATTAATCGCTCAATAAAAAACCCGCTTCGGCGGGTTTTTTTATGTCTCTTTTCCAGCGTAAATAGGGACAGACTCTGCCAGACCGTTAACGACGACTGGCTTCCTGAATCGCTGTCAGAGAGCCTACCACCAGCGCCTCTTTATAATGCTTACGACATACGGATACATAGCGCTCATTGCCGCCAATCACTACCTGTTCGCCTTCTGCATAGGGTTTTCCTGCCTGATCAAGACGCAGCACCATACTCGCTTTACGCCCGCAGAAGCAGATGGTTTTTAATTCCACCAGTTTGTCTGACCAGGCCAGCAAATACTGGCTGCCGACAAACAGCTCGCCGCGAAAATCCGTTCGCAGCCCATAACAAAGTACCGGAATATCCAGCTCATCAACCACTTCAGAAAGCTCATGAACCTGCTGACGCGTTAAAAACTGGCTCTCATCCACCAGTACGCAATGAACTGCCTGGTCAGCGGCCTCTGCACGAATTTCATCCAGCAGATTGGTTTGTGGGTTAAATAACCTGGCCGGAGAAGAGAGGCCAATTCGGGAGCTCACTTTTCCGGCACCAAAACGGTCATCGATTTCAGCGGTATAAACCACCGTACGCATCCCACGCTCCTGGTAATTGTAGGAGGATTGCAGTAACGCGGTCGACTTACCTGCGTTCATTGCTGAATAGTAGAAATACAGTTGTGCCATTGGCCGTTAAACCCTAATCAATGTGTATTATTACCGATACGGGATTGTACCATATTTTGTCGGGTCTTCCGTGATGCAGCGCGGAAGACCCGCGTTACGAGAGATTTCATCCTTCGCCAGGATATAGGACAACTTACGAGGGAGCAGATGAAAAGGATGTAAAAACTCATGGTTTTATAAACGCTAAGTTCTGGAAAAATCTGTTATTTTAATGTCGATACGGGGCTTGAAATGATTCAGGTGTAATTAAAAATTCCCTTGGGCAACCGTGTTTTGAGTACTAATACGAAAGGTTGATATTTATCCGGAGAAACAAAAATCCCCATGAAAATTGTCTGCAAAAAAAGAGTTCACCGTCAGGTTTACAACGCATCTTTTGATAACGCCGCCCCCCTTTCACCTCACCAAATTTAAGTTCTGATAATTAATAATAGTCCCGAATATTAGGTATTTTTGAATTCCTTACATTCTGGCCTATTGCACATATCAATTTATGCCTCTATTATTACCTCAACAAACCCCCACATTATAAGTTTGAGATTACTACAATGAGCGAAGCACTTAAAATTCTGAACAACATCCGCACTCTCCGTGCCCAGGCGAGAGAATGTACTCTGGAAACGCTTGAAGAAATGCTGGAGAAATTAGAAGTCGTTGTTAATGAGCGTCGTGAAGAAGAAAACGCCGCTGCTGCTGAAATCGAAGAACGTACACGTAAACTGCAGCAATATCGTGAAATGCTGATCGCTGATGGTATTGATCCTAACGAATTGCTGAACAGCATGGCTGCCGCTAAAACCGGTACTAAAGCTAAACGTGCTGCGCGTCCGGCTAAATATAGCTACATCGATGAGAACGGCGAATCTAAAACCTGGACCGGCCAGGGTCGTACTCCAGCTGTTATCAAAAAAGCAATGGATGAGCAAGGTAAACAACTGGACGACTTCCTGATTCAGGAATAAGTCAGTAAATATCCGAAAAATCCCGCTTAATGCGGGATTTTTTATGCCTGTATTTTATCTCGTGTGACATTCTGTTACACGTGCTCATATAACGATTACATCACACTATTACCCTACCCTACGTGAGTGACACCCTAAAAAAGTTATAAAAAAACCGGTGTAGCATGGCTATCACCGGTTTTGCTTAGGGCGTTAACGCCGTATTAGTTTTTAATGCCCAGCGTCTCTTTCAGCCAGCCCTTAAATTCTTCGCCCAGGGGCTGGTGACGAACACCATATTCAACGAAGGCCTGCATGTAACCGAGTTTATTACCGCAGTCGTGGCTCTTCCCTTTCATGTGGTAAGCCTCCACGGTCTCTTTTTCGATCAGCATGTCGATGGCGTCGGTCAGCTGGATTTCATCCCCGGCACCTGGAGGCGTTTTCGCCAGCAGCGGCCAAATCTCTGCGCTCAGAACATAACGCCCTACTACAGCGAGGTTAGATGGCGCTACGTCAGCTTTTGGCTTCTCAACCACGCCAACCATTGGCACGCTGTCGCCCGGGTTCATCGCCACGCCTTTGCAGTCGACAACGCCGTATGCGGTCACGTCTTCAACCGGCTCAACCATGATCTGGCTGCTGCCCGTTTCGTCGAAACGTTTAATCATTTCAGCCAGATTATCCTGGGACAGATCGGATTCAAACTCGTCGAGAATAACGTCTGGTAAAATAACCGCTACCGGCTCGTTACCGACTACCGGATGAGCACACAGGACTGCATGACCCAGACCTTTTGCCAGCCCCTGACGGACCTGCATAATAGTCACGTGCGGCGGGCAAATAGACTGCACTTCCTGAAGAAGCTGACGCTTCACGCGTTTTTCCAGCATGGCTTCAAGTTCAAAACTGGTATCGAAATGGTTTTCGATAGAGTTTTTGGATGAATGTGTTACCAGCACAATTTCAGTAATGCCTGCAGCAATACATTCGTTAACCACATACTGGATTAATGGCTTATCAACGAGTGGCAGCATCTCTTTTGGAATTGCCTTCGTTGCTGGCAGCATCCTGGTTCCCAACCCGGCAACCGGGATAACGGCCTTTCTCACTTTCGAATTTACGGCAGCCATTGAAACTCTCCTGAACTGTTCATGTTTTGAACTTTAGTCTGCATTAATAACGCGTTTAGTATATCAGCCTGTGGAGGATGTCCGGGTCTGAAAAGGACGCGCTACCGCTTAATTAGGATAAATACGAATAAAAACAGGCACCGATAGTAGCATTGTCCGTAAAACGACGGTAAAGCTATCTACCGTTTAAATTCCAACTGACTATTCTGTGGACAACATTAAGCGCAACCGCCCCCCTGTACCCCAAATTTGGCATTGCCATGAGGTGCAGCGATGGCTTATTTGATTCAGATAAGTATTTCCTAAGGTTCCTAACGGAACGCCGTTGCTGACCTGAATATGATGCTCACCCGTATTAAGCGTGGCATTAAGTCCGGCGGAGACTAAAATCAAATTTTTCAGGCCGCTATGGTAATAACCGACCAGTAATGGGAATTGTCCTGGCAAACTGGCCTGGCGCAGCAGCTGGTTAACCTGTTTCAGCAGGCTGCCTAACTCAGGCAGGCGCTGACCCTGATGAGAAAGTTGTTCCTGAAGCAAGCCATTAAATAATGCCCGCAATAATAATGCCGCCAGCACACCATTATCGCCCGCCCGGGTAACATCCAGACAATAAAACGCCAGATCGTTATCGGATAATGGTGCGATATCCAGCACCAGACCCGGTTGATCGGCAGCCATCAGTTGGCGGTAATTAACTTTGCACCCGGAAAATGTCTGCTGAACCGGCGGCTGAAGCTCCTGTAACAGTTTTGCCGCCGCAGAGGGGTTATTCACCAGCGCATCCCAGTCCTGAAAAAGCCGCTCTTCCTCTTCAACACGCGAATTAAACATATTGGGATAGAGGCAGGCGAGAACGGTTTCACGCAAGCGATTCAGATCTTTAACTGGCTTAAGCAATACGTCCTGGACACCCAGGCGTAACGCTTTTGCGATATCGGCCATATTTTCGGTCGCAGAAATGACCAGAATGGGGATCTGGTCACCGGCATTACGTAAATGCTCCACCAGCTTCAGGCCATTCATCCGCGGCATGGCGATGTCGCAAATCATCAAATCGGGCTTAATGCCCACCATTTTTTCCAGGGCGTCGATCCCATCACCTGCAAGTGCAGTCGTCGCCCCCAGCGATGATAGCCATGAATCCAGTAAGGAGCGGAAAACAGGCTCGTCTTCAACTATCAGAATTTGTTTCCCGGCTAATGGCTGTGTCATGGTCTCTCCCGGCGCTGACAATAGATAAATAGTGGCATGCTATCGGCACTATCGCCTGTCAGATTTTGCTGAAGTAATCAAAAAAAGGGTGCTCAGGCTGTTGCCCGCACTAAAGGTAATAATTCGTCCATTTTCTTTTCGACTGCCTGCGCGCCTGCGGTAATGGCCGCTTCAGCACGATGGAAATCGAGAGTTGAAATTTGTGGACAAAAAGGTTGAATCAATATATCCGGCGGGTCACCCGCCATTCGATTACGCTTCAGGCGATTTTCCAACACCTGAATCGACGTCGTCATGATTTCCATGGCGGTTGGCGCAGCAACCAGCTTGCGGGTGGTTCGCGTGAAACGTCCTCGCAGGCGTTTATGCCACGCGAGATCCTCCAGAGCGGACTCATCCGACTGGGTATTGACCGGCATCAGATCCTGCTGCATCAGGTGGGCATCATGTTGAAGATCGACGGCAATCACGATATCGGCCCCCATCGCACGGGTCAGTGAAATGGGGACAGGATTCACAACGCCGCCGTCAACCAGCCAGTAACCGTTGTGCGGAACCGGCGCCATCAGACCCGGCATACTGCAGGAGGCACGGACGGCAAGATGAATATCGCCTTCGGTAAACCAGATCTCCCTGCCGGTGCTGAGGTTGGTTGCAACCGCACCGAAAGGCATCTGACAGCTGGAGAATTCGGTCAGGGGCATCACCTGGCGAAAACGGTTAAAGACGCGCTCTCCGCGTAATAACCCGCCACGTTGCCAGGAGAGATCCATCAGGCGCAGGACGTCCCAGTAGCTAAACGATCGTACCCAGGTTTCCAGCTCGGGAAGCTTGCCACACGAGTAGGCGGCTCCCACCAGTGAACCTATTGAACAGCCTGCAACAATATCAATTTCGATACCCAAACGTTGTAAGGCGTTGATCACACCAATATGCGACCAGCCCCGGGCTGCACCTGAGCCCAATGCCAGTCCAATTTTTACTTTTCTCATTAGCCCTGTTTAGCGTCCCCTGGATTCCTGCATAGCGTCATTGCGACCGCTCAGTTAACATAGTGCCACCCTGGCGTTATATGCCATTCATTTTTTAATTTCAGGAAGAGAATCGTGTCTCAACTCTGTCCCTGCGGTAGCGCACTCGAGTATAGCCTATGTTGCCAACGATATCTTAACGGTGAGCAGGTTGCACCGGACCCGGCATCACTTATGCGCTCCCGATATGCCGCTTTTGTGACGCGGGACGCAGACTACCTGATCAAGACCTGGCATCCATCCTGCCATGCTACTGATTTTCGTCAGGAGATCGAGGCCGGATTTGCAAATACGCAGTGGATCGGCCTCACTCAGTACGAAACGGCAGCAGGCCGGGATGAAAACGAGGGGTTCGTCAGTTTTGTTGCGCGCTTTACTGAGCAAGGGAGAGCAGGCGCGATCATCGAACGCTCGCGTTTCTTAAAGGAGGGTGGAGAGTGGTACTATATTGACGGCACGCGTCCACAGTTTGGTCGTAATGACCCCTGCCCTTGTGGTTCAGGCAAAAAATTTAAAAAGTGTTGCGGGCAATAAGGCCTGACAACACGGTTCAAGCAAACACGTAAGGATTTTCCGGCAATGCAATCAACACAACGTAAAGTGCTGCGCACCATTTGTCCCGACCAGAAAGGGCTGATCGCCCGTATCACCAATATTTGCTACAAACATGAACTGAATATCGTGCAGAACAACGAGTTTGTTGATCACCGTACCGGGCGCTTCTTTATGCGTACCGAGCTGGAAGGGATCTTCAATGACGCGACGTTGCTTGCCGATCTGGACGGCGCGCTCCCGGAAGGTTCCGTGCGTGAACTGAACCCTGCCGGTCGCCGCCGGGTGGTGATCCTGGTTACCAAAGAGGCCCACTGTTTGGGCGACCTGCTGATGAAAGCCAACTATGGCGGGCTGGATGTTGAGATCGCCGCGGTCATTGGTAACCACGAGACGCTGCGTACGCTGGTTGAGCGTTTTGATATTCCGTTTGAGCTGGTCAGCCATGAAGGCCATACCCGCGAAGAGCATGACAATTTAATGGCGCAGGCCATCGAAGCGCATAACCCGGATTATGTGGTGCTGGCGAAATATATGCGCGTCCTGACGCCGTCATTTGTTGCCCGCTTCCCGAATAAGATTATCAACATTCACCACTCGTTCCTGCCGGCCTTTATCGGCGCGCGTCCTTATCACCAGGCGTACGAACGCGGCGTGAAAATCATCGGCGCAACGGCACACTACGTGAATGACAATCTGGATGAAGGTCCAATCATCATGCAGGACGTGATTCATGTCGATCACACCTACACGGCGGAAGATATGATGCGTGCCGGCCGCGACGTTGAAAAAAATGTCTTAAGCCGTGCGCTGTATCAGGTGCTGGCGCAGCGCGTCTTTGTCTACGGTAACAGAACGATTATTCTTTAATCCTTTATAAAATGAATTGATTAGCTTTGCGTCTTTATGCGTAAAAATCAGGCAAACGATTCATTTATGCAAAGGAAGTCTTTACAGGGGCGCGTCATTTGATATGATGCGCCCCGCTTCCCACAAGGAAGCAGGCCAGTAAAAGCATTACCCCGTGGTGGGGTTCCCGAGCGGCCAAAGGGAGCAGACTGTAAATCTGCCGTCATCGACTTCGAAGGTTCGAATCCTTCCCCCACCACCATTATTCACCACAGCGATGTGGTAATACCGATGAGATGTAGCGATGTTTGCACTTATCGGGAAGGGTGAGAACCTTCGATGAAGGTTCGAGTCGAGCGAAAGCGAGACAACGTTGCCAAAGGCAACGGCCCGAAGGGTGAGGAGCGAAGCGACGAATAATCCTTCCCCCACCACCATCTTCAAGTTTCACCTCAAAATCTGAATTACCCCTGGTGGGGTTCCCGAGCGGCCAAAGGGAGCAGACTGTAAATCTGCCGTCATCGACTTCGAAGGTTCGAATCCTTCCCCCACCACCATCACTTCCAGATAGCTACAAATCTCTTACTCCGCACTATGTTCCATATTCTTCCAATGCAGGGAAGGATGAGAAGCTTCGACCAAGGTTCGATTCGAGCGTAGCGAGAAAGCGTTGCCGCAGGCAACGACCCGAAGGGCGAGGCGCAGCCGAGTTATCCTTCCCCCACCACCATCACTTTTCTCAAAAAACAATCCAAAATAGAGTGATATTCTTCCGGTTCCGCGCACCAGTTTTCCCCGGTGGCGCTGCGCTTACCGGGGCTACAAAACCGTACCATACTCGTAGGCCGGGTAAGGCGCAGCCGCCACCCGACGAAATCCCTTACAACGGGGGCAACCGACGGGTCACCGGTGAACTCTTCACAATCGACGTATTGCACTGCGCATGTTCTGCCAGTCCATCCAGCAACGTATCCAGTTGCTCGATGGAGCGCACCACCAGCCGGATAACGAAACAGTCCTCGCCGGTCACTTTGTCGCTTTCAATACACTCCGGCATCTGCTGGATGTATTTATCCACTTTATGCAATAACCCCGGTAACGGTCGCACGCGCACCAGCGCTTGCAGCGTGTAACCCAGTGCGGCCAGGTTTACCCGCGCGCCATACCCCTGAATGATGCCTCGCTCTTCCAGCCGTTTTAAACGCTCTGCCGTACTGGGTGACGTGAGCCCAACCCGGGCGCTTAACACCTTCAGCGACATACGCGCATCCTCTACCAGACAGCGCAGAATATGACGGTCGATCTCATCGATAAGGTAATCCATAGCATTCACCTAATTTATAAAACTAAACCTCTTCTTTTACCTTAATTCAGCGCTGTTAAACCGGACACAGTTTTTTAACAATAGAGGCAATAATCAGGAGGTGTACGATGCGCGACATTCAACAAGGCGTCTGGCAGATGAGCCTGGCGATGCTGATATCCGGCTCTATTGGTGCTTTTGTTTTGCTTTCCGGCTTGCCGATCACTGACGTGGTGTTCTGGCGCTGTCTGATCGGCGCTATTGCTCTGTTTCTTGTTATTCGTTTCAGTAAACGCCCTTTTAGCCCGTTAACCAAAATGACCCTGGGTCTGGCCATTCTTGGCGGCATTGCGTTGGTCATTAACTGGCTGCTGCTCTTTGCCGCGTTCGAACGTATCTCCATCGGGCTTTCGACGGTGGTCTATAACACCCAGCCCTTTATGCTGGTGTTGATGGGCATGCTGATGGGCGAGCGGGTGAGTCTGGTGAAATGGGGCTGGCTGTTCCTCGCCTTTGGCGGGGTGGTGATTTTGCTCTCCAGCGAGCTGACCGGCGGACACAGTGCACAATGGCTTTCGGGGATCGGCCTCGCGCTGGGTGCCGCTTTTTTTTACGCCCTCACTGCCATTATCACGCGCAAATTACAGACCATTGCACCGCAGCACATCGCCTTTATCCAGGTGTTAACCGGCGTGGTGATGCTACTGCCGCTGGCGCATATGCCGACCTTCTCCAGCGATTTTCCGTGGGCGATTCTGCTGACGCTGGGCATCGTACACACGGGGGTGATGTATCAACTGTTATACAGCGCCATTCAGAAGCTCCCTACCCCCATCATCGGCTCGCTGTCATTTATCTATCCGGTCGTCGCGCTGATTGTCGACAACCTGGTGTTCGAGCACGCGCTCAGCCTCACCCAGCTGGCTGGCGGAGCGCTGATTCTGTTTGCCGCGGCGGGTAATAACCTCGGCTGGGGCGAAAAAAAACCCCGCCAGAGCGGGGTTGAGATGAAAATGGCGGATTAGCGACGGGCGCGCACAATCTGGTATTTGCGCGTCATGTACTCCACCGGCGCGCTCCAGATATGCACCAGACGGGAGAACGGGAACAGCAGGAACAGCGTCATGCCCAGTACCAGGTGCACGCGGAAGATAAACGCCACGCCGTCAAGATGCTCAGACGCACCGCCATGGAAGGTCACTACCGACTGTGCCCACCCCACCAGCTTCAGCATTTCGCTGCCGTCCATATGCTGAGCCGAGAACGGAATGGTCAGCAGACCCAGCGCGCACTGCACCATCAGCAGGGTGAGGATCAGGATATCCGCCCCGGTGGTGGTAGCACGTACACGTGGGCTGAACAGACGACGCTTCAACAGCATCAGGCCGCCTACCAGGGTCATCAGGCCGCAGGCACCGCCCGCAATCATCGCCATCTTCTGCTTCACGTCCATCGGCAGGAAGGATTCATACATCCAGTGCGGGGTCAACATTCCGAGGAAGTGACCGGCAAAAATTCCCAGGATCCCGAAGTGGAACAGGTTGGATGCCATGTTCATCCCTTTGCGATCCAGCATCTGGCTGGAGGCGGCGCGCCAGGTGTACTGGCCGTAGTCGTAACGCAGCCAGCTACCAATCAGAAATACCGAACCCGCAATGTACGGATAGATATCGAAGAAGAACATATTCAGGAAGTGCATTATTGCTGTCCTCCGTTAGAGATATTCAAATATTGCGGGGCAACGGCACCGGCAAAACGACGCTGGTGAGCAGAGATTTCCGACTCGCCGCAGCTCTGATCTGCAAAGAACTTCACCTGCTCCTCTTCCCAGACCGCATCCAGCGCCTGTGGGGTGTCGTCGCGCGCTTCATCGGCGATTTTCTCCGCCACTTTTTCACTGTCGACCGAGGCGTTAGCCAGCTTCACCAGCAGTTCGAACAGCACCGCATAGCGGCTTTCACGCTGTTGCAGACGCGCGCCCAGCAACGCCAGAATCGGGGCGATATCCTGCAGGCCGCCCAGCGCCTCTTCTTTTGGCAGCTGTGCCAGATACTCCAGGTAGAGCGGCAGATGATCCGGCAGCTCGCGGCTGTCGAGATGCAGGCCGTGCTGCTCATACTGGGCCATTAAATCCACCATCGCCTGACCGCGATCGCGGGACTCGCCGTGAACGTGTTCAAACAGCAGCAGCGAGGTGGTGCGGCCCCGGTCGAACAGCTGGCTGTAGTCAGACTGCGCATCCAGCAGATCGCGCGCTAACAGATCGCGGAGGAAAACGCCCAGTTTCTGGGCATCCTCTTTATCCAGGTTTTCCGATGACGCGAGTGCATCGAAGAGTTCCTGTTGATGCTGCGCCAGCGCAGCATCCGGGTACTCGAGCAGACGCGAAACAATGACGAGTTCAATCATTGGTGCGGCTCCGTTTTGCTGGTCACATCCATCGCGTCGATGCGGCGGCTGTTGAACAGGTTGAATTTGTTGTCTGAACCGTGGCAACCGTCGCCGAAGGTAAAGCCACACCCGCTTTTCTCCGGGAAGGCTTCACGGGCCAGCTCACGGTGGCTGCTCGGCACCACGAAACGATCTTCGTAGTTGGCAATCGCCAGGTAGCGGTACATCTCGTGGGCCTGGGCTTCGCTTAAGCCCACCTCTTCCAGCGCGCGGGTATCGATGACGCCGTCAACGGTTTCCGCACGTTTGAAGTGGCGCATCGCCAGCATACGTTTCAGGGCCAGCAGTACCGGCTGGGTATCCCCTGCGGTGAGCAGGTTCGCCAGGTACTGAACCGGAATACGCAGGCTTTCGACATCCGGCAGGATACCGTTGCTGCCCAGCTCACCGGCATCCGCCGCGGACTGAATTGGCGACAGAGGCGGCACATACCAGACCATCGGCAATGTACGGTATTCCGGATGCAGCGGCAGAGCCAGCTTCCAGTCCATCGCCATTTTGTAGACCGGCGACTGCTGCGCGGCGTCGATCACGCTCTGCGGAATGCCGTCTTTCAGCGCCTGGGCGATCACCTTCGGATCGTTCGGATCGAGGAACACATCCAGCTGACGCTGATAGAGATCTTTCTCGTTTTCGGTGCTCGCGGCATTTTCAATCGCGTCCGCGTCATAGAGCAGTACGCCGAGGTAGCGAATACGGCCTACGCAGCTTTCGGAGCAGACGGTTGGCATCCCGGCTTCGATACGCGGGTAGCAGAAAATGCACTTCTCAGACTTACCGCTCTTCCAGTTGAAGTAGATCTTTTTGTACGGGCAACCGGTGATGCACATACGCCAGCCGCGGCACTTGTCCTGGTCGATCAGCACGATGCCATCTTCTTCACGCTTGTAGATGGCACCGCTCGGGCAGGTGGCGACACACGCCGGGTTGAGGCAGTGTTCGCACAGGCGCGGCAGGTACATCATGAAGGTGTTTTCGAACTGGCCGTACATCGCCTTCTGCATGTTCTCGAAGTTCTGATCTTTGGCGCGTTTTTCGAACTCGCCGCCCAGAATCTCTTCCCAGTTTGGCCCGCTGGTGATCTTGTCCATGCGCTGACCGGTGATCAGCGAGCGTGGACGGGCGATCGGCTGATGTTTGCTCTCCGGCGCGTTGTGCAGGTTCTGGTAGTCAAAATCAAACGGCTCGTAGTAATCATCGATGCCCGGCAGATGCGGGTTAGCAAAGATTTTACCCAGCAGCAGCGCGCGGTTACCCATGCGCGGCTGCAGCTTGCCGTTGATTTTACGGATCCAGCCGCCCTTCCACTTCTCCTGGTTTTCCCAGTCGGTCGGGAAGCCGGTGCCCGGCTTGCTTTCCACGTTGTTGAACCAGGCGTACTCCATCCCTTCCCGGCTGGTCCAGACATTTTTACAGGTGACTGAGCAGGTGTGACAGCCGATGCATTTATCCAGATTCAGCACCATGCCGACTTGTGAACGAATTTTCATTTTACGCTCTCCTGTACCTGGTCATTACCTTCGCCGTCTAACCAGTTAATGTTCTTCATCTTACGTACCACCACGAACTCATCGCGGTTCGATCCTACGGTGCCGTAGTAGTTAAAGCCGTAGGCCAGCTGGGCATAACCGCCGATCATATGGGTTGGTTTCGGCGTAATACGGGTCACAGAGTTGTGGATCCCGCCGCGCTGCTCGGTGATCTCAGACCCCGGCAGGTTCACGATACGTTCCTGCGCGTGGTACATCATGGTCATCCCGGCCGGTACGCGCTGGCTCACCACCGCACGCGCCGTCAGAGCACCGTTACTGTTGAAGACTTCGATCCAGTCGTTATCTTCGATCCCCAGATCTTTGGCGTCCGCTTCGCTCATCCAGACAATCGGGCCGCCGCGGGACAGGGTCAGCATCAGCAGGTTGTCGCTGTAGGTGGAGTGGATACCCCACTTCTGGTGCGGCGTCAGGAAGTTCAGCGCCTTCTCCGGGTTGCCGTTCGATTTCGCGCCCATCACCGCTTTCACCGAACGGGTGTCGATTGGCGGACGGTACACCAGCAGGCTTTCACCGAAGTCACGCATCCACTGGTGATCCTGATACAGGGACTGACGACCGGAGAGGGTACGCCATGGGATCAGCTCGTGAACGTTGGTGTAACCCGCGTTGTAAGAGACATGCTCATCTTCCAGGCCAGACCAGGTCGGGCTGGAGATAATTTTGCGCGGCTGGGCCTGAATATCACGGAAGCGGATCTTCTCGTCTTCTTTGTTCAGCGCCAGATGGGTATGGTCGCGGCCAGTAAACTCGCTCAGCGCCGCCCAGGCTTTCACCGACACCTGACCGTTGGTTTCCGGTGCCAGGGTGAGGATCATCTCTGCCGCATCAATCGCCGTATTCAGCATTGGCTGGCCTTTCGCCGGGCCGTCCGCTTTGGTGTAATTGAGCTTACGCAGCAGATCCATCTCGCTCTGGGTATTCCAGGCGATCCCTTTCCCGCCGTTACCGATTTTCTCCATCAGCGGGCCGATAGAGGTAAAGCGTTCGTAAGTGGCCGGGTAGTCACGTTCAACCGGAATAATGTGCGGCGCGGTCACGCCCGGGATCAGGTCGCACTCGCCTTTTTTCCAGTCCTTCACGTCCAGCGGCTGCGCCAGTTCGGCGGCGGAGTCGTGCTGGATGGGCAGCGTCACCACGTCGGTCTCTTTGCCCAGGTGCCCTACGCAGACTTCGGAGAATTTCTTCGCGATCTCTTTGTAGATATCCCAGTCGCTTTTCGATTCCCACGCCGGGTCAACGGCCGCAGAGAGCGGATGAATAAACGGATGCATATCCGAGGTATTCATGTCGTCTTTTTCGTACCAGGTGGCGGTTGGCAGCACGATGTCGGAGTAGAGACAGGTGCTGGAGAGACGGAAGTCGAGGGTCACCACCAGATCCAGCTTGCCGTCGAGACCGTTATCTTTCCACTCCACCTCTTCCGGCTTCACGCCGCCCTGCTTGCCGAGATCTTTACCCTGGATACCGTTTTCGGTACCGAGCAGGTATTTCAACATGTACTCGTGACCTTTACCGGACGAGCCCAGCAGGTTGGAGCGCCAGATGAACAGGTTACGCGGATGGTTTTTACCGTTTTCCGGCTGTTCTGCCGCAAAACGGATGGAGCCCTCTTTCAGGGATTTGACGGTGTAATCCACCGGGGTCATGCCCGCTTTCTTCGCCGCTTCTGCAATGCGCAGCGGGTTGGTTCCCAGCTGTGGCGCAGAGGGCAGCCAGCCCATGCGTTCAGCGCGGACGTTGAAGTCGATCAGGTGACCGCTGTAGCGGGATTTATCCGCCATCGGCGACAGCAATTCCTGCGCGGTAACCGTCTCGTAGCGCCACTGACTGGAGTGGTTATAGAAGTAGGAGGTGCTGTTCATGTGACGCGCCGGACGCTGCCAGTCAAGGGCAAACGCCAGCGGCTGCCAGCCAGTCTGCGGACGCAGTTTTTCCTGGCCCACGTAGTGTGCCCAGCCGCCGCCGCTCTGACCCACGCAGCCGCAGAAGATCAGCATGTTGATCAAACCGCGATAGTTCATATCGAGGTGATACCAGTGGTTCAGACCGGCACCGACGATGATCATTGAACGACCGTGGGTCTTATCGGCGTTATCGGCAAACTCACGTGCGGTACGGATAATCTGCGCCCGTGGAACGCCGGTGATCTGCTCCGCCCAGGCCGGGGTGTAGGCTTTTACGTCGTCATAGCTGGTGGCGCAGTTTTCATCACCGAGACCGCGCTCCAGACCGTAGTTGGCCAGAGTCAGGTCGTAAACGGTGGTGACCAGTGCGGTTGAGCCGTCGGCGAGCTGCAGGCGTTTCACCGGCAGTTTGTGCATCAGGACGTTCTGCAGCTCCACCTTGTTGAAGTGCTCGGAGCCTTCGCCGCCGAAATACGGGAAGCCAACATCAGCGATCTCGTCCTGGCTGCCCAGCATGCTGAGGCGCAGTTCGGTCTCTTCGCCTGTGGTGCCGTTACGCTGCTCGAGGTTCCATTTACCCTTCTCGCCCCAGCGGAAACCGATTGAACCGTTCGGTGCAACCAGCTCGCCATTGCTGTTACAGGCAACGGTTTTCCACTCCGGATTGTTTTCCTGGCCCAGCGCATCCACCAGATCGGCGGCACGCAGCATGCGGCCTGCGGCATAGTAGCCGTCACGCTCTTCGAGCATGACCAGCATCGGCATGTCGGTGTAACGACGCACGTAGTCGGTAAAGTACTGGCTTGGCTTGTCGACGTGGAACTCACGCAGCATGACGTGGCCCATTGCCAGCGCCATGGCCGCATCGGTACCCTGCTTCGGCGCCAGCCACAGATCGCAGAGCTTGGCAATTTCGGCATAGTCCGGGGTCACGGCTACGGTTTTGGTGCCTTTGTAACGCACTTCGGTAAAGAAGTGGGCGTCCGGGGTACGGGTCTGCGGCACGTTAGAGCCCCAGGCGATGATGTAGCTGGAGTTGTACCAGTCGGCGGATTCCGGAACGTCGGTCTGCTCACCCCAGGTCTGCGGAGAGGCAGGCGGCAGGTCGCAGTACCAGTCGTAGAAGCTCAGGCAGGTGCCGCCGATCAGCGACAGATAACGCGCGCCAGAGGCGTAGGAGACCATCGACATCGCCGGGATTGGCGAGAAGCCTGCCACGCGGTCCGGGCCGTAGGTTTTCACGGTATAGACGTTGGAAGCGGCAATTAGCTCATTCACTTCCTGCCAGGAGGAACGTACAAAGCCGCCGCGGCCGCGAGCCTGTTTGAAGCTCTTCGCTTTGTCGGCATCTTCGATAATAGAGGCCCAGGCCAGAACCGGATCGCTGTGCTGCGCTTTCGCTTCACGCCACATCTTCATCAGGCGTTTACGCATCAGCGGGTATTTCAGGCGGTTAGCGCTGTAGAGATACCAGGAGTAGCTGGCGCCACGCGGGCAGCCGCGCGGTTCGTGGTTTGGCATATCCGGGCGGGTGCGCGGGTAGTCGGTCTGCTGCATTTCCCAGGTCACCAGACCATTTTTGACGAAAATCTTCCAGCTACAGGAGCCGGTGCAGTTTACGCCGTGGGTCGAACGTACGACTTTGTCATGTTGCCAGCGCTGACGGTAACCGTCTTCCCAGTCCCGGTTAGTCTCCAGAACCTGGCCGTGCCCATCGGCAAATGTTTCGCCCTTCTGTTTGAAGTAGCGAAACCGGTCCAAAAATTTGCTCATCGGGTATCTCCTGTATGGAGCCTGTGGCTCTCTAAATCGACATTGCTGATTTGCAGCGAAGGTAACGCTCTGAAAGAGGAGGAGAATTGATAACGATCAAGGGGAGTTGGGGATGTTCAGAAGGGGAAATTTTCGACTACCACCAAAGCGGTACAGAATACAATAATGTAACTTACTGTTTTATATGGTCATTATTTATTTATCCTACAAAAGCGCGCGTAACATTTAACCCCAGCGGTATTAAGGGGTAGGTAAGCCTGATTAGCGATGGCGATCACAGTGGCCGCATGCTAACAGCGGCTTACGCTTTAAGTATGTTGTAACTAATTGCAGCGCAAAAAAAGCGCGGCACCAGGCCGCGCAAACGGATAATCAAACTTACTTTTTATTAGAATTCCGTCCGTATACCAGCCAGGTGACAAACACGCAGACGATATAGAAAACGAGGAACACCTTCATCGCACCCGCCGGCGAGCCGGTCAGATCCAGCGAGATACCAAAGGCTTTAGGAATAAAGAACCCGCCAATCGCGCCGATTGCAGAGATAAAGCCCAGTGCGGCTGCGGTGTCGGTAGCCGCCTCACGCATCGCCTGCTGCTCAGTGCCGCCCTGCGCTTTAACGCGATCCATCGTCAGTTTACGGAAGATCACCGAAATCATCTGGAAGGTAGAAGCACTCCCCAGTCCGGCGGTCAGGAACAGCACCATAAAGACCGCGAAGAAGGCGCCGAAGTTGCCGCCCACGCCGTTTACCGGCAGGGTCATAAACAGCAGGGCACAGAAGAGAGCCATCACCACAAAGTTCACCAGCGTGACGCGGGTGCCGCCCAGACGGTCAGAGATCATCCCGCCGGTAGAGCGTGCCAGCGCGCCAATAAACGGCCCGAAGAAGGCGTAGTGCAGGATCTGCACATCCGGGAACTGGGTTTTGGACAGCATCGCAAACCCGGCAGAGAAGCCGATAAACGAGCCGAACGTAGCCAGATAGAGCAGCGCCATGATCCACAGGTGAGCGCGCTTCAGCACCGGCAGCTGTTCGCTGAGCGACGCTTTCGATGCCGCCAGGTCGTTCATGCCAAACCATGCCGCCAGGGTAAAGACCACCAGGAACGGCACCCAGATCCACGCGGCGTTCTGCAGGAACAGCAGCGAGCCGTCGGCCTGTTCAACACCAGCGCCACCAAACGCGGCGAAAATAGAGACCGAGATCGCCAGCGGCGCAATCAGCTGCATTACGCTGACGCCCATGTTGCCCAGGCCGCCGTTGATCCCCAGCGCCCCGCCCTGCTTCTGTTTCGGGAAGAAGAAGCTGATGTTCGCCATGCTGGAAGCAAAGTTTGCCCCTGCAAAGCCGCACAGCAGAGAGATGATCACGAAGGTGCTAAACGGTGTAGAGGTATCCTGTACCGCAAAGCCCAGCCAGACGCACGGGATGATCATGATGCCGGTACTGAACGCGGTCCAGCGGCGTCCGCCGAACACCGGTACCATAAAGGCATAAGGGACACGCAGCAGTGCGCCGGAGAGCGCAGGCAGCGCGGTTAACATAAACAGCTGGTCGGTGGTAAACTTGAAGCCCACTTTCGGCAGGTTAACGGCGACGGCGCTGAACAGCATCCAGACGCAGAACGCCAGCAGCAGACAGGGAACGGAAATCCACAGATTACGACTTGCTACACGTTGGCCGCGCTGTTGCCAGAACGCCGGATCTTCCGGACGCCACTCGGTAATGACTGCGCCAGAATCCCTTTCGGGGGTAGTAGAGTGACTCATAGACACCTCTGATTCTTAAAAGTTGCCACAAAGATCAGGGTTTTAAGCCGACAGGAAGTTGATATAAATCAATGGGAAGGTGGGCAATTTTATGGCCCGAAAATCGCTATCCTCCAAAGTGAGTAGCGCTTTTCAGTGAAAAAGGTGTGGTTTTTCACGGTACTGCTCCCCCCGCTTACCCCTCTCCTCCCATTCACCTCTCCAATGGCAATTAGTAGGTAATCCTTTTGGGGTATGGGTATACTCCAGGGGTTGCCTGAGAATAGAGCCCTTGCCGAGTCCAGGCATTGTCAGGAGCCAGACTGCCCTATGTTTAAACGCTGTTTTTCACCACTCACGCTGGTTAACCAACTGGTGCTGATTGTCATGCTGTCTACCGGGATCGGGGTGACAGGGATGGCGATCTCCGGCTGGCTGGTTCAGGGCGTTCAGGGCAGCGCACACGCCATTAATAAGGCCGGTTCACTGCGTATGCAGAGCTACCGCCTGCTGGCGGCCATCCCACTGGAAGCCAAAGACCAGGCGTTACTCGACGAAATGGAAGCGACGGCGTTCAGCCCCGAACTGGAAATCGCTGCCCGCCGCGATCGTCAGCAGGCGCAGCTGAAGGCGCTGCAGACTTACTGGCATACCCAGTTAATGCCCGGGCTGCGACAGGCGCGTAATCCGGATGCGGTAGCCCAGGATGTCTCCGGCTTTGTCAGCCGTCTGGATACTCTGGTTTCGGCGTTCGATCACAGCACCGAGCTGCGTATCGGCCGGGTGGTACTGCTGCAGCAGGTGATGGCGGTCTTTATGGGGTTGCTGCTGGTCTTCACCATCCTCTGGCTGCGCGCCCGGCTGCTGCACCCCTGGCGCCAGCTGCTGGCGATGGCCCGCGCCGTGACCCAACGTGATTTTACCCAGCGCGCCCACATCAACGGACGCAATGAGATGGCGATGCTCGGCGAGGCGCTAAACACCATGTCCGGCGAGCTGGCCGAGAGTTATGCGGTGCTCGAGCAGCGCGTGCGTGAAAAAACCGCCGGGCTGGAGCAGAAAAACGAGATCCTCTCTTTCCTCTGGCAGGCCAACCGCCGTCTGCACTCCCAGGTGCCGCTGTGCGAGCGCCTCTCGCCGGTGCTTAACGGCCTGCAGAATCTGACCCAGCTGCACGACATCGAACTGCGCGTATACGACCTGGAAGATGAAGAGAATCATCAGGAATTTACCTGTCAGTCGGATGCCAGCTGCGATGAAATTGGCTGTCGCCTCTGCCCGCGCGGCCTGCCGCCGCTGACCACCAGCGGGACCACCCTGAAGTGGCGCTTGGCGGATAACCTGACGCAGTACGGCATTTTACTGGCGACGCTGCCCGCCGGACGTCATCTCAGCCACGATCAGCAGCAGCTGGTCGATACGCTGGTGGAGCAGCTGACCGCGACGTTAGCCCTCGACCGTCATCAGGAAAAACAGCAGCAGCTGATTGTGATGGAAGAGCGTGCCACCATTGCCCGCGAATTGCATGACTCCATCGCCCAGTCGCTCTCCTGCATGAAGATGCAGGTCAGCTGTCTGCAGATGCAGGACACGGATCTGCCGGAGAGCAGCAAGCAGCTGCTGAGCCAGATCCGCAACGAGCTGAACACCTCCTGGATACAATTGCGTGAACTGCTGACCACCTTCCGCCTGCAATTGACGGAGCCCGGCCTGCGGCCTGCGCTGGAAGCCAGCTGTCAGGAGTTTAGTGCCCGGCTCGGCTTTAACGTCTCGCTGGACTATCAGCTACCGCCCCGTTTCGTGCCCTCTCACCAGGCCATCCATCTGCTGCAGATCGCCCGCGAAGCCTTAAGCAATGCGCTGAAACACGCCGGGGCGACGGCGGTGTCGCTCACCGTGAGCCAGCACGAAAACCAGGTCAGACTGGTGGTGCGTGACAACGGCTGCGGGATCCCGGAAAACGCCGAACGCAGTAACCACTATGGTTTGATTATTATGCGAGACCGCGCACAAAGCCTGCGTGGAGATTGTCAGGTCCGCCGGAGTGAATCGGGCGGAACTGACGTTATCGTCACCTTTATTCCCGAAAAGCCTCTTTTCACTGCTCAAGGAGAACACCATGTCTAATCAGGAGCCCGCTACAATCCTGTTGATCGACGACCATCCGATGCTGCGCACCGGTGTTAAACAACTTATCAGCATGGCGTCGGATATCACCGTCGTGGGCGAAGCCAGCAACGGGGAACAGGGCATTGAACTGGCCGAAGCGCTCGATCCTGATTTGATCCTGCTCGACCTGAATATGCCCGGCATGAACGGCCTCGAAACCCTCGATAAGCTGCGCGAGAAAACGCTCTCCGGTCGCGTGGTGGTCTTCAGCGTCTCCAACCATGAAGAGGATGTAGTCACCGCCCTGAAACGCGGCGCCGATGGCTACCTGTTAAAAGACATGGAGCCGGAAGATCTGCTGAAATCGCTGCAACAGGCGGCGGCTGGTGACATGGTGTTGAGCGAAGCGTTAACCCCGGTGTTGGCGGCCAGCCTGCGCGCCAACCGTGCAACTTCCGATCGCGACGTCAGCCAGTTGACCCCGCGCGAGCGCGATATCCTCAAGCTGATTGCCCAGGGGTTGCCAAACAAGATGATCGCCCGCCGTCTGGACATCACCGAAAGCACGGTCAAAGTCCATGTGAAGCATATGCTGAAGAAGATGAAGCTGAAGTCACGGGTGGAAGCGGCGGTCTGGGTACACCAGGAGCGCATTTTCTGAGTTTACTCGTCCGGCAGCAGCGTCCAGCGCTGATCTTCCTCTGGCAGCGCCAGTAGCGGCTCCGTCAGGGCAAGCGTGATCTCATTGGAAGAGACACGCTGCCCCGCTTCATCTTCCACCACCACCGACAGCCGCCAGCGGTTGCTTGCCCCCTCACTGCTATCCCACGCCGGCAGGATAATGCTCCAGCCTTCGCTGTCACTGGCCTTCGCCGGTGAGGTCAGGCTCAGCGCCTGCGTATCGCCCTGCCAGTGCAGGGAACGCACCCCGTTACGGCTGCGAATATCCAGCTTCAGCATGACCGTTTCGCCCGGCTTGAGATCCCACGGCGGCGTCGCCAGCCATACCGAGAGCGTTTTACGCTGACGGAACTCCAGCACCGGCAGGTTCTGACGCTCAGGCGGATCGTAGCGGCTTCCCCGCAGGGAGCGGCTTTCGGCCACTTCGCTGGCGGAGAGCTGTTTTTTCAGCGGCACCCCGAAGCGGTAGTTGAGTTTCAGGCCGAGGTTGTTCTGGCTCACCCCGCTCTCCCCCTGCTTATGCCCGGCGGAAAGGGTCACCAGCGGCACCGGGGTGTAGTTCAGCCCGAGATTGACCGCCAGCGGATTGTGGTACCCGGTGCCGGTGTGGAACAGATCCACGCTGTCGCCAAAATATTGTTCAAAGCTGATGCTGGTGTTGAGGTGATGATAAAAGGGCAGTCTGGCGTTGGCGCTGATATCGTACCCGCGCGCCATGCGCTGCTCCTGCACCTCAGAGCTGTCACGCCAGCTGGCAAACGGCTGATAGTAGTTGGCCGACAGGCGCAGGTATTCGCCCCAGGCTTCGGCGCCGAGCCCGGCGCGCTGGAGGTTTTCATCGAGCAGATTGTCATAAAAGGTGTTGTAACCCAGCAGCCATTTGCCCGCCACCCAGCGCTGGCCGATGCCTGCATTGCTCACCAGACCGTCCTCCTGCTGGGTCAGGCCGAGCTGACTCCAGGTGAGGTAGTGGTTGTTATCCTGCCAGGGTATAAACCAGCTCCCCTTGCTGCCGGTGAAGCGCCCCTCGTCATTGACCAGCAGATCGACGCTGGCATTACCCCACGGCGAAAGCCAGGACTCAATGTGCTGGTTCACCTCCTGGCTGACGGCGTCCCGCACCTTGCCCAGGGCAAACTGCCGGGCCTGCTCCTCGGTGGTCAGGCCGTTGTCGGTCATGCTGGCTTCGCCGAACGCTTTCGCCATCTCCGCCAAATGCTTTTCACCCTCCCCCGTTGGGGTCGCCATGCCTAAGTCCGGCAGGCTGTCGCCATTATTATCGAACGGATTTTGCGCCTGATGGATAAACGAATTCGGGGCAGCGTGAACGGCTCCGGCATAACAGAGGAGAAGAAACAGCGAACGAATACGGGGGGAAACAACCATCACCGTCGTGTAAGGGTGCCTGTGTTGAAAGAAAACGGAGTTAACACCTTAGCGTGCCTGAGAAAAAATTTCAGCCCTAAGGTAAATTTCAGGAATATCCTGAAGATCGCCGGGTGGCGCTAACGCTTACCCGACCTACGTTTTCTGTAGGCCTGATAAGCCGTTTACCCCCCGCACAGAAACCGTAGGCCTGATAAGCGCAGCGCCATCAGGCGTTTACACCCTCACAGAAAGCATCGCCTTCAGCTCCGGCACACAGGAGCCGCAGTTGGTACCGCAGCGAAGTTTTACCCCCAGCGCTGCCGCCGAGTCGCATCCTCCCGCGATGGCCTCGCGGATAGCGTTTTCGCCGACGCTAAAGCAGCTGCAGATGATGCGTCCCGGATCGCTGAGCTCGCCAAGGTCCTGCCCGTTAAGCAGGGCGTGACGCTCCGCCAGCGCGACCGGCGCGGTGTGAAACGCGGCTTCGATAAAAGTATGCGCCAGCCCTGGCAAAGCAACATCCTGCCAGAAGCCGAGCATTAATGCTCCCTGATGCCAGGCCAGGAGGCTGCTTCGCTCGCCCGTCTGCGCGATTTGCAGCTGCCAGCCCTGCCCGGTGCAGTGTGCCATCACCCACTCCAGCAGCGGCTTGTCTCCCGCCAGAGTCAGGCGCGACACCCCCTTTGCCGCTTTGCGCCACCAGTGGACGTACGTCGGCAGGGTTAGTTCCTCCCGGCTGTAAAGCTCCCCCTGCCAGGCGGGCTGCCACGGCATCAGCCGCACCGCAGTCTGTTTGCTCTCCGGCTGGCCGGAGTGGGGATCGCAGCGCCCTTCTACCAGGGCATTCACTTTGCCCTGGCGTGAAAAACAGCTGTTCCAGTGCATCGGGACAAACAGCTCCCCGAGGCGCTGCCCATCGTTTATCCGCGCCCGGGCCACCATCAACCCGCGCGGGGCGCTGATGCGCGCCAGTTGTCCGTCGCGCAATCCCAGCCGGGCGGCATCCTGCGGCGAGATCTCTACCGTCGGTTCATCGCGGTGCTGCATCAGGCGAGGCACGTAGCCAGTGCGGGTCATGGTGTGCCACTGATCGCGCACGCGTCCGCTGTTGAGGGTAAAAGGATAGAGCAGATTCGGCGTAGCGCCGTGCAGCTGCGGGATGACCGGCACCCGGTGGGCGCGGGTGAGTGCTTCCCGGTTGATCGGCCACTGCCAGGGCGTCAGCCCATCCCACTCTTCACGGGTCAGCGGTGCCAGCGCCGCGAGATTGAGCATCCGTTCGCCGTCGTTTTCAAAGGCCGTCAGCGCGGCGTGTTCGGCAAAGATGGCGTGAGGATGATCCCAGGCGAAGGCCGCGCCGTGGCCCAGTTTCTCAGCAATACGGGCGATGATCCACCAGTCGGGCTTCGCCTCGCCGGGCGCGGGCAGAAAGGCGCGCTGGCGGGAGATGCGCCGTTCGGAGTTGGTCACCGTCCCCTCTTTCTCTCCCCAGCCGAGCGCCGGAAAACGGATATGGGCGAAGCGGCTGGTGTCGGTGTCACGCATCACTTCGGAGACCATCACCAGCGGACAGGCCGCCAGCGCCTGACAGACCGCATGGCTGTCCGGAAGAGATACTGCCGGATTAGTACCCATGATCCACACCGCCTTCACTTCACCGCGGGCGATGGCCTCAAACAGCTCCACCGCCATCAGCCCCGGCGTCTGCGCCAGCCGCTCCGTCCCCCAGAAGCGCGCCACGCGGCTCAAATCGTCCGGCGTGAAATTCATGTGCGCCGCCAGCTGATTCGCCAGCCCGCCCACCTCGCGCCCGCCCATCGCATTGGGCTGACCGGTCAGCGAAAACGGACCGCAGCCAGGGCGGCCGATTTTTCCGCTCGCCAGATGGACGTTGATAATGGCATTGCACTTGTCGCTGCCGCTGGTGGACTGGTTGATCCCCATGGTGTAGAGCGTCACCGCACGCGGGGCGGCGATAAACCAGGTGTAAAAGGTGGCGACATCGTCGGGCGGCAGGCCGCAAAATTCGGCCACCCGCTCAGGCGGCCAGTCGCTGGCCTGGCCGGGGTCGACCGCGTTGAGCAGCCCCACAAACAGCCCGGCGTCGCTGCCCGGCGTCAGGGCCAGATGCAGATCGGCAATATCACAGGTCGCGGTACGCCGCGGATCGATCACCACCACCTTCATCGCCGGATTGTCGATTTTCGCCTGCACCAGGCGCTGATAGAGCACCGGGTGCGTCCAGGCGGCGTTAGATCCCACCAGCACCACCAGGTCGGTCTGCTCAATGTCTTCGTAGCTGCACGGGACAACGTCTTCGCCAAAGGCGCGCTTGTAGCCCACCACCGCCGAGGACATGCAGAGCCGGGAGTTGGTGTCGATATTGGCCGCGCCGATAAAGCCCTTCATCAGCTTGTTGGCGGCGTAGTAATCCTCGGTCAGCAGCTGGCCGGAGGCATAAAAGGCCACCGCCTGCGGCCCATGTTTTTCAATAATCTCCCGCAGCCGCGCACCCGCGATATCCAGCGCCTGCTCCCAGCTCACCGGCTGGTTGTCCACCTCCGGGTGCAGCAGGCGACCCGCTAAGCCGGTGGTCTCCCCCAACGCCGAGCCTTTGACGCACAACCGTCCGAAGTTGGCTGGATGGTTGTCGTCGCCGCGCACGCTGACCTCGCCGTTTTCGACGCGGGCAATCACGCCGCAGCCCACGCCGCAGTAAGGACAGGTCGTTTGGGTTTCACTCATGAGGCCTCCGCGCGCATCACCAGCTCTTCACTGCCCACCTGCACCCGGTCGCCATCGACTCTGACTGGCCAGGCGCGCACCGCCACTTCCCCGGTTTCAACATGGCGCCCGTCGCGCAGGCGGATCCGCGTTTTATACAGCGGTGAGATCACCACCGGCTCGCCCCCGGCATCCCCGAGAATGCCGCGCGACAGTACGCTGGCGCTGCCGCCCGGCTCGCGATCCTCCAGGGCATAAATCGCCTTGCCAAAGCGGAACAGCGCAATGGGCTGCGTGCCCAGACGGGCGCCAATGCCCGCCTGTTCCGGGATCTCGTCCAGGGTACAGATATCCTGCCAGCGTTTTGCGGATACTGGCGCGGCGTCGAGGGTGCGGAACTGCGCCAGACGGCCCGGGTCCTGCAAAGTGGTCTGCCATTCGCACTGATAGGTATCCACCACCCGCTGCATCTCCTGCTCCAGCTCGGCGGCAATGCCGAGGCTGTCGTCGATGATCACCTCGCGCAGGTATTCCAGCCCGCCCTCGAGGTTATCCCGCCAGGTGCTGGTGCGCTGCAGGCGGTCGGCGGTGCGGATATAGAACATCAGGAAGCGGTCGACGTAGCGCAGGAGCGTGGCGTCGTCGAGATCGCTGGCAAACAGATCCGCGTGGCGCGGCTTCATGCCGCCGTTGCCGCACAGATAGAGGTTCCACCCCTTGTCGGTGGCGATCACCCCCACATCCTTGCTCTGGGCTTCGGCGCACTCGCGGGTGCAGCCGGAAACGGCCATCTTGATCTTATGCGGCGCGCGCAGCCCCTTGTAGCGGTTCTCCAGCGTCACCGCCAGCCCGGTCGAGTCCTGCACCCCGTAGCGGCACCAGGTGGATCCGACGCAGGATTTCACCGTGCGCAGGGATTTGCCGTAGGCGTGCCCGGTTTCAAACCCGGCGTCGATCAGCTGCTGCCAGATCTCCGGCAACTGCTCCAGCCGGGCACCAAACAGGTCGATACGCTGCCCGCCGGTGATTTTGCTGTAGAGCTGGTAGCGTTTGGCGATCTGGCCGATGGCGATCAGCCCGTCGGCGGTCACTTCGCCAGCGGCCATGCGCGGCACAATGGAGTAGGTGCCATCTTTCTGGATGTTGGCGAAGTAGCGGTCGTTGGTGTCCTGCAGCGGCAGGTGGGCCGGTTTCAGCAGGTATTCGTTCCAGCAGGAGGCCAGCACCGATCCCACCAGCGGCTTACAGATCTCGCACCCATGCCCCTGGCCGTAGCGGCTGATGAGCTGATCGAAGGTGTGGATGCGGTTGACGCGCACCAGGTGGTAGATCTCCTGACGCGAGTACGCGAAGTGCTCGCAGATGTCCTTTTTCACCTCCACGCCCTGGGCCGCCAGCTGGAACTCCATCACCTGTTTCACCAGGGCGCTGCATCCGCCGCAGCCGGTAGCCGCTTTGGTGCACTGTTTCACCGCCCCGATGTCGGTGGCACCGTTGCTGACCGCCTGGCAGATATCGCCTTTGCTGACGTTGTGGCAGGAGCAGATCTGCGCGCTTTCCGGCAGAGCCGCCACGCCCAGCGCTTTCGGGGCGCAGCCCGCCACCGCAGGCAGGATCAGGGTTTCAGGATCCTTAGGCAGGCGGATGTCGTTAAGCATCATCTGCACCAGGGTGGCATATTCGCTGGCATCCCCCACCAGCACGCCGCCGAGCAGGGTTTTATTGTCGGCACTGACCACGATCTTCTTGTAGATCTGCTGCGGGCCGTGGGTCCACTGGTAGCTCTGCGCCCCTGCGGTGCGGCCATGGGCATCGCCGAACGACGCGACATCTACACCTAACAGTTTCAGCTTGGTGCTCATATCCGCACCCATAAACGCGTTCTCTTCTCCCGCCAGCGCGGCGGAGGCCACCCGCGCCATCTGATAGCCCGGGGCCACCAGACCGTAGATTTTGCCTTCCCAGAGGGCGCATTCTCCGATAGCGAAGATGTCCTCGTCGGAGGTGCGGCACTGGTTGTCGATGGCAATCCCCCCGCGTTCGCCCAATGTCAGGCCGCAGCTCCGGGCCAGCGCATCCTGCGGGCGGATCCCGGCGGAGAAGACCACCATATCGGTCGCCAGCTCGCTGCCGTCGGCGAAGCGCAGTACCATCCCGCTGTCGGTTTCTGCGATTTCGGTGGTGACCTTACTGGTATGCACCCCCACGCCGAGGGCTTCAATTTTACGGCGCAGCATCGCGGCGCCGTCGTTATCGAGCTGCACCGCCATCAGGTTCGGGGCAAACTCCACCACGTGCGTATCCAGCCCAAGCTGTTTCAGGGCGTTGGCGGCTTCCAGCCCCAGCAGGCCGCCGCCAATCACCACCCCGGTGCGCGAATTTTTTGCATGGGAGGCGATGTTATCCAGGTCGTCGAGAGTACGGTAGACAAAACAGCCCGGCAGATCCCGGCCCGGCACCGGCGGCACAAACGGGTACGAACCGGTCGCCAGCACCAGCTTGTCCCAGTGGGTTTCGTGCCCTGATCCCGTGCGAATCACCCGGGCGTCGCGATCGATGGCGACCACCGGCTGGGAGAGGCGTAGCTCAATGCCGTTATCAGCAAAGAAATCCCCGGCCACCATCGACAGCGAGTCGGCGCTGCGTCCGGCAAAGTATTCTGAAAGATGGACGCGATCGTAGGCGGCATAGCGCTCTTCGCCGAAGACCACAATCTGATACTGCTGATGCAAACCGCGATTGACGCAGTCTTCAAGAAAATGGTGGCCGACCATACCGTGCCCAACCACAACCAGAGTAGGTTTTGTCATAGCGTTCTGTCCTGCAACCTGCGGCTGCGTAGTGAATCGATCGAACAGCCAGTCCGCCTGAGCGGGTTCTGACGTTGCCAGTAAATCGGTGAGGGTGGCCGCGCTGCGACACTCCCCCATCAGCAGCACGCCTGCCAGCGTGCCGTTGCGAACCAGTAGACGGCGATAGTGGCGGGTCAGCGGGTCCCAGCTGGTCCACACCGCATCTTTTTCCTGCGCGATAACCTCGCCAGCGCTGAACAGCTCAATACCGGTCACCTTCAGGCGCATGCCGTTTTGCGTGGGGATAAAGGGTGCGACGCACTCCCCGGCGAGACGGGCGGCGAGGATCTCCGCCTGGGCGAGGCACGGCGCCACCAGCCCCCAGGTCTCGCCGTTTAATTCACAGCACTCGCCGATGGCGCTGATACCCTCTATTGCGGTGCGCATCTGGTTATCCACCAGGATCCCCCGGCCGCACGGCACGCGGCTTGCCTGTGCCAGGGCGATATTGGGCAACACGCCCGTCGCCAGTACCACCCGGGTGGCGGCCAGGGTGCGCCCGTCGCTGAGGGTGACGCTGTCCGGGGCGATCTGCGACAACCCGGCGTTCAGTTCACAGCCGATACCCCGCTCGCCGAGCGCCTGCTCCAGCAGCAGACCCGCCTGCTGGTCGAGCTGCTGCTCCATCAGCCACGGACCGCGGTGGATTAACGTGACGTTGTCACCTCGCTGTTTTAACGCTGCGGCGGCTTCCACACCGAGTACGCCGCCCCCCAGCACCACCGCCGGGCCGGGCGTTGCCAGAATGGCGTTCACATCCTCCAGGGTGCGAAAGGTAAAGACGTGGGGCAGATGGCTGCCGGGGATCGGCGGCACGAACGGCTGGGAACCGGTGGCAAAGACCAGTTCATCCCATACGAGCTGTCGGCTGTCGGTACGCAGCGTTCGGGCGCTGATATCCACTGCCCGCACCCGCTCGCCGCACACCACGGTGATGCCGCGCGTCCGATACCAGCTCTCATCGTGAAGCTGTGTCGCGGCCGCCTCTTTCTCGCCCCCCAGCACCGGCGAAAGCTGTATGCGGTTGTAGGCGTGTACGCGCTCCTCGCCGATGAGGGTGATCTCAAAGCGGCCAGGCGCGCGCTCGGTCAATGACTCAACCAGCCGCGTTGCCGCCAGTCCGTTTCCAATGATGACCAGGCGCATGGTTATGCTCCTCAGGCCGCTTTCGGCTGTTTTTCATAGAGGAAGTGCAGGATCTGCTGGCGCATATGGTGATAGCGGTTCTCCTCCGCCAGCTGCACCCGGTTACGCGGGCGCGGCAGATCGACGCGCAAAATCTCGCCGACTGTTGCCGCCGGGCCGTTGGTCATCATCAGCACCCGATCCGAGAGCAGCACCGCTTCGTCCACATCGTGGGTGATCAGCACGATGGTGGTGTTCAGCTCCTGCTGAATGTGCATCACCGAATCCTGCAGATGGGCGCGGGTCAGGGCATCCAGCGCGCCAAACGGCTCATCCATCAGCAGCACTTTTGGCTTCATCGCCAGGGCGCGGGCAATCCCCACCCGCTGCTTCATGCCGCCGGAGATCTCCCCCGGCCGCTTGTGGATGGCGTGCCCCATCTGCACCCGCTCGAGGTTGTGTTCGATCCACTCCCGCCGCTCGGCTTTGCTCATGCTGCGGCGGAAGACCTGATCCACCGCCAGCGCTACGTTGTCGAAGCAGGTGAGCCACGGCAGCAGGGAGTGGTTCTGGAACACCACCGCCCGCTCCGGCCCTGGCCCGGCGATCTCGCGGTTATCGCAGAGAAGCCCGCCTTCTGTCGGCAACGTGATACCGGCGATCAGATTCAGCAGCGTCGATTTGCCGCAGCCGGAGTGGCCGATCAGGCTGATGGTCTCCCCTTCGTGAATATCAAAAGAGACGTTCTGCAACGCCAGAAACTCGCCGCTGGCGGTGGAAAAACGCTGGCTGACGGCCTGGACCTGAATGAGAGGTTTCATCATGTGCTCCTTATTTTTCCTGCCAGCTGAAACGGCGGGCGATGAGCATCAGCCCCTGCTCCAGCAGCAAACCCACCACGCCGATAATGACGATGGCGATGAGAATGTTTTCGACGTTGAGGTTGTTCCACTCGTTCCAGATCCAGAAGCCGATCCCCAAGCCCCCGGTGAGCATCTCGGCGGCGACGATCACCAGCCAGGCGATGCCAATGGAGAGCCGCACCCCGGTGAGTACCGCAGGCAGTACGGCCGGGAAGAGAATGCGGCGCATCACCGTCCACTCGGAGAGCTGCAGCACCCGCGCCACGTTGAGGTAATCTTCCGGAATACGGCGCACCCCTTCGGCGGTGTTGATGACCATCGGCCAGATCGAGCAGATAAAAATGGTCCAGCTGGAAGCAGGTTCCGCCTTCTGGAACAGCAGCAGGCCGATGGGCAGCCAGGCCAGCGGGCTGACCGGGCGCAGCAGCGCAATCAGCGGGGTGAACATGCGGGACATAAAGGTAAACCGGCCAATCATAAAGCCCAGCGGGATGCCGACGATGGCTGCCAGGCCAAAGCCGATAGCGACACGCTGCAACGAGGCCAGCACGTTCCAGCCCACCCCCATGTCATTGGGACCATCGCGGTAGAACGGATCGGCAAACAGCGTGATGGCCGAGTCCAGGGTGCTGAGCGGCGTCGGGAACCCTTTGCTGTTGATTGCCGCCAGCTGCCAGGCGATCACCAGTAACCCCAGACCAAGCAGCGCCGGAATGATGCGCTGGTGCAGATCGTTGGTCCGGCGGGCAAATCCCGGAGTGCGGCGGCGAACCTGCACCGGCGGCAGGGTAATCACTTCTCCGCTGACCGGCTCGGCGGGTACGGCGGGTGCGGCTTTAATGTTGACGTTTTTCATATCAGGCCCCTGTACGGTGAATGGCGAAACGGTTGGCGTAACCCTTCGGATCGGTGCCGTCCCAGACGGTGCCGTCCATTAAGGTGCTGGTGCGCAACGGCGATGAAGGTGCGCGAATCCCGCCCACGGCAGTGGCGGCATCCTGCCAGATGTCGGTGCGGTTGATGCGCTGGGCGATAGCGGCGTAATCCGGGTCGGTTTTCAGTAGTCCCCAGCGGCGGAACTGGGTCAGGAACCACATTCCGTCGGAGTGCCACGGGTAGCTCACCGCCCCCTCCTCAAAGAAGCGGATCGGGTTGGCATCCTGCCAGCGGTTGCCGGTTCCGCTGTCGTATTCGCCCAGCATCCGGCCCGTGAGGTACTGCTCTTTGGTGTTGAGCCAGGCGCGCCGGGCCAGCAGCTGCGCGGTCTCCTCTTTGTTCTGCGGTGAGGCGTCGATCCAGCGCTGGGCCTCCAGTAGCGCGCTGACCAGCGCCCGGGCAGTGTTCGGGTATTGCTCTACCCACTCGTGGCGGGTGCCGAGCACTTTTTCCGGGTGTTCCGGCCAGATGGACTGGGAGGTGGCAGCGGTAAAGCCGATGCGATCGTTAATGGCGCGGGCGTTCCACGGCTCGCCGACGCAGAAGCCGACCATATTGCCGATGCGCATGTTCATCACCATCTGCGGCGGCGGCACCACCACGGTGCGCACGTCGTCGAAGGGATTGATTCCCGCGCTCGCCAGCCAGTAGTAGAGCCACATGGCATGGGTGCCGGTGGGAAAGGTGTGGGCGAAGGTGTAGGTGCCCGGTGCCTCCCGGGCGATGAGCTTCTTCAGCCCCTCGACGTCGCGCACGCCCTGCTGAGCCAGATCGCTCGACAGGGTGATCGCCTGCCCGTTCCGGTTGAGGGTCATCAGGTTGGCCATCGGTTTGGCTTTACCGGCGATCCCCAGCTCCAGGCCGTACAGCAGGCCATAGAGAATATGCGCCGCGTCCAGCTCCCCAGCCACCAGCTTGTCGCGTACCGCCGCCCAGCTCGCCTCTTTGCTCGGCACCAGGGTGAAGCCATATTTCTTATCGAACCCTTTCCAGGCCGCGATCGCCAGCGGCGCGCAGTCGGTCAGGGGGATAAAGCCGACGCGCACCGTATCCAGTTCCGGTTTATCGGAGCCTGCGGCCCATACGCCCTGCATCAGTCCCGGCAGCATCAGCGCCCCGCCCGCCAGCGCACTGGCCTGTAAAAAACGCCGTCTTGTCCATTCCACCATGCTCACTCCTGAAAAAATGGCAAAAAAAAGCGCCCGGCAGTGCCGAAGCACCGCAGGACGCCTTTATCCTCAAGAACGACACACCGCCGTTGGCGCGTCGTTAAAATTGTTATGTTGATTAATGCAAGGGTGATGCCAGGTTTTAAAGGCTTAAATGACGGGGCTTTTCTGCCTGCCGACAGCGAGAACGCACCTCAACCATGCAGGCGTTGCCCATCCGGGGTGCATTTACTGCTGCCACAGGGCTTTGACCGTCAGCAACGCGCGGGCGATATCCACCATCCGTTGATTTTTATCCATCGCCATCTTGCGCAGCTGGCACCAGGCCTGCTCCTCACTCATCTGCTGATGGGTCATCAACACGCTTTTTGCCTTGTCGATCACCTTGCGCTCCTCCAGCGTGTCGCGCATCGAGGCCAGCTGGCGGGAGAGCTGTTCGATCTCCTGCGCCTGCTGGCGCACCAGCGGCAGCAGCGGCTTTTGCGGATAGAGGGCCAGCGGCTCTTCCGTCTGCGGCTCTGCACGCGGCTCGTCGTCAGCCTGGCTAATCAGCGACTCCACCGCCAGCATCAGATCGGCAATCTGCATCTCTTCCAGGGTGCGCAGATGTTCGAGGCGTTCGGTTTGCAGCGAGAACCAGTGCAGCGCCAGCACACCCTGATCCGCGGCGGGTTGCCGGGTACAGGCCAGACGGCGCAACTGTTCGACCTCCGCCCCCGGTACGCTGAGGTTGAAAGGATCGTGCAGGCTGGGAGGGGTCAGGGAGAGGAAGACCTCGAAACAGGTTTGCTGGCCGTCGATTCTGTCTACCAGTGTCTGGCGCATCTCATCGCTGAAAAAGCCCTGGGTAAAGCCAATCGCTCCCATGGCCCGCTCCTGCCCCACCAGCTCTTTGCCCTGCATCAGACTGTAGAGCGCGACAAATCTGCCCGCGATTTGCGGGTCATCAATGCTGTCATTGAGTTGCGGCACAATACTGAGCAGGTTTCGCAGCATACGGCTATAACGCTCCATCGCCGCCGTAGCGGGCAGCGCGCAAGCCGTAATCGCTTCACGCAGCGCGGGAAGCTGCTCCAGACTTTGCAGGGCGTTGGCCACCCGCTCGCACAGGGCGCCACTGGCCATCACCGGCGAGCCGAGCGCCTGGTGCAGCGCCTGCACATGCTCGTCAACCAGCGCGCGGCTGGCTTTACACTCAAGGGCGTAGAGCGCCCCTTCGGAACAGAGCCAGATGTTGGAGGCGCCCCGCTCGCACTGTAGCATGTGCGCAAGATGGCTGATCCGGCTCACCAGCGTGCCCAGCTGTGCCAGCTTGCACAGCTGCTGTTTACGCAGCAGCCTGGCCTGCTGGAACCATTCCGTGGCGCCGGGTGGACGGCCTGTGTTTATCGTCATGCTTACTCTCCCGGGTCAGTGTCTGCCGAAGAGAGAAGCAATTTTCATGCCTTTTCATTATTCAGGAGTCAACATGCAGAAGATTGTGATTGTCGCTAACGGTGCGGCCTATGGCAGCGAATCGCTGTTCAACAGCCTGCGACTGGCGATTGCCTTACGCGAGCAAGAGAGCGACCTGGATCTGCGCCTGTTTTTGATGTCCGACGCGGTCACTGCCGGACTGCGTGGGCAAAAACCGGCGGAGGGCTATAACATTCAGCAGATGCTGGAGATCCTGACGGCGCAAAACGTGCCGGTGAAGCTGTGCAAAACCTGCACCGATGGCCGCGGTATCAGCGCCCTGCCGCTGATCGACGGGGTGGAGATTGGTACCCTGGTGGAGCTGGCACAGTGGACGCTATCCGCGGATAAACTATTAACTTTCTAATAATCCATTAGAAAAAATATTTTTTTCTTATGAGCGCGGTTCCAGCTTCAAGTTTGCCTGCCCGATGCCGATAGGCTTTTTACAACAACACAGCAGGTATTTCATTATGTTCAGGTCAATTCGCGCTCGTATTATTGCGGCGACGGTCGGATGTCTGATCGCCGCGCTTTTACTGAATACCGTGATTAATTTCCAGGTCACGCGTCAGGATAATCAACAGTCCCAACGTTCGATACTGGCCAGCACCAGCGCCAGCCACAGCATGGCGATTGCCGACTGGGTCAGCAGCAAGACGCTGGTGATCAGCTCCCTGCAGAACGTCGTCCTGAGCGACGATCCGGTACCGATGTTTAAACAGCTGGCGCAGGCGGGCGGGTTTATCAACGTCTATGCCGGCTACGCCAGCAAAACCGCGAAGTTTTCCAACCCTGAAGGGGTACCTGCCGACTACGATCCAACGGTGCGTCCGTGGTATCAGCAGGCGGTGAGAGAGGATCGCGCCATCGTCACCGCCCCGTATGTGGATACCGGCACCAAAAAGCTGGTGGTCACTTTCGCCGTGCCGGTGAAAGAGAACGGCGAGCTGAAAGCGGTACTGGCGGGCGATGTGGCGATGGACAGCGTGATCGCCAACGTGCGCGGCATCCATCCGACGCCAGCCAGCAGCGGGCTGCTGGTTGACAGCGAGGGTTCGGTCATCGCCGCCAGCGATCCCGAGCTGACCTTAAAGCCTTTTAAAGCGGTCATCAGCGGCGTCGATCTGGCTGCGCTGAAGAATGGCAACAGCGCCGAGGGGGAGTACAACGGCGTGGCGAAAACCTTCTCCGCAACCCCGATTGCTGGTACCCAGTGGCAGCTGATTGTCGCGCTTGACAGCGATGATGCGACGACAGGTATGCGCACCCTGCTGAAAGCTTCCTCCCTGTCGCTGGTTGTGCTGGTGCTGCTCAGCGCGGTGGTTGTGCATTTCGTGATTGCCCGCCTGCTGAAGCGCCTGTCGGATATTCGCGATGCGATGCACGCCATTGCCAATGGCACCAACGATCTCTCCCAGCGTCTGCCGGAGAAAGGTGACGATGAGGTGGCGCAGATCGCCCATGCCTTTAACGCCTTCAGCGATAAACTCGCGGTGGTGATGGTGCAGTTGCGCGACGCCAGCGCCTCGGTGAAGAACGCCGCCCAGGAGATTGCCGCCGGGAACCAGGATCTCTCTGGCCGCACCGAGCGGGCCGCCTCCAGCCTGCGTGAAACCGCCAGCGCCGTGGAGCAGATCACCGCCTCCGTGGCGCAGTCCACCGAATCTGCCGCCGTGGCGAACGAGCAGGCGGGCAAAGCTGCCGAGGCCGCGACGCGGGGCGGCAACGTGGTGTCGCAGGCGATCACCACCATGCAGTCCATCGAAGCCGCCTCGACCAAAATTGGCGACATCACCAGCGTGATTGACGGCATTGCTTTCCAGACCAATATTCTGGCGCTGAACGCCTCGGTTGAAGCGGCACGTGCCGGTGAGCAAGGACGCGGCTTTGCCGTGGTGGCGGGCGAAGTGCGCAATCTCGCCAGCCGCAGCGCCCAGGCGGCAAAAGAGATCAAAAGCCTGATCGACTCCACCACCGACAGCGTGGCGACCGGTTCGCGCTATGTGCATCTTGCCGGGCAGAGCATGAATGAGATCGTCACCAGCATTGGCAGCATGTCGGGGATCATGCGGGAGATCACCGTGGCGACCAGCGAGCAGATGAAAGGCATTCAGGAGATTAACCGCGCGGTGCTCAATCTGGACAGCATGGTGCAGCAAAACGCCGAACTGGTGGTGCAGTCGGCTGCCGCCGCCAGCGCCCTGCAGGGTCAGGCAGGCGACCTCGCTGAAACCGCCGGTCATTTCCGCATTTAATGTTAATCCGCTGCCTGAAAGCCGCGTAAAGCGATGTCCGCTGCGCACTTTCAGGCATTTTGTCATTTTTGTTTAAGGCTTATGCCATTTTTTGATCAAAATCAGCACTCCGCCCCCTCCCCTTTGGTGTTATGCCATGAGTGAATTGTGAACAACATCACGCTCAGGATTAGCCGCAAGGAGAGCGTTGTTTCCGGATACGGGGTAAAAAATGGCACTGGTAAAAGCAAGTCTGAAGTTGTTTGGCGGGGATACGGTAGTGGTGCGCTGCTCAGAGCGTTGTCATATTCATCTGATGAGTAACAAAGCGCCACGTAAAACGCAGGCAGATATTTTAAGCGTACAGAACAGGGACAGCGCCTGGCTCACGGTGCCTTATACCGGAACCTGGGAGGTGCTCATCGACAGCCACAGCCAGTCGCTTGAGCACTCCATCAGCTACGTCGCAGCATGATCACTCTTCGCCCGGTGGCGCACTGTCACCGGGCTTTTTTTCAGGCAAAGCCGGGGCGCAGCTGGCTTTCCGGCGATTCGTTATCCAGCAGTGCCCGCACCCGCGATACCAGCTCGTTCAGACAATCATCCTGCATGCCGAGACGCGTCAGCTCCTGATCGAGCGAGAAGAGATATTGTGCGTTGGTGCCAAGCGGGCCGCTGGCGGCAGCGATCAGCGGGGCGATGACCTGCGCGCGCGTGTCGGCCTCAAACAGCGGATGGCGCGGGTCCATAATAAAGACCAGGGCGTTAACGGTGCGTCCATCATCCAGCTCCAGCCGACACCAGCTCGGCATATAGCAGCCCGTGATCATCTCACGCTTCCATAGCAGCGCCAGCTCCTCTTCCAGGGTCGCATCCGGCAGACGGTAGGCCACGCCGGTGGTGCGTCCGCCCTCTTTTAGTGCAAGCATACGGCCTGGCTGGCAGGCGCTGCCGCGTCCGGCGGTCAGGCGCAAACAGAAGGCACGATGCCAGCCCGGAAGCGTCCCGGTTGCCGATTCAACATACTCCAGCGCCGGGTTCCACATCAGGGAACCATAGCCGAAGAGCCATACCGGACCGTTGTCCGGACGGCAGGCCAGGGTCGCAGCCAGCGACGCTGCGCGCTGCTCGGCTGACCACAGAAGCGACTCTTCGATCGCACCAAAGGCCGTTCTGCAGTCGGCCTTCATAAGAAAATCTCGCGTTAACATATTGCACCTCCGCCACTGCCTGCATCCCTGCCCTCACTTTATGAACCTTCCGGGTCCTTTTACTGCTCAATTAGAAAGCAGTAGGGTGACGATATGCAATAATCTCGCCGGGTGCAACAGAGCGCGAGGCCGACCGCCTTAAAAGTCAAAGCCGACGGTGCAAACTATTAAGCACAGCTAACTAAGCAATGACTATTTCTTCTTATGCCACTTATCATCGTCTCCCTTTTCGTAGTCCTGCTTCACCGCCGCCCAGGCCACCTTGTGAGCGGTCTCCTCACGACTGTCATCGCCCCGACGGTCCTCTTTATCTTTGTACTGATCCCAGGCGCTGTTAAAGGCTTCTTTGTAGATATCCTGCGCGTGGGTAGGCAGTACGTTCTTAACGTTATCCGGTAAATCAGTTTTCGATTTGTATGGCATAGCAACCCCCTCTTTTTATTCACTTAATAAGTGTGGTCGACAATGCCGCGGGCTTCCAGTCGAATCTATAATTCTGAGTTTCATTTTCTTAATGCACTGTTATTAAGACCCTATTTAACAAAAATATATTATTATGACGCTCTCGTGAAATAATTCCCCTGTACCGTAAAATTAAGTAAAAGATACTCAGAGATTAACGGCGATCTGTTAATTTAACCTCCTCTTTTTCTATCTATAATTACAAGCACCTGCCAAAACGGAGAAATACATGACAACCGCACACGAGACGGTGAAAACCCGTCATAAGGAGACGTCTCTCATTTTCCCGGTGCTGGCCCTGGCCGTGCTGCTCTTCTGGGGAAGCGCGCAGTCACTGCCAGTGGTCATCGGGATTAATATTCTGGCCCTCGTGGGTATTCTGAGCAGTGCTTTTAGCGTTGTACGCCATGCCGACGTGCTGGCCCACCGCCTGGGCGAACCTTACGGTTCCCTGATTTTAAGTCTTTCCGTCGTTATTCTCGAAGTGAGCCTTATTTCCGCCCTGATGGCGACCGGTGATGCGGCGCCTACCCTGATGCGCGATACGCTCTACTCCATCATTATGATTGTCACCGGCGGGCTGGTCGGCTTCTCGCTGCTGCTGGGCGGGCGCAAATTCGCGACGCAATATCTGAACCTATTTGGTATTAAGCAGTACCTGATCGCCCTCTTCCCGCTGGCGATTATCGTGCTGGTATTCCCGATGGCGCTGCCGGGGGCCAATTTCACTACCGGTCAGGCCCTGCTCGTGGCGCTGATTTCTGCGGCGATGTACGGCGTGTTTCTGCTGATCCAGACCAAAACGCACCAGAGCCTGTTCGTGTATGAGCATGAAGATGAGAGCGACGACGATGACCCGCACCACGGCAAGCCGTCCGCGCACAGCAGCCTGTGGCATACGGTCTGGCTGGTGGTGCATCTGATTGCGGTCATTGCGGTTACCAAGATGAATGCGGCGCCGCTGGAGACGCTGTTGACGGCGATGAACGCGCCGGTGGCCTTTACCGGCTTCCTTGTGGCGCTGCTGATCCTCTCCCCGGAAGGGCTGGGAGCATTACGTGCCGTGCTGAACAACCAGGTGCAGCGTGCCATGAACCTCTTCTTTGGCTCGGTGCTGGCGACCATCTCCCTGACCGTGCCGGTGGTGACGCTGATCGCCTTCCTCACCGGTAACGAGCTGCAGTTCAGCCTGGGGGCACCAGAGATGATTGTGATGGTGGCGTCGCTGCTGCTGTGCCAGATTTCGTTTTCCACCGGGCGCACCAATGTGCTCAACGGTGCGGCGCACATGGCATTGTTTGCGGCCTATCTGATGACGATATTTGCGTGACGCAGTATTACCACCGAACCCGGAGGCCCGCGCAAGCGCAGCGCCGCCGGGCATAAAAAAACCCGCCTCGGCGGGTTTTTTCTTTCATCAAATTAGTTGGACGTATCCAGCTCTTCAAAGCTCTTGACCAGATCGTCAATCGCCTTGATCTGCTTCAGGAACGGCTCCAGCTTATCCAGCGGCAGCGCGGATGGGCCGTCGCACTTGGCGTTGGCAGGATCCGGATGCGCTTCGATAAACAGGCCCGCCAGACCGGTCGCCATACCGGCGCGCGCCAGTTCGGTAACCTGCGCACGACGGCCGCCGGAAGCTGCACCAAACGGGTCGCGGCACTGCAGGGAGTGGGTCACGTCGAAGATGACCGGCGACTGGTTAGAGACATTTTTCATCACGCTGAAGCCCAGCATGTCGACCACCAGGTTGTCATAACCGAAGTTGGAACCACGGTCGCAGAGGATCACCTGGTCGTTACCGCCTTCGATAAACTTATCGACGATGTTCCCCATCTGGCCTGGGCTGACGAACTGCGGTTTTTTCACGTTGATAACAGCGCCGGTTTTCGCCATCGCTTCGACCAGATCGGTCTGACGGGCAAGGAACGCGGGCAGCTGGATCACGTCAACCACGTCTGCCACAGGCTGCGCCTGGCTTGCTTCATGGACGTCGGTGATCACTTTTACGCCAAAGGTCTGCTTCAGCTCCTGGAAAATTTTCATCCCCTCTTCCAGGCCCGGGCCGCGGTAAGAGTGAATAGAGGAGCGGTTGGCTTTGTCAAAAGAGGCTTTGAACACGTACGGGATACCCAGCTTCTGGGTCACGGTCACGTAGTGTTCGCAGATACGCATCGCGAGGTCGCGGGATTCCAGTACGTTCATGCCGCCGAACAGCACGAACGGCAGGTCGTTCGCCACGTTGATATCGCCAATGCTAACCACTTTTTGTTTCATAGGATCGCCTTATTCAGGTGTGAATCAGAATTAAGATTAATGCAGTGTAATCTGTTTGTGCGCGATGGAATTAATCTGCGCGCGGATCATTTCGCTGATCGGATCTTCCGGACACTGCTCAACAAAATAACTCAAATCATTCAGCGCAACGTGGTCACACTCAAGCTGCACGTAGATAAGGCCGCGGTCGCGGATCTCGTACGGATCTTCCGGGTTAAACTGCAGCAGCACCTCACTGGCACGCAAGGCCAGCTCCATCTGCCGCTCTTCCATCAGCGCTGACTTCAGCGTATCCAGCAGCTTGCGGACTACCTCGGCGTTATCCGCTTCGTCCAGATCTTCGTTGTAGAGCTCCGCCATCGGGCTGATGTTGCCCTTCAGCCAGACATCCAGCGTGTGATCGTCGAGCGTGTCGCCATTAAAGGGATTGATTAACCACATCTCGCCGTCCAGCCACTCGGCGCGCAGCAGCATCTGCGTCGGGAAGATGACCGGCACCAGCGGAATATCAAGACGGTGCGCTACCCATAATAAAATCGCCCCCAGGGAGACAGCGCTGCCCTGACGGTTTTTCAGTACCTGATCGAGCCACAGCGCGTCGGAGAGCCGATACACGCCACGCGTATCGCAAAAGCCCCACTCGCCATAAAAAAGCTCAATCAGTTTCTCCAGTTGCCAGTCCTGAGGACGCGCCTGATTAATCTCTTCACGCGCCAGACTCACCAGTTTCTCCAGTTCATCGTAGACGTATTGCGAAATGAAATCATCGCGGATCATCTCTGATACCTTAATCATTCCATCGCACAGCGGCACTTTGTTAAATTCGAAATCGGCCAAGGACTCCATGACTTACCCCAGTATCGGTATTCTTGTGGTGGCGAGTTTAATGATGATGTACAGCACCACCAGCCCCAGCAGAAAGGCAACAAACCCCGCCTGCTGGCTGCGCGGACGATGACGTCCCAGCGCAATAAAACCCAAAACGATGTAGATGATAACGCCAAACAGCTTTTCAGTCAGCCATGACCCTTCATCTGTAAACGGCAGATAACCGGTCACCCACATCAACCCTGCGCCGGAAAGAAACAGCACGGTGTCGATGCAGTGCGGCAGAACCCGCACCCAGCGCGCGTTGATAAGGGCATTATTGCTGTAACGCCACCAGTAACGCAGCGCAAAAAAACTGACGGTCAGGACGACTGCCGTCAGGTGCAGGGCGGTCAGTACAGAGAAGCTATTCATGCCATTTGCCCACGGTCAGGCGCTCGTTGCCGCCATAGTCGCGACAGGTTTCGACCTGGGCAAAACCGGCCTGCCGGAAGAGATTGCGCACCGCTTCGCCCTGCGTCCAGCCATGCTCCAGCAGCAGCCAGCCATTGCTGGCCAGGTGTTGGCGAGACTGGATAATAATATGGCTGAGATCTGCCAGTCCGTGATCCGCCGCAACCAGCGCGCTGCGCGGTTCAAAGCGCACATCCCCTTCGCCGAGATGCGGATCGCACTCATCGATATAGGGCGGGTTACTGACGATCATCTCGAACTGCTGGTCAGCGAGGGCGGTAAACCAGCTGCTCTGCTGCACCGTCACGTTCTCTAACGCCAGGCGCTCAAGGTTACGCTGTGCCAGCGCCACCGCATCGGGCATGAGATCTACTGCCGTCACCTGACAGTCCGAACGCTCGCTGGCCAGCGCCAGAGCGATGGCCCCGGTGCCGGTGCCGAGATCCAGAATGCGCGCGGGGGTGGCGGGCAATCTCGCCAGCGCCTGCTCAACCAGGCATTCGGTATCGGGACGGGGAATTAAAGTTGCAGCAGAGACATAGAGCGGCAGCGACCAGAACTCACGCTCGCCCACCAGGTGCGCCACCGGCTCACCGGTTTTGCGGCGCGCCAGAAGTGCGTCAAGCTGAGCCTGCTGGTCAGCAGTCAGCTGCGTTTCGCCAAAAGCAAGAATCCAGGTGCGTGCTTTACCCGTCACATGCTCCAGCAGGATCTCCGCATCGCGACGGGGGCTTTCGCCCCCCGCCAGCGTGCTTATCGCCTGCTGTAGCCAGTGCTGAAAATCCATTAATCCTGCTCTGCCAGCGCTGCCAGCTGGTCGGCCTGGTACTCCTGCACGATAGGTTCGATCAGCAGATCCAGTTTGCCTTCCATCGTCTCATCCAGACGATAGAGGGTCAGGTTGATGCGGTGATCGGTCACACGACCCTGCGGGAAGTTATAGGTGCGGTTGCGATCGCTGCGATCGCCGCTGCCCAGCAGGTTGCGACGGGTTGAGGCTTCCGCCTGCTGGCGTTTCGCCATCTCTGCGGCATGGATACGGGCACCCAGCACCGAGAGCGCTTTGGCTTTGTTTTTATGCTGGGAACGTTCGTCCTGACACTCCACCACGATGCCGGTTGGCAGGTGGGTAATACGGATCGCGGAATCGGTGGTGTTAACGTGCTGGCCGCCCGCGCCGGAGGAGCGGAAGGTATCGATACGCAGATCCGCCGGGTTGATATCCGGCAGCTCAGCTTCCGGCAGCTCAGGCATGACCGCCACGGTGCAGGCGGAGGTGTGGATACGCCCCTGGGATTCGGTGGCCGGGACGCGCTGGACGCGATGGCCGCCGGACTCAAACTTCAGGCGACCGTATACGCCCTCGCCGCTGATTTTGGCGATCACTTCTTTGTAGCCACCATGTTCGCCTTCGTTAGCGCTCATGATCTCCACACGCCAGCGGCGGGATTCAGCATAGCGGCTGTACATACGGAACAGATCCCCGGCAAACAGGGCCGCTTCATCCCCGCCGGTTCCGGCGCGGACTTCGACAAAGGCGTTGCGCTCATCGTCCGGATCTTTTGGCAGCAGAAGCACCTGAAGCTGCTGCTCCATCTCTTCGGAGCGGACTTTCGCTTCCTGCAACTCTTCCTGCGCCATCTCGCGCATTTCCGGGTCGTCGAGCATCATCTGCGCGGTTTCAATATCTTCCTGAACCTGTTGCCAGGCGGTAAAGCAGCGCGCAACGTCACTTAATTGTGCATATTCGCGCGACAGGGCGCGGAAACGTTCCTGGTCAGCAATGGTCGCGGCATCGCCGAGCAGCGCCTGAACTTCTTCATGGCGCTCGTGCAGCGCTTCCAGTTTGGCGACAATAGAGGGCTTCATAGGCGTAAGTGCACCTTTTAATTATAAAATGGGTATGGCGCGCTATTCCAGCCCGAGGCTGTCGCGCAGAATATTCAGGCGTTCGTCGTCCCCGTCACGGGCAGCCTGTTGAAGTGATTTGGTTGGGGCATGGATCAAACGGTTGGTCAGTTTCCATGCCAGTTCCTGCATGATGACCTGCGGATCGCCGCCCTGCTCCAGGGCCGCCATCGCTTTGGCAGTCAGTTCATTACGTACCTGTTCCGCCTGACCGCGGTATTCGCGAATCGTCTCGCTGACGCTTTGCGCGCGCAGCCAGGCCATAAATTCGCTGGTTTCCTGCTCGACAATCGTTTCGGCCTGCACCGCCGCCGCTTTGCGCTGGGCGAGGTTGTGGGAAATGATGCTTTGCAGATCGTCCACGCTGTAGAGATAGGCGTTCGCCAGCTTGCCCACTTCCGGTTCGACATCACGCGGAACGGCGATGTCCACCAGCAGCATCGGCTGATTGCGACGGGACTTAAGGGCGCGCTCTACCATGCCTTTGCCGATAATCGGCAGCGGGCTGGCGGTGGAGCTGATGATGATATCCGCCTCGTTCAGACGGGCGTCGATGTCGCTGAGGGCAATCACTTCCGCGCCGACCTCATCCGCCAGCGCCTGGGCGCGTTCACGGGTGCGGTTAGCGATAATCATCTTCTTCACTTTGTGCTCGCGCAGATGACGCGCGACCAGCTCAATGGTTTCGCCTGCGCCGACCAGCAGCACAGAGACCGTCGAGAGGGATTCAAAGATCTGTCGCGCCAGCGTACAGGCGGCAAACGCAACGGAAACGGCACTGGCGCCAATGTCAGTTTCGGTTCGCACTCGCTTGGCGACAGAGAAGGATTTCTGGAACATGCGCTCCAGCTCGCTGGCCTTAAGGTGGCCTTTTTGCGAGTCGGCAAACGCTTTTTTAACCTGCCCGAGGATCTGCGGCTCGCCGAGTACCAGCGAATCAAGGCCGCTGGCCACGCGCATCAGATGGCTGACCGCATCGTTATCCTGATGCCAGTAGAGGCTGTTACGCAGCTCTTCTTCGTTCAGGTTGTGGTATTCGCATAACCAGCGGATCAACGCTTCGTGCAGGTTATCCTGCTCTTCCACGCTGAGATAGAGCTCAGTACGGTTGCACGTCGACAGCACCACGCCCCCCTGCACCATCGGCTGGGCAAGCAGACTTTCCAGCGCCTGGTCGAGCGTATCCGGCGAAAACGTGACGCGTTCTCGCAGTGAAACCGGGGCCGTTTTGTGGTTAATACCGAGTGCTAAAAGGGTCATATGAGCGGGAGTAGTACCAGCGTTAATAGGGTTAGCAGGGCGCATCATACAGGATGCGCGAGATCAATAAAAGAGACTGCCCCCTTTCGGAGTAATAGGTTACCAGTTCATATTAACCAAAAAAGTTCGCGATGCAGCCAACGCCTCTGAACCTGAAGTAGCATGGTTAATTCTATGATTTAGGATAACTTGAGCGTAGACGCTGCCGCATACGGGCGCTAGCATTAAGAACTATAACCGCCACGTATCTCAAGGATTTGTCATTATTATGACCAGACTGATTCGCCTCCTGCCCCTCGCCGCGCTGGTACTTACCGCATGTTCCATTACGCCGCCCAAAGGGCCAGGCAAAAGCCCTGACTCACCGCAGTGGCGTCAGCACCAGCAGGAGGTGCGTGGTTTAAACCAGTACCAGACCCGCGGTGCCTTTGCGTATCTGTCGGATCAGCAGAAAGTGTATGCCCGCTTCTTCTGGCAGCAGACCGGCCAGGATCGCTATCGCCTGCTGTTGCTCAACCCGGTGGGGAGCACCGAGATGGAGCTGATTGCCCAGCCAGGCAGCGCGCAAATCACCGATAACAAAGGGCAGAAATATACCGGCACCGATGCCGAAGAGATGATCGGCAAGCTGACCGGGATGCCAATTCCGATTACCAGCCTGCGCCAGTGGATCCTTGGTCTGCCGGGCGACGCCACCGACTACAAACTCGACGATCAGTACCGTCTGAGTGAAGTGAACTACAGCCAGAACGGTAAAAACTGGCACGTGGTCTACGGCGGCTACGACAGCAACACCAAACCGGCTCTGCCAACCAGCCTGGAACTGACCGAAGGCGGCCAGCGCATCAAGCTGAAGATGGATAACTGGATTGTCAAATGATGACCCACTGGCCTTCACCCGCAAAACTTAACCTGTTTTTATACATCACCGGCCAGCGTGCGGACGGCTATCACACCCTGCAGACGCTGTTTCAGTTTATCGACTACGGCGACACCATTTCGATTGAGCCGCGTCAGGATGGGCAGCTTCGTCTGCTCACTCCGGTGGAGGGTGTGGCCGATGAAGATAACCTGATCGTGCGGGCTGCCCGGCTGCTGATGGCGGCGGCGCAGCAAAGCGGACGTCTGCCTGCGGGCAGCGGCGCGGATATCCGCGTGGAGAAACGGCTGCCGATGGGCGGTGGGCTCGGCGGCGGGTCGTCAAATGCCGCCACCGTGCTGGTGGTGCTCAATCACCTGTGGGGCTGCGATCTCTCGGTGGATGAACTGGCCGCGCTCGGGTTAACGCTCGGGGCCGACGTGCCGGTGTTTGTCCGCGGGCATGCGGCCTTTGCCGAAGGGGTGGGCGAGATCCTCTCCCCGGCCGAACCCGCGGAAAAATGGTACCTGGTCGCCCACCCGGGCGTCAGCATTCCCACCCCGGTTATCTTTAAAGATCCGGACCTTCCACGCGATACGCCCGTCCGGTCAATAGAAACGTTATTAAAATGTGAATTCAGCAACGATTGCGAGGATATCGCAAGAAAACGTTTTCGCGAGGTTGATGAAGCGCTTTCCTGGCTGTTAGAATACGCGCCGTCGCGCCTGACTGGCACAGGAGCCTGTGTCTTTGCTGAATTTGATACGGAATCCGCTGCACGTCAGGTGCTCGAGCTGGCTCCAGAATGGCTGCATGGTTTCGTGGCGCGCGGTATGAATATCTCCCCGCTACAGCAGGCCATTCTGGCGCAATCTGAGTTTCGGTGACAACGTCACCTTGTTCCAGACGTTGCATCGCGCTCTTTAATACACCGCCTGGATAGCATTCGCCTGGCCCGCACAGTTTACGGCGAACTATCCACCACTGGACGCATGCCTGAGGTTCTTCTCGTGCCTGATATGAAGCTTTTTGCTGGTAACGCCACCCCGGAACTAGCACAACGTATTGCCAACCGCCTGTACACTTCTCTTGGCGACGCCGCCGTAGGTCGCTTTAGCGATGGCGAAGTCAGCGTACAAATTAACGAAAATGTACGCGGTGGTGATATTTTCATCATCCAGTCCACCTGTGCTCCAACTAACGACAACCTGATGGAACTGGTTGTTATGGTCGATGCCCTGCGCCGTGCTTCCGCTGGCCGTATCACTGCTGTCATCCCTTACTTTGGCTATGCCCGTCAGGACCGTCGCGTCCGTTCCGCACGTGTGCCAATTACCGCAAAAGTTGTTGCTGACTTCCTCTCCAGTGTTGGCGTTGACCGTGTTCTGACAGTTGACCTGCATGCCGAGCAGATCCAGGGCTTCTTTGATGTTCCGGTTGATAACGTATTCGGCAGCCCAATCCTGCTGGAAGATATGCTGCAGCTGAACCTGGACAACCCGATTGTGGTTTCTCCAGACATCGGCGGCGTGGTTCGCGCTCGCGCTATCGCCAAACTGCTGAATGACACCGACATGGCGATCATCGACAAACGTCGTCCGCGCGCTAACGTTTCTCAGGTGATGCACATCATCGGTGACGTTGCTGGCCGTGACTGCGTGCTGGTTGACGACATGATCGACACCGGCGGCACTCTGTGCAAAGCCGCCGAAGCGCTGAAAGAGCGTGGTGCTAAACGCGTATTCGCTTACGCGACTCACCCGATCTTCTCCGGCAATGCCGTGAACAACCTGCGCAACTCCGTTATTGATGAAGTTGTGGTGTGCGACACCATCCCACTGAGCGACGAGATCAAAGCGCTGCCAAACGTGCGTACTTTGACCCTGTCCGGGATGCTGGCAGAAGCGATTCGTCGTATCAGCAACGAAGAGTCTATCTCTGCAATGTTCGAACACTAATCGGACGCAGTCAGAAAACCCGCTACGGCGGGTTTTTTTGTCTGTGGTATTTATTTGTATGATTAATGCCTCCTTCACCTGCCATTGATATGACAGATGATGCGCACATGGATGATGATTGTGAAAAACGCTTCCTCTCATGTTCTTCCCTTCCGCGCCCTCATCGACGCCTGCTGGAAAGAGAAATATACCCTGTCACGCTTCACTCGTGACCTGATCGCCGGGATCACCGTCGGTATCATTGCCATTCCGCTGGCGATGGCGCTGGCCATTGGCAGCGGCGTAGCGCCGCAGTATGGCCTCTACACTGCCGCCGTCGCCGGGATTGTGATTGCCCTGACCGGTGGGTCGCGCTTCAGCGTCTCCGGGCCGACCGCGGCCTTTGTGGTGATCCTCTATCCGGTTTCTCAGCAGTTTGGTCTGGGCGGATTGCTGGTGGCGACCCTGATGTCCGGGGTATTTTTGATTTTGTTCGGTCTGGCGCGCTTTGGCAGGCTGATTGAGTACATTCCACTTTCCGTGACCCTGGGCTTTACCTCCGGGATCGGCATCACCATCGGCACCATGCAGATTAAGGATTTCCTAGGCTTACAGATGGCCCACGTGCCGGAGCATTACCTGCAAAAAGTGGGGGCGCTGGCGATGGCGCTGCCGACGACAAACCTGGGCGATGCGGCGATTGGCGTGGTGACCCTGGGCACGCTGATCCTCTGGCCACGGCTGGGCATTCGCCTGCCTGGACACCTGCCCGCCCTGCTGCTGGGCTGCGCGGTAATGGGGATAGTCAATCTGCTGGGCGGCCACGTCGCCACTATCGGCTCGCAGTTCCACTATGTGTTGGCGGATGGCTCCCAGGGTAACGGTATCCCGCAGCTTCTGCCCCAGCTGGTGCTGCCGTGGGATCTGCCCGGCTCGAGCTTTACTTTAAGCTGGGACTCTCTGCGCGCCCTGCTGCCAGCCGCATTTTCGATGGCGATGTTGGGGGCGATTGAGTCGCTGCTCTGCGCCGTGGTGCTGGACGGCATGACAGGCACCAAACATAAAGCCAACAGCGAGCTGGTCGGCCAGGGGCTGGGGAATATTATCGCCCCGTTCTTCGGCGGCATTACCGCCACAGCGGCCATCGCCCGTTCCGCGGCCAACGTGCGCGCGGGCGCAACGTCGCCGGTCTCGGCGGTGGTCCATTCGGTTCTGGTGATCCTCGCCCTGCTGGTGCTGGCACCCTTGCTCTCCTGGCTGCCGCTCTCGGCCATGGCCGCCCTGCTGCTGATGGTGGCATGGAACATGAGCGAGGCACATAAAGTCATCAACCTGCTGCGCCGCGCCCCCAAAGACGACATCATCGTAATGCTGATCTGCATGTCGCTGACGGTGCTGTTTGACATGGTCATTGCGATAAGCGTCGGGATTGTGCTGGCATCATTACTGTTTATGCGTCGCATTGCCCGTATGACCCGCCTGGCCAGTGTCAATGTCGCCACGCCGGAAGACGTGCTGGTGCTGCGAGTCATCGGTCCGCTATTTTTTGCCGCCGCGGAAGGATTGTTCAGCGAGCTGGAGTCGCGCATTGCGGGGAAACGTGTCGTGGTGCTGAAATGGGATGCGGTCCCGGTGCTGGATGCCGGCGGGCTGGACGCCTTCCAGCGTTTTGTCCAACGTCTGCCGGAAGGCTGTGAACTGCGGGTGACCAATCTCGAATTCCAGCCCCTGCGCACGATGGCGCGCGCAGGGGTTCAGCCCATTGCGGGGCGTCTGGCGTTCTATCCTGACCGTGAGGCAGCGTTAGCGGATCTGTGACATCCGGCGCTGCATCATGATACCGATCGCCTGCTGAAGCCACTCGAGCACAGCAGGCGTCATCCAGGTCCCTTTCATCAGATGCGGCTCCTGCTGCATCGCCTCGCGGAATTTTTGCTGAGTTGCAGGATTATCCCCTGCGTAAGACTGGAACAGCGCCAGCCAGTTTTCCGCCAGCCGCTGTGCTTCCGGGCTCTCTGCCTGCACCCCTTCCCGGCTTGCCTGATGCAGTTTTGCCACCAGTGCAGGCCACTCCATCATGCGATCAAAATAGTGCGCACGGGTAAACGCCATCTCCTCGGGGGTCAGGTAGCGGTGCCAGATAGCCAGCTTGCTCTCGGCGAAGGCACGTGTGATGAAATCGAGGATGTCAGCGTCGATTCCTGTCTGCTCACGCATTTGCGGCTCCACGCTGTGCATCTCATTCAGGCGGGTCAGGAAGTCGGGGTTGCCCGCGGTATCCTGCTCAAGCTGCGTCATCCAGCGCGTAGCCAGCCCGGTAGCGCGTGGGTCGGCAACATCCACCTTCTCCGCCAGCATGCGCCGGGCTTCAGCCACCAGCCCTGCCCAGATCTCTGCCAGGGTGTCACTCTGCTGCGCAAACGGTAATGCCTGTAACTCTTCTTTACTGAACCAGCGATCGTACATCGTCATTAACTCCAGCGTCTGTAACCAGGATTCCAGATCGGGCTCGGTGCCTGCGGCCAGCGCGCTATGCAAACTCACGAGCTGCTCGCGCAGCGTCTGAATGCTGCGCATCTGTTTATCCAGCAGCGCGATTTGCGCGTCCAGGAGATCCACCATGGAGCGCGGATCCCGATCGAGAACCTCTTTAATTTCGGCAAGCTCCAGCCCCGCTTTGGCTAACACCTGGATACGGTGTAGCCGCTGTACATCCGCGAGGGTATAAAGACGGTAACCTGCCGCACTTCTGGCAGAGGGAAGCAGCAAGCCGGTTTGCTCATAATGGTGTAATGTCCGAACGGTGATCCCCGCTCGCTTCGCCAACAGGCCAACCTGAATTAACATCGCTGCTCCTTTTATCTTGCCAACGCGGTCACTCTGGTGCCTTACGTTACGTGAGGGTCAAGAAAAAAGGCAAAAAAAAACGGCTTCCGAAGAAACCGTTTTTCGCGCTGTCACAGGTTAGCTGTGCTTATGCTGTTCGCGACGGCAGCGTTTATCGTAATGGCGCACCCACCAGTAGCGGTCGCAGACCTGTTCGTGGCCACTGACGCGAGCCCCGGCCAGCCAAAGCACCGCCCCCAGGAAGATGCTCAGCACTGCGCCATGAGCGAAGTATTGTGGCAGGTCAAGTTGCGGAAGCTGGTTTAAAATGGAATAACCGACGCCGACAACCATGACGACTAATCCCAACCCCATCAACACGTTACCGAGTAGCGAAGCGTTTTTGCGTTTCATATAGCACCTCCGGAACTTTGGGTTGTAAGGGAATAATCTCCCTATTCCTTGTGTGTAAAGTATAGACACCACCCGTTTTGCGGATTGCGTCAACGATCACAAATACGTACTTCGGTGCAACAAAACTTTACAAATAAGCCTTTGAGTAGCATGAAATTCTAATGGTTCAGCTCCGGGATTATTCAGTTTCTACGTGTCGCTTAGCAGAATTTTGTCAACCGACGCGGCAGACAGTACACTACGCGCCAGACTTAGCACTTTCAGGAACAAAAACGTGACGATTAAACTGATTGTCGGCCTGGCTAACCCTGGCGCGGAATATGCTGCCACCCGCCATAATGCTGGCGCCTGGTATGTTGATCTGCTGGCCGAGCGGTTACGCGCCCCTCTGCGTGAAGAGCCTAAATTCTACGGGTTTACCTCTCGCGTTAACCTGGCTGGCGCCGATGTGCGTCTGCTGGTGCCCACGACGTTTATGAATTTAAGCGGTAAAGCGGTGGCCGCGATGGCGACCTTTTACCGCATCAATCCAGATGAGATCCTGGTGGCGCATGACGAACTGGATCTGCCGCCGGGCGTGGCGAAATTCAAACTTGGTGGCGGCCACGGCGGGCACAACGGCTTAAAAGACATCATCAGCAAACTGGGCAATAACCCTAACTTCCATCGCTTACGCGTGGGGATTGGTCATCCGGGCGATAAAAACAAAGTTGTTGGTTTTGTCCTGGGTAAGCCACCGGTTTCCGAGCAGAAACTGATCGACGAGGCGGTAGACGAAGCGGCGCGTTGCACCGAAATCTGGTTGCAGGATGGTTTAACCAAAGCCACCAACCGTCTTCACGCTTTCAAAGCGCAATAAGCGGCGCGAAACGGCTTTTTTGCCCCGCAGGGTGCGGGTTACGTGTATAATAGGCGTAGTTATTTACTTTTCTTCGACTCGTTAATGTTAACGTGTTGAATATCAAGACATTAAGGTGATTCAGAAATGGGATTCAAATGCGGTATCGTTGGTCTGCCTAACGTTGGCAAATCCACCCTGTTTAACGCGCTGACTAAAGCGGGCATCGAAGCGGCTAACTTCCCGTTCTGTACCATCGAGCCAAACACCGGTGTCGTACCCATGCCCGATCCGCGTCTGGATCAGCTTGCGGAGATCGTAAAACCGCAGCGCATTCTGCCAACCACCATGGAGTTCGTGGATATCGCAGGCCTGGTAAAAGGCGCCTCGAAAGGTGAAGGCCTGGGTAACCAGTTCCTGACCAACATCCGTGAAACCGAAGCGATCGGCCACGTTGTGCGTTGCTTTGAGAACGACAACATCATCCACGTGAACAACAAAGTGGACCCGGCGGATGATATCGAGGTCATCAATACCGAGCTGGCACTGGCTGACCTGGATACCTGCGAGCGCGCCCTGCAGCGTGTGCAGAAGAAAGCCAAAGGCGGCGACAAAGACGCGAAAGCGGAACAGGCTGCGCTGGAAAAATGTCTGCCACAGCTCGAAAACGCGGGCATGCTGCGCGCGCTGAAAAACCTGACTGACGAAGACAAAGCGGCGATCAAATACCTGAGCTTCCTGACCCTGAAGCCGACCATGTACATTGCCAACGTCAATGAAGACGGTTTTGAAAACAACCCATACCTGGACAAAGTGCGTGAAATCGCAGCGGCGGAAGGTTCTGTGGTCGTGGCCGTGTGTGCGGCTGTCGAGTCTGATATCGCCGAGCTGGACGATGCCGACCGTGAAGAGTTCATGGCTGAGATGGGTCTGGAAGAGCCTGGTCTGAACCGCGTGATCCGCGCCGGTTACCAGCTGCTGAACCTGCAGACCTACTTCACCGCTGGCGTGAAAGAAGTACGCGCCTGGACTATTCCTGTCGGCGCGACAGCACCACAGGCGGCGGGTAAAATCCACACCGACTTCGAGAAAGGCTTTATCCGTGCCCAGACCATCGCCTTTGAAGACTTTATCACCTACAAGGGTGAGCAAGGCGCGAAAGAAGCCGGCAAGATGCGTGCAGAAGGGAAAGACTACATCGTTAAAGATGGCGATGTGATGAACTTCCTGTTTAACGTTTAAGGGTCATGCATCTGCGGATGCGTTAACTGATCTGAAAAAAATCCACGCTATGGCGTGGATTTTTTTTATCAAAGGCTCGCTGTCTCGCCTGTAGAATCATTAAACAACATCGCCCATTATTACTCTGCTGAAGAGTAAAACCCTCTCCTGTATGCCGCAGGCGTCGTCGACAGCTGATTTTTGAAATGATGACGCATCGTCGCCACGCTGCCAAACCCCACCTCCTCCGCGATACGCTCAATCGACAGCTGGCTGTTCTCCAACAGATCCTGGCTGCGGCTCAGGCGGGCATGGAGCAACCACTGGGCGGGTGTCTTGCCGGTAGTGGCGTTGAAACGGCGCAAAAAGGTACGCGGGCTCATCCCGACAAATTTTGCCAGCGACTCAACGGTATGCGGCTCGGCAAGCCTGGCATGCAGGTAGTCGAAGAGTGCCCCAAGCCGATGGCCTTCATAAGCGACAGGCACCGCCTGCTGAATAAACTGGGCCTGCCCGCCGTCGCGATGCGGCGACACCACCAGCCGACGCGCGACGCGGTTGGCCGCCACGCTGCCATAATCCCGGCGCACCAGGTGCAGACAAAGATCGATACCCGCCGCGCTGCCTGCGGAGGTCAATACATCACCGTTATCAATATACAGCACGTCAGGGGTTACCTTGATAGCGGGATAACGCTGTTGCAGCAGGTCGGTATAACGCCAGTGGGTGGTAGCCTGCCGGTTGTCGAGTAACCCTGCGGCGGCCAGCACAAAGACCCCGGAACAGATAGAGAGGATCCTCGCCCCGCGTCGATGTGCCGCGACAAGCTGCTCGCACAGCGCGGCGGGCACCGGAACATCCGCCCCCCGCCAGCCGGGCACGATGATCGTTCCGGCCTCACTCAGCAATTCCAGCCCGCCATCCACTACCAGCCTGAAGCCGCCCGTTGCGCGTAACTCACCGGGATCAACACCCGCCACCGCAAAGCGATACCACTCCTCGCCCATCTCGGGGCGGGGCAGCGCGAAAATTTCGACAGCAATACCGAATTCAAAGGTACAGAGTCCGTCATAGGCCAGCACAACCACCAGAGGATTATTCATCACCGCGCTCAATGCGTTTTGTCATGATCTTAATGTTATCTGGCATTTCTGCCAGCTGTCAAAGCCGCGTCTCCGCCGTAGAGTAAAGACTCATTCCTGGAGGTGTTTATGAGCTATGTGACTGATTATCCTGCTGCGTCGCCAGATGTCGCAGCAAACCATTTTTTACAGCGACTGAGCGTGGAAACAGACTGCGACGATGTGCATACCGCGTTTAAAGAGGGGGATGTCGATTTTGTATTGCTGCATGTGGTCGGCAGTCCGGAGGCGTTCGCCCGCCGTCATATTCCTGGGGCGCTGCACCTGCGACATCGCGATATGACCGAGCAAAGAATGGCGGAGTGGCCCTCCGATACAGTGTTTGTGGTCTATTGCGCCGGGCCGCACTGCAACGGTGCGGATCGCGCCGCGCTGAAGCTGGCGCAGATGGGCCGCCCGGTGAAAATTATGATTGGTGGAATGACCGGCTGGGCCGACGAAGGTTTTGCTTTTACCTCCCGGTAAAAGAGCCGCGATCCCGTTTGACCTGCGGGATCGCTGACACCTCTTTCACCTGCCCGACGCCGGATAGATCGTCTCTGTCGGCAGCACCCGCCGATCAAAACGCCGCAAGCCATAATAGAGCGCTGCGGTGCAGAACCAGCCAATTACCCACGAGACATCGTTGTCGGCAAACAGCCAGGTCAGCGAGCCGTGGTAGAGCGGGTTTTCAATAAACGGCAGCTGGATCAACACGCCAACAACATAGACGCTGATGGCAAACATGTTCCAGTGCCCGTAGCGACCACGGGAATCGAACAGCGCCGGAATATCTACCGCTTTACGGGAGATAATAAAGTAATCGGTCAGGCTGATGGCGCTCCACGGTACGAAAAAGGCCAACAGGAACAGCAGGAAATGGGTGAAGTGCTTCAGGAACGCCGGTTCGCTCAGCAGCGCAATCACGCACGAGAGGGCCACCATCAGTACCACAAAGGTGACGCGGCTTTTCTGGCTCAGCGTCGTTTGTTGACGAAAACCCGAGACAATGGTGGTCAACGACATAAAACTGCCGTAGGCGTTGAGGGTGGTAAAGGTGATTTTGCCAAAACAGATCGCAAAGTAGATCACCATCGCCATCGCCTCGCTTTTACCCAGCCCGACAATGTAACTCACCTCATGCCCCTTGAAGGCGCTGCCGGCGATTGCCGCGGTAATCACCCCGAGCGTCATGGACGCCTGGGTGCCCAGCACCGTACCGCTGAAGACGGAGAGGAAGGTCTTCACCCCTGAGACGTCGCGCGGCAGGTAGCGGGAATAGTCGGAGACGTAGGGACAAAAGGCGATCTGCCATGAGGAGGAGAGCGATACCGCCAGCAGGAACATCGGCATCGAGAAGTGATTATTCTGCATCACCGCGCCCATATCGCTGGCGATCAGCAGAGCGATAAACAGATAGACAAACGCCAACACCCCCACCACGCTCGCTACCTTGCCGAGCTTGTGGATCACCTTATATCCCAGCACCGCAATCACGATAATGATCGCGCTGAACAGGATCATACCGGCCACGTTCGAGACCGACAGCAGCCTGGCCATCGCCTGTCCGGCCAGTACCGTCCCGCTGGCGGAGAAGCCGACATACATCACGCACACCAGCGCCAGCGGGATCACCGCGCCCAGCACACCAAACTGGGCGCGACTAATGATCATCTGCGGCAGACCGAGGCGCGGACCCTGCAGGGCATGAAATGACATCACCACCGCGCCCAGCACCTGCCCTACCAGCAGGCCAATGATGGACCACACCACATCCCCGCCCAGCACCACTGCCAGCGCCCCGGTCACGATGGCAGTGATCTGCAGATTGCCGCCAAACCACAGCGTAAACTGGCTGAAGGGGTGGCCGTGCCGTTCATTATCCGGGATGTAATCGATGGATCGTGTTTCCGAAATTCGCGTCCCGCCGCGCTTTGACTGCGCTTCTGAAGATGAAAAAGACGACATAGTTTCCTCTCTGAGTGGATGATTAATGCCCGTCAGAGACCCTGCTATACCCATGCAACGCCATATGACAGAACATGTATATACAATCATTGACATCCACCCACACGCATCTGATGATGGATTTGTGAACTGAACTGTGAATAATTTGTAATTGAGATGAAAACTATATGTGATTGAGATGGATTTCGATCGACAGTCAAATCAGGCATCGCCATCACACATACCCGCTTAAGACAGGAGCGCAGATGAGCAATAACAGACGAGCGGTACCCGGCATTCGCCATTACGCCGGTCCTGCAGGCGGCTGGGGAGCCTTAAAAGCCACGGCGATTGCCGTGCGTACGCAGATGGACACCTTCGACGCCCCCGCCACGCTGCTGCGCACCAACCAGCCCGATGGCTTCGACTGCCCGGGCTGCGCCTGGCCCGACAAAGAACACAAATCCACCTTTCAGTTTTGCGAGAACGGCGCCAAGGCGGTGACCTGGGAAGCGACCACAAAGCGTGTCACCCCGGAATTTTTCGCTGAGCACACCGTCAGCACCCTGTGGTCAAAAAGTGATTTTGAGCTGGAAGGCTATGGGCGCCTGACCCATCCCATGAAATACGATCCACAGAGCGACACCTTTCGCCCGGTGGCGTGGGACGAAGCCTTTGCCCGTATCGGCGAGGTGCTGCGCGGGCTGGCCCCGGATGAGGTGGAGTTTTACACCTCCGGGCGCGCGTCAAACGAAGCTGCCTTCCTGTATCAGCTGTTTGCCCGCCAGCTGGGCACCAATAATTTCCCGGACTGCTCTAACATGTGCCACCAGGCCACCAGCGTCGGCCTGCCCCGCTCCATCGGAATTGGCAAAGGCACCGTATCGCTGGAAGATTTCGACCATGCTGAGCTGGTGATCTCCATCGGCCATAACCCGGGCACCAACCATCCACGGATGATGGGCACCCTGCACGAGCTCTCCCGCCGGGGCGTGCCGATTATCGTTTTTAACCCGCTGCGCGAAACGGCGCTGGAGCGCTTCGCCGATCCGCAAAATGTCAGAGAGATGGCGACATACAGCGCCACCAATATCGCCTCGACGTACTATCAGGTGAAAGCCGGGGGCGATGCCGCGGCGTTAAAAGGTATCGCAAAACATCTGCTGGTTCTGGATGCGCTGGATCACGACTTTATCGCCACCCACACGCAGGGGTTTGCCGATTTTGCCGCCGATATCGCCGCCACGAGCTGGGAGGCCATCGAGCGCGAGTCTGGCCTGAAGCGCGCCGATCTGGAGAATGTGGCGCGCCTCTACGCTAAGTCCAGCGCCACCATCATCACCTACGGCATGGGGATCACCCAGCACAACAAGGGTACCGCCAATGTGCGTTTGATCGCCGATCTCCTGCTGCTGCGCGGCAATTTTGGCAAACCCGGCGCGGGCATCTGTCCGTTACGCGGCCACTCCAACGTGCAGGGCAACCGCACCGTCGGGATCACCGAAAAACCGACCGCGGCCTTTCTGGACCGGCTGGGCACGGTGTTCGGCTTTACTCCACCAGCTGCCCACGGCCACGATGCGGTACAGGCGGCGCAGGCGATGATCAACGGCGAGGCCAAAGCGCTCCTCTGCCTCGGGGGAAATTTTGCGGTGGCGATGCCCGATCACGACAGGGCGTTTGCGGCGCTGAAACGTCTCGATCTCAGCGTACATGTCGCCACCAAGCTGAACCGCACCCATCTGCTGGTCGGGAAAGAGACATATCTTCTCCCCTGCCTGGGGCGCACCGAACTGGATATGCAGCAGAGCGGCCAGCAGTCGATCACCGTGGAAGACTCGATGTCGATGGTGCATGCCTCCCGCGGCAAGCTCAAACCGGCCTCTCCCTGGCTACGCTCGGAGCCCGCCATTGTCGCCGGGATCGCCCACGCCACCCTGCCCCACAGCAAAACCGACTGGCTGGGCCTGGTGGAGGATTACGACCGCATTCGCGACTGTATCGAACAGACGCTGCCGGGCTTTGAGAACTTCAACGCCCGCATCCGGGTGCCGGGCGGATTCCGTATGCCGCTGCCGCCCACGGAGCGCGTCTGGCCCACTGCCAGCGGCAAGGCGATGTTTTCGCTGTTTGAGGGCGTGAGTGAGAACAGCCCGGGCGAAGGCGAGCGCGTGCTGCGTCTGGTTACATTGCGTAGTCACGACCAGTACAACACTACCATCTATGCCATGGATGACCGCTATCGCGGGGTGCTCGGTCGGCGCGACGTGCTGTTCATGAACGAAGAGGATATGCAGCAGTTGGGGCTGGAGCATGGCGATCGGGTAGATATTCATACCGCCCTGCCCGGCTCACAGCAGCGTCTGGACGACATCACCGTGGTGGCTTACAGCATTGCCCCTGGCACGGTTGCTGGCTACTACCCGGAAGCAAACGTGCTGGTTCCGCTGGATTATCTCGATAAAGAGAGCGGTACGCCGTCGTACAAATCGGTGCCCGTCCGCCTGAGTCTGCGCTCAAAAGAGATCCGCGCCCTCTAATCTCTTCTCGCGCCGTCACCGATCCAGTGTGTTGCCCGGATCGGTGATGCTCTCTCTGTTCAATTTGACGCCGGTCAGCAAATAAAAAGGTCAGGTGGGTTCAGCATCTAACACTGACGTTCCGTAGGAATTGTCGATGGTGCATAGCCAGCGGTCATTTTCCAGACGGAATACATAGGTTGCACGCCGGGTTATCTCTGTTGTAACGCCCTGGTCATCCGGGTAAAAAAGCTGGGATTCCATGATCACCAGCGCATCGCCTCCGCCTTCAATGATCTGGATATCGCCCTGCTTCACGACGAGCTGATCCTGAAAATAATCAGAGATGGAAATAAAGGCGCTACGGATATTGTCTTTACCTTTAACGATCATACCGGGCTTAATCACCAGCGCGGCGTCGTCGGCGTAGTGCTCCATCAGCGAGTCGAAATCTTTGGCTGAGATCGCCCTGTCACACGCCTTAATGATATTGCGAAGCGGGTGTTCGTACATGTGCATATTCCCTGTTCAGTGATTGCCTCTATTCACTGTATCACCAGCCGGCGCAATGTGTAGGCCAGGCAAGCGAAAGTGCCCGGCAGGCCTTTCTGGAAGAGGTCTCGCAAAGCTCACTGTTTATAGAATATTACGCCAAAAAATACCCCGCCGCGCAAAACGCCACCACTCCCGCGATCACCGTGGCAAATAATCCGCGGGTAAGAATGCCCACCAGAGTGGCAAACGCCGCCGCCAGCAGCGAGATGCTGATCCCCGAATCGGTCATTGCGGGTTTACTCATCAGTTCGGCGGCAACCAGGGCGGCCATGATGGCGGTGGGGATAAAGCTCAGCCACTGCAGCAACATCTCCGGCAGCCGAAAGCGGGATAACAGCAAGACCGGCACGGTGCGCATCAGGGCGGTGACGAGCGCCGAGGCGAGGATCGCCAGCAGAATATTTCTTTCCATCTTATTTTCCTTTCCGGGCGCGTAACAGCAGCGTCGCCAGCGTGGCGGCCAGGGATGCAGCCAGAATGACCACCAGACTGAGCGAGCTACTCCCGGCAGTCAGCAGTGTGATCGCCACCGCGACGACAATATTGATGGTTTCGAGGATCTTCCTGCGGCTGGCAAACCACATCATCAGGATCAGGCCGATAAACATCGACACCAGGCTAAAGCCCAGCCCCTCCATCAGCGAGGCGGGCAGCGTGGTTGCCAGCCATGCTCCGGCCACACAGGCGATGATCCAGTTCAGCCAGGCGGTAATATTCAGCCCCAGCATCCAGGGGTAGCTGATTTTGCCCTGCGGGCTGGCGCGCTGCACCGCCACGCCAAAGGTTTCGTCCGTCAGCAACAGCCCGCTCACCACTTTCTGCAGGGTGGTGTAGTCACGAAAAAAAACGCTCATGGAGGAGCTCATCAGCAGGTAGCGCAGGTTGACCAGCAGCACGCTCAGCACCACCGAGGCCATTTCCGCCCCTGCGGCCCAGAGTGAGTAAAACAGGAACTGCGCCGAACCGGCGTAGAGGGAGCTGGCCAACAGCGCGATTTGCCCGGTGGTAAACCCGGAGAGTGTGCCTATCGCCCCCGCCGCAAAGCCAATGCTCCAGTAGCCCGCAATGGTGGGGAGACAGGCAGCAATACCGGCCCGAAATTCGTCCGTGGCGGACGCGGGATGTCCGGTATTTATCTTCGTCAACATCGTTTCTTCCCTTATATTACTTAGCTCAATAACTATCATAAGAATCAACAGCAAACGCTATAGTAAAATCTCGCTTAGCAGTGAAATTTCTTCAGGTTGTGGGAGACGCGAAGGTGGCACGACAAAACGGCGTTGCTGCCGCAGCTCGGTGATGATTATTGCTCCCGGTGAAGCCCGCACCGGTTGGTGCATTACGGCGAGCGCACCGTGAAAGGCTCGCATCAACTCTTTTTGCGGGCCGATATCCGTCAGGCAATAGATTTTTTACACTGCCACTTTGCCCAGGCCCTGACCATAAAGGAGATTGCGCAGGTGAATTCTATTTTATGCGCACCTTTACTTCAGATTATCGAGGCGTCCTCGGACGCGTCTCTCCTTGGGTTCAAACCCGATAACGCGGCTTCAGAATGAAGGTTCTTTTTCTGAGCTTTTTAACATTACAATCAGTGCTATGCTGCCCAGGATAACAACCGCAGCCAGTAACACCATCTCCTGAAGACCAACCCTTGCCGATACCTGCCCACCGGCAAGTGCCCCCGTACCGATGGCTGCATTGAAAATGGCGACATAGATGGCTGATGCAGGCTGTGCGGCCTCTTTCGCGCAACGGAGCAGCCAGGTCTGCAACCCAACGAACACAATTGCCATAGCGGCGCCCCAGATGGCCAGAAGCATGCCTGTGAGCCAGAGCGAAGGTGCGGCAACACTCTTCATACCAAGCATCCCCAACGCACCTGCGCTGAGGAGCAAAGCGATCAAAATCAGCAACTTAATGTGTCTATCGATAAGTTTACCGGCAACGACATTCCCCAGCAGTCCGGAGAGGCCTGAAATCAGTAACAGTCCAGAAACGGAAGCCATCGGGACATTCCGGGTTTGGGTCAGCAGAGGCTCAAGATAGGTGAATGCCGCAAAGTGCGCCGAAATAATAGAGGCAGTCGCGCCATAGAGAGTGAGAAGCACCGGATTTTTAACCAGCCCACGATACACATCCAGCCTCAGTGGTTGGGGCGCCTTTATTGTCGGGAGCGTCCAGAATAAGAGAGAGGCGGCAGCCAATGACAGCAGGAAAATCATCGTAAATGCATGGCGCCAACCGGTCATGTTTGCAACAAAACTGGCCAATGGAACGCCCATCACGCTGGCCGCCGAAACGCCGCCAAATATCACGGAGGTAGCCAGACCAAGCCTCTCTTGCGGAACAAACTGCACAGCCACTGCGCCGATCAACGCCCAGAAAACACCGTGTGCCAGCGCCCCCGCCATACGTGCCGTCATAAACAGACTCATCGTGTGAACCTGGGTCACGGCCAGGCAAGAGAGCGCCAGAAACAGCATCAGTCCAACGAGCAGAGTCTTACGCGAAATGCGTGACGGCATCGCGCCGGACAACAAGGCGGCCAGTGCGGCAACCCAGCCATAAGCCGTCACCGCAAGCCCCGCCCCGGATTCAGGCTGATTAAAATCCTCCGCCAGCGCGCTGAGCATCCCTACGGGTGCAAGTTCGCTGGTGACAATCGAAAACGCGCTCATCCCGAGCGCAGCAACTGCGAACCAGGTGCGTGCAGGCACCGGGTGTACCTGTAATACGGTATCGTTCATCTCATAAATACTCTTCAAAGAAAGCGGGGAAATATTTGAAGCGGTGCGGGGAGGGACAGAATCAGGCTCCTACACCTTTCATCCCTTCTGGCGTGTAGCGTTCTCCGACAACCGGGAGAGTGGATAGCGCGATCCGCAACGCGTCCAGCTCGTCACCGCTGAGCTGGAGATCAAGCGCCACGGCGTTTTCGCTAAGATGCTGGAGATTGCAGGTGCCCGGGATGGGCACAATGTTGTCTCCCTGCGCAAGTAACCAGGCCAGCGCAATCTGTGAGGGTGTGCAGCCTTTACTGACGGCAAGAGCTGTTATTACCTCCACCAGGGAGTGATTTTTTGCCAGGTTCTCTGCCTGGAAGCGAGGAAGCGTAATGCGAAAATCGCCATTCTGAGGTACCGGCTCATGTTGAAATCTGCCCGTCAGAAAGCCTCGTCCAAGGGGCGAATAGGCCACAAATCCTATCCCAAGCGTTTTACACAGTGGAATGACACTGGCCTCGGCCTCACGACTCCAGAGGGAATACTCTGTCTGAACCGCCGCGACAGGATGAACCGCGTGAGCGCGCCGGAGCGTCTCTGCACTGACCTCACATAATCCGATGTGGCCAATTTTCCCCTCCTTAACCAGCTCCGCCAGCCCGGCCATCGTCTCTTCAATCGCGGTTTTGCTGTCAATACGGTGCACGTAGTAGAGATCAATATGCTCCACCCCAAGGCGTTTAAGCGACGCTTCACAGCTTTTGCGCGCGTAGTCAGGTCTATTGCAGAGCTCTCTTTTGTATTCGCCGGGCTGTCGAACAATGCCAAATTTTGTTGCCAGCTTCAGGGCGGGCTGACGTGTTTTAATGAATTTTCCCAGTAATTCCTCGTTGTGCCAGGGGCCATAGGTATCAGACGTGTCGAGGAAATTCATTCCCAGGTCCAGCGCCTTATCCAGCACTGCCAGGGATGCTTCGTCGTCATGTGGCCCATAGAATTCGCTCATACCCATACAACCCAGACCAAGCGCAGAGACCGTGAGGGAGGAAGTCAGATTACGTTTTTGCATGTTTATCTCCTTGTGAGGATTGCAGTATCATCCTGCGATAAGTGATAAAACAGAGTTGAAAACGGAGAGCCGTTTTCCATAAACGGAAAATATGAAAGCAGATTTCAACTGGGACGATACGCGGGTATTTCTGGCCATTGCCCGCGCGGGGACGCTGAGTGGCGCAGCGGAGGCCATGAATATGGGTATTGCCACGCTCTCAAGAAGACTGGATCGGCTTGAAAGCTCGCTGGCAGTACCGCTATTCAGCAGACATCAGAGCGGCTATCGGTTAACGGATGACGGGGAGGCGCTTCTGGAGCGGGCGGAGGCGCTTGAAAGTGCAGGGCTTGCCTTCGGAGAGTCTGCAAAATTACAGGTTAACGTCGCCGGGCTTGTTCGGCTGGCGACATCCGACAACCTGGCCACGCATTTTATTCTTCCTTCGCTGACAGGATTGCTGGATAGCTACCCCGATCTGCGGGTTGAACTACTCAGCGGCGTGTCGTCGGTCAATCTGCACCGCAGGGATGCCGATTTAGCGATACGTATGGTTAAACCTGACAGCGGAAATCTGACGCTGAAGCGGCTTGGCACCGTGGGATTCGGGCTTTACGCCGACCGGACATATTTAAAACAATGGCAGGGTAAGGCCTCTGAGTTACTGCTCAGTCATGGGCAGTATATTGGCTGGTCGGAATCTCATCAGCACCTGCCCGCTGCGCGGTGGATAACACGGATGCTGCGGGGCAGGCCCTGTCGGGTAGAAGCGAATACGCTGGCAGCACAATTATCGGCCGTTTCAGCGGGTCTGGGGCTTGGGATTTTGCCGCACTTTATGGCGAGGGAAAACGCGCTGCACTGCGTCAATTCAGATATTGGTGTGGATCAGACATTATGGTTAGTTATGCACTCAGATCTGGCACACTCCCGGCGAGTCAGAGTCGTTGCAGATCACTTGATAGCGTTATTTGAAGAGATGAACGATCGTCTCGCGATGCCCTGACCTTGTGCACTGTATACCTCAGGAAGAGCGCAAGTCTCTTCCCTGAACATATACAGAAACCGGGCCCGCTTAGTGCGGCCCGGCCCTCTAACCTTTCGAACCTACTCCATCACCCGCGCCCGCTTCCCTCGCTGCTCTTCCTCGCTTTCTGCCGCCTTCACCAGCGTAAAGTTAAAGTTCACCTCTGTATGCTCCCCTGCGAGATCGCGCGCCTGCGCCACAGCCGCGTCCGTCACCTTCACCGGGTCCGCAATCAGCTCCGCGCGGGTCGCGAAGGCAAAGTCATCCCAGAGATACTCATCCCCGTTGAGGTTGATCTGGGTGGTCAGGTGCTTGTACCCCGGCGCGGATACAAAGAAGTGCACGTGGGCCGGGCGGTTGCCGTGACGGCCAATCGCGGTCAGTAGCTTCTGGGTTGGGCCATCCGGTGGGCAGCCATAGCCGCACGGCACGATGCTGCGTACGGCGTAGTGGCCATCTTCCCCGGTGCGCACGCGGCGGCGCAGGTTGTATTCGCTCTGGGACTGATCAAAGAACGAGTAGCCGCCAAGGGTGTTGGCATGCCAGATATCCACGATCGCGCCCGCCACCGGCTTACCGTTCAGATCGGTCACCTGGCCTTGCAACCACATAGTTTCGCCCTGCTCTTTCCCGTCGTCCATGCGGGCAAAACCTTCGCTCAGCGGGGCGTTGGCGACATATAGCGGCCCTTCAATGGTGCGCGGAGTGCCCACGTCATTGCCGGATGCGGCTTCCTTCTCGTCGGCACGCATATCGAGATAGTGCTCCAGACCCAGTCCCGCCGCCAGCAGCGCCGCTTCCTGGCGTCCGCCCAGCTCGTTAAGGTAGTTCACCGCAATCCAGAACTCTTCATCCGTGACGTCGAACTGCTTGATGGTCTTGCACAGGTCGCTCAGTAGCTGGTGCATGATGTTCTTTAAACGATCGTTACCGCCGGTGGAATTTAAGCCGCTGCTGATCGCGAGTAAGGATTCCAGTTCGGTTTGATGCGCAGGATTCACAGACATTGCATATTCCTCTTTGTAGGGTACGTTTGTTGTTATTGCGAGTGATGAATGGATGAGGGATGCGTACACAGAGGCTGCACGCTGATCTCCATCCACGGGTAGAGCGGCAGCGCGGTCAGGATGTCGTGCAGCTCCTGGTTGTCCGCCACATCGAAAATGCTGACGTTGGCGTACTGCCCGACCACGCGCCAGATGTGCGGCCACTTGCCTTCGCGCTGTAAGCGTTGGGAGTAGGCTTTCTCTTTCGCCTTGATCGCTTCAACTTCTGCCGCAGGCAGCGAGGACGGGATGTTGACGGTCATTTCCACTTTAAAAAGCATCACGTTTTCCTTTTATTGACGTGCGTAATGGCGCAGCTTGTCTTCATCGATTTCAATGCCCAATCCCGGCCCCTGCGGTAACGTCACCTCTCCCTGGCTGAACGCGAGCGGACGGACCACGATGTCATCCTTCAGCAGCAGCGGGCCGAACATCTCGGTGCCCCACTGCATCTTCACCGTCGACCAGGCGTGCAACGAGGCGACGGTGCCAAGCGTACCTTCCAGCATGGTGCCGCCGTACAGCGCCACGCCTGCCGCCTGGGCCACGTGCGCCAGTTTCAGGGCCTGCGCCGGGCCGCCCGCTTTGGCGATCTTCAGGGCATACGCTCCGGTAAAGCCGCCGCTCGCCAGGGCGTAGCCGTCATGGCTGGTCGCCACCGCTTCGTCGGCGAGGATCGGCACCACAAAACGCTGGCTGAGGGCAATAAGCCCTTGCCGATCCCACAGCGGGATCGGCTGTTCCACCAGGTCGATACCGCCCGCCTGTAGCTGCGTCATCCCTTTGATGGCGGTGGTCAGATCCCAGGCCTGGTTGACGTCCACTCGCACGCTCACCTCGTCCCCCAACGCGGCCTTGATCGCCAGGGCGTGACGAACGTCCTCCTCCAGCCCGCGGGCACCGATTTTCAGCTTGAAGGTGTTGTGTCGCCCCTCTGCCAGCAGGCGTTTACCCTCTTCGATATCGTTCTGGGTGTCGCCACTCGCCAGGGTCCAGAGCACCGGCAGGCGCTGAGTCAATGCCCCGCCCAGGAGTGAGCTGACCGGCAGACCCAGCGCCTTGCCCTGGGCATCGAGGAACGCAGTTTCGAGGGCGGATTTGGCAAAGGTGTTGCCCTTCACGTGGGCGTTCATCCTGTCGGCGAGCTGCGCCACGCCGCTGAACGACTGGCCGCACAGCAGCGGGGCGAGATAGGTTTCAATGGCGGATTTGATCGCTTCCGGGCTTTCCGGGCCGTAGCTCATGCCGCCGATGGTGGTGGCTTCGCCCCAGCCGGTAACGCCGTTCGCGCAATCCATTCTGACGATGGTAAGCGTCTGGCAACCCATGGTCGCCATCGACAGCTTGTGCGGGCGGATGGTGGGAATGTCCACCAGCCAGCAGGCCAGGGATTCTATAGTGAGGGTCATGTCATGCTCCTGCGGGTTAAAAAGGCCAGCACCTGCTGGTTAAAGGCATCCGGACAGGCGACGTTCGACAGGTGCGAGGCGGGTAACGCCACACATTCCGTCTGCTTCGCCTGGGCTGCGAGCCACCGGGCGTCCTGCACGGTGGTGACCGGATCTTCCTCCCCTGCGATAGCCAGCATCGGGCGCAGCATGGCTGCCACCTCATCGCGGAGATCCGCCGTTGCCAGCGCTTCGCAGTAGGCGGCGTAACCTTCGGCTGGGGTGTCGGCCAGACCGTCAACCAGCAACTTCACCATCCCGGGATTGCTTTGGCGATATGCCGGGGTGAACCAGCGCGCCGCCGCGGTGCTGGCGACCGGGGCCATCCCCTGCTGACGCACCATTGCGGCGCGCTGCTGCCAGCCTTTCGCTTCGCCGATTTTTGCCGCGGTGTTTGCCACCACGATGCGATCAAAACGCGACGGGGCGTGGCGGTTGAGCCACATCCCGGTCATGCCGCCCAGCGAGATGCCGCAGAAAAAGGCGCGTTCAATATCCAGATGATCGAGCAGGGCAATCACGTCCTGCCCCAGCGAGTCGAGAGTGATTCCCCCAGCCGAAACCGGGGAGCGGCCATGCCCGCGCGTGTTGTAGCGCAGCACGCGAAAATGGCGGGTAAAGTCGGCCATCTGTCCCTGCCACATCTGCCAGGTGGTGCCGAGCGAGTTGGAAAGCACCAGCAGCGGCGCCGCTTCCGGGCCGTCGAGGCGATATTCGAGATCCATTCACGCCTCCTCGGTTTCGGCGTTAAGGGCAAAAGTCAGCGCCACCGGGGTGACGGACTGGAGATACTCCGCCGTCACGTCGCCGAACAGCTCGCGCACCACAATGCCTTCGGCTGTGATGTCCATCACTGCCATGTCGGTGTAGATCCGGTCGATGCAGGCCATGCCGGTCAGCGGATAGGTGCAGGCTTTGACGATTTTGCAGTCGCCCTGGCGGGTCAGATGTTCGGTCATCACATAGACGCGCTTCGCGCCAATCGCCAGGTCCATCGCCCCGCCGACGGCGGGAATTGAAGCGGGTTCGCCGGTGCTCCAGTTCGCCAGATCGCCGCGCTCGGAGACCTGATAGGCCCCCAGCACGCAGATATCGAGGTGGCCGCCGCGCATCATGGTGAAAGAGTCGCCGTGATGGAAATAGCAGCCGCCCGCCAGCAGCGTCACCGGCTGTTTTCCGGCGTTAATCAGCTCCGGATCTTCACAGCCCGGTTCCGGCGCTGGCCCCATACCGAGAATGCCGTTTTCGCTGTGCAGGAAGATCTCGCGGTCCGCAGGCAGATAGTTGGCAATCCGCGTCGGCAGGCCGATGCCAAGGTTGACGTAGGCCCCTTCCGGGATGTCGCGGGCGATGCGTTCGGCCAGCTGTTGATGGGTCAGTTTATTCACGGGCTCTCCTTATGCGCTCTGCGGCAGACGAATAGGTGCGACCGTCACCACGCGCTGGACAAAAATCCCCGGGGTCACCACCGCCTCCGGGTCGAGCTCGCCGAGGGCGACAATCTCGCTCACCTGGGCAATGGTGCAGCGGGCGGCGGCGGCCATGATCGGCCCGAAGTTGCGCCCGGTTTTGTCGTAGACCAGGTTGCCCCAGCGGTCGGCCTTCAGGGCTTTGATCAGGGCGAAATCGGCTTTTAACGGGTACTCGAGGACATAATCTTTGCCGTCGATATGGCGGGTCTCTTTGCCCGCCGCCAGCTCGGTGCCAAACCCGGTGGGGGTGAAGATCGCCCCCAGCCCGGAGCCGCCCGCCTGAATACGTGCCGCGAGATTGCCCTGCGGGACCAGCTCCAGCTCGACTTCGCCGCGGCGGTAGAGATCGTCAAAGACCCAGGAGTCGGTCTGGCGCGGGAAGGAGCAGATCACCTTCTTCACGCAGCCAGCTTTCAGCAACGCCGCCAGGCCATAGTCACCGTTGCCGGCGTTGTTGCTGATCAAGGTCAGATTCCGCGGCTGACGGCGTATCAGGGCATCGAGCAATTCGGTGGGCTGTCCGGCGGCGCCAAATCCGCCCACCATCACCACCGCGCCGTCAAAAATGTCCGCCACGGCACCGTCGGTGGCGGCAATCCGTTTATCAATCATTTCGTTACCTCGTTGTTATTCGTGGACGGCAGGCTGCGCAGAGCGATCCACGCCAGCAGGGCATAGGCCATCAGCAGCAGGGAGATCGGCCAGGAAGCGTCGAAATGCATCAGCAAGGCCACCGCCAGCATCGGCCCCAGGCCGCCGGAGAAGATCGAGCCCACCTCATGCCCCAGCGCCAGGCCGGAGTAGCGCACACGCACCGGGAACAGGTCGCTCATGATGCAGGGCTGGGTGCCGATCATTGCCCCGTGGCAGAACGGCAGGCCGAGCAGCATCGCCAGCATGATCCAGCCGTAGTCGCCGGTGGAGAGCAGCCAGAAGAACGGAAAAGCCATCACCAGCAGGCCGATGACGCCGATGTAGTAGACCGGCTTCAGGCCAATGCGATCCGAGAGCGCGCCCCAGAAAAGAATGGAGAAAAACTCCACCAGCATCGCCAGGGTCACGGCGCTGATGATCTCCCCGGTGCCGATACCGATGTGTTTGGCGTAAACCACCGAGAAGGTAAAAAAGATATAGGAGGCGCCATTCTCCGGCAGGCGCAGAGCGATGGCCTGCATCAGCGCTTTCGGGTGCTCGCGCATAAGCACCATCAGCGGGATCTTCTCGTGTTTTTCTTCCGGTCTGGCCTGAGTAAAGGCTTTGCTCTCGCGGATGTTTTTGCGGATATAGACCCCGACCAGGAAGATGACGATGCTCAGCAGGAAGGGCACGCGCCAGCCCCAGCTCATCAGCTCCGCTTCCGGCAGCTTCTGCACCAGGTAAAAGGCGAAGGCGGAGAGGACAAACCCGCCGGAGACCCCCATCTGGCTCCAGGCGGTAAAGTAGCCGCGACGGGACGCGGGGGCGTTCTCGCTCAGCATCAGCACCCCACCGCCCCACTCGCCGCCCGATGCCACGCCTTGTAAAAAGCGCAGCGTGATCAGAGAGAGCGGCGCCCAGATGCCAATCTGCGCGTAGGTCGGCAGCAGGCCGATGACAAAGGTGGTGGCCCCCATCAGGGTCAGGGTCATGATCAGCGTCATCTTGCGACTGTAGCGATCCCCGAGATGACCAAAGACGATCCCGCCCAGCGGACGGGCGAGGAAGCCCACCGCAAAGCCCGAGAAGGCCAACAGCGTGCCCTGCATCGGGTCGCCGCCCACCGGGAAGAAGAGCGGGCCAAACACCAGCGCCGCGGCGGTGCCGTAGAGGAAGAAGTCATACCATTCCAGGGCATTACCCAGTACCGAGGCGAACACCAGCTTGCGCATTTGCCCGGCATCGTGTGGAACGGCAGCCGCAGCGTTGCAGTTTTCAGTCACGACATTGCTCATCAGCGTTACCCTTATAGTTGGTTTTACGCTTCCACATCATGCCCGATGGCATGGTAGCGACGGTTAAAGTAGACCAGCCCGCGCGGCGCTTCGCTGATGCGTATCGCCTGCACCTGGCAGTAGAAAACGGTGTGGCTACCCACTTCATGACAGGTGTCGATCAGGCAGTCGAAGCTGGCGACCGACGAACTGAGCACCGGCGCGCCACTGGCCATCACCTGCCAGGAGTCATACGCAAAACGCTGCTCGGAACGCAGGCTGGCGTTGGCGAACACCCCGGAGAGATCCTGGTGGTCGCTGGAGAGGACGTTGACGCACAGCGCCCCGTTCTGCTTGAAGTGCGCGTTGGCATAGGAGTTGCGGTTCATACAGACCAGCAGCGTCGGCGGCGAGTCCGTGACGCTGCACACGGCAGAGGCGGTAAAGCCAAATTTACCCGCCGGGCCGTCGGTGGTGATCACCGAGACCGCACTCCCCAGCTGTGCCATCGCGTTACGAAATTCGGTTTGCAGTGTCATAAGGGTTTCCTCACAGATCGATGACTAAACGGGCGTTTTTCGCCCGGGAGCAGCACAACAACATCTGGTCGCCGTCGGCTTTCTCTTCGTCGGTCAGGTAGCTGTCGCGATGGTCCGGCTCCCCCTCCAGTACGTCGGTCAGGCAGCTGCCGCAGATCCCCTGTTTGCAGGAGACACAGACCTTCAGCCCGGCCTGGGCCAGCGCCTCGACGATGGTCTGGTTCTCCAGCACCTGGACGGTAATGCCGCTTGCGGCGGCGACCACCTCAAAGGCCGCACCACCGGTGACAACTTCGGCGCTGAAGCACTCCTGATGCACCTGCTCCGGGCGATAACCGAGGCGGCTCGCCTCGTCGGTGACCGCATCCATCAGCCGGGTCGGACCGCAGGTGTAGACGTGGGTATTGGCCGGGACGTCGCTCAGCACCGCTTTCAGATTCAGGCGTTGCGTATCGCTGAAGTGCAGATGCACGCGGTCAGCCCAGGCCGCCTGCTCGAGCCGGGTAATAAACGCCGCCCCGGCCCGGGTGCGGGCGCAGTAGTGCAGGCTGAAGGAACGGCCGCTGGCGTGCAGTTCGGCGGCCATCGCCAGCATTGGGGTGATGCCGATCCCGCCGCCAATCAGCAGGCAATGGCTGGCGGTCTCCTCCAGCGCAAAGAGGTTGCGCGGATCGCTGACCTGGATGAAATCCCCAACATTCAGCGCATGAGCGGCAAGGGAGCCCCCCTGGGACTTTTTGTCTTTCAGAATGCCGAGCTGGTAGTGGCGACGATCCTGCGGGTCGCCGCAGAGGGAGTACGGACGCACCAGGCCGTCTGCCAGATGCAGATCGATATGCGCCCCCGCGTTGAAGGCCGGGAGATCGATACCGTCAGCATGCGCCAGCGTCAGCAGGACCACCTCGCCCTGCAACTCCCGCCTGATAACCTGTAATGTCAGCATGTTGGCTCCTTAACGCATAAACAGACCGCCGTTGATGTCCCAAGTCGCCCCGGTGACAAACGACGCCTGCTCTGATGCCAGCAAAGCCACCGCCTGGGCGACAAACTCTGCTTCGCCTAACTGGCCGACCGGGATCATCCCCAGCAGCCCGGCCATCTTCTCTTCCGGCACCAGGGCGTGAACCATCGGCAGATCCAGCGGGCCCGGGGCGATGGCATTCACCGTCACGCCGGATTTGCCGAGCTCCCGGGCAAAGATTTTGGTCAGGGTCAGGATTCCGCCCTTCGAAGCGGCGTAGTGGGCGCCGGAGGCGGTGCCGCCGTTCTGCCCGGCTAACGAGGCCAGGTTGATGATGCGGCCGTAGCCACGACTCGCGAAGTAACGCCCCAGGGTCTGGCAGCCTATAAAGGTGCCGCGCAGGTTGGTGGCGATCACCCGATCGAACTCCTCCACCGTAATCTCCATCACCGGCGTTGCCAGCGTCAGGGCGGCGTTGTTGACCAGTACCTCCAGGCTGCCGAAGCGTTCAGTGGTCGCCTCGAGCGCCTGCGCAAAATCCTGCGGCTGGCAGATATCTAACCCCAGCGCCAGCACCCTGCCCTGGCCGTCATCAAGACGATCCGCAGCTTCGCAGGCGCGGGCCACATCAACGTCGGTTAATACCACCTGATACCCCTGCGCCAGCAGGTGAGCGGCAATCACGTTGCCCAGACCGGCGGCCGCGCCGGTCACTAATACGGTTTGCGTCATGGGCAATTCCTCAGAGGATGTAGCCGATGCTGTGCAGCACATCGTCGCTGTTGACCAGGCGGATCACCTTCCGGGTAATCAGCAATCTGCCCTCCTGCGGTGCCAGGTGCCAGGTGATGTCCGCGGCGTAGTGGCGGTTATGGCCTTTGCGGTGCTCCCACAGGGACTGCGCCCCGCGCACCACGATCAGATCCTCACTGGATTCCAGCAGGCGGAAGCGTGACAGGGTACGCAGCGTTCTGGCGCGCGGCGTGGTGGAGATGGACTCCCCGCTGTAGAGGCGCTTCACCCGCTTCTCCCGCATGTGGTGATCGTCGCAGGCGTAGTTGAGGGTGTTTTTAAAATCGGTTTCGTTCGGGTCGATAGGTACCACGTACAGGCCGTCGCGCTGCCAGAGATCCAGCCAGGCGTTGAACTCGCCCTGGTCCAGCAGATCGCCTTCGAGATTGATTACGGACATCGCCGCAAACAGCACAGAATCTGGCGTCATCATTTTTCGCTCTCCGTCATCAATTTTTTCCACTGCTGATAGGCCGCGCGCATCCCGGTTTCGGCGCTGACGTCGCTGCGCAGGCCATCGTCGGTGCGATACTCCCCGGCCAGGCCGCGGTTAAGCATGATCCACAGGTCATCCCCCGCGGTGGCCCCGCGCTGGACGCGCTCCCAGGCCTCGGAGTCGTCCGGCGTGCCAAAGCCCATCGGCCCCTGGAAGTGCTCGTGCAGACGCAGGCGCGCCTGGTTCGCGATCTCCGGTCCGCCGTCCATGGTGATCACCGCGTGATGAATTTCGGTTTCCATCACTGAGATGGGTTGCAGGACGCGGAAGAAGGCCATCGAACAGGCGATGTTCGGGAACAGGTTGAGGTTGAAGCCGGAGCCGCCTACCGCGCGCACGATGCGCCTGACCTGCTCTTCGTCGTGATCTTTGCGCAGTTCGTCCGCCAGCCCGATAAAGCGTTCCGGGATTGGCGCGTCGAGATTGGCCTCCAGATCCACCAGCTCGGGGATCATCACCATGACGCTGTGGCCGTTGCCGAGATCTTCGACATAGCCGCTGCCGTCCACGAAGTTGAGCATCTCTTCGGTCTGCTTATCGACGGAACTCAGGAAGGAGCGGTGCACCACCGGGAAGTGATAGCCGTCGGTGGTGTTCTCCAGCTGGATCTTCCAGTTGCCCGGGAAACGGAAGCGGTGCGCAGGCCCGGTTTTGATCGGGTAGCCCGCCCCCTGCTTCATAAAGAGATCCATCCACTTCTTCGCCGCACCGAGGAAATCCTCCAGCGGTTCGATCTGCTCGTTAAAGGTGGCGAACACCATGCCCGCATACTGCTCGGTACGCAGGGAGACCAGCCCCAGTTCGTTCTTCTCCAGTTGGTCTGCATAGCTTTCCGGGTGCGGCACGCCGCGCAGGCTGCCGTCCAGGGCGTAGCCCCAGCCGTGGTAGGGGCAGACGAAACTGTTGGTTTTGCCGCTGCGGTGTTCGCAGACGGTGGCCGCGCGATGGCGGCAGCGGTTCAGCAGGGTGTGGATGGCGCCCTTGCGGTCACGTACCACGAACACCGGCTGGGTGCCGATCTCGGTGGTTTTGAAGCTGCCGGTCTCCGGGATCTCGCTGACGTGCGCCACCCAGACCCAGGTTTTGCTGAAAATACGGTCCAGCTCCAGCTGGAACAGCTCGTCTGAGGTGTAGAGCGAGGTGTGAACGCGGTCCGCCTTCACCAGAGCCGCAATCGCTTCCCGGCTCGGGGCCGTCGGCGTCGTGGTATCGATATTTTTGACGTTGATGATCTGGTCACACTGCATAATCTGTCTCCTGCTCGTCGTCGAGGTTCTAATTGTTGTCAGGTACCGGTAGCGCATCCGCCGCATGCCAGTGGCTTACCGGCCTGCTGAACAGGTTGCGGGTGGTAAAATGGTGCATGGTCATCTCCCCGGCTTCGCGACGGAAAATAATCTGGATCTCTGCCGCGTTCAGGTGCGCGCCTCCTGCGGTAAAGGTGGAGGTTTGCAGCATCTGCCAGCGGCCATGCAGCTCGCCGTCGGCATCGTGCCAGAGCGCCTCGGAGCATAAAAAGTGGCCATTCAGGGCGAAGTGCGCAGGCGTGCGGACGTAGCTCGCCATCATCGCTTCAATCGCCTCGCGCCCCTGATGCCTGCCCAGCCGGGTGGCGTAGGGTTCACCCAGCCCTTCCCAGCAGGCGTCTGCGCTGAACAGCGCGCCAATGGCCTGTACCGTCTCCATGCTGTCGAGGCGATCGCACAGCCGCATGTAGTTGCTGATACAGACCCGGGCGGCCTGCTGATCCTCAAGCTGCTGTAAACGCAGCGCATCCTGTGGGCTCATGGTGTGCTCCGTCACTGAATGATCAGTTCGCGACCGACGCGGGCTTCGATCTTGCAGTACTTCCACAGCTTGTACTCGCCGTCGCCCACCGGGGTGGTGCGGAACAGATTGCAGGCGGCCACCACGCTGTCGAGATTGTCGGCATCGGCCAGCACGTAGGTGGTCCAGGGCGAGGTGGTGGACGGGCCTACCATCAGGCGGTCATCGTCCATGTTGCCGATGACGCGGATGCCCTGGGTTTCGTCGATGCCTTTCATCATCACGCCGAACGCGCCCCACACCTGTTTGGCTTCTGCCGGGGTGGCATCAAAAAAGTTCTGGTTCACGCCGATGCAAAACAGCACGCGTAAGGTTGTTGTCTGGCTCATCTGTTGCTCCTTTGGTGAAAATTACAAATAACCCGGCAGAGGCTGGCCACCGAAATAGACCGTACCGGCGTTGAGATAAGAGAGATCGCCCATAAAGGCGTGCTGGGTGATCACCAGGGTGTCGCGGACGTAGCGTTGCAGCGGACTTTTCATAGTGATGCCGCCCATGCCGTTCAGCGCCAGCGCCTGGCGGGTAACTTCAGCGGCCACGCGGGTGGCGTGGGTGGAGGAGAGCCGCAGGGCGTTGATCTGCGCGCAGGCAGGATCATCCCCGGCAAGGATGCACTGCCACACCTCGTCGATGGCCTCGTAGAACCAGGCCCGGGCGGAGCGCAGTTCCGCTTCGCAGCGGGCTATCTGCATCTGCGCCTGCGGACGGTCGGCCAGGCGCGGCGCGCCGGTCACCGACTGCTGGCGATGGGCAATGGCATAGATTTCATTCAGGGCGGCGCGGGCGACGCCGAGCGCCACCACCGAGAGCACCTGGGTGGCAAGGGAGAGCACCGGATAGCGATAGAGCGCCCCCTCCAGGTTAAGGGCGCCGCCGCGCACAAAGGTCCACTCCTGCGGCACAAAGGCATCGTTGACCACCAGATCGTGGCTGCCGGTTCCGGCCAGGCCGACGGTGTTCCAGACCGGATCGATCTGCACGCTATCGCGGGGCAGCACCGCCATGCGCGGCAGCGCTTCGCCGCTCTCCGGCAGAATACCGACGCCAAAGACCGAGGCGCCCATGCTGCCGCTGGCAAAGCCCCAGCGGCCCGAGACACGGTAACCGCCATCCGCCAGCACCGCTTTCTGCGGCGGGAAGATGCCGCCCGCGAAGACCACGTCCGGGCCGTCACGGTAGAGTTCTTTTAAGGTGTCCGGCGGCAGCGCCCCAAGATAGAAGGGGCTCATGCCGAAGCTAGCGACCCAGCCTGCGGAGCCATCAGCGGTGGCAATCTGCTCGATCAACTCACAGAACTGTGCCGGGGAGCACTCTTCGCCGCCGTAGATTTTGGGGACTAACGCACGATAGACGCCAACCTGCTTAAACCGGGCGATGATGTCGTCTGAGATATGACGCTGTTGCTCAAAATCGGCGCTGCGGGTGGCGACTTCATTCAGCAGTGGAACGAGTTCCTCACGAACATGAACGGCAGACATAGCTTCCTCCCAAAAGAGTGTGCGGCCCGCAGAGAGACGCGTGCTGCCGCAATGAGTGGTACTCACTGAGTTAGTGTTGAAACTGTCGGTAAAGCGGGATGGTTAGCGGCGTCGTCGCTCAGAGAGCCATTCAGCCGCCTGCACCAGCAGCCCTTCGTGACCTTTGGCGGCAACGAGTTGCAGCGCCACCGGGCGGCCATCAAGCGTGCCCGCAGGCAGGGTCAGCGCCGGGTGGCCGCTGAGGTTGAACGGGCGCACCAGCCGGGTGAGATTGACGACGCTCAGCGGATCCTTCGCCTCTTCCAGCGTGGGCGGCAGTTCCGGCAGAGTTGCCAGCGCCAGCAAGGGCGTTTTCGCCAGCTGGTCATCCACCTGGGCGGTAAATGTGCGGCGGATGGCCTCTGCGGCCTCAAGGGCACGGGCATCGATCCCGGCTCCGGCACGGATGCGGGTGGCGACGTCGGCAGAGACCCTGTCGTCACTCAGTAGCGTTTTAAAAGCCTGCCAGTTTTCATGGCTGATGAGGGTCAACCCGGCGCGATGGGCATCCCCCAGCAGCGGCAATTCAGCCTGACGCGGTTGCAGGTCAGCCTGGGCGAGGAAGTTCAACAGCAGGGAGTCGATGCTGATGAGCGCCGACGGGATAAAGCCGATGGCGGGCATTCTGTGCAGCGGCGCGTCAACCGGCAGCGCCAGACGGGTCAGCACGTCACGCAGAACGTCCGGCTCGCGGGCGAAGATCCCCACACAGTCCAGGGAGCTTTGCGCGGGCATCACCCCTGCCCTGCTCAAGGCACCGTAAGTGGGTTTTAAGCCGAGGATGCCGCAGCAGGCAGCGGGCATACGCACCGATCCACCGGTATCGGTGCCGAGCGCAAAATCCACCTCACCAGCAGCCACCACTGCGGCAGAGCCGCTGGAGGAGCCGCCGGGGATCAGGTCAGGAAACAGCGGGTTAACCGGCGTGCCGCCCCAGGGGTTGATCCCGGTGACGCCAAACGCCAGCTCGTGCAGGTTGGTTTTTCCGGTCAGGATGCACTTCTGCCCGAGAAGGGTTGCGACCACGTCGGCATGCTGTTCCACCGCCGGGTTTGCGGCCAGCGCCGGGCAGCCTGCACGGGTGGGAAAGCCTGCGATGTCGAGGGTGTCTTTTACCGCGAAGCGGAGATCGCCTTCGCCGAGGGTACATCGGGTGACAAAACCATTGCTCTCAGTAACAGGCTGCATAATTTGCACCTTAACCAGAAAAAACGAATCATATTAGGGTGACGCACTCTTCGCTGCGGTTCGACCCACGTTTGTTCTGGTCAATCATGGAAGATTTAGATGAATATTCAAGTAATATTTCACGTTAATTTTACGAAAAAATAACACTGAAACATTTTTCTAACAATTCATCGGGAGAGGCTTAGGATGATGATAAATAACAATAAACGCGGCGCAGAAACGAAAAAAGAGCCGCTCTGGTCATCAGAACGGCTCTTTTATAATGTTATATTTTACAGTGAGTTATTTTGAATTTTTAAGGCTGTCACAAATCCGCAATTCTCTGCGGGAACTATTCAAAGCTCGTTGAGGTTGTCGAGTACTTTCGACAGCGAGAGGTTCATTTTTTCCCGCTGGGCCGCGGTCATACCCTTAAAACCCTTCTCGAAAACCTTGCTGGTAAGACGGTGTGCCTCGGCCACTTTTTCGCGTCCGGCATCGGTGAGCATCACTTCGGTCACCCTGGCATCCTGCACGCTGCTGGCGGTGGTCACCAGGCCATCATCCCGCAGGCGACCAACGATTTTGGTAACGGTGGGCATTTTGGCCATGGCGTATTCGGCGATCTGCGAAATGCTGGCCTTACCGTACTGCTCGGTAATCATCAGCACCCGAAAGCGGGACACATCAAGCTGCACCTTTTTCAGTGTGATTTCCATCACTTGCGTATAACGCGCGTAGACGTTAACTATCCAGTAGAACGGGAACTCTTCGCGGTGAAAAGTGGGGCCGCTGTCTGACGATGTGTTCGTATGACTCATGAAATGACGTTCCAGAAGTAATGCATTGACCGCAATTATACCCGCTATTTATCCCCCGCTATAGCCCGATCGCACCCTGCCCCCTGCTGTTAACAATTCGCTGCGCCGCAAAAGCCGATCGACATCGCATTATGATTCGAAAACGCTACGAGATTAACAATTACGTATCATTTTTTAAACAGAACATTGACGTCCATGCCTGCGGTTTCCTATACGTTAGCGCACGTGTTTGCATCGCGTGCACCGGGTAATCCTCTTGCCCGCTGGCTATCGGCTTTTTTTTTAAAATTTACCTGCTTATCAATTAATTATAAAAACACCCCCGACTAAAACGGGCATTACATTACCTCTAACCGTTATGTGGAGCATTTCATGAACGACAGCCCATCGATGGAGCAAACACGTGCTAGCGTGCTGGCTCCGCCTGCGTCTACTGACGACACGCTCGATCCGCGTCAACAGCGGGTGATCAAGAAACTATTCCGGCGACTGATCACTTTTTTGTTCATTCTGTTCGTCTTTTCGTATCTGGATCGCATCAACATCGGCTTTGCCGGTCTGACGATGGGCAAAGATCTGGGCCTCACCAGCACCATGTTCGGACTGGCGACCACGCTGTTTTACGTGATGTATGTCATCTGCGGGATCCCCAGCAACGTGATGCTGAGCATCGTGGGCGCCCGTCGTTGGATCGCGATTCTGATGGTGGTGTGGGGGATCGCCTCCACCGCTACGATGTTCGCCACCGGCCCTAACAGCCTGTACGTGCTGCGTATGCTGGTGGGAATTGCCGAAGCGGGCTTCCTGCCGGGGCTGTTATTGTATTTAACGTTCTGGTTCCCGGCGCACTACCGCGCTCGCGCCAATGCGCTGTTTATGATTGCCATGCCGGTGACCATGGCGCTGGGTTCGCTGGCCTCCGGGTATATTCTCAACCTCGATGGGGTGATGAACCTGAAGGGCTGGCAGTGGCTGTTCCTGCTGGAAGGCTTCCCGTCGGTCATTCTGGGCTTTGTGGTCTGGTTCTGGCTGGATGACAGCCCGGATAAAGCGCGCTGGTTGACCCAGGATGACAAGGCTTGCCTGAAGGAGATGCTGGAAGCGGATCGCATAAACGCCCAGAGTAAGCAGCTGCGGGAGCAGGCCGCGCTGGCGCCACAGCAGCGTAGCCTGATGCGCGAGCTGTTCACGCCCACCATCATGCTCTACACCCTCGCCTATTTCTGCCTGACCAATACCCTGAGCGCCCTGAGCGTCTGGACGCCGCTGATTCTGCGCAGCATCAGCGAGGAGAGCAGTAACGTAACCATCGGTATCCTGAGCGCCATTCCGCAGGTCTGTACCATTGTGGCAATGGTCTGGTGGAGTAAACGTTCCGACAAGCGCAACGAGCGTAAAGTCCACACTCTGCTGCCGTACCTGTTTGCCGCCGCAGGCTGGATCCTCACCGCCACCAGCACCGATCCGGTGCTGCAGTTCACCGGTATCGTGATGGCCTCGGCCGGTGCCTTTGCCGCCATGGTGATCTTCTGGACTACGCCGGATCGTTCCATCTCCCTGCGTGCCCGTGCGTTGGGTATTGCGGTGATCAACGCCACCGGGATGACCGGCGCCGCGCTGGGGCCGCTGCTGATGGGCTGGATGAAGGATGTCACCGGTAATTTCAACGCCGGGATCTTTATGGTGGCCGGTTTCCTGGTGCTGGGTGCGGTGGTGATTGCACTGATTCCGATGAAACAGGCTGAACCACAGCGATAGTTCTGCCCCTTACCAGCCCGGCGCAGCAGCCCTGTGTCGGGCTTTTTTGTCGATATCCTCCCCCCGTCTCGCATAATCCCGGCCTGCAAAAGATCATTCTGAGTGATACATTGCCACTTTACTATTGATAAAAGCTATTAAAAACAGATAATTGATCACTTTTAATTATATAAACGCCAGAATAATGATATTCATCACGTTTTCTTTCTTTGATTAAGTGCATATTTAGCGGCATAAGAATTTGCTTAAAAAATATAATTCACTAAAAAAGTGAAAATTATTAGCGCGTATTGTTATTTTTTGTACATTTTATTAAGAGGGTTAGGTTATGAACGCTGAACTGATTAAGGAATCGGTTCTGAATACAATGGTTGATGCGGGGAGAAAGTCCTTAGAACAATATAAATTTATCTCGCCTGAGCTGGAAGAAAAACATCAGGGCCTGAGGATATTAGACAAGGCCGATGATACTGAAAAAGATGCGCTGTTCCGGATGAATCAAACTGGAAACATGTTCTATGTCTCGACGTCACCTGAATTAACCATACGAACCAAAAAACTATTTGCTAGCGTGGCGGTGTTGTTCGCAGCGATGACCAGCGCGATGAATCAATCGGGTAAATCACTTTTTGACTATGAGGCCTGGTTGTCACTGGTGGACAAGTCTGGTTTTTTTGTTGAAGTGCAGAAAGCCAGCAGCATGCTGACGATTAAAAAGAGCGGCGTCGCCGTTAATACCCAAATCATCCAACAGATCATCCCAGGCCTGAGTACTGACAACGCAATGGCGATCGCCCAAGGGGTGTTGAGTACGATAAATGGCGAATTACAGGCAACTGAACGCGATGAAGAGGCCAAAGTGGGCCACATACTTTTCATCTGTGAAGAGCTCTTCGGGGTACCGAGCATAACGATTCGTCTGTTTTACGCATCCCAAAAATCTCAACGCGCCATCATTCAGGCACCTTGCCACATGTCGGCCACCTCTACGTTTGAGCAATTACAGAGCGCGCATACCTTCCTGTTTGCTTCACCCGATACGATATCTGAATATGCGAATCTCTTTACAGATCAACCTGAAGAGTATATGAATCTGATTGAGCATCTGAAAGAGATAATTACAGCTAAAAATTAATCCCGTTCCCCTGCTGAATTAAGCCAGCCTCATTTTGTCCATTATTATACGAGAGTGCTGAAGCGGCACGGCTGTCTTAAAACAGGTGTCCATTAACATTAATCTGGCTAACCCAGATACCCTCTGCGGTTAGCCATTTTGTTCTTCGGCTATGCCTCCGCGGCCACCGGCACCAGACTAAAGGCAAAACCCCACAGCAGAGCCAGCACGCCGGCAAACTCTCTGAGCGAACTGCGGATGCGGCTGGCGATCCTGTATATCGGGCAGGAAAAACAGGCGATTGAAACCGTGGCGTTGCGTCTCGGCTACAGTTCGCTGGCAGCATGCAGCCAGGCGTTTAAGCGTGTTGTCGGCCAGTCGCCGGGGGCATTGCGTGAAGCCAGTCAGACCCCAGAGGAGATCTGACCGGTTCGCTTTACAGGAGAGATTAAAGCCAGCTCTGCTGAACAGGTGCGCCTTCGGTGCGCTCCGTGCGAGGCATTTCAATTGCCAGCGTTGACAGGTGCTTAGCCCACAGGTCAGCCACCCATTTCACGCCGCGGGCAGTAAAGCGTGCCTGAGACCAGGTGCGCTCGTTTTCGCCCACCCCGCTGTGCAGGGTAAAATAGCCCGCATCGATGTGGTGCTGCGGCGGAACCAGGTTCCCGCCGACGCGCTGCATGATATTCCGCTCAAGCAGGAACTCCCGGAACTGGGGCTCTTTCGCTTTGAGGATCTTACAGAGCTGACGGAAGCCCAGCGACTCCTTGACCTGAACAAACTGATCAAAGAACGCCGCCTTTGGTGCCCAGAGGGCTAGCTGCTCCTCAGCACGCTGGCGTTTTTCATACTGCTCGGCCCAGGCGCGTGCCGCCGCCGCCGGGTTGGTGAAGTCCGGGATATTGACGTTTCTCTCCTGCTCCTGCCAGCGATCGAGCATAGCGGCAGTAAAGCCCGGGGAAATACGTGAAACCGTCAGCAGGGAGTCCCGTTTGTTCAGCAAAAACTCCTGCCGCATTTCACCTTCGCGCTCATACAGGCTGGCCGTTACCGGCTGCGAAAGACGCTGCGCCGTTTCCAGGCTTTTTACCATGCGCTTCACCTCGGTATGAGCAATACCGGTCAGCTTCGCGATTTCGCGGCTGCTGATGGTGGCAAGCTGGCCACTGGACTGGAAAGTTTCAACAGGAATTACCATAGGTTTCACCCCTCACTCATACATTACTCGGGTAATTTGCTCTAATAGTATACAAATACCTGTTCAAATATCCAGTATAATTTTTAAACGATCTTCTCCCAAAGCAGGCCACGCCTAAGTTGCGGTAATTAGAGCTGTTTTGACTCTGTCGCCAGGCTCTCCAGTTCCCGTGCGTCATGGCTACAGAAAAAAGTGATGTCGTGTGAGTGCGCGCAGGAGAGCTCCCGTAGCCGCTGTTGGTTGTGCCGCCGGGTACCGTTGTCCATCGCCATCATCCACTGGTAAAACCGCAGCCCCGGTGTGCAATGACGCTGCGGCTGGCGCATCTCATCCCGATAGAACCAGGCGTCGCCACCGTGCAGCAACCACCCCGACGGCTGGCTGATGGCGATCCCCGCATGCCCGGGCGTGTGCCCGGCCAGCGGCACCAGCAAAATTTCCGGCGGCAATCCGTTCAGCGCCGTCACCGCGTCGAAGCCAAACCAGCGCTCGCCCTGCACCTGATAGCCCTGCCAGCCAGAAGTGCCGCTCCACTGCCCGGGACGATAGCGCTCCCGTTGCAGCCAGCTGTGCCGCCGTTGCGCCGTGTCGATCTCCTGCTGCATCAGATGGATGCGCGCGTGAGGGAAATCGCTCAACCCACCCGCGTGGTCGAAATCCAGGTGCGTAAGCACAATATGGCGGACATCCGCCGCGCTAAAGCCCAGCGCCTCGACGCGAGCGCGCGCCGTAAGCGACTCCCGACGTTGGATATTGTTCAGCGCCCGGAAAAAGCCCGACAGCCTGGAAGGTTCACGTACATCCCCTTGCCCAAAACCGGTATCCACCAGCACCAGCCCGTCGCGGTCGGTTTCGATAAGCAGGCAATGGCAGACCAGGTGCGCATGTAGCCCCTTGCTGAAACCGTCGAACAACGCGCCGCCCAGCGGGCACATACAACCACAGTTAAGATGATGAATCTTCATACCGTCTCCTCATCAGGGTGTGTGTTTCTGCTGACTCTGCTCGGACGTGCCGAAATGGGTGGTGTCCCCATGCCCGTGTTCACCGCTGCCCTGCACACGTTTAAGCTGAATGATTTCGCCGCGCTGCCAGGCATTTGCCCCTTCCGCTACCGGATGGGCCACGATGTCGGCACGCTGGGCTTTGATCTGCTGCGTATCGATCCCCAGGCGACGATCGCGATCCGCCAGCAGCCGGGGATCGAGCTGTCCCTCGCCGGTAAAGCCCATCATCAGCGCAGGTATGCCGAGCGGCAGGGTCTTGTCCCTGTCCGTGTGCCAGGTATGCCAGGTTTTGCCGTAGGTGTTGACGACTTTATTCATCAGCGCCTTGTCAGCGACCGCAGGCAAGCCGGGCGCCACCAGGCTGCCCGATTTCACTTCATACTGGTGGCTGTGCCAGAGCTTTTTCTCCTCCGGCGGCAGGCTGTTAAACAGGCGTTCGCTGATGATGTACTCCACCCCCATCAGCCGGGCATCCTTTGTATTGCCGTCATAAATGACCGCCTGCATGACCTCTTCATTGAGTACCGTCACGTAGTGATGCGCCTCCATCTGCCCGTTTTTATCTCCACTGTAAAAATGAAAACCGTCAAGATAGGCGCTGATGGCCTCTACCGGCGGACGGGACTGGATCACCTGGGCGCCCGTCTGCAGGGTGCTCAGGGTGGCGGAGGTACTTTTACCGGGAACAGGTGCCTGAGGCGGGGTGTTATTCGCCCCGCAGCCGACAAGCAGCACAATGGCTGGCAGGATCTGAGGTAATGATTTCATTGGCACTCCCTTTCATTATAACCCGTTATGAAGGTAGTGCAGATGTGGCAAGCCAGCCAGACCGTGCCGGAGGTCTGGCTGGCATTCGATCAGAAGTAGTATTTAAAGCGGAGGCGGCCACCGTAGCGGGCGTCGGTGTCGCCGTTACCCTCTTTCGGCTGGGCATCTATCCACGACGCATAGGCCCCGAGATAAACGTTGAAGTTTTTCATTTTCATTACGTTAGAGATAAGATACGACGCGTGAAGCGTGTGGATGTCGTAATCGCCCGGATGGGTGATCCAGCAGTCGCCGTCGCAGTCGTCATTCAGCCCGGCAGCGTTAAATCTGTCGATCTCGTTATGGGCGTAGATATAGCCCAGCTCAATGTTCTTCCACAGACCATTCACCCCGGCGGTGAAATCAGTTTCGTCGCTGGCGTCCATGTAGGCGGTGTTGAGGTTGATTACTACGCCGTTATCCGGGTCGGTTTTTTGCCCGTTCCAGTTCATCGTCAGGCCATAGCCGGTGCGATCGGACTGATCGATCCAGTGGCCTTCTGCATCCCGATAACCGTAAGCGTTGTTCACCAGGTTGCTCTCCATGGCCAGCGCCGTGGTGAAGCGCCCCTCTGACCAGGCGATAACCGGGCGCACATAGGCCACGTTTTTATCGTTATCCAGATCCATGCCATGGTACTGCTTATCGACAAAGAGCGAGCTGCCGTTTTCCAGCAGGGTGTTGACCTCAAAATACCAATTACCGAGGTTTTTACTCAGCAGGAAGTTACCGCCGCTGTCGCTGCGCCCGCGCCCCTCTTTCATCATGTAGATGTAGCCATAACCGTCACTGCAGAGATCGTTCGCCGTGTTGCCGGAGTACTCAATAAAGGTGTCCTGGTTAAGAGGAAACATGTCGTAGGCTTCGAAGCGCCCGACTTTGATTTTCCAGTCGTTCTCCTGGCCGAAGAAGAAGACCGCGTCATCCAGATTCATCTTGCCGGTAAGATCCGCCAGCGGCTGCACCGAGAAACCGGCAAACTGGCCGTTGTCCATTCGCCGATAGCCGTCAAACCCCAGCAGGAGACGGCCATTGATATCCCAGCGCTCGTTGTTTGACGGGGCCCAGTCCTTATTGGCGCTGGTGCGCATGGATGTCAGGCTGCCGCTGCGGCTGGCGGCGTCCATATTAAACTCCACATCGCCATAGAAGCGCAGATCGCCATAGCCTGACAGGGTTAACTTCGGCGCTGGCGACGTCTGGGGTTCAGCTGAGACCACATTTACCGCCGGAGCCTGTTGCGCCTGCTCTAAGCGCGCAATCTGGGCTTCGGCTTTTGCCAGACTGGCTTCCAGCCGGGCAATTTTCTCCTCCATGCTGTCCGTTTGGGTGGCCGCCAGCGTGGTCGCCGGAATACAGGCGCCGACCAGCAGCGCAATATAATGAATACGCATAGATTCCATCCTGTGAGTTTATTGTTGATTCCACTGTTACATTAGGGTTTTGCAAATTTTCCGTTATTTAAATCTGTCACCACGGTATTCATTACCTGTTCATCGAGGCGGTAGAATTTAATTGCCAGCGCGGTCAACAGATAAAAGAGCGAGGGGATAAGGGTAAATAACCAGACAACCCCCTGCACCGCCTGAGGGGATTGCACCGCTGCGCTGGCTTGATATTCAAACCCGGCCAGAACCCAGCCCAGAATAGCGCCGCCGACAGCCACGCCTAATTTAATGACAAAAATATTGGCCGCGACATTCATGCCGGTAATTCGCCGCTGGGTTTTCCACTCGCCGTAATTATTGGCGTCGGTGATCATGGACCACTGCAGCGCGCCGTTTCCGCCCTGCACCGTCTGGATAAGAAAGTGGGCCACCAGCGGAATCAGCCAGTATTGCACCGGCAACCAGAAGCAGACGAGGCCCAGCCCGGCGTTGAGCAGGTTTATCCAGAATGAGAGTTTGATTTTGCAGAACCGGGAACCCAGCGGCTGCGCCAGCGCCGAGCCCAGCATTGAGGCGATCATCCCGCCCAGCATAAATAGCGAGATAATAGTGGAGCCCTGACGCAGCACGGTATTGACGTAATAGACCACCGCGCCGCCGCGGATCACCACCGCCACCAGCATCATGAAGTTGTAAATGGACAGAATGCGCCACTGCTCATTGCGAAACAGAATTTTGACGTCACGGACGACATTCAGGTTTTCTTCTTTGATGGGCTGGACGCGCTCTTTGGTGGTGGCGAAACAGATGATAAACATCAGGCAGCCAATCACCCCGAAAATGGCCATCGCCATCTGAATGCCGCTCGCGCGATCCTGAGGATAGAGATAATCCGCCAGCGGCAGAATGCAGGCGGTGCCCAGGGCGCCGCCCAAGGGGGTGATGGCAAAACGCCAGGATTGCAAAGAGAGGTTTTCCCGCGGATCGGAAGTAAGTGCCGCGCCCAGCGAACAGTAAGGAATATTGATGGCGGTATACATCAGGGTCATAAAGATATAGGCCGCCACGGCATAGACCACTTTACCGCTGTCAGAAAAGGACGGGATGGTATAGACCAGTACGCAGCTGACCGCGAACGGGCCGCAGATCGCCAGCAGCCACGGACGAAAGCGTCCCCAGCGTGAGGAGGTAGCATCTGCAATCGCTCCCATTATCGGGTCGGTGATGGCATCCAGCAGCCTGACCAGTAAAAACATTGTCCCCATCACTGCGGGCGGCAGCCCGTAGATATCTGTATAGAAATAGGCGAGGATCGCCACGGAGGAGTCAAAGACGATATGGCTGGCCGCATCGCCGAGGCTGTAGCCTATTTTCTCTTTTACCGTTAATTTTTCCGTTGCCGACATTTCAGGTCTCTCCCTGTATTTTTCAGTCAGTTTGTTGTTGCTGCCGACATAATTTCCATATCCCTTCCAAAGCAATCTATTATGTTTTCTCGCTAAGAAGTTATGATTTTCGCTTTATGTGATCCGCGTGTTTAATGGTTATTTACGCGATAAATAGATCGCACCGCTTATATATTTTTCGCGTGGATTCCGCCTCCTGAATACGCAACGGTAAATAGTCTGGTTTTGTGCAAAGTGTTACCTCCGACACGCGAAGTGACAAATATTCGTCTAAGGTTTTCAGGTGATTGATGGCAGCGGTCGCGCTGCCCAAAGAACCCAGGAGAACAACCATGATGAGACCTCAGCAGCAAACAGCATTGCGGCTGGCGATTGGCGGCATCCTGCTTGGGATAACTGCCTTTAGCTATGCGGAAGAACCGTCCGGCGCCCGGAAACAACCACCAGACATTCTGTTTGGCCCGCTGTTTAACGATGTGCAAACCGCCAAACTCTTCCCGGATCAAAAGACCTTCGCCGATGCGGTACCGAAAAACGATCCCCAGACGATCCTTGCCGACTACCACATGCAGCGCAAACAGTCCGGCTTTGATCTGCGCCACTTTGTGGAGGTGAACTTCACCCTGCCGACCGAGAAAGAAAAATATGTGCCACCTGCCGGGCAGAGCCTGCGGGCGCACATTGACGGTCTGTGGCCGGTGCTGACGCGCACTACCTCCAGCGCCGGAAAGTGGGATTCCCTGCTGCCGCTGCCGAAGCCTTACGTCGTGCCGGGCGGACGTTTTCGCGAGATCTACTACTGGGACAGCTACTTCACCATGCTTGGGCTGGCCGAGAGCGGCCATTGGGACAAAGTCTCCAGTATGGTGGACAACTTCGCCTACGAACTGGACAGCTGGGGCCATATCCCCAACGGTAACCGCAGCTACTACCTGAGCCGCTCCCAACCGCCGTTCTTTGCCCTGATGGTGGAACTGCTGGCGACGCACGATAAAGAGGCGCTGAAAAAATACCGTCCGCAGATGGAAAAAGAGTACGCCTACTGGATGGAGGGGGTAGATGCCCTTCAGCCGGGCCAGGCCAGCCAGCGGGTGGTGAAGCTCGACGATGGCGCTGTGCTTAACCGCTACTGGGACGATCGCGATACGCCGCGCCCGGAATCATGGCTGGATGACATCAACACTGCGAAAAAATACCCCAGCCGTCCGGCAACCGAGATCTACCGGGATCTGCGCTCCGCCGCCGCCTCCGGCTGGGACTTTAGCTCACGCTGGATGGACGATCCGCAGCAGCTGGGAACGATCCGCACCACCAGTATCGTGCCGGTGGATCTGAACGCCCTGATGTTCAAGATGGAGAAACTGCTGGCGAAGGCCAGCCAGGACGGCGGTGACAGCGCCGCAGCCAGCCGTTACGAGGGCCTGGCCTCCGATCGTCAGAAAGCGATGGAGCGCTATCTGTGGAACGACAAAGAGGGCTGGTACGCCGATTACGATCTGAAAACCAAACAGGTACGTAATCAACTGACCGCCGCGGCGCTGTTCCCGCTCTACGTCAAGGCCGCCTCGCAGGAACGCGCGGACAAAACCGCCTCTGCTGCCGAAGCCCAGTTGCTGAAAGCGGGGGGCATTTCGACCACCACCGTTAACAGCGGCCAACAGTGGGATGCTCCTAACGGCTGGGCGCCGTTGCAGTGGGTCGCCACCGAAGGATTGCAGAACTACGGGCAGGATAAAGTGGCGATGGACGTGACGTGGCGCTTCCTCACTAACGTACAGCACACCTACGATCGCGAGCAGAAGCTGGTGGAGAAATATGATGTCTCCACCACCGGCACTGGCGGCGGCGGCGGTGAATACCCGCTGCAGGACGGCTTCGGCTGGACCAACGGCGTGACGCTGAAAATGTTGGATCTGGTCTGTCCGCAGGCGAAACCATGCGACAAAGTACCCGCCACGCGACCCGCGGCCAATGAGGGTTCGGTAACCACCACCCCATCGACTACCGGCGCACAACCTGCGGCGAATGGCACATCCACCACCAGCGACCAGCCAGCGGCGACAAGTACCCCGTCGACAACTAACCCGTCAACGACCACAACGCCACCGGCTTCTAATGATACGTCGACAACCACGACGCCACCGGCCTCAAATAACTCGTCGACCACCACCACGCCACCGGCCTCCAATGGCACGTCGACAACCACCACGCCTCCGGCCTCAAATAACTCGTCGACCACCACTACGCCACCGGCAACCACCGACCAGCCAGCGGCTAACGATGATCCGACAGAAACGCAGAAAAGTGTCGGCCAGCAGTAACCTCCAGGCCGGGTAAGGCGAATCCGCCACCCGGCATACTGTCCGGGCTCTGCCCATAAAAAAACGGCTCTTAACAAGAGCCGTTTTATCGGTTTCAGGCGCGTCGTACCATCCTGTAGATAAGAAGTACCAGAATGGCACCCACCACAGCCACCAGAAAACTTTGCAGGTTGAATCCAGATACACTGCCGCCGATGCCAAACATGGTTGCCAGCCAGCCGCCGACAACCGCACCGATGATCCCAAGGATACAGGTCACAATAAAGCCGCCGCCATCACGTCCCGGCATGATGAACTTTGCGATAACGCCAGCAATCAGACCAAATACAATCCAGGCGATGATACCCATAGTGTTGCCCTCTTGCAGAGTTAAGCTTGCGCAGGACACCCGCCCGCGCAGGTAATAGTAAGTATAGGCAATCGCCGGAAATCAGTTTTACTACACCGACTTAATTGCGATTCAGGCGAAAAAAAATTGCCGGTTTGTATTAAGTTCCGCGGCCCGCTGCCGATAACGCATCCACAGACTGTCATCTATCGAGGAGCCCTGGGGCGTGAGTAATTACAGTGAGCAGTTCCTGAAAACTAATCCGCTGGCTGTATTGGGTGTTTTACGCGATCTGCAAAAAAATGACGTTCCCGTCCGTATCAGCTGGGGGAACAACCAGTTCATCAGCAAAATCCTGGATGCTACCCCGGAACGACTGATCATGGATTTGGGCAGTCAGGAGTTTGAAAACCGCTCGGTGTTACGCGCGGAGAATATCACCGTGGCCGCCGATACCCAGGGAGCCAAAGTCGAGTTCGACCTGCCGAAGGTGGAACAGGGTGACTACCAAGCGCTGCCTGCTTTTATCTCGCCGCTGCCAGCCTCCGTATGGTGCATTCAGCGCCGGGAATATTTCCGCATCAATGCCCCGCTGCATCCGGCCTACTTCTGCAAAGCCAGAATGCCTGATAAGAGCGTCATTCGTTTCCGTCTGCACGATCTGTCGCTGGGCGGCATGGGCGCGCTGATGGATACCGCCCAACCCGAAGGCCTGGTGGAGGGGATGCGTTTTTCGCAGATCGAGCTGGATATGGGCGGCTGGGGTCGCTTCTTTTTTGATGCGCAGCTGATAACCGTGAGCGAACGTAAAGTGGTGGACAGCAAAAACGAAACCATCACCACGCCGCGTCTGAGCTTCCGTTTTCTCAACGTCGGGCCGGGTCCTGAGCGTGAACTGCAGAAAATTATCTACTCGCTGGAGCGTGAAGCGCGGGAACGTGCCAACAAAGTGCGTTAATCGCCACCGGGCAGCACGTGGCTGCCCGGCAACAGATTACATGACGTCCATCGCTTTCTGTACTTTCCAGATATAGCGCGGAGCCTGCGGGGCGGGATGGTTATTGACGACATGATCAAAGAATTCGTCTTTATCCATGTCATTGATTTCGGCGATCGCTTTTTTGCGATCCGACGAGAAGGTGCGCAACAGCGCGCCCGCGCCGTTCACGTATGAAACCACCAGCGCATACTGCATCACCTCCGGATCCTCAATGCCGTTCAGGATCCCGTGCTCCAGAATGCTCAGGTAGGCGGTACCCATCGAGATGTTGCGTTCCGGATTCTTCAGCTCGCTGGTAGAGGGTTGCCCGCTCCAGCCCATGTGCCGGTAGACCTCACGCCCGGCGGTGGAGGCTTTCAGCTGCATCAGACCCACCGCGTTCGATTTACTCACCAGGTTCGGGTTCCCGCCCGACTCCACCGCAATGATGGCGGTGATGAGCCGCGGGCTGACTCCCCAGGCCTCACCGGCTTTTTCACTGATCGGCATCCACTGCATCGCCCGTTTGACCGGGACTTCCGGGTTCCATTCCGGTTTCTGGTAATCCTGCTTTGAACTACAGCCTGCAAGTAACACAATCAAAAAAGCAAACCATCTCAATTTCACGTCATCTGTCCTTATGGTCATTCATCGCTGTTACTCTATCCTCCGCTTGATGAAGGACGCGCTCAGGCGGCATGATATATACATTTAAGTTTATAAGTCAGCAAGGAAATGCCATGTCTCAGTTTCATCTCATTGCACCATCAGGGTACTGCATTAATCAGGAAGCGGCGCAGCGGGGCGTGGCGCGGTTACTGGACGACGGCTATCAGGTAAAAAATCAGACGATTATACCCCGCCGCCAGCAGCGTTTTGCCGGCACCGAGGCAGAACGCCTGAATGATATCAATGCCCTTGTCCACCTGCCGGGCGCCGACCAGATAGTGCTGCCGGTGCGCGGCGGGTATGGCGCCAGCCGCCTGCTGGAACAGATTGACTGGCAGGGACTGGCGAAACGCCAGCAGCAGGATCCGTTGCTGATTTGCGGCCACAGTGATTTCACCGTGATCCAGCTCGGCCTGCTGGCGCTGCACAACGTCATCACCTTTAGCGGCCCGATGCTGGCGGGCAATTTTGGCGCCCCGGAGCTGAACGCCTTTACGGTAGACCATTTCTGGCGGGCGCTCGGCAACAGTACCTACTCCGTTGAGTGGCAGGGCGATGGCCCGTCGTGTGCGTGCGAAGGCCAGCTGTGGGGTGGCAATCTGGCGATGGTGGTGTCACTTATCGGCACCCGCTGGCTGCCCGCCATTGAGAACGGCATCCTGGTGCTGGAGGATATCAATGAGCATCCGTTCCGCGTCGAACGTATGCTCCTCCAGCTGCATCACGCGGGTATTCTCGACCGTCAGCAGGCGATTGTGCTCGGCAGCTTCAGCGGCGCGACCCCTAACGATTACGATGCCGGATACGATCTGGCGACCATGGTCGATTACCTGCGGTCCCGGGTATCGGTGCCGGTTATCAGCGGGCTCGACTTCGGCCATGAGCAACGAACCGTTACCCTGCCGCTCGGTGCGCAGGCGACGCTGGTTCATGCGCCGGGCAGCAGTCGTTTAACCCTGAGCGGGCATCCGGTGCTTCGGGCGTAAAAAAAGCCCCGGAAGTACCGGATTTCCGCCCTGCAAGGGGTGTTAATATGGTAGGGTTTTACTAACAGTCATCGCGTCAGGCAGGGAGTACGCACACATTGGATGCCGCAGCAATAATCAGTCTTTTTATCCTGGGTTCAGTTCTTGTAACCTGTAGTATTTTATTGAGTTCGTTTTCGTCACGTCTCGGCATCCCCATTCTGGTTATTTTCCTCGCCATCGGCATGCTGGCGGGGGTTGATGGCGTCGGGGGTATTCCCTTCGACAACTACCCGTTTGCGTACATGATCAGTAACCTCGCTCTGGCGGTGATCCTGCTGGATGGCGGCATGCGCACCCAGGCCAGTTCATTTCGCGTGGCGCTGGGCCCGGCCCTGTCGCTGGCGACGGTCGGGGTGCTGATCACCTCCGGCCTCACCGGGATGATGGCGGCGTGGCTGTTCCACCTTGACCTGATGGAAGGGTTACTGATTGGCGCGATTGTCGGGTCTACCGATGCCGCGGCGGTCTTCTCCCTGCTGGGCGGCAAAGGGCTGAACGAACGTGTCGGCTCGACGCTGGAGATTGAATCCGGCAGTAACGATCCGATGGCGGTGTTTCTCACCATCACCCTGATTGAGATGATCCAGCAGCATGAAACCGGCCTGAGCTGGATGTTCGCCTGGCACATCATTCAACAGTTTGGTCTGGGTATCCTCTTTGGCCTTGGCGGCGGCTATCTGCTGCAACAGATGATCAACCGCATCTCGCTCCCTGGCGGGCTCTATCCGCTGCTGGCGCTGAGCGGTGGGATTTTGATTTTCGCCCTCACCACGGCGCTGGACGGCAGCGGCATTCTGGCGGTCTATCTCTGCGGTTTCCTGCTCGGCAACCGTCCAATCCGCAACCGCTTTGGCATTCTGCAAAACTTCGATGGCCTGGCCTGGCTGGCACAGATTGGCATGTTCCTGGTGCTGGGGCTGCTGGTGACGCCGTCGGATCTGCTGCCGATTGCCGTTCCGGCGCTGATGCTGTCACTGTGGATGATCTTCTTTGCCCGTCCGCTGTCGGTCTTCGCCGGGCTGCTGCCGTTCAGAGGCTTTAACCTGCGCGAGCGGGTGTTTATCAGTTGGGTGGGACTGCGCGGTGCGGTGCCGATCATCCTCGCGGTGTTCCCGATGATGGCCGGGCTGGATAACTCCCGTCTCTTTTTCAACGTGGCGTTCTTCGTGGTGCTGGTGTCGCTGCTGTTCCAGGGCACGTCGCTGTCGTGGGCGGCGAAAAAGGCGAAAGTGGTGATCCCACCGGTGGGCTGGCCGGTCTCCCGCGTGGGGCTGGATCTTCACCCTGAGAATCCGTGGGAGCAGTTTGTCTATCAGCTCAGCGCCGATAAGTGGTGCGTGGGCGCCTCGCTGCGGGATCTGCATATGCCCGCCGAGACGCGCATTGCCGCCCTCTTCCGGGATAACGCCCTCCTGCACCCGACCGGCAGCACCCGGCTACGCGAGGGGGATATCCTCTGCGTCATTGGCCGCGAGCACGACCTCCCTGCCCTCGGCAAACTCTTCAGCCAGTCGCCGCCGGTGGCGCTGGATCAGCGCTTCTTCGGCGACTTTATTCTGGAAGCCAGCGCCAAATTTGCCGACGTGGCGATGATTTACGGTCTGGATGTCGGGCTGGAGTATCGCGATAACCAGCAGACCCTGGGCGAGATCGTGCAGAAGCAGCTCGGCGCCGCGCCGGTCGTGGGTGACCAGGTGGAGTTTGCCGGAATGATCTGGACGGTGGCGGAGAAAGAGGATAACGCGGTGCTGAGGGTGGGCGTGCGCGTGGCGGAGGATGCCGAAGAGTAGGCCGGTTTGCCGGGTGGCGGCTACGCCTTACCCGGCCTACGGGTTTTGTAGGCCCGGCAAGCGTAGCGCCACCGGGCGATGTTACACAACGACGATCGGTACTCGTGGCGCTAACGCCGTTAACAGCTCATACCCGACGGTGCCCGCGGCGGCGGCGACATCGTCCACTTTCACCTCGTTGCCCCACAGCTCAACCGGCGTACCGATCCCCGCATGCGGGCACGGCGTCAGATCAATCGCCAGCATATCCATTGACACCGTGCCGACCGTGCCGGTGCGCACGCCGTCCACCCATACCGGGGTACCGGAAGGGGCAACGCGCGGATAGCCGTCGGCATATCCCCCGGCGACGATGCCGATCCGCTGTTCCCCCGACGCACGATAGCGGCTGCCGTAACCCACGGTATCCCCCGCTTTCAGCGTCTGGACGCCAATGATCTCACTGCGCAGGGTCATCACCGGCTTCAGGCCGCTGTTGGCGATATCCTGCCACTGACCCGACGGCGAGGCGCCGTAGAGGATGATCCCCGGACGCACCCAGTCAAAATGCGCCTCCGGATGCCAGAGCGTCGCCGCCGAGTTGGAAAGCGAACGCGGACAGGCCAGACCTTCCGCTGCCTGCTCGATGCGCTTCATCGGTTCGACAATGCCCTCCGTCTTTTCCGCATCAGCAAAATGGGCCATCAGGGTCATTTCGCCGACGTTCTTCAGCGCCCGCAGCTGTTGCCAGACGCTGTGCACGCGCTCCGGCTGGAAACCGAGACGGTTCATCCCGCTGTTCATTTTCAGGTAGATATCGAGCGGGGCATGCAGCTTCGCATTCTGTAGCGCCTTGACCTGCCAGTTGCTGTGTACGCTGGTAGTCAGGCGGTACTTATCAAACAGCGGCAGTTCATCGCTGTGGAAGAAGCCTTCGAGCATCAGAATCGGCCCTTTCCAGCCGCGCTCGCGCAGCAGGATCGCCTCTTCAAGGTTGAGCAGCGCAAAACCATCCGTTGCGCTTAACGCGCTCCAGATGCGGTCCAGACCGTGGCCGTAAGCATTGGCTTTGACCACGGTCCAGACGCGTGAAGCGGGCGCAGCGCGACGGACAATTTGCAGATTATCCTTCAGGGCCTGCAGATCCATCTGAGCCAGAACAGGACGGGACATGACGACTCCTTGTTAGTTATGCGCGCCGTGTAAATGTTGTGGACGTGACGGCGTGAAACCCGGACGGTAGCGCGCGACGCTTAAATCATCAAACGGAATAGCGGGTGTGCGCCCGGAGATCAAATCACTGAGTAGCTGCCCTGAACCGCAGGCCATTGTCCAGCCCAGCGTACCGTGTCCGGTGTTTAGCCACAGGTTTTTAAACGGTGTCCGCCCGACCACTGGGGTGCCGTCCGGCGTCATTGGACGCAGCCCGGTCCAGAAGGTCGCCTGTTCGATAAAGCCGCCGCGCGGGAAGAGATCGCCAACGACCATCTCCAGCGTTTCCCGACGCGGTTTCAGCAGCTCAGTGTTAAAGCCGACGATTTCCGCCATTCCTCCCACGCGGATCCGGTTGTCAAAACGGGTGATCGCGATTTTGTAGGTTTCATCAAGGATAGTTGAAACCGGGGCACCACTCTCCTCTTTTACCGGGATGGTAAGCGAATAACCTTTCAGCGGGTAGACCGGAATGTCCACAATGCCCTTCAGCATGGCGGTGGAGTAAGAGCCAAAGGCCATCACGTAAGCGTCGGCTTTCACCACCTCATCGCCGCAGAGTACGCCGTAGATATTCTCCCCTTCGTACAGAAGCTTATCCACTGAAGTGTTGTAGCGGAATTTCACCCCCGCCTGTTCCGCCATCTGCGCCAGATTCTGCGTGAAGAGCTGGCAGTCGCCGGTCTCGTCATTAGGCAGACGCAGACCGCCGGTCAGCTTATGCGCGACCTCAGCGAGGGCCGGTTCCACCTGCGCCAGCTGGCTCGCTTCCAGCAGCTGATACGGGACGCCCGCGTCCTCGAGTACAGCGATATCACGGGTGGCGTTTTCGTACTGCTGAGCGGTACGGAACAGCTGCAGGGTGCCTCCCTGACGGCCTTCATACTGGATACCGGTGGCGGCACGCAGCGCTTTCAGGCAGTCGCGGCTGTACTCCGCCAGACGTACCATCCGCCCTTTGTTTTCCATGTAGTGCGAAGTGTCGCAGTTGCGCAGCATCTGCCACATCCACTTCAGCTGGAACTGGGTGCCGTCGAGACTGATCGCCAGCGGCGCATGGCGCTGGAACATCCACTTAATCGCCTTCAGCGGTACGCCCGGTGCCGCCCACGGCGCCGCGTAGCCCGGAGAGATTTGTCCGGCGTTCGCCGCGCTGGTCTCCAGTGCCGGACCCGGTTCCCGATCGATGACGGTTACATCATGCCCGGCCTGACTTAAATACCAGGCGCTGGTCACACCAACGACGCCACTTCCCAGTATGACAACACGCATAGCCACTCCATTTATAAGCAAAAGAACAATCTTCTGGTTACATATTGATAACCCAGATGAAAATATTATTCAACATAGGCATTTTTTATGGTGACTTACCTCACACCTTCCCCCTATGACGGGGCTGTGGCGTATTTGGCATCTCCTGCTGCGCGGCATTTTTAACCAGCAGATTATGCTGCTACCCACCCCCTTTTCGTCATGCCCGCGACGGGAAATCGCAAAGAAAAAAATAGCGCACCAGCACGCTTTTGAATGGCGTGTTCTATGCTTGAAAAGAGGTTCTCCAGACAGAGAGAGCTACCAACAACGAGGGCGCGCTAATGGCTACTATTGATTCCATGAATAAGGACACCACTCGTCTGAGCGATGGACCCGACTGGACATTCGAGCTGCTGGACACCTATCTGGCGGAAATTGACCGGGTGGCAAAACTCTACCGTCTGGATGCCTATCCCCATCAAATCGAAGTGATTACCTCCGAGCAGATGATGGACGCCTACTCCAGCGTCGGGATGCCCATTAACTATACCCACTGGTCGTTTGGTAAAAAATTCATTGAGACCGAACGGCTCTACAAGCACGGTCAGCAGGGGCTGGCCTATGAGATCGTCATTAACTCTAACCCCTGTATCGCCTACCTGATGGAAGAGAACACCATCACCATGCAGGCGCTGGTAATGGCGCACGCCTGCTACGGGCACAACTCGTTTTTCAAAAATAACTACCTGTTCCGCAGCTGGACCGACGCCAGCTCGATTGTCGACTACCTGATCTTCGCCCGAAACTACATTACCGAATGTGAAGAGCGCTACGGGGTGGAAGAGGTCGAGAAGTTGCTGGACTCCTGCCATGCGCTGATGAACTACGGCGTGGATCGCTATAAACGTCCGCAGAAGATCTCTTTGCAGGAGGAGAAAGCCCGGCAGAAAAGCCGCGAAGAGTATCTGCAAAGCCAGGTGAATACGTTGTGGCGCACCCTGCCGAAGCGCGAAGAGGAAAAAGCGGTCCCCGAAGCACGCCGTTATCCTTCTGAGCCGCAGGAGAACCTGCTCTACTTCATGGAGAAGAACGCCCCGCTGCTGGAGCCGTGGCAGCGTGAGATCCTGCGCATCGTGCGCAAGGTGAGCCAGTACTTCTACCCGCAAAAACAGACTCAGGTGATGAACGAGGGCTGGGCGACCTTCTGGCACTACACCATCCTCAATCACCTCTATGACGAAGGCAAAGTGACCGAACGCTTTATGCTGGAGTTCCTGCACAGCCACACCAACGTGGTGTTCCAGCCGCCTTACAACAGCCCGTGGTACAGCGGCATTAACCCCTATGCGCTGGGCTTTGCCATGTTCCAGGACATCAAGCGTATCTGCCAGAACCCGACGGACGAGGATAAATACTGGTTCCCGGATATCGCCGGTTCCGACTGGCTGGAGACGCTCCATTTCGCGATGCGCGACTTTAAAGATGAGAGCTTTATCAGCCAGTTCCTGTCGCCGAAGGTGATGCGAGATTTCCGCCTGTTTACAGTGCTGGATGACGATCACAACAACTATCTGGAAATTTCGGCGATCCACAACGAAGAGGGATACCGTGAAATCCGCTCCCGTCTCTCGGCCCAGTACAACTTAAGCAACCTGGAGCCGAATATTCAGGTCTGGAATGTGGATCTGCGGGGGGATCGCTCCCTGACGCTGCGCTATATTCCGCATAACCGCGCGCCGCTGGATAAAGGGCGCAAAGAGGTGCTGAAGCACGTACACCGTCTGTGGGGCTTTGACATTCTGCTTGAACAGCAAAACGAAGATGGCAGCGTGGAGTTGCTGGAGCGCTGCCCACCTAAGGGCAATATCCTGTAGGTCGGTATCGCCTGTTTGCCGGGTGGCGCTTCGCTTACCCGGCCTACATATAAAAAAACCTCTCAAGCGAGAGGTTTTTTATTTTATCGACCGTGGATGGAGAGATCGCCCGGTAGGGTCTTCTGCATCCGGTGCCAGATCTCGCCGCTGTCGCGACCGTAGCGACGCACGGTGTCATACACCTGATCGTGCTGACCTTCGGCGCAGAGTTCGCTCAGCTTGTGATAGAAGCCAAGCGCGAGGCTGCGGGCTTCCGGATTGGCGAAGTAGTGACGACCGATGCGGGTATAGAGCCCTTTCATGCCGTTGAGGATCAGGCCGTAGATTGGGTTGCCGGAGGCAAACGCCAGCCCGCGGAAGACGTTGTAATCCAGCAGCGCAAAGGCGTCGGCGTGATCTTCAACCGCCGTGGCGCGGGCGAGCACCTCCTGTGCCTTATCCGGGTGCTGGCGAAACGCCGTACGGATAAAGATGGTGGCGATGTTGGTGCGCACGGAGAGCAGATTGTCGATCAGCTGCGGCACGCTCTCGTGATCGAGGCGCGCGAGCGTTTCAAGAATATTCAGACCCGACGTTTCCCAGAAGTTATTCACTTTGGTCGGTTTGCCGTGTTGGATCGTCAGCCAGCCGTCGCGTGCCAGTCGCTGCAACACTTCACGTAAGGTGGTACGTGTGACGCCAATCAGTTCAGAGAGTTCGCGTTCTGCGGGAAGAATCGAGCCTGGGGGGAAACGATTGTTCCAGATGCTTTCGATAATGTACTCTTCCGCGAAACCCGCCGGGCTTTGCGCCTTTATGACCATAGTGAATTTTCCATTAACTGCTTTTTACAAAATTCACTCATCATACCAGAGGCAGACAGAGGCAGATAGCGCAGCGACGCGAGAAAAAAGGGATCGCCGTTTTATTTTTATCATTTAAAAAAACGCGGCCTGCACTCCTTCCCCGGCGCCATTTGCGTATACTTAGTGCGTAATTATGTGACGGGCAAGGAAATCTGTTGTGGAAATGTCGTATCGTCGCGCCCTGTGGCGCAATTTTTTAGGCCAGTCCCCCGACTGGTACAAACTGGCTCTGGTTATCTTTCTGGTAATTAACCCGCTTATCTTTATGGTGAGTCCTTTTGCCGCAGGCTGGTTGCTGGTGGCAGAGTTCATCTTTACCCTGGCCATGGCGCTGAAGTGTTATCCCCTGCTGCCGGGCGGCCTGCTGGCTTTCGAGGCAGTAGCAATAGGGATGACCAGTGCAGAGCATGTGAGAGAAGAGCTGGCGTCCAACCTGGAAGTGCTCCTGCTGCTGATGTTTATGGTGGCCGGGATCTACTTTATGAAGCAGCTGCTGCTGTTCATTTTTACCCGCCTGCTGTTGAGCATCCCCTCGAAAACGCTGCTGTCGCTGGCCTTCTGTCTGGCGGCCGCTTTTTTATCCGCCTTCCTCGATGCCCTGACCGTGGTAGCGGTGGTGATCAGCGTTGCCGTCGGCTTTTACGGGATTTATCACCGGGTGGCCTCTTCCCTGCCGGCATCGGGCATGCAGGATGACAGCCAGGTTGATGCCCACCAGCGCGACGTGCTGGAGCAGTTCCGCGCGTTTCTGCGCAGCCTGATGATGCACGCGGGCGTGGGTACTGCGCTGGGCGGCGTCATGACCATGGTCGGCGAGCCGCAGAACCTGATTATCGCCAAAGCCGCGGACTGGAATTTTATCGAATTTTTCCTGCGCGTTGCCCCGGTCAGCGTGCCGGTGCTGGTGTGCGGCCTGCTCACCTGCTGGCTGGTGGAGAAGTTCAGGTGGTTTGGTTACGGCACCCTGCTGCCGAAGCAGGTACGTGATGTGCTGCAACGCTTCGACGAAGAGAGCCGCAGCCAGCGTACCCGTCAGCAGCGGCTGGCGCTGATTTCCCAGGGCATCATTGGCGTCTGGCTGATTATCGCCCTGGCGTTTCATCTGGCGGAAGTGGGGCTGATTGGTCTGTCGGTCATTATCCTGGCGACCACCTTCTCCGGCGTGACGGATGAACATGCCATCGGCAAAGCCTTTACCGAAGCACTGCCGTTTACCGCGCTGCTGGCGGTCTTTTTCGCGGTAGTGGCGGTGATCGTCGATCAGCACCTGTTTGGGCCGATCATCAACTTCGTGCTGCAGGCCGCGCCGGATGCCCAACTGACGCTGTTTTATCTGTTTAACGGCCTGCTGTCGGCCATCTCCGATAACGTGTTTGTCGGCTCGGTCTATATCAACGAAGCGAAAGCGGCGATGGAGAGTGGTATCATCGACCGGGAGCAGTTTGAACTGCTGGCGGTGGCGATCAACACCGGCACCAACCTCCCTTCCGTGGCCACGCCAAACGGTCAGGCGGCCTTCCTGTTCTTACTGACCTCCACCCTCGCCCCACTTATCCGCCTCTCTTATGGCCGGATGGTATGGATGGCGCTGCCTTATAGCCTGGTGTTAACCGCAGTGGGTTTGCTGTGCGTCAAAATTACCCTCATTCCTTTTACCCAATGGATGCTGCAGGCAGGTATACTGGCGACGCATTAAATGAGTCGGCCGGGCGGTAAAACGCCCGGCTGCACTTATGGATGATAAATGTCCGATTACGTTATATTTGCGCGCTGAGGCTGGTGCGCAAAGTGATTTCGTTTACACTGCGCTTTCTATACCTGCTCCAGGGAAATGATTATGTTGAAATTTTTGAACCAGTGCTCGCGCGGTCGCGGGGCGTGGTTGTTGTTGGCCCTGACCGCCTTCGTGTTAGAAATGGTGGCATTATGGTTCCAGCACGTGATGATGCTGAAACCGTGCGTACTCTGTATCTATGAACGCTGCGCGCTGTTTGGCGTAATGGGCGCGGGTCTGGTGGGCGCCATCGCCCCAAAAAGCCCGCTGCGCTATGGCGCCATTGCCATCTGGCTTTACAGCGCCGGTAAAGGCCTGCAACTGGCATGGGAGCACACCATGATCCAGCTGCACCCGTCGCCGTTCCAGACCTGTGACTTTGCCGCCAGCTTCCCGAGCTGGTTACCGCTGGACAAGTGGCTGCCGCAGGTCTTTGTGGCTACCGGTGACTGCGCCGTGCGTCAGTGGGAATTCCTGACCCTGGAGATGCCGCAGTGGCTGGTGGGCATTTTTGCCGCTTACCTGATCGTGGCGCTGCTGGTGCTGATTGCCCAGCCGTTTAAAGCGAAAAAACGCGATCTGTTTGGCCGTTAATGCCCGGCGGCGCTTCGCTTGCACGGGCCTACGGGTAAGCGCAGCGCCACCCGGCAAAAAAGCCGCACATTAAAAAACCCGCCTCGGCGGGTTTTTTATTATCAGCGGTTGGGATGATTCAGAATATGGTCTTCCCAGTCGCGCACCTCGGACTCTTTCACCGCGATATGACGCACGGAGATCCGCTCGCCATGCATTGCCGATTTTGAGCCGGTCAGCAGCGGGTGCCACTTCGGCAGTTCTTTCCCTTCCGCCAGCAGGCGGTAGGCGCAGGTCGGGGGCAGCCATTCGAAGGTCGGCAGGTTATCACGGGTCAGCTTGATGCAGTCCGGCTCCAGCTCGAAACGCCGCTCGTAGTTGCGGCACTGGCAGGTTTTGATATTCAGCTGATTACAGGCGACATTGGTGAAATAGATTTCGTCCGAGTCTTCATCCATCAGCTTATGCAGGCAGCACTGCCCGCAGCCATCGCACAGCGATTCCCACTCGGCGTCGGTCATGTTGTCGAGAGTTTTGCTTTGCCAGAAAGGGATTTCGCTCATAAGGATGTCCACACGTCAAAATAAAGCGCACCTTATAACCAGTCTGGCACCTCGATGCAAGTTTTGCCGCCCGAAAAGGGCGGCAAGAGAGGGTTACAGCACGCGGGTTTTCAGTGACAGGCCGTTGAAGGATAGGTCCAGCTCATCGCCGCTGTTCAGCGGCCCCACCCCTTCCGGGGTGCCGGTGAGGATCACATCGCCCGGTTTCAGGGTGAAGTAACGGCTCATATAGGCAATCAGCGGCACAATTTTATGGATCATGTCAAAGGTAGAGCCCTGCTGACGCACTTCGCCATTGATTTTCAGGCTCAGGGTCGTGTTCTGCGGATCGTCCTGGAACTCCGCCGCCGGTACGAACCCGGAGATGGGACAAGAATTATCAAAGCCTTTGGCTTTCTCCCACGGCTGGCCCGCTTTTTTCATTTTGCCCTGCACCTCGCGCAGGGTCAGATCCAGCGCCACACCATAACCGGCAATCGCCTTCTGCACATGATCCTCAGAGGCCTGGCGCAGCGTGGCGCCAATCAGCACCGCCAGTTCCACTTCGTGGTGCACCGATCCCAGCCCCTGCGGGATCACCAGCGGCTGGCGGATATCGCAGAGTGCGGTTTCGGGTTTAATAAATAGCACCGGCTCGTCCGGAACCGCACTGCCCATTTCCTGAATATGCTTTGCGTAATTACTGCCCACACAGACGACTTTACTGACCGGATAATCCAGCAAGGCGCCTTGCCAGTTATGATGCTGATACATAATGAGCCCCTAAAGGTTAATGTAACCCTGACAGATTAATCTCAAACTATTTTTTCCCCAGCGCCTCAAGATGCTGTTTGAGTAAATTCTCTTGCGGCGGAGGGAGTTGTAAATAATAGCCCTGTTCGGCTAACGCGCTTTTTACTTTTTCCAGATCGGCGTTCTTCAGCTGCTTACGCCCGTCAAGCGGCATGAGCATCACCAGCTGCGGCTTACCGAAGCTTTTCATCAGCGCCTCAGGCACACGGGAAAAATCGTCCTTTTTTTCGACATAAAGATAGGTCTGGTCGCGCTGGGTACTTCTGTAGATCACACAAAACATATATTTACTCAGAATTAACGGGGAGGGTGACTTGCCTCAATATAATTGTGACTATAACATGCCTGATACTCTTCGGAATATCACGACGCACACGCCGTGGTAAAAAGCAAATTGAGTAAGGCCAGGATGTCAAACACGCCAATCGAGCTTAAAGGCAGTAGCTTCACCTTATCAGTGGTTCATTTGCATGAAGCAAAACCCGAGGTTATTCGTCAGGCGTTAGAAGACAAAATCGCGCAGGCGCCCGCATTCCTGAAACATGCGCCTGTCGTCATTAATGTCAGCGATCTTGAAGCGCCGATTAACTGGCAGCAGCTGCAGCAGGCGGTCTTAGCCACCGGGCTGCGGATTGTCGGCATCAGCGGCTGTAAAGATCCTGAACTGAAAGCCGAAATCGACGAGGCGGGTCTTCCGCTGCTCACCGAAGGCAAAGATAAAGCCCCGCGCGCAGAGCCCCCTGCCCCGCCTGAACTCCCTGTTACACCCGCCACAAAAACGCGCTTGATCGACCTGCCGGTGCGTTCCGGACAGCGTATTTATGCGCCAAATTGTGACCTTATTGTAACAAACCACGTCAGCGCAGGTGCGGAGCTGATCGCCGATGGCAATATTCATATCTATGGCTCAATGCGAGGCCGCGCGCTGGCAGGTGCCAGTGGCGATCGCGATGCACAAATTTTTTGTACCCACCTGGAGGCGGAGCTGGTCTCCATCGCAGGTGTTTACTGGCTGAGCGATAACATCCCGGCCGAATTTTCTGGCAAAGCAGCACGTTTGCGTCTGGCAGACAACGCTTTGACCGTTCAACCGTTGAATTGATCCCTTTTTAACAAGGAATTTCTATGGCACGCATTATTGTTGTTACTTCGGGTAAAGGAGGCGTTGGCAAGACCACCTCCAGCGCGGCCATCGCTACTGGTTTGGCCCAGAAGGGAAAGAAAACTGTCGTTATCGACTTTGATATCGGCCTGCGTAACCTTGACCTGATTATGGGTTGTGAACGCCGCGTGGTTTACGACTTTGTGAACGTGATTCAGGGTGATGCCACGCTGAATCAGGCAATGATTAAAGATAAGCGTACCGACAATCTCTATATTCTTCCCGCTTCCCAGACGCGCGACAAAGATGCGCTGACCCGCGAAGGCGTGGAAAAAGTGCTCGATGAGCTGAACAAGATGGACTTCGATTTCGTGATCTGCGATTCACCTGCGGGCATCGAAACCGGTGCACTGATGGCGCTCTACTTCGCCGATGAAGCGATCATCACCACCAACCCGGAAGTCTCATCCGTGCGCGACTCAGACCGTATTTTAGGTATCCTTGCCTCAAAATCCCGTCGTGCAGAAAATGGCGAAGAACCGATTAAAGAGCACCTGCTGCTGACCCGCTATAATCCGGGTCGTGTCAGCAAAGGTGATATGCTGAGTATGGAAGACGTGCTGGAGATCCTGCGCATCAAACTGGTTGGCGTTATCCCGGAAGATCAATCCGTGCTGCGCGCCTCTAACCAGGGTGAACCGGTTATCCTCGACGCCAACGCAGACGCGGGTAAAGCGTATGCGGACACTGTGGATCGTCTGCTCGGAGAAGAACGTCCTTTCCGCTTCATTGAAGAAGAGAAGAAAGGTTTCCTCAAACGCCTGTTCGGAGGATAAGTTATGGCATTACTGGACTTTTTTCTCTCGCGGAAAAAAAACACCGCCAACATCGCTAAAGAACGACTGCAGATCATCGTGGCGGAACGCCGCCGCAGCGACGCTGAACCGCACTACCTGCCGCAGCTGCGCAAAGACATCCTGGAGGTGATCTGTAAATACGTGCAGATCGACCCGGAAATGGTCACCGTGCAGCTGGAGCAAAAAGACGGGGATATCTCGATTCTGGAGCTCAACGTCACCCTGCCGGAAGCAGAAGAGTCGCGTTCATAAACGTGCGTATTGCCGGGCGGCACTGCGTTTGCCCGGCTTACGGTTTGTCGTTTTGTAGCCCCGGCAAGCGCAGCGCCGCCGGGGGTTACAGATCGCGCTTACTGCGGATACTCTGCCAGTAACGCATTCAGGCGATCGGCCATCAGTTCCCCGCGCCATCCGGCAATCAGTTCCGGCGTGCCGTTTTGCGGTTTCAGCTTCCAGTGCGCGTTCAGCAGCTGGTTGATCTGGCGACGTGAGGCCAGCAGCTCGGCGCTGACTTTACTCTCTGCCGCTACCTCCTGCACCAGGGCCTTGATGGCCTTAAATGCTTTGCGATACCCCGGCATATCCATCAGATTCAGCAGCGGCTCCGGCAGCGCCTCATCTGGCAGTTGTTGAGCTTTTGCCACCAGCGCCAGCAGCGTTTTCCCGTGGAAACGGATCTCCGAACCCGAAAGCCCGATGCTATCCAGCTCGCCCAGGCTGCCCGGCATGTACCGCGCCACGGCCCAGAGATGCTCCTCACGCACCACAAAGTTCACCGCCAGGTCACGCTCGCGCGCCTTACGCAGACGCCAGTCGGCCAGCAGTTGCAGACAGGCCAGCTGACGGGTGCGCAGTTGCCAGGCGTTGGTGATGTCGCGCCACGCCTCTTTCGGGTCGGCGATCTCCTGACGACGCTGCTGCGTCATCTGGCACTCATTCAGCGCCGCAGGCAGCCAGCCGGAGGCTTCGGCCTCTTTCATCAGCTGACCGGCGATGGGCAGAAGGTAGAACACATCCGCCGCCGCGTAGTCGAGCTGACGTTCGGTCAGCGGACGCGCCAGCCAGTCGGTGCGGGATTCGCTCTTGTCGATGACAAGGCCGGTGTACTCTTCCACCATGGCGGCAAAGCCCCATGACAATGGACGACCCGCAAACGCGGCGAGGATCTGGGTATCAATCAGCGGCTGCGGCATGATGCCGAAGGTGTTGAGGAAAACTTCCAGATCTTCACTGCCGGCATGCAGATATTTGGTGATGGCGGTGTCCAGCAGCAGCTCACGCATCGGCGTCCAGTCGGTGATCCCCAGCGGATCGATAAGCGATACCCGTTTGCCGTCATACAGTTGGATCAGACCCAATTGCGGGTAGTAAGTGCGGGTACGAACAAACTCGGTGTCCAGCGCAATGGCAGAAGCATCGCGGGTGAGATCGCACAGCGAAGCCAGTTCGTCGTTGGTGGTGATCATCTGGTAATTCAAATCATTTTCTCTATGGTTTGCGCCCATAAAAAAACGCTGGCCAGGCCAGCGTTTCTGGGCGACTAACACGAAGTTCAGCCTTTATTGTCTACTTTGGCGCGCGCTTCGTCACGTAATTCTCGTCGTAATATCTTCCCGACGTTCGATTTTGGCAGTTCGTCGCGGAACTCCACCAGCTTCGGTACTTTGTAGCCGGTAAGATGGCGACGGCAGAAGGTGATCAGCGCGTCTTCGCTCAGGGCAGGATCTTTTTTCACCACAAAGATTTTTACCGTTTCGCCGCTGCTGCCTCCTGGTACCCCTACTGCGGCCACTTCCAGCACGCCGTTGTGCTGCATCACTACCTCTTCGATCTCGTTGGGATAGACGTTGAACCCGGAGACCAGGATCATATCTTTCTTACGATCGACGATACGTAAGAAACCTTCATCATCCATCACCGCGATGTCGCCGGTGTGCAGCCAGCCATCCTTGATGATTTCGTCGGTAGCGTCCGGGCGTTGCCAGTAACCCAGCATCACCTGCGGCCCTCTTACGCACAGCTCGCCAGGCTCGCCATGCGGCACTTCGTTATCGTCGTCATCCACCAGTTTGGCTTCGGTGGAGGGCACCGGCAGACCAATGCTGCCGCTGTGATAGTCGATATCGTGCGGGTTCACGCTCACCAGCGGGGCGCACTCGGTCAGGCCATAGCCTTCAAGCAGGTACTGCCCGGTGAGCTTGACCCAGCGCTCGGCCACCGCCTGCTGCACCGGCATCCCGCCGCCCGCCGACAGATGCAGGGTGGAGAAATCGAGCTGCTGGAACTCTTTATTATTGAGCAGCGCGTTAAACAGGGTGTTTACCCCGGTCATGGCGGTAAACGGATATTTCGCCAGCTCTTTCACCAGCCCCGGAATGTCACGCGGGTTGGTGATTAGCACGTTCTGTCCGCCGAGTTCGATAAACAGCAGGCAGTTCATGGTCAGAGCAAAAATGTGATACAGCGGCAACGCGGTAATGACCAACTCTTTGCCGCGATGCAGCAGCGGCCCGTAGGTGGCATTGACCTGTTCGAGGTTCGCCAGCATGTTGCGGTGGGTGAGCATCGCCCCTTTCGCTACGCCGGTTGTGCCGCCGGTATATTGCAGGAAGGCCAGATCCTGCGAGGCGATCTCAGGCTTAACGTACTGCATCCGGTAGCCGGTGTGCAGCGCCTGGCGAAAAGAGATGGCATCCGGCAGGTGATATTTTGGCACCAGACGTTTGACATATTTGACGACGAAGTTGACCAGCGTCCCTTTGGCGGTGGAGAGCTGGTCGCCCATCCGCGTCAGGATGACGTGTTTGACCTGGGTCTTATCAACCACTTTTTCCAGCGTGTGGGCGAAGTTGGAGACAATCACAATCGCCGCGGCACCGCTGTCATTCAACTGATGTTCCAGCTCACGCGGGGTATAGAGCGGGTTGACGTTAACCACGATCATCCCGGCGCGCAGAATACCGAACAGCGCCACCGGATACTGCAGCAGGTTGGGCATCATCAGCGCCACGCGATCGCCCTTCTGCAGGCCTAAGCCCTGTTGCAGATAAGCGGCAAAGGCCCGGCTGCGCTCTTCCAGTTTACGGAAAGTCATCACCTCGCCCATGTTCACAAACGCAGGCTGATCGGCGTAACGCGTTACGGAGTTTTCAAACAGTTCAACCAGGGATTGATAACGGTCAGGATTTATCTCTGCGGGAACATCCGCAGGATATCGGTTAAGCCAAACCTTCTTCACTACATCACCTCTGAAATGCGTGTTCGTCGTCATCACAACCCCGGTTAATAAACAAGTCGTTAACATAATATTAACTCAGCGTACCAGTTTATTTATTGTCCGGATTTAAGGTTGCGAAGCGCGTCACTATTTATTTTTCTTATTACCGTGGAAAAAACAAAACAGCGGACAGGCCGCTGTTTCTTAATTAAGAATAACAGTGACTTACTCTGTTACTATCGTTCGGACCTGAGCTGGACCGGGGCCATAGCCTGGCCATCCGCCGTAGCCGTAACCATAGCCATAACGCCATGGATGCGGTCCCCAGTACCAGGGATCGGGTGGCGGCATCATCACCTGCTGCTGCACCCGCCAGCGTTTATAGCCGTTGGCCTGCATGATCATGAATTTATAAGGCGTGTTGCCGACTTTACCCTGCTCTGCGCCGGTGATCGGTCCCACTACGGTGATCAGTTGCCCGCGGAAATCCACCGGATCGAGGAAGCCGTTAACATCGGCGTAAATACGGCCTCGTGAGGCTTCACCCAGCACCGGACGCGCGCCGCTGTCGAGGGGAACGGTGGCAATCTCCAGACGGGTTTTCCCCTGCTGGTTGAGCACCTCCACGACTTTGCCGCCAAAACGCGCTTCCTGACCTACGTAGAGTTCCGGAGCGTTCATCACCCGGACCAGATCCTGCTGCGGCGTGGGGCTGCTGCCCTGGATGGCATCAGGTACGGAGACACATCCCGTTAACGCCAGGGCCAGCGCCCCGACGGTCAGCAGACGAACGACATATTTTTGAACCGCCATGATGCGACTCCTTTTTCTCAGGCTCTTATACTGAGATTCACTCCCGGCCCGGAAGTTTCTTCCACGCTACGGTGTTTCGCAAATAAACCGGCTCGGCTTTCTCCACCGGCACGGTTTGCCCTGCCTCCAGCATCTGACAAGCGATGGGCAGCATATCTTCTGCGGCAGGCAGCAGCACTTTGCCGTCCACCAGCGTCAGACCGCTCTCCTTTGCCATGTCAGGCCAGGCTGGCCAGCCGGTTCCGACGGTTGCCCACTCACCGGAAAGCTGCTTCATGCGCTCACCTGCCGCTTCCGGCGTGAGCACCGCTTCACTCTCTTCCCCGTGCCAGACGCCCTGCTCGTCACGGGTATATTCCGCCCAGTAGACTTCGCCCATGCGGGCATCGATAGCTGCCAGTACGCGGGTCGCACCGGTGCTGCGCCACGCCCCCTGCGCCATGGTCGCCAGGGTCGAGACGCCAATCATTGGCAGTTCAGCGCCCAGCGCCAGCCCCTGGGCAATGCCGATACCGATGCGAACGCCGGTAAAGCTGCCCGGACCACGGCCATAGGCCAGCGCATCGAGGTCAGTGAGAGAGGTATTGCCCTCGGTGAGGATCATCTTCACCAGGGGCAGGATACGTTGGGTGTGTTCCCGGGGGCACTCTTCGAAATGAGCAAAGGGAGTACCGTCATTCCACAGGGCAACGGAGCAAGCCTCTGTGGCGGTATCGATAGCCAGAATTCGCATGTATTGTCGCGCTCTCGCAGTGGTCAGTCACAAAAAGGGGCGCATTTTAGCACACCCGTCAGCAAATTACTGCGCCTGCGACGCAGCAAGGAAACGCACGGCGCGATCGATATCCCGGGTACGTGGTGCCGGCGGCAGGCTGGCGATAAAGGTGGCCCCGTAAGGACGCATTACCAGGCGATTATCGCAGATCACCAGCACCCCGCGATCGTCCACGTCACGGATCAGGCGCCCCACCCCCTGCTTAAGGGTAATGACCGCATCCGGAAGCTGCACCTCATCAAACGGATCGCCTCCCCGCAGGCGGCAATCTTCCATCCGCGCCTTCAGCAACGGATCGTCCGGCGAGGTAAAGGGCAATTTGTCGATGATCACCAGCGACAGGGTATCGCCGCGCACGTCGACCCCTTCCCAGAAGCTGCTCGTGGCCACCAGCAGGGCATTACCGTGGCTGACAAACTGCTGCAGCAGCTGGCCTTTGCTGGTTTCACCCTGCAACAGCACCGGCAGCGTCATGGTGGCGCGGAACTGCTCTGCCAGGTCGCGCATCATCGCGTGGGAGGTGCAGAGCATAAAGCAGCGGCCATTGTTGGCCTCAATCATCGGCTTGAGCATCGCCGCCAGATGGCGGGCGGCACCGGGCTGATTGGGTAGCGGCAGGTTGCGCGGCACGCAGAGCAGCGCCTGGGTGGCGTAATCAAACGGGCTCGGCAGCAGCAGGGATTTGGCCTCTGCGATGCCGAGACGTTCGGTGAAATGGTGCAGATCGTCGTTAACCGACAGCGTGGCGGAGGTAAAGATCCAGCTGCCCGGCTTCTGCGCCATCACATCCTGGAACTTATCGGCCACGGTGAGCGGCGTCAGCGCGAGGGTGAAATGGCGCGAGTTGCATTCGTACCAGTAGCTGTAGCCGGGCTGGTTAAATTCTTTCAGCCGTTTCAGACGCGCGCGATAGAGCGTGGCGCGTTCAAAGGCGGCATCCAGCAGCGCCGAGCGGCCGAGGGAGAGCTTCGCCACGTCGTAGCAGAGCTCCAGGGCGTCATCGAGAAGCAGCAACGCGCGCTGAATATGCTGATCGGCCAGCAGTTCGCGCAGGTTGCCACGGAAACCCGGATCGCCAAGCTGCATGCGAAAATCCTGCGTACTCTGTGCCAGGCGGTCGGCGCACTTCTGCAGCTGCTGGGTGTCTTTCAGTTCGGTGCGGTAGGCGATGGTAAAATCTTTCGCCAGATCCAGCAGCTGGCGGCTGGAGAGCGACTGGCCGAAATACTGGCTGGCGATATCGGGGAGCTGGTGGGCTTCGTCGAAGATCAGCACTTCGGCTTCGGGGATCAGCTCGCCAAAACCGCTCTCTTTCACCACCATATCCGCCAGGAAGAGGTGGTGGTTAACCACCACCACGTCGGCTTCCATCGCCGTTTTACGCGCTTTGACCACAAAACAGTCTTTATAGAGCGGGCAGTCGCTGCCCAGACAGTTGTCGTTGGTGCTGGTGACCAGCGGCCAGGCAGGTGAGTCTTCGGCGACGCTGGCGCAGGTACTGATATCGCCATCCTGGGTCTGGTTGGCCCAGCTGCGCAGGATGATCACATCGCTGAGGGTCTGTACCGGCAGATCGCCGCCCGCCAGCGCCTGCTGTTCGAGCCGCTCAATGCAGAGATAGTTGGAGCGCCCTTTCAGCAGGGCCAGACGGCCTTTGTATTTCAGGGCTTTGGCGACGGTAGGCAGATCGCGGCTGTAGAGCTGATCCTGCAACGCTTTCGAACCGGTGGAGATGATCACCTTTTTCTTCGTGCGCAGCGCCGGCGCCAGATAGGCGTACGTTTTACCGGTGCCGGTACCCGCCTCTACCACCAGCGGCTGGGAGCTGTCGATCGCCTCGGCTACCGCGTGCGCCATCTGGCGCTGCGGTTCGCGCGGCTTGAAGCCGGGAATTGCCTTTGCTAACTGTCCGTCTGCTGCGAAATCGTCTGCCACTCTGCCCCCTGTAATTTTGCACAGGGATTATGTCAGGCCGATCGTCCTGGCGCCAGTCGAGAGTGACGCAGGCAAAACAATATGGCAGTCTTGCCCGCAGAAAGTCACCATAACGAGGAAACGTGTATGACAATTGTGCGCATTGATGCCGAAGCCCGCTGGTCAGATGTAGTGATCCACAACCAGACCCTCTACTACACCGGCGTACCGGAAAATCTGGATGCTGACGCCTATGAGCAGACCGCCAATACCCTGGCGCAGATTGACGCAGTGCTGGAAAAACAGGGCAGCGACAAATCCCGCATTCTGGATGCGACCATTTTCCTGGCCAGTAAAGAGGATTTTGCGGCGATGAACAAAGCCTGGGACGAGTGGGTGGTGGCGGGTCACGCGCCTGTACGCTGCACGGTACAGGCGACGCTGATGAAGCCGCAGTATAAGGTTGAGATTAAGATTATCGCTGCGGTGTAAGGGCGTTACTCCTCTTCATCATCCTCAAAACGCGCCACGATCCGCTCGCCGGTATGGGTGGCGCGAAGCTCTTCTGCCACCTGAGAAATTGCCTGCCCGCTGCTCATCCCCTGGGACATCAACTCCTGTATGCGCTCGACGGCCTTTTGCTGCTGCTCGTGGCTCAGTGAAGGTAAACCTGCAAACATCGTCAACTCCTGCTAAATTATTGGCGCTAATTATTTCACGCTGCCCGGTTGTTTACCACCCATGAACTCGTTATCCCCCAATGTTATGACATTGCCGTGGCGTCCTGACGCCGCAGAATTCTGGTTTGCTCCGCTCAGCCATCTGCCGTGGGCCATGCTGCTGCACTCGGGCCATGCGGATCACCCCTACAGTCGCTTTGATATCCTGGTGGCCGACCCGCGCACCACGCTGGTGACCCACGGGGCGGATACGCTGATCGACGGGGTTCATTCTGACACCTGCCCGCTGAGTTTGTTGCAACAGGCCCTTGATGAGATGGGCCTGCCCTGCACGCCTGACCCGGACCTCCCCTTCCAGGGCGGTGCGCTGGGGCTGTTCGGCTACGACCTTGGCCGCCGCTTCGAAAAGCTGCCGGAACGGGCCTTGCGTGATATCACCCTGGCGGATATGGCGGTGGGCCTGTATGACTGGGCGATAATCGTCGATCACCACAAACAGCGGGTGTCGCTGGTCTGTCATGGCGATGCACAGGCGCGGCTGGCCTGGCTTGAAGCACAGCGCTCCCCTGAGAATCTACCTGCATTCCGGCTGACCTCCGGCTGGCAGGCCAATATGACCGCGGCGGAGTACCAGGAAAAATTCGAGCAAGTGCAGGCCTTCCTGCACAGCGGCGACTGCTATCAGGTGAATCTGGCCCAGCGTTTCCAGGCCCGCTACGAGGGCGACGAATGGCAGGCGTTTACCCGGCTGAACGCCAACAACCGCGCCCCCTTCAGCGCCTTTTTACGTCTTGAAGAGGGGGCGATCCTGAGCCTCTCCCCGGAGCGTTTTATCCACCTGGCGGAAGGCACCATCCAGACCCGTCCCATTAAAGGCACCCTGCCGCGGCTGGCGGATGCCGAGGCGGATCGCCAGCAGGCTGAGAAGCTCGCCGCTTCGCCGAAAGATCGCGCCGAGAATCTGATGATCGTCGATCTGATGCGCAATGATATTGGCCGGGTGGCGGAGCCGGGAAGCGTGCGGGTGCCGGAGCTGTTCGTGGTGGAGCCCTTCCCCGCCGTGCATCATCTGGTGAGCACCATCACCGCCCGCCTGCCGTCGTCACAGAGACCGTGCGATCTGCTGCGCGCCGCCTTCCCCGGTGGGTCGATCACCGGCGCGCCGAAAGTGCGGGCGATGGAGATCATCGACGAACTGGAGCCGCATCGCCGCAACGCCTGGTGCGGCAGCATCGGCTATATCAGCCTCTGCGGCGGCATGGATACCAGCATCACCATTCGCACCCTGACGGCGGTGGAGGGGCAGATCTACTGTTCCGCAGGCGGTGGCATTGTGGCTGACAGCCAGGCCGGGGCGGAATATCAGGAAACCTTTGATAAAGTGAATCGTATTCTGCAACAACTGGAGTGCTAACTGGTGAATACCCACGACCTGACCCTCGACCATTTTTTATCGCGTTTTCAGCTGTTGCGCCCGCAGGTGAACAGCACGTCGCTGAACCAGCGTCAGGCGGCGGTGTTGATCCCGGTGGTGCGCCGGGAGCAGCCGGGCCTGCTGTTGACCCGGCGCTCGGCGAAGCTGCGTAAACATGCCGGTCAGGTGGCCTTTCCCGGCGGCGCGGTGGACAGCACCGATGCCTCGTTAATTGCCGCTGCCCTGCGTGAAGCCGAGGAAGAGGTGGCGATCCCGCCGCACAAGGTCGAAGTGATTGGCGTCCTGCCGCCGGTGGACAGCGTCACCGGTTTTCAGGTCACGCCGGTGGTGGGGATTATTCCGCCGGATCTGCACTATCACGCCAGCGAGGACGAAGTGGAGTCGGTGTTTGAAATGCCGCTGGCGGAAGCCCTGCGTCTGGGCCGTTATCATCCGCTCGATATTCATCGCCGTGGCCACGATCATCGGGTGTGGCTCTCCTGGTATGAGCATTATTTTGTCTGGGGCATGACGGCGGGAATAATTCGTGAGCTGGCGCTGCAGATCGGCCTGAAACCTTGACTATACTTTACATTCGCCTCTTTTTTGCGCCTTTGCGATCGGCCTCCCGCTATTAGTTTATCAGGCGTTAATCATTAGTTTAATTCATGTGAATAGTTAAGCTGACGACAGGGTTCCCTCTTACACTATGCGAAGTTATTACATCGTTACTGGAAACCCGGTAACCCTGTCAGGAGTGTTAAAGTGATTAGTATATTCGACATGTTCAAAGTGGGGATTGGTCCCTCTTCTTCCCACACTGTCGGGCCGATGAAGGCCGGTAAACAGTTCGTCGATGACCTGGTCGAAAAAGGATTACTGGATAGCGTTACCCGCGTGGCTGTAGACGTTTACGGTTCACTGTCGCTTACGGGTAAAGGCCACCACACCGATATCGCCATTATTATGGGTCTGGCCGGAAATATGCCGGACACCGTAGATATTGACGCCATTCCGGCGTTTATTCGCGACGTGGAAACACGCGGTCGTCTGCTGCTGGCGAATGGCCAGCATGAAGTGGATTTCCCGCAGGATGACGGTATGCGTTTTCGCAGCGACAACCTCTCCCTGCATGAAAACGGGATGCAGATCCACGCCTTCAACGGCGAGAAAGTGGTCTACAGCAAGACCTACTACTCCATCGGCGGCGGCTTTATCGTCGATGAGGAGCATTTCGGCCAGGACGTCACGGGCGACGTAAAGGTGCCTTACCCGTTCAAATCGGCGACAGAGATGCTGAATTACTGCAAGGAGACTGGCCTGTCCCTCTCCGGCATGGTGATGCAGAACGAGCTGGCGCTGCACAGCAAGAAAGAGATTGAAGACTATTTCGCGAACGTCTGGCAGACCATGCGCGCCTGTATCGATCGCGGTATGAATACCGAAGGGGTACTGCCTGGCCCGCTGCGCGTGCCGCGTCGTGCTTCTGCCCTGCGCCGGATGCTGGTCACGACGGATAAGTACTCCAACGATCCGATGAACGTGGTGGACTGGGTCAACATGTTTGCCCTCGCGGTGAACGAAGAGAACGCCGCCGGTGGTCGCGTGGTGACCGCGCCAACCAACGGTGCCTGCGGGATCGTTCCGGCAGTGCTGGCCTACTACGATCACTTTATCGAATCGGTAAGCCCGGATATCTATATTCGCTATTTCCTCGCCGCGGGCGCGGTAGGCGCGCTGTATAAGATGAACGCTTCCATCTCCGGCGCCGAAGTTGGCTGCCAGGGTGAAGTGGGCGTGGCCTGCTCCATGGCGGCAGCCGGTCTGGCTGAGCTGCTGGGCGCCAGCCCGGAGCAGGTATGCGTGGCCGCCGAGATCGGCATGGAACATAACCTCGGTTTGACCTGTGACCCGGTTGCCGGTCAGGTGCAGGTGCCATGTATTGAGCGTAACGCGATTGCCTCTGTGAAAGCGATCAACGCCTCCCGTATGGCGATGCGCCGTACCAGCGAACCACGCGTTTCGCTGGATAAGGTGATCGAAACCATGTACGAAACCGGTAAAGATATGAACGCCAAATACCGCGAAACGTCCCGCGGCGGTCTGGCCATCAAGGTACAGTGCGACTAAGACGCTGAAAGCGCTTCTGCGACTTTCGTCTTTCATGCTTTAAACGCCCATCTGATAGGGATGGGCGAATTTCATCCACTTTCCTCGTTACCTGAAATAATGCCGACTACACTAGCCAGGTTGCCATGGGCATCTGCGCCAGTGGCTCTTCGGGTGACCGTGGCATGCAAACAACGCACAGGATAATTAAAAATTATCGCCGCAAACGGGTAATCGTCTGCCTCGTGCTGTCCCTTTCCACTCTCGTTTGCACGCTAATTATCGGCTTTATTTCACAGCGCAATTTAAATCAGCAGACCACCGTGGCCTTTGTCTCCCATGCTGTCGATACGCTGGAAAAGATCCTGCAACCGCTGGAGACGGGACGCGATGTGGTACAACCGCTTATCGGCCTGCCCTGCGTGGAGGTCAACTTTTTACTGCGCAAGCACGCCGCCTCCCTGCAAACCGTGCGCTCAATCGGCCTGATTAAAGATGGCATTCTCTATTGCTCAAGTATGTTCGGTAACCGCGATATTCCCATTAGCCAGTTTCAGCCCCAGCTACCCGCCGCGCAGCCCTTACTGCTCCTGACCACAGACCAGCCGCTGATGAAAGGCAGCCCGGTGCTGATCCAGTGGTATCCGGCGCCCGGCCAGAGTGAGGATGGCATCATGGAGATTGTGAATATCGACCTTATCGCCCGGATGCTGCTGGAGCCCCAGCTGCCGATCATCAGCGACGTTAACCTCAGCGTCGGCGGTAAGTACCTGAACCATGAGCGCCAGCTTTCGGACAGGCTGGTAACAGACGCTGGCGACAACGTTTACCAGCAGGCTTCCCTCAACTTTCCTTTCATCATTACCGTTAACGGCCCGGGGCTGACCGCGCTGGCGCTGAAAAGTCTGCCGTCGCAGCTGCCGCTGGCGGTGATATTCAGCATGCTGGTGGGGTATATCGCCTGGCTTGCCACCGCCAGTCGCATGAGCTTTACCCGGGAGATCAACTTTGGCCTGGCCTCCGGTGAGTTTGAGCTCTTTTGCCAGCCGCTGATCGATGCCAAAAAACAGGATTGCGTCGGCGTGGAAATTCTACTGCGCTGGAATAATCCGCGGCAGGGGTGGATCGCCCCGGATATTTTTATTCCGCTGGCGGAGGAGCATAACCTGATTGTCCCCCTCACCCGCTACGTTCTTATCGAAACCGTCCGCCATCTGGCCATATTTCCGCCCGCGCCGGGCTTTCATATTGGGATCAACGTCGCGGCCAGCCATTTCCGTGACGGTACTCTGCTTCACGATCTGAATCGCGTCTGGTTCAGTGCCGAGCCCGCGCAGCAGCTGGTCATTGAATTAACCGAGCGCGATACCCTGCTGGAGATGGATTACAACATGGTAGAGGCGTTACATCAGAAAGGGGTGAAGCTGGCGATTGACGATTTTGGTACCGGGAGCAGTTCGCTTTCGTGGCTGGAGAAACTCAATCCGGAAGTGCTGAAAATTGATAAATCCTTTACCGCCGCCATCGGCACGGATGCCGTCAACTCAACGGTGACAGACATTATTATCGCCCTGGCCCAGCGTCTGAATATTGAACTGGTGGCTGAAGGGGTGGAAACCAGCGACCAGGCGAGCCATCTGCGCCTGCACGGTGTGGATATCCTTCAGGGATTTTTATATGCACGGCCAATGCCACTGCGGGATTTCCCGCAGTGGCTGGCGGAGAGTTCACCTCCGCCAGCCTCTCATAACGGCGATATGATGCCGTCGACTCCGTAATTACTCTTCTTCGTCGTGGGCGGACTGTTCTTTAACAATGCGCACCAGATCAACGCGGTAATCGTTGGCGGTCACGATGGTTATCTTCAGCGGCGGCAGCTCAAGCACATCACCGGCTCGCGGAATTTGACCATTCACGGCAATCACCAGACCGGCCACCGTCGCGATATCTTCATCGTGGTTGGTCAGGTGTTCCAGCCCCAGCGTATGTTGCAGGGCGTGCAGATCCGTGGTGCCTTTGACCAGCCAGCCATCATTATCGTTAACGATTTCCGGCGTTTCGTCGGCATCCGGGAACTCACCGGCAATCGCTTCCAGAACATCCAGCGGCGTAACCAGACCCTGCACCACGCCAAACTCGTTGGTCACGATGACAAAGCTACCCCGGGCACGGCGCAGCACGCCAAGCAGGTTGATCGGGTCGAGCGTTTCCGGCACCACGATGGCAGGTGACGCGGCGGCGATAGCCTCAACGTCCACGCCCTCTTCCAGTGCCACCAGCATCTCTTTGGCACGGACCACGCCGATGATCTCATCCAGCTCGCCGCGACACACCGGGAACAGGCTGTGCGGGGAGGAGAGCAACTGCTGGCGGATTTCCGTCACGCTCAGTCTGGCATCGACCCAGCTGATTTCACCGCGTGGGGTCATGATGCCACGCAGGGAACGCGAGGCCAGCGACAGCACGCCGTTGATCATATAGCGCTCTTCTTCAACAAAGGCACCTTCCGGAACCGGCACCGGGACATGATTATCGCTGTCCTGCTGTGCTTTGGCTTCGCGGCGGCCGCCCATCAGACGCAGAATCGCATCAGCGGTGCGGGCACGCAGCGGCTGGTTCGACTGCTGACGAATAAAGTTGCGACGGGCAATCTGGTTAAACAGCTCTATAATGATGGAGAAACCAATGGCGGCGTACAGATAGCCTTTCGGAATATGGAAGCCGAAACCTTCTGCCACCAGGCTCAGACCGATCATCAGCAGGAAGCTCAGACAGAGCACCACCACGGTCGGATGCTGGTTAACGAATCGCGTCAACGGCTTCGAGGCGAGTAGCATCACCGCCATCGCGATGACCACGGCGGCCATCATCACCGGCAGATGATTCACCATACCGACAGCGGTAATGACCGCGTCGAGGGAGAAGACCGCGTCCAGTACCACGATTTGCAGTACTACTACCCAGAAGCTGGCATAGCCTTTACCGTGTCCGTCGTCGTGCTGGCGGTTTTCCAGCCGTTCATGGAGCTCGGTTGTGGCTTTGAAGAGCAGGAATATCCCCCCCAGCAGCATGATCAGGTCGCGCCCTGAGAAGGTGAAGTTGAAGGCGGTGAACAGCGGTTGCGTAAGCGTAACCATCCATGAGATCACCGACAGCAGCGCAAGACGCATAATCAGCGCCAGCGACAGACCGATTAAACGTGCTTTATCACGTTGTTTAGGTGGAAGTTTATCCGCAAGGATCGCGATAAACACGAGGTTATCGATACCGAGAACGATCTCAAGTACCACCAGCGTGAGCAATCCTACCCAGATTTGCGGGTCCATTAAGAATTCCATGACAAGCTCCTGCTAAAGGAATGGCAAAACGGCGCCGCGAAAAGCTCGGGCGAAGCGGTAAAGAACGTAAACAGTGAGTGGCGCGAATCGCCGATAAGGCTGGCCAGAGTTGGCCGGGTGTGTGACTGGCGTCGGTGACGGTCCATACAGTGGGCTACTGCCCCATACTCCTGACAATTAAACGGATGGTAAACATATCAGAGACCTGAGCTTTTTGGCAAAGATTTACTTTCCTTTGCAAACAGATGTTTCCGTGCTTTTTTTGATCACAGAAATATCTCATTGGCTTAGGCTAAATTACGGATCTTCATCACATAAATTATTTTTTCGATGTCTAAAATAAATCGCGTAAGTCTTAGTTAATTGAACTCTAACCCTTATCTGAATCGATTCGTTCTTTCGAAGATGATCTCTAATGCTCCTCTCACCCGGGGGCATTAACGATAATAAAAGGAGGTAGCAAGTGACTATTGCTATTGTTATAGGCACACATGGTTGGGCTGCAGAGCAGTTACTTAAAACCGCAGAAATGCTTTTAGGCGAACAGGAAAACGTCGGTTGGATCGATTTCGTTCCCGGTGAAAATGCTGAGACGCTGATAGAAAAATATACCGCTCAACTGGCAAATCTGGATACCAGCAGCGGCGTGCTGTTCCTTGTTGATACCTGGGGCGGCAGTCCATTTAACGCGGCAAGCCGCATTGTGGTTGATAAAGAGCAGCATGAAGTTGTTGCCGGGGTTAACATCCCCATGCTGGTCGAGACGCTGATGGCCCGTGATGACAATCCGAGCTTTGACGAGCTGGTTGCCCTGGCTGTCGAAACCGGTCGTGAAGGCGTGAAAGCGCTGAAAGCAAAACCTACAGAAAACGTCGCTCCGGCGGCTGCCCCTGCCCCGGCTGCTGCCCCAAAAGCCGCCGCCCCGCTTAAGCCGATGGACCCGAACGATTACATGCAGATTGGCCTGGCGCGTATCGACGACCGTCTGATTCACGGCCAGGTGGCTACCCGCTGGACCAAAGAGACCAACGTCCAGCGCATCATTGTGGTCAGCGATGAAGTCGCCGCTGATACGGTTCGTAAAACCCTCCTTACCCAGGTGGCCCCGCCGGGCGTCACCGCGCACGTGGTGGATGTCGCCAAAATGATCCGCGTTTACAACAACCCGAAATATGCGGGTGAACGCGTGATGCTGCTGTTTACCAACCCAACAGACGTCGAACGTATTGTTGAGGAAGGGGTAAAAATCACCTCCGTGAATATCGGTGGTATGGCTTACCGTCAGGGCAAAACGCAGGTGAATAATGCGGTGTCGGTGGACGAAAAAGATATCGAAGCGTTCAGGAAACTCAACGATCGCGGGATCGAGCTTGAAGTTCGTAAAGTCTCTACCGACCCGAAACTGAAAATGATGGATCTGATCAGCAAAGTGGCGAAATAAGCCGGCGCTGGTTGACAAATTTCACACTTAAGTCTGTTAAAGCTATAGGAGAAGTACAATGGAGATTACCACTCTTCAGATTGTGCTGGTGTTCATCGTCGCGTGTATAGCGGGTATGGAATCCGTACTAGATGAATTTCAGTTTCACCGTCCGCTGGTCGCCTGTACGTTAATCGGCGCCGTTCTCGGCGATATGAAAACCGGTATCATCATCGGTGGTACCCTGGAAATGATCGCCCTGGGCTGGATGAACATCGGTGCGGCCGTTGCGCCGGATGCGGCTCTCGCCTCCATCATCTCTACCGTGCTGGTTATCGCCGGCCATCAAAATATCGGCGCCGGTATCGCGCTGGCTATCCCACTGGCTGCAGCAGGCCAGGTACTGACCATCATCGTGCGTACTATCACCGTTGCATTCCAGCATGCGGCAGATAAGGCGGCGGAGAATGGCAACCTGACGGCGCTGTCGTGGATCCACGTCTCGTCCCTGTTCCTGCAAGCCATGCGTATCGCTATCCCGGCGGTGATCGTGGCAATCTCCGTCGGTACCAGCGAAGTCCAGGGCATGCTGAACGCCATTCCTGAAGTCGTCACCAGCGGTCTGAACATTGCAGGCGGCATGATCGTGGTCGTCGGTTATGCGATGGTCATCAACATGATGCGCGCAGGCTACCTGATGCCGTTCTTCTATCTTGGCTTCGTTACCGCGGCATTTACCAACTTCAACCTGGTGGCACTGGGTGTGATTGGTGCGGTAATGGCTATCCTCTACATCCAGCTCAGCCCGAAATATAACCGCGTAGCCGGTAGTGCACAGGTTGCTGGTAATAACGATCTCGATAACGAACTGGACTAGCAGGTGAGCGAAATGGTTGATATGACTAAAACTACCCCTCTGAAAAAACTGACTTCGGGTGATATTCGTGGCGTGTTCATCCGTTCAAACCTGTTCCAGGGTTCATGGAACTTCGAACGTATGCAGGCGCTGGGCTTCTGCTTCTCGATGGTACCGGCGATCAAACGCCTGTACCCGGAAAACAACGAAGCGCGTCGTCAGGCGATTAAGCGTCACCTGGAATTCTTCAACACCCATCCATACGTTGCGGCGCCGGTTCTGGGCGTAACGCTGGCGATGGAAGAGCAGCGTGCTAACGGCGCAGAGATTGACGATGGTGCCATCAACGGTATCAAAGTGGGTCTGATGGGGCCGCTGGCGGGCGTAGGTGACCCGATCTTCTGGGGTACCGTGCGTCCGGTCTTCGCCGCGCTCGGTGCGGGTATCGCCATGAGCGGTAGCCTGCTGGGTCCTCTACTCTTCTTTATCCTGTTTAACGTGGTACGTCTGGCAACCCGTTACTACGGTGTGGCCTATGGCTACCGTAAGGGCGTGGATATCGTCCAGGATATGGGCGGCGGCTTCCTGCAGAAACTGACTGAGGGGGCGTCAATCCTCGGCCTGTTTGTCATGGGGGCGCTGGTTAACAAGTGGACGCACGTTAACATCCCGCTGGTGGTGTCAACCATCACCGGTCAGGATGGTCAGACCCGTGTGACCACCGTGCAAACCATTCTTGACCAGCTGATGCCGGGCCTGGTACCGCTGCTGCTGACCTTCGCCTGTATGTGGCTGCTGCGTAAAAAGGTCAATGCGCTGTGGATCATCGTCGGCTTCTTCGTTATCGGTATCGTCGGTTACGCTATCGGTCTGCTGGGTCTGTAATTTTTTAGTGAATACACCGGGGGCATGAACGCCCCCGTTTTTTTATCCGGAGGATGAATGACGGTCACGGACATCGTACTGGTTGTCTTTATTGTTGCCCTTCTGGCGTATGCCCTCTACGACGAATTGATCATGCCCCGCCGCAACGGCGCGACGTTGCTCTCAATCCCCCTTCTGCGCCGCGGTCGCGTTGATGCCATCATCTTTACCGGTCTGCTGCTGATCCTTATCTATAACAACGTGATGAGCCAGGGGGCATTGCTGACCACATGGTTATTATCTGCCCTGGCATTAATGGGGTTTTACCTGTTCTGGATCCGGGCGCCGAAAATAATCTTCAAATCTACTGGATTCTTTTTCGCCAATGTCTGGATAGAATATAACCGCATTAAAGAGATGAATTTATCAGAAGACGGCGTGCTGGTGATGCAATTAGAGCAGCGACGTTTGCTTATCCGGGTAAGAAATATTGACGATCTGGAGAAGATATACAAATTATTGGTTAAGACTCAATAAGATACAAAAATAGCACTGGCTATATTTCGCTATGCTTTTCACAGTGTTATATAGCCAAAGCTATATTATTTCGCGATAGTTACGGGCTATTATTAACGTTATTTTCACATAATTTTCTAAATGAAAATCGTTATCAAAAACTAATCTGAATAATACTTCCCTGTAGTTGTTTTATATTCTCAAAATATGTTAAGGTTGCGCCCGTCGTTGGGGAGTAGCCGATTTCCGGTTTACCGGAAATGTACGTGTCAACATACTCGTTGCAAAACGTGGCACGTACGGATTTTTCTGCACAGCAGAAGGATCAGGCGAGACCATAGACGCATCGACTGCTGTTTACTGGGGGCAGTGATGTGTCATATGGATATCCCCGGTCTGGACGCGCTGATGAACCTCTCTGCAACACTTCTTCTGGCCTTTGGCATGTCGATGGATGCATTCGCCGCTTCCATGGGCAAAGGCGCCACGCTGCATAAACCTAAGTTCTCTGAAGCCCTGCGTACCGGTCTTATCTTTGGTGCTATCGAAACTCTGACCCCGCTGATTGGCTGGGGGCTGGGGATGCTCGCCAGCCAGTTCGTGCTGGAGTGGAACCACTGGATCGCCTTTATTCTTCTGACCTTCCTCGGCGCACGTATGGTTATCGAAGGTATTCGGAATGATGTCGGGGACGATGAGCCGATTCAGCGCCACGGCTTCTGGCTGCTGGTGACAACGGCTATTGCTACCAGTCTGGATGCGATGGCCGTCGGCGTCGGCCTGGCTTTCCTGCAGGTCAACATCATTGCCACCGCGCTGGCGATCGGCTGCGCGACCTTTATTATGTCTACCCTGGGCATGATGATTGGCCGTTTTATTGGCCCGCTGTTAGGGAAACGCGCCGAGATCCTCGGCGGTATCGTCTTGATCGGCATTGGCGCACAGATTATGTGGAGCCACTTCGCCGGTTAACTGACTCGCTGCCAGCAGTGGATACTAAAATCTGTCTGGCAGCTGAAATGCGCCTGTTTTGCCAGCGCCTCCCACACCTCCGGCTTTGCCCGCCACGCAAACGGCGTCATCTGCAGCAGCGCTACCGCCTCTTTTCCAGTCAGTGACATGTTATAGGCCAGCGACAGCGCCTCTTTCAGTACAAAGCCCTCCAGCTGCTCCGAATGCGGTGCATGCAGCAGAACTTCACTGTAAATCAGCCCTTTCAGCTCCATCAGGTGACGCGGTCCTGGCGTCACGGTGATCACCCAGCCGCCCTCTTTTACCACGCGTGCCAGCTCCTCGCCTTTGCAGGGGGCGTAGATGCGAACGACCGCATCCATACTGTTCTCTTCAAAAGGCAGACGATGGCTGGAGGCCACACAGAACGTCACCTCTGAATAGCGTTTAGCCGCCGCGCGGATGGCAGATTTTGAGACATCCAGACCAAAGGTGGCCGCGCCCTTTTCCTGCGCAGTTTGGGCAAAGGCAGCCGTGTAATAGCCTTCGCCACAGCCAATATCGAGAAGTGAGGTCGCGCCATCCGGCAGTAAGGCCGCCAGCTTACCGGCTACCGCGTCACGCAGGGGCTGATAGTGCCCGGCATCAAGGAAGGCCCTGCGCGCCTGCATCATCTCTGCACTGTCGCCCGGATCGCGCGACCGCTTGTGCTGGACCGGCAGCAGATTGACATAGCCCTCTTTCGCCATATCGAACCGATGCCCCTGTGGGCAGGCGTAACTTTTATCCGCATGGGCGAGCGGCGCGTGGCAAAGAGGACAGCAGAATGTCATGGGAACTCCGGGCAATCATAAAGGGCGAAAGTGTACCGCTAATCGCCCCGCTATAAAACGCCTTGCTTAACGCATGACGATAAGATGGCTGGAATCGGCCGGGAGTCCATCCGGCTTGATGTTTTCGATGCGCAGCACGTCGCCCATTATCTGGCTGAAAACCGGTGCCGAAACCGCCCCGCCGTAATAGGCACCGTTTTGCGGATCGTTAATCACCACCGCCAGGGCAAATACCGGGCGGCTGGCCGGTGCGACGCCGGCTGTATAGGCCACATATTTGTCGACATAATTACCGCCATCGTCGATTTTTTTCGCGGTGCCGGTTTTCACCGCCACCCGGTAGTCGCGCACCGCGGCTTTGATGCCGCCCCCACCCGGCAGGGCCACGCTTTCCATCATATGTTCCACCTCCTTCACAATCGAGGCGGGCATCACCTGGGTACCCATAACCGGCGGGTCGATGCGGGTGATAGAGAGTGGACGCTCCAGGCCATAGCTGCCGATAGTGGCGTAGACGTGGGCGAGCTGTAATGGCGTGACCATCAGGCCGTAGCCGAAGGCAAAGGTGGCGCGATCGAGCTGGCTCCAGAATTTACGCTCCGGCAGCAGGCCGCTGCTCTCTCCCGTCAATCCGAGACCGGTGGAACGACCAAAACCAAACCCGTGGTAAGTATCCAGTAGCCGCTGGATCGGCATCGCCAGCGACAGGCGTGACACACCCGTGTCGCTCGATTTTTGCAGTATGCCGGTCAGCGTCAGCTCCGGGTAGTAACCGACGTCGCGAATGCGGTGTCCGGCCAGGGTGTAGGGATGGGTGTCGATCACGCTGTCTGGCTGCACCAGCCCCTGCTGCAGGGCGGTCATCAGCACCAGCGGCTTGACGGTAGAGCCGGGTTCAAAGGTGTCGCTGATGGCGCGATTACGAAAATCGTTCAGCGTGGCACCCTCGCGGTTGTTGGGATTGAAATCCGGGTAGTTGGCCATCGCCAGGATCTCGCCCGTCTGGATGTTGATCAGCACCGCTGCCCCCGACTCCGCTTTATTCCAGGCGACAGCATTGTCCAGCGCATCTTCCGTGATGGTCTGCAGCCGCTCATCAATGCTCAACTGGATGTTATGCGCCGGAACGGGCGGCACTTCGGTAATATTTTCGATCACGCGTCCGAAGCGATCCTCACGCACGCGGCGCAGGCCGGGTTTGCCGGTGAGCTGCGCGTTAAAACTTTTCTCGATCCCTTCGATGCCCTGGCCGTCGATATTGGTAAAGCCGATCAGGTTAGCCGCCACGTGTCCGGCCGGGTAAAAACGGCGCGACTCATCACGCAGGCTGATACCAGGCAGCCGGAGTTTGGCGATCCACTGGGCCTGAGCGGGATCCACCTGGCGGGCCAGATAGATAAAACGGCCATGTGGATTGCTGTTGATGCGCGCCGCAAGCGTGGGGAGCGACAGATGTAGCGCACTGGCTAATGCCTGCCAGCGCGCGTCAAAACCCACTCCCCCTTTTGCCAGCACCGTTTTCGGATCCGCCCAAACCGCCCGCACCGGCACACTCACGGCCAGCGGTCTCCCCTCCCTGTCCATGATCATCCCTCTGGGGGCATTGATGGCGACCTCACGCAGGGAGCGCATATCTTCCTGCTTAACCAGCGGATCGGGTTTAACGATCTGCAACCAGGCGACACGACCCAGAAGAAAGAGAAGACTGCCTAAAATCACCAGACAGAGGAGAGCAAAACGTAACGGGGTGAAGTTTGCTGCGGGATTGACGGGTTTCTTTTTCACCAGGGCTCCAGGGCTGAGTAACAACGCCCTGATTTAACGGCAAATTTGAGCCGCGAGGGTGAAAACAATGCTAATACTCTCGCAGCTTTGAAACAAACTGCTAACAGCGACGCATGCGGTAATACTTTGAAAAATATCCATTAAAAAGCCCCGCACAGGCGAGGCTTTATATCTCTGCAACTGAAACGTTATGACGCTTCAGATCAGGCAGGGGTTCGATCAGATAGCGGTTACGTTAACAGCAGCCGGACCTTTCTGGCCGTCCTGAATTTCGAACTCAACGTTCTGGCCTTCAGCCAGAGTTTTGAAGCCGTTACCCTGGATTGCAGAGAAATGTACGAATACATCTTTGCTGCCGTCAGCAGGAGTAATGAAACCAAAACCTTTAGACTCGTTGAACCACTTAACTTGACCTTTGATCTTTGCCATTTGCAAAATTCCTTAGAATGTTTTCTTAGCCCGCGGGCATTAACTGAGATAAAACTGAGACATTACTGCATGAGGCACTAATATAAGGTTCGGCAGAGAAGCGGTATTCAACGACAACGTGTTTACTCAGGACTTCTTTACTGAAAATGCCACACATAAACAGAACTGTACCTCGTTTGACCCAAACCGTGTTATCACATACAACTTAAATAATGGCAAGCCATTTTTAAACGTGTCTCGATCAGCCGCACAAATTCCGAGACTGACTTGCCACAATCTGCACAGTAATGCACGTTCAGTGTATACCAGACCAAAATGTTGCCTGCCCAGTCGCTGTCAGGATAAGCGCTGTTATCAAAGACTTTTTTACATTAGCTCAATAACTTCATATCGTCCAGCAAGCGCGCCAGAATTTCTGTGGTCGCTATTTCATTTAGAACTTTTCGTGAAAAGTTATGCTGAATTGATCGTAACGACAAGGGATTGTTGCAGGAAAAAAACATTGTATATCGCTTCGCTTGTTTAAGTTATATACACCTAAACCGGTAATTCGCTATGCACCAAAATAATGATATTTTTATGAACCTGCCTCAAAAAAAGGCAATCAAAACGTTTCGATTAAAATAAAATATGACGCCTGTCGGTTTAATAAAGAATATCCGCTAATTGAACCAGTAACAGTTTACAAGGATAAATATTGACCAATACGCAGAGGATGAAAGTTATCGCTGCGCGGGGATAACTCTGCCAGTGCCTGCGCGAGCTCTCTGACGGGCTCATCCAGTGATTCATCTGCCAGTTCAAAGACACCCCAGTGGATCGGGATCGCCAGTGGCATACCCAGCTGTTGCCAGAGGTTCACCGCCGCCTGCGGATCCATATGATGAATCGACATGAACCAACGTGGTGCATAGGCTCCGACAGGTATGGCGGCGGCATCCAGTTTTCCCAATCGCTCCGGAATGGTTAACAGCTCCGGGGTAAAACCGGTATCGCCGCTAAACCAGAAGCGCTGCCTCTCGCTCTCAAAGACCCAGCCACACCATAACGAGCGATCGCGATCCCAGAGGCTACGCATGCTCCAGTGTTGCGCCGGTACGGCGGTAAACACCAGCCCTTCGAAAACATAGCTTTGCCACCAGTCCAGTTCGATAACCTGTTTCGCCCCACGGCGGCGACACCACGCCCCTAGTCCTAAAGGCACAAAAAAGGTCAACTGCGGAAAGCGTCGCAGAAGCTGGCGCACCGTGGCGGAGTCCAGGTGATCAAAATGGTTATGGGAAATGACAACGGCATCAAGTGGCGGAAGCGCCGCGACACTCATCACCGGGGGCGTTTTTCTTATCGGCCCGGCAAACGACACCGGCGAGGCGCGCCGGGAAAAAACCGGATCGGTGAGGATGTACTTTCCGTTCAGACGTAGCAGCAGGCTGGCGTGGCCCAGCCACCAGACGCCATCTTCTTCAAGGGTATTGAGCGTAACGGGCTGCCACCACTGGCGAATAAAGGCGTCATAGCCTTCTGAAGGCGGTTTGGGCAACCCGGCGGCTTTACGCGCCTTGCGCCAGCGTTCCACATCGCCGGGTTGACGGACAGGGGCATCCAGATTGCGGAAACCCTGCGGGGTATGATGCGCAAGGGAGGGGTTATACCAGGGATTACGCCAGGCCATACTCACCTCCCCTGACCGATTAGCGTTCGGCTACCAGACGAATAAAGTCATCGTCCTGGCTCTTAGCCGTCTCTTCTGGCGCTTTTGGTACCTCTTTCTCTTCCGGTTCATTAGCTTCGCACAGCCGACGCAGCAGGACATTCTGTCGTTTCTGCAGGTCGACTAACTTCTCCAGCAGTTCGATCTGCTCGTTGGTACGGGAGCTCGCGCGATTGACAAAAAACCACAGCACCAGGCCCGCAACCAGCAGTACGACCGAAATCGCCAGAGATGCCACGCTGAACATCCCGGAATTGACTAACTCACCCATTTCACTCCCCCATAAAAGCGCCTATTTTACCACTCGCGTTAAGGAAGGAAATCACTTGCGATAAAAATGACAACTACCAGGGGATAAACTTATTAATAGAACAAATACCGCTAAAGAACTGTACATCCTGGTCGCACATCACATTGATGGTCTGCGTCCAAAGCAAAACACAGGCCACTAACACTAAGACCAGAATAACCCAGCGTATTTTCTTCACTCCACTCTCCGTACCGTAACTGCCTGATGCCAGGTTATCATGCGCAACTTAAACCATGCCTAACTGTAACGCGAAGGCGATGCTTTCGGAATCATAGACTTGTTAAAGTAAGTGTATCGATTACGCTAAGCGGCAGTTATTCAAAAAATGAGGTAATGATGCGCTTTTTTATTCGCACATTGATTGTTATTGCGCTGGTCTGGACGGGTGTACTGCTCGCGGGTTACGGCGTCTTGATCGGCAGTAAAGAGAATGCAGGCGGGCTCGGGATCCAGTGCAAGTATCTCACCGCCCGCGGCGTCAGCACGGCGCAGTATATTCATTCAGACAGCGGTATTATCGGACTCTCCCGCTGCCCGCTCCTGCGAAAGAGCGAGACAGTGATCGATAACGGCTGATCCAATGCATAAAAAAACGCCGCCATCTGGCCGCGTTTTTTTATGGCGTTTTCAATCAGAACGGATAGTCGTTGTAACCCATCTGTTCAGAAATCTTACGCGCCGCTGTGTGCAGCATTTCAACGTACTCGTGCAGATGCTCTTCAGAGAAACGCAGCGTCGGGAAGGAGATACTCAGGCCGGCAATAACGACACCGAAACGGTCGAATACTGGAACGCCGATGCAGCGCAGACCCTCTTCCTGCTCCTGGTTATCTTCGCCATAACCCTGCTCACGAACTTTATCCAGCACCTGCAACAGCTCTTCAGTGGTGGTAATGGTACGCTCAGTGCTGCGTTTGTACTCCACGTTCTCAAGGATCTGCTTCACTTCATCACGGTCGCGCCATGCCAGCAGAACTTTACCGATAGCGGTACTGTAGAGCGGGTTGCGGCGGCCAATGCGTGAGTACATACGCAGGTTATACATGGAGTCAATTTTATGGATATAGACGATACTGTCTTCATCCAGCGCCCCCAGGTGCACCGTCTCTTTCGTCAGACGGGAGAGTTCGCGCATCTGAATATCCGCGCTACGGATCAGATCGACGTTCTGCAGCGCACGCGCGCCCAGTTCAAATAACTTCAGGGTCAGGGAGTATTTTTCAGACTCGCCTTCCTGTGCAACATAACCCAGTGATTTCATGGTCTGTAAAAAGCGATAAACGGTGCTTTTTGACATCATCACACGCTGGGACAGCTCAGTAATACCGATTTCGCGCTCTTCACCTAGCGCCTGCAGGATGCCGAACACCTTTAACACGGATGAAACAGAATCTGGCTGTTTATCCAAATCCGCGATTGCCATTAATCACCTCAACGCAAGTGTTTTATAAAATTCAGAACCGGTTTTTATTATAAATTCGCTCATGCATTGCTGCAATCAATCCTGCTTTACCTGGTTACAAATCTGCGACATACAGCCGAAATAACAGTGATAATATCGTTACCCTGTTAATAATAACCCCCACTTCTAATAAATTTTCATGACTACACCCCTTAAAGATGGCCTGCCGCTGCCGCAACGCTATGGCGCTATTGCCACCATTATCATCGGTATTTCAATGGCTGTACTGGATGGCGCTATCGCCAACGTCGCCCTGCCAACCATTGCCAGCGACCTGAATGCTTCCCCGGCCAGCTCAATATGGATCGTTAACGCCTACCAGATAGCTATTGTTATCTCGCTGCTCTCGTTCTCGTTTCTCGGAGATATGTTTGGCTACCGCCGGGTTTATCAGTGCGGACTGGCGGTATTTACGCTGACATCCCTCTTTTGCGCCCTTTCAGATACGCTGCACATGCTGACGCTGGCGCGTATCATGCAGGGGTTCGGCGGGGCGGCGCTGATGAGTGTGAATACCGCCTTGATCCGCCTTATCTATCCTCAGCGACATCTGGGCCGGGGGATGGGCATTAACTCCTTTATTGTTGCCGTCTCCTCGGCGGCGGGTCCGACCATCGCCGCAGCGATCCTCTCGGTCGCTTCCTGGCAGTGGCTATTTTTAATCAACGTTCCACTTGGGATCGTGGCGTTACTGTTCGCCCTGCGCTATTTACCCGCCAACGGACCGAAAAGCAGTATGCCAAAATTCGATCTCCCGAGCGCAGTCATGAACGCCCTCACCTTTGGCCTGCTGATCACCGCCCTGAGCGGCTTCGCTCAGGGACAGTCGCTGACGCTGATTGCGGGCGAGGTCGTGGCGCTGCTGGTGGTAGGCTTCTTCTTCGTGCGGCGTCAGCTGGCACTGCCGGTGCCGTTATTGCCGGTAGATCTGCTGCGTATTCCGCTCTTCTCCCTCTCCATCTGCACCTCCATCTGCTCCTTCTGCGCGCAGATGCTGGCGATGGTCTCTCTGCCCTTCTTCCTGCAGAGCGTGATTGGCCGCTCGGAAGTGGAAACAGGACTACTGCTAACCCCCTGGCCGCTGGCAACGATGGTGATGGCGCCGCTGGCGGGCTATCTGATTGAACGGGTGCATGCGGGGTTACTGGGCGCACTGGGGATGGTAATAATGGCGGCGGGTCTCTTTGCCCTCGCCCTGCTGCCTGCGGCACCTCACGATCTGGATATTATCTGGCGGATGGTGCTGTGCGGGGCGGGCTTTGGCCTGTTTCAGTCACCGAATAACCATACCATTATTACCTCAGCCCCCCGCCATCGCAGCGGCGGCGCCAGTGGGATGCTGGGCACCGCCCGCCTGCTGGGACAGAGTACCGGCGCGGCGCTGGTGGCGTTGATGTTCAACCTGGCCGGACAAAGCGGCACGCATCTGGCGCTGCTGACCGCCGGCACGCTGGCTATCGTCGCGGCCATCATCAGCGGATTGCGGGTGAGCCAGCCTCGTTCGCAGGCATAAAAAAAGCGCGTCTTCAGACGCGCTTTTTTATTAGCAAACCCAGCCGTTATTTCAGGTATTCACCGTTACGCAGCGCTGCAATACGCTTATCCAGCGGCGGGTGAGACATGAACAGCTCGCTCAGCGATTTTGATTTACCGTTAATGCAGAATGCCATCATGCTTGAGGCTTCCTGCGGTTCATAGCTGGTTTTCAGACGCTGCAGCGCAGCAATCATCTTCTCGCGCCCCACCAGTTTGGCTGAACCCGCATCCGCGTGGAATTCACGGTGACGGGAGAACCACATGGTGATAATGCTCGCCAGAATACCAAATACCAGTTCCAGCACCATAGAGACCGCGAAGTAGATCAGCGGGTTACCGTTACTCGATTCGCCTTCCTCACGATCGCCACCCATAAAGCCTGCGGCAATCTGGGCAATAATACGCGAGATAAAGATTACGAAGGTGTTCACGACACCCTGGATCAGGGTCATGGTCACCATATCGCCGTTAGCAATGTGGCTGATCTCGTGGGCGATAACCGCTTCGGCTTCATCACGGCTCATGTTCTGCAACAGGCCGGTACTCACTGCAACCAGAGAGGCGTCGCGACGCGCGCCGGTGGCAAAGGCGTTGATATCCGGCGCGTGATAGATCGCCACCTGCGGCATGGCGATACCCGCCTGACGGGACTGGTTGGCAACGGTGGTCATCAACCACTGTTCCATATCGTTACGCGGTTGCTCAATAACCTCGCCGCCAACGGACTTCAGTGCCATCCACTTGGACATCAGCAGTGAGATAAAGGAGCCACCAAAACCAAACAGCAGCGCCATAATTAACAAACCCTGAACGCTGCTCGACTGAATTCCTGTCAGGCTGAGCACCAGCCCGAAGACCACCATGACCGCCAGGTTGGTGAGCAGGAAGAGCGCGATTCGCATCATAATATTCTTTTAACCTCAGTTTAACAAAACGCACTATGCGATTACCCACATCGTATGGGTATTCCGTATATTTTCAAGGATTGCAGCGGCGTAAGTCACCAGAAAGACACAACTTTACACAATAAAAGGAATGCCTGACGGCAGGATGCGGTTAACAAAAAAACAGGCACAATTTCTTGTGCCTGTCTGGGGAGATTATTTAGCCGGAGCGGGATTCCCGGCGGGCTTCTCTTTTTCCAGTTTCGCCAGATCGATAGCGATTTTCACCGTCTCATCAAGATAGGGATCCGGCTCCTGATAATCCTTCGGCAGGTCGTCCAGCTTTTTGAGGGCTGGCTTTCCTTCACGTTTGAAGCGGTCGTTAATCCGCGCCAGACGTGTTGCATCATCCTCTTCGTTCTCTTTCAGACGCTGCGCGTAATTCAGAGAGACGATATTGCGTTTCGCCTTCAGGGCGTTGAAGCGGGCAATATCTTTGATGATGTACTGGAACTCAGGATCTTTGGCGATGCGATCGTCGTGCTGCTTCAGCAGCGCCGGACCAAACGGAGTCATGTCGCCCGATTTCACGAAGGTGGCAGCGTTCACGCTATCCCACGGCAACGCGTTATCTTCAAACTTCTCACCTGTTTCGGTCTCTTCGGTTCCCGTCGGCATGATAATATCCGGGGTCACGCCTTTACGCTGGGTACTGCCGCCATTCACGCGGTAGAACTTCTGGATGGTGTACTGTACCGAGCCCAGCGCTGGCCATTCCGGACGCAGCATCTGATCGTAAATGCGGTTCAGAGAGCGGTACTGCTGTACCGTGCCCTTACCGAAGGTCGGTTCGCCAACAATCAGCGCGCGGCCATAATCCTGCATGGCGGCAGCAAAGATCTCCGATGCCGAAGCACTGAAGCGATCGACCAGCACCACCAGCGGCCCTTTGTAGTAGACGACGCCATCGGTATCCGCGTCTTCACGCACTTTACCGTTATTGTCGCGAACCTGTACCACCGGACCGGACGGGATAAACAGACCCGAAAGCGAAACCGCCTCGGTCAGGGCGCCGCCGCCGTTGGTACGCAGATCGATAATAACGCTCTTAACGTTCTGTTTTTCCAGCTTCTGCAGTTGCACTTTGACGTCGTCCGTCAGGCCCACATAGAAACCAGGAATATCCAGCACGCCAACCTTATCTTTACCTACGGTTTTCACCGACATTTTTACCGCGCGATCTTCCAGACGGATGCGCTCGCGGGTCAGGGTAACGATACGGGTCTTGGTACCTTTGCCCGCTGGTAGAATTTCCAGACGGACTTTACTGCCTTTCGGCCCTTTGATCAGGGCAACCACATCATCCAGACGCCAGCCGATGACATCGACCATGCTCTGACCAACCTGACCGACACCCACAATGCGATCGCCTACGCTTATCGCCTTGCTTTTAGCAGCCGGACCGCCGGCAACCATGGAGTTAATGACGGTGTAATCGTCGTCCATCTGCAGCACCGCGCCAATCCCTTCAAGGGAGAGGCTCATCTCGGTGTTAAACTGCTCGGTGTTGCGCGGAGAGAGATAGTTGGTATGCGGATCGATTTCGTGCGCGAAGGCGGTCATCGCCAGCGAGAAAACATCTTCACTGTTGGTCTGCGCCAGGCGACGAATGGCAAATTTGTAGCGGCGGGTCAGCGTTTCGCGGATCTCTTTCTCATCCTTACCGGTGAGTTTGAGGCTCAACTCGTCGTACTTAACTTTGCTGTCCCACAGCTGATTCAGCTCGGCTTCATCTTTTGGCCACGGCGATTTACTGCGGTCAAGATTAAAGGTGTCGTTACCCGTGAAGTCCATTGGACGTTCAAGCACCTTAAGCGCGTACTGATAGCGCTCAAAACGGCGTTTCTGCGACAGGTTATACAGGTCGTAGAACAGGTCCAGCTTGCCGCTGCGTAACTCATCCCCGACCTGAGTCTGCTTTTTGGCAAATTGTTCGACATCGCTCGCCAGCAGGACGTTATGGCTGTAGTCCAGCAGGTTCAGATAGCGGTCGAAAATTTTTGTCGAAAAAGCCTCGTCGAGATCGAACTGACGATAGTGCGAACGGGTGAAGCGCGACGTGACGCGCTCACTGACCGTCGCGTGCTGAGTCTCTTCCTTCAGAACCGGAATCTGATCGACACGCGTAATCTCGTCCACAGCGAAAGCGTGGCCTGTTATCGCAAACAGGCCAGCCAGCGCGGTGAGCTTAAAAAATGTGTTCATGCCGGGCTTGGCCTCCGTTTTAGAACAACAAGTGTTCTGCGCGTACAATCATTGACAGACCAGAAGTCAGCTGTACACGAACGCCATCTTTGGTGATTTCCTGTACGGTGGCATCCATAGCATTGTTACCCGCTTTGACCTTCAGAGACTGACCGACGCTCAGGGCGTTAATGTCAGAAACCGGAGTGTGGCGCGGCTCTTCACGAGGCGCACGCGGGGCTTTTGCTGCTGGTTGCTCAGCACGAGGCTTACGCTCGGTATTTTCTTTGCGACGTGGTGCAGGACGTGGCTTGCGCTCACGGCGAGGCGCTTCTTCCTGGCCATTGGCCGCGGCAGCTTCGCGTTTTTTCGCTTGCTGTTCAGCACGCTGAGCCTGAACGCGCGCTTTGGCTTCTTCAAGCTGCTTACGCGCATGCTCTACGTGCTGCTCGTCCAGCACGCCGCACGGGTTGCCGTCGAGGTCAACACGCGTTGCGCCCGCTTTGATACCGTAAAGGTAACGCCAGCTCGAAGTATAAAGACGTAAGGCGGAGCGGAGTTGGGTTTTGCTGAGGTTCATCTCACCTTCAACACGCTCTACCAGATCCTGAAAAATACCAATTTTCAGGGGACGAGCTTCGCCCTCGGCACTAAAACATTGAGGAAAACGTTCGGCCAGAAACGCGATAACTTCTTTACTGCTATTCAACTTAGGTTGATTTTCCATGAAATTTCCTGATTACAACGGACGTTGCCGACAAGCCGCAGGCATGAACAGGCGTCATTATAATGACGCCATCCGTAAATGCTACGTTATCCGTTGATTATCCTGCGACGCTCGCAAAGAATTTATGATAATCGGTCGCGGCGAGAACCTGTTCCAGATTCCCTACCAGCTCGCGCAGCCCCTGTTCATCCTCGGGGGTAAAGCGATTAAAGACCGTGCTGTCGATGTCCAGAACACCAATAATCTGATTTTCCACTGTCAGTGGCAGCACGATTTCAGCGTTGCTGGCGCTGTCGCAGGCGATATGCCCGTCGAACGCATGAACGTCATCCACGCGCTGCACCTGGTTTTGCGCCACCGCCGTACCGCAAACACCGCGCCCAACCGGGATACGGACGCAGGCCAGTTTGCCCTGAAACGGCCCCAGCACCAGCGTGTCGCCTTCCAGCAGATAAAAACCGGCCCAGTTCACATCGGACAGACGTTCGAAAAGTAACGCGCTGGTGTTCGCCAGGGTGGCCAGGAAACTGGTTTCACCTGCCATCAATGCCTGGAAATCGCGGTTTAAATCCGCGTAGAATTCTGTTTTGTTCATTATTCAATCACTTGGTTGTCTTACAAAATTACAGCATAGCCTATTAAAATACGCATTATTTGCGTTCATGCTCAAGATGAATCAATTCATGAGTTAAGATAACTATTAACTATCCCTTTTTAGCGCGACCGATGACTCTTAAATCACCGAAAATAACGCCGACGAAAAAGATCACTGTGCATGCGGTTGGCGATGCGCTGCCTCGTGCACATTATCAGCGTTGTCCGCAATGCGATACGCTTTTTACGTTGCCAAAGATGAAATCATACCAAAGTGCTTTCTGCCCGCGCTGCAACGCAAAAATCCGCGATGGCCGCGACTGGTCACTGACCCGGCTGGCGGCGATGGCCGTGACCATGATGCTGCTGATGCCCTTCGCCTGGAGCGAGCCCCTGCTTCAGCTGCACCTGTTGGGCGTGCGCATCGACGCAAACCTGTTGCAGGGGATCTGGCAGATGACTCGTCAGGGCGATCCCCTGACGGCCTCCATGGTGCTCTTCTGTACCGTCGGCGCGCCGGTGGTGCTGGTGGCGGCGATAGCCTATCTGTGGTTCGGCAATATTCTGGGGATGAACCTGCGCCCGGTGCTCCTGATGCTGGAGAAGCTCAAGGAGTGGGTGATGCTGGATATCTACCTGGTAGGGATTGTCGTGGCCTCAATCAAAGTGCAGGACTACGCTTATCTGCAGCCGGGCGGCGGCCTGTTCGCCTTTATCGCGCTGGTGATATTGAGCGTTCTGACCCTGATTCACCTCAACGTGGAGCAGCTTTGGGAGCGTTTTTATCCCCAGCGCCCCGCCACCCGCTACGATCCGGCACTGCGGGTCTGCCTGGGTTGTCACTACACCGGCCTGCCCGACGCGCGGGGCCGCTGTCCGCGCTGCCATATTCCCCTGCGCCTGCGGCGGCATAACAGCCTGCAGAAATGCTGGGCGGCGCTGATCGCCTCGATGATATTTCTGCTGCCAGCTAACCTGCTGCCGATTTCGGTGATTTATGTCAACGGCGCGCGGCAGGAGGACACCATCATGTCGGGTATCGTCTCGCTGGCCCACAGCAACATCGCCGTGGCGGCGATCGTCTTTATCGCCAGTATTCTGGTGCCCTTTACCAAAGTGGTGGTGATGTTTACTCTGCTCGTGAGCATTCATTTCAAATGTGAGCAGGGGCTGAGAACCCGCATACTGTTGTTGCGCTTCGTGACCTGGATTGGCCGCTGGTCAATGCTGGATCTGTTTGTTATTTCGTTGATGATGTCGCTGATCAATCGCGATCAGCTCCTTGCTTTTACTATGGGACCCGCAGCGTTCTATTTCGGCTCTGCGGTGATTTTGACTATTCTTGCAGTGGAATGGCTGGATAGCCGCTTACTTTGGGATGCACATGAGTCAGGAAACGCCAGCTTCGCCGACTGAAGCGCGAGTTAAAACAAAACGTCGTATTTCGCCATTCTGGTTATTGCCGGTTATCGCACTGATGATCGCCGGTTGGTTAATCTGGACCAGCTACGAGGATCGCGGCAATACCATCACCATTGACTTTCAGAGCGCCGACGGCATCGTTGCAGGCCGAACGCCCGTCCGTTTTCAGGGGGTTGAGGTGGGCACCGTCCAGGATGTTTCCCTGGACAAGAACCTGAATAAAATCGAGGTTCGCGCCAGCATCAAATCCGATATGAAAGATGCCCTGCGCGATGAGACCCAGTTCTGGCTGGTTACGCCCAAAGCCTCGCTGGCGGGCGTCTCCGGGCTGGATGCGCTGGTCGGGGGTAACTATATCGGCATGATGCCGGGCAAAGGTGAGCCAAAAGATCACTTTACCGCCCTCGACACGCAGCCGAAATACCGGCTTAACAATGGCGATCTGATGATCCATCTGCATGCGGCGGACCTGGGCTCCTTAAACAGCGGCTCGGTGGTCTATTTCCGTAAGATCCCCGTTGGCCGCGTCTATGACTACGCCATCACCCCCAACAAGCAGGGGGTGGTTATCGATGTGCTGATTGAGCGGCGCTTTACCTCGCTGGTGAAAAAAGGCAGCCGGTTCTGGAATGTCTCCGGCGTGGATGCCGACCTGAGCCTGAGCGGGGCCAAAGTGAAGCTCGAGAGCCTGGCGGCGCTGGTGAACGGCGCAATCGCCTTCGATTCCCCGGAAGGTTCTGAGCCCGCTACCCAGGAAGATGATTTCGGCCTGTATAAAGATCTGGCCCACAGCCAGCGCGGCGTGATTGTGAAGCTCACCCTCCCCTCCGCGGATGGCCTGAAGGAGGAGTCCACCCCGCTGATGTACCAGGGGTTACAGGTCGGGCAGCTCACCAAAATGACGCTCAACCCTGGCGGCCTGGTGACCGGTGAGATGACTGTTGACCCCAGCGTGGTCGATCTGCTGCGCAAAAACACCCGCATAGAATTGCGTACGCCGAAACTCTCCCTCAGCAACCCCAGCGTCAGCAGCCTGCTGACCGGCAGTACGTTTGAGCTCATTCCCGGCGGCGGCGAACCGGTTAACCAGTTTGTCATCGCCCCGGCCGATAAGGCGCTGCTGCAAAAACCCGGCGTGCTGACCGTGACCCTCAACGCACCGGAAAGCTACGGAATCGACGCCGGCCAGCCGCTGATTCTGCACGGGGTGCAGATTGGCCAGGTACTTGAGCGCAACTTAACCAGCAAAGGCGTCACCTTTTCGGTGGCGATTGATCCGCAGTACCGCGAGCTGGTGCATGGCGACAGTAAATTCGTGGTTAACAGCCGGGTAGACGTGAAAGTCGGGCTCGATGGCGTCGAGTTCCTGGCAGCCAGCGCCAGCGAGTGGATCAGCGGCGGGATCCGTATCCTGCCGGGTGAGAAAGGTGCCATGCGCGACAGCTATCCGCTGTATGCCAACCTCGATAAAGCCCTGGAAAACAGCCTGAGCGATCTGCCGACCACCACCCTGACGCTGGTGGCCGACACCCTGCCGGACGTGCAGGCGGGCTCGGTGGTGCTGTATCGTAAATTCGAAGTGGGTGAAGTGATCCTGGTGCGCCCGCGCGCCAATGCCTTTGATATCGAACTGCATATCAAACCGGAATACCGCAAGCTGTTGACCAGCAACAGCGTGTTCTGGGCTGAAGGCGGGGCCAAAGTGCAGCTTAACGGCAGCGGCCTGACGGTGCAGGCCTCTCCGCTCTCCCGCGCCCTGCGTGGGGCCATCAGTTTCGACAACCTGAGCGGGGCCAGCGCCAGCCAGCGTAAAGGCGACAAGCGGATCCTCTATCCGTCTGAGACCGCAGCGCGTGCTGTCGGCAGTCAGATTAACCTGCATGCCTTTGACGCGGGCAAGCTCTCCGAAGGGATGCCGATACGCTATCTGGGGATCGATATCGGGCAGGTCCAGAGCCTGAAGCTGATCACCGCCCGCAATGAAGTGCAGGCCACGGCGGTGCTCTATCCGGAATATGTCGACAACTTCGCCCGCACCGGGACGCGCTTCTCGGTGATCACCCCGCAGATTTCCGCGGCGGGCGTTGAGCATCTCGATACCATTCTCCAGCCTTATATCAACGTGGAGCCTGGACAGGGTAAATCGCGTCGCGACTTCGAGCTGCAGGAGGCGACCATCACCGATTCACGCTATCTTGATGGCCTGAGCATTGTGGTGGAGGTCCCGGATGCAGCATCCCTTGATATCGGTACGCCGGTGCTGTTCCGTGGAATGGAAGTGGGTACGGTCACCGGCCTGTCGCTGGGGACGCTCTCGGATCGGGTGATGGTGGCCCTGCGTATCAGCGATCGCTATCAGCACCTGGTACGTAACAACTCCGTCTTCTGGCTGGCTTCCGGCTACTCGCTCGACTTCGGCCTGACCGGCGGGGTGGTGAAAACCGGGACCTTTAATCAGTTTATCCGCGGCGGTATCGCCTTTGCGACGCCGCCGGGCACCCCGCTCGCGCCGAAATCTCAGCCTGGCAAGCACTTCCTGCTGCAGGAGAGCGAGCCGAAAGAGTGGCGCACCTGGGGAACGGCCCTGCCACGATAACCCCTACGCTCCGGTGTCAACCCACCGGAGCGTTTGTGGTACACTGCGCGCCTCTTTGACTCCCTGTGGTGCGCTCGTGTCTCAACGTTCCGTCTATCTGCCAGAAGAATTTCTGGCACAAATGCGCCAGGCTCTGCCTGACCCTCTCTCTCTTGATGCGTTTATCGCTGCCTGCCAGCGCCCGCTGCGCCGCAGCCTGCGCGTCAACACCCTGAAAATCAGCGTGGCCGATTTCCTTACGCTTGTCGCCCCCTACGGCTGGCAGCTCACCCCTGTGCCGTGGTGCGAAGAGGGATTCTGGATCGAGCGTGACGACGAAGAGGCGTTGCCGCTGGGCAGTACCGCAGAACATCTGAGCGGGCTCTTTTATATTCAGGAAGCCAGCTCCATGCTGCCGGTTGCTGCGCTGTTTGCCGATGGCAATATGCCCGCCCGGGTGATGGACGTGGCGGCCGCCCCCGGCTCCAAAACCACCCAGATCGCCGCGCGGATGAACAACCAGGGCGCAATCCTCGCCAATGAGTTTTCTGCCAGCCGCGTTAAGGTGCTGCACGCGAACATCAGCCGCTGCGGGATCAGCAACGTGGCGCTCACCCATTTCGATGGCCGCGTGTTTGGCGCCGCCCTGCCGGAAGCCTTTGATGCGATCCTGCTGGACGCCCCCTGCTCCGGCGAAGGGGTGGTGCGAAAAGATCCCGATGCGCTGAAGAACTGGTCCGTTGCCAGCAACCTGGAGATCGCCGCCACCCAGCGCGAGCTTATCGACAGCGCCTTCCACGCCCTGCGTCCGGGCGGCACGCTGGTCTATTCCACCTGCACCCTGAACCGCGACGAAAACGAAGCCGTTTGTCTGTGGTTGAAAGAGCAGTACCCGGATGCCGTTGAATTCCTGCCGCTTAACGACCTGTTCGCCAGTGCCGGGGACTGCGTTACGCCTGAAGGCTTCCTGCACGTCTTCCCGCACATTTACGACTGCGAAGGCTTTTTCGTGGCGCGCCTGCGTAAAAAGGCCGCCATTGCACCGCTGCCCGCTCCCAAATATAAGGTCGGAAATTTTCCGTTCACGCCCCTTAAAACCCGCGAAGCCCAACAGATTACTGCCGCCGCTAACCAGGCGGGCCTGTACTGGGACGACAACCTGCGTCTGTGGCAGCGTGATAAAGAGGTGTGGTTATTCCCGACAGAGATTGAGCCGCTGATCGGCAAAGTGCGCTTCTCCCGTCTTGGCCTGCGCCTGGCGGAAACGCACAACAAAGGCTATCGCTGGCAGCATGAAGCGGTGATCGCGCTGGCAGGCCAGCACAATACCTTTGCCTTAACCCAGGCGGAAGCGGAAGAGTGGTATCGCGGACGCGATGTCTGGCCGCAGGAGACCCCGTCCGGGGATGATGCTGTAGTAACCTGGCAGGGCTTCCCGATAGGCATGGCGAAAAAAGTGGGCACGCGATTGAAAAACAGCTATCCGCGCGAGCTGGTTCGTGATGGCCGCTTGTTTACCGGTAACGGTGAAGCGCGCTAAAAAAAGCACTTTTTTACTGGCGCTTTTGCTCTTCATTGACCAGGCTGAAAAGTGGGCGACTATACTGGTCGTACCAGAACACAGCGTGATCATGGAGAGCATTATGACGAAAACCAATGTGCGCATTGGCGCATTCGAAATCGATGATGCCGAGTTAAGCGGCGATACGCAGGGCGAACGAACGTTAACCATCCCCTGCAAGTCCGATCCCGACCTTTGCATGCAGCTCGATGCATGGGATGCAGACACTAGCGTCCCGGCAATCCTCGATGGCGAACACTCAGTCCTTTACCGTGAGCATTACGATCAAAGTTCCGATGCCTGGATCATGCGCCTTGCCTGATTCAAAGAGAACCCGCCCGCAGGCGGGTTATTTATTCTCATAATCTCCTCTTCCCTGAATCATCCCCTACAATATCAATATGGTAGTAAATGCTGAGGGGCATGATGTACGCACTGGTGTTATTTATCTGTTATCTGGACGCAGGCTGTGAAGATCTGGTGGTGGATGTGTATCGCACCGAACCGCAGTGTGAGGCCTCGATGGACGATCAGCGTATTCGTCACGGCGGCTGTTATCCGGTTGAAGACTTTATCGACGGATTCTGGCGTCCGGCGCAGGAGTATTCCGACCTGTAATCACTGTAGCTGCGCCAGGGTTAACGCGCCGCCAAATACCGCCCCGGTGTCGATATAGTGCAGGTTCTGGCAGTCATAACGCGCTTTGAGCGGCGTATGCCCGAACCAGAAGTGATCCGCCCCGGCGATCCCCGCCTCGTTGCCGTTCATCAGTTCCCGCAGGCGCTCCCTGTCCCAGAGGATACTCTGCTTGTTGACCGGCTTGTCCCGCACATAGTAGGAGGACGGGTAATTGGCATGAGCTATAACATTCACGCCGTTGGTACAGGCAATTTCGATAATCCACGGCAGGGTCTCACTGCGCCTGAGCAATGCCAGCGCCTGCGCCTGCTGTTCACCCTTTAATTGTGCTAACCAATTGCCGCCATTCATCATCCACAGACCAAAATCATTATTCTGCAGCGCGTCCAGCGCCATCTGCTCATGGTTGCCCCGCACGGCATAAAACCACGCTTCATTTAATAACTGCAGGCATTTCACGCTATCCGGTCCGCGATCGATTAAATCGCCGACGCAAATAAGTAAATCCTCATACGGGTTAAAATGCCGCTGCCGCAGATCTGCCATAAGCATTTGATAACAACCGTGAAGATCGCTTACCACCCAGACGTGTCGCCAGTTGTGACCATCAAGATTGAGATACATAGCGCCTCCTCATGATCAGTATAGCCCCTGGGATGCTGACAATAAGATGAGCGGTAAACAGGGGTTCGGAATAACCTCAATCGACATTAAACAAAGCGGAAATAAAGGTTTAGCAACGCTTAAATGATTATCCGATGGCCTTTAAGATAATTGCAGCAATATAAAGAGGTCTTCATCGTGTCAAATACCATCCTGCCTGCTGAGGTGTCTTTAACGCACCGTTCTTCTGTTATCTTCGCACTGGCAAAAGGCGATTTTATGCCCGGCCCGCTGTGGCACAAACGCGACTACCGGCTGAAATTTTTCCTGCGCTCTCTGCTGTTCTGGTCCTCTACTACCCGCATGCTGGAGACGCTCTCCCGTCGCGATGATTTTCCGCTGTTGTTAAAAGCACAAACTACGCTGCCGGTGAAAACCCAGCGTCAGTATCTCACTCGCGGGTTACATGCCGGTGAGCGGGCCAACGCCATTCTGCACCATTACGCCTGGCTTGATGCGCTGCCGGACGCCAGCCTGGCGCGGAGCTTTAGCAGCCCGACTCCGCTTTCCCTGCTGCAGTTCGCCACTAAAGAGGATGCGAGCTATACCATCTACGCCAGCAGCGCGGTGAAGGCCGAACGCGAGGGCGAAACCACGCTCTGGCTGCGGGCCGGGGATAACACCCTGCTGGCGAGTCTGACCTTCAGCGTCGTTGAGGAAAAGGGCCAAAGTGCGCTGGTGATTGGCGGTCTGCAGGGACCGCGTAAGGACGTAGGGCGGGAGGCGATCAAAAATGCCACCCGCGCCTGTTATGGCCTGTTTCCAAAACGTATCCTCCTGGAAGCGATCTTCAATCTGGCGAAGCAGTCGGGTATCAGCGCCATTTATGGTGTGAGCGATGAAGGCCACGTTTTTCGCGCCCTGCGCTATCGCCTGAGTAAAGGTCGTCATTTGCATGCCAGCTATGACGAATTCTGGCAATCGCTGGGCGCTAAGCCGTGCGGCGCATTTCGCTGGGCCCTGCCAGCAGGTATTGAGCGCAAAGCGATCGACAGCATTGCCAGTAAAAAACGCGCGGAATACCGCCGGCGTTTTCAACTGCTTGATGAGATAGAACGCGGCATCAGCGCGCGCTTTTGCCGCTAATATCTGCTTTCATCGGTAACAGTCAAAAATTTAACAAAACCGCTAAAAAGCACTGGACTTCCGCCGGGCGTAGTGTGGTATGGTTTAACGAAGAACAGAGAATGTTGCCCATCTGTTAAAGTCCGCAACGGGAAAAGGCGTTTACTTTCAACAGATAAAAAGAGACCGAATACGATTCCTGTATTCGGTCCAGGGAAATGGCTCTTGGGAGAGAGCCGTGCGCTAAAAGTTGGCATTAATGCAGGCTAAGTCGCCTTGCACTTTAAGAATAGATGACGACGCCAGGTTTTCCAGTCCGCAGCAAAAGTGGCCTGAAAAAAAGCGTGAGTCTGTTCTTAAACATAAAAACCGCAATGCTTCCGAAGAGAAGCCTGCGGTTTTTTTATTGGAAGCGGTAAGCTAGCAGAGCGTCTTCGCGCGCTCGATAAACGGCGCCAGGCTCATCTTCTGCCCCGGGTTTGCCGGATCGTCAATCTGAATAACCGAGATGGGCTGGCCGTTGCTTTTACCGCTGTCGACCTGCTGCTGCGCCACGTCGTTCAGGGGATACTGCACCAGGGTGCTGGGGTTAATGGCATAGAGCGCATGGCCCGGACGGCAAGTCAGCATCACCTCTTCACGGTTAAAGGCCCATTTGTCTTTACCCACTTCGAACCGGCTGACGGTGATCACCTGCGGAGCTGCCAGTGCCGCGCCGGAGCAGGCCAGCAATAAGAAAGAAAGTACTGTTTTTTTCATTGTATTCCACCTCGTCAGAAGGGTTCCCAGGTCGCGAACAGGCTGACTGCCGCCAGAACCAGCTCCCCCAGCACAACCTCAGTCTGCGTCATCCTGATAAAATAGCGTTGCTCGCGTCCGTCGCCAGAACGAAACCGCGGCACCAGAACATACCGATTCACCAGGGCAATTACCACCATCATTGCCACCAGCGCACATTTCACCAACAGTAATTGCCCCCAGGCCGAGTGCCAGGGCAGTACCCACCCCTGGATCAGCACAATATTTACCATTCCGGTGAGGATCACCCCCGCCACCGCCAGATGTCCGTAGCGCGAGAAGCGCATCATGGTGTGAACGGCGGCTCGCCGCCAGCGTCCATGGGACAGGCGCAGGCAAAACAGCAGCGGCAGCAGGCCCCCCAGCCAGCCTGCGGCACATAAAAGATGCAGGCCATGGTTGCTGCGCTGCGCCAGGCCCGTTATCCCATCATGCAGCGCCGCATGCCCGGTTCCTGCCAGCAGGAAAAACTGCGCAGCGGTAAAGAACAGCATCAGCGGCATGGTTTTCCCCGGCTGCATCCAGGCGACCCAGAATGTAATCAGGGCCAGGATCATCTGCCATAACCAGATCCGCCCAAACTGGGTCGTGAGCACCGCCTGCCAAATGGATGGGCTAACCACATCCGGCCAGCCGTTACCCATCATGCCGCCCTGTAGCGCCAGCATCATCAGCGCGGCGAGCAGGCTGATGAATGCGACCTTTTTTTGCTGCCCCCGAAAGCGACGCGCCATCAGCCGCCGCAGCGCAACGGGCGCCAGCCATGCACCGTACAGGGCATTGCCAAACAGCACCATCAGGGCAGCAAAATGCGCGAAGCGCAGCGTAACGTAGCAGAACGCCAGCATCTTACTTCACGCTAAAACGGTAGCTGCCCTCGGTCTTATGACCATCTACGGAAACCACGTGCCACTTCACCTGATAGGTACCCGACGTCAGCGCAGCGGTCATCGGTACGATCAGCTGGGTCGGGTCCTTCTCGTTGCGTTTTACCGCCCCGAGTGCGACGGGCTGCTGTTTATCATTGGTGAGGGTCACGCCGCTAAAACGGGGTTCGATCCCTTCGGAGAAGTTCAGGGTCAACGCCTGAGGCGCCGCGTCTACGGCGGCGTCTGCGGCGGGATATTGATGCTGTAAATGAGCGTGAGCAAAAACAACCGGTGCTGCGAGCGTCGCCAGCAGCAGCGTCAGGGTGCGGGTAACGAGTTTTGTCATCACATATATTCCTTTTTGTTATGCCTGATTACCAGAGGATAACGCTGTATAATGGTCCCGTCGAGGATCATCCTGCCCGGGCTTGTCAACGCGCCGCCGTTTGGGTAACGTTGGCCCGCAAATGAAGGAGACGGTAATGCATATTAATCTCGCCACCCTCCCCCAGGAGGAGATGGACAAAGTGAATGTTGATTTGGCTGCCGCGGGTGTGGCATTCAAAGAGCGCTATAACATGCCGGTGATCGCCGAAGTGGTGGAGCGTGAGCAACCGTCGCACCTGCGTGACTGGTTTCGCGAGCGCCTGATTGCCCATCGACTCAACTCCGTTAACCTCTCTCGCCTGCCGTGGGAACCGAAAGTTAAATAAACTTACCCGCGGTTACAGTTCCTTACACTGTTTATGCCAGGATTAAAGCCCCTGATACATTCATGGGCTTTATGAATCTCTGCGACTCCGTGTATAAGGAAATCACGATGTCCCAATGGAATATTGCCGCCGCACAGTACCGCGCGAGCCATCACTGCGTTAATGAACACATCACGCATCACCTGCGTTTCATCACCGCCGCTGCCCGCCAGCAGTGCAATGTTGTCCTCTTCCCTGAGCTGTCGTTAACCGGCCCGGCCCTGCCCGATGGTCGGCTTCCCGCTCCCCCCGACCACCAGCAGTTGGCTCCGCTACTGGATGCGGCAAAATCAGCTGACGTCTCGGTGATTGCCGGGATCACGGTGGAAGAGAGAGGCCAGCGCCAGCCCGGACTGGCCTGGTTTTCCCCGAGCCAGCCCAACGCCATTCTTTATCCACATGGAGCAGGCGCCTGTCTGGAGAACAGACATGGCGGCCTGAGCATTGTTGATCCTCACTCCGATCAGCCCAATATTGCGCCTGATGCTGCTCTGTTTACCCGCGGCATGGCGGTGAGTGAAACGGGCTGGTCGGCCACCTTTTCCCAGCTCCAGCGTTTTGCCCACCGCTATGCCATCGCCGTACTGATGGCGAACCGTGACGGCGGGAGCGCGCTCTGGGATGCCCGTGGGCAATTAATCGTCCGCGCCGACCGGGGTGAACTATTATTGACCGGGCGCTTTGTTGAGCAGGGTTGGCAAGGTGAGATCATTCCATTACGCTAAGCCTTTTACGGCCAGGAGAGAGCCATGCTACGTGTCATCGACACCGAAACCTGTGACCTGCAGGGGGGGATTGTGGAAGTGGCATCTGTCGACGTTGTGAACGGGCAGATCGTCAATCCACGCAGCCATCTGGTACGTCCGGATCGCCCCATCAGCCCGCAGGCGATGGCTATCCACCGCATCACCGAGGCGATGGTCGCCGACAAACCCTGGATTGAAGAGGTGATCCCACATTATCACGGTAGCCCCTGGTATGTGGCGCACAACGCCAGCTTCGATCGCCGTGTACTGCCCGAGATGCCCGGGGAGTGGATCTGCACCATGAAGCTGGCGCGGCGCTTATGGCCGGGCATTAAATACAGCAATATGGCGCTCTATAAATCGCGCAAACTGAGCGTCCGGACGCCGGAAGGGCTGCACCATCACCGGGCCCTGTACGACTGCTACATCACCGCCGCGTTGCTGATCGATATCATGAACACCACCGGCTGGACGCCGGATGAGATGGCCGACATCACCGGACGCCCGGCGCTGCTGACCACCTTTACCTTCGGCAAATACCGCGGCAAAGCGGTGGCGGAAGTGGCAGACAAGGATCCGGGCTATCTCCGTTGGCTGTACAATAACCTCGACAGAATGAGCCCGGAGCTGCGTCTGACGCTGAAGCACTATCTGGGCGGATCCTGATCGATCTCTGCCGCCTGGCTGGTTAACGTCTCCTGAGCCAGGCCAACCAGAAATGCATACTCCAGGGCCACCCCTTCGTAGGATTTGAAGCGCCCGGATTTCCCGCCGTGCCCGGCATCCATATCGGTGCAGAGTAGCAGTAAGTTATTGTCGGTCTTCATTTCCCGCAGCTTCGCCACCCACTTCGCTGGCTCCCAGTACTGAACCTGGGAGTCATGTAAACCGGTGGTAACCAGCATGTGAGGATAGGCTTTCTCGCCAACGTTATCGTAGGGGCTGTAGGCTTTCATATAGCGATAGTAGGTCTCATCCTGCGGATTGCCCCACTCTTCATATTCGCCAATGGTCAGCGGGATAGACTCGTCCAGCATGGTGGTCAGGACATCCACAAACGGCACCTGCGCTATCACCCCTTTAAAGAGTCCCGGGCGCTCGTTAATCACGGTGCCCATCAGCATGCCGCCCGCGCTGCCGCCCATGGCAAAGCACTGTTTGCGATCGCCATAGCCCAGCCCCAGCAAACCCTCGCAGACATCCAGGTAGTCATTAAAGGTGTTTTTCTTTTTCAGGAATTTACCATCTTCGTACCATTTTTGCCCCAGCTCGCCGCCGCCGCGGATATGGGCGATGGCGAAGACAAACCCGCGGTCGAGCAGGCTCAGGCGGCTGCCGCTGAAATCCGCGTCAATACTGGAGCCATACGAGCCATAGCCGTAGATGAGGATCGGGTTTTTACCTTTGCGAAAATGGTGCTTGTGATAGACCAGCGAGACGGGCACTTCGGTGCCGTCGCGGGCGACAATCCATACGTGCTCGCTGCGATAAAGATCGGCGTTAAACCCTTTCACCTCAGCCTGCTTCAACACCCGGCGCTGCCCGGTGTCCATGTCCAGTTCAAACAGGGTGTCTGGGGTGGTCATGGAAGAGTAGCCGTAACGCAGGCGCGATGTTTCCGGCTCGGGGTTATAGCCAATCCAGGTGACATAGGCGGGATCGTCAAAGGCGATACCGATCACTTCGCGGGTTTTACGGTTGATTTGCCGCAGGCTGGTGAGCCCGCGCTGGCGCTCTTCAACCACCAGCCAATCGGTAAAGAGGGTGAAGCCTTCCAGCATCACCTGATCCCGCGGCGGGATCAGCACTTCCCATTTGCGTTCATCACGTACCTTGGTCTTATAGAGGCCAAAGTTTTTCCCCTCCCGGTTGGAGCGCAAATAGAAGGTGTGCTGGAAGTGATCGAGGCTGTACTCATGATCCTTGCGACGCGGCATAAAGCACAGCGGCTGAGCATCCGGCAGCTCGGCATCCAGCAGCAACACCTCGGTGGTGGTGGCGCTGGCGAGAAAGATAATCACATAGTGTTTGGAGGTGGTTTTATGCAGGCTGACGTAAAAGGTCTCGTCTTTCTCCTCATAAACCAGTTCATCACTTCTCGATGAAGTGCCGACCGTATGCCGCCAGACCTGATAAGGATGCAGGGTCGTGGCGTGCTTTTTGATGTAGTAGATGGTTTCAGAGTCGTTGGCCCAGATAAAGTCGGGTGAAACGTTATCGAGCATCTCCGGATACCAGTTCCCGCTCTCCAGATTGCGGAAACGCAAACCATACTGCCGTCGGGAGAGGTAATCTTCGGCCAGCGCCATGATGGCGTTATCCGGCGATACCGCCATGCCGCCCAGGGTATAAAACTCGCTGTGCGCCGCACGCTGATTGGCATCCAGCAGGGTCTCCCACTCTTCCCACTCGGCGCAAAGAACCGACTGGCGCTGGTAGATGGCATATTCGTTACCGGGCTCATAAACGTGCCGGTAACGATAGCCATTTCGACTCCAGGGGGCCGAGACGTCACGCTGCGGGACGCGCTCAACCATTTCGCTGAGCAGACGATCCTGCAGCGCCTGCTGCGTCGCCATGACCCTTCGGCCATAGTCGTTTTCCTCATGGAGGTAGTCCAGCACCTCCGGCTTTGAGCGGGTATCGTCGCGCAACCAGTAATAGTTGTCGATACGCGTGTCACCGTGCATGGTGAGAGCGTGCGGTATGCGTTGGGCTTTAGGTGGCATGGCGTTATGATTCTTCTACGTTTAACACCCTATAAGGTTGGCAAAACATGCGCACGATGCAAGCGAAACGGCTCCGCGAGGCGTAAAAAACTAGCCGGGGAGCGCTTGTTTTTGCTGGCGAATATCCTGCTCGATCCCTTCCCGTACGTCTGCCGGGATTTTCAGCGCATCGCCCAGCGCATTAAGATAGCTGCGCTCCATAAAGTGATCGATGTCGATTGCCGCACAGCTCAGGAAGTACAGTTCGAGGGCCTCCTCTTCATTCTGGATCCCTTTGGCCAGACGCGCAGGATCGAGCGGTTCCTCAATGGCACGTGCCACCAGCGCCCTGCCCTGCTCTTCCACGCCCGCTTCGCGCAACTGTTGCTCGATGGCAGCCCGCTCTTTATCGTCAATGTGGCCATCACTCTTTGCGGCAAAGACCAGCGCCAGGATCAGCCTTTCGCTGCGCTCGTTCAGCGGCGACGCCTGCTGACCAAACTGCGGCTCGCCCTGATGCGCGCTGCGAATTCTCTCTTTGTACTTGTTCCATAGCACAGTACCGGCAACGGCGCCGCCCCCGGCAAGCAGCGCGCCGGTGCCATATTTGCTCAGTAATTTACGCGAGGATTTATTCGCTACCAGTAATCCGGCCAGGCCGCCAAGCGCCCCCGGCGTCAGCAGTTTGCTCAGGCCTTCGCCGGATGACGATGACCCTTTCTGCCCGAGCAGAGACTGTAATTGATTCAGCCAGTTTGACATATTTACCCTCACTAAACGGTGGATGAATTTCACAGCGTAAGCGAGGGGATGTCAGGAAATGTCTATGGCGACAAAAGAAGCGAAAATTCACCTCTTCGACGACTGATACTGCGCGCTACCCGCTTTACAGTCGATCTTCACCTGATAATGAATATCAGTGTTTTTGCCTCGCACCGTCAGCGGTACCGTCCAGCGATCTTTCTCGCCTTTCACCTGCTTAGGGTTGATCCAGGCCACCGGATCGGCCTGTCCCAGGGTTTTCTGATCGTCCGCCCAGCGCACGATGCGGTTTTGCAGATAATCCCGCTTCACGCTGGCGGCAATACCTTCGGCATTCTGCCCTTCGCAGGTGGGAAATTTCACGGTTTTCTCTTCTGCGGCCTGGGCGGTCAGGCTGGCGGCCAGCAGTGCTATTGCTACCCCTGTTTTGTTCATCATGCTCTCCTGTTTTGGTTCAACAAAAGCATGGTCGAAAAACGCCGCGATGCAAATAACCCTCCGTCAGCCCGACAGATTTTCGCAACACAAGACAGACGCAAACGTTTTCGTTTATACTGCGCGCAACTTTTTCAGGGGAATCATTATGACTCGTTTAGGAACTGCGCTGCGTCCGGCAGCAACGCGTGTGATGCTGCTGGGCTCAGGTGAACTGGGTAAAGAGGTGGCCATTGAGTGCCAGCGTTTAGGTATCGAAGTGATCGCCGTTGATCGTTATGCCGATGCACCAGCGATGCACGTTGCGCACCGTGCCCACGTCATTAATATGCTCGACGGTGACGCCCTGCGCGCGGTGATTGCCGCCGAAAAACCGCACTTCGTGGTGCCTGAAATTGAAGCCATCGCCACCGATACCCTGCTGGCGCTGGAAGCCGAAGGCCAGCGCGTGGTGCCCTGCGCCCGCGCCGCGAAGCTGACCATGAACCGGGAAGGCATTCGTCGTCTGGCGGCGGAAGAGCTCTCCCTGCCCACCTCACGTTATCGTTTTGCCGACAGCAAAGATGATTTTTTGCAGGCCGTGGCTGAAATTGGCTACCCGTGCATCATTAAACCGGTGATGAGCTCCTCCGGTAAAGGACAGAGCTTTGTGCGCAGCGCCGAACAGCTGGACAAGGCCTGGGATTACGCCCAGCAGGGTGGCCGCGCAGGCGCCGGGCGAGTGATCGTTGAGGGTGTGGTGCAGTTTGACTTTGAGATCACCCTGCTGACCGTCAGCGCCGTTGATGGGGTCCACTTCTGCGAGCCAATTGGTCATCGCCAGGAAGATGGCGACTACCGTGAATCCTGGCAGCCGCAGCAGATGAGCTCGCTGGCCCGGGCGCGCGCCGAAGAGATCTCCCGTAAAGTGGTGCTGGCGCTGGGCGGCCATGGGCTGTTTGGCGTGGAGCTCTTCGTTTGTGGCGACGAGGTTATCTTCAGCGAGGTCTCCCCTCGCCCGCACGACACCGGTATGGTGACCTTAATTTCGCAGGATCTCTCCGAGTTTGCCCTGCACGTTCGCGCCTTCCTCGGCCTGCCGGTTGGCGGTGTGCGCCAGTACGGCCCGGCGGCCTCGGCGGTGATCCTGCCGCAGCTGACCAGCCAGAACGTCACCTTTGATAATGTCGATGCCGCAGTAGGCGCTGGCCTGCAGCTGCGTCTGTTTGGTAAGCCGGAGATTGACGGCTCGCGTCGCTTAGGTGTGGCGCTGGCGACAGGCGACAGCGTGGAAGAGGCCGTTGAGCGGGCGAAAAACGCGGCCGCCAGCGTGCAGGTAGCAGGATAAAAAAACGGGCCGATTGGCCCGTTTTTGTATGGCATTTGACGTTTATCGTAGGCCGGGTAAGGCGAAGCCGCCACCCGGCAAAAAACGCGCACAATACCGAGATCTTACTGCTGCGCGCCTTCTACCGCTTCGCGCGCCAGCTTAGTGATGCGATCCCAGTCGCCCGCTTCCATGGCATCCGCCGGCACCAGCCAGGAGCCACCGATGCACAGCACGCTTTTCAGCGCCAGGTAGTCACGGTAGTTCGCCGGAGAGATGCCGCCAGTTGGGCAGAAACGGACGTTCGCGAACGGACCTGCAATAGCCTGCAGCGCTTTGGTGCCGCCGTTAGCTTCCGCCGGGAAGAATTTGAACTCCTTCAGACCGTAGTCCATACCCAGCATCAGTTCAGACACGGTGCTGATACCCGGGATCAGAGGAATAGAGCCTTCGGTTGCGGCTTTCAGCAGAGGCTCGGTCAGGCCCGGGCTGATGGCGAACTGCGCACCGGCTTCGGTAACTTCAGCCAGCTGCTGCGGGTTCAGTACGGTACCCGCACCGATGATCGCTTCCGGCACTTCTTTAGCGATGGCGCGAATAGCATCCATTGCACAGGCAGTACGCAGCGTGACTTCCAGTACGCGTACACCGCCCGCAACCAGCGCTTTCGCCATCGGGACTGCGTGTTCCAGCTTATTAATCACGATAACCGGCACTACCGGGCCAGTTTTCAGGATTGCTTCTGCACTTGTATTCCAGTTTTTCATCAGAGTTTTCTCTCGCCAGATCGATAATTCTTGTCGTCTTAAAACGTAATACAGGTCGCGCCCTGTTCTGCACCCGAGAGGTTCTCGCGTAACGCGCTGAACATTTCGCGTCCCGTTCCCACGCGCGATGCGCTCAGGTCAGGAATATGCGGCTTACGTGCGGCCAGGACCGCCTCATCCACCAGTAAGGTCAACTCGCCTGTCTGACCATTAACGCGGATGATGTCGCCATCGTACACTTTCGCCAGCAGTCCACCGTCGTAGGCTTCCGGGGTGACGTGGATGGCGGAAGGCACTTTACCCGATGCACCGGAGAGGCGTCCATCGGTAACTAATGCAATTTTGAAACAGCGGTCCAATAATACACCAAGTGGCGGCATTAGTTTATGTAATTCTGGCATTCCGTTCGCTTTTGGTCCCTGATGACGGACAACAACGACGCAATCTTTGTCCAGCAGACCGGCTTCAAACGCCGGCAGAACATCATGCTGGCTTTCGAAAACCACTGCCGGGGCTTCAATGATCTGGTTTTCCACCGGCACCGCGGAGGTTTTCATCACCGCACGGCCCAGGTTGCCGGTCAGCACCTTGGTGCCGCCGTGGTGGGAGAAAGGCTTGTCGAAGGTGGCGATCACGCTGTCATCCAGCGAGGCCTGGGCCCCTTCACGCCAGTCCAGTTCGCCCTCGTTCAGCCACGGCTCCAGGGTGTAACGCTGCAGGCCGAAACCGGCCACGGTGTTGACATCTTCATGCAGCAGGCCGCCCTTCAGCAGCTCGCGCATCAGCACCGGTACACCGCCCGCCGCCTGGAAGTGGTTGATATCGGCCGGACCATTCGGGTAAAGACGGGTCAACAGCGGAACCACTTCAGACAGATCGGAGAAATCATCCCAGTTGATCTGGATCCCGGCGGCACGCGCCATCGCCACCATATGCATGGTGTGGTTAGTGGAACCGCCCGTCGCCAGCAGGGCCACGATACCGTTCACTACCACTTTTTCATCCACCATTTTACCGAGCGGCATCCACTCGTTGCCGTTACCGGTCAGGCGGGTCACCTGACGGGCAGCGGCCGCGGTCAGCGCTTCACGCAGCGGGGCATCCGGATGGACGAACGACGAGCCCGGCAACTGCATCCCCATAAACTCCACCACCATCTGGTTAGTATTGGCGGTGCCGTAGAAGGTACAGGTACCCGGTGCATGGTAAGAGGCAGCCTCGGATTCCAGCAGCGCCATGCGGTCAACTTTGCCTTCGGCGTAAAGCTGACGAATACGCACCTTCTCTTTATTGGCGAGGCCACTGGCCATTGGGCCTGACGGCACAAACAGCGCAGGCAGATGACCAAACGACAACGCCGCCATGGTCAGGCCCGGGACAATTTTGTCGCACACGCCGAGGTAGAGCGCGCCGTCAAACATGTTATGCGACAGACCGACCGCCGTGGACATGGCGATCACTTCGCGGCTCAGCAGCGACAGCTCCATGCCATCCTGCCCCTGGGTCACGCCATCGCACATGGCGGGCACCCCGCCCGCCACCTGGCCTACCGCATTGGCCTGGTGCAGCGCCTTGCGGATGATATCCGGGTAGGTCTCATAAGGCTGGTGCGCCGAGAGCATGTCGTTATAGGAGGTGATGATCGCGATATTGTTACGCAGCATACTTTTCAGCGAGGCTTTATCTTCTGGCTTACAGGCGGCAAAACCGTGCGCCAGGTTGCCGCAAGCCAGCTGCGATCGATGGACCGTATCGGACTTCGCCTGCTGGATGCGCGCGAGGTAGGCAGAACGGGTCTGTTTCGAACGCTCAATAATGCGCTGTGTTACCCGTAACAAAGTCGAATTCATAGAAGCTCCTGTCATTTATCTGTCCGCGCTCTGGTATTAACAAAGTGTTTAGCAGGCGATAACATCGCTGAAACGCTTGATTGCCGGAGCCCTGGGGCAAAATCGCTGCTGGCAGTGTAATAAAAAAAGCCCCGGGTGGAAATCCACCCGGGGCTTAAATGATTAAATATTGCACGCTGGCCTGAGCCAGATCATGTTACCGGTAAAATACCCCGTAGGGATTAGCGGTCAGCCTTACTCAAACTCGTTCCAGGAACGGCCATCACGGGTGATCATCGCCACCGAGGCAACCGGTCCCCAGGTGCCCGCCTGATACGGTTTCGGTGCATCCTGATCCGCTGCCCACGCTTCGGTGATGGAGTCGACCCACTTCCACGCCTCTTCCACTTCGTCACGACGGACGAACAGCGCCTGGATACCGCGCATGGTTTCCAGCAACAGACGTTCGTACGCATCCGCCAGATGGGTCTGGTTGAAGGTTTCGGAGTAGCTCAGATCCAGTTTTGTGGTCTGCAGGTTGTGTTTGTGGTCCAGGCCCGGCACTTTGTTCAGCACCTGAATGTCCACGCCCTCGTCCGGCTGCAGACGGATGGTCAGTTTGTTCTGCGGCAGCTCCTGCCAGGACTCTTTGAACAGGTTCAGCTCTGGATTTTTGAAATAGACAACCACTTCAGAGCATTTAGCGGGCAGACGTTTACCGGTACGCAGGTAGAACGGAACCCCCGCCCAGCGCCAGTCATCAATATCCACGCGGATCGCCACAAACGTCTCGGTGTTGCTGGATTTGTTCGCGCCCTCTTCTTCCAGGTAGCCTGGCACTTTTTTGCCCTGCGCAAACCCGGCGGTGTACTGGCCGCGTACCGTCTTCTCACGCACGTTGGAGCGGTCGATACGGCGCAGTGACTTCAATACTTTCACTTTCGCGTCGCGGATGCTGTCCGCGGTGAGATCCGACGGCGGAGACATGGCGATCATACAGAGCACCTGCAGCAGGTGGTTCTGGATCATGTCGCGCATCTGACCGGCCTGGTCGAAGTAACCCCAGCGCCCTTCAATGCCGACCTCTTCTGCCACGGTGATCTCAACGTGATCGATGGTGCGGTTGTCCCAGTTATTCACAAACAGGGAGTTCGCAAAGCGCAGCGCCAGCAGGTTCAGTACCGTCTCTTTACCCAGATAGTGGTCGATACGGTAAACCTGGCACTCTTCGAAATATTCACCGACCTGATCGTTAATTTCGCGGGAGGTAGCAAGGGAGGTGCCCAGCGGTTTTTCCATCACCACGCGCGCAGGTTTAGCGTTGAGGTTCGCTTCACCCAGCCCTTTGCAGATGGCGCCGAAGGTGCTTGGCGGCATGGCAAAGTAGTTAATGGTGACGCGATTTTTTTGATCGAGCATTGCGCTCAGATTGGCAAATGCCGACGTGTCGTTAACGTCGAGGTTGCAGAAATCGAGACGTCCGCTCAGCTTGTCCCACAAACTTTCATCGATTTTCTCTTTCATGAAAGTTTCCAGGGCTTCGCGCACGACTTTGGTATACGCGTCTTTATCCCAGTCCGCACGGCCCACGCCCAGGATGCGGGTCTCCGGGTGGATTTGACCCGCTTTTTCTAGTTGATACAGGGAAGGCAGCAATTTACGGCGTGCAAGATCGCCTTTCGCGCCGAAAATGACCAGGTCACATGCCTGGGCTGTTTGCGTTACCGCCATGTCATTCTCCTCAGTTGGATATCCTGGTGCTTTTGCCAGAATATCGTTGTAATTTTATTACAATGCACTCTACTGCTTTTACGTCATTCCCGAAACCATTTGCGCTTATCCTCCCGTGCGATACGGCGATATTTCGCCCGGAGCGCGCAGCAGCGAAGGTAATGGCGATGAAACTGGTGAAACTTTGCTCAGTCAGGCCGTTGCTAAAATCCGACAGCGATCAAGTAATGAAAAAAAACAACAACATTTTTTCCATGGTTTGTCCTTTTCGGACTATCACAGGCGTATATTCTTGCTAATTCGAATCGCGATTTCACCCATTTATGAAATCGCTTCCACCGATGAGCGCTGTGTTAATAATGAACATGCTGGAAAAAATCCAGTTTCAACTGGAACACCTTAGCAAATCCGAGCGAAAAGTGGCTGAAGTAATTCTCGCCGCGCCCGCTCAGGCCATTCATTCCAGCATTGCCGCCCTGGCACAGGAGTCCGGGGTCAGTGAACCGACCGTCAACCGGTTCTGCCGCAGCATGGAGACGCGTGGATTTCCCGATTTTAAACTGCATCTGGCGCAAAGTCTGGCGAACGGTACCCCCTATGTGAACCGAAATGTCGATGAAGACGACAGCGTGGAGGCCTATACGGGCAAGATTTTCGAATCGGCCATGGCGACGCTGGATCAGGTCCGCCAGTCGCTGGATATGACCTCGGTTAACCGCGCCGTCGATCTGCTGACCCAGGCGAAGAAGATTGCCTTCTTTGGCCTCGGTTCCTCCGCCGCTGTCGCTCACGATGCGATGAATAAATTTTTTCGCTTTAACGTCCCGGTTATCTATTCCGACGACATCGTGCTGCAACGCATGAGCTGTATGAACTGTAACGAAGATGACGTGGTGGTACTGATATCGCATACTGGCCGCACCAAAAGTCAGGTCGAACTGGCCCAGCTGGCGCGTGAAAACGATGCCATGGTCATCGCCCTCACCTCCACCGGGACGCCGCTGGCGCGTGAAGCGACGCTGGCGATCACGCTCGACGTGCCGGAAGACACCGATATCTACATGCCGATGGTGTCCCGTCTGGCGCAGCTCACCGTCATTGATGTCCTGGCGACCGGTTTTACCCTGCGCCGCGGGGCGAAATTCAGAGATAACTTGAAGCGTGTCAAAGAAGCGCTCAAGGAATCGCGTTTTGATAAAGAATTGTTCATCAAGGGTGAAATTCCCTGATTTCAATTACAAAGTTGTTACTTTTTTCGGCATTCGGTAAGTTTGCTGTTGCTATTAAAGACGGACAACGTGCCGAATCATCGTTCACGCAACACCAGGTTGTTTTAGACAACGGAGTATTACATGTCCAGAAGGCTTCGCAGAACCAAGATCGTTACCACCTTAGGCCCGGCTACTGACCGCGATAATAACCTTGAGAAAATTATCGCCGCAGGCGCCAACGTAGTGCGTATGAACTTCTCTCACGGTACGCCAGAAGATCATAAATTACGTGCAGACAAGGTCCGTGAGATCGCGGCAAAACTGGGACGTCATGTCGCTATCCTCGGTGATCTGCAGGGTCCAAAAATCCGTGTCTCCACCTTCAAAGAAGGCAAAGTTTTCCTCAATATCGGGGATAAGTTCCTGCTGGATGCCAACCTGAGCAAAGGCGAAGGCGATAAAGAGAAAGTGGGCATCGACTACAAAGGCCTGCCTGCTGACGTAGTACCGGGCGATATCCTGCTGCTCGACGATGGTCGCGTTCAACTGAAGGTGCTCGACGTTCAGGGCATGAAGGTCTTCACCGAAGTGACCGTTGGCGGCCCGCTCTCCAACAACAAAGGCATCAACAAGCTGGGCGGCGGTCTCTCTGCTGAAGCCCTGACCGAAAAAGACAAAGCCGACATCATCACCGCCGCGGATATCGGCGTGGATTATCTGGCCGTCTCCTTCCCGCGCTGTGGCGAAGATCTGAACTATGCCCGCCGTTTGGCGCGCGAGGCAGGCTGCGATGCCAAAATCGTGGCGAAAGTAGAACGTGCTGAAGCGGTCTGCAGCCAGGATGCGATGGACGATATCATCCTGGCGTCTGATGTGGTGATGGTTGCCCGCGGTGACCTGGGCGTTGAGATTGGCGACCCGGAACTGGTGGGGATCCAGAAAGCGCTGATCCGCCGTGCGCGTCAGCTTAACCGCTCCGTGATCACCGCAACCCAGATGATGGAGTCGATGATCACCAACCCGATGCCGACCCGTGCGGAAGTGATGGACGTGGCGAACGCCGTCCTCGATGGCACCGATGCGGTAATGCTCTCTGCCGAAACCGCTGCCGGTCAGTACCCGGCGGAGACCGTGGCCGCAATGGCGCGCGTCTGCCTGGGTGCAGAGAAGATCCCAAGCATCAACGTCTCTAAACACCGTCTGGACATTCAGTTCGACAACGTGGAAGAGGCGATTGCGATGTCTGCCATGTACGCGGCGAACCACCTGAAGGGCGTGACGGCGATCATCACCATGACCGAATCGGGCCGCACCGCGCTGATGACCTCCCGTATCAGCTCCGGTCTGCCGATCTTCGCCATGTCCCGCCATGAGCGCACACTGAACCTGACCGCGCTCTATCGCGGCGTAACGCCGGTGTTCTTCGACAGCAACAACGACGGTGTGGCCGCGGCAAATGACGCCGTGAACCTGCTGCGCGATAAAGGCTATCTCGTCTCCGGAGATATCGTTATTGTCACTCAGGGCGATGTGATGAGCACCATCGGCTCGACCAACACCACCCGCGTGATGACCGTCGAATAATCCGACGGTTTCGCCGGGTGGCGCTGCGCTTACCCGGCCTACAGGTCCGTAGGCCCGTGCAAGCGCAGCGCCGCCGGGCAATAAAAAAATCCCCCGTTTCCGGGGGATTTTTTATTTCTTCGGATAGAGCTCTTTGCGCTTGTACGGCTCTTTCTCGCCCGGCTTGCGCGTCTTCAGCAGCTTCAGGATCCAGGTGTACTGCTCCGCGTGAGGTCCCACCAGAATTTCCACCTCTTCGTTCATCCGGCGCGCAATGGTGTTGTCGTCCGCCGTCAGCAGGTCATCCATCGGCGGGCGCACTTCAATCGTCAGTCGATGGGTTTTGCCGTCATAAATGGGGAAGAGCGGGATCACCCGTGCCCGGCATACCTTCATCAAGCGGCCAATGGCGGGTAACGTCGCTTTATAGGTGGCAAAGAAATCAACAAACTCGCTGTGTTCCGCACCGTGATCCTGGTCCGGGAGATAGTATCCCCAGTAGCCCTGACGTACGGACTGAATAAATGGCTTAATCCCGTCGTTACGGGCATGCAGGCGTCCGCCGAAGCGACGACGCACGGTGTTCCAGACATAATCAAAGACCTTATTTCCCTGATTGTGGAACATGGCCGCCATTTTTTGCCCCTGCGAGGCCATCAACATTGCCGGAATATCCACGCCCCAGCCGTGCGGCACCAGGAAGATCACCTTTTCGTCGTTGCGACGCATCTCTTCGATGATCTCCAGCCCTTTCCAGTCGACCCGGCTGGTCATTTTTTCCGGCCCGCGTAAGGCCAGCTCAGCCATCATCGCCATCGCCTGCGGCGCGGTCGTGAACATCTCGTCAATGATGGCTTCGCGTTCTGCCTCGCTCTTCTCCGGGAAGCAGTAAAAAAGGTTTATCTGGGCGCGACGGCGGGCGCTTTTGCCCAGTTTGCCCGCCAGGCGCCCCACTTTGCCGAGCAGCGGATCGCGCACAGAGGGAGGCAGCATCGCAATACCTGCAAACGCATAGACACCCAGCCAGGCGCCCCAGAAGCGCGGATGACGAAACGATTTCTCAAATTCAGGAATGTATTCACTATTGTTCTTTTTGGTTTCCATGCTTTTTCCAGGGCGGGTGATGCTTTAAATAATGATGAGATAGTTTAGCGAGGCCATGTGCAACGCACAAAAGAAAAAGCCGGTGCAGGAGTGCACCGGCTTTTATCGCTGCTGAATTAATTCAGGGTCAGCTGCGGAATAACTTCTTTGACCTGTGCCAGATAATCGCTGCGGTCTTTACCGGTCAGCCCTTCGGTGCGCGGCAGCTTCGCCGTTAACGGGTTGACCGCCTGCTGGTTGATCCACACTTCATAGTGCAGATGCGGGCCGGTAGAACGTCCGGTATTGCCCGACAGCGCAATACGGTCGCCACGTTTGACTTTCTGGCCCGGCTTCACCAGCAGCTTACGCAGGTGCATATAACGCGTGGTGTAGGTGCGCCCGTGACGTATGGCGACATAATAACCCGCCGCGCCACTGCGTTTTGCCATGACCACTTCGCCGTCACCGACTGCCAGAACAGGCGTACCCTGCGGCATGGCGAAATCCACCCCACGGTGTGGCGCAACACGGCCAGTGACCGGGTTCAGACGACGCGGGTTAAAGTTCGAAGAGACGCGGAACTGTTTCGAGGTCGGGAAGCGTAAAAAGCCTTTCGCCAGACCCGTACCGTTACGATCGTAGAATTTACCGTCTTCGGCGCGGATGGCGTAATAGTCTTTACCATCCGTGCGTAGACGGACGCCCAGCAGCTGGCTCTGTTCGCGCTTGCCGTCCAGCATTTCGCGGGACATCAGCACCGAAAACGAATCGCCTTTTTTCAGCTTACGGAAGTCCATCTGCCACTGCATGGCTTTGATCACCGAGCTGATTTCACCGCTGGTCAGCCCCGCATCACGGGCGCTGGCAACAAAACTACCGCCGCTTAAGGTGCCTTTGATGGCGCTGTTAACCCAGTCACCCTGCTGCATTTCGCTGCTCATCTTGAAACCGTTTTCAGTACGATCGTAAGTACGGGTTTCACGACGGGAAACTTCCCAGGTCAGGCGCTGCAAGTCACCGTTATCGGTGAGGGTCCAGGAGAGCTGTTGACCGATTTTCAGGTTTCGCAGATCTTTATCAGACGCAGCAAGCTGGCTGATTTCACCCATTTCAATGCCGTACTGGTTCAGAACGCTGCTTAATGTATCGCCCGTTGACACGACATATTCGTGTACGCCCACTTCGGCTTCGGTCTTTTCATCAAGTTCATCCTGCGGAATAGCTTCTTCTTCCTGCGGAGCCTGGTCGATAGGTTCACTGGCTTCCGGCAGCAGGGAGCGAATTTCACTCTTTTCCAGCTCAATGGTTCTGATAACTGGCGCGGAATTTGGGTGGTAAATATAGGGTCGCCAGACGGCGACCGCTAAGGTGAGAACTGTAAGCGACCCCAGCATGACGCGGTGGGGCCGGGGCAGATTGTTAAATGCCAGGGCGACAGAGCGGGCTATCTGTTGCACGTAATCACTTCCTCGTTAATCTCCTTTCAGGCAGCTCGCATACTGGTTCGCCAGTTGGCTGAGGAACTGCGAATAGCTCGCTTTGCTCAACTGGATAGAGGTTCCCAATGGATCAAGGGTGCCCATACGTACGGACGTTCCCCTTGCCACGGCTTCAACGACCGCTGGCCTGAACTGTGGCTCAGCAAAAACGCAGGTCGCTTTTTGCTCAACCAACTGTGTTCTGATTTCATGTAAACGCTGCGCACCAGGTTGAATTTCTGGATTCACGGTGAAGTGGCCAAGCGGCGTAAGACCGTAGTGTTTTTCGTAGTAGCCATAGGCATCATGAAAAACGAAATATCCCTTACCTTTCAATGGTGCGAGCTCGGTACCCACCTGCTTATCGGTTGCGGCAAGTTGTGCCTCAAAATCCTTCAGGTTGGCGTCTAGTTTGGCTCGACTTTGCGGCATAAGTTCCACTAATTTTTCATGGATTGCAACCGCTGACAGCCGCGCTATTTCTGGTGAAAGCCAAAGGTGCATGTTGTAGTCACCGTGATGGTGATGCTCATCACCTTTTTCCTCTGCACCATGGCCATGATCGTGGTCGTGATCGTCATCATCCGCCCCTTTCATGAGAAGCGGTTTCACACCTGCAAGGCCAGAGATGTTAACCTGTTTAGCGTCAGGCAACTGACTCGCTGACTTTTGCATGAAGGCTTCCATCTCTGGGCCAATCCATACAACTAAGTCCGCGTTTTGTAAACGTTTTACGTCCGATGGGCGCAGGGAGTAATCATGCTCTGACGCGCCATCAGGCAATAAAACCTGGGTTTCTGTGACGCCATCTGCGATAGCGGAAGCGATAAAACCGAGCGGTTTAAGCGAAGCGACAACGGCGGCGTTAACATCTTGTACTGCGGTACCCCAAAGGGCGGCGGATAATCCAGCGAAAAGAAGCGTATTTTTCTGTAACATAATGCGACTAATCATCGTAATGAACATGTGGAATGTGATATTATAACATTCGATGACTTCTGCAAGCATAAATTGATATGACGACTTTGGTTTCTCTCGAAAATATTTCGGTTTCATTTGGTCAGCGCCGCGTCCTCTCTGACGTTTCGCTGGATCTGAAGCCTGGCAAAATTCTGACATTGCTCGGCCCCAACGGCGCGGGTAAATCAACGCTGGTGCGGGTTGTACTCGGCCTGGTAGCACCCGATGCAGGCCTGATCAAGCGTGACCGGCAGCTACGTATTGGCTATGTCCCTCAGAAACTGCATCTGGACGCCACGCTGCCGCTGACGGTCAGCCGTTTCCTGCGTCTGCGTCCCGATACGCGTAAAGAGGATGTTCTTCCGGCGCTCAAGCGGGTGCAGGCCGGGCATCTTATCGACGCGCCCCTGCAAAAGCTCTCCGGTGGCGAAACCCAGCGTGTGCTGCTGGCCCGCGCCCTGCTGAATAAGCCGCAGCTGCTGGTGCTCGACGAGCCGACTCAGGGTGTGGATGTCAACGGCCAGGTTGCCCTGTATGACCTCATCGATCAGCTGCGTAAAGAGCTGGACTGCGCCGTCCTGATGGTGTCGCACGACCTGCATCTGGTCATGGCGAAAACGGACGAAGTGCTCTGTCTGAACCATCACATCTGCTGCTCCGGCACGCCGGAAGTGGTCTCCATGCATCCGGAGTTTATCTCGATGTTTGGTCCTCGCGGTGCCGAACAGCTGGGCATTTATCGCCACCATCACAACCACCGCCATGATTTGCAGGGACGCATTGTCCTTCGCCGGGGAAACGGTAACTCATGATTGAACTCTTACTGCCCGGCTGGCTGGCCGGGATGATGCTCGCCTGCGCGGCGGGTCCACTGGGCTCGTTTGTTGTCTGGCGCCGGATGTCCTACTTTGGCGATACGCTGGCGCACGCTTCCCTGCTGGGGGTGGCGTTTGGTTTGCTGCTGGATGTGAATCCTTTCTACGCGGTGATTGTGGTTACGCTGCTGCTGGCCGCCGGCCTGGTCTGGCTGGAGAAGCGCCCGCATCTGGCGGTGGATACGCTGCTTGGGATCATGGCCCACAGCGCCCTGTCGCTGGGTCTGGTGGTAGTCAGCCTGATGTCCAATATCCGCGTGGATCTGATGGCCTATCTGTTTGGCGATCTGCTGGCGGTGACGCCTGATGATCTGATCGCCATTGCCATCGGGGTGGTGATTGTCCTCGCAATCCTGCTGTGGCAGTGGCGTAACCTGCTAGCGATGACCATCAGCCCGGATTTAGCCTTTGTTGATGGCGTGAAGCTGCAGCGCGTGAAACTGCTGCTGATGCTGGTCACCGCCCTGACCATTGGCGTGGCGATGAAGTTTGTCGGGGCGCTGATCATCACCTCACTGCTGATTATCCCAGCCGCCACCGCCCGTCGTTTTGCCCGTACCCCGGAGCAGATGGCCGGTGTGGCCGTGGGGGTGGGGATGATTGCCGTGACCGGCGGGCTGACCTTCTCGGCGTTTTACGACACCCCTGCCGGACCGTCGGTGGTGCTGTGCGCGGCGATGCTGTTTATCTTCAGCATGATGAAGAAACCGGCCAGCTAAGGTCATTAATTGCCCGGTGGCGCTACGCTTACCGGGCCTACAGGATCGCGCTTATGTAGGCCGGATAAGGCGCAGCCGCCATCCGGCAATTTCCGCCGAGGTTACGGCATCTCCGGCGGCGTTATGCCAAAGTGATCCCAGGCCCGCACCGTTGCCATGCGCCCGCGCGGCGTACGCTGCAAAAAGCCCTGCTGGATCAGATAGGGCTCCAGCACATCTTCAATCGTCTCACGCTCTTCGCCAATCGCTGCCGCCAGGTTATCCAGCCCGACCGGCCCGCCAAAGAATTTATCCAGCACCGCCAGCAGCAGCTTGCGGTCCATATAGTCAAATCCTTCGGCATCGACGTTCAGCATATCCAGCGCCTGAGCGGCGATCTCATGCGAAATAGTGCCGTCGTGTTTCACTTCGGCAAAATCACGCACCCTGCGCAGCAGCCGGTTGGCAATACGTGGCGTCCCGCGGGAACGCTTCGCCACTTCAAAGGCCCCCTCTTCGCTCATATCCAGCCCCATAAAGCGCGCGCTGCGGCTGACGATATGCTGGAGATCGGGCACCTGATAAAACTCAAGACGCTGCACAATGCCGAAACGATCGCGCAGCGGTGAGGTTAACGACCCCGCGCGGGTGGTGGCGCCAATCAGCGTGAAAGGCGGCAGGTCAATTTTAATCGAACGCGCTGCCGGACCTTCGCCAATCATGATATCCAGCTGGTAATCTTCCATCGCCGGATAGAGCACCTCTTCCACCACCGGTGACAGGCGGTGGATCTCATCGATAAACAGCACGTCGTGGGGTTCAAGGTTGGTCAGCATCGCCGCCAGATCCCCTGCCTTTTCCAGCACCGGGCCGGAGGTGGTGCGCAGGTTCACGCCCATTTCATTGGCGACGATATTTGCGAGGGTCGTTTTCCCGAGCCCCGGCGGGCCGAAAATCAACAGGTGATCGAGGGCATCGCCGCGAAGTTTCGCCGCCTGGATAAAGATCTCCATCTGCGAACGCACCTGCGGCTGGCCAATATACTCATCAAGCAGTTTCGGGCGGATCGCCCTGTCCACCAGATCTTCTGTCTGAACACTGCCTGCCGAGACCAGACGGTCTGCTTCAATCATCCTTTACCTCACAATGCGGCGCGCAGCGCTTCACGAATCAGGGTTTCACTGGTGGCGTCCGGTTTAGCCACTTTGCTAATCATCCGGCTCGCTTCCTGAGGTTTATAGCCCAGCGCCACCAGCGCGGCAACCGCTTCCTGTTCCGCATCGTCTGTTGCCGGGCCAGCCGGTGAGGTCAGCACCAGGTCGGCGGCAGGGGTAAACAGATCGCCATGCAGACCTTTAAAGCGATCTTTCATCTCGACAATCAGGCGCTCGGCCGTTTTCTTACCGATGCCAGGGAGCTTAACCAGGGCAGCGGGATCTTCACGCTCTACGGCGTTAACAAACTGCGGAGCCGACATCCCGGAGAGGATCGCCAGCGCCAGTTTTGGCCCCACGCCGTTGGTTTTAATCAGCTCTTTAAACAGGGTGCGTTCCTGCTTGTTGTTAAAGCCATACAGCAGCTGGGCATCTTCACGCACCACAAAGTGGGTAAAGACAATCGCTTCCTTGCCCGCGTCCGGCAATTCATAGAAACAGGTCATTGGCATATGGACTTCGTAGCCCACGCCTCCGGTCTCAAGCAGCACTATCGGGGGTTGTTTTTCTAGAATGATGCCTCTGAGTCTGCCTATCACGTGACGCTCCTGCGTTAAGGGCTAAAAGTTACCGCTGCCATAATAAAAAAAGGCTGGATAAACATCCAGCCTGATTTTTACATTTAGCGCAATCGACCGCGCGCCAGATTGAGCCGCGATTCGCTCATCTGCACCGCATTCTGGCTGATGTGGCAATGGGTAATGGCGATCGCCAGGGCATCGGCAGCATCCGCCTGCGGATTGGCGGGCAGTTTAAGCAGGGTACGCACCATGTGCTGCACCTGGCTTTTTTCCGCACTGCCAATTCCCACCACGGTCTGCTTAACCTGCCGTGCGGCGTATTCAAACACCGGCAGATCCTGATTCACCGCCGCGACAATCGCCACGCCGCGCGCCTGGCCAAGCTTCAGCGCCGAGTCGGCGTTTTTCGCCATAAATACCTGTTCAATAGCGAAATAGTCCGGCTGGAACTGGGTGATGATCTCCGTCACGCCCGCATAGATCAGCTTCAGGCGCGACGGCAGATCGTCCACTTTGGTACGGATACACCCACTGCCCAGGTAGGTCAACTGTCGCCCGACCTGACGGATAACGCCATAACCGGTGATGCGTGAGCCCGGGTCAATACCGAGAATAATTGCCATCACGCCGCTCCGGTTATTGGTTTACGTTGGGCCATTACAGCGTAGCCGCAACCTCGTCGGAGATTTCACCGTTGTGGTAGACTTCCTGCACATCGTCGCAATCTTCGAGCATATCGATCAGACGCAGCAGTTTTGGTGCGGTTTCCGCATCCATGTCCGCTTTGGTGGACGGGATCATGGAGACTTCAGCCGCGTCGGCTTTCAGGCCCGCCGCTTCCAGTGCATCACGCACCGCGCCCATCTCTTCCCATGCGGTATAGACGTCAATCGCGCCGTCGTCATAGGTCACCACATCTTCAGCACCCGCTTCCAGCGCCGCTTCCATGATCACATCTTCGTCGCCTTTCTCGAAGGAGATGACGCCTTTTTTGCTGAACAGGTAGGCAACGGAACCGTCGGTACCCAGGTTGCCACCGGTTTTGCTGAAGGCATGACGCACTTCCGCCACGGTACGGTTACGGTTGTCGGACAGACATTCAACCATGACCGCTGTACCGCCAGGACCGTAACCTTCATAAATGATGGTTTCCATGTTCGCGTCTTCATCGCCGCCTACGCCACGGGCGATAGCACGGTTCAGGGTGTCGCGGGTCATGTTGTTGCTCAGCGCTTTATCGATCGCTGCGCGCAGACGCGGGTTGGAACCGGCATCGCCGCCACCCAGACGGGCTGCGGTAACCAGCTCACGAATGATTTTGGTAAAGATCTTACCGCGTTTGGCATCCTGTGCCGCTTTGCGGTGTTTGGTGTTGGCCCACTTACTATGACCTGCCATAAAAATATCCTCAAAGAGCGCGCCCTTTCAGGCGGCGTTAATTACAAATTCTTCAATCGCCTGCCGGTTGCTCCACGACTTGGTTAACGCCGCAGCTTCGGTCGCATTAACCCAGCGGTAGGTCAAATGTTCGGTGAACACGATCTCCCGTTCGTGGGGAAGCGCAAGGCAGAACCAGGATTCTGTATTGCGTTCAGTCCCCGGCGCATAGCGATGACGTAAATGACTAAAAATTTCAAACTCCACCGTGCGCTGACAGTCCTTCAGGGTCAGTTGCTCGCGAGCAACATCAATGGTGACCTCTTCCTTTACTTCGCGCGCGGCGGCCTGCAACGCGGTTTCTCCCTCCTCCAGGCTGCCGGTTACCGACTGCCAGAAGGCGGGATCGTCGCGTCGCTGCAACATCAGCACCCGCTTCGTGTCTTCTGCATAAATGATCACTAACACGGAAACGGGAAGCTTATATGCCATATCAGTTTTTCTCTTCCTTTTTCACCACTTCGATACCCAGCTCGCTCAGGGCGGTTGGGTTAGCAAAGCTTGGCGCTTCGGTCATCAGACACGCCGCGGCGGTGGTTTTCGGGAAGGCGATAACATCACGAATGTTGTCGGTACCGGTCAGCAGCATGGTCAGGCGATCCAGACCAAACGCCAGACCCGCGTGCGGCGGAGTACCGTACTTCAGCGCGTCCAGCAGGAAGCCAAACTTCTCGCGCTGCTCTTGTTCGTTAATGCCCAGAATACCAAACACGGTCTGCTGCATTTCACCGCTGTAGATACGCACGGAACCGCCACCCACTTCGTAGCCGTTGATGACCATATCGTAGGCATTCGCCACAGCCTCTTCCGGCGCCGCTTTCAGCTCTGCCGCGCTCATATCTTTTGGCGAGGTGAACGGGTGGTGCATAGCGGTCAGGCCGCCTTCGCCGTCGTCTTCAAACATTGGGAAGTCGATAACCCACAGCGGCGCCCATTTGGCTTCGTCGGTCAGGTTCAGATCTTTACCCAACTTCAGACGCAGTGCGCCCATTGAATCGGCAACCACTTTCTTGTTGTCTGCCCCGAAGAAGATCATGTCGCCGTCCTGGGCTTCGGTGCGCGCCAGGATGGATTCGACGATCTCAGCATTCAGGAATTTCGCCACCGGGCTGGTGATGCCTTCGATGCCTTTCGCGCGCTCGGTGACTTTGATGTAAGCCAGGCCTTTCGCGCCATAAATCTTGATGAAGTTACCGTAGTCGTCGATCTGCTTACGGCTCAGGCTTGCACCGCCCGGTACACGCAGGGCAGCCACGCGGCCTTTCGGATCGTTAGCCGGGCCGGAGAAGACCGCAAACTCTACGCCTTTCACCAGGTCGGCAACGTCCACCAGCTCCATCGGGTTACGCAGGTCTGGCTTGTCAGAGCCGTAGCGGCGCTCGGCTTCGGCGAAGGTCATGATCGGGAAGTCGCCCAGATCCACGCCCTTCACGTCCAGCCACAGGCTGCGCACCAGGGCTTCCATCACTTCACGCACCTGCTCGGCAGTCATGAAGGAGGTCTCGACGTCGATCTGGGTAAATTCTGGCTGACGGTCAGCGCGCAGGTCTTCGTCACGGAAGCATTTGACGATCTGATAGTAGCGGTCGAAACCGGACATCATCAGCAGCTGTTTGAACAGCTGAGGAGACTGTGGCAGCGCGTAGAATTTGCCTTTATGGACGCGGGATGGCACGAGGTAGTCGCGCGCGCCTTCCGGGGTCGCTTTGGTCAGCATCGGGGTTTCGATATCGAGGAAACCGTGATCGTCCATAAAGCGGCGCACCAGGCTGGTAATTTTCGCGCGGGTTTTCAGGCGTTCGGCCATTTCCGGGCGACGCAGATCGAGGTAGCGATATTTCAGACGCGCTTCTTCGGTATTGACGTGGTTGAAATCCAGCGGCAGCGATTCTGAACGGTTGATGATGGTCAGATCGGTCGCCAGCACTTCGATTTCGCCGGTCGCCATGTCGCTGTTGATGTTTTTCTCGTCACGCGCACGCACGGTACCGGTCACCTGGATGCAGAACTCGTTACGCAGTTCAGCTGCCAGCTTTAACGCATCGGCGCGGTCTGGATCGAAAAACACCTGCACGATGCCTTCACGGTCGCGCATATCGATAAAGATAAGGCTGCCAAGATCACGACGACGGTTGACCCAACCACACAAGGTCACCTGCTGTCCGACGTGGGACTGACGCAGCTGCCCGCAATATTCTGTACGCATGAGATATCCCTTAACTTAGCCGCAGGCTACTATGTCGCAGCTTTTTGTATGTCAAACTGGATGAAAAAAGGCGGCTATTATACTGGAAATTCCGCCAGACGATAAGAGAGAAGCGCGCCATGCGCGCGTTTGCTGCTCGCATCTTGCATATTCTCACAAAATTTAACAAAAATATCAGACCTGGAACAGGCTGGCTCAGCGTAAGGTATTAGCATGGCTCACTATTTAACAGGAAAAACCATGTTCACACTCGACGCTGCCCGTACCGCCCTTGTGGTGATTGATTTACAGGAAGGGATCCTGCCCTTTGCCGGTGGCCCGCATACCGCTCAGGATGTGGTCAGCCGCAGCGCACGTCTGGCGGAAAAATGCCGCACCAGCGGCTCGCCGGTAGTGATGGTCCGCGTGGGCTGGTCCGCTGATTTCGCCGAGGCGCTGAAGCAGCCGGTAGATGCACAAGCCCCTGCCCATGCTCTGCCGGAAAACTGGTGGGACTACCCGCTGTCACTGGGTAAGCAAGAGAGCGATATCGAAGTGACCAAGCGCCAGTGGGGCGCGTTTTACGGCACCGATCTTGAGTTACAGCTGCGTCGTCGCGGCATCGATACGATCATTCTGTGTGGGATCTCCACCAATATTGGCGTCGAATCCACCGCCCGCAACGCCTGGGAGCTGGGCTTTAACCTGGTGATCGCCGAAGATGCCTGCAGCGCAGCTTCGGCCGAGCAGCACCTCGGCAGTATGACGAATATCTTCCCGCGTATTGGCCGGGTACGCAGCACCGAAGAGATAATCAACGCACTATGATCTATCTGGGGTTACCCCAATGGTCGCACCCGAAATGGGTGCGGCTGGGCATAACGGGTCTTGAAGAGTACGCCCGCCACTTTAATTGTGTGGAGGGTAACACCACGCTCTATGCCCTGCCTAAACCTGAAGTGGTGGCGCGCTGGCGAGAGCAGACCAGCGACGACTTTCGTTTCTGCTTTAAATTCCCGGCCGCCATCTCCCATCAGGCTGCGCTGCGTAACTGTGACGATTTAACCGCAGAATTTTTTACCCGCCTGTCGCCGCTGGCCAACCGCATCGGCCAGTACTGGGTGCAGCTCCCCGCCACCTTTGGCCCACGCGATCTGCCCGCGCTATGGCAGTTTCTCGATGCCCTGCCCCGGGAGTTCACTTATGGCGTTGAGGTTCGTCATCCTGAGTTCTTCATGAAAGGCGAGGCGGAGAAAGCGCTTAACCGCGGTCTGCATGAGCGCGGCGTCAATCGCACCATTCTCGACAGCCGCCCGGTTCACGCCGCCGTGCCGCACAACGAGGCCATCATCGACGCTCAGCGTAAAAAACCGAAGGTACCAGTTCATGCGGTAATGACCGCCAGCAATCCAATGGTGCGTTTTATCGGCAGCGACAACATGCCGCAAAACCAGGCGCTGTTTGCTGTCTGGTTACAGACCCTGGCGAAGTGGGAACAGACCGCCACGCCGTATCTTTTTTTGCATACCCCTGATATCGCCCAGGCGCCGCAACTGGTCGATGCTCTCTGGCACGCCTTGCAGGCCGTGGCGCCGTCCATTGGCGACGCTCCCACGATCCCGCAACAATCTTCTCTTTTCTGAGCTCACCCCCTATCATAGAAGTGCCATCTGCCAAAAAACAGGGAGTTTGTATGGTTTGCGCGCTGTATGCGGTACTGGGTGCGTTACTGTTAATCAAGTTTTCGTTCGATATTGCGCGCCTGCGGATGTTGTACCGCGTCTCTTATGGCGACGGAGGTTTCTCTGAGTTGCAAACCGCAATCCGCATTCATGGCAATGCGGTGGAGTATCTCCCAACGGCACTGATCTTGCTGTTATTTATGGAAATGAATGGCGCGGAGACCTGGATGGTGCACGTCTGCGGCCTGCTGCTGATCCTTGGACGCCTGATGCACTACTATGGTCTCCATCAGCGCCTGTTCCGCTGGCGCCGCTCCGGCATGAGCGCGACCTGGTGTTCGCTTGTGCTAATGGTGCTGGCTAACCTGTGGTATATGCCCTGGGAGTTGGTTTTCTCCCTGCATTAGCGCACAATACGCCCCTTTATTTATCCCGGATTTTTACATTATGTCAGATCGCGACACGCTTTTTTCTGCGCCTATCGCCAGTCTGGGCGACTGGACCTTTGATGAACGGGTGGCTGAAGTCTTCCCGGATATGATCCAGCGCTCGGTCCCCGGCTACTCTAATATCATCTCCATGATCGGCATGCTGGCGGAACGTTTTGTTCAGCCGGACACGCAGGTCTACGATCTGGGATGTTCGCTGGGCGCAGCCACGCTGTCGGTTCGTCGTAATATTAAGCACGACGGTTGCAAGATTATCGCTGTGGACAACTCACCGGCCATGGTCGAACGCTGCCGCCGCCATATCGACGCCTGGAAAGCCCCGACCCCGGTAGAAGTGGTCGAAGGCGATATTCGCCATATCGAGATTAAAAACGCCTCGATGGTGGTGCTGAATTTTACCCTGCAATTCCTGGTGCCCGAAGACCGTCAGCTGTTGCTGGACAAAATTTATCAGGGGCTGAACCCTGGCGGCGCCCTGGTGCTGTCGGAAAAATTCAGTTTCGAAGATGCCACCGTCGGCGAACTGCTGTTCAACATGCACCACGATTTCAAACGTGCCAACGGCTACAGCGAGCTGGAGATCAGCCAGAAGCGCAGCATGCTGGAAAATGTGATGCTGACCGATTCGGTTGAAACCCACAAAGCCCGACTGCACAAAGCCGGATTCGCGCACAGGGAGCTGTGGTTCCAGTGCTTCAACTTTGGCTCACTGGTGGCGCTGAAAGGCGGTAACGCATGATTGATTTCGGTAACTTTTATCAGCTGATTGCCAAAAACCATCTCTCCCACTGGCTGGAAACCCTGCCCGCGCAGATCGCCGCCTGGCAGCGTGAATCCCTGCACGGCCAGTTTAAGCAGTGGAAAAATGCGGTGGAATTTCTGCCGGAGATGAAGCCCTATAAGCTCGACCTGCTGCACAGCGTTACCGCCGAGAGTGAACAGCCGCTGAGCGAAGGCCAGATGCTGCGTCTCGAAAACCTGATGCGCAACCTGATGCCGTGGCGCAAAGGGCCGTTTTCTCTCTACGGCATGCAGATCGACACCGAATGGCGTTCAGACTGGAAGTGGGAGCGCGTGCTGCCGCACCTCTCTGATTTAACCGGACGCACCATTCTGGATGTCGGCTGCGGCAGCGGCTATCACATGTGGCGTATGATTGGCGCAGGCGCCCATCTGGCGGTAGGCATCGACCCGACCCAGCTGTTCCTCTGCCAGTTCGAAGCGGTGCGCAAACTGCTGGGCAACGACCAGCGCGCGCACCTGCTGCCGCTGGGGATTGAGCAACTCCCGGCGCTGGCGGCGTTCGACACCGTCTTCTCCATGGGCGTGCTCTACCATCGCCGCTCCCCGCTGGAACACCTCTGGCAGCTGAAAGATCAGCTGGTCAACGGCGGTGAGCTGGTGCTGGAGACGCTGGTGGTTGAAGGAGATGAGAACACCGTGCTGGTGCCTGGGGATCGCTATGCCCAGATGCGTAACGTCTACTTTATTCCGTCGGCGTTGGCGCTAAAAAACTGGCTGGCAAAGTGCGGTTTTGTCGATATCCGTATCGCGGATGTCTGCCCTACTACTACCGACGAACAGCGCCGTACCGAGTGGATGACCACCGAATCTCTGGCCGAGTTCCTCGATCCGAATGACAGCAGCAAAACGATTGAGGGTTATCCAGCCCCGGTTCGCGCGGTGTTGATTGCCACCAAGCCGTGATTTTCCTTCCCAGCTCTACATGTTTTGCTCCCTCTCCCTTGAGGGAGAGGGCTGGAGTGAGGGGAAACATGCGACTGAGGTGGTGGTTCCGTTCACCTTACGTTCTGCGCTTCTCTATCAACAGCGTCACCCGTGAACGTGTGAAGGGGGCTCGCCGCCGCCCCCTTCACAATCCCGGCTCCCGGCAAAGAAAATCGCCGCTTCGCGGTGACCCTCAGCTTATTCCTTCAGGCTTTCGGGTCGGGCACCAGCCTGCATCCCTGCAGGCTATGCCCTCTCGGCGCATCCCTGCGCCTCGCCCCGGCCTTCCGGAAACGCTTCGGCGATTTTCAGCCGGATCGGGGAGCCGCTGTAAGTCCTTTATTCTATTATCTTTCTTCATAGCTTTAAGAACATAAATAGTATCAGGAACGGTTCTACGTTCTCAAAAATGAGACAAAAAAAGACCCCTGTTGAAATTGCAGGGGCCTGGTACAAACAAGCATCATATTGGGCGACATGATGCGCGGTAAAAACTGGTTTAGCGACAATACCTTTCAATTATCGCCTTCATCTCTGCAACCGACTCTCCCTCGACGCCGTAGCGGGAATATTCATCCGCGTCGGCATCCGTCGACATCGACAAGCCTGTGTTGCGATAGCGCATGGGTGACGGCAACCACTTGCCTGCCGAGCTGTGCAACTCTTCCACCCCTGCCTGTAAAAACGTCTCCAGATTGGCGGCGCGAACGCCAGCACCCGCCATTATTATTGGAACACCTGATTGCGCTTTTAGTTCCTTAATTAATGAAATACCTTTTTCTGCGGAGGCGTGTTGACCCGAAGTCAGCACACGCGCAACCCCCAGTTCCGCGAGGTTTTCAAAGGCTTGCCGCGGATTTACACACATATCGAAAGCGCGATGAAAAGTTACCGCCATTCCCTTTGCAGCAGCCATAATCTGGCGCATGCGCGGCATATCGATATGACCATCTTCATTCAGCAGGCCGATGACCAGCCCCGGGAAACCCAGCTCCTTGACGAGGGCGATATCCTCCAGCATGGCGTTAAATTCGCCGCTGCTGTAGCAAAAGTCCCCGCCGCGGGGGCGAATAATCGGATGAACCGGAATGCTCACCGCCTGACGCACCGATTTCAGCACCCCATACGAGGGGGTCAGCCCGCCCTCTTTCGGGGCGGCACAGAGTTCAATGCGATCGGCGCCATGCGCCTGTGCGGTCACGGCGCACTCCATGCTGTAACAACAGATCTCCAGCAATGCCACGAAGCCTCCTTATAGCCTGTCGGGTTTTGCATCATGCCATGCCGCCTTCCCCGCGACACGGCGTCACCTCACAACTCTTTCGCTTTATTGTTCACTGGCGACAATCTCTTCGATTGTCCAGGGGTGAAACTTCACCGTCACGCTGCCGTCGGTAACTGCCAGGGTCGGATTTGGCAGGCGCTCGCGCTCCCCTTTTGGCGAGCTGGTTTTCACAAAAATGCCCGGCTGGCTTAAGCCCTCATCAGAGAGCAGCGCCAGGGCGCGGGCATTCAGGGTATCCGGGTCGCCGGGCAGGACAATCTCGATGTGCTCCCAGCCTTCGTGGGGGTAGCGTTTTTCACCCGGCCACGGCAGTTCAACCACCGTAAAGCGCCAGTGGGCGACGCAGACGGGTTCATTCAGCTTAAAGAGACAGATAGGACGACCATTGATGATGTTCTCCGAGAGCAGTTCGCCGCACTGCTCAAATCCGCGCCGCCAGCGCTCCGCCGTGGCATTCTGATGGCAGCGCAGGGAGATGTGGTCCGCCGCGAGCGGAGCGATATCCAGACCCAGGCGAGCGGAAAGCGCCGCGAAGGCGTCAGTGAAACGCGGTAAATCGGCTGCAATATCCTGCAGGTCGTCAATAGATTGCCAGTTCGCCATCATTGATACTCTTATCGTCATGCAAAAGCGTTAATTTACTCTGTTGGCGGCCTGCCACCAACCGCTGTTTTGAGCCAGTGCTGACGACAACGGGCAATTGCAGTATACTCCCGGCCTAAATTCGTTAACGGGCGCGGCAGCATGATGGCCCGCGTCAAAAATGTAAGGTATCCCGGTGAATATTCAGGCTCTTCTCTCAGAAAAAGTCAGTCAGGCACTGATTGCTGCAGGCGCACCTGCAGACTGTGAACCGCAGGTTCGTCAGTCCGCGAAAGTACAGTTTGGCGACTATCAGGCCAATGGCGTGATGGCCGTAGCGAAAAAACTGGGCATGGCGCCACGACAACTCGCAGAGCAGGTTCTGTCCCATCTGGATCTCAGCGGTATTGCCAGCAAAACCGAAATCGCCGGACCGGGCTTTATCAACATTTTCCTCGATCCTGCCTTCCTGGCGCAGAACGTCGATGCCGCGTTGCAGTCCGATCGTCTGGGTGTGGCGCAGCCGCAGCCTCAGACTATCGTCGTTGACTACTCTGCCCCGAACGTGGCGAAAGAGATGCACGTCGGCCATCTGCGCTCCACCATCATCGGTGATGCCGCGGTGCGCACCCTGGAGTTCCTCGGCCACAACGTGATCCGCGCGAACCACGTCGGCGACTGGGGCACCCAGTTCGGGATGCTGATCGCCTGGCTGGAAAAGCAGCAGCAGGAAAATGCCGGTGAAATGGCCCTGGCGGACCTCGAAGGCTTCTACCGCGATGCGAAAAAGCACTACGACGAAGATGAAGCCTTTGCCGAGCGCGCCCGTAGCTACGTGGTGAAACTGCAGGGCGGCGATGCGTACTTCCTTGAGATGTGGCGCAAGCTGGTGGACATCACTATGTCCCAGAACCAGATCACCTATGACCGCCTGAACGTCACCCTGACCCGTAAGGACGTGATGGGTGAAAGCCTCTATAACCCAATGCTGGCCGGTATCGTGGCCGATCTGAAGGCCAAAGGCCTGGCGGTCGAAAGCGAAGGTGCGACGGTGGTGTTCCTTGATGAGTACAAAAACAAGGAAGGCGAACCGATGGGCGTCATCATCCAGAAAAAGGATGGCGGCTTCCTCTACACCACCACCGATATCGCCTGTGCGAAATACCGCTATGAAACCCTGCATGCGGATCGCGTGCTCTATTACATCGACTCCCGTCAGCACCAGCACCTGATGCAGGCGTGGACCATCGTGCGCAAAGCGGGCTATGTACCGGAATCCGTGCCGCTGGAGCACCACATGTTCGGCATGATGCTGGGTAAAGACGGCAAGCCGTTTAAAACCCGTGCGGGCGGTACCGTGAAGCTGGCGGATCTGCTGGACGAGGCGCTGGAGCGTGCCCGTCGTCTGGTGGCGGAGAAAAACCCGGATATGCCTGCCGATGAGCTGGAAAAACTGGCCAACGCCGTCGGTATCGGTGCGGTGAAATACGCGGATCTCTCCAAGAACCGGACCACCGACTACGTTTTCGACTGGGATAACATGCTGGCGTTCGAAGGTAACACCGCACCGTACATGCAGTATGCCTACACCCGTGTGCTGTCTGTCTTCCGTAAGGCTGAGATCGATGAAAGCGTACTGGCCCGGACGCAGGTGACCATCACTGAAGATCGTGAAGCGCAGCTGGCGGCTCGTCTGCTGCAGTTCGAAGAGACGCTCTCCGTGGTCGCCCGCGACGGCACCCCACACGTGATGTGTGCCTACCTGTACGATCTGGCGGGCCTGTTCTCCGGCTTCTACGAGCACTGCCCTATCCTCTCTGCCGAGAGCGAAGCGGTACGCAACAGCCGCCTGAAGCTGGCGCAGCTGACGGCGAAGACCCTGAAGCTGGGTCTGGATACCCTGGGTATCGAAACCGTAGAACGTATGTAACATCGGTGCCCGGTTAATGCCTGATGGCGCTTCGCTTATCAGGCCTACAAAAATCGGTTATCGCAATAACAAAAAACCCGGCGCAAGCCGGGTTTTGTGTTTGTAGCCCCGGTAAGCGTAGCGCCACCGGGGAGTGCAGTGGTCAAAAATACTTGCGCAGATACTCCGTCAGACAGAGGATTGCCATCGCCTGACCATACGGCATTGAGGTCAACGGGATCTGGCGATAGAACTCCAGATCGCTGCCCATTCCGGTACCGAACGAGGTTTGCAGCAGTTCACCTTCCGGGGAGATGTTCTTCACGATCCCGCGAATGGCTCTCTCCGCCACCTCCGCATATTCGGCCCCTACATAGCGCTTGCGTACCGCCTTCAGGATCCCGTAGCTGAAGCCGGCGGTGGCCGAGGCCTCCAGATAGGAGTTGGGATCGTCGAGCAACGTATGCCACAGGCCGCTCTCATCCTGACACTTCGCCAGGGCGGCAATCTGCGCGTTCAGCACCTGCACCAGATAGCGGCGCACGGCGTTGTTCTCCGGCAGATCCACCAGCTCAAGGAAATCCGGAATAACGATCGTCAGCCAGCTGTTGCCGCGCGCCCAGCGGGCGTTGGCAAAGTTGTGGTGGCCGTCGTAGTTCCAGCCGTGGAACCAGAGCCCGGTCTCCCGATCCATCAGATTCTGCACGTGCAGCAGGAACTGATAGACCGCCTCCTCCACATATTCGGGTTTATTGAGCAGTTTACCAATCTTCGCCAGCGGCAGGACGGTCATCATCAGGGTGTCGTCCCACATCTGCTGGTGGTTCTCCTCCGCCAGGGTGATGTGCTGCATACCGCCGTGCTCGGTGCGCGGCATCTCGTTCATCGCCCACTCCGCCCAGCTCTCCAGCCATGGCAACCAGGCCGGGTTGCGCGTCTCTTCATAGCGATATGCAAGGGTCAAAAACGGCGACATGGTGTTGACGTTTTTGGTGGTGGCCCCTTCGGCAAAACGCTCGGCAAACCAGCTGTCGATGATATCGCGCATCGCTTCATCCCCGGTCTGGCAGTAATACTGCCAGATACCGTAGAGACCGACCCCGTGAGTCCACTCCCAGCCCGCCCAGCCTTTGGTGTCGATTACCCGCCCGTCGTCCAGCCGCAGTAAAAACTCGCCGGTTTTATCGTGAATGTTCACCAGGTTATGCGTCACGTTTTGGATCAGCGTTTTCAGTTCATCTCTGGCGATAAAACGCTCTGGCTGACGCAGTAACGGGCTATGTTTGACAGGCCAAACCTTCATAATCTTAACCTCTGTTGTATGTCGAATTCAGTGGAGCACGTTCTTTCAGGGACGGTGCAGCGGGTTTATTGCGGTTCAGATAGCCGATGTTGTTGTTTCCCCACAGGCAGTCGTATGGCATACCGGCCAGCATCTCAACCGTGGCGCGGGCCTGCGGCGTGGCAGCCTCCGGCATCGCGCGGCCAGATTCACGCATTTTGGCCGTCTCTTCACGCAGCGTACTGTGCGTCTGTAAATTCAGCTTAAAGCGCAATGAGACCAGGAAGCCGCAGGTCAGCACCAGGATAGTGCCCACGCTCAGGATCATCAGAATGGTGTGGCTTACCCCTTCCGGCTGCACCTTCTGGCCGCTGACAAAGCCGGACATCTGCATCACAATCCCTACCAGCATGATGGCTCCCGCCTGGGACGCTTTACGGGTCAGCGTCATGATCCCGGCGAAAATCCCCTCGCGGCGCTGGCCGGTGATGACTTCATCCACATCAGCGATATAGGTGTAGGTGTTCCACGGCACATAGTTGATCCCACCGCGACCCAGACCCGCCAGGGCAGAGACCAGCAGCAGGAGCGCGTAGATGTCGCTCATACCGGCGTAATACAAACCGGCATAGGAGAGCGACGCCAGACCAAACAGCACCACCACCATGCGGTACGACGGTGCCGGTCCAAAGCGGATGCAGAGCGGAATCATCGCGATAACGGCCAGGAACTGGAAGATAGCCATGGTGCCCAGCAGATTCGAGGCCATGGAGGCTTCCTGCATCAGCACAAAGACCACGTAGTAGGTAAAGACGGCGTTGAACACATCCTGGGCGATGTAGCCCCCAAGGTACATCCCAAGGTGCTGGCGGAAGATTTTGATCCGCAGGGTAGAGCTCAGCTCAACGAACAGACGGTTCAGGCTCTGGCCGAGGGTCAGTTTTTTCTTCTCCTCTTCGGCACGCAGCGCGGCTTCGCTCCACTCTTCACGCGGACGTTCCCAGGTGAAGAACCAGACGAAGGTCAGCATCAGGGCGCACAGCACCGAGAAGACCAGGCTGGCATAGAAGAAGGAGATGGCGTTGTCTTTACCGAAGTGGGTTAACAGAATACCCGGCAGGAACGAGGCCAGAATCGCCGACATCTGCGCCATAGAGATACGCGCACCGGAGAACTTGGTTTTCTGTTTGAAATCGTCGGTCATCTCCGGCACCAGCGTTTCGTACGGGACCAGGATCATGGTGTAGACGATATCGAAGATCAGATAGGTCAGCAGGTAGTACCAGAAGCCCATATCCCCGACCCACATCAGCGAGTAGCTGAAGACGCAGGGAATGCCGAGCAGAATAAAGAACTTGCGGCGGCCAAAGCGTTTGCCAAGCCAGGTGGTGCCAAAGTTATCGGTCAGGAAGCCCATCAGCGGACTGACGACGGCATCCAGAACCCTTGCCGCAGCAAAGATGAAGGTGGCCTCAATCGGCGTGAGGCCACAGAAGGTGGTGTAGAAATATAATAGCCAGGCAGCGGTCAGCGCTGTGGTCCCTGCCCCGAGAAAATCACCCGATCCGTAAGCAAGATAGTTCGCGAGTCCAATTTTACGTGTTTTCATTACCGTCGACCCTGTAAGTTTTAGATGACTCCCGGTTAACGCGACGCTAACGGGAGTGACTAGACGGTTACAGTAAGAGTATCGCTTACGGGATACCTTTCTGTTTCTGCCACCGCCAGGCGGCAACTGGCAAAAATGCAAAGAGAATTACCACGCGTGTCACTGTTTTATAAAACAGCGTTTCTTTTGCTTCAAAAGGAGGGGTCAGTTTTGCGAGCCAGTCATCAGAATGGCCTGATAACTGGCGAAAAAGCGATCACAAAACGTCCTGCTCAGATGTTTTGCTCGGTAAGCAGCAAAGCCAGAGAATGGAGATAGCCGCTAATACATTTAGCGTAATCGTGATGAACGCCGTCACCTGCTCTGCAGAGTGATTATCTACCGGGATAAGCATAACCTGATGAATACCCGTCAGAATGAGCGGCAGGATCAGCAGAATGAAGAGTAGCGCCCCGCCAAACCACCACCCCGATTTTCCTGCATCGTGCATTCGGCGGATACCCAGCGAGACGACTGGTATGAGCAAGATTACCGGGGCAAGCGCCCTGAGCGGAAGCCAGACAAACCAGGCCCACACCAGTATCATTCCCCCGCGACCGGTACGATCGGCAATCAATGCTATGAGAAAGAAATAACTCAGTGCGGCAATAAAGAGAACAATCGCTATATTAATGACGATAAATAACCAAAATTCTCTTCTTGTCGCTCGCCCCTTATAGACGAACGCCTTTTTCCAGCCGTCGAAATAACAATCCTTAATACTTTTATGCATACCTTCATCCTTTTAAAACACTATCCCTGAGTGATTAAGGCATTACTTATTTAATTTTCCTGAGATGATTACCGAACTGACCTTTAGCGCCTCTGAAACAAGCAATAAAAATAGCGCCACCGCGACGTTCCCCGGATTGGTAATGACTCCAACTTACTGATAGTGTTTTATGTTCAGATAATGCCCGATGACCTTGTCATGCAGCTCCACCGATTTTGAGAACGACAGTGACTTCCGTCCCAGCCTTGCCAGA
>NZ_VDAM01000001.1:3884190-3938021 GCF_019584355.1 Leclercia sp. EC_58
TACGCACCACGCCTTCAGTAGCGGAGCAGGAAGGACATCTGATGGAAATGGAAGCCACGCAAGCACCTTAAAATCACCATCATACACTAAATCAGTAAGTTGGCAGCATTACCGGTTGCCAGATATAAAACATCCATAACCCCCCAAAACATGCATACTTGCTGAAAGCTCAATTTCATACCTGCTCCCTTTTGCATTATTGCGTTCCATCATTGATATGTATATCACATTATCTCAGCGCGTAGAGTATATTCTCCGGTTATTGACTTCCAGAGCTATTCTCTTAATGAAAAGAGTGAGGGAAAAATTAACAGTGCAAGAACAGCAGGAAAAATAACGAAGCCTGCTGAACGACACCCCCATTCCGTTCGGGCGGACGGAATGGGGTCAGAGGGTTAGCGGTAGTTCACAATCACTTCGTTACGCTGGACCTTCAGGGCCGGGATAAGGCGACCACCGCCGGGGACTTCCCAGATAAAGCGCAGCGGCTCAACGGCGGGCACGTTGTTGAACGCATGGGTTGTGCCGCTGGCCCCGTCCAGTTCGGTACAGCGCGTCTGGGAACAGAGCCGCACCCGCAGCCCGGCGGGGGTCGGGCCATTGAGCTCATAGCGCCAGGCCACCAGAGTCATCAGGCCCGATACCGGCTGCTGCGCCGACAGCGGGCGTGACGAAGCCGCCACGCCACGGTGGGTAAGGGTCAGGCCGATACTGCTGGCCTGCCATGCCCCCTCCCCTGCGGCCTGCGCCATCAGCGGCAGGGCCAGTAACCAGAGTAATTTACGCATTACTGGCCTCCGATGGTTGCGGTCATGCGGATATGTCGGTTGTCCGACAGCTCCATATTCGACAGCACGACCAGCTGCGACAGGCTGCGGCGCAAGAAGCGCGAGAGCAGCGGACGCAGGGCGTGATTCACCAGCAGCACCGGCGGTGCTCCCAGCATCTCCTGACGCTGCAACGCCTCCTGGGTTTGCGCCAGCAGACGATCCGCCAGTCCCGGCTCCAGCCCGCCGCCGCCCTGCAACGCCTGCAGCAGCAGACGCTCAAGCGGCGTATCGAGCCCAATCACCTGCACTTCGCCGGTACCCGGGAACCACTGCTGGGTGATGGCGCGGCCTAACGCCACGCGCACCACCGCCGTCAGCTCGTGCGGATCGTTTTGCAGCGGCGCATGCTCGGCCAGGGTTTCCAGAATGGTACGCATATCGCGGATCGGCACCTTCTCGTCGAGCAGGTTCTGCAGCACCTTGTGCAGCGTGGTCAGGGTCAGTACACCCGGAACCAGATCTTCGGTGAGCTTCGGCATCTCCTGAGTGACGCGATCCAGCAGCTGTTGCGCCTCCTGGCGGCCGAACAGCTCTGCGGAGAACTGACCAATCAGGTGGTTAAGGTGAGTTGCCACGACGGTACTGGCTTCCACCACGGTATAGCCCTGGATCTGCGCCTGCTCTTTCAGGGCACTTTCGATCCAGATAGCGGCCAGGCCAAAGGCCGGGTCGATAGTTTGTTCACCCGGCAGCGTACCCGCCGCGGTGCCAGGGTTAATGGCCAGCCAGCGCCCCGGATAGGCGTCTCCGCTGCCGATCTCCACCCCTTTCATCAGAATGCGATAGCGCGCAGGAGGCAGATCCATGTTGTCGCGGATATGCACCACCGGCGGCAGGAAGCCCATGTCCTGGGCGAATTTTTTACGAATACTGCGGATACGTCCCAGCAGTTCGCCATCCTGCTGGAAATCGACCATCGGGATCAGGCGGTAGCCGACTTCCATGCCCAGCGAATCTTCCAGCTGGACGTCGTTCCAGGTGGCCTCCACTGCCTGGGTGTTTTCCGGCATTTTAACGGGTGCAGGTTCAGCCTTCGGTTTAGATTCACGCCCGCGCAGCCACCAGGCCAGCCCCAGCAGTGCGGCGGTGAACAGCAGGAAGACGAAGTTCGGCATGCCCGGCACCAGGCCCAACAGGCCAAGTACCGCGGCAGAGAGCATCAGCACGTTCGGGTTGTTGAACAGCTGGCCCACCATCTGCTCGCCGACATCCTGATCGGTGGCGACGCGGGTTACGATCACGCCGGCTGCGGTGGAGATCACCAGCGCCGGGATCTGGGCGACCAGACCGTCACCAATGGTCAGCAGCGTGTAGCTTTCTGCTGCCTGGCCCATGGCCATTCCATGTTGCAGCACACCCACCAGCAGGCCGCCAATCACGTTGATCACCATGATCAGAATACCGGCGATGGCATCGCCGCGAACGAACTTACTCGCACCGTCCATCGAGCCGTAGAAGTCCGCTTCCTGGGTCACTTCGGCACGGCGTTTTTTCGCTTCATCTTCGCCAATCAGACCGGCGTTAAGATCGGCGTCAATCGCCATCTGTTTGCCCGGCATCCCGTCCAGGACGAAACGTGCGCCCACTTCTGCGATACGCCCCGCACCTTTGGTGATAACCATAAAGTTGATGATCACGAGGATGATAAACACCACGATCCCGATGGCGAAGTTGCCGCCGACCAGGAAGTGGCCAAAGGCTTCAACCACCTTACCTGCCGCCGCGCCGCCGGTATGCCCTTCCATCAGAATGATACGGGTGGAGGCCACGTTCAGCGCCAGACGCAGCAGCGTGGTGAAGAGCAGAATGGTCGGGAACGCGGCGAACTCCAGGGTGCGCTGGGTGAACATGGCCACCAGCAGCACCATAATGGAGAGCGCAATGTTGAATGTGAAAAGCAGGTCGAGGATGAATGCCGGCAGCGGCAACACCATCATCGACAGGATTAGCAGGATGAGGATCGGCCCGGCAAGGATCTGCCATTGAGTCGATTTCAGGTTGCCGGGGAGGCGCAACATTGCCACCAGATTAGCCATCAGAGTCCTTCTCGTTCATAAAATCCAGCGCGGCAGGCACCGGGAGATTCTCAGGTTTAACAGGCCGTTGACCACCGGCCAGACGCCAGCGCTTCAACTGCCATACCCACGCCAGCACTTCCGCCACAGCGGCATAGAGCTGGCCCGGGATCTGCTGTCCTATTTCCGCATGCCGGTAGAGCGCACGTGCCAGTGGCGGCGCTTCCAGCATCGGGATACGGTTTTCATTACCAATTTCACGGATGCGCAGCGCGATAAGCCCCGCCCCTTTCGCCACCACTTTAGGCGCGCTCATTTTGTCTTCGTCATATTGCAGCGCAACGGAGTAGTGGGTCGGGTTGGTGACAATCACATCCGCTCTCGGTACATCTTCCATCATCCGGCGACGTGCAGCGGCACGCTGCATCTGGCGAATACGCCCTTTTACGTGCGGGTCGCCTTCCATCTGCTTATGTTCATCCCGGATGTCCTGGCGGGACATGCGCAGTTTTTTAATGTGGCTGTAGATCTGGAAGAAGACGTCAAATCCAACCATCGGGATAATCGAGAGCACCACCAGCAGCGAACAGAGCCCCACCAGATTGAGCGCGTTGCGCATGGCGGTAAATGGCGACTCGCTGATCAGGCGCATCATCTCCGGCCAGTTATGCCAGATAAAAAATCCCGCCACGCTGCCCATCAGCGTCGCTTTCATCAACGCTTTCAGCAGTTCGGCGGCGGTCTGCGCGGAGAACATTCTCGCGATGCCGGGCAAAGGGTTCAGCTTGGAGAATTTAAACTGCAGCGATTTCCCGCTGAAAACCAGCCCGCCCAGCATCACCGGCGATACGATAGCCACCAGCACCACGCCGGTGATTAACGGCAGTAGCGCGATCATCGCGCTTTTGATCAGCAGGATAATCTGGCTGAGGATCAGGTTAGGGTCGTTGACCATGCTGTGATCGAAGCGCAACCCGGCCGAGAGCATGCCGGCCAGTCTGCGGGCAAGGGACTCCCCGCCTATCCAGATAATGCACACGCCAACCAATAAAATCAGCAGCGAGGTGAGTTCTCGGGATCGGGGTATTTGCCCGTCCTCACGCGCTTTTTCAAGTCGGTGGGGTGTGGGGGCTTCTGTTTTGTCGTCGCTGTCTTCTGCCACGGCAAGCATCTCGCAGGTAGAGGTCTGGACGATATGATGCCAAAGCCGCGCCTGACCAATGCGTTAATTAGGGGCGTGAAAAGGGCTGATTTAGGGCTTTCGGTTGCGACAGGGAAAACGAGGGAAAAAAACGCCACCTTTACAGGTGGCGTTTTTGCCTGGGGGCGCTTCGCTAGCACAGCCCTACCAGGACCGCACAATATGATGATATTGCAGGTTTTGTAGGCCGGGTAAGCGCAGCGCCACCCGGCAATGCCAGCAAAACGCAGGTTATCAGAACCCTAAGCTGTCCAGCAGGTCGTCCACCTGATCCTGGCTTGCCACGACACCGGCTTTGGTGGTGTCGAGCTGGGGGCCATTCAGCAGGCTTTCGTTTTCGCGTTGTGGACGTGCGGAAGGTTCCGGCATGTTCTCCAGCAGCACCATTAACAGCTGACGCTCAATCTCCTGGATCACGTCCATCATGCGCTTGATCACCTGACCCGTAAGGTCCTGGAAATCCTGCGCCATCATGATGTCCAGCAGCTGGGCGTTAGTAAAGCTGGTATGGTCCGGCACCGCTTTCAGGTAGTGACGAGTATCGGTCACCAGTTCGCGGGCGTCGGAGAGTTCGATCGGATTTTCGAACCAGTCGTCCCAGCGTTTAGTCAGCGCTTTTGCGCCCTTTTCCATCTCGTCCTGATGCGGCTGCGACGCTTCAACACTGTTCAGCGCACGCTCTGCCGCCTGGGCAGTCATCTGTACAACATAATCCAGACGGTCGCGGGCATCGGGAATCGCTTCCGCCGCTTCCGCAATCGCCTGATCCAGGCCCAGCTCACGCAGGCTGTCGCGCAACATACGCGTCAGGCTGCCGATGCGGGCAATTATGTCGCCGGGTGAATGCTCATCCGTAGGTTTAATCGAAGGCTGCATCATCTCCCGTACCTCACATGCCGAGTTTCTCGAAGATCTTACCGAGTTTTTCTTCCAGGGTTGCCGCGGTGAATGGCTTCACCACATATCCGCTTGCGCCAGCCTGTGCCGCAGCAATGATGTTCTCTTTCTTCGCTTCAGCCGTTACCATCAACACAGGCATAGAGGCCATCGCAGCATTCGCACGAATGGTTTTCAGCAGTTCCAGACCGTCCATGTTCGGCATGTTCCAGTCAGAAATAACAAAACCAAAGCCGCCGGCATTCAGTTTGTTCAGCGCATCAACGCCGTCTTCCGCTTCTTCTACGTTATTAAAACCCAGCTCTTTCAGCAGGTTGCGCACGATGCGACGCATGGTGGAAAAGTCATCCACAACCAAAAACTTGAGCTCTTTGTCCGCCATAAAACTACACTCCTCGTTAAATACGTATTGCCTGTCCGGCACTGATTTTCGCCAGCATCTGCTGACTAACCTGACTAAGATCGACCACTTCGCTGACGCCACCCATATTGATGGCCTCGCGCGGCATGCCGAACACCACACAACTTGCTTCATTCTGCGCGATGGTCCAGGCGCCAGCCTGGTGCATCGCCAGCATTCCGGCGGCGCCATCGTTGCCCATCCCCGTCAGGATCACCCCAACGGCGTTGCGCCCCGCGTGTTTCGCCAACGAATGAAACAGCACATCCACCGACGGACGGTGCCGGTTAACCGGCGGCCCGTCATGAATTTTGATTTGATAGTTAGCGCCGCTGCGCGCCAGCTCCATATGCTTGTCGCCCGGGGCGATATAGGCATGCCCCGGCAGAACGCGTTCGCCATCTTCCGCCTCTTTCACGCTGATCTGACACAGCTTGTTCAGACGCTCCGCAAACGAGCGGGTAAAGCCTGGCGGCATATGCTGAGTGATCAGAATACCGGGGCTTGAGAGCGGCAATGGCTGGAGTACATGACGAATTGCCTCTGTTCCGCCGGTAGAGGCGCCGATAACCAGCAGCTTTTCCGAGCTCAGCAGCGGACCGGCTTTCAGGGTAGTCGGGGCCGCCAGCGGCTTATGCGTGGCAACCCGCGCCCTGGCCGCGGTACGAATTTTTTCCGCGATCATCTCGCTATACGACAGCATCCCCTCGCGAATGCCGAGCTGCGGTTTGGTGACGAAATCCACCGCCCCCAGCTCCAGCGCCCGCAGGGTGATTTCGGACCCTTTGCCAGTCAGTGAAGAGACCATCACCACCGGCATCGGCCGCAGACGCATTAACTTTTCGAGGAAGTCGATGCCGTCCATGCGCGGCATTTCGACATCCAGCGTCAGCACGTCGGGGTTATATTTTTTAATTAAATCCCGGGCTACCAACGGATCGGGGGCCGTCGCCACCATCTCCATGTCACTGTGGCTGTTGATAATCTCGGTCATGATCTGGCGCATTAACGCCGAATCATCAACTGACAAGACCCTGATTTTACTCATGCTTTATCCTTACTCAGCGCATATACCGTCTGCCCACGCAGGCTGAATTCGCGCACGAGATTGCTGAAGTTCTCCGAGTGCCCGGCAAACAGTAATCCGTCCGGCTTGAGCAACGGCACAAAGCGGCGCAGGATCTCCTGCTGCGTCGTTTTGTCGAAATAGATCATCACATTACGGCAGAAAATGGCGTCAAAAGGCCCCGCCACGTTGTACTGCTTCTCCAGCAGGTTGACCATGGAGAACTCCACCGCATTCGCCAGTTCACTGCGCACCCGCACCAGCCCGTCGTGCGGGCCGGTACCGCGCATGAAATAGCGCTGAAGCTGCTGTGGCGACAAGGTTTTTAGCTCGTCCTGACGATAGATACCGCTCTGCGCTTTTTGCAGCACTTCGGTATCTATATCGCTGGCGATCACCTTCCAGCGGCCCGGCGCGGTACCCAGGGTATCGGCCAGGGTGATGGCGAGCGAGTAAGGCTCTTCCCCGGTCGAGGCCGCCGCGCTCCACACGCGATATTCGCCGCCACTGCGGCGACGGGCATGGTCCGCCAGCACCGGGAAGTGGTGTGCTTCCCGGAAAAAGGCGGTCAGGTTGGTGGTCAAGGAGTTGATAAACGCCTGCCATTCCGCGCTGTTTGGGTTGGCTTCCAGCATCCCCAGATAGCGACCAAAATCATCCAGTCCGAGCGTGCGCAGGCGACGCACAAGGCGGTTGTAGACCATGTCCCGCTTGTGATCGGCCAGCACAATCCCCGCGCGCTGGTAGATTAACTGACATATCCGACGGAAATGCGCATCGGACAGCGCAAGGCGCTGTGTCATCTGTAACAATAATGACGATTGCCCTGAGGGCAGTGGTGATGTCATAGCGCCTTCTTAATCACATTCAGGTTCCGACTGGTACGGTCTGCGACCGCCCGACTTCTGTTACTGCTTCAACACGTTCATTGACATTAAATACAGCCACCAGCGAGGTAAGGTGATCCGCCTGGCCCGCTAACTGATCCGTGGCTGCCGCCGCTTCTTCCACCAGCGCGGCGTTCTGCTGAGTCACCTGATCCATCTGACTTACCGCCTGCGCCACCTGCTCAATACCGCGGCGCTGTTCATCGGATGCGGAGGCGATTTCGCCCATAATGTCGTTAACCCGGGTGACCGAGCTGACGATCTCGGTCATGGTTTTCGCCGCCGTATCCACCAGCTCCGAACCCTGCTGAACGCGGGACACCGACTCTTCAATCAGCACCTTAATCTCTTTCGCCGCGTTGGCGCTGCGGCTCGCCAGGTTACGCACCTCACCAGCCACCACCGCAAAGCCACGACCCTGCTCGCCCGCGCGGGCGGCTTCGACCGCGGCGTTCAGCGCCAGAATATTGGTCTGGAACGCGATGCCGTCGATCACGCTGATGATGTCGCCAATCTTCTGCGAACTGGCGGCGATCTCATTCATGGTGTTCGCCACGTGGGACGCCTGTTCGCCCCCCTTCTTCGCCGTCTGCGCCGCATTCTTCGCCAGACCAGAAGCCTGGCGGGCGTTGTCGGCGTTCTGCCCGACGGTGGCGGTCAACTGCTCCATGCTGGCGGCCGTTTGCGCCAGCGATGCCGCCTGCTGCTCGGTACGCGAAGAGAGATCGTTATTGCCCTCGGCAATTTCAGCGATCCCGGTGTGCATGGCGTAACTGCCCTGACGCACCTCGGATACCGTCTCACGCAGCGAGCCCTGCATCGCCTTCAGGCTGGCGAAAATGGCCGAAATTTCATTTTTGCCGTATACCGCTACAGGCCGCGCCAGATCGCCTTTGGCAATGCTGTCGAAATGGCTGCTGATAATCGCCAGCGGCTGGACAATCATCTTGCGCGACCAGAACAGCGCGGCGCTGGTCAGTACCACCGCCAGCACAATCATGGTGGCGAAAATCACGCCGGACATGTGGTAGCTGTTGCGGCTGTCATTCCCCGCCGCCTGCACAAAGTTGTTGATCTCCTGCTGCCAGGCGTCGGTGCTGGCATCAAATGCCGCCTGCGATTCCTGCACTGGCGCGGTCAGGAAATCTGACAGCTGGTTGTTCTCAAGCCACGTCGCCTGATGCTCCAGATCGCCATACCACTGGCTGAACGCACCCTGCATCGCTTTTTTCAGCTCTGCGTCCTTCGCGCTAATCGCCGCCTGGCCGCTAAAGGTTTTGAACAGGCCATCCGCCTGCTTCAGGCTACCGCGCGCGGTTACCATCAGCGCCTTGATGTCATCGGGCGGATAGCTCAGGGCGGTTAAGGTGCCCGCTTTATTCAGCGCCGTGCTGGCCTGCAACAAGACTGCCCGGCTCTGGGTAAGCAGCTCGCGCTGCTGATTACTGCCCTGCATCTCCTGTAAATTTTGATAACCATCGCGAAAAGCCCAAAATGACAAGCCATTACTGCCAACCTGCAACACCCCACAGAGAATCAAAATCAAAAACAGGGTGGTCGAGATACGAATACGATTTAACATCCACGCTCCCATTTAGCGGCCAGCAGCCGCGATTTAACGTACAATCAAAATGTTTCCCAGTTCTCATCTTTACCGGTTGCCACTGCGCGTACATATGCCGGTGCGTTAACCGGCGAGGCCGGTTGCGGGCTGACGCGCGATGAAACCGTGCTTGCAGGTCCAGAGTTAAGACGAAACGCCGAGACGGCCATCTTCAGACGGCTCGCCTGCTCTTCCAGTTGCGCCGCAGCGGCTGCGGACTCCTGAACCAGCGAGGCGTTTTGTTGTGTGACGCGATCCATTTCCGATACCGCCAGGGCCACCTGGTCGATACCACGGCTCTGCTCATCGGAAGCGGAGGCGATTTCCCCCATAATGTCCGTGACGCGGGTAACGGCATTCACGATGTCATTCATGGTTTCGCCCGCGCTCTCCACCAGCACCGAGCCGGTGTCGACGCGTGCGACAGAGTCTTCAATCAGGGCTTTAATCTCTTTGGCCGCGTTGGCGCTGCGGCTGGCGAGGTTACGCACTTCACCGGCGACCACCGCAAAGCCGCGCCCCTGCTCACCGGCACGCGCCGCTTCCACCGCGGCGTTCAGCGCCAGGATATTGGTCTGGAAGGCGATACCGTCGATGACGCTGATAATGTCGGCGATCTTCTTCGAGCTTCCGGCGATGTCGTGCATGGTTTTCACCACGCCATCCACCACCTTGCCGCCGCGCTGGGCGGTTTCCGAGGCGCTGTTCGCCAGCTGTGAGGCCTGGCGGGCGTTGTCGGCATTCTGCTTCACGGTGGCGGTGAGCTGCTCCATGCTTGCCGCGGTCTCTTCCAGCGCTGACGCCTGTTGCTCGGTGCGGGAGGAGAGGTCGTTGTTACCCAGCGCGATTTCGCTGGTGCCGGTGTAGATAGCCTCCGAGCCCTGACGCACGTTCGCCACCGTCTCGCTCAGGGAGCGCTGCATGTGGTCAACGCTGATGGCCAGCTGGGTGATTTCGCTGCGCCCGGTGATAGTCAGGGAGTGGGTCAGATCGCCGCTGGCAATGTGACGGATATGGTCGATGACACGGTTTAACGGGTTAAGCAGGGTATGGCGAATGCCGTACCAGACCCCCACCAGCACGATCGCCAGGGCGAGCGCCAGGATCCCCATCTGCCATTTGGCGAAGGTGTAATCCTTCACGCTGGCATTAAACGCCGCCTGGTTACGCGCGTCGGATGCGGTAACGTAATCCCGCAGAGCGGTCCCCAGCGCGTTCTGTTTTGACTGAGTTGCCTGGGCGAAATAGGCCTCCATGTTGCCGTTATCAAGGAACTGGATCAGTTCAGTGAGCGCCGCAGCATAGTCCCGGTATGTCTCATTGATGGTCTGGCTCACCTGCTCCATCGACGGCTGTGGAGGGATGGCGCTGTAAGCCTTGAAGTGTTTATCCGCTTCCGCAAGCGTAGTGCGGGCGCTATTCATCAGTTCCGTTTGCGGCTTAGCGGGATCGGTCACCATACGTGCGGAGGCGCGGCTCAGGTTGATGCGCGTTTGCAGCAGGTAATCCCAGGTGGAGGTGATTTCACTTTGTTGAACCCGGAACTCGTTCGAAACCGCAAAACTGTCCTGGTTGGCTTTAATGGAAGAGAAAAAGAGACTGCCGGAGACGAGCTGCAACAGAGCGAAAACAGCCAGCACCAACATCAGCATTGTCACAACGCGCATACGGTTCAACATACAACACCTTCTCATTGTTTTGTTCTCGGTGTTATCGGCACAACTGAGAGGAACTTTACATTTGCGAAAGGGAAAAGCGCGGTTCAGAACGCGACGTCTACCACGAGGGTATCGCTGTAGTTGCCAGCAGGGGGCGTGGTCTGGTTGGGGAGGATGCGGGCGGTGTAGTTATAGGTGCGCAGCAGGCCGTCGGTACTCACCTGGGATGAGGCTCCGCTCGCCCAGCGCTCGGTGCCGCTGACGCCCCAGCGGTTGGCGGTGGCCTCTTTATAGATCTCATAGCTCATACGGTTGTTACCGCTGGCCATGCGCCGGACATTGTTCAGGGCGTTGAGGCCGTTATTGATGCCGATGGTATAGGCGCTGCCCTTGGTGCAGGTGACGGCGATGGACTGGTAAATGGTGGGGAAATTCTGTACCAGCGGCGCGCTGTTAAAGTTGATATTCGGGGTGGTCATGGCGCTGCAGTCATTGGTGACGTTCATATTGAGGGTGATGCTGGTCACCGCCGTACCGGTCTGGGGGGTCAGGCAGAGGCCCACTGCCCCCACCTGGCAGACGTTGTAATTAACGCTGAAGTTAAGCGTCACCTGATAGGGCCCGGCGCTGACGTTCTGCCCGGCAACGGTGCGGAAATAGAGCGGAATATTGTACTGCCTGGAACCCAGCAGCCCCAGCAGCGTGCTGCCGCTCCAGGTATAAGAGCGGGCGATCTGCACTTCGCTGGTGCCGGTGCAGCCCGACGCACCGCACAGTCGGGTAGGAATAACATCGGTGATGGTGGCGTTATCGGTGCGTTTCAGGTTGGCGCGGCTGGCGGCGCTGACGGTGGCGCCGGTGTAGTTGAGGGTGATGGAGTCGTTGGTCAACAGGTTAAGCACCGCATCGCAGCTTACCACCAGGGTGCCGGTGGTCTGTACCTCGTTGTTGCCGCTCAGAGCGAAGGAGGTCACGCTGCCAAAGCTGGCGTTGACGGTACTGACGGTACAGGCCCCCCAGCCGGTACCGGAGACCAACAGCAGCAGTAACAGCAGCAGGCGCCTCATGGTGCCAGCCTGCAGGTCAGCGGGCCGTAAGTTTGCAGCTTATGGTCCGGATTAGGGGCAAGAGTCAGGGTCACATGGCAATATTTGCCCTCCGGGGTGCGTACCTCCAGCGGGTTAACATCGTTCAGGTTCTCCAGCCAGGCGATGCCGTCATAGCCCACGGTGGCCGGGGCGCGGGAGGCGCGGCGCACCTGGCTGCCGAGCGGAATATCCTGGCCCTCGCCGTCGTGCAGGATCACGCTGGCGACCCGCTCTTCCTCCATCGGGAAGTCAACCAGATAGCCGCTGTTGCGGCGCAGCGCCACCCGCCGCTCGGTCTCTTTTAACCGGGTATCGGCGGGCAGGTTCAGGGTGTTGATGCTGTAGCTCGCCGGATAGTAGGCGGATACGCCGCTCACCAGCAGATAGCCGTTTTGGTTGGTTTTCCCCACCGGCTGGTTTTCGTAGCTCACCGGCACATCGGGCTTGCCGTCGGTGCTGATGACCACGAAGGCGTCGTTGATCTTATTGGCGGCAAAGAGTTCGCCGTCCATCAGCACCAGCGAGCCCAGCGCCTCGCCCCACCAGGTCATCATGTCGCGCTCGCCGTAGGTGCCGCCCTGCACTTCAATATTGTTGTTACGCCAGCCCAGCGAGGCCTGCTGGTAGCTGCGGGAGCGGGACTGGTTCGCCAGGGCCATGTTCCAGCTAAAGCCGCCGTCGGTGGGCATGGCGTGGTTGTAGTTGATGCGCTGGGTGCTGCCCGCGTCCGGGGTGTTTTCCAGGGTGACGGCGGCGCTGTCGCGTTCGCCGAGCGGAATTTGCAGCGACAGGGCGACCGTCCAGTCGCCCCGCTGCTGGTCCCGGCTGGCGGCAAGGTAGATACTGCTGCTGCGCCACAAGTTGCGGCTCCAGGAGAGGTTGAGCAGCTCGGTTTTCTCGCTGTCGAAACTCTCCACCCCAATCCAGGCGGCGCCGATATTGCCATAATCACCCAGATTAAGGCTCAGGGAGTACTGGTCCGTATTGCGGCTAAGGCTGGCGATGGGCTGGTTGAATTCGTCGTATACCGTCGGCTGGTCGTAGAGGGCCAGGTTGCCAAAGCCGCGATCCCGGCGGCTGTGCTGGGTAGCAATGCTGAATTCGCTGGTGCTGTACTGGTAGCCCCAGTTCACCTGCCCGCCCTCTTCACCGCGCATCCGGCTGCGGGTATACGCGGTATTGACCACGCCGAAACGCCCCATTTTTACCACCGTGCCCAAACCGCCCAGCGCCAGCTCTTCGGCCCCTTCCCCATGTCCTTCGAGGGTCAGCCAGTCGGTCAGCCCGTAGCGGTAAGAGCCGCTCCCCGCCGCCGGGCCGTAATCAAAACTTTCAATCCCGTAGTTACGGCGGAGGCTGCCGAGGGTCACGGCTCCGTCGCTCAGCCCTGCCTTCAGCAGTTCGCTGGTGACGTAAAACGGCAGCGTGGTGCTCACCTGGCGACCCAGCGCATCGGTGGTGACCAGGACCGCATCTCCCGCGCCGTTGATATAGGGCAGATTGGTGAGGGTGAACGGTCCCGGCTGCAGGCGGGTGGATCCGGCGCGATAGCCGTTGACGAACAGATCTACCGAGGTGGGTACCGCCGCCTCGCCGGAAAATTCCGGCAGCGGCCAGGTGACCAGATCCGGGCGGAGCGAAAAGTCCCGGCCATAGCTGATGCCCCCCATACGCACGCTGCTGCTCCAGCTGACGGCATCGCTGATGACATCCCCGGCGGTCCAGGTGGTGGCATTATCTTCATGCGTGACCAGCAGCGTGGTGTCGTAACGCACGTATCCCTCCTGCATGCCGCCGCCGGAGAGGTTTTTGCGCACAAAGCCGGTGGAGGATAAAGACCCCCGCTCGTCAAAATAGCGGAACTCATGCCAGAGCGAGGCCTGCCCGCCTGCATGATCGGTCTTGCTGGTATAGAAGTCATAGTTGAGCAGCGCCCCTCTGCCGTAGTGGGGGGTGCTCTGGGTCAGCTCGCCGCCAAAGGGGGTGACCCGGGCGGAGATCCACTCCCGGGGCACGCTCAACAGCAGGCGCTGCCCGGCGCTGTCATACTCGCTGCGCACACCGGCGAGGGTCGTCAGATTAACCTCCCCCGGCGGGACATTTTCCGGCGGCAGGCCTGCGCGCAGCAGGTCAGCGCTGGAGACCAGATAATCGCCGTTGCGCCGGGTGACAGGCACCACCAGCCCGGTATCGTAGTGGTTGACGATCAGCGCCAGCTGAAAGACCGCTTCGTCGTTCAGGGACTGGGGCGCGGGCGGCGGCGGTAGCGCATCGTCGCCGGTGTTGGCCCAGCCTGCCGTGGAGACGCAAAGCAGGATCATCATCGTGGGTTTCAGTTGACGGGGGCCGACTGCCATTCGGTATCCCTGGCATTAATTTGCGCACTCATCTGGCCCGGCTGGGTGATGCCTGAGGGGAGAGGCCAGCTGCGTTCACTGCCCGGCAGAACATACCCCAGCAGACCGTCCGCCATGCTCCTTTTCTGTCCGCCCTGAGTCAGGGAGACCTGACTGAGCCGAACATGCACATCACCCCGGTTACGTACCTGCAGCGCGGGCTGGCCGTTTTCGCGGATAACCCGCCAGCTCAGGTTGCGCGGCTCGGCAAAGGCATGATGTTCCCCCTCTTTGATGGTTTCGATCCCCTGCCCGTAAACAAACAGCGGAATGGAGTAGCGCATCTGCAGCTTAAGGCCGATCTGCGGCGTGGTATTGTCCTGAGGCTGGGGAATTTCGTCGACGATAATGCGGTAGGCCTGTTCAACCCCCATCGGCACCCCGCCCTGTTTAATCAGGCGAATAAGCTGCTTGCTGCCTTTGGCAATAGTAACAATCGGCGGGCTGGCGACCACCTCCTGCTGGGCGGTGTAGCGCTCAAGGCCGCCCTCCTGGCGCCAGCGCACAATGCGCACCTGCATGGTGGTGGCGCTGTTGCCCTGGTTTTGCACCCACAGCTCGGTCGCGTTGGTATCGGCCGACAGCCAGGGATCGATGGGCCAGAGCAGAATGGATGCCGCGCCCTGGGCGGCGTGCGCCGTTATCCCCAGCGCCACCAGCAGCGCCAGCGGGCCGCTTGCAAATGCCTTCATGGTCGTTCTCCCTGTATCACCAGGACAAGGTCACGGTGAGTTGATCTGAATAGTTCCCGGCCGGGCTAAAGCCCGTCAGAAGCGCCACGCCAAACAGCGGCAGGGCGATGTTATTGCTATTGGTATAGGTTACGGGTATGGCCTGGTTAACGCCGATTTCGCTGTTTGCCCCCAGCGAACTGCTGCTGTAGAGCCGGTAGGCGACCCGCTGGGTGCCGCCGGCGCGCTGCATATTGCGCACCGAGGCGTAATTCTGCCCGCCGTCGATGCTCATGCTCAGCGCCACCCCCGGCGTGCAGGCGATACTTAGCGAACCATTAGGCACAAAGCTGGTGCTGACCTGGCCGCTCTGCACCCCGCTGTAGCTGCCAAAATTGAGCGCCCCCAAGACCCCTCCGGTGCCGGAGGTCACCGAGCAGCCCGGAGTTATGGTGGCATTCACCTGAAACGACTGGCTGGTCACCGCCCGGGCGCCGGTCGTCGTCAATATCAGGGCGACCAGGCCAAAAACGGCGTGCAGCCTCCCCTCACTCCGCGACAGGAGTGATACGGTCACGCGCTTCATCAATCGCGCGGCTAGTAAGTGACGCTGACGTTTATGGTGTCGGTGTAGGTGCCGGGTACCACGGTGACGCTGTTGCCACCGCCGGTGATACGGCCATAGAGCGTGTAGCTATTAACCCCGCCTGCGGTAGAGGCCACCGGGATCGGCGCGTTATTGGCGATCACGTTGTTAAAGCTGCTGTCGCTGAACAGGCTGTATGCCACACCCTGAGCGGTATTCGCGGTGTTGACCAGATAGCGCGCCGGCGTGCCGGGCGTGCCCACAACCGTTCCCGGCGCGGTGGAGTTGGTATTGCCGGTAATGGCAACCGTGTAGCTGTCGGTGGTGCACTGGATGGTAAAGGTATTGCCCCCATTGGCCCCGGTGAGCTGGGTGGTGAGCGTCGAGAAGGTTGCCGGATGGGTACCGAAATCCAGCGTACCGAAGTTAATGCCGTTCTGGTTTGGCGAGCCGTTGATCAGGCAACCGTTGGTCAAGGTCAGGGTTGCGCCAATGGTCCCGCTGCTGGTTACCGCCTGTGCCGGAACTGTCGCCATCGCCAGAGCCGATCCCGCCAATAACACCAAAAGTTTTCTGTTCATTTTCCACCCTCCAGAAAATGTCGCCGTCGTTATCCTCTATTTTTGATAACGCTCAAATTGTTAGCACCCATTACTGTTGTTAATAGGTGGTTAAAATTAATTTAGATTAAGGCACCGCGAACAACCACTTTAGCCAGGCGGCTAAGACAAATGGCGTATTGACACAAAATATCTTTAAATAACAATCGGATAAATTTTTAAAACGCCTGAATATTGAGGCCAGGCGGGATAAAAAATAGGAATAATGTGATACAGATCACAATATATCCTCTTGTTTTCATTGGCAATTTTAATGGCGATTAAATAACAGTTAAGCCAGAGAAACTATTCCCTGAATTTTGGTTATGAATATATTCACAACTTGAATAAATAACAGGAAGAAAATAAGAACTGGACGGCGCATAGCGGGAGAAATAAATAAGGGGACCAGCATGGTCCCCTTGAAGTGTTGTCCTGGCCGCCGCAGCGGTGATGGCCTCAGGCTACGTGACTTGCCGCCACATCCAGCAGCGCCATCTCATCACTGTTCAGCAGCTTCTCGATATTCACCAGAATCAGCATACGGTCACCGAGCGCCCCCAGACCAGTCAGGTATTCGGTGGACAGCGTAACCGCGAATTCCGGCGCCGGGCGGATCTGCTCGGCGGTCAGGGAGAGGACATCGGAAACCCCATCAACCACAATCCCGACCACGCGCTGGCCCAGATTGAGCACAATCACGACCGTGTTGTCATCATACTCGACGTCGCCCTGGCTGAACTTCACGCGCAGGTCGACGATTGGCACGATAACGCCACGCAGGTTGGTCACGCCTTTGATGAAATCTGGCGTGTTGGCGATGCGGGTCACCTGATCATAGCCACGGATCTCCTGCACCTTCAGAATATCGATACCGTATTCTTCGTCACCTAAGGTGAAAACCAGGAATTCCTGCCCTGATGGCTCGCCGGCCAGCTTGGTTACATTACTCATACCGGTCATTTTTTTACCTTCTTAACTGAATCAGGCGGCTGTGTGCGCCATACGTTGTTCACGATTTAATCCCTGAAGCGCCGAAACATCGACGATCAGCGCCACACTGCCATCGCCGAGGATGGTGGCGGCTGAAATGCCAGGTACTTTGCGGTAGTTGCTCTCGAGGTTCTTCACCACCACCTGATGCTGACCAATCAGCTGATCGACCAGCAGGGCGTAACGGCGGCCTGCGCTTTGCAGAATGACCACAATCCCCTGCGTGGCTTCAGTTTTGGCGCCGTCCACGTCGAACACTTTCCACAGTTCCACCAGCGGCAGGTATTCGCCACGCACTTCCAGCACGCGCTCACCGCCTGCCAGCGGGTGCAGATCTTCTTCACGCGGCTGCAGCGATTCCATCACCGCGTTCAGCGGCAGGATGAACACTTCGTCCGCCACTTTGACCGACATTCCATCCAGGATCGCCAGCGTCAGCGGCAGCAGAATGCGGATAGTGGTACCTGAGCCCTGCTTCGACTTGATCTCAACGTGGCCGCCCATCTCCTGGATGTTACGTTTCACCACGTCCATACCCACGCCGCGCCCGGAGACGTCTGTGACCTGCTCCGCGGTGGAGAAGCCTGGGGCGAAGATCAGCATGCCCACCTCTTCGTCGGTCATGTTTTCGCTGACCGCCATCCCCTGCGACATCGCTTTCGCCAGGATACGCTCGCGATTCAGACCTGCGCCGTCATCGGTCACTTCGATGCAGATGTTCCCGCCCTGGTGTTCCGCAGACAAAATCAGGTTACCCACCGGGGATTTCCCTGCGGCAACTCGGTTTTCCGGCAGCTCGATCCCGTGGTCAAGGCTGTTACGCACCAGGTGCGTTAACGGGTCGATAATGCGCTCAATCAGGCTCTTATCCAGCTCGGTGGAGCTGCCCATCAGCGTCAGTTCGATTTGCTTATTGAGCTTGCCCGCCAGGTCGCGCACCAGACGCGGGAAGCGGCTGAAGACATACTCCATCGGCATCATACGGATGGACATCACCGATTCCTGCAGATCGCGGGCGTTACGTTGTAACTGGCCCATGCTGGTGATGAGATCGCCATGGTTGACCGGGTCCAGCTCGTTAGAGCGCTGGGCCAGCATCGACTGGGTGATCACCAGTTCGCCCACCAGGTTGATCAGCTGATCCACTTTTTCTACAGCGACACGAATACTGGTCGATTCACTGGAGCGGGCGGCCGGTTTTTCACGCTCGCCGCGATTTGGCGCAGCGGATTCGCCCGGAACGGCTTTAAGCGCAGGCGCGGCAGGTGCCACGGCCGGTACCGCAGGTGCAGCCGCGACTTCAGCCACTTCTGCCGTTTCCGCAACCGGTGCATCGGTCACGGTCTCAAAGTCGATCTGCTCGGGTTCAATAACAAAACAGAGCACGGCGATGACGTCATCTTTGCTGATGCCGCCGTCGAGGTTAGCTGCCAGCGTGTCCTTGCCCTTCACCACGTTGCTCAGGGTAGCGAGATTGCTCAGCTCTTCTTCCAGAAGGTTAACTTCGCTCTCTTTCAGGCCGGACAGCACCACACGCAGACGGTCGTCAGCGGCAGGCGCGGCCGCCGGAGCGGGCTCAACAACACTCAGTTTGGCCGGGCTGACGGCAACGGCTGCCGTCTCGCCTTTGGCTTCCAGCGCTAACTGACGCAGCGCGTTGCAGATGTATTCAAAGCTGGCAGCGTCCGGCTCTTGCGAGCTTTTATAGGCATCGAGCTGTTCCTGCATAATGTCTTTCGTTTCCAAAAACAGGTTAATAATGTCGGTATTGAGCTGCATCTCACCGCGTCGGGCCTCATCAAGCAGGTTCTCCATCAGATGGGTGGTTTCCTGCAAAATGGTAAAGCCAAACGTACCGGCGCCTCCTTTAATGGAGTGAGCTGCGCGAAATATGGCGTTGAGCTGCTCTGAATCCGGCGCCTCGGGCACCAGGTCCAGCAGGTGTTGCTCCATATCCGCCAACAACTCGTCGGCTTCATCAAAAAACGTCTGGTAAAAATCGCTAATATCCATGCTCACGCTATCACCTCGGATTGGCTGGTGGCGATGTTGGAACGGCAGCCGAAGGCGCAGGGCCTGGCTGTTTTAAATCATCCAGTGACTCAATCTGACTTTCGGCGTTTTCGTGCAGGATAGCCTGCTCTGCCTGTTTGTTGAGCACTAAGAGACTAATACGGCGGTTGATGGCGTCGTCCGGGCCGCGGTCGGTCACGCGCATGGTGGCGGCCATGCCGACGACGCGCAGCACTTTGCCATCGTCCAGCCCGCCGATCACCAGCTCACGACGGGATGCGTTTGCACGATCCGCCGAGAGCTCCCAGTTGCTGTACCCTTTTTCGCCACCGGCGTAAGGGAAGTCATCGGTGTGACCGGAAAGACTGATTCGGTTAGGGATCCCATTCAGCACTGGCGCAATGGCGCGCAGGATGTCGCGCATATAGGGCTCCACATCGGCGCTGCCGGTTTTAAACATGGGACGGTTCTGGCTGTCGATAATCTGAATGCGCAGCCCCTCCTGAACAAGATCGATTTTCAGGTGCGGACGCAGGGCGCGCAGCTTCGGATCCGCTTCGATCAGCTGGTCCAGATCGCCGCGCAGTTTTTTCAGGCGGCTCTGCTCCATGCGTCTTTTCAGCTCGTCGATGTTCGGCTCGCGCTTCACCTCACCCTGCTTTTGCGTATAGTCATCTCCACCGCCCGGGATCGGACTGTCGCTGTTGGAGATGCGCGGCCCCCCCGACACCGCCGTCGCCAGCGGGGTACGGAAATACTCTGCGATCTGAATCAGCTCTTTCGGGCTGGAGATAGAGATCAGCCACATCACCAGGAAAAACGCCATCATCGCGGTCATGAAATCGGCGTAGGCGATTTTCCACGAGCCACCATGATGGCCTCCATGCCCTTTATGCTTGCGCTTTTTGACTATGACGATGGGATGGGACTGGTTTTTCATGCGTCCTCAGTGCTCGTCTGCTGGTTTGGGTTCTTCACAGCGCGCACGTGCTCTTCAAGCTCAATAAACGACGGACGCTCGCTGGAGTAGAGGGTTTTACGGCCAAACTCTACCGCGATCGGCGGGGCATAACCGTTAAGATTCGAGAGCAGCGTGATTTTGACGCACTGCATCATTTTGGTGGTTTCAGCGCTCTTCTGACGCAATACGGTCGCCAGCGGAGAGATAAATCCGTACGCCAGCAGGATGCCGAGGAAGGTCCCCACCATGGCGTGCGCGATCAAGGCGCCCAGTTCAGCCGCCGGACGATCCGCCGAGGCCAGGGCGTGAACGACCCCCATAACTGCCGCAACGATACCGAACGCCGGCAGGGAGTCCCCCACCATCGCCAGGCTGTTAGCCGGGACTTCAGCTTCGCTTTCATGCGTTTCGATCTCTTCGTCCATCAACGCTTCGATTTCGAAGGTGTTCATGTTGCCGCTGATGATGAGACGCAGATAGTCGACGATGAATTCAAGCATCATCTTATCGGCGATAATGCGCGGGTAGCTGGCAAAGATCTCGCTCTCTTTCGGATTCTCAATATCGCGCTCCAGGGAAAACATTCCCTGTTGACGCGACTTGGCCATCAGGCGATAGAGCAGCGCCAGAAGGTCCATATACATACTTTTGGTGTATTTCGAACGACGGAACAGTAACGGCAACGCTTTTAACGTTCCCTTGATCGCCTTGCCGTTGTTGCCAACGATAAACGCCCCCACCCCTGCACCACCGATAATAATCAGTTCGGCCGGTTGATAGAGTGCCCCAAGGTGCCCGCCGGTCATCATGTAACCGCCGAAAACTGTACCGAGAACTACCAGGTAACCTAATACGATAAGCACGACATCATCCTTCCGCTAGTGACTGTAGCCAGGATGCGCAGGTCGGGGTTTATCCTTCTGCGGGGCAAAAAAAAGCAGCGGTAATCTCTTACCGCTGCTGGATCCTTGCCCACACGTTCGGGTTAAACAGCCTGTTCGATCTGTTCATCCAGCAGTTGTGGATTACTATCGGCAGCATCCCGGGAAAGTTTACGTCTTTTTACCGCACGAGACGGTGGTTGGCACAAACTGCAGGCGAAGCTGCCTGCGGGCTGATGTGCATGGGTGATAAAGTTGCCGCTACAGCAGTTGCAGCGGGAGAGTTCCAGCAATCCGCTCTCAACAAAACGCACCAATGTCCATGCGCGGGTCAGGGCCAGCAAAGGGCCTTCTTCAGGCTGCGGGCACTGCTCGAGGTAAAGTTTGTACGCTTTAATGACCGCATCAACGCCGCTGCATAAGCCGGTCTTGAGCAGGTACTGCCAGGCATTACAGAACATGGAAGCATGAATATTCTGCTCCCAGGTCATAAACCAGTCGGTAGAGAATGGCAACATCCCTTTTGGTGGTGGGCTGCCACGTAATTCTTTGTACAATTTGATAAGACGACCACGGCTCAGCTGGGTTTCGCTTTCAAGCATTTGCAAACGAGCACCTAGCGTAATCAGTTCCATGGCCAGTTGAATATCACGCGCTTCCTGAACAATGCTCTTCTCACTCATTTTTAAGCCCTTTTCTTACGGGCTACGTCATCAGGCTGGCTGATTTCGTTAAGCAAACGGGTAGAAAGCAGAATGCCGGTGTGAACCTGTTGCAGGTCATCCACGCGGGATTCCTGAGTCAGTTGCGTGACGGTCTGGTGATTATCAAAGCGGAACTGGCAAACCAGTTGGTTTGTTTCGGCCAGTTTCACCATCTGCGGCAACGTTAAACCGCCAAGCGTGGTGGCCATTTCTTCCTGAATGCCCAGACGGAACATTGCGGAGGCTTTATCCTGGCTAATCAAACGTTGTGCAAGCAATAAATATGACAGGTTGATGTCATAAATGTGTTTTAGCAATTCGGATGTGTTCATTTATCCCTTCCCGAATAACACTTTAATTTCTTGTGCGGTCGACCCGCACCCCGTGATGTCGCCGGGAAAACCCCGGTAAAAAAAAAGAAAAGGCTAAAACGCATAGTTGAATTAAGTTTTGTATCGATGAATCACGTTAAGAAAAACAAATTTTGTCTCTTACACATTTATCGCTTCTTACAATTAACTAAGACTTTTCCTAATTCGCGGCAACTTTACCCGTCCACTGTAGGACATACAATGCGGCCTCGCCTGAAATTTAAAATAAATGTGATCTACGTCACATAATTTAGGTGAATGTGAACCAAAAACCCATCAGCGTCACTTCTAATTTGTCTGTTTTTTGAACAAATAAGGCAAGGATATATTCTGTATCGCCGAATATTCATGCAGAAGTATGAAGAAACCAGGCACGTTACTTGCTTGGGGTTGACAAGTAACAAATTTGCAAAACAGCCCACCATATCTAAGATAGAAACAATATAATAAGATATTGAAATTAAAGAATTAATGTCAGAGTCAAAACGTAAGTATTTTATTACGTTTATGGCTGAATGGATGTTGCGAAGAGGTAAATCCCCTTGTTTTTGCAGGGAATATATTTGTATGATTTACGTTAAGATAGCGGCTTTACCCCCCTTATGAGGGTTTAGCGCTATTCATTACATAAGAATATTTAATGAATAATTATGATAAGTATCACATGAATGTCACCTTCACCCCTTGCGAAGGCTAAAAAATCGCGCTAAAGCTGAGGAATAGCTAATGTACAGATACGTCCGGAGGGTACCATGAGTTACTCCCATATCCTTGTTTCTGTTTCAGTTTCCCCCGAAAGCCATCAACTGGTCGCCAAAGCGGTCGCTATCGCCCGACCGACTCAGGCACGCATCACTCTGGTCACCCTTTCCGCCGATCCTGAAATGTACAATCAACTGGCCGCACCGATGCTGGAAGATATTCGTGGCGTTCTTCAGGAGGAAACCCAGCAATTTCTGGATGATCTTATTGCGCGTGCAGAATATCCCATTGCACAAACGCTTTGTGCAACGGGAGAATTAAGCGAGAGGATACTTGATATATGTCACAAACAACGTGTTGACTTGGTGATATGCGGAAATCATAACCACAGCTTTTTTTCACGTGCAGCTTGTTCCGCAAAAACAATCGTTAACAACAGTAAAGTGGATGTGCTGTTAATTCCACTCAGGGCAGTTTAATGCCCTGAGCGGAATATTTATCAGGCAAGTTTAGGGAACGTTGCGACCTTTTTTTGCAGATTGCTCTCCACGCTGCGGGGAGTAATCTGCTTCAGATCCTCAGTGAAGCGCGCCTGCCAGCGGTCAATATCATTTTCGCGGATCACTTTCATCATATCGGCATGGCGTGAAATACGCTCCGTGAGGGGCATATTCAGCGCACGGTGCAGAGCATTGGCAACATCGTCCCGATCGTACGGGTTAACGATCAGCGCCGAGGTGAGCTCGTTAGCGGCACCGGCAAACTGCGACAGCACCAGCACGCCCGGGTCGGCCGGATCCTGCGCGGCGACATACTCTTTCGCCACCAGGTTCATCCCGTCACGCAGCGGCGTGACCAGGCCGACATCGGCATAGCGGAACACCTTCATCAGGATTTTGCGCTCAAAATGCTGGTTGAGATAGAACAGCGGCGTCCAGCCCAATTGGCCGTAACGGCCGTTAATGCGACCGGCTTCGTTCTCAAGCTGATGTCGGATATCCTGATAGGCCTGCACCTCGCCGCGCGAGGTCGGTGCGATTTGGGTATAGCGGATCTTACCGTGGTGCTCAGGATAATTCTCCAGCAGGGTCTCATAGGCCTGAAAACGCTCCGGCAGCCCTTTGGAGTAATCCAGACGCTCAACAGAGAAGATGTTTTTTACGTGCTTCAGCTCTTCTTTCAGCTGCGCCAGCTTAGGCGGCAGCGGCCCGGAGGCCTGCTCGATAATCTCGTCCGGCTCAATACCAATCGGATAGACCTCGGTGCGGAAGCGCTTGCCCCAGGCGGAGTGCGTGTCATCGTCATGTGCCGTCAGGCGCGTTTTGCTGGCCACGCTGTCGAGGAAGGCCAGGCGGTCATTTTCGGTCTGGAAGCCCAGCAGATCGTAATCGCAGAGCTGTTCAAGCAGCTCGTCGCTCGGCGGCAGCGCGTTGAAGATCTCCGGGGTCGGGAACGGAATATGCAGGAAGAAGCCAATCCGGTTGTTGACGCCGCGCTTGCGCAGCTCGCTGGCGAACGGCAGCAGATGATAATCGTGTATCCATAGCACGTCGTCCTGCTGGACTACCGGCAGCAGCTTATCGGCCAGCAGGCTATTGACCCGCGTGTACCCTTCCCAAGCCTCGCGCTTAAACTTTACCAGGTCCAGACGATAGTGGAAGGCTGGCCAAAGCACGGCATTGGAGAACTGGCTGTAATACTCATCGTAATTCTGTTCACTGAGATTAAACGAGGCCCAGGTGATATTCCCGCGCGTCACCTTTTTTAGCGGTTTGTCCTCATTACCAATCTCTCCACTCCAGCCAAACCAGAGCCCCCCCGTACTTTTTAACGCCCCCAGCACCCCAACTGCCAGGCCACCTGCGCTGGCTTTTTTATCATCCGGGGGAGCGATGCGATTAGAAACTACGATCAAGCGACCCATAAGGTTTTCTCCTGTTAATTTGCGCTATTTCTTGTTCTTGTTGATGGTTAGCGGCTTTTATTACCCATTGCCAGACATCAGGTACCGTAGCCAGCCGCCAGCTGGCTTTGGTCTCACCTGCGCCGACTTTCACTGATACCCCTTTAAGCTGATTCACCACTTCAAAGCCATGCTCATCGGTGAGGTCATCACCAAAGAAAACCGGCGTTCTGCCGAGGAAAGGCGCTTCATGCATAAAGGCTGAGATAGCCTCGCCTTTATGGATCCCTCTCGGTTTGATTTCAACTACACATTTACCTGGCTGGAGTGACAGCTGCGGATTGTCGTGCACGATCTGTTCCGCCAGGGCGAAAATATTCTTCTCATATTCCTGAGCCTGACGGTAGTGGATTGCAAATGCCATCCCTTTGGCTTCAAGTTCGGTGCCAGGCAGATATAAAAGCGCCGTTGTAAGCTGCGCATGCAGCGTCTGGATCAGATCCGGGGGAAGGGAAACGGATTGCGAATGACCATGGATGTCGCGGCGCTCCGCCCCGTGTACACCGGCAAGCGGGAAACGGTAGGGTCTGGCGAGCTGGTCCAGCTCGGCCATTGAACGCCCTGATATCAATGCCAGTGCCCCCTCATTCAGCTGTGCCAGCTGATTCAGTGCCTGTAATACTTCTGCGGGAACAACTACCTCATCGGGGTGTGGCTTGATGGTAGCAAGGGTCCCGTCGAGGTCGAAAAAGTACGCAAAGTTTTCTGATAGTAAAGGCGGTGAAGTTAACGTATCGGCCACCCTGATCCTCCTTACAGTTGGCGAGATGAAAAACGGCAAACATCTCAGTAGCCATGTAAGTATAGACAGTGTGACGGGGCTCGCCATTTGACATCCCCCTTTCCGCTGCGGCTGGGAAGGGGGGCTACACTTAAAAGTTAAGTCGGGAGGGGGTGGAAAAAAGGGTTAAACGGTGCGCTTTGCTTTTTGCTTGTAACGGTCGAAAATCACCGCCGCAAGCAGGATCAGGCCACGTACCACATACTGCGAGAACGGGGAGATGTTCAGCAGATTCATGGCGTTCTCAACCGTCCCGAGAATCAGGATCCCGGCCACCACATATGAGATTTTTCCGATGCCGCCCTTCAGCGATACGCCACCTAAAACGCAGGCTGAGATGACGATCAGTTCATAGCCGATAGAGGTCATTGGCTGGCCGCTGGTCATACGTGAAGCCAGAATAATCCCCGCCGCCGCCGACACCAGACCGGAAAGCACGAAGATGATAATCTTGGTCCGTACTACCGGTACACCCGCCAGACGCGCCGCCTCTTCATTACCACCAATCGCCAGAGTATTACGACCAAAGGTGGTTCTGTTGAGCAGGAAACCAAAAATGATCAGGCAGCCGACGGTCAACCAGATAGGGGCAGGCAGACCGAGCCAGTTGGCGTAGCCGAGGGTAAAGAAGCGCTCATCTTCAATCCCCACCGCTTTACCGTCAGAGATGATGTAGGCCAGCCCACGCACAATCTGCATGGTGGCGAGCGTGGTGATCAGGGCGTTGATTTTCAGGCGCGCAATCACGAAGCCGTTTACCAGCCCGCTGAGCACCCCGAGCAGCAGCCCGGCCGCCACGCCAATCCACAGACTTTCGGTCATGTTAATGACCACTGCGGTGGTGACACCAGCACAGGCGATAACCGAGGCGACCGACAGGTCGAAGTCGCCGGATGCCAGACAGAACAGCATCCCGCAGGCCACCATGCCCGACATGGAGATGGCAAGGCCCAGCCCTTTCATGTTAATGAAGGTGGCGAAGTTAGGCACAAAGATGGCGCAGCCGAGGAACAGTACGGCAAACACGACCAGCATGCCGTATTGATCCCAGATCCGCCCAAAGCTGAAGGCCGATTTCGGCGCTCCGGATGTAGTGACAGAGGACATCTTATTCTCCTTACTCAGGCGACAGCCTGACTGACTTTAGGCATGGCGAGGCTTAACGCCTGCTGTTCATTCGCCTGTTCATGTAGCAATTCACCGGCAATGGCCCCTTCACGCATCACCACGATACGGTCGGCCACGCCCAGTACTTCCGGCAGATCGCTGGAGGCGAAGAGCACCGCCACGCCACGTTTTGCCAGGGCATAAATGACGTTATAGATTTCGTGCTTGGCGCCCACGTCGATACCGCGCGTCGGTTCATCCAGCAGGATCACCTTCATCTCTTCCGACAGCCATCGGCCCAGAATGGCCTTTTGCTGGTTGCCACCGGAGAGATTCATAATCAGCTGTTCCGCGCCCGGCGTTTTGATGTTGAGCGATCGAATGTGGTGATCGGCGTTGCTGACTTCCCACGTGTCGTTAATCAGGCATCCGGCACGAATGGTTTTCCGGCGGGCCGAGATATTGATGTTGTCCCGCACCGAGTGCACCGGGATGATCCCTTCGGCTTTACGGTCTTCCGGGCAGAGCATCATCCCTGCGCGAATTGCGTGCGCCGGTTTCTGAATATCGACAGGCTGGCCGTCGATAAACACCTGCCCGCCGGTGATGCGGGTGCCGCCAAACAGCCCTTTCATCAGCTCGCTGCGCCCTGCCCCTACCAGACCGAAGAGGCCAACGATTTCACCGCTGCGCACCGTCAGGCTTACCGGGGTGCGTACGCCCGGGGCTTTTACCTCTTCGAGGCGCAGCAGTTCGCCGCCATACTGGCGCGGTTCCCAGTGATAGATATCACCCAGTTCGCGCCCTACCATCGCCTGCACCAGCAGGTCGTGGTTGACCTGCTGCATGTCGCTGAAAGTGCGGACATAGCGACCATCTTTAAACACGGTAATAGCGTCGCTGAGGGCAAAGATCTCTTCCATACGGTGCGACACGTACAGAATGATGCGCCCCTCTTTGCGCAGCTCGCGGATCACCCGGAACAGGTTCTCGATTTCACGCGCCGACAGCGAGCTGGTGGGTTCGTCAAAGGCGATAATTTTGGCATTGCGCGCCAGCGCCTTGGCAATCTCCACCATCTGCCACTGGCCGATGGAGAGATACTTGAGCGGGGTCTGGGGATCAATATCCAGCCCAAGGTGCTTCAGTTGCAGACCGGCCTCATAGTTGAGCAGCGAACGGTTAACGAAACCGCCCTTATGCGGAAGCTGCCCAAGATAGATGTTCTCCGCCACGGTCATCTCCGGCACCAGATGCAGTTCCTGGTAGATGATGGCGACACCGGCATTCAGCGCGGCGGTGGTGTCCGCGAAGGCGACCTCTTTGCCCTGGATGGCGAGGGTGCCTGTCGTGGGGGTGTAGTTACCGCTGAGGATCTTCAACAGCGTGGATTTTCCGGCGCCGTTCTCACCCATCAGGGCATGAACCTGACCCGCATAGCAGTCAAAGCTGATGTCGGTCAGCGCGTTGACACCGGGAAAGGTTTTGCCGATGCCGCGAAAAGAGAGATACGGTTCAGACTGTTGCATAACGTCTCCGAGGATCGAGTAGTGAACGTCTGGCCCCCCGATGCTACGGGGGGCGCAATCACAGTGAATTACTTACCGCCCAGTCCCTTTTTCTCCAGCTCGGCTTTGAAGTTGTCACGGGTGATCAGCACCACGTCGGTAACTTCAGTGAATTTCGCTGGCTCGGCACCTTTAGTGACCCAGTTGTAGAGCATTTCGCTGGATTTATAGCCATGTACGTCCGGGCTTGGCAGCAGAGAGCCGTAGAAACCGGTGGCCTGTGCTTTAGAGAGCTCGCTCACCGCATCAACGCCGTTGATGCCGATGCCGATAACATCTGCCGCTTTGAAGCCCTGGCCTTCGGTGGCGCGCACGCCGCCCAGTACGGTGTTGTCGTTCATCCCCACTACCAGCCAGTGTTTCACTTCAGGGTGTTGCACCAGCATGGAGTTGGCCGCATCGAAAGCGCCCGGGATATCGTTAGATTTGGTTGGCACTTTGTAGATCTGTTTTTCCGGGAAGCCGGCCGCTTTCAGGGCTTCCATCGAGCCGGTGGTGCGACGGCGTGCGGTATCCAGTTCATCGGCGGTGATCGCCATAACCGCGGTGTCCTTCACATCCCAGCCGCGTTTTTGCATCTCTTTATAGAGCTCCTGGCCCTGACGCTCGCCGATTTTGGTCGCCGCCATCATCACCAGCGGCACGGTATCCATCGGCTTGCCTTTGGCGTTCACGAACTGGTCGTCCACGGCGATAACTTTCATGTCGTAGCCACGCGCTTTCGCCACGATAGCCGAGCCCAGTTTGGGATCCGGAGTACAGATGACAAACCCTTTCGCGCCGCTGGCTGCCAGGCTGTCGATAGCGTTCAGCGTTTTTTCACCATCCGGCACAGCAATTTTAATGACTTCAAAACCCAAATCTTTCCCGGCTTTATCGGCAAATTTCCACTCTGTCTGGAACCATGGCTCTTCCGGTTGCTTCACCAGGAAACCGAGCTTCAGGTTCTCCGCCATAGCGGATTGTGACATAACGGCAGCCAGACCGATGGCCGCCAGCGCTTTAGTAAATTTGTGCATGGTTAACTCCAGCTTTAGCGTTTTAATTTGTAGGGGAATAACAACTAAAATCTTTTTAATCGGACTTAAAACAAGGCATTAGCGCCAGGCGTGTATTAAGCGCATTTGCTTGAGATAGTTTTAGCGGGAAATTAATCATCCATAAGAGAGCGCCATCACACCGCAGAATTACAGTAATTGCGTACATAGATTCAGCGGAAAAAGACATAAATATGCAGGTATTTGTCTGACAAATAGAAAGGGGGAAAGCAGATTAGTCCATAAGATTAGCTAAGAAATCCTTGTGATCCGGGCGCGCTGGCGCCCGGCATCGTATTACCAGGGATAATAGATATGCTCGGCGTGATCGCGTACCGGCGCTTCATCACCCAGCAGACGTGCTGAGAGCGTCAGCGCAAAGTCAAAGGCATGGCCCAGCCCCTTGCCGCTGATGAGGTTGCCATCTTCCACCACTGGCGCATCGACATATTCGCCGTCCTGAATTTCCTGCCAGAGTTCTCCCGAGCAGACATAGCGACGCCCTTTTAACAGGCCATTGCCGCCCAGCACACGCGCCGCAGCCGAACAGTTTGGGGCGATAAATTTCCCCGCTTCGTCATGCGCGGCGACAAAACGCACCACATCGGCACTGGCCGCCAGATTCACGCTGCCCTGCGGGCCGCCGGGTAAAACAACCGCGTCGTAGTAACTGTCGAGTTTTTCGCTGAGGGTGCTGTCCGCCACCATCGGGATATTATGGTAGCTCACCACCGCGCGCGACTCGGCGCAGGCCAGGGTTTCTACCTCAATGTGGAGACGGCGTAAGATATCAATAGTGATAATCGCTTCCGCCTCTTCAAATCCGGGTGCCAGCAGCACCGCTACTTTTGCCATAATGAACTCCGCTAGTGAAACATAAAACAATGTTTCATTTTCACCGCGTACAGGGCGGAAAACTTCCAGCGGGATCACATATCGCACTATTTTCAGCAAAAATGATCTGGCGCAATTTTCACCAACTGTAAAAATCTATTAAAAACCAGAATTTTCTGTATTCCACCTGGCAGGAATAATTATCATTTTTTTTGCTAAGCGCCTATTTCACCGCGACGGAGAAAGACATAAAGTAATTTCATTGTTCGAGCAGTATTAAATTTATAAAATTTTATATATTACAATAAGTTATTGATGAAAATCCTCACCCTTTCCTTCTCGAAATTCTTCATTTTTTTTAATTCCTGATGGTGGGTAAGGTTTAGTAAGAATATATTTATAAGGATTTTCTTATAAAGGATTCGCTGTTATTATGAATTCTACCTGATGCCTGAAATGAATTTGGGATCACATACAGGGAAAACAGAATGCTTTTATTCTGTAGTGAACTATCGTTAATGATGATTATTTTTTTGGTTACATAAACGAAGAAAAGGGAATGGATATGGCTGTCTCGGATATGATCACCAGGCTCAACACGCAGATGAACCTCGAGTTTCATGCGTCAAATCTCTCTTTGCACCTCAGCGAGTGGTGTTCAGAACATCAGCTAACCGGTTCCGCGACCTTCCTGCGCCTCCAGGCGCAGAACAACGTCACGCAAATGATGCGCGTTTTCGATTTTTTAAAAGCATCAGGCGCGATGCCGGTTCTGAAACCCGTGGATATGACTGACGAAGAGTGCAATTGCCTGGAAGCGGTTTTCCAGCGCACACTGGAAGAGTATGAGCAGCGCTGTCAGACGCTGAATCAATTAACGGATGAAGCGCGGAAAATGAAAGATATTTCTACGCTCAACTTCCTGCATGATATTGAAAAAGAACAGCAGCAGGATGGGGTATTACTCAAAACCATCCTTGATGAAGTTCGCCAGGCGCGTCGCACCGGCATGGGTCTGGAACAGACCGATCGCCAGCTGCTTAACGTCGTCAGCCGTCAGCACCACTGATTCTGCGCGTTAACTAAATTACCCGGCCTGTGCCGGGTAATTTTTTGCAAAAGCGTCACCACCCTACTGGTGCAGACCTTCTTGTAATTCTCGTTCCGGGCGACCCAGGGTCGCCCGTTCACATTATTCTCACAAAACCGTTTGTAAATTCAAAACACCGGTTTATTTTAGTGAGACTCGCCCTGCGGCGTGAACTTCAGCTCGATCAGCGCAATGGCTTTCTGTACGGCGCGCAGCGTAACAGGGTCGGCCGAGGCCGGATTGCTGGCGAAATCGATGTTTTTCAGCTGACTGGACATTTTCTCGCGGACTTCTGCGGGCGCAATGATTTCAATCACATCAAGAATTTGTTTGATGACCAGCTGGCATGCAACGACGTCAGAGATCAGTTCCTGATCGGCACTCAGGTTTTGAGACATAGGCTTCTCCTGTTTGAAAGGCCGTCATAGTATCAAAACGTCAGCCCTGATGCGGCGTACAGGCACAAAAAAACCTGCCGGAGCAGGTTTTTCTTATCAGAACATCGCGCCTGGCGGTACGTCCTTAAAGGTCTTGCAGTAGGATTCGAACATGCTTTTCAGGATCTTGCGCAATTTCATCGGTATGCTCCGGCTAAGTGTTATGCAGGTGTTATTGTTGATGCGGCTATAATATGACCTCCATCACAAAAATCAATGTTTTTGTGATATTCATCACGGCAGTTTATTTAAAACAAAACGATGCTCCGATTAAAAACGAATATAATTCAGAGCATTAACGCACAACGTGTTCCCGTAAATATTTAAAAAAAATTTTAAGTGGCAGAGAAAAAATGACCGAAAATCACTCCGGCAAAGCGGCCAGCGGGATCTCTCCCGCCGCGCTGCTGGTAGCCGGCGCGTTCTTTATGGAGTTTCTTGACGGCACGGTGATCGCCACGGCGTTACCCGATATGGCGAAAAGCTTTGGCGTGCAGGCGGTCGATCTTAATCTCGGGATCAGCGCCTACCTCATTACCCTGGCGGTGCTTATTCCTGCCAGCGGCTGGATCGCCGATCGCTTTGGCGCGCGTAAGGTGTTCACCCTTGCCCTGGCAATCTTCACTCTCGCCTCGGTGCTGTGCGGTCTCGCCACCAGCGTGGATCAGTTCATCGCCATGCGCATATTGCAGGGAATGGGCGGTGCATTAATGGTGCCGGTAGGCCGCCTTGCCGTATTGCGCACCACGCCTAAGCACCTGTTGATTACCGCCATCGCCACCCTCACCTGGCCCGCGCTGGTGGCACCCATCATCGGCCCGCCGCTGGGAGGCTTTATTACCAGCTATGCCAACTGGCGCTGGATCTTCTTTATTAACGTGCCGTTAGGGCTGATAGCTATCGTGCTGGCGCTGCGCATTATTCCCGATATCTATGAAGAGGCCCGTCGCCCGTTCGATACGCCGGGCTTTATCGCCACCTCAGTGGCGATGGTGAGTCTGGTCTATGCCATGGAGATGATGGGGGCGCAGGAGATGAATACAGGCATGACCCTTGCGCTGCTGGCAACAGGGATGGTGACCATGATTTATGCCCTGCGCCATTTCCGGCGCGCCGAGTGGCCGATGATCCGCCTCGACGCCTTGCAGGTACCCACCTTTCGGGTGACGATGTACGGCGGGTCGCTGTTTCGCGCCTCCATCAGCGCCGTGCCGTTTTTGCTGCCGCTGCTCTTTCAGGTGGGATTCGGCATGGATGCGTTCCACTCCGGTTTGCTGGTGCTGGCCGTCTTTGTCGGCAACCTGACCATCAAACCGGCAACCACGCCACTGATTCGCGGGCTGGGGTTTAAAAAGCTGCTGCTGATCAACGGCGCGCTGAACGTGCTGGCTCTGCTGGCCTGCGCTTTCCTGACTCCGCAAACCCCGGTTTGGCTCATTATGCTGATCCTTTATCTGGGCGGCGTGTTCCGTTCCATTCAGTTTACCGCCATCAGTACCCTTGCGTTTGCGGATGTGCCTTCGCCGCAGATGAGCTATGCCAACACCCTATTTTCCACCGCCACCCAGCTGGCAGTGGGGCTGGGGATCACCCTCGGCGCCATCGGGATCCGCATCGGCGAAGTGTGTAGCGAATGGCTGGGGATGGCGTCGCTACCGGGCATCAGCTTCCGGCTGGCGTTTGTAGCCATTGCGCTGGTCTGTCTGCTGGGGATGGTCGATACCCTGCGGCTGGTAAAAGATGCCGGCAGTGCGGTATCCAGAAAACAGGCATAAAAAAAGCCAGCGCAAGCTGGCTTTTTATCAGTGTTAGCAACTTAGCCGATAATACCGCGAACAAAGGCCTCGATCTCTTTATCCTGGCAGTTCTCGAAGAAGCACTGCTGGAAACGCTGACCGGTAACCGCAGTTTTAACCAGCTCTGGATCGATGGCGCGCAGGGTGTCGAGATAGTTCTCTTTCACCACAGCCGCTTTCACCTGGTTCAGGATGCCCGCGTTGCGAACCTGAGGCTCTTTACGCTCTGGCGGATAACCTTCGCCTTTACGGCCAGTGAAGGCTTTTTCAAAGATAAAGCGCACGTTCAGCTCTGCGCCCCAGCCGAAGCCTTTAGCAAATGGCAGGGCGAGTGCGTTACCGTTGTTGATCTGCGCAAACAGGAAGGCGTCAGCAGGATCGATGCAGTAGCCACACACCACGCCCGGGTGGATGTTCAGGGACATCAGCGCACCCTGGCCGGTACCGCAACCGGTCACCACGAAATCAACCGCTTTAGAGTTCAGCAGAATGCTCGCCATGATCCCCAGGTGAATATAGGTCAGGTGGTGATCGTTTTCGTCGCTCATCCCAACGTTATAAACCGGGAAACCTTTCTCTTCAGCAACGGCGTTCAATTCCTTGAGGATGATGGCGTTTTTTTGCGCCTGGCTGTTTTCCATCATCAGTGCAATTTTCATACTTCGTCTCCTGAATGCGATGCGGGGCACCCCGCTGTGAATAGCTTACCTGACTCACCTTACTACTAAGCAAACGCACTTTCAAATTAAGTGAAAAATAGTTTCAAAAAAACAAAGATGCGCTCACAATTTTGATGAAGAGGGATGTGAACACCGGTTCGCAAAAGGATGGCTTATGATTGAAGGAGCCGGATGGTCGTGGCGAAGAGAAAAGAGAGAACAGGTGGTTATTCCTGGCATTGCGCTTTACGTCTGGCGTTAGTATAGGTTATTTCAACGCATTCAGAGTGTTCTATGAAGAGATTATGCACGGTCGGTCTGGTGCTGTTACTGGCAGGTTGCGGCATCACCCGCAAGGCTGAAGTAAGCAGCGTCGATGTCACCTCGGGGGTCGTCAGGCTTGATTATGGTCAGCCACTATTCCAGACCTCTTATGATGATGCCTATGTAACAAGTGGCACTGCCACCCGCGAATGTCAGGCCATGGGATACAGCACGGCCCAGGCCTACGGTCAGCCGATCGAAACCTGCAGCGTGATCAGCGGCTCGTTGTGTCTGAACAAAACCGTCACTATCCAGTATCAGTGCCACGGTTACGCCCCCGCCCCTGCCGTTACGACCTCGGCTTATTACTAATTTCGTTGCCAGCGCTTCTGCTGGCAATAATATTCTAAACACGAAACAGAATAATTCTCATTAATATATTTAAGCTGCGCGCAATGCGTTTTATTCCCATTCGTATTATGATCGCTTAAATATTTATTTTACTTTTTACAAATAAATAAATAACAAATTATAGTGACGCTCACGTTGACCAGTTAATAATAAAACGGAGCCACACCATGCTTAAAAGTGAAATGATCGACAAGCTCAATGAGCAAATGAATCTGGAGCTTTACTCCTCCCTGCTCTATCAACAGATGAGTGCCTGGTGCAGCTATCACAGTTTTGAAGGCGCGGCGGCATTTATGCGTCGTCACGCGCAGGAAGAGATGACGCACATGCAGCGTCTCTTTGATTATCTTACGGATACCGGCAGCCTGCCGCGCATCAACCCGGTGGCATCGCCGTTTGCAGAATATGCCTCATTAGATGAACTGTTCCGCGCTACCTACGAGCATGAACAGCTGATCACCCAAAAAATTAATGAACTGGTACACGCAGCAATGACCAGCCAGGATTATCCTACCTTTAATTTCCTGCAGTGGTATGTGGCAGAACAGCATGAAGAAGAGAAGCTGTTTAAATCGGTTCTCGATAAACTTTCTCTGGCCGGAAAATCGGGTGAAGGGTTGTACTTTATTGATAAAGAGCTGTCGACGCTCGATGCCCAAAATTAATATTTATGCGGCGCCATCAGGCGCCGCAAATTTTTAATGGCGGCAGATTTTACTTTCATGAGTTGAAAAACCCGACGCCTGCGGAATGAATTTACCGCGCGCCGCCAGAAATGCCAACAGCTCCGCCGCCGTCATATCCGCAGCTGAACAGGTGTGAAAACGCGCCTCGTCACCAAAACGCGCCGTAATCGCAGCAATCAGACTCTCTTCGCTGTATTGCTCACCGGACTCGATCATCATCGTCAGCACTTCGTGCCCATGAATAGATGCCATAAACCCTTCAGAACAAAAGGCGCAGCCTAACCCTTTCCTCCCCGCAACGTTTTGCGCTGGCGCAGGTTTACATGCAACCCGCACAGCTGGTGCAGCGCCAGTCCTGTTTATTGACCGCTTGATAAAACTGGCGATAGCTGGCCGTCTCCAGCGGGATGCCGTGGTCGAAAAAGAGATCGGTCAGCCATTCGACGTTTTCAATAATCCACTCATCTTCCTGCAACCCTTGGGCAAAGGTCTCATCTTCGGGATCGATGATCGAATAGATGGCCCAGGTCCCCATATCCTTTTCCTGCCTCGCCTCCGGTAAGGTTAGCGCCTGGCCCTGCCAGCTGATTATCCAGTGCCCGTGACACAATAAATTGCCTGAACGACTCCATTTCGCACAGAAGGGATTACTGACCGCCATCGCCTTCTCACTTTTTTTGAATATTTATAAGAAACGTTTACGTTACGCCTGATTATCGAGCGAAAACATTGCTCTTATGAAGTAGGCAAACCTCCTCATTTTTACGGGCATATGACCAGAGCGACGCTTAAGTTAGATAGCGTAAATATTCCATTACAGCGGTTGTAACGCCGGTTTGACGAGCCCGTCCTTTTCCCTTACTCTGCGCCGCAGATTTTGTCGTTGTGCCGTAGGGTTTTAGAGGAAAACGTGAAGAACAGAACGCTGGGTAGTATTTTTATCGTCGCCGGAACGACGATTGGCGCCGGGATGCTGGCGATGCCGCTGGCGGCGGCAGGTGTCGGTTTTGGCGTTACGCTGGTGTTACTGGGCGTACTGTGGGCACTGATGTGTTACACCGCCCTGTTGCTGCTCGAAGTGTATCAACACGTTCCTGCCGATACCGGGCTGGGATCGCTGGCCGGCCGTTATCTGGGGCGATTTGGCCAGTGGATCACCGGCTTTAGCATGATGTTCCTGATGTATGCCCTGACGGCAGCCTACATCAGCGGTGCCGGGGAGTTGATCGCCTCCAGCGTCAATGACGGGTTCAACGCTGATATCTCCCCCGCTACCGGGGTGCTCTTATTTACCCTGATTGGCGGGGGCGTGGTCTGTGTGGGTACGTCGCTGGTGGATCTGTTCAACCGCCTCCTGTTCTCGGCAAAAATAGTCTTCCTGGTGGTGATGCTGGCCCTGCTGGCCCCGCATATTCATAAGGTCAACTTACTGACGCTGCCGGTGGAGAAAGGGCTGGCTCTGTCGGCTATCCCGGTCATTTTTACCTCGTTTGGTTTCCACGGCAGCGTGCCGAGCATCGTGAGCTATATGAATGGCAACGTGCGCAAGCTGCGCTGGATCTTTATCACCGGTAGCGCTATTCCGCTGGTGGCGTATATCTTCTGGCAGCTGGTGACCCTCGGCAGTATCAACTCGTCGAGCTTCATGGGGATGCTGGCAAACCATAGTGGGCTGAACGGGCTGTTGCAGGCCGTACGCGAAGTGGTTGCCTCGCCGCACGTTGAGCTGGCGGTGCATCTGTTTGCCGATCTCGCCCTGGCGACCTCATTCCTGGGGGTGGCGCTGGGCCTGTTCGACTACCTCGCCGACCTGTTCCAGCGCAGCCGCACGGTCAGCGGACGTATTCAGACCGGGGCAATCACCTTTCTGCCGCCGCTGGCCTTCGCGCTGTTCTACCCTCGGGGTTTTGTGATGGCGCTGGGTTATGCAGGCGTGGCGCTGGCGGTGCTGGCGCTGCTGCTGCCCTCGCTGCTGGTCTGGCAAAGCCGTCAGCACCATCCTGAAGGGAACTACCGGGTACCAGGCGGTAAGCCTGCGCTCTGTCTGGTCTTTGCCTGCGGGATCGCGATAGTCCTGGTGCAGTTCGGGATTACGGCGGGGTTGCTGCCAGAGGTGGGATAACGTGCAATGATGCCGGGTGGCGCTGCGCTTACCCGGCCTACGGATATTGAGGCCCGCGCAAGCGAAGCGCCGCCGGGCGCTGTTAATGCAGACAGCAGTTCTTGAATTTCTTGCCGCTGCCGCACGGACAGGGATCGTTGCGCCCCACTTTGGTGCCGTTGATCACCGGCTGCTGAGTAACCGGCTCTTGCGGGTTGGCAATCCAGTAGTTATACAGACGCAGCGCTGCCGGACGAATGCCCTCGATGCTCTGCTGGAACTCTTCTTCACTGAAAGAATCCAGGCGCTCAAAGTTCTCTTCGGAGCCGTGCAGGGCAATTAAATCCAGATCGGCACGCAGCGACTCCGGCAGGGATGACCAGTCGGTCAGCGCCACGCCGCGCATATAGCCGAAGCACCACTCTTCCACCACGGTATAGGTTTCACCGTTGACATCGTTCATACCGAACATCGGTTCAAACTGATCCGGGTAGTCGCTCAGGCGTTCGGCGATATCGTTCATATGCTTGAAGCAGAGATCGATGAAGCGGTTCATCTCACGCTCGTTCTTCCAGCGCGGAATGTTCTTTTCGCCGCCCCACACCGCCACCAGCCAGCGATCCGGTTCCACCACCACGGGGCCGGACAGCACCGCAGTCAGCATACCGTCGAGTTCTGAGACATCCATAACGGACTCGTCATCATGACCGTAGGTCATTAAGGTCTCTTCCAGCCACTCCATTTCGGTTTCGTTTAACGGGCCTTCAGTCATGGGTAGATCTCCTGCAGAATAGAATGGGGTGCAGGGTAACACAGAAACGGTTCTCTTCCCTGATGATCCGCGGTCTTTGCTGGTGCAAAACCGCTTAAATCGTGACCGTTGCACAAGTTATGTGCTTTGTTGTTAATGAGATGTGATCCCCGCTGTAATTTCACTTCGTGCCGCCGGGCGGCGTAAAACGGCGCTCTATACTGAAAATTGTCGAAACAAGGCCCTACGCTGCCCGTTCTGGCAACCATTTTGCTTAATGTTGTTCTGTCGAGGAAATGCGTCAGACACCCTCGCCTGTTTCTGCAGTTTGTCGTCCGTATTGTGCAATGCATTTTTGGATTGGGTACGCCTTCAGGCGTTCGACTACACACGGTTGTGCAAAAATCACTCAGAAAAGGTAGATCATAATGTCGCTGAAATTCATCAGAAGTCCTCTTTCTCTTGTTCTGGCAGGCTGCCTGGTCACGGCGTTTTCCGCCCAGGCTGATATCGTGATTGGTGTGGCGGGTCCCTTTACCGGACCGAACGCCACGTACGGGGATCAGTACTGGCACGGCGCAACGCAGGCTGCGGAAGATATCAACGCCGCGGGCGGCATTAATGGTGAAAAGATCAAACTGGTGCAGGGCGATGACGCCTGCGAACCGAAGCAGGCTGTGTCGGTGGCTAACCGTCTGGTGGATCAGGATAAAGTTAAAGCCGTGGTCGGCCACTTCTGCTCCTCCTCCACCATGCCAGCCTCGGAGGTCTATAACGACGCAGGCGTGCTGGCCATCACCCCCGGCTCTACCAACCCGCAGATCACCGAGCGCGGCATGAGCGATATGTTCCGCATGTGCGGGCGCGATGATCAGCAGGGCCAGATCGCCAGCGATTTCATTATTGACAAGCTGAAAGCCAAACGGGTGGCGATTATTCACGACAAGGACACCTACGGGCAGGGTCTGGCTGATGCTACCAAAGCGGCGCTGGCAAAACGTGGCGTGCAGAACGTGATGTATGAAGGGCTGTCCCGCGGCGAAAAAGACTTCAACGCGCTGGTGACCAAAATCGGCGCCCAGAAGCCAGACGTGGTTTTCTTTGGCGGCTGCCATCCGGAAGCGGGCCCGCTGGTGCGTCAGATGCGTGAGCAGGGCGTGCAGGCGAAATTCTTCTCCGGGGACTGCATCGTCAATGAAGAGATGGTCACCGCTGCCGGGGGTGCGCAGTACACCAACGGCATCTACATGACCTTCGGTAAAGACCCGCGCCTGATCCCGGAAGGCAAAGCGGTGATCGACAAATTCCGCGCCAGTAAATTCGAGCCGGAAGGCTATACCCTCTACGCCTACGCCTCTGTACAGGCCATTGCTGCGGCATTTAAAGCTGCGGGCGGGGCCGATCCGGCCAAAGCCAGCGAATGGCTGAAGGCCAATTCGGTGGATACCGTGATGGGCAAAAAATCCTGGGACAGCAAAGGCGACCTGAAAGTCTCCGACTACGTGGTGTACGAGTGGGACGACAAGGGCAAATATAAGGAAGTGCAGTAACCGCTCAACGTCGGTATGGCGACATACCGACGCACTATAACCATCGGGCCGCAGCGCAACCTGCGGCCTGTAACACGAGCGCGCGATGATGGAAACTTTCTTTCTGCAGCAGCTAATCAATGGCTTAACGCTGGGGTCGGTCTACGGATTGATCGCCATCGGCTATACCATGGTCTACGGCATTATTGGCATGATTAACTTCGCCCACGGCGAAGTCTATATGATCTCCGCCTATCTCTGCGCCATCGGCCTGGCGCTCCTCTCCTTCTTCGGGCTGGAATCTTTTCCGCTGCTGATCCTCGGCACGCTGGTCTTCACCATCGTGGTAACGGGCGTCTATGGCTGGACCATCGAGCGGATCGCCTATAAACCGCTGCGTAACTCTACGCGCCTGGCCCCGCTGATCTCCGCCATCGGCATGTCGTTGATCCTGCAAAACTACGCTCAGCTCAGCCAGGGCCCACGCCAGCAAGGGGTGCCCACCATGCTCGATGGTGTGCTTCGCTTTCACATTGGCGAAGGCTTTGTGCAGATCACCTACACCAAAGTCTTCATTCTGATCGCCTCGTTTACCGGGATGCTGGTGCTGACCTGGATCATCAGCAACACCCGTCTAGGGCGGATGTGTCGCGCCGTGCAGCAGGATCGCAAGATGGCGTCGATTCTCGGCATCAATACCGACCGGATTATCTCCCTGGTGTTCGTGATTGGCGCGGCGATGGCCGGGCTGGCGGGCGTGCTGATCACCATGAACTACGGCACCTTTGATTTTTACGCCGGGTTTATCATCGGGATTAAAGCCTTTACCGCCGCCGTGCTCGGGGGGATCGGCTCCCTGCCTGGTGCCATGTTAGGGGGGTTAATCCTCGGCATCGCCGAGGCGCAGTTCTCGGGCATGGTCAACACCGATTATAAAGATGTCTTCTCCTTTGGGTTGCTGGTGGTGATCCTTATTTTCCGTCCTCAGGGACTGCTTGGCCGTCCCGTCGTGGCCAAAGTGTGAGAGAAACAACATGACGTCTCAGATCGTTTCACAGCCCGTTGCTCACGACGGCTTTTCACTCAAACGCTGCCTCCTCGACGCCATTTTTGCGGGCATGGTCGCGCTGATTATTTTCGGTCCGGTGGCGGGTGTGGTGCTGGATGGCTACAGCTTTAACTTCGAAGGGCGACGCCTGGCGTGGATCATCGCCACGGTAATGACAGGACGTTTTTTACTTAGCGCCTTTTTAATGACCGCGCCGGGCAGGCGTCTCTCCGCGCGTTTCGAGAGCGACAGCGCCGGGGTTTACGTGCGCCCGCCGGAGTACAAAAGCCGGATGCGCTGGATCCTGCCGCTCATTATCGCTCTGGCGGTCTGTTTTCCTTTCCTCGCCACCAAATACGTGCTGACGGTGGCGATCCTCGGCCTGATCTACGTCCTGCTCGGCCTCGGGCTGAACATCGTGGTCGGGCTCGCGGGGCTGTTGGATCTTGGCTACGTCGCCTTTTACGCCATCGGCGCCTACGGGCTGGCGCTGGGCTATCAGTATCTGGGGCTCGGCTTCTGGACCATGCTCCCCCTGGCGGCGCTCATGGCCGCTGCCGCAGGCGCCCTGCTCGGCTTCCCGGTGCTGCGGATGCATGGTGACTATCTGGCGATTGTGACTCTCGGCTTCGGGGAGATCATCCGTCTGGTGCTGAACAACTGGCTGACCTTTACCGGCGGGCCGAACGGCGTCTCCGCCCCACCCCCCACTTTTTTCGGGCTGGAGTTTGGTCGGCGGGCGAAAGAGGGCGGCGTCCCGTTCCACGAGTTTTTTAACCTGACCTTTAACCCCAATCTAAAGTTCATCTTCATCTACGCCGTGCTGCTACTGGTGGTGCTGCTGGTGCTCTACATCAAGCATCGCCTGACGCGGATGCCCATTGGCCGCGCCTGGGAAGCGCTGCGCGAAGACGAAATTGCCTGCCGTTCCATGGGCCTTAACCATGTGCTGGTGAAACTGTCGGCCTTTACCCTTGGGGCCTCTACCGCGGGGATCGCCGGGGTATTCTTCGCCACCTATCAGGGGTTCGTTAACCCCACCTCGTTCACCTTCTTTGAGTCGGCCCTGATCCTCGCCATCGTGGTGTTGGGCGGAATGGGTTCCACCGTCGGGGTGGTGCTGGCGGCCTTCGTGCTCACCGTGACACCGGAGCTATTGCGTACCTTCGCGGAGTACCGGGTGCTGCTGTTTGGCATCCTGATGGTGGTAATGATGATCTGGCGACCGCGCGGACTTATCCGCATCAACCGTACCGGCTTCGCGGTGCGAAAAGGAGTGGTGCCATGAACGGGACTATCCTGAGCGTGGAGCATCTGATGATGCATTTTGGCGGCATCAAGGCGCTAAACGACGTCAATCTGGAGGTGCAGCGCGGCTCTATCACCGCCCTGATCGGGCCAAACGGCGCGGGGAAAACTACGGTCTTCAACTGTCTGACCGGGTTTTATAAAGCCTCCGGCGGCAATATTCTGTTCAATACCCGCAGTAAAACCACCAACGTGATCCAGGTCCTCGGGCAGAAATTCCAGCCGGGAGACTGGATCAACCCGGCGCAGTTCGGCCAGCGTCTCTACTACAAGATGTTTGGCGGCACCCATCTGGTGAACCGGGCCGGGCTGGCGCGCACCTTCCAGAATATCCGCCTGTTCCGCGAGATGTCGGTGGTGGAGAACCTGCTGGTGGCCCAGCACATGCAGGTGAACCGCAACCTGCTGGCCGGGGTGCTGAATACCCCCGCCTACCGACGAGCGGAGAGCGACGCCCTGGATCGGGCCTTCTACTGGCTGGAGGTGGTGGATCTGGTGGATTGCGCCAACCGGCTGGCGGGCGAGATCTCCTACGGCCAGCAGCGGCGGCTCGAAATTGCCCGCGCCATGTGTACCGGCCCGGAGATGATCTGTCTTGATGAACCAGCCGCCGGGCTTAACCCGGTGGAGACCCACACGCTGAGTAACATCATCCGCTTCCTGCGCGATCGCCATGACATCACCGTCCTGCTGATCGAGCACGATATGGGCATGGTGATGGAGATTTCCGATCACATCATCGTCCTCGACCACGGGGATGTGATCGCCCAGGGTAAACCCGAACAGATCCAGCACGATGAAAAAGTCATTGCCGCCTATCTGGGCACCGATGAGTGCGAGGTCAGTGTATGAGTGAGGCGATGCTGGAGTTTCGTCAGGTGGATGTCTATTACGGGGTGATCCAGGCGCTAAAGCAGGTTTCATTGCAGGTGAATCCCGGCGAAACCGTAGCGCTGATCGGCGCTAACGGGGCGGGAAAATCGACCCTGCTGATGTCCATTTTCGGTCAGCCCCGGGTGCGCGACGGGCAAATTCTGTTTTGCGGCGAAGATATCAGCCATAAATCGACCCACTATGTCGCATCGGGCGGCATTGCGCAGGCCCCGGAAGGACGACGGATCTTTCCCGATATGACGGTCGAAGAGAATCTGCTGATGGGCACCATCCCCATTGGCAACCAGTATGCGGCCGGGGATCTGCAGAGCATGTTTGATCTCTTTCCGCGCCTGAAGGAGCGGCGCAAACAGCGGGCGATGACCATGTCCGGCGGCGAACAACAGATGCTGGCCATCGCCCGCGCCCTGATGAGCCGCCCCAAACTGTTACTGCTGGATGAGCCGAGCCTGGGTTTAGCGCCGATAGTGGTGAAGCAGATCTTCCAGACTCTGCGGGAGCTGGCGCGCAACGGGATGACCATTTTCCTGGTGGAGCAGAACGCGCACCATGCGCTGAAGCTCTCCGACCGGGGCTATGTGATGGTCAACGGACAGATCCGCCTGAGCGGCAGCGGCGAAGAGCTGCTCGGCAATCAGGAGGTCAGAAAGGCTTATCTGGGCGGTGTCTGAGCGGAAGCCCGCCAGTCAGGTCTCCCTGACTGGCGTTATCAATGAAGATCGTCAGGCAACTGCGCGTAATTCACTTTCTGCTGCTTAAAGTTGGTCACCGTGGGAGAGCCCACATCCTGCTCCGAGACAAAGGGGTATTTCGGGCTTAACTCTTTCGCCTCGATCCCGGTCCAGACGGAGAAGAAATCGAGAAAATCATTGGCGGAGCGGCGGGCTTTAATCAGGCGATGCTCTTTGTCATCGCTCGACATGATCATAAAGGGCACCTGATAGTTTTGCTGGAAGGCATCACCATGCCCCATATACTGCCCCCCGGTCAGACGGGATTTATAGGTCAGACCGTGATCGGAGAAATAGACCATCGAGAAGCTGTCGCCGCTATTTTGTAGCTGCTGATAAAGCTGTTTTAACAGGGTGTCGGTCTGGGTGATGCTGTAGATGTAGCAGGAGGTCTCTTTCGACTGCACAAATTCACCATATTTTCCCTGGGTGCGCTCGCAGGCCTGGGGATGTGAGCCCATCAAATGCAGGACGATCAGCTGCGTTTGGCTGTGCCGGGTAGAAAGCACCTGCTGCGTCATCTGTAATAAGGTTTCATCCCGGGGATTATTTTCATCTTCATAATAACCTTTGCGTAAAAACTGCACGTTATTCGCACGCTTCGCAATACTGGCGACAGCGGTATCGTTTTCACCAATTTGTCCCTGATTGGAGAACCACCAGGTCTGGAATCCGGCGCGGTTTGCCAGCGTGACGAAGTTATTCTGATACTCCGGATTTCCCCCGCTCACCCGGGCCATGGAGAGGCCCAGCGAGGTTTGGGTCGAGGCACTGGAGGAGACATAATCCGTGAACAACGTGCCCTTAACCGTGCTGGCAAAGGGGGTGTTATTCCACTGTCCGCCAAAAGCGCCTAAGGCATCCCGACGCGCACTTTCACCGATCACCACCACGTAGTTGTGGTAGCGGGGCTTCACCGCCAGCACGGTCCAGTTGTCCTTCAGTTTAGCCAGCTCCAGCATGTGCGCTTTTTCCTGCACCACTTCGTGGTTGTTGATCACCACGTCTTTCACGAAGCGGAACACCGGATAGCCCACATCCAGCAGGGTGAAGTTTCCCCAGTGGACCAGATTTTTCATCGGCGTCATAAAGAAACAGGCGACGCTGAAGGCCAGGCAGAGCATATCCACGCGGCGCCACGGCAGTTTTGGCGTACTTTTACGCCGGAGCGCCACCCCGCCCAGCGCCAGAATGATCAATGAGACCAGATAGCTGTGCCACGGGAATATTGTCAGGATCTCGACGGACTCACTGAAGTTGGTGGAGTGCAGCGCCAGCAGGGTATTAAAGTTCGGTGCGCCATAGGCCTGCTCAAAGGGGAAGTAGATGGCCGCCAGCAGGCTACACAGGGCAATAAACCCTTTCTGCACGCGAGGCGCGATCCGCCACAGGACAAAAAGCACACAGCTAAATGCCACGGAATACAGCAGGCTGAATGAATATCCAAACGAATAATTAATCAGTACGGATTGCAGGAAATAAAAAGCGGCCCATGGATTAAGGGAAACATCGCGCATCCAGAGGGTATATTTACTCGCGGTTATATTCATATTGACCGTAATCCACAATAAGCCGCAGCGAGGGAATAACCCAGCGCCATAAAAAGCGATACAGGGATAAAAATGGAGCAATTTATGGAGAAACTAATCCTAAGATAGAGCGCACGGGCAGGAAGGTCAACGTTTTGTAACGTAATATTTATCAAACTGAAGTAATATCATCATAATTTATCAATATTCGTGTGATAAGGCGCCTTTCCTGATATTTCAGAAAGGCGCCAGTACGACAACAATAATTAAGCCATAATACGTAATTATTATATTTACGGTTTTTCAATACGGTTCACGGTTGCCGTATATCCCGTTTTCGCCACCGCCTGTAATAATGTCTCGGTCGGGAAACCTTCCGGGACGATGACGTCGGTTTGGCGTGTCTTCAACGACGCTTTCGCTTTCACCACCCCTTCCGTTTCACGCAGGGCCTGGTTAACCGAAATGACGCACAGCGAACAGGTCATGCCCTGCACATCCAGCACCACTTTTTCATTCGCGGCCTGGGCAAACAGCGGAAGCAGCAGACAGGCGCTTATTAATAGTCGTTTCATTCCATCACCTCATAAATCCAGGCTACCACCGTGGGGTAGAACAGCACCAGCAGTAGTATCGGCAGCGAGAGCCAGAACAGCAGACGCATCTGCCCCAGGGTTAAACGCCCGGTACACCACAGCCTTTTAGAAAAATAGAGCCGCCAGAACACCCGCAGCATCAGCCCGAGGGAGAGCGCAATCATCGGCAGGCGCAGAAACTCAAACTGGCTGAGCCCGGCAAACCCCGCCGCTGAGATGCCAAAAAGCAGGTAGAGCAGCGGTCCGACGCAGCAGAGCCCGGCGGTAACGGCAGCCGCGGCTGCCGTCAGCAGGGTAAGGCCTGCCCCCTTAGCGTTGTTCAGTTGAGACATAGTGGTAAGTGAACACCTTTGGATCGTAAAAATTGATCGGATCGCCGTCCACCTCGGCATAGGGGTAGCCAAAGTTATTTACCGCCCCCTGCTCCGTCGCCGGGTACAGCTCGAAATCGCGCCCGTAGTTGAAGCCCACCCAGTTCATCTCCCAGTTGCCAAACAGGTAAGCATTCACCGCCTGCACATCGGGATCCTGATGGGCTTTTTTCTCCGCCAGGCGCATTTTGGTGACGTCCGCCGGGTCGCACGGCAGCCAGCCGTAACCGGCCAGATAAAACTCCGCCCGACAGTGCTGTCCGCCGCTGACGTCCGCCACCCCCGCGCTATCGGCCTTGCCGAAGGCGCTGGCGGAGTAGCGCTCCAGCTTGTTGGCTCTACCCAGACGAATACCGAACAGTTCCCGCGCCGGGATGCCGCTGGCGCGCGCCAGGGCAACAAACACCGAGCTGATGTCGGTGCATTTGCCGCTGAGCTTGCCGCTTTGCAGAATGGTCGCCACATCACCGGTGCCACAGCCGATAACGTCGTTATCGCGCTCCATATGGCTGCTGACCCATTCGTAAATGAGGCGCGCTTTCTTCAGTGGATCGGTTTCGCCGCCGGTAATTTTTTGCGCCGTTTCGCGCACCAGGCCATCAACCGGTGTGTGCGTTGTTGGCAGCAGGTATGGCTTCACCGCCAGCGGATAAATAATCTGTTCCGGTGCCTGCCAGTTTTTCAGCGCGTCATGTTTCAGTGGCTCCCAGTCCGCAGTTTCGATCTCAAGATCGAGCTGAAGCAGCAGATCGCCTTCACTTTTTGGCCAGGTTGCGAATAAAGTTTTCGCGCCATAAGTGTTGTTGGTGGTGACATAGGCCTGCTGATAGTTGCCGGTAAACGCCATGCCGGTCATCTGCTGAAAGGCAGTATCCACCGGGAGCGGGATCCACAGCTTAACGACGCCGCTGGAGCCCTGCGGTGGCGCCAGTTTATAGGTTTGCGACAAGACAAAGCGGCGGCGCATCACCGGAGCGGCAAGCGGAGCGTTGTTTTGCACTACCGTCTTGCTGGCAACGGCCGGGCCCACCAGGCCTGCGGCAGAAAGAAGAACGCTATTTTTAAGAAATTGTCGACGCTGCATGGCTATCTGTCCCTTGAAAATGAGTCTGGCGACGGCAAAACGGGCCGACAGCACAGAGGATCATCACAGCAGACAGGCGCTGGCGCGAAGCGATGGGATTTATTCATCAATAACAGACCTGTTAACTGTGAATGATAGAAATTTTGGAGACGGTATTAGGCGCTTTTCAGCGTCGGTTGTACAGGCTTGAGGTCAAAAAAAGCGGCAGTTTCCCTGAAACGCGCCATACCGTTGCTTCGCCCGGCGGATGGCGCAGGAAGCCTGATAAGTGACGTAAATCCCAAAACAGAGTATTGGCATAATAGTCCATGCGATGAGCCAGTAGTTCCATAACATTATAAATATGAAAACCCTACTGTTAATTCTTTAATCCAGCGGAGCTAACTCGCTATTTCCCCTGACTTTATCCGGGATAAAGTCTGCGAGGGAAGGATTATTATCACCTAATATTAAAAATGAACACGGGTAGGTCAAACAGCGAAACAACGTTATCACTATCATTTATTTTCACCACCATTCAGAGGTATGAGATGAGTAAAATGTGCTTAACAAAATTACTGTCGGCTGGTTTGCTCGGATTGATGGTATTTTCCACTTCCGCAATGGCGAAAGAAATTGAAGTGGTAAATATTTCAAAAATAGATGGCATGCCCTGGTTTAATCGTATGGGGGAAGGTGTCACCAAAGCCGGCAGTGACCTCGGTATTAAAGCCTCTCAGGTAGGCCCTTCCAGCACCGATGCCCCGCAGCAGGTGAAAATTATTGAGGACTTAATCGCGAAAAAAGTATCGGCGATCGGGATTGTCCCCAACGATGCCGATGTGCTCGAGCCGGTATTTAAAAAGGCGCGGGATGCTGGCATCGTGGTATTAACCAATGAATCTCCCGGGCAACCGAGCGCCAACTGGGACGTTGAAATTATTGATAACGAAAAATTTGCCGCCGATAACGTCGAAGAGATGGCCAAAGCCATGGGCGGTAAAGGAGGCTATGTTATTTATGTCGGCAGTCTGACCGTGCCGCAACATAACCTGTGGGCGGACTTGTTCGTCAAATATCAGAAAGAGCACTACCCGAATATGCATGAAGTCACCAGCCGTATGCCGGTGGCCGAGAATATCGACGATGCCCGCCGGACCACCATCGACCTGATGAAAGCTCACCCCGACCTGAAAGGGATTGTCTCCTTTGGCTCTCAGGGGCCAATTGGTGCGGGCCGCGCGGTAAAAGAGAAACGGGCGAAAGGCAAAGTGTTTGTTTACGGCATGATGATCCCCTCTCAGGCCGCTTCCCTGATTAAGAGCGGTGATATCGCCATGGGCATCACCTACGACCCGGCCTCTGCGGGTTACGCCATTACCGCCGTGGCCGACAAGGTTCTGAAGGGAGAAGAGATTACCCAGGGTCTTGAGATCCCTAACCTCGGTAAAGCGGATGTGGATACCGAAAAACGCATCATCAAATTCCACAAAGTCCTGCGCGTGACGAAAGAAAATATCGACAGCCTGTATTAATCCGTTGGTTCTGCACGCCCTGCTGCGATGGTCGCAATATGGGCGTGCTGGGTGAGCCCCTGAGAGGTAATAATGGAGCCGTTTATTTCACTGGGTCATATCAGCAAAACGTTCTACGGTGTGAAGGCGCTGGATAACATCGACCTGACGCTATTTCCCGGGGAGGTCCACTGTCTGGCCGGGCAGAACGGCTGCGGCAAATCGACGCTGATTAAAATTATTTCTGGCGTCTATAAACCCGATCCCGGCTTTCAGATCGTCATTGACGGTAAGCCCCGCTCCCACCTCTCCCCCATCGACTCGGTGAAAGCCGGGATTCAGGTTATTTATCAGGATCTCTCTCTGTTCCCGAATCTCACCGTGGCGGAAAACATCGCTATCCACCAGCATCACCATAACCTGCTGGTGAATAAGGGTGAGATCCATCGCATCGCCGCGCGCACCGTGAAAAGCATTGAGGCGGAGCTGGATCTGAATGCCAATGTGGAGTCCCTGCCCATTGCCCAGCGCCAGATTGTGGCGATCTGCCGGGCGCTGGCCCAGGAAGCCAGGCTGATTATTATGGATGAGCCCACCGCCTCCCTCACCATGCAGGAGGTAAAAGGACTGCTGCGGGTGATTGGCGATTTAAAGAAAAGGAACATTTGCGTCGTGTTTGTCAGCCACCGTCTGGATGAAGTGCTCTCTATTTCCGACCGTATCAGCGTGCTCAAAAATGGCGCCCTGGTTGGCACCTGGCCTGCCAGCGACATCAATAATAAAAAACTCGCTTTTCTGATGACCGGTAAAGAGTTTTCGTATGCGCTATTACCGCCGGTAGAAAAACTAGGCGACGTAGCGCTGAGCGTTAAGAACCTCACTAAGCAGCACCAATACACGAACATCTCATTTCAGGTGCATCAGGGTGAGATCCTCGCCATTACCGGATTACTCGGTGCGGGCAGAACAGAGCTTTGCCTGAGCCTGTTTGGGCTCACACAGCCTGATTCCGGGGAGATCGTGCTGGCAGGCAAAGCGGTGCGCTTCGCCAGCAACCGGGATGCGATCAATGCCGGGATTGGCTATGTCTCCGAAGACCGGATGAGCACCGGCCTGGTGATGGAACAGTCCATTAACGACAACATTATCTCTACCGTGCTGCGACGGCTTAAAACGCCCTTTAAATTGTTAGACAGAGCCAAAGCGGACCGCGTCGTTGCCGATTTAGTCGAGCAGCTGAGCATTAAAATTGGCAGCGTCAACCTGCCGGTCAATACCCTCTCCGGGGGCAATGCCCAGCGTGTGGCGATAGCCAAATGGCTGGCGATCAATCCCAGGGTGCTGATCCTCGACTCCCCCACCGTCGGGGTGGACATTGCCAATAAAGCGGGGATCTATCAAATCATCTCCGCCCTGTCGCGCCAGGGGATCGCGGTGCTGATGATCACCGATGAGATCGATGAAGCCTACTTCAATAGCCATCGTATTCTAGTCATGCGCAAGGGTGAGATCGTCGCGGAACTCCTCCCGGAAAAGACCTCGGAAGCCGCGCTGGCGGAGGTGGTTAATGGTTAATAAATTCGGGATCAAAACCCACGAGCTGTTTTTAGGCCTGACCATACTGGTGATTGGCGGCTACCTGTCGTTTGCCAGCAGCGACTTTCTGACGCTCGGCAATATCTACGATCTGATCAATAACTACGCCATGCTCACTATTCTGGCCTGCGGCTTGTTTATTGTGTTGATTTCCGGCGGGATCGATATCTCCTTTCCGGCCATGACCATCATTTCACAGTACGTAATGGTGACGCTGATTCAGGGTACCACCGGAAACTTTGCCCTCGCGTTTGCGCTGGCCGGGGGGCTGGGATTGCTGCTCGGGTTGATCAACGCCACGCTGGTCAACCGGCTCAACGTGCCCTCCATCATTATCACCATCTCAACCCTGAATATTTTTTACGGCCTGCTGCTCTACCTGACCAAAGGCGTCTGGCTCTACAGCTATCCTGAGTGGTTTGAAGAGGGAGTGATGCTGTTCAAATTCACCGCCGCAGATGGCTACGACTATGGCTTAAGCCTGCCGATCATCACCCTGCTGGCAGTGGTGGCGTTAACCGGCTTCATCATGAATAAAACCAGCGTCGGGCGGATGATTTATGCCATGGGCGGCAACCGGGAGGCGGCCTCCCGCATGGGATTTGGCATCTTTAAAATGCAGCTGTTTGTCTATGGCTACATGGGGCTGATGTCCGGGGTGGCTGGCGTGGTGCAATCCGCGACCGTCTTAACCGTTGCGCCCGACTCTCTGCTGGGCTACGAACTGACGGTACTCGCTGCCGTGGTGTTAGGCGGAACCAGTATCGTCGGCGGGCGCGGCACCTTACTCGGCACCCTGTTAGGGGTGATTTTACTCGCCGTGCTGCAGAACGGTCTTAACCTGTTAGGGATCTCTTCGTACTGGCATACGGTCGTTACCGGGGTGGTGATTGTCACCAGTATCAGCATGACGGCATGGAGTCAGCGTAAAGGTCAGGGAGTCATAGTATGAGCGCCAATAAAACCCAGGATCGCGTCGAGATTTACCTGAGCGTGTTAATCGCGGTGGTGGTGATCGCGTTCAGCTTCCTGATACCCTCGGTCTTCTGGTCAGCCGCTAACTTCCAGTCCATTGCCTCGCAAATGCCGATCCTCGGCGTGCTGGCCCTCGCAATGGCGGTGACGATCCTCACCGGGGGGATCAACCTGTCCATCATCGCCACCATGAACGCCTGCGGGCTGGTGATGGCCTGGGTCGCTACCCATTATCCTCCAACCTTCAGCAGCATGCTGCTGGTGATTGCCGCCGGGTTAGTCATGGCCCTGGCGATCGGTTCGGTGATTGGATTTTTGGTTGCCGTGGTGCGGGTCTCGCCGATTTTAGCCACCCTTGGGATCATGACTCTGCTGAAAGGCATAAATATCCTCATCTCCAAAGGTTCGGCGATCTCTAACTTCCCGGACTATATTCTGGTGATTAACAGCACCAATATTTTCGGCATCCCGCTGCCGCTGCTGGTTTTTCTGGCGGTGGTGGTCGTACTGTGGGTGATCCTCGAAAAATCCGCCTTCGGGCGCACCCTCTACCTGATCGGCTCTAACGAGCAGGCAACCCACTACTCCGGGATTAATACCCGTAAAACGCTTATCTGGGTCTATGTGCTCTCCTCGGTACTGTGCGTGATTGCCGCCCTGCTGATGATGTCGAAACTCAATTCAGCCAAGGCCTCTTACGGTGAATCTTATCTGCTGGTGTCGATTCTGGCGGCTGTACTGGGCGGGGTAAATCCGGACGGAGGCTTCGGTAAAGTCTTTGGCATGGTGATGGCGCTGATCCTGCTCCAGATGCTGGAAAGCGGCCTCAATATTCTGGGCGTGAGCAGCTACATAACCATGGCCCTGTGGGGCGGCTTGCTGTTAGCGTTTATCTTCCTGAAAGGGGCGCAGCTTTCGCGTCTGTTTGGTAAACCCTGATCGCCGCTAATTCTGCTCGCTGCGCCGGTTGGTGTGGTCGTCACTGCGCTGTTGGCCCTGATCATCATCCTGCTTATCATGGCGGATGGGATGGCCCTGGCTGTCATAGATGATATCGTCATCGCCCGCAGCCCAGGCGCATGATGCAGCGAATGTCACCAACGCGGTAATCAAGGTCAGTTTGTTCATTTTGAACCCCTCGCGAAGTTGTCGTTATTAGCGAGTACTACCTTTTTACAGAATAGTTATCCGTAACGCGAAGCTGGTCGTAAAGAAAGGTGATTAATTCCGGTGAATACGAGGAAAGTTTGAGAGGGCGCTGAATTTCAGGCACAAAAAAACTAGCATAAATTAGTAGTATAAGTTGTTCAGAGATGCTTCCTACCGTCATTCTCAAAATCCTCAAATGAGGGTATATATGATAACGCTTTATTTTAGCCCGTTAACCATACTGTACATGACGCAAGTGCAAGCCCCTAAAATCAACTCGCAAAAGTTAACCAAAGATTTACCGGCTCCCCTTGAATAAATTTATATCGATTTCTATCACGGCCATACTCTTCTCTCATAATGACCGCTAGCTTCTATATTAAGAACTTTTTATGATATGCCTGTTATTGTTCAGGAGGTTTTGCTAATGAATAGCAACTCAATGGTACCTAAAATCATGCAAGCAGAAAAAATTGTTGGTAAAACAATCACTTTAAGGAATGTGACCCCTAATGATGCTGAGTTTATTGTGCACCTAAGAACCGATCCAATGAAAAGCCGGTTTATCAGCTCAACATCCGATGATATTGAAAAACAAAGAGAATGGCTTAACTCGTACTTGGAAAGCAGTGGCCAAGCTTACTTTATAATTGAAGGACACAATGAAGTTAAATATGGGACTGTGCGAATGTATGAGCAAATCGGTGATTCGTTTTGTTGGGGTTCCTGGGTAATTTCAAAGGACTCTCCATCTCATTACGCTGTAGAATCTTCTTTACTTTTATACACTTACGCGTTGCACTTAGGGTTCGAAAAATCCCATTTTGATGTAAGAAAGGGTAATTCATCAGTTATAAAATTCCATGAACGATTTGGTGCAAAAAGGAAAGGGGAAACGGAACTCGACATCCTCTTTGAGATTACAAAAGATGCCATCGAATCTTCAATCAAGAAGTTCAGTAAGCACCTTCCTGATCACGTACAGATTATCGTATAAAAGATCTCCTTTTTGGAATAATGCCTCTTCATTTAGGTTCAGTTGATTGGTCACGTGGGGGTATAAGGATCTGAAGATTACAATCTACTTCTGAATTTTATGTATACCTTGCAGTCTCTTGCTCTGTCATCATTTTACGCTGGAAAAGAGGCTCTGGAGCTTTTTGTTATAGCTCATGAACTTAAGAAGTCACTCCAACAGATTGTAGTCACTTTAGGCATAGGGATGGCATGTAGGCCGGGTGGCGACTTAACTGAGAACGCTCATGTGAGAAGATCACTGTCATATCTAAGCATGATCAGTAAGTTGAGAAAATCTAAGAAGGCACACATATAAAATACCTTGTTCTCGATTTAATTCTCATTCAATGATTTGGAAACTAAGAGGAATTCAGATTTGACAAGACTCTTAGGGAAGGTGCGAACAAGTTCCTGATATGAGATCATCATATTCATCCGGAGCGCATCCCAGAGGGACATCATGAGCCATCAACTCACCTTCGCCGATAGTGAATTCAGCACTAA
>NZ_VDAM01000001.1:3938121-4196651 GCF_019584355.1 Leclercia sp. EC_58
AATAGCCTAAATAGGCTGATTCGATGTGTTTGCGGGAAAAAAATCGGCCCAGATCCGCGAAATTTTAATCAGCGAGTCAGCTTGGGAAGAAATGACCTGCTTATTCGCACCTTCCTTAGCAAAAACTGATAATTAAATGCCGTAAAAATACTTATACACAACTTGCTATAATCATACAATATCTATCTTTCCGGTAGTCGGGGAACAGTAATGTCCTCATTAAATGGCGATATTTCAGGCACAAAAAAACCACCTTTCGGTGGTTTCACGACACTGCTTATTGCTTTGATTATTCTTGTCTTTCCCATGGTAGCCGGAGTGGGACTTGAACCCACACAGCGCGAACGCCGAGGGATTTTAAATCCCTTGTGTCTACCGATTCCACCATCCGGCCTCGGGAAGAAAGTGGAGGCGCGTTCCGGAGTCGAACCGGACTAGACGGATTTGCAATCCGCTACATAACCGCTTTGCTAACGCGCCTTAAATCTTTTGTCTTGCGACTGACACCCGCTGTTGCGCATGTCTTAAATTTGGAGCGGGAAACGAGACTCGAACTCGCGACCCCGACCTTGGCAAGGTCGTGCTCTACCAACTGAGCTATTCCCGCATTCATCAAGTCATTATGCTAATCACTTGATTTTGCTATCGACTAACGGGCCGTGCCGTCGTTCGATGCGTTGCATTCTACTTACCTGACGCTTTGAGTCAACGTTAATTTTCGCAAGGATAGATCGTTTGCTGAAAATTGCGCCGAAACGATCACTGATCAAGCAAATCGCCGCGCGCGGCGTTCAAATATTGCAACATTGACCACAGGGTCAGCACCGCAGCGACCATAAACAGGCCAATACCTGCCCACTCTACCCACTCGTTTGGACGCCACAGCATCCATACCAGCGCCGCCATCTGCGCGGTGGTTTTGACCTTGCCGATCCAGGAGACGGCCACGCTGCTGCGTTTACCCAGCTCCGCCATCCACTCGCGCAGGGCAGAGATAATAATTTCACGGGCTATCATGGTCGCCGCAGGCAGTGTGACCCACCAGCTGTGATAGTGCTCAACCACCAGCACCATGGCAATGGCCACCATCACCTTGTCAGCCACAGGATCGAGGAACGCGCCGAAACGGGTGCTTTGATTCCAGCGACGCGCCAGGTAGCCGTCGAACCAGTCAGTGACTGCCGCAACAAAAAAGATAAGTGCACATGCGAAAGGCGCCCAGACAAATGGCAGATAAAACGCCAGTACGAAGAAAGGAATGAGAACGACGCGGAAAAGCGTCAGCAATGTAGGGATATTTAATCGCATAGTGACGGTAACTGTTTGTTGTCAGTAATTATTAGCCCTATGTTGCTACAGAGCCCTCAATGTTTCAACGAGTAGTAGATCTTTTCTGCCAGCCCTTGCGAAATACCTGGCACTTTTGCAATTTCCTCTACGCTGGCGTTGAGTAATCCTTGCAAACCGCCCATATATTTCAGCAACATCTGGCGACGTTTTGGCCCGACCCCTTCGATCGTTTCCAGGGTGCTGGTATTTTTTACCTTTGCCCGTTTTTTACGGTGACCGCTAATGGCATGAGCGTGCGACTCATCGCGAATATGCTGGATCACATGGAGCGCAGGCGAGTCGGGCGGCAGGCTAAAACCCTCCCCTTCCGGCTCAAGGAACAGCGTCTCCAGCCCGGCTTTACGATCGGTGCCTTTCGCCACGCCCAGCAGCAGCGGATGATGCTTATCCCAGCTTACATCCAGTTCGGCAAAAACGGATTTTGCCTGGGCGAGCTGGCCTTTACCACCGTCAATCAGGATAACGTCCGGGATCTTACTCTCTTCGATAGCTTTACCATAGCGACGGCGCAGCACCTGGTTCATGGCCGCGTAATCGTCACCGGGAGTGATATCCGTAATGTTGTAGCGCCGGTACTCCGCGCGTAGCGGTCCGTTAGCATCGAATACCACGCAGGAGGCCACCGTCTGCTCCCCCATCGTATGACTGATGTCGAAACACTCCATCCGTTTCACTTCCGGCAGCTTTAACACCGTCGCCAGCGCGATAAGACGCTGATGGACAGTCGACTGCTGCGACAGTTTGGTGGTTAACGCCGTTGCCGCATTGGTGCGCGCCAGCTTGAGGTAGCGGGCACGATCGCCGCGCGGTTTGGTCTGGACGTTAACCCGACGTCCCGCCAGCTCCGACAGCGAATCTGACAGCAGCGTTTTATCGCTGAGATTAAAATCGAGCAAAATTTCCGACGGCAGGGTTCGCATCTGGCTGCCCTGCAAATAGAACTGGCCAACAAAGGTCTCGACCACTTCACCCAGTTCGGTACCGCCTGGCACTTTCGGGAAATAGCTGCGGCTGCCCAGCACCTTACCCTGGCGGATAAAGAGTACATGTACGCAGGCCATGCCCGCATCGAACGACACGCCAATCACGTCCAGGTCATCGCCGGTATTAGAGACAAACTGTTTTTCCGTGACCCGTCGTACCGCCTGGATCTGATCGCGGATCCGCGCCGCCTCTTCGAAGTTCAGCGCCTGGCTGGCCTTCTCCATGCGGGCAATAAGCTGGTTCAGCACCTGATCGTCTTTACCAGCCAGGAACAGGCGCACATATTCTACCTGCTGTGCGTACTCCTCTTCGCTGACCAGCCCTTCAACACAGGGCCCAAGGCAACGACCAATCTGATACTGCAGACAAGGGCGAGAGCGGTTGCGATAGACGCTGTTTTCGCACTGGCGAATCGGGAATATCTTCTGCAGCAGCGCCAGCGTTTCTCGCACGGCGTGGCCGTTAGGGAACGGGCCGAAATACTCACCTTTCGCATGTTTGGCGCCGCGATGGGTAGCCAGACGCGGATGGGTATCACTGCTGAGAAAAATAAACGGGTAGGATTTGTCGTCACGCAGCAGCACGTTATAACGCGGCTGGTAGAGCTTGATGTAGTTATGCTCCAGCAACAGCGCTTCGGTCTCTGTGTGGGTCACAGTGACGTCAATCTGCTGGATCTGAGCGACCAGCGCTTCAGTTTTGCGGGAGGCAAGATTGCTGCGGAAATAGCTGGAAAGACGCTTCTTAAGATCTTTCGCTTTACCGACGTAAATAACCGTCCCGCCTGCGTCATACATCCGGTAGACGCCTGGCTGGCTGGTGACGGTTTTCAGGAAAGCACTGGAATCAAACACTTCACTCACTGACTAATTAGGGTCTCGGCATTGCACAGACCATGACGGATGGCCAGGTGAGTGAGTTCGACATCGCCATGAATGTTCAGCTTACTGAACATACGGTAGCGGTAGCTGTTCACCGTTTTCGGGCTGAGATTAAGCTGCTCAGAGATCTCATTCACCTTCTGGCCTTTGGTAATCATCAGCATAATCTGCAATTCGCGCTCAGACAAACTGGCAAACGGTGATTCAGTCTTTTCTGGTTCAATCTGGCTGAGCGCCATTTGCTGCGCGATATCAGAAGCGATATAGCGCTGCCCGGAATAGACAGAACGGATAGCGTTAACAACTTCCTGAGGGGCTGCGCCCTTGCTCAGGTAGCCCGCGGCGCCCGCCTGCATCACTTTTGCAGGAAGGGGATTTTCAGTGTGAACCGTCAGCATGATCACTTTGGTATCAACCCAGGCGCGCGCGATTTTACGCGTTGCTTCCAGGCCGCCAATACCGGGCATGTTCATGTCCATCAGGACAACATCTGCACTATTCGTCCGGCACCATTTTACGGCATCTTCACCGCAGCAGGCCTCGCCAGCAACTTTTATACCTTTAATATCTTCAAGAATGCGTCGTATCCCTGCGCGCACCAGTTCGTGGTCATCAACAAGAAGGACGTTGATCAAAGGAAATTCTCCAGAATAGGGATAACGCTACAGACAGTTAATTCGGCTCATATTAACGTTTTTTATCGCAAACTGAAAACGTTAAAAAATGCAGGCCTTCGTTATAACTCTCTTTTTTGGAAATTAACTTGTACATCAACTGGAAACGGAAGCCTTGCGCCATGCGGCTCAGGCACCTTTTTTCAGGTTGATGTTTTCAAAAATTTACAAATTTTAGGGGCTATTTTTTTATTGTTAAAATACCTCACGTAATTTTGTAACAATAATTAACCTGCTAACTACCTTAGTTAAACAATACCCTCCGCTTAACGTCTTAAAAGTGTAGGACGAACGGTCGTGCAATTAAATAAACAAAACGGCTGAAAGTACAAAAAACAAGCACTGCGTTTTTTTTTAAGGCTTGTGGTATACTCCGCCACCTTGAACTTTTGAACTATGCGCTCAAGCGCCGTTTTTATCATGAGGAAAATAAATGAGCACACCTGATTTTGCCACTGCTGAGAATAATCAAGAACTGGCACAGGAAGTCTCCTGTCTGAAATCTCTGTTGACCCTGATGCTGCAGGCGATGGGCCAGGCGGATGCCGGTCGTGTGATCATTAAGATGGAACGCCAGATTGCCCAGATGGAAGACCAGGCTCAGGCTGAGGTATTTTCCAGCACCGTTAAGCAAATCAAACAAGCTTACCGTCAATAAAACAAAAACGGCTGAAAGCAATGCATTCAGCCGTTTACTCGCCTGCCACGCAGAACTGAAGTGTAGTCAGATAATTCCCGTCGCTGCCGCATAGCAGGCTATTTGCGTTTTATTCGGCGCATTGAATTTCTTCTGCATATTCTTCTGGTGGAAGTTCACCGTATTCTCAGAGATAGAGAGAATAATCGCTATTTCTGCCGAGGTTTTGCCTTCCGCTGTCCATTTCAGGATCTCCTTCTCGCGCTTACTGAACTTCATCTCGGGTGGCATCACCATTTCATGCTCCAGGCGTAGCAGCGTGGTCAAGGCCATTTGCACCAGCATTTGCAGACGCAACTCAACCACTTCATTCGCCATCATATTGACCGACAGGCTGGTGCTGGAGACCGACAGGAACCCCATCGCATGATTAGGCAGCATCAGACACTGGGTAATCCCTTTGCGCAGACCGTGGTCGCGCGCACCGTCCCATAACGGCTGCGCCTCGGCAAATAAGGCGTCGTTCCAGGGTAAGTGCCCGTGGACGAAATTCTCAGGTTTCAGCACAGGATCGATGGTAAAATAATTTTCCGCCTGATAGTGCGCCATCCACTGTTGCGGATAGGTTGAGTGCACCGAGACTTTCGGTCGGGTAAACGGTACCGGATGACGGACGCAGAGAGCGAAATACTCATAACCCAGGTTCTGAGTTTGACGCTGAAGTTCGGGATATACCTCGCTGGCGGATGTCATCCCCTGAAAACGGAGATAGCACTCCCGTCGCCATGTAAAAAAGTCTAAATCCTTCATACCAAGTGAATGAAGCCCCTGTAAAGATAATCATTATTATGATTTCTTAAATTAACACATAAATCTTATTTATATGTATAAAATATCGACCCTGAGTTAATTATCTACAGATTTTAAGCACTTAGGGGGTTTATGGCGGGATAAAATCGCGGGACCATTCATTTCAGGGAGGAATATTTTGCTCCGGAGATTAATTCCGGAGCAATTAAAAGCAAATATGCTATTGCATCAGGAATTTCTCAAGGAATTGCCGGGTACGGGGCTGCTGAGGATCGGCAAACAGCGCTTTCGCCGGCCCCTGCTCCACAATACGCCCCTGATCCATAAAAATCGCCCTGTCTGCTACGTCGCGGGCAAAGCTCATCTCATGGGTGACAATGACCATAGTACGTTTCTCCTGTGCCAGCTGGCGAATGGCATTCAGCACCTCCCCCACCAGCTCCGGATCCAGCGCAGAGGTCGGTTCATCAAACAGGATCACGTCAGGACGCATTGCCAGCGCGCGGGCTATTGCCACACGCTGCTGCTGTCCACCGGAGAGTCGGCGTGGGTAACTGCCCTCTTTCCCGGAAAGCCCCACTTTCGCCAGTAACTCCCGGGCGCGGGCTGTGGCCTCCTCTTTGGGTTCGCCTTTGACAATCACCGGGCCTTCAATGATGTTTTCCAGCACCGTGCGGTGAGGAAACAGGTTAAAGCTCTGGAAGACAAAGCCGACATGTTGACGCAGACGACGAATGAGCCCTTTTTGCTGACCCAGCGACTTACCGGTATCAATGGTGATGTCACCCACGCGAATGGTGCCAGCTTCCGGATGCTCCAGCAGGTTGATACTGCGCAGCAGCGTGGTTTTACCGGACCCGCTGGGCCCGATAATCGCCACCACTTCGCCCTCCTGCACTTCAAGGTCGATACCGTGCAGCACCGTCTGGCCATGGAATTTCTTCACCAGGTTTTTAACGTCGATAGCACTCATTTCGGATCACGCTCCTGGCGGTTAAGCTGGTTTTCAAAATAGTTTTGCAGCGCGGACAGCACGGTTGCCATGATCCAGTAGATCAACGAGGCGGCCAGATACATGGTAAAGACCTCCAGCGTGCGCGAGGTGATCAACTGCGCCTGGCGGAACAGCTCCGGCACCTGAATGGTGGCGGCCAGCGAGGTGTCTTTTACCAGGCTAATGAAGCTATTGCTGAGCGGCGGCAGCGCCACGCGCGCAGCCTGCGGCAGAATGGCCCGGCGCAAAGTCTGCCACGGCGTCATCCCGATACTGGCTGCGGCTTCCCACTGGCCTTTGTCGATGGAGGAGATAGCTGCACGCAGGGTTTCCGCCGCATAGGCAGCAGTATTAAGCGACAGACCTATCATTGCCGCCGGGATGGGATCCAGCTCAATACCAAACTGCGGCAGGCCGTAGTAAATCATAAACAGCTGGGCAATCAGCGGCGTGCCGCGGAAGATGGAAATATAAAAACGCGCCAGCCAGCGCACGGGCAGCAGAGGCGACATGCGCATCAACGCCAGCACAAAGCCCAGCACCAGACCGAAAAACATCCCGCCAATACTCAGCTGCAGCGTAAATACTGCGCCTTTCAGCAGGAAGGGCAACGAATCAATCACCAGTTGAATACTTTCTTGCATTATGATTTTTCTGCCTGTGATTTAAACGTGAGGATGGTAGGCAAAGAGAGCCGGCGCCCCGCCAGTATGAATAAACAGAATCGGCCCTTCATCTTTGAAGCGTTTCTGTTCGATCCCGTCAATAAGTCCGGCCATGGCTTTGCCGGTATAGACCGGATCCAGCAAAATCCCTTCGAGACGTGCCAGCAGTTTCACCGCCTCGGTGCCTTCGTCATTTGGCGTGCCGTAGCCCGGCGCGAAATAGTCATCCCACAGCACGATATCCGCCTTCGCGCTCACCTCCAGCTGCTGTGCCACCGCCAGTTGCAACGACACTACCTTCGGTTTTTGATCGGCGACGCTGCGTGATACGGTAACGCCAATCAGTTCAACCTCCGGCATCAGCTGCTCCAGTCCTACCGCCAGCCCGGCATGGGTACCTGCACTGCCGGAGGCGACCACCACCGAGGAGAGGCCAACTGTGCCTTCGCACTGCTGGGCAATTTCCAGGGCGCTTTCGACGTAGCCCAACGCACCCAGCGCATTCGAACCGCCAACCGGGATCACATACGGGCGAAAACCCTGGGCTTCAACGCGGGTCGCCAGCTCATTCAGCTGCGCCACGGGATCGGTCAGCGCATCGCACATCTCTATCTGCACGTTGAACAGATCCAGCAGCAGGCGGTTGCCGTTGCTGAGGTAGTTTTCTGCCTTTGTGCCAATCGGGTTTTCCAGCAGGGCGATACAGTGCAGGCCCAGCTTAGCCGCCACGGCCGCGGTCTGGCGAACATGGTTCGACTGGATGGCGCCTGCGGTGATCAGCGTGTCGGCGCCTTCACGCAGCGCATCCGCCGCGAGGAACTCGAGCTTGCGCAGTTTGTTGCCCCCCATTGCTATGGGCGTCACGTCATCACGTTTGATAAGGATGTCGCGCCCCAGGTAATCCGATAAGCGCGGCAAATACTCCAGCGGCGTCGGCGCGCCGATAAATTCCAGGCGCGGAAAACGCGTCAGGTTCTGTAATGACATGAAAACCTCCATAACCCTGTCTAAGTCTGATTTTTTTATTATGCACGTTGATGGCGAGGAAATAAAAAAGGCGCTTATCAAAGCGCCTTTTTTTTCAGTCAACTGCTTACTTTGTGACGTCTGCCCCGAACCATTTTTCGGAGAGCGCCTTCAGGCTGCCGTCTTTCTGCATCTCGGCAATGGCGCCGTCAACAGCTTTGACCAGATCCTCGTTGCCTTTGCGGATCGCAACGCCCGCTTCCTGACGGGAGAAGGCATCACCGGCAACGGCCAGGGTGTTGTTGGTTTTCTTCACCAGATCCAGCGCCGCCAGGCGGTCAACCAGAATGGCATCAATACGGCCTACGCGCAGATCCTGGTATTTGGTCGGGTCGTCGTCATAGGTGCGGATATCAACGCCCTGCACGTTCTGGCGCAGCCACTCTTCGTAGTTGGTCCCCAGACCGACGCCCACTTTTTTATCTTTCAGGTCGGCAGCAGATTTAATGGAGCCTTCGTTACCTTTTTTCACCAATGCCTGGATACCGGAGACGGTATACGGGGTGGAGAAGTCATACTTTTTCTTACGTTCGTCAGAGATGGTGACCTGGTTAATCACCACATCAATACGTTTTGAGTCCAGCGAGGCCAGCATGCCGTCCCATTTGGTCGGCTTCAGCGACGCTTTAACACCGAGGTGTTTTGCCAGCTCTTCGGCAAACTCCACCTCAAAACCGGTCAGTTTACCGTCGTCACCCTGGAAGCTGAACGGAGGGTAGGTTCCTTCCAGCCCAACCAGCAGCGTGCCGCGCTCTTTAACTTTGTTTAAAAGACCCTCTGCGGCGAAGGTCTTAACGCTCATACCCGCAACCAGCGCAACGGCCATTACACCCATCAGCGCCTGACGACCCAGAAGTGCAAATTTCATACATACCCCGATATGATTGGAATTTTGGTTGTAGTGTAGGGCGTTCGGCCGCAAGGTCAAACACGACTGCGCTACATGTTATTCATTTTTAATATATATCAGAAGTTGTTTCACGGTGGACTTTCTGCTTCACCGCCATCGGCATTTGCGACCTGTATTGCGCATATTTGCGCAGCGCGATCCGGTAGTTGTTGGTACTGGTCCCAGGCAGCCACGGCTCCAGATTTTCATCCAGATAACCGTCGGTCAGAAGCTCACGGGAAATATTCAGCGAGGTCAGATGCTGGCCAAGACGACGCAGACGCACAACATACTCGCGCACCGTTCCGTGACTCATCTCTGTCTGTTCAAACAGGAACTGCTTGAAACCAATAATATCGAAAAAGTCGCTATGCTCTTTGCAGTGCAGATCGCCACAAAAACGACATAACGCCACCCACTCCTGCTGCTCTTGCTGCCATCCGGCTTCATCCAGCAGGGTATCGAGACGGGAGATCGCGATTTTATTGACGATCTCTCCACGACGGACCAGCGTGATGCGGTCAAGCAGTTTATGGCAATGGGCGCAATGCGTCTGGCTGTGTTTAAAGTCTTTCAGGTAGCGGCTTAATGGCCGTCTTTTAGATTGCTGCACCGTCATGATAACTCCTGGTTGTCAATACGTTGTGCGGCACTTAACGGGTGACAAGGATCACCTATAACTTACCCAGCTTGGTACGTAAGCGTTTAATGGCCTGGCTGTGCAGCTGGCTAACCCGCGACTCCCCTACTTCCAGCACGGCGCCAATCTCCTTGAGATTGAGCTCTTCCTGGTAATAAAGGGTCAGCACCAGTTGTTCACGTTCCGGTAAAGCTTCAATAGCTTCCATTACGCGCTGGCGTACGTTGCCTTCCATTAACTGGTGCAACGGGTTTTCCTGCTGATGATCGTCCGTCACCAGTTCAATGCTATCGCCATGCTCTTCGCGCCACTCGTCATAAGAGAAGAGCTGGCTGTTGTTGGTATCGAGCAACATCTGACGGTAGTCGGCAGTAGTAATCCCCAGACGATCCGCAACTTCGGTTTCCGTCGCGTTACGTCCAAGCTCCTGTTCCAGCTGCCCCATCGCTTGCGCTACTTCGCGTGCATTGCGGCGGACGCTGCGCGGCACCCAATCCCGGCTGCGCAGTTCATCCAGCATCGCACCACGAATACGCTGTACTGCGTAAGTCGTAAATGCCGTTCCTTGCAGAGCGTCGTATCGGTCAACTGCATTCAGTAACCCGATCCCGCCCGCTTGTAGCAGATCGTCCAGTTCCACACTCGCCGGCAGACGTACCTGAAGCCGCAATGCTTCATGACGCACCAGCGGAACATAACGCTGCCACAGCGAGTGTTTATCCATTACACCTTCAGCGGTATAGAGTGAATTCACGATAAACAGCCCTGCGTTAGTTGAGTTATCGGCATGATTATCCGATTCTGGAGGGGTTTTAATCGTGTGAATAGGGGTAGAAAAGACGGTTTATTTTACTAGTCCAAGGTGGGTACATTAAAAAGTTCTAAAAGTATCAAAAAGATAAGGTTTCTTATTGAATTTGATCTTATACAACGCAAACATTCTGGTTAGTTATCGTCCCTGAAGCTCCGCAACGCAATCCAAGATAGAAAGCTCTATAATGTGCGTTTTTCCTACCATTCCATTTGCGTCTAGCTCTGTATTCTTGTGCTTATGTATCGGTGCTATTAATTGGAAGTGTGGAAAAGTATGCACATCAAGATGATTCGCTTACAAACTCACGGTGACGATCGTGGTTCACTCGTCGCCCTGGAACAAGATCATAACATCCCTTTTGAAATTAAACGTGTTTATTACATGTTCAAAACTGGCCAAAATATCCGCAGAGGGTGTCATGCCCATCGCCATTTACGGCAAGTTGTGATTGCTGTACGCGGGTCCTGTCGTTTTTTACTTGATGATGGCCGCGAGCAGATTGAGTTACTGTTAGATAATCCGGCCCAAGGACTATTGATCGATTCATTTATCTGGCGCGAAATGTCCGAATTCAGTGAGGATTGCGTATTAATGGTATTGGCTGATCAAATCTATGACGAAACGGATTATGTCCGTAATTATGATGATTTTATAAAACTAGCTCAAAAAAATGATTACGCAGGCGCTTAATGGCAATTGACAATTAACTGAGGATACTTTAATGAAAGCAAGCTATTGCCTTAAACATTAGATCAATGCCATGCAAAATTTTCATGTCATGACATGCGCCTCGACCTTAACATGTAATTAATAAAAAATTAATTATTCGCACATGGGCAAAAGAAGCGAAATAAAAATTAATTGAATTTTATATTATCCAATCAGGAAGATGTATGAAAATCGATTTTCTAAATTTAAAGAAAATAAATACTCGGTTCGAAGATGATTTACGCGACGCCTGCATATCGGTTATCAACTCTGGATACTATATTAATGGCGAGCAATTAGACGCGTTCGAGAGCGAGTTTGCACAATATTGCGATGCAAAGTTTTGTGTTGGTGTCGGTAATGGTCTGGAAGCTTTAAGCTTAGTATTACGCGCATGGAAAACGACAGGCAAGTTAGCTGATGGCAATGAAATAATCGTTCCTGCAAACACTTTTATTGCCACATTGCTCGCAATCACTAGCAATAATCTTACTCCAGTACTAGTCGAGCCCGATCCTGAAACCTTTAATTTAACTTGTAACGAAATAGAGAGGCATATAACGCCCCAAACCCGGGCGGTGATCCCTGTGCATCTTTATGGTCAGCTTGCCCCCATGAACGATATCATGGTACTGGCAAACAAGTATAATCTGTTAGTACTTGAAGATGCGGCACAAGCTCATGGTGCGCAACAGAATACAATTAAAGCAGGAAACTGGGGGCATGCAGCTGCTTTTAGCTTTTATCCGGGCAAAAACCTTGGCGCGCTGGGAGATGCTGGCGCAATAGTTACTAACGATTACGAACTTGCCCATGTACTCAAGGCACTCCGAAATTATGGCGCGCATGAGAAATACCAGCATATCTACACAGGGACAAATAGCCGCCTCGATGAGATACAGGCCGCTATATTACGTATAAAGTTGCGCACTCTGGATAATGATACAATGGCAAGACAGCTAGCAGCGGCACGCTATCTTGAGGGCATAAAAAATCCTCAAATCGTCCTGCCCAAAGTAGTAGATCCTTTTGCCCACGTCTGGCATCTATTTGTTATTAAATGTGAAAAGCGGGATGAGCTGCAGACATGGCTGTCAGAAAAAGGTATACAGACGCTGATTCACTATCCCGTACCACCGCACAAACAACCAGCCTATACACAGCTAAACAACCTGAAACTTCCTATTACTGAAAAACTTCACCAACAGGTACTCTCCCTTCCTCTCTCGCCAGTACTGACTGATGTTGAAATAGAATACATCATCGACGCTATTAATACGTTTTGTTGAGACAAAAAATCACCTGCTTCAGCAGGTGATTTTTAATAATTTATTTTAACCTGGTAGCCAGGCTTTAGCCCACTCTTCTGCAGCAGACGCATCAAGCATGTAGTCAGAATGGATCGCACAATAAAGTGCATCTCCCATTCGGGCACTAGCGACCGGATCGGACAAATGCATACGAATCGCATTATGCCACTCTTTAAAACGGTTTTTCACTCTCGTCACCGGCAGTGCCCCTTGATAGCAAGGGACGTCGCTACAAATTACCGGAATGGCGCACGCGCCATATTCCAGCAAACGCAGATTGCTCTTACAAGCATTAAAATAATTATCCTCTACCGGTGCCAGAGCTAAATCTAAATTAAGCGAAGCCAATTTTTGTGGGTACAACTCTATATCTACACCAACGTGAAATTCTTTTACGTAGGGACGCAGTTTTGACGGGCACATGCCGAAGAAAATCCAGTCAACATCATCTGCAAATGCCTTAATTACGTCAAAAATCATCTCCAGATCACCAGTATGGCTGGAACCACCAGCCCAACCAACTCGTGGCTTATCACCTTGTTGTCGTAGGCTAGTCAGATTGCTCCACCAGTCGTAAGAGAGCCGGTTTTTTCTAACTATAATATCAGGATGGACATTAGCAAATGCCTCAGCTAATGGCTCGGTCGAAACAACAAACCTATCCATATAGCCTAGACTTTTACGCAACATCTTCATAATATCATTGCCGAATTCAGAACGATGATGGTTTTTGATTGGGATATTAGGTAAATAGTCGTCAAGCTCAAAAACTTTAAATACTTCAGAGCGTTTGCCAACTATCCTTGCCCATTCATGAAATTCCGAAGTGAGCTGACGTTGCATGATAATACTGTCAGGCTTGTAACGCTCTAAATATGGCAAGCTGAGGAAGGTCTCAGAAAGTTTGCCATCGATGATGCCAGCGTCTCGCATGCTTTCAAAAGGTTTAATAATGCGGTAGTAACCGCAACCCGCATAATCGCCCATGTGTGGCAGAACAATAGGCAACGGTTTCCAATCGAGAGGGCGCCAGCTTAGTTGGCTATCAGGACAGAGATTAAACTGCTCGCCGGTCAAAGAGAGATTAACATTATAGGCAGGATCGTTTGCGATAAGCGGTTTCCACCGACGATAAAGCTCGTCATCATCCCACTCAGCTTGCAAGCCAATTTTTTCACGTGTTTTTTCATCCTGCGGCTTGCTGCCCGCCACGCTTCGTAATACACGAGCATATGGTGTCCAGACCGTCAAATAGCCCTGCTGGCGAACCCGCAGGCAGAAATCAACGTCGCTAAAGTGATGCAACGTCTCATCCAGACCATTGACGTTCAAGAATACTTCCCGGCGTACCAGCATAAAATCACCGGAGACCGCCGAATAGTTTTGATCGGCATGGAGACGTTGCATATGTCCTTTGTTCTCGTCACTCACGCCGTAAAAGGCTTCACCCGCCACACCGTTCACACCTAACACATAACCTGCATGGCGCACGGTTCCGTCGGCATAAATCTGTTTACCACCAACAATCCCTACCTCTGGGCGCATGCCATGGTTGAGAAGGTTATCAAGCCAATCGTTTTCGATAATTGCGACGCTGGAGTGCAGTATACAAAGGTAGTCGCCATATGCAGCACTCGCCCCAAGGTTTACTCGCTTTGAGTAGCGCCACTCATTCCCCTCCTTCATTACCTTAATTCGAGCCGGATCCACTGCTACCACAGAGTCTAGCCAGCGATGAGTCTCATCGCTCCGCCGCTCGTTGACAACAATAATCAACTCATAGTTTAGCCATGTCGTTTTTTCGATGATCGTTAAGACGCACGACATCAGCGCAGCATCATCATCATCAGCAATCACCACCAGCGACACCAGAGACGTACCAGCATGGTGATAGCGAAGCCGTAGATTTCCATAAGCAGCAAGTTCAACCGCGGCATTGGTGTAACCGCGACTGACCAGATGGCGTTGAACTACAGCAATCTCATCGCTTTGTATCTCGGCTTTTTCAGAAAGATGCAGCAAAGGTTCTCCAAGATGGCCCAGTGAATTAAATCCTTGATTTTCGATAATTTTTAACGTCATATCTAACTCATAAGCGCCAGAAAGCTGGGTATCAAACCCACCAGCGGCCTGTAGCACTTCACGTCGCCATAACCAGTGATGCGCCATATTGGCTGGGGAGCTAAGCAATAGATCGAGGTTAAAGTCAGGACGGAATTTTGCACCCACCTTTCTACCGTCAAGAGTAAAACTCTCATCACAATATACGGCAAGTAGCCCCTCCGCCTGGGCTAGCGCAGTAGTCAAAGCTATCAGGCCAGATGAATGAAACTCTGTACCGGCATCTACAAAAATTAACCAATCGCTTTGTGTCTCAGCAATGATGCTATTAAACGCAGCCATTTTAGTTTCGTGATTCGCGGCAAGATATCTTATGTTTGATTGGATAGCTTCACCGATCACAATAACCTCTATTGTAAGACCAGTGCGTATTTGTTGGGGTAATGAATCCAGAGTCGCTACTAATGCTGAATTTAACCCATCGGTAGCATTAATAACCACCAAAAGAGTTGTAGATAAATTATTCTGCTTCAAATAATCATCAATGAGGCGTTCCTGAATAGGCAGTAGCTTTCGAGCATCCAGCCAATCTGCAAAGTGCCTCTGTTTGAGATCATGCGTCATGGCATCATAAATATCATGATATGCAAAATCTTTAGGTGAGTTAAGCGGCGCAACACGAACATTATTACTCTTAATGTTTCGTTCCTCTGCTATCGCGGCAACAAACTGTTTATAGCATTCCCGACTGCGATTTGAACGGTTAATTTCCGCTCTTGCCTGTTCACTTCTCTGGCTACGGGAGATGCGAAAGCTACTAAGGGGTTTCGTTAAATAAGCAAGATGGCCTTTGCGCATTACCTTAGAAAATAGAGTGAGATCTTCAAGGTAGACCATATGCTCGCCATCAAAGCTGAACAGCCCATCAGGCATATCCATAAGTTCAATAATATCAGAACGATACATTAGAACTGCACATGGTTCTCCGACGAAGTTCACCGCATGTTGCGATTGGAATGCAAAGAAGTCGTCACCATGAATGATGCTGTCTGTAGTAACTGGCATTGCAGTCGCGAAGATATCTGATTGAGGCTTGTTTTCAGCATTGATGCGTATACGTCGGGATGTGGCAATACGAATTTCATCACTTTTTTCGATCGCACTGACTAACGCTGAAACGCAGTCAGGAGTCAGCAGATCGTCGTCAGAAAAGAGTTTGATGTATTTACCCTTGCTCTCACGAAAACATTTTTCGTGGTTGCCAACATCGCCCAGAGCAGGTTGGTTGCGACTGTAGATTATCGGATGACGGCTTTTCTTACGCCAGGCCTTAACAATCTCCCCGGGTTCACCATAGGGTGAATCATCACTGACAATAATCTCGCAGTTGGGATAGTCCTGTGCCACTGCACTGGCGAGCGCTTGCTCAAACCATGTCGTTTTATACGTTGGAATAATAATACTGACGAGCGCTGGATGAGCAATCGGCATTTTCAACCTACCCTGTTCTCTTGCTGCTATGGTGGAGCAGCCCATATTGATTAAATAAAAAAGACTATAACCAAAACTTACCTAATCAATTGGCGCATTAGTTTTGGAAAATCCCTCTATTCCCTGCGTTAGCCAGAGGGGTCTGATGCAGCTAAAAAAAACCCGGCAAAGCCGGGTTTTTAATCTGCGTTGGCAATTAACGCAGCAGGGACAGCATGGTCTGCGGAACCTGGTTGGCCTGTGCCAGTACGGAAGAGCCAGCCTGCTGCAGGATCTGCGCACGGGACATGTTGGACACTTCAGTCGCATAGTCGGAGTCCTGAATGCGGCTGCGTGCAGCTGTCAGGTTGCTTACGGTATTGTTCAGATTGGTGATTGTAGATTCAAAACGGTTCTGGGATGCACCCAGCAGGCTGCGCTGGGAGTCAACGGACTTGATTGCCGCGTCGATGTCTGCCAGCGGTGTGGAGCCAGAAGCTGCGCCAGATGCGCCACCGGTTACTTTGCCTTTCAGTACGTCGAAACCAACAGCTTCGGTGGTACGGGCGTTGCCGTTAACGGTATCAGTACCGGATGCCATCGCTTTGGTATTGAGTGTGGTGCCGGACGAGCCAGCTGCAGCCAGGTTGAAGCTGTCGCTGGAGCTGATTTTGATGCCAATGGTTTCATCGTCTTTAGAGCCGACCTGGAAGTCGTAGGTGCTGGAGCTGGCACCAGTATTCAGCACCTTAATGCCGTTGAAATCGGTCTGTTTGGTTACACGGTCAATCTCTTTCATACGCTCGTTAACTTCCGCCTGGATGGAGTCAACGTCGGATGCGGAGTTGGAGCTGTTCTGCGCCTGTACGGTCAGGTCACGGATACGCTGCAGGTTGTTGTTGATTTCGCCCAGCGCGCCTTCTGCGGTCTGTGCCAGGGAGATACCGTCGTTGGCGTTACGTGCCGCCACGGTCAGGCCGTTGATGTTTGAGGTGAAGCGGTTAGCAATCGCCTGGCCCGCAGCGTCATCTTTTGCGCTGTTGATACGCAGACCGGACGAGAGACGCTCAATTGCAGTGCCCAGAGAAGACTGGGATTTGTTCAGGTTGTTCTGAGTCATCAGAGACAGGGTGTTAGTGTTGATCACTGCCATGATAAATATCCTTGTTTAAATAGTGATAATGCTATTTCGGCATGTGCCCAACGGCCTCATCGCCTTCATTAAGGTTATCGACACGAGGCAGTGAAGCTTTAGGCTTTCTGAAGAATTTTTTTGCCAATCAGAAATTAAAAAAGCGCCGACAAGCGGCGCTTTGAGTAGATCGTATTAGCTTATTAACGCAGCAGGGACAGCATGGTCTGCGGAACCTGGTTGGCCTGTGCCAGTACGGAAGAGCCAGCCTGCTGCAGGATCTGCGCGCGGGACATGTTGGACACTTCAGTCGCATAGTCGGAGTCCTGAATGCGGCTGCGTGCAGCTGTCAGGTTGCTTACGGTATTGTTCAGATTGGTGATTGTAGATTCAAAACGGTTCTGGGATGCACCCAGCAGGCTGCGCTGGGAGTCAACGGACTTGATTGCCGCGTCGATGTCTGCCAGCGGTGTGGAGCCAGAAGCTGCGCCAGATGCGCCACCGGTTACTTTGCCTTTCAGTACGTCGAAACCAACAGCTTCGGTGGTACGGGCGTTGCCGTTAACGGTATCAGTACCGGATGCCATCGCTTTGGTATTGAGTGTGGTGCCGGACGAGCCAGCTGCAGCCAGGTTGAAGCTGTCGCTGGAGCTGATTTTGATGCCAATGGTTTCATCGTCTTTAGAGCCGACCTGGAAGTCGTAGGTGCTGGAGCTGGCACCAGTATTCAGCACCTTAATGCCGTTGAAATCGGTCTGTTTGGTTACACGGTCAATCTCTTTCATACGCTCGTTAACTTCCGCCTGGATGGAGTCAACGTCGGATGCGGAGTTGGAGCTGTTCTGCGCCTGTACGGTCAGGTCACGGATACGCTGCAGGTTGTTGTTGATTTCGCCCAGCGCGCCTTCTGCGGTCTGTGCCAGGGAGATACCGTCGTTGGCGTTACGTGCCGCCACGGTCAGGCCGTTGATGTTTGAGGTGAAGCGGTTAGCAATCGCCTGGCCCGCAGCGTCATCTTTTGCGCTGTTGATACGCAGACCGGACGAGAGACGCTCAATTGCAGTGCCCAGAGAAGACTGGGATTTGTTCAGGTTGTTCTGAGTCATCAGAGACAAGGTGTTAGTATTAATAACAGCCATGATGTATTCCTTAAAAAATATTTCAGATTCAGGCATCTGCCTACGGCTTTCTCACCGCTAACTTGATTATCGACCTCCTCTTCCTAACCTTTAGAAAAAAGATCATTTTTTTAAAGGGACAAACTGCCCGCTATTTTTCCGCTTAATTTCCGCATTGAAGACGGTAAAAAAAGCTAATCTTTTCGCAATTTCTGCCGATAGAGCATCCAGCGATTGTCTCAATAAAGGATGAAAACATGGCAAGTATTAGTTCACTCGGTGCAGGTACCAGTCTGGATCTCAATACGTTGTATGACAATTTACAGACAGCCGAGCAGACCAAACTCACGCCGATTACCCAGCAGCAGACCTCTTATAAAGCAAAATTGACGGCCTGGGGCGTGGTACAAACTGCATTAACCAAGTTTCAAACGGCTTCAGATGCACTGAAAAATACTTCTACTATTGCTCAGTCAAAAGTGACCAGCACGAATACGGCATTCAGTGCCACTCTGGCAAGCAGTGCCTCGGCCGGCTCATACTCGGTAGAAGTGACGCAGCTGGCCGCAGCGCAAACCCTGCTGAGCCCAAAATTAGCGAGCAAAGATACCGATCTTGGCGACAGCAGCATGAGTTCGCGCACGATCACTATCACGCAGCCAGGTCAGAAAGATCCGTTAAAAGTAACGCTGGCCAGCGACAAGACAAGCCTTGCAGATGTACGTGACGCGATTAACGCTAAACAAGGCAGCGTAACCGCCAGCATCATTAAAGCGGATGACAACAGTTACTATCTGTCACTGACCTCGCGTGACAGCGGTGTCGCCAACGAAATGACGATCACCACCGATGACAGCGAACTGGCGAAATATATCAGCCACGATCCGCTTGATTCATCAACTGGAATGAAAGTTCAGGTTGCCGCGGCTGATGCCATTGTTAACATCAATGGCATCAAAATTACCCGTAGCAGCAACGCCATTACCGATGCCCCGGAAGGCGTCACGCTCAACCTGACCAAGACCAACGTTGGCAGCCCGGAAACATTGTCGATTGCGAAAGACAATCAGCCGATGACCGATGCGATCCAGGCCTTTGTCGATGCGTATAACTCGTTGCAGACGACCATCAGCAACCAGACGAAATATACCGCGGTGAAACAGGGCGATGGTTCTCAGGACTCTAGCAACGGCGACCTGTTGGGCGACGGCACCCTGCGTAATATCCAGACTCGCCTGCGCTCTATGGTCTCGTCAGCGCAAGGTACCGGCGAACTGGCGACGCTGTCGCAACTGGGCATCACCCAGGATATTAACGGCAAGCTGACCGTGGACAGCACCAAGTTAGGTAAGGCTCTGACGGATAAAACTACCGACGTGCTCGCATTCCTCTCCGGCGACGGTAAAACAACCGGCATGGCGACGCAAACCAGCAACCTGTTGAAAGACATGTTAGGCAACGAAGGTTCAGTTAAAAGCGCCACTGATGGCATCAACAAAACGTTGAAAAATCTGTCCGACCAGTACGACCGTGTTAACGCGCAAATTACAGCCACCATGGCGCGCTACAAAACGCAATTTACCAGTTTGAGTCAGCTGGTCTCCTCCATGGATCAAACCGGGAGCTATCTGACCCAACAGTTCAATGCTATGAACAGTTAATGAATGAGTTGAGGTTTTACGATGTATACAAAATCGGGAATTCAGGCCTATGCGCAGGTTAGTGTTGAAAGTGCCGTCCTGAGTGCCAGCCCGCATCAACTGGTGGTTTTACTTTTTGATGGCGCGTTAAGCGCCATGAAAAAAGCCGTCATATTGATTGAGCAAGGGGACATTCCCGGTAAAGGGCAGGCGCTGGGAAAAGCCATCAATATTATCAGTAACGGTCTGCAGTCTGGGCTAAATCACGAGATTGGTGGCGAGTTGACCACCAATCTCGACAGCCTCTACGACTATATGACCAGACGTCTTTTACAGGCCAATATTCATAATGACATTGATGCCATTAATGAAGTGATGGAGCTGCTCAACAACATCGCTGATGCCTGGAAAGAGATAGGCCCTAATTCTCAACATATGCGGGACAATAACTAATGGAAGCCAATCTGGGATTGCTCCAACACTATCAACACCTGTTAACTACCAGCGCCTCGATGCTGGCGCTTTCAAAATCGGGGCGTTGGGATGAGCTAATTACTTTTGAAGTGAAGTATTTAACCGCCGTTGAAAAACTGACACAGTTTCAGGATGCGAACGAGATTGCGCCGCACATACAGGCGCAAATACGCCCCATGCTCCGGCAGATCATCGATAATGAAATTGAGCTTAAAGCCTTGCTGCAACAGCGTATGGACGAGCTGAGAACTTTAGTTGGGCACTCCTCCCGACAACATAATCTGAATGCAACTTATGGACGTCTCTCTGGCAATATTCTTTTCCCCACGGACATCTGAACTGGGGTTGATAACAGGCGGGTGAATATATTTCGTTATTTCACCCGCTAAATATCCCCGCCTCGCTCATACTCTCTGTGTTCTTAAACTGGAGCACGGAAGATGAAAAACCCCACCCTCTTGCAGTTCTTCCACTGGTATTACCCTGAAGGCAGTCAACTCTGGCCGGAAGTGGCCGAGCGCGCCGATGGCTTAAATGATATCGGTATCAACATGGTCTGGCTGCCCCCGGCGTATAAAGGCGCGACCGGCGGCTACTCTGTCGGCTATGACTGCTACGATCTCTTCGATCTCGGCGAGTTCGATCAAAAAGGATCTATTCCCACCAAATACGGTGACAAAACCCAGCTGTTGGCCGCTATCGACGCGCTGAAACGCAACAATATCGCGGTGCTGATGGACGTGGTGGTTAACCACAAGATGGGTGCCGACGAGAAAGAGGCCATCCGCGTTCAGCGGGTTAACGCAGACGATCGCAATCAGATCGATGACGAGATTATCGAGTGTGAAGCCTGGACCCGCTACACCTTCCCGGTTCGCGCCGGAAAGTATTCAAAATTCATCTGGGATTACAAATGCTTCAGCGGCATCGACCATATCGAAAACCCTGATGAAAATGGCATCTTCAAGATCGTCAATGATTACACCGGCGATGGCTGGAACGATCAGGTCGATAACGAGATGGGGAACTTTGACTACCTGATGGGCGAAAACATCGATTTTCGTAACCGTGCGGTAACCGAGGAGATCAAATACTGGGCGCGCTGGCTGATGGAGCAAACCCAGTGCGACGGCTTCCGTCTGGACGCGGTGAAACATATTCCGGCCTGGTTCTATAAAGAGTGGATCGAACATGTCCAGGAGGTAGCGCCGAAACCGCTGTTTATCGTGGCGGAATACTGGTCGCCAGATGTTGATAAACTGCGACAATATATCGATCAGGTGGAGGGAAAAACCATGCTGTTCGACGCCCCGCTGCACATGAAGTTTCACGAAGCCTCGCTGCAGGGACGTGATTACGACATGAGCCAGATCTTTACCGGCACCCTGGTGGAGGCCGCTCCGTTCCATGCGGTGACCCTGGTCGCTAACCATGACACCCAGCCGCTACAGGCACTTGAAGCCCCTGTCGAAGCCTGGTTTAAGCCGTTGGCCTATGCCCTGATTTTACTGCGCGAAAATGGCGTTCCCAGCGTCTTCTACCCCGATTTGTACGGCGCCAGCTATGACGATACCGGTGGTGACGGCGAGATGTACCACATCGATATGCCGGTGATTGAGCAGCTCGATCAGCTGATCCTCGCCCGCCAGCGCTTTGCTCACGGCATTCAGACCCTGTGGTTCGATCACCCTAACTGCATCGCCTTCAGCCGCAGCGGCACGGACGATAATCCCGGCTGCGTGGTGGTGCTCTCTAACGGTGACGAAGGCGAAAAAACCATTACGCTTGGGGAAAACTACGGCCATAAAACCTGGAAAGATTTTCTCGGTAACCGGGAAGAGGTCGTCATCACCGACGAAACCGGTACCGGCGTCTTCACCTGCAACGGCGGCAGCGTCAGCGTGTGGGTTATAGAAGCGGAATAGTAAGGCGTTGATAGCCGGGCGGCGTTGCCCCTGCCCGGCCTGCAAATCCCTTAAGGCAGCTTGCTCTCAAGCGGATTTTTACTCAGGTAATTTGCACACTCGACGGTAGGTTTGTCGACGCGCTGCAGGATCATGCCATCGTACTCAATGGCGGAGCCTTCCCGCTCCAGCGGGTAGATATCCAGCTTGCGGGTGACGTTGTAATAATCGTCAGAACGCAGCATGATTTTCCCCGGCACGGCCACCACGCGCTGCCACTGCCGGCAATCGAGGGTATCCCCCTCTTGTGTCACGACCAGCGTCGCGATCGCTTCCGGGCTGACCATGCTGCTCTGCGGCCCTTTCGACTGCCAGTAACCCGCCAGTTCAGCCGGGACAGGATGCTTGATCACGTCCTGATATCTGTCGACCTGCACACAGCCGGTTAAGGCCAGCAGCCCCGCTATAATTGCTATTTTTTTCATCATGATTCCGTCTATGTCGAAAAAAATAGTGTGGCATTAAAGCGGTCGCGTCGCCAGCACCAGAAGGACTAAACCTGCATAGACATTACGTCCTGATACGCCTGCATCAGTTTATTACGCACCTGAATGCCCATCTGCATCGACACCGATGCTTTTTGCATATCGGCCATCACATCGTTCAGACCAATGCCCGGTACGCCGAGGGTGAATTTTTCGCCCTGCACGCGCGCCGCGGTTTGCGTGTCGCTGATCCGGTCCAGCGCCGCATGCAGCTGGCCCGCGAAGCTGACCGTCGACTGCACATCAGCCACGTTCTGATTACGCGCAGACAACGCCGTTGCCTGCAGTTGACTGATGACGCTTTCAATGCCCTGTATTGCCATGACTTTCCCCTGATGGTTTTCTACGCGCTCAAGAGTAGCAGTCTGTCAATGAGATAAAGGCGCTAAATAGCGTTAAAAAACCAGGTTATTTGACGCATAGAAATTCCCGTTTCAACAAATAATGGCACAGCCATGATTATGGAATTTTTTGTGTGTTTGCCGACCCGGGAGTCTGTTTTGTTTCTCCACACTAATAATGAAATCCACGATGAGTCGCGAGGTGCGCTATGAGTGCGTCAGCAACAACAAGCCCTCAAACTAAATCTCTCGAATGGATGAGCCGCTTGCGCGCGAACCCTAAAGTGCCGTTGATCGTGGCAGGCGCTGCCGCCATCGCGATTGTTGTCGCTATGGTCTTATGGGCCAAACAACCAGACTACCGCACGCTTTTCAGCAACCTTTCCGATCAGGATGGCGGCGCTATCGTCACCCAGCTCACCCAGATGAACGTCCCTTACCGCTTCGCGGATAACGGCGGCGCGCTGGAAGTCCCCGCCGATAAAGTTCATGAACTCCGCTTACGTCTTGCCCAGCAAGGTCTGCCGAAAGGCGGGGCAGTAGGCTTTGAACTGCTGGATCAGGAAAAATTTGGCATCAGCCAGTTCAGCGAGCAGGTGAACTATCAGCGCGCACTGGAAGGCGAGCTGGCCCGTACCATCGAAACGCTGGGTCCGCTGAAAAGCGCCCGTGTTCACCTGGCCATGCCGAAACCTACCCTGTTTGTCCGGGAGCAAAAAGCCCCTTCGGCATCCGTCACCGTTAATCTGCAGCCTGGCCGCGCGCTGGACGAAGGGCAGATCAGCGCGGTGGTGCATCTGGTCTCCAGCGCCGTGGCGGGTTTACCGCCGGGTAATGTGACCCTGGTGGACCAGACGGGTCGCCTGTTAACCAAATCCAATACCGGCGATCGCGATCTCAATGACGCGCAGCTGAAATATGCCACTGATGTGGAAAATCGCATTCAGAGCCGCATCGAAGCCATTCTCGGGCCGATTGTTGGGACAACCAACGTTCATGCCCAGGTTACCGCGCAGATCGATTTCTCCGATAAAGAGCAGACCGAAGAGCAGTATCGTCCGAACGGCGATGCCGCCCAGGCGGTGATGCGTTCGCGTCAGGTAAACGAAAACCTGCAGGTGGGCGGCCCCTTCCCGGGCGGCGTACCGGGTGCGCTCTCTAACCAACCTGCCCCGGCCAACACGGCGCCGATTAATGCGCCAGCGCAGAATCAGCAGAACGGTCAGCAGGCGAATCAGCAGCAAACGACGGCTGCGGCCAATTCCGGCCCGCGCACCAGCAGCCGCAACGAAACCACTAACTACGAAGTTGATCGCACTATTCGCCACACCAAAATGAACACCGGTGATGTGCAGCGCCTCTCCGTGGCGGTGGTCGTCAACTACAAAACCCTGCCGGACGGTAAGCCGCTGCCGCTGACCGCCGAGCAGATGAAACAGATCGAAAACCTGACCCGTGAAGCGATGGGTTACTCAGAGAAGCGTGGCGATACCCTCAACTTGGTGAACTCGCCGTTCAGCGCGGTTGACGATAACAGCGGTGAGCTGCCGTTCTGGAAAACCCAGTACTTTATCGCGCAGATGATGGATGCCGGTCGCTGGCTGCTGGTGGTGATTGTCGCCTGGCTGCTGTGGCGTAAAGCGGTACGTCCGCAGTTGGTACGCCGCGCCGAAGAGGCGAAAGCGCTGAAGGAGCAGACCACGCTGCGTCAGGAAACAGAAGAAGCGGTGGAGGTCCGTCTCAGCAAAGACGAGCAGCTGCAGCAGCGCCGTGCTAACCAGCGCATGGGCGCTGAAGTGATGAGCCAGCGTATTCGCGAAATGTCAGATAACGATCCGCGCGTCGTGGCGCTGGTCATTCGCCAGTGGATGAGTAACGAAAATGAGTAACCTTACCGGAACGGATAAAAGCGTCATCCTGTTGATGACCATTGGCGAGGACCGGGCGGCAGAGGTGTTCAAACACCTCTCCCAGCGCGAAGTGCAGGTTCTCAGTGCGGCAATGGCCAACGTGCGTCAGATCTCCAACAAACAGCTGACCGACGTGCTGTCGGAGTTTGAGCAGGAAGCGGAACAGTTTGCGGCGCTCAACGTCAATGCCAACGAATACCTGCGTTCGGTGCTGGTCAAAGCCCTCGGCGAAGAGCGCGCGGCCAGCCTGCTGGAAGATATTCTCGAGACCCGCGATACCGCCAGCGGCATCGAAACGCTCAACTTTATGGAGCCGCAGACCGCAGCCGATCTTATTCGCGACGAGCATCCGCAGATCATCGCCACCATCCTGGTCCACCTCAAGCGTGGTCAGGCGGCGGATATTCTGGCGCTGTTCGACGAGCGCCTGCGTCACGATGTGATGCTGCGTATCGCCACCTTCGGCGGCGTCCAGCCGGCGGCACTGGCGGAACTGACCGAGGTGCTGAATGGCCTGCTCGACGGCCAGAACCTCAAGCGCAGCAAAATGGGCGGCGTGAGAACGGCGGCCGAAATTATCAACCTGATGAAAACGCAGCAGGAAGAGGCGGTTATTACCGCAGTGCGCGAATTCGACGGCGAACTGGCGCAGAAAATTATTGACGAGATGTTCCTGTTCGAAAACCTGGTCGACGTGGACGACCGCAGTATCCAGCGCCTGCTGCAGGAAGTGGACTCCGAATCGCTGCTTATCGCCCTCAAAGGCGCCGAACAGCCGCTGCGCGAGAAGTTCCTGCGCAACATGTCCCAGCGTGCGGCGGATATCCTGCGCGACGACCTTGCCAACCGTGGTCCGGTGCGTCTGTCTCAGGTGGAAAACGAACAGAAAGCGATCCTGCTTATTGTGCGTCGTCTGGCAGAAACCGGCGAGATGGTCGTAGGCAGCGGCGAGGATACCTATGTCTGATGAACTGCCGTGGAAGGTCTGGACCCCGGACGACCTCTCCCCTCCCCGCGCGGAATTTGTGCCTGCGACCGTCGACCCTGCCGGGCTGGGTGAGGAGGAGGACGAGCCAGAGCTGAGCGAAGAGGAGCAGCGCGCGCAGCAGCTGGCGCAGATCCAGATGCAGGCGCACGATCAAGGCTACGCGGCCGGTCTGAACGAAGGCCGGCAGAAGGGCCAGGAGCAGGGCTATCAGGAAGGTCTGGCTCAGGGGCTGGCCCAGGGTTTAGAGCAGGCGCGTGCCCAGCAGGCGCCGATCCATGCCCGGATGCAACAGCTGGTGAGCGAGTTCCAGAATACACTGGACGCGCTGGACAGCGTTATCGCTTCGCGCCTGATGCAGATGGCGCTCGAGGCGGCACGCCAGGTCATCGGCCACACCCCGCCGGTGGATAATTCATCGCTGATCAAACAGATCCAGAGTCTGCTGCAGCAGGAGCCCTTGTTCAGCGGCAAACCGCAGCTGCGCGTTCACCCGGACGATCTGCAGCGCGTGGAAGAGATGCTCGGCGCGACCCTGAGCCTGCACGGCTGGCGTCTGCGCGGCGATCCGACCCTGCATCACGGCGGCTGCAAAGTCTCTGCCGATGAAGGGGATCTGGATGCCAGCGTGGCAACCCGCTGGCAGGAACTGTGCCGCCTGGCGGCACCGGGAGTCATCTGATGACCGCTCGCCTCACCCGCTGGCTCACCACCCTCGACAACTTTGAAGCGAAGATGGCGCAGCTGCCCCCCGTTCGTCGTTATGGCCGCTTAACCCGCGCCACCGGTCTGGTACTGGAGGCGACGGGTCTGCAACTGCCGCTGGGGGCCACCTGCATTATCGAACGGCAAGACGGTAACGAGATCCACGAAGTCGAGAGCGAAGTGGTCGGCTTTAACGGCCAGCGTCTGTTCTTAATGCCGCTGGAAGAGGTCGAAGGCGTGCTGCCCGGCGCGCGGGTCTATGCCAAAAATTTCTCCAGCGACGGACTGCACAGCGGCAAGCAACTGCCGCTCGGCCCGGCGCTGCTCGGACGGGTGCTGGACGGCGCCGGTAAGCCGCTGGATGGCCTGCCCGCCCCCGACACCACCGAAACCGGGGCGCTGGTTACGCCGCCTTTCAACCCGTTACAACGCACGCCGATCGAGCACGTGCTGGATACCGGCGTTCGCCCGATCAACGCCCTGCTGACCGTCGGTCGCGGCCAGCGTATGGGCCTCTTTGCTGGCTCCGGCGTCGGGAAATCGGTGCTGCTCGGCATGATGGCCCGCTACACCCAGGCCGACGTTATCGTGGTGGGGCTGATTGGCGAGCGTGGCCGTGAAGTTAAAGATTTTATCGAGAACATCCTCGGTGCGGAGGGGCGTGCCCGCTCGGTGGTGATTGCCGCCCCGGCAGACGTCTCTCCCCTGCTGCGCATGCAGGGGGCCGCCTATGCCACCCGTATCGCCGAAGATTTTCGCGACCGCGGTCAGCACGTGCTGCTGATCATGGACTCCCTGACCCGTTATGCGATGGCCCAGCGTGAGATCGCCCTGGCGATTGGCGAGCCACCGGCCACCAAAGGCTACCCGCCTTCGGTGTTTGCCAAACTCCCGGCGCTGGTTGAGCGCGCCGGGAACGGCATCAACGGCGGGGGCTCCATTACCGCCTTTTACACGGTGCTGACCGAAGGCGACGACCAGCAGGACCCGATTGCCGACTCGGCACGTGCGATCCTCGACGGCCATATCGTCCTGTCGCGCCGTCTGGCTGAGGCGGGCCACTATCCGGCCATCGATATCGAAGCCTCCATCAGCCGTGCGATGACGGCACTGATTACCGAGAAGCATTACGCCCGGGTGCGTAACTTCAAACAGCTGCTCTCCAGCTTCCAGCGCAACCGCGATCTGGTCAGCGTGGGGGCGTATGCCAAAGGCAGCGATCCGATGCTCGACAAGGCGATTGCCCTGTGGCCGCATCTGGAGGCGTATCTGCAGCAGGGTATTTTTGAGAAGGCCGACTGGGAAAGCTCAATCCAGGCTCTGGAGATGATCTTCCCGCAGGTGTAACAGGGTAGAGGGCGAATGTCATGGCACAACACGGCGCATTAACCACGCTGAAAGATCTGGCCGAGAAAGACGTTGATAATGCCGCGCAGCACCTTGGGGTGATGCGTCGCGGACAGCAACAGGCGGAAGAGCAGCTGAAGATGTTGATTGACTACCAGCATGAGTATCGCACCAACCTCAATACCGATATGACACAGGGCATCGGCAGCCAGCGCTGGATCAACTACCAACAGTTCATCCAGACGCTGGAGAAAGCGATCGAACAGCATCGTCAGCAGGTGGTTCAGTGGAGCAATAAAGTCGACCTTGCGCTGACGGCCTGGCGAGAGAAAAAACAGCGTTTACAGGCCTGGCAGACACTGCAGGATCGCCAGATTGCCGCCGCAACCCTGGCGGAAAGCCGTCTCGATCAGAAAAAAATGGATGAATTTGCCCAGCGGGCAACAATGAGGACCCAGGAATGATCACCCTTCAACAACTGCTTTCGAGCGACAGCGATCTTACGGCTGGCACGCGGGGCGGAAAAGCGGCCGACGGCGCGCAGGATTTTCTTGCCCTGCTGGCGGGCGCGTTAAGCGATGCTAAAGGTCAGGGCAAAGATGTCGGCCTGACGCTGAACGATCTCCAGACATCGGGCGGCAAGTTCGCCAAAGCGGCGCTGCAAACCGGCGCCGCTGATAGCGACGTTGACGCCGATGCCGGCAAGCTTACCGAGCTGCTGGCGCGTCAGGATCTGACGCTATCCGATGAAGATGCCAGCCAGCCGGGGCTGGCGCACGGCCTGCTGCCGGTCGCCAAAAGCGAGGTGCTGAAATCGTTGACCCAGGCCGCTAAAGAGGCTGACAGCAAAACGGAGCTCAGCGAGGAAGAGCTGGCGGGATTAAGCGCCTTAATGGCGATGCTGCCCCACCAGCAGACCGCAACCGCGGCTACCCCTCAGTCAGTGAGCGCCGGGAGTCTGGATGTGAAGGCGACGCTGAACGGCGATCGTGGTCATCAGCCAGCGCTGGATACCGATGCGCTGCGCACCGCGAAAACCGTGGCCCAGGATAAAGGTGCGGAGCTTGCTTCCGATAACCAACTGACGCCAGCCGTCGCCGCGGCAACGACCAAACAGGGCGCAGAGACCACGCCATCCCCGACCGGGCCAACCGCCACGATGGGGCCGATTGTCAGCAATCTTACCTCTGCTCAGCCGACGATGGCCGCCGCACCGGTGGTCAGCGCCCAGTTGGGTAGCAATGAATGGCAGCAGACTATCAGCCAGCACATCACGCTGTTCACCCGTCAGGGTCAGCAGAGCGCCGAGCTGCGTCTGCACCCGGAAGATCTGGGCCAGGTGCAAATCACGCTTAAGCTGGATGATAACCAGGCGCAGCTGCAGATGGTGTCAGGCCATAGCCACGTTCGCGCGGCGCTGGAAGCGGCGCTGCCGGTGCTGCGTACTCAGCTGGCGGAAAACGGTATTCAGCTTACGCAAAGCAGCATTAGCAGTGAAAACTTTAACGGCCAACAGCAATCCTCTTCTCAGCATCAGCAGGCATCCCGCGCCGGCAATGCTGGCGGATTTGATGAAGAGAGCGATGAGCTGCTGGCGGCACCGGCCTCCCTGCAGTCTGCAGCACGTGGAAACAGTGCCGTCGATATCTTCGCCTAAACCTAAACGCCAGAGGTAGCGTGATTATCCCCGTCTTTTCGACCCTTTGACGGCGACAGGACACGGGATAATCACCACATTAGCAGTCCCGAAACAGGAAGCACGCAACAGATGACTGACTCCGCCATCACCAAAAAAAGTAAGCGTTCCATCTGGATCCCGCTGTTGGTGTTAATTACGCTCGCCGCCTGCGCCACCGCAGGTTACAGCTACTGGCGTATGAATAAAGCCCCTTCAGCCGAAGCCAAAGTGGAACCACCCCCACCGGCGGCACCTGTCTTTTTCGCGCTGGATACCTTCACCGTTAACCTGGGCGACGCCGATCATGTCTTTTACGTGGGCATTACGCTGCGTCTGAAAGACGAAGCCACGCGCGCGCGTCTGAGTGAATACCTGCCGGAAGTACGCAGCCGTCTGCTGCTGCTGTTTTCTCGTCAGGATGCCACCCAGCTCTCTACCGATGAAGGTAAGCAGAAGCTGGTGGAAGCCATTAAGCAAACGCTGGCCGCGCCTCTGATCAGCGGTCAACCTAAGCAGGAAGTCACCGACGTTCTGTATACAGCTTTCATTCTGCGGTAACGACATGGGCGACAGTATTCTTTCTCAGGCGGAAATCGATGCGCTGCTCAACGGCGACAGCGATAAAGCCGACGAACCAAAAGCGGGCCTGGCGGGCGAAAGTGATATTCGCCCCTACGATCCCAATACCCAGCGTCGCGTGGTGCGCGAGCGTCTGCAGGCGCTGGAGATCATCAACGAACGTTTTGCCCGTCAGTTCCGTATGGGGCTCTTTAACCTGCTGCGCCGTAGCCCGGATATCACCGTCGGCGCGATCCGCATTCAGCCGTATCATGAGTTCGCCCGTAACCTGCCGGTGCCGACGAACCTCAACCTGATCCATCTGAAACCACTGCGCGGCACGGGTCTGTTCGTCTTCTCGCCAAGCCTGGTGTTTATCGCCGTGGATAACCTCTTCGGCGGCGACGGACGGTTCCCGACGAAAGTGGAAGGGCGTGAGTTCACCCACACCGAACAGCGCGTCATCAACCGCATGCTGAAGCTGGCCCTTGAGGGTTACAGCGACGCATGGAAGGCGATCCACCCGCTGGACGTGGAGTATGTCCGTTCCGAGATGCAGGTGAAGTTCACCAACATCACCACCTCGCCAAACGACATTGTGGTTAACACCCCATTCCACGTGGAGATCGGCAACCTGACCGGCGAGTTTAATATCTGCCTGCCGTTCAGCATGATTGAGCCGCTGCGCGAAGTGCTGGTGAACCCGCCGCTGGAAAACTCCCGCCATGAAGATCAGAACTGGCGTGAGAACCTGGTGCGCCAGGTTCAGCACTCCCAGTTAGAGCTGGTGGCTAATTTTGCCGATGTGCCGCTGCGTTTGTCGCAGATCTTAAAATTAAAACCCGGCGATGTTCTGCCGATAGAAAAACCCGACCGCATCATTGCGCATGTGGATGGCGTGCCCGTGCTGACCAGCCAGTATGGCACCGTGAATAATCAGTACGCGTTACGCGTTGAGCACCTGATCAACCCGATTTTGAATTCTCTGAATGAGGAACAGCCCAAATGAGTGATATGAACAATCCGTCCGATGACAACACCGGAGCACTGGACGATCTGTGGGCTGAGGCGTTAAACGAACAAAAAGCACCGGCCAGCAAAAGCGTTGCCGATTCGGTATTCCAGCAGCTGGGCGGCGGCGACGTCAGCGGTACGCTGCAGGATATCGATCTGATTATGGATATCCCGGTCAAGCTGACCGTGGAGCTGGGCCGTACCCGCATGACCATCAAAGAGCTGCTGCGCCTGACGCAAGGTTCCGTCGTGGCGCTGGATGGCCTGGCCGGTGAGCCGCTGGATATTCTGATCAACGGCTACCTGATCGCCCAGGGTGAAGTTGTGGTTGTCGCCGATAAGTACGGCGTGCGTATCACCGACATCATTACCCCGTCTGAACGTATGCGTCGTCTGAGCCGTTAAGCATGAAGACCCAGGCAGTCGTCTCTCAGCCCTCTGCGGTGCCAAGTTCGCCGCTGCTTCAGGTCAGCGGCGCGCTGCTGGGTATTATTGCCTTTATTCTCGTTGCCGCCTGGCTGGCTAAACGCGTGGGACTGGCGGGCAAAACTGCCGGTGCCCGCGGGCTGAAGCTCGCTGCCAGCACCTCGCTGGGCCCGCGTGAGCGCGTGGTGATCGTAGAAGTGGAAGACGCCCGGCTGGTGCTGGGTGTGACCGCCTCAAACATTAATATTCTGCATAAATTGCCGCCTGCGCCGGTCTCTGAGGAGAGTCGCACAGAGGTTCCACAGGATTTTCAGTCCGTGATGAAGAGTTTGCTTAAGCGTTCCGGGAGATCGTGATGCGCCGTTTGTTATCCCTTACGCTTGCCGGTGTTGGCCTGTTTGCTCCCGCCGTGTATGCCCAGTTGCCAGGCCTGATCTCCACGCCAATGGCCAATGGCGGCCAGAGCTGGTCTCTGCCGGTTCAGACGCTGGTGTTTATCACCTCGCTGACCTTTATCCCGGCGATTCTGCTGATGATGACCAGCTTCACCCGCATCATCATCGTCTTCGGTCTGCTGCGAAACGCCCTGGGTACCCCCTCCGCGCCGCCTAACCAGGTGCTGCTCGGTCTCTCCCTGTTTTTGACCTTTTTCATTATGTCGCCGGTGATCGACAAGATTTACACCGACGCCTATCAGCCATTCAGCGAAGAGAAGATCTCCATGCAGGAGGCGCTGGAAAAAGGGGCGCAACCGCTGCGGGAATTTATGCTGCGTCAGACCCGCGAAGCCGACCTGGCGCTGTTTGCCCGTCTGGCGAACGCCGGGCCGATCCAGGGGCCGGAGGCGGTGCCGATGCGCATTCTGCTGCCCGCTTACGTCACCAGCGAGCTGAAAACCGCCTTCCAGATTGGTTTTACGATCTTCATTCCGTTTTTGATTATCGACCTGGTGATCGCCAGCGTCCTGATGGCGCTGGGGATGATGATGGTGCCGCCGGCAACCATCGCCCTGCCCTTCAAGCTGATGCTCTTTGTCCTGGTGGACGGCTGGCAGCTGCTGGTGGGGTCGCTGGCACAAAGTTTCTACAGTTAAGGAGCGCCCGGTGACGCCAGAATCGGTCATGATGATGGGCACGGAAGCGATGAAAGTCGCCATTTCCGTTGCCGCTCCCCTGCTGCTGGTGGCGCTGGTCACCGGTCTGATTATCAGTATCCTGCAGGCCGCCACGCAGATTAACGAGATGACGCTGTCGTTTATCCCGAAAATCATCGCCGTGTTTGTGGCAATCATTATCGCCGGGCCGTGGATGCTGAACCTGCTGCTGGATTACATGCGCAATCTGTTCACCAACCTGCCCTATATCATCGGCTAGGCATGCTGCAGGTTACCAGCATCCAATGGCTTGAGTGGCTCGGCCTCTACTTCTGGCCGCTCTTGCGTATTCTGGCGCTGATCTCCACCGCGCCGATCCTGAGCGAGCGGGCGATACCCAAGCGGGTCAAGATTGGCCTGGCTATTCTTATCACTATCATCGTGGCCCCGACGCTGCCGCCGGTAAATGTCCCGATTTTCTCCGCGCCAGCGCTGTGGGTCGCGCTCCAGCAGATCCTGATTGGCGTTGCCATTGGCTTTACGATGCAGTTTGCCTTTGCCGCCGTGCGTACCGCCGGGGAGCTGATTGGCCTGCAGATGGGTCTCTCCTTCGCCACCTTCTTTGACCCGGGCAGCCGGCTGAACATGCCGATCATCGCCCGTATCATCGACCTGCTGGCGATGCTGCTGTTTATGGCCTTCGACGGACATCTGTGGCTGATTTCGATGCTGGTGGATACTTTCCACACCCTGCCGATTGGCGGTGAACCGGTAAACAGTAACGCCTTTATGGCCCTGACCCGCGCGGCCGGGCTGATTTTCCTCAACGGGCTGATGCTGGCGCTGCCGCTGATTACCCTGCTCCTGATCGTCAACCTGGCGTTGGGTTTACTCAACCGCATGGCGCCACAGTTGTCGGTGTTTGTCATTGGTTTCCCAATCACCCTTACCATTGGCCTTCTGCTTATCGGCCTCTTAATGCCGCTTATTGCGCCATTCTGCGAACATTTATTCAGTGAAATATTTAATCTGCTGGCCAATATTGTGCGCGAACTTTCTGTGAAGTAATAACCCCTGTTTTTTATATTGTCTTTCTGAGGATATTCCTAAAAAAGAAAACGAGAAACATCTGCCAGGATATATCTGGAGCGGGTTTAATGCTTTTATACCCCTCACATTATTCAACATTTACTTTACTTTAAGATGTTTCCTGGCAAATTATACGTAACTTTACGGGATAGTGAGTTTGCCTGAAAGTCCATGTAATGCTCACAGGTAATTTATTTTTCCATCCCGTTTGGCTGTTATAGAGCTCTCAGGCAGGTGGTTAATTATCGTTATGCATTGAGTGAGGGTATGCCATGTCAACGATCATTATGGATTTATGCAGTTACACCCGGCTAGGGTTAACCGGGTATCTGGCCAGCAGAGGAGTAAAGAAAAAAGAGATCAACGACGTACATACGGTAGACGAGCTTGCCGCCGCATGTGACACCTTTACGCCAGGTGTGGTGTTTATTAATGAGGACTGTTTCATTCACGATCCCGCCAACAGTCAGCAAATAAAGCAGATCATTAATCAGCATCCCGGCACCCTGTTTATTGTTTTTATGGCTATAGCCAATATCCATTTCGATGAATATTTGCGAGTGCGTCAGAATCTTCTGATTAGTTCGAAATCTATTAAACCGGAATCGCTGGATGAACTGATCGGGGATTATTTAAACAAAGAGATAAAGAGTGTAGCCGAATTTAATTTTCCCACTTTATCATTAAGCCGAACTGAATCCAGCATGCTACGAATGTGGATGGCCGGACAAGGAACGATCCAGATTTCAGACCAGATGAATATCAAGGCGAAAACCGTGTCGTCACATAAAGGAAATATTAAAAGGAAGATAAAAACGCATAATAAGCAAGTGATCTATCATGTCGTTCGTCTGACCGACAATGTGACCAACGGAATTTACGTTAATCTGCGTTAACCCCTTCCCTTTTTTGCTACGCAATCCGATCTCTGGCTATGCCAGAGATTTTTCATTTCGGCCGCGCCAGCTCGCACCAGCCGACACGCATGTTACTCGACGCTCTCAACGAAAATGCCGTCAGGATGGCCGTACTCGTTAAAGAACCAGATCCCGAGCGGGTAGTCTTCCAGCGAGACCAGATACATCGTGCCTTCATTAAACTGCTCAACTGCCAGTACCACCCCCGGGCGACGCGGCCCGCCGTCGGTTTTCACTGTAACCCGATCGTTGACGTTCATAAAATCCTCCTCTGGTTTTGAGCCAGTGTAGAACAAAACGTGAAAACTGGCAGCGTGCTGCTGCGCGTTTGCCGCTTTTATCGGCGGTCTATACTTAAAGCTGTGAAGGGTAAACGAGGAGTACGCAATGAAGACCGAAAAAGAGTACAGCGAAACGGCTAAACGGGAAGTGAATGTTGATGTGGATGCCTTGCTCGCCGCGATCAATGAAATCAGCGAGAGCGAAGTACAGCGCATAGAGGATGACCCCACAAGGGTGAGAGTGAACGACCGGGATTACCACACCTGGCGCGAACTGGCAGAAGCCTTTGAGCTGGATATCCATGATTTCAGCGTCACAGAAGTGAATCGCTGAGGCGAAAAAAATCCCGGTCATGGGGTGACCGGGATGAAGCTTGCGTATGCAAGAAGCACTTGTAAATTCGTTACACCAGGAAATCTGATGTCGGGTAAACATTATCTGCAAATTTTTTGCAAGACAAGGAAATATTCTTCACATTTATAGTCGCCAGGTGAAATTAAAATATTGGTTATGGTTCCCCAACTGGCGTGGGCCGCGGGGCGCGCGGGATCGGTTCCATAAGAACATCGTTTTACAGGTCTGGCTTTTAAGAAAAATCCTATCATGGACCTTTATCTGTTACGGGAGATGCTATGCCTTCACTTGATGACCCGTTGCTCATCTACAGCGATCTGGACGGCACATTGCTGGACATTCACACCTATGACTGGCAGCCCGCACTTGGCTGGCTGGAGATCTTACAGGACCATCAGATCCCGGTGATTCTTTGCAGCAGCAAAACCGCGGCGGAGATGCTGGAGATCCAGAGCGATCTGGGGCTGGAGGGGCTGCCCTTTATTGCCGAAAACGGCGCGGTGATCCAGCTGGATGTCCGCTGGGATGACCATCCCAACGCCCCACGGTTAATTAATGGCGCTTCCCATGCCGATATCGTTAACATCCTCAATCAGCTCCGCACCCGGGAAGGTTATAAATTCACCACTTTTGATGACGTGGACGAGCGGGTCATTGGCGAATGGACCGGGCTTAATAATGCGCGCGCGGGGCTGGCGAAACTGCATGAAGCCTCGGTAACGCTCATCTGGCGCGACAGCGATGAAAGAATGGTCGCGTTTGAGGAGGCGCTGGCCGGGCTGGGGCTGAAATTTGTTCAGGGCGCGCGGTTCTGGCACGTCCTGGATGAGCGCGGCGGCAAAGATCAGGCGATTAACTGGCTCAACGAGCAGTACCTGGATCGCGAAGGCGCGCTTCCCACTACCCTCGGCCTGGGTGACGGGCCAAACGACGCCCCGCTGCTGGATAGCGTCGATTTTGCGGTGGTAGTTAAAGGCATTAATCGCCAGGGTATCACGCTTAAAAACGACGACCCGGCACGGGTCTACCATACTCACCAGCCTGGCCCTGCAGGCTGGCGTGAAGCGCTGGATCACTTCTTCTCATCCTGACCCACAACCTGATTGCGTCCTCGCTGCTTCGCCTGGTAAAGCCGGGCGTCGACGATGGACTGCAGCTGTTCAAAATCGTAATGGCCGTTTTCCTGCGCACTGCTGACGCCAATCGACACGCTAACCCGCGTCGTCTGGCTCTTTTTCACCAGGATCTCCCGGCGATTGATGCGCTCGCGGATCCGCTCGGCAATCGCCATCGCCTGCTCCGGCCCGGTGTCCGGTAACACAACGCAGAACTCTTCTCCCCCGATCCGCCCGGCAACGTCTGTCTCCCGTATCGTACGGGTGATCAATCCGGCCGTATGCGTCAGCACTTTATCCCCCGCCTGGTGACCAAATCTGTCGTTAATCCGTTTGAAATGGTCAAGGTCCATCTGCATTACCGAGTAAGGCTGCTTTTGCTGTTCACACCGCTTCGCCAGCGCTTTAGCCCGCTCAAAGAGCGCGCCACGGTTATTTATGCGGGTCAGCGGATCGTGCCAGGCCTGCCACTGCAGCGAGTGTTGCAGGCGGTACATATTGCTGACCATCCGGCGGATGACAAACCACGAGCCAACCAGCATGGCGGTGAAGAGCAGCCACAGCAGCGCCAGCGCGATAGTAATGCTGCCGAAATCGCCATTCGCCCCTTCTCTCAGGGTGTGGATGCGCAGCACAAGGCCATTGAAATGATCCAGATGATGCCAGTTGACGTAGCGGCTCCCCAGACGGATATCCCCTTCGGTATCCTTTTCCAGAGCAGCGGCAATTTGCGCCCGCTCGCGCTCGTCGAAATGGTTCACGTTGTCAGCAACACTCTCCGACGTGGCGAGCAGGTTAAAGCTTTTATCATAGAGCTGGAACTCCCCTTCACCGTTGCCGTCTACCGCATCCTGCAGCAGTTTATTCAGCCCGGGGAGGGTAAAGTCTAACGCCAGCGCGCCGTACCAGTAGTGTTGATAATCAACCGGCACGCTGACGGTAACGGTGCGTTCGTCCGCATCGTGGGTAAACCAGCGCACGCTGCGGGTCCGGTTCTCACGCTCCGATTGCCCGGTGTACCAGGGGCTGGTCACCAGCTGATAGTAGCGGGATACCACATCCGCGGCCCAGTCGGCGGGATCGGTCGAGACGTAAAACCCGGCGCGGGAGACATAGACCACGCGCTTCGCGTGTGCCGATGGAGAATTAATACGCAGCAAATAGCCCATTTCAAAGGTGGCGCTCAACTCCTTTGCGAGCCGCTCCTCGTCGCGTCTCAGGCTGGTGGTTTGCTCCACAAAGGCATCAGACACGCCGTTTATGGGTAAGGTGCGCCGCGCGTCGAAGGTCAGCTGCCAGAACGTTTGTTCCTGCAGATCTTTAAAATGGGCGACGGAATTACGCAACAGCGTTGAGGCGAGAGGGGCTTCCAGAGCATCGTCCATGCCGTTGCGAAAGAACAGCAGCTTTTCCACGCTGAACTCAAGCTGACGATCCAGTGAATTGGCCACCGTTTCCAGATGGTTTTTCTGGCTGGCGGCGTACGCATCCTCCAGCACCACGGCTTCACGCCAGGTCAACAGCGTGGAGAAGATGAGGACGACAATAAAGCAGATGTTAACAACCCGGCCCGGATGAAAGCGATGTTGTGTCGTAAAAGCCTCTTTTCCTGAAACGATGTCGTGCTTCACACACACTCCGCGAAAGCCACCTTTGCCATCCGTATGACGTCAAAGCCTGACTGATTTTGCTATGTTACTGCTGTTGGCGCGATTATAACCTACAAAAACGCCCGGCAGTGCCGGGCGTAGCGTGACTTAAGCCTTGTCCTGTCGCCGGGTGCCATCACCATGCTGAAGCTCATCTTCACGAAACGCTTCCTGCTTGATGCCGTAACCGTCGTACCAGCGACACTCTACCATTCCGCTTGCATAGCCGGTGACGACCATACTTGGACCGCCATTTTTAGGCTTAACTTCATCGCTGACCAGAAAGACCATAACCGCCTCCTTTATCAGTGTGAAACTGTATCAATTTAGACGAGGAATAGCAGTTACGCCTGGTATAGCTGCAATTTATTAATGCGAGCGACCTCGCATTTTTTCCACAACTTTTACCACTCCGACGACGATGAGGCCAATGATAAAGCCGAGAACCAGATTGAGTAACGTCGGTAAAATGGCTGCGATAACAGCCCCTTGCGCCTCAGCGAAGTGTTCAATGGCATGATGTAGCGGCGCAATACCGTGCACCACAATCCCGCCGCCGACCAGGAACATCGCCAGGGTGCCAATCACCGACAATGACTTCATCAGCCAGGGCGCTATCACCAGCAGCGCTTTGCCGGTCGTCTTCGCCAGCGCATTGCCCTTTTCGTTCAGCCAGTAGCCGATATCGTCCAGTTTGACAATAAGCCCTACCAGACCGTAAACCCCAATGGTCACCAGAACGGCGATCCCGGAGAGCACCAGCACCTGATTCAGCAGCGGCGCATCCGCCACGATACCCAGGGTGATGGCGACAATTTCCGCCGACAGAATAAAGTCGGTGCGGATAGCCCCCTTCACCTTATCGCGCTCAAACGCAACGGGATCCTTTGCAGCCAGCGCTTCCAGGCGTTGCTGCCGCGCGGCCGGGGACTCCTTCTCCTTGTCTTTACGCGATTCGATAGAGTGAAGGATTTTCTCTGCCCCTTCAAAACAGAGAAACGCCCCGCCGATCATCAGCAGCGGCGTAATGGCCCATGGGATAAAGGCGCTGATCAGCAGCGCCAGCGGCACGAGGATCACTTTATTGAGTAACGATCCCTTCGCCACGGCCCAGACCACGGGCAGCTCCCGGTTGGCACGCACGCCCGTCACCTGCTGAGCGTTTAACGACAAATCGTCACCCAGCACGCCTGCGGTCTTTTTCGCCGCCAGTTTTCCCATCAGTGAAATATCGTCCAGCAGCGTGGCGATATCATCCAGCAGTGTTAATAAGCTACTTCCCGCCAAAATAAGGTTCCTTCTTTTTGTTAATTACCACAATAGTATGGAGTAAAACCGCCAACCTCGAAACCACCCCGTATATGTCAACAAATTCTTCACATCATCGACACAATTAAAGGACTCGCCAGCGTGATAGTTTTCACGTTAACTATATGCCACCTTTTTAATACGCCGTGAGGGAGTATGCGTTTCAGGCAAGTCTTACCATTAGCGGGCGCCCTGTTTGCGCTCTATATCATCTGGGGCTCCACCTATTTCGTCATCCGCATTGGGGTGGAAAGCTGGCCGCCCCTGTTGATGGCGGGGGTGCGTTTCCTCTCTGCGGGGGCGCTGCTGCTGGCGTTTCTTCTCCTGCGCGGCCATAAACTGCCGCCGCTGCGTCCGTTGTTCAATGCCGCCCTGATTGGCGTCCTGCTGCTGGCGGTGGGCAATGGCTTTGTCACCGTCGCCGAGCATCAGAATGTGCCGTCCGGTATCGCCGCGGTGGTGGTGGCCACCGTTCCACTGTTCACCCTCTGCTTCAGCCGTCTTTTTGGCATCAAAACACGCAAGCTGGAGTGGCTGGGGATCGCCATCGGGATGGCGGGCATTATTCTGCTCAACAGCGGCGGTAATCTCAGCGGCAATCCCTGGGGAGCGGTGTTGATCCTGATTGGCTCGATGAGCTGGGCGTTTGGTTCGGTCTACGGCTCGCGCATTGAACTGCCCTCCGGGATGATGGCCGGCGCCATTGAGATGGTTACCGCCGGGATCGTGCTGCTGGCGGCATCCCTGCTGTCGGGGGAGAAAATGACCGCCCTGCCCGACCTCTCAGGGTGGCTGGCGGTGGGCTATCTGGCGATTTTCGGCTCGGTGATCGCGATTAACGCCTATATGTTCCTGATCCGCAATGTCTCACCGGCGGTCGCCACCAGCTATGCCTATGTGAATCCGGTGGTGGCCGTCCTGTTGGGTACGGGTCTTGGCGGGGAATCGCTCTCAGCGATAGAGTGGCTGGCGCTGGGGATTATTATTATGGCGGTGGTGCTGGTGACGCTCGGCAAGTACCTGCTGCCAGCAAAACCGGTGGTTACCTCGTGTCAGGCGGAGAAACCGTAAGCGGGCGAATGCCCTGCGTGTCGATCTGCGCGGTGTTACCGCCGCTGCAGATCCACTCTTCCAGCCGCTCGGTGAGCGCCCTGTCATCGAGCTTCATTCTGCCGCGCAGCGCGCACTCCCACACCACCAGGACCCGCCAGCCCTGCTCCTGCAACAGGGTGATATCCCGCGCGTCGCGCACGACGTTTTTACCAATTTTGTCCAGCCAGAAATCGGTGCGGGTCGCCGGGACTTTAAACAGATAGCAGTCGTGACGATGCCAGAAACAGCCGTGGGTAAAGATCACACACTTATGGCTGTCGATGACAAAATCAGGCCGTCCGGCAAGGGCGGCATCCTGCACGCGAAACTCAAAACCGACCTCCGTAAGCAGGCCGGCCAGCCGTTTTTCGATAGCCGTATTCCGCGTGCCGATGGCGCGCATATTTTTACTGCGGGTGGCCTTATTGTGAACGTCCGCCATTCGCGGCCTCAGCCTTGCGTTTCTCAACTGCCTGCAAAATGCGCGGCTCCAGCAACCGGGCGACGGCTGCAAAAGCTGGCACGACCACCGAATTACCAAACTGGCGATAGGCCTGGGTATCCGATACCGGAATGCGGAAGCCGTAGCCCTGCGGGGTTTCAAATCCCATCAGTCGCGCGCACTCCCGCGGCGTCAAACGGCGCGGACGGTGGCGCTGGTTTTCGGCATCATCGAAATCGCGCTCGCCAAGGGCTTTATCCCAGCCACGGTCAATCAGGATCTCGGCGCCATCTTTGTAATAGCGTGCCGACAGCGTGCGGGCGACGCTGTGCGGGTTGGTGGGATCGACCATCCCAAAACCAAAACCGTTGCCCTTCGCCTGATGCTTTTTGGCATAACGATACAGGTACTTCCACAGTACCGGGGTGAGAATGAATTTGGCGTCCACCACGGGCTCAAGCAGATCGGCAATGGTCGGGCGGCGGGTCGGCCACAGCCCCGGGAGATCCCGCAGCGTAAAATTACCGCGCAGGTTGAGATCGCGACGAAAGCCCACCAGCACTATGCGCTCGCGGTGCTGCGGCAGAAAATATTTACCGTCAACGATCTTAGGATCGTCCGGACCGCTGTCAGCGGCATCTGCCACGTCATACCCCAGCTCATCCAGGGTCTGCATGATGATGCGGAACGTTTTGCCCCCGTCGTGGCTCTTCAGGTTTTTAACATTTTCGAGGACGAAAATTGCCGGGCGCCGGGCATCGATAATGCGCGCCACATCGAAGAAGAGCGTTCCCTGGGTATCACAGGCAAAACCGTGTGCACGGCCCAGAGCGTTCTTTTTCGACACCCCCGCCAGAGAAAACGGCTGGCACGGGAAGCCCGCGAGCAGCACGTCATGGGCGGGAATGTTGTCACGAATGTGCTGCGCCGCCTCTTCGTCCGTCACACCGCTCTGGTTGCTAAGCGTCACTTCACGAATATCTTCGTTGAACTGATGCGTGTCAGGATCGCAATACCAGTTGGCTTTATAGGTACGCACCGCGTGTTTGTTCCATTCGCTGGTAAACACGCACTGACCGCCAATCGCCTCAAAGCCGTGGCGAATACCGCCGATACCGGCGAAGAGATCGACAAAGCGGAAAGCATAGTGAGGATGACAGGCGGGCGGACGAGGCAGCAGGTTTCGCAACACGCTATATTCGCCGTCGCTGAGACGCCGCCCTGCCCGCTCACTGGTCACCAGCCGTTTAATGATTGCCGGGCTCCAGTGACTCTCGCCCTGAGCATTCAGCAGATGTGCCAGCGTTCTGGCATCGTAAATTTCCAGCAGCTGGCACAATAACGCCTGAACTGACGCCGTTGATTTTTCTGCCAGCAAAAGCGCGGACTCCATCACTGATACATTTTCCTGCATACATTTAACCGGGCCAAAAGGGGTTAACAGAGAGTAACACAGAAAGACTTTACAGACTTTCCCGGAAACGCTGTAACACCGCACCGTCGGTGCCTTCGTAATCACCGCGTAGTTCGGCACTCAGCCGGGCCATAAACTGAATTAAAAAGTCAGCGCTCTGGCGCGCCAGCGCACGCCCTGCGGCGGTTTGCATCGTCTGCGGCAGGCGCAGCAATTTGGTCTGAAAATGGTCAAGCGCAAAGGCGCGGTCGTTCAGCTCGCGCTCATCGGCAAAGGGATCTTCCGGGTCGAAGAGAGGCACACCCAGCGCGCCAGAGACGGCAAACACACGTGCCAGGCCAATCGCACCCAGGGCTTCCAGCCTGTCAGCATCCTGCACGATTTTCGCTTCCAGCGTGTGCGGCGCAATGCCGGCACTGAAGCTGTGCGCTTCGATAGCATGGTGAACGGCGGCGTAATGCGCGGCAGGAAAATCGGCAAAGTCTTCACGCAGGATGGCGATCGTTTTGTCCGCTGCCAACTGCGACGAGCGGCCTCGCTGCGGATGATTTTTCGGCAGGCTGACAATATCGTGAAAATAACAGGCGGCCAGGATCGTCAGCGCATCGACCGGCTGGTCTGCCATGAGGCGTTTTGCGGTGTTCCAGACACGACGGAAATGGGAGATATCATGGGCAGTATCATCGCTGGCGTGATGCGCCGTCAGCCAGTTTTCAAAACGTTGCTGCCACTGCACAAGTTCCATAGCGCTTTCCATAAAGTGAAAAGCTGTACAATAGCAATTCTTTACCGATCTGACATTTCACGCGGCCGGGTATACCAGGCAATGCTACCGAGGATCGCCCCCACAACACTCAGCACCAGAAAGCCGCACAGGCCTCCCAGCCACTTGCCGGCTGTTGAGCCGGGATCGCATTGAATCATCGAACCTGATACCGAACTGACTTTACTGACGACCCACACATAGCGCGCCATCGCCCAGAGGAAGTAGCCGCAAAAGGCATAAAAGACCCACAGGGCAAGTTTGCCTCCCAGGCTGCGAACGTTTTTCTTTGCCATGTTGTCCTCTCAGCGCAGCAAGACCACTACATTCACACCAATAATATAAAATGTGAAATAAATCACATTTTTCTATCTAATGCACTTTCCTACGCAGATTTTATGCTGTTAATTTGCGTTAAGTTGATCTTACGCAATTTTTAAGCGTGCCTGTTTATTGCGCTGCTTCGCTTATGCGCGAATGAGAGGAAGCAGGAAAGCAATTATATTGCGCTATTTTTTTCACTCTCTTTATCCAGATAAACCTGTTTTCTCACGCTTATAATTGTGCAATGATAACGACGTTATGAGCTTTTTTGTCGTTTCATGATTAAACACCCTTAAATTACCCTTATCTTAGCCCGATAATATTATCGGGCTTTTTTTATTCTCTTCTCTCCTTCGCGCAAACATAAATCAACCCAATAAGTTTATACAACCAATAACTGATTGATATAAATATCAATAATCATCGCCTATATTTATTTAAAATTAATAAAATAAACAGATAAAGACATTTATATTAATATTTTGAAATAATCTAAATAATTTAGTTACATTTATTTTTAAACAGCAAAAACCTGCCCTGAAATAGTATTACCTCTGTAACCCGGAGGGGATTACGTATATTCATGAAGAAAACACATACAAAGGAATATATAATGAAAAGAAAAGTTCTGGCAGTTCTTGTCCCTGTTTTATTATGCGCTGGCGCGGCTAATGCGGCAGAGATCTACAACAAGGACGGCAATAAATTCGACCTGTACGGAAAAATGGTCGGCGAGCGTATCTGGGACAAGACCGATGATAGCAACAGCGAGAATGCCGATACCTCCTATGCCCGTTTCGGTATCAAAGGCGAAACGCAGATTAGCAACCAGCTGACCGGTTACGGCCAGTTTGAATACAACCTGAACGCCAGCACCCCGGAAGGCGAGCAGGATGAGAGCACCCGTCTGGCGTTTGCAGGCCTGAAATTCGGTGACTATGGTTCGTTCGACTATGGCCGTAACTACGGCGTAGCGTACGATGCAGGTGCGTACACCGATATGCTGGTGGAATGGGGCGGTGACTCCTGGGTTCACACCGATAACTTTATGACTCAGCGTACCACCGGCGTGGCGACCTATCGCAACACCGACTTCTTCGGCGCCGTTGAGGGTCTGGATTTTGCTCTGCAGTACCAGGGTAAAAACAACGATCGTGATATGAAAAAATCCAACGGTGACGGCTACAGCACTTCGCTGGCCTACAACTTCGATGGCTTCGGCTTCGTAGGTGTATACGGTAAGTCTGACCGTACCAACAGGCAGACTGCTGACGGCTACGGCGATACCGCAGAAATCTGGTCACTGGCAGCGAAGTATGATGCCAACAACCTCTATGCTGCGGTGATGTACGGTGAAACCCGTAATATGACCTGGGCGGGAGATGCCGGTTTCGCTAACAAAACCCGCAACGTCGAAGCCGTGGTGCAGTATCAGTTCGATTTCGGCCTGCGTCCTTCTCTGGGCTACGTCTACTCCCAGGGCAAAGACCTGTATGCTCGTAACGGTCATGGCGGCGTAGATGCCGACCTGGTGAACTATGTTGAACTGGGTACCTGGTACTACTTCAACAAAAACATGAACGTTTATACTGCGTACAAATTCAACCTGCTGGATGAAGATGAAGCAGGCATTACTGGCGCACATGCTGACGACCAGTTCGCACTGGGTATCGTTTACCAGTTCTGATTGAGATCGCCAAACGCTCTTAAGCCCGCTGCAAAGCGGGCTTTTTGCTTTCTGTCGCCGCCAGATTTACATCGCTTTTACAAATCCCGCCCATCAGCGATAATGCCCCCCTTTCCCTATTTGCCGGAGTTTCAATGCGCGATTTGCCGCCCCTTCCCCTCACGCACAAGCGCCCAATGAAACTGAACACGCTGGTCACGCTGATGGTGTACGGTGTAACGGGTGCAATATTACTGGTGATTTTTGTTCTCTATTTTGCACAAATCACCCGCGCCACCCGTGATGGCGTGCGGGATACCGCCCTCGCGGTCGCCAGAACCCTGGCCGACAGCCCGGAGGTGATCCGCGGCTTATCCCTCCCGCCGGAGAGCAACATTATTCAGCCTGTCGCCATGGCAGTGATGCAGCGTAATAATCTGCTGTTTGCCGTCGTCACCAATATGCAGGGGATCCGCTATTCTCATCCCAACAGTGCCCTGCTCGGTAAAGCCTTTATTGGGGCCGATCTGCGGCCTGCGCTGGAGGATAAAGAGAATGTCGCGATCAATCATGGCGTGCTCGACGAGGCGCTGCGCGTATTTACCCCAGTGTATAACGCACACCATCAGCAAATTGGTGTCGTTGCCGTGGGGATCTCACTGAATAAAGTGGAGCAGCAGATCGCCCGTAATCGCTGGGATGCCATCTGGCTGGTGCTGTTCAGCGCGCTGCTGGGGGCGCTCGGTGCCTGGGGGCTGGTGCGGATGCTTAAGCGCATTCTGTTTGGGCTGGAGCCTTATCAAATCTCAGCCCTGCTGGAGCAACGTCAGGCGATGCTGCACTCCCTGCGTGAAGGGGTGATCGCCGTGGATCAGCAGGGGCGTGTAACGATGGTCAACCATGCCGCCCGGCAGATCCTGAATATCAGCGCCAGCAGCAAGGCTCTGCACGAGGAACCGCTGCTGGCAAACCTGCGCGAGGTGTTGCGTAGCGGCATGGCTCGCCAGGACCAGGAGCTCAACTGCCACGGCCGGTTATTGCTCTGCAATACCTTGCCCGTCAGGAGCGATAATCAGCTGATGGGCGCCATCACCACGTTTCGTGATAAGACGGAGATTAGCCAGCTCCTGCAACGGCTGGACGGTATGGTGAACTATCTGGATGCGCTGCGCAGCCACTCCCATGAGTTTATGAACAAGCTGCATGTGATACTTGGTCTGCTGCATATGAAGCACTATGCCAGACTGGAAGAGTATGTCCTGTCGACCGCCAACGCCTGGCAGACCGATGTCGGCACGCTACAGCGCAACATCAAATCGCCGGTAGTGGCAGGATTTCTGCTGGGTAAAATCAATCGCGCCAGAGAGCTGGGGTTTCGCCTGACGCTCTCCGATGCCAGTCAGGTACCGGATAATCCCAATGCGCAGCAGGTCGCCGGGCTGATTACCGTGCTGGGTAATCTGATTGAAAATGCGCTTGATGCTATGACTGGCCAGCCCGAGGGCGAAATCGGTCTGCTGCTGCACTATCAGCAGGGCTGGCTTAGCGCCGAGGTGAGTGACGATGCTCCGGGTATCGCCCCGGAACATCTGCACGCCATTTTTAGCAAAGGGTTTTCTACTAAAGGGGAAAACCGAGGGGTGGGGTTATACCTGGCCCGTCAGCAGATCGAGAATCTGGGCGGAGAGATCGCCGTTGAATCGGAACCGGGCGTATTTACCCAGTTTTTTGTGCAACTCCCCTGGGAGAGTGAAAGGAATAGCGCGTGATACATGTTTTAATTGTTGATGACGATGCCATGGTGGCCGATCTTAACCGCCAGTACGTCAACCGGGTTGAGGGTTTTTGCTGCTGCGGCGTGGCCACTTCCCTGGCAGAAGCCGGGGCCATACTTCACTCCCCTACCCGGCAGGTTGACCTGATCCTGCTGGATGTTTACATGCAGCACGACAATGGCCTGAGCCTGCTGCCGGTTATCCGGGCATCCGGGCGCAAAACAGACGTCATTATGATCACCTCGGCCTCTGATGGTGCCACCATTCAAATGGCCATGCACTATGGCGTGGTGGACTACCTGATCAAACCGTTTCAGTTCCCGCGTTTCGAAGAGGCACTAAAGGGCTGGCGTGAAAAAAAGCAGCTGATGGAAGCGCATCAGTATTATGACCAGGCTGTTGTTGACCGGCTTCTGCGTGGCGGTGCACCGGCGCTGGCAGACAGCCGTCGCCTGCCGAAAGGGTTAACCCCGCAGACGCTGCGTACGCTGTGCCTGTGGATTGATGCGCATCCGGGAACGGAGTCCTCCACCGACGAACTGGCTGGCGCAGTTAATATCTCGCGAGTTTCCTGCCGCAAATACCTGATTTGGCTGGCGCAGGTCAACATTTTGCACACCAGCATCCACTACGGGGCGACCGGTCGGCCGGTCTATCGCTATCGCTTGCGGCCCGAGCAGATTGCCCTGCTCAGACAGTATTGCCACCAGGAGTAATACATGCACTTCAACCTCTTCGGATAAACATCCTGATTTAGCTCACATATATTGTCTTGAGGCAGTAAAGGGCTATTACTCCACATAAGTGGGATGATAAGGTAGCCAGCGTAAAAGATCTCTGACGAGAAAACGTGCGGAAAATGTGACGGAAGAGGCTGCGTGGCGGAGAGAGGGAGATTTGAACCCCCGGTAGAGTTACCCCTACTCCGGTTTTCGAGACCGGTCCGTTCAGCCGCTCCGGCATTTCTCCGTTTTGATGTTGCCATCATGCCGGGTAATTTGGCATTTTAACAGACCATAACCGTTCAATTTTGTTCAAGTGACGAGTTTGCGAGCAAAGCGATGATTAAGTGGCCCTGGAAATCGAATGAATCCGCCCGAAGCGCGGCGCTGCCGTGGGAAGAGGCCTTGGCAATCCCCGTCCTGTCTACTTTATCAGATGAGGATAAATCGCGTCTGGTACAGCTTGCCATACGGTTCTTACAGCAAAAACGCCTGGTTCCCTTGCAGGGTTTTGAGCTCGACGATCGCAAGAGCACCCGCATTGCCCTGCTCTTTTGCTTGCCGGTACTGCAGCTGGGTATCGAGTGGCTGGACGGTTTCCATGAAGTTCTGATCTATCCGGCACCGTTTGTGGTGGACGATGAATGGGAAGATGAGATCGGGCTGGTACACAATCAGCGGATGGTGCAGTCCGGTCAAAGCTGGCAGCAAGGGCCGATTATCCTCAACTGGCTGGATATTCAGGACTCGTTCGATGCCTCCGGTTTCAACCTCATCATTCATGAAGTGGCCCACAAACTGGATACCCGTAACGGCGACCGCGCCAGCGGCGTTCCCTTTATTCCCCTGCGTGAAGTGGCAGGCTGGGAGCACGACCTGCACGCCGCCATGAACAATATTCAGGATGAGATCGATCTGGTAGGCGAAAGCGCGGCCAGTATCGACGCCTATGCTGCCACCGATCCCGCCGAGTGCTTTGCGGTATTGTCGGAATATTTCTTCAGCGCACCCGAACTTTTCGCTCCGCGCTTCCCGGCCCTGTGGCAGCGTTTTTGCCACTTTTACCAGCAGGACCCGCTACAGCGTTTACGTGAAAATGAAGGACCTGGCGAAGATTCCGCCGTGCAAGTACACTAAAACAGCAGGCTGTGTCATAATTAATCAATTGAATCAGTGCGTTGAATTTAGTGTTGACACAAAATAGCGAGGCCATTAATATGCGCCTCGTTCACACGATTCCTCTGTAGTTCAGTCGGTAGAACGGCGGACTGTTAATCCGTATGTCACTGGTTCGAGTCCAGTCAGAGGAGCCAAATTAAAGAAGCCCGCTTAAGGAAACTTAAGCGGGCTTTTTGCTATTTCGCACCGTTAAAACCCCGCAACGCAGGGTTAATCTGGCTATATCTGGTAGTCAATCGCCACCTCTTCCGGCTCCATGACCTGACGTTTGATCTCCTCTACCGACAGCCCGGCGTTGCAGAGTTCGATAAAGCGCCAGACATAGTTGCGCTGCAACTGCCCTCGCTTAAGCCCCAGCCACACGGTGTTGGCATCGAAAAGATGACGGGTATCAAGACGCACCAGGCTCCCCTGCTCGTGCTCGCCGCCGGACTGTTCCGCCACCAGCCCGATACCCAGCCCGAGCTCGACGTAGGTTTTAATCACGTCGGAGTCCTGGGCGCTGAGCACCACATCCGGCGTCAGCCCTTTGCGGTTGAAGGCCTCGTCAATGCGTGACCGCCCGGTGATACCCTGGCGATAGGTGATTAAGGGCCATTTTGCGATAGCCTCGAGCGTCAACGGAGAGACCTGCGTCAGCGGATGATCGGGCGGCAGCAGCAGGCTGTGATGCCAGCGAAACCACGGGAACGCCGCCAACAGCGGATCGTTGCTTAAACGCTCGCTGGCGATGCCAATATCCGCCCCGCCGTTTTGCAACAGCATCTCTATCTCCTGGGGCGTACCCTGAATCAGCTCCAGGCGCACATCCGGGAACAGCTCCCGAAACGCCTTGATCACCGGGGGCAGGCTGTAGCGAGCCTGAGTGTGGGTGGTCGCGATAGTCAACACGCCGGTGGCGTCGTTGGTAAAGAGATCTGCCAGACGGCGCACGTTGCTGGCTTCATTGAGAATACGTTCGGCAATGGTCAACAGCGCTTTGCCGGGCTCGGTCATTCCCAGCAGACGTTTGCCGCGACGAATGAAGATTTCAATGCCCAGCTCCTCTTCCAGCTCGCGGATATGGCGGCTGACGCCCGACTGAGAGGTATAGAGCATGTTGGCGACCTCGGTCAGGTTGTAATCCCGACGGGCCGCCTCACGGATAATTTTAAGCTGCTGGAAATTCACGGTTCACTCCGGCGAAACTGACATGACGCTATTGTTAAAGTGCGTTCGCCGTGTAAACAAATAATAAAAACCCGCAACTTATGCTTTTATGGAATATTAACTGACCAGCTGCAGCTCGCGGTTCTCCAGCGACGGGCGGCTTACCAGCGACATCAGGATCTCTTTCACCGCCTGCGCCTGCGGTGACAGCGAGCCGCGGGCCGAGACGTTAAGCGATAACGGCAGGCTCATGGACGGCGAGCTGATTCTCGCCATCCAGCCGTTAGCGGCACTGGAGAGCGATCGCGCAGCCGATTCCGGCAGCACCGTCACCCCCATTCCGCTGGCAATGGCCGCGGTCAGGGTAGAAATGGAGTCGATCTCGCCAATGATTTTCGCCGTCAGACGGCGCAGCGAGAAGGCTTCATCGACGCGCAAACGCACGGCGCTATAATCACGCGGTAAGAACAGATTCATCTCGGCCACCGCCGTTAAATCGACGCTCTGACCCGGGCAATCCCGCGTCCCTACCAGATAGAGATCTTCTTTTAGCACCGGCTGGCTGGTGATCCCCGCCACAGGAGAACGATCGTAGAGCACCGCCATATCCAGCTGTCCGCTGAGTAATTTGTCGTTCAGCGCCGCGCCGCTGTTTTCATGCAGGTAGACCAGTACTTCCGGCAGCTCTGCGCGCACCGCCTGTAATAATGGCATGGTTACAGACGAGGCCGCCGTACCCGGTGCCAGGCCAATCGAAACCTGGCCGGTCAGCGTCTGCCCGACATTGCCCACCGCCAGCTGCGCCTGTTCACACTGGCGCAAAATAGTGCGTGCATGGGTATAAAGGATCTTGCCTGCTTCGGTAGGGGTCACGCCGCGTTTCGTGCGGATCAACAGTTGCTGATCGAGTTCACCTTCCAGAGTGGCCACCTGCTGGCTCAGTGCCGGCTGTGCGATGTGTAACACTTCAGCGGCCTGGGTCAGGCTGCCGATATCGACGATTTTTACGAAGTATTTCAGTCGTCTTAAGTTCATGTTGCCCCCTGTACGAAATGCGTTGCCGGTTCCGGCGCGAATGTACAGAGGGTTTTGCAAGATGCTTGCCAGTTTTAAAAAGAGGTCCGATATGTCCGCTAAGCGGCTGAAAATAAGGAAATCCAATTGCTGCCGTCGCTTTTTAAAGTGAAACAGCGGTTTATGATCTGCCCCATTCGGGGTATATCCGCACCAAAAACGTGCAATCCGCTGGGGAAAACATCACTTTGCTGATTTTGTCAGCAAACGAGTCAAACAGAGAAGATCACCCTTTGACAACGGCGACCCACGTCGATAATATGCGCCCCGTTCACACGATTCCTCTGTAGTTCAGTCGGTAGAACGGCGGACTGTTAATCCGTATGTCACTGGTTCGAGTCCAGTCAGAGGAGCCAAATTTGAAAAGCCTGCTTTTAAAGCAGGCTTTTTGCTTTTCCGGGACAGTCCAAAAAATGGCAACCCGAAGGCTGCCGTCATTACTTAATGATCCCCTGGCGGTGTACGCGCACCGGCGCCGTGGCCGAGATCAGCCATGGACGCGCCTCACTGTTAACGTGCGGCGAGAGCGCCTCACGCACCTGCTGGTGGTACTCATCCAGCCATTTAATCTCTTTTTCGCTCAGCAGATGCAGATCCACCTGACTCAGGTCGATAGGGACCAGCGTCAGCGACGCAAAGCGGCAGAAGCCCGGTACGCTCTCCACCACCTCCACCTGGTTTTCGATACGAATACCATACGCATCCGCCAGATAGTAGCCCGGCTCGATGGTGATGATATTTCCCGCCACCAGCGGCCAGGGGTTAACCTTCTTCGCAATACGCTGCGGATTTTCATGGATCAACAGTTGATGGCCCACGCCGTGCCCGGTGCCGTGATCAAAATCGAGCCCCAGCTCCCACAGCTCACGCCGCGCGAACGCATCGATCTGATGCCCGCAGGTTCCGGACGGGAATTGCAGGGAAATAAGCGATAAAAAGCCTTTCAGCACGGCGGTATAGTGCAGACGACACTGAGCGCTCAGTGGGCCGAAAGCGAGCGTGCGCGTGGCGTCGGTAGTGCCGTTGTGATACTGCCCGCCGGAATCGTTCAGATAAAAGTGGTCGCGGGTAATGACCGCATTCGTCTGTTCGCTGGAGTGGTAATGGCACATCGCCGCATTGCTACCAGAGGCGGAGATAGTGGCAAAACTCTGCTCGATAAAGCCCGGTCGCTGCTCACGGAAGAGAAGCTGCTGCGCCTGGGCTTCCAGCTCGGTAATAGGTTGACCAGAGGCTTCGCGACGGGGCACTTCGTGCGCCAGCCAGGCAAGAAAGTTGACCCATGCCACCCCGTCCTGATGGTGGCTGTCGCGGTAGCCCGCCAGCTCAATCGGGTTTTTGTGCGCTTTCATTGCGGTGATCGGGTCAGCGTGCCAGACGATCTCCCCCTGCGGCTCAACGGCAAAGCGCAGGGCGACAGGGGCGGAATCGGCATCCACCATCACGCGCTTACCGGCGCACAGCTGCTGGCTTTGCGACAGAAAATCAGATTCAGGCACCAGCGTCAGGCTCTCCAGTAGCAGGGCTGGAAGCGCGCGGTTTTTTTCAGGCGTGACAAACCACGTCACCGCACCGTCGCGGCTCAGCAGGGCAAACGAGTTCGGTACCGGGCTCGTCGGAATATCGCTGCCGCGTACGTTCAACAGCCAGGCGATGTTATCCGGCTGGGTGATGGCCAGATAATCGGCATGCTGTCCTGCCAGAATGGCGGCCACGCGCTGGCGCTTGTCGGCACTGCTTTCACCGCTGATCTCCACCGGCATTTCGCGGATGGCCCCGACAGGCGGGGCCGGACGATCCTGCCAGAGGGTATCAAACGGCGATGCATTCAGGGCGACAAGCTCACAGTGACTGGCATTGAGTGCTTCATACTGGGTTTGGGTCATCAGCATCGCTTCAAAGGCGATACGCGTCCCGGGGTTCATGTTCTGCTGCAACCAGTCTGCCAGCGGATCGTTGTGCAGATGCAGGATCTCAATCTCGGCCAGATTAACCTGTTCACGGGCCTGAACCTGATAACGTCCATCGACAAACAGCAGGGCGCGATCGCGCAGGATCAGGGCGTGCCCCGCTGAGCCGTCAAAGCCGGTCAGCCAGGCGAGAATATCGTCATGAGGATGACAATATTCGCTCTGAAAGGCATCGGCGCGGGGGACGATAATGCCATCCAGCGCCTGGGTTTCCAGCCACTGGCGCAGGGTGAATAGCGGTGAGGTGGTTTGCATAACTTTCCTTTTTTATGATCAGCGGAACGGCGGCTCGTTAAAGGTACGCAGTTTACGCGAGTGCAATTTATCCCCTTCGGCGCGCAGCAGATCGATAGCGCGAATGCCAATCTGCAGATGCTCGGAGATCGCCCCCTCGTAAAAACGGTTTGCCTGGCCAGGAAGTTTAATTTCCCCGTGCAGCGGCTTATCGGAAACGCAGAGCAGGGTGCCGTAGGGCACGCGGAAGCGATAACCCTGGGCGGCGATGGTGGCGCTCTCCATATCAATCGCCACCGCGCGGCTCAGGTTAAAGCGCAGGGCCGAGGCCGAGTAGCGCAGCTCCCAGTTACGGTCGTCAGTGGTAACAACCGTGCCGGTGCGCAACCGCTGCTTAACTTCTTCTCCCGGCATACCGCTCACCTCTTTGGTGGCGTCGTACAGCGCCCGCTGCACTTCGGCGATGCTTGGGATCGGAATATCCGGCGGCAACACCGCATCCAGCACGTGGTCGTCACGCAGGTAGGCGTGGGCGAGCACGTAATCGCCAATCAGCTGGCTTTCACGCAGCCCGCCACAGTGACCAATCATCAGCCAGACGTCCGGGCGCAGCACCGCGAGGTGGTCGCAGATGGTTTTGGCGTTCGACGGGCCCACACCAATATTAATCAGAGTGATGCCCTGACCTTCGGCGGTGACCAGGTGCCAGGCGGGCATCTGATGTTTTTTCCACGCCAGGTCAGAAATGGCCTGTTCCGGGGCTTCGGTTTCGGCGGTGATCCAGATCCCGCCCGCGCATGAGAGGGCAATGTACGGGCTGTCGGGATCGAGGATCTGGCTGCAGCCCCAGCGGACAAACTCATCCACGTAACGGGTGTAGTTGGTGAACAGCACAAATGGCTGAAAGTGTTCGGCGGGGGTGCCGGTGTAGTGACGCAGACGCGCCAGCGAAAAATCGACCCGGCGGGCATCAAAGTGCGACAGCGGGGAAAACTCTGCCGGGTGGTAGATCCCGTCTGCGGTCTCATCGCCGATCTGCGAAAGCTCGGTGGTCGGGAAGTGGCGCGTTAAGCCCGCGCTCATGGAGCGGTCCAAAGTCAGCTCTGAGCCATCGATAACGTACGGGTAGGGGATCTCATGGCGCGAGGGCTCCACGGTGATGTGGGCGCCGTAATCCTGATACAGCAGCGTCAGCTGCTCCTCCAGGTAAGGGCGGAACAGCGTTGGACGGGTGACGGTGGTGGAGTAGCATCCAGCGTGGGTGAATCGCGCATAGGCGCGGGTCTTCGGCGTATTGGTGGCGCTACCATCCCAGGTCACGGAAAGTGACGGATAAACAAAGAGGCCATTCATTCTGGCCTCTGCATCGGGGAGCGTTCCGTCTTTGATATAGTCGCTGATAGCGCTGCGCAGGGCGTTAACCGCCTGGTCGTACAGCGCATCCAGCATGTCCAGTGCCTGAGCCGGGGTCAGGCTGGAGTCCTTATTATTCATCTCTGTCTCCTTGTTCCACAGGTGTACGGCGTTATCCGATAGTATGTCACCTGTATGTGAAACAAAAGTGAGATCAGGTAGCGGCCGGTTTCATCACCAGGCAGGTGGCGGCGGAGAGCAGGCACCCGGCCAGCAGGTAGATCGCCACGCTGTGCCAGTCACCGCCGGAGAAAGTTACCAGCGCGGCGGCAATAAACGGCGTAAAACCGCCCCCTACCACGCTCGCCACCTGATAGCCAACCCCAGCGCCACTGTAGCGGTAACTCGCGCCAAACATCTCAGTAAACATCGGCTGCTGGACACACACCACCATGTCATGGGCGATATTCGCCAGCAAAATGGCGAACACCACAATCCAGAAAACGGACTGGGCTTCGAGGGCCATAAAGAACGGGAAGGTGCTCAATGCGCCTGTTAACGCCCCGGTGATGTAGACCCGACGGCGGCCAAACCGGTCCGCCAGCCAGGCGAAGCAGGGAATAGTGAGACAACTGATGCCGCCCACCAGTAGGCCGATATTTAAAAACAGCTCTCGGGGCAGGCCGAGATTCTGGGTGGAGTAACTCAGCGCAAAAGCCGTGACGATATACATGGTCAGCAGCTCGCACAGACGCAGGGCGATAATTTTCAAAAACGCCCCCGGATGACGGATCAGCGCATCCATCACCGGCAGGCGACGCTTCTCTGCAGGTTGTTGCCGCTGCTGCTCGAACTCGGCAGACTCATCCATCCTGTTACGCACCCACAGTGCCCCCAGCACCAGCACAATGCTGAACAGGAACGGGATGCGCCAGCCCCAGCTCAGGAACTGTTCGTCGGTGGTCAGCGTGCTGATCAGCGATACCAGCCCGGTAGAGAGCAACAGACCTACGCCATAACCCACCTGTACGCCGCTGCTATAGAAGGCTTTTTTCCGCGCCGGAGCGCTTTCGACAGACAGCAGCGCCGCGCCGCCCCATTCGCCGCCGACGGCAAAGCCCTGCACAGCGCGCAGGGTCACCAGCAGAACCGGCGCCCACCAGCCAATAACGGCAAAAGAGGGGAGGAGACCAATCAGCGCCGTGGCGATGCCCATCATCCAGACCGTCAGCATCAGCATTCGCTTGCGGCCCAGCTTGTCGCCGTAATGGCCGAAAATCACCCCGCCCAGCGGGCGGAACAAAAAACCGACGCCAAAGGTGGCAAAGGCGGCGAGCGTGCCCATCGCCGGACTAATCTGGGGGAAAAATTCACGGTTAAAAACCAGCGCGGCGGTAATGCCGTAGAGCAAAAAATCGTACCAGTCGACTACCGCACCGGCAAAACTGCCGAGGGCCGCGCGGCGCGCGCGATGCAGCGATGGTATAGCCCCGTCGGGGGGCGAGGAGGCGAGGGTGGTATCCATAGTGATCCTGTCTGACGTTATTTTTTTATAGGTATTAGAAAGAATATCGCTCACGTTGCGGTCGCCCTGAAAACGGCGACGGATATGAGACTACCGCGACAGCGGACGGGTGAAAACGATTTTATCCCCGCGTGAGGTAAACGGGTGATATTAATCGAAATGATGGTTTGTTAACTGGCTATAAACGCAGCAACAAGGCTATGCTTGTCAGATACGCGGAGCGACAGAGGAAGGGAATAATGCGTCGTATGATGAAGTTGGGCTTTATTGCTGCTTTATTGGTCAGTCAGAGTGCGCTGGCGGTGAGTTATCCGTTGCCGCCTGAAGGGAGTCGTCTGGTGGGGGCCTCGCAGGTGATCACCGTTCCACATGACAACAAACTGCCGCTGGAGGCGTTTGCGGCCCAGTACGGGCAGGGGCTCAGTAATATGCTGGAGGCGAATCCGGGCGTTGATCCGTTTTTGCCTCAACCCGGTACACAGCTGGTAGTGCCGCAACAGCTCATCCTCCCCGCAACCGTGCGTGAGGGGATTGTGGTTAACGTGGCGGAGATGCGCCTCTATTATTACCCGCCAGGGGGCAGCACCGTTGAGATCTTCCCCATCGGTATCGGCGAAGCCGGGCGCGAGACGCCGCGTAACTGGGTAACCGCCGTCGAGCGCAAGCAGGACGGGCCTACCTGGACGCCAACCCCAAACACCCGTCGGGCCTACGCCAAAGAGGGCAAGACTCTGCCTGCGTTTGTGCCCGCGGGGCCGGACAACCCGATGGGGCTGTATGCGCTCTATATCGGCAGGCTGTACGCAATTCATGGCACCAATTCAAACTTTGGTATCGGGCTGCGCGTGAGCCAGGGCTGCATTCGTCTGCGTAATGACGATATCAAATACCTGTTCGACAATGTCCCGGTCGGAACGCGCGTGCAGCTTATCGATCAGCCGGTTAAAGTCACCACTGAGCCGGACGGCAGTCGTTGGGTCGAAGTGCATGAGCCGCTGTCGCGTAATCGCGCGGAATTTGAGTCTACCAACAGAGTCCCGCTGCCCATGACGGCAGGACTGCGCGCGCAGCTCAACGGTGCGGATGTGGATGCCGTGAAGGTTGACGGGGCGCTGGAGCGTCGGTCGGGGATGCCGGTGAACGTGAGCGGAGCGGTGCACACGCCGCTGGTGACTATTTCTCAGTAACGACTCAGAAAAGCAAAAAGCCTGCTTTAAAAGCAGGCTTTTTAAATTTGGCTCCTCTGACTGGACTCGAACCAGTGACATACGGATTAACAGTCCGCCGTTCTACCGACTGAACTACAGAGGAATCGTGTGAACGGGGCGAATATTAGCGATGCCACCTGGCGTTGTCAAAGGCAGAATGCAGATTTTGCATCGTTTGCCGATTTATTCCCCACTTTGCGCATTCACTATCCGTTCTGCGGGGATCGCCGCCACATTTTCACGCACAGGCCGCGGATATTTCCACAGCCAGCGTCCGCTGACCATTCGCCAGTAGAACAGTGCGCCACGTACTGTCCAGTCGAGGAACATCCCCAGCCAGACACCTACCACACCCATTCCCAGCATAATCCCCAGGGTATACCCCGCTACCACGCGGCAGCCCCACATCCCGAGCATAGAAACCCACATGGCGAAGCGGGCATCCCGCGCCCCTTTCAGCCCGGCAGGCAGCACCCACGACGCCGCCCAGATCGGCATAAAGGCGGCGTTCAGCCAGATGAGGATCACCACCACATCTTTTACATCCTGTTCATGGGTATAGAACGACGCCATCAGGCTGGCGAACGGCGCCGTGCCCCAGGCAATGGCCGTGAGCCCGATTGTCGAGAGCCAGAAAACATGGCGCAGCTGGCGCTCCGCCTGACCTATCTGCCCCTTCCCGAGCCGTTTACCGGTGATAATGGTGGAGGCGGAACCCAGCGCGTTACCCGGCAGGTTGATCAGTGCCGCAATGGAAAAAGCGATAAAGTTACCGGCGATCACGTCGGTACCCATTCCGGCCACAAACATCTGGGTCAACAGCTTGCCGCCGTTGAACAACACCGATTCAATGCTGGCGGGTACGCCGATCCCCATCACTTCCCAGATAATGGCAAAGTTAAGCGGCTTGAAATAACTTTTGAGGCTGATGCGCAGCGACGGGTTAAAACCAACCGCCAGCACCACAATAATGGCGATGGCGCCAATGTAGCGGGAGATGGTCAGACCAAGACCGGCTCCGATAAAACCGAGCCCGTCCCATGAAAAAAGCCCGTAAATCAGCACGCTGCTGATTAAAATGTTGAGAATGTTCATTCCGCCGTTTATCAGCAGCGGAATTTTGGTATTCCCTGCCCCACGCAGCGCCCCGCTGCCAATCAGCGCAATCGCCGCGGCCGGGTAGCTGAGCACCGTCATTTCGAGATACGACAGCGCCAGGGCTTTTACCTCTCCGGTGGCATCGCCGGCCACCACATCGATAATCTCTTCGCCGAAATAGTGGATCACCGCTGCCAGCACAATGGAGAACAGGGTCATGATCACCAGCGACTGCCTGGCGGCAGCCCGGGCCCGGCGTGGATCGCGCTTACCCAGGCTAAAAGCCACCACCACCGTGGTACCCAGGTCTATCGCCGCGAAGAAAGAGATAATGACCATATTGAAGCTGTCGGCCAGCCCCACGCCCGCCATCGCCTCTTTACCGAGCCAGCTGACCAGGAAGGTGCTAAGCACGCCCATCAGCAGTACACAGGTATTTTCCAGAAAGATAGGCACGGCAAGGGGGGTGATTTCGCGCCAGAAGAGAACTTTGTAGCTCTTACGTTTGCTATACCAGCGCGTGCGCATCACGGCCTGGCGTAAAGCGGAGGTGACGTTCAAAATGGACCTTAGAGAGAAAGTTGAAACTACATTTCAAATAATGAGGGAGAAATGCAGATCCTGCAAAGTATTTCCCACAAAAATATGTAGGTAATTACGACAAACTGGTGACAGAATCGGCAGTTGATCGAATCGGACTAAGATCAGGTTTGACAAAAGTTTTTTCGCCGCTAAGATAACGCTCCACAACGATTCCTCTGTAGTTCAGTCGGTAGAACGGCGGACTGTTAATCCGTATGTCACTGGTTCGAGTCCAGTCAGAGGAGCCAAATTTAAAAAGCCTGCTTTCGAGCAGGCTTTTTGCTTTTCCGGGTTCGGTAAACCGGGGATAAAAAAAGCCCCCCGACAGGTCGGAGGGCTTAGCCTTTTCAGCGGTACTTATTCGCCTTTGGCTTCAGCGTGCTTCATCTCGCCCATCACTTTCAGTTTCTTAGAGATTTCGCGACGCTCTTTAGAGATCTCGGCGTTTTTGATGATGTAGTCGTCTACGCGGTCTTCGTAGTCGCTTTTCATGCTGGCAATGATGCCCTGGATTGCTTCAACGCTCATGCCTGGCTTGATGTAATCGCTCAGGTTGTCCAGCAGCAGAACGCGCTTCTGGTTGTCACGGATCTTCTTCTCAACGTCCTGGATTTCACGTTGCAGTTTGTTCTTGCGGCGGAACAGGCGGACGAACTCCAGAACATCCTGGAACGAAGGCTTAGTTGTTTCCATTTTTACACCCCTGATAATGTGAGATTCGGATTCGTTTAAACAACCGCGATAGCATTAACCTTACTGACAGCGATTGCTGATGACAATAATTTTTCCTTTGTCCCTATCATAACCTCAATTTCTGCTGAATCGAAGCAGCAGACAACAGAACCCTGCATAGCCGCTTTTTATTTGCGCAATGCCCGGCAGATAAGATGCGACAATAATTCCAGCTGGCGAGCAAGTTCCATGCTCAACCATACATAGCCGTGTATGGGCGTTTCCGCCACGTTTTCATTGTGATGATCGTTGATCAGCTGACGCAGCTCGGCAACGATTTCGTTCAGCCGCTCGGTGTTCGCCAGTATGGGCTGCGGATTGCCTTCATAAAGCGCATGGGCAATGGTGAGCAGCGTTTGCTGCGTCATCTGCTGCGTCTCTTTTAAGGTCCGGGCATTCAGCATCACAAAATGGCTGGCCCGGGAGGACCAGTGGGCGTTGATCTGTAGCTCGAGCATGCAGACCAGATTGCGGCTCACGGTCTGGATCGCTTCAAAGATCGCTTTCTGAATATGGGTCTCTTTGCTGGCCGGGGTGATCAGACCGCGCATTTTTACCACGTCATTGAGGATGGTTTGCAGGTGTTTTTCCAGCCGTGGTCGTTCCACCAGGTTGGGGGAAAAGCCCGCCTGATAGACCCGGTTAAAGGCGGTAACGTAGTTCGCCATCTGGATACGCCAGTGCAAAAAGGCCCGCTGCGGCCAGATGCCGGTAAAGAGCATCGCCAGCAGCGAGCCCAGGATCACATCACCGCTTCGCCACAGGGCAGTCTGCATGTCCCCGGTCGGCGCGCCAATTACCACCGCGAGGGTGATGCCGATCAGCAGCGCCTGATAGGGGCGTTTGCCCAGTGCCAGCCAGCCGCAGAGAAACATGGCCGCCGCGCACCACACCAGCATCAGCGGCAGAGAGATTAGCTCCAGCTTCAGGGCAATTAACCCCAGCGCCGAGCCCAGAATGGTGCCGCCAATGCGCTCGTACGCGCGCGGAACGACGTTCCCCCAGAAGGAGATCGGCCCCATGATGACCACCAGGGTGATCAGCGGCCATGTCCCTTCCGGCACGGCCAGCAGACGCACCAGTAAAAAAGTGAGGATAAACGCCAGCGCGATACGGCATCCATGTACGATGCGGTAATGACGATACAGTCGAATTTCAAAAGGCGTTAGAGATTTGTCGGGGCGCACACGCTCTCCAGCTTTACGGCAAACCCTGATTGTACTGCGTTTTCTGCCGGAGTAGTGCTCCCCGGCAGAAAAACCCTGTTAAAAGTGGGCATTAGTGGACCGTTACGCAATACGGCTCTGTACCGGAATAAACATCTCGATATCCCAGTAACCGTCGGCGTTACCGTCATTCAGATAACGTTCAAAGCAGGCTTTTGGCGCGATCTGGTAATCGACATCCTCAAGCAGACTGTCGAAAAACAGGTTCCAGGGCGTGGCGAAATCATGGTTTTCTACGCGGGCCGTCGCCACCGCGTAGTCGCCTGCGGTCACTTCGGTGAGGATCACCCCTTCACTGTTGGGAGGAATAACAAAATCGTCCGGCACGGTGATGACCGTGTCGCAGCGTAATTTTTCGGCAGGCACTTCGTCAGGGTTATCATAATAGACCGCCACCCATTCCAGCGGCTGGATCTGACGCCCCTGCACCCACATCATCAGTTGTTCAAAACCCTGCTTAACGGTTTGCTCCCACGGGCCAACCATATGAAAACCAGCAATTTTGCGTTTGTTCTGGTGCGTGATGCTGTAGTCCATGCTGCCTCCGATTGTTTACTGTATATACATACACTGTAATGCAGAAAAAAGCGGTTTAACAATAATGACCTGTCTATTATGCGAGCAGGCTCGCACAGTCGCCAGCCTGCTCCTCCATGCGCTACGCCTTATGGTGCAGATAGTCGCTTAGCCGCGAGAACATCCCACCTTTACCGACGCTCTCCAGCGTCACCAGCGGCCAGTGGGCTACCACTCTATCGCGATCGTACAGTTCGATCTCCCCGACCCGCTGATGGGCGGCAATCGGTGCTTCGAGCTCTTTCTTATCCAGGACATACTTCGCCTTGATGTTCGGCAGCTCCGCCTTAGGCAGCGCCAGCCAGAAGTCCTGATCGGTGCCTAACGAAATACGCTCCTTATCACCGTACCAGATGCGCTCGTTGCCCACCTGCTTACCGTTACGCAGGATCTGCACGGTATCGAAATTCTGTTGGCCCCACTGGAGCAGTTTGCGCGCCTGATCCTCGCGGCCTTTTGGGCTTTCAGCCCCCATGACGACGGCAATCAGACGGCGCTCGCCGTCGACAGCAGAGGCGATCAGGTTAAAACCGGCGCCGGAGGTGTGTCCGGTTTTCAGACCATCCACGTTGAGCGACTTGTCCCACAGCAGACCGTTACGGTTCTTTTGGGTGATACCGTTCCAGGTCAGGCTCTTTTCACTGTACATATGATAAAACGCTGGCTCACCGTGGATGATGGCGCGGGAGAGCACCGCCAGATCGTAAGCGGAGCTGTGCTGGCCCGGCGCATCAAGACCGTGTACTGTTTCAAAATGGGTGTCGCGCAAATTCAGCTTTTTGACGTAATTATTCATCATATTGACGAACTGTGGCTGCCCACCCGCCACGTAATCAGCCAGCGCCACGCAGGCGTCGTTCCCGGAATCGACAATCAGGCCACGGCTGAGGTCGCGCACGGAGACCCGTTCACCCGCTTTCAGGAACATCAGCGAGGAGCCGTCAAAAACCGGATTGCCCTTGGCCCAGGCATCCTGACCGACCGTGACCATATCGTCCGGGGTGATGCGATGGCTGTCGATCGCGCGATCGACCACATAGCCGGTCATCAGCTTGGTCAGGCTGGCCGGATTACGCTGCTGATATTCGTTGCCCGCCGTTAAAATTTGTCCCGTCGTATAGTCCATCAGCACCCAGGAACCCGCCTGGATAGCTGGCGGCTGCGGCGCATAATTAATCGGGTCGGCAGCCAGCGCGGATGAAATGCTCAAAGTGAGTAAAGAAACAGCAATAAACAGACGGCGTTTCAACGGTATATCCTCAGGTCATTTAAAATCGTTGCCCTTTTTACGGAAGTTTCCCGCTGGATACCTGGAATAATTGCAAAAAAATGTGACAGCACGCGGGTTTTTACCGGATGCCAGGTCGCAAATTTGCAGGTGGACAGCGCTTTTTCTTCGGCGTGCCTGGCCGGATGGTTTACCATAGCAGTGTCACTCATAAACAGGATGGTATTACTGGTGTCTGACTCCGCCGCGCGCCCTACATTTTTATTCCACGATTACGAAACCTTCGGCACCAGCCCGTCGCTGGATCGCCCCGCTCAGTTTGCTGCCATCCGCACCGATGCAGATTTCAACGTTATTGGCGAGCCGGAGGTGTTTTATTGCAAACCGGCCGATGACTATTTACCCCAGCCCGGCGCAGTGATGGTCACCGGCATCACCCCGCAGGAAGCCCGGGAGAAAGGGGTAAATGAGGCAGAGTTTGCCCGTCGCATTCATGACCTGTTCACCGTGCCCAACACCTGCGTGGTGGGCTACAACAACGTGCGCTTCGATGACGAAGTGACCCGCCATATTTTTTACCGTAACTTCTACGATCCTTACGCCTGGAGCTGGCAAAACCGTAATTCGCGCTGGGATCTGCTCGACGTGATGCGCGCCTGCTACGCCCTGCGTCCGGAGGGGATTAACTGGCCGGAAAACGACGACGGGCTGCCCAGCTTCCGCCTGGAACATCTGACCCGCGCGAACGGCATTGAACACAGTAACGCCCATGATGCCATGGCGGATGTGTACGCTACCATTGCGATGGCGAAGCTGGTTAAGACCCGGCAGCCGAAGCTGTTTGAGTACTTGCTCAGCCATCGCAGTAAGCAAAAGCTCACCACTCTGATTGATGTGCCGCAGATGAAACCGCTGATGCACATCTCCGGGATGTTTGGCGCCTGGCGAGGCAATACCAGTTGGGTCGCCCCGCTGGCCTGGCATCCGGAAAACCGCAACGCGGTGATTATGGTGGATCTGGCAGGCGATATTACCCCGCTGCTGACGCTCGATAGCGACCAGCTTCGCGAGCGGCTGTACACGCCGAAAGAGGCGCTTGGCGACGATGCCGCCGTACCGCTGAAGCTGGTGCATATCAATAAATGTCCGGTGCTGGCGCCTGCCAACACCCTGCGCCCGATCGATGCCGAGCGGTTGGGCATCAATCGTCAACACTGCCTGGCTAACCTGAAGCTGCTGCGCGAAAACCCGCAGGTGCGCGAAAAAGCGGTGGCGATTTTCGCCGAAGCGGAGCCGTTTATTCCTTCTGAGAACGTCGATGCCCAGCTCTATAACGGCTTTTTCAGCGATGCGGACCGCAATGCCATGAATATCGTTTTGCAGACCGATCCCCGCAACCTGCCCGCACTGGATATTACCTTTGTGGATGAGCGCATCCGGAAGCTGATGTTTAACTATCGCGCGCGTAACTTCCCCGGCACGCTGGATGAGGCCGAGCAGGAGCGCTGGTTGCAGCATCGCCGCAACGTCTTTACGCCGGAATATTTACAGGCTTATGCCCAGGAGCTGGAGATGCTCTACGGTGAGTACGAAGGCAATGCGGAGAAGCAGGCACTGTTGAAAGCGCTGTACCAGTATGCGCAGGAGATTGTGTAAGTTCAGGGCATAAAAAAACCGGAGGCGATGTACTCCGGTTTTTTTTGCTTTGCCCGGCAGCGTTACGCTTGCCGGGCCTGGAAAGTTGTTATGCGACGTCTTCGTACTGCGGTACCGGGTTGCGGAAGCTTTTAGTCACGCATGCCAGGTAAACCAGGCCGATACCACCCCAGATCAGACCCAGAATCATGGAGCTCTCTTCCAGGTTGATCCACAGCGCCCCCACGGTCAGCGCGCCACATACCGGCAGCAGCAGGTAGTTGAAGTGGTCTTTCAGCGTTTTGTTGCGCTTCTCACGGATCCAGAACTGCGAGATCACGGAGAGGTTAACAAAGGTAAAGGCAACCAGCGCACCGAAGTTAATCAGGGCAGTCGCGGTCACCAGGTCGAAGTTAATCGCCAGCAGCGCAATCGCACCGACCAGCAGCACGTTCCATGCCGGGGTACGCCATTTCGGATGAACATAACCGAAGAAGCGCGTCGGGAATACGCCGTCGCGGCCCATGACATACATCAGACGAGAAACGCCTGCGTGCGCCGCCATGCCGGATGCCAGTACGGTAACGCTGGAGAAGATCAGCACGCCCCACTGGAAGGTTTTACCCGCAACATACAGCATGATTTCTGGCTGTGACGCATCCGGATCTTTGAAGCGAGAGATATCCGGGAAGTACAGCTGCAGGAAGTAAGACGCACCGATAAAGATGATGCCGCCCAGCAGCGCTGTCAGGAAGATAGCACGCGGGATGACACGCTCTGCGTCTTTTGTCTCTTCAGACAGAGAAGAGATACCGTCGAAGCCCAGGAACGAGAAGCAGAGGATCGTCGCACCGGTGATCATTGGCACAACGTGCGCGCCTTCAGACCAGAACGGACGTGAGCTTACCAGCGTACCCGCACCTTCACCGTGAGAAACACCGTAGATGATCAGACCGACGATTACCGCAACAATACCCATCTGCAGGATAACGATCAGGGTGTTGAAGTTAGCCACGGTCTTGATGCTGCGCAGGTTAGAGATGGTCATGAAGGCCACCAGCGCCACAACGAAGATCCACGACGGCACGGAAGGCACCAGCGCTTCGAAGTAAATTTTTGCCAGCAGAATGTTGATCATCGGCATGAACAGGTAGTCCAGCAGCGATGACCAGCCCACCATAAAGCCAACAGCCGGGCTAATGGATTTCTGAGCATAGGTGTACGCAGAGCCTGCAGACGGGAAGCGGCGAACCAGCTTACCGTAGCTCAGCGCGGTAAAGAGGATTGCGACCAGCGCAAAGGCATACGCCGTTGCAACGTGACCGTCAGTGAGGCCTGATACGATACCGAATGTATCAAACAGCGTCATCGGCTGCATATAGGCAAGGCCCATCATAACAACCGGAATCAACGTAAGCGTTTTACGTAATTCCACGCGAGAGGTTTTTGGAGTTGCATTATGCGACATAGTTATTCTCCTTTACGGTGAATACCGCCACGTAAGCGAATGATTGCCCCATTTCTTTCTTCCTCAGCGACAACAACTGTCGGATTTTAGTAAGTATCTATCCGGTACGAAGCCCGGCCTCTTGGATTTAAATGATTTTCTTACATGCAAAAAAAAATAACCGACGCCTTTTATATCGTCGATTATTTATATGTTTGCAGCGGCGCATTTTGCCCTGGTTTGGGACGAAAAGGCAAGAGTGCAAAGGCTATCTGACACAAAAAATTCACACTAATCGCTTGATTTCTCGGCTTCGCTTTGGGCGTAAACGGCAGCAATAGCACTATTTGCTAAAATTTCCTGGCGCCACCAGGCGCTGGCGAGGCCGGCAGTCTGTTCATTCCAGCCTATCCACACGGAATCATAACTGGATTGCGCCATCACCTGCTTCTCAATTAACGCCCCGCTTTCGATAAAACGCTGAGCTAAATAACGCGGAAGGTACCCGCAGCCTAAGCCGCTAATTTGCAGTTCCAGTTTGGTTTTAAAATCGAAAACGGTAATGGCTTCCTGATCGTCGAGCAGTTGCGATGACGCGGTGCAGCCAGGCAGAGCGCTATCGCCCACTACAATGGCACGGTAGCTTTTAATGACCCGACGGTTAATCGGCTCGGGCTCCTGGGCTAAAGGATGGTGCGGGGCAATGACGAAGACCTGTTCGAGCTGTCCCAGGCAGGCAAAACCAAATTCGCTGAGCTGGGGCGGCTCATGTAATGCGCCGACGACAATATCCGCCCGCCCCTGCACCAGCGCCTCCCATGAGCCCGCAAGGACGCCGTTGATAAACTTAAGCCGGGTGACGCTGTGTCGCTGATAGAAGGCTTCAATCAGCGGCGACAGCAGTGAAAAGGGAAACGTATCGTCTACGCTGATTATCAGCTCATTTTCCCAACCCTGATGCAGTTTGACGGCCTGCTTTTCCAGCTCGCGTACTGAGTGCAACACTTCCCGTCCCTTTTCCAGCAGCATTTTTCCGGTGCGGGTAAAGCGCGCCCGGTGGCCGGTACGGTCAAGGATTTGAATATTAAGGTCGCTTTCCAGCTTGTGAACGGTATAACTGAGGGCGGAGGGCGTTTTAAAGAGCTTCGCCGACGCCGCAGCAAAGCTCCCCTCTTTTTCCAGTGCATCAAGGATTATAAGGACATCCAGCAGCGGTTTCATGCTCACCCCCTTGTGGTGCGCTTACGCTCCGCCAGCGGCGTTACTCCATTGGCATAACCAGCGGATCGGGAAAGAGATACTCAAATCCCAGTTCATGACAGATGCGGTTCCCATCAATCAATTTGCCCTTCCCCTCTCCGGGGGCATCGTGAAAGTGCGGTGGCGCCAGGCCAAGCTGACGGGCCATCGCCGGATAGAATGTACTGCGTGTTGGATGAGAGGGCGCACATATATTATAGATGTGCCCGCCCTTCGGGGCCTGTAATAACAGGGTAATTGCGCCGATCACGTCTTCAAGATGCACAAGATTGACGCCATGTTGCCCGTCCGGCGCTGATTTACCGGCAAAAAAGCGCCCAGGATGACGGCCAGGCCCGACTAACCCTGCAAGGCGTAATATATCCACCTGAGTGCCGGGTAAATTATGCAACCAGTCCTCCAGCTCTTTTAAAACACGCCCGCTGGAGGTTACCGGCTGGCGCGGCATATTTTCTTTGACGGCGCCTTCGACATCGCCATATACCGAGGTTGAGCTGGTGAAAATAATGCGCGGAATATGGTGTGCCAGCGCGCTGTCGACAATTTCCTGCACCGCTTGCAGATAATAGGTTTCACCCGGACCGGTGCGACGTGCCGGCAGCGTTAATACCAGCGCATCCACATTCATCAGAGCGTCCAGGTCATCGGCGTCGCATACCAGTTCCGGCTCAAGGCGCAACTCAACGCTCTCAATACCGCACATCCGCGCCGCCTCGACGCCATCTGCGGTGGTTTTGCTGCCAGTGACGTGCCAGCCCCGCGCCTGTAACGACATAGCCAGCGGCATTCCAAGCCATCCCAGACCGACAATTGCGACCTTTTTCATGCGTTTTCTCCTGACTATTACGCCTCTGCTGTAAGGCTACGCCAGCCACGCTGAACTGACAATTGATAGCGCTAATATGAAATCATTTAATGATTAAAAAAAGCCCTTGCTTTATATAGCGCAAGTGGTTTAGGTTAAACGACATCATATGAATAAGCATTCATCGAGAATTTTATGACACGCGTTCAATTTAAACACCACCATCATCACCATCATCCTGACTAGTCTTTCAGGCGATGTGTGCTGGAAGACAGTTAGATCTTCCAGTGGTGCATGAACGCAAGAAAAAGCCCCCGGAAGATCATCTTCCGGGGGCTTTTTTTTGGACCGTATTCAGGCAAGTTACAACAGGATCATGAGGAACCGACAATGTTAGATAATTCACGTTTACGCATAGCTATGCAGAAATCAGGTCGTCTTAGCGACGATTCACGCGAACTGCTGGCGCGCTGCGGCATTAAAATTAACCTGCACACGCAGCGTTTGATTGCGCTGGCAGAGAATATGCCGATTGATATTCTGCGCGTGCGTGACGATGACATTCCGGGCCTGGTGATGGACGGCGTAGTAGATCTGGGCATCATTGGCGAAAACGTGCTGGAAGAAGAGCTGCTGACCCGCCGTGCGCAGGGCGAAGATCCGCGCTACTTCACCCTGCGTCGTCTGGACTTTGGCGGCTGCCGCCTGTCGCTGGCGACCGCGGCTGACGAACCCTGGGACGGCCCGGCTTCCCTGAACGGCAAGCGTATCGCCACCTCTTACCCGCACCTGCTGAAGCGTTACCTCGATCAGAAGGGCGTGCAGTTTAAATCCTGCCTGCTGAACGGCTCTGTCGAAGTAGCACCGCGTGCCGGTCTGGCTGACGCGATTTGCGACCTGGTCTCTACCGGCGCCACCCTGGAAGCGAACGGCCTGCGCGAAGTTGAAGTGATCTACCGCTCCAAAGCCTGTCTTATCCAGCGCGACGGCGAAATGCCTGAAGCCAAGCAGCAACTGATTGACCGCCTGCTGACCCGTATTCAGGGGGTGATCCAGGCCCGTGAATCCAAGTACATCATGATGCATGCACCTACTGAACGCCTGGATGAAGTGATTGCCCTGCTGCCAGGCGCTGAACGCCCAACTATTCTGCCGCTGGCAGGGGATCAGCAGCGCGTGGCGATGCACATGGTCAGCAGCGAAACCCTGTTCTGGGAAACCATGGAAAAACTGAAAGCGCTGGGCGCCAGTTCAATCCTGGTGTTGCCGATTGAGAAGATGATGGAGTAACAACCATGAGCTTTAACACCGTGATCGACTGGAACACCTGTAGCGCGGAACAGCAGCGCGACCTGCTGATGCGCCCGGCTATCTCCGCGTCACAGAGCATTACCCGCACCGTGGCGGAGATTCTGGAAAATGTGAAAACCCGCGGCGACGAAGCCCTGCGGGAGTACAGCGCTAAGTTTGATAAAACCGACGTCGCGGCGCTGAAGGTCAGCGAGCAGGAGATTACCGAGGCCGCAGCGCGTCTGAGCGATGAGTTAAAGCAGGCGATGGCTGTCGCGGTGCAGAATATTGATACCTTCCACACTGCACAAAAGCTACAAACCGTCGATGTGGAAACCCTGCCCGGCGTACGCTGCCAACAGGTGACCCGTCCGGTCGACTCGGTGGGCTTGTATATTCCGGGTGGCTCCGCTCCGCTCTTCTCTACCGTGTTGATGCTGGCGACGCCTGCCCGAATCGCCGGTTGCCGTAAAGTGGTGCTCTGCTCTCCGCCGCCCATTGCCGATGAAATTCTGTATGCCGCCCAGCTGTGCGGCGTGCAGGAGATTTTCAACGTCGGCGGGGCGCAGGCTATCGCAGCGCTGGCGCTGGGCACGGAATCCGTTCCGCGCGTGGATAAAATCTTCGGGCCGGGCAACGCCTTCGTCACCGAAGCCAAACGCCAGGTCAGCCAGCGGCTGGACGGCGCAGCCATCGACATGCCAGCCGGACCGTCGGAAGTGCTGGTGATTGCCGACAGCGGTGCGACCCCGGATTTTGTCGCTTCCGATCTGCTTTCTCAGGCCGAGCACGGCCCGGATTCGCAGGTGATCCTGCTGACGCCGGATGCAGATATGGCAAAACGCGTGGGTGAAGCCGTTGAACGTCAGCTTGCGGATCTGCCCCGGGCAGAGACTGCCCGCCAGGCGCTCTCCGCCAGCCGCCTGATTGTCGCCCGGGATCTGGACCAGTGCATCGCCATTTCTAATCTCTATGGCCCGGAGCACCTGATCATTCAGACCCGCAACGCCCGTGAGCTGGTCGACAGCATCACCAGCGCCGGCTCAGTGTTCCTTGGCGACTGGTCGCCGGAGTCCGCAGGCGATTACGCCTCCGGCACCAACCACGTGCTGCCGACCTACGGCTATACCTCCACCTGTTCCAGTCTGGGTCTGGCGGATTTCCAGAAGCGTATGACCGTGCAGGAGCTTAGCCGTGAGGGCTTTGCCTCCCTTGCCGCGACGATTGAAACCCTGGCCGCCGCCGAACGGTTGACCGCCCACAAAAATGCCGTGACGCTGCGCGTCGCCGCCCTGAAGGAGCAAGCATGAGTATTGAAGAGTTAGCCCGCGACAACGTGCGCGCCCTGACCCCGTATCAGTCTGCCCGCCGACTGGGTGGCAATGGCGATGTCTGGCTGAACGCCAATGAGTTTCCGACGCCTGTCATCTTTGAGCTGACCCAGCAGACGCTGAACCGCTATCCGGAGTGTCAGCCGAAAGCGGTCATTGAAAACTATGCGGCCTACGCTGGTGTAAAACCGGAGCAGGTGCTGGTCAGCCGTGGAGCTGACGAAGGCATCGAACTGCTGATCCGCGCCTTCTGCGAGCCGGGTAAAGACGCGGTGCTCTACTGCCCGCCGACCTACGGTATGTACAGCGTCAGCGCAGAAACCTTCAACGTTGAGCTGCGTAAAGTGCCAACGCTGGAAAACTGGCAGCTTGATTTGCAGGGCATTGCCGATAATCTCGATGGCGTGAAGGTGGTATTTGTCTGCAGCCCGAATAACCCCACCGGTCAGCTGATTAACCCCCAGGATATCCGTGCGCTGCTGGAGATGACCCGCGGCCAAGCCCTGGTGGTCGCTGATGAAGCCTATATCGAGTTTTGCCCACAGGCGACGCTCGCCGGCTGGCTGGCAGAGTATCCGCACCTGGTGATCCTGCGAACCCTCTCAAAAGCGTTTGCTCTGGCCGGGCTGCGCTGCGGCTTTACGCTGGCAAATAAAGAGGTGATCGATCTGCTGATGAAGGTGATTGCGCCTTATCCGCTCTCGACGCCAGTGGCGGATATCGCCGCGCAGGCGCTGTCGGCAGACGGCATTACGGCCATGCGCAGCCGCGTGGCGCAGATCGTTGACGAGCGTCAGTATCTGGTCAGCGCACTTAAAACCATTGCCTGCGTTGAACAGGTTTTCGACTCAGAAACCAACTATATTCTGGCGCGCTTCACCGCCTCAAGTGCAGTATTTAAATCTTTGTGGGATCAGGGCATTATCCTTAGAGACCAGAACAAACAACCCTCTTTGAGTGGCTGCTTACGCATTACCGTGGGTACCCGTGAAGAGAGCCAGCGCGTTATCGACGCCCTGAATGCGGAGAAAGTATGAGCCAGAAGTACCTCTTTATCGATCGTGACGGCACCATTATTTCGGAACCACCCTCGGATTTTCAGGTCGATCGTTTCGACAAGTTGGCGTTTGAAGCCGATGTCATTCCGGTGCTGCTTAAGCTGCAAAAAGCCGGTTTTAAGCTGGTAATGGTCACCAACCAGGACGGTCTGGGCACCGACAGCTTCCCGCAGGCTGATTTTGACGGGCCGCACGACCTGATGATGCAGATCCTCACCTCCCAGGGCGTGGTGTTTGATGAGGTGCTGATTTGCCCGCACCTGCCTGCCGACAACTGCGACTGCCGTAAGCCGAAAGTGAAGCTGGTCGAGCAGTATCTGGCCGAAGCGGCGCTGGATAAAGCCAACAGCTACGTGATTGGCGATCGTGCTACCGACATCGAACTGGCTGCTAACATGGGCATTACGGGCCTGCGCTATCACCGTGACACCCTGAACTGGGCGATGATTGGCGAGCAGCTGACCAAACGCGACCGCTTCTCTCACGTTGAGCGCAATACCAAAGAGACGCAGATCGACGTGAAGGTCTGGCTGGATCGCGAAGGCGGCAGCAAGATCCACACCGGCGTGGGCTTTTTCGATCATATGCTGGATCAGATCGCTACCCACGGCGGATTCCGTATGGAGATCGGTGTTAAAGGCGATCTCTACATTGACGATCACCACACCGTGGAAGATACCGGCCTGGCGCTGGGCGAAGCGCTGAAGCTGGCACTGGGTGACAAGCGCGGGATTAACCGTTTCGGCTTTGTGCTGCCGATGGATGAGTGCCTGGCACGCTGCGCGCTGGATATCTCTGGCCGTCCGCACCTGGAATATAAAGCTGACTTTACCTACCAGCGTGTAGGCGACCTGAGCACCGAGATGGTTGAGCACTTCTTCCGCTCCCTCTCCTACGCCATGGGCCTGACGCTGCACCTGAAAACCAAAGGTAAGAACGATCACCACCGCGTGGAGAGCCTCTTTAAGGCCTTTGGCCGCACCCTGCGCCAGGCCATTCGCGTGGAAGGCGATACCCTGCCGTCGTCGAAAGGAGTGCTGTAATGAATGTGGTGATCCTCGATACCGGTTGCGCCAACCTTAACTCCGTAAAATCAGCCATTGCCCGCCACGGCTACGAGCCGCTGGTCAGCCGCGATCCGGATGTGGTACTGCGCGCCAGCAAACTCTTTTTACCGGGCGTCGGTACGGCACAGGCGGCGATGGATCAGATCCATCAGCGTGAACTGGTTGAACTGATCAAAGCCTGTACCCAGCCGGTGCTGGGAATTTGTCTGGGAATGCAGCTGCTGGGCCGCCGCAGTGAAGAGTCCAACGGCGTGGACCTGCTGGGCATTATTGATGAAGACGTGCCGAAAATGACCGATTACGGTTTACCTCTGCCGCACATGGGCTGGAACCGCGTCTACCCGAAAGCGGGCGATCGTCTGTTCCGTGGTATTGAGGACGGGGCGTACTTCTATTTCGTGCACAGCTACGCAATGCCGGTGAACACACACACTATCGCCCAGTGTCATTACGGCGAGCCTTTCACCGCCGCGGTGCAGAAAGATAACTTCTACGGCGTGCAGTTCCACCCGGAGCGTTCCGGGGCCGCGGGCGCGCAGTTGCTGAAAAACTTCCTGGAGATGTGATGATTATTCCTGCTTTAGATTTGATTGACGGCACGGTTGTCCGTCTGCACCAGGGCGATTACGGCCAGCAGCGCGACTACGGTAAAGATCCGCTGCCACGCCTTCAGGACTATGCCGCGCAGGGCGCTGAGGTTCTGCACCTGGTTGACCTCACCGGGGCGAAAGATCCGGCCAAACGCCAGATCCCGCTGCTGAAAAAACTGGTGGCGGGCGTTAATGTCCCGGTGCAGGTTGGCGGCGGTGTGCGTACAGAAGAGGACGTGGCGGCGCTGCTCGACGCGGGCGTGGCGCGCGTGGTGGTAGGCTCAACCGCGGTGAAAGATCCCGAGACGGTAAAAGGCTGGTTCCGCCGCTTTGGCGCCGACGCGCTGGTGCTGGCGCTGGATGTGCGTATTGATGAACAGGGTAATAAACAGGTAGCGGTCAGCGGCTGGCAGGAGAACTCTGGCGTGACGCTGGAGGCGCTGGTCGATCTCTATCTGCCGGTGGGCCTGAAGCATGTTCTTTGCACCGATATCTCCCGCGACGGCACCCTGGCGGGCTCTAACGTGTCGCTGTATGAAGAGGTCTGTGCCCGTTATCCGCAGGTGGCGTTCCAGTCTTCGGGCGGGATTGGTGATTTGAATGATATCGCGGCTCTGCGCGGTACGGGTGTTCGTGGGGTTATCGTTGGTCGCGCCCTGCTGGAAGAAAAATTTACTGTGATGGAGGCGATTCAATGCTGGCAAAACGGATAATTCCTTGTCTCGACGTGCGGGATGGTCAGGTCGTGAAAGGCGTGCAGTTCCGCAACCACGAGATCATCGGTGATATCGTCCCCCTGGCAAAACGCTATGCGGAAGAAGGTGCTGATGAGCTGGTCTTTTATGATATTACCGCATCCAGCGATGGCCGCGTGGTGGATAAAAGCTGGGTGGCGCGCGTGGCGGAAGTGATCGACATTCCTTTCTGCGTGGCGGGCGGGATTAAATCGGCGGACGATGCGGCCAAAATTCTCTCCTTTGGCGCCGATAAGATCTCCATTAACTCCCCTGCCCTGGCCGATCCCGAACTGATTACCCGTCTGGCGGATCGCTTTGGCGTGCAGTGCATCGTGGTCGGCATCGACACCTGGTTTGATGAAGCCACCGGCAAATATCACGTTAACCAGTACACCGGTGATGAGAGCCGTACCCGCGTTACCCAGTGGGAGACTTTGGACTGGGTGCAGGAAGTGCAGAAGCGCGGCGCGGGGGAGATCGTACTGAACATGATGAACCAGGATGGCGTGCGCAACGGCTACGACCTCAAGCAGCTGAAAAAAGTACGCGAGGTATGCCATGTCCCGCTGATTGCCTCGGGTGGCGCAGGCACGATGGAGCACTTCCTGGAAGCCTTCCGCGATGCCGACGTTGACGGCGCGCTGGCGGCCTCGGTGTTCCACAAGCAGATTATCAATATTGGTGAGTTAAAAACGTTCCTGGCGAATCAGGGCGTGGAGATTAGGGTATGTTAACAGAGCAACAACGTGCGCAGCTGGACTGGGAAAAAACCGACGGTCTGATGCCGGTGGTGGTGCAGCACGCGGTGTCCGGTGAAGTACTGATGCTGGGCTATATGAATCAGGACGCCCTGGCGAAGACCCTCGACAGCGGCAAAGTGACTTTCTTCTCACGCACTAAACAGCGCCTGTGGACCAAAGGCGAAACGTCCGGTCATTTCCTGAATGTGGTCAGTATCACCCCTGACTGCGATAACGATACTCTGCTGGTGCTGGTTAATCCTATCGGGCCTACGTGCCACCTGGGCACCAGCAGCTGCTTTGGGGATGCCAGCCACCAGTGGCTCTTCCTCTATCAGCTGGAGCAGCTGCTGGCTGAACGCAAAACGGCCGACCCGCAAAGCTCCTATACCGCGAAGCTCTATGCCAGCGGCACCAAGCGTATCGCGCAGAAAGTGGGTGAAGAAGGCGTTGAAACGGCCCTGGCTGCCACCGTGAACGACCGGGCTGAGCTGACCAATGAAGCCTCTGATCTGATGTATCACCTGCTGGTGCTGCTCCAGGATCAGGATCTGGACTTAACGACAGTGATAGAAAATCTGCGCCAGCGACACAAATAAAAAAACCGGGGAAACCCGGTTTTTTTAGCTGTTGAATCTGTATCAGGCTCTGGCGTTATAGTTACGCAGCGCGTTGCGGCCTAAGACAGCGCCGGAGCCAATAATCCCGCCAAGCAGCACTGCAAGAACCAGTACGATTGAACGTTTCGGGCTATCGCGACGAATCGGCAGATCCGGCTTCATCACGTAACGATAGGCATGGATGGTTTCCGGATCGATTTTAAGCTTCTGAATATCAAGCAGTTTCTGTTTGTTCTGGTAGTAACTGTCGGATAGCGTAAGTGGACGCGAAGATTCATGAGCAATCATGGATTGCAACGCTTCGGTACCTAACAGGAACATCGTTTCCTGAGTGACATCCTGCGTTTGCTGGATTTTAGGGGTGGTAATGTTGGCCGCCTCAGCATACTTCAGGGCTTCTGTGATCTGCCTGATTCGCAAATCTTTTTGTTCTTGAGCGATGGTCTCCTGGTTACTCAGTACATCCTTAAGGGTCGCAACCTGTTGCTTGATGTTGTCCTTTAGATCAACCTCGAGCTCTTTTTGAATCTGCTCATCAACCTGTTGGATATACTGCGCTACCTGCTTTTGAGCTGCCGTAGCCGAGCCATTTATGTAGCTGATACTTAAGGGTAACGACTGACCTTTAACCGTTTGTTCGATAACCAATTGCTCCGGTTCTTCCTTGTTTTTAAGGGTCTGAGACAACGCAGAGAAAGAGGCGTTATAGCGAGTAATTACCGTTTCCTGAATTTCCGTTAATTTCGGGGCATTATTTCCGTACAGAATATTCAGCGCGTTGCTGTAACTACCAATTTGGGCAGCATCAGGTTGGGTGATAATCGCTGTTGAAGTCCACTTCTCTTTGGCAAATATCAGGTAAACGCCGGAAAGAATCAGCGCTATAGCAACAAATACAGCAATGATCCATTTCCCACGCCACAGCTGTAACAATAGATCAATCAAATCAATCTGTTCAGAGTCACTACTTCTTGTGACCGCGTTATTGTTGTTCTGCGTCATATAATCCTTAGAAGGCCAAAAAGCGCAAATAATAAAGTTTCAGATATAGTTTATCGATTGTTGACGGATTTTCTATAGGAATCCGATGAAGCATATCGAAAATATGAGGTTTAGTTAGCCTGCGCATAGCGTTATCATACCTCAAATCCGGTACTTAAAGCACCGGGCATGATAAGAATAGATGAGGACAGTTATGAAATTTCTGGTCACTGGCGCAGCAGGCTTTATCGGCGCACATGTCAGCAAACGGCTTCTGGATGCCGGGCATCAGGTTGTGGGTATCGACAACCTCAATGACTATTACGATGTGAACCTGAAGCAGGCGCGTCTTGATCTTCTCACGTCCGCGAACTTCACCTTCCATAAGCTCGATTTGGCTGACCGCGAAGGTATGGCTACCCTGTTCGCCGATGAAAAATTTGATCGAGTGATTCATCTGGCCGCCCAGGCGGGTGTTCGTTACTCCCTGGACAATCCACACGCTTACGCAGAAGCCAACCTAGTCGGCCATCTGAACGTTCTGGAAGGCTGCCGTCATAATAAAGTGCAGCACCTGCTGTATGCGTCCTCGAGTTCGGTCTATGGCCTGAACCGTAAAATGCCTTTCTCGACCGATGATTCCGTAGATCACCCGGTATCGCTCTATGCCGCGACCAAAAAAGCCAACGAATTGATGTCGCACACCTACTCCCATCTTTATGGGTTGCCAACTACCGGTCTGCGTTTCTTTACCGTTTATGGGCCGTGGGGTCGGCCGGACATGGCGCTGTTTAAGTTCACCAAAGCCATGGTGGAAGGCAAGAGTATCGACGTGTACAACTTCGGTAAGATGAAACGTGACTTTACCTACATCGACGATATCGCCGAGGCGATTGTTCGCCTGCAGGATGTGATCCCGCAGGCAGACAGTGAATGGACGGTTGAGTCTGGCTCTCCGGCAACCAGTTCGGCGCCGTATCGCGTTTATAATATCGGTAACAGCTCGCCCGTTGAGCTGATGGATTACATTACGGCGCTGGAAGAGGCCTTAGGCATTGAAGCTGACAAAAACATGATGCCAATTCAGCCTGGCGACGTGCTGGAAACCAGTGCGGATACCACCGCCCTGTACGAGGTTATCGGCTTCAAACCCCAAACCTCGGTGAAAGATGGCGTGAAAAACTTCGTTGACTGGTACCGCGAGTTTTACAAGGTATAATAAAAAGCCCGGCGATAATGCCGGGCTTTTTCTTTAACCGCAGTATCAGTCGCTACCAAACAGATCGCGGGTATAGACCTTATCCGCCACGTCAGACAGCTCTTCCGCCATCCGGTTGGAGATGATCACATCCGCCTCTTTTTTGAAAGCATCCAGATCGCGAACCACACGTGAATGGAAGAATTCATCCTCTTTCATCACTGGTTCATAAATAATAACCTGTACGCCCTTAGCCTTAATACGCTTCATGATCCCCTGGATGGAGGAGGCACGGAAGTTATCCGAGCCGCTTTTCATGATCAGACGGTACACGCCCACCACTTTCGGGTGACGCGCCAGAATGGAGTCGGCGATAAAGTCTTTACGCGTCCGGTTGGCATCCACAATGGCAGAGATTAGATTGTTCGGCACGGATTGATAGTTAGCCAGCAGCTGCTTGGTATCTTTCGGCAGGCAATAGCCGCCATAACCAAAGGACGGGTTGTTATAATGGTTGCCGATACGCGGGTCGAGGCACACGCCTTCGATGATCTGACGGGTGTTCAGCCCGAGGCTCTCTGCGTAGCTGTCCAGCTCGTTAAAATAGGCAACACGCATTGCCAGATAGGTATTAGCAAAGAGTTTAATGGCTTCCGCTTCTGTCGCGTCCGTGAACAAAACGTCAATGTTCTTTTTAATTGCGCCTTCCTGCAGCAGCGCAGCAAAACGTTCCGCACGCTCTGAGCGCTCACCAATGACGATACGGGACGGGTGCAGGTTATCGTACAATGCCCTGCCCTCACGCAGAAACTCTGGTGAGAAAATGACATTATCGATACCCAGCTCTTCTTTGATCGACTGAGTGAAACCAACAGGAATAGTCGATTTGATGATCATCACGGCATTCGGATTGATTGCTGTCACATCCTTAATCACCGCTTCGACGCTTGAAGTATTAAAGTAGTTCGTCTTCGGATCGTAGTCGGTTGGCGTGGCAATGATGACAAAATCGGCCCCGCTGTAGGCATCAACTTTGTCCGTGGTGGCCCGGAAGTTTAACGGCTTGTTGGTCAGGTACTCCTGGATCTCTTTATCTACGATTGGGGAGATCTTCTGGTTCAGCATATCAACTTTGGCCTGCACGATATCCAGTGCGACCACTTCATGGTGTTGCGCAATCAGGATCCCGTTTGAGAGACCCACATAACCTGTTCCGGAGATTGTTATTTTCATCGAGTTAACTTCTTTAGATTAAGTGTCCGGGAGCGACTACCGCCCCACCGCAATAAGCAACTTTTGGGGTTTTTACCGCGTATGTCGAGTTGATGTCAAGGCGAATGGCTGGCTACAGAAAGGCATAAATACAGTAGTTTATGCTGCAGTCTGGCATGTCGGTTGAATCAGACGAGGCAATGCAGGGTATTACGCATAAAAAAAGCCCGGTGATGTTCACCGGGCTTCGCTACATGACTGAGTTAAATCAGATTAATCCAGCCACTCGGTGTGGAATACACCTTCTTTATCAGTGCGTTTATAGGTGTGTGCACCGAAGTAGTCACGTTGCGCCTGAATCAGGTTGGCAGGCAGCACGGCGGCACGATAGCTATCGTAATAAGCAACGGCTGCAGAGAAAGTTGGAACCGGAATACCGTTCTGTACCGCATAAGCGACGACATCACGCAGCGCCTGCTGGTAATCATCGGCGATCTGCTTGAAATATGGTGCCAACAGCAGGTTAGCGATGTTCGCGTTTTCAACGTAAGCATCGGTAATTTTCTGCAGGAACTGAGCACGGATGATGCAACCGGCACGGAAGATCTTCGCGATTTCGCCGTAGTTCAGATCCCAGTTGTTCTCGTCAGACGCAGCGCGCAGCTGAGAGAAGCCCTGAGCGTAAGAGACGATTTTACCCAGGTACAGCGCACGGCGGACTTTCTCAATAAATTCCGCTTTATCACCAGCAAGTTTCGGCTGTGGACCGGTCAGCACTTTAGATGCTGCTACACGCTGCTCTTTCAGAGAAGAGATATAACGTGCGAAGACCGATTCAGTGATCAGGGACAGCGGCTCGCCCAGATCCAGGGAGCTCTGGCTGGTCCATTTACCAGTACCTTTGTTTGCCGCTTCATCAAGGATCACATCGACGAGGTATTTACCGTCTTCATCTTTCTTGGTGAAAATGTCTTTGGTGATGTCGATCAGGTAGCTGCTCAGTTCACCGTTGTTCCAGTCGGTGAAGGTTTGCGCCAGCTCGTCGTTAGTGAGATTCAGGCCGCCTTTCAGAAGAGAATAGGCTTCAGCAATCAGCTGCATATCACCGTATTCAATACCATTGTGAACCATTTTAACGTAATGACCCGCACCATCCGGACCGATGTAGGTCACACACGGCTCACCATCTTCGGCAACGGCAGCAATCTTAGTCAGGATTGGTGCCACCAGCTCGTAAGCATCTTTCTGGCCGCCAGGCATGATGGATGGCCCCTTCAGTGCGCCCTCTTCACCGCCGGATACACCGGTACCGATGAAGTTGAAGCCTTCAGCAGAGAGCTCACGGTTACGACGAATAGTGTCGTGGAAGAAGGTGTTGCCGCCATCAATGATGATGTCGCCTTTTTCCAGATACGGTTTCAGGGAGTCGATGGCAGCATCAGTGCCAGCGCCAGCTTTCACCATTAACAGGATACGACGAGGCGTTTCCAGGGATTCAACAAACTCCTGAACGGTATAGAACGGAACGAGTTTTTTGCCTGGGTTTTCAGCAATCACTTCTTCGGTTTTATCACGAGAGCGGTTGAAAACGGAGACGGTATAACCGCGGCTTTCGATGTTCAGCGCCAGGTTGCGCCCCATCACTGCCATACCGACAACGCCGATCTGTTGTTTGGACATTACTTACTCCTGTCAGGATAGTGACTGCGACTTACGTACTATTTGAACTTTATCTACAGTTATGGATGAGTAATAACTTTTATAAAGTAACTTCTTAAGAATGTTTTTTTACTCATGTTGAATATTTATAACGTTTGATTAATTCAAAAGCAAGAGCTCTTTGAATTTTTCAAATCCCTAAAACCTCGATGCCTGCTCGGAAATTATCTTTTATATACTTCTGCGTACTGTTTGACCATACGCTCTTTGTCAAACATTTTATAGGCGTAGTTCTTTGCATTAATTCCATACTCTGATATGAGAGAAGGCTTTTCCAAGAAAATTAACATAGCCTGTGCAAGTTCCTTCTCGTCGCCTGTATAGAGTATACCTGAATGTCCGTCAATGATAACTTCTGGTACACCTTCAACGGCACGGGCAACTGACGGAATGGAAAAATTGGCAGCTTCTACAAAAACCAGACCAAAAGCTTCCCATTTTGAAGGCTGGCAAAGTACGTCAACATCATTGAGAAAAGTATCTTTATCTTTAATCCATCCGGGCATCGCGATAATATTATCAAGATGTAGGTAACTAATTAATTTCTTACATTCTTCATAGAGCTCCCCATGACCTGCAAGCGTGAATCGCGCCAGATTTCCGAAGGAAACATTATCATAAACAATTTTGACAGCCTTAATAAATTCAAGCGGGTTTTTTTGCTCATCTAGCCTAGCAAAAAATGCAAAATGTATTTTATCTTTTTTATTTTTCGGTATCGGTGAAAATTTAGAATAATCGATCCCATTATAAATCACCTTACTTTTAACCAATGGGTAATAGGAAGTATAAAATTTATTAACAGTAATATTATGATGCCCGAACAGCGTCGCGAAATTCTCAATTAGATAATAAAAACAACGCTTACTCAACCCCTCTTCCTTGTGAAAGGCAATACCATGAACGGTGTGAACGATATTGGGAACACCTGCACATCGGGCAGCGATTCTGGCAATTATACCAGGCTTGGTTGAATTAGTATGAACAACATCGAACTTATGTTTTTTAAAGATTTTATATAGTTCTTTAAAGCAGATGTAATCATGCAGACCGATATTTCTACGCAAAGAGGGCACAATAATCACATCAACACCACAAGCCTTAAACCTTTCGATAAATTGATCTATCTCATTTTGGTTATCATTTTCACCACAAATAACAAATTTTTGTATTTCTTTGTCCCTTAGGCCATCAAAAATATCCAGTGAAATTTGCTGTACGCCAGACATTTTTGGTATAACTTGTACATGCACTAATTTCATCGTTTGCCTTTGTTTATTAACGTATCACTCCTAATTCATTTCCATAAGGAGTAAATCTGAGAAAGCAGCACATTACGCCACTATAATATTCACTGCGTCTTCGCTCTTAATTATATTGCAAAAGACTTTCTCGATGTGAAAAGATTAGTCACATAAAAAAGATTCTTAAGTAGATAGCTTTTTAAGATGGGCAAGCGTATTCTCAACCAATTTAGCGGCAGCGGATGCACTACTGCTTTCCGCATAACAGCGCAGCTCAGGAGCATTACCCGACGGACGCAAATGGATCACGGCATCATCGCAGGAGGTAACTCGCAAGCCATCGGTAGTATCCACACTTTTGATGCTCAAGCTAAAGCCAATAGAATGCATAAAAACGTCCGGGTTCTGTTGGGCATCGGCAATGATTTGTTTGCTCAGCGCCGTGGGGAAGTTCTGGATGCGGTCTGAGTGGGTAAATCGCTGCGGCAGGTCCTCTAACAGATGCGACATCGGAATCTTTGCGGTCACTGTGCTGACTAAAAGCATCAGAAACGGCAACACGGCATCGCGAGTAGGCAGTGCGGTAATCTTATTATTACCAAACGTAATATCGCTACCGAGTAAAAACCCCCCGTTAGCTTCAAACCCGGCGATTCGCGCGTAATCGGCGCTTAAATCGGCAAAAGCCGCAATGACATAGGGTGAACCAATTTTTGTTAACTCGACATGCTTAAACAGGCCGGATTTAGCAATTGCGGTGTTACAGCTAACCGGAACAGCTAGGGCCTCAATACGCAGCGCCTTAGCACAAAGTAGACCTAGGATATCGCCTCGCAACCATTCGCCCTGTTCATCAGCGACCAGCGGACGATCTCCATCGCCATCAGTTGAAAAAATAGCATCGAGTTTAAGCCCGCTTGCCCATTTCAGGGCTTTCAATTTATCTTCTTCTGCGACTGCTTCGGTATCGATAGGCACAAACTCATCGCTTCGGCCAAGTCTAATCACGTCAGCCCCGAGTTGGGTCAGCATTTTGGCATAAAGATCGCGTCCAGCACTGGTGTGCTCATAAACACCGATACGCTTGCCTGCCAGCGTATCGGCAGCAAAAAGAGAGGTATAGCGCGCCATGTAGTTTTCGGCGGCCAGTGACGACGCCGTCAACTCAGGCAGAGGTAGGGCAATGTTAAAAGCAGACTCGCGCTGTAAAATGCCAAGCTCATCATCTTTGGTAATCTCACCATCAGGACGGTAAAATTTTAACCCGTTGCGATCGAATGGGATATGGCTGCCGGTGACCATAATGGCCGGGATTCTGTCTTGTAAAGACTGGTTGGCCAGCGCAGGCGTTGGGATCACACCGTAATAGACTACTTCAAGTCCTTTATCAGTTATGGCCTGAGCGCACGCCTGGGCCATAGTATAGCTGCTCGGGCGGTTATCAATGGCTAATGCGACCGTATCAAACGTAAAATCTTCCGCCATAACATCAACAAAAGCGTGAACAAATGCTGCACACACTTCAGGTCTAAAATCTACGACCAGCCCTCGTGCGCCGCTGGTTCCAAACGCAATATGACTATTTTCGATTACATGCTTGGAATTTAACATTATTTTTCATCCTTAATACGGCCATACTTATCATCAAAGCGCACGATATCGTCACTACCAAGATAAGTGCCGGACTGGATTTCAATCACTTCTAACGGCACCTTGCCAGGGTTTTCCAGCGTATGAACGACGCCTATCGGAATAAACGTTGACTCATTTTCTGATACCAGGAAGACGTCATCACCCCGCGTGACCTTGGCTGTTCCGGCCACAACGACCCAATGCTCCGCACGATGGTAGTGCATCTGGGTAGAGAGGCGCTCCCCTGGCTTAACGGTGATGCGTTTAACTTGGTAACGCTCCCCCCGATCGACAGAGTCATAGCGCCCCCAGGGGCGATACTCTTCTCGGTGGGAGATATGCTCGCTGCGGTTTTCACGTTTAAGGATGTCAACAACCTTTTTAATATCCTGAACCTGATCCTGTTTCGCAATCAGTAGTGCGTCTTTCGTCTGTACGATAACCATATCCTCTGCGCCAATTGTGGTGACCAGCGCGTTTTCAGCATAGACATAGTTGTTGTTGCTGTTGTGATAGATCACATCACCGTGAGTAACGTTGCCATTGTCATCTTTGGTAGAGATGTCCCACAACGAACTCCAGGAACCGACGTCACACCACTGTGCATCCATTGGCACAACGACGCTGTGGCTGGTCTTTTCCATCACGGCATAATCAACCGAGTCATCCGGGCAAGCGGCAAAAACTGCTTCCTCAAGTCGGATAAAATCAAGATCGATGGATGCACCCGCCATCGCAAGCTTACAGACGCTAAGGATGTCAGGGCGGAATTTTTCCAGCTCCGCCAGATAGACGCTGGCTTTAAACATGAACATTCCGCTGTTCCATAGGTAGTGCCCGTCACGTAAATAGGCTTCTGCAGTAACCAGATCAGGTTTTTCAACAAATGTATCAACCTTGTAGACCGACTCGGCAACGGCCTCGCCCTGACGTATGTAGCCATAGCCGGTTTCAGCCCGAGAGGGCACAATACCGAAGGTTACCATTTTGCCTACCGCCGCCTGAGCCTGCGCCTGGATTACGCTGTTACAAAACGCACCGATATTCTGGATGATGTGATCGGCAGCCAGCACCAGCATAATAGGATCATCATCGTCTTTTAGTGCATGCAGCGCCGCAAGGGCAATCGCCGGGGCCGTATTGCGTCCGACAGGCTCAAGAATAATGTCGAAGTCACTAATTCCCGCCTGGCGTAGCTGTTCTGCAACAATAAAGCGATGCTCGTTATTGCTGATAATCAACGGGATACTACATTCAAGGTTATCAAGCCGCAATATGGTAGCCTGCAGTAAAGATGCATCTTCCACTAATGATAGAAACTGTTTCGGGTATAGAGAGCGTGAGAGCGGCCAAAGACGCGTGCCTGAACCGCCAGCCATAATGACAGGTAATATTTTCATATTAAGCTCCCTCTACTACCTTTATAAGATAATTAACCATTTTGAACCTAGTGTAATGCTGTGTGAAATTTTCTGGCACGAGTACATGTCGACCTTCTAGCACATGGATATAACGGCACACAAAATAGCAAAGCTCCCGCTTTAGCTTTGTAATGAGAGAAATATTTTTTTAAAATAATCTGCGCAGGCACTATCTGAATAGTATTGTTCAAAAATGCTGCGAGTTGATGATGGAACCGAACGAGTCCTTCTTATTTTTTTAACTGCAGCTACGTACTCATCTAGATTATCACAGCTTATTATATCAATAGCATTGTTATTAAGCGCTTGCTCATAGCCGATTAAGGTAAAGGCCGAAGCGATCACTTTTTTATTATATTTAAATGCTTCAGCAATTTTCACTTTCATACCGGCACCGGTATAGATCGGCGACAAAATGACGTCAACTTGTTCATAAAAATCCGCCAGCGACTCAACATAACCATACGTCTTTAGATTTTTTTGATTAAGTTCAGATGCGTAACCATCAAAACCATTACCTGCAATGATGAACTCTATATCCATGTCGTTAATAAATATTGGGGCAATTTTTTGTGAGATATACTTAGCTGCCTGAGTATTGGCAAAAAATGCACTACCAATAAACCCAACGCGGAAAGGTCTATCATGAGTAATGGAAGCACCACGTGTAACCTTTTCCACATTGGGCTCGTCAACAATACAGACGGGCACACAAAAATCTGCTTCACGGTGATAGAGGTTTTGAAGACGCTTTGCATCCGCCTGATGAAGCATAATAATAGTATCGCTATATTTCGCTGCTTTCTTTTCAGCAAATAGGGTTGCAATCAACGAAGGAAAAAATTGTAGCTTACCACTTTTTAATCTAGCTACCTCAAAATCGATTTCGATATTATGAAAGAAGGTAACTACTCTTATTTGCGGATACGTACGTTTGCACCACTCGGCAAGGATACCTAGCATACTTGAATCTAGATAGATTATATTAGGCTCATATTCATCTACAATTCTTTTGATTTCATTAAAGATTTTTTTATTTAATCTACCAGCGTATCCAAAAAAATTATTAAGTGCCGTTTGTATCTTTGACGATTTAGCGACTAACTCCCAACCATAGATGCCCTCTTTTCTTCTAACTACCGCAACGTCTTTAACTTGTAAAAACTCATTAGCTTTAAGCCCTTTTAGATTTCCACGAGAAACAATGCTTCCACCGTAATTGGATTTTTCAAGCGACATTGATATATACAATATTTTCTTCATAATCATTACATACCGTTATTATTACATACCGTTCACGAATTTTTTTTTATATAATTTACAACAATAAATGGTAAAAGGAAGGTATAAAGTACCTCCATATTAACGGCCAATAAAATTGACAATAAAGAATACCATAGCGTCACACGGATCATGATTTTTTGATAATAAGTGGCATTGCTTGATTGAATATCTTTAAATGCATTTCTATATAAAATGGAATAGAAAAAAACAGCAAAAAAGCCGCTTTGTATTACAGAAAATAGTATTCCCGATTTAGCCGTTAGGTATTTACCCGTAGCAACCATTTCCGTAATCTCTGTCATATTTAAGGAGAAGGGAACAAAGCTATTAGCAAAGGCGGTAGCTACTTCCAGAGGGGTGGCATACCAGGCGGTATAATTTCCATAGCCCTCACCTAAAGGATAGTAGAACAAACTAAAGATAGACCATAGTGATGTAATTAGGCGTGTGCTGACGCTGGTGAAATTATCAATATCAACGGCGAAGGCAGGCAATACCTTGTTCAGCAGGATATAGAGCATAACACCAGTGACTGGAACAAGAACAATTAGTGATTTCAGTTTCTGCATTAAAGTCATATTGAAATAAAACACAAGAAACGCGCCAAGCATCATCAACATTAATGAGGACTTGGAACCAATAAGCAAATTTCCTATCAGTAGTGCGCTCCAAAGTATGAGCCTGACCATGCTAACGTTGCTAAGCGTTATTGCCAGTAACAAGAAGATATTAAACGTAAAAGCCGCTATTGATGGTTCAGGTGATAATACCCGGAGGCGAGATCCAACCTCATATCCTTCCATGCTCAAATGGAATGGCGCGAGTACATTTGGCATGACAGATTCGACAGCAATAATAGTTGTTAGGAAAAAGGCAATTAAAATAATAGATTTTGCTAAAAAACCCCACGATACCGATAACAGTGCATAACATGCACAGTAAATCGTCAAGAAATAGAATAAATAATAAGATGAAGCAAAGAAATGCTTGTTAAGAACAGATGCGCCATATGAATTTAACATAGTCCCTTTAGCAAAATAATAATAAATACATTGAATAAATGATATACTAAAGGTTAACAAAAAATAAACTATGAAAAGGCGACTATATTTATCTAAATAGAGATGGAATTTATTACCAATAACAAATAACGCAAACATTATTAACGACACTGCCCACATAGGACTGGCTCCCAGTGTGCCTAAAAATTGCTGTAAGGGCAAATCGTTTAGTGTCATTGCCATGAGTATGAATAGTAAACACAGAGAACTGAATCCAGAATATTTTCTGCCTGAAGCGCTTACTTCAATAATATTGGTATTCATTAATTAATTTCACTTATCATAATTTATGGCGCTTGTAAAAAGTGTAGAACTTGTTGCGTAGCGAGTTATAGATTCTGCTTAGTTTATCTTGGTAGATATCGTTGACATCAAGATCGTTCTCCAGCGCCTTATGAGTCAGTAACTTTTCATTAATGATAGCTTTGAGCTTAAACATTAGTATTGCTGAAGATGTTGCACCCGCCTTATACCAACCATTGCCATTAACAGGAAAAAGCCAGTGACTTAGATGCTGGTTAAGGTTGTCCGAGAAAAAAGGCACATCTACCTTACGCTGTACTAGGCCACTCTCGATTTGAGCGATGCGTTCGTCACTAATAGCCGAGGCACTGTTAAAAGGAAGCAGCTTATCGATATTTTCCATTCGACTTATGAAAACATAGGATGAGATCCATGCGGATAATGGGAGCTCGTTAACATAAAAGACCGCACCGGTACTGTTTAACTCGCCGTAGAACCCATTGCAAGTGCAGTGTGCTATTGTCCTGCGGTAGAGTATTCTGTCATAGAAAGTGAAGAAGCGATGGTGGCAGAAAGTATCATTCATAAACACGATAATATCATCACATCGTAGCGTACCTTTTTCCGCCAGAAATTTATAGCCTTCATCCCAGGCGGAAAATTCACCGGCTACGTTGCTGCCTCTAAGCCACTGAATATTATCTTCAGGCTCGTTTGGAGGGATAAGCTTGCCGCTATTGTCTACAAATAAAACATGAAAATCAGTTTTATTAAAAATAGAAAAAATTGCTTTCTTAACTTTTTCAAAATATTGCGGATAATAAAGAGCAACAATGACATAAATTTTCATGGTTTTTCTATCATAAAAAATAATAAATTCAACACTAATTCTATGGACACCAAAATTTCTACTATGCAGCATAGAGAAAATCTGTATAGTGGACACATTCTATAATAATTATAGTTTCAAGACTATTCCAGACTCAGAGCGCGGAAGTTCGCTGATGAATATTGAGATATTCTTTCATTTATTATTCCCAAACATTTATCCCCATATTGCTTTCAAGCTAATTAGTTTGAAATAAATGTAAGCACCGTTTAGTTAGTGGATGCAGTTTTTCTAACACAGCTTAAATTCCTAACTGCATTTACTCTCTTGCCGAGAAAAATATTTATTATTTAAATTTTCCCAATTTATTCTTCTTGTAATCAAAATATCCTTTGACAGTATTAATTATTTTCTGCCATTTATCGCTTTCAAAAAGCATTATGCAAATTAAAAGATAAATGTTGTCTTTTATATATCTACGCGTGTATTCTGGATGTCTTTTTTTTACAACTAATCGATTGCGAATAATATAGTATTTTCTTACTGGATTGTGATGCATTACATGAAGTTTATGACCAAATATAAAGCTATGTATTTTACTATTCCCTAACGAATGAGCCATGCGCACATCCGAAAGTAAATAAATATTATAGTTAGCCTTGATTAATTTAAAGCAAAAGTCATGATCTACCTCATCAATAAAAAGTTCATCATCAAAGCCGCCGACATAATTGTAGGCTTGAAGATTAACGATATTTCCAGAGGTAATGACTTTCTCTACAAAGCCATGGGGTTGCAACTCAGATGTTCTTGGTGCAACTATCGCTATATTATTATGCTGTTTTATTGTAGCTTCAAACTCATAAATGAACTTTGTTATTTCATGCTCAGGAAAACTTGAGTCCTGATCCATTGTCATTACCCATTCAAATCCATCTTCAATCGCAGATAAGCAGCCTTTATTTAATGCTGAAGCAATACCAACATTGTTGAGATTTGGATAGTATTTGACCTTTTCCGCTGAAAAGCCAGAGGTAATCAATAAATCAGAATTATCACTTTCGGAATTATCGATTATATACACTCTATCTACATGAGCATAATAAGATTTAATGTTAGATAATTCATTTCTCGATGGATTGTACCAAACAACTACACAGCTTAGAGCAGTCATTATAATTCGCTCCATATCTTTCTAACTTTATAAAAAATTATCAACATAATTAATACTTCAGTAATCAAAACAGATATAGCTGCACCTTCAGCCTGATAATAATATATAAGTGGAAATATTATTATTGTATTAATGACAGCACCAAACCAAACAATTGCACTAAATGCTTTTTTCATACCCATAGTAAGCATACCCTGCACGCCCAGAACATTACTTATGCTAATAATGAATACTAGTGGCGATATTAATTGCAGTAAAATAATGGCCTCAGTGTATTCTTTGCTATAAAGCATGAGTATTATATTTTCTGCAAAGATGAACATTAACAATGAAATAAATAATGCAACCGCACATTGTATTCCAAACAAACCTTTAATTAATCTTATTGCATTAGATTTATTAGTTGACATTAGTGCACTTATTCTTGGATAAAACACCTGCGTAACCGGCCCCATCAATCCTTGAATAGCCTGCCTGATTTTGTCAGCAGCTACATACTGTCCAACTGTTTCCGGTTTGGTCATAAAGCCTAAAAAGACTGGAATGCTATTTATATACAGATTGCCCGCAATATTTGATAAAAATATATGCCAGCCCCCTTTCAATGCCTCATTAATCTGTTCAATATTGGGCTTACGAAAATCAACCCAACGTTCAAGGTATACAATAATTAGGCTAAACAATGTAGCCAATACAATCCCAGAACTTGTAATTAATGCAGCAACCCAAGCATCTTGCGGTGTATGTACGAGTAAAAAGGTAGCAGGCACTGTTAAGAAACGGGCTAAGATATTATATATCGCCATTCGTCCCATTTTCTCCTTCCCCTGAAAAAGCCATGAAGGTAAAAATGCCATTCCAATTACACTTACAAAAGATGCAAAAACAATATCATCATGTTGTTTAAGAAGCGGCACAAATTGCGTAGCAATTAACAATAAAATTGCACTTAATATTAATAGCGAAATTTTACAGTAAATGACCGACCAAAAGATTTCACTCACTTTATCTTTATTATCTTTATGAACCGCTATCTCTTTGGTAGCTGAAAATTCGAATCCATATTGTGTTAATAATATGAAATATTGAATCAATGCCAGTGAAAATCCTAAATTACCATAACTCGTGGGCCCTAAGACTCTTACGAGATATGGAAGTGTAACTAGCGGTAAAATGTAACCAACACCCTGAACTAAAAACAGAGATGTGATGTTTTTTAAAATCGATTTATCCAAACTTTAAAGCATCCTGATAGAGTCTATTAAGATAGTAATGTGCAATAATGAATTTCCATTGGAAGATGATGAGAACAATCATTTTTTATGAATTATCATCCCTGTTTTAAAAGTAATTTATTTCCTTATGTTATCTTTCAGTCTTATAGTAAAATCCAACTCACTCATCTTTATTTTATATGGGCAATTACCATGATACTACTTAAATACGCTAAGCCTTTCATCAATAGTTTAAATTATCTTTTGGAATATTGATCTCACTATACCGTTGCACATTGACGACTGGAATTATTAGCCCAATAATTGCATATTAATTAAACTCGTTATTAATATCCTCTAATCATTTTTATCAAATACTGACCATAGGCATTCATCTTCAACGCTTCTGCTAATATTTTAACCTGCTCCGCATCAATAAACCCTTTGCGATAAGCAATCTCTTCCGGGCACGCCACTTTCAGCCCCTGCCGCTCTTCAATGGTCGCAATAAAGTTACTGGCTTCAATCAGGCTCTGATGTGTACCGGTATCCAGCCAAGCAAAACCGCGTCCCATCATGGCAACGGACAGACGGCCCTGCTCCATATACAAACGGTTAATGTCAGTGATTTCCAGCTCACCACGTGGCGACGGTTTAAGGCTCTTCGCCATTTCAACCACGCTGTTGTCATAGAAGTAGAGCCCCGTCACGGCATAATTACTTTTTGGCTCAGCCGGTTTTTCTTCGAGACTGACAGCCGTGCCTTCTTTATCAAACTCTACGACGCCATAACGCTCAGGATCGTTTACGTGATAAGCAAATACAGTAGCACCGCTTTCTTTGTTCACAGCGGAGTCCATCAACTTCGGCAGGTCATGGCCATAAAAAATGTTGTCGCCCAGCACCAGTGCACAGTCATCGTCACCAATGAACTCTTCGCCGAGGATAAACGCCTGCGCCAAACCATCCGGACTCGGCTGGACTTTATACTGCAGGTTTAGGCCCCACTGACTGCCATCACCAAGCAGTTGCTCAAAGCGTGGCGTATCCTGAGGCGTGCTGATAATCAAAATGTCACGAATACCCGCCAGCATAAGCGTCGTCAGCGGGTAGTAAATCATTGGTTTGTCATAAATTGGCAGCAATTGTTTGCTGACAGCCATCGTCACAGGATACAGACGAGTTCCTGAGCCACCGGCTAAAATAATCCCTTTACGCGTTTTCATTTCATCATCTCTTTATGGGCAAAATGCCCATATACGGGCATTAAATTTAAGGTCAGACCGCAGTCGTCGTAAACAGCTCAGACAGCATTCGTTTTACCCCGGTTTGCCATTCAGGCAATACGAGATCAAAGTTTTGCTGGAATTTTTCCGTGTTTAGACGGGAATTATTTGGTCGACGAGCAGGAGTTGGGTAAGCACTAGTAGGCACCGCGTTAAGCTTTGTAATCGCTAGTTCGATACCTGCCTTACGTGCTTCGTCGAACACCAGCGCGGCATAGTCGTGCCAGGTTGTGACACCACTCGCAACAAGGTGGTAAAGACCCGCGACTTCGGGTTGTTTCATGGCTACACGAATCGCATGCGCCGTACAGTCTGCCAGCAATTCCGCGCCTGTCGGTGCGCCAAACTGATCGTTGATAACCGACATCTCCCTAAGCTCTTTGGCAAAACGCAGCATGGTTTTCGCGAAGTTATTTCCTTTGCCCGCATATACCCAGCTGGTACGGAAAATTAAGTGCCGGGCACAATTTTCCTGCAGTGCTTTTTCACCTGCCAGTTTGGTTTCGCCATAAACGTTCAGCGGTGCGGTTGCATCAGTTTCCAGCCATGGCTTCTCCCCATTGCCAGGAAAAACGTAATCCGTTGAATAGTGAACAAACCAGGCGCCAATTTTTTCCGCTTCTTTAGCGATAGCCTCTACGCTTGTGGCATTCAGCAGGCGGGCAAATTCCGGCTCTGACTCCGCTTTATCTACGGCGGTGTGCGCCGCCGCGTTGACGATGACATCCGGCTTAATGCGACGTACGGTTTCAGCAACGCCTTCCGGATTGCTGAAATCACCGCAATACTCGCTGGAGTGCACATCAAGAGCAATCAGATTACCTAAGGGGGCAAGCGAGCGCTGTAGTTCCCAGCCAACCTGCCCTGTTTTGCCAAAAAGTAGGATGTTCATTACTGACGAGCCCCGTAATTCTGCTCAATCCAGGTTTGATAGTTGCCGCTTTTCACGTTCTCAACCCATTTGGTGTTGGCCAGATACCACTGCACTGTTTTGCGGATCCCGCTCTCAAAGGTCTCTTGCGGCTTCCAGCCCAACGTTTGGCTAATCTTATCAGCATCGATGGCATAACGACGGTCATGACCCGGACGGTCAGTCACGTAGGTGATCTGATCGCGATACGAGCCCTCTTTAGGCACGATCTCATCGAGCAAATCGCAGATGGTATGCACCACATCCAGGTTCTGCTTCTCGTTGTGTCCGCCGATGTTGTAGGTCTCGCCTGGCTGCCCCTGGGTTACCACGATATAGAGCGCGCGAGCGTGATCCTCAACATACAACCAGTCGCGGATCTGATCGCCCTTGCCATAAATTGGCAGCGCTTTCCCCTCCAGCGCATTGAGGATCACCAGCGGAATCAGTTTTTCCGGGAAGTGATAAGGACCGTAGTTATTGGAGCAGTTGGTCACGATGGTCGGAAAACCGTAAGTACGTAACCATGCGCGAACAAGGTGATCGCTGGACGCCTTCGAAGCAGAGTAAGGGCTGCTTGGAGCATATGCCGTTGTTTCAGTGAATAGCGGCAGTGCTGCCGAGGCAGGATGCTCGTCCGGGTGCGGTAGATCGCCATAGACTTCATCCGTGGAGATGTGATGGAAGCGGAAGGCTTTTTTCGCCTCTTCGTCAAGCGTAGACCAGTATGCACGGCCCGCCTCCAGCAGCACATAGGTACCGACAATATTGGTCTCGATAAACGCAGCCGGTCCGGTAATGGAGCGATCAACGTGGCTTTCTGCCGCCAGATGCATCACCGCATCAGGTTTATGCTCGGCAAAAATACGGTCCATCGCTGTTTTATCGCAAATGTCCGCATGCTCAAAAGCGTAACGTGGGTTGTTGCTCACGTCAGCAAGAGATTCCAGGTTACCGGCGTAGGTCAATTTATCGACATTAACCACTGAATCCTGGGTATTTTGAATAATATGTCGTACAACCGCAGAGCCGATAAAACCCGCACCGCCAGTAACAAGAATTTTCACGCGTTCTTTTCCGTTAATTGATATCAGGATGGTCACATTCTGCAGCTGCTATTACAGCCTGAACAGAAATCAGACACGCTACCGCCCCTGGCTTAACAGCTACCAGTGCACTGAACGTGGTCATAAAGAGGTATTTCGCCGCCAGCCCCCAGCATAATGGCAACAGGGTAGCGCGCAAATCAATTAATAATTGTCGTCCTAAATGCTGGCAGAAACAAGGGAAAAATAGGGCTAATGAAACAAAAATCCAGCAGTTAACTCACTGAAAATTAGGAATTTATTTAAAAAAAGAAACGGCAGTGTCATTCACATGGCCTATGAAAGCCCGGAATGATCCACTGCCGTTCAGATTTCGACGAACAACGGTTAATTGTTATTTAAGAGCTTCATCATGCTTTCGCGGAACTTCTGCCCTTCTTTCAGGTTACGCAGGCCATACTGAACAAAGGCTTGCATGTATCCCAGTTTCTTACCGCAGTCGTAGCTGTCGCCGGTCATCAGCATAGCGTCCACAGACTGCTTTTTCGCCAGTTCAGCGATAGCATCCGTCAGCTGAATACGATCCCAAGCGCCTGGCTCGGTACGCTCCAGTTCAGCCCAGATTTCTGCGTTCAGTACATAGCGGCCTACGGCCATCAGATCGGAATCAAGCGTCTGCGGTTGATCCGGCTTCTCGATAAATTCAACGATACGGCTGACTTTACCCACAGTATCCAATGGCTCTTTGGTCTGAATAACGGAGTATTCAGACAGATCGCCTTTCATGCGCTTCGCCAGCACCTGGCTACGGCCCGTCTCGTTGAAACGCGCCACCATTGCTGCCAGGTTGTAGCGCAGCGGATCGGCAGAGGCGTTGTCCAGAATGATATCGGGCAGGACGACCACGAACGGGTTATCCCCCACGACAGGACGCGCGCACAGAATAGAGTGGCCCAGCCCCAGCGGCTGCGCCTGGCGAACGTTCATGATGGTCACGCCCGGTGGGCAGATGGACTGCACTTCCGCCAGCAGTTGACGCTTAACGCGCTGCTCCAGAAGGGCTTCAAGTTCGTAGGAGGTGTCGAAGTGGTTTTCTACCGCATTCTTGGAGGAGTGCGTAACCAGAACGATTTCTTTGATCCCTGCAGCAACAATCTCGTCGACGATGTACTGAATCATCGGCTTGTCAACGATCGGCAGCATCTCTTTAGGAATGGCTTTTGTGGCCGGGAGCATATGCATGCCGAGACCGGCTACCGGAATGACTGCTTTCAAATTAATCATATTTCTTCCACCTTAAAATGGTTGCCGAATTATAGCCCTTTACCCTGGTTTAGCCAGCACGAATTGCTACAAATCTTGAGAGGATGTTACGCAATTACAGCGTAAATTCCAGCAGATGCAATCCGAATACTCGCCCTTTAATTCCAGGAATCCTCGCAAAATGTTGTCTGGTTAATATCTAGCGCTTCGGCAGGTTAAAATTCAGCCGTTCCGTATTGATCGTATGATGGTCAATTCGGTCGATATCGACCGAACTTTGTCCTTTTTCATTAACCGCGTTAATGTTCGCCAGCGAAAGCAGCGTCTCGTCTCGCGCCATAAACTTCCCGCGCACATCTTTACGCAGATCGAAATTCAGCTTCAGGGCTGGGCCCCTCTCTGCATCCTGCATCACGTTGATATTGCGCATAAAAAGATGCTGAGGTTTATTATGGAACTCCAGAGAGGCGCGCTTCATCTCAAGGTTAGTGAGGGCCACGAACGAGGTTTTATTGCCGGAGGAGATCTGTATTCCGCGCAACTTTCGTGCAAGTTTCTGGTTATCCAGATGAATATTGTTGAGGCGAAAATTCTGCGGTATCGACAAATAGTCGCCTTTAATCACGCCGTAGCCAATTAACATCCCGGCGCTATCGGTCATCTCAACATTATCGATGACAAAATTATCGCAGCCATATATCGCAACCGTTGCGTTATCGATGCCCGCTTTCTTACTGAAGTCCGGGGAGATATTGCGGGCCTTAACATTACGAATGATAAAGTGTTTGCCGTTTTCAACATGCACCAGCTGGCGACAATTGCTCCCGGTGATATTGGCCACCACGAAGTTCTTTACCGTCTGGTCTTCAGGGTAGTTGTTGTCATAGATACTACCCGCCAGACCGATGCCGATACCCCAGTTAATTTTCCCGTTGGTGCAGTCAATATGGTCGATCACGTGGTCTGAGATCAGGATGTTTTTGTCATTAATCGCCACGTTCCATTCGACGGCGTCACCCTGCAGGTAGCTGAAATGACAGTTGGTAATCTTTACGCCATCCATCTGGTTATGAAACCCCTGGCGCAGGATCGCATAGTTGGCTTTAGTGACCCGCAGGTTGTCGATCAGCAGATTACGCATCACCCGCTTTTGTTTACCGCCAATGTAAATCTGGGTCACCGGGCCATAGCCGCTCATCGTCAGGCCCTGGATCACGCAGTCAGAACCGCGCACGTCGAGGGTGATGTTTTCGCTACGCCCCTTCCCTTCCCCGATTACCTTGCTGCCATCCTGCAATACCAGCCGCCCGCGGCCATTGCCGGTCATCGAACCGAGAATGCGCAGGGTTTTGCCCTCGGGAATAAAAATGGCGGCGTTGATGTTCTCGCAGGTGACGTCCGCAGGCACCACGACGGTATCACCCTCGGTAAAGGCCTTCTTAAATGCGGCAATGCCGTCACGAAGGTCATACTGGCTGATCTCTACCGTGACAGCGTTTTTGGCGGCCCGAACGCCGACCAGCGGCGCGGCCGCCAGCACGGAACAGGCGGTGACAAACGCGCGTCGCGTTATCTCTTTCGGCATATCGCCTCCCTTTTTAAAGCGTCTGTAGCAGAGTGGCTAACTGTCGATTGATAAGGTGTTGATTGAAATCGGTCTCCACCTTTTTGCGCGCATTGTGCAGCACAGGCGAAAGCTCCTGATGGGCAATCGCGGCAAACTGCTCCAGCTGATTAGCCAGTGCCTCCGGGTTATTCTCCTCCACCAGCCAGCCGGAATGGCCTGGTTCGATCAGTTCCGGAATACCGCTATGCACCGTGGAAACGACCGGTATGCCTACTGCCATAGCTTCCATCAGCGCCACCGGGATCCCCTCCATATCGCCATCCGTGCCGGTGACTGACGGGAGCAAAAAGAGGTCGGCAGCATCCAGCATGGCTTTAACCTCATGGCTGGGCTTGAACCCCGGCATTTCGACATACGCCTCCAGCTCATACTGTTCGATCAGGGTACGCAGACGACGTTCCCAGGGGCCAATACCGAGAATGCGATAGTGAAAATCCACCCCGCGCGCTTTCAGCTGGCGGCAGGCTTCGATCGCCACGTGCAGCCCTTTTTTCTCGGTCAGACGTGCAACAGAGATGATTTGCAGTGGGCTTCCCGGCGTTTTAACCGGCCGTTGGGTAAAGCGCTGCATATCCACGCCCATGCGTGAGACGGTAATTTTCTCGGGCGGGCAGCCCATATTTTTAAGGCGTTCGGCCCACAGGTCGCTTATCGGCAGCATCATATCGCCGCGCTGAAACAGGCGTTGATACTCAGGGGTATAGTGCGCCAATACCTCCCGGCTGGAGATGTCGATCCCGTGAAAGACGGTAGCGATTTTCCCCTCGATAACCCCCAACTCGCGCAGCTTGGCCGCCGTGACGCCTGCCGGGCCGAAGTGGGCGATAAACACATCTGCACGCCAGGGCCGCACCGTCTGGCCGCAAATGGCGGAGAGGATCAGGTTGCGCGACTCGGCACCATAGCGGGAGACGTTCAACGCCTTCCATGTGCCGGGACGGTGCAGCCCGCGCAGGGTCTGGCGGGCGCGGTAGCGCAGTTTCGCAAGCCGGCCCTGCGGCTCATCCTGTAACCAGCGGGTTTTGCTGGCCAGGTCGTACTGCGTCCATGCGGCGTGGGTATTTTGCGTGTCGCCCTTTTGCAGGGCGACGATCTCCACGTCATAACCCATATCAATAAACGCGGTGATCTGGTTCAGCACAAAGGTTTCGGACGAGAGCGGGAATTTCAGTAAGAAGAAACCAACCTTCATTTGCCCTCCCCGACCCGATCCAGCACCGATTTCACCATTTTGATGCCGTTTTCACGTTCGGCTTTCACCGCTACCGCCAGGCGTTCGTTGATGGCTGGCAGCTGGCCGAGGGTATCGCCGACCATTGCCCCCAGGGAGCCGTCCAGCAGATGACGAATATCCACCGCCATCTCTGGCATGCCCAGCTGCTGCATGATCCCGGCAGACTTGTGTTCGTAGTTAATCGCGATGGCCGGGGTGCCGAAGTTCATAGAGATAATGGCCGAATGCAGACGTGTGCCTACAGTCAGATCGCAGGCACCCAGCAGCTTGCCCATCTCCAGATCGTTAAGTTCGTCCATCACTACGTGGTAGCGGGACGGATCGCTGACGTGCTGGCGCAGATTGAGCGCCACCATACGATCATCTTTGTTGTAGCTGTCGATCCCGGTACAGGTGGAGAGCGCCAGCACCTGATAGCCGCTATCCAGCACCCGGTTAACCACCTCGGCAAAGGCCTTTTCATAGGCCGCCTGGGTGGTACCCAGACGCTTATCAAACGGCGCCAGCTCACGCAGGGTGATGGCGACAGTCTTCTGCTGCGCCGCCACGTTCAGCCAGTGCTGCACGGCATAGCTGGGGGTGAAATTCGCTTCCTGATGATCCACCAGCCAGGCGGTATCCACTCCTTGCTCTACCTTGCTTGTGTCGATCTCGCTGCGCTGCATCAGATTCAGGCTCACCGACTCGCGCAGGATCAGCGCGTCACAGTGACCAAATACGTAGTTCGCCAGCTGGTTGAACTGGGGATCCTGGAACGGTCCGACGCTGTGGCCGACCATAAACAGCGGCTTTTTCGCCATAGAGGTGCAGAGCGCATGCTCGAACTGCGGCACGCCGTAGAGATCAACGAAGAAGGATCCCCCCACCTGGATGATGGCATCGTAGCCGGAGAGCAGGCGGACAAAATCGGTAAAGCCCTGGGCGATGGCGATGTTGCGCAGCTTACCGGTGTCGGTCACCCGTGACAGCAGGACCTGATGCTGATAGCGACGGCGCAGCACCTTTTTCACGCGGCCCATCATGCCCGCGGCGCTGTTATGCTGCTTCATCTGGCTGTAGAGCGGATCGCCCATCACCGGGCGGTTCAGCAGCCAGGAGGAGCTGACCGGGTAACGGCTCATCACATCCACTTCTGTCTCCGGAGACAGGGCGTAAATCGCATCAAGCAGGCCGCGCAGAATGGCGCTGTCACCACGGTTGCCACAGGTATGGTTGCCCAGAATCAATAATTTCATAATAACCTCTTAAAAATTCCCCTCCCCAGCGGAGAGGGGGAGGAAATAATTAACCTGCGCGAAGCAGCGTTTTTATCTTTTCGTTGCGGCAGAACTGGCGCTTGATCTCCACCACCAGCGCGTTCCGCGACAGCACAATCATCACCGCGAAGGCCAGGGCGCCCGCGGCGACCTGCACCGCCAGCAACGCCGCCAGCGGCAGATGGCCATTCAGGGCCAGCCCTAAGCCATAGCTCACGGCAAGGGTTGGCAGTGAGAGGTAAAATGGCAGCCACAGGCTCAGCATGTACTGGCGATAGCTGGAGCCCAGCACCGGCTTAATCATCACGAAGTAGCTCAGGATGGTGTTGACGATCTGCACCAGCAGGAAGCCCAGCGTGACGCCCATCGCGCCCGCCAGATGGCCGCCAATAACGATCGCCGGAATAAACAGGAAAGTTTTGAAGACGTTGAATTTAAAGCTGATATCGACGCGGGCTTTGGCCATCAGCAGCGATCCAATCGGGTTGCCGACGGAGCGCAGTAGCCCCACCACGCACAGCAGTTGCAGGATCGGCACAATGCTCAGCCACTTCTCACCGAATACCAGCGGCACCAGATTGCCGGAGACCACCATCAGCCCCAGCAGGGTCGGAAAGTTAATGATCCCCACTACCGACAGCAGCTTGTAGAAGTTGATCCTGAGCTTGTCGGTATCGTCCTGAATTTTGGCAAACGCCGGGAACAGCACGCGGGTGATGATCGGATTGAGCTTCATCGGCGGCACCACCGCCACGTTGTACGCCAGGTTATAGCCCCCGGCGACGCTGGCACCGAGAATGCGCGCCAGTACAAGAGTGGAGAGGTTGGTGTTGACGTAGTTGATAATGCTGTCGGCGGTCAGCCAGGCACCAAAGCGCAGGTTGGACGACACTGATGCGAGCGAGAAGTGGAAGCCCGGACGGTAGATTTTGCGCCCGAAGTAGCCAAACAGCAGCGTGCGCACGGCAGAGTTAACCAGATACCCAAGGATGGCGGTTAACGCCCACGGCCAGAAATGGGCGCTGATCACGGTAAAGGTAAATCCGGCCAGCACCGAGCTGGTCTCGATCATGCCGATCTTGCTGAACTCCAGCTCCTTTTGCATCAGCGCGCGGAACTGCTGCCCGTGGGGGATCACCACAAACGCGAACGACAGTGTACGCATCAGCGGTGCCAGCTCCGGGTTGTTCAGCGCCAGGGCAATGGCATCACTCAGCAGGAACAGCGCCACGAACACCAGGATGCCGAGGCCGACGTTCAGCCAGTAGAGGGTGGTCAGCTCCAGCTGGCTAATCTCTTTGCGCTGAATAATGGAGTTGGCGATGCCGAAATCTGACAGCGTATCGGCGAGGGCGATAATCACCAGCGAGACAGTCAACAGGCCAAACTGGTGGTTATCAATAATGCGCGCCAGCACCGTCATCTGTACCAGCCCGAGGCCGATGATGATCACCGTGGCGATAGCCGACCACTTTGCCCCGCTGAGGGTTTTTTCACGTAAGCTCATGTCAGTACGCCGCTTTGTTCACGAAGCCCTTGAAGACGGTCAGGAAAACGATTTTGATATCGAACCAGAGGCTCCACTCGCGGATGTACTCCAGGTCGAACTCAATGCGTTTTTCCATCTTCTCCAAGGTGTCGGTTTCGCCGCGCCAGCCGTTGATCTGCGCCCAGCCGGTGATGCCCGGCTTCACTTTATGGCGCAGCATGTAACCTTCGATAAGCTGACGATACTGCTCGTTATGGGCCACCGCATGCGGGCGCGGGCCGACAATCGACATGCCTCCGGTTAACACATTAATAAACTGCGGCAGTTCGTCGAGCGAGGTGCGGCGCAGGAAGTTACCGACGCGGGTCACGCGCGGGTCATTTTGCGTCGCCTGGGTCACCACCTCGTCGTTCTCCATCACCTTCATGGAGCGGAATTTCCACACCATGATCGGCTTACCATCCATACCGTAACGGGTCTGCCGGAAGATCACCGGCCCCTTTGACGTGAGCTTCACCGCCAGCGCAATGGCGCACAGCACCGGGGAGATCAGCAGCAGGATCAGGGATGACAGCACGATGTCCTCCACGCGCTTCAGCACCCGGTTGAGGCCGGAGAGCGGCGTGTCATACAGGGGAACCACCGGCACGCCGTTCACCTCTTCAATACGGGAGTGCAGGATGTTAAAGGTGAACACATCCGGGATGAGGATTACCGAGCAGGTGGTGTCTGCCAGCTTACGCATCAGGGTTTTGATGCGGGCCTCGTCACTCATCGGCATGGCGATATAGACGTTATGAATTTTGCCCGCTTTGGCATCGTCAATCAGCTGAGAATAGTTCCCGGCCCAGTCAGCGGATACGCCGCCAGGCTGCGCGTCGTGATAAACACCCACTACGTCAAAGCCCAGCCACGGCTCTTTGCGAAAACCGTCAAGCAGTGCCAGCCCGGCCGGCAGGCTGCCGGCCACCGCCACCCGGCGGGTGTTGTAGCCGCGGTTACGCAGCCAGCCCGCACCAAAACGGATAAGCGAGCGGCAGACTACCATCCCCACGCTGGTCAACAGGTACCAGGCGAAATAGGTGGCAAAGCGATTATCAAAGTCATTATTGAAGGCCACCAGCCCGAAGCTGAAGACCAGGCTTAAGGTCCAGTTCTGCAACAGCAGCAATAGCTCGGTGGCGATCTTGACGCCCCGCCATGAGCGGTAGAAGTCGGTCATCCCGCCGATCATCTGGAAGACCACCAGCGCGATCAGCGCCATCAGCAGATGCATGTAGAGGAACGGCAGCCCGCTGATTTTACACACCATCCACAAGCCACCGAACATGATGGTGATATCAGAAAAACGCTGCACCATAGAGATTAACGATGCATTCGTTTTGGCTCGCTCGCGCTTTTTTAGATTTGTCATCGTTGTTCCTGTTTCAGGGCCCCCTCCCCCAACGGGAGAGGGGGAAAGGTTACTGATTCAACAGCGCCATAATGTCCTGTGTTCGCGCCGCCATCAGCGCCGCATCGGCACGGGATTCCACGTTCAGGCGCACCACCGGCTCGGTGTTCGACGAGCGCAGGTTGAAGCGCCACTGCGGGAAGGTCATGCTGATACCGTCGGTACGGTCGATCTCCAGCGCGTGCAGGGCAAAGTGGTGCTCCACGCGGGCAATCGCCTCGGCAGGTGCCGCCAGCGTGCTGTTGATCTCCCCGCTCGCCGGGAAGGCGGCCATGCGGTCGCGCACCAGTTCACCCAGCGACTGGCCCTTCAGGCACAGCAGCTCGGTCACCAGCAGCCACGGGATCATCCCGCTGTCGCAGTAGGCAAAATCGCGGAAGTAGTGGTGGGCACTCATCTCGCCGCCATAAATCGCGTCTTCTTCGCGCATCCGCTCTTTGATAAAGGCGTGACCGGTTTTGGACATAACCGGCGTGCCGCCTGCCGCGGAGACCACATCCACCGTATTCCAGGAGAGGCGTGGGTCATGAATGATGCGCGAGCCGGGGTTTTTCTCGAGGAAGGCTTCCGCCAGCAGGCCGACGATGTAGTAGCCTTCGATAAACTGCCCCTTTTCGTCGAACAGGAAGCAGCGGTCGAAGTCGCCGTCAAAGGCGATGCCCATATCGGCACCGTGCTCGATCACCGCGTTGCGGGTATCGTCGCGGCACTCAGGCAGCAGCGGATTTGGAATACCGTTCGGGAAGGTGCCGTCCGGGGTGTTGTGCACTTTGACGAAGGTGACCGGCACGTTAAGCGCCTTAAAGCGCGCTTCCAGGGCATCCACCACCGGGCCTGCGGCGCCGTTGCCGGAGTTGATGACCAGCTTCAGCGGCTTGAGGTTCGCCACATTGATGTAGCCCAGCAGGTGATCGATGTAAGCATCACGCAGATCGATTTTCTTATAGCTACCGCGCGTTGACTCGTTCACCGGCGGGAAGTCGTTGGCTTCCGCCAGACGCTGAACGTCGCGCAGGCCGGTATCGCCGCTGATCGGGCGCGCACCCTCGCGCACCAGCTTCATGCCGTTGTAGTCCATCGGATTGTGGCTGGCGGTCACTTCGATCCCGCCGTCGACGCCTAAATGGAAGGTGGCGAAATAGATCTCTTCGGTACCGGAAAGGCCGATATCCAGCACATCCACGCCCGCGTCCTGCAGCCCTTTCGCCAGCGCCAGCTTTAACGCTTCGCTGGTCAGGCGCACGTCGCCGCCCAGCACGATGGTTTTCGGCTTTAAATATTCGCCGTACGCGCGGCCAATGCGCCACGCAATGTCCTCATTCAGCTCTTCACCCAGCTTGCCGCGAATGTCGTAGGCTTTAAAACAAGTTAACTTTTGCATCATTACCCCTTTTTCAGGCAATAGTTGGCCCGCCCGATATACAGGCCAATTTGATTTTTTTGTTTTCGTAGGCCCGGTAAGCGCAGCGCCACCGGGCAAAATGTGTGAGTGCTACACCCTGCCGTATCTGTCCTCAAATCGGACGATATCGTCCTCTTCCAGATACGATCCTGAGCGCACTTCAATCAGATCGAGAGGGATTTTTCCTGGGTTTTCCAGGCAGTGCGTCGCCCCCAGCGGGATATAAATCGATTCGTTCTCACCGAGCAGGGTCTCAACATTGTCGATAGTGACTTTGGCGGTACCTGCCACCACTACCCAGTGTTCCGCGCGGTGGTGATGCATCTGTACCGACAGCCCCTCGCCCGGTTTAACGGTGATACGTTTCACCTGATAACGGTCGCCTTCGTCGATGGAGTCATATTTCCCCCACGGACGATAGACTTCGCGGTGAATGTGGTGCTCATGGCGGCCATCGGCCTTGATCTGCTCCACCACTTTTTTGACGTCCTGCACCGCGTTGCGATCGGCAATCAGTACCGCGTCTTTGGTCTGTACCACCACCAGATCCTTCACCCCAACAGTGGTGACCAGACCCGATTCGGCATAGACATAGCTGTTCTCGGTTTTATGGCTGATCACATCTCCGTGATGAACGTTACCTTCCGGCGTGTGGGCGCTGATCTCCCATAGGGATGACCAGGAGCCGACGTCGCTCCAGCCCGCATCCATCGGCACCACCACCGCATCGGCGGTGCGTTCCATTACTGCGTAATCCACTGACTCCTCCGGGCAGGCAAGGAACGCGGCTTCGTCCACGCGGATAAAGTCCAGATCCGGGTCGACGGTGGCCATTGCGCGTTCGCAGGCTTCAAGGATGTCCGGGCGGTACTTTTGCAGCTCTTCCAGATAGCGTCCGGCGCGGAACAGGAACATACCGCTGTTCCAGTAGTACTCGCCGCTGGCGACATAGGCCTGAGCGGTTTCCAGATTCGGCTTCTCAACGAACTGCGCGACGTCAAAGGCCAGGCTGTCGCCCTCCCCCGGCGTGACGTTGCCGCGACGGATATAACCATAGCCGGTCTCCGGCAGGTCCGGCACGATGCCGAAGGTGACCAGCTTGCCGCTTTCGGCATAAGGAATGGCGGCGCGCACCGCATCGCGGAACGCCTCTTCCTGCTGGATCACATGATCTGCTGCCAGCACCAGCATCAGCGGATCGCAATCGGGGCTGCTGCGCTTCGCCGCCAGCGCGGCGAGGGCGATGGCCGGGGCGGTGTTGCGTCCGGCAGGCTCCAGAATGATGTTTTCGGTGAGCTTGTTCAGCTGACGCAGCTGCTCAGCGACGATAAAACGGTGCTGTTCGTTACAGATCACCACCGGGCTTTCGCAATCTACGCCATTAAGACGGTTTACCGTGGTCTGCAGCATAGTGAGTTCCCCTTTCAGGCAGAGGAACTGTTTCGGATAGAGCACGCGGGAGAGTGGCCATAACCGGCTACCTGAGCCACCCGCCATCACAACCGGGTACAACGTATTCTTATTCATGATTTATCCCCGAATATCTGCAATAAACTGGTTCAGCACGTTCTCTTTCTCGAGCGTGCGTTCGGCATAGTCACGCGCGATCGCGTTCTCTTTGGGCATATTCAGCGCCCGTTCGATCCCGGCCACCAGGGCGGGTACCGACTCCGGTTCGACGCACACCGCGATCCCTGGCTGGGTGTCGCACAGCTGGCCCAGCTCGGTATGGGCTTCGGCGGTGATCACCGCGTTGCCGCCCACCGCCAGAATGTTGGTCAGCTTGGAGGGCAGAACGGCATCCGCCGCGCCGCGCTTTTGTACAACCAGATGGCAATCGGCCATCTTCAGCAGCGCCGGTAAGGCCTCGTAAGGCTGCAGCGGCAGGAAAGTGATGTTTTGCAGGCCGCGCTCCTGGGCCAACTTTTGCAGCCGCGCTTTGCCACCGCCCTGGCCGACAATCACAAACTGCCAGGGCTGGTCGCGGAGCTTTTCAGCGGCATCAATAACGTTCTCAAGCCCCTGCTTCTCACCGATGTTGCCCGAATAGAGAATGATTTTTTTGGCTTCTGGCAGACCCAACTGCTCGCGCAGGGCCGCCGCCTCAACAACAGTCACGTCGCGAAAACGCGCCACTTCCGACCAGTTTGGAAAGAAGATCACCTTCTCCGCCGCTACGCCCTTCTCCTGCGCTTTGTTCATCATTGAGCGGGAGATGGTCGAGACGTAATCGACGTTATGCAGGCTGCTGCGCTCGAAGGCGCTGGCCAGTTTCGCCACTTTGCCGCCCTTGCCTTTCCCGGCCATTCCCAGGCCCAGCATGGCGTCCACTTCGTAATCCTGAATGTGCAGCAGGGTGCGGGCGCCTGAGAGCTTGCCCAGCAGGCGCATACCTGGAGTGCAAAACAGGGTCGGCACCACGCCGATAATGCGATCCGGCTTCCAGCGACGTTGCGCCATCAGCGGGAAGAAACTGCTCAGGGCAAAGCTGCCCAGATGAATCAAACGCTTTAAGGTCGAGGGCTGCTTTGGCACGTAAAGCGGACAGCGCCAGACGGTCGCGGCCCCCTCTTCGCGGCGGTAGCGCCAGCTGGAATAGTCCTCGTCCACCTGCCACTCCGGGTAATAAGGCGGTGCGGTAATGACCCGCACCTCATGGCCCTGACGGGCCATCCACTCCACCATCTCGCCGGTGTACTTACCGATGCCGGTCAGCTCCGGCGAGTAGTTAATGCCGTATACGAGAATTTTCATAAGCCCGGCACTCCGGCCTGCTTCAGAAAATAGGCCCGGCTGTTGTCATGGACGTTATCGCTTGCCAGCAGCGCGTCGGGCGTCAGCCAGCGATAGTCGTCATGCTGCGCATCAGGCAGATGCAGCTCTGCCTGGTTCACCTTCAGGCGGAAACCGAGCACCACATAGTGGGTGGTGAAATCGGTGCCGGAAAAGTTGTCGTCATAGAAGTGCTGCCAGACCCCGTAGAACTGCCCTGCCGTCATCGGCAGACGGAGCCCCAGCTCCGCCTGCGTCAGACGCGCAAAGGCATTTTCCAGCGTCTCATCTTTCTGCACCCGCCCACCCGGCACGAACCAGTAGCCCTGTGCCGGACGATTGGTGCGCTGTCCGAGCAGGAACTCGCCACGCTCGTTCTCCACAATCAGATCGATGGAGATCAGCGGCGTGGAACGCACTACCGTGGCAAAATCTTCCTGACTTAAAAACATATCTACCCCCGGAAGCGGTGCTGATTTTCCAGGAACCACTGGTAGGTGCTGGCCAGCCCCTGGGCCAGCGTCACCTCGTGGAACCAGCCCAGCTGGTGCAGACGGGTCACGTCCAGCAGCTTGCGCGGGGTGCCGTCGGGTTTAGTGGCATCGAAGGCCACGCGGCCCTTGTACCCCACCACCTCAGCGATGGTTTCAGCCAGTTCGCGGATGGTGCAGTCCACCCCGGTGCCAACGTTGATGTGCGACAGCATCGGCTCGGTGTTCTCCTGCCACACCTCACGGGCCAGCTCCATCACATGAATGCTGGCGGCAGCCATATCATCCACGTGCAGGAACTCGCGCATCGGCGTACCGCTGCCCCACACCACCACTTCCGGTGCGTTGCTGACGGTGGCTTCATGGAACCGGCGCAGCAGCGCCGGGATCACATGGGAGTTGCTCGGGTGGAAGTTATCGTTCGGGCCGTACAGGTTGGTCGGCATCACCGAACGATAGTCGCGGCCATACTGGCGGTTGTAGGACTCGCACAGCTTGATCCCGGCAATCTTGGCAATCGCGTAGGGCTCGTTAGTTGCCTCGAGCGTACCCTGCAGTAGCTCGCTCTCGGCAATAGGCTGCTTCGCCATCTTCGGGTAGATACAGGATGAGCCGAGGAACAGCAGCTTGTTCACGTTGTGCAGGTGCGCCGCGTGAATGATGTTGCTCTCGATCATCATGTTCTCGTAGATGAAATCCGCCGGGTAGGTATTGTTGGCGACAATCCCCCCCACTTTTGCCGCCGCCAGATAGACCTGGTCGATGCGCTGTTCAGCAAAGAAAGCCTCGACTGCTTGCGCATCCAGCAGGTTAAGCTCGTCGCGGGTGCGCAGCACCAGCTCGACGTTGCCGCGCTGCTCCAGCTGGCGAACAATCGCCGAACCCACCATCCCGCGATGTCCGGCAACAAAAATACGTTGTTTGGTCATTCTCAGGACTCCAGCGCGATGGCAACCTCGTAGCCGTGGGATTTAAGCAAGGAGTGTTTTTTCGCCGCTTCGAGATCTTTTGCCACCATCTCGGAAACCATCTCCTGCAGCGTGGTTTCTGGTTTCCAGCCCAGTTTTTCGTGCGCTTTGGTCGGGTCGCCCAGCAGGGTTTCTACCTCGGCAGGACGGAAGTAGCGCGGGTCAACTTCCACAATCACATCGCCCGGCTGTACGCCCGGTGCGTCGTGGCCGGTTACGGAGACCACAATCCCTTTCTCGTCTACGCCGGTGCCTTCGAAGCGCAGCTTGATGCCCAGCTGGGCAGCAGCCATCTCAACGAACTGACGCACGGAGTACTGCACGCCGGTGGAGATAACGAAGTCTTCCGGTTTTTCCTGCTGCAGCATCATCCACTGCATTTTTACGTAGTCTTTGGCATGGCCCCAGTCACGCAGGGAGTCCATGTTGCCGAGGTGCAGCTTCTTCTCCAGGCCCTGGGCGATGTTGGCGATCGCGCGGGTGATCTTACGGGTCACGAAGGTCTCGCCACGGCGCGGAGACTCGTGGTTGAATAGGATGCCGTTGCAGGCGTACATGCCGTAGGATTCACGGTAGTTAACGGTGATCCAGTAGGCGTACATTTTTGCCACCGCATACGGAGAGCGCGGGTAGAACGGGGTGGTCTCTTTCTGCGGGATCTCCTGCACCAGGCCGTACAACTCGGAAGTGGAGGCCTGATAGAAACGGGTCTTCTTCTCAAGACCGAGGAAACGAATCGCTTCCAGCAGACGCAGGGTGCCGATGGCGTCAACGTCAGCGGTGTATTCCGGGGATTCGAAGGAGACGGCCACGTGGCTCATCGCGCCCAGGTTATAGACTTCATCCGGCTGGACTTCCTGCAGAATACGGGTCAGGTTGGAGGTATCGGTCAGATCGCCGTAGTGCAGATGGAATTTCGGGTTCGCCGCGTGCGGATCCTGATAGATATGATCCACGCGCTCGGTGTTAAAAGAGGAGGCACGACGTTTGATTCCGTGCACTTCGTAGCCTTTTTCCAGCAGGAGTTCCGCCAGATAAGAACCATCCTGTCCGGTTACGCCGGTGATGAGAGCGACTTTAGACATGTTTATTTTCTCCAGACTTATCAGAAGTTATTCAGTTTCAACGCGTTCGCGTATCACCACTGCGGGATTGCCACGGCAAAGCCTGTTTGCCGGTAGCGACTTAAAAACACTGCTGCGCGCACCAATAACGGTGCCATTGCCAATGGAGACGCCGGGGGCGACAAATACGTCGGTCGCCAGCCAGCATTTCTCGCCAATGGTGATTGGCTGCGCATTAATATCAAAATGTTGACTCATATAATCGTGGCTGCCGGTACAGAGGTAGCATTTCTGAGATACCACTGCATTCGCGCCAATCGAAATTTCACCCAGCGTATATAACACCGCGTCGTCACCAACCCAGGCGTTATCCCCAAGGGTTAATTTCCATGGGTAAGTAATTTTTACCGACGGGCGAATGACTACGTTTTTTCCGATTTTTGCACCGAAGCTGCGTAATAAAAATGCGCGCCAGCGATACATAATTTGTGGGGACCAGGCAAATAATGTCGCCTGTACCGCCCACCATAACTGCACCTTAATCCCCCCTGCGCCACGAAATCCTTTTGGCACAGAGAAGCCGCTTAATTCCTGCATACTTTTTCCTTATATTCAGACTTTGTTATATAAGGCTTTGGCTTTACCCGTGGTTTTAAGACGTAATAAATAAGATAATTCCGCCCATACGCCCGGTACGCGTAATATGTCGCGTTGCACCTTGCGGGCATCCTGGCATAATTCCAGATTATTCGACGTTGACACGCCGCCCATCGAAAATTCAGAAACCAGACCTGGCAGACGTTTAAAAGGATATCCGGCTTTATACAGCCGAGCGGCCAGAGCGTAATCCGATGAAACGCGGTACTGCAGATCGTACGGGTACGTTTTTAACCCGCTCAGCGGAAAGAAAATCGCCTGATGGCTGGCCGGCAGGCTGTGATAAATATACCAGCCCGGTTTCGCCGTACGGCACACTTTATTTCCATCACCGAAATCAAGTAACGCATCGCCCATATACATAGCGTTATCCTGGACTCGAACGAGTTGACGGACAAACTGCGCTACGTCGTCATGAAAAATATCGCCGGAATTAAGGAAGATGGCATAGCGCCCCTGCGCCATGTCGATACCTTTATTCATGGCATCGTAGATACCGCGATCTTTCTCGCTGATGTAGCGTAAGTTATACTCACCATTCAGTTTTTCGAGGAATTCTGCGGTGCCGTCGTTCGAACCACCATCCACCACAATCCATTCAAAGTTGAGGCTGGGATCGCCTGCCAGATTGCGCAGCGACCGCCAGGTTTTTACCACGCCCTCGTAGTTACGAAAGGCGACAGTAATAACGCTTAGTAACATAAACCACCTCGTTATGAATGCGTAATATTAAGCGCTTTGCGCAAAATAAACGGGCATACAATCAAAAATGCATACTCTGGGCTAAATATTGACCCGGTAAAAAACAGCGATACTGGCGTAAAGAGATAAAGCTGTACGCGAAAATTCTGATTATCACCAAAGGCGCTGATCATCATTTTGAAAACTTTAAACAGATACCACGCCGTTAATAATACTGCGAACCATGAAAAATAAATAATCAGCAGATACAAACCATTGTCTATTGTTTTCCCGACGTCCGCACCGTTAAAGATTCCGAATGATGCGACATATTCATAAAGTGAGCCAAATCTGACTACACCGTCAATATGGGTTAAAGAGTACCCCACCATCACCAGCGGACCGATAATACGGTAATAAGAGGATGATCCTTCGGTGCCCAAATCACCCAGACGTTCGGAAATATACGGGAAGGCAAATACCACCCCGACTAAAAAGACGGACAATGAAATGATCGCTAAAGGTAACTTTTTCTTGATCGCCTCTTTATTCAGATACTGGAACGCCCACTCCAGAAGGTAAAACAGAATAAACGTCATCACCCCGGAGAACGATCCTGACAGAACAATTCCTGCAAGAATCATAGCATCGCTCTTAGGCGTTTTGATACCAAACTGTTTGATGCTGAGCCAAATTGAGATTAACGCCAGAGCGAAGAATGCCGGTTCAAAATAGAGCGCTGTGGTACGCTTGCCGCCAAATTTAATGAAATTCAGTACATAGCTATTACTGTAAATAAGATATTTCGAAATTATTTCCATCAGGCTACTGCCGCCGGTCAGAATAATTTGCGCCATCTCCAGTGCGGCGAGGGTGACAATGATTCCAATGACCAGATAAAAGAACCTGAGGATCCTCCGATAATTGTGCGGCGAGACCGTTTTAAAGCGAATACTCCACACCATGCCGATAATGATGACGATATAGACAAACAGCATGGTGGAAGTAACGTATTTACTGGCATCCAGCGACTGACCAAAAATGTAGTTGAAGGCCGTCAGCCCCGCCCCCAGCCCCAGCGCTATCATCAGCTTTTTCACGCTGATTTTGTCGACAAACAGCAACAGCAGCAGCGGTAAAAAGGTTACGATGGTAATGGGGAAGCTCTCACCCAGCTGGGCAATTTTGACGTTGACCAGCAGGTAGATGAGCGGCAGCAGCAGATAGCTACAGATTCTGATAGAACGAGACATACTCCTCCAGCATCTGTTGTCCACTGTAGGCCTGGCGGCTGCGGGTGCGGAATGCCTCAAGGGAGGTGCCAAATACCGCCTGGGCGATATCCGCTTTCGCTAACTGCACCAGAGGCAGCACTTCCTCTTCGCTGAAGGTTTTGCCCCCCGATTTTTCCAGCACTTCCCGCGCGGCGTCGCTGTGGGTGGCGATCACCGGCACCCCGATGGAGAGCGCTTCGCACAGGATCAGCGGATAGTTATCCACCCGGGAGCTGAACACCAGCGCATCCATCCCGTTTAGGGCGCTCATCAGTTTGCGTTTGTCGGTTTCGAAGCCGTGGTTCACCACGTTCGGCCCTTCAAACGGCGAGAATTTGCCGAAGGTGTGCAGCTCGATCTTGTCGCCGAGCGCCATTATGTTGCGCACCAGCTGCTGGTTGGTTTTGCCGTCGTAGCGCAGATCGTGAGCGACCACGGCAATTTTCGGCTTGCCGGCGGTAACGGCGACCGGGGTCAACTCTGCCAGAATGGCCTCTGTCGCCACGTCGATACCGTTGTTGATGATCCGGCAGCGCCCTGCTCCGTACAGGCTGTTAAAGGCATCGGCCACATGCTGGCTGGGAGAGATGAACTGACAGCCGAGCGCCAGCATGTCACGGAACAGCTGACGCTTGCCATCCACCAGCTTATGGGCGCGATCCACCTTCACCGGCGGATAGTTGCTGAGTGTCGGGCATTTCTGGCAGTTCGTTTTCCACCCTTCGCAGCCGTCGGTAAAGGCACAGCGGCCAGTGACGCTCCAGTGATCGTGCAGGGTCCAGACGAACGTGGTGTCGGGTTTGTGCGCCTGCACCTTCTGGCAAAACGCCACGACTTCTTCCAGTTTCAGCCAGTAGCTGTGCAGAACGTGAAAATGGAGCACTACCGGGCCCGGGGTGCGGGTCACGGTGCGATACAGGCTGTTGAGGTTGCCGAACAGATCGCGGTTAAACAGACGGAACAGGGCAATATTGGCCACTGAGGTCAGGCGCGGGGTGTGTTTCACCACCTGCGGATAGCGATCGTGGCTGACGCTTTTCTTGCCGCCCTTGCCGTAACCGTAGATAAAGCGCGACTGAAGTCCTTTTTGCAGCGCGCGCTGATGCAGATCCAGCGCCACCCCTGCCGCCCCGCCTTCGGCGAGACGAACGTTAAATTGCAGAATGTTCATTTGATCACCTTCACGCGGGCCTTCTCGCCCACCACCAGCGCGTTGTCGGGGATGCTATCCAGCACTACGCTTCCCGCCCCCACGGTGACGTTATTACCAACGGTGATATCACCGATCATCACCACGTTGGCGCCCAGCTCAACGTTATTGCCGATGACCGGACAGGCCAGGCTGTCCGGGCCGCGGTTACCGAGGGTCACACCGTGACGGATGGTAAAATCATCCCCGGCGACCACGAATTTATTGATCACCACGGCATAGCCGTGGTGAATGGTGAAGCGGCGGCCGATGGTGGCCGCGGCCTGGATTTCGTAGCCGAAGATGCACTCGGTGATGAGGCGGTAAAGCACCAGAACCGGCGCCGCCCACAGATTGTTGAGGACGTTTTTTTTGCGCCACACCGAGCAAAAATGGGCCACCCGGTAGGCCAGCACCATGCAGCAGGGGCGCAGGCTCCAGCTGTTTGCGCGACAATCTTCCAGCACCATTATTTCCCCCGCAGCCCGTCGGCCAGACGCTTACCGTTACGGACCGAAATCAGCGTCAACAGGGTGCGCCAGTTCATCCGCTTATTGCGGATCTGATACAGCGTAAAGAGCTGATACTTGCGGCTGGCGCGGTCGAACTTGTCCCGGTGCTTGCGGTAGAAGTGGAAGTAGCCGGAGAATTTTTTCGGCGACGAGGTGATCTGCATTTCACCATGATTGATGTGCAGGATCTGGGTGGCTTCTTCTACCTTCCACGGCTCGCCATACTCCACCACCATCCGCAGGAAGATGTCGTAATCCTGGGCGGCGGCAAGGGACGTATCGAACAGGCACTCCTTAAAGCGCCACGCCCAGGTAAAGACCTGATTGCCGATGATGTTGCGCTTGTAGAATAGCTGGCGGGAGTACGGCGATTTTGGGTACAACGGCAGGCTGGCGGGTTGAGAGTAGACCTCCCCCTCGCAAACGTAGTCGTTGGCGTACAAAAAGGCGTGGGTAACCAGGTGGTGCTGATGCGCCAGGAAGGTAGACAGCCGGTTTGGCGTCCACTCGTCGTCATCGTCAATACCGGTCAAATACTGCCCGGATGCCTGCAGAATAGCCTGATTGCGGACCGCGCAGGCGCCGGAGTTAATAGGGTTATGGGTGTAGATCACCCGCGGGTCGTCCAGGTCAGCGACAAACTTCTGGAGCTGCTCGTACGAGGAGGAGCAGTCATCAACGATGATCAATTCCCAGTGGTCATAATCCTGGCGCAATACCGATTTTATCGCACGGATCGCCAGCTGCTGACGGTTCCATGTCGGCATATAAATGGAAATCAAAGGACGTGGTGTCATGGTGTTCCCCGAATGGCTCATTACTTGCTGTCCGACTTATATTCGTACTCGTAATACCCGTAATCCTGATACCCGGTGGCGCGGCGGAAGATGGAGTTGAGGATCACCCCTTTCACCGGAATGCCGTTCTGCTCGAAGCGGCTGAGGCTGGTTTCCACCTCTTTCAAGGTATTCACCGCGTAGCGCGCTACCATCAGCGTGGTGCCCGCATGGCGACCGACAATTGCCGCATCCGTTACTGCGAGGATTGGCGGGGTGTCGATCAGCACCAGGTCATAGTTTTCACTGGCCCACTTCACCAGCTGGGTAAAGCGTTCGCTCATCAACAGTTCCGACGGGTTCGGCGGCACCTGTCCGCGCGTAACCAGGTCAAAGTTAGGGATGGAGGTCGGCTTCGCGCACTGGCTGATATCGCCCTTGCCCAGCAGAATGTCCGACAGACCGTTAACGTTGTTTGTGCCCAGCAGCTCGTGGGTATAGCCCTTACGCATATCGCAGTCGATCAGCAGCACGCGCTTGTTGGTCTGGCTGACTACCGCCGCCAGGTTGGCGCAGACAAAGGTTTTACCAATAGACGGGCTGACCCCGGTGAGCATCAGTACGTTGTTGCTGGCCTGCATCATGGCGAAGTGCAGACTGGTGCGCAGACTGCGGATAGCTTCGATAGCCAGATCCGTTGGGTTACCGACTGCCAGCAGTTGGCTCTGTTTGTAGCGTTTGACGCCATTGGTGGTTTTGACGCTGTCGCGCGACTTCTGCCACTCCGACAGCGGGATGCTGGCGTAGACGTTGATGCCGTGCTCCTCCAGCACCTGCGGGCTTTCGATCCCACGGTTAAACAGGGAGCGCAGCAGCACGCCGACGATGGAGAGCATCAGACCGAGAATAATGCTGCCGAGAATAATCAGCGCCTTCTTCGGCTTCAGCACGCCCGGCTGGGTGATGGCCGGGTCGACAATACGCACATCGCCAACGGTGCTCGCCTCGGTGATCTTCAGCTCCTGCTGTTTGTTCAGCAGCTGCATATAGACCTGCTGGCCAGACTCCACGTCGCGGGTCAGACGCAGGATCTCCTGCTGAGTTTTTGGCATCGCGGTGACGCGGTTATTGAGCTTGGCTTTCTCCTCTTCCAGCGTCTGGCGTTTTTCCAGCAGCGTACGGTAGGCCGGATGGCGTTTGGTGTAGAGTTTGGAAATTTCCGCCTCTTTAAAGGTCAGCTCGTTGAGCTGGGCGTCGATATTGACCATCGAATCCAGCACCGACTTCGCTTCGAGCGGCAGGTCGACGGAGTCTTTATCCTGACGGAAAGCGTTGAGCTTGTTCTCGGCCTGATCCAGATGGGCGCGCACTTCCGGGAGCTGTTTTGCGAGGAAGTCGAGGCTTTTTGACGCCTCTTCCGACTTACGCTTCACGTTCTGCGCCTGGTAATTGCGGGTAATGCTGTTGAGAATGTCGCGGATCTTGTCCTTATCCTCGCCGGTAAAGGTCAGTCTCAGCACCCCGGTATCCTTTCCGGTTTCGGTGACCGACAGGTTGCCCTGCAGGTTATTGATCATCCCGAGCATTGAGAATTTGCTGACGGTGAACTCGCTGCCGCTCTGGGCATGGATGTCGCTGACCATCATGCTCACGCCATCTTTATTCAGCATCTCCCCCACCTTGCCGCGGGCGCTAAACCCGGCGTCGCTGGTAAGCTGATACTGGTCTTTCCCCAGCACCTCGAGGGTAAACTCCTGGCTGGCGCCCCCGGCAGGAAGCTGGAAGGTGGTCACTTTAACCGTGTCATTCTGACGGCCCATCAACCGGTCCCAGCCCGCACCAAACACCGGGAAGGTGTTTTTAGTAACGCCGATATCGAGGTCCAGATCGTCCACGGTTTTTCCCAGCACAAGGCGGGACTGGATCAGCTCAATTTCCGCCTGCGAGGCGGGCGGCTTGTTTGCCAGCGCCGATCCAATGTCCTGCACCAGGGAATTGCCGGTGTTTTGCTCTATTTGTACCAGCGCGTCGGCGCTGTAGATCGGAGTGGCAAAAAAGGTGTAAATCACCGCCGCAACGGCAAAGAGCGCGGTGATGCCAATCACCCACCAGCGCGCCTCGACCACGGTCCCGATCAGACGACCAATATCAATTTCATCACTGCCCGCGCTCGGGGCGGCAGAAGGTTTTACGTTTGCTGTCATTATTATCCCTGCTGAACGTTCAGTGCCTCTGCCCACTGGCGGGCAGACTGGTCGAGTAAGGTGTAAACCGCCTCAAACGCTTCATGGCTTTTGCGGTACGGGTCGGGGATCTCACGCTCGTTGTCCCAGTGACCAAACAGCATCACTTTGCCGCGCATCTCCGGTGCGATATCGCACAGGGCATGAATGTGGCGTTTTTCCATCGCGAGGATCAGGTCGTAGTCACGGCACAGGCCGGCCGTCACCTGACGGGCACAATGCCCGTCGAGTGAAAGCTGATGCTCCGCCGCAACCTGACTTGCACGCTCATCGGCCCCTTTGCCCACCAGCGCACCCAACCCGGCTGACGCCACGGTGAGCTGCGGTTGGTACTGCTTAAGTAGCCGCTCAGCGGTAGGGGAACGGCAGATATTCCCCACACAAACCACCAGAATTTTGTTAAACATCGTTATCACCAGTTGTGGTACTGATGTACCGTGTCGGTCATAGTATGGATATTGTTGATGGTCGGCATCAGCTGGTTCATCACACGGTTCCAGCGCGTTATCGGCGCGGTGGTGACATAGACCACGTCATACGGCTGGAGGCGGAAGCCGGTCGCCATCACCAGTGAGGTGGCATCAGACATATCCAGCTGGTAAACGTTGGCAATCTTGCCGTTCGCATTGTTTCCTGTAATCGGACGGATCACGAAGATACCGCTGGCATCGGAGGTGCTCATATCCAGCCCTTCCGCGTTGCCCAGCGCTTCGGTCAGGGTCATACCGCTCAGGTCCATCTTGAGGGTGCTCTGTTTCTTCACTTCACCCATCACGAACACTTTCAGGTCGTCATTGCGCGGCACAAACAGGATGTCGCCCGGATAGAGCAGACGGTTCTGGCTCAGATCGCCGTTCTGCATCAGCGCCTGCAGGGAGATACGCTCCTCTTTGCCTTTATGGGTCAGCACCACATTGCGCCAGTCGGCGCCATCAGTAAGCCCGCCCGCGGAGTTGATGGCGTCAAGCACCGTCAGCGGCACGTTGGTGATCGGCTGTTGGCCGGATTTATTCACCTGGCCGGAGACATAGACTTTCTGCGAACGGAATGCGGCGATATTAACGTCCACCTGCGGGTCAGCGATGTACTGCGCTAAACGGCCGGTAATATCACTACGGATTTGTGCGAGCGTTTTGCCCGCCACGCGAAGTTTGCCGACATAGGGATAGAACATGGTGCCATCCGCCTGAACCCAGTTGCCGGTATCGCTGGAGCTACGATACTGCCCCGCCGGGGTGGTCAGCTCCGGGTGATCCCAGACGGTGACGTTAATCACGTCCCCGGGCCCGACGCGGTACTGGTAGTTGGCGATCTCCTGGTCGAGATCGACATTCGGCCGTGCGACAATCGGGCGAGGGCGTAATTGTTCAACCAGCTGCGGGGTCATGGGATAAACGTTAACCATGCGGTTGATGTCAAAATCAGCATCCTGCTGTTTAATCACATCCTTACCGGAAGTTGAGATATTGCTGCCGGGGAAGATCGTACAACCACTCATCAAGGTCACAGAGACCAATAATGGCATCAATTTCATTTTGGATTTCATCATTGATTATTTATCACTATGGCAGAGTAATTATCCTGTGCATTTAAATAAGTGCGAAGGCGTATTACTTTTAGCATGCAGTCAATAAAAGAGAAATATAACTGGCATCAGTCCTAAAAGAAGCTTATTCGCTCTCAGGCTATTGACAGAATAATCGAGGCTGATTAACACGCTTTCAGGCACGCTACCGCCCTTGGCTTTCAGTTACCAATCTACTGTTTAAACAGCTAGTTAGGGGCAAGCACCCTCTTTGACAGGGTTTAATGAGAAAATATAACGGGCAGGATTAATCCGAACACGATATACATTTTTCAGGTCATTAAACCGACACAGAAATAGCACCAAAAACGACCGCTATTTGATGCTGAAAGAATTGTTGCAGCTATCCGAAAAGCAGGCAAGGAATCATCAACGAAGGCGTGGCTTTTAAGAATAATATTAACGGTCGCATTTCCGTATTTTTAGGAATAGCTTTATATTGACATTATTAAATAACGCCAGAGAACCTGCGATATTTCTTATTTTAATTTATTCGGAATTATTCCGATATTAACGTACAGAATGCAGGGTTTATTACCAGCCAGATAAGGAAAATCTATGCAGATAAATGCCAGGCTGGCATTGCATTTTTCTGGCGCAGTATCCATGATCGAAATGTGACAATTGTCATATAACGAAAGGTATTACTCTCACTATGGAATGGATAGCAGATCCATCAATATGGGCCGGTCTGGTCACCCTGGTGGTGCTGGAACTTGTGCTCGGTATCGATAACCTGGTCTTTATCGCCATTCTCGCCGAAAAACTGCCCCCTGCTCAGCGCGACCGCGCCCGCATCACCGGTCTGTTAATGGCGATGGTCATGCGCCTGCTGCTGTTGGCCTCTATCTCCTGGCTGGTGACCCTCACCCGCCCGCTGTTTACCGTCCACGGCTTTGGCTTCAGCGCCCGCGATCTGATCATGCTGTTTGGTGGTTTTTTCCTGATCTTCAAAGCCACTGTCGAACTCAACGAAAGGCTGGAAGGCAAGGACAGCGAGAACCCCACCCAGCGCCGCGGGGCGAAGTTCTGGGCGGTGGTGGCGCAAATCGTAGTGCTGGACGCCGTCTTCTCGCTGGATTCCGTCATCACCGCCGTGGGGATGGTCGATCATCTGCCCGTTATGATGGCCGCCGTCATTATTGCCATTGCACTGATGGTGATGGCCAGCAAGGCGCTGACGCGCTTTGTTAACGACCACCCGACCATTGTCATTCTCTGCCTGAGTTTCCTGCTGATGATCGGCTTCAGCCTCGTGGCGGACGGTTTTGGTTTCCATATTCCGAAAGGGTATCTCTACGCCGCAATCGGCTTCTCGGTGATTATCGAGGCGCTGAACCAGCTGGCGATCTTCAACCGCCGCCGTTTCCTCTCTGCCAATCAGACGCTGCGCCAGCGCACCGCGGATACGGTTATCCGTCTGCTGAGCGGCAAAAAAGAGGATGCTGAACTGGATGCCCAGTCCGCCTCGCTGCTTGCCGACCATGACAACAGCCCGATCTTCGCCCCTCAGGAGCGGCGGATGATTGAGCGGGTGCTCCACCTGAACCAGCGCTCCGTCAGCAGCATCATGACCTCGCGCCATGATATTGAGCACATCGACCTTAATGCCCCGGAGGCGACCATCCGTGCGCTGCTGGATAAAAACCAGCACACCCGCATTGTGGTCACCGGTAGCGACCGGGAAGAGGAGCTGCTGGGTGTGGTTCACGTGATTGACCTGCTCAATCAGCAACTGCGTGGCGAGCCGTTAAACCTGAGGGTGCTGATCCGCCAGCCGCTGGTCTTCCCGGAAGTGCTGCCGCTGCTGCAGGCCCTGGAGCAGTTCCGTAACGCGCGCACCCACTTTGCTTTTGTGGTGGATGAGTTTGGTTCCGTGGAGGGGATTGTTACCCTCAGCGACGTGATGGAGACCATCGCGGGTAACCTGCCGAACGAAGTGGAAGAGATTGACGCCCGGCATGATATCCAGAAAAACGCCGACGGCAGCTGGACCGCCAACGGCCATATGCCGCTGGAAGATCTGGTGCAGTATGTGCCGCTGCCGCTGGACGATAAGCGCGAATATCACACCATCGCCGGGCTGCTGATGGAGAACCTGCAGCGGATACCCCAGCCGGGCGAAGAGGTGCAGGTGGGTGATTACGCGCTGAAAACGCTGGAGGTGGAGAACCACCGGGTGCAGAAGGTGCAGCTGATCCCGCTGATCACGGAGGATGATGTGGATTACGAGGTGTGATGCGGTTCCCCTCACCCTCTCGGGTGAGGGGAGATAGCGCTACTGAAGCTTTTCCAGCAACTTCTTCACATCTTTCCCGTTCTTTGAATCTTTATTCTTCTCCGCCCAGTCGCTCAGACGACGTTTCGCTTCATCCTGGAGATGCTTACGCAGCAGCTGGTCCACCTGCAGGCTGTAGTTCAGTGCCTGCCATTTGCCGTATACGTTCAGCGGGATCGGCGTCGTTTTCAGGAAATCGACCAGCTTGCCTTCGCCAAGCCAGCCCTCCAGCACGCGAACTTTGAAGCGGGTGTCGGCGGTCTCCTTAATCAGATCCAGCGTGCCGTTGCCTTCGAGCATCAACATTGGTGATTCGCCCTGCATCCCCTCCAGCGTCACCTGCCCCTTATCCAGGGCCAGATCGGTGACAAAGCTGTCCAGACGGGTCGCATTGTCAAAGTTGTCTTTGACCTTCACGTTACTGCTGCGCTCTACCGCCTGCTGCACCAGCTGCTGGAAGTTAAGCCCTTCCATGCGGGTATTGTGCATTTCCAGATGCGCCTTACCCTGCCAGTTGTGGCGGAAGGCTTCCGCGTCAATCTTGCTGCCGGAGAAATCCCCGACCAGGTTCAGGCTACCGGTCAGCGCAATCGGATAATTAAAAGCCTTCAGGATGGTGCCGATCTCAATGTTATCAAGACGCGGCTGGAAGGTGGTCTGGGCGGTGGCTTTACGCACGTCGAGCGTGCCGGGCAAGGAGAGCTGCCCTTCCCCCAATTTACCGCTCAGTTCCGCAATGGTCAGAAGCCCGTTCTTGTTGCTCATCTGGCTGCTGACCTGAGTGAAGTCCATCCCACGCCAGCGAATGCTGTTGGCTTTGAGCTGGATATCGGCACTGAAGCCGCGCAGACCGTTGTAATCGGGCTGGTCCAGACTGGAGGCGATGACCGGGCGCTGGGATCTGGCCTGATTTTGCCCCTGCTGTACCGCCTGGTTATTTGCCGCTGCGGTCGCCTGCGCCGGGAGCAGATTTTCCAGATTGAGCCTGTCGAACTGCAGGTTCATGTTCCACTGCGGGTCGGTTCCCAGGATCACGCTGGCCTGCCCGGTAAGGGCGCTGTCATTGGCCTGCAGATTGAGCTGGTTAAGCGCGAGTTGTTTCTGCTCCTCGCGCCACTGAACCTGCAGCGTGCCCTGCCCGCTGATGCCCTGCGCCGGCAGATCGACGCCGGTCAGTTGCCAGGTGAGCTGCTGAATGTCGGCGCTCAGCAGATGCGGATAGTCAGAAGCGTTGACGTTAGCGCTAAACGCGAGGTTCAGATCGCGCTGATTGCGGTTCACGCGGGCGCTAAAATCGATTTTGCCTTTGTGATGTTCATCCTGCTCCATCTGCAGGTTGAGATTGCGAACCGTGACCTGCTCATCACCCTCGTGCTGGAACACCAGCACGCTGTCAGCCACCTTCAGACGGCCAATGTCAAATGACCAGCCCGCATCTTCCGCTTTATCGGGAAGGGTATTTTCCCGCGGTGCCACCGGGGCATCGGCATTACGAACCGCTTCGGTCTGCGGGGTCAGCTGGATCACCGCCCCTTTAAGCATCACCTGGTTGACCTGTAGCTGATGCGACAGCAACGGCATTAACGCCACGTCAAGGCGCATATTGTCGGCAGTCACCAGAGGCTCGGTGGCCCCTGGCGCGGTGAGCGACATGCGCCCGGACAGGATGCTAAGCTGCGGCCAGACGTGCCAGCGCAGCGGGCCATCCAGCTTCAGGACATAGCCGCTGCGCGCCTCCACCTGACGCACCATATAGGCGCGAAAGTCATTGGGATTGACCAGCAGAACCAACGCTGACAGGCCTGCAATCAGCACCACCAGCAAAATCATCAGCGTTGTCAGAACTCTTCTCATGGCTTCCTCAATGGACCGGATTTAAGCTCAATCTTTATCAATACGACTGGCGACAGCACCCTGCTGATCGCGATATTTAGCATCCTGGCGGCGGTTGTACGGACGTGCCGCCGGGCCGGTTAACGGCTCGAAACTCAACGCGCCAATCATCATGCCCGGACGCAGCGCCAGGGGCAGTTTACCGGCGTTGAAGAACTCCAGCACGATACGCCCTGACCAGCCCGGATCGATACGGTGCGCGGTCACGTGTACCATCAGCCCCAGACGCGCCAGCGACGAACGCCCGTCGAGCCAGCCGACCAGATCCGCAGGCAGGGTGATAGATTCAAAGGTGACAGCCAGCGCCAGTTCACCCGGATGTAAATAGAACGCGTCGCCGTCGTCCAGCACGATTTCGTCGCTCATCACCCGATCGAGTGCGGCGCTGACTTCATCTTTCGGCCCGCTGAGGTCGATAAAGGGCGCGGTATGGCCGCTAAAGGTACGAAACTTATTACCCAGACGGACATCGACAGTCACGCCGTTAATGCGCTCGACCGGCGGGCGTGGGGTAATGCTCAGACGTCCTTCGTCCAGCCAGGCTTCAATATCTCGATCACAAAGACGCATCACTTTCTCCTTTCGTGCAGCGCGCCCTCAGGCCACCAGAGCCGGAGGGCGAGCCCGGTTATCTTTGAACGGTACACAATTCGCGCGTGTTATTCAAAAAACTGGCTGATTTTCGCTTTCAGAATATCAATAGCGATGCGGTTTTTACCTCCGCGCGGAACGATGATATCGGCGTACTGTTTGGACGGTTCAATAAACTGCAGGAACATTGGGCGAACCGTTTTCTGGTATTGCGCCATCACCGAATCCATGGAGCGGCCGCGTTCGTTCACGTCGCGTTTGATACGGCGCATCAGGCAGATATCGAGCGGTGTGTCGACAAAAATCGAGAAGTTCATGGATTCGCGCAGACGGGCGTCGGTGAGCAGCAGGATCCCTTCGAGGATAATGACCTTTTTCGGCGCAATGCGCACCGTTTCCTGCAGACGGGTGTGTTCAACATAGCTATAGACGGGCAGCTCAATGGCGGTGCCGTTCTTCAGGGCCTGAAGATGCTGGAATAACAAGCTGTGATCCATCGCGCTGGGATGGTCATAGTTGGTCTTGACACGCTCTTCCATCGACAGATGGCTTTGATCTTTGTAATAGCTGTCTTCTGGAATAACGCCGATGTGCTCATCACCGACCTGTTCACGTAATTCACGGTAAAGCGTACTGGCAATGAGACTTTTACCTGAAGCCGATGCGCCGGCGATGCCTATAATGACGCACTGATGAGACTTATCAGTCATAAATTTTGCGACCTGAGTAACCTGGATGTAAGGAAGGACGACGCCTGAGCGTCAAACGCGGCAATTATAGGGATTTCATCGGCCTGATACCAGCCGAATAGAAATGTTATGCGAGACGCGTTCAAAGACAGTGCAGATTATTCCTGATACAAATTTTTTCGGCTACTTTTCCAGCGCCAAAGATGAATTTTTTGCAGGATAAGTATTTAATAATGCTGTGATGTCAATTTATGAGCGCATACCATATAAATTGTAAATTGTTTGTACTAGCATGAAGAAAATTAAAAAATGAACTCGTCCGGAGCAGACTCCTGGCGGCATGGCGTCTTCGGATAAAGCGGTAATGAATAAAAAATACCAGCGCGTTTTGGTCACTACGCCACATCCTTTACTACGGCTTGTCAGTCTTGGACTGGTTACCTTTATATTCACACTTTTCTCGCTCGAATTAACGCGTTTCGGCACTTTTTTGGCGCCTTTATGGTTCCCGACCTCTATTATCATGGTGGCGTTCTACCGCCATGCCGGAAAGATGTGGCCCGGCATCGCCCTCGCCTGTAGCGTCGGTAATATCTTCGCCACCTGGCTTATCTTCTCCTGGGATGCCATCAACCTGTGGTACACGGGCATCAACATTGTAGAGGCATTTGTCGGCGCGTTATTGCTGCGCAAACTGCTCCCCGGCTACAACCCTTTGCAGAATCTCGGGGACTGGATCCGTCTGGCGATCGGCAGCGCGCTGATCCCGCCCCTGCTGGGTGGCGTGCTGGTCTGGCTGCTGGTCCCGAGCGACGAGCCGCTGCGCAGTTTTATGGTCTGGGTGCTGTCAGAATCTGTCGGCGCGCTGGCGCTGGTGCCATTAGGGCTGCTGTTTAAGCCGCACTATCTGCTGCGCCATCGCAACCCCCGCCTGCTGTTTGAAACCCTGCTGACCATGGTGGTGACGCTGCTGCTCAGCTGGATCGCCCTGCATTTTTTGCCCTGGCCCTTTACGGCCATCATTGTCCTGCTGATGTGGAGCGCCGTGCGTCTGCCGCGTCTTGAAGCCTTCCTGGTCTTCCTGGTGACGGTAATGATGGTGTCGTTGATGATTGCCAAAAATCCGGTCCCGCTGACCACGCAAAATGTTGGTGCGATGACTAACGCTCCGTGGCTGCCCTTCCTGATGATGCTGCTCCCCGCCAACGTAATGACCATGGTGATGTATGCGTTTCGCGCCGAGCGTAAGCACATTACCGAAAGCGAAGAGCGTTTTCGCAACGCGATGGAGTATTCCGTTATCGGTATGGCGCTGGTCAGCACCGACGGACAGTGGTTGCAGGCGAACAAAGCGCTGTGCCAGTTCCTCGGTTACTCCCAGGCCGAGCTACGTTCCCTTAGCTTCCAGCAACTCACCTGGCCGGAAGATTTAGAGAGCGATCTGGAGCAACTGGACCAACTGCTGCAAGGCAAAATCAACAGCTACTCGCTGGAAAAGCGCTACTACACCCGCAGCGGCGAGGTGGTCTGGGCGCTGCTGGCGGTCTCCCTGGTGCGTCACGCCGATGGTACCCCGCTCTACTTTATTGCCCAGGTCGAAGATATTAACGACCTCAAGCATACCGAATGGGTGAATAAGCGCCTGATGGAGCGTATTACGCTTGCCAACGAGGCTGGCGGGATTGGCATCTGGGAGTGGGATGTCAAACCCAACGTCATCAGCTGGGATAAGCGCATGTTCGAGCTATATGAAGTGCCTCCCCACGTTAAGCCCACCTGGCAGCTCTGGCATGAGTGCATGCTGCCGGAAGATCGTGCCATGGCGGAACAGGTGGTACGGGATTCGCTGGCGGCTCGCGTTCCATTCAAGCTGGAGTTCCGTATCCGGGTGAAAGACGGTATCCGGCACATTCGCGCTCTGGCGAACCGGGTGCTGAATAAACAGGGCGAAGTGGAACGCCTGCTTGGTATCAATATGGATATGACCGAAGTCAAAGAGCTGAACGAGGCGCTGTTCCAGGAAAAAGAGCGTCTGCATATTACTCTCGACTCCATCGGCGAAGCGGTGCTCTGTACCGACGTGAATATGAACGTCACCTTTATGAACCCGGTCGCGGAGAAGATGAGCGGCTGGCTGCAGGAAGAGGCTTTGTCCCAGCCGATCCTCTCGGTCCTGCATATCACCTTCGGCGATAACGGCCCGCTGATGGAGAACATCCATAGCGGAGATATGTCCCGCAGCGACATCGAACAGGATGTGGTGCTGCACAGCCGCAACGGCGGCAGCTACGATATTCACTACAGCATTACCCCGCTAAGCACCCTCGACGGGCAGAACATCGGCTCGGTGCTGGTTATCCAGGACGTTACCGAATCGCGCAAAATGCTGCGCGAGCTGAGCTATAACGCCTCTCATGATGCCCTCACCCACCTGGCGAACCGCGTCAGTTTTGAGGCTTCCCTTAAGCGGATGCTGCACACCGTGCAGGAGACGCGCCAGCGTCATGCGCTGGTGTTTATCGATCTGGACCGCTTTAAAGCGGTCAACGACACCGCAGGCCACGCGGCAGGGGATGCGCTGCTGCGGGAGCTCTCCTCCCTGATGCTGAGCATGCTGCGTTCCACCGATATGCTGGCCCGTCTGGGCGGGGATGAGTTTGGCCTGCTGCTGCCGGACTGCAACACGGAAAGCGCGCGCTATATTGCCGGTCGCATCATCGACGCCATTAACGGCTATCACTTTATGTGGGAGGGCCGCCTGCACCGCATCGGCGCCAGCGCCGGGATCACCCAGATCGACGAGCGCAATAACCAGGCCTCAGAGGTGATGTCGCAGGCCGATATCGCCTGCTACTCGTCAAAAAACAGTGGCCGTGGCGTGGTGACGGTGTATGAACCGCAGCAGGAGCGAATGCTGAACGCGCCGGGTGCTATCTCGCTGGACGAGCAGTGGCATATGATCAAAGACAATCATCTGCTGATGATCGCCCGCAGCGTCGCCTCGCCGCGCACCCCTGAAAGCAGTACCTTCTGGATGCTTGCCCTGCGCCTGTGGACCAACGACGGCGAGATGCTCGAAGAGCAGGCTTTCCGGGCGGGGCTGGCGGAGCCGGAGTTAATCCATGCCCTGGACAGACGTATTTTGCAGGAGTTTTTCCGCAACTTCGCCACCCCATTGACCAACAAAGGCACCGGGGTCGCCCTGCAGCTCTCCATGGCCGGTCTTGCCAGCGCCACGCTGGTGGATGAACTGCTGGAGATGCTGCACGCCTGTCCGCTGCAGACGCGCCTGCTACATCTGATCGTTAACGTCAGCGTCCTGACGCAGGAGGATGACAATACCCACCACAATCTGCAGAAGCTGCGTGAAGCCGGATGCCGTATCATCCTGAGCCATGTGGGCCGCGATATGGAGGTGTTCAACCACCTGAGCGCGCAGATGGCCGATTATCTGCTCCTCGACCCCGAGCTGGTGGCGAACGTTCACGGAAATCTGATGGATGAGATGCTGGTGACCATTATCCAGGGCCACGCCCAGCGGCTGGGCATCAAAACAATCGCCGGGCCGAGCAACCAACCGATTATGATGGATACCCTCTCCGGCATTGGCATCGACTATATCTACGGCAATACCATTGGCGAGCCGCAGCCGCTGGAGCTGCTACTGAATACCAGCTACTTCGGCATCAACTGACGGCGTCCAGCCGTCGGTGTACCAGATATGCAGCAGGGCGTACGAGCGCCACGGCTGCCAGCGTTCCGCATAGCGGCGGATTTGCGCCGGCGTCATCCCGGCGAAGCGCTGCTTAATCAGATAATCATCCGCCAGAAAGACATCTTTTGCCTGCCAGCCGCGCAGGGCAAAGTAGTTCGCCGTCCAGCGGCCAATTCCGGGCCGGGTCTGTAGCGCTTTAATCGCGCTTTCAATATCGGCCGGGGCCTCTGTCGGGAAATCCCCCGCCATGACCGACCGGGCCAGATGGATCAGCGACTCTGCGCGTTTCAGCGGCATGCCCAGCGCTTTCAGCGCCAGTGGATCGGTTTGTGCTACCGCGGCAGGCGTCGGGAAACAGCGATAGCCCGGCGCCCCCGGCAGGGGTTCACCACAGAGCGCCACCAGCTTCGCGGTGAGCTTCGCGGCCATCGCCACGCTGACCAGTTGGCCGAGGATGGCGCGCACGCCCTGCTCCCAGGTATCCATGGATCCCGGCAGGCGCAGGCCAGGCCGCGCGGCGCCGAGCGAGCCCAGCGCCTGGGCGATCTGCTGCGGATCGCAGTGCAGATCGAACAGGCGGGTGACGCGCGCCAGGCAGAGATCGGCCACCGGCAACAGCCCGTCGCTAAGTACCACCTCCAGCGTGCCCCCGGGCTGCGGGGTGACGTGGATTAGCCCCCGGTGTCCCTGGCAGGCAAAGCTGCGGGTATAGTCGGTGGGGGTCACGATTTCAATCCCGGCGACCGCACGATCGCCAAGAAATTTCAACATCCATTGCCAGTCATAAGGCGGCTGCCAGGTGAGGGTAAACATCGTCGCTCCTTTTTTTATTCTGTCACAGCATAAACGGAGATCGCCACCTGCGCCTTGCTTTCATATTCCAGTTGTCGCCAGCCTGACATTTCGCTAAAGTCTCGCCCCTTCTCAATGGCATGGGGACGCTGACGTGTTTATCGGATTTGACTATGGCACCGCCAACTGTTCAGTTGCGGTGATGCAAAACGGGCAGCCGCAGCTGCTGAAAATGGAAAACAACAGCACGCTGCTGCCGTCGATGCTCTGCGCGCCGACCCGCGAGGCGGTGAGCGAGTGGCTGTACCGCCACCATCAGGTTCCGGCTACCGGCACGGAAACCCAGGCGCTGCTGCGTCGGGCGGTGAGCTTTAACCGCGAAGAAGATATCGACGTCACCCCGGCCAGCGTACAGTTTGGCCTCTCTTCCCTGGGTCACTACATTGAGGATCCGGAAGAGGTCTACTTCGTGAAGTCGCCGAAATCCTTCCTCGGTGCCAGCGGCCTGAAGCCGCAGCAGGTAGCGCTGTTTGAAGATCTGGTCTGCGCCATGATGCTGCATATTCGCCAGCAGGCCCAGACGCAGCTGACGGATACGATCACCCAGGCGGTGATTGGTCGGCCGATTAACTTCCAGGGGCTGGGGGGCGATGAAGCGAACCAGCAGGCGCAGGGGATCCTGGAACGCGCTGCGCAGCGTGCCGGGTTCCGCGACGTGGTGTTCCAGTATGAGCCGGTTGCCGCCGGTCTCGATTTTGAAGCGACCCTGAACAGTGAAAAACGGGTACTAGTCGTGGATATCGGCGGCGGGACCACCGACTGTTCGCTGCTGCTGATGGGCCCGCAGTGGCACCAGCGCCAGGATCGCGAGAGCAGCCTGCTGGGGCACAGCGGCTGCCGTATCGGCGGTAACGACCTGGACATCGCCCTGGCCTTTAAGAGCCTGATGCCGCTGCTCGGCATGGGCGGGCAGACCGAAAAAGGCACCGCCCTGCCGATCCTGCCGTGGTGGAACGCCGTGGCGATTAACGATGTGCCAGCGCAAAGCGATTTCTACAGCGTCGCCAATGGCCGTTTTCTTAACGATCTGATCCGCGACGCTCAGGATGGTGACAAAGTGGCGCTGTTGCATAAAGTGTGGCGTCAGCGTCTGAGCTACCGGGTGGTACGTAGCGCCGAAGAGAGCAAAATTGCCCTCTCCGAGGCCGCAGAACACGCCGTAACGCTGCCGTTCATCAGTGATGAGCTGGCGACAGCCATCAGCCAGCAGGGGCTGGAGGCGGCGCTGGCGCAGCCGTTACAGCGCATCCTCGAGCAGGTGCAGCTGGCGCTGGATAACGGCAACGAAAAGCCGGACGTGATCTATCTCACCGGCGGCAGTGCCCGTTCACCGCTGATCAAAAAAGCGCTGGCGCAGCAGCTGCCGGGTATCCCGATTGCCGGGGGCGATGATTTCGGCTCCGTCACCGCCGGGCTGGCGCGCTGGGCGCAGGTGGTCTTCAGCTAGGGTGGGAATGCCGGGCGGCGCTTCGCTTGCCCGGCCTACAATACCTTCCGCAGGGAGAGAATGTCGTTTGTGTAGGCCGGGTAAGGCGCAGCCGCCACCCGGCACGCAGACCGCACCGGCCTTGCCCCGCGCCATTCGGACAATTCCAGACAGTCTTTCATATTTCCTCCATTTTTCCGCTCAATTGCCTCACTAAACTAGTATTATTTTCCGCACTGTTTCAGGACGAGAACATATAACGATGAAAGGCCGCAATAAATCCCGCTGGGTAATCGCCGCTGGCATCATTGTGGTGGCCCTTGCCGCCGCGTGGTACTGGCATCAACACGCTTCGGCTCCTGCCGGTGCATCCAGCCAGGCGCAGCGCCCGGCAGGCGGTGGACGCCACGGGATGCGCGGCGGTGCGCTGGCGCCAGTGCAGGCCGCCACCGCGGTCAGTAAATCCGTACCGCGTTATCTCTCCGGGCTCGGCACCATTACCGCCGCCAACACCGTCACCGTGCGCAGCCGCGTCGACGGGCAGCTTATCGCCCTGCACTTCCAGGAAGGACAACAAGTAAAGGCTGGCGATCTGCTGGCTGAAGTCGATCCCAGCCAGTTCAAGGTTGCGCTGGCCCAGGCCCAGGGACAGCTGGCCAAAGATCAGGCCACCCTCGCTAATGCCCGCCGGGATCTGGCCCGTTATCAGCAGCTGGTGAAAACCAACCTCGTCTCCCGCCAGGAGCTCGACGCCCAGCAGGCGCTGGTGAGCGAAAGCATGGGGACCATTAAGGCAGACCAGGCCGCCGTCGCCAGCGCGCAGCTCCAGCTCGACTGGAGCCGCATCACCGCCCCTATCGACGGGCGGGTGGGGTTAAAACAGGTGGATATCGGCAACCAGATCTCCAGCGGCGATACCACCGGGATCGTGGTGCTGACTCAGACCCACCCTATCGATCTGGTCTTCACCCTGCCGGAGAGCGATATCGCCACCGTGATCCAGGCACAGAAAGCGGGTAAAAGCTTAACCGTGGAGGCCTGGGATCGGGCCAACAAGCAGAAGCTGAGCGACGGCACCCTGCTGAGCCTCGATAACCAGATCGACACCACCACCGGTACCATCAAGCTGAAAGCGCGCTTCAACAATCAGGACGATGCCCTGTTTCCGAACCAGTTTGTTAACGCCCGCATGCTGGTCGCTACCGAAGAGAATGCGGTGGTGATCCCAACGGCAGCGTTGCAAATGGGTAACGAAGGCAACTTCGTCTGGGTGCTGAACAGTGACAACAAGGTCAGCAAGCACCTGGTGAAACCGGGCATTCAGGACAGCCAGAGCGTGGTGATTGCCGCCGGACTGTCGGCAGGCGACCGCGTGGTGACCGACGGCATCGACCGTCTGACCGAAGGGGCCAAAGTGGAGGTGGTGGAAGCCCACGCCGACACCCCTGCCCAGCCGGCCAAACGCGAGCATAAAAAACAGGGAGAGAACGCCTGATGCAGGTGATGCCCCCGAGCTCTACAGGCGGGCCGTCGCGTCTGTTTATCCTGCGCCCTGTCGCCACTACCCTGCTGATGGTGGCGATCCTGCTGGCGGGGATCATTGGCTACCGCTTCCTGCCGGTCTCCGCCCTGCCGGAAGTGGATTACCCCACCATCCAGGTGCTGACGCTCTACCCTGGCGCCAGCCCGGATGTCGTCACTTCCGCCATCACCGCCCCGCTGGAGCGCCAGTTTGGTCAGATGTCGGGCCTGAAGCAGATGTCCTCCCAAAGCTCCGGCGGCGCGTCGGTGGTGACGTTACAGTTCCAGCTTAGCCTGTCGCTGGATGTCGCCGAGCAGGAGGTGCAGGCCGCCATTAATGCCGCCACTAACCTGCTGCCGTCCGACCTGCCTAACCCGCCGGTCTACAGCAAGGTGAACCCGGCGGATCCGCCGATCATGACCCTCGCCGTCACCTCCTCCGCCATGCCGATGACCCAGGTGGAAGATATGGTGGAAACCCGCGTGGCGCAGAAGATCTCCCAGGTCTCCGGCGTCGGGCTGGTGACCCTCTCCGGTGGCCAGCGCCCGGCGGTTCGCGTGAAGCTCAACGCCCAGGCGATCGCCTCCCTCGGGCTGACCAGCGAAACCATCCGCACCGCCATCAGCAACGCCAACGTCAACTCGGCGAAAGGCTCCCTCGATGGCCCGACCCGGGCGGTGACCCTCTCCGCCAACGACCAGATGCAGTCCGCCGATGAGTATCGTCAGCTGATTGTCGCTTACCAGAACGGGGCAGCGATCCGCTTAGGGGATGTCGCCACCGTCGAGCAGGGGGCAGAAAACAGCTGGCTTGGGGCGTGGGCCAACAAGCAGCAGGCGATTGTGATGAACGTCCAGCGCCAGCCGGGGGCCAACATCATTGATACCGCGGACAGCATTCGCGCCATGCTACCCACCCTTATCGACAGCCTGCCAAAATCGGTGAGCGTTAAGGTGCTGTCGGATCGCACCACCAACATTCGCGCCTCGGTCAGTGACACCCAGTTTGAGCTGATGCTGGCGATTGCGCTGGTGGTGATGATCATCTACCTGTTTCTGCGCAACGTTCCGGCGACTATCATTCCGGCAGTGGCGGTACCGCTGTCGCTGGTGGGTACTTTCGCCGTCATGGTGTTCCTCGACTTCTCGATCAACAACCTGACGCTGATGGCCCTGACCATTGCCACCGGCTTTGTGGTGGATGACGCCATCGTGGTGATCGAGAACATCTCCCGCTATATCGAAAAAGGCGAAAAGCCGCTGGCGGCGGCACTAAAAGGGGCCGGTGAGATCGGCTTTACCATCATCTCGCTGACCTTCTCGCTGATTGCGGTACTGATCCCGCTGCTGTTTATGGGCGATATCGTTGGGCGTCTGTTCCGGGAGTTTGCGGTGACCCTGGCGGTGGCGATTTTAATCTCGGCGGTGGTGTCGCTCACCCTGACGCCGATGATGTGCGCCCGCATGCTGAGCCATGAATCCCTGCGCAAGCAGAACCGCTTCTCCCGCGCCTCGGAGCGGATGTTCGAGCGGATTATTGCCGCTTACGGACGCCTGCTGGCCAAAGTGCTGAACCATCCGTGGGCGACCCTAAGCGTGGCGCTGGGTACCCTGGCGTTAAGCGTGCTGCTGTGGGTGATGATCCCGAAAGGCTTCTTCCCAATTCAGGATAACGGCATCATTCAGGGTACATTGCAGGCGCCGCAGTCGGTTTCGTTCGCCAGCATGGCCCAGCGCCAGCAGGCGGTTTCCGAGGTGATCATGAAAGATCCGGCGGTAGAGAGCCTGACCGCGTTTGTCGGCGTCGATGGTACTAACCCGTCCCTCAACAGCGCCCGCCTGCAGATCAACCTCAAGCCGCTGGACGATCGTGACGATCGGGTCAATACGGTGATCGACCGACTGCAAAATGCAGTGGCGAAGGTGCCTGGCGTGGAACTCTACCTGCAGCCGACGCAGGATCTGACCATCGACACCACGGTGAGCCGCACCCAGTATCAGTTCACTCTACAGGCCACCAGCCTCGATGCTCTCAGCACCTGGGTGCCGCAGCTGGTGGATGAGCTCCAGCAGCTGCCGCAGCTCTCCGACGTCAGCAGCGACTGGCAGGACAAAGGCCTGGCGGCATATATCAACGTCGATCGCGACAGCGCCAGCCGGCTGGGCATTAGCATGGCGGATGTGGATAACGCCCTGTACAACGCCTTCGGCCAGCGCCTGATCTCCACCATCTATACCCAGGCTAACCAGTACCGGGTGGTGCTGGAGCACGATACCCGGCAGACGCCGGGTCTGGCAGGGCTGGATTCGGTGCGCCTGACCAGTAAAGATGGCGGGATTGTGCCCCTGAATGCAATTGCCAAAGTGGAAGAGCGCTTTACGCCGCTGGCGGTGAACCATCTGGATCAGTTCCCCTCCACCACCATCTCGTTTAACGTGCCGGACGATTACTCGCTGGGCGAAGCAATTCAGGCCATTACCGATACGGAAAAACGTCTCAGCTTCCCGACCGATATCCAGACCCACTTCCAGGGCAGTACGCTGGCGTTCCAGGCGGCACTCGGGAGTACCATCTGGCTGATCGTGGCCGCGGTGGTGGCGATGTACATCGTGCTGGGGGTGCTGTATGAGAGCTTTATTCACCCCATCACCATCCTCTCGACCCTGCCCACCGCGGGCGTGGGTGCGTTGCTGGCGCTGATGCTGGCGGGCAGCGAGCTGGATGTGATTGCCATCATCGGCATTATCCTGTTGATAGGCATCGTCAAGAAGAACGCCATCATGATGATCGACTTTGCCCTCGCCGCCGAGCGCGAGCAGGGCATGCCGCCGCGGGAGGCGATCTATCAGGCCTGTCTGCTGCGTTTCCGTCCGATCCTGATGACCACCCTCGCCGCGCTGCTTGGTGCCCTGCCGCTGATGCTCAGCACCGGGGTCGGGGCCGAACTGCGCCGTCCGTTAGGGATTGGCATGGTGGGCGGTCTGCTGGTGAGCCAGGTGTTAACCCTGTTTACCACGCCGGTGATCTACCTGCTCTTTGACCGCCTGGCCCTGTGGAGCAAAAGCCGTTTCCCGAAACGTGAAGAAGAGGAGGCGTAAGTGAAGTTTTTCGCCCTCTTCATTTACCGCCCGGTGGCGACGATTTTAATCTCTATCGCCATCACCCTCTGCGGCGTGCTCGGCTTCCGGCTGCTGCCGGTGGCCCCGCTGCCGCAGGTGGATTTCCCGGTGATCATGGTCAGCGCCTCGCTCCCCGGTGCCTCCCCGGAAACGATGGCCTCGTCGGTGGCTACGCCACTGGAGCGCTCGCTGGGGCGCATTGCCGGGGTCAACGAGATGACCTCCAGCAGCTCCCTCGGCAGCACGCGCATCATTCTGGAATTTAACTTTAACCGCGATATCAACGGCGCGGCGCGTGACGTGCAGGCAGCGATCAACGCCGCGCAAAGCCTGCTCCCGAGCGGCATGCCGAGCCGTCCGACCTACCGCAAAGCCAACCCGTCCGATGCGCCGATCATGATCCTGACGCTCACCTCGGACACTTACTCCCAGGGGCAGCTGTACGATTTCGCCTCCACCCAGCTGGCGCAGACCATCGCCCAGATCGAAGGCGTGGGCGATGTGGACGTCGGCGGCAGCTCCCTGCCCGCGGTGCGCGTGGGGCTGAACCCGCAGGCGCTGTTTAACCAGGGCGTCTCGCTGGATGACGTGCGCAGCGCCATCAGCAACGCCAACGTGCGCAGGCCGCAAGGGTCGGTGGAGGATGGCAGCCGCCGCTGGCAGATCCAGACCAATGACGAGCTGAAGACCGCGGCGGAATATCAGCCCTTAATCATCCACTACAACAATGGCGCGGCGGTGCGCTTAAGCGACGTGGCGAGCATCACCGACTCGGTGCAGGACGTGCGCAACGCCGGGATGACCAACGCCAAACCGGCGATTTTGCTGATGATCCGCAAGCTGCCGGAAGCCAACATCATCGAGACGGTGAACAGCATTCGCGCCCGTCTGCCGGAGCTGCAGGAGACCATTCCGGCGGCCATCGATCTGCAGATTGCCCAGGATCGCTCCCCCACCATTCGCGCCTCGCTCGAAGAGGTGGAGCAAACGCTGATTATCTCAGTGGCGCTGGTGATCCTGGTGGTATTTCTCTTCCTGCGCTCCGGGCGCGCCACGCTGATCCCGGCGGTGGCGGTCCCGGTGTCGCTGATTGGCACCTTCGCCGCCATGTACCTGTGCGGCTTTAGCCTCAACAATTTGTCCCTGATGGCCCTGACCATCGCCACCGGCTTTGTAGTGGATGACGCCATCGTGGTGCTGGAGAACATCTCCCGCCACCTCGAAGCGGGGATGAAGCCGCTGCAGGCGGCGTTGCAAGGCTCGCGTGAGGTGGGCTTTACGGTGCTCTCCATGAGCCTCTCCCTGGTGGCGGTGTTCCTGCCCCTGCTGCTGATGGACGGGCTGCCGGGGCGTCTGTTACGGGAGTTTGCGGTCACGCTGTCGGTGGCGATCGGTATATCGCTGCTGGTGTCGCTGACGCTCACGCCGATGATGTGCGGCTGGATGCTGAAACGCAGCCCACCGACGTCGCAGCCGCGCAAACGGGGCTTTGGCCGGATGCTGATGGCGTTGCAGTCGGGCTACGGTAAATCGCTGAAGTGGGTGCTGAACCACACCCTGATCGTCGGGCTGGTGCTGATCGGCACCATCGCCCTCAACGTCTGGATGTATATCACCATTCCGAAAACTTTCTTCCCGGAGCAGGACACCGGGGTGCTGATGGGGGGCATCCAGGCTGACCAGAGCATCTCCTTCCAGGCGATGCGCGGCAAGTTGCAGGATTTCATGAAGATCATCCGCGAAGACAAAGCCGTGGATAACGTCACCGGCTTTACCGGCGGCTCGCGGGTCAACAGCGGGATGATGTTTATTACCCTCAAGCCCCGCGAGGAGCGTAATGAAACCGCGCAGCAGGTGATCGACCGCCTCAGGGGCGCGCTTTCGAAAGAGCCGGGAGCGAATATGTTCCTGGTGGCGGTGCAGGATATCCGCGTGGGCGGGCGTCAGTCGAATGCCAGCTATCAGTACACCCTGCTGTCGGACGATCTTGCGGCCCTCAGAGAGTGGGAGCCTAAGATCCGCAAGGCGCTGGCAGCGCTGCCGGAGCTGGCGGACGTTAACTCCGACCAACAGGACAACGGCGCGGAGATGGCCCTGATCTACGATCGCGAAACCATGTCCCGGCTGGGCATTGACGTCAGCGCCGCCAACAGCCTGCTGAATAACGCCTTCGGCCAGCGGCAGATCTCCACCATCTATCAGCCGATGAACCAGTACAAGGTGGTGATGGAGGTCGATCCCCGCTATACCCAGGACATCAGCGCCCTGGATAAGATGTTTGTGATTAATAACGACGGCAAGGCGATCCCGCTCTCCTACTTTGCCCGCTGGCAGCCTTCGAACGCGCCGCTGTCGGTCAACCATCAGGGGCTGTCGGCAGCCTCTACCGTGTCGTTTAACCTGCCAACCGGGAAATCCCTCTCGGAAGCCAGCGACGCTATCAACCGCGCCATGACCCAGCTTGGCGTGCCGTCCACCGTGCGCGGCAGCTTTGCCGGCACCGCCCAGGTGTTCCAGGAGACTATGAACTCGCAGGTGATCCTGATTCTGGCGGCGATCGCCACGGTCTATATCGTGCTTGGGGTGCTCTATGAGAGCTACGTCCATCCGCTGACCATTCTCTCCACCCTACCCTCGGCGGGCGTGGGCGCGTTACTGGCGCTGGAGCTGTTTGGCGCCCCGTTCAGCCTGATTGCGTTGATCGGTATTATGCTGTTAATCGGCATCGTGAAGAAAAACGCCATCATGATGGTCGACTTTGCCCTGGAAGCGCAGCGCAACGGCAACATGACGCCGCAGGAGGCGATCTTCCAGGCCTGCCTGCTGCGTTTTCGCCCGATTATGATGACCACCCTGGCGGCGCTGTTCGGCGCTCTGCCGCTGGTGATCTCCAGCGGGGATGGCGCGGAGCTGCGCCAGCCGCTGGGGATCACCATTGTCGGCGGGCTGGTGATGAGCCAGCTGCTGACGCTCTACACCACCCCGGTGGTCTATCTGTTCTTTGATCGCTTACGGGTGCGTTTTTCACGTAAACAGAAAGAGACGGTAAATGGCTAATGACGGATCTCCCCGCTAACGTTCGCTGGCAGCTGTGGATTGTCGCCTTCGGCTTCTTTATGCAGTCGCTGGATACGACGATCGTCAACACCGCCCTCCCCTCCATGGCGAAAAGCCTGGGGGAGAGCCCGCTGCATATGCATATGGTGATTGTCGCCTACGTGCTGACGGTGGCCGTGATGCTGCCCGCCAGCGGCTGGCTGGCGGACAAAGTGGGGGTGCGCAATATCTTCTTTACCGCCATTGTGCTCTTTACCGCAGGCTCCCTGTTCTGCGCCCGGGCGGAGACGCTCAACGAGCTGGTGATGGCCCGGGTGCTACAGGGCGTCGGCGGCGCGATGATGGTGCCGGTGGGCAGGCTGACGGTGATGAAGATCGTCCCGCGCGAGCAGTATATGGCGGCGATGACCTTCGTGACCCTTCCCGGCCAGGTGGGGCCGCTGCTGGGTCCGGCCCTTGGCGGGGTGCTGGTGGAATACGCCTCCTGGCACTGGATCTTCCTGATTAACCTGCCGGTGGGCATTATCGGGGCGATTGCCACCCTGATGTTAATGCCGAATTACAAAATGCAGACCCGGCGTTTCGATCTGGGGGGCTTTTTCCTGCTGGCGGCGGGAATGGCGACCCTGACCCTGGCGCTGGACGGGCAAAAGGGGCTTGGGATCTCCTCCCTGGCCCTCGCCGGGCTGGTGACCATCGGTGTGGTGTCGTTTCTCTGGTATCTGTGGCACGCCCGGGGCAACGACCGGGCGTTATTCAGCCTGACGCTGTTTCAGAACACCACCTACCGGTTGGGGCTGCTCGGCAGCCTGGCCGGACGCATCGGCAGCGGCATGCTGCCGTTTATGACCCCGGTCTTTTTGCAGATTGGCCTCGGCTTTTCGCCGTTCCACGCCGGGCTGATGATGATCCCGATGGTGCTCGGCAGCATGGGTATAAAGCGCATTGTCGTGCAGGTGGTGAACTACTTCGGTTATCGCCGGGTGCTGGTCGCCTCCACCCTGGGGCTGGCGCTGGTGAGCCTGCTGTTTATGGGCGTTGCGCTGCTGGGCTGGTACTACGTTCTGCCGCTGGTGCTGTTCTGCCAGGGGATGATCAACTCCATCCGCTTCTCCTCCATGAACACCCTGACCCTGAAAGATCTGCCCGATGAGCAGGCGAGCAGCGGCAACAGCCTGCTGTCGATGATCATGCAGCTGTCAATGAGCGTGGGCGTGACGATTGCCGGGCTGCTGCTGGGCATGTACGGGCAGCATCAGCTCACCGCCGACAGCCCCGTTGTCCATCAGGTGTTCCTCTATACCTACCTGAGCATGGCGTTGATTATCGCCCTGCCGGCCTTTATTTTCGCCCGGGTTCCGGATGATACCAGCAAGAATGTCGTCATCAGGCGGCGCAAAAGGAGTGAACGATGAAGTTCTGGCGACCGGGTATCACCGGCAAGCTATTTCTGGCCATTTTCGCCACCTGTATGGTCCTGCTGATCACCATGCACTGGGCAGTGCGGGTCAGCTTTGAGCGCGGCTTTATTGACTACATCAAACACGGTAACGAGCAGCGTCTGCAGGGTTTGAGCGATGCCCTGGCCGAGCAGTACGCCCTGCACGGCAACTGGCGTTTTTTACGCAACAATGACCGCTTTGTCTTTCAGATCCTGCGCTCGCTGGAGCACGACACTGACGACGATCGCCCCGGCCCCGGCCCCGGCATGCCGCCCCACGGCTGGCGCACCCAGTTCTGGGTGATCGACCAGGAGATGCGGGTGCTGGTCGGCCCGCGGGCTCCGGTGCCGCCGGACGGCACGAAGCGGGCCATCACCGTCAACGGCGCGGCCGTCGGCTGGGTGATCGCCTCCCCGGTCGAGCGGCTGACGCGCAATACCGACATCAATTTTGATCGACAGCAGCGTCAGACCAGCTGGCTGATTGTCGCCCTCTCCACCCTGCTGGCGGCGCTGGCGACCTTCCCGCTGGCGCGTGGCCTGCTGGCTCCGGTTAAACGGCTGGTGGAGGGGACGCATCAACTGGCTGCGGGCGATTTTACCACCCGGGTGGATACCCGCAGCCAGGACGAGCTGGGCAAGCTGGCGCAGGACTTCAACCAGCTCGCCAGTACGCTTGAGAAGAACCAGCAGATGCGCCGGGATTTTATGGCTGATATTTCCCACGAGCTGCGTACCCCGCTGGCGGTGCTGCGCGGCGAACTGGAGGCGATTCAGGATGGTGTACGCAAGTTTACCCCGGAATCGGTCGCCTCTTTACAGGCGGAAGTGGGCACCCTCACTAAACTGGTAGAGGATCTGCATCAGCTGTCGATGTCCGACGAAGGGGCGCTGGCCTACCAGAAAGCGCCGGTGGATGTGATCAACATTCTGGAAGTCGCCAGCGGCGCCTTCCGGGAACGCTTTGCCAGCCGCGACCTGCGCATTGAGCTTTCGCTGCCGGAGAACGCGGTGGTGTTTGGCGATCGCGATCGGTTGATGCAACTGTTCAACAACCTGCTGGAAAACAGCCTGCGCTATACCGATGCGGGCGGCGCGCTGCGTATTTCCGGCAAATGTGAAGGTCACCGTTTTGCGCTGACCTTCGCCGACACCGCGCCCGGCGTCTCTGACGACCAGCTCAACAAGCTGTTTGAACGTTTTTATCGCACCGAAGGTTCCCGCAACCGCGCCAGCGGCGGCTCCGGGCTGGGGCTGGCGATCTGCGTGAACATCGTTGAAGCCCACGGCGGCACCCTCCGCGCCGCCCATTCGCCTTTTGGCGGGGTTAGCATTACAGTAGAGCTACCGCTGGAACGCGATTTATCGAGAGAAGTATGACTGAATTACCCATTGACGAAAACACACCCCGCATCCTGATTGTGGAGGATGAGCCTAAACTTGGGCAGTTATTAATCGACTATCTGCGGGCGGCGAGCTATGCCCCGTCGCTTATCAGCCACGGCGATCAGGTCCTGCCGTATGTACGCCAGACCCCGCCGGATCTGATCCTGCTCGACCTGATGCTGCCCGGCACCGACGGCCTGACCCTGTGCCGCGAAATCCGCCGCTTCTCTGAAGTGCCGATTGTGATGGTGACCGCCAAAATCGAAGAGATTGACCGCCTGCTGGGGCTGGAAATTGGCGCCGATGATTACATCTGCAAGCCCTACAGCCCGCGCGAAGTGGTGGCCCGGGTGAAAACCATTCTGCGCCGCTGCAAACCGCAGCGCGAGCTGCAGGCGCTGGATGCCGAAAGCCCGTTAATCATCGACGAAGGCCGTTTCCAGGCCAGCTGGCGTAGCAAGATGCTGGATCTGACGCCCGCGGAATTTCGTCTGCTGAAAACCCTGTCGCACGAGCCGGGCAAAGTGTTCTCCCGCGAACAGCTGCTGAACCACCTGTACGATGACTACCGGGTGGTGACCGACCGCACTATCGACAGCCATATCAAAAATCTGCGCCGCAAGCTCGAAGCGCTGGATGCCGACCAGTCATTTATTCGCGCAGTGTATGGCGTGGGTTATCGCTGGGAAGCGGATGCGTGCCGGATTGGCGGATGAAGGGGAAAAATGTTACCCGCTGCGGCGGGTAATGGCATCAGACAGCCTCAGCTGCCCCATGTGCCGTAATGATATAACCCTGCTTTTGCCAGTGCTCCAGCTGCTGGCGCTGTGCGTCCGATAAGGTTTTACCCGCCCAGACGAGGATATGTTGTCCGGGGAAGAACTCCGGGTGAGGTAACTCAAGAGGTTCAGCAAAGACGTTGATGCGCCAACCCCGTTGCGAAAGGCGCCACGCCTCCAGCCACAAACGGGTACGATCCTCCACACCCCAGCCAATCAGTAACGCATCCCTGCCCGCTTTGGTGCGCGATTCGGTCAGGCTGCTCACCGCCTGCTCAATCAGGATACCGTCCAACAGGCTGCCCATGGCGCGCGCGGTGGCGTGATCAAGACTGAGCGTTTCCCGCACGGGGATAAACACATGATCGACCAACGCATCTACTGAGTGGTGCTGACAAAATACCGCGATCTGCGCGCGTGATTTTGCCGGGCTGACCTGGCGCAGCGTGCCAATCATCTCTTCCTGCAGCACACGCCAGTCTCCCGGCTCGGCGGGTTTATCCCCATCAAGGAGGGCTTTAACCTTACCAACCGGTACGCCACGTTCAATCCAGCGCTTGATCTCCTCAATGCGCTGTAGATCGTCGTCATCAAATTGACGATGTCCACCTTCACTGCGCTGCGGTTTGAGCAGGCCATACCGGCGCTGCCATGCCCGCAGGGTGACGGGGTTGATGCCGCAGCGTTCTGCGACATCGCCTATACTGTAAAAGGCCATCGCTTCCTCATACATGATCGATATATTCATTGTTCAAGGTAACGAATCTCACCGGGCTGTACAACTCGTTATATTGTACAACAGAATTGTATCATTGCCCGGTGAAGGCTAGCGCTAAATCTCCTCGCGCGGCTCAGGCCACGAAACTGGCGGGATGCCGGCCAGTTCAGGGTGAGCAAACAGATGCCCCTGGAACTGCGAAACGCCGGCAGATTCGAGCCACATCCACTCTTCTGGCAGCTCCACACCCACCGCGGAGATCAATATTTCCAAAGCTGTACAACATTTGATAATCGCGAGCACGATCGCCTGCCGTGGACCACTCTTGTGCACGTCGCGGATCAGGTCCCGGTTGATCTTAATCCGGTCTGGCTGGAACTGCGCCAGCAGCAACAGGCCGGCAAACCCTCCACCGAAGTGGTCGATCGCCACGCCGATGCCCGCCGCTTTTAACTCCCGCACCGCACCGGTAAACGCATCCAGACGGGAGATGACTTCATGCTCGGTGAACTCCACCACAATCTGCTCGGGCACCAGCCCGTGAACCTCTATCTCCTGAATGAGATAGCTGACGGCGTTGGGGATATTGACCAACGTCATCGGTAAAAGGTTCACTGACAGGCTCTGTTCCCCCAGCCCCAGTGCGCTTGCCATCGCAAAGGCGACGCTTTTGCTTTTAAGATCAGCTTCGTAGATGGCATCTTCCTCCAGCCCCGCAAACCAGTGCTGGGTAGAGCCCCCTTCCGGGGTGCGGACCAGAGCTTCAAGGGAGACAATTTCACGAGCCAGCGGATCGATAATCGGCTGGAAGGCGAAGTTGCACGAGTCACTGTAACGCCCCGACAGAGCACGTTCGCTGGGCGCCCCGGTGTCCGGGACAAAGACCCAGTGATCCCCTGACGGTAGCTCAAAGTAGTTCTCTTTCTCACTCTCTTCGACGAAGGTTCTGAAGAAGTGCAGTGCCCTGTCGTTATAGGTCATCTGGTACTTTGTGGTGCCCTTATCCAGGACGTTTTGCAGCACCTCGTGGCGGTCATAGTGCCGTAAATCAAACAGTTCCATGCCGTATTTACCGAAACGTCGGGCGGGGGAATAATCGCACAACAGTTCCACCACGTTGTGGTGACGCGGATCCTCACAAATCGCGCCGTAAATGGCTCTTACATTCTCCTCAGGTCCTTCGAGCAGCTGAAAAAAGAGCTTGCCAGTAAACAGAAGAATCCCGCTAACGCCGGCTTCTCTGTTTTTTACATTTGCTGCAACAACCATGTCTTCCAGCATAGTAACCGGTACGTCGTCACGAAGGTGACTACGGTAAATGATGGTAGTGAGCATAGGGTTTCCAATAAGAGGAGGTGAATGAATGTCCACAGTATCAGATGGTTGGCTTTACGTCTTATAAGCCTGCCCGGACGGAGCTGTACCCGTCACCTGTACTCGCAATAACGCCATTAATGGTCGGCAATGTACAACGTTTTAAGCTTATTTTACAAAATAAATTCTATGCAACGCATTGAATATTAATACTTAGCACATAATGATCAAAATATATTTGTTAACTTGTACAATTAGTATGTACAGTATTTACAACTTAACAAGATATTAACCTCTTTAATGCAGCGGATTTCAGGAGTGACATATGCGCGAGAACGGGTACACACCGAACACAGCCAATGCCATTGCCCATTATTTTAACAAAGCAAATCAACCTTCCCAGCAGGAGATGCTCGGACAGATTGTGGTAGAAATTTTACGGGAAGGAAAAATTCTTAATCGAAAAGCGATTTGCACCCGCCTGCTTTATCGAATGGAACAAGCATCAGATCGCGAAGAGGAGAGTCGCTATCAGACTCTGGTTGGCCTGCTGTTTGATCGTTAAGCGATACGTTACAGCGGCTAATTACCCTGTTTTTTGAGTCAGTTTTTTCTTTGAGACAGATTTTTTATACTGTCGCTACAGACTGACTTTATGCCGCATCTCTTCCTGCAGGAAGATGCGGCGACAGAGACGTAGTTATGAACAGAAGTGACCATGAACGACTGACTGATGAACTTATTGGTGAAGCCACCTTTTCTCTACTGAAAGATAACGGCCCCATCAGCATGAAGCTATTGCTGGAGAGGCTACAGCAGATGTTATCGGTAGAGCAGGACGGGCAGCTTCGGCACGTTCTTTCCCAAATCATTTCGGAAATTTCCAACGATGGGAAGGATTGTACCCGGCGTAATACCAAAAGTGAGCGGCAGGATTGGGATACGGATGGTCGACACAGCAGCAGCAATGTGTATCCCCTGTTTGGCAATAGCCCGCAAGCCAACAGGAATAAGCATTAACTGCACCACTTACTTATTAACTGAACCGGTGTGACACTATGAGCCAGGCTATGCTCCAGACAACTGACTTTTATGAAGAACTGTCCAATGCTGCATTGTCCAACTACTTTCGCAGCGCTGGCGCTATGCTGGCCGAAGAGTGGGCGTTGCTTCAGACTGTGACAGGCGCCATTCTGGATGCGAAGGAACCGCTGACTAACAAAGCGATTATTTTACGTTTGATCCGCGAAATCGAATCTACGCGCGATGTTGTCCGCGCCGATATCATTCGTAAGACCCTGGAAATTATTGTCGATCACACCCAGGACGACCTCTGATTACCCACGCCTGAGCCAAACACCGACGGTATTGTCCTGCCGTCGGCGTTTACTCACTCAATGGTTTACCTCCCCTTCCCGCAGCGCTACAATGCCCGCCCTTAATGTATGGGATCTCCTCCCGGCGCCCACCTGGTGTGCGCATCTGACCTGTCATCAGAACGAGAACTAACATGTTTAAACCGGAACTCCTCTCCCCGGCGGGAACGCTGAAAAATATGCGTTACGCCTTCGCCTACGGCGCCGATGCCGTTTATGCGGGCCAGCCGCGCTACTCCCTGCGCGTGCGTAATAATGAATTCAACCACGAGAACCTGCAGCTCGGCATCAACGAAGCCCACGCGCAGGGTAAAAAATTCTACGTGGTGGTTAACATCGCGCCGCATAACGCCAAGCTGAAAACCTTTATCCGTGACCTGAAGCCGGTGGTGGAGATGGGGCCAGACGCGCTGATTATGTCGGACCCGGGTTTGATCATGCTGGTGCGGGAGCACTTCCCTGAGATGGACATTCATCTCTCTGTACAGGCCAACGCCGTGAACTGGGCGACGGTGAAATTCTGGAAGCAGATGGGGCTGACCCGCGTGATTTTGTCCCGCGAGCTGTCGCTGGAAGAGATTGAAGAGATCCGCACTCAGGTGCCGGACATGGAGCTGGAAATTTTCGTGCATGGCGCCCTGTGCATGGCCTACTCCGGCCGCTGCCTGCTCTCTGGTTATATCAACAAGCGCGACCCGAACCAGGGCACCTGCACCAACGCCTGCCGCTGGGAATATAAGGTCCAGGAAGGTAAGCAGGATGAGGTAGGCAATATTGTGCATAAGCATGAGCCTATTCCGGTACAGAATATTGAGCCGACGCTGGGTATCGGGGCGCCAACCGACAGCGTGTTTATGATCGAAGAGGCCCAGCGCCCGGGTGAATATATGACCGCGTTCGAAGACGAGCACGGTACTTACATCATGAACTCCAAAGATCTGCGTGCCATCGCCCACGTTGAGCGCCTGACCCAGATGGGGGTGCACTCCCTGAAAATCGAAGGCCGCACCAAGTCCTATTACTACTGTGCGCGTACCGCTCAGGTCTATCGCCAGGCGATTGACGACGCGGCGGCAGGCAAACCGTTCGACAGCACCCTGCTGCAAACGCTGGAAGGGCTGGCGCACCGTGGCTATACCGAAGGTTTTCTGCGTCGCCATACCCATGACGACTACCAGAACTATGAATATGGCCACTCGGTTTCCGAACGCCAGCTGTTTGTCGGCGAGTTCACCGGTGAGCGCAAGGGCAACCTCGCGGCGGTGGCAGTCAAAAATAAGTTTCTGGTGGGCAACAGCCTGGAGTTGATGACCCCGCAGGGCAATATTAACTTCACCCTGGAACATATGGTGAATGGCAAAGGCGAGTCGGTCTCCGTAGCGCCAGGAGACGGTCATACCGTCTGGCTGCCTGTTCCGGAAGAGATTGCCCTGGATTACGCGTTGCTGATGCGTAATTTTGACGGCGAGAATACTCAGGCGCCGCACGCGAAATAATGAAAGCGGGTTATTTTTTGGTATGAGATGATTCTTAGAATTCGATCACATACCGCTGCGTTTGATGAGGGTATTATTACCAACGCTGAAAAACATAACCCATAAATGCTAGCTGTACCAGGAACCACCTCCTTAGCCTGAGTAATCTCCCTTACGCAGGCTAATTTTTTTGTCTGAAATCCCCCTTCCCCCTTTCCTGACGCCTCTTCGCCCTGCAAAAAACACTAATGTAAATTTATTTCAGTCTATAACCAAAAGTACGTGAATTTATAAATATATTAAAGTTAGGTTATATATTCACACAACCAATGCTATTCTTCTTTCGAATGAAATTTCACTTAAGGAGCAAGGAGGCAATATATGTACTGGGTGGTTGAAAACAGGATGGTTTGCCCTCGTACTGGAACAATTTTTATACACGTACTCACCGTTAAAAACCTCAGGCTGATAATTTGGTATAAAGGAGATTACTTTATCAGCATCGGATCCGTTCTTGTCACAAGTCCCTTCGGTATCGCCGTTGACGGCAAACTCAGAACACTACACATCCTTCGAACATTTCCCTATACACCTTCGTTCTGGTCATCATTTCTTGAGAATTCAGGCTGCCCTGGCAATGAAGAGGGGCTGATTACCCGCTGTGCACATCGTCAGAAATGTGTTTTCGCTTTATGCCCGTATGGGGCGATAACCGCCTGACCAGGCCTGCACGAGTGGCGTTCACTTTGGCTCGCCACTCATTTAATTTTCGCCTTTCGTCCTCTTCTTACCCGCTTTTCCCCGCGCTGCGATACACTTCTGGAAGATCAGCACAGGAGCAACGTGGATGGCGACCTATCCAGCAAGTTTATTAATTCTGAACGGCAAAGGGACAGGCAACGATCTGTTGCGTGAAGCCGTGACGCTTCTTCGTGAAGAAGGGGTGGTGATCCATGTTCGCGTAACATGGGAGAAAGGTGATGCAGCTCGTTATATCAAGGAAGCCTGCGACCTCGGTGTGGAGACCGTCATTGCAGGCGGCGGCGACGGCACCATAAACGAAGTGGCGACGGCGCTGATTGACCTGCCCGCCGCGCAGCGTCCGGCGCTGGGCATTTTACCCCTCGGCACCGCCAACGATTTTGCCACCAGCGCCGGGATCCCGGAGGCGCTCGATAAGGCCCTGCAGTTGGCTATCGCCGGAAAAGCCACGGCGGTGGATATCGCCCGGGTCAACGACGAAACCTGCTTTATCAATATGGCGACGGGCGGTTTTGGCACTCGCATCACCAGCGAAACCCCGGAAAAACTCAAAGCTGCGCTGGGTGGCGTTTCGTACCTGCTCCACGGTCTGGCGCGGTTAGATACTTTGAAACCCGATCAATGTGAAATCCGCGGCGAAAACTTTCACTGGCAGGGTAACGCCCTGGTGATTGGCATCGGCAATGGCCGTCAGGCGGGCGGCGGCCAGCAGCTTTGCCCGGAGGCGCTAATCAACGACGGGCTGCTCGGGGTGCGTATCATTACCGGGGATGAGCTGCTGCCTGCCCTGCTCACTACTCTGACCAAAGCGGAAGATAGCCCGCATCTGGTGGATGGCGAGTCGGCGTGGTTCGAAATCCAGGCACCGCACGGCATGACCTTTAACCTGGATGGCGAACCGCTGAGCGGCGACCATTTCCGCATTGCGCTGTTGCCAGAGGCGATCCAGTGCCGGTTGCCGCCGGATTGTCCGCTTCTGCGCTGATTTGCCCGACGGCGCTGCGCTTGCGCGGGCCTACGGGTTTTGTAGGCCGGGTAAGGCGAAGCCGCCACCCGGCAACAGCCCGCACTATACACACTAATAGACCGCCACCTCCCGGGCCATCTCGCGGGAGTACTGCTGGCTGGCGTTAACCAGCATCCGGGTGTAATCGGTTTTGGCCTGCCCCGCCACCAGGTCGTCCACCGTCAACGTTTCCAGGATTTTCCCGTACTGCATCACCGCCACCTTCTGGCACAGATGGGCGATCACCCCCAGGTCGTGGGTCACCATCAGGTAGGTGAGCTTCGACTCGCGCTGCAGCTCCGCCAGCAGGTTTAAGATCTCCGCCTGCACCGAGACATCCAGCGCTGAGGTAGGCTCATCCAGCAACAGCACCTGCGGCTCCAGAATCAGCGCCCGGGCGATGGCCACGCGCTGACGCTGTCCGCCGGAGAGCTGATGCGGGTAGCGGTCACGAAAGGCGCGGTTGAGGCCAACTTTATCCAGCAAGCCGTGAATACGCCGGTCCCGGTCGTTGATGCCGTGGATTTGCAGCGGCTCCTCCAGAATATCGCCGATGGTATGCCGGGGGTGCAGCGAACCGTACGGGTCCTGAAACACCATCTGTACCAGCCGACAGCGCTGGGGGCTGATGCGCCGCTCCAGCGCCTGGCCGTTAATCGCCAGCGCCCCCTCCCAGTGGGTGAATAACCCGGCCAGGCACTTCAGCACGGTGGTTTTGCCGGAGCCCGACTCCCCCACCAGGCCATAAATCTCCCCTGGCTGCGCGTTAATATTGACGTCATACAGTACCTGGTTGCGTTTCTCGCCTTCGCCGAACGCCAGATTCAGGTTTTTTACCTCGATCATCTTCGCTCCTTATTCGGTCAGCCAGCTGGCCTGGCGCTGCAATACCGGCAGCACCGAACGGCGGTGATTCATCTCCGGCAGGGCATTGATTAACCCCTGCGTATAGGGGTGCTGCGCGTTGTGCAGGTCGCAGGCGGCGATGGACTCCACCACCCGCCCGGCGTACATCACCAGCACCCGGTCGCAGAAGCTGCGCACCAGGTTGATGTCGTGACTGATAAAGATCAGCCCCAGCCCGCGGGACTGGACTAAATCGTCCAGCAGCCCCAGCACCTGCAGCCGCACCGAGACGTCCAGCGCCGAGGTCGGTTCATCGGCGATCACCAGCTCCGGGTCGGTGATCAGCATCATGGCGATCATGATGCGCTGCCCCTGCCCGCCGGAGATCTCATGCGGATAGAGCTGATAGACCCGCTCCGGCTGGCGGATGCGCACCACGTCGAGCATCTCCAGCACTTTGGCTTTCGCCTCGGCCTTGCGTCCCGGATGGTGGGTCAGCCAGGCCTCGGCAATCTGATCCCCGACGCAGACCACCGGGTTCAGGGAGTACTTCGGATCCTGCATGATCATCGAAATACGCTTGCCGCGAATGCCGCGCATCTGCGCCTCGCTGACGCTGCGTAAATCGACATCGCCAAACTGCATGCGGGTGGCGGTGATCTGCGCCTTTGCCGGGTGCAGACGCAGCAGCGCCCGCCCGACGGTGGATTTCCCCGAGCCCGACTCACCGACAATCGCCAGCTTCTCGCGCCCGAGCTGAAAGGAGACGCCGCGCACCGCGTTGGTGACCGCGCGTCCGTTGATAAAATCGACGTGCAGATCGCGCACATCGAGCAGCGGCACATCAGTTGCTGCGAGGATCGAGGATGTCACGTAAGCCATCTCCTAAGAAGTTGAACGCCAGGCTGTTAATCAGGATCGCCAGCCCCGGAATAGTCACCACCCACCAGCACTCCATCATGTAGGTGCGGCCACTGGAGATCATCGCCCCCCACTCCGGCTCCGGCGGCTGTGCGCCAAGGCCGAGGAAGCCCAGCCCGGCGGCGGTCAGGATGATCCCGGCCATATTCATGGTGATACGGATAATCACCGACGGCAGGCACAGCGGCACGATATGGCGCCACAGCACCCGCACCGGGGAGGCCCCCTGCAGACGCACGGCGGAGATAAAGTCGGCCTGGCGTAACGACAGGGTTTCAGCGCGGGCCAGACGGGCAATCGGCGGCCAGGCGGTGAGCGTAATGGCGATCACGACATGTTCCAGCCCCGGGCCGAGCGCTGCGACAAACGCCAGCGCCAGCACCAGGCTCGGGAAGGAGATAAAGATATCGGTGACGCGCATCAGCACTGCATCCACCTTGCCGCCAAAGTAGCCGGCAGTAACCCCCAACAGCAGCCCCAGCGGGCCGACGGTGACCGACACCAGCAGCACGATATAGAGCGTGATGCGCGAGCCGTAGACCAGGCGGCTGAAGATATCCCGGCCAAACTCGTCGGTGCCGAACCAGTGCTGCGCGTTCGGCGCCACCAGGGCGTTATTCAGATCCTGCACCAGCGGGTTGTACGGGGCGATCCAGGGCGCGAAGGCCGCCACGATCAACAGCAGCAGAATAATGCCGCCGCCAATGGCCGTCAGCGGGTTACGCGCCATCTGCCCGGCAAAGCCAAAGGTACGGCGGGCCATCCGCGCCAGGCGCTGGCGTCCTTCGCTGCGGGAAGCGCGCAGCGGTGTATCCAGAGAAACGGTCATGATTTCGTCCTCGGGTCAAAGAGTTGATACAGCATGTCGGAGAGCAGGTTGAGCATCACGAAGATCATCCCCACCAGCAGCACGCAGCCCATTACCGCATTCATATCCCCCAGCAGCAGGCTGCCGGTGAGATAGGAGCCAAAGCCCGGCCAGGAGAAGACGGTTTCAATCAGCACCGCCCCTTCCAGCAGCGAGCCGTAGGCCAGCGCCACTACCGTCAGCAGCTGCACCAGGATATTGCGAAACGCGTGATTCCAGATCACCTGGCGCTCGGTTAAGCCTTTTACCCGGGCGGTGATGATGAACTCCTGCGACAGCTGGGCCAGCATAAAGCTGCGGGTCATGCGGCTAATGTAAGCCAGGGAGTGGAAGCCCAGCAGCGAGGCGGGCAGCACCAGATGGTTAATGGCGTTCCAGAAGACCGCGCTGTTACCCGCCAGCAGGGCATCGACGGTCATCAGCCCGGTGCGGCGTGGCACCAGGCCATCCAGCCCTAAATCCAGCCGTCCGGCGCCCCCTACCCAGCCAAGCCAGGCGTAGAACAGCAGCAGCCCCATCATCCCCACCCAGAAGATTGGCGTGGAGTACCCGGCCAGGCTGATGATGCGTACCACATAATCCGAGACGCTGTTACGGCGCGCGGCGGCCAGCACCCCCAGGGGGATACCTAAACCGGCACCGACAATAATCGCCATGGTTGCCAGCTCGAGGGTGGCCGGGAAGACGCGCAGAATGTCATCCAGCACCGGTTTGCCGGTTAGCAGGGCATTGCCAAAATCGCCGTGCAGCAGGTTGTTCAGGTAGATACCGAACTGGGTCAGCAGGGATTTATCAAAGCCCAGCTGCTGATAGACCTGCTGATAGGTGCTGTGGTCGGCATCCGGGCCGACAATCGCCAGCACCGGATCCACCGGCATCACGCGTCCAATGAAAAAGGTCAGCACCAGCAGGCCGAACAGGGTCACCAGCACCTGGGTCAGGCGTTTTGAGAAACGCCGGGTGCGGGAGCCTGGAGCGAGGATCGCAACACTCATTTTTCACCTCCGGTTTTGTAGACTTCCCGCAGGAAGGTGGTGGCCGACGGATGCGACTGGAAGTTTTTCACCTCGTTACGCACCACCACCGAATCGACCATCTGGGAGAGCGGGATCAGCGCCGGGATCAGCTGGTCGTAACGCACCTGAATCTGCTGGTAGTCGGCGATCTGTTTTTGCGGATCGCGCTCCAGTAGCGCTTTATCGATCATCTCGTTCAGCGTTTTGTCGTAAAAACTGGTGCGCCAGCCCTGGAAGTTAGTTAACCGGGCTGCGTCGCTGTTGTCCGGGTTATAGACCAGCGCGCGCAGGCTGGAGTGAGGATGCGGTTCCACGCCGCTGCCGCCGCGCCCCACCAGCATGTCGAACTTACGCTCACGCATCGCGCCGTAGATCTGATTCCCGGTGCCGGTAATGATTTTGGCGTTGATGCCCGCCTGCATCAGCGTGGACTGTACGGCGATGGCGATATTGAGGAACGGCTGATCCGCCAGCACCCGCAGGGTGGTGTCAAAACCTTCCGGATAGCCCGCCTCCGCCAGCAGCTTTTTGGCGCGCGGAATATCGAGTTTGTAGCCCGGATCCGGCAGCGTCGACGGCATTCCCGCTTTGATGGGCCGCTGGTGCAGCACGCCGTAGCCCGGCATCAGCGCCTTGTTGATACCCTGATAGTCAATGAGATAGCGCACCGCCTCGCGCACTTTCGGGTTGGCGAAGTGTTTCTCCTTCATGCTCATCGCTACGTAGTAGACCGTACCCTTTTGCACGGCTTCAACCGTCAGCTGCGGATCCTTGCGCAGAGCGTTGATGTCAGCCACCGCCATGTTGCTGGCGATATCCAGATCGCCCTTCTCCACCATCAGGCGCAGGGTCTGCGACTCCTGGAAGTGGCGCAACACTACGCGGTTCATCTTCGGCTCTTCGCGCCAGTAGTGCGGATTGCGCTGCATGCGCAGCACATCTTTTGCCTGCCAGGTCTCCAGCATAAACGGCCCGGAACCGGCTTCGTTGGTGGTGAGCCAGCGGTTGCCCCAGTCGTTGTTCACCTCGTGGCTGAGCACCGTTTTACGATCCAGCACGCCAAGGTTGCCCAGCGCGCCGAGGGAGTAGATCACCAGCTGTGGGTCGTTGGCCTTAGGCAGGGTAAGCTGCACGGTGTAGTCATCCAGCGCTTTCACCTGCTGGTCGATGTTCTTCTTGCTGAAACCGTAAGATTTCCATACCGAGGCCTGAGCTAGGTTGAGGTGCAGCAGGCGGCGCATGGACCACACCACGTCTTCGGCGGTCAGCGGGTTACCGGAATGGAAAGTGACGTTATCGCGCAGGTGGAAGGTCAGGGTTTTGCCGTCCGGCGAGATATCCCAGGATTTCGCCAGCGCCGGTTTGACGTTAGTGAGAGTGTTGGGGTCCAATTCCACCAGCGAATCGTAGAGATTGACCACAATGCCGACCACTTCGTTGCCGGTCATCGCGGCCGGATCGAGGGTCAGCAGGTTGTTCATGTTCATACCGATGATGAGCTGATCGGGCGGCGTTTTCGCGTACGCCGCACCGCTCCCCATCATCAGCGAGAGCGCGAGTAAACACGCCCTCGTGAGGGAGTTTTTGTTCATCTGTGTATACCGTTTGTAGGGTAGAAATTTTATTTATCAGTCGTGGCTGACGGTATTGGCTTCGATATACGCAAAATTAATCTCTTCGCCGAGTCCCGGGCGCGTCGGCAGGCTGACCATGCCGTTTTCATCCATTGGGTCGATCAGGCTGTGCAGGTACGCAGCTGGCTCATCGTAATCGAGGAACGGGTGCAGCAGGCCGCGCTCGTACCAGCGGCAGTTCTTGATCGCGCCAATCACCGCCAGGCTCGCCGCGCCGTTGCCGTGCACTTCACAGTCCATACCAAACGATTCGGCCAGGTTCGCCACTTTCAGGGTTGGCGAAATGCCGCCCACGCCGTTGGCACCGGCACGCAGGATGTCGCAGGCCCCCGCCTTCACCCAGTCGGCGCGGCTGTGGTGCTTACCGCCCAGGCTTTCCGGCCCGATAATCGGAATGGAGAGGTTTTCCGCCAGCCAGGCATAGGAGGCCATGCTCTCCTCTTCCATCGGCTCTTCAAACCAGGTGAAATTCAGTTTTTCCAGCTCCTTACCGATCCACAGCGCTTCCGCGCGGCTGTACCAGTGGTAGCCGTCGATCATCAGGTCGATATCCGGCCCGACCGCTTCACGCACTGCGGCGCAGGCTTTGATATCCATTTTCGGGTTGGGGGCGAAAGAGACTGGCGGCATCCAGGTGTGGAGCTTGATCGCCTTATAGCCGCGGGCGACCAGCTTTTCGGCAAAGCTGGCGTACTCTTCCGGGGTAGAGAGGCCGCCCGGCAGGTCATCGCCGCACATGGTGCTGCCGTAGGCAGGGACTTTGCCGCGGTAGCCGCCGAGGAGTTTCCACACCGGCATATTGAGTTTGCGGCCAATCAGATCCCACAGCGCCTGCTCAACAAAGCCCAGCGCGCGCTCGGTCAGCTGATGAGCGCTGCCGCGCTGCCAGTGCGCCAGCTCCTGCCAGATCTTCTCGCGATTAAACGCATCCTGGCCGACCAGCACTTTACGAAAGAAGGTGTTGACCACAAAGGGGCGCACCACTTCCGGCGGTGCAAAGGCGTACCCTTTGGTGCCATCGTCTGCAGTAATGGTCAGCATCGCCATTTTTGCCAGGCTTTCCGGTCCCGGATGGGAGTGTCCGGCGCTGTCAGAGACCCGGCGGGTGGGATACTGAAAGACGGTGACGTTTACAGATTCAATTTTCATTTTTTATCCTTAAAACGGCGTAGGTTCAGCGTGTTCTTTCATTTTGAAAAGCTGTTTCGAAACTAACTTTAAGCGCAAAATTCATCCACTTCCTTAGACAAATTCCGCTAAGCGCTGACCATTTTTTGTGCATTTGCACGGGCAGAAGTGACACTTTTCACAAAAGAGAGGGGAAATGTGAAGTGGATCGGGAGGGTGATTTGAATGAAATGAAACAAGGTTTCGTTAGTAGTTCTCGTCGCTGTAGGCCGGGCAAACGAAGTGTTGCCCGGCATCTGCCCCTCTTCCAACGGAAGAGGGGCAGAATGGCTAGGCGATAGTGACTTTTTTATCGAGATAGACGTCCTGCACGGCGTTAATCAGCTTCACGCCGTCGGCCATCGATTTTTTAAACGCCTTACGGCCGAGGATCAGCCCCATGCCGCCCGCACGTTTATTGATCACCGCCGTGCGCACCGCGTCGGTGAGATCGGTCTCGCCCCCTGCCGCGCCACCGGAGTTGATCAGCCCCGCGCGGCCCATATAGCAGTTCGCCAGCTGGTAGCGTACCAGGTCGATGGGGTTATCGCTGGTCAGTTTGCTGTAGACCCGATCGTCGGTATAGCCAAACTTGACCGCCGTATAGCCGCCGTTGTTCTCGGCCATTTTCTGCTTAACGATATCCGCCCCGATGGTGGCTGCCAGATGGTTGGCCTGCCCGGTTAAATCGGCAGAGACGTGGTAATCCGTACCGTCTTTATTGAAGGCCGGGTTACGCAGATAGGCCCACAGCACCGTCACCATGCCCAGCTCATGGGCGCGCTCAAAGGCGGCGGAGATCTCTTCTATCTGGCGGCGCGACTGCTCCGAGCCGAAATAGATGGTCGCCCCTACCGCTACCGCACCCATGTTGAACGCCTGCTCGACGCTGGCATACAGGGTCTGGTCATATTCGGTAGGGTAGCTCAGGGTTTCGTTGTGGTTAAGCTTGACGAGGAACGGGATGCGGTGCGCGTAACGGCGGGAGACCGAGGCCAGCACGCCATAGGTGGAGGCCACGCAGTTACAGCCCGCCTCGATTGCCAGCTCGACAATATTCTTCGGATCGAAATAGAGCGGGTTAGCGGCAAACGACGCCCCGGCCGAGTGTTCTACCCCCTGGTCCACCGGCAGGATCGACAGATAGCCGGTTCCCCCCAGACGCCCGGTGTTATACAGGGTCTGCATATTTCGCAGTACCGCTGGCGGGCGGTTGTTGTCGACCATCACGCGGTCGACGTAGTCATGGCCAGGCAGATAGAGCTGGTCGGCTGGAATGGTCATACAACGATGCTGTAACAGGCTTTCGGCATCTTTGCCAAGCAACTGCGCAATATCAGTCATAGGTTTGCTCCCCTTAGTGCCGACGGGCTGTCGGCATGTTTTCTCCAGGCTCACAGGATTGCGAGCTCCCTAAGCCTGGTCCGTGGGTGGCGATTTTTCCAGCGATAAGCGCTAACCTTCACCACCACGCATGGAAATGATGGACTGGACCAATGCCCTGCCCCACTTCCAGCGTATCCGCCTCTGCCAGCGCGCAGGAGAGCCAGGCTTTGGCTTCGCGCACCGTATCCGCCCAGCTATTATGCCGCGGGCGCAGCGCCGCCAGCGCGGCCGAGAGCGTACAGCCGGTGCCATGGGTGTTTTTGGTATTGATGCGCGGGGCGGTAAAACGCAGGGTTCCATCCCGGGTGAACAGCCAGTCGGGGCTTTCAGGATCGTCCAGATGCCCGCCCTTCATCAGCACCGCTTCACACCCCATCGCCAGCAGGGCATCGCCCTGGGCTTTCATCTCCTGCTCATTGCGGGCATGGGGCGCATCCAGTAACGCCGCGGCTTCGGGTAAGTTAGGGGTAATGAGCGCCACCTGCGGCAGCAGTTTCTTGCGCAGCGTATCGACGGCGGAAGGTGAAAGGAGCGGATCGCCACTTTTCGCCAGCATCACCGTATCCAGCACTACGTTTTTAACCTGATGACGCAGGAGCTGCTCCGCGACGGCCTCGACAATATCGGCCTCCGCCAGCATGCCAATCTTGGTGGTGTCGATGCGTACATCGCTAAACACCGACTCCAGCTGCGCCGCCACGAAATCAGGTTCGATGCGATAGACCGACTGCACCCCGCGGGTATTCTGGGCTACCAGGGCAGTGATCACCGAGCAGCCGTATGCGCCGAGCGCGGAGAAGGTTTTCAGGTCGGCCTGGATCCCGGCCCCGCCGCTGGGGTCGGTGCCGGCAATGGTCAGGGCATTAATGCGTTTCATCGTTGTGCCCCCAGTGTCCACAGGGCATCAAGGAACGCTGCCGCAAAACTGCCCGGCCCGCGGCTTTGGGCAGCCGCAAGGGTACCGGCCCGTTTCATCCAGCCGCAGGCCGCCGCGATGTTATCCAGCCGATCGCCCGGCAACGAACAACTGGCCGCCACCACCGCCGACAGCGCGCAGCCGGTGCCCACCACCCGGGTCATCATCGGGTTGCCCCCCGTCAGGGTCTGGGTGCGCAGTCCGTCAGTGACGTAATCCACCTCCCCCGTTACCACCACAATCGCATTGGTTTGCCGCGCCAGCGCCTGGGCGGCGGGCAGCGCGCTGGCTGCCGTATCGGTGGTGTCCACGCCGCGTCCGCCCGCGCTCATTCCGGCGAGCGCGAGAATTTCCGAGGCATTGCCGCGAATGGCCGCCGGTTTCAGGGTGAGAATTTGCTGGCAAAAACGGGTCCGGTACGCCAGCGCGCCAACGGCTACCGGATCGAGCGTCCAGGGCTTGTCCGCCGCTACCGCACTTTCAATCGCCCGGCGCATCGCCTGGGCGCGCGGTGCGGTCAGGGTGCCGACGTTGATCAGCAGCGCATCGGCCAGCGCGGAGAATTGTTCGGCCTCTTCGGCTTCAATCACCATCGCCGGTGATGCACCAAGGGCCAGCAGGACATTGGCGGTAAAGGTCTGCACCACATCGTTGGTCATGCAGTGGGTCAGCGGAGAACGGGTTCGGAAATGGTGTAAGGCGTGTAGATTAAGCAGGTCAGGCTGCATGGTATCGCTCCTGCCTTGCGCGAAGAAGCGATAGCCCGGAGGGCATCTGACTTCCCTACGCTGGCATTATCCAGATCAGGTGGTACGGGTATTTCTCAGCCTTCACAAAGAAGGGCACCCCGAGTCATGAAGATTACATTTCTTTATCAATTAGTAGGTTACGTCAAGTCACGTGCTGATACAAGATTGATCTTATGAATATTACATTATCACGCTGTACCTCACCTTGTACCCCATTTTGTACCTCATAGGAAAACAATAGAACTTAATACTTTTCAAATCAACTTCTGACCTACTCCACCATCACAATCTCTATACTCAATATCAATCGATATATATACGGCATCAGATTAAATGTGCGAGGGGAGAAGCAGACAACTATTATTCCCCATTAAACATTAGCATGTAATTACCCATATAAAATACCCTCTTACATTAACAATTTATTTTTGTGAAACGGATTATTTTTATAACATATACTAAAAGCGACACAGACAATGAAACAGGTTATCAAATGAAAATGAAAGATCATTATGAAGATGAAATGCTATCTAAACTGAAAGCATTAGAAGAGGAATACGAGGTAATGATGCATTTTAACAATTTCCCATCCGGCCTATCAACTATTTCAGATGAATGGGTGAAAAGACGAATCTCCGGGAAAGATATAAAAGGACGATGAGATATAATATATGAAAACAAATGAAATACGTACCAATAGAAAGACGCTGAATAAATCAATTCGTAAAAAAACAATTGTATCAGACATATCACTTACTTTTGAACAATATGAAAACATTCTATGTAGCGATATGTCCTCAGCACGAATATGTAACATATTAAAAGTGCGATTGCCAAAAGGATACATAGAGAAGCTAAGAAATAACAAACTCACGAAATACAAAAACTGGTATCAAAAAGTAAAATTTAATCATTTACACAGGCCCAGTTAAACAACTAATCCATCTCCCCAAAAAAAGGCCGACTCACTCGCATGAATCGGCCTTTCTAAATTTATCAATATGGAGCGTATACAAATGATTAATCCTACATCTATTTTTACCAAGTTTAAGTATGTATCTGCTGAGTTTGGTTCAGGAAAAACATATATTTTATGCTATATAATTAATAATGGTGCTTAATGGAAAAATGTTTGAAACGATTAAAGCTTCTATCCTATATTAAGTATACTGCCTGATAATGCAATATAGCGTTATCAATAGCAAACAGCACATTAATTACTGAAAGATGACATTCAAGCTGGGTTAATGATATTGAAGCTGTAATAAAAAAACAGGTTCTTCGATTGTGATACTTTGGATAATGGCATTAATGCCATTAACTAATGAATTACAATTTAAGCAGATAAAAGAAATAGCTGATGGCGACAAAGAAATAAGACATACATTATAAACTTCTTTAATCATATTTACTAATTAATAAAAACCAACTTATATTATATTTGGTGGTTATAACAGGATTATTTATGGCAGGCAAAAAACAAACTTTTAACAACACTGAATTTAAAAATATAGCTGGTAACTTTAGTAGTTACAATGATCTTACATTAAATGGAAAAAAATTGTTACTGAGATTATTACTAAATGTTCTGGTAAGAAAGGATATCCACACAAGAAAGTATATTATGTACTTTTTAATATTTATGAAGTGAATACAGATGCTATTAAGTACTGGTTAGATTACTATTCAGCTAAGTACAAAGAGGATTCACCGCCAACTATTAATACTGTACGTAAGTTTCTTACAATCATTAAACAGTTATCTGTAGCATTGGTTACAGCACATAAGAAAGGTGTTAGACTGTTTAAGGCAGCTCAGGATGGACACCATTACTTAACGCCAGTCGATAAGTACGAAATTGATAAGATGTATGATAACGGAGCATCAGCACAGGAAATTATTGCAGTACTTCAGCATATGATTGATGATTCTGCGAAATAATTGCTTCGCAGAATGATAGCCTTACTTCGCAAGATGAGTACAGATACGACCCAAAAACACTATATAAAGACGCTAATTCATTGATTTTATTGAGGTATAGTGTACCTACCACTATCTTGCGACCTTATATTAATATTAACCGATACTCCGTGAATTCAAAGAATAATGTCTTACTGATATTCAGCCTCTGAAGAGGCTAACTTCGCTTCGCTCGTCAGCCTCTTAAAAACCAAATATTAGATCGTTACGTTGCGTTTTTCTCGCGGTACTCGAAAAGACGCAAGGCGTTACTTCTCGCTTTGCTCGATAGGTGTTAGTACATCAAGTGAAGTACCTAAAGTGAATTGGTAAGTGCGACGTGCCTTGTCAGTACTGACCCGAGCGAAGCGACCCCGATCCGATTAATCCCCCTTCATGATGGTGCTTCGGACAAAACGCACAGGGAGCCCCTGAAGTGGAAGTAGCTAAAAACAGTACTCACATATCTAATCTGTCAGAAAACGCCTCAGAGATGCACTGAGAGCGTTAAATTACAGTTGATTAAGTACTACCAGCACTTCTCCCAGCACATCAAAGGAAGATAGTGAACCCTGATTGACGGTTATCGCACAGTATTTGGTGTTATCACTGCTTAAATTGTATCCATCTGGCGCCACTTGGACTCGTTTGTACAGGTAGTTTCCTTCTTTGTGGAGTACTACTACTTTACCATCCCGTAGCTGCTTTTGGTTCTGGTTTATAAGCAAGACGCTACCAACCATGAATGTTGGCTCCATTACATCAGTCTTAACGCGAAGGGCTGCGAGGTTTGCCCTTTTATCCCGCAAATTGGGGAAAGCATTTGAGTCCAGTAAAAGGAAATCTTCGCCATCAATAAAAGGAATTTTTAACAGTTTCTCGACTTGGTCTGTGCTTGTCGTTTTTGAAAACTCTTTTCCTGTCGCCAGCCATTCAACCGACACGTCTCCAGCCTTAGCCAGTAGAACAAGATTTTCTAAAGTTGGGCTTGAAACAGCCTGAAGATAGTTATGTACAGTACTGTACCCTATGCCTGCTTTTTTGGCGAAATCTCGTCCTGTACCAGAAGGTACTATTGATTTTAGCCTTTCACTGAACTGTTCAACGCTTTCTTTTTTGCCAGCCATGCACAACCCATCAGATTTAAAGGAACTTTGTTCCTTATTTTTATTTGACGAATTCCTTTTAATGATCAATCATATTCTTAATGTTAGTAATGAGTGGTCATTATGAGTATTCACAATCAATCAGAATCGCAGATAAAGGAGCAAAATGCCAGTACTGAGAACTGGCACAGAGCGGATATTTTGGCGGCTATCAGGAAACGAGGAGGAACATTCTCAACAACTTCCATCACCTGTCTAATGTCCTGTTTGGTGATCGCAGTTACATCCGTATTTTCTCCTAACACTACAAGCAATACTTCAATGTAACGTTCATTCGCCATTGAGATCGATTTAGTCCAATTCATCCCCTTTTCGGCTTTGTACATAGCCCAAGCATCAGAGAGAGTTAATGCGTTTTCCGGCTCAACTTGTGCCGATGGATCCCCAATTTTAGGGGATACAGCAAGCGGCAGACTGGATAACAGCGGAAGTGTCACAGTCCTACGTTCTGACACGATCAGGTTTGAGATAAACGCATCAAACATCGGAGTCGGAGTTGCTAATGATTTAACAAATGGGATGTGCGGAGTGATGTTAATCATCAAAGCTGAGGCTTGGTGATAGCTATCTGTAAGGAGTGATTTTTTATACATCCTGCCATTTGAAAGCCGGATTTGTAGATAGTAATTACCGTTTCGTTGAAACGTGTATGGCAGAGTTTTGTACCTCATGATCACGCTCTTTTTGTACCTTAGGTGCATTACACACGGACAAAAAGAAATGTAACCACATGAATAGTAATCGGAATCTTGGCCCCCTACGCTGGCATTATCCAGATCAGGTGGTACGGGTATTTCTCAGCCTTCACAAAGAAGGGCACCCCGAGTCATGTAGATTGAATCTCTATACTTTTTGCCAGCTTATGGGAAGTTGCTCGCTGAAGCAAGCCCGCCCTTCCTGTTATCGCTTCTTCACGCTGTACCCCAGCTTGTACCCCACTAGATTCATGACTAAAGCTCAAATAACAATCAAAATAACCAGTGTAATCATCTAATTTATTGCATTTCCATACCGGTTATTCAGCAATAAACGCCGCACGTATTACAAACTGTGAATTTACCCAGTGAGATGATTGCGCATCATTGCAAAGCGAAACGGGGAGGGTTATCCTTAATACTACATGTTGCGTTTATTCATAAAAAAAATACAACATGTACTACATTTCACTTCCTGAATAGGTATTGAGAATGGCTAATAATTCAAAGCAAACATCAAGCAAAGTTGCATCAGTAGCTGCACAAACCCTGAACAACCCTAACGCATCTGAAATCCAAAAGAGCCTTGCTGGTTCAGCACTTTCTCAAAAGGGTTCTTCGAACCAAACAAGCGGAGCAATGGAACATAAAGCATCTGCTGCCCTCAACAACCCTCGCTCAAGTGAATTGACCAAAGAACTTGCCGCCTCTGTTCTGGCTCAGTCCAACAAAGGGCGTAAATGATAAAAGGGGCAAATGCCCCTGTATCTTAGTCATCTGTAGATAATTGACCGCTTAACGCTAATAACGTGAACGATTGCATAAAGCTGGTTTCTTGGAAATCGACGTAATCCGCAAGCCTGCTCGAATCGCTGGCGATAGTTAGCGGTACAGCTGCCTCAAGTTTTAGATTGAATGTAGGATTCACCCTGTACACTGGCGCATTGCCGCTGCTGAATGACATTGCAGAACCACGCGGAAAATCAACATTATGATTATGCCCATTTTGTACCCCAAGTGCATTCAGCACGGCCAAATAGAGAGTCAATCTCATGATAAATAGGCCGCATTTCGGCCCCCTACGCTGGCATTATCCAGGTGAGGTGGTGGTACGGATATTTCTCAGCCTTAACAAAGAAGGGCACCCCAAGTTATTTGGTACAGATTAGAAGCTTTTAACAAGCTTAGGTAAGGCGTTTGCTGTTACAAGCCTGGCGTCCCGGTTATCGTTGTTTCACATTGAAAATCCAAATAACCCCCTTTATGACACTTGCCTTGGATAGCAAAAAGGAACCGAAGCTCCTTTAATGTTTAACAGCCTGTACTGCTTTGGCCGCTGCTTACAGCTAATGTTAACAACTGTCGAAACTTGATACTGATTTTTTAGTATTAACCTGATATTTAGAGGTTGTCGGTGTAAAATCGTAAGTAACTCAAGGTCTGTACTCAATAGACCAAGCAATATTACAAAGCATCGCCCCACCTCCCAACCATCTGTTACGAAACGTAGTTTTACTTAAGTTCAATACTTGTTGCTCATGTGGTCATTGTTTGTAAAATAGCCACAGAATTCATTTCCACAACAAGCATAGGGATTTATGCAGCAATACACCATTGAGATCACGCCTGAACTCCGAGAATCCTCTTCACAGTCACCCTACTACGAAGATTTTTTAGAAAGCTGGGACAGCAAGACTCGCGAAGAGTTTGAAGATTTTAACAAACACGTTAGTCGCCAAATAACTTACATTTTTCGATTCGCTGTGGTGGGAAGCGTTACCCGCGACGGGGGAATGCTCTGCAATGTTTCGGGAGGTGGTACGGCTGGCAGTTATAGGATTGCACGAGTTGGAGATAAAGTTGTTTACGCTGACGGCAGTGAAGCCACTGTTATTTCCGGTGCAGGTGAAGCACGTATTATGCAGGGCGCATCTGCAACACTGGTTGGAAGTATACTTGATAATGGAGACGAAATAATCTCAACACCACAATCCGTCAGCAGGCTGATTTTCCCTGAAGGTGACACATTCCCGAAAGGATTTTTAACCATGCCAGGGAGTAAGCACTAATGGCAGCCAAAGGTTACTTTCTGTTCAGAGGTGATAAGACGGTATGCGGCGGTCGGATTATTGAAGGATGGAATGATCACCAGTTTTTCGGTAAAGACATGGCCTGTGAAGGTCATCAAGTGACCTGTGGTAAACATCCAGGTCGTTACCGTATCTGTGGCGGTCTTGATACTGACTCTATACATGGTAAAAGGATAGCTGGAACGCTGCACAGCTATAGCTCCTGCCCCTGCAAAGCGAAATTCGTCCCTTCAAACTTCGTTGATGATTACGAACTTGGTGGAGAAAAATCAGTAGCGCATACCGATCTGTCTTACCTCGTCAAAATGCCTGTATTCCCAGATCAGATTGAACCAGACCCTGAACAGTACGCTCAGACAGCGAAGAAGAAGCCTGGCATAGATGCAGGTTTTGCTGTTCTCCCTTATGGCGGCACCACAGAGGCCTGGCAGCGTCTGCTGTTTACGGAAAACCCACCTGCAGGAGCCAAAGAGTTATTCGTTACACTGAATGGGACAGGCAAAAGCTATAAAGCTGGTTCTATTATGCTTCTGGTTGATCCTGATAAGCAGGACGATGGGCAGATCGCCCATATGAAATCCGCGAAAGCGCAAGTTGATGCGGCATTGGCACCATTGACGCACAAGGAAGCTAACTTCCTACATACGCATTACGCTACTGGTAATGCTGCCAACTTACTGATTTAGTGTATGATGGTGATTTTAAGGTGCTTGCGTGGCTTCCATTTCCATCAGATGTCCTTCCTGCTCCGCTACTGAAGGCGTGGTGCGTAGCAAGGCTGGGACGGAAGTCACTGTCGTTCTCAAAATCGGTGGAGCTGCATGACAAGGTCATCGGGCATTATCTGAACATAAAACACTATCAGTAAGTTGGAGTCATTACCCAGCTTATAAATAATGTTTAGTGTTCCCCCGCTTTTCTCACGGCCCACCGTTTGCGTAAGATATAGTTTGTTTTTCACCCAACCTCCAATAATCGTCCCAGGATAACTCTCAAGTTTTTAGCTATTCGTGCTAAATGTGATCTTCATCAACCTGATAACGCGCCTCTTCCGCGATAGTCACCGCGAGCCATCGCTGCGTTTCTACTATAGACGCACGCATAGAATGGCCAGACCAACAATAATGAGCTTATCAACCCCGAGGAATATCGGTTCCTCAACTTATTTAAGGTTAATGTATGAAAAAGATTCTGTTAGTAGGGATGGTAGCTACGCTTCTTGCGGGCTGCGTCTCAGAAGAGCAGCGCTTAGCGCAGTGTCAGGCCAAAGGCGTAAGCCGCGACGCCTGCTACGTTGCCGATCAGAACCGTCAGGCCGCCATCAATGCCGCGGCGGAAAAACAGGCCCTTGAGAATGCGCACGAAGCCGTACAACACAGTCAGGCGGCACACGTCGCCGACCCGTTGCGTGAAGCGTCATTTAGCGCCAATGGCATCAAAGCCAGCGTCAATAACGGCTTTACTCAGGCGACCATCAACGGCAAAAAAGCCACGGTGAAACGCTTTAACGCTAACTTCTACGAAGTCAGAGGCGCAGGCTACGTCCTGTCGATCTCTCTGGATGCGGACGGCGTGACCGATGCCTCATGGAACAAAACCCATGGCCGCGACAACGGCATTCTGAACGTCGTTCAAAAGTAGTCCAAAAGTATTCTAAAACGCCCCTCTTTTTTACACGAAGCGCCCCCCACAAAACCTCAGCTACCATGCGGGGTTACGCCTTACGCGCGTTGATTCAACGCGCGTTACAAAACGATAAACAATTAACCATTGAGCCCCGGGCAAAAAGGCTCTATATTGGCCGCGTTTTTTGAGGCCCTTCTCATTTTTTTCATTAATTATTCAATCGGAGCCACGTGCTGAGCTGCGGTTGTAGGAGTGATATGATGACGGATAAAGTCCGTATTGATACTTTGAATGCTTCTTCTTTCAAAACCAACGAAACCTATCTGGCCCGTCAGGCCGAAATGGAATCCAATGTCAGGAGTTATCCGCGCAAACTGCCTTTAGCTATTACTAAGGCGGAAGGGGTGTGGATCACCGATGCGGATAATAAAGAGTATCTTGATTGCCTGGCCGGTGCGGGAACGCTGGCGCTGGGTCATAACCATCCTGATGTGCTGAAAAGCATTCAAAGTGTCATTACCAGCGGCTTGCCGTTACATACCCTGGATCTGACGACGCCGTTAAAAGATGCGTTCTCAGAATACCTGCTCTCCTTGCTGCCTGGTCAGGGTAAAGAGTACTGCCTGCAGTTTACCGGCCCATCCGGTGCAGACGCCGTTGAAGCCGCGCTGAAGCTGGCGAAAAAAGTGACTGGCCGTAGCGGCATTATCAGCTTCTCCGGTGCTTATCATGGCATGACCCACGGCGCACTGTCCGTGACCGGCAACCTCTCTCCGAAAGAAGCAGTTGACGGCATGATGCCTGAAGTCCAGTTCATGCCTTACCCACACCAGTACCGCTGCCCGCTGGGTATCGGTGGTGAAGCGGGCGTGAAAGCGCTGGCCTACTACTTCGAAAACCTGATCAACGACGTGGAAAGCGGCGTGCGTAAACCTGCTGCCGTGATCCTGGAAGCTGTCCAGGGCGAAGGTGGTGTGAACCCGGCGCCGGTTGAATGGCTGCAGCGCATCCGTAAAGTGACCGAAGAGCACGGCATTCTGCTGATCCTCGACGAAGTTCAGGCTGGTTTTGCCCGTACCGGTAAATTCTTCGCCTTCGAACACGCAGGTATCCAGCCAGACATCGTAGTGATGTCCAAAGCTGTAGGCGGCGGTCTGCCGCTGGCCGTTCTGGGTATCAAAAAGCAGTTCGATGCCTGGTCTCCGGGTCACCATACCGGTACTTTCCGTGGCAACCAGCTGGCGATGGCTACCGGCCTCACCACCCTGCAGATCCTCAAAGAGCAGAACATCGCCGATAAAGTTGCCGCCCAGGGCGAGTGGCTGAAAGCGAAGCTGGTTGAACTGCAGAAACGCTATCCGGTTATCGGTCACGTGCGCGGTCTGGGCATGATGATCGGTATTGAGATCGTCAAACCGCACGAAGCTGCCGACCATATGGGCTGCTTCCCGGGCGACGGCGAGCTCTCTGCGCTGATCCAGAAGAAGTGCTTCGAAGCGGGCCTGATTCTGGAGCGTGGCGGCCGTAACGGTAACGTTGTGCGTCTGCTGCCTTCCCTGCTGATCAGCGATCAGGAGCTGAATGTGTTCCTGGACAAATTTGAGCAGGCGCTGCTTGCTGCGGGCGTTCGCCCAGTTTAACCGGAGACAATGGATAGAATGTCAGATTTAAACCCGATTTTGTCGTCCTCGGCGCAAAGCATCGAAGCCTACCAGCAGGCGATCGAGCAGAGCACCCAGGCGGTCATGCAGTGGCTGAAACAGCCGGAAATGTATCAGGGTAAAACGGTCGCCGAACTGCGCGAACGTATTAACCTGGAATTCAGTCCGGAAGGGCTGGGCAACGAAACTGCTATTGAGCGTGCCGTTGAATATTTCCTGAAAGACAGCCTGGCGGTGCATCATCCGCAGTGTGTGGCGCATCTCCACTGTCCGAGCCTGGTGGTAAGCCAGGCGGCGGAAGTGATGATCAACGCCACTAACCAGAGCATGGACTCCTGGGATCAGAGCCCGTCCGCGACCATTATCGAGATAAAACTGATCGAGTGGCTGCGTACCCGCCTGGGTTATCAGGCGGGCGACGCTGGGGTCTTCACCAGCGGCGGCACCCAGAGCAACATGATGGGTCTGATGCTGGCGCGCGATGCCTTCTTTGCGCGTCAGGGCCACTCCGTCCAGCAGGATGGTCTGGTGGGCGATCTGCGTAAGATCCGGGTGCTGTGCTCCGAGAGCGCGCACTTCTCCGTGCAGAAGAACATGGCGCTGATGGGCCTCGGCTACCAGTCCGTTATCCAGGTAAAAACTGACGAATGTTCGCGCATGGATCTGACCGATCTGGCCGCGAAAATTGAGCAGTGCAATGCCAACGGCGAACAGATTCTGGCGATCGTTGCCACCGCAGGCACCACCGATGCGGGTGCTATCGATCCGCTGCGTGCTATTGCAGAGCTGGCGGCGAAGCAGAATATCTGGGTGCACGTGGATGCGGCATGGGGCGGCGCGCTGCTGATGTCCGAGAAGTATCGCGATTACCTCGACGGTATCGAGCTGGTGGATTCCGTTACTCTGGACTTCCACAAGCAGTTCTTCCAGACCATCAGCTGCGGCGCGTTCCTTCTGAAAGAGGCGCGTCACTATGAGCTGATGCGCTATCAGGCGGCGTACCTGAACTCTGAGTTCGACGAAGAGGCTGGCGTACCAAACCTGGTATCCAAATCTCTGCAGACCACCCGTCGTTTTGACGCGCTGAAGCTGTGGATGAGCCTGGAAGCGCTGGGCGAGAAGAAATACGCTGAGATCATCGATCACGGTGTCACCATGGCCCAACAGGTTGCGGCGTATGTCACTGAGCAGCCGCGACTGGAACTGGTCATGCCGCCGCAGCTGGCGAGCGTTCTGTTCCGTTTCCGTCCGGAGCATCAGCTGGATGACGCGGCCATCGCGCTGCTCAACCAGAAGATTGGCGATGCTCTGCTGGAATCAGGCCGCGCTAACGTGGGTGTTACCGAGCATAACGGTGTCACCTGCCTGAAGCTGACCCTGCTGAACCCAATTGTGACTCTGGAGGATGTTAAAGTCCTGCTGTCACTGGTGGAACGCACGGCGAACGAGCTGCTGGCTAAGTAAGTTGTCCCCCCCGGCAGCGCTCGCTGCCGGGTCTCTCTTTCGTTATCTCGCTTTACTCTTCTTGTTTCCGTGCTGCCCGGCAGAATAGCCATAAGCATCATAACCGGAAGCATAATAGCTGGCTGCCGATTTCACGACGTCGTTCAGAATCGCCCCTTTGATGTTGACCCCCATCTGCTGTAAACGATGCTGGCTGACCTCCATCTCGCGAACGCTGGTCACGTTAAACCGGGCCACCAGCAGGGTAGAGGCGGCGATCTGACCTACCAACGCAGCATCAGTGACCGCCAGAACCGGCGGCGCGTCGACAATCACTATGTCGTACCGTTCGCTGGCCCAGGCCATAAATTCACGAAGACGATCGTGCGATAGCAGCTCAGCGGGATTCGGCGGATACTGCCCGCAGGTCACAACATCAAACTGTCCGCTGGTGTAAGTCTGAATCGCCGCCTGGAAGGTCACTTTGCCTGACAGCACATCCGATAAACCGGCGTCATTGCACAACCCAAAGATGTTATGCACGTAGCCTTTACGCATATCAGCATCGATAAATAGCACCCGTTTATCGACCTGCGTCACCAGCGCCGCCAGTGAGGTACTGACCAGTGTTTTACCGCAGTCCTGAGTCGGGCCGCTGAACATGAGAATGTTATTTGCGGCATCCATCATCGCGAAGTGCAGGCTGGTGCGTAACCCGCGCACTGCTTCGACAAAATTATCCAGCGGCCTGTCGACGGGTAAGAATGGCACATCTTTAATTTTATGCCGCCTGGAGTAGTTGAAGAAATAGCGGCCGCCCGCCCGCGTTTTATTATGCAGCCAGACCGAATGGGGCAAGGTGGCATAAACGTTAATGCCCTCTTTTTCAAGCTGTTCCGGAGCGTTTATGCCGCGTCGTAGCGCCGCTTTCGCCAGCACGCACCCTGACGAGAGGAAGAATCCGAACAGGGTCATGAAAGCCACAATTGTCGCCTTGCGCGGCTTGATAGGCTCAGGGTGCGTAGCTGCCGAGTCGATAATGCGCGCATTGCCAATCGTGCTGGAACGGGAGATATTGAGCTCCTGCTGACGGGTCAGAAGCTGAAGATAAACCGCCCGATTGGTATCCACGTCGCGGCTCAGGCGCAAAACCTGCTGCTGCGTAGACGGCATCGTCTCCACACGTTTGTTCAGTCGTTCACGTTCGCTTTCTAAAGTCTGCCGCTTTTCACGCAGCGCCCGATAGGTTGGATGGTCCTTTTTAAAGTGCTGAGAGACCTCCGCCTCGCGGAAAGTGAGCTCGTTGAGCTGATTGTCAACGTTAACAATCTGTTCCAGCACTGACTTGGCTTCCAGGGTTAAATCCACCGAGTCACGCTGTTTACGATAGGCATTGAGACGCTCCTCGGCCTGCTCCAGCTCTTGCTGCACCAGCGGTAGCTGGCGTTGCAGAAAGTCGAGGCTCTGCGAATCCTGGGCGGCCTGGCGGGCAATATTCTGCTGCAGATAGTTGTGCATAATATGATTGAGCGTGCCTTTGATCTGCACAGGATCGTGGCCAGTCAGACTCAGCATCAGGATCCCGCTCTCTTTACCCTGCTCGGTCACGCTAAACTGACGGCTCAGGGCATTGATCACCTCCAGTTGCCCGCGTTGCCGAACCTTGAATTGTGTGCCAGGGGGTGCTGACAATTCGCGAACGGTAATGCTCACCCCGGCATGCTGCACGGGGGTACCTACCGTGCCGCGCGCGTTGATGCCCTCCCCTTCCAGCAGAAAACGTCCGTTATCTTCGGCGGTCAGGGTCAGTATCATCGGCTTGCCTGGAATTTCAGGGATCGTCAAATTATCCAGAATCAGCGTAGCGGCGGGTTGACCGGTAAGCTTCGCCCATGCTTTGCCTATCAGCGGCAGGCGAACCTGGGTTATTTCATCGCGTAAGCGCAGCGCCTCCACCGTTTTACCCAGGATCATTCGCGATTTCAGTATCTGAATTTCGGCGCTGGAATCTGATGAAAGCGTCGGTGTCAGCTGATCTAAGGTTTTAAGAATGCTGTTCTGCTGCTTATCTTCTATTTGCACCATCGCATCGGCGAGATAGACCGGTGATGCAAAGAGTGCATAAAACGTTCCCAGAAGCACAAAAATTAGCGTAATGCCGAGAATAGCAACGCGATGATCGATTAACTCTCCCAGAAGACGCGCCAGATCAAGCTCATGATGACTGTCAGCATGACCCTGGGTATTTACAATGTTCGACGGCATGTACGTAATCCCTTAACGGTAAGTCGGTTGGCCCATTCCTGGCTTGCTTCGCCAAGCAGGCGAAAAACATATTCAAAAGCTTCCATGCTTTTGCCGTACGGATCGGGGATCTCTTGTTCCCTCAGCCATTGCCCAAACAGCAAGGCTTTGCCACGCGCCTCCGGCGCGATAAGCGAGATCCGGTTTATTTGCTGTGACTCCATGGCCAGGAGCAGATCGTATTCACGCATCATCGCTGCCGTCAGCGGGCGGGCCACATGATCCGCCAGGGACAGGCCATGCATGGCAGCGACTTTTTGCGCATAACGATCCGCCGGGTACCCGGCAAGACCGCGAATACCTGCTGATGCGATGGTTAACGAGGGTAACTGTTGCTGTAACAGACGCTCTCCAATCGGGGAACGGCAAACATTTCCCGTACAAATCACCAGAATGGATCGGATCATTATTCAGGCCACGATTTAATAAAGCGCACAGTTTCGGTCAGATCATGCACACCGCTGATCGTCGGCACCAACTGCGTCAATACTCTGTTCCAGCGAGAAACAGGCGCGGTGGTGACATAGACGATATCGTAGGGCTGAAGCTGAAATTCAGTGCCAAGCACCATCGCAGACGCGTCGCGGGCATTGAGTTGATAGATACGCGCGATTTTGCCGTCCTGGCTGTTCTTGCCGTTGGAGCGTATGACGAAGATGCCGGTGGCATCGGCCATGCTCTGGTTCAGGCCACCCGCGTTCGCCAGGGCTTCTGCCAGCGTCATGCCGCTGCGATCCATCTTGAGGGTGCTCTGTTTCACCACTTCACCCATGACAAAAACTTTCAGGGCATCATTGCGTGGTACGAACAGAATATCGCCCGGCCACAGCAACCTGTTTTGCGTCAGGTCTCCGTGCTGCATCAGGGCATAGAGAGAAATCCGGGTATCCTTACCCTTATGCGTCAACACGACATTTCGCCAGTCTGCATCCGTCGAGAGGCCACCCGCCGCGTTGATCGCATCCATAATGGTCAGAGGGATATTGGTAATTGGCTGCTGCCCTGACTTCACCACTTCGCCAGTGACATAGGCTTTTTGCGAACGAAACGCCGCGATACTGACATCGACCTGCGGGCTTTCAATCACCCTGTCCAGTCGGGCGGTGATCTCTTCGCGCACCTGGGCGAGCGTTTTTCCGGCAACGTGCAGCTTGCCGACGTAGGGATAAAAGAGCGTTCCGTCTGCGCCGACCCAGTTTCCGGTGTCGCTTGCGCTACGGTATTGCCCGGCAGGGGTAGTGAGCTCGGGGTGATCCCAGACGGTGATCATCAACACATCTCCGGGGCCTATACGGTACTCCCAGCGCTTTAATTGTTCATCCAGACTCGGATTTGCCTGAGATTTCACCTGGCTTGTTCGAAGCTGTTCAATCACTGAAGGTGTTAATGGCCAGACATCCATTTTCTTATTTAAATCATATGGATTGTCGCTAACTGCAATATTATTTTTCCCAGAAGTGTTTATATGTTGACCGGGCGTAATGGTGCAGCCTGTTAATAATAATGCGCAAAAAATACTTACACTGGAGCGGAGTGGTGTTGTCATTAATAAGAGATACTCTAATATATTCCGTTAAATGCCCATCAATTTCCCTGTAGCTCCCATTAAATTTGCCACATCACTTAACTTAAAATTTTACTTTCGATCAAAGAGTTACAAGGAAACAACCTAATAAAAAAACACTAGCTGTACTGGAGATTGTCTGGTGATATCTTTGAAAAGAGGAAAACCAAAACAACACAAATTAATTAAAAAGCATCATAAACACTTCACAAAAAAATTAACATAGTACATTAACTGCTATTATGTCCGAACGCGTCATTTTCGGAATTTATAAATACAAAAATAAATAATATAAATTTAAATTAGGAAATAAATTCACTATATAAATAATTGAGTCTGGCCAGAGCAACTTAAGGATGTGTTGATTTGTTACATTTTTAACGCACTTAGCCAACCGGCAAAACATAAAATAGACTATCTGTTGCTCAGCCACGAAACGGCAGAACAAGAGTAATGGCCACGGTAAATCTGGAGATAAAATGACTAAAGGTAAAATTCTACTTCTGGGCGTATTGATGTCACTGGCGAGCACGGCATTTGCTGCGCCACAAGCCACAGCGGCCCCCTCTGGCATCCAGGCCTATGAGGAACAGGAATTTGTAGCCGATTTTACGAAATACAAGATTGGTGATTTCGCCCCGGCGCAGTACCTGACACCTGAGTACACCATCAAGCAGTATAAGCTGCGTAACCTGCCTGAACCGGATGCGGGAACTCACTGGACTTACATGGGCGAGAACTACGTGCTGGTAGGCGATACTGACGGTAAGATCTACAAAGCGTATAACGGCGATATCTTCTACCACCGTTAATCGCTTATTGCGCCGGGTGACGCTTCGCTTACCCGGCCTACCCTGACTTGTAGGCCCGCGCAAGCAAAGCGCCCCCGGCAAAGCCTTACACCGCGCGGAACGCGATATCGCCCGGGATCACCTCGCCCTGCCAGTAAAGCTGTGCGGCAACGCGATTTGCCAGCTGACGATACATCTCAGCAAACTCACTTTCAGGACGGTTGACGACGGTCGGCTTGCCGCTATCCAGATCTTCACGCAGCGTAATGTGCAGCGGCATCTGCCCCAGCAGCTGGGTGTGATACTGCGCAGCCAGTTTTTCTGCCCCGCCGGTACCAAAGATGGCTTCATGGTGACCGCAGTTGCTGCAGATATGCATGCTCATGTTTTCAACGATACCCAGCACCGGCACCTCTACCTTCTCGAACATCACAATGCCTTTTTTGGCATCAATCAGTGCGATGTCCTGCGGGGTGGTGACAACCACCGCACCGGTAACCGGGATGTTCTGCGCCAGGGTCAGCTGAATGTCACCGGTGCCCGGCGGCATATCCAGCACCAGATAATCGAGATCCGGCCACATGGTCTCCTGCAACATCTGCATCAGCGCCTTGCTGGCCATCGGCCCGCGCCACACCATGGCGTTATCGTCGGTGACCAGATAGCCAATGGAGTTGGTCGCCAGACCGTAAGCCATAATTGGCGCCATGTGGGTGCCATCCGGGGAGGTCGGACGCTGATTTTCCGCGCCGAGCATGTTCGGAATTGACGGTCCATAGATATCAGCATCCAGGATACCGACCTTCGCCCCTTCGGCGGCCAGCGCCAGCGCCAGGTTCACGGCGGTAGAGGATTTACCCACCCCGCCCTTGCCGGAGCTGATCGCGATGATGTTTTTCACACCATTGATGCCCGGATGGTTCTTCACCCGCTTCAGTGTGGCGATGGTATGGGTCAATTTCCAGTCGATGGCCTTCGCCCCGGTGATGCGGAGCAGTTCGGCGCTGGTTTGCTCTTTCAGCGTCTCGAACGCATGGCTCCAGACGAACGGCATATGCAGTTCGACATGCAGGGTATCATCCAGCCACGCCACGTGATGTAACGCTTTCAGCGTGGTGAGATTGTGCTTCAGGGTGGGGTGCTGAAAATTAGCCAGCGTCCCGGCAACCATTGCGCGCAAGGCTTCCGGTGATTTGGCCTGGGATTGAGAACTCATCCCGACTCCTTTGTAGTTGTTCTGAAAAAGAGATGTAATTACCAAGTTTACCCCAGAGGTAACAATTATTCATTTATGGATTAATGCCCTTATCACTTGGCGTAGTTATTCCCTTTCGGGTAACATCAAAAACCCTTTTCACAGCTAAAAGAAGTAATACCTACTATGACTCAAGTCGCGAAAAAAATTCTGGTAACGTGCGCTCTGCCGTACGCTAACGGCTCCATCCACCTCGGCCACATGCTGGAGCATATCCAGGCTGATGTCTGGGTCCGTTACCAGCGAATGCGCGGCCACGAGGTAAACTTCATCTGTGCAGACGACGCTCACGGCACGCCAATCATGCTGAAAGCCCAGCAGCTGGGTATCTCCCCGGAGCAGATGATTGCCGAAATGAGTCAGGAGCATCAGACCGATTTTGCTGGCTTCGACATCAGCTATGACAACTATCACTCCACGCACAGCGACGAAAACCGTGAGCTGTCGGAGCTGATCTACACCCGTCTGAAAGAGAACGGTTTTATCAAAAACCGCACCATCTCTCAGCTGTACGATCCGGAAAAAGGCATGTTCCTGCCGGACCGTTTCGTGAAAGGCACCTGCCCGAAATGTAAGTCTCCGGACCAGTATGGCGATAACTGCGAAGTGTGCGGCGCAACCTACAGCCCAACCGAGCTGATTGAGCCGAAATCCGTGGTTTCCGGTGCGACGCCAGAGATGCGTGATTCCGAACACTTCTTCTTCGACCTGCCGTCGTTCAGCGAAATGCTGCAGGCGTGGACTCGCAGCGGCGCGCTGCAGGAACAGGTGGCGAACAAGATGCAGGAATGGTTTGAATCCGGCCTGCAGCAGTGGGATATCTCCCGCGATGCGCCATACTTCGGCTTCGAAATCCCGAACGCACCGGGCAAATACTTCTACGTCTGGCTGGATGCGCCTATCGGCTACATGGGCTCCTTCAAGAACCTGTGCGACAAGCGAGGCGACAACACCAGCTTCGACGAATACTGGAAGAAAGATTCCACCGCCGAGCTGTATCACTTCATCGGCAAAGACATCGTTTACTTCCACAGCCTGTTCTGGCCTGCCATGCTGGAAGGCAGCGGTTTCCGCAAGCCAACCAACCTGTTTGTCCACGGCTATGTAACCGTGAACGGCGCGAAGATGTCCAAATCGCGTGGCACCTTCATTAAAGCCAGCACCTGGCTGAACCACTTCGATGCGGACAGCCTGCGCTATTACTACGCGGCGAAGCTCTCTTCCCGTATCGACGATATCGACCTGAACCTGGAAGATTTCGTGCAGCGCGTGAACGCCGACATCGTGAACAAAGTCGTTAACCTGGCCTCCCGTAACGCCGGCTTTATCGCCAAGCGTTTCGACGGCGTAATGGCGGCGGAACTGGCCGATCCTGAGCTGTACAAAACCTTCACCGACGCGGCTGCCGTAATTGGCGAAGCGTGGGAGAGCCGCGAGTTTGGCAAAGCGGTGCGTGAGATCATGGCCCTGGCCGACCTCGCTAACCGCTACGTTGACGAGCAGGCTCCGTGGGTGGTGGCGAAACAGGAAGGCCGCGACGCTGACCTGCAGGCGATCTGCTCCATGGGTATCAACCTGTTCCGCGTGCTGATGTCTTACCTCAAGCCGGTTCTGCCGCAGCTGGCCGCGCGTACCGAAGCGTTCCTGAACACCGAACTGAGCTGGGACAGCATCAATCAACCGCTGCTCGGCCATAAGCTGAACGCCTTCAAGGCGCTCTACAACCGCATCGAGATGAAGCAGGTTGAAGCCCTGGTTGAAGCCTCGAAAGAAGAGGTGAAAGCCGCCGCCGCGCCGGTTACCGGCCCGCTGGCGGACGATCCGATTCAGGAGACCATCAGTTTCGATGATTTCGCCAAAGTCGATATGCGCGTGGCGCTGATTGAAAACGCGGAATTTGTGGAAGGCTCCGATAAGCTGCTGCGCCTGACCCTCGATCTGGGCGGCGAGAAGCGCAACGTCTTCTCCGGCATTCGTTCCGCCTACCCGGATCCGCAGGTGCTGATTGGCCGCCACACGGTGATGGTGGCGAACCTCGCGCCGCGCAAAATGCGCTTCGGCATCTCTGAGGGGATGGTGATGGCCGCAGGTCCTGGCGGGAAAGATATCTTCCTGTTAAGCCCGGACAGCGGTGCGCTGCCTGGTCATCAGGTGAAATAAATGAAAAAGCCGGAGTTAATCTCCGGCTTTTTTTATGCCCTTTTGCCGGGTGGCGGCTTCGCTTTACCCGGCCTGCATAACCCGTAGGCCCGCGCAAGCGCAGCGCCGCCGGGCAACATTACGGCTTCGCGGCATGCACCCGGTTGGTGAGCCCACGCAGGAAGTAGCGCAGGAATTGATCCCCACACTCGCGGTAATTTTTATGGTCCGGCGCGCGCATCATGGCGGTGATTTCCGGCATTGAGACGCGGAACTTCTGTTCGGTCATAATGGCCAGAATATCGTCGGTTTTCAGTGAAAAGGCGATGCGCAGTTTCTTCAGCACCGTGTTGTTATTCACCCGACGCTCCAGCGACAGCTCAGGCGCAGATTCATCTTTGCCACGCTTGTGGTAGATCAGGCCGTTCAGAAAACCGGAGAGGATGATGTCCGGGCAGCGAACAAATCCCTCCTCGTCCTCTTTGGTCATCCAGGTGTCGAACCCGGCGGAGGTGGATTCCATGTCGGCAAGCGCAAGAATGCGCACCATGTCGTTGTTATTGGCTTTCAGGGTGTAGCGCAGGCTACGAAGAATATCATTACTGAGCATAGAGCCTTCGAGTGTCGATGATGCAATGGCGCGCAGTGTAGCAGTTTTACAGCCCTATCGCCTCTTTCAAACTTTTCAGGTAGCGACGGCTGACCGGCACCGTCTGTCCGGCGCGCAGCACCAGTTCCGCCTGACCGTTCTCTTCAAGGCGGATCTCTTTCAGATGCGCCATGTTCACCAGGTACTGGCGATGGCAGCGCAGCAGCGGTGTACGGCTCTCCAGGGTGCGCAGCGTCAGCTCGGTAAAGCCCTCTTTGCCTTCGTGGCTGGTGACAAACACCCCGCTCATCCGGCTGCTGACAAAGGCCACATCCTCCATCTGCAGCAGATAGATCCGGCTGTGGCCGGTACAGGGGATAAACTTCAGCGGCTGCTGGTGTTCCGCCAGCAGCGATACGTCCTGCACGTTGCGCTCCTGGCGCAGGCGGTTGAGGGTCTTTTCCAGCCGCGGCTCTTCGATGGGTTTCAGCAGATAGTCAAAGGCGTGCTCTTCGAACGCTTTTACTGCGTATTCATCAAAGGCGGTGAGAAAGACAATGTAGGGACGATGTTCCGGGTCGAGCATGCCCACCATCTCTAGGCCGCTGATGCGCGGCATCTGGATATCCAGAAACAGCACGTCGGGACGCAGCTTGTGCACGGCACTAATGGCTTCAATGGCGTTAGCGCACTCGCCGACAATCTCAATATCGCTGTGCTCCTGCAGCAAAAATCGCAGGTTTTCTCGCGCTAAAGGCTCGTCATCGACAATCAGCACATTCAACATGCGTGTTCCTCCAGAGGCAGTCGTAAGGTTATACGGGTAAAGCTATCGGGCTCACAGGTAACGGTAATACCGCAGTTCTCGCCAAAATGGGCGCGCAGGCGTTTGTCCACCAGCCCCATTCCCAGGCCTCCCCCCTCTTTTGTACCGCTGTAGAGCCCGGCGTTGTCTTCTATATTCAGCACCAGATAGCGGTTAAAGCGGCTGGCGGTGATGGTTATCTCTCCGATACCCAGCAGCTGGGAGGTGCCATGCTTGATGGCGTTTTCCACAATCGGCTGCAGGGTAAAGGCTGGCAGCTGCTGCCAGGCCAGCTCATCCGGCACCGACAGGGTCACCTGCAGACGCGACTGGAACCGGGCCTGCTCGATTTGCAGATAGGCATTCACATGCTCTATTTCATCCGCGAGGGTGACAATTTCCGACGGCCGCTTCAGATTCTTACGGAAAAAGGTCGAGAGAAATTGCACCAGCTGCGTTGCCTGCTCGCTGTCCCGGCGGATCACTGCCTTCAGGGTATTGAGGGCATTGAACAGAAAATGCGGGTTCACCTGCGCATGCAGGAGCTTGATCTCCGACTGGGTCAGCAACGCCTTCTGCCGCTCATACTGCCCGGCGAGGATCTGCGCCGAGAGCAGCTGGGCGATCCCCTCCCCCAATGTACGGTTGATGGAGCTGAACAGGCGGTTTTTCGCTTCATACAGTTTAATGGTGCCCATCACCCGCTGGTTTTCGCCGCGCAGCGGGATCACCAGCGTCGAGCCCAGCTTGCACTGCGGATGCAGCGAGCAGCGGTACGGCACTTCGTTTCCGTCGGCGTAGACTACCTCACCGGTCTCGATGGCACGAAGCGTATATGCGGACGAAATCGGTCTGCCTGGCAGGTGGTGGTCGTCCCCGGTGCCGGTAAAGGCCAGCAGCTTTTCGCGATCGGTAATGGCGACCGCGCTGATATCCAGCGCCTGATGGAGCACCTGCGCCACCTTCATGCTGTTCTCTTCGTTAAAGCCCTGACGCAGGATCCCCTCCGTCGAGGCCGCGACATTGAGCGCCGTTGCCGAAAAGGCCGAGGTGTACTTTTCAAACATGGCCCGCTTATCGAGCAGAATGCGCATAAACAGCGCGGCGCCTACGGTGTTGGTGACCATCATCGGCGCGGCAATGCTGCCCACCAGATGCAGGGCATCTTCGAAGGGACGGGCAATCAGCAAAATGATCAGCATCTGCACCAGCTCGGCCACCAGGGTTATCGCGCCTGCGGTAAGGGGGCTGAAGACTTTATCCGGGCGACCGCGGCGGATCATCACGCTGTGGACGAGGCCGCCAAGCAGCCCTTCGACAATGGTCGAGATCATACAGCTCAGCGCCGTCATGCCGCCCATTGAGTAGCGGTGCAGCCCCCCGGTCAGCCCCACCAGTCCGCCGACAACCGGGCCGCCGAGCAGGCCGCCCATCACCGCGCCAATCGCACGGGTGTTGGCAATGGAGTCTTCGATATGCAGGCCCAGATAGGTGCCGAGAATGCAGAAGATAGAGAAGGTAACGTAGCAGAGCAGCTTGTGCGGCAGACGAACGGTGACCTGCATCAGGGGGATGAACAGGCGTGTTTTACTCATCAACCACGCGATGACCAGAAACACACACATCTGCTGAAGCAGCAGCAACACCAGATTAAATTCGTACATACCCACAAACCGCAAATTCTGAAAGCGCGTAACATACACCGAAGCGCAATAACTTTCTTTGCAGTCAAAGGACGAAAATGTGTTTTCGTGTTAGCCATCACACCTTTAGCCGAACATAATCTGATATTCGCATTATTTGTGCAAAAAAAGAGCGAAACTTCCTGGTTCGGGATTCTCCGTCTACAGTTAATCTGGGCATCCGCAAGCCGGGGGAAAACATGGCGCTCTACACGATAGGAGAAGTGGCACTCCTGTGTGATATCAATCCTGTGACGTTACGGGCATGGCAACGACGATATGGATTACTGAAACCGCAGCGAACCGACGGCGGCCACCGGCTGTTTACGGATGCGGATATCGACCGCATCCGTGAGATCAAAGGCTGGATCGATAATGGCGTGCAGGTCGGGAAGGTCAAAACGCTATTGAGCCCGGAAGGTCAGGAGGCGCAGGATATCTGGCGCGAACAGCAGGAGGTGCTGCTGCGTTATCTGCAGTGCGGCCATCTGCACCGCCTGCGTATATGGATCAAGGAGCAAGGCAGTGAATACCCTGCGCAAACCTTAATTAACCAACTGTTCATCCCGTTACGCAGGCGTCTGCAATCCCAGCAGCCTACGCTCCAGGCGCTGCTGAGCGCGCTGGACGGGGTGCTTATCAACTACATCTGCATTTGTCTGGCTACGGCGCGAAAGAAGAACAGCAAGGATGCGCTGGTAGTAGGCTGGAACGTGCACGATACTACACGCCTGTGGCTGGAGGCGTGGATTGCGGCGCAGCAGGGCTGGCGCGTCGATGTGCTGGCGCATTCGCTCCCACAGCTGCGCCCGGAGCTGTTCGACGGACAGACCCTGCTGGTCTGGTGCGGAGAGTCACCGACGGCGGCACAGGAGCAGCAGCTGACCCAGTGGCAGGCGCACGGCTATCCCGTCTTCCCGCTGAAAGGCAATTAATGGTTCATTAACACCCGCGCTTCACCGTATAATCGCCCTGTTAACATCAGGAGCACATTATGAAGGCAACCAAAGTCGCGGTTATTACCCTCTTCTTTCTCATGGCCGTCAGCGGTATTGGGGGCGTGATGCTGGCAGGTTATTCGTTTATTGTCCGTGGTGGTGTCGGCTGAGGCTTCGCGCCAGCCGTTCAAAGGCGCGATCGACCACAATCGCCGCCAGCGCCACCAGCAGCGCACCCTGGATAATATAGGCGGTATTAAAGCCACTTAAGCCGATAATAATCGGCGTCCCCAGCGTATTGGCCCCCACCGTTGAGGCGATGGCCGCGGTACCGATATTCACAATCACCGAGGTGCGGATGCCCGCCAGCATTACCGGCGCGGCCAGCGGCAGCTCGACGTTGCGCAGGCGCTGCCAGCCACTCATCCCCATTCCTTCGGCTACGCTGATGGCCGCCGCGGGCACTGCCGCCAGCCCCGCCAGCGTCGCCTGTAAAATCGGCAGCACCCCATAAAGGATCAGCGCGATAATCGCCGGCTTCTGACCAAAGCCCATCACCGGCACCGCAATAGCCAGCACCGCCACGGGCGGGAAGGTCTGCCCGACGGCGGCGATGGTCTCTACCAGCGGGCGAAACTCCCGGCCCGCCGGTCGCGTTACGGCAATCCCGGCGCCTGCACCCACCACGATGGCAAAAATACTGGAGATGCCGACCAGCCAGAAGTGGGCGAGCGTCAGGCTAACGAAGCTCTCCTGCTGGTAGACCGGGCGCGGCAGCTCCGGGAACAGCGCGCTGAAGAGCGGCGCGCTGTAGGGCATCAGGAACAGGAGCGCCACAAACAGCGCCACCAGCCACAGAAGTGGATCGCGTAATAGCCTCACGACGCCTCCCGGGTCAGCAGATCGCGAAACCAGAGCGTGCCGCACGGCTTTTCCTGGTCGTCCACCACCGGCAGACGTTCACAGCCCTGGCTGACAAACGCCGAGAGCGCATCCCGCAGGCTCATGGAGGCCCGCAGCGGGCTGGACTCGCCCGAGGTGATTTCCGGGCGCATCGACTCGCCGACCGTGCGCAGCGACAGCAGGCGTACGCCCAGTTCGCTGCGGCCAAAAAACTCGCGCACAAATCCATTCGCCGGTCGGGTCAGCAGCGCCAGCGGCGTCCCCTGCTGCACTACCCTGCCGCTGTCCATCAGCACCAGGTGGTCTGCCAGCCGGAGCGCCTCGTCGATATCGTGGGTCACCAGAACAATGGTCCGCCCCAGAATACGATGGATGCGGGTCATCTCCAGCTGCAACGCGCTACGGGTGACCGGGTCGAGGGCGCCAAAAGGTTCATCCATCAGCAGTACCTCCGGGTTAGCGGCCAGGGCCCGCGCCACACCGACCCGCTGCTGCTGCCCGCCTGAGAGCTGGTGCGGATAGCGCTCACGCAGGGCGGGATCCAGCCCCAGTAGCGCCATCAGTTCATCCACCCGATCGTCAATCTGTTGCCGCGGCCATTTTTGCAGCTGCGGCACGGTGGCGATGTTGCGCGCCACCGTCCAGTGCGGGAAGAGACCGATGGACTGAATGGCATAACCCATCCGCCGACGCAGCTCCAGCACCGGCAGGCTGCGGATCTCCTGCCCGGCAAAGCGGATCAGACCGCTGTCGTGCTCCACCAGACGGTTGATCATCTTCAGGGTGGTCGATTTGCCCGAACCCGAAGTACCCACCAGCACCGTGAAGGCCCCTTCGGCAAAGGTCAGATCCAGATTGCTGACCGCGGGCTCGCCGGCAAAGGTTTTACTTACATCATCAAATTCAATCATCGGTTCTCCTTTGCAGCAGGGCGATCCACAGCGCAAACAGCGCATCCACTACCACCGCCAGCACGATGGTGGGTATGACGCCCAGCAGCACCAGATCCAGGGCGCTGCTCAGCAGCCCCTGGAACACCAGCGCGCCGAATCCTCCGGCGCCAATTAAGGCCGCTATCACCGCCATCCCCACGGTCTGCACCGCCACTACGCGCAGGCCGCGCAGCAGCACCGGCAGGGCCAGCGGGAGCTGGATCTGCCAGAAGCGCTGGCGGCTGTTCATCCCCATCGCGTCGGCGCTCTCCAGCACCTCGGCGGGCACCTGGCTGAGCCCCGCCAGCACCCCACGCGCCAGCGGCAACAGGGCATAGAGCACCAGGGCGATCAGCGCGGGCGTCATGCCGGTTCCGGCAATGCCCAGCGACGACAGCCACGGCCAGGCGCGGGTCAGCCCGGCAAGGGGGGCAATCAGCAGGCCGAATAACGCAACTGAGGGGATGGTCTGAATGATATTGAGCACCGCAAACACCGGCCCCTGGGAGGCCGGACGGCGATAACAAAGCAGCCCCAGCGGCACGCCAATCAGCAAGGCCGGGATGAGGGTGCCCATCAGCAGCGTGAGGTGCTGCTGCCCGGCATCGTTAAAGACATCCTGCCGGTTGGCGTACTCTTTCATCAGCGAGAGGGCGTTGAGTTCGCCGCTGAACAGCAGTAGCAACGGCAGGATCCAGATTTGCGCCTGTAGCAGCCAGCGCCAGAGCGGCGACAGGCTAAGCCGACGAATGGCATCGCTGCAGGCGAGCAGGCAGAGCGCCAGCCAGAGCCACAGTCCGCTGCCCACGGCAGTACGCGCCAGCGGACTTTCGCTGCTGGCAAGATGCGTGGCGGCAAGCCCTGCGCTCCAGACCAGCGCGGCGAACAGCAGCTCGCACACCACAAGCGTCGCCACCACTGCCCAGCGCCCACGCATCAGCGAGAGTCCCAGCAACAGACCCGGCACAATAAGCAGCAGCGCAGGCGAGAACGCCCACACCTGCCAGACGGCGCGCCCTTCCCCGGACACCAGCCGGTTCGGGGCGAAATTCACAAAGGGTAGCGCTCCTGCTGCGAGGGCAATGAGAGCCATCAGCAGCAGCACGCGGTTATGACATCTTATCGGCACAGCACAGTCCTGCGGCGGGTTATTTCACCAGCCCTTTTTGCTTCAGGTAATCTGCCGCCACTTTTTTGGCATCCAGCCCTTCGACTGCAATGCTGGCGTTCAGCTGTTGCAGGGTTTTCTCATCCAGCGTTTCAAATACCGGCTTCAGCCACGCGTCCAGCTCCGGATAAGCCTTCAGCACCGCTTCGCGCACCACCGGCGTCGGGGCATAGATCGGCTGAACGCCTTTCGGATCGGTCAGGGTTTGCAGGCCCAGCGCCGCTACCGGGCCGTCGGTACCGTAGGCCATCGCCGCATTCACTCCCGAGGTTTGCTGGGCAGCCGCTTTGATGGTGACGGCAGTATCACCACCCGCCAGCGACAGCAGCTGGCTCTGATCGAGCTTGAAGTCATAGGCTTTTTCAAAGGCAGGCAGGGCATCAGGGCGTTCGATAAACTCGGCTGAAGCGGCGAGTTTAAAATCACCCTTCTCTTTCAGATAGCGGCTGAGATCCTCAAGGGAAGTGAGTTTACCTTTCTCCGCCACATCCTTGCGTATCGCGATGGTCCAGGTGTTATTCGCCGGAGCCGGGGTCAGCCAGATTAGCTTGTTCTGTTCGGCATCGAGTTTTTTCACTTTCTCGTAGCCATCCTTAGCATTTTTCCACGCCGGGTCGTTTTCGTCTTTAAAGAAGAAGGCCCCGTTGCCGGTGTATTCCGGGTAAATATCCAGTTCGCCGGAGGTGATGGCGCCACGTACTACCGGGGTAGTGCCAAGCTGCACTTTATTGACGGTTTTGACGCCGTGGCTCTCCAGCACCTGCAAAATAATGTTGCCCAGCAGCGCCCCTTCCGTATCAATTTTCGACCCGACCTTTACCGGCTCCGCCGCCTGTAATGGCAGGCTCAACGCCGCCAGCAGCGCCGTTGAGCCAACAATCCCCTTTAAAATAGTCATTCCGCTTTCCTCATGATTTTGCCGCCTTTTTCAGAGGCTTGAGAGAAAAGCGTAGTCGATAAGTGGCGTTTTAGCGCGTCTCAGGTAGTTTTAACGGCAGGGTAAGCACGCTGGCGGCAAAGTAGAGTATGGCGATCACCCACAGCGTCCCCTCCACGCCGAGCGGAGCCACGCAGAGGGTGACAATCAACGGCCCGACAAAGTTGCTCAGGCCGGAGCCCAGATTGAGGCAGGCGATCGCCGCGCCTTTGTTATCAGGAAGCAGGGAGGGGATCAGCGCGCTGAGCGGCCCAAATGCCCCGAGCCCAATGGCATAGAGCGCTAAGGCGCAGAATAGCGCGGGCTCGCTGTCACCAAACAGCACCGGCGCGTAACATACCGCCACCATCGCCAGTCCGCACAGGGTGCCGGAGAACCAGACCACCGTGTTGCGCCAGCCGATGGTGTCCCCCAGCCAGCCAAAGAAGTAGCTGGCAAAAATATTAACCACGTTCACCAGCCCCCAGATGGTGAGCCACGCCGCGATGCTGAAGCCAAAGCGCGGCAGGTAGACCGGCATCAGGATCACCAGCGAAAATTTACCGATGTCGTTGATGGTTTTGACGATCACCGCGAGACGCATTTTTGGCTCCCGCACCAGCACCATGATCCCTTCGGTGAGTGCAGCCCCCAGGCTGCCGCCCTGGGCCGTCTGCGGCCGATCGCGGTTGAGCACCAGCGCGCAGAACGCCCCCAGCACCACAAAGATAAAGCCGCTCAGCAGGGTCGCGGTTTCGCCGATCCGCGGCAGCATCAGGCTGGCGTACCACGGTCCGACGATCGTCATCCCCACGCCAAAGGCGATCCAGAACCAGGAAACCGCCCGCCCCAGGATACGCGGCTCGCAGCGCTGGTTGATCCAGACCAGAAACGAATAGGCAAACAGCGGGTAAGCCACGCCGCGCAGGGCGTAGCTGGCGACCATCAGGGGATAATTCCCCTGCGGCAGGGCATAGCCGATAAAGGGGATCGAACCGAGAAAATAGACCGCCGTGGCACCCCACATCAGGCGACGCAGGCCCAGTACCCCCGCGCCAATCCCCGAGAACCAGGAGATCACCGCCACGCACAGGCCGAACACCGATGAGAGCAGGCTGATGTGAAACGCGTCATAGCCGCGGTTTTGCAGCATCGAGGCCAGCCAGCTTTGCTCGATGGTGGCGCCGGTAATAAACAGGAAAAGGCCGATAAAGCCCCAGCTCAGTTCCCGGGGCAGACCCAGTCTGGCCCAGATCCCTTGCTGAATATATACGCTGTGTTCTGTCATGTGCTTCGTCCTGAAAGACCAGGCGCACAGGCCCGGTCAGAATAGGAGGATCAGGCGTTGTTAAATTGCGGGGAGGTCTGTCGCGCCATCATTCGTTTGCGGTTGAGATAGCCAACACTATTCTCGCCCCAGCAGTGCTCATACGGCATACCGGTCAGGCTTTCGATAACCGCACGGTTTTCCGCGCTGACGGTCGCCTTGCTGCCCCCCTGCTTCAGTCGTGCCACCTCTTCGTTCAGAATGGCGTGCGTGCGGCTGTTAACGCGGAACTGGAAGGCCGACCAGATCCCCCATACGGTGAGGATCACCGGCAGGGCAATCATGATCACCATAATCATATGGATGGCCGACTGCGGCTGTGCGGATTGCCCGGAGACAAAGCCCGACATCTGCAATGCCACGCCGACGAGGAAAATTGACATCGCCTGAGAGGCCTTACGCAGCAGGCTCATAAAGCCGGCAAAGATCCCCTCCCGACGCTGACAGGTGAGGATCTCGTCCACATCCGCCACGAAGGTGTAGTTATTCCATGGAATGGCGTAGATCCCGCCGCGCGCCAGGCCTGCAATCGCCGCCCCGGCATACAGCAGCACCATCCCGCCGGTCTGATGGAAGTATGCTGACACCAGCAGGACAAAGGCCACCAGCGCCATTGAGGCCTGGGTGGCAAAGGCCCGGGATGGGGAGTAACGCAGGGTCAGCCAGGTGGCGATCCCGACGCCAAAGAACTGAAGAGCGTTGATCACGCCGAGCAGGTTAGAGGCCATCACCGGCGAGGTCATCAGGGCGAAGACCATGAAGTAGGTAAAGACGGAGTTGAAGATATCCTGCGCCACTGAACCGCCCAGATACATCCCGAGGTGCGATCTGAACGTCTTGATTTTCAGCGTAGAGACAAAATCGTAATAGATTTGGTACGCCCGGGTTGCCAGCGGCGCTTTCTCCTCCTCGTCGGCGTGGGCTTCGCTCTGCTGGATCTCCTCCAGCGAACGTTCCCAGGTGCCGAAGTAGACAAAGAAGAGTACTATCATAAAGGAGACGGTAAAGATGGCACCGGTGTAGAAAAACGACGCCGAGGTTTCCGGGCCGAAGTATGCCACCAGCCGTCCCGGCAGGAAGGCGGCGGCAAAACCGGCCAGCTGGGCGATGTACATGCGGGCGCTGGTGAGTTTAGAGCGCTTTTTGAAGTCAGAGGTCATCTCTGCCGACAGGGTGTCGTAAGGGATGATGATCATGGTGTAGACAATCTCAAACAGGATGTAGAACAGCAGGTACATCCAGTAGTTAAAGCCCTCCACCCACAGCAGGCTGTAGACCGACACCAGCGGAATGCTGGCCAGCAGGAAGAAGCGGCGACGGCCAAAGCGGCGGCCCAGCGCCGTCTTGTGGAAATTATCGGAAATGTAGCCGATGACCGGACACATGATCACATCAACAATACGCGCCACCGCAAACAGCGAGCCCGCCTGAATCGGTGTCAATCCGCAGAAGGTGGTTAAGAAAAACAGCAGCCAGGCGCTGACCAGGGTGAAGGCGCCGGAGCCAATCACATCTGCCAGCCCGTAACAGACATAGTTACGCAGTTTTATTTCTCGCACTTTTTTTATCATTTTCTATTCCCTGTATTCGCCGGGTAAGTTCGGATGCTCTCTTCATCCCAGCCCGCAGGTAACGGCAGCGGACGGGTAATCTGGATGGCGTGCAGCTGTAATCCCTCAACACCTGCGGCATAGAGCGCGGGCAGTCCGTGCGGATAACGTTCTACGCCGTGGGCGCGCCCCGTTTGCGGGTTGACGAGATAGGCGTTATCCAGCCCCATCCCTGTCGGGCGCGCGGGGTTGCAGGGAGGGCGCACGTCATAGCAGCCCTGCTCGTCGCTGGCGCTCAGGCGCTGAGAGAAGCTCAGCCCATTAAAAGTGATGTCGTGAATGGCGCCCGGCATGTCGCTGTGCAGGTTGATGGCCCCTTCCCCGCTTCCGTTGAGGCTTAAGAAAGTGACCTGGCTTATTTCGCCCGGCGTGACGTCGGGCGCGCGGTGGCGGACGGAGACAAAGACCGGATCGGCTTTTCCCCAATGGCAGGGATCGCCGTGCCGGCAATCAAAGACAATATTGCTGAACAGCATCTGGCTGAACCGTCCGCCGTCGCGGGAGACCAGGCCGATGGCGCGGTTGGATTCGAAAATGACGCAGTTGCTGACCACCAGGTTGCGGATATCGGCAAAGGTCTCGGTGCCCACTTTGATGGCGCAACTTTTTGAGCGAATGATGCAGTTATTGACCGTGACATTCTCCATCGGCTGCTGCAACGCTGCGCTTTTGGCGGTGGTCTTCAGGCAGATGCCGTCGTCGGCGGCGCTGAAATAGCTGTCGCTGAGGTGAACGTGCTGGCAGCTGTCGAGATCCAGCGCATCGGTATTGGAGAGCGCCAGATCGTTATCGATGGTGATCTGTTTGATGAAAACATGCCTGCAGCTGACCAGGTGCGCGGTCCACATGGGCGCGTCATACAGCGTGATATCGGCGATCCGCACCTGCTCGCACCCTTCCAGCACCAGCAGGCGCGGACGATGGGTTTTCGGCTGACGGTAGCCCTGGGCGTCTGGCGTGGGCGCAAACCAGGCGCTGGCATTACCGTCGATACAGCCTGGACCGCTCAGGGTCAGGTGATGGGCATCACACGCATAGAGGAGCGCCATCCTTGAAAGCTCGGCCATGCTTTGGGTTTCGCAGGCCTGGTAGTCCGCCTCATGGGGGCTCGCCAGCAGACGCGCACCGGCTTCCAGATGCAGGGTGAAGTTTGACGGTAATACCAGCGTGCCCGTCAGGTAGGTACCCGGCGTGATCACCAGCGTCCCGCCACCAGCCTGAGCGAGGGTCGTAATCAGCCCCTGGAGGAGATCGGTGACGGGAGTCAGGCCGCTGCGGTCGAGAACGACATTTTCTAACGAGAGCTTTATGTTGATACCTGTCAGCTGTTAAGTGACAGGCATTTAACGCCGTTTTATCCCCCCGCTCGCGGGCCGTATTTGGGGATTTTGAGCGAAGAGTGAAGATCGTCACGCCAGAATAAGGCGGTAGAAAGCGCTTTTGATGGGGTTCACGTTTTCTCAGGGGCGGCAAAAATGAAGTGTGAAAATCATCACAAATCACCTGCCAGGAAGGGATAAAAAAGAGGGATTCAGGTCGGTTTCAGGCGGGACTGGAAAAAAATTGCGGGGCCGATCACGAATCAGGTGAGGCGGCCCCGTCTGGATATTGCCCGGCACCGCCGGGCTTTTTTTACAGCAGCTCGAACTCACCCTTGTTTACGCGAGCAGAATCCGTACCGATGAAGACGTTGAATTTGCCTGGCTCAGCGTCATATTTCATCTGCTGATTCCAGAACTTCAGCGCATCCACGTCGATTGGGAAGCTGATGGTCTTCGTTTCACCCGGTTTCAGGTTGACCTTCTCAAAGCCACGCAGCTGTTTCACCGGGCGGCTCATGGAGGCGGTAATATGCTGAACGTACATCTGAACTACCGTCTCCCCTTCACGTTTACCGGTGTTGGTGACATCCACGCTGGCGGTCACCGTGCCGTCCGCCTTCATGGTCGGGGCCGACATTTTCACCTCAGAAACCTTAAAGGTGGTGTAGCTCAGGCCGTAGCCAAACGGATAGAGCGGACCATTGGCTTCGTCAAAGTAGCGCGAGGTGTACTTGTTCGGTTTGTCGGCGTTGTAAGGTCGGCCAGTATTCAGGTGGCTGTAATAGACCGGGATCTGCCCCACCGAGCGCGGGAAGGACATCGGCAGTTTACCCGACGGGTTGTAGTCCCCAAACAGCACGTCGGCAATGGCATTACCGCCCTCGGTACCGGCGAACCAGGTTTCCAGAATCGCGTCAGCCTGCTGATCTTCTTTCACCAGCGCCAGCGGACGGCCATTCATCAGCACCAGCACCAATGGCTTGCCGGTGGCTTTCAGCGCGGCAATCAGATCGCGCTGGCTTTGCGGCAGGGTGATATCGGTACGGCTCGAGGCCTCATGCGCCATCCCCTGGGCTTCACCCACCACGGCTACCACCACATCAGACTGCTTCGCGGCATTCACCGCTTCGTCAATCATCTCCTGGGCGGAGCGCGGATCGACTTTCACCGCCTCTTCATACTGGTTGAGGAAGGTGACGATATCTTTATCGTTGGTGACGTTGGCCCCTTTGGCGTAAATCACTTTGCCCTTGTCGCCCAGCGCATCTTTAATGCCCGTCAACACCGTGACGGACTGATCCGCCACGCCAGCCGCAGACCAGCTGCCCATCACGTCGCGTTTGCTGTCGGCCAGCGGGCCCACCACCGCCACGGTGCCGGATTTCTTCAGCGGTAGGGTCTCGAGACGGTTTTTCAGCAGCACCAGGCTCTCACGCGCCACTTCACGCGCCTCTTTACGATGCAGGCGGCTTTCGGCGTTGGTGTCTACCGGGTCAGACTCTTTTGGCCCCAGGTGGCTGTACGGATCGTTAAACAGCCCCATATCATATTTGACGTTCAGAACGTGGCGCGTGGCGTCGTCCAGCTCCGCCATGGTGACCTTACCGCTCTTCACCAGACCCGGCAGGTACTTGCTGTAATACTCGTCGCTCATGCTCATGTTGATGCCGGACTTCAGCGCCACCCGCACCGCATCCTCCGGATCGGCGGCCGTGCCGTGCTTGATCAGCTCCTTGATCGCCCCGTGATCGGAGACGGTGATGCCTTTGAAGCCCCACTGGTCGCGCAGGACCTCTTTCAGCAGCCAGCTGTCGGAGGTGGCCGGTGTCCCGTTCAGGGAGTTCAGGGCCACCATCACCGCGCCGCTGCCAGCATCCAGACCCGCTTTGTACGGCGGCATATAGTCGTTGAACAGGCGCTGCGGGCTCATGTCGACGGTGTTGTACTCTTTGCCGCCCTCCACGGCGCCATAGGCGGCGAAGTGTTTGACGCTGGTCATCACCGAGTAGCGATCCGCCGGGCTTTTGCCCTGCATCGCTTCGACCATGGTTTTACCCATCGTCGCGGTGAGATAAGTATCCTCCCCGAAGCCTTCCGAGGCGCGGCCCCAGCGCGGATCGCGGGAGACGTCCACCATCGGCGCCCAGGTCATGTTCAGGCCGTCGTCCGCCGCTTCGTATGCAGACACGCGGCCCACGGTTTTCACCGCTTCGAGGTTAAAGGAGGAGGCCAGGCCGAGGGTAATCGGGAAGACGGTACGCTGGCCGTGAAGCACGTCAAAGGCGAAGAAGAGTGGGATTTTCAGGTGGCTGAGCTCCATCACCTGATCCTGCATTTTGCGGATATCCTGGCGGGTGACGGTGTTGAAAATCGCCCCCACCTGCCCGTTTTTAATCATCTCGCGAATGGCTTCTTTCGGATTATCCGGCCCGACGCTGATGAGGCGCAACTGGCCGATCTTCTCATCAACCGACATCTTTGTGAGCAGATCGGTTACAAATGCGTCCCGGGCTTCCGGCGTTAGCGGATGATTGCCAAACAGGTCGTCAGCCAGCGCGGGTTGCAGCGCCAGACTTACAGCCACACCTACAGAACAGAGCCATTTCATCTCGTTTACTCTCTCATCAATAACCGCCGGATAGTCGCGGCCAGACCGTACGAAAAGCGCAGTGTGCCATAAACCCTCTGAACGTTGCAGGGTTTATTCTCTGATTTTTCTGGTGAATACTGGTTCGCTTAAACATTAATCGCGCTATGATTTTTGACGACGCATTTGAATAACCACAAGGGGTGGACGATGTCTTCTGAACGACTGCACGATAACACCAGTTTCATTAACGAGCTATCACGCCTGGTAGGCCAGGCGCACCTGCTTACCGACGCCGCGAAAACTGCCCGCTACCGCAAGGGCTTTCGCTCCGGACAAGGGGACGCGCTGGCGGTGGTGTTCCCGGGCACGCTGCTGGAGCTGTGGCGGGTGCTCAATGCCTGCGTCGCAGCAGACAAAATTATTCTGATGCAGGCGGCCAATACCGGCCTGACCGAAGGCTCCACGCCGAACGGCAATGATTACGATCGCGACATTGTGATTATCAGCACCCTGCGCCTCGACAAGCTGCATCTGCTGGATAAAGGTGAGCAGGTGCTGGCCTATCCGGGCACCACGCTCTACTCCCTGGAAAAGGCGCTCAAGCCGCTGGGCCGTGAGCCGCACTCGGTGATTGGCTCCTCCTGTATCGGCGCCTCGGTGATCGGCGGGATCTGCAATAACTCTGGCGGATCGCTGGTACAGCGCGGCCCGGCCTATACCGAAATGTCACTCTTCGCCCGCATCGATGAGCAGGGCAAGCTGACGCTGGTGAACCATCTGGGTATCGATTTAGGGGTCACGCCGGAGCAGATCCTCAGCAAGCTGGATGACGACCGCGTGAAAGACAGCGATGTACTGCATGACGGGCGCCACGCTCATGACCATGATTACATCAGCCGGGTGCGTGAAATTGATGCCGACACCCCGGCGCGCTATAACGCCGACCCGGATCGTCTGTTTGAATCCTCCGGCTGTGCCGGCAAGCTGGCGGTCTTTGCCGTACGCCTGGACACCTTCCCGGCCGAGAAACGCCAGCAGGTGTTCTATATCGGCACCAACCAGCCGGAGGTGCTGACCACCATCCGTCGCCACATTCTCGGGGAATTTACCCATCTGCCGGTGGCCGGTGAGTATATGCACCGGGATATTTACGACATCGCCGAACGCTACGGCAAAGACACCTTCCTGATGATCGACAAGCTCGGCACCGACAAGATGCCCTTCTTCTTCACCATGAAGGGGCGCACCGATGCCATGCTGGAGAAAGTGTCGCTGTTTAAGCCCAACTTTACCGACCGCTTTATGCAGAAGCTGGGCAGCGCGTTCCCGGCACACCTGCCGCCGCGGATGAAAAGCTGGCGGGATAAGTACGAACATCACCTGCTGCTGAAGATGGCGGGCGACGGCATTGCCGAAGCACAGAGCTGGCTGAGCGAATTCTTCAAAACCGCGGAGGGGGATTTCTTTGCCTGCACCCCGGAAGAGGGCAGCAAGGCCTTTTTACACCGCTTTGCCGCCGCTGGCGCCGCGATCCGCTATCAGGCGGTTCACGCTGACGAGGTGGAGGATATTCTGGCGCTGGATATCGCCCTGCGCCGCAACGATACCGAATGGTTCGAAAAACTGCCGCCGGAGATCGACAGCCAGCTGGTGCATAAGCTCTATTACGGCCACTTTATGTGTTACGTCTTCCACCAGGATTACATCGTTAAAAAAGGGGTCGATGCCCACGCCCTGAAGGCGCAAATGCTGGCTCTGCTGAAGGCGCGCGGCGCGCAATATCCGGCGGAACACAATGTCGGTCACATTTACGAAGCACCGGACTCATTAAAACAGTTTTATCGGGCTAATGACCCAACTAACAGTATGAATCCGGGGATTGGTAAAACAACCAAGCATAAAAACTGGCAAGAGCAGCCTGAAACAGCGACTCATAGCCCGCAAGCCACTGATCAAACCAGTTAGCCAGAATGGGCCCGCTGTTAAGCCTGTACAAATCGTACTAGAGTAGCCACGGGTCGCCAGAGAAACGTTTCTCTGGCTTTTTTTGATGAGGAGCGGACATATTATGTCGGCTGTTGAAACTTTCTCCGAAACTGACGTTCAGGTTCGCGATGCAGAGGCGGAGGACGCTCATGCCATCGCCGCCATCTATGCCTGGCACGTCCTTAACGGGCGTGCATCGTTTGAAGAAGTTCCCCCTACCGTTGACGAGATGCGCGAGCGTATACACGCGGTGACCAGCCAGGGGCTGCCGTGGCTGGTGGCACTCTATCGTGGGATTGTGGTGGGCTTCTGTTACGCCACCCATTATCGCGCGCGCCCCGCCTACCGTTACACCCTTGAAGAGTCGATTTACGTTGAGGCCAGCACCCCCGGACGCGGCTTTGGCAGCGCGCTGCTGAGCGCCCTGATTGCCCGCAGCGAAGAGGGGCCGTGGCGCCAGATGATCGCCGTGGTGGGCGATGGGCCGAACAACGCCGGGTCGTTACGCCTGCATAAAAAGCACGGTTTTGAAGTGGCAGGACAGCTGAGAAGCGTGGGATACAAGAAAGGCGACTGGCGCGATACGCTGATTTTGCAGCGCCCCCTCAACGACGGTGACTGGACGCTGCCGGAGTAAGGTGATATTGCCCGGCGGCGCTACGCTTGCACGGGCCTACGGGTTTTGTAGGCCGGGTAAGCGCAGCGCCACCCGGCGATTACACACGGCTCAATCGTTCTGCGCCGTCGCCATCTGGGCGGCTTTTTGCTTTTTGTAGCTCAGAGCTGCGGCGGGAACCGGGGTGACTTTTCCGGTTTCAATCCAGGTCCGCAAACGGCTGGCGTCGGCAAAGTGGGTATATTTGCCAAAGGCATCCATCACCACCAGCGCCACCGGCTTGCCATTAAAGACCGTACGCATCACCAGACAGTGGCCCGCGGCGTTGGTAAAGCCGGTTTTGGTCAGCTGGATATTCCAGTTATCGCGGTAGACCAGATGGTTGGTGTTACGAAACGGCAGGGTATAGGCCGGATGCGAGAAGGTCGCCATCTCTTCGCGGGTGGTGCTGAGCTGGCCGAGCAGCGGATACTGCTTAGTGGCGATCAGCAGCCTCGTCAGATCCTGCGCCGTCGAGACGTTATGAATTGACAGACCGGTTGGCTCAACAAAGCGCGTCTGAACCATCCCCAGCGCCTTCGCTTTCGCATTCATCGCCCGGATAAAGGCGTCATAACCACCGGGATAGTGGTGCGCCAGGCTTGCCGCGGCGCGGTTTTCCGAGGACATCAGCGCCAGCAGCAGCATATTTTTACGGCTGATTTCGCTGTTCAGGCGCACGCGGGAGTAGATCCCTTTCATCTCTGGCGTATGGCTGATGTCGACGCGCAGTTTTTCATCCAGCGGCAGTCGTGCATCCAGCACCACCATCGCGGTCATTAATTTGGTAATCGACGCGATCGGGCGCACCAGATTCGGGTGGCTGGAATAGATCACTTTGTTGGTATTCAGATCGACGATCATAGCGCTGCCGGAAGCAATCTCCGGCTGTGTCGCCGTAGCCACAGCGGCAGTTTTGGCGATTGCGGGGGTCGCCACTGGCACGGCCAGCAACAGTGCAAGACTCAGTAAAGAAACGCGGAATTTCAGCATGGTGAGATTTCGGATAATTATTCACGCACGTAATAACGTACGCCGCCCGGGCCGAAGTGAGAACACGGGCTGGCTAAGGCATCATAGCCGTCCGGATGCCTTGCTACCAGTAGTTAATCGTGAACAGATGCTGCATTGCTGGCAATTACGCCAGCAATGCAGTGTCGTCAGAAGAGACGATATCCATAACCCCAAAGAATAACCGTCAGCGCCAGTAGCACTTCCAGCAACAGCACGCCGATGGCGAGAGTCGAACCGGAAAAGCTGCGGCCCTCTTCTTTGTTGATATTCAGGAAGGTAGGAATACCGATATAGAGCAGATAGCCGGTATAAAAGAGCGCCAGCGTCCCCACCAGCGCGCACAGCCAGACTATCGGGTAGAGTGCCACAATCCCGCTCAGGAACAGCGGCGTCGCCACATAACCGGCAAACACCATACAGCGCGTCAGGGAAGGACGCTGCGGATAGCGGCGCGCCATCCAGTAAATCACCCGCCCCATCACTGCCACCCCGGCCAGCATCAGGGCGTAAAAGACCACTGCCAGCGCCAGGCCGGTTGTCCACGAAAGTTTTACAATGTTGCCGTCGTCAAAATCCCAGCCAATTTGCGTGGTACCGATGAACGCGCAAATCACCGGTACGGCGGCCATCAGCAACACATGGTGGGTATAGTGATGACTGACCGTTTCGTTTTCGCTTCTGATCACGTGCATTTCACGATCGGGATGGGAAAAGAGTCCCCAGACATGGTTCATAACGCCCCCTTGTTGTCGGCCCGCTAGCGATAACTCAAGTATAATGCAGGCCTGAGATTATTTTTTGTACAGTATAAAAATGCAGCGGCAGGTTTGGGCGTCTGGTATATTACTCCCTGCTAAACAGCAGCTTACGGGAGAGAATCTCTGATGGCAGAATTCATTTTTTTCCAGAAAGGAAAGCAAATCGCTGCGCTGGATAAGTCCGACCTGCAGGGTGCAAAAATGCTGGTTGAACAGGGATATAAAAAGCAGTTTGAAGAGGTGACTGCCCCTGACGGTCCGCATGCGCTGGCGCGCTTTGCCGATATCAAAAAAGAAGAAGAGGTAGCGCCGTTTGCCTGGGCGACAGGTGCCCTGTTTTTTGGTCTGATCGTTCCTGTTTTAGGTTTCATCAGCTGGTTGTTCATGCGTTAACGTTTCCTGCGCTACGCTTAGCGTATGGATATTAATACTTTGATTGCACAGTATGGCTATGCCGCGCTGGTCGTTGGCAGCATAGCGGAAGGGGAAACTATCACTCTGCTGGGGGGTGTGGCGGCGCATCAGGGGCTGCTGCGTTTTCCACTGGTCGTGGCCGCGGTAGCGCTGGGGGGCATGATCGGCGATCAGCTACTCTATCTGCTTGGCGTCCGGTTTGGTCCGGCGATCCTGCGGCGCTTTTCCCGCCATCAGAAGAAAATCAACCGCGCCCAGCAGCTGATCCAGCGCCACCCTTACCTTTTCGTGATCGGCACCCGCTTTATGTACGGTTTTCGCATCATCGGCCCGCTGCTGATCGGGGCCAGTCGCCTGCCGCCGAAAATTTTCCTGCCGCTGAACATTGTGGGCGCCATCATCTGGGCGCTGATTTTCACCACCTTAGGCTACGTGGGCGGTGAAGTGCTGGAGCCCTGGCTGCACGCGCTGGACCAGCACCTGCGCCACTGGATCTGGCTGATTGTGGTGCTGGTGCTGGTTTTCGTGGTGCGCTGGTGGCTGAAACGCCGGGATCGCAGCTAAGGGTTACTGCTCCGGTTTAAACTGCGGATTGCCCAGCATAAAGCCGCCATCGACGATAAATGACTGTCCGGTGGCGTAGCTGGCGTCGGTGTCACATAGCCAGGCGACCAGGCTGGCAATCTCTTTGGTATGCCCCGGCCTTGCCAGTGGAATGTTGGGCATAGAGCCGGGCTTCACTTCGCTGTCGTCCATGTCATTCATCGGGGTGGCAATGGCGCCCGGCGCCACGGCGTTCACCAGAATGTTATGGTGAACCAGCTCCATCGCCATCGACTTGGTCAGGCCGCCGAGGGCGTGTTTGGCTGAGGTGTAAGCGCTAGCCTCCGGCAGTGGCGTATGTTCATGCACCGAGGTGATATTGACGATACGTCCCCCCTCCCCCTGCTTTACCATCTGCCGGGCGGCGATCTGCGAACAGAGAAATGCCCCATCCACATCGACGCTAAAAATGGATCGCCACTGGTCATATTCCATCTCAAGAAACGGCGCTTTGGTCATCGCCCCGGCGTTATTGACCAGCACATCAAGTCGGCCGAAACGTTCAATCAGCGTCTCGATGGCTTTCGCCCCGTCCGGCAACTGGCTCAGATCCAGATGGATGGCCTCTGCCCGCCGCCCGCGCGCCTCGATCTCGCGGCAGGTTTTCATCGCCCCTTCCTCATCCGAGTGCCAGGTGACGCCGATATCAAACCCACGCTCCGCCAGCATCAGCGCTGTGGTTTTGCCGATCCCCGAATCTGATGCCGTTACAATAGCCACACGATTGGTTGAACCCATACTCACCTCCAGAATAGAAGACAAAGAAGTAAGTATAGTGACTTCTCACTTTTCACCCGTGCTTATAGCCGCCACCCAGCGCGGAGGTGAGTTGCAGGGTGGCATCGATGTACTGTCCCTGCAGCGTCAGCCCGGCGAGTTGTTCCTGCAGGGCGGGGATTCTGGCCTCGCTGACGCGCGAGCCTGCGATAATCCCGGCGTTGAAACGCGCCTGCGCCAGAGCCACTACCCGAGCCGCATCGGCTTCCACGCGCTGCTGATGTTTATTTTTCTCCATCAGCGTTTCAACGTTGCTTGCGCAGCGGGTCACCTGATTGACCGCCTCCACCACCGCTTTGTTGTAGTGAGCAATCGACAGATTGCTTTGCGCCTGGGCAATATCAAGATTCGCATTCAGGCGACCGCTGTCAAAAATGGGCAGGGTCAGGCCGGCGGTGACGCCCATCTGCTGCGCCGAGGAGCGGAACAGATCGCTTAAGTGCAGCGCATCCTGTTGCAGGAAGGCCATCAGGTTCACGTCGGGATAGAAGGCCGCTTTCGCCGCATCCACCTCATGCAGGGAGGCTTCGATATACCAGTGCGCCTCCTGTAAATCAGGGCGGCGAGCCAGTAATTCATAGCCCAGGGTCGACGGCAGGTTGCTCTCCACAGTGGGCAAGGCGTGCGGGGTCAGCGTCACCGTTGGGGAGTTGGTAAGCGCCGCCAGACGCGCCTCAATGGCTTTCATTTTTCCCTTCACCTCCGCCAGGTGCTCATCGGTTTTACTGGCGTTAATGTCGGTTTCCACCCCTTCCACAGAAGAGGTGATGCCATGCTGGTACAGCTCCCGGTCGGTACCGATAATATTGAGCTGCTCCTGTTTGATGGCGGCTAAGAGATGCCCGATGGCCGCCTGGGTTTGCCAGTCCCAGTAAAGACGCGCCACGCTGCTGGCAAGCAGTTGACGGGTCTGCTGCAGCTCCGCCTGTTGTGCGTTGACCTTCCCGATGCGGGCTTCAACCTGGGCGCGGTTTTTACCCCACAGATCCAGATCCCAGCCGGCGGTCAGGCCAAAGGTGCCGTTGGTATACCAGGGGCCGGTGGTTCCGGCCGCCGGATCGGTTATCGCGAAGGGGCCCATCAGCCCTTCGGCTGACATTTTCTGGCGCTCTGCGTCGGCTGAGAAATTAACCTGCGGGCCATCGGCAGCCATTGCCATTTTGGCCTGCGCTTCGGCAAGGGCGATGCGCTGACGGGCAAGGGTCATATCCGGCGCATCGGCCAGGGCTTTGTTAATCAGCGTATTTAATTCTGGATCGTGAAAATCTTCCCACCAGCTCTCTTTTGGCCACTCTCCGGCAGCCAGGCCGGTATCGATTTTCGCGGCGGGGATCTGTTGATTCAGTGAGGTTGCGGTATCGTGGCCCGGGGCGCAGGCAACAAGAAGCAGGGAGAGAGGCAAGCAGCAGAAATAAAAAATCGAACGATTCATGACGTTATTCACCTAAAAAAGAAGGTGGGCAAAATACGCCCGCTTCGCCTCCTTTGTTTAGGAATCGGTGGCAATCCACAATTTGTCATACCTTTACATATCCAGTAAAAACCCGGATACGCATCCCGTTTGCACACGTTGACCGTGTCGTTCGGCGCCACAATGCGCCCCGCAAAAAGCGTGATGCTTGCCGTACTGCTATTTCGCCTGAATCACCCGGGCAATATCCGCCGAGGTTTGCAGAGTACGGATCTCCTGAAACAGCGCCAGGGCTTCGTCATACTCTTTGCGCAGATAGCTTAGCCACTGCTTGATACGCGCCACGTGATACAGGCCGGTGTCGCCCTGCTTTTCGAGGCGGGAATATTTCTTCAGCAGCGTGACGACATCCGCCCACGGCATGCGCGGCTCGTCATATTTAATCACCCGGCTGAGATTAGGAACGTTGAGCGCCCCGCGCCCAATCATGATGGCATCGCAGCCGGTTGCGGCCATGCAGGCCAGCGCGCTCTCGCGATCCCAGATTTCACCGTTAGCGACCACCGGGATGGTCAGCCGTTTACGGATCTCGCCGATGGCCTGCCAGTTAATGCGTTCGGCTTTGTAACCATCTTCTTTGGTGCGTCCGTGAACCACCAGCTCGGTCGCCCCCGCCTGCTGTACGGCGTCGGCAATTTCAAACTGCCTGTCGCCGCTGTCCCAGCCGAGGCGTACCTTCACCGTCACTGGCAGATGCGAGGGCACCGCCTCGCGCATCGCTTTTGCGCCACGGTAGATAAGCTCGGGATCTTTCAGGAGCGTGGCGCCGCCGCCGCTGCCGTTAACCATCTTTGACGGACAGCCGCAGTTCAGATCCACGCCCCAGGAGCCCAGCTCGACGGCACGCGCGGCGTTTTCTGCCAGCCACTCGGGGTATTGTCCCAGTAGCTGGACGCGCACCAGCGTACCGGAGGGGGTGCGGCTCTGGCGATGCAGCTCCGGACAGAGTCTGTAAAACGATTTTACCGGCAACAACATATCCACCACCCGTAAGAACTCGGTGATGCAGAGATCATAATCGTTAACGTCAGTCAGCAGCTCGCGCACCAGCGAATCGAGCACGCCTTCCATCGGTGCCAGTAATACACGCATATCAGTATCCGTAAAAAAAGAGGCGCTATGGTATCTGCTCTGTGTAATGGTGGGAAGCCCTGTTTAAGGGCTCATGGAACCGGGCTGATTTATAATGTTTTTACCCTTCTGGCTGGGGGAATGCCCGAGGTTCCGAATGGGAATGTCTGGTATGCTCAAAAGTCATGATGTGATCCGTAGCACGTTTCCGGTTTTAATTGTATGATGAATGCGTTCCATTAAGGGCTTCCACCATGAATAAAACACTGATCGTTATCTGGCAATACCTGCGCGCCTTCATCCTTATTTATGCCTGCCTCTATGCAGGTATCTTTCTCGCCTCCCTGCTGCCGATCACCATTCCCGGCAGTATTATTGGCATGCTGATCCTGTTTGTGCTGCTTGCGCTGCAAATCCTTCCGGCAAACTGGGTCAAGCCAGGCTGCTCGGTCCTGATCCGCTATATGGCCCTTCTGTTCGTCCCCATCGGCGTGGGCGTGATGCAGTATTACGATCTGCTGAGCGCGCAGTTTGGCCCGATCTTCGTCTCCTGTACCATCAGTACGCTGGTGGTGTTTTTAGTGGTGAGCTGGAGCACCCATCTGGCACACGGGGAGCGTAAAGTGATTGGACAGAAAGGACAGAAAAAATGATGGCTAATATCTGGTGGTCGCTGCCGCTTACCGTGGCAGTCTTCTTCGCCGCCCGCAAGCTGGCGGTGCGCCTGAAGTTCCCGCTGCTTAATCCCCTGCTGGTGGCGATGGTCGTGATCATCCCTTTCCTGCTATTAACCGGCATCCCTTACGATCACTATTTCCAGGGCAGCAAAGTCCTCAACGATCTGCTGCAACCTGCGGTGGTCGCGCTGGCGTTTCCGCTGTATGAACAACTGCACCAGATCCGCGCCCGCTGGAAGTCGATCATTACCATCTGCCTGGTGGGTAGCGTGGTGGCGATGATCACCGGCACCTCGGTGGCGTTGCTGATGGGGGCAACACCGGAAATTGCCGCCTCCATTCTGCCTAAATCGGTCACCACCCCGATTGCCATGGCGGTGGGCGGCAGCCTCGGCGGCATTCCGGCGATCAGCGCCGTGTGCGTCATTTATGTCGGTATTCTGGGTGCGGTATTAGGCCATACGCTGCTGAACGCCATGCGCATTCGCACCAAATCTGCCCGTGGGCTGGCGATGGGCACCGCCTCACACGCCCTCGGCACTGCCCGCTGTGCGGAGCTGGATTACCAGGAAGGTGCCTTCAGTTCGCTGGCGCTGGTGATCTGCGGGATTTTGACCTCGCTGATTGCCCCTTTCCTGTTCCCGATCATTCTGGCGGTGGTGGGCTAAAATTTGCGACGCGTCGCGCATTTTTAATCTGAGTTTCATAAGTTGCACACATAATGAGATCTAAGTCACATATAAAGCCCCAGCGGCTCCGTACACTACCGATCCATTAACCTTTATGAGGCAACGCCATGCATCCACGTTTTCAATCAGCTTTTGCCGAGCTAGCAGAGAATTTGCAGTCAGCCCTGGCCCCGGTTCTGGCGGATGCACACTTCCCCGCCCTGCTGACGGCTGAACAGGTCGCCGCACTGAAACGTGCCACGGATCTTGATGATGACGCGCTGGCCTTTGCGCTTCTGCCGCTGGCGGCGGCCTGCGCCCGCGCTGACCTTTCCCATTTCAACGTCGGCGCCATTGCCCGCGGCGTGAGCGGCACCTGGTACTTCGGTGGCAATATGGAGTTTCTCGGCGCCACCATGCAGCAAACCGTGCATGCGGAACAGAGCGCCATCAGCCACGCCTGGCTGCGCGGTGAAAAATCCCTGCAGGCGATCACCGTCAACTACACCCCGTGCGGCCACTGCCGTCAGTTTATGAACGAGCTTAACAGTGGTTTACAGCTGCGCATCAACCTGCCGGGCCGCGCCCAGCATACGCTGGCGGATTACCTGCCCGATGCCTTCGGACCGAAAGATCTTGAGATCAAATCGCTGCTGATGGACGAGCAGGGCCACGGTTATGGCGTGAGCGGCGATGAACTGACCCAGGCTGCTATTCTTGCCGCCAATAAAGCACACGCGCCATACAGCAACGCGCCAAGCGGCGTGGCGCTGGAGTGTCGTGACGGGCGAATCTTTACCGGCAGCTATGCTGAAAACGCTGCCTTTAACCCGACGCTGCCGCCGTTACAGGGTGCGCTGAACCTGCTCAGCCTTAACGGCTACGACTACCCGGATATCCAGCGCGCCATTCTGGCGGAAAAGGCCGATGCGCCGCTGATCCAGTGGGATGCCACTGCGGCCACGCTGCGTGCGCTGGGTTGTAGCAACATTGATCGTGTCCTGCTGGGCTAAGCGTATGATGCGGGCAGCCATGCCCGCACAACTGATGAAAATCCCCTCAATTAAATCGCCCTTTCTTGCGCTTACCAGACGGGTAAAGTAGCCTGAGTGAAATTTCACCTTTGGTAAGAGTCATCTGTATGTTAAAGCGCGTGTTTTACAGCCTGGTTGTCCTGATCGGCATCGTGCTGTTGACTGCGCTGGGCCTCGACCGCTGGATGAGCTGGAAAACGGCTCCTTATATCTTTGATGACCTTCAGGATCTGCCCTACCGGCAGGTCGGCGTGGTGCTGGGCACCGCCAAGTATTACCGCACCGGGGTGATCAACCAGTATTACCGTTACCGCATTCAGGGAGCGCTCAACGCCTATAACAGTGGCAAGGTCAACTACCTGCTACTGAGTGGTGACAATGCGCTCCAGAGCTATAACGAGCCGGTCACCATGCGTAAGGATTTGATTGCCGCAGGGGTTGATCCAGCCGATATCGTGCTCGACTACGCCGGTTTCAGGACCCTCGATTCGATTGTTCGCACCCGTAAGGTGTTTGATACCAACGATTTCATCATCATCACGCAACGCTTCCACTGCGAACGCGCGCTGTTTATCGCCCTGCATATGGGCATTCAGGCCCAGTGCTACGCCGTCCCCTCACCAAAAGATATGCTCACCGTGCGGGTACGCGAGTTTGGCGCACGCCTGGGGGCGCTGGCGGATCTCTACATCTTCAAACGCGAACCACGCTTCTTAGGCCCGCTGGTGCCAATCCCGACGATGACAGAAGTTCCGGCTGATGCCCAAGGTTATCCGGCGGTCACGCCAGAACAGCTGCTTGAGATGCAGAAGAAGAAGTAACCCCCCGCCGGGTGGCGGCTTCGCCTTACCCGGCCTACAAAACCAAGAACCAAAAAACAAAAACCAAAAACCAAATTCAGCGATGAAGAAATTCAAAGGGAAATAAAAGGCTTACAGCGGCTGCCTGGTCCGGCTGAAAATCGCCGAAGCGTTTCCGTAAGGCCGGGGCGAGGCGCATGGACGCGCCGAGAGGGCATAGCCTGCAGGGATGCAGGCTGGTGCCCGACCCGAAAGCCTGAAGGAATAAGCTGAGGACAAAATTGCCGGGAGCAATTTTGGACAGCGCTTGCGCTGGCCCCGAAGGGGTAAGCCCCAGGGATGGGGCGAACAACCCGCGAAGCGGCGATTTTCTTGCCGGGAGCCGGGGTTGCCAGGGTGGTGGCGATTGAGCCACCCTGGCACGTTCACCGGTTCGGATGCATCAGAGAAGCAAGGAAAGTAAGGTGAACGGAACCACCACCGATGCCCTATGTTTCCCCTCCCCCCTGCCCTCTCCTACAGGGAGAGGGAGCCAATTTCCTGGACATAAAAAAACCCGCACAAGGCGGGTTTTTTATTAGCAGCTATCTTACTTCTTACGCGCGTACTTCAGGGAGTCCAGCGCAACGGCGAAGATAATGATCGCGCCCTTGATAATGTACTGCCAGTACGGGTTGACGCCGATATAGGTCAGACCGTAGTTGATAACGGTGAAGATGATCACACCGGTGACCACACCCAGCACGGTACCCACACCACCACTGAACGACACGCCACCCACGACGCACGCGGCAATCGCATCCAGCTCATACATAAAGCCGAGGTTGTTGGTGGCAGAACCGATACGGCCCGCTTCCAGCAAACCACCGAACGCATAGAACACGCCAGACAGGGCATAGATAACCAGCAGGTTCAGCGCCACGTTAACACCAGAGACTTTTGCCGCTTCCGGGTTACCCCCGATAGCGAAGATGTTCTTACCGAAGCGGGTTTTGTTCCACAGCACCCAGACGAACGCCACGGCAATCAGCGCGTAGAAGGTGATGTAGGAGAGGCGGAAGCTGCCCATCGCGATAAAGCCCTGCGTAAAGGTCGAGAATCCACTGTCGAAACCGGAAATCGGTGATGCGCCCACAAAGTCGTAGTACAGGGAGTTGATACCGTAAACGATGATCATCGTACCCAGGGTGGTGATGAACGGCGTTACGTTCAGGTACGCAATGATGATGCCGTTAATCAGACCGATGACCGCGCCAATGGCACAGACAATCAGGATCACCAGGAAAATGGGCATGGTTGCCATTTCCGGGAAGACCTTGTTGGCGTTTTCCATCGACTGCAGAAGCGTTGCCGCAACAACCGCCGCCAGACCAACCTGACGGCCGGCTGACAGGTCAGTCCCCTGGGTGACAATAAGACCTGCCACGCCGAGGGCGATAATAATACGCACCGAAGACTGGGTCAGAATGTTACTTAAGTTCAGCAGACTTAAGAAAGTCGGATCCTGGAAAATAATAATGGCCAGTAAGACTAAAAGAACAACGTAAATACCGCCTTCTTTCAGATAAGTAAGAAAACTTTTCTTATTTAACGCACTCATGAGGAGCCCCTGATCTTAAAGGTGCAAAGACGCAAGACGCAAAATTTCGTTTTGCGTTGTCGTTTTGGTGTCAACAATTCCGGCAACGAGACCATTGCTCATAACCAGAATACGATCTGTGATCCCTAACAATTCCGGCATTTCGGAAGAAATAATAATAATCCCTTTATCTTTCTTAGCTAATTCAGCAATCAGCTGATAAATTTCAAATTTTGCACCAACGTCGATACCACGGGTTGGTTCATCCAGCATCAGAATTTCAGGCTGGGTTAACAACCAGCGTCCAATAATAACCTTTTGCTGGTTACCACCGGAAAGCGAGCCAATTTGCGTGCGGTGTCCTGGGGTTTTTACGCGCATGGAGTCAATAACCCACTGGGTATCGCTCTTCATACGGGAATTATCCAACAAACCGATTTTATTTTTATAATTATGGATATTAGAAATTAAGGAGTTAAAGTTAATATCCAGATAGGCATAAATACCGGTCGAGCGACGCTCTTCGGTCACCAGCGCAAAGCCGTGGTTAATGGCTTCGTTGGCGTTATGGTTATTAATCTTTTTACCGTGCAGAGTAATGGTGCCGCCAGATTTCTCGCGGATGCCAAACAGCGTTTCGACGATATCGGTACGCTTGGCGCCCACCAGACCGGCAATCCCGAGGATCTCCCCTTTATGCAGATCGAAGGAAACATCGCGAATGGAAGGCTGACGCAGTGAAGTCAGGTTGCGCACTTCCAGAATCACTTCGCCCGGCTTGTTCTCTTTTTTCGGGAAGCGCTGGTTCAGGGAACGGCCAACCATCATGGCGATGATCTTGTCCATGTCCAGCCCTTCCAGCGACTGGGTGGCGATCCACTGCCCGTCGCGAAGCACGGTGATTTCATCACACAGCTGGAAGATCTCTTCCATTTTGTGAGAGATATAAACGATGCCGCAACCGCGCTCTTTCAGTTTACGGATAATGGTGAACAGGTGGTTCACCTCTTTCTCCGTTAATGAAGAGGTAGGCTCATCCATAATCACGATTTTGGCGTTATAGGAGAAGGCCTTGGCGATTTCGATCATCTGCATTTGTGAAACAGACAACGTACCGACGCGCGCACGCGGATCGATATCAATATCCAGTTCATCAAAAATAGCTTTAGTGTCGCGATACATTTTGTCCTGATCGACAAATACGCCTTTGGTCGGATAACGACCCAGCCACATATTGTCCATAACAGAACGCTGAAGTACCAGGTTTAGTTCCTGGTGAACCATCGAAATACCGTTTTCCAGTGCCTCTTTGGCGGAATGGAAATCGATCTCTTTTCCCTGAAAAAGAATGCTGCCAGAATCTTTTTGATAGATCCCAAATAAGCATTTCAATAATGTTGATTTACCCGCACCGTTTTCACCCATTAAGGCGTGAATGGAGTGAGGCCGTACTTTTAAATTAACATTATCCAGTGCTTTAACACCGGGAAAAGACTTGTTGATACCGCTCATTTCCAACAAGTATTCACCGGACGACTGAGTCGTTGTGCTGACCATAATTATACCTTCTCGGCCTCGCGTCGCGTGATAAAAGGGCGCAGAAACTGCGCCCAGTGGAATGCTATAACTTATTTACCGGTGAACTGCGCCAGGTTTTCCTGATCTACGCCAACGTACGGTACACGAACAACTTTGTTGTCAATTTTCCAGTTAGTACCGTCAGCAGCGCCTTTGCCTTCTGCCAGGTTTTTCGCCAGATCGAAGGTGGCTTTCGCCTGGTTGTTGGCATCGTTCAGTACGGTACCGGCCATTGCGCCAGATTTAACCAGTGCCAGCGCTTCAGGCAGGGCGTCCACACCAAATACCGGGATAGAGGATTTGTTGTGTGCTTTCAGAGCTTCTACCGCACCCATTGCCATCGCGTCGTTGTTCGCGATAACCACTTCAATTTTGTTCGCGTTCGGGCCGGACAGCCATGCGTCCATCTTGTCTTTCGCCTGAGCGGTATCCCACATTGCGGTATCTAAAGCCAGCTGCTGGGTTTTCAGACCCTTGTCGTTCAGCTCTTTGATAACGTAGGTGGTACGTGCTTCAGCGTCCGGGTGGCCTGGCTCGCCTTTCAGCAGTACGAACTGTACCTGACCATCTTTGTTCAGATCCCAGTTCGGGTTAGCGGCCCAGTGTTTGGCAATCAGGTCGCCCTGAATAATGCCGGATTCTTTGGAGTCGGTACCGACGTAGAAGGCTTTGTCGTAGCTATCCAGCGCTTTGCGGGAAGGTTCTTTGTTGAAGAACACAATCGGCACGTTCTGGCCGCGTGCTTTTTCAATAACGGTGCCTGCTGCTGCCGGGTCAACCAGGTTGATTGCCAGAGCTTTTACGCCTTTCGCCAGCAGAACGTCGATCTGGTCGTTCTGTTTGGACTGGTCATTCTGGGAGTCGTTCATCAGCAGCTGTACGTCTGGTGCGCCAGTACCCTCTTTCTCGATTGCCTTACGCACAACGGACATGAAGTTGTCGTCATACTTATAGATAGTCACACCAATACGGCTATCTGCAGCGTGCGCGGCGGCACCGAAAAGCATGCTTGCCATAACAGCAGACAGAGTCAACACCTTCTTATTCATGATATCTCCGATTTTTATGCAGGGTAGTTCGTGTGAATAAGGCTCGGCGGGCACATGTTAAAGAAACGTTACTGCCGGCCGAAGTCCACTTATAAAATTTCTATCTTCCTTGGTCGGTAACGCTCCAGAATGCGTTTTTTTGGATGTTTAACGAACCTTAGCTATAGCCAAAGTGATTAATCACCGTTACATAGCGTTTCAGTTGCTAAAACGCTGACATCATAGACAGCGCATTGTTAAGTTACTGTGAATTTACTCACAAATTGAAAACGGTTACATCACGGCGAATTATTAGTTAGTGATCGGCACCACAGTTTGCCGAATGGCAACGGAGTGGCGACGCACTAAAGTTGGCATGAAACAGTGTGTTGCATTGATATCCAGCTTCCCGGCGGCCCCCTGTAACGCCAGCTCCGTGGCCAACCGGGCCATGGAGGCGATGGGGTAGCGGACTGTGGTCAGCTGCGGGTCCGTGTAACGGGCAATCGGGATATCATCAAAACCAATCAATGACAGATGCTGTGGCACCGCAATGCCATTGTCTTTCAGCGCCGTGAGTGCGCCCGCCGCCATGCTGTCGTTGTAGGCAAAAACCGCGGTCAGCTGCAGATTGCGCCCGAGCAGCTCCACCATCGCCGCTTCCCCACCCTGCATGTCCGGCGCACCGGTGCCGATCCAGCTGTCTGATCCGGTAATACCCTGTTCCAGCAACGCTTTCTGCCAGCCTTCGCGGCGCATATCATCGTCCTCAATGCGGTGGCTGGAGGCCAGATAGCCGATGCGCTGATGCCCGTTGTTCATCAGCATCCGCGTGGCCATCATCGCTCCGCTGACGTTATCAAGGCAGACGCAGCGGTGGGCGTAGCCGGGAACGATGCGGTTAATGAGCACCATGCCGGGGATCTGCTCCATGAGGGCAGAAAGCTCCTCGTCGCTCAGGGCTTTTGAATGGACGATCAGGGCGTTACAGCGCTGGCGAATCAACACCTCAATGGCGTTACGCTCCTTCTCCGCCTCGTGATAGCTGTTGCCGATCAGCACGTTTTTCTGGTGCTCCTGGGCCACCATATCGACGGCTTTTACCAGGGCACCGAAGAAGGCATCTGACACGTCCATCACCACCACGCCGATGGTATCGCTGACCTGGGTCGCCAGCGCCTGGGCGTTCGCATTAGGCCGGTAGCCTAGCGCCGTGACGGCTTTCATCACGCATTCACGCGTCTCCGGGCTGACCAATGCGCTATTGTTGAGAACCCGGGAAACGGTGGCGACAGAAACGCCCGCCTGACGCGCGACGTCACGAATGGTGATCATATTCACCACCCTTATTTAGATTGCAGCGACTCACAGACACCCCCTGTGTTTAGCAAGGTGTCTATTCTGGCAGCGACAAGGCGAGGACTACGTGAAGAAGGTCACAAGGATGAAAACGGTTACATCCGTTTTGTTAATGATTGTGATCCAGATCGTTATCCGGATGTATGGCTTGATGAAACGCCTGACGCACGTATGGTCAATTGTCGCCATACCCATTCCAGCGGTCCCTGACGGAAATGGCGCATCCAGAGGACAGAGAAAAGAATATTAACCAGCCACACCGGCAGGACAATGCCCAGCAGCTGTAGCCGGTCGAACTTCATAAATAAGCCAAGCTGATAGAACAGGGTGGTACAGATTAGCGTCTGTAAAATATAGTTGCTGAGCGCCATGCGCCCCACGCAGGCCACCGCCGTCACCAGCCGGAAACGGCAGAGCTGTGGCCAGTAACCGTAGATGAGCGCGGCATAGCCAATCGTCTGAAACGGCGCGCTCAGCTCACGCGGCGCCTGCAACAGGAATGCACACCAGCGATAATCCCAGTGCAGATACCACTGGGCGATTACCGCCGGAAGATTGATTGCCAGCCCCACCAGCACCAGCCACATCCCGGTATGGCGATAGTGGCGCGGGCTGAACTCGCCCTTCAGCCAGCCGGTACGCATCAGCGCGGCACCAATCAGCATCATCCCCGCCAGCTGCCAGCCATACTGTGCGCCGAGCGCCAGTAAGCTGTTACCGATCATATCCGCCCGGTTGCTGATGGCTTCCAGTCCGCCGCCCAGCTTCCAGTACTGCTCATATTGCAGGTTCGCCGCATCCGGCACCCAGGAGCGGTTGGTCGAGCCGCCGGAGATAACCCCCAGCAGCAGCAATATAGCCACGCCGATTAGAAACAGCACCACGCCGGTATTGAAGAGATTTTTGACATCATGTGCGTCGCGGATGATGCGCCAGCAGATCAGCCCTACCAGCCCATAGGCCAGCAGAATATCGCCATCCCAGAACAGCAGCCCATGAAGAAATCCGAACAGCACCAGCAGAGAGAGCCGGGCCTGGATCCAGCGTTTACCGCGTTTCAGTAACAGCTGAAGACCTGCGCCAAACAGCAGCGCAAACAGGGTAAGGAATTTGACCTGGGCAAAGAGATCCAGCACCGCCCATGTCCAGGCGTCGCGAAGAGTGATATCGCCATACCAGGCGGGATTGAGGTAAGCGGCCTTCGGCAAACCGAAGGCGCTTATATTCAGAAGCAGAATACCCAGAATAGCGACGCCACGAACGAAATCCAGCGTGACATTTCTTTCCATGTACCCTGCCCTGACGATTAGCTAACGTGACGGACGGCGCGCAGGAACTCCTGGCGGGTATTCTGGCTCGATTTGAACAGGCCGCCCAGCGAGGTGGTGGTGGTGGCGCTGGTCGCATCACGAATGCCGCGCGCTTTCACGCAGTAATGTACCGCATCAATCGATACCGCCACGTTGTTGGTGCCAAGCAGCGTTTGCAGCGCGATGAGGATCTGCTGGGTTAAACGCTCCTGCACCTGTGGACGCTGGGCAAAGAACTGCACGATACGGTTGATTTTGGACAGGCCAATCACCGCGTCTTTCGGGATATAGGCCACGGTCGCTTTACCGTCGATGGTCACAAAATGATGTTCGCAGGTGCTGGTCAGGGTGATATCGCGCACCGTCACCATCTCATCGACCTTCATTTTGTTTTCAATGACGGTAATTTTCGGGAAATTGGCGTAATCAAGCCCGGAGAAAATCTCATCGACATACATTTTGGCGATGCGACGCGGCGTCTCCATCAGACTGTCATCACTCAGATCGAGATTGAGCAGCTGCATGATTTCGGTCATGTGCCCGGAAATAAGACTTTTACGTGTTTCGTTGTCCATCTCCTGAACCGGTGGGCGCAGCGGCGTTTCAAGGCCGTGTGCTACCAGCGCTTCATGGACGAGGGCAGCTTCTTTACTCATTGATGACATTCTTTTCTCCTGCAGGTGTGGCGCTCTTCTGCCCTCCGTGGGGCAAAATGTGCACTCATTGTGCGCGAGGCGGCGAGCATAATCCAGTATTCACCGCGATAATTATTCTAATTGTCGTTACCTTTCAACCTGACGCTGCCAGACCAGTCCGCCCGCAACAAACAATGCGATACCGGCAAGGCCCAGCGCAGGCTCAAGCTGATGGGTAAGCCAGCTCGACAGTGCCGAGGTCACCGGGCCAATCAGCTGCCCGATGGCATAGCCGGTCGTCAGTAACCCGGCCATGTAACGCGTATGATTCGGTGCCAGTTCACGCCCATAGAGCAACGAGAGCTGCACCGCACATAAAAATCCGCCGCCAACCAGCAGCGCACCGGTCACCAGACCGGCCATCCCCGGCATCAGCCAGGCGGCAATCACCCCTACCGCCTGCAACCAGAGCACGATCGCCAGCCGACGATGGGTCGACGCGACGTGGCGCAGGGCGATACTGAAGGCAATGCCCACCATCGAGGCGACACCAAAAACCGGCCAGACAAACTGGGCAAAGGCGCTGCCGGGAAAGCGCAGCGCCGCCATCTGCGACAGAAACGTCGCCGGGAGGATGTAGCCAAACCCGGCGAGGCTGTAGCTCCAGACCAGACGACGCAGATTGCGGGTTAGCGTCAGCGGCTCTGGCGTGGTGCCCGGACGATGCAGCTGCCCGGCACGCGGCAGGTAGCGGGCCACCAGCGCGACGAGCACCAGCGCCAGCAGGCCGTAGATTTGCCAGGCAGCGCTGGCGGAGAGCGCCTGCGCCTGGATCCAGACCGCCAGCAGGCCGCTTAAGGCGATCCCCGCCCCCGGCCCGGCAAACACCGCGGCACTCAGGCCCGGCTTGCCAAAATGGGCCAGCCGTTCGTTGGTCCAGGCGGCAATCAGCACCATCGACCAGCCGCTCATGCAACCTATCACAAAGCGCAGCAGCCCGTGGATCACCGCATTATCCGCCACGGCGGAGAGCAGCGTCAGCGCCACTGCTCCCCCGATCCCCAGCCATAAACGTCCTTCAACGAAGCGGTGCGCGCGCATGGCATCCCATGCTCCCGCCAGATAGCCGAGATAGTTCATCGCCGCCACCAGCCCGGCGCTGGTCAGGGTGAGCTCGCCCGCCGAAATCATCAGCGGCACCTGAGGAGTAAAGGCAAAGCGCCCTATTCCCATCGCCACCACCAGAACCACAAATCCGCTGAGCGCGATACGCAGCGCCATGACCACCCCGATTGTTAAAGTTTCGTAAATTCATGATGCAGGATATGAGGCAAATGCGGAAGTGAAAGTTGCTCACACGTTACTGAATAATCTGTATTATGGCTTTCAATCCCGATCTCACCTTCCTGAAGGAGCCCTGCATGGAACTGCTCGAAGAGCACCACTGTTTTGAAGGTCGACAGCAGCGCTGGCGTCACGACTCCACGGTGCTGAACTGCGCGATGACGTTCAGCATTTTTCTTCCTCCGGCGACCGACGGGGCGAAACCGCCGGTGCTTTACTGGCTCTCTGGCCTGACCTGCAATGATGAGAACTTCACCACCAAAGCGGGCGCCCAGCGCGTGGCGGCCGAACTGGGGATCGCCCTGGTGATGCCGGATACCAGCCCGCGCGGCGACGACGTGGCGGACGATGCCGGATATGATCTGGGTAAAGGCGCCGGGTTCTACCTGAACGCCACCCAGCAGCCCTGGGCGCGTCATTACCGGATGTATGATTATCTGCGCGACGAGCTGCCGGCGCTGATCCAGGCGGAATTTGCAGTAGCCGATCGCTGTGCCATCAGCGGTCATTCGATGGGCGGTCACGGTGCGCTGGTGATGGCGCTGAAAAACCCGGGTAAATATGTCAGCGTCTCGGCGTTTGCGCCTATCGTCAACCCGACGCAGGTGCCGTGGGGGCAGAAGGCCTTTAGCCACTATCTGGGTGAGGATGCTGCAAACTGGCAGGCGTGGGACAGCTGCGCCCTGATGCTGGCCAGCCAGCCGGAACAGGCGATCCCGACGCTTATCGATCAGGGTGATGCCGATCAGTTCCTGGCAAGCCAGTTACAACCGGCGGTGCTGGCGGAAGCCGCGCGTCAGAAGGCCTGGCCACTGACGTTACGCATCCAGCCGGGGTACGATCACAGCTATTATTTCATTGCGTCGTTTATTGAAGATCATCTGCGCTTCCATGCGCAGCAGCTGTTGAAGTAAGTGCCAGCCTCATGCCCGGTGGCGCTTCGCTTACCGGGCCTACAAAACCCACACTAGCCCGTAGGCCGAGCAAGCGCAGTGCCGCCGGCAAACAGACCGCACCAGCCCGTAGGCCGGGCAAGCGCAGCGCCGCCCGGCAAACAGACCGCACCGCTCCGGCGATCCCTCAATCAGAACTGGTAATCCACCGCCATAAAGTAACGGCGTCCTTCTTCGGTATAGGTGTAGTCGTCGCGGCTGAGATCTTTATCCAGCAGGTTCATGACGCCCGCACGCAGCTTAACGTTTTTGGTTGCCTGCCATGCGCCACCGGTGTTCCACACCACGTAGCCGCCCGGCGTTGCCGCGCCATCGGTAATCGCGCGTTTCTCACCCGTGTAATTCCCCTGCACGTAGAAGGACCACGCCTGGGTCGCCTGCCAGTCCAGCGTACCGTTTGCGGTATGGAACGGCAGCTCGGAGAGCGGCTTGTTGCCGCCGTTGCTGATATCACGCCCATCGTTATAGGTGTAATTCAGCGTCATCCGCCACTCTTCGGCAATCGGGAACTTAATCTCCGTCTCCAGGCCACGGATACGCGCCTTATTGACGTTGTAATAGCGGAACACCGGCTCGCCGTCGGCATTCAGCCCGACATAGTTAGGGTAGCTCTGCGCCTGGCTGACGTTGGCGGTACGGCTGATGCTGATCCGGTCATCAACGTCGTTCTGGAAAGCGGTGATGCTCCCCTGAACGCCTTCTAACCAACCCTCTTCCCCGCTGTAGTAAAGCCCCAGCTCAAAACTTTCACTGGTTTCTGGTTTCAGATCCGGGCTACCGACGATTTCACAGGCACCGCGGCAGGATCCGGTGGTCCAGTCCGGACTCAGCTGCAACAGCGACGGCGCTTTGAATGCCGTTGCCCAGCCGCCTTTTACCGTTACGGTATCGGTGGCGTTATAAACCAGGTAAGCACGCGGGCTCCAGTGGTCGCCGTAGGTTTCATGGTCATCCATGCGCACGCCGGTGGTGAGTGCCAGCGGCTCAAAGATCCGCCATTCATCTTCCAGGAACAGCGCATACTGGCTGGCCGATGTATTACTGCTGTTGCCGCCGGTAAGGTTGACCGGATCTTTCAGCTTGTCGTGACGCCACTCTCCGCCAAAGGTCACCAACTGGTTAATCTCCCCCAACGGCAGGACATATTTACCGTCGATGGAGTTGCTTTCGGAGGTGATCGCGCTGCTGTTGCCCGGATTTTTGTTGTCCACCTTCTCGCCGTAGAATTTCAGCTCGCTGTTGCCCAGCCCCCAGCGGCCATTGTGGCTTAGGGAGTAGTTCTGGCGCTCCAGGCGGTTTTTGTCCAGCGAGTCGGAATCCCGATCCTGACGGTCAAAACCATACCCGGCGGTGAAATCGTGGTTTTCGTTCGGGGTCCAGGCAAATTCAACGTTGGCATCGCGGCTGGTAAAGCCTTCGATACGCGGGGTTTCGCCCGTGGCGCTGGTGGAAGAGGACTGCGGATCGTCTTTATCACGCTGGGAGACGCTGCCGAAGGCTTTCAGGCCGAGGACGCCATCCACCAGCGGACCGCTGGTATAGAACTGGCCGCCGTAGGTGTCGCCACGATCGCGATGTTCCTGAATAGTCGTGTCGGCGGTGAGGCTGCCGGTCCATTTCTGGCCGATCTTTTTGGTGATGATATTGACCACGCCGCCCAGAGCATCGGAGCCGTAGAGGGAGGACATTGGCCCGCGCACCACTTCGATGCGCTCGATGGCGTCAACCGGCACCCAGTTGAGATCGAAGTCGTTATGGCGGAACACGGCGTTGCGGGAGTTGACGCGCTTGCCGTCGATCAGGATCAGCGTATAGCTGCTGTCCAGCCCGCGGATACTGACGCCCTTGCGGTTGTCCCCTTCGTTGGTTAACTGCACGCCCGGCACGTCCTGTAACACATCTTTCAGATTCTGCACCGGCTTACGCTGCAGATCCTGCTGGGTGATGACGCTGATACTGGCGGGGGCATCTTTCAGGTTTTGCTCGTTGGCCGAGGCGGTAACGACCATCGTGTCGCCAGATTCCACCGCCGCAACCGGCAGCGCCAGGGAAAGAGCAGACGCGCACAGCCCTCCCCGAACGAAGGGATTCAACCTAAACATTCCATTTCTCCATGAGGTAAACACAGCAAAATCAAATATGTACTGCTCACATTGCATTGCATGCCGCCCGCTTCTTTCGGCGGGTCGGTCTGGTAATTCTTTGCAGGTGTGGCCGCAACCCCTCCCCTGACCAGGGCGAGAAAGTTGACTCCTTCATCCTTTTGATTACTTTGCTAATGATAAAGCAAACGATAACTATTATCAATTCAATTGTTAAAAGTTATGTCAAGAGAGCATATTGTGGAGAAATAAAAAACCCGCTCGGCTGAGCGGGTTAGAGAGAGGTGGTGCGCTTATTTTTTAAAGCTATTCGGGAATTCCATTTCGCTGTAGCGCACAAACTTCGTTCCCTTCGCCAGCTTGTAACCAAACCAGATGATCAGGAACAGCGGGATACCGATATAGGTGGCCGCTACGCCGCCCCAGTCGATGGTGTCGGCCAGGAAGGCTTCGTAGTTCTGGCCGAGGGTGATGATCAGACAGAGCACAAAGGCGAAGATCGGACCCAGCGGGAAGAAGCCGGAGCGGTATGGCAGGTTGTTAATATCGTAACCCTGCTTCACGTAGCCGCGACGGAAACGGTAATGGCTGATGGCGATGCCCAGCCAGGCGATGAAGCCCGTCATCCCGGAGGTATTCAGCAGCCACAGGTAGACAGTCTGGTTGCCGAACATCGAGGTCAGGAAGCACAGGCAGGCAATCACGGTGGTGGCATAAAGCGCGTTACGCGGCACGCCGCCACGGGAGAGCTTCGCGAAAATACGCGGCGCTTTGCCATCGCAGGCCAGTGAGTAGAGCATACGGGTAGAGGCATACATCCCGGAGTTACCCGCCGACAGCACCGCCGTCAGGATCACCGCGTTCATTACCGCCGCCGCAGAGAGCAGACCAGCATGCTGGAACACCAGGGTGAACGGGCTGACGCTGATGTCTTTCACATCATTACGCAGCAGGCTCGGATCGGTGTACGGAATGATCAGGCTGATAATCAGGATGGCGAACACATAGAACAGCAGGATACGCCAGAAGACCTGACGCACCGCGCGGGGGATGTTCTTCTCCGGGTTTTCGGATTCACCCGCCGCGATACCGATCAGTTCGGTCCCCTGGAAGGAGAAGCCGACAATCATCGCCACGCCAATCATCGCCGATAAACCACCCGCAAAAGGTGCATCGCCAACCGTCCAGTTGCTCCAGCCCGCAGGCTCGCTGCCCTGGAAGATACCGACGATCATCGCCAGGCCGACGATAATAAAGATGATCACGGTCGCCACTTTGATCAGGGAGAACCAGTATTCGGCCTCACCAAAGCCGCGCACGGAGATGTAGTTGAGCAGGAAGATCACCGCCAGGAAGAGCGCGCTCCAGATCCAGCCCGGCGTGTCCGGGAACCACCAGGTCATGACCAGCTGTGCCGCCACCAGGTCCACGGCGATGGTCACCGCCCAGTTGTACCAGTAGTTCCAGCCCAGCGCGAAGCCAAAGCCTTCTTCAACGTATTTCTGACCGTAGGTAGAAAAAGAACCGGATACCGGCATGTACGCCGCCAGTTCACCCAGGCTGGTCATCAGGAAGTAGACCATCAGACCGATCAGGATATAGGAAAAGAGCGCGCCGCCAGGACCCGCTGCTGAAATCGTCGCGCCAGAGGCGACAAAAAGGCCCGTACCGATAGAGCCGCCAATGGCGATCATCGTCAGGTGACGCGCCTTGAGTTCGCGACGTAGCGCGGGCGCTTCTGTGGTTTTAGTTTCGGAAACCATGTGAAAATGCTGTCCATTCAAAAAATGAGGCGCGATTGTAGCAGACGATCGCCGGCTCTTCCGGCACAAATGCCCTGTTATAAGAGAGCTTCATGACCGGTCCAGGATTATAAGTAAAGCAGAGAATAGTATTGATGCGAGTAATGACTACCGGCGGGCAAAACGCCGCCGGGCAGGATTACATTTCGCAGTAACGCAGAAAACGCTGGAGGGAATTAGAGAGGTGCTTCTGGCGGTGGTGGATACGCCACAGGGTACGCACCAGCTTATTGGGCAACGGCACGGGGATCTCCACCAGCGTTCCGCTCTCCAGCTGTTCGGCAATCACCCGCCGCGACAGGCAACTGATGCCAAGACCGTGGCGCACCGCATGTTTGATGGCCTCTGAATTGCCGAGCTCCATGCCCATATGGAACTGCGGCAGATGGGAGAGCAGCAGATAATCGACGATCTCACGTGTGCCTGAGCCCTGCTCGCGTAAAATCCACGGCGCCTGCGCCAGCCGCTCCAGGGTCACCTCCTGCTGTAATAAAGAAGAGGCCGGCGAGGCGAAGACCACCAGCTCATCCTCCAGCCAGGGCTCAGCAATAATGTCGGCGTTGTGGCATGGCCCTTCGATAAGGCCGATATCCACCCGAAAATCGATCACCGCGTTGATCACGTCCTGGCTGTTACCAACGCTCATCTCCAGCGGCAGGGTCGGGAAATCCCGGCGATAGCGGGCAATCACTTCAGGCAGGATATAGTTGCCAATGGTGCTGCTGGCGTAGACACGAATGGCGCCGTTATCCTCGCGAAAGAGCTGTTCGATTTCGACGGTCTGCTCCAGCAACGCCAGCGCGCGCGGGTAGAGCAAACGTCCATGCTCGTTCACCACCAGCCGCTTCCCTACCCGGTCAAAGAGCTGAACCCCCAATTGACCTTCGAGATCGGTGAGCGCAGCGCTGACGGCGGACTGAGAGAGCGCCAACATCTGAGAGGCCTGGGTGGTAGATCCGCTTTTCAGCACTTCGGCGAAGACTTCCAGCTGGCGTAAGGTAATGTGCATAGTCGCTATCCGGTAGGGTAAGCACTCTGCTTACCACTTATAAAGATTAATTATAAATATATAATCAATTTTATTTTTAAGCCAGTGCGCCGTAACCTTTTAGCCAGAGAAAAGGAGACGGTTATGACAACACTCACCCTACAGCATCATCGTACCGTGTGGCATTACATTCCGGGCCTGGCGCTGAGCGCGCTGGTCACCGGTGTCGCATTATGGGGCGGCAGCATCCCGGCAGTTGCAGGCGCCGGATTCAGCGCCCTGACCCTGGCTATCCTGCTGGGGATGGTCGTCGGAAATACGGTTTATCCGCAGATCTACAAGCCGTGCGACGGCGGCGTTATCTTCGCCAAGCAGCATCTGCTGCGACTCGGGATCATCCTGTATGGCTTTCGTCTGACCTTCGCGCAGATTGCCGATGTCGGGGTAAGCGGTATTGCGATTGATATTTTAACCCTCTCGAGCACCTTTTTACTGGCCTGCTTTATCGGCCAGAAGGTGTTCGGGCTCGACAAACAGACCAGCTGGCTGATTGGTGCGGGCAGCAGCATCTGCGGCGCCGCAGCGGTGCTGGCCACCGAGCCGGTGGTAAAGGCCGAGTCCAGCAAGGTGACCGTGGCGGTGGCGACGGTGGTGATCTTCGGTACGCTGGCGATCTTCCTCTATCCGGCCATGTATCCGCTGGTAGCCCACTGGTTTAGCCCGGAAACCTACGGCATCTATATCGGATCGACGATGCATGAGGTCGCCCAGGTGGTCGCGGCGGGTCACGCCATCAGCCCGGATGCGGAGAACGCCGCGGTGATCGCCAAAATGCTGCGGGTGATGATGCTGGCGCCGTTCCTGCTGATTCTGGCCGCAAGGGTGAAACAGCTTGCGCCAGCGGGCAACGGCGAGAAGAGCAAAATCACCATCCCGTGGTTTGCGATCCTGTTTATTGTGGTCGCGGTGTTTAACTCGTTCCATCTGCTGCCCAAAGCGGTCGTGGATATGCTGGTGACGCTGGATACCATCCTGTTGGCGATGGCGATGGCGGCGCTGGGCTTAACCACCCACGTCAGCGCCCTGAAAAAAGCCGGGGCGAAACCGCTGCTGATGGCGCTGCTGCTCTTTGTCTGGCTGATTGTCGGCGGGGGCGCCATTAACCTGGCGGTGCATAGCCTGATGACATAAACCGCTGTAGCCTTATCCTGTTAACCCGCTATCATATGCGTTTGCGGGTTAACAGGAGTCCCTTTATGAAATATGTTGGAGCGCACGTCAGCGCTGCCGGCGGTCTGGCAAATGCCGCTATTCGCGCCGCCGAAATCGAGGCGACCGCTTTCGCCCTGTTCACCAAAAATCAGCGCCAATGGCGCGCCGCGCCGTTAACCACTCAGGTGATTGATGAGTTCAAAGCGGCCTGCGAAAAATACCATTTCTCCCCCGGCCAGATCCTGCCCCACGACAGCTTCCTGATTAACCTCGGTCACCCGGTACAGGAGGCGCTGGACAAATCCCGCGCAGCCTTCCTTGATGAGGTACAGCGCTGCGAGCAGCTCGGCCTGACGCTGCTGAACTTCCATCCCGGCAGCCATCTGGCACAAATCGACGAAGATGAATGCCTGGCGCGGATCGCCGAGTCGATCAATATCGTGCTGGCGCAGACCCAGGGAGTGACGGCGGTGATTGAAAATACCGCCGGACAGGGCAGTAACCTCGGTTTTCGCTTTGAGCATCTGGCGGCCATCATCGACGCCGTGGAGGATAAATCCCGCATCGGCGTCTGCATTGATACCTGCCACGCCTTTGCCGCCGGTTACGACCTGCGCAGCGCGGAAGCGTGTGCAAAAACCTTCGCCGAGTTCGAGCGCGTCGTGGGCTTTGAGTACCTGCGCGGTATGCACCTCAACGACGCGAAAAGCACCTTCGGCAGCCGCGTTGACCGTCACCACAGCCTGGGGGAAGGCAACATCGGCCATGATGCGTTCCGCTTTATCATGCAGGATCCGCGTTTCGACAACATTCCGCTGGTGCTGGAAACCATCAACCCGGATATCTGGGCGGAAGAGATCGCCTGGCTGAAAGCGCAACAGCATGCCGAGGCCACCGCAGAATGATGAACGAAAGGGAAAAGCAGATCCTGAAGATCCTGCGGCGTAACCCCCTTATTCAGCAGCATGAGATCGCCCAGATCCTCGATATCAGTCGCTCCCGCGTCGCTGCGCACATTATGGACCTGATGCGCAAAGGGGCGATCAAGGGCAAAGGCTATATCCTCACCGAACAGGATTATTGCGTGGCGCTCGGCGCCATCAATATGGATATTCGCGGGGTGGCCGATATTCGTTTTCCTGAACCCTCCTCCCATCCGGGGGCCATTCAGTGCGCGGCGGGCGGCGTGGCGCGTAACATTGCCCATAACCTCGCGCTGCTGGGGCGCGAGGTGCACCTGATCTCTGCCGTGGGCAGCGATTTTTATGGCGAAACCCTGCTGGAGCAGACCCGCCAGGCGGGCGTTAACGTGCAGAGCACCATCCGCCTGCACGGACAAAGCACCGCAACTTATCTGTCGATTGCCAGTCCGCAGGACGACACTGTGCTGGCGATCAATGACACCCATATCCTGCAGGGGCTGACGCCGCAGCTGCTGAACCAGTCGCGCGAGCTGCTGGCCCATGCGGGCGTGGTGCTGGCCGACTGTAACCTCACCGCGGAAGCGCTGGAGTGGGTCTTTACCCTCGCCGGGGATGTGCCGGTGTTTGTCGACACGGTTTCAGAATTTAAAGCCGAGAGGATCAAACCCTGGCTGTCGCGCATCCATATCCTGAAGCCAACGCTGAAGGAGCTGCAGATCCTGGCGGAGTGCGAGGATCGTAAGAGCGCCCTCACCGCCCTGCATGAGAAAGGGGTGCAGCGGATTGTGGTCTGTCTGGAAGATGATTCGGTGCTGTGCAGTGAGCAGGGCGCGGAGCCGCTTCTGCTGACGCCCCCCACCCACCCGGTGGTCGACCGCTTTGGGGCCGATGACGCCTTTATGGCGGGGTTGATTTATGGCTTCCTCGACGGGAGCGATTTTACGGAGAGTGCCCGATTCGCGGCTGCCTGCGCGGCGCTCTCCCGCGCCAGTGAAAGTATCAATAACCCGACGCTGTCGGTAGATAACGTCCTGTCGCTGCTGGACAGCCAGCGGTAAACAGGCCGGGTAGTTGCCCTACCCGGCCTGCGTCACTAGCCTGCTAAACCAATAAAGAAGCCCGCAATGGTGGCGCTCATCAGGTTAGAGAGCGTCGCCGCCACCAGCGCCCGTACGCCCAGCTGGGCAATCTCCGGGGCGCGCTGGGGCGATACCGCAGAAAAGGCCCCTACCACCACCCCAATTGAGCCGAAGTTAGCAAAACCGCACAGGGCAAACGAGATAATGGCGATGGTTTTCACATCCAGCTGCCCGGCGGTTTGCAGATATGGCGAGAAGTTGAGATAGGCAACGAATTCGTTAATCGCCAGCTTCTGTCCAATCAGGCTGCCTGCGAGCGTCGCATCCTGCCATTCGACCCCCATGATCCACGCCAGCGGCGCCAGCGCGTAACCAAACAGCCCCTCCAGGCTCAGGCTTTCAATACCCAACCAGCCGCCAATGCCGCCCAGCATACCGTTCAGCAGGGCGATGATCGCCACAAAGGCCATTACCACCGTGGCGACCCCGGCGGCGATTTTCAACCCGGTCATCGCCCCCGTCGCCGCGGCTTCGATAATGCTTTTCGGCGGCGTGTCGCTGAACGACAGGTTATCGAAGGTGACCAGTGACGCCTCCGTGGCCGGGCTCAGCAGACGGGCAAACAAAATCCCGCCAGGAATGGCCATTAACGAGGCGGCGAGCAGGTAATCAATCGGCACTCCCATTCCGGCGTAGCCAATCAGCATCGAACCGGCAATGGACGCCATCCCGCTGCAAATAGCGGTAAACAGCTCGTTGCGGTTCAGCTTATCGACGAAGGGTTTCACGATCGCCGGGATCTCGTTCTGGCCGAGGAAGATGGTGGTCACCGCCACGAAGGATTCGATTTTACTGATACGCAGCGCTCTCTGGAAAATGCCACCCAGCACGCGGATCAGCAGCCCCATCACCCCGATGTAGTAGAGCAGGCTTATCAGCGCGGTGACAAAGATGATAGCGGGCAGCACCCGGAAGGCAAAGACGAACCCGGCGCCGTCAAACAGGGTGTCCATTTTGGGCCCCACCAGCGCGCCAAAGATAAAGGCGCTGCCGGCATCGCTGTAGGACATGACTTTACTGACCCCGATGGCGGCCTGCTCCACCAGCCATTTGCCGGGTGGGAAATAGAGCATGATGCCGCCAATTGCCACCTGCAAAATGAAAGCGGCGCCAACGGTACGCAGACTGATACGGCGTTTATTGACCGACAGGAGGAAGGCTATCGCCAACAGAACCGCCATACCCAGCAGACTTCTCATTACGTCCATAATGATTTCCTTACCTGAAAACCCGGCGACTGGCCGGGTATCCTTTATTCCACTGTGAAGACAGGCGACGGCAAACTGCCTGTGAAAAGGTTACGCGATGCGCTGGTACGCCTTCGCGATATCGCAGGCCAGGCGGGCGTTGTTAAAGACCAGCTGAATATTGGATTTCAGGCTGTCACCGCCGGTCAGTTCCGCCACGCGGGCCAGCAGGAACGGCGTGCTGGCTTTGCCGGTCACGCCCTGCTCTTCCGCTTCTTTAACCGCCTGGTCGATAGCGGCGTTGATGGTCTCTTCAGGCATCGCAAACTGTTCCGGGATGGGATTCGCCACCACCAGGCCGCCGTTGAGGCCAGTCTGCCATTTCACCGCCATTGCGCGCGCGATGGCTTCAGCGCTGTCGAGACGAATGCTGACCTCAAACGGGCTGGTGCGACAGAAAAAGGCAGGCAGGGACTGGGTCTGATAGCCAATCAACGGTACGCCATTAGTTTCCAGATATTCGGTGGTTAACCCGAGGTCGAGAATAGATTTTGCCCCGGCGCATACCACAGCAACATTGGTTTTCGCCAGCTCCTGTAAATCGGCTGAAATATCAAACGTGTGTTCCGCACCGCGGTGTACGCCGCCAATTCCGCCGGTAGCAAAAACCTTAATCCCGGCCATCGCCGCAATAATCATGGTTGAGGCAACCGTCGTCGCGCCATTTATTCCTGCGGCGACCACAAAAGGTAAATCCCGGCGGCTGACTTTGGTCACCGCGTGGCCTTCACGACCTAAAAGTTCAATTTCTTCTTTGCTAAGCCCCACTTTCATTACGCCACGAATAATGGCGATAGTGGCGGGAATAACTCCCTGCTGGCGGATCGCATCTTCAACTTCCAGCGCCGTCTGGGCATTTTGCGGGAAAGGCATGCCGTGAGAAATAATGGTAGATTCAAGCGCTACAATCGGTTTGTTATTATTTAAAGCGTCCTGAACCTCAGGAGAAATTTGCAGGAACTCAGCAGATAATTTTAATTCAGACATGTTCTCTCTCCATTAATGCATTAACGTTTTCAGACGATAAATCAGGGTTATTGGTATATACGGAAGCCAGCGCCAGCGACGAGCAGCCCTGGGCAAAACGAACGGAATGGGCAAATGTAGCTCCTTCCAGCCAGCAGAAGGCGAGCCCCGCCATCATCGCGTCCCCTGCGCCGGTGACATTGACAAGCTGGGTTTTAAACGGGGCTGACCAGCCGCTTTCGCCTCCTTTCTCGCTGTAATACACGCCGTCGCCGCCCATGCTCAATACCAGCCGGAACAGGCCATGCTGGTGAAACCAGGCCGCAACTTTCGGGGCATCCGCCGCGCAGGAGAGCGGGATGCCGCTCAGGGTTTCGGCTTCAATCCGGTTGGGCTTCAGCGTGTGGATATGGCCCAGCCAGTCGCGTACTTTGTTGCATTTCCAGGCCGAGACGGGGTCAACAAACACCGGCGCCTGGCCTGCATTTTCAAATATCCAGCCCAGCGCAGATTCACTGAGATTGCAGTCCACCACCACCGCTTTTGCCGCACGCAGAAAGGCCAGGTGGTGGGCCAGATAGTCCGGATTGATGTAGTCAGAAATAGCCATATCATTAATGGCTACCAGCATTTCGCCGGTATTATCCAGCAAGGATAAATAACTGGAGGTGCCTTCGCCCGCGATCACCTGGCATTTTTCTACCTGTACGCCAGCGGCCTGGGTTTGTGATAGCAGCGACTGACCGTAAAAATCATCGCCGACAGCAGAAAGTAGCCAGACATTTTTTCCCAGCAAGGCAAGGTTTTGCGCAATATTCCGCCCAACACCGCCGGGGGTAAATTTAATTTTCCCTGGGTTAGAGTCCGCATAATTAAGCGAGGCGTTTGAATACCCAGCAACATCCATATTCGCAGAACCAATAACAGCAATATAATCCTTTTCACGCATAGAACATCCTCTGGCACGCAGGCCATCGCAATGATAATTAAGCGAGGGAGTGATTTTAATTTCTATTAGAGCACATGTTTATATGTGAACACGTGTTCATAGTATGCGTAAGAAGGGGAAAGTAAAGCGGTGGGAAAGAGGGTGTAAAAGGGTTATGAACATAATCACAATTTTTTGTAGATAACTTTTTCTTGTCTCCAAAAAACTGCGAGCAGCAGCACGATTAAAAGCAAAAAAAAGGGCAGAGTCGCCTCTGCCCTTTTCGGATGGTGAGTGATTATGCTGCTTTCGCGGCAACCGCTTCAGCTTCCGGGCGTTTCAGCACTGCGTAAGAGAGGCCTGCCACCAGGGTACCGGCGATAATCGCAAACAGGTAACCCAGCACTGGCGTAATCGCACCCGGGATTAACAGAACAAACAGACCGCCGTGCGGCGCCATCAGTTTCGCGCCAATCGCCATAGAGATAGCACCGGTTACCGCGCCACCGACGATACAGCATGGCAGCACGCGCATCGGGTCACGGGCAGCGAACGGAATCGCCCCTTCGGTGATAAAGCACAGGCCCAGTACCAGCGCCGCTTTACCGCCTTCCTGCTGCGCCTTGTCGAACTTACGACGGGCAACGATAGTCGCCAGGCCCAGCGCCAGCGGTGGCACCATACCCGCCGCCATAATGGCCGCCATTGGCGCATAGGTCTGGGTACTCAGCAGGCCGACACCGAAGGCGTAAGATGCTTTGTTCACCGGACCCCCCATATCGGTACACATCATCGCACCGAGGATCGCACCCAGCAGGACCGCATTGGCGGTGCCCATGGTTTGCAGCCAGTGGGTCAGGCCTTCGAGGATACTCGCAACCGGCTTACCGATCAGGTAGATCATCGCCAGGCCAACCACCAGGCTGGAGATCAGCGGAATGATCAGGATCGGTTTCAGCGCTTCCATGCTCTGCGGCAGTTTCAGCTTCGAGCTAATCAGCTTCGCCATGTAGCCTGCGAGGAAGCCCGCGATGATCCCGCCGATAAAGCCAGAGCCGGTGCTCACGGCCAGCATACCGCCAATCAGACCCGGAGTCAGGCCCGGACGGTCAGCAATAGAGAACGCAATGTAACCCGCCAGGACCGGCACCATCAGCGCGAACGCCGAGCCGCCGCCAATCTGCATCAGCGCCGCCGCCAGGGTACCCGGCTCTTTAAAGGCTTCGATACCAAAGGCGAAGGAGAGCGCGATACAGAGACCGCCCGCTACCACCATCGGCAGCATATAGGAGACGCCCGTCAGCAGGTGACGATACGCGCCAGCGGACTCTTTTTTGCCTTCAGAAGCCGCAGCCGCGGTGTTGCCCGCAGGCTGGAACGGTTTCGCTTCGGCCTGGGCTTTGTCCAGCTCCTGGGCGGTTTTCTTCAGCGCCAGACCGGTGGAGGTGCGGTACATCGGCTTACCGGCAAACTTCGCCAGATCCACTTCGATATCTGCCGCCACAATCACCAGATCCGCAGCCGCCACCTCTTCCGGGGTGATCGCATTACCTGCGCCCACGGAACCGCGGGTTTCGACTTTTACCCACCAGCCGCGTTTTTTGGCTTCGGTTTCAATGGCTTCCGCCGCCATAAAGGTGTGCGCTACGCCGGTCGGGCAGGCGGTAACCGCCACCACGCGTTTCGGCCCCGCAGCAACAGCCGTTTCCGCCGCCGCGACAGGTGCGGTATAGAGTGCCGCATGGCCTTTCGCTTCGCTCAGGAACAGTTCCGGGTGTGCAACGGCGCGGTTGATATCGCCCAGCCACACTTTTTTACCGTTCAGCGAGCTGTCCGCCGGGATTTTGTCGCCCAGGACGATAACCAGTTCGGCATCGCCCGGGTTGTCGATGAAATCAAGGTGTGCTTTATGTCCCGCCGAACTCAGCAGGGTTTTCGCCATATAGGCGCGAGCCTGTCCGAGTGCAGAGTCAATAATCAGCAGCGTTTTCATTATGCCTCTCCTGCTGTCAGTTAAAGGGTTTTAAGTCAACGCGCGCCATCATCGCGGCCAACTGGGTACGATCGGTAATACCGACATTGCTCTGGCTGACGGCCAGGGCTGCAACGGCGGTGGCAAGACGTAAAGTATGTTCACTGGATTCGCGCATCAGCAGGCCATAAATCAGCCCGCCAACCATCGAGTCGCCGGCACCGACGGTGCTGACCACTTCCATCGACGGTGGTTTCGCGATCCATTCGCCGGAGGCGTTAACCCACAGCGCGCCCTCTGCCCCCAGGGAGATGACCACATGAGCGATACCCTGCTCACGCAGCGCATGGGCGGCTTCAATCACATCCTTTAATTCTGGCAGTTTACGGCCTGCCCAGATCTCAAGTTCGCGACGATTAGGTTTCACCAGCCACGGTGCGGCTTTCAGACCCGCCACCAGCGCATCGCGGCTGCTGTCAAAGATGATGCATGGGCACTGGCTGCGCAGACGCGTCATCCAGTCGGTAAAGGCTTCCGGGCTGACGCCGGACGGCAGACTGCCGCTGACGCAAACCATGTCGAACTGACCCAGCCAGCTCAGGGAGTCATTCACAAAACGTTCCCAGTCGGCCTGGGTGACTTCAAAACCGGAGAAGTTCAGGTCGGTGACTTCGCCATCTTTCTCGGTCAGCTTCACGTTGATGCGGGTACGACCCTGCACCACCTGGAAACGGTTGGCGATCCCCAGCTCGCTGAACAGCTGCTGGAAACCATCCTGGTTGTCTTTGCCGAGGAAACCGCCGACGGTAACGTCGATGCCCAGATCCTTCAGCACTTTAGCAACGTTAATCCCTTTACCTGCCGCGTGCAGGCCAGTGGTACGCACGAGGTTGACTTCGCCGCGTTCAATTTCCGGGCAAAAGCCCACGAGGTCGTAAGCCGGGTTCAGCGTAATAGTGGCAACACGTCTGCTCATTATGCGCCCTCCCCCAGACCCGCCGCGATGGCTTCGCCAATCGCTTTCAGCGCCTGTTCAGCATCCACACCCTGCGCGGTGAAGCGCAGGCGATGGCCTTTCTTCACGCCCAGCGCCACGACTTTCATCAGGCTACGGCCGTTGGCCGGTTTACCGCTGCCGTCGAGGTTGGTCACGGTCACGTCGCTGTTGAACTGTTTAATGGTATTGACCAGCATGGTGCCAGGACGGGCATGCAGGCCATGTTCGTTGCGCACCACAAACTCGGCGCTCAGCAGTTCATCGGTGTTCACATCATCGCTGGTCAGCAGCGCCAGCAGGGTTGCGGCATCGGCTTTCAGCAGTTGTTCAGCTTTTTTGTTCAGCAGCAGGTCGCCGAGGCGCTTCAGCACCTCAACCGGCTGTTCATCGGCCATGGCGACGGTCACCAGCATCGCCGTGGTTTCACCGGCGGTATCAAATGCGGTTGCCGCACGGCTGACGGCGATCGCGCTGCGCAGGTTGCCTTCAGCACAGTCGTTCAGCCAGACGCCCTGACCGAGATTCAGCGGTTTATCGTTAATGGCGTGGGCCACGAAGGCGGTATCCACTGCACCGGCCTCTTTCAGGCGACCGGCGTTCAGCGCCTGTAAGGTCACCAGATCGGAGGCGGCTACGTCGAGGATCAGCGTCTCGTTATCCAGCTTCAGGGCTTCGCTCTGCTTTTCACCCATCAGCAGGGCGCGCAGCTCTTCGGCGGTGGTGGCGGATTTCAGCTGTTCAGCCACGGCGTCGTCGCTCAGGACGTGCGTCAGCTGACGCAGCAGACCGAGGTGTTCGTCGCTGCTGGCGGCAATGCCGATGGCAACATAGGCCACCTGGCCTTCACCCCAGAGCACGCCCTGCGGAAACTGATAGACCTGAACGCCGGTTTTCAGCACCTGATCGCGGGTATCGGTGGTGCCATGCGGAATGGCGATGCCATTGCCAAGGAAAGTTGAGGTCTGCTGCTCACGCGCCAGCATGCCGTCAACGTAGCCGTTAGCGACGTTGCCCGCCTGCACCAGCGCGGCTGCGATCTGCCGGATAGCCTCTTCTTTAGTACCGGCCTGTTCGCCGGGATGAATGTCCTGCACGGATAACTGGAACATGGTTCTCCACTCCTGCTGAAATTGAATCGTTTCAGCTTAAATGTGAAAAAAGGCGCCAATCCGTTTGGGTTAGGTAAACCAATTAGCGCTGAAACGTTTCAAGAAGTCTTGCGCTTTCCAGGCATCCTTGCAAGTAAAGCTGCATTTCAGCATGCAGAATTTAGAGTTACAGCACATTTTTGCTGCAGGCCGCTGCCTTCCGGGGGCGTACAGCCGCTCGGCTTCAGCAACTTCAGCAAGCGCAGCGGCGGAATAAAAACCTGTTTTGATTTTTTGTGGGGTAATTGGCGAGGGTATCTGTTTATTTTATGACAAGCGGCGTAAACTCCGCGTCTCTTCATATCACTGATACAGAAACATGCACACCACGCCCGCAGCCGCCTCACCGAAGTCATTTGATTTGACCTCATCAGCGTTTTTAATTGTTGCTTTCCTTACCGGCATTGCCGGCGCGTTACAGACTCCGACGCTGAGCCTGTTCCTTACCAACGAGGTGCATGCCCGCCCGGCCATGGTCGGCTTCTTCTTTACCGGTAGCGCCATTATCGGCATCCTGGTCAGCCAGTTCCTGGCCGGTCGTTCAGACAAGCGGGGCGATCGCAAATCCTTAATCGTCTTCTGCTGTCTGCTGGGTGTCCTGGCCTGCCTGCTCTTCGCCTGGAACCGTAACTACTTTGTGTTGCTGTTTGTCGGCGTATTCCTTAGCAGCTTTGGCTCTACCGCCAACCCGCAGCTGTTTGCCCTCGCCCGCGAACATGCCGACCATACCGGTCGCGAGGCGGTGATGTTCAGCTCGATCCTGCGTGCCCAGGTGTCGCTGGCCTGGGTCGTGGGGCCGCCGGTGGCCTATGCACTGGCGATGGGCTTTGGCTTCCCGGTGATGTATATCAGCGCCGCCGTGGCGTTTGTGGTCTGCGGCGCGATGGTCTGGTTTTTCCTGCCGACGATGCGCAAGGAGCCGAAGCTGGCAACCGGGGTGCTGGAGTCGCCGCGCCGCAACCGTCGCGACGCCCTGCTGCTGTTTACCATCTGCACCTTAATGTGGGGCACCAACAGCCTCTATATCATTAATATGCCGCTGTTTATCATTAATGAGCTGCATCTCTCCGAGAAGCTGGCGGGAGTAATGATGGGAACCGCTGCCGGGCTGGAGATCCCGACGATGCTGATTGCTGGCTACTACGCAAAACGCTTCGGTAAGCGCTTCCTGATGCGCGTTGCCGCCGTTGCCGGTTTGCTGTTTTACGTGGGGATGCTCACCGCGCACACGCCAGTAGTATTGCTGGGGTTACAGCTGCTGAACGCCATTTATATTGGCATTCTCGCCGGGATCGGCATGCTCTATTTCCAGGATCTGATGCCAGGTCAGGCGGGTGCGGCCACCACGCTTTATACCAACACCACCCGCGTCGGCTGGATCATCGCAGGCTCCGTGGCGGGTGTCGTGGCCGAGATCTGGAGTTATCACGCGGTATTCTGGATTGCGCTGGGGATGTGCATCGCTACGACGATCTGTCTGACGCGTATAAAGGACATTTAAGGCGCGGTAAGCGCCTCGAGTTCGAGCAGCCAGGTCATGGCCTGGCCGCGCGTATCGCCGCACATCTCCCGCGACGGCTGCAGGCCAGCACAGACTTTGGGCCGCGAGCTAGAGCCGAAAATTTTGCAGCGCTGTTGCGCGTCCAACTGCACGCAAGGGGTATTGGCAGGCTTGCCGTTGGGCATCCCGGGAATGGGGCTGGAGATGGAGGGGGCGGTGCAACATGCTCCGCAGTCCGGACGGCAATCCATATTCGTACTTTACCTGAAAGAAAGCCGCTCCCGCGGGCGTGACGGGCACAGTAACACCTTTTGCGTATTGATAGCAAAAGCCGCGAAATCCGCTTGCCTGAAATGCCGCGCGCGAGTACTTTGACGCGATATTTTTGACCTTCCCGTTAACAGGATTACTGCAATGCCAAGAGCGAACGAAATTAAGAAAGGTATGGTGCTGAATTACAACGGCAAACTGCTGATTGTAAAAGACATCGATATTCAGGCACCCAGCGCCCGTGGCGCAGCAACGCTGTACAAAATGCGTTTCGCCGATGTACGTACCGGTCTGAAAGTTGAAGAGCGTTTCAAAGGCGACGATATCGTGGATACCGTTACCCTGACCCGTCGCTATGTCGATTTCTCATATGTTGACGGCAACGAATATGTCTTTATGGATAAAGAAGACTACACGCCATACATCTTCACCAAAGATCAGATCGAAGAAGAGCTGCTGTTTATTCCGGAAGGCGGCATGCCGGATATGCAGGTTCTGACCTGGGATGGCGTTCTGCTGGCGCTGGAGCTGCCGCAGACCGTCGATCTGGAGATCGTGGATACGGCACCGGGCATTAAAGGCGCATCCGCGTCTGCACGTAACAAACCTGCAACCCTGACCACCGGTCTGGTCGTGCAGGTGCCGGAATACCTCTCCGCAGGCGAGAAAATCCGCATCCATATCGAAGAAAAACGTTATATGGGCCGTGCTGACTAAGTGCGGGCTGTTTTGCCGGGTGGCGGCTTCGCCTTACCCGGCCTACAAAAGCACGCATAAAAAAACCGGCTCATTGGCCGGTTTTTTTTTGTAGGCCCGGTAAGCGCAGCGCCACCGGGCATCAAGGCTTAAAGAAGCTCAGGATATTTGGTCATCTTCAGCGCCAGCTCCACGCCACGCACTTCCGCCATCCCTTTCAGACGGCCAATGGCCGAATAACCCGGGTTGGTTTTCTTACGCAGATCGTCCAGCATCTGGTGCCCGTGATCCGGACGGAACGGAATAGGACGCAGATCCCCCGCCTGCTTACGGCGCTTCTCTTCACGCAGAATGGCATCCACGACCGCCACCATATTCACGTCACCGCCGAGGTGCGCCGCTTCGTGGAAGGTCTTCGGATTCTCTTCCCGGCAGGTTGCCCGCAGGTGGGTAAAGTGAATGCGGTCGCCGAAGGTTTCAATCATCTGCACCAGGTCGTTGTCGGCCCGCACGCCGTAGGAGCCGGTACACATGGTGAAGCCGTTGCTGATGCTGTCGACCGTCTCTTTCAGCCACTGCATATCCTCAATGGTGGAGACGATACGCGGCAGGCCCAGGATAGGACGCGGTGGATCGTCCGGGTGAACCGCCAGACGCACGCCCACCTCTTCCGCCACCGGCACGATAGCGCGCAGGAAGACGGCCATATTTTCCCGCAGCTGGGCTTTGTCGATGTTGCCATACTCCGCCAGGCGCGCGCGGAACTGGTCGAGGGTGTAGCCCTCTTCCGCCCCCGGCAGACCGGCGATGATATTGCGGGTCAGCTTTTCGATATCCGCTTCGCTTGCCGCATCGAACCACGCCTGCGCCTGCTGCTGCTCTTCTGCAGTATAGTCAGCCGCTGCGCCTTCACGCTTCAGGATGTGCAGCTCGAACGCGGCAAAGGCGATCTGGTCAAAACGCAGTGCCTTTGAACCATCCGGCAGCTGATATTCGAGGTCGGTACGCGTCCAGTCGAGGATCGGCATAAAGTTGTAGCATACGGTGTCAATGCCGCAGGCCGCGAGGTTGCGAATGCTCTGCTGGTAGTTGGCGATCCAGGTCTGATAGTCGCCGGAGTGGGTTTTAATCTCCTCGTGAACCGGAATGCTCTCCACCACCGACCAGGTGAGGCCTTTTTCGGCCAGCAGCGCCTGACGCGCTTTGATCTCTTCTACCGGCCACACCTGACCGTTAGGAATATGGTGTAGCGCGGTGACAACGCCCGTTGCGCCAGCCTGACGCACGTCATCAAGAGAAACAGGATCTTTGGGTCCGTACCAACGCCAGGTTTGTTCCATCGATTCACCCTCAAAAGTTGTTATACCAATATTTCGTCATGTGATGACGACTACCATACATGCATGCGGAAACAGGTCAACTCGCCTCGCAATATTGATTGATCCATCTCACAGTTCCCGGATATTTACGGCTTACCAATTCAATTTGTTGTCATATAACTTTACACTCACCTTGTTAATTAATGGTTAATCAGGTGTTTATTTCATGAAGACAATTGCCTCCACCGCGCTTCCCGCTCACGTGTTGCAGCCGCAGTACGATCGTCAGGCGTTACGCTCCCGTATCGTCCATTTCGGCTTTGGCGCCTTTCATCGCGCCCATCAGGCACTCCTGACCGACCGGGTGCTGAACGCCAAAGGCGGCGACTGGGGGATCTGTGAGATTAGCCTGTTTAGCGGCGATACGCTGATGAGCCAGCTGCGCGCGCAGGATCATCTCTTTACGGTGCTGGAAAAAGGCGCCGACGGAAATCAGCCGATTATCGTCGGGGCGGTACATGAATGCCTGAACGCTAAACTCGATTCGCTGGCGGCCATTATTGAGAAGTTTTGCGAGCCGCAGGTGGCGATCGTCTCCCTGACCATCACGGAAAAGGGTTACTGCATCGATCCGGCCACCGGCAAGCTGGATACCCGCAACGAACGTATTATTCACGATCTGGAGTACCCCGAAATGCCGCACTCGGCGCCGGGTATCCTGGTCGAAGCTCTGCATCGCCGCCGCGAGCGCGGCCTGGCACCGTTCAGCGTGCTCTCCTGCGATAACATTCCGGACAACGGCCACGTGGTGAAAAATGCGGTGCTGGGGATGGCCCACAAGCGCTCGCCAGAGCTGGCGGAGTGGATCGCCGCCAACGTCAGCTTCCCGGGCACGATGGTGGACAGGATCGTACCCGCCGCCACCGACGACTCCCTTGCGGAAATCGCCCGCGAAGTGGGCGTCGAGGATCCATGCGCCATTAGCTGCGAGCCGTTTATTCAGTGGGTGATCGAAGATAACTTTGTTGCCGGTCGCCCGGAGTGGGAAGTGGCCGGAGTACAGATGGTGCAGGACGTCCTCCCCTGGGAGCAGATGAAGCTGCGCATGCTCAACGGCAGCCACTCTTTCCTCGCCTATCTCGGCTATTTGGCCGGTTTCGCCCATATTAACGACTGCATGGCCGACAGCGCGCTGCGTGACGCCGCCCGTCGTCTGATGCTTAACGAACAGGCGACGACGCTGCGCATCACCGGAGTGGATCTGATCGCCTACGCCGACAGCCTGATTGACCGCTTCGCCAACCCGGCACTGCAACACCGCACCTGGCAGATTGCGATGGACGGCAGCCAGAAACTGCCGCAGCGAATGCTGGAGAGTATCCGCCTCCACCTGCAGCGCGACACCGCCTGGCCACTGCTGGCGCTGGGAGTCGCCGGATGGATGCGCTACGTCAGCGGCGTGGATGATGCGGGCAATGCCATTGACGTGCGCGATCCGCTGAGCGATAAAATTCGCGCCATCATTGAGACCAGCAGCGAGGAGGAGCGCGTGGCCGCCCTGCTGGCGCTGAATGAAATTTTTGGCCACGACCTGCCTCAGGATCCTCAGTTCGTGGAGGCCATCACCAAGGCTTACCAGCGTATCAGCCAGTCGGGCGCGCGCCAGGCGATTATCGACACGCTGTCGCTTTAACCTTTATTGCGCTTAAGGCGAGCGGGGAGTCTCCCGTTCGCCCTTCCCCTTTCCAAGGCTGTTCTTTTCCGCCAGGATTATTGATAATTGTTATAGCATTACATTTATCACCCTGGAGCACCTGTGACTAAAACCAACCTCATTACCGGTTTTCTCGGCAGCGGGAAAACCACGTCGATACTGCACCTGCTGGCCAATAAAGATCCTGACGAAAAATGGGCCGTGCTGGTCAATGAATTTGGCGAGATCGGCATTGATGGCGCGTTGATGGCCGATAACGGGGCGCTGATAAAGGAGATCCCAGGGGGATGCATGTGCTGTGTCAACGGCCTGCCGATGCAGGTGGGGCTGAATACCCTGCTGCGACAGGGCAAGCCCGACCGACTCTTGATTGAACCTACCGGGCTCGGTCATCCGAAGCAGATCCTCGACCTGCTGACCGCTCCGGTCTATGAGCCGTGGATCGATTTACGCGCCACCCTGTGCCTGCTCGATCCCCGTCAGCTGCTGGACGAAAAGTTTGTCCAGAACGAGAATTTCCGCGACCAGCTGGCGGCCGCCGACATCATCATTGCCAATAAAGAGGACCGCGCCACCCCGGAAAGCCGCGCCGCGCTGGAACTCTGGTGGCAGCACTTCGGCGGCGAGCGTCAGCTTGCGCACACCACCCAGGGGAATGTGGACAATGCCCTGCTCGACCTGCCGCGGCGTAATCTTGCTGAACTGCCCGCCAGCGCAGCCCATTCCCACAGCCACGGCGAAAAACAGGGTCTGGCGGCACTGAGTCTGCCTGCGCACCAGCGCTGGCGTCGCAGCCTGAACAGCGGCCAGGGGCATCAGGCCTGTGGTTGGGTCTTCGACGCTGACACCTGCTTCGATACCATCGGTTTACTGGAGTGGGCGCGGCTTGCGCCGGTTGAACGGGTGAAAGGGGTAATGCGTACCCCCGATGGGCTGGTACGGATTAATCGTCAGGGAGAAGATTTCTTCATCGAAACGCAGGGTGTGGCACCGCCGGACAGCCGAATAGAGTTAATTAGTGCGGTTAACACCGACTGGAATGCCTTACAGTCGAGCTTGTTGAAGCTTCGTTTAAGTTCGGGGAACTAACGTTGCCCTGATTGAACTACTTACGGCGTAATGATGAAAACCCGATTTTTCCCCATTTTATTGCTTAATGTCGCCGGTGTGGCGCTCTTTTTATCCTGGTATCTGCCGGTCAACCACGGTTTCTGGTTCCCGCTGGATAGCGGGATATTCCACTTCTTTAACCGGCAGCTGGGAGAGAACCGCGCCTTCCTGTGGCTGGTAGCAATTACCAATAACCGTGCCTTTGACGGCTGCTCGCTGCTGGCGATGGGTTATCTGATGCTGACGTTCTGGCGAAAAGAGAGTCCCGCCGGGCGCCGACGTATTCTGATGATTGGCCTGGTGATGCTACTGACCGCAGTGGTGCTGAACCAGCTGGCGCAGGCCCTAATACCGGTGAAACGCTCAAGTCCGACGCTATTTTTCCCGGATATTTACCGCGTCAGTGAATTGCTGCATATTTCGACAAAAGATGCCTCTAAAGACAGTTTCCCAGGCGATCACGGAATGATGCTGCTTATTTTCAGCGCTTTTATGTGGCGTTATTTCGGCCATAAGACTTTCGTATTAGCCCTGATTATTTTTGTGGTTTTCGCATTCCCTCGGGTAATGATCGGTGCGCATTGGTTTACTGATATTGCCGTTGGATCCCTTTCTGTGGCGTTGATTGGGCTTCCGTGGTGCCTGATGACGCCATTGTGTGAGCGTTTAATCGCCTTCTTTAATCGTTACCTGCCCGGCAATACAACAAAATCGAAACAAGTTACTAACCGAAATTAACAATAACCATCAGGGATCATAACCGATCCCTGATAGATTTTTCCCTCGACTTCAGCGTCTTTGTCATCTTCTTGTCATATTAATAACGTTAGAAATTAACGCGTTGTACATTACTTAACCTAAATCACCCTGTCTGACCACGTTCCCGTCAAGTTACTTTTACTATCATATTTCCTTATAAAAAAATTGAGTATTTTTACTCGCAATACCTGTCTCAATCAGGTAATCTCAGACTCGTTTTACCTCAGCGCCACAATTATTATCGTTGTAAATAAATTTGTGCGATTCGCCACAGATTTGACCATAAAGAATTGTCTGATAGTGCGCAGGTATTTAGTCTCGTCTCGCTTGGCATTTTTTATAACGATATTTGTCGTTAAGGACTTCAAGGGAAAATAAACAACATGGTCAAATCTCAACCGATCTTGAGATACTTCTCACGGGTAATCCCGGCGATTGCAGTCGCGGTTCTGCTTTCAGCTTGTAGCGCATCGAACACCGCAAAGAATATGCATCCTGAGACGCGTGTTGTGGGGTCAGAAGACGCCTCTTCACTGCAAGCTTCTCAGGATGAATTTGAAAAGATGGTCAGCAATCTGGATATCAAATCCCGATTAATGGACCAGTATGCCAGCTGGAAGGGCGTGCGCTATCGCCTGGGCGGCGAAACACGTAAAGGCATTGATTGTTCCGGTTTCGTACAGCGTACCTTCCGCGAACAGTTTGGTTTAGAACTTCCGCGTTCAACCTATGAACAACAGGAAATGGGCAAATCGATTTCACGTAACAGCTTACGTACCGGCGATTTAGTTCTGTTCCGTGCGGGTTCAACCGGCCGTCATGTCGGCATCTATATTGGTAACGACCAGTTTGTTCACGCGTCCACCAGCAGTGGTGTGACGATCTCCAGTATGAACGAGCCATACTGGAAGAAGCGCTACAATGAAGCGCGTCGTGTACTGACTCGCAGTTAACCGCCTGTGCTGTCCGTTTCCCTTGACTGACAGCATGGAAAAAAGCACTGCTATTGCAGTGCTTTTTTTTTATCGCAGGACGCGATAAGTCTGGACGGCTCGTTCCAGGCTATAGTTTTGTTGTTGCGTGAGTTTAGCCGTCATGATAATGCGGGCGGCAAATCAGGATCTCATAACATTTATGTTTACCCGCCATTTATCTTCCCGCCGAAAGGTGCTGATGCTCAGCGTACTTTCAGCTCTTATCGTCGCCCTGCTCTGCGGCGGTATGCAGTTTTTTTTCAGTTACCATAAACGCGAAGTAAAATACGATAATCTGATTAAAGACCTCCATGACTACATGGAAAGTTATTTTAAAGAGCTGCGCGTTTCTGTTGATGAATTACAGCCGCTGACGCTCAGCGAGTGCCCGGATGTACGCTCTGAACTCACCTCCCGCGCGTCATTCAGCCTGAACGTCCGCGCCTTTCTGCTGGTGAAAGATAAAATGGCCTTCTGCTCATCAGCAACCGGGCCGATGCATGTCGCGCTCAGCGAACTGGTGCCGGAAATTGACGCAACTAAAGCGGTAGATATGGCCCTGCTGCCGGGTACGCCAATGATGCCGAAAAAACCGGCCATTGTGTTGTGGCATCGTAATCTGCTGATGAAAGATGGCGGGATATTTACCTCTATTAACCTCAACCTGACCCCTTATTTGCTTTATACCGCTCGCCAGGATGAGTTTGCCGGTATTTCCTTGATCATTGGCAATACGGTTTTTTCCACCTATTCAAACCGCATCACCCACGTTTCGGAGCTGAAAGAGCGCCCTGCGCGCTCAAGCAAAATTGAAGGACTGCCGCTCACCGTTAATCTCTACGCCGAAAGCTGGACGATGGAAGATCTGGTCTTCGCGCTGCTGTTTGGTCTGTTGTGCGGCTCCAGCGTCGGGGTGCTCTGCTTCTACTGGCTGATGATGCGCGCCAACCCGCGGAAAGAGATCCTCACCGGTATTAAGCAGAATCAGTTTCATGTGGTCTACCAGCCGGTGGTGGGTGCCAGCGATTTGCAGATGCGGGGCGTGGAGGTGCTGATGCGCTGGCAGCATCCCGGCGCGGGGGCGATCCCGCCGGATGCCTTTATTAACTTCGCAGAGGCCCAGCAACTGATTGTGCCGCTGACGTTGCACCTTTTCGACCTGATCCTGCGCGATGCACCGGCATTAGCGAAACGGCTGCCGCCAGGCTCCAAGCTGGGCATTAATATTTCGCCAGGCCATCTGCACGCCGACAGCTTTAAAGATGACATGCGCAAGTTTGCCGCCTCGCTGCCGCCGGATCATTTCCAGATTGTGCTCGAAATTACCGAGCGCGACATGCTCAATCAACGGGAAGCGACAAAGTTGTTTGAGTGGCTGCATCTGGAAGGTTTTGAAATCGCGGTGGATGATTTTGGCACCGGACACAGCGCCCTGATCTACCTTGAGCGTTTTACCATGGACTACCTCAAAATCGACCGGGGTTTCGTGAATGCTATCGGGATGGAAACTGTCACCTCCCCGGTACTGGATGCGGTGCTGACCCTGGCCCGGCGGTTGAATATGGTGACCGTCGCCGAAGGTGTCGAAACTCCCGAGCAGGCGAAGTGGCTGCGCGATCACGACGTCAATCTGCTGCAGGGCTACTGGATAAGCCGGCCCCTGCCCCTGGAGCAGTTCCTGAACTGGCAACCTGATATTCACCTTGATAGCGAATAATTGCCCAACCACCGCTACGTCACTTATTATTCTGGTATCTTGCCCGGGCAGAACAGATAAGGAAAACGTAGCGTAATGATAGTGCGCATTGTGGTGCTGATGGTGGCGTTGATAAGCGGGTTTAGTCAGGCGCAAACCATTAAAGAGAGCTACGCCTTCGCGGTTATTGGCGAGCCAAAATATGCCAGCAATTTCGATCACTACGATTACGTCAATCCCGCCGCGCCAAAAGGGGGCGCGGTGACCCTGGCGGCAAATGGCACCTTCGATAATTTCAACCGCTATGCCCTGCGCGGCGTGGCGGCAGAAAGAACCGACGCCCTCTACGATACCCTCTTTACCACCTCAGACGACGAGCCCGGCAGCTATTATCCGCTGGTGGCTGAAACCGCCCGCTATGCCGATGATTTCTCCTGGATGGAGCTGACCATCAACCCGCTGGCGCGGTTTCATGACGGTACGCCGGTCAAGGCCAGCGATGTCGCCTTCACCTTCCATAAATTTATGACCGAGGGCGTTCCCCAGTTCCGGCTGGTCTACAAAGGGGCGACGGTGACGGCCATCGCGCCGCTGACGGTGCGCATTACCCTTGCCAGTCCTAATAAAGAGGACATGCTGAGCCTGCTCACCCTGCCGGTGATGCCGGAAAAGTTCTGGAAAGATCATAAGCTCAGCGACCCGCTCTCCACCCCACCGCTGGCTGGCGGGCCGTATCGCATCACCAGCTGGCGGATGGGCCAATATGTGATTTATTCCCGGGTAAAAGATTACTGGGCGGCAAACCTGCCGGTAAACCGGGGCCGCTGGAATTTCGACACCCTGCGCTACGACTACTATCTGGATGACAACGTGGCCTTCGAAGCCTTTAAAGCGGGTGCCTTTGATATGCGGGTCGAGAGCAGCGCCAAAAACTGGGCCACACGCTACAGCGGAAAAAACTTTGATCGCGGCTTTATCGTGAAAGAGGCGCTGAAAAATGATTCCGCGCAGGACACGCGCTGGCTGGCGTTTAATATTCAGCGCCCGGTATTTACCGATCGTCGCGTTCGCCAGGCCATTACCCTCGCCTTCGATTTTGAGTGGATGAACAAGGCGCTCTTTTATGGCGCCTACAGCCGTGCCAACAGCTATTTCCAGAATACCGAGTATGCCGCCCAGGGCTACCCGGATGCCGCGGAGCTGACGCTCCTCGGCCCGTTAAAAAATGCGGTTCCCCCGGAAGTGTTTACGACTCGCTTTCAGCCCCCCGTCTCGAAAGGCGACGGCTTTGATCGTAACAATCTCCTGAAAGCCAGCCAGCTGCTGGACGAGGCGGGTTGGGTCATCCGAAATAAGCAGCGGGTCAATAAGCAAACCGGCAAACCGCTCAGTTTTGAACTGCTGCTGGCCTCCGGCGGGAACAATCAGTGGGTACTGCCGTTCCAGCACAACCTGGCGCGGCTGGGCATTACCCTGAATATCCGCCAGGTGGATAATTCACAGCTCACCAACCGGATGCGCAACCGCGATTACGATATGATGCCTCGCCTGTGGCGGGCCATGCCGTGGCCGAGCAGCGATCTGCAAATCTCCTGGGCCTCTCAGTACATTGATTCCACCTACAATTCACCGGGGGTGAAAAACCCGGCGGTGGATAACCTGATTGCGCAAATTGTCGCCGCGCAGGGGGATAAAGCCAGACTGGTACCGCTTGGCCGGGCGCTGGATCGGGTTCTGACCTGGAACTATTACATGCTGCCAATGTGGTTTATGGGGGAAGACAGGGTCGCCCGCTGGGATAAGTTCGCCCTTCCCGCCCAGCGCCCGGTTTATTCTCTCGGGTTTGATACCTGGTGGTATGACGTTAACAAAGCGGCGAAATTACCCGCCGAACGGCGTTAAGGGATCGCAATGGGCGCATATTTACTTCGTCGTTTACTGCTGGTGATCCCCACCCTGTGGGCGATCATCACCATCAACTTTTTTATCGTGCAGATTGCTCCGGGCGGCCCGGTGGATCAGGCCATTGCCGCCATTGAGTTCGGCAACAGCGGGACGATGCCCGGCGGAGGCGATGCGGGCATGCGCGCCAGCCACGCCCGCACCGGGGTCGGCAATATCAATGAGAGCCACTATCGCGGCGGACGCGGGCTCGATCCGGAGGTGATCGCCGAGATCACCCAGCGGTACGGCTTCGACAAACCGATCCATGAACGCTACTTCAAAATGCTGGGCGACTATCTGCGCTTCGATTTTGGCGACAGCCTGTTCCGCAGCGCGTCGGTGCTGCATCTGATTAAAGAGAGCCTGCCGGTCTCCATTACTCTGGGGCTATGGGGGACACTGATCATCTATCTGGTCTCCATTCCGTTAGGTATTCGTAAGGCGATGGATAACGGCAGCCGGTTCGATATCTGGAGCAGCACCTTCATTATTATTGGCTATGCCATCCCGGCGTTCCTGTTTGCCGTCCTGCTGATTGTCTTTTTCGCCGGGGGGAGCTACTTCGATCTCTTCCCGCTGCGCGGGCTGGTCTCGACCGATTTCAGCAGCCTGCCATGGTACAAAAAGATAACTGACTACCTGTGGCACATTACCCTGCCGGTGCTGGCGACGGTGATCGGCGGCTTTGCGGCCCTGACTATGCTGACCAAAAACGCCTTTCTCGATGAGATCCGCAAGCAGTATGTGGTCACCGCCCGCGCCAAGGGGGTGAGCGAGCGGCGCATCCTGTGGAAACATATTTTTCGCAATGCCATGCTGCTGGTGATCGCCGGTTTTCCGGCCACCTTTATCAGCATGTTCTTTACCGGTTCCCTGTTAATTGAGGTGATGTTCTCCCTCAACGGCCTGGGACTGCTCGGCTATGAGGCCACCGTTTCGCGGGATTATCCGGTGATGTTTGGCACGCTCTATATTTTCACTCTGATTGGCCTGCTGCTGAATATCCTGAGTGATATCTGCTATACGCTGGTCGATCCGCGTATTGATTTTGAGGGTCGCTGATGCTGCGCTTAAGCCCCGTCAACCAGGCCCGCTGGGCTCGCTTTCGTCACAACCGCCGCGGCTACTGGTCGCTGTGGATCTTCGCCCTCTTTTTTGCGCTGAGCCTCTGTTCGGAGATCATCGCCAATGACAAACCGCTGCTGGTGCACTTTAACGATCGCTGGTACGTGCCGGTTTTCAAGGATTACAGCGAGAGCGACTTTGGTGGCCCCTTTGCTACCGCGGCGGATTATCAGGATCCGTGGCTACAGGCGCAATTAAATGAGCACGGCTGGGTGCTCTGGACGCCGGTCCGCTTTGGCGCCAACAGCATTAACTTTGCCACTACCACCCCGTTCCCGTCGCCACCCTCGGCACAAAACTGGCTGGGCACCGATGCCAACGGCGGCGATGTGCTGGCGCGTATTCTGTACGGTACCCGCATCTCTATACTGTTTGGCCTGCTGCTAACCCTGTTTTCCAGCGTCATGGGGGTGCTGGCCGGGGCGATCCAGGGCTATTACGGCGGCAAGATTGATCTCTGGGGACAGCGGTTTATCGAAGTCTGGTCCGGCATGCCAACGCTGTTTTTAATTATTCTGCTCTCAAGCGTGGTGCAGCCTAACTTCTGGTGGCTGCTGGCTATCACGGTGCTGTTTGGCTGGATGGCGCTGGTAGGTGTGGTGCGGGCGGAGTTCCTGCGCACCCGCAACTTCGACTACATTCGCGCCGCCCAGGCGCTGGGGGTGAGCGATCGCGGGATCATTTTCCGCCACATGTTGCCTAATGCGATGGTCGCCACCCTCACCTTCCTGCCGTTTATTCTGTGCAGCTCTATTACCACCCTCACCTCGCTCGATTTTCTCGGCTTCGGCCTGCCGCTGGGCTCGCCTTCCTTGGGGGAGTTGCTGTTGCAGGGCAAAAATAACCTGCAGGCGCCGTGGCTTGGGATCACCGCTTTCCTCTCCGTTGCTGTACTGCTCTCTTTGCTGATTTTTATTGGCGAAGCGGTACGCGATGCCTTTGATCCAAATAAGGCGGTTTAAGATGACCCAGCCTCTGCTTCACATCGACGCGCTCTCCGTTGCTTTTCGCCAGCAGGACGAGCTACGCACCGTGGTGAATGATATCTCCCTGAAAATTGACGCCGGCGAGACGCTGGCGCTGGTCGGTGAGTCAGGTTCCGGGAAGAGCGTCACCGCCCTGTCGATCCTGCGTCTGCTCCCCGCCCCGCCGGTGGTCTATCCCCAGGGCGATATCCTGTTTCACGGCCAGTCCCTGCTGCATGCTGACGAGCGCACGCTGCGCGGGGTGCGCGGCAATAAGATCGCCATGATCTTCCAGGAGCCGATGGTGTCGCTGAATCCGCTGCACACCCTTGAAAAACAGCTTTACGAGGTGCTCTCCCTGCACCGCGGGATGCGTAAAGAGGCCGCTCGGGGAGAGATGCTGGACTGCCTCGAACGCACCGGGATCCGCAACGCCGCAAAACGGCTTGCCGATTTCCCGCACCAGCTTTCGGGCGGTGAGCGCCAGCGAGTGATGATTGCCATGGCGCTGCTGACCCGTCCGGAGCTGCTCATCGCCGATGAGCCCACCACCGCGCTGGATGTTACGGTGCAGGCGCAGATCCTGCAGCTGTTACGCGAGCTGCGCGACGAGCTGAACATGAGCCTGCTGTTTATTACCCACAATCTCAGCATTGTGAGAAAGCTGGCCGACCAGGTGGCGGTGATGCAGAACGGTCGCTGCGTGGAGCAGAACCGCGCCGCGCCGCTGCTTTCCGCACCGCAGCACTCCTACACCCAACGCCTGCTCAACAGCGAGCCCGCAGGGGATCCCATCCCACTGCCGCAAGATGTTCAGCCGCTGCTGCGGGTGAAGGATCTCTCGGTGGCTTTTCCGCTACGTAAAGGCATCCTGCGCCGGGTGGTGGATAACAAGCAGGTGCTGAACAACGTCAGCTTTACCCTGCGCCCGGGTGAGACCCTGGGGCTGGTGGGTGAGTCCGGCTCCGGCAAGAGCACCACCGGGCTGGCACTGTTACGCCTGATCGCCTCAAAGGGGGAGATCCTGTTTGACGACAAGCCCCTGCATGAGTGGGATCGCCGCCAGATGTTACCCGTCCGCCACCGGATGCAGGTGGTTTTTCAGGATCCTAACTCTTCTCTTAACCCGCGCCTTAACGTGCAGCAGACCATTGAGGAGGGGCTGCGGGTACACCAGCCCAATCTTAGCCTGCAGGCGCGTGAAGAGGAGGTGATTCGGGTAATGGGCGAAGTGGGGCTCGACCCGCAGACCCGGCATCGTTACCCCGCCGCCTTTTCCGGCGGCCAGCGGCAGCGGATCGCCATTGCCCGCGCGCTGATTTTGCGCCCGGAGCTGATAATTCTGGATGAGCCGACCTCATCCCTCGATAAAACCGTTCAGGCGCAGATCCTGGCGCTGTTGAAAGATTTACAGCGAAAACACCGTCTGGCCTATATTTTCATCAGCCACGATTTGCAGGTGGTACGTGCGCTATGTCACCAGGTGATTGTGTTACGTCAGGGAGAGGTGGTCGAGCAGGGAGACTGTCAGCGCGTCTTTGCCGCGCCGACGCAGGAGTATACGCGTCAGCTGTTAGCGTTACGCTGACGCTCAGAAAGGATTCTGGCCAGAGAAAGGCTCGGCGATAGCCACGCCGACGTTTTTCAGGCGACAGGTTGCCGCAAACTCATCTTGGCTTTTCACGAACAGGCACGGCTCGCCTTCGCACTCTAGTACCGAGCTGTAAAGCTCAATATCCGTCAGCGCCTGGCTCAGCTTTTCCATCAGCGGCCATGCGTTGCCCTCTTCCGGGCTCAGCAGTTTGAGCGCCACCAGACAATTATCAGGGGTTGTTCCGCTTTGCGGAATCGGTTCAACTTTCGAGCCTGCAAAACCCGCCGACCAGCGATAGCTCTGCGGCAAGCGATGCACAATTGAGAGCTGTAATGTATTCACGTTTATTCCCCGGAAGCAAATTTACTTCACAATCTATTTACATTTATAGTAACACAACATTAACCGCCTGCTCTGTTTTTAGTAAGAAAACGCTTACATCCAGGATTTATGGGTTCAGACGTCTTGTTTTTCAGGGCTTTCTGGCGGTGTTTCAGGGTTGTAGCGGCGCTATATGTACCCGTTTCTGTGATCTAACACAACCTTTTTAACTACAAAGCTGTGACTATTTACACAAATAGATTTTACATAAAAGAAACAAACATGAGGTGAGTGAACCGCATCCTGGTTGACCTGTATCAAAAAAGGGCTCCGACAGAGCCCTTTTTTGTGCATCAGTTCACCGATTTTCTTGGCCGACTCGCGTAAAGGCAGAAAAGAATTGAGCCAGTGGCGCACAGCGCAATTGACCAGAGCATCGGCCAGGCGCTGTTAAACGTCGCCAGTGAAAGCAGCGCGCCGACAATGGCGCCAATACCAAAGCGGAAAGTCCCCGCCAGTGAAGAGGCGGTACCAGCCATATGTGGGAATTCGTCGAGGATGACCGCCATTGCGTTGGACGAGACCATCGATATACAGCCAACAAACGCCGCAATACCGATCACCACCGCCCAGAATCCGACATCAAAGTAAGCGGTCACCACCATCCACACCGCCATCACGAACTGGATCCACAGCCCGATGCGGAACATATTCAGTGCCCCTACCCGGCGCACGAAGCGGCTGTTGATCATCGTCAGCACGAAGATGAATACCACGTTCAGCGCGAAATAATAGCCAAATTGCTGCGGTGAGACATGGTTAAGCTCAATGTAGACAAACGGCCCGGCGCTGAGGAATGAGAACATCCCGGCAAAGCTGAAACCGCTGGCCAGCATGTAGCTCAGCACGCGCTTATGGCGAAACAGCGAGGCAAAGTTGCCAAGCGTGGTGCGAATATGAAACTTCTGCCGGTGTTGTGCAGGCAGGGTCTCTTTAATAAAGAAGAAGATCATTGCCGAGGCCAGCAGGGCCGCCAGCGCCAGGATCCAGAAAATAGCGTGCCAGCTAAACCAGACCAGCACCGCCCCCCCGACCATTGGCGCCACCAGCGGCGCGACGGTGGTCACCAGCATGACGAATGACATCATGCGGGAGAACTCCTCCTTCGGGTAGATATCGCGCATCAGGGCATTGATGACCACGCTTGCCGCCGCAGCCGCCAGGCCGTGGAAGAAACGCATCACAATAAGGTGATCGACAGATTGCGCCATCGCGCAGGCCATCGCCGCGCCGGCGAACACCAGCGTGCCGCCAAGCACCACCGGTTTGCGCCCCAGGCTGTCGGCCATTGGCCCGTAAAGCAGCTGACCGAGGGCAAAACCAAGAATATAGCTGCTGAGGGTCATTTGTACGCTGCCTGCCGGCACGCCAAACTGCTCGGCGATCACCGGCAGTGCAGGCAGATACATGTCGATGGACAGCGGCATCAGCATGGCCAGCAGGCCAAGAATAAAAACAATGCTGAACGACGAGTGTGGCCTGGTGGTCACAATTAACTCCTGAAATTAGCGTGAAGAGAGGCTAACGCTGGCAATTTCTTCTTCCGTTAACGGGCGGTATTCGCCTGGCTCAAGGTCCGGGTCGAGAGTGATAGCCCCGATCCGTTCGCGATGCAGACCGACAACGTGATTTCCCACGGCAGCAAACATGCGCTTCACCTGATGATAGCGCCCTTCGCTGATGGTCAGACGCACCTCGGTTGGGGTAATGACTTCCAGCACGGCAGGTTTGGTCAGATCTTTTTCATTATGCAGCTGAACGCCGTGGGCGAACTGCTCTGCCGTACTGTCGCTCACCGGATTTTCCAGCGTCACCAGATAGGTCTTTTCACAATGGTGGCGTGGCGAGGTGATCCGGTGTGACCACTGACCGTCGTCGGTCATCAGCACCAGGCCGGTGGTATCGATATCCAGACGCCCGGCGGCATGCAGTTTGTGGGCAACCGGCTCATCGAGAAAATAGAGCACGGTGGGATGGTCGGGATCGTCGGTAGAGCAGACATAGCCTTGCGGTTTATTGAGCATGAAGTAGCGCGGGCCATTCTGCTGCGTCAGCGAATTGCCTTCGTACTCAACCTGATGGTCAGGCTGGAGTTTGAACGCGCTGTCTCGCACAATATCACCCTCCACGGTAACGTGGTTGGCGCGGATCAGACGCCCGGCAATAGCGCGGCTTACGCCGAGTTGCTGAGCGATAAACTTATCAAGTCGCATGAAATATTTTAAGCCTTAAAGGTGCCAGGAGCCGGACAACGCGTCCGGAAAAGAAGCAGTCAGGAACAGCCAAGTATAACGGGCTCTGTGCGCCACTCAAGGGAAAAAGTTTCGTGGCATAATATGAGCGAGATAACCAAACCGAGACCCCATGACCTTTACACTTCGCCCTTACCAGCAAGAAGCCGTGGACGCTACCCTCGCCCACTTTCGTCAGCATAAAGAACCGGCGGCCATTGTCCTGCCCACCGGCGCGGGCAAAAGCCTGGTGATCGCCGAGCTGGCGCGCCTGGCCCGGGGCCGCGTGTTGGTGCTGGCGCACGTCAAAGAGCTGGTGGCGCAGAACCATGCCAAATATCTGGCGCTGGGTCTGGAGGCTGATATTTTTGCCGCCGGTCTACAGCGTAAAGAGAGCCACGGCAAAGTGGTCTTCGGCAGCGTGCAGTCGGTGGCGCGCAACCTGGACAAGTTTCAGAGCGAATTCTCGCTGCTGATCGTGGACGAATGCCACCGTATCAGCGATGACGACGACAGCCAGTATCAGCAGATTTTAACTCACCTGAAGAGCGTGAATCCGCAGATCCGCCTGCTGGGGCTCACCGCCACGCCGTTCCGCCTCGGCAAAGGCTGGATTTATCGCTTCCATTACCACGGCATGGTGCGCGGCAATGAAAATGCGCTGTTCCGCGACTGCATTTACGAGCTGCCGCTGCGCTACATGATCAAACACGGCTACCTTACCCCACCGGAGCGGCTGGATATGCCGGTGGTGCAGTATGATTTCAGCCGGTTGCAGGTGCAGAGTAACGGCCTGTTCAGCGAGGCGGATCTCAACCGCGAGCTGAAAAAGCAGGATCGTATCACTCCCCATATCATCAGCCAGATCATGGAGTTTGCCGCCGAACGTAAAGGGGTGATGATTTTTGCCGCCACCGTGGAGCACGCCCGGGAAATCACCGGCCTGCTGCCTGCCAGCGAGGCCAGGCTTATCACCGGCGAAACGCCGGGCAGCGAGCGCGACCGGCTGATTGAGGATTTTAAGGCGCAGCAGTTCCGCTATCTGATCAATGTGTCAGTGCTTACTACCGGCTTTGATGCCCCGCACGTCGATCTGATCGCCATTCTGCGCCCGACCGAATCCGTCAGCCTTTACCAGCAGATTGTTGGCCGCGGCCTGCGACTGGCCCCCGGTAAAACCGACTGCCTGATCCTGGATTATGCCGGGAACCCGCATGACCTGTATGCCCCGGAAGTGGGTGTGCCAAAAGGCAAAAGTGACAACGTGCCGGTACAGGTGTTTTGTCCCGCCTGCGGCTTTGCCAATACCTTCTGGGGTAAAACCACCGCCGACGGCACGCTAATTGAACACTTTGGCCGTCGCTGCCAGGGCTGGTTTGAAGATGACGAGGGCCATCGCGAACAGTGTGACTATCGCTTCCGCTTTAAAAACTGCCCCCAGTGCAACGCCGAGAACGATATCGCCGCCCGCCGCTGCCGCACGTGCGATGCGGTGCTGGTCGATCCCGACGATATGCTGAAAGCGGCCCTGAAGCTGAAGGACGCCCTGGTGCTGCGCTGCAGTGGAATGGCGCTGGCACACGGTGCCGATGATAAAGGCGAATGGCTGAAAGTCACCTACTACGACGAAGATGGCGCCGATGTAAGTGAGCGCTTCCGTCTGCACACGCCCGCCCAGCGCACCGCCTTTGAACAACTGTTTATCCGCCCGCATACCCGTACGCCCGGTGTACCGCTGCGCTGGATCACCGCGGCGGATATCGTTCATCAACAGCCGCTACTGCGTCACCCGGATTTTGTGGTGGCGCGGAAAAAAGGGCAGTTCTGGCAGGTGCGAGAAAAAGTGTTTGATTATGAGGGCCGCTTCCGCCGTGCCAATGAATTGCGGGGATAGCGGGACTTTTCATTGATGTGAAAGCCATTTGAGTATAAAATGCCGCCCGCTTCACATCCGTGAGGCAGAACACTCACCTGTTGCTGGGTCGCCTGTAGCAGGATTTTTTATACAGAGAGAAATCAATGTTCACTATCAATGCAGAAGTACGTAAAGAGCAGGGTAAGGGTGCGAGCCGCCGCCTGCGCGCAGCTAACAAATTCCCGGCCATCATCTATGGCGGCGAAGCTGCTCCTGTCGCAATCGAACTGGACCACGACAAAGTGTGGAACATGCAGAACAACGCTGAATTCTACAGCGAAGTGCTGACTCTGGTTGTTGACGGTAAAGAAGAGAAAGTTAAAGCTCAGGCAGTACAGCGTCACGCTTTCAAGCCAAAACTGACTCACATCGACTTCGTTCGCGCTTAATCGCAAACTTGTCGAAAAAAAACCCCGCATTGCGGGGTTTTTTTATGGCCGTTATTTGCCGCCAGAGGTGCGACGCTGCAGCTGATCCCGCAGATTTGGCGGCGTGCCTTTAATGGTCAGCGTGTCGGTCGCCGGATCCCAGAAAATGCGCTCGCCGAGCAACATGGCATCAAAGTTGATGGTTAATCCGCCGCCGCTACCGGCAAATTTGGTGAGCTGACGCAGCGTACTGCGATCCGCCGGGAAGCTCTCTTCCAGCTCGTAGCCTTTCTCTGCCGTGAATTCCTGGAAGCTCACTTCGCTGACGCCCGCCAGCTCTTTGGAGAGCGACTCCAGTTCAATCTCTTCGCCCGCCTGCAGCTGTTCGTTGCAGTAGGCATAAACCTGCTGACGCACGTTCTGGCGTTCCGCTTTGTCCAGCTCGGCTTCTGCGGTGAAGTCATCTACCGCCTGCAGCAGGCCTTTATTCTGCGCTTTGGCATTCAGCCCCTCGCTGGCACCGAGGAAATCCATAAAGAAGTCGGCCACCTTACGCCCTACCCGGCCTTTCAGGAAGGTCAGATAGCGGGTGGATTCAGGATTAGTTTCCCATTCGGTCAAATCGATACGCGCCACAATATCCGCGTGGTTGATGTCCAGATAGTGGGTCGAGCTGATATCCAGCTGCTCGTTGACGCGCATGCTGCTTAAGTTGTTCAGCACCGCCACCAGCAGGTACTCGACCGCCAGGTAACGATAGTGGCAGAACAGGACGATGCCACCATCGGCAAAGGGGTATTTTGCCAGCTCATCGCGCAGGCGGCCGGTGGCGGCCCGGCTGAACGCGAGAAAATCGTCTTCACCCTGACGCTGCTGGCGCAGCGCCTGCGCCAGTTCGCTCTCTTCGCTGAACAGGCCGTAGGCTTTGTTTTTGGCACTGTAAACCCGATGCAGCTCCGCCATCATGTCAACAACGGTAGGCGTCGGTTCCAGTAACGAATCGCGCAGCACCAGCTCAAGGGTTTGCTCATCACGCTTGATAAGCTGGTGCAGGGCAATCTGGTTGATATCCAGACTCATGTTAAACTCTCCTTTTAGACCGGGCCGTATTCAACCACCCCCCAGTCATGTATGCAACCGAAGATAAAAAAGGGGAAAAAAAGCTGTTGCTACGGTAATATGTTGCCCTTTCCTCCACAAACAGATTTAGATTTATGCCACAACTCTCCCGCTACAGTGATGAACACGTTGAACAAATGCTCAGTGAGCTGCTCAACGTACTGGAAAAACATAAGGCACCGACCGACCTTTCCCTGATGGTTCTGGGAAATATGGTGACTAACCTTATCAATACCAGCGTTGCGCCGGCCCAGCGCCAGGCGATCGCGAAATCTTTCGCTCAGGCCTTACAGTCCTCGGTTAACGACGACCAGGCGCACTAAGGGAAACGAACGACAGTTTATGGTGACGAATCGTCAGCGCTACCGTGAAAAAGTCTCCCAGATGGTTAGCTGGGGGCACTGGTTTGCCCTGTTTAACATTCTGCTGGCGATGGTGCTTGGCAGTCGTTATCTGTTTGTCGCCGACTGGCCGACGACGCTTGCCGGACGGGTCTTCTCCTGGATAAGCGTCATTGGCCATTTCAGCTTTCTGGTCTTCTCCACCTATTTACTGATCCTCTTCCCGCTGACGTTCATCGTCATGTCACAGCGGCTGATGCGGTTTATCTCCGCTATTCTCGCCACCGCAGGCATGACGCTGCTGCTTATTGACAGCGAAGTCTTTACCCGTTTTCACCTGCATCTTAATCCCGTCGTCTGGGAACTGGTGATCAATCCCGACCAGAACGAAACGGCGCGCGACTGGCAACTGATGTTCATCAGCGTGCCGATTATCCTGCTGATTGAGATGCTGTTTGCCACCTGGAGCTGGCAAAAACTGCGCAGCCTGACGCGGCGCCGTCGCTACGCCAAACCGGTGGCCGCCCTCTTTTTTGTGGCCTTTATTGGCTCGCACTTTATGTATATCTGGGCAGACGCCAACTTCTACCGCCCCATCACCATGCAGCGCGCGAACCTGCCGCTCTCCTATCCGATGACCGCCCGTCGCTTCCTGGAGAAACACGGTCTGCTGGATGCGCAGGAGTATCAGCGCCGCCTGATTGAACAAGGGGATCCTGAAGCGGTATCGGTGCAGTATCCGCTGAGCGATCTGCGCTACCGTGACATGGGTCAGGGACAAAACGTTCTGCTGATCACCGTCGACGGCCTGAACTACTCGCGCTTTGAGAAACAGATGCCGGCGCTGGCGGAGTTCGCCGAGAAGAACATCAGCTTTACCCAGCATATGAGCTCCGGTAACTCGACCGATGCCGGGATCTTTGGCCTGTTCTACGGCATTTCACCTGGCTATATGGACGGCGTGCTGTCATCGCGTATCCCTGCCGCGCTCATTACCGGGCTCAACCAGCAGGGCTATCAGCTGGGGCTGTTCTCTTCAGATGGTTTCAGCAGTCCGCTCTATCGCCAGGCGCTGCTGTCCGACTTCTCACTGCCGACCACGCAGAGCCAGTCCGACGAACAGACCGCCGGGCAGTGGATCAGCTGGCTGCACCGTTATGCCCAGGACGACAACCGCTGGTTCTCTTGGGTTGCCCTGAACGGCACGACGCTGGATGACAGTAACCAGAAAACCTTCAACCGCCGCTATGCGCAGGCCGCAGGCAATGTCGATACCCAGATTGCCCGGGTGCTGGACGCGCTGCGTGAATCCGGCAAGCTGGAGAATACCGTGGTGGTGATCACCGCTGGCCATGGCGTACCGCTGGGCAGCGAGCGCAACGATGTTGACTGGGCGCGCCCTCGCCTGCATGTTCCGCTGGTGATCCACTGGCCTGGTACGCCGTCGCAGCGCATTAACATGCTGACCGATCATAAAGATGTGATGACCACCCTGATGCAGCGTCTGCTCCACGTCAGCACGCCAGCTAATGAGTATTCCCAGGGTCAGGACCTGTTCAGCGCAACGCGTAGTCATAACTGGGTGACGGCTGCCAGCAACAACACGCTGGCCGTCACAACGCCAACCCTGACGCTGGTGCTGAACAGTAACGGTAATTACAAAACCTATAATCCGCAGGGTGAGAAACTCAACGACCAGACGCCGCAGTTAAGCCTGCTGCTACAGGTGCTGACGGATGAGAAACGGTTTATTGCTAACTGATTTAATATTAATCAGTTAGCCTGCACCACCCTTGCAATAAATGCGGAAATAGGTAGTATGAATTTCACATGTCGGCACGTAGCGCAGCCTGGTAGCGCACTGTCATGGGGTGTCAGGGGTCGGAGGTTCAAATCCTCTCGTGCCGACCAAAAATTCCTCAAAAAAACCAACCTTCGCGGTTGGTTTTTTTTTGTGTCGTCCACCCGGGAGCATCATGCCAGGCAGGCGCGTCATACCTGATTTGCCTGTTTTTTAACCACACTCGGTTGAATTTGAGAGCGAAAAGTGTCTAATCAACAAAAAATGCAGGCGAGTGGCAGTAAATCTACTTAAATCACAAAAAACAATTATAACTCGAGCCGATTAAAGCACGCCTTTTAAGCCAGAAAAAATAAACAGTTAAGAAAATCTGTAATAAAAGTCCGTAATCAACACCCTTTTTACTTAAACACTTACGATATACCTTCCTGTGATAGATAATAATAAAATATGTATTGGATAAATTCATTCATAGAATTTATTAAGCGAACCTATAATACATTCGCTGTGCTAATGGTTTAATAAACACTGGTATGGCAGTCATTTTAATTTAAAATTGAATTCAATTAATCGCCTGTACAAACAAATACCTACTCATTAAACTAGCCTCACATTCGAAACATGAGACGTTTGAATGTAATTCACTAAACGGAAACTCCCGGCAATATAATATTCCCAGTTCACTGCGAATATTCACTTAATATATAAGATTGCTGACGACTTATTACGCCAGGTGAATAAGACTGCTCCACCATAACGGATTAATACACTAAAGGAATAAAAGATGAAAAAATTAATGTTAGCTGGTTGCATCGCTGCCGCTTTTGTTTGCTCTAACGCTATGGCAGATGTGACTGCTTCCGCTACCGCTACCTGGGATGCAAGCGCAACTAAAGATACTACCAGCGCACTGGTTGTGACCCCACTCAAATCTCTCTCTTTCCAGTATGCAGAAGGCATTCAGGCGTTTAACACCCAGAATGGCGCTTTCGACATCACTATTAAAGGCCAGTCTGGTGCTACCGACTTCCTGCTGACCTCTCAGATCGTGACCAACACTCTGAGCCGCGCTACTGATACCTCTACGCTGGACGTAGGTATTAAATGGAATGGCCAGGCTCTGAGCAAAACCGAAGCTTTAAAACTGATCGATACTGCTAATAACGTCTCTGCAGGTCTGGACGCGCTGGCTGTAAGCACTGCTTACGCAGGTAAAGATCGTACTTCTACTCAGGGTAACTTCACCTTTGGTATCGACTCTGCAACCAGCGACGGCACCAACAAAGTTGAGTTCGCCGATCTGAACGACGGCTACTGGAGCGGCGACGTTAAGGTACAGTTCAACGCAGTGTGGACTACCGCTTAATTATTACCCCCGCAGTACCCCTCTAATGGAAAGAGACAAGGAGACTATTAGTCTCCTTTTAATGTAAGGATACCCCATGAAATTAAGTTATCTTTGCGCGGCTGCGTTATCTCTGGCAATTGTGTTTCCTGCCCAGGCAATTAACGTTGGGGATGTCACCTCAATAATAACCTCAAAAAATAATAGCCTGGCAAAAGAGATTGAGAATAACACCGAGGCTGCGCGATTCGTTACCGTTAAAGTTGAAAGACTATCCTCCCCGATGGCTGATGGCAAAATCATTCCAATGGCAGATCGGTCCGAATTACTTTCAACACCAGCAAGTTTAATATTACCCGGCTATGCCAAAGAAAACTTCCGTTTCATTTATAACGGACCAGCCGATGATAAAGAGCGCTATTATCGCCTGTCATGGACTGATGAACCCATCTCAGAATTTGACGGCACCAAAGAAAGCAAGCTCGGTCAGGCGACCACCTCAGCAGTGATTGGTACCATTCTGGTTGTTGCACCACGTAAAGAGCACTTCGACTACAAACGCCAGGGTGGCGAGATAACCAACACAGGCAACGTTTCTTTCCGTGTTATTTCCTATGGTCCTTGTAAAGATAAAAAGAAGGATGACGGAAAGGGCTGCCGTGAAAGATATAATTTAATGCCCGGGCTCAGCGTAAAAATAAAACATACCGATCTCAACAATAAAATGACCCGTATTGGCATCTGGCATGGTGAGCAGTTAATTCACGCAAAATAGAGACTATTATGGATAAGTCGGATTTAAATAAGGGATCTGTATTCTGCGGGCTCATGTTGACCGCTGTTATTGTTTACCAGCAAATTCCGCCGTACCTCTTCAGGTTAATAATCAAGTCATCCCTGCTGCTTTCGCCTACGCTCTTCAGCAGGGCATGACGATCCCCGTTTTTATACGATATGATGGTGAAAAGGCAGTAGCCCCCAGTCGTCAAAAAATCGCTGATGCAATCATCTCCGTTAGCGATGGTGTTTTTGTTATCAATCAGATCACGCTTTCTGATCTGCCAAACAGAACGGAGCTGGCTTCTCAGCTTAAAACCGTTATCAGCGAGTTGAAGGACGCCAAATTTAACGATGGGAATCGAATCCAGCTCAATAATGACGCCTCTATCATTCTGGATACCCGTTCGTTTTATCTTGAACTGCTGGTCAGCAGAGAGGCGATGGACGCGGCAATAATACCGCGCACCAATATACTGGGCGAATCATCTTCAGATCAGCTTTCTAACATTCTTAACTACAGTGTTGGGAGTTATTACAGCCAGTACGACGAGGATAACAACGGCAGCAGTTATATCACTCTGGATAACTCTACGTCGCTGCGCGAGCACCATGTAAACCTTAACGGTTCTGTTTATGGTGTTGGTACCAAAGATAATAAAAGCGAGCTGTATCGCGCAATGTATGAGCGCGACTATCAGGGTATGCGTGTTGCCGCAGGGATGGTGGATACATGGAACCTGCAGTCGATAGCCAGCATGAGCGCGCTGAATTCCAGCCGCATTTACGGGGTTAGCCTTGGCAATAAAAGCAGCACCCGAATTGAAGATAATACCTTAACGCTGGTACCTATTACCGTGTTCTTACCTGCCGCAGGCGAGGTACATATTACGCGTAATGGTAAGCTGCTCAGCATTCAACAATTTTCAATGGGTAGCTATGAGGTTGACACCTCTAAGCTACCGTTTGGTGTCTACAATGTTGACGTGTCTGTGATAGTGAACGGCAAAGAGGTTAGCTACCGAACCACGCAAATCAACAAGACGTTTGCGCGCGAATCAAGCGTTACGGGTCTTATCGACTGGCAGCTGTTTTCTGGCATGCTTAAATACAATAAGATGGATTATCGTGACCATGACAACATCGATTATGGTGAAAAAGATACCTGGGTCGCCGGCGCAGCGTTGGGAACACGGCTACCTATATTATCCGGCGTAAATATTAAATCCACCCTTTATGGTTTTGACAACAATGGCGTCAATGAGTCGGAAATTAACGTCGAGTTTAACGATCTCTTCAGCGCCAACCAGCAACTGCTGCTGGCAACAGACAGCAGCTGGCAGAGCATCAGTACGCTGAACTTTGCTCTTCCGGGCGGTTACGGCAATATCTGGGCATCGCGCCAGTTTAGCCATATAGGCGATAAACTGCCGATGTACAAAAGTGACTATACGACTATTGGCGCCAGCACCAATCTGAACACATTTATTCCGGGGTTAGGGAGTCTCTCCGTTAGCTACTCAAAGGATAAATACAACAACAATGATTACACTAACGTAGATTACAGCCAGTCGCTTTATAATAACCGTTGGGCCACGCTCACGATGCGCACCGGTATCCAGCGCTATTCTTATCGTGATAACGGTAACGTCAGCGATAAATACATTAACCTGGATTTAAGCTTACCGCTTTCAACCTGGTTAAGTACTGGCATGTCCAGTGAAAATGGCGCTACGCTGGCGAACGCAACGCTCCGTAAAAGTTTTGACAACAGCCCAATTACTCAGGTTGGGGCATCAGTGTCGAAGCGTATTAGCGGCGGTGACGAGAGTGATAGCAATAGCTACCAGTCTGACGATTTCGCCATCAACGGTTATGCCTCTTATGATACGAAATACAATACCGGAACCGTTTCGGCAACACGCTCTTCAGATAATAACACCAACCTGACCCTCAACTCTCAGGGTAGCGTTGCGTGGACGAAAGAGGGTGTTAACCTCGGTAAAGGTACGGATAATTCCGGTATTATTATCAACACTAACTTCGCGGAAGAAGGTCAGATGACGGCGCAAATTAATGGCCACAATTACCCTCTCACCGGTAAAAGTAATTACATCAGCCTCCCCGCTTACGCTGAATATAAAGTTGAGCTAATGAACGACAAAAACTCGATGGATAGCGTAGAGATCGTCCGCGGGCGTCGCAGTAATGTCGTGCTGTATCCAGGTAACGTCAGCGTAATTACACCTGAAGTCAAGCAGCTGGTCACCGTATTTGGCCGTATGAAAAACCTTAACGGCAAAGCTTTTTCCAACGTCAATATTCGTAACCACATTGGCAAAACGACAACCAACGATCAGGGCGAGTTTGCCATGGATGTAGACAAGCGCTACCCGGTCATCACGTTAATTGACCAGCAGGGCGGCGTTTGCGAAGCCGACCTGGAACTGACCAAAGCGCGTGGTGCCGTATGGATGGGTGATATTCCGTGCCATCCACAGGTTCAGTCAGCATCTAATAAAGGAGCGCAGCCTAATGTTTAACAGACAGACGTTAGCACTTATTATTTTCAGCCTTGCTATTACCTTTTTAAATTCCAGGGCCGCGTACGCAGTACATATGTATAATGAGGCAGCTGTCTCTAACTCCTATTTGTTTATTGAAAACAACGTCGATAATGAATATTTTCTGACTTCATCGTCCCTCGATCCCCGCTTTACGGGCGCAAATACCTGGACCCGGTATAAAACCAACCAGGATAGTATGGGATACATGGGCGTCGTTGGCTGGCATAAAACAAATACCTGGGTGGATATGTGGATTGATAATTCCCCCATTAATGGTCCCTTAATGGGGCTCCGCTGCCGTCTCCAGAACGGAGGGACATGTCCCTCTACAGGCTATCTCGAGGCGGGCGCCAGGGACAACAGCGGCTTTTATCACGCTCGTGCCGGTAATAGCTTATATAACGGCTCGTATGGTTTTGCCTCATTTAGCCCAGCAGCGTATAATTACTTTAAGGATCAGCCGGTTGGAACGCAGGATAGCTTTGACCTGAACTACTGCTACAGTGACACGGACTACGACTACGCTGCCGGTGAACGTTGTAATACCCTCAGCACCGGCTACTGGCACAAGCGTATATTTAACGTCACAAAGCTGGGCCATCTCAGGCTCCAGAGCACGGGCGCCCTGGCGGAAGTCTGGATCGCCAGCGACGGCACACCGAGCGTAAACATTGGTTCTGAATATTGCCAGGTGGGGGTGGTCAGCAACGTCAGGGGGCTGATTTGTAAGATGGCCGCTTACTCCCTGCAAGAAACCCAAAAGATCAATTCGCTTAATTTTAAGATGATAATTGATAACTCGAAGCTTGGTTTTAGCCCATACGCGTCAGACGTAAAATACAGTGGCGATGCCAGCAAATGGTATAACTTCAGTAACACTACCGCTTACAGCAACGTTTTCACCACCGGTGGTGATTACGTCTATGCCTTTATCTCGGATAGCTTTTTCCAAAAAATGGTTAAGGCGGGGACAAGTATTAGTGCCAATGACAATATTTTTACTCTGAATTTTAATAACACCAACACACCCGAGTCGGGTTACTATCAATTCACGACCTCGACGACGCTGAATATCGTTCCCAAAGAGTATGGTATTAGCATTGTTTCAGCAGATGAAAAGGCGAACCCTAAACAGTCTGGCAAAATTGACAGTGATAAACCCATTGAGTTTGAGTACCGTATTACCACATCGGCTCCGCGTCAGGCTGACAGCATTACCGTCCAGGTCGTCGGCGAGAGCGCGACCATTCAGCGCACCCCGTACTGCGTGTTTACCTCTGCCGATGAAACGTTGAAGGTGCCGGTTCCGGCCTATATCTCGCTCACCAGTAATACGGGAGCCACCATTACTAAGAGAAACAGCTGCTCGGACGCGCCGATCAATATTACTCGTGCCAATTGGGTACAAACGGCGTGGAACGCCAATCTCGATGATTCATTTTATTACAGAGCAAATATTAAGCTGATCTTCCCTATGAATGACTCTCACTCGCAATTTACGCTTTCTGGTCAGGACTGGATGGGCACCGTGAGCGCCAGCGGGGAGATCAAGGCGACGGCAACCTGGGTGGGCGTCGATCGTTCATCTTAAGCCTGGTGCGCAAAGGTCTATGTTTATGAGAAAAGCGGGTTTCACAATCCCGACGCTATTGGCAGCGCTGCTATCCATTAACACGGCACATGCCGTCTGGTTTAGCGCGCTTATCTACGATATGCCGGCAGACAAAGATTTTGTCTCCCGGCCAATCTATAACGATACCGACCGAACAAATCTGTATAACATCAGCGCCTGGAAAATTGACAGGCCTGGCAATGGCGGTGAAAACAAAATTAGCGACCAGGATCTGGAGATCCTCTGGGCACCGCTGAAGTTTTCGCTCGCGCCCCTGCAAACAGACTATTTTAAACTCTATTATCGCGGCCCAAAGGATGATAAAGAACGTTATTTCCGGGTCGTGTTTAAGGAGATCCCGCTTCGTCTCTACCCGCTGCAGAAAACCGGCAGTAATTTAAACGTGCTGCCGGTGACCTCGATGAGTACCATACTCGTCGTTCGTCCGCGTAAAATTAAACTGGCTTATAAAGTCGATGAGCAAAAAGGCATTATCGAAAATACCGGCAATACCTTTTTCAGGGTGATTATCCAGAAAGGTTGCGAGGGCGATGATGAAAGTTCAACGCAGTTTTATATGTTGCCGGGAGAAAAGTATCAGGATAAAAGCGTAAGCGTAACGAATAGAAAATTTATCGTGGCGCAGGAGAAATACATTAAATTAGGTAATGGATGCTTCCATAATTAGCGATTGGTAAACCATAAGTCCCTCTGAACAGAAGCCGGGGTAATGACTCCAACTTACTGATAGTGTTTTATGTTCAGATAATGCCCGATGACCTTGTCATGCAGCTCCACCGATTTTGAGAACGACAGTGACTTCCGTCCCAGCCTTGCCAGCTTCTGTTTCTATCAGCTGTCCCTCCTGTTCAGCTACTGACGGGGTGGTGCGTAACGGCAAAAGCACCGCCGGACATCAGCGCTATCTCTGCTCTCACTGCCGTAAAACATGGCAACTGCAGTTCACTTACACCGCTTCTCAACCCGGTACGCACCAGAAAATCATTGATATGGCCATGAATGGCGTTGGATGCCGGGCAACCGCCCGCATTATGGGCGTTGGCCTCAACACGATTTTACGTCACTTAAAAA
>NZ_VDAM01000001.1:4196751-4211809 GCF_019584355.1 Leclercia sp. EC_58
CTAAATCGCGCCAGCGCTGGCTGTTTTACGCGTATGACAGGCTCCGGAAGACGGTTGTTGCGCACGTATTCGGTGAACGCACTATGGCGACGCTGGGGCGTCTTATGAGCCTGCTGTCACCCTTTGACGTGGTGATATGGATGACGGATGGCTGGCCGCTGTATGAATCCCGCCTGAAGGGAAAGCTGCACGTAATCAGCAAGCGATATACGCAGCGAATTGAGCGGCATAACCTGAATCTGAGGCAGCCCTGAATCTGAGGCAGCACCTGGCACGGCTGGGACGGAAGTCGCTGTCGTTCTCAAAATCGGTGGAGCTGCATGACAAAGTCATCGGGCATTATCTGAACATAAAACACTATCAACAAGTTGGAGTCATTACCCAATATCGAAGGCATGACTATTCAACGTAGAGAGCGTTAAAAGAGAAGTTATTAAGCAGATACGGATGTTATTACGCATAGCTATTACCATCGCCAGCAGACGGCGGCATAATTAAAGTCTTACTCGCAATAATAGTTACAAGTAAGACTTATTTGTAATGCAATTATATTATTTCGTATTTATTTACGGGTTGCCTGCCAGCGAGCCCGGATACCGTCTACACCATAAGGCCCAGGGCCGAAGTCTACGGACTTCATGTTTACCCGGGCCTGCAGGCTTTCCAGCGTTTCGCGTATCGGCTGAATGTCATACAGGCACAAGCGGTAATAGTTATGCTGGAAGCGCCAGCGGTTGAGCTCCGCCATTTCTTTACCGTCTACCCACCATTTGATCCTTTCCTTCAGCCAGCCGATCATGATTCGACTCCTTTTGCCGCCTGCAGGTTCGTGGCCAGTTCGCCGCCGAGCCGCTGCTCCAGGTTAGCTGGCAGGACGAAGCCCGCTGCCCGGCGATGGCCACCGCCTCCGAACTGGCGCGCCAGCGCGCTCACATCGAGGTTGTCACGGTGGGTACGCAGGGAATACTTACGCGAGCCGTCCGGCAGATCGTTATACACCGCCACCAGCGCCAGCTGCGGGTGCATAGTGGCCAGCAGGTGGCCCAGCTCGGAATGCAGCAGCGCACTGTTCACCACGGCGGCCGGTTTGCCGAACAAGATGGTAAACCGGGCCTGTCGGGCCAGGGCGTGCAGCTGGCGCTCCTGGTTGGCCAGCGACGCCGAGCCCATCGTCATTTCCCGCTCACCGATGCCGTCGCGCAGCACCTCCGCCCAGCGTTCGAAGGTCGGCGGCAGGATGGCCACCCAGGCGTTGACCTCCTGCGAGTTCGGCAGCGCCCATTTCCACAAATCCCGATCGGCGACGTAGGCCAGCAGGTCCGGCAGCGGCTTATCCGGGTGGAAAAACGCCCAGGCGAGCTCACAACCGGCGCGACTCATGTCGAAGATGGCATACACGGCCCCGGCCAGTTCGTCACGCGCGGTCTGGTGGTGATCGATCACCTGCAGGAGGTACTTGCTGGCCAGATGGTCACACGTCTTGCGGTTGTAGCTGAAATCGAGGATGAATACCTCGAGGGTACCGTTCGGCAGCGGCGGTACCGGCTCACCGTAGCGAACCGGGATGTAATGGGCCTCCTCGCCGTATCTAAGCCAGGCGGCAAGGGCTGACGCGAAGCCGTCGGCGTCGTTGTGGTACAGCACAGCGGTCTTTTTCGGTTGGGTCAGGATCATGCGCTCTCCGAGTGTATGAGCTGGTGGCCATTAACGCTTAAAGACAAAAGGCCCCTTGCTCAGGACTTACAGACAGATATGCTGCACAATAACATCCTAAGACGCAGATCATAATTGTGTAGTGTAAATAACCCAGCCCCGAAAGGAATAATCATGCAAGAATTAACTCAGCCAGAAGTCATTGCTGAAACCGACCTGCAGCCATTGCCACCACAGGACCCGAATCCACTGCCAGAATCGGCCCAGGCCATGGAAGAGGCAGACCCGTCAGAGGTCCTGCGCAGCGCGATGGCAGGCAACTTCCTGCAGCACTGCGTCAATAACGCGGTGGCTGACAAGTCCCACGGCCGTGATCCCCTCTCTGTTGGTGTAGCAAACGCCATTTCCAGCCTGATGGTGGCTATCTTCCGTCTCAGCCCGGATCACTTCGAAGTTGTGCTCGATGCCGTCGCCCGTTCGATCGGCGAAGTCCGTGTTGACCAGACGCCAGTGAATGAAATGCTGATGGGATGCTGGGCTGTGTCCATATGTCCCGCAACGGCAATCTCAACGCTACGCTGGGTCGCATGAAGGACATTGCGGACTATGACCGCCATCAATTTATCGCCCAGCGGATGGCTACACTCGCAGCAGGTAACCCGAACCCGGCGGTAGTGGAGCCTGAAGTGGCACAACCGGCGCCGCCCGTGGAGGCAGATAATGCGGAGGAGAAACCGACAGAAGTCCCGCGGAAATCACGCAGCCGCGCGGCGAAGAAACGTCAGGGTGGTGAGGCTGATAAGACGGCGTAACCGGCCGTAGAAACGAAAACCCCCGGCCGAGGCCAGGGGGTCGTAATTGAGCCGGTGTCCTGCTTTGCAGCAGGTCCGCATCAAGAAGCAAGGAATTCGTAGAGGATGACGCGAGCAAATACAATGCTTTTTCCGTGTTGTGTTCGGTTCGCGGCGCTGGCCACCAGCCCGACATGGCTGCGAGGCGCCCCGCCCTTCATGCGTGCGCGGTGTCACAAACTGGGGTTATTGGCAATTTACACATCCTAACCTTGTTGTGTAACACTGATTTTGACGGCCCGAAAGACGATAGGAGCCGTCACCTCTGTTGTAGTAATTCCGTTCTATTTTCGACTCATTAACGGTAACGGTTTAGGCGCCTTCGGGCGCTCTTTTTTTAAGGGGCAAACTTTGAGTCAATCAACATCTGCGCCCATTAACGTAGTGGCCGTCTCACTGGCCACCCGGCAGGCACCTGTCATGCTGACCGGTACGCTCACCACCAACGCCCTTCACGTTATCGCCCTGACACCACTACCAGGCTCGATTGTGAAGATCCGCGAGCGTCTGTAAGCTATGGCGGTGCGTAACGCGTCAGGCGCGTTCGATGCCATGATCATGATTGAGGACCCGACGGGGCTGATGACCGGTCTGGGTTACCGCGTGCGCCTCGATGACAAGACAGCTGACGATCGGCCGGTTCTCGCGCTGGCCATGGAGCGTTACCGCGCGCTGACGGCAATGGGCGGTCTGTATTACCCGGGCGACAACGGTAAGGCGGTATATGAAATCGACTAGGCTCAGCTGCGTGACGAGTCCCGTGTATTGCTGCTGATTTACGGGGCGATGTGCCAAGGACCGATGCACTCCACCTGACCGATGAGGCTGCACCCGCGACACCAAAACCCGCACGCACTGTCGCCGATTCACCACCACGGAATGGCAACCGCGCCAACGGATTTTATTTGGGTGATGACGGCCGCTTTGCCAACAAGGTGGAGATCCGCCGCTTTAACCGCAGCTCCAGTCGCGGCGACGACGATGAGGAGTCATCAGCTGGTGGCTCATCGTCACTGCTGAAACGGGCGGTAGGTCTGCTGGGTGGCAAGGATGGAAACCAACTGGCCGGAACCGAGGCGGCAGATACTGCAGGCGTGGCCGTGGGAAGTTCTTTCTGGATGGCCGCCAAAGAAGCCAAAGGTATGGCGGATGAGGTCAAGGAAGCGCTTTCCGAGCGTGATATCAGCAGTACGAAGCGCGCTAAAGCCTACGCCAAAGATAAGGCGCTGAAGCTATGGGGCGCGCTCAAGCGGCCGTTTGGCGGACAGGCCGGGAGCGAACCGGGCGCGGGTGATGCCACGCCGGACACGCCACCAGCCACACCAGCGAATGCGGCCAACGCCGAACCGAAGCCCGCCAGCACCATCGGGATCGGGGAGAAGAAAAACCAGGAGCAAACCGAAAGCGCCCGCCTGGACGTGATCCGCCGTAAGGAGGATGCGCAGAGCAAAGAGCAGCACAGCGAGGTGATCGACCGTCTGGACGCGCTGATTGATTCGTCCAAAACGAAGCCGCGCAGCCTGACCGATGTGGTCGGTGACAAGGTGAAGGACTGGATCGGTGAAAGGGGGGATAAGCGTGGCCGTAAGGGCCGGAAGGGTACCAAAGGCAGGGGTAAGAGACCGTTTGGCCGTACTGCAGACAGGGAAACCGGCCCGCGCAGAAAGAGCCGCCAGTCGGGTCCTGAGCGCGCGCGTAGCAGCCGCCTGGGCGTGGGTCGAACCACCCGCGCCAGTGACCTTCCCGATCTGCCGTCCTCCCGTCGTGAACCGGGCCGGACCCCTCGTCGGCAAAGTGAAAGTCACCAACAAACTGGCCACGACTGTCAACCTGCCTTACGGCACACCGATAAACGCGCCGAACCGGTTATGTGGGCAAGGTCTACGGCGAACTGGGCATTGAGGGCACAACTAGAACAGAGGTCTTCTCGATGGGCTTCCAGGCGCTGGCGACCGATGCCGAAATGGCCCGGCTTGCCATGAAAGATCCGGAGCACCTGTCGCTGGTGATGGTGGCTATCAAGATGCTGGGCATCAAATACAAGGAGTCCCGCTATTCATTTACAGTGCCGGAATCCGTCAGTAAGGGGGAGCTGAGAGTTTTCAATGAAGAGGGGTAATTTATTGATTAGTATATTAATGGCTATTTAAATTGACTTCTTAACGGCGTTTACTGTTCCGTTACTCCTCAAACCCCAAATGCAGAGGATGGAAGCGGTCTGGCAAAAGAAAGCCCCGCTGGCTGACATATCGCGCTGTGACGGAAAGCCCTGCGTTAAGGTGGACACTCGCACTACGTATGGTGATAAAGGGGATAAAGAGAATACCTGGATGATTATTAAGAAATAACATCATAGAGCACAGAACGCTGTGCGTCGATCTCCGGCGGAGAAAGCATTAATTAAACGTGTCGGGGGGATCTGATAACCCCAGCAAATAAAGGACATTAAGGATATCAACGATGAATGCACTTTCTGCATTGCTGACAAAAATTGAACAGGCTTCACCAACACAGCGGGACAAAGGTACAACCTTTGAAAACCTTTGTGTGCAGTATTTCCTCCATGAACCTAAATATGCCGAGCTGTACAGTGACGTGCTGAGCTATGGCGGATGGGTTTCTCAGTACGGTGAAACCGTTGGGATCACGAAGAAAAAAGATGATGGCATTGATTTGGTCGCCGTAACCAAAACGGGGGAGTTTCATGCTATCCAGTGCAAAAACTACAATCAGACTAAAATCGCCAAAAAGGATATTGATAGTTTTCTGGCTGCCTCCGATAAAACGTATTTTACGCTTCGCTATATCGTTGCCTCTACGGACAACTGGACGGAAGAAGCCAAAAACATGCTGCGTGACAAGGCCGTTCCTGTCACTGCGTTAAGCCTGACAGACCTTGAACAAAGTGCACTGGACTGGTCACAATTCGATTTTGATCCGGCATACAAGCCGGTGATGAAAGCCAAAAAGCAACTCCGGCCTCATCAGACTCCCGCGCTTGAAGCCGTTAAAAGAGGGCTGGCGACTGCCGATCGGGGCAAGCTCATTATGGCGTGCGGCACAGGAAAAACCTTCACCTCTCTGCGTATTGCTGAAGCCGTTGCCGGAAGAGGTAAAACCGTACTGTTCCTTGTGCCCAGTCTGGCATTGTTGAGTCAGACGCTGGATGAATGGACACAGGATACGCTGATAGACCTGCGCTGTTTTGCTGTCTGCTCTGACAGTGATGTGGGTAAGAAAAACCATGATGACAATGTCGTTGTTGGTATCAGCGACCTGAAATATCCGGCGACCACGAATGCGAACAGCCTCGTCAAAGCGTTTAATCAGCCGGATATTTTCGGCAGTGATAAGCCGCCTTATATGAACGTGGTGTTTTCTACCTACCACTCTGTTGAGGTTATCCATCAGGCGCAAAAGCTGGGTTTTCCTGCGTTTGATTTCATCATTTGTGATGAAGCCCACCGTACAACGGGTGCCACCTTTGAAGGGGATGATGAGTCTGCCTTTGTTCGTATTCACGACAATGCCTATATTGCCGGTCAAAAACGCCTGTACATGACCGCGACCCCACGAATTTTTGGAGATGATGCGAAAGAGACTGAGGGAGTTACCCTATGCTCAATGGATGACAAAAGTCTTTATGGGGATGATTTGTATGTCATTACCTTCTCTAAAGCCGTCCAGTTGGGCATTTTGTGTGATTACAAAGTTATTGTGCTTGCCGTGGAAGAAAAGCATGTCAGCCGCCGCATTCAGTCTCTGCTGAAGGATGAAAATAATCAGCTCAAAGTCGATGATGCGGCAAAGATTGTGGGTTGCTGGAAAGCACTGGCAAAGCAGGGACTGGCGGGGGCAGATGGCGTTCACCCTGATGCGATGAAACGGGCTGTTGCGTTCTGTCAGGTGATAGAAAAAGACTTTCGCGGAAAGACGCATAAGGTCAGTTCTAAACTGATCACGGAAATGTTCGGAGCAGTGGTTGAGGCTTATCAGGCATCCGAGATCGAACTTCTCAGGGAAACCGCACCGGATAAGGCGATTGACCCATCATTAAAACTTCAGTGTCAGGTGAAGCACGTTGACGGCAGCATGAATGCCACTGAGAAAAAATCCAAAATTGAATGGCTGAAAGCGGACACGGATGAAAATGTCTGCCGGATATTGTCTAACGTCCGTTGTTTATCTGAAGGCGTGGATGTGCCTTCTCTGGATGCGGTGTTGTTTTTAACGCCGAGAAGCTCTCAGGTGGATGTGGTGCAGTCTGTCGGACGTGTGATGCGGCGTGCTGAAGGTAAGGAGCTGGGCTACGTCATTCTGCCGGTTGTCATTCCCGCCGGAGAAGAGCCGGAGAATGCGTTGAACAATAATCAGGCTTACCGTGTTGTCTGGCAGGTGCTGAATGCACTCAGGGCGCATGATGACCGCTTTGATGCCATGATCAACAAGCTGGAGTTTAACGGTAAAGATACCGGCAGAATGGAAGTGATCGCGGTAGCCGATAAAGTGGTGAAGAAAACCAAACGGCAGACGAAAAAATCTGAGATAGCAGGAAAAGCGCGTAAAAGCAGTGGCATTGGTTCAGCCGTGAGTCCCGCTCCTGAGCAGTTTGATATTGAATTTTCCGTTGGTGAGATTGAGCGCGCCCTGTACGCAAAAATCGTTAAAAAATGCGGTAACCGGCATCACTGGGAAGACTGGGCGAACGATATTGCTAAAATTGCCCGCACACATATCGACCGCATTCACGGCATTCTCGAAAATCCGGGGAATAAAATAGAAATCAGTGCCTTCAGGGCATTTGCAGATGAACTGCGTGATGACCTGAATAACAGTGTTTCCGATGATGAAATCATTGAAATGCTGGCTCAGCACCTGATAACCAAGCCGGTTTTTGATGCCCTGTTTGCGGATTACAATTTTACCGACCATAACCCGATGAGTATGGCGATGCAGAACGTGCTTAACACGTTGCAGGAGCATCATCTCGAAAAAGAAGCCAGCACGCTGAACAGCTTCTATGAGTCGGTAAAAATGCGTGCGGACGGCATTACCACCGCAGAAGGTAAGCAGCAGATTATCGTACAGTTGTACGATAAGTTTTTCAGAAATGCGTTCCCGAGAATGACGGAGCGTCTGGGCATTGTGTATACGCCTGTTGAGGTGGTTGATTTTATTATTCACAGCGTGAATGACGTGCTGAAACAGGAGTTCGGACAAACACTCGCCGACAAAGGTGTGCATATTCTTGACCCGTTCACCGGCACCGGTACGTTTATCACCCGTCTGCTGCAAAGTGGTCTGATCCCGTCAGATAAACTGGCTTACAAGTTTAAAAATGAAATCCATGCCAACGAAATCGTCCTGTTAGCCTATTACATTGCCGCTATTAATATTGAGGCGGTGTATCACGGCATCACGGAAGAATCAGAGTACACGCCGTTTGAAGGGATTTGTCTGACTGACACCTTTGAAATGTATGAGAAGGATGATCTGGTCAGTGCGGTATTGGTCGATAACAGTGAGCGTCGTAAACGGCAGAAGGCTCTGGATATTCGGGTGATTATCGGTAACCCTCCTTACTCGTCAGGCCAAAGTGTAGGGAATGATAATAATGCTAATGTAAAATATCCTCTTCTAGATAAAAGAATTGAATTAACCTATGCAAAATACACAACTGCAACATTGAAAAGTTCGCTTTATGATTCATATATACGTGCAATACGCTGGGCGAGTGATCGTATCGGTGAACAAGGTGTTATAGGATTTGTCACGAATGGCGGGTATATCGACTCTAACTCGGCTGATGGACTTCGTAAGTGTCTGGCGGAAGAGTTCAGTAGCCTGTATTTTTTCCATCTGAGAGGGAATGCTAGAACGTCAGGAGAGGTTCGCCGCAAAGAAAAAGATAACGTTTTTGGTCAGGGAACAAGAACGCCGATTGTGATTGCTATTCTGGTAAAAAATCCGGTAGCAACACAGACGGGTCAGATTTATTTTCATGATATTGGTGATTACCTGACAAAAGAAGAAAAGCTGGAGACGATTTCCGATTTTGGCAGTATTGACGGTATTGAGAAAACGCATGGCTGGCAGAAAATCACACCAGATGCCTACAACGATTGGCTGAATCAGCGAGATGATAGCTTCAATGATTTTATTGAATTAGGTAGTAAAAAAAATAAAAGTGCTTTTTTTGTTTTTGAAAACTACTCCAATGGAGTTAAAACCAATAGAGATGCTTGGTGCTATCAATATTCTCTTTCATCTCTTAAAAAAAATATATCAAGGATGATTCATTTCTACAATGAAGAGGTCGAAAGATATAGCAAATATAATGGTACTGATGAGCCAAAGGATTTTGTTATATTAGACTCAAAAAGAATGAGTTGGACAAGGGAAGTTTTCAATGATGTATCCAAGGGATATTATCATGATATTTCAAATGATGATTTCAGAGTATCACTATACAGGCCTTTCACAAAACAACATATGTACTTCAATAGACACTTCAATAACTGTGTTTATCAAATGCCACAGATCTTCCCGAGTAATGAATCTGATAATGTAATTATCTGTATCACGGGGCTTGGTGGTAAGAAAGGGTTTTCAGCAATAATATCAAATTGTATATTTGATTTAAATTCAATGGATGCTGGTGCTCAATGCTTTCCATTGTACTTGTATAGTAAAAAACAATTGTCTGATGATGTGGAAAGGTTTGATGCGATAACTGATGACTGCCTGAAGTTATTCAATGATTTTTACTCTGGAGCTAATATAATAAAAAAAGAAGATATTTTTTATTATATTTATGGTCTTTTGCACTCAGAGGAGTATCGGTTTAGATATGCTGATAATTTAACTAAGGAATTACCTCGCATTCCATGTGTTAAAAAATTTGATGACTTTTTGATTTTTTCCAATTTTGGTCGTGAGTTGGCTGAATTGCATTTAAAATATGAAACAGTTGAACCCTACAAAGCTGATATCGACACAGGTTCTTTGAGTTACTCACAGTTGAGTAAAGACGATTTCTATGTTGAGAAGATGAAATTTGCCAAAAAAGGTGAAAAAGACACGGTCATTTATAACAGTAAAATTCGCATAAAAAACATTCCAATTGAAGCCTATGACTACATTGTGAATGGAAAACCTGCGCTTGAATGGGTGATGGAGCGGCAAGGTGTCTCTACCCATAAAGATAGCGGTATTGTGAACGATGCTAATGACTGGGCAATAGAAACAATGGATAACCCTAGATACCCATTAGAGCTGTTCCTACGAGTTATCACTGTCAGTCTGGAAACTCAGAAAATTGTCAATAACCTCCCTAAATTAGATATCTAATCAATGGGTGTGCAGGATGGTTTTCCCATCCTGCACAATTCTGATAATTTTCATGAATCCTGTCGTTTTTAACATAATCGATCTTGCGCGCACCGCCCGAACACCACTCGCCACAAAAACCCGCCGGAACGTCCAAAAGTACGGGTTTTGCTGCCCGCAAACGGGCTGTTCTGGTGTTGCTAGTTTGTTATCAGAATCGCAGATCCGGCTTCAGCCGGTTTGCCGGCTGAAAGCGCTATTTCTTCCAGAATTGCCATGATTTTTTCCCCACGGGAGGCGTCACTGGCTCCCGTGTTGTCGGCAGCTTTGATTCAATAAGCAGCATCGCCTGTTTCAGGCTGTCTATGTGTGACTGTTGAGCTGTAACAAGTTGTCTCAGGTGTTCAATTTCATGTTCTAGTTGCTTTGTTTTACTGGTTTCACCTGTTCTATTAGGTGTTACATGCTGTTCAACTGTTACATTGTCGATCTGTTCATGGTGAACAGCTTTGAATGCACCAAAAACTCGGGTGATGCTGCCAACTTACTGATTTAGTGTATGATGGTGTTTTTGAGGTGCTCCAGTGGCTTCTGTTTCTATCAGCTGTCCCTCCTGTTCAGCTACTGACGGGGTGGTGCGTAACGGCAAAAGCACCGCCGGACATCAGCGCTATCTCTGCTCTCACTGCCGTAAAACATGGCAGCTACAGTTCACTTACACCGCCTCTCAACCCGGTACGCACCAGAAAATCATTGATATTGCCATGAATGGCGTTGGATGCCGGGCAACCGCCCGCATTATGGGCGTTGGCCTCAACACGATTTTCCGCCATTTAAAAAACTCAGGCCGCAGTCGGTAACCTCGCGCATACAGCCGGGCAGTGACGTCATCGTCTGCGCGGAAATGGACGAACAGTGGGGCTATGTCGGGGCTAAATCGCGCCAGCGCTGGCTGTTTTACGCGTATGACAGGCTCCGGAAGACGGTTGTTGCGCACGTATTCGGTGAACGCACTATGGCGACGCTGGGGCGTCTTATGAGCCTGCTTGGTAATATGGATGACGGATGGCTGGCCGCTGTATGAATCCCGCCTGAAGGGAAAGCTGCACGTAATCAGCAAGCGATATACGCAGCGAATTGAGCGGCATAACCTGAATCTGAGGCAGCACCTGGCACGGCTGGGACGGAAGTCGCTGTCGTTCTCAAAATCGGTGGAGCTGCATGACAAAGTCATCGGGCATTATCTGAACATAAAACACTATCAATAAGTTGGAGTCATTACCAGGAATTCCCGCAGTTTTACCCAAAAAAGCATCGATTTTTTCAGCTTTAATCGCCGAAGCATAATCCTTGCACTCTATTACTGTTCGGTACAGATGACCGCCAGCTTCAAATTCAAAATAGACGTCAAACTGTCGGCTAACGCCGGCATTATTTACTAGCTTTTTATCCAATTCGACAAGGACCGTTTTGCCACTAATAAATTTATCTGCATTGAGTAGGGTTTGTTGGATGGTCTGGACGAATTTTTCATAATATTTGCCGGTATTTTTAATCATTCACCTTACTCCTCGCTTAAATTACAAATTGTTTAATTTTCTGAACCACTAAAAAGCATGGAGATGATTAAGTAAAATTCTCTTCCCCCATATAATTGTAAGCTTATAGATATTTACGGTTCTGACTTCGGTATCGTAAAATATCTGTAATTACTATCTGTCATTTTCAAATCCGATACTGATGTCATGCTCACAGATAAATTTTTAATCCGGAGTGAACTGACAATAGGTATGTTATTCATTTAACTGTCCCGTTAAGCATTGACTCATTGTAACCCATGACCGCCTTCCCTTCACCCAACGCTTTTTCTTACTAAGCCAGCGTTCCCCTTTCCGGTTTTTGTATAACTCGTCACACTCAAACAGAGCTAACTTACCAGATTGCAGTAAGTTTTTTTTATAACAAATGCAGGAAGATTATGACAGTTGGTGCCATTTTTTGTATGATAGCCGCGTCATCACCTCGGGCGTTCCCCTCTGGATCATTACCAGCCTGTAATGGGTACAGGGACTTCCGGCAGTAGCCGGTTTGTAGAAGGAAAGCCTCATGAAACCGAAAATTGTTCCGGTCATCCGGTATACACGTTTTCGTTTCGGGCGCGTAGAACATGTGCGTAAGCACATGCGCTCGCTCCCGAATCGTTAAGTGAATGGTGCCCGCAGGTGATGATGCTCCAAACCAAGCTCAGATTTAAATCACTTCCTCTTGTTTTTCGTCCATCATTGAGCAGTAATGAGTCAACTCGTCCATTTCTTCAAATATCTTTCTGAAAAGTCTGAAATATTCGCTTTTATCCATAATGCCTGTAGGAAGTATATTTCTGCCATCTGAATGAGAATGTCTGTTTATTGCCCGATAGAACGAATCATAATGGCCTTCGGCGTGTTCTGAAGCCAGAGCTGCAAGCGTTTTTTCCAGCTTCTCCTCTTTGCAGGCAAAGCTGAAGTAGTATTCGAGAATATTCCTCATCGTATTGGGCAGGACAATAAACTGACTCTTGTTGTCCCGCACATCCTTGAGCGTCTGCCAGAGAGCCTGATACTCGTTAAGCATTTCGTGCATAGATAAAGGGATACAGTCACTGTGCTCATTCTTGACAATACGCAGCAGTGACCAGCCTTTAGGCGCATCAAGTTTACTCTCCAGCCTTCTTACGGCCGTCAGCATAATTTCCTGGAAGAAAAACAGGTTGTGAGTGAGAATTACCAAATGGCGGGCTGTCTCAGGTTTAATAATTTTTCGCTTTATCAGCGAGGCTACTTCATAAATGTAATTATGTGAGAGGCTGGATATCGGATCATCAATAACTATTATCTTGCGTCCATCGTGGACGGCATCGGGCGTAACACTGCCAGTGCAGGATTCGATAAAATAGAGCAACGCAATAATAGTTTTTTCACCTTCACTCAGCGTTCTGAATACTTCCTGTTCCCCTGGATCGCTTTCACGTCTCAGCCGGTAAAGTTTCATCTCCTCGTTATGGCAGCATATGTGGAAGTCAGTTACGCCCAACGCTTTCAGATTATTATTGATGGAGTCGATGGTTGGTTGTATGACTGAAAGCTGCCCTACAAGACGAGACGTTTGCTCCCCGAGCTGCCTTCTTTCAGTCAAAAGGGCTGAGGCCTGTTGTTCAGCTTTTGTTTTCTGAGCCCTGACTTCCTGAAGTTCTGCCGTTAGTGCCACAAGATACTCGTCGCAAATCTGGCGCAGATACGTGTAGATATCAGCCTTTAATCTCTCCATTTCGGTATCGTAGTTAGTAGCTAACTGGTTGTTCACAGAAACTGCATTGTTTATCTTTTCTATATTGCTGATGAGGCTGTTGCGCGCTTCAGAAATATCAGCAACGTCGTACATCTCAGAAGGTCTTTCGAGTTTGTTGACGATTGTCTGCAGGTTTGACTGACTTATCTGAATAAGCAACTTGAGTGAGACAAAAACCTCAGCACCATCGCTTACAGCGGGATGTCTGAAGACTCTCTCCGACAGATCATTGAGATAGTCAATATTTTCCGCTATATCTAATGCCGCCTTTTTTATTACGTCGATCGCGTCGGTGTAGCTTTTGTCATACATCCTCGCCATTTCTTCGGCAAAATGGGCTGTATCAAACTTGTTCTGACAAAAAGGGCAGACATCGTCACGAATAAATCGAACACCCTCTCTGACCCAGTCGGCATTTCCCAGATTTGCAATAAACCCGGCAAATTGTGTCCCTGATGCGGGCTGAAGCGGTGAATGGATTAGCCGGAGCACATTAGGATTTAGCGGTGGTGGGAGGGTTAGGCTGATATAAGGTAAACTTGTTCCTTTGCTTTTCTCCAGTTTTTCGAGACGAGCAGAAAGTTCCTCCGTGTTCAGTTGCACGAATTCAAGGGAAATATCTTTTATGCGATCATAAAAATTTCTCTGCTGCTTTGCTCCCGTAAGAAAAGACGAGAATTGAGCCCGGTCAGCGGATGTCCTTTTAAACATTCTGGCGGCGCAGTTATTTATTAGGGTCAACTCCATTTCCGCACGCCCGGCGATTTCAGTGTTAAGTTCGCTTATCTTTGTATCTGTCCGGGTGATTCTTTTTCTATTACTCTCAACTTGTTCCTGAATATCTTTATTGTGCTCGCTAAGTGTGAAAATTCCCGGCTGAACATTCTCAAGACTAAATTTTCTTTCGATATAATCCTGATTAAAGACAAGCGGAAATAATTCTACCTGGCTTTCAAAACTGCACTGGCGATATTTTTCTGGATAATAGCCAGAAAAATAGTTTGATATTGTTGATTTTCCAGAACCATTCTGGCCATAAATGAGCGTAACCTTACTGCTCAGGTCGATACGTACATTTTTGTCAGCACCGTAACTTCTGACGCCCCTGATCGTTAGAACAGCCACACTTTTCTCCTTGTCTCTGGCAGTGGTAGATACTCTATCTAGGTGCACTTTCGTCCTGCGCCAGTAGAGTGCTCAGAATTATCTTACCCTCTTTCTATGGATTTTCCTTTTCCGTTTTCTGTAATTTCAGGAAGCACTGCCTCACCGGGGGTATTTTGTCACAGAACACATCATATGGCCCTTTCCACCACCCAATCACCACATCATCCAGGGCAAAAGGATCCTTTTTGGATCCTTTTCAGATCGTCCTGCCAGACTTTCTCTTTCCTTTTTATGGTATATTTCCAGAAACAGGAAAATGTGAGATCCCGGCTCTGCGGGTTTTTTCCGTGGTTTCCGACGCCGGCGGCGGCGAAAATGGCACCAGAACTTCACCAGATTGCGCTACGTGAAAAATGACACGGTTAACGGGGGTTATCGGGCCAGATTTTGCGTAGCGCATCCTTATCGCCAGGAGCGTTATGAATCTGCCCGCTTTTGTTCATCACTCCCCTGCCCTGCAGGTGACTGCCACTTCTGCACCGTTTGACTACGGACGGGCACTGTCGCTACGGGAAATGGCCAAGCACTATACCGAGATGCCGAAGTACCTTCTGGCGCCGGAAGTGGCTGGCCTGCTGCATTACCTTCCTGACTGGAACCGGCACGCGTTCATTAATGTTACCAACGGTGCAAAACTGATCCACCCCAGCGGTTGAAAATTGATCCAGGGGTTAATCTGCTCCTCTGAATACAGGGGAGCTTATGATCACTTTTGAGATTCGTATGGAAAT
>NZ_VDAM01000001.1:4211909-4554432 GCF_019584355.1 Leclercia sp. EC_58
CTGAGAGGCGGTGTAAGTGAACTGTAGTTGCCATGTTTTACGGCAATGAGAGCAGAGATAGCGCTGATGTCCGGCAGTGCTTTTGCCGTTACGCACCACGCCTTCAGTAGCGGAGCAGGAAGGACATCTGATGGAAATGGAAGCCACGCAAGCACCTTAAAATCACCATCATACACTAAATCAGTAAGTTGGCAGCATTACCAGAAGCCGGTTAACTAACCGGCTTCTGTCTGTTGTAAATCCACTCTACCTTATGTCTCCGGGGTGTGTTTATACCCCGTCAGCATCAGTATTAGGCTCTCTTTAGAAGAGGCGGGGCTGAACTGGTAGTGGTTGCCCTGACGGTCGCCACCAATGTACCAGGAGATTTCCGTCTTGCCCGCCGCCAGCGCTTTGCGCACCGCCTTATCAACGTCGACCATGCGATATTCACGCTTGTTGTTGAGATACAGCAGCGCATCCGACGAGTAATTGCAGGCCGGACGATTTTTCCAGGTGACGGTGGCGGGATCCCAGTCGTTGCTTGCCGGATAGAAGAAGATCTGATCCGCGCCGTTGGCCTCGACTTTTCCACCATAGATCCGCACCCGGTATTTGAACAGGGACGGATCCTGGCCCTCAGGCAGCGCAGGGATCTTAAACTTAACCAGACTCATCGTTTCGCTGTTACGGGTGCGACCGCCGTTTTTCCAGTTATCCTGAACCAGCAGGGTCTCCGCCCCAGGTACCGGGGTGGTTGGGGTCTCGCTACTCACCCAGACGTTTGCCAGCGCCTTTGAATAGCCATAGGGGACGTTAGTGCCGCAGTCCATGCCCTGATTCATGCACATCTCGGTCATAAAGCGGGCGCCGTCTTCAGTCCAGCCATTCATAAAGTCGGCGTGGGCGGTATAGAGGCTGCCCCAGTGTTCTTCACGCACATCGCCATTCATGGTGGGATCGAGCGACAGCTGGGCTTTCGCGGTATCCAGGGAAGTGATCCCGTGCAGCACATAGGCCACGTTCATATTTACCGTCGGGATTTTCACCGGATAACCGGACGGGCACTGCCCTTTCACATCGTAGGTCGCATTCGCCATGCCATGGTGCGGCTGCAGATGGATACCATCCCAGCAGTTAGGGAACTGGATCCCGATATTAAACTGCACCGCATCTTTGGCTTTTCTCAGCCCACACACTTCCCCGACTTTATTGCTGTAGCCTTTGCCATTAGCGCATAAGAAGGTAATGCGGGAGTTAGGCTTGGTGCCGTGGTGATCGCCCGCCAGCAGCGCCAGCCCGGCCGGGAACGGGCTGAGCGGGAACTGTTCGACGTTAGACGCCTGGTAATAGGTCTTTTGGTAGGCGGGTTGAACCACCGTCCCGTCCGGCAGGCGCAGCGACGGCGCCCAGTAAGCTGAGCTGTCGGCTTTGTTATCGCAGGTGGTTTCTGACTGCTTACGCAGTGATTGATAGGTCGAATGGGCGTCCGTATGGGTGTTGCCGAAAAAGTCGTGCCACATCGCCTGGTTGGTTTTGCCAAACATCATTATGGCGTCATCGCCCAGGGTATGGTTATAAGCGCAGACGACGTGTGCCTGCGGGCCTGCATGGGCATAAAGTGACGGCAGCAGCAGTGCTGACGCCATCGCGGTATAAAGTGCGGTCCTTTTCATAAGTATCTCCTGATAGAAAGGACCACATTGGTAACAAAACGGCACTAACGCTTCGAATTATTTGCGCAATATTTTTCTACTCTTACGCGCTTTACAACGCCGCCGGGCGTTTGTGCAGATACCCCAGCGTCAGCAGACAGATCATCGCCCCGGCATAAAAGGTATATTCCGCCCCCCACATTTCCCAGATGATGCCTGCCCCCAGGCTGGCAATCAGCAGCGCTACGCCGCTTACCATACTGAACAGGCCAAACGCTGTACCCCGCAGGTCGGGAGGTGCCGTCTTCGCAATCATCGCGGTCAGCAGCCCCTGAGTCATCCCCATATGGATGCCCCACAGCGCCACGCCGGCAATAATCCCCATCCAGTGGGTGCTCAGCGCCAGCACGATATCGGCGGCGATCAACACCGCCAGCCCCCATTGCAGCAGACGGGTATGGCTCATGGCATCGGAGAGTTTGCCAAAAGGATAGGCCGAAAACGCGTAAAGCAGATTCATGGCGACCATCACCAGCGGGATCAGCGCCAGTGGAATGTCCGCCTGCTGGGCACGCAGCACCAGAAATGCCTCACTGAAACGGGCGAGAGTAAAGACGGCGCCGAGGCCAATCACCCACCAGCAGCTGGCGCCGAGACGTTTCAGGTTCTCTTTTTTAATCGGATTAGACCGTTTATGGACGACGGGAGAGGCAGGTTCATGCAGGCCAAAAAAGAGCAGCACGACGGCAAGCACGCCGGGGATGACGGCGATCCAGAAGATGGTGCGGAAATCATCGTGCCATAGCAGCATCATGCCGACCGCCAGCAGTGGGCCGAGAAAGGCGCCAATAGTATCCATCGACTGACGCAGCCCGTATGCCGCCCCGCGCAGCTCCGGCGGCGTAACGTCAGCCACCAGCGCGTCGCGGGGGGCACCGCGGATCCCCTTCCCTACCCGGTCGATTAAGCGCGCCCCGAGGATCATCCCCGACGACGAGGCGAGCGCAAACAGTGGCTTGCTGGCCGCACCCAGCCCGTAGCCCAGCAGCGCCAGCCCTTTGCGTTTCCCCAGATAGTCGCTGATGGCGCCGGAGAAGACTTTGATGATCAGCGCCGTGGCTTCCGCCAGCCCTTCAATCAGGCCAATAAAGATAACGCTGGCGCCCAGGGTGGTCACCATAAAGAGCGGTAATAAGCTATGGATGATCTCCGAGGAGATATCCATCAACATGCTGACGCCGCCAACGACCCAGACCCCTTTTGGGATCCGGCTCAGCGTGGAAAACCGGGAGACCATGCTCCACTCCTGTTAACGGGGAAAAAATCATTTAACCCGAAACGGCACAGGAGTGAAACAGGCATTCATCGCGTTGGCGACTCAGTGTTTATCGCTCCCGCCGAGGAAAAATATACCCAGCGGGATAGCCAGCAGCACGGTAAAGACCGTGCTGTAGACCAGCACCATCGCCGATTGCAGCACATACATGCTGGTGGTCCACTCCGTCAGCGGGATGTTGTACTGCTCAACCACGCCAATGATAGTCACACGGCCTACCCCCATCACCGCGATCAGAAAAACCGTCAGCAGTGCCAGCAGAAATTTTTTCCCCGCCGGGGTATTGAGTTTATTACGTACCATGCGTGTTTCCTTCACAGATAGATAACAATGATTGCAGCTCACCCTACCACGATCGCCCCTCTTGGGCCAATTCAGAATTTAAAACCAAATCACAAGGTGATTTCCAGTTATATAAACTAGGTAGAAATAAAATTAAGGTAAAAAACACCATTCATGGTAGTGTATGGCCACCGTTTGACATAAAAAGGAATCACTGTGAAAAACGCCGCTAAAAGTCTCATCACTCTGCTGGCTCTGACCTGCGCCAGCGCATACGCCACCCCTGCTGGCCAGCCGCTCAGTAAAACGGCCCCCTACCCGCAGGCGGAACAGGGGATGAAGCGCCAGGTTATCGACCTGCCCGCGCAAAAAGATGAAGCGAATTACAAGGTGGAACTGCTGATCGGCCAGACGCTGGAGGTGGACTGCAACGTGCACCGCCTCGGCGGTCAGTTAACCAGCAAGACGCTGGAAGGCTGGGGATATGATTATTACATCTTTGATAAGGTCACTTCGCCGGTTTCCACCATGATGGCCTGTCCGGACGGGAAAAAGACAACAAAATTTGTGACCGCGAATCTCGGCGAGCATAGCCTGCTGCGCTACAACAGCAAGCTGCCGATTGTGGTTTATACGCCTGCGAATATCGAGGTGAGATACCGTATCTGGCAGGCTGACGAGAAGGTAGAAAGCGCCGTCACGCGTTAATAAAAAAAGCCGGGTAAATCACCCGGCTTTTTTATATCAGAGTGCGATATCCGCAACCGGTTTGCTTTCCGGCTGGGAGGTCGCCTGCGCCTCAGGCTGAGGCGCCGCATCCGGTGCCTGCGGTTTTTCATACTTCAGCTGCAGCACGCGGCTGGTGTACTCCTGCTCGGTGGCCTCAACGTTGCCGTTCAGCGCCGTACCGTATGAAGGAATAATGGTCTTCAGCTTCGCCTGCCACTCCGGGCTGGCGACTTTGTCTTTAAACACTTTTTCCATCAGGTGCAGCATAATGGGTGCCGCGGTGGAGGCGCCCGGGGATGCTCCCAGCAGCGCGGCGACAGTGCCCTCTTTATCGCTGACCACTTCAGTGCCCAGACGCAGCACGCCGCCTTTTTCCTCATCACGCTTGATGATCTGCACGCGCTGGCCCGCCTGCCACAGACGCCAGTCCGCTTTCTTCGCTTCCGGATAATACTCTTTCAGCGCCTCAAAACGATCGTCATCGGAGAGCATCACCTGGCTAATCAGATATTTCACCAGATCGAAGTTATCCAGACCAACATCAACCATCGGACCCACGTTAGAAGTGGTGGTGGAGCTGAGTAGATCCCACAGCGAACCGTTCTTCAGGAATTTGGTTGAGAAGGTGGCGAACGGCCCGAACAGCACCACGCGCTTACCGTCGAGAACACGAGTGTCGATGTGCGGTACCGACATCGGTGGTGCGCCCACGGACGCCTGACCATAGACCTTCGCCAGATGGCGATTCACCACTTCTGGATTTTCCGACACCAGGAACTGTCCGCCAACCGGGAAGCCCGCGTAATTCTCCGCTTCAGGAATACCGGTCTCTTGCAGCAGCTTCAGCGCCGCGCCGCCCGCACCGATAAAGACAAACTTCGCCTTAATGACGTGCTCTTCTTCATTGTGCTTCAGATCGGCGACGGTCACGCTCCAGGAGTTGTCCGCGTTACGCTTAAAGCCGCGCACTTCGGTATTCAACGACAGGTTGAAGTTCTCTTTTTTCTGCAGAGAGCCCACCAGCTGACGGGTGATTTCACCGTAGTTAACGTCGGTACCGATTTCCGTGCGGGTGGCCGCAACCTTCTGGTTCGGGTCGCGCCCTTCCATCACCAGCGGCGCCCACGCTTTGATCTGGGCGTGATCTTCGGAGTACTTCATGCCGCGGAACAGCGAGCTTTGCTGCAGAGCAGCATAACGTCCGCGCAGGAAGTTTACGTTGTCGTCCCCCCAGACAAAGCTCATGTGCGGGACAGTGTTAATGAAACTGTGTGGATCGTGCAGCACACCGCTGTTCACCTGGTGAGACCAGAACTGACGGGAGATCTGGAACGCTTCGTTGATCTCCACCGCTTTCTCAATGCTGATAGAGCCATCTTTCTTCTGCGGGGTGTAGTTCAGCTCCATTAACGCAGAGTGGCCGGTTCCGGCGTTGTTCCAGCCGTTAGAGCTCTCCTGCGCTACGCCGTCCAGGCGTTCAACCATGGTCATGGACCAGTCCGGCTGAAGCTCCTGCAAATAGGTTCCCAGCGTGGCGCTCATGATCCCGCCACCAATTAACAGAACGTCCGTTTCCTGCTCTTGCGATGCCTGAGCCTTCGCCGCCATGGAGACAGCACTAAGGCTTGCCGCCGCAGCCAGCAGCAGGGCAGTCATTTTTTTCATAATTAATGCCTTCGTAATACGCGTTTGTTCGCTATTTATGCAGATGAAGTCGAGTGCGGCGCCACGGTAGCAATAATTAAATATTGTTTAAAGGTTAAATAATTATTGTAATTATGATAATAAATGTCGCTGCATTTGTAGGGGTATGGCTAATCCGGTGCTGGAAAAGTGCGCCATTTCCCGCTACTATGCAGCGCTTTGTGATCGCGCGCACAGATGCCTCTGGGCTGCACTCATTCTCCTGACCTGCGAAAAACTATGTCTTCAGTACACGCTTCTCCATCTGCGCTCTCTATCCTGCGCTCTCCATCGCTGTTTATGCGTGAAACCCTTGCCGGTGTTATCACCGCCCTGGCCTTGATTCCGGAAGTGATCTCGTTCTCTGTCGTCGCGGGGGTTGATCCGAAGGTGAGCCTGTTTGCCTCGGTGGTCCTCTGCCTGGGGCTGTCGGTGATGGGCGGTCGCCCGGCGATGGTGACGGCCGCCGCGGGCTCCGTGGCGCTGGTGATTGGGCCGATGGTCCATCAGCATGGCGCGCAATACATCCTGCCAGCGGTGCTGCTGGCTGGCGTGATCCAGATCCTGTTCGGCGCGCTGGGAATGGCGCGTCTGATGCGTTTTATTCCCCAGGCAGTGATGACCGGGTTTGTTAACGCCCTGGGGATCCTGATTTTCTTTGCCCAGGTGCCGCATTTCTGGAGCAGAAGCCCGCTGATCGTCGGCCTGTTTGTGCTCACCCTGCTGATTGTGCTCTGGGCGCCCCGCTACATTAAAAGCGTGCCCTCCCCGTTGATTGCCATCGTGGTGCTGACACTCTATACCGTCACCAGCGGCCAGCTGCTACCGACCGTGGGGGATGAAGAATCAATTGGCGGCGGCCTGCCGGGGATCACCCAGATGCTGGTGCCGCTGAATCTGCAAACCCTGAGTATTATCTGGCCCTGCGCCCTGAGTATCGCCTTTGTCGGCCTGATGGAGTCGCTCCTGACCGCGAAGCTGGTGGATGAGCTGACGGCGACCCCGTCCAGCAAGCGCCGCGAAAGCATGGGACTGGGCGTGGCCAATATCATGGCGGGCTTCTTTGGCGGGATCGCCGGTTGCGCGATGATCGGTCAGACCATCGTTAACGTCGAAATGGGCAAAGGCCGCAGCCGCGTCTCCACCTTTGCCGCCGGGCTGGTACTGCTGGTGCTGGTCACTGCCCTGAGCGAAGTGATGGCGAAAATTCCGATGGCGGTGCTGGCGGGGATCATGGCGATTGTCGCCATTAAAACCTTCAACTGGCAGAGCATTCGCCCTGCCACGGTGAAAGGGGCGCCGGTTGCGGAAACGCTGGTGATGCTGGTGACCGTCGGGGCCACCGTTTCAACCGGCAACCTGGCAATTGGTGTGGTAGGCGGGATTATCATGATGGTGATCCTCCCTGCCCGCCTACGACGCAAACACGCCGTTACAGCAGAAACAGCGTCGCCAGCCCAAGAAAAATAAAGAAGCCGCCAGTATCGGTAATGGCGGTGATCATCACGCTCGACCCCACTGCGGGGTCGCGCCCGAGGCGGGTCATGATCATCGGGATGAGGACGCCCATCGTCGCCGCCACCAGCAGGTTCAGCACCATCGCCAGAGTCATTACCCCACCCAGCGCCATATCGCCGTACAGCCACCAGGTCACACCCCCCATGATGCCGCCCCACACCAGGCCATTAATCAGCGCCACGCCGAGCTCACGCAGGATCAGGAAGGTAAAGTTGCCCGGCTGAATATGCTGAAGCGCCAGGGCGCGCACGATCATGGTGATGGTCTGATTACCGGTATTGCCGCCAATGCCCGCCACGATAGGCATCAGCGAGGCCAGCGCCACCAGCTGGGAGATGGTGTGTTCAAATCCGTCAATGACACGTGAGGCGATGAAGGCGGTGCAGAGGTTGATCGCCAGCCACGCCCAGCGGGTTTTCACCGCCTTGCTCACCGGGGCATAGACATCCTCTTCGGCACTTAACCCGCCGAGGGCGCGCATATCGTTGTCGGTCTCTTTGTAGACCACGTCGACGATCTCATCGATGGTCAGGCGCCCCAACAATTTGCCTTCCGGGTCAACTACGCCCGCGCTGAGCAGGTTGTCACGTTCAAAGGTGCGGGCGGCTTTTTCGGCGTCATCTTCCGGGGAAAAGAGCATCGGCTGCGTTTCCATCACCTCGCTGACGAGAGTCTGGGTGCTGTTAAGCAGAATGGTCTGTAGATCAAGCTCGCCGAGCAGGGTTTTATCCCGGGAGGTCACAAACAGCTTATCGGTGTTCTTTGGCATTTTGCCCAGACGTCGCAGGTAGCGCTGGACCGCGCCCAGGGTTACGTCAGGGCGCACCGTAATGACGCTGAACTCCAGGATTGCGCCGACGCGGTCCTGCTCATAGTGCATCACCTGTTGGACCCGGGCACGGTCCTGGGGCGGCAGCGACGCCAGCAACTGTCCGGTCAGGTTACGCGGCAGGTGCTGGACCATGTAGAGCTGGTCGTCGATATCCAGGGTGCGTACCGCGTCGAGAATGGCCTGGTCGCTCATCTCGTCGATCAGATCGTCCCAGACGTTTTCGGAGGCTTCGAGCAATACCTGACCGCGCTCGTGATCCTCCACCAGCCGCCACAAAGCGTGGCGCTCTTCCGAGGGCAGCGCTTCGAGGGTGTCGGCGAGATCCGGCGGCGGCAAATGGGCTACCAGCGCCCCTACCTCAGCAATATCGTCGGCTAACGTCCCGACATCATATTGCTCAGCCAGGGTCAGTTTACCCAGCAGGGTGGAAGTGAGCGCTTTGTCGGTGGTCATCAGCCAGATCAGGCGCGCACGCTCTTCATCGCGCAGCCGTGCGCTGTTTTTGCTTAATACAGACATTAAATATCAATCCATTAAATAAGTTGGCATTAAGCATAGCGTGGGGTTGTGTAAATTTTAATAAACGGATGAGAGGAGAGGTCAAAAAAGCAGCAGGCGGAGAAAACAAGATTGCAGGCCGGGTGAGGCGAAGCCGCCACCCGGCACAGTTACGCTCAGGCGGTACGGGCTACCGCATCACGCGACGCGGCATCGCGCTCCGCGCCGGTCAGTTCCGTCAGCTGGCCGCTGCGCATCTCAAGCAGACGGTCGGCATGGATAAAGTAATGGTCGTCATGGCTGATGGCGAAGATGGTTTTGCCCATCTGCTGCATCAGCGGCAACAGGACCTGGTAAAACTCGCGACGGAAATGCGGGTCCTGATCGGCAGCCCACTCATCCAGCAGAATAATGTCACGTTCTTCCGCCAGCGCCAGCAGCAGCGCCACGCGCTTCTTCTGCCCTTTTGACAGCTTGAGGTTGAGGATTTTGCCATCCTGCAGCTCCAGCTTGTGGGACATTTGCAGATGCGCCAGCCATTTTTCCACCAGCGCCGGATCGGCCTGCTTGCCTTCTGGCCCCAGCAGCTGATCGAACAGCCAGACGTCGGTAAACACCGCCGAGAAGAGCTTGCGGTAATCCTCCGGTTTTTCAGCACTGAGCGGTTTACCGTCCAGCAGGATCTCACCTGACTGGGGCTGATACAGGCCGGTCAGCAGCATCGCCAGCGTCGATTTACCGCTGCCGTTACCGCCAATCAGGAACAGCAGCTCGCCGCGGTTAAGGGTTAAATTCACCGGCCCGACGGAAAATGCATTGTCCTGGTACTGGAAGGTGACGTTACGCAGCTCCAGCGTCTGCCAGTTCGGGAAGGCCTCAGGACGCGGGAATTCAGGTTTGTACGGCGCGAGGGCAAACTTACGCAGCTTGTTAAAGGCGACCTGGGCGCTGAGCAGGGTCGGCAGCGCCCCGACGGCAGAAAGCAGCGGCGTACGCAGGAACAGCAGGGTCAGCGAGTAGGTGGCGGCGACGTTAGTATCCGCCCAGCCGAGGCTGTTCGCCATCCAGAAGACCAGGCCAATCGCCCCCAGCATCATGATGTTTGACCAGTTGACCGCGCTCAGGTGGAAGGTATCGGCCCGCACGATGTGGTGGCGATACTCACGGGCATCCGGAATATAGAGGTTGTTAAAGATATGCTCGGCACGCTCGCGGTTCAGGGTCAGCTCTTTGCGCCCTTCCAGCACCGTCTGATAGTCGTTATAGAGCTTATCTTCGGTTTCGCGCAGCACCGCCATGTGTTTGTAGACCCGCGACACCAACAGGTAGCCGCCCCAGATGGTGATCGCAATCCACAGGGCGGTGATGGCCAGCATTTTGGTGGAGAGCCAGGCCAGATAGGCCGCCGATCCAACGGTCAGGATAATCCCCTGCACCAGCTCCGGCAGACGCACAAAGGCGATGGTGATTGAGCGCACATCGCTGGTCAGCCCGGCCAGCAGCGAGGCGCTGCCCAGCTGCTCGACGCGTTCAACCTGGGTATCCAGAATCCGCTTGATGAACTCGCTGCGCAGGCGGTAGACAAAGTGGTGACCGAGCGTCGTGAGCGCCAGCTGCGAGCCGAGCGTGACGGCCATCAGCAGGACCAGCAGACCGAGAAATTCCGGCAGCACCATCAGGGTGGTATCAACAGTTTCAATCAAACGCAGGTTGATAAAGGCGATCAGCCCAATACCCAGCGCGGCGCTGAGCAGGCTTAATGCCATCACCGCGATAAACGGCCAGCGATATTGGCGCCAGACCAGTAACAGGAGTTCCATGCAGAGCAATCCAGACAAGAAAAAACAGCCAGCAGTGTAAACTGCTCGCCGTTTACATCAAGAATAATTCTTATTTTTATTCGCTGTACGCCGCCTGGCGGAAGGTCAGGTTGTAGCGATAATCGCCGGTAAGAGGATGCGTACCAGGCTTAAGGGACTGAATGCCGTGGTAAAACAGTCGTGATGGCCCGCCCCAGACCACCACGTCGCCGTGCTCCAGCAGCAGGCGTTGCAGCGGATCGTTACGCCGTAATCCGCCGAACTGGAATACCGCCGGCAGGCCGAGGGAAACCGAGACAATCGGCGCCCGCAGGTCCGCTTCATCTTTATCCTGATGCAGCGAGAGCTTAGCCCCAATCGCGTAACGGTTGATGAGACAGGCGTCCGGCTGGAACTCAGGATAGCCCGCCGCGCAGGCAGCATCGTGGCACAGGGTGGCAAACGCCTCCGGCATGGGGGGCCAGCGAGTATCGGTAAGAGGATCGTCCGGGGAGTAGAGATAGCCCCGCTGATTGGTGGTCCAGCCCAGCCCGCCACAGTTGGTCATTGCCACCGACATGGTGTAGCCCCCGGGGGTGACCATCTGGCGGAACGGCGAGACGGTAGCCACCTGTTCGATTGCCTGTATTAATGCAGGCGCTCCAGCCCGGGCGAAGCGGCGCAGGATCACCGCACCGGGCGCAAGCGGCTCCTGCCAGGGTTGTTCATCTGCAAAGAGATCGAGCATCACACCTCCTCTTTTTTCGCTTCCCGACGCAGCAGCGCCGCTTTGCGGGCCGTACCCCAGCGGTAGCCCGAGATCCCGCCATCGCTTCGCACCACACGATGACAAGGGATGATAACCGCCAGTTTGTTGGCAGCACAGGCCCGGGCCACTGCCCGCACCGCGCCAGGATGTCCAATGGCGTTTGCCACCTGTTGATAGCTTGCCGTTTCGCCGCCGGGAATGGCGCGCAAGGCCTGCCAGACCTGACGCTGAAAGGCGGTGCCGCGAATATCCAGCGGCAGGGCGAGCGCCACGGCGTGGTTATCCACGCTGGCGATCACCCGGGCGACGCGGGCGGCAAAGGCGGCATCTGCCTGTTCCCGCCGGGCGTGCGGAAAAAGGGTCGCCAGCTCGGCAACCAGCGTGCTGTCGTCATCGCCGGGTAAAATAGCGCAGATCCCCCGCGCGCTTTCCGCCACCAGGCAACGCCCCAGCGTACAGTCGCTCAGGGCGTAGCGCACGGTGGTCTCTTCCCCGCCGCTGCGGTACTGCTTCGCGGTCATCCCCAGCGTGGCATCGGCGTTGCGATAGTAGCTGCTGCTGTCGGGGAAACCGGCCGCCAGCACGGAGTCGGTAATTTTATCTCCCTGCGCAAGGGCATGACGCAGCCGTTTCGCCCGCGCCGCCTGCTGCCAGGCTTTAGGGGTCATCCCGGTGGCGGTTTTGAACAGACGATGAAGATGATACGGGCTCATCGCCACCTGCTGCGCCAGCTGCTCAAGGGTCAAAGGTTGCTCCTGCTCCAGCAACCGGCAGGCTTTTTCGATGGTGGCGACGCGCTGCGCCTGCGGATCCGGTTGATCCGGGCGGCAGCGTTTGCAGGGACGAAAACCCGCCTGCGCCGCCTGGCGGGCATCAGGATAAAAGCGGACATTCTCACGCAGAGCATGGCGCGCCCGGCAGGAGGGGCGGCAGAAGATGCCGGTGGTCTGCACGGCAAACACAAACTGACCATCGGCATGGCGATCGCGGGCCAGCACCGCCAGCCAGCGTTCATCATCATTATTCAGGTTCGGCTTTTTCATGATCGGCTCCTTCTGTAAGCATACTCATAGCCTGCCTGAGCGCCAGCCGACAAAAACCCGCAACCTTGCTTTTTAATTCTTCCCGTTAACGAGGAAACTGGCAAACTGCGGGGACATCCAGGTTTTGAAGCCCTCCCCTTCGCGGGTGATCATATAGACAGCCAGCCCTTGCTGACGCACAACCTCTTTGGCTTTTTCCGTCCCCAGCACCATCAGGCCCGTATCCCAGGCGTCGGCTTCCAGTGCCGTAGGGGCAATCACCGTTACCGACACCAGATTGTGCGTAATCGGGCGACCGGTCTGGGGATCGATCACATGGGAGATGCGCTTGCCGTCCAGCTCATAATAGTTGCGGTAGCTGCCAGAGGTACTGATGCCGTGACCGTTGATATCGACAATGGCCTGTACGGCGTTTTGCTCATCGGTCGGCTTCTGGATCGCCACGCGCCAGGGTTTATCGCTGGCGTTCATGCCCCGGCTGACCAGCGCCCCGCCCACCGACACCAGGTAGCGCGGGATCCCCTCTTCAGCCATCAGCCGGGCCAGGTGATCGGCGGCATAGCCCTCCCCGACCGTCGAGAGATCGACAAACAGATCGGGGATATCCTTTTCGAGGTATTGCTTGCCGGACTGATTTATCACCGTCAGATGCTGGAGGCCCGTTTGCGCCCGGGCATCGTCAATCTGCGTCTGGTCAGGGGTTTTCACCGGCTGCTTGTTCGGGCCAAAGCCCCACAGGTTAACCAGCGGGCCGACGGTAATGTCCATCGCGCCGTTCGTTTTGTAGCCCACCCGCAGCGATTCGGTGACAATGTCAGCCATCGCTTCGCTCACCGGCCAGGGCGAGGTACTCTTCGACTGATTAAAGCGCATCAGCGCGGAGTCGTTTTTATAAGTGGACATTAACTGGTCATCGCCGTCCAGCTGAGCCTGGATCTTCCCGCGCAGCTCTTCAGCCCGGGCAGCGGAGAGATCGATGGCGCTGACGCGCCAGAAGGTACCCATCGTTTTCCCTTCCAGCACCGTCGCGGCGGCGGTTTCGCTCTTTGCAGAGGGAGCAGGTGCGTCACACGCAGCCAGCATAAACAGCGTCGCCAGCAAGCCGACACGCAAAAAAGTAATTTCCATTCGTTATTATCCTCAAGCCTGAGACCGGCAAGAGTACACCAAAAAACAGGCTTTGTAAGGGCCTGATGGTAAAACAAAAAAAAGGGGCCCTTTGGCCCCTTTCGCAATAGTACGTAAGACTTAGAACTGGTAAACCAGACCCAGTGCTACGATGTCATCGGTGCTGATGCCAGCCTGACGGGTGAAGGAGTTATTATCCAGCAGGTTAATTTTGTAATCCACGTAGGTGGACATGTTTTTGTTGAAGTAGTAAGTCGTGCCAACATCAACATATTTCAGCAGATCCTGGTCGCCGTAGTTATCAATGTCCTTACCTTTAGACTGCAGGTAAGCCACGGATGGACGCAGACCGAAGTCGAACTGGTACTGTGCAACCACTTCGAAGTTCTGTGCTTTGTTAGCGAAGCCGTAAATGTCGCTGCCGTTCTGAGAGTTGCCGAAACGGGTGGCGTTGTAGGTCTGGGAGTACTGCGCTGCCAGGTACAGGTTGTTCGCGTCATATTTCAGGCCGCCGCTGTACACTTCAGCACGGTCGCCGTCGCCGTAAACGCCTGCAGCGTTCTGGTCTGCGGTACGTTTAGAAGAGGCTGCTGCCGCACCTACGCTGAAGCCTTCGCCCAGATCGTAAGTCAGAGAGCCGCCGAAGCCGTCGCCGTTCTGTTTCAGCAGGCTACGGCCGGTGTCGTTTTCGCCGCTGACGCTGCCGTTTTTACCCTGGTACTGCAGAGCAAAGTTCAGGCCGTCAACCAGACCGAAGAAGTCCTGGTTACGGTAGGTTGCAACGCCGTTAGCACGGGATTGCAGGAAGTTGTCGGAACCGTAGGTGTCGCCGCCGAATTCTGGCAGAACGTCGGTCCAGGAGGTGACGTCGTAGATTACGCCGTAGTTACGACCGTAGTCGAAAGAACCTGCTTCAGCGAACTTCAGACCTGCGAAGGCCACACGCGTCCAGGACTGGTTGTCGCTCTCGGTGGTGTTGCCCTGAATCTGGTATTCCCACTGACCGTAACCAGTGATCTGATCGTTAACCTGAGTTTCGCCTTTGAAGCCGAGACGCATGTAAGTCTGATCGCCATCAGCGCCGTCGTCATCAGAGAAATAGTGCAGACCGTCTACTTTACCGTAGAGATCTAATTTGTTGCCGTCTTTGTTATAAATTTCAGCCGCATTCGCTGCGCCTGCTACCAGCAGTGCTGGCACCAGGAGGGACAGTACTTTAACTTTCATTATTTTAACCCTCTGTTATATGTCTTTTATTACCACTGCTTACTGATTAACCCTCTTAACCAGTCGGCAAGTTCATTCTCCTCAAAAATACAGAATAATCCAATAAGAATATGATACGAAAACTTTTAAGATGTTTCATATTGCCGTATAGATGTTTCAAATTGTAAATTTCAGGGAACTTTTTGTCCGCACATTTAGTTAAAAAATAGCGCACTAAAAATCAAAGTTTAAAAATTTATCATATATATCAATAATTTACACAAAAATAAATTATAGCACTGATTGACAAAACAAAAACCGCAGCGGCTACTAAAATATCTCTCGCTATCATCATTAACTTTATTTATTACCGTCATTCAAATTTGAATGTCTGTTTATCCAGAATTGAACCGAATGCAATGCATTCGGTTTTTTTTTACTCATCTTTACGCAATTTTATATAATTTGTGCTACCCACCTGTAACTATAACGACTATTAATTAAATCTTCGCTTGCTATTTTTAGGCTCATAAATTGCGTCTTGAATTTAATTTCTTGTTTATTCGTGCTATTTTTTCCAACTATTGTGAGTTATTTGTACAATTTTCACCTGGGCGTACAGATTTAAGACAATCCTTTTTCGTCCTGCAACGACGTGAAAAAGTCAGCCTCACCCGTGGCGTGAGGCTGGAAATTCGATTATTACGCTTTATACTGCCCTACTCGCCTGAAGCGCAGCCATAACGGGTTAAACACATCAATGAGTCAGTCTGAAACCACAGCCGCGAACAAGTTCTCCCTGCTTCCGGGCAGCATTACTCGTTTCTTTCTTCTATTGATCGTTGTGCTGTTAGTGACCATGGGCGTAATGGTGCAAAGCGCCGTGAACACCTTGCTCAAAGACCGCAGCTATCAGATTGTCGATATCAGCCACGCGCTGCATAAGCGCATCGATACCTGGCGCTACGCCACCTGGCAGATTTACGACAATATCGCGGCAACCCCTACCACTTCCTCTGCTGAAGGTTTGCAGGAGACGCGCCTGAAGCAGGACGTTTACTATCTTGAGAAAACGCGACGCAAAACCGAAGCCCTGATTTTTGGTTCCCACGACAGCGCTACGCTGGAGATGACCCAGCGCATGTCGACCTATCTGGATACGCTGTGGGGCGCGGAGACCGTTCCCTGGTCGATGTACTATCTCAACGGTCAGGACAACAGCATGATCCTGATCTCCACCCTGCCACTTAAAGATCTCTCCTCCGGGTTCAAAGAGTCTACGGTGGGTAATATTGTCGATTCCCGTCGCGCGGAGATGCTGCAGCAGGCTAACGCCCTGGATGAGCGCGAAAGTTTCTCCTCCCTGCGCCGACTGGCCTGGCAAAATGGCCACTACTTTACCCTGCGTACGACGTTCAACCAGCCAGGGCATCTGGCCACGGTGGTGGCCTTTGATCTGCCCATCAACGATCTGATCCCGCCGGATATGCCGCTGGAAAGCTTCCGCCTGGAGCAGGACAACGGAGCGCAAAACCTGCGCACGCCGACGGATAAAGAGAGCCCTGACAGCGTCTCTATCACCTTTAATGGTTCGAAAATCGAAATTGCTTCCACCCTGAACACCACCGGCATGCGTCTGGTCTGGCAGGTGCCTTTCGGTACGCTGCTGCTGGATACGCTGCAAAACATCCTGTTGCCCCTGCTGCTTAATATTGGTCTGCTGGCGCTGGCGCTGTACGGTTACAGTACCTTCCGTTCGCAGCCAGGTCGCCAGAGCGATGTTCCTGTGGCAGCCGGTACCAACAACGAGCTGCGTGTCCTGCGCGCGCTGAATGAAGAGATTGTCTCTGTGCTGCCGCTCGGCCTGCTGGTCCACGACCAGGAGGCTAACCGTACGGTGATCAGCAACAAAATTGCCGACCACCTGCTGCCCCACCTGAATCTGCAAAACATCACCAGCATGGCGGATCAGCACCAGGGGGTGATTCAGGCCACGATTAATAATGAGCTGTATGAGATCCGCCAGTTCCGCAGCCAGGTGGCATCGCGCACGCAGATTTTCATTATTCGCGATCAGGATCGCGAGGTGCTGGTCAATAAAAAGCTCAAGCAGGCGCAAAGGCTGTATGAGAAAAACCAGCAGGGCCGCGCGGCGTTTATGCAAAATATCGGCGAAGCGTTCAAGCTGCCGCTGAAGGCGCTTGCCAGCGAAGCCGCCCATTTATCCACCCCGGAAAGCATGCAGCTTTCCGCTCATGCCGATACGCTGGTACGGCTGGTGGATGAGATCCAGCTTGCCAACATGCTGGAAAATGACACCTGGAAGAGCACGGCCTCGCTGTTTTCCATTCAGGATCTGATTGATGAAGTGGTGCCGGAAGTGCTGCCGGTCATCAAGCGTAAAGGGCTGCAGCTGCTGATTAACAACCCGCTGCGCGCGAACGATGAGCGTCATGGCGACCGTGACGCCCTGCGCCGCATTCTGTTGATGCTGATCCAGTACGCAGTCACCACCACCCAGATCGGCAAAATTACCCTTGAAGTGAGCAGCGATGAATCGGCTGAAGACCGTCTCACCTTCCGCATTCTGGATACCGGCGAAGGGGTTACCGCCAGCGAAATTGATAATCTGCACTTCCCGTTCCTTAACGAGACTCAGGGTGACAACTATGGCAAAGCCAATGCCCTCACCTTCTGGCTCTGCGATCAGCTGGCGCGTAAGCTTGGCGGCCATCTGAATATCAAAGCGCGTGAATCGCTGGGCACCCGCTACTCTCTGCACGTCAAAATGGCGGCAAGCCCGCAGGACGCGGAGGAGGATGAACGCCTGCTGGATGATGTGGTAATAATGGTGGACGTGACCTCAAACGAGATCCGCAATATTGTGGTTCGTCAGCTGGAAAACTGGGGTGCAACCTGTATATCCCCTGACGAACGGCTGGCAAGTCAAGAATATGATCTCTTTTTAACAGATAATCCGTCTAATCTTACTGCCTCGGGCTTGCTTTTAAGCGATGATGAGCCAGGCGTGCGGAAAATTGGCCCCGGCCAGGTGCGCGTCAACTTTAATATGAGCAATGCTATGCAGGAAGCTGTACTACAACTAATAGAAGAGCAACTGGCGCAGGAAACGATCCCGGAATCCCCACTGGGTGGCAATGAAAATGCTGAACTTCATGCCAGCGGATATTATTCGCTCTTTGTAGACACAGTTCCAGATGATGTTAAGAGGTTGTATACTGAATCGGCCGTGAACGACTTCGCGGCGCTGGCTCAGACAGCACACCGGCTCAAAGGGGTGTTTGCCATGCTTAATCTGGTTCCAGGCAAGCAATTATGTGAAACGCTGGAACATCTTATTCGTGAGAAAGATGCCGCCAGCATAGAAAAATACATCAGCGACATTGACGCCTACGTCAAAAGCTTGCTGTAGCAAGGTAGCCCTATACATGAACAATATGAACGTAATTATTGCCGATGACCATCCGATTGTACTGTTCGGTATTCGCAAATCACTTGAACAGATCGAGTGGGTGAATGTAGTCGGTGAATTTGAAGATTCCACAGCACTGATTAATAACCTGCCAAAGCTTGATGCGCACGTGCTTATCACCGACCTTTCCATGCCTGGAGATAAGTACGGTGACGGGATTACGCTGATCAAATACATCAAGCGCCATTTCCCAAGCATTTCGATTATCGTGCTGACCATGAACAATAACCCGGCGATTTTGAGCGCGGTTCTGGATCTCGATATCGAAGGCATCGTCCTGAAACAGGGCGCGCCGACCGATCTGCCGAAAGCGCTGGCCGCGCTGCAGAAAGGGAAAAAATTCACGCCGGAAAGCGTCTCTCGCCTGCTGGAAAAAATCAGCGCTGGCGGTTACGGCGACAAACGCCTGTCGCCAAAAGAGAGCGAAGTCCTGCGTCTGTTTGCCGAAGGTTTCCTGGTCACCGAAATTGCCAAGAAGCTGAACCGCAGCATCAAGACCATCAGTAGCCAGAAAAAATCGGCGATGATGAAGCTGGGCGTGGAGAACGACATCGCCCTGCTGAACTACCTCTCCTCCGTGACCCTGAGTCCGGCGGATAAAGAGTAATTCCGTGAAATGCCGGGTGGCGCTTCGCTTACCCGGCCTACAATGCCCGTAGGCCCGCGCAAGCGAAGCGCCGCCGGGCAATAAAAAAGCCCATTTCTGGGCTTTTTTTTATCCCCGCGCTCTCCTCACCCGCTCCGCATATACCGACAGCGTCTGTTTCAGGACATCCAGCGTTACCGGCTTGGAAAGACAGCTATCCATCCCCGATTCCAGACAACGCTGCTTCTCCTCTGCCAGCGCGTTAGCGGTGACACCCACCACCGGCAGCGTCAGACCGAGCTGACGGATGCGCTGAGTCAGGCGATAGCCATCCATATTCGGCATGTTCACATCACTCAGGACAATGTCGATATGGTTTTTGCTCAACACATTGAGGGCATCCACGCCGTCATTCGCCGTTTTACACTGATAGCCCAGCGAGCCGAGCTGATCGGCTAGCAGGCGGCGGTTAATCGGATGGTCGTCCACCACGAGGATCATCATGTCCTCATTCAATGACTGCTCGGATTCCGGCGACGGCAGCGACGTTGTCCCGTCCGCGCTGTCCATTTCCACACGATAGATACGCGCCAGCAGCGTAATCAGCTCGTGCGGCGAGGCCACGCTGTTCACCCACTCACCGTGCGCACGCTCCAGGGCGATACCGATATGGCGCCGACAGAAGATCACCGCCGCTTTACCCTGCCACGGCTTCGTCAGCTCATCGTCGGTGAGAAGCATATCTTCCGCGTCCGGGGTTTGTCCGGCGTAGCGCGCCACCCGGATGCCGTACGAGGTCAGCAGGGATTCCAGGTAGGCATACAGCGAGGCATTATTGACCGCCAGCCAGCAGCGTTTATCGCTTAATCCCTCTATCAGCATGTTAGCCGGTGACTGCGCCGCATAAAGTGGAATACGGATAGTAAACTGACTGCCCATGCCCGGTTCGGTATCCACCGAGATGTCGCCGTCCATCATGCTGATCAGTTTTTCACAGATCGCCAGCCCCAGCCCGGTGCCCTGGAAGTTGCGCTGAACCCCCGTTCCCACCTGGAAGAACGGGTCGAAGAGTTTGACTACCTCTTTGGCCGGAATTCCCACCCCGGTGTCGCGCACGCGAATGCTCAGGTAGTCCCCTGCTTTGGCGACATGCATCACAATGCAGCCCATGTCAGTAAACTTAATGGCGTTGCTGAGCAGGTTGGAGATCACCTGCTGCAGGCGCATCGGATCGCCCTGCAGCGTTAGCGGCACGTCCGGCTCAATAAAGCAGTACAGCCCCAGCTGCTTACGCACCACCAGCGGCAGGTAGTTGGCGCTGATATGGTTCATCACCTCGCGCGGCGAGAATTCGCGCGGTTCAATTTTCAGCTGCTCGGACTCGATTTTAGAGAAATCGAGAATGTCGCTGATGATTTTCAGCAGCAGGCTGGAGGAGTTGTTCATCGCCGTCACCAGACGGTCAACGCCGCGCGGCAGCTCTTTGGTCTGCAGCAGATCGAGGTTACCGATAATTCCGTAGAGCGGCGTACGCAGTTCGTGACTGACGGTGGCAAGGAACATCGATTTCGACTGGCTGGCCTGTTCGGCGGACTGGGCCATGTCCTGCAACGACTCTTCCATTTTGACGCGCGCGGAGACATCCACCAGCACGCAGATGGCAACGTTCTCATTGCGATAGCGCGAATGGACAAAGCTTATCTGCAGGTTGGTGTTGTTACTGGTCAGGACATCGACGAAGTTGACCTGCTGCCCGCAGATAATTTGCGTCAGCCGCTGTCGGTCCTCATGGGTGAGCATATTGAGATAGTTATGCGCCAGCTCGTTACTGAGGATGTTGGTCCCGTCAAGGGTGCGTAAAATACAGATCCCCACCGGCGCAGAGGCAACAATCTTGCGGTTAAACTGCTCATGCTCTTCAAGACGCTGGGCATCGTTCTCCGCCGGAATAAAGATTTTACGCTCGTACATCCGCGCGAGGGTAAACAGCGCAATCCCCACCAGCACGTTCAGCAGTACCGAGTTGAGGATCAGTATCCGAATACGCTCCAGCACCATATCCACTGGTACGGAGTAAACAATGCTCAGCGACGAAGGCGGCAGGCTTTTTTTCAACACCAGGTCACGAAAACCGGCGCTGTAGCCAAACCATGAGCGCTCCTGCATCCAGCGAGGATCAACCTTCAGCCGCGATTCCGGCCCGGCCAGTGAAATGAGAGAGTGACCGTTTTCATCGAGAATGGTCACGCCCATCGGCAGATTCCCTGGGGTGAAAAAGTTCTCCATGCGGATAGTCTGCTCAATACCGAGCATCGCCTGCAGACGGTTGCCCAGATAAACCGGCGTCAGGGCATAGAAGTAGCCTACTCCTGAACGCGGACCCTGGCTTATCCAGAACAGATTATTACCGCGCTCATCCTGCGGCGCGTTACGGTATTTGATGATCCGCTCGTGCAGGCTTTTCAGTGCGCTGTCGCGGTCCACCGGCACATCGCGCAGGCCAAAATCGGCCATACAGAGATTTTCGCTGCCAATCAGGAAAACGCGGTTCAGGTCATAGGCTGCCGAGAAGTTATCGCGCCAGTAGCGCATAAACCAGGCCAGCGACTCCAGCGATCCCCGCCACGCTGAGCCCATCGCCGAGCAGTCAGAGTCGGGGAAAAGCGGTTCAAAGTTGGGGACATCCGCCTTACTGTCGCGCCCGCGGATAGCCAGCACACCATTCTCCGCCGTCAGACGGTTTTCGGCGATATACTTGAGCTCCTTCATGACGTCCGCGGTGCGCTGAATATAGCGCTGGGACTGATCGAAGCTGAGGCTAAACTCCTGACGGATCTCCGCCTCCTTCTGGTGCAGCGCATTGACGATGTAAAACACCGAAAATAGCGCGATAAGCACCCAAATCAGGAGCGCCAGCGCCCGAAAAAGATAGCGAGAAACTTTCAGCGTGGTTCGAAAGGAGACGAGGTATTTCAAGGGGGCGAGGCTCCGCCGTCAGGTTCACAAGGAATGGGTTAAGGTAGCGGTAAATCGCCGCCGTCGCAACGTTCGGTTGTCTGCAATTCAGCGCCGCGACAAAAGAAAAGGGCCGGAAACCGGCCCTTTGTCATCAGAAGAGATTACTCTTCGGCATCATCTGCCGCATCATCGTCGATTTCCGCTTCCGGCGCGATTTCATCGTCACCTTCTGCCACGCTACCGTCGATAGAGTCGAGCTCTTCGTCATCCACTGGCTCAGCAACACGCTGCAGACCCACCACGTTTTCATCTTCCGCGGTACGGATGAGGATCACGCCCTGGGTGTTACGGCCCACCACGCTGATTTCCGATACGCGGGTACGCACCAGCGTACCGGCATCGGTGATCATCATGATCTGGTCGGCATCATCGACCTGTACCGCGCCAACAACGGAACCGTTGCGCTCGGTGACTTTGATCGAGATAACGCCCTGGGTGCCACGGGACTTGGTTGGATATTCGTCCTGGGCAGTACGCTTACCGTAACCATTCTGGGTGACGGTGAGGATTGCGCCTTCGCCACGTGGAACAATCAGGGAGACCACGCTGTCTTCACCCGCCAGTCTGATCCCGCGGACACCGGTCGCCGTACGGCCCATGGCGCGCACCGCGTTCTCTTTGAAGCGCACCACTTTACCGGCGGCAGAGAAGAGCATCACTTCGTCGGAGCCGGAGGTCAGATCCACGCCAATCAGTTCATCGCCTTCGTTCAGGTTGACGGCGATAATGCCGGCAGAACGTGGGCGGCTGAACTCGGTCAGAGCGGTTTTCTTCACCGTGCCGCTGGCGGTCGCCATAAAGACGTTCACCCCTTCAGCGTATTCGCGAACCGGCAGGATCGCCGTAATACGTTCGTTTTGTTCCAGCGGCAACAGGTTGACGATTGGACGTCCACGAGCGCCACGGCTCGCTTCCGGCAGCTGATAGACCTTCATCCAGTACAGACGGCCCCGGCTGGAGAAGCAGAGGATGGTGTCGTGGGTGTTGGCCACCAGCAGGCGGTCGATAAAGTCTTCTTCTTTAATACGTGCCGCTGACTTGCCTTTGCCGCCACGACGCTGTGCTTCGTAATCGGTTAACGGCTGGTACTTCACGTAGCCCTGGTGAGACAGGGTAACTACAACATCTTCCTGGTTGATCAGGTCTTCGATGTTGATATCTGCGGAGTTGGCCGTAATTTCCGTGCGACGCTCGTCGCCGAACTGATCCCGGACCAGCTCCAGCTCCTCGCGGATTACTTCCATCAGACGATCGGCGCTGCCCAGAATGTGCAGCAGCTCAGCGATCTGCTCCAGCAGCTCTTTGTACTCGTCGAGCAGTTTTTCATGCTCAAGGCCGGTCAGTTTCTGCAGACGCAGATCCAGAATCGCCTGGGCCTGCTGTTCGGTCAGCCAGTATTTGCCCTCGCGAATACCGTACTGCGGCTCCAGCCACTCAGGACGCGCGGCATCGTCGCCGGCACGTTCCAGCATCGCAGAGACGTTGCCCAGATCCCACGGCTGCGCGATCAGGCCCGCTTTCGCTTCGGCAGGGGTTGGCGCACGACGGATCAGCTCGATGATCGGATCGATGTTTGCCAGGGCTACCGCCAGCGCTTCAAGGATGTGCGCACGATCGCGGGCTTTACGCAGTTCGAAAATAGTCCGGCGGGTCACCACTTCGCGGCGGTGACGCACGAACGCGCTCAGAATATCTTTCAGGTTCATGATCTTCGGCTGACCATGGTGCAGTGCCACCATGTTAATACCGAAGGAGACCTGAAGCTGCGTCAGGGAGTAGAGGTTGTTAAGTACTACTTCCCCTACCGCGTCGCGTTTGATTTCAATCACGATACGCATGCCGTCTTTGTCAGACTCATCACGCAGCGCGCTGATACCTTCAATACGTTTCTCTTTAACCAGCTCGGCAATCTTCTCGATCAGGCGCGCTTTGTTCACCTGATACGGAATTTCGTGGACAATAATGGTCTCACGGCCAGATTTGGCATCCGCTTCCACTTCGGCGCGGGCACGAATATAGATCTTGCCGCGACCGGTACGGTAGGCTTCTTCGATACCGCGACGGCCATTAATAATCGCTGCGGTCGGGAAGTCCGGGCCCGGGATGTGTTCCATCAGCCCTTCAATGCTGATCTCTTCATCGTCGATATAGGCCAGGCAGCCGTTAATCACTTCGGTGATGTTGTGCGGTGGAATGTTGGTCGCCATACCTACGGCGATACCGGACGAACCGTTTACCAGAAGGTTAGGGATCTTCGTCGGCATAACGTCAGGAATTTTTTCCGTGCCGTCATAGTTGTCGACAAAATCTACCGTCTCTTTTTCCAGATCGGCCATCAGCTCATGGGCAATCTTCGCCAGGCGGATTTCCGTATAACGCATTGCCGCAGCGGAGTCGCCGTCGATAGAACCGAAGTTACCCTGACCATCAACCAGCATGTAACGCAGCGAGAACGGCTGCGCCATACGGACGATGGTGTCGTACACCGCGGAGTCACCATGAGGATGGTATTTACCGATTACGTCACCAACGACACGGGCAGATTTTTTGTACGCTTTATTCCAGTCATTGCCCAATACGTTCATGGCGTATAGTACGCGACGGTGTACCGGCTTAAGTCCATCGCGGACATCCGGCAGCGCACGGCCAACAATGACCGACATCGCATAATCCAGATAGGAGCTCTTCAGCTCTTCCTCGATGTTAACCGGTGTAATTTCTCTCGCAAGGTCGCTCATCTAACCGCTATCCCTCTACTGTATCCCGGATTCAAAGGTCGGAAATTATAACACACCCGCTTAGGTTTAAACTAATTTGCTTTGTTATCCTGATATACTTCCTCGTCTTTAAATTACGGAGTAAAAGCGTCCATGAATGCGGAAAAATCCCCGGTGGCTCACAACGTTGACCATGAAGAGATCGCTAAATTCGAAGCGGTGGCGTCGCGATGGTGGGATCTCGAAGGTGAGTTTAAACCCCTGCACCGCATTAACCCCCTGCGTCTGGGCTATATCGCGGAGCGCTCCGGCGGTCTGTTCGGTAAGAAGGTGCTGGACGTTGGCTGCGGCGGTGGCATCCTCGCTGAGAGCATGGCGCGCGAAGGGGCAACCGTTACGGGCCTGGATATGGGATTTGAACCTCTGCAGGTCGCCCGCCTTCATGCGCTGGAGTCCGGTGTGCAGGTCGACTACGTGCAGGAAACGGTTGAAGCCCACGCGGCGGAGCACGCCCACCAGTACGATGTTGTCACCTGCATGGAGATGCTGGAGCATGTTCCCGATCCGCAATCGGTGGTGAAAGCCTGTGCCGCGCTGGTGAAACCGGGCGGTCAGGTGTTCTTCTCTACCATCAACCGCAACGGCAAAGCCTGGCTGATGGCGGTGGTCGGCGCGGAGTACGTGCTGCGGATGGTGCCAAAAGGCACGCACGATGTGAAAAAATTCATCAAGCCGGCGGAATTACTGAGCTGGGTCGACGGCACCAGCCTGAAAGAGCAGCATATGACCGGCCTGCACTACAATCCCCTGACCGACAAATTCAAACTGGCGCCAGGCGTGGACGTTAACTATATGCTCCATACCACCGCCAAAAATGAGCAAGAGTAATTACTCTTTTTCTGACGAATGCGCAGCAGTTTGTTGCGCATTTTTGACCACCCGTTGAAGAAATCAGCAGTCGATCAAATTTTCATTTTTTTTTCTGGAATATTGACATGTCGTCCAGGCCTTACGGTACGAGGACTTACGCTTTTTTACGCTTTGACAACCTCAATTTAACCTCAAAATCAACTCTTGTACTCAAAAGAATCCTTACTAGAATACTCACCATCTTGCGTTATGCTTAATGCGAAACCCCTATATATAGTATTTATCCACAACAACCTGTGGATAAACGGGGGATATTTCTTTTTTTCACGGACAGGTAAAAACCCACATGAATCAGAGTCTGCTGGTGACAAAGCGCGACGGTACCACCGAGCGTATCAATCTGGACAAAATCCATCGAGTTCTCGACTGGGCAGCAGAAGGGCTGAATAACGTATCGATCTCCCAGGTTGAACTGCGCTCCCATATCCAGTTCTATGACGGCATCAAAACGTCTGATATCCACGAAACCATTATCAAAGCCGCGGCGGATCTCATCTCCCGCGACGCGCCGGATTATCAGTACCTCGCTGCCCGTCTGGCGATTTTCCACCTGCGTAAAAAAGCCTACGGTCAGTTTGAGCCGCCAGCGCTGTTCGATCATGTGGTGAAGATGGTCGAGCTTGGCAAGTACGACACGCATCTGCTGGAAGACTATACGGAAGAAGAGTTCAAGCAGATGGACGGGTTTATCGATCACTGGCGTGATATGAACTTCTCCTACGCCGCGGTGAAACAGCTGGAAGGGAAATACCTGGTCCAGAACCGCGTGACCGGCGAGATCTACGAGAGCGCCCAGTTCCTCTACATTCTGGTGGCGGCCTGCCTGTTCTCGAACTACCCGCGTGAAACCCGTCTGGAATATGTGAAGCGTTTCTACGATGCGGTTTCCACCTTTAAAATTTCTCTGCCAACGCCAATCATGTCCGGCGTTCGCACCCCAACCCGCCAGTTCAGCTCCTGTGTGCTGATCGAGTGCGGCGACAGCCTGGATTCCATCAACGCGACCTCCAGCGCGATTGTGAAATACGTTTCCCAGCGTGCCGGTATCGGCATCAACGCCGGTCGCATTCGTGCGCTGGGCAGCCCGATTCGTGGCGGTGAAGCGTTCCACACCGGCTGTATCCCGTTCTACAAACACTTCCAGACCGCGGTGAAATCCTGCTCTCAGGGCGGCGTGCGTGGCGGTGCAGCCACCCTCTTCTACCCGATGTGGCATCTGGAAGTAGAAAGCCTGCTGGTGCTGAAAAACAACCGTGGCGTGGAAGGCAACCGCGTGCGTCACATGGACTACGGCGTACAGATCAACAAGCTGATGTATACCCGTCTGCTGAAAGGTGAAGATATTACCCTCTTCAGCCCGTCCGACGTCCCGGGCCTGTATGATGCCTTCTTTGCCGATCAGGATGAGTTCGAGCGTCTGTACAGCAAATATGAAAAAGACGATAGCATCCGTAAACAGCGTGTGAAAGCGGTTGAACTGTTCTCCCTGATGATGCAGGAACGCGCCTCTACCGGCCGTATCTACATCCAGAACGTTGACCACTGCAACACCCACAGCCCGTTCGATCCGGTCGTTGCGCCAGTGCGCCAGTCCAACCTGTGTCTGGAGATCGCCCTGCCGACCAAACCGCTGGAAGATGTGAACGACGAAAACGGCGAAATCGCCCTGTGTACGCTCTCTGCGTTCAACCTGGGTGCGATCAACAGCCTCGACGAGCTGGAAGAGCTGGCGGTGCTGGCGGTTCGCGCCCTGGATGCGCTGCTGGATTACCAGGATTACCCAATCCCGGCGGCAAAACGTGGTGCGATGGGTCGTCGTACCCTGGGCATTGGCGTCATTAACTATGCCTACTGGCTGGCGAAAAACGGCAAACGCTACTCCGACGGCAGCGCTAACAACCTGACGCACCAGACCTTCGAAGCCATTCAGTACTACCTGCTGAAAGCCTCGAACGAACTGGCTATCGAGCAAGGCGCCTGCCCGTGGTTCAATGAAACCACCTATTCCAAAGGCATTCTGCCGATCGACACCTATAAGAAAGACCTGGATGCGATCGCCAACGAGCCGCTGCACCTTGACTGGGAAGGCCTGCGCGAGTCCATCAAGACCCACGGCCTGCGTAACTCCACGCTCTCTGCCCTGATGCCGTCTGAGACCTCCTCGCAGATCTCTAACGCCACCAACGGTATTGAGCCGCCGCGCGGTCATGTCAGCATCAAAGCGTCGAAAGATGGGATCCTGCGCCAGGTGGTGCCGGATTATGAGCTGCTGAAAAACAACTACGAGCTGCTGTGGGAGATGCCAAATAACGACGGCTACCTGCAACTGGTAGGGATCATGCAGAAGTTTATCGACCAGTCGATCTCTGCCAACACCAACTACGATCCGTCACGCTTCCCGTCCGGAAAAGTGCCGATGCAGCAGCTGCTGAAAGACCTGCTCACCGCCTACAAATTTGGCGTGAAGACCCTGTACTATCAAAACACCCGCGACGGTGCGGAAGATGCGCAGGACGATCTGGCCCCGTCCATTCAGGATGATGGCTGCGAAAGCGGCGCATGTAAGATTTAATGTAAATGCCGGGTGGCGCTACGCTTACCCGGCCTACGATTTTGTTTGCCCGATCTACAAAATCTCTCACAGGACATACTCATGGCATACACCACCTTTTCACAGACGAAAAACGACCAGCTCAAAGAGCCGATGTTCTTCGGCCAGCCGGTCAACGTGGCGCGCTACGATCAGCAAAAATATGACATCTTCGAAAAGCTGATTGAAAAGCAACTCTCTTTCTTCTGGCGTCCGGAAGAAGTTGACGTTTCACGCGACCGCATCGATTTCCAGGCGCTGCCGGAACACGAAAAGCACATCTTCCTCAGCAACCTGAAGTATCAGACGCTGCTGGACTCCATTCAGGGACGTAGCCCGAACGTGGCGCTGCTGCCGCTGATCTCCATCCCGGAGCTGGAGACCTGGGTCGAGACGTGGGCGTTTTCCGAGACGATCCACTCCCGCTCCTATACCCACATCATCCGTAACATCGTCAACGATCCGGCGATTGTCTTCGATGATATCGTCACCAACGAACAGATCCTGAAGCGTGCCGAAGGCATCTCCCACTTCTACGACGATCTGATCGAATTGACCAGCTACTGGCATCTGCTGGGCGAAGGTACGCACAGCGTGAACGGCAAAACCGTCACCGTGAACCTGCGTGAACTGAAGAAAAAGCTCTACCTGTGCCTGATGAGCGTGAACGCGCTGGAAGCGATCCGCTTCTACGTCAGCTTCGCCTGCTCCTTCGCCTTTGCGGAACGCGAGCTGATGGAAGGCAACGCCAAAATCATTCGCCTCATCGCCCGCGATGAAGCCCTGCATCTGACCGGCACCCAGCATATGCTGAATCTGCTGCGCAGCGGCGCTGACGATCCGGAGATGGCCGAGATTGCGGAAGAGTGCAAGCAGGAGAGCTATGACCTGTTTGTTCAGGCGGCACAGCAGGAGAAAGAGTGGGCGGAATACCTGTTCCAGGGCGGCTCCATGATCGGCCTGAACAAAGATATTCTCTGCCAGTACGTAGAGTACATCACCAATATCCGCATGCAGGCGGTCGGCCTGGATCTGCCGTTCCAGACCCGCTCCAACCCGATCCCGTGGATCAACACCTGGCTGGTCTCTGACAACGTGCAGGTTGCCCCACAGGAAGTGGAAGTGAGCTCCTACCTGGTCGGTCAGATTGACTCCGAAGTCAACACCGACGATTTGAGCGACTTCCAGCTCTGATGAGCCGCGTAACGCTTCGTCTTTCTGGCACAGAGCTTCTGTGCCAGGAAGAGCACCCCTCCCTGCTTATTGCGCTGGAATCCCACCAGATTGCCGTTGAATACCAGTGCCGCGAGGGCTATTGCGGCTCCTGCCGCTGTCGTCTGGTGACCGGTCAGGTTGACTGGATAACCGAACCGCTGGCTTTCATCAACGACGGTGAAATTTTGCCCTGCTGCTGCCGGGCAAAAGGGGATATAGAGATCGAGATGTGATTGTGCCGGGTGGCGCTTCGCTTACCCGGCCTACAAAACCGCAGTCCGTAGGCCGGGTAAGGCGCAGCCGCCACCCGGCAATTTCAGCGTTAATTCTTCAAAAAGCTCACCGCTTTATCCGGGAAATCCGTAAACAACCCGTCCACATCCGCCTGCTTATATAACACCTCGTAAAGCTGATTCACATCCGTGGCATACGGCGGCAACTGGTCAGCACGCACCGTATACGGATGCACCTGCATCTTGCTGGCGTGAGCCTCTTTCACCATCGCCGTCAGCTTCACGTGGCCCGGGGATGAACCTTCCGCCACCAGCATGTGGTAATCCGGCCCGATCCCGTCGGCGTACTGCGCGATCTGCTTCATCGCGCCCGGCTTAAACATCCAGTCGTAGTTGTAGTTTACCCACTTGCCGTCTGCCTGTTTCTCCTGGGTTTCATTCCAGTCGGTATAAGCGATCAACTGGACCAGATTGAGATCCATCCCCATCTTTGGCTCCAGCTCGGTTTTGATGCGCTTCAGTTCCGCGGCATCAAAACACTGGAGGTAAACTTTGTCCTTCTTGCTGGTGTAGCCGTACTGTTTCAGCACCTCCAGCGTTTTCGCGGCGATATCCTTCCCTTCCTGATGGTGGAACCACGGCGCTTTGATTTCCGGGTAGATACCGATATGTTTGCCGGTCGAGTGGTTCAGTCCCTGAACAAACTCAATCTCCTCCTGGAAGGTATGGATGCGGAAGTCCGATTTACCCATCGGGACACGTCCGGGGTAAACCTGCACCTTCTTACCGTTTTCAATCTCAAAGCCCTCGGTAAAATTCAGAGAGCGGATTTCATCCAGAGTGAAGTCAATGGCGTAAAAACGGCCATCTTTTCGGGCGCGGTACGGGAAACGATCCGCCACATCGGTCACCCGGTCAAGATAGTGGTCATGCAGGACGACCAGCTGGTCGTCCTTCGTCATCACCAGATCCTGCTCCAGATAATCGGCCCCCTGCGCATAGGCCATCGCTTTCGCCGGCAGCGTATGCTCCGGCAGATAGCCGCTTGCGCCGCGATGGGCAATAACGATTTTATCCGCCGCCAGGGCGGAGCCGGACATCAGGCCCGCCAGCAGCAGACCGGTCGCGATTTGCGTTAATTTCATAGCAGTGCTCCTTATTGACGACGCGCCAGCACTTCCGCGTGGTGACGTTTTTCACCGATCATGACCACAATCAGCAGCAGTACCGCCAGCACGCTGCCGCCGATCATCACCATAAAGCCGCCGTCCCAGCCGAAGAAGTCAACGGTATAGCCCACAATAGCGCTCGCCGCGACCGAACCGCCCAGGTAGCCGAACAGACCGGTAAAGCCTGCCGCCGTACCTGCCGCTTTTTTCGGTGCCAGTTCCAGGGCATGCAGACCAATCAGCATAACAGGGCCATAAATCAGGAAGCCGATGACGATCATACAGGCCATGTCCACGCCCGGGTTGCCCGGCGGGTTGAGCCAGTAGACGACGGTGGCAATGGTCACGAGGGTCATAAAGAAGACGCCCGTCGCGCCACGGTTGCCCTTAAACACTTTGTCCGACATCCAGCCGCAAATCAGCGTCCCCGGGATCCCGGCGTATTCATACAGGAAGTAGGCCCAGGAGGATTTATCCAGCGCAAAGTGCTTCACCTCTTTCAGGTAGGTCGGTGACCAGTCGAGGATGCCGTAACGCAGCAGGTAGACGAACACGTTCGCCACCGCGATGTACCACAGCAGTTTATTCGGCAACACGTACTTCATGAAGATCTGCTTTGCCGTCAGCTCTTCTTCATGCTTCTCGCTGTAATCATCCGGATAGTCGTTCTTGTACTCTTCAATCGGCGGCAAACCGCAGGACTGCGGCGTGTCGCGCATCAGCGCAAAGGCGATAATCGCCACCAGGATTGCCCCAAAAGCTGGCATATAGAGCGCGGCGTGCCAGTCGTTGAACCAGGCCATCCCCAGCAGGAACAGCAGCGGTGGAAGCCCGCCGCCCACGTTATGGGCGCAATTCCATACCGACACGATACCGCCGCGCTCTTTCTGCGACCACCAGTGCACCATGGTGCGTCCGCACGGTGGCCACCCCATCCCCTGGAACCAGCCGCAGAGGAACAGCAGCACAAACATAATGGCGATACTGGAGGTCGCCCACGGCACAAAGCCCATGAACAGCATGACCGCTGCCGCCAGGATCAGACCGGCGGGCAGGAACACGCGCGGATTCGAGCGATCCGACACTGACCCCATAATGAATTTCGAAAAACCGTAGGCGATAGAGATCCCCGACAGCGCGAAACCGAGATCGCCGCGTGAGAAGCCCTGCTCCACCAGGTACGGCATGGCAAGCGCGAAGTTTTTACGTACCAGATAGTACGCCGCATAGCCAAAGAAAATCCCCATGAAGATTTGCCAACGCAGACGGCGGTAAAGAGGGTCTATCTCTGCCTCTGGCAGTCGCGCCCGATGTGGCGCAGGTTTAAAGATACTGAGCATAACAGCCTCCGTGGCCTTTCAAAAAATGACCGGACAACACGCGCCCGGCCAGAGAGGCGGGGATGTTAAGAAATCACGGTAATTGTTACTGTGAATCAACGCACAGATTGTTACAGAAATATGACAGAATGCGCAAAAAAGCGCATGAAATCACGTTTCGCTTTCGAATTTCGCTCGTTTGCGTTCGATATCAAACAAACCACAGTTTTTATGTGGCTAAATGAGATAAAACGAACACAGAGGGTTGGCAATGACAATTCACGATCCACGCTATAGCGATGTGATTATCATTGGCGGGGGCGCGACCGGCGCTGGCATCGCCCGCGACTGTGCGCTCAGGGGGCTGAGCGTCACGCTTCTGGAGCGCCATGATATTGCAACGGGCGCCACCGGGCGCAATCATGGTCTGCTGCACAGCGGCGCCCGCTACGCCGTCACCGACGGCGAATCGGCACGCGAATGTATCGCCGAAAACCAGATCCTCCGGCGCATTGCCCGTCACTGCATTGAGCCCACCGACGGTCTGTTTATTACGCTTCCCGAAGACGATATTGCCTTTCAGTCAACCTTCATTACCGCCTGCCAGGCCGCGGGCATTCAGGCGCAAGCCATTGACCCGGCCCTAGCACGCCGCATCGAACCTTCGGTTAATCCGGCACTGACGGGTGCAGTAAAAGTCCCGGACGGCACCGTGGATCCGTTTCGCCTGACGGCGGCCAACATGCTGGACGCCCGCGAGCATAGCGCGCGGATCCTGACCGGCCATCAGGTCACCGGGCTTATCCGTGAGGGGCATCGCATCAAAGGCGTGCGGGTCCTGGATACGCAGTACAATGAACAGAGCGAGCTGTATGCCGCCGTGGTAGTCAACGCGGCGGGGATCTGGGGGCAGCGCATCGCGGAATACGCCGATCTCTCTGTGCGCATGTTTCCGGCCAAAGGCTCGCTGCTGATCCTCGACCACCGCATTAACAACCATGTCATCAACCGCTGCCGCAAACCGTCTGATGCCGACATCCTCGTACCGGGCGATACCATTTCGTTAATCGGCACCACCTCCACCCAGGTGGACTACCGCGAGATTGATTACAATCGGGTCACCGCAGAAGAGGTGGACATCCTGCTGCGCGAAGGGGAAAAACTGGCGCCGGTGATGGCCCAGACGCGTATTCTGCGCGCTTACGCAGGGGTGCGTCCGCTTGTCGCCAGCGATGACGACCCGAGCGGACGCAATGTCAGCCGCGGCATTGTGCTGCTTGACCATGCCGCGCGCGACGGGCTGGACGGCTTCATCACCATCACTGGCGGTAAATTGATGACCTACCGTCTGATGGCCGAATGGGCGACGGATGCCGTCTGCCGCAAACTGGGCAATACCGCACCGTGCGTGACCGCAGACCAGCCCCTGCCCGGCTCGCGCCAGTCCACCGAGAAAACAGTACAAAAAATTATCTCCCTGCCCGCCCCCCTGCGCGGTTCGGCCGTCTATCGCCATGGCGACAGAACACCGGTCTGGCTCGGCGAAGGACGACTGAGCCGCAGTCTGGTATGCGAATGCGAAGCCGTTACCGCCGGGGAAGTGCAATACGCGGTGGAGAATCTGACGGTGAATAGCCTGCTCGATCTCCGCCGCCGTACCCGCGTCGGGATGGGCACCTGCCAGGGGGAGCTGTGTGCCTGCCGTGCCGCCGGGCTGTTGCAGCGTTTTCATACCACCACCGCCACCCAGTCGCTCGATCAGCTCAGCGATTTTCTGAACGAGCGCTGGAAAGGCATTCAGCCTGTCGCTTGGGGCGATGCCCTGCGTGAAAGCGAATTTACCCGCTGGGTGTACCAGGGGCTTTGCGGTCTGGAGAAGGAGCAACGCGATGAAATTTGACACCGTGATCGTCGGCGGCGGGCTGGCGGGTCTGCTCTGTGGCATCAAACTCACGAAGCAGGGGCTGCGCTGCGCCATCATCACCCGGGGCCAGAGCGCCCTGCACTTCTCGTCGGGCTCGCTGGATCTGCTGGACGATACTTACCGCGATACGCTGCCGCCGGAGCATCCCTATCATCTGACTGGCGCGCATAATGTTGAGCGCTTTGCGCTGGAAGCCGAAGCGTTACTGGCTGAGTGTGGCGCACGCATGCAGGGCAGCGCCAGGCAAAATCATCAGCGCGTCACGCCGCTCGGCACCCTGCGTTCCGCCTGGCTCAGCCCGGAGGAGGTACCCGTTGCCCCGTTCAAGGCCACGCGCGTGCGGGTGGTGGGCATTAGCGGTTTTCTGGATTTTCAGCCCCATCTGGCGGCCGCCTCGCTCAGTCGCCAGGGTATCAACGCTGAAACAACAGAGATTGAGCTGCCCGAGCTTGATGTCCTGCGCGATAACCCCAGCGAGTTTCGCGCGGTGAATATTGCCCGTTTTCTCGATAACGAAGAGAAATGGCCTCAGCTGCTTGAAGCGCTCAAACCGCTTGCAAAGGGATACGATGCGCTCTTTATGCCCGCCTGTTTTGGCTTACAGGACAACCTTCTGTGGCGCTGGATCTCCGACCGCCTGCCCTGTTCGCTCGGCCTGCTGCCAACGCTTCCCCCGTCCGTGCCCGGCATTCGCCTGCATACCCAGCTTCAGCGCCAGTTTGTGGCCCAGGGAGGCGTGTGGATGGCGGGCGATGAGGTGAAAAAAATCACCCTGACTGACGGCGCGATGAGCAAAATCTGGACCCGCAACCACGACGACATTCCGCTTCGTACGCGTTACGCGGTGCTGGCAAGCGGCAGTTTCTTCAGCAACGGCCTGCTGAGCAGCCGGGACGGCATTCGCGAGGCGATTATGGGGCTGGATGTCAGCCAGAGTGCCTCCCGCGCGGACTGGTATCAAAGCGATTTCTTCAACCCGCAGCCGTGGCAGCAGTTCGGCGTAATCGTGGATAACCAGCTGCATCCGCAACTTTCAGGAAAGTCAGTACCGAATCTCTACGCCATCGGTTCGCTTTTGGGCGGATACGATCCTATCGCCCAGGGCTGCGGCGGCGGCGTCTGCGCCATAACGGCGCTCTATGTGGCAGAGCAGATTTGCCAGCGCACGGAGGCTGCACAATGAACGACACCCGCTTTGAAAGCTGCATCAAATGCACGGTCTGCACCACCGTCTGCCCGGTCAGCGGCGTTAACCCGCGCTATCCCGGTCCGAAACAGGCCGGGCCGGACGGCGAGCGCCTGCGTCTGAAGGACGGCGCGCTGTACGATGACGCGCTGAAATACTGCATCAACTGCAAACGCTGTGAAGTCGCCTGCCCGTCGGATGTGAAAATCGGCGACATCATTCAGCGCGCCCGGGCACGCTATAGCACGCAAAAACCGTCGCTGCGCGATGCCATTCTCAGCTATACCGACCTGATGGGCAGCGTCTCCACGCCGTTTGCCCCGCTGGTGAACGCCGCGACCTCGCTGAAACCGGTGCGCCAGCTGCTGGATGCCACGCTAAAGATCGACCATCACCGCAGCCTGCCTAAATATTCCCACGGCACCTTCCGCCGCTGGTACAAATCGGTGGCGGCGGAACAGGCGCGGTATGCCGACCAGGTGGCGTTCTTCCATGGCTGCTACGTGAATTACAACCACCCGCAGTTGGGCAAAGATCTGCTGAAAGTGCTGAACGCCATGGGTACAGGGGTGCAGTTGCTGAGTAAGGAGAAGTGCTGTGGCGTGCCGCTGATCGCCAACGGGTTTACCGATAAAGCGCGCAAACAGGCCGAAAGCAACGTCTCGTCGCTGCGCGAGGCCATCGTTGATAAAGGCATTCCGGTGCTGGCCACCTCCTCGACCTGCACCTTCACGCTGCGGGATGAGTATCCGCACCTGCTGGACGTGGACAATACCGGCCTGCGCGAAAAGATTGAGCTGGCAACGCGTTTCCTGTGGCGCAAGCTGGACAGCGGACAGACGCTACCGCTGAAAAATTTACCCCTGAAAGTGGTCTACCACACGCCGTGCCATATGGAAAAAATGGGCTGGTCGCTCTACACGCTGGAACTGTTGCGGTTAATTCCAGGGCTGGCGCTGACGGTACTGGATTCGCGCTGCTGCGGCATTGCGGGGACGTACGGCTTTAAGCGTGAAAATTACGAAACATCACAGGCGATTGGCGCGCCGCTGTTCCGCCAGATTGAGGAGAGCGGCGCCGATCTCGTGGTGACCGACTGCGAAACCTGCAAGTGGCAGATAGAGATGTCCACCAGCAAGCGCTGCGAACATCCCATCACACTGCTGGCGAAGGCGTTGGGTTAGCTATCGCCGGGGCCGCAGCCCCGGCAAACCGGTTACTCAACGAACAGCGATTCCACCACGTTGATCCAGCCGTGCTGGCTGGCCACCTCTTTACCTGCCAGCCAGCGACGCAGCATGTTTAGCGCCATCATGGCGCAGACTTCCTGACGCACCGCCAGGCTGTAGCGCGACGCGCTCATCTTAACGCGCAGGGCATGGGTGCCTTCCGGGGTAGCCAGGGCAAAGTTAAGATGATCCTCTTCCACACCCGACACCGCCAGAGCCAGACCGGCAAAGTGTTTTACGCGCCGCTCGGCAACCCAGTGGGCAGTTTGTGCCAGGGTCTCCTCCTGGGAAGGCACCACTTCGCTTGCCAGCAGCGGAGCGCTTACCCGCGAGAGCTGTAACGCCAGCAGGCCACCGGTGAACTGCTCGCTCAGGGTCAGGCTCAACTGACGGGCCTGCAGATCGCGGGCGATTTGTGCCGGAAGGCCTTCGGTGCCTTCAAAGATCAGGTTTTCGCCCGCCACGCGCTGCACCTCAGGCCAGAGCGCCAGCATCGCGTCTTTTTCCGTGGCCGGGCCGGTGAGCTTTAGCTCGATAATCGGCATGGAAGAGCGATAACCCATCGTCACCCCTGTCGGTAAGCTCAGGTGATCCAGGCTCTGCGCCAGGTCGCTCTCCGAGCGGCCAAAGGTGGTGAGACGTAAACAGATCGGGGGTTCAGGCAAGGTAAAACGCTGGCGCAGACGCGGCAGGATCTGTTGTTCGACCATCACCTTAAATTCGGACGGGACGCCGGGGGTAAAAAACATCAGGCAGCGATTAAGTTGAATGGCAAAACCACAGGCGGTGCCGACCGGGTTATCCACCAATTCCGCGCTGGCCGGAATTTCCGCCTGCTTGCGGTTGCTGGGAGCCATCACCCTGCCGCGATCGCTAAAGAAACGCTCCATATGGCTGAGCCACTCGGTGTGCAGCACCAGCTCTTCACCTTTTGCCGTGGCGGCGGCCAGCGCGCTCAGGTCATCGCTGGTTGGGCCAAGCCCGCCATTTACAATCAGGACATCCGCGTGTTCGCTGCGCTCGCGCAAAATATTGACCAGTGCATCCAGCGAATCGCCCACCGTATTACGGCGCGTTAACGGTAATCCCTGTTCAAAGAAAATATCAGCCAGCCAGGCCGCATTGGTATCGGTAATTTGTCCATGCAGCACTTCATCGCCAGTGGACAGCATCTCCACGTTTATCATTGTGTTCTCCCGCTTAGGTGGTGAAAACACTATAACGCAATCGGCGGAGGGAGAAAGAGAAACAGGCGCGGCAGGAGGCCGCGCCGGGGGGATCAGAAGCCTGCGCTCACGCCCACGTACGGGCCATCAGCAAGGGCGTTGTCGCGGTTGCCCTCTTTGCCCGCCAGGTTCAGGTAGCGATAACCCGCTTCGATGGTAATCGGACGCATAATGGTCCAGCGTGCACCAGCATTCGCCTCTTCATAGCTGTCGATACCGCTGGAGAGGGAGTCCGGAGAGTAGTAATACTCGCCGAACAGGCCGAAGCTGTCGCCAATTTTCCACTGCAGACCGCCGCCCACTGCCGCCGCGTAACCTTCGTCACCGTCGTTCGGGTTGGTGTAAATGCCTTTACCGCCGACGGTCGCCAGGAATGGACCAAGCGGAACGTTAAAACCGAGGCCCAGGCTTGCCGCATCGCCATCGTCGTCGTTATGCGTCCAGCCGCCGGTCATCGCCAGGCCTGCGCTATCCGTGCCAAGACCAAAGCCCAGGTGGGTATAATCCTCGCCCGCCGAGCCGTTGAAGGAAATAGCGTTGGCTGCTGCCGATACACACATCAGGCCTAAGCCCATTAATGCCACTTTTTTCATTGTCGTGATCCCGCACAATTTTATAGAAAGCCCCAAAGCGCGTGATTTTAACGTGCGTGGGCCAACGATCAACGACGACGTGATGTAATAAAAAATTAGATTGTAACGAGTTGATACTTACAGGTTTTAACAATGTTAAAGCCAGGGAAACAGGTTACACCCGGTAACATTGCGCTCGATCAATAATCACCCACCCTAATTTACTTAGATTAATCTGCGCTCAAAACGGAATTACCCACCAATACTGATAAAGAAGGAAGACAATATGAGCAAAAAAGGTTTAACCACCGCATCCGGTTGCCCCGTCCCCCATAACAACAACGTTGCCACCGCAGGCCCGCGTGGACCGATGCTGCTGCAGGATGTCTGGTTCCTGGAAAAACTGGCCCATTTCGACAGGGAAGTGATCCCGGAACGTCGCATGCACGCTAAAGGCTCAGGCGCATACGGCACCTTTACCGTCACCCAGGACATCACCGCTTTTTCCCGCGCGAAGCTGTTCTCCACCGTCGGTAAAAAAACCGATCTTTTTGTCCGCTTCTCTACCGTGGCTGGCGAACGTGGCGCTGCGGATGCGGAACGGGATATTCGCGGTTTCTCGATCAAGTTTTACACCGAGGAGGGCAACTGGGATCTGGTCGGGAATAACACGCCGATTTTCTACCTGCGGGATCCGCTGAAGTTCCCGGATCTTAACCACGTCGTGAAACGCGATCCGCGTACCAACCTGCGTAACCCGACTTACAAATGGGATTTCTTCTCCCAGCTGCCGGAAACGCTGCACCAGCTGACCATTGATTTTAGCGATCGCGGACTGCCGCGCTCCTATCGCACCATGCACGGTTTCGGCAGCCACGCATTCAGCTTTATTAACCATAACAACGAACGCTTCTGGGTGAAATTCCACCTCAAGTCGCAGCAGGGTATTGAGAACCTGCAGGACGATGAAGCCAAACGCCTGGTCGCGGAAGATCGCGAGAGCTCGCAGCGTGATTTGTTCACCGCTATCGAAAAAGGGGACTTTCCGCGCTGGACCTTTTATGTGCAGATCATGCCGGAAAGCGATGCTGCGAAGGTGCCTTACAACCCGTTCGATCTGACCAAGGTCTGGCCACACGGCGACTATCCGCTGATGGAAGTGGGTGTGCTGGAGCTGAACCGTAACCCGGATAACTACTTTGCGGAAGTTGAGCAGGTGGCGATGTCGCCTGCTAACGTGGTGCCGGGGATTGGCTTCTCACCGGATCGTATGTTGCAGGGGCGTCTCTTCTCCTACGGTGATGCACACCGCTACCGCTTAGGCGTCAACCACCATCAAATTCCGGTTAACGCCCCGCGCTGCCCGTTCCACAACTATCATCGTGACGGTGCCATGCGTGTGGACGGCAACAGCGGCAACGGCGCCACCTATGAGCCAAACAGCTTTGGCGTCTTCCAGGAACAGCCTGACTTCAGTGAACCGCCATTGTCCCTTGAAGGTGCCGCTGATCACTGGAACCATCGGGAAGATACCGACTACTTCAGCCAGCCGCGCAAGCTGTTTGAACTCCTGAGCCCGGAAGAGCATCAGCGTATGTTTGACCGCATCGCCGGGGATATGAAGGATGTGCCGGCGTTCATTCAGGCGCGTCAGATTGCCCTTTTCAGCGAAGTCCATCCGCACTATGGCGCGGGTGTCCAGGCTGCGCTGATGCGTCTGGCGGAAGAGAAGTAAAAAACTAACGGGAGCCCTGGCTCCCGTTTTTCGAATAATTAATGTCTGGCCTGCTCGACAATCTCGGGTGCCAGCCCGGTGAGTTGGGTGACCATCTCAGGCTGCAGGCCCTTTTCCAGCATGGCCTTCGCGATACGAAGCGCTTCCTGTTCAACGCCCTCCGCTCTTCCCTCCGCTCTGCCCTGACTTAATCCCTGAGCCATGCCCTCTTCCCGGAGATATTGCGCGATATTCATTAATGTCTCCTTATGCTGATGATCCTTCGTCCTGTGTGCTAATGCCTGCAAAAACGCTGCGGGATCGGCGGTATGACCGGCCTGAAGAAGATAGTTCAGCAACGTTTTTAGCTGGGCGTTGCCAGTGTATCCCAGCGCCAGGATCCTGACCAGATGCTCATGAAGTTCCAGCATGTCCCGTTGCCGGACATGCTTTTGCAGCAGTTCCAGCATCGCAATCCGGCGGTGCTGCATGATGCTTTCGTCCGGCAGACAGGTGATGTCAACCAGGGGAAAGGGGCCGGTATAAAGAGATTCGGCCTGTTCAGGCATCAGAAAGCCATCGAGCCAGCGCAACGACCCTGGATAAGGTGAGATCCGACCATGATAAAACAGCAGCGGGATCACCAGCGGCAGCTCGCGGTGGCCTTTGTCGAGATGTCGCTGCATGGCGGCAATCGCGTAGCGCATCAGGCGAAAGGCCATGTGCCGATCCGGAGAGCTTTGATGCTCGATCAGCACATAAATATACCCCTCACCGTTAGAAGTATTAACGGACCAGAGGAGATCGGCATGACTTTGGCGAAGATCCTCTTCGACAAAGCTGCCAGACTCCAGCCGCAATGATGATAAATCACAGAGAGCGCGTAATTGTTCAGGCAAGTGGATCGTTAAAAAATCACGTGCCGTCTCCGGCTGCGACAGAATATGACGAAACACCGCGTCATGCGGGTTGGGTGTTGATGGGCTGTGCATATTTTCCCTTGCGCCAGTTCCTTTTGCCGGAAAATAGCACAGCGCCTGCTGCAGGGAAGATTGTTGACCTCCTTTCCCGAGCAGGCTCGCAAATCAGCCTCTTAACGACTGGTGAACCCACTGTTGCAGGGCGCGACGGGAGATCTTAATCCCGCCATTTTTCAACTCTGCCGGGAGCACCAGCCAGTGCACCGGCTGCTGAAAGCGCGCCAGTTTGTCGCTGAGCCAGTGCGGAAGCTGTTTGATATCCGCTCCCGCCTCGCATTCGACCACCGCCACCGGCCGCTGGCCAAACTCGGCATCATCCAGGGGAACCACATACACCTGGCTCACCTGCGGATGGGTCACGATCACCCGCTCCAGCTCTTCCGGCTGGATCCCTTCCCCGCCGCTGAAAAAAAGGTTATCCATGCGACCAAGGATCGTCAGGCGTCCGTCAACCATTTCACCGCGATCGCGGGTAGCGAACCAGCCCTGTGCGTTGGTGATACTGACCAGCTTGCCGTCACGCCAGTAGCCGCTGGCCATGCAGGGGGCCTTCAGCCACACTTCGCCCTCCACCAGCTTCACTTCCCGGCCCGACAGGGGGTAGCCGACATCCGCCAGGCCATCCGCCTCTTTGGCACACACCGTGGAGGCAAACTCCGTCAGGCCGTAGCCGCACCAGCTGCGAATGCCCCGGCTTGCGGCTCGCTGGGTTAATTCAACGGGGATCGCCGCGCCGCCCAGTAGCACCGCTCTGAGCGCAACATCCTCGCCGGTATTGAGCAGACGCCAGAGCTGGGTAGGCACCAGCGAGGCGTGGGTGCAGCCCTGCAGCATCTGCTCCAGAGGCTGTTTTTCACAGACGGTCAGGCGGGCACCGGCCAGCAGCCAGCGCCAGAGGATCCCCTGTCCGGAAACGTGAAACAGCGGCAGGGAGAGCAGCCAGTCGTCCTCGCCGGTATAGGGCAGAAGCGACAGCACCCCTTCGGCACTGGCAAGATGGGCAGCACAGGTATGCACTGCCGCTTTCGGCAGCCCGGTCGAGCCTGAGGTTAAGGTCATCGTCGCCAGCCGTTCTGGTTGCCACAGGGCGCCTGCGGTTCCCTGCTGCGGGGTAAGCGTCAGATCAGAGAGGCCGGCATAACCGCCCGCACCGTTGAGAATCAATGCAAACCGCAGCGTCAGGGGGGGCAGCATGATCTCCATCAGCGATCGCGGCAGTTGCGGGTTCACCGGCAGGATCCGCGCTCCGCACTGCAATAGCGCCAGCCATGCCAGCAGCGTGTCGGGATGATTATGTGCCTGCAGCATCACCCCATCGCCTTCCCTTACTCCCTGCTGCACAAAACCGCTCGCCAGCGTATCGGTACGCTGGCAGAGTTCGCGCCAGGTCAGGCATTCGCCGTTAAGCCGCAGCGCCGGTTGTTCAGCCTTGCGCGCGCACCAGTGCCGCCATGGCCAGTCAGAAAAGGTCATAGCAGCGGCTCCAGCGCCTCACGGTCCAGACATGGCAAAGTGCTGCCCGGCCAGGATCGCAGCAGCTGCGCCTGCATCAGGCTCAGGGTGTCCAGCCCGGGTACCGTATCCGGCGTGTACTGCGCGGCAATGCGCGCCAGCTGGGTCAGACCGAGGCTCGACTCAATGGACGAGCTGATGACCGCCGTCAGCCCCAGGGCATGGGCCGCGTTTACCTGCTCATGCACTTTCGTCAGGCTGCCGGTGAGCGTGGGTTTGATCACCACCGCTCTGACTCCCGGCTCGGCAACGAATGCAAAATCGTCCTCGCGCAGGCTTTCATCCCAGGCAATGGCGATCCCTGTCTCGCGGGCGAAGGCCAGCGAGTCCGCGCGGGTTTTACAGGGCTCTTCCAGAAAGGCAATGCGATCGCGCCAGGCCGGATTGACATACTTCGCGAACTGCTGCGCCTTCAGCGGCGTCCAGGCGCGGTTAGCATCCAGACGCAGGCGCAGGTCCGGGATGGCCTCCAGCAGCAGATTCGCCACCATGCCATCACGCACCGCTTCATACAGACCGACCTTGATTTTCGCCACTTTTTCGCCCGGCATCGCCGCCAGTGCAGCAAACAGCTCATCGGGATCGCCGGTGCAGAGCGGTGCGGCGCGGTAGTCCGCCTGTTCCGGCAGGCTGCCGTCCAGTTCCGCCAGCGCACAGCTGATACCAAAGTCTACCGAAGGCAAACCCGGCAACAGCGGCGCCTCGCCGTTGCGCCACGCGCCAGACCATGCCCGCACTGCCGTTTCGGCTTCCTCCAGCGTTTCACGGCTGAAGCCCGGTAAGGGGGCGATCTCTCCCCACCCTTCCCGACCATCCTGCTGCAGATGAACGAACAGACCGTCGCGGGTTTTTAACCGCCGCTCGCGCAGTACCACACCCGCATCCATCGGTATCTGCCAGCGGTAGATCTGCACGCTGCGCATTACGGATTCCGTTTATATTTGCTGAAATCCGGCTGGCGCTTCTCGTTAAACGCGTTGCGCCCTTCCTGACCCTCTTCAGTCATGTAGAAGAGCATAGTGGCGTTACCCGCCAGCTCCTGCAGACCCGCCTGACCGTCGCAGTCGGCGTTCAGCGCCGCTTTCAGGCAGCGCAGCGCCATCGGGCTGTTCTGCAGCATTTCACGGCACCAGCGCACGGTCTCTTTTTCAAGGTCGGCAATCGGCACCACAGTGTTCACCAGGCCCATGTCCAGCGCTTCCTGAGCGTTGTACTGACGGCAGAGGAACCAGATTTCACGGGCTTTTTTCTGCCCGACAATGCGCGCCATGTAAGAGGCACCCCAGCCGCCGTCGAAGGAACCGACTTTTGGTCCGGTCTGGCCGAAGATGGCGTTCTCCGCGGCAATGGTCAGATCGCACATCATATGCAGCACGTGACCGCCGCCGATGGAATAGCCGGCGACCATCGCCACCACAGGTTTCGGGCAGGTGCGGATCTGGCGCTGGAAGTCGAGCACGTTCAGGTGGTGTACGCCTGAGTCATCCTGGTATCCGCCGTAGTCGCCGCGCACCTTCTGATCGCCCCCGGCGCAGAACGCTTTTTCACCTTCCCCGGTCAGGACGATAACGCCGATATTGTCGTCGTAACGCGCATCCGCCAGGGCCTGAATCATCTCTTTGACGGTTAACGGGCGAAACGCGTTACGCACCTCTGGACGGTTAATGGTGATTTTGGCGATGCCGTCAGTGGACTTGTGGTAGCGAATGTCGGTATAGCCTTCGGAGCAGTCCAGCCATTCCACCGGTGCATAAAGCATGTTTTCATCAGGGTAGATCATAGAGTGTCCTTAATTGAAAGACGGAGTATCTGGGCCAGACGCTCAGCCACCGCAGCGGGGTTTTCCCGATGGGCGTTATGTCCGGCGTGGGGAATTTCATGGCGGGTGGCGGTAAGCTGCCGGGCAATATCCCGAAACTTAGGGTCCTGCTCGCCATAGAGATAGAAAAAAGGAAGTGCGCACGAGGCGAGCTCAGGGCGTAAATCGGCTTGTTCGGCAAGCGACGTCGCCTGGAGCATGGCGGCCAGAGCTGGACCATTATTCTGGCTACGCAGGGCGACAAGCTGTTCGCGCTGCGCGGGGGTTAGCGAGGCAAATACCGGCTGCTGATACCAGTCGGCAAACACCGACGCCAGAGGTTCATGGCGCAAGCGTGCCGCCCACTGCGCATCGGAGGCGCGACGGCTCGTCCGCGCGTCTTCATCGCTCAACCCCGGATGCGCCCCCTCCACAATCAGCCCCTGTAGCCCCCCGGGCCGCTGGCAGGCGTGATACATCGCAATGCGGCCGCCGAGGGAGTACCCCACCAGCCAGTAATTTAGTATGTTGTAACTAAAAAGGGTGCGATTCAGTAAACCGCTGAGGTCATGGAAATCACTCACCACAATGGAGGCCGACTCTCCGTGTCCCGGCAGATCGAGATAGAGGCGGGAATAATCGCTCAGGCGCTCTCCTGACATCTGCCATTCGCGGCAATCGCCGGAAAAACCGTGCAGGAAAACCAGCCAGGGCTTATCCGGCTGACCTTTACGCTGGGTTCCCGCGAGGATCATAGATGGCTTACCTGCGCCAGCAGGTTTTGCAGCATCTGCGCCCCGTCGCTGTCGTTTACCACCACCTCGATTAGCGTGGCGCCGGGTTTGCTCCACGCCGTGCTGAGCGCGCTCTCCAGCTCCGCCCAGTTTTCCGGGCGCTGATACTTGAGGCTGAACATCGCCGCCGCATGTTCAAACTGCACGTTCTGCGGCATCAAATAAAAGCGTTCCCGTTCGCTCTGCGGCGTCGGCAGCAGGGAGAAAATCTGGCCGCCGTTGTTGTTGATCACCAGCAGCACAAAGGGCGCCGAAGCCTGACGAAGCAGCGCCAGCGCGTTCAGATCGTAGAGCGCCGAGAGATCGCCGACGATCGCCAGCGTCGAACGGGCATTCGCGCGCTGAACCCCTGCTGCGGTTGAAATCAGCCCGTCGATACCGCTGGCGCCACGGTTACTGTATACCGGGTAGCCCGCTGGCAGACGGGAGAAGGCGTCAATCAGACGCACCACCAGGCTGTTGCCCACAAACAACTGCCCCTGTTCAGGCAGATAGCGATGGATACGGTGGGCCAGCTGCGCTTCACCGAATGCGTCGCTGTGTTGCGCCGTCAGGTCCCAGGCCTGGCGAGAGAGTTCAGGAATCTCGGTTGCCCAGGGGGCGCGTTTTTCCGCCGGATGCAGCTCCAGCCATTCGGCCACGCTGGATACCAGCCGACGGCCACGATGTTGCGCGGGATCCAGCCGCCCTTCGCGGGAATCGACCAGCCAGTACTCTTCCGGCCTGCAGGTGGCCTGCCACTGCAGGAGACGTTTACCCGTCAGGCTGCCGCCAAGCTGCACCACAATCTGCGCCTGCTCCAGTTCGGTCACGGCTCTGGCGTTGCCGAGCCAGAGATCCGCGCACGGCAGCGGCTGGCCGGTCTGGGAGAGCACGTCGCCAATCAGCGGCCAGCCAAGCCGTTGCGCCCACTGCGCTACCTGCTTGCCTTCCTCGGCGCTCATCCTGCCCGCGATAACCACACCACGTTTCTGCCGCCAGAAGAACCAGTCGCGCTGTTGGGGGCTTGAAAGCGCCGCCGGGGCGCGCAGCCAGGGCTTATCGCTCTGCCACCAGTCGCCCAGCGCCTGCTGCCACTCAAGATCGGTCTCATCCATTTCGCCATACAGCGGCTCGGCAAACGGACAGTTAATGTGCAGCGCCCCGGCACGCAGCCCGCCCAGGGCGTTATCTACCGTCGAGACCAGCCAGCGGGCGGGAATATCGCGGGTCGGACGCGGCAGCGACAAGGTTTCTGTCGGATGGGTGGCAAAAATCCCCGACTGGCGAATGGCCTGATTGGCGCCGCAGTCGATCAGCTCCGGAGGACGATCCGCCGTCAGCAGCACCAGTTTTTCACCGGTCAGACCGGCTTCGATCAATGCGGGATAGAGGTTAGCCACCGCCGTGCCGGAGGTCACGATCACCGCTACCGGCTCATGGCTGGCTTTTGCCAGCCCCAGCGCCAGATGGCCGAGACCGCGCTCATCAAAATGGGTGTGATGAATAAAGGCGCGGTTTTCGGCGGCGGCCAGGGTCAACGGCGTTGAGCGCGAGCCGGGCGCGATGCAAACATGCCTGACGCCATGGCGGGTCAGGGCTTCAAGGATCACCGCCGCCCAGCGCCGGTTAAAGGAACTCACTGACATGGAATTGTCCGGTATCAATATTGCGACGTAGTATAAATAATAGAGAAAGATGTAATTTTGATATGAATCGGGAATGTATGACTCAGTATTAATCCTTTAGGAGCAGAGAGCGCAGCCCGGCAGCTTTATTTTCAATCTCCTGCCACTCCTGATCGGGGTCAGAACCGCTGACGATCCCCGCCCCGGCATACAGGCGAACACAGCTCTCCTCGACGCTTGCCGAACGCAGCGCCACGCAGAACTCGCTTTGTGCTAACGAGAGATACCCGGCAGAACCGGCATACCACTCCCGGTCAAAGGGTTCATTGTGGGCGATGAAATCCCACGCTGCCTGACGCGGCAGACCGGCAACTGCCGCGGTGGGCTGCAGGCGCAGCAGGCACTGTTCATCATCCGGCTGTTGCAGCGCGGTCCAGATGCAGCGGCGTAAATGCTGAACCTTACGCAAACGCACGATTTGCGGCGGGAGGACATCAAGTACCCCATTTTCCCGCTGCAGGCGCTGGCAGATATCCTCAACCACCAGCATATTTTCCCGCTGGTTTTTATCGTCGTTCATCAGCCAGTTACCCAGCCGCGCGGCATGGGCATCGTCCGGGTGGCTCGCAACGGTTCCGGCCAGCGCTTCGGTGCGCAGCAGCAAACCGCGCCGCCGCCACAGCCGTTCCGGCGACGAGCCGAGAAATGCCCGGCTGGCATCAGTGCGCATAAAGAAGTGGTAGCACTTGAAGTTGACCTGGCGGCTGGCCGCCATCAGCGCGGCGGGGTTTACCGCCTCGTTAAACTGCAAATCTGTCGCCCGGGCCAGCACCACTTTATCGAATGCCCCCCGGCTGATAGCCTCTGTCGCCCGGGTAATCAGCTGAAGCCAGCCGGCCCGGTCAGGGAGATGCGTTTCGCTCACCACCGCTTGCGTGACCGGGGCGACAGGCTGGCTCTCCGCCAGTGTCTGCATAAACTCCCGCGCGCGCTGGACCTCCGCTTTCAGGGAAGTGTTGCTCCAGAGCACCAGGCGCAACGTTGCGGTCCCGCCGAAGCGCTGCCACAAAAGGCGCGGCAGGAACAGATTGCCCTGCTTTGGATCGAAGGCATTAACGCCCACCACTCTCAGGTCGGGTGCGTGCGGATAACGGTTTAAAAACTGACGGGCGGCGGATAACGAGGGGAAATGCGTTATCGCTCCGAGAGCAGCATACTCTTCGTCGCCATTGCGCTGCTGCCAGTAGAACTGCGGGTAGATGTGCTGGGCATTCAGCCAGCCGAGCGGATCAAACGCATCGTTGAGGGCAAAGGAGACATCGAGATAATGCAGGCCAGGGGTATCGGGAAAATCGTCGGCTAATTGTTGGCAAAGGCCTTTCAGCGCGGTGGAAATCGAGTGCACGCGAACTTCTCCCAGCTCAAAAACCTCACATTATAAGGGGTACTAATCAGAAAAAGCAGTACCCCCGAGTTGGCAGGGAGAAGCGTTCGTGCTGTGTTGTTAACGGCGGGCGAGTAAAATACCCAACACCAGGCCGGCGGCGGCACCTACGCCAATCCCCTGCCATGGCTTTTCACGGACATAATCATCCGCACGATAGACCGCTTTTTTGGCCTTGTAATAGTATTGATCGGACGCATGACCCACGCGCGTTTTCACATCATGTAGAGCCTGCTCAGCACGCGCTTTTAGCTCAATGTATTTCTGATCGGCCGGATCGCCGGAAGAGCGTAAGACCTCCTCCAAGGTTTCACTCAGCAGGGTCAGATCGTCATCTACATGGTTATCCGATGATTGATAAGACATAGTGTTCTCCATGTGGTTGCATCAGTTCCGTAACTATAGACAATGCTTGACGATTCCGCCTGCTACGCTTGTTGTACCTCTTTCGCCATACCCATGTGCGGAATGCCATCTTCGTCGTAGATATCCGTCACCTGCACAAAGCCAAAACGGGCATAAAAGGCGTGCAGATGCGCCTGCGCTCCGAGGTATAACGCCTTGTCGGGTCAGTTATTTTCACAGGAACGCAGCGCGTGCTCCATCAGGGCATAGCCCAGCTTCTCGCCCCGCGCCTCGCGGCTGATAATCACGCGGCCAATCACAACGGGGGAGAAATCGTCGTCACTTTTCAGAATCCTCGCATACGCCACCAGCTGGTTGTCTTTCCAGCCGAGGATATGGCGGTTCTCCCCCGCCAGGTCTTCGCCGTCAATGTCCTGATAGGGGCAGGTTTGTTCAACGACAAACACCTCACAGCGCAATTGAAGTAAGGCGTAAAGCACAGGAACGGTCAGCTCGCTATGGTGCAGATCTTGCCACTGGATCATTGGGGTCTCCTTATCGTGAGGGGAGCCGTTATACTAATGACTTTTCGTCCCCGGTGCAGAGGCTGAGTGCATTATGGAGCTGTTTTTTTTAGGAACATCCGCTGGCGTACCGACCCGTACGCGCAACGTCACCTCAATTTTGCTGGATCTCCAGCACCCCACCCGCAGCGGACTGTGGATGTTTGACTGCGGCGAAGGCACGCAGCAGCAGCTGCTGCGCACCGCCGCGCATCCCGGCAAGCTGGATAAAATTTTCATCACTCACCTGCACGGCGACCATCTTTTTGGCCTGCCGGGGCTGCTGTGCAGCCGCTCGATGGCGGGGAATATCCAGCCGCTGACCATTTACGGCCCGCCCGGTATCCGGGAGTTTGTCGAAACCAGCCTGCGGATCAGTGGCTCGTGGACAGATTATCCCCTCGAGATTATTGAGATCAAACCGGGCGTGGTGTTCAAAGATGATGCGTACACGGTAACCGCCGCGGCGCTCAATCACCCCGTGGAGTGTTACGGTTTTCGCATTGAAGAGCGGGATAAACCCGGCGCGCTGGATGGTGCCGCGCTGATCGCCGCAGGAGTGCCCTTCGGCCCGCTGTTTCAGCAGCTAAAACGCGGCGAAAGCGTCACCCTGGAAGATGGCCGGACTATCAACGGTGCGGAGTATCTCTCCCCGCCCCGTCCAGGTAAGAAGCTGGCCATCTTCGGGGATACCGCCCCCTGCGAGAACGCCCTTGCGCTGGCTCAGGGCGTCGATCTGCTGGTGCATGAGGCCACGCTGGAGGTAGCGATGGAGGAGAAAGCCAACAGCCGCGGCCACAGCTCCACGCATCAGGCGGCCAGGCTTGCCCGCGACGCGCAGGTAAAAAAACTGATTGTCACCCACGTCAGCTCCCGTTACGACGCCGAAGGCTGCGCCATGCTGCTGGCGGAGTGCCGCGCCATCTTTGCTGCCAGCGAGCTGGCAGAAGATTTTGCTACCGTGCGCGTTTAATGCTCTGGTTTTCCCCGAAACTGCCGATAACCCTATCAGGCCGGTATTTTTCACTGAGGGGCAAACATGGATAACTTCCAGAAAGACATTGATGACAGGGCAAATCTTACTCTGTCGAACCGATTTGAGCTGCTGCTGTTTCGTCTTGGCCGCTCAATGAATGAAAACAAATCTGAGCTGTTCGGCATCAACGTCTTTAAGCTTCGCGAGATTGTGCCCATGCCCTCGTTCACCAAACCGGCGGGGATGAAGTCGCCCCTGATGGGTATGGTTAATATTCGCGATCAGGTGATCCCGGTTATCGACCTGGCCGCGGTGGCAGGCTGCAAGCCAACGACGGGGCTGAACATTTTGCTGATCACCGAGTATGCCCGTAGCGTCCAGGCCTTTGCCGTGGAGTCGGTCGAAAATATCATGCGCCTGGACTGGAAGCAGGTGCATGCGGCGGAAACCGCGGTCAGCGGACGCTATATCACCAGTATCGCCTGTCTGGATGAGAAGACGGATACCAACGATCTGGCGATGGTGCTGGACGTTGAGCAGATCCTCTATGACATCACCCCGGCCAACCACGACCTGCATGCTACCGATCTGCAGATCACCAAATTCAATATCAAGCCGGGTGCGGTGGCGATTGTGGCGGAAGACTCTAAAGTGGCGCGCTCAATGCTGGAAAAAGGGCTGCAGGCGATGCAGATCCCGGCGCAGCTGCATATCACCGGTAAAGAGGCCTGGGAGAAGATCGGCGTGCTGGCCGCGCAGGCCCAGGCGGAAGGGGTGCCCATTACCGATAAAATCTCGCTGGTGCTGACCGACCTTGAGATGCCGGAGATGGACGGCTTTACCCTGACGCGCAAAATCAAAACCGACGCCATCCTGAAGGACATCCCGGTGGTGATCCACTCTTCCCTGTCCGGTAACGCCAACGAAGATCATATCCGCAAGGTGAAAGCCGATGGCTACGTGGCGAAGTTCGAACTGAACGAGCTGTCATCGGTGATTGAAGAGGTGCTGGAGCGCGCAAACAAGAAAATCGACGGGCCGCTGATTAGCCGTAAGCAGCTGGCTTAATTTGCACCATTTTGCCGGGTGGCGCTACGCTTACCCGGCCTACAAAACCTGTAGGCCCTGCAAGCGCAGCGCCGCTGGGCAATAAAAAACCCGCCGAAGCGGGTTTTTTTGTTTCTGGCGTTTTTTACATCAGCGGCATCGCATGCTGCACGATGGTGATCAGCGGCTGCGGATAGATACCGAAGATCAGCACCAGCAGCGCGGAGATGAGCACCACAATACCGCCCGCGCTGTACTGCCAGTTGCCTGGCGCATCGCGGTTGAGCTGCTGAGGCGCACTCAGATAGAGGCTCACGGCAACGCGCAGGTAGTAGTAAAGACCAATCGCGGAGCCGATAACGACACCCGCCGTCAGCCACCACAGACCAGCCTGCACACCCACTGCCAGCACGTAAAACTTCCCGATAAAGCCGAGCGTCATCGGGATACCCGCCAGCGACAGCATCATCACGGTCATCACCGCGGAGAGGATCGGACGGTGCCAGAACAGACCACGGTAGGAGAAGAGCGAGTCGGCATCCGGGCCACGGTACGGGCTGGACATCAGGCTCACCACGCCGAAGGCGCCGAGGCTGCTGAACAGGTAACCGGCCAGGTAGACACCCACGGTCTCCATGGACATCTGACCGCTCTGCAGGGCAATCAGCGCCACCATCAGATAACCGAGGTGCGAGATGGAGGAGTAACCGAGCAGACGCTTGATGTTGGTCTGGCTCAGCGCCATCAGGTTACCGAAGATGATGGAGACGAAGGCAATAATACCCAGCACCACGCGAACCGCTTCGCTGTCACCCACCGGGGCGTAAAGGAACAGACGCATCACCACCCCGAAGATAGCGATTTTGCTCGCCGTCGCCAGGAAAGTGGATACCGGCGCTGGCGCACCCTGGTAGACGTCTGGCGTCCACAGGTGGAATGGCACCAGAGAGAGTTTAAAGCCGAGACCAACAATCATCATGCCCAGACCCGCCAGCAGCAGCGGCTCGTGCAGCATGCCGTCGCCGAGGCTCTTGCCGAGCGCTTCAAACGAGAGGTTACCGGACTGAGCGTAGAGCAGCGCAATACCAAACAGCAGGAAGGACGAAGCAGCAGCAGACAGGATCGTATACTTGATACTCGCTTCCAGAGAGCGCTTCTGGCGGAAGGCATAACCGATCAGGCCGAACAGCGGCAGCGAGATCAGCTCAATACCGAGGAACAGCGCCGCCAGATGGTTGGCATTAGCCAGCAGAATGCCGCCCAGGGCCGCAATCAGAACCAGCAGGTAAAACTCTTCTCTGTTGTCGTTGTACCCTTCCAGCCACGGGTAGGCAAAGGTGCAGGTCGCCAGACTGGCTAACAGCACCAGCCCGGTGTAGAGCATGGCGAAGCCATCAACGCGCATCAGCGGCGTGACGTCCATCGCCCCCGCCTGGCCAACAAACCAGAGGGAGACTAACGCAGCGTTCAGACCCAGAACCGCCAGCGTGGCATTCAGGAAGTGATTGCGTCGCCACGCAATGGAGAGCATCACAACCACCACCGTCAATCCGACGATCAGCAGCGGTAGCAGCGCAATCAGTTGTTGTGGAGTTATTGTCATGGCGATTTACGGCCTTGTAGTAGAAGCAGAATTAACAAACCACTGCTGGATGTTACCCATCGCGGAGTGCGAGGTATCCAGAATCGGCTGCGGGAAGAAGCCCAGCAGCACCAGCAGTACGACCAGCAGCAGGATGATGAACAGCTCGCGCAGCGACATCCCCGGCAGTTCTTTGGCAGCGATCTCACTCTTCGCTTTACCGAAGTAAGCGCGGTGCAGCATCGCCAGCGAGTAAACGGAGGCGAACACCAGACCGAAAGTGGAGATCACGGTGATCGTCGGCACCACTTTAAAGCTGCCGAACAGGATCATAAATTCGCCAACGAAGTTACCGGTTCCCGGCATCCCCAGCGTGGCAACCGCGAAGAACATCGACATCGCTGGCAGCCATTTGATTTTGCTCCACAGACCACCCATCTGACGCATATCACGGGTGTGCAGACGTTCGTACAGCTGACCACACAGGATGAAGAGACCGGCTGCGGAGAGACCGTGGGCAATCATCTGGATCACCGCGCCCTGGTAGGCCAGCTGGCTGCCGGTGTAGATAGCAATCAGCACGAAGCCCATGTGGGAAACGGAGGTGTAGGCAATCAGACGCTTGATGTCGTACTGCGTGAAGGCCATCCAGGCACCGTAGAAGATACCGATCACACCGAGCCACATGGCAATCGGCGCAAACTCTGCGGAGGCATTCGGGAACAGCGGCAGCGCGAAACGCAGCAGACCGTAGGCCGCGGTTTTCAGCAGGATGCCCGCCAGGTCAACAGAACCCGCCGTTGGAGCCTGGGAGTGCGCGTCTGGCAGCCAGCCGTGCAGCGGCACCACCGGCATCTTCACCGCAAACGCAATGAAGAAGCCCAGCATCAGCAGGTATTCTACGCCGTGGGACATTGGGGTCTTCAGCAGGTCCTGATAGTTGAAGGTCCAGACGCCGGTCGCGTTGTAGTGCACGAAGACCAGCGCCAGGATGGCAATCAACATCACCAGACCACTCGCCTGGGTATAGATGAAGAACTTGGTGGCCGCCGTGATACGCGTTTTACCGTCGGACGCCTTATGGCCCCACAGCGCGATCAGGAAGTACATCGGCACCAGCATCATCTCCCAGAAGAAGAAGAAGAGGAACATGTCGATGGCAAGGAACACGCCGATCACGCCGCCCAGGATCCACATCAGGTTCAGGTGGAAGAAGCCCTGGTATTTTTCGATTTCTCGCCAGGAGCACAGTACCGCCAGAACGCCGAGCAGACCGGTCAGCACCACCATCAGCAGCGACAGACCGTCAATCGCCAGATGGATCGTGATACCGAAACGCGGGATCCACGGCAGAATGAATTCAGACTGCCACTGCGGAATGCCCGCAGACTGGGTCAGTGAATAGCCGCCCTGCAACCAGAGTTGCAGGCCAAGCGCGAGCGTCAATCCCATGGTGATCAGCGCAATCCAGCGCGGCATCTTCACGCCAAAGCGTTCGGTCTGCCAGCACAGGAACCCACCGATAAAGGGAATTAATATTAGCCAGGGTAGTAACATGGCGATTTGCATTCCTTTTTAAGGCCCCCAGAAGGGGCCTGATTTTCAACGAATTCGAATAAAATTCACTTAACGATCAACGCAATACCATCAGCAGCGCCAGCACCACAACCGCGCCGATGCTCATGGACGCTACATACCAGCGCAGATACCCGTTCTCGCTGAACAGCAGGCCTTTACCGGCCAGGCGAGAAAGGAGTGCCGGGATGTTCATTACCGCGTTCAGCGGATCGCGTTTGATAAGCCACGCAATGCCGAGGAACGGTTTCACGAAGATCATGTCGTACAGCCAGTCGAAGCCCCACGCGTTATACCACCAGGTGCCCAGCAGACGGCCCGGCGCACTGTTGGCAACGGCAGTCACCAGCGTACGTTTGCCCAGCCACAGCCATGCCGCAATCAGGATGCCCGCGATAGCGACCACACCGGAGGTGATTTCAAGCGTCAGAACGCGACCGTGCTCAAGCTCGGTAGTGTCTGGCAGTACGTCCTGCAGCGGTGGCACAATCATCGCGCCAACGAAGGTGGAGAGTACCAGCAGCACAATCAGCGGCAGGTGGTGGGTAATCCCCTTCCCTGCGTGAGCGTGAATTTGTTCTTTACCGTGGAAGACGATGAAAATCATACGGAAGGTGTACAGGGAGGTCATGAATGCACCGACCAGACCCGCAACCATCAGATTGATATGCCCGTTCGCCATGGCGCCCGCCAGGATTTCGTCCTTACTGAAGAAGCCCGCGGTAATCAGCGGCAGTGCCGCCAGCGCCGCGCCGCCCACCAGGAAGCAGACGTAAACCAGCGGGATGGACTTACGCAGTCCGCCCATTTTGAAGATGTTCTGCTCGTGGTGGCAGGCCAGGATCACCGAACCGGACGAGAGGAACAGCAGCGCTTTGAAGAACGCGTGCGTCATCAGGTGGAAAATCGCCGCGTCCCACGCCTGTACGCCCAGCGCAAGGAACATGTAACCGATCTGGCTCATGGTGGAGTAAGCGAGAACGCGTTTGATGTCGGTCTGGACCAGCGCGGCAAAGCCTGCCAGCACCAGCGTCACCGCACCGACGATACCCACCAGATGCAGAATTTCCGGGGTCATCAGGAACAGACCGTGGGTACGCGCAATCAGGTAAACACCGGCGGTCACCATGGTGGCGGCGTGGATCAGCGCAGAGACAGGGGTTGGACCCGCCATCGCGTCGGCAAGCCAGGTCTGCAACGGCAGCTGTGCAGATTTACCCACAGCACCACCCAGCAGCATCAGGGTTGCCCACCACAGCATATTGTTGCTGGCTTCGAAGTGCGCAGGCGCCAGTTCCACCATCTCGCGGAAGTTCAGCGTGCCCAGCTCGTTGTAGAGAATGAACAGCGCGAAGGCGAGGAAGACGTCACCCACACGGGTCACAACGAACGCTTTCATGGCCGCTGCGCCATTCTTCGGATCGGTGTAGTAGAACCCGATCAGCAGGTAAGAGCAGAGACCCACCCCTTCCCAGCCGAGATACATCAGCAGCAGGTTATCCGCCAGCACCAGTACCACCATGCTGGCGATAAACAGGTTGGTGTAGGCGAAGAAGCGGGAGTAACCCTCTTCACCGCGCATATACCAGGAGGCGAACATGTGGATCAGGAAGCCGACACCGGTAACCACGGAGAGCATGGTCAGAGAGAGACCATCCAGCACCAGATTAAAACCGATGTTGAAATCACCCACCGACATCCAGGTCCAGAGTGGAACGCTGAAAGCCTGACGTCCGTTGTTAAAGAAGTCGATCCCCGCATACGCTGTTACCAGTGCGGCCAGGCCCACAGAGCCCATGCCGATGGTCGCAGAGAGATTTTCAGACCAGCGGCCGCGTGAGAACGACAGCAGCAGGAAGCCAATCAGCGGAAAAATAATGGTTAAGGCAAGCATGTTCATCCACGCAACTCACTTACTGAATCGATGTTCAGGTTCTGGCGGCGACGATGGAGCTGCAGCAACAGCGCCAGGCCAATACTCGCTTCCGCAGCCGCGAGGCTGATAGCGAGAATGTACATCACCTGACCATCGGTCTGGCCCCAGTAGCTACCGGCAACCACAAAGGCCAGCGCGGAAGCGTTGATCATGATCTCCAGGCCAATCAGCATAAACAGCAGATTGCGGCGGATAACCAGACCGGTTAAGCCCAGCACGAATAAAATCGCGGCGAGGATCAGTCCGTGTTGTAAAGGGATCATGCGTGATCCTCCGTTTTTCTTTTCGCGCTGTCGTCCTTACGGTTGCTCAGCACTTCACCCATGCGCTCTTCGCGACCTACGTGGAAAGCCACGACCAGGCCTGCCAGCAGCAGCATCGAGGCCAGTTCCACCGCCAGTACGTATGGCCCAAACAGGGTGACACCCACCGCTTTGGCGCTGATTGGCGTGCCGTCGATACCCTGGTCGTTCACACCCAGAATGGCGTAAACGATCACCGCCAGCATGATGGCCGACAGAATTGCAGGGCCAATCCACACCTGCGGTTGCAGCCACTGACGTTCCTGCTCAATTTCAGAGCCGCCCAGGTTCAGCATCATCACCACGAAGACGAACAGAACCATGATGGCCCCGGCGTAAACGATGATTTCAAGCGCACCGGCAAAGTGTGCGCCCAGCGCAAAGAACACCCCGGAAATAGCCAGCAGCGAAATGATTAAATAGAGCAGCGCATGCACCGGGTTGGTGTGCGTAATCACTCGCAGCGTAGCCAGGATGGCGATCAGGCCACAGATATAAAAAGCGAATTCCATTGCCCCTCTCCTTACGGTAACAGGCTCTTGACGTCGATAGGCTTGGCTTCGTTCTCTGCTTCGCCCTTATCTTTGCCGTCGATTGCCATACCCGCCATCCGGTAGAAGTTATATTCCGGGTATTTGCCCGGACCGGAAATCAGCAGATCCTCTTTCTCGTACACCAGATCCTGACGTTTGAATTCACCCAGTTCGAAATCGGGGGTCAACTGAATCGCCGTGGTCGGGCACGCTTCTTCACACAGGCCGCAGAAGATGCAGCGTGAGAAGTTGATGCGGAAGAACTCCGGGTACCAGCGACCGTCCACCGTCTCTGCTTTCTGCAGAGAGATACAGCCAACCGGACAGGCTACCGCACACAGGTTACAGGCAACGCAGCGCTCCGAACCGTCCGGATCGCGCGTCAGCACGATACGGCCACGGTAGCGCGGCGGCAGATATACCGGTTCTTCCGGATACATCCGGGTTTCGCGTTTAGAAAACGCGTGCAGGCCGATCATCCAGATACTGCGTACCTGGGTGCCGAAGCCTACCAATAATTCTTTCAAGGTCATGATCTCAAAGCCCCTTATGGCTGCTGCCAGAGAATGACAGCCGCCGTTACCAACAGATTGACAAGCGTCAGCGGCAGGCACACTTTCCAGCCGAAGGACATTACCTGGTCATAACGCGGACGCGGTAATGCAGCGCGAATCAAAATGAACATCATCATGAAGAACGCGGTTTTCAGCGCGAACCAGATGAACGGCGGTAAGAACGGGCCATGCCAGCCACCAAAGAACAGCGTGACCATCAGCGCGGAAATGGTGACGATACCGATGTACTCGCCCACGAAGAACAGACCGAACTTCATACCGGAATATTCAATGTGGTAACCGTCGGCCAGTTCCTGCTCGGCTTCTGGCTGGTCAAACGGGTGACGGTGACATACCGCCACGCCCGCGATAGCAAAGGTAACAAAACCAAAGAACTGCGGGATGACGTTCCAGATGTCGGCCTGGTTGTTGACGATGTCGGTCATGTTGAATGAACCGGCCTGCGCCACCACGCCCATCAGGGAGAGACCCAGGAACACTTCGTAGCTGAGCGTCTGCGCGGAAGCACGCATCGCACCCAGCAGGGAGTATTTGTTGTTACTGGACCAGCCTGCGAACAGCACCGCGTAAACCGCGAGGCCTGCCATCATCAGGAAGAACAGAATGCCGATGTTCAGGTCAGCCACCACCCAGGTCGGGCTGACCGGAACGATAGCAAACGCCAGCAGCAGCGAGGTAAAGGCGATCATCGGTGCCAGAGTAAAGATTACGCGATCCGAGAAGCGCGGGATCCAGTCCTCTTTAAAGAACATCTTGATCATGTCCGCGACCAGCTGGAGTGAACCACCCCAGCCCACGCGGTTCGGTCCGTAACGGTTCTGGAACAGACCGAGCAGACGACGTTCACCGAAGCTCATGAACGCGCCGCAGGAGACCACCACCAGCAGAATAACAACCGCTTTCAGGATGTTCAGCAGGATGTCGATAAAATCAGGCGTTAACCAACTCATGCTTTTGCCTCCTGCAGGTTATCAAGACGCGCGCCCGCCAGCACCGGGGCAATGCCAGGCATACCCATCGGCAGACCCACCTGCCCTGCTGTCAGACCTTCAGAGATAATCAGCGGCAGGCTGATTGTCTGGCCTTCATAGCTAAAGCTGATGTTCGCGCCCGCGTTGACGCCAAGCTTCGCGGCATCCGCCGGGTTGAGCTTGATGTACGGCTGCGGCATACGGGTCTGGAAGACCGGGGAACGCTGGGACAGCTCGTCGCTACCAAACAGATGGTAGTACGGCGCAATACGCCAGTTGCCCTCTTCAGCCTGGAAGCGTGCCGGAACGGTGGAGAAGAACGCCAGACCGGTTTCGGAGGCTTCAATCAGGCGTACGCCCGGATCGCCGTGGCGCAGAGAACCACCCACTTCAGCCTGGAACTTGTTCCATGCCTGCGGGGAGTTCCAGCCTGGCGCCCATGCGAATGGGATCTGCGAACGTGGCGCAGACGGCTGGTTGTTCCCTTCCATCGAGAAGGCGAACATGGTGTCTTTATCCTGCGGCTGACGCGGTTCGTGTACGCTGATGTTGGCGCGCATTGCAGTACGGCCACTGTAGCGATGCGGTTCACGCGCCAGTTTCTGGCCGCGAATACGGAAGCTCGCTTCCGGCGCCGCATCTTTGATGCCTGCCAGCTGCGGCAGCTTTTCAATAACGGCGTCGATCACGTGGTCGAGCTGCGTCCAGTCCACCTCACGGCTCAGCACGGTGCTATGCAGGGAGTGCAGCCAGCGCCAGCTTTCCAGCATCAGAGTGGTGTTGTCGTAGTAGGCCGGGTCATAAACCTGGAAGAAGCGCTGGGCGCGGCCTTCGTTGTTAATCACCGTCCCGTCGCTTTCCGCGAAGCTTGCCGCAGAGAGCACCAGGTGCGCTTTGTCCATAATGGCGGTGCGCTGATGGTCAATAACCATCACCAGCGGCGCCTTAGAGAGCGCAGCATCTACGCGTGCGGCAGAAGCATGGCGGTGGAGATCGTTTTCAAGTACGACAACGGCATCCGCAGAGCCAGATTCCAGCTCGCTCAGCGCCTCTTCCAGAGAGCCGCCGCCGATCATGCCCAGACCAATGCTGTTTACCGCACGGGCAATCATGGTCACGCCAACGTCGGCGCCACGGCCTTTCAGCGCTTTGGCCACGTTCGCCGCCGCCTGAATGATCTCGCTGCTGCCGGCGTTGGTACCGGAGATAATCAGGGGTTTCTTCGCACCGGCCAGCGCCTGCACGATCACGTCAACTTTGTTCTGCAGGTCGCGATCCAGTTCAACGGCCGGGGCACTGCTGTCCAGGCCGTTAGCAATAGCAAAGCCGAGACGGGCCTGATCTTCCACCGGTGCGCGGTAGGTCCAGGCGGCGATGTCGTCGAGACGGGTGTCATCAACGTTGGTCACAAACAGCGGATGCTTCGCGCGCTGACCGATGTTGAGAATAGCCGCGATCTGCCAGTCAGCCACTTTCTGTGCCGCTGCCATTTCACGCGCTTTCCCTTTCACCGCCTGACGAACCGCCAGGGCTGCGCGCGCGCCGGTCTGGGTCAAATCTTCGCCCAATACCAGTACCGCATCATAGGATTCGATTTCGCGCAGCGCCGGGGTATGGATACCACCTTCGCGCAGCACTTTCAGCACCAGCTGCAGACGTTCCTGCTCGCCCTGAGCGATACCGGTGTAGAAGTTATCCGCACCCACCAGCTCGCGCAGCGCGAAGTTGCTTTCGATGCTGGCGCGCGGGGAGCCGATACCAATCACTTTCTTCGACTGGCGCAGAATGTCTGCCGCGCCCTGCATCGCCTGTTCAGCGTTCAGGGTAATGAAGTCATCGCCACGGCGCTGAACTGGACGACGCGGACGGTCTTTCAGGTTCACATAGCCATAGCCGAAACGACCGCGGTCGCAGAGGAAGTAGTGGTTAACGGTACCGTTGTAACGGTTTTCGATACGACGCAGTTCGCCGTAACGCTCACCCGGGCTGGTGTTACAGCCCAGCGAACACTGCTGGCAGATGCTTGGCGCAAACTGCATGTCCCACTTACGGTTGTAACGCTCGGAGTGGGTTTTGTCGGTGAATACGCCGGTCGGGCAGATCTCTACCAGGTTACCGGAGAATTCGCTCTCAAGCGTACCGTCTTCCGGACGACCGAAGTAGACGTTGTCATGCGCGCCATAGACGCCCAGATCCTGACCATCCGCGTAGTCTTTGTAGTAACGCACGCAGCGGTAGCAGGCGATGCAGCGGTTCATTTCGTGAGAGATGAACGGCCCCAGATCCTGGTTACGGTGGGTACGCTTGGTAAAGCGATAGCGACGGAAGCTGTGCCCGGTCATGACGGTCATATCCTGAAGGTGGCAGTTACCGCCCTCTTCACAGACCGGACAGTCGTGCGGGTGGTTGGTCATCAACCACTCCACCACGCTTTCGCGGAACTGTTTCGCTTCCAGATCGTCGATAGAAATAAATGTGCCTTCGGCGGCTGGCGTCATACAGGACATTACCAGGCGACCACGCGTGTCTTCCGCGTTTTGATATTGCTTCACCGCACACTGGCGGCAAGCACCGACGCTCCCCAGCGCCGGATGCCAGCAAAAATACGGAATATCAAGGCCGAGAGACAGACAAGCTTCCAGCAGGTTGTCCGCCCCGTTGACCTCATATTCTTTGCCGTCTACATGAATCGTAGCCATTAGCATGCTTCCAGTTGTCTCGAATAAATTCGAGCGTTAATCAAAATTCTTTTTACGCTTCATCCTTCAGGCTGCCTCTGCGTTGGCTTCCCTCGCTCATACCAGTCACTTACTGATGTAAGCTCCTGGTCCTCACTCAGTCGCCGCCTTGACGCAGACTGAATGATTTTGCGTAAGGGATTACCAGCGCGCTTTAAGCAGGTTCGGCTGAATACCATTGATTGAATGGGTATTGCTGAACGGCTGCTTGATGCCTGCTTCGAATTCGTCGCGGAAATATTTAATCGCGCTTTGCAGCGGCTCGACCGCACCTGGCGCATGCGCACAGAAGGTTTTACCTGGACCCAGGAATCGACACAGTTGCTCAAGTGTCTCGATATCCCCAGGCTGGCCTTCGCCACGCTCAATAGCACGCAGGATCTTCACGCTCCACGGCAGGCCATCACGGCACGGTGTACACCAGCCGCAGGACTCGCGGGCGAAGAACTCTTCCAGGTTACGCACCAGCGATACCATGCCAATCTCGTGGTCGACGGCCATCGCCAGCGCCGTACCCAGACGGCTGCCTGCTTTACCAATGCTTTCGAATTCCATCGGCAGGTCAAGGTGCGCTTCGGTCAGGAAGTCAGTCCCTGCCCCACCCGGCTGCCAGGCTTTGAATTTCAGTCCATCGCGCATGCCGCCGGCGTAATCTTCCAGAATCTCACGTGCGGTGGTGCCAAACGGCAGTTCCCAGACGCCAGGATTTTTCACGCGGCCGGAGAAGCCCATCAGCTTGGTACCGGCATCCTTACTTTTAGAGATGCCCTGATACCACTCCACGCCGTTGGCGAGGATCGCCGGGACGTTACACAGGGTTTCGACGTTGTTTACGCAGGTCGGTTTACCCCACACGCCGGAGCTGGCCGGGAATGGTGGTTTGGAACGCGGGTTGGCACGGCGGCCTTCCAGGGAGTTAATCAGCGCGGTCTCTTCCCCGCAGATATAACGCCCTGCCCCGGTGTGCACGAACAGTTCGAAGTCGAAACCGGTGCCAAGAATATTTTTGCCCAGCAGGCCCGCTTCAGTGGCTTCGGCAATCGCGCGACGCAGGTTCTCTGCCGCTTCGATGTACTCCCCGCGGAGGAAGATGTAGCCGCGATAGGCTTTCAGGGCGAAGGCGGAGATCAGCATGCCTTCCACCAGCAGGTGCGGCAGCTGCTCCATCAGCAGGCGGTCTTTATAGGTGCCCGGCTCCATCTCATCGGCGTTACACAGCAGGTAACGGATGTTCATGGATTCGTCTTTTGGCATCAGGCTCCACTTCAGACCGGTGGAAAAGCCTGCGCCGCCGCGCCCTTTCAGGCCAGCGTCTTTAACCGCGTTAACGATCTCATCCGGCGCCATGCCGGAGAGGGCTTTACGCGCCCCGGCATAACCGTTTTTACTCTGGTACTCTTCGAGCCATACCGGCTGTTTGTCATCACGCAGACGCCAGGTCAGCGGATGCGTCTCAGCAGTACGAATTACAGTTTTCATTTGTACTGCTCCAGCAGGTCAGGAATGGCTTCCGGCGTCAGATAACTGTGAGTGTCCTCATCAATCATCATGGTCGGCCCCTTGTCGCAGTTACCCAGGCAGCAGGTTGGCAGCAGGGTAAAACGACCGTCAAAGGTGGTCTGGCCCGGCTTGATATTGAGCTTCTTCTCAATCGCAGCCTGAATGCCCTGATAACCAGTGATATGGCATACCACGCTGTCGCAGTAGCGGATCACGTGACGGCCTACCGGCTGACGGAAGATTTGGCTGTAGAATGTAGCCACGCCTTCGACGTCACTCGCCGGAATACCCAGCACTTTTGCGATCTCATAGATCGCGCCATCCGGCACCCAACCACGCTGTTTCTGTACGATTTTCAGCGCTTCAATGGACGCCGCACGCGGGTCTTCGTAGTGGTGCATCTCGTGCTCAATGGCGGCACGCTCTGCTTCACTCAGCTCAAAAGCCTCGGTTTGTGGTTGTTGATTCTCGTGCATAATTAGCGGTCCACATCTGACATAACAAAATCGATACTACCCAGATACACAATCAGGTCAGAGACCAGACTGCCGCGAATGGCTGACGGGATCTGCTGCAGGTGCGGGAAGCTTGGCGTACGTACACGGGTACGGTAGCTCATGGTGCTGCCGTCGCTGGTCAGGTAGTAACTGTTGATACCCTTGGTCGCTTCGATCATCTGGAAGGATTCTTGCGCCGGCATAACCGGACCCCAGGAAACCTGCAGGAAGTGCGTGATCAGGGTTTCGATATGCTGCAACGTGCGCTCTTTCGGTGGCGGCGTGGTCAGCGGGTGATCCGCCTTGAACGGGCCTTCCGGCATGTTGTTGAGGCACTGCTCAAGGATGCGCAGGCTCTGGCGCAGCTCTTCCACTTTCAGCATCACGCGGGTGTAGCAGTCGGAAACACCGCCGCCCAGCGGCACTTCAAAGTCGAAATTCTCGTAGCCAGAGTAAGGACGCGCTTTACGCACGTCGAAATCGATACCGGTGGCGCGCAGGCCAGCACCGGTGGTGCCCCACTCCAGCGCCTCTTTCGCGCCATAGGCAGCCACGCCCTGGGAACGGCCCTTCAGGATGGAGTTGCGCAGCGCGGCTTTCTCGTAAGAGGCCAGACGCTTCGGCATCCAGTCGAGGAACTCACGCAGCAGACGATCCCAGCCGCGCGGCAGGTCATGCGCGACGCCGCCAATACGGAACCAGGCCGGGTGCATACGGAAACCGGTGATCGCTTCCACCAGATCGTAAATCTTCTGACGGTCGGTAAAGGCGAAGAAGACCGGGGTCATCGCGCCGACGTCCTGAATGAAGGTGGAGATGTAGAGTAGGTGGCTGTTGATACGGAACAGTTCAGACAGCATAACGCGAATCACGTTAACGCGATCCGGCACGGTGATGCCTGCCAGTTTCTCAACGGCCAGCACGTACGGCATTTCGTTCACGCAGCCGCCGAGGTACTCGATACGGTCGGTGTACGGAATGTAGCTGTGCCAGGATTGACGCTCGCCCATCTTCTCGGCGCCACGGTGGTGGTAGCCGATATCTGGCACGCAGTCGACGATCTCTTCACCATCAAGCTGCAGAATGATACGGAAAGCACCGTGCGCAGACGGGTGGTTTGGACCGAGGTTGAGGAACATGAAGTCCTCGTTGTCGGTGCTGCGCTTCATGCCCCAGTCTTCCGGCTTGAAGGTCAGCGCTTCCATCTCCAGATCCTGCTTGGCTTTGGTCAGCTCAAACGGATCGAATTCGGTGGCGCGCGCCGGGTAGTCTTTACGCAGCGGGTGGCCGGTCCAGGTCTGCGGCATCATAATGCGCGTCAGATGCGGGTGGCCATCGAAGGTCATGCCAAACATTTCCCAGGTTTCACGCTCATACCAGTTAGCGTTCGGGAAGAGTTTGGTGATCGTCGGCAGATGCATGTCGTTTTCAGACAATGCCACCTTGAGCATGATATCCGTGTTGCGGTCTATTGAGATCAGGTGGTAGAAAACGGAAAAATCCGCCGCGGGTAAACCCTGGCGGTGAGTACGCAGACGTTCGTCCATGCCGTGTAAGTCAAACAGCATGACGTAAGGTTTAGGCAGTTTCTTGAGGAAATCAACCACTTCCAGTAACTGCTCACGCTTCACCCAAACAACGGGTACCCCGGTGCGGGTGGCCTGAACAGTAAAGGCATCCGGCCCAAAACGGTTGCGCAGTTCGCCGATGACCGGGTCATCCAGATGATCCCGTGTTTGCCAGGCGGCGTCTTGCGCGGTTAAGTCGGTCATAGTGTTCACCATTGCAAAAGGTCCGTGGTGACTGTCGGGCGTGGCTTCGCGCTATTTGAATAGTGATATGCGAAGGTTATCTCCATGCCCACAGGCGCAAATTAAATTTCGTCTGGTGTCCGCAGATTGGTCACTGCGATACGTTCACCGCGTTTACGCTCGCGCTCAGACTGCATGTTAGCGCGGTACACACCCTGGTCACCCACAACCCAGGAGAGCGGACGGCGTTCTTTGCCAATCGACTCCTGCAACAGCATCAGCGCCTGCATGTAGGCTTCCGGACGCGGTGGGCAGCCCGGGATATAAACGTCAACCGGGATAAACTTATCTACACCTTGCACGACGGAATAGATGTCGTACATGCCGCCAGAGTTGGCACAAGCGCCCATGGAGATAACCCATTTCGGCTCGAGCATTTGGTCGTACAGACGCTGAATGACCGGTGCCATTTTGGTAAAGCAGGTGCCCGCTACCACCATCAGGTCAGCCTGACGCGGAGATGCACGCAGTACTTCTGCACCAAAACGCGCAACGTCATGCACCGCAGTGAATGACGTCACCATTTCAACGTAGCAGCAAGAAAGGCCAAAGTTGTATGGCCAGATGGAGTTCTTACGACCCCAGTTGACCATATCGTGCATGGCATGCTCGAGCTTGCCCATGTACACGCTTTTGTTGACTTCTTGCTCCAGGGGGTCGGTTACGATCTCCTGCTTTTGCAGGGGGTAACGGTCATTCTCACCGTTAGGATCTATGCGGGTGAGCGTATACTCCATCTTATTGCCTCGCTGTTACTGCTGACGATTAGGGATACTGTTTTCCGGGTTGATACGTTCACGGCGTGAACGTGCAGGTGTCCAGTCCAGCGCGCCAATACGCACCAGATAAACCAGACCGGCCAGTAACACTAAAATGAAAATTGCGGCCTCGACAAAGCCTACCCAGCCACTCTCACGAATGGAGGTCGACCATGCGAACAGGTAAAGCGCTTCCACGTCGAAAATGACGAAGAACATGGCTACCAGATAGAACTTGGCAGACAGGCGTAAACGCGCGGTACCTACCGAATCGATACCCGATTCGAATGGCGTGTTTTTGTGCCTTGCGCGGGCGCGACCGCCCAGGAACCAGCCGCCGACTAGCATCAGGCAGCACAGGCCAATGGCAACGATAAGAAAGATTGCGAATGCCCAGTGATGAGCGATGACTTCTGTGGATGTTGACATACTCATTGCTTACTCATCAAAAGTGATACCTGGAACACTGCTCTTACTGGCAGATGGGCATCACATCGATTCATGGGGAGGAACAAATAACCGTACACTAACTGTCGAAAATGAGACATAGACAGCAAAATGATGTGGTTTTTTACTCCTTTCTATAACCTTTTGTCAACTTTAACAAAAGTTTCTTCACATTAAATTACATTGATCGAACTTCATTAACATTTAATGCCCTTTACCCTCATTAAATGTGAGGCGCATACCTGCGTGGGGGTGTTGAATCGTGTCCGTAATGTACTAATACAAAGATTACCCGCCTATTTTGACAGGCTTTGCCGTCGATTCCTCCCCCCAATGAGGAGTATTTTCTTGATCTGTGACACGCTTTTGTTAATTCAATCAAAAAAACGGCAACATCTTTGCTGCTTTTTTAACATGCCCATTGACATTAGAAAGAACAAGTATAGCGGGATTTTGGAGAAAGGCAGGATATCTATCAGATTGATAAAACAGAAAATTAGCAATGACTTAAGTCAAACCCCTCTGGGTTCCATGCAAAAAAAGAACCACTGCGCGCAGAGGCAGCGGCAGTGATTCGTCATTGTCTGGGCGAATTGTTATCAGATTATTAGGGATTCGTTTACTCGAAATCGCTTTCAATGATTACCGAGTCATCCCCTCCTTGTTGAGTAACAGTATTGTACTGCCAGGGGTTATGGTAATCATCCATGGCGCTAAAGATAGTCTGCGCAAGCTCGTTGTTACTGGCCGGATTATGGCACAACAGATATTCCGTATCCGGCAGCGCGGGCAATCCATCCGCTTTGCCTAACACACGCAAATCGGGGCTCATCATCTCAACCGGACGAGCCGTTACGCCGAGCCCTGCTTTTACCGCGGCGCGGATCGCTGGCAGCGTGGAGGCAACATAGGCCAGGCGCCATGGCACATTGGCGGCGTTGAGCGTAGCCAGCACAACGTCGCGGAACGGGCTGGGATCGGCCAGCAGGACTAACGGCACCGGCTCGCCGCGCTGCAACGTGAACTCGGCGGCGCAGTACCAGTGTGTCGGCGAGGTGCGTAGCGTCAGACATTCGAACTGGCTGGTACGATGGGTGGTGACCACCAGATCGACCTCCTGCTCCTGCAACATATCAACCATAAAGGCGTTGCGTTTCACTCTGACATCAAGAGCAAGTTTCGGGTAAACCGAACTGATGCGGTTGAGCAGGAACGGCAGAATGGTGTCGGCCGACTCATCAGAGGCGCCCAATGTTAAGACACCCTGCAGGTTGCTAAACATTAATGATGAACATGCTTCATCATTGAAGCGCAGAATTTTTCTGGCGTAACCCAGGAGCTGAATACCATGCTCCGTTAACAGCTTATTGCGGCCATGACGGGCAAAAAGCTCTTTACCGACCAGTTGCTCCAGTCGTTGCATTTGTTGGCTCACTGCGGACTGGGTACGGCAAACTGCCGCCGCCGCAGCAGCAAAGGTGTTCAGATCGGCGACCGCCACAAAGGTTCTCAGCAGATCGAGGTCGAGATTCAGTATCGGACGATTTGCATTAATCATATCTTTTCACTTACAGGTTGCTCGTACGGAGCTGCCCCGGGTTTAAGCTGTGTGCGTAAAAGTAATACAGTTCCTTCTGAACGAAATCCGCTGACGTCCCGGTCTGGCAGGGGCCTGCATAATGTAATTGTGCTGGTTATATCAGTGGTCAGAAACAACTTATCTGACGTTATTTTTATTCTCAAAATCGTTCGAGATATATAGGTATTTGCCGGATGATGTAAATTCGATTAAAGAAGATGCATATCCAACGTCAACTTTATCGCAGTACAGGTTGAGCGGCAATGGTATCGCTTAACTTCTCAAGGCAGAGATAATTCTAGCAATTACAATAAACTATTAAAGGTCCAGGCATCAAGGCCTGCTGTGACCTGTTATCTTTCATCGCTAAACCCGGCATACATCTTACCCTAAAACCTTTTTCTTTATAAGCCTTATTGCAAATCCTTTGATTTAACCTGAATGGTAACTAGCTAAACTAATTTTATTTATATTAACGAAAGTTGCGATTTCGTCTTTATTTAGAAATAAACAATAATTGAAACCGGACTTAATGATTAATAATGCTTAACATTAATTTCACATGAGCAACGTTAATATAAAAAGGCAGGAAAGCGAATAGCAGTGAGTTTCATTCAGCTTTAACGAAAAATCACTACAGTAAACTGTAGCACCGCCAGCGTAAGCCGCTCAATTCACGCCTTTTTTACAGCGTAAAATCCATATTAAAAGACCCGTAACAGGACAAAGCACCAGCAACATCCCAAAATACACACAATAAAGTGATTAACCCCTTTAAAAATAGTTAAAAGATTCAGAGTAAACCGTCAGCAATGCACAAAATCTTCTTCTGCCAACGCTTCAAAATCGGGCGTTCGAGGAGTACATTGTTTCGTGCTGACTCCACGGCAGGACGTCGCAATAACAGTGAAAAGGTCAAAGATTCATGTCACCCATCGAAAAATCCAGCAAGTTAGATAACGTTTGTTATGACATTCGTGGCCCGGTTCTTAAAGAGGCAAAGCGCCTCGAAGAAGAAGGTAATAAAGTACTTAAGCTCAATATCGGCAACCCGGCGCCATTTGGTTTTGATGCACCGGATGAAATTCTGGTTGATGTGATTCGCAACCTGCCGACGGCGCAAGGCTACAGCGACTCCAAAGGTCTCTACTCTGCGCGTAAAGCCATCATGCAGCACTATCAGGCGCAGGGTATGCGCGATGTGACTGTAGAAGATATCTATATTGGTAACGGTGTTTCCGAGCTGATTGTCCAGGCGATGCAGGCCCTGCTGAACAGCGGTGACGAAATGCTGGTTCCGGCTCCGGACTACCCGCTCTGGACCGCGGCGGTCTCCCTTTCCAGCGGTAAAGCGGTGCACTACCTGTGTGACGAATCGGCTGACTGGTTCCCGGATCTGGATGATATTCGCGCCAAAATTACGCCGCGCACCCGCGGCATCGTCATCATCAACCCGAACAACCCCACCGGCGCCGTCTATTCCAAAGAGCTGCTGCTGGAGATCGTCGAGCTGGCCCGCCAGCATAACCTGATCATCTTCGCGGACGAGATCTACGACAAAATTCTGTATGACGCCGCGCAGCACCACTCTATTGCCGCGCTGGCGCCGGATCTGCTGACCGTCACCTTTAACGGCCTGTCAAAGACCTATCGTGTTGCGGGCTTCCGCCAGGGCTGGATGGTGCTGAACGGGCCGAAGAAACACGCCAGAGGTTATATCGAAGGGCTGGAGATGCTGGCCTCCATGCGTCTGTGCGCCAACGTCCCTGCGCAGCATGCGATCCAGACGGCGCTGGGTGGCTATCAGAGCATCAGCGAATTTATCGTGCCGGGCGGGCGTCTGTATGAACAGCGACAGCGCGCGTGGGAGCTGATCAACGATATTCCGGGCGTCTCCTGCGTGAAGCCAAACGGCGCGCTCTATATGTTCCCGAAAATCGACATCAAACGCTTCAACATCTTTGACGATCAGAAGATGGTGCTCGACTTCCTGCTGCAGGAAAAAGTGTTACTGGTACAGGGAACGGCGTTTAACTGGCCGTGGCCGGACCATGTGCGTATCGTAACGCTGCCGCGTGAAGATGAGCTGGAAATGGCCATCACCCGGTTTGGACGCTTCCTCGGCGGATACCATCAGTAAACAACTCTCGGGCTGCCACTGGCAGCCCGATTTGCATCTCACCGCCCCTCCCCTCACAATGAAACCTGTCGCTGTGCAGATTTAAGGTAACTTATGAGTCAGAGTCATTTCTTCGCCCATCTTTCCCGACTGAAACTGATCAACCGCTGGCCGCTGATGCGCAACGTGCGCACCGAGAACGTTTCCGAACACAGCCTGCAGGTGGCGATGGTCGCCCACGCGCTGGCCGCCATCAAAAACCGTAAGTTCAATGGTCAGCTGAACGCCGAACGTATCGCGCTGCTGGCGATGTACCACGATGCTTCAGAAGTGCTGACGGGCGATCTGCCCACGCCGGTGAAATACTTCAACTCGCAAATCGCCCAGGAGTACAAGGCGATTGAAAAAATCGCCCAGCAGAAGCTGGTCGACATGGTGCCGGACGAGCTTCGCGATATCTTTGCCCCTTTAATAGACGAGCAGAGCTACAGCGAAGAGGAGCACTTCATTGTGAAGCAGGCCGATGCGCTCTGCGCCTACCTGAAGTGTCTGGAAGAGCTCTCTGCCGGCAATCACGAGTTTTTACTGGCGAAAACGCGTCTGGAGAAGACGCTCGAAGCGCGCCGTAGCGAGGAGATGGACTACTTCATGGAGGTGTTTGTCCCGAGCTTCCAGCTGTCGCTGGATGAGATCAGTCAGGATTCGCCGTTGTGAGTTATGCCCGGCGGCGCTTCGCTTGCCGGGCCTACGGTTTCCAGGCAGCAAGCGTAGCGCCGCGGGCAAAACTGTCAGAATGGGAACAACATCGGGATCATCACTACGCACACCACCATCACCAGGATCGTGAAGGGCACGCCGAGCTTTACGAAGTCGCTGAAGCTGTATCTTCCCGGCCCCAGCACCAGGGTGTTAACCGGTGACGACACCGGCGTCATAAACGCCGCGGAAGCGGCCATCGCCACCATCATGGCAAACGGATAAGGTGAGACTCCCATCGATTTCGCCATCGCCAGCGCAATAGGCGCCATCAGCACGGCAGTTGCGGTGTTGGAGATAAACAGCCCGATCGTGGCGCACATAACAAACAGGCACATCAGCATCATGTAAGGGCCATAGCCGCCGCCCAACTCCATCAGTCCTTTCACCACTAAATCGACACCACCGGTTTTTTGCAGCGCCAGCGCAAAGGGCATCATGCCGACGATCAAAATGATGCTCGGCCAGTGAATCGCTTTGTAAGCGCTTTCAGCGTCGATACAGCGGAATTTCCCCATTAGCAGACAGGCGATGATCGCCGCCACCGGATTAGGGATTTCGTCGGTCAACATCAGGGCGACCATCAATACCAGACAAAAAATGGCGTGCGGTGCTTGGCTGTGGGCCGGGGATGCATCGCTGACCTCAACAGGCAGGTTAAGCACCACAAAGTCTCGCCCTCTCTGCCCCAGCTGGGTAATCAGCTTCCAGTTACCCACGACCAGAAAGATGTCCCCCAGCTCCAGAGGCTCATCCACCACCGAGCCATCCATCGCCTCGCCGTCACGCTTTAACCCCACCACGTTCAGACCGTACCGGGTACGAAAGCCGATTTCGCGAATGGTTTTGCCGAGCAGCTCCGACTCAGGGATCAGCGAGACCTCGGCCATGCCCACATCCAGCGCCTGATCGGAGAAGTACTCCCCGCGCAGGACCATCGGCTCCAGCAGCTGCTCGCTGCAAAATTCGCGCAGATCGACCTCTGCCGAAGACATATCAATGAGCAACACATCCCGGGCGCGAAACTCCGATACACCATTTACGTTAACGATAACCCGACGAAAACGGCGCCAGCGCTCCACGCCGATGACGTTGGCCCCGTAGCGTTCGCGGAGTTTTAGATCGTCCAGGCGTTGCCCAATCAGCGGCGAACCGGGGCGGATCGCCAGACGGCGCGCGCGCCCGGTGAGGCGATACTCTTTGATCAGATCGCGAAACGTGCGGCGCTTCCAGCCGTCGCGGGTTTTATCCTGCTTTTCGCTTTTCAGGGCAAAGCGGGTTAACAGCATATAGACAATGCCTATCACCAGGACAATCAGCCCCAGCGGCGTCACGCTGAAGAAGTCGAAACCGTCCAGGCCTTCACGCAGCAGTTCACTATTCACCACCAGGTTCGGCGGAGTCGCCACCAGCGTCATCATGCCGCTGATAAGCCCGGCAAAACTCAGCGGCATCATCAGGCGCGACGGCGAAATCTGCATGCGCATGGAGACGCTCAACACCACAGGAATGAAGATAGCCACCACCCCGGTGGAGCTCATAAAGGCCCCGAGTCCAGCCACGGTGAGCATCAAAAAGACCAGCATTTTGGTCTCGCTGTTGCCCGCCACGCTCACCAGCCACGAGCCCATACTGGTTGCCACGCCGGTCCGCACCAGGCCGTCGCCGATAATAAACAGGGCGGCAATCAGAATCACGTTGGGATCGCTAAAGCCGGAAAAGGCTTCCGGGAGGGTTAAGGTGCCGCTCAGCACAAAAGCGACGATCACCAGCAGCGCCACGGCATCCATGCGGATTTTGCCGGTTGCAAAAAGAATAATGGCGATAAGAAGCAGGCTTAACACCCAGATAAGTTCACCGTTCACAACAGATCCTTGTCAGAAAAGAGTGCATCAGATAGTGCCATAAAAAAGCCCCAACAATGTGGGGCTAAATCATGTGATTACATTTTCCGGGTGACTGTTACATTCCCGTCGGGCTCACGGCTGACGGCGAGTGCCTCCAGCGTGGTGAGCACAAAATCCGCCTCATCCAGACGCGGCGAGTTAGCGGGGACATTGACGGCAATGACGTGGCTTCCGGCATTGAGGCCCGCCAGCACGCCGGCTGCGGCATCTTCTACCACCACACACTCTTCAGGCGCCAGCCCAAGCAGCTCCGCGCCCAGTAAGAAGGCATCGGGCTCTGGCTTGCCGCGCTTGACCCGCTCCGCGGTGATAAAGACTTCCGGCAGCGGCAGGCCTGCCGCTTTATGGCGGGCATGGGCCACAGGAACCGAACCGGAGGTGACGATAGCCCAGGGGATTGCCGCTTCATTCAGATGGGTGAGCAGCGCCTGTGCCCCCGGCAGCGCGGTGATACCGTCGGTATCGGTAGCCTCGACCTGCTCAAGCCAGGTGAACTCCGCCTGAATTTCCGCTTCACTTTTTCCCTGGAGAAAGTGCCGTAAAGAGGTTATGGCCTGTTTGCCATGGATAAAATTCAGTACGTCCTGATGGTCAATGCCATGCCTGTCGGCCCAACGGCACCAGGAGCGTTCTACAACCGGTAGCGAATCGACCAGCGTACCGTCCAGATCAAACAGAAAACCTTTACACTGCACATCTACCTCCGTCAGGCATTAATAATTTGTTGGATCTCGTTGCTGCTCAGGTGGTACTGGCGCGGGCAAGCGTGCCACACGCTGAGCATGCGCTGATATTTTTCCCACATCGGGGTCTGGGCATTAAAGCCATGGGTACCGGCATCGAAATGGGTATAGCGACCTTCGACATTGACCATAAAGCGGACATAGCTCAGGTAACGGGATTCGGTGGCCGCATCAAAACCCAGGAAGGTGACACGACGTTCATCGATGGTCTGGGCATCTTTCAGGTTGGTCCAGGAGACATGCAGGGCGTGGTACATCTCCATGATGTCGATGACCTGGCGGCAGGTCTCTTCTTTCAGTTCGCCAAAGTCGCGATCCAGCTCGCGCATCTGTAAACCAAAGCCACGTTCGACGATAGTCTGCAAGCGGCGATAGCGCTCTGCGTTGTCGGGATCAAGCATAGTCATCATTTTGTACTGATTGGACAAAATCAGACGTTGAGCGTGGGTCATTTCCATCTTTCGACTCCTGTTGCGCATGGCAGCTTTAAAAAAAGACACGGTAACGGTGGGTTACTGTGCCTTCTTTTGATCATCGTTTCGATGATCAATCACAAGTCATCAAGGAATGTTTTATCAAGTTGCTTAAATGCCCGCTTCAGCGTATCCGCCAGCGCCTGATAATCGGGTTTTCCCTCTACCGGCGCGAGCGCCTGTCCGGCATCCTGCAGCTTACCGCGAACCTCATAGAACCAGGACAACACGGATGGCGGCAGCGGTGTGACCGAGCGTTTACCAAGCCACCACAGCCCCTGCATCGGCAGGCTCAGGGCAAACAGCGCGGTAGCAACGGCAGGGCCAAGCTGCCCGCCCAGCGCAATCTGCCAGCACAGGGTAAAGACCGCGAGAGGCGGCATCAGGCGAATAGCGTGACGAGTGGCGCGGATCACTCGGTTTTCAATAAAGACGGGCGCCAGACGCTTTTCCAGAGGCCACGTCTTTGCATAGTGCTGCCCCCGGCGAAAAAGGCTAAAAAAGCTCACGGATGGATGCTCGGGTGTCGACATGGCTTACCTCAACTTCACATATAAAGATTAAAAAAATCGTGCAAAACCACAACTGGTCATGACAACGTTCAAAAACTTTTGTCAGCGCTACCCAGTATCAGGTATCCTGTGCCGGCCTGCAAAGGCCTTAGACGAGGAACGTTCACTCGTCAAATTATCGCATATTATGCCATTGCCGGAAAAATGCGCAAAATGGCATAAAATCATATGTATTCTTTTCATGATGCCAGAATGTCCTTCCGGCATGATGTTAATCATAAATGTCAGCGATATCTTGCGCTACGATCCTGGACTCACTGACGTTTTTTTAGCCACGTATCAATAATAGGTACTTCCATGTCGAGTAAGTTAGTACTGGTTCTGAACTGCGGTAGCTCTTCCCTCAAATTCGCCATCATCGATGCGCTTAACGGTGAAGAGTACCTTTCTGGTTTGGCCGAATGTTTCCATCTTCCTGAAGCACGTCTGAAGTGGAAAATGGACGGCAGCAAACAGGAAGCGGCTTTAGGTGCAGGCGCCGCTCACAGCGAAGCGCTGAACTTTATCGTTAACACTATCCTGGCACAAAAACCGGAACTGTCCGCTCAGCTGACCGCAATCGGTCACCGTATTGTTCATGGTGGCGAGAAGTACACCAAATCTGTGGTCATTGATGACAGCGTTATTCAGGGCATCAAAGACTCAGCCTCTTTTGCACCGCTGCATAACCCGGCTCACCTGATCGGTATCGCTGAAGCACTGAAAGCCTTCCCGCAGCTGAAAGACAAGAACGTGGCCGTATTTGATACCGCGTTCCATCAGACCATGCCGGAAGAGTCTTACCTCTATGCCCTGCCGTACAAACTGTACAAAGAGCACGGCGTTCGTCGCTATGGCGCACACGGCACCAGCCACTTCTACGTCACGCAAGAAGCAGCAAAAATGCTGAACAAGCCGGTAGAGGAAGTGAACATCATCACTTGCCACCTGGGCAACGGCGGTTCCGTTTCTGCTATCCGTAACGGCAAATGTGTTGATACCTCTATGGGTCTGACCCCGCTGGAAGGCCTGGTCATGGGTACTCGCTCCGGTGATATCGACCCGGCGATCATCTTCCACCTGCACGATACCCTGGGTATGAGCGTAGAAGATATCAACAAGATGCTGACCAAAGAGTCTGGCCTGCTGGGTCTGACCGAAGTGACCAGCGACTGCCGTTACGTTGAAGACAACTACGCAGAGAAAGAAGACGCTAAACGTGCAATGGACGTTTACTGCCACCGTCTGGCCAAGTACATCGGTTCTTACACTGCACTGATGGACGGTCGTCTGGATGGCGTAGTCTTCACGGGTGGTATCGGTGAGAACGCGGCAATGGTGCGCGAGCTCTCCCTGGGCAAACTGGGCGTGCTGGGCTTTGATGTTGACCATGAACGTAACCTGGCCGCGCGCTTCGGTAAGTCTGGCTTCATCAACAAAGAAGGCACCACGCTTGCAATGGTTATCCCAACCAACGAAGAGCTGGTTATCGCGCAAGACGCGAGCCGTCTGACTGCCTGATTCCACACCGCCAGCAATGCTGGCGGTGCTGTTTTGAAGCCCGCCCGTTTTCGGCGGTAACGAAAGAGGATAAATCGTGTCCCGTACTATTATGCTGATCCCGACCGGAACCAGCGTAGGCCTGACCAGCGTCAGCCTCGGTGTGATCCGTGCGATGGAACGCAAAGGCGTTCGTCTGAGCGTGTTTAAGCCAATCGCTCAACCACGTGCTGGTGGCGACGCACCAGACCAGACCACCACAATTGTTCGTGCAAACTCTAACCTGCCAGCCGCTGAACCGGTGAAGATGAGCCACGTTGAGTCTCTGCTCTCCAGCAACCAGAAAGATGTGCTGATGGAAGAGATCATCGCTAACTACCACGCTAACGCCCAGGATGCGGAAGTGGTGCTGGTAGAAGGCCTGGTTCCGACGCGCAAGCATCAGTTTGCCCAGTCTCTGAACTTCGAAATCGCCAAGACGCTGAACGCGGAAATCGTGTTTGTGATGTCCCAGGGTACCGATACCCCGGAACAGCTGAAAGAGCGTATTGAGCTGACCCGCAGCAGCTTCGGCGGCGCGAAAAACAGCAACATCACCGGCGTGATTGTGAACAAACTGAACGCCCCGGTTGATGAGCAAGGCCGTACCCGCCCTGACCTGTCCGAAATCTTCGACGATTCCTCCAAAGCGAAAATCGTGAAAATCGATCCGGCTAAGCTGCAGGAATTCAGCCCGCTGCCAGTGCTGGGCGCGGTGCAGTGGAGCTTCGATCTGATCGCGACCCGTGCTATCGACATGGCGCGTCACCTGAACGCCACCATCGTGAACGAAGGCGATATCAATACCCGTCGCGTGAAGTCCGTAACCTTCTGTGCGCGTAGCATTCCGCACATGCTGGAGCACTTCCGTGCAGGTTCCCTGCTGGTGACCTCTGCTGACCGTCCTGACGTGCTGGTTGCAGCCTGTCTGGCCGCGATGAACGGCGTGGAGATCGGTGCGATTCTGCTGACCGGTGCCTATGAAATGGACCCACGCGTCAGCAAACTGTGCGAACGCGCGTTTGCTACCGGCCTGCCGGTCTTCATGGTGAACACCAACACCTGGCAGACCTCCCTGAGCCTGCAGAGCTTCAACCTGGAAGTGCCGGCTGATGACCACCAGCGTATCGAGAAAGTGCAGGAATATGTGGCCGGTTGCATCAATCCTGACTGGATTGAATCCCTGACCGCGACCTCCGAGCGCAGCCGTCGTCTCTCTCCACCAGCCTTCCGTTACCAGCTGACCGAGCTGGCGCGTAAAGCGGGCAAACGCGTTGTTCTGCCTGAAGGCGACGAACCACGTACCGTTAAAGCCGCAGCAATCTGTGCCGAGCGCGGTATCGCGACCTGTGTGCTGCTGGGTAACCCGGATGAGATCACCCGCGTCGCAGCGTCCCAGGGCGTTGAGCTGGGTGCGGGTATCGAAATCGTGGATCCAGAAGTGGTGCGCGAAAGCTATGTTGCCCGTCTGGTTGAGCTGCGTAAGAGCAAGGGCATGACCGAAGCCGTTGCCCGCGAACAGCTGGAAGACAACGTGGTTCTCGGTACCCTGATGCTGGAGCAGGACGAAGTTGACGGTCTGGTTTCCGGGGCTGTTCACACCACCGCGAACACCATCCGTCCACCGCTGCAGCTGATCAAAACTGCACCAGGCAGCTCTCTGGTCTCTTCCGTCTTCTTCATGCTGCTGCCGGAACAGGTTTACGTTTACGGTGACTGTGCGATCAACCCGGATCCAACCGCTGAACAGCTGGCAGAGATCGCGATTCAGTCCGCTGACTCCGCGATTGCCTTCGGTATCGAACCGCGCGTAGCGATGCTCTCCTACTCCACCGGTAACTCTGGTGCAGGTAGCGACGTAGAGAAAGTACGTGAAGCCACCCGTCTGGCGCAGGAAAAACGCCCGGATCTGGTTATCGATGGCCCGCTGCAGTATGACGCCGCAGTAATGGCTGACGTTGCCAAATCCAAAGCGCCTAACTCGCCGGTTGCCGGTCGTGCTACCGTGTTCATCTTCCCGGATCTGAACACCGGTAACACCACTTACAAAGCGGTACAGCGTTCTGCCGACCTGATCTCCATCGGACCGATGCTGCAGGGTATGCGCAAGCCAGTGAACGACCTGTCTCGTGGCGCGCTGGTAGACGATATCGTCTACACCATCGCACTGACCGCGATCCAGGCTTCACAGCAGTAAGCTGCTGCCAAACGTAAAAAGGCGACCCCAGGGTCGCCTTTTTTATTATCAGAATTACGCTTCTTCTTGCTTAGCCGGTTCGTTGTTGGCGTTGCGGCTCATCCACAGTGCCAGCGCTTTTAACGAATCAGGGGTGAAGTCATCGCAACGGGCGGTGATCTCCGCCGGGGTCATCCAGAACACTTCGCTGACCTCTTCTTCCTGCAGCGCAAACGGACCGTGGGAGACGCAGCTGAACAGGCCTCCCCAGACGCGGCAGTGACTGTCTTCAAAATAGAACTGACCGTGTTCGGCAAACGGCACACCGGCAATCCCCAGCTCCTCTTCCGCTTCACGGCGGGCGGAGTCAAGTAACAGCTCATCGGCCTGCACCACGCCACCAGCCGTTGCATCGAGCATGCCGGGCATGAAATCTTTCGTTTCGGTACGCCGCTGCACCAGAATGTTGCCCATACCATCATGCACCACGATATAGGTTGCGCGATGGCGCAGGCGCTGCGCCCGCATCTGCTCGCGGCTCGCCTGGGCGATGACTTCATTGTCTTCGCTGACTATATCTACCCACTCAGTACTTGCCAAATGACTCTGCTCCACCATCGGGAAACCTTCTCTTTAAAGCGCTCTCACGGCGCGTTTACTGTTGAGGAGTAAGTTACGGATTAATCCTGGACTCTGCAATAACCTGGCTGTCATTCAGCGTCATAACGCACAAATGGCCCTCTTTCAGCATCCCATAGCTGGGTGGAAACCCGCCTTTAGGCAGGCTGACGGAGCCAGGGTTGAAATGAATAATGTCGCCCTTCTTCCCGGCTACCGGAATATGAGTATGACCATAAACCAGTACATCGCCAGCATTCAGCGCGGGCAGATTATCCGGACCAAACAGATGGCCGTGGGTGATAAAGAGACGGCAGTCCTCCAGCAAGATCTGCTGCCACGGGGCGGTGATGGGAAAGTCCAGTAACATCTGGTCGACTTCGCTGTCGCAGTTGCCCCGTACGGCGATAATGCGCGAGGCAAAAGCGTTAAGCCGCTCTGCAACCTCAGCAGGCGCATAGCCTTCAGGAAGCGGGTTGCGCGGGCCGTGATTCAGCACATCGCCGAGGATCACCAGCCATTGCGCCCCGCTCTGGTTAAACATCGAAAGCACTTTTTCGGTCGCCGGTAGCGAGCCGTGAATGTCCGATGCAAACATCAGCTTCATCAGTGACTCCTTGTAGTGAAAAGCCGCCCCATCATACCTGAATCAGCAGGCCTTATCAGCCAGCCCGCTTCGCTGAAAGCGCCACATAACGCTGCACTGAGGCGCGCTGCCACTGGAAGCTGGCGTAATCTACCAGCTGCTGCGGTACGTCGTCACCATTGAGCACCAGGCGGTTGAGCATCAGCGCCAGATCGCTATCCGCAATGCACCATTCCCCGAATAAATTCTGGTTGCCGTGGGCCAGAAGCGAGGTAGCGGTATCCATCAACTGGCTTGCCGCCCGCTGGGCAGTTTCGCTCAGGGCTGGTTTTTTCACCCCGGCAAACACCACATCGGTAGAACGCTCTTCACGGATGGGCATCAGATCGCTGCGCAGCCACGCCTGGATCTGGCGCGCGCGGGCGCGTTTTTGCAGATCGAGCGGATAGATCCGCTCCCATTCCGGCGGCGCAAAACACTCTTCCAGATATTCGGTAATCGCAGAGGATTCGCTGAGTTCAAACCCGTCTACCTCGAGCACCGGTACGCGACGGGTCAGCCCGTAGCCCTGCCACTGCGGCTGCCGGTTTTCTCCCCGGCTGAGGTCGATGGTCTTCAGGGCGAAGGGCAATCCCTTTTCGGCCAACGCGACGTACACGCTCATCACGTAGGGTGAAAAATAGTCGGCATCTGACCACAGGGTAATCGCAGGTTGGCTCATAACGTCCTCATAAGGTTTCAGGTGATGGAGAGATATCCAAAATATAACCTCCTGTCCCGGCTGTCACTTGATGAAAACTCACGATTTATCATCACCACCTATACTCAATTCTATGCAGAAAAAAGCGCTATGACAGGAGTTGCGATGATTGACCTTTATTACGCCCCTACTCCCAACGGGCATAAGATCACTCTTTTTCTGGAAGAGGCCCAGCTGGACTACCGCATCCTGCCGGTCAATATCAGCAAAGGCGAACAGTTCCGCCCCGAGTTTCTCGCCATTTCCCCCAACAATAAAATTCCGGCGATTGTCGATCACGATCCGGAGGATGGCGGTACCCCGCTGAGCCTGTTTGAGTCCGGCGAAATATTGCTCTATCTGGCTGAAAAAACCGGCAAGCTGCTGAGTGGGGAATTACGTGAACGCCACGTCACGCTGCAGTGGCTCTTCTGGCAGGTTGGCGGCCTGGGGCCGATGATTGGTCAGAACTACCACTTTAACCATGCTGCGCCACAGCCTATCGCCTATGCCATCGAACGTTTTCAGGTCGAAACGCAGCGGCTCTATAACGTATTGAACAAGCGGCTGGAAAAATCGCCGTGGCTGGGGGGTGAACACTACAGCATCGCAGATATCGCCTGCTGGCCGTGGGTCAACACCCATGAAAACCATCGCGTCGATCTGGCGTCATGGCCCGCGGTGAACAACTGGTTTGAGCGGATCCGCACCCGCCCGGCAACCGAGCGTGCAATGCAAAAAGTGCAGCAGATATAAACGCTTTCCTCATGTATTATGGTGTCGATAATGACACGGAGGAAGCCTGCAATGTCCCAGCAAGACGCAATTATTCGTATTAAAAATTTACGCCTGCGCACCTTTATTGGAATCAAAGAAGAGGAGCGTGCTAACCGCCAGGATATCGTTATTAACGTGACGATCCACTATCCGGCAGACAAAGCCCGCGCCAGTGAAGACATTAATGATGCGCTGAACTATCGCACCATTACCAAGAGCATTATTCATCTGGTGGAGAATAACCGCTTCTCTTTGCTGGAAAAATTAACTCAGGATGTGCTGGATATCGCACGCGAACATCACTGGGTCACCTATGCTGAAGTCGAGATCGATAAACTTCACGCGCTGCGTTACGCCGACTCCGTCTCTATGACGTTAAGCTGGCAACGCTAAGCGCAACCCTGGAGGTTGTATGAAGATCCTGGTAACCGGCGGCACCGGCCTGATTGGCCGGCATTTGATCCCACGTTTGCAGGTATTGGGCCATGAGCTGACTGTGGTCACGCGTAGCCCTGAGAAGGCGCGCCAGCTACTCGGCTCCGGCATCGATATCTGGAAAGGGCTGACGGAGCACCAGGATCTTAACGGCTTTGATGCTGTCATCAATCTTGCAGGCGAGCCCATAGCCGACAAGCGCTGGACAAAAGAGCATAAACAGCGTCTGTGCAACAGTCGCTGGAACATCACCCAGCGGCTAGTCGATATGGTTAAGGCCAGCGACACGCCGCCCTCGGTGTTTATCTCCGGTTCGGCTTCAGGTTATTACGGCGATTTAGGCGAGGTGGTGGTGACCGAAGAGGAGCCGCCGCACAATGAATTTACCCATAAACTGTGCGCCCGCTGGGAGCAGATTGCCTGCGGCGCGCGGAGCGAAAAGACCCGCGTGTGCCTGTTGCGCACCGGCGTGGTGCTGGCCCCCAAAGGGGGGATTCTCGGCAAGATGCTGCCGGTATTTAAGCTGGGTCTTGGCGGCCCGGTCGGTAACGGGCGTCAGTACCTGGCATGGATCCATATCGACGATATGGTCAACGGCATTCTCTGGCTGCTGGATAACGATCTGCGCGGCCCGTTCAATATGGTCTCCCCCTACCCGGTGCGTAACGAGCACTTTGCCCATGCCCTGGGCCATGCGGTGCATCGCCCTGCCGTAGTTCGCGCGCCCGCCACCGCTATCCGCCTGCTGATGGGGGAATCCTCCGTGCTGGTGCTGGGCGGCCAGCGTGCGCTGCCGAAGCGCCTGGAAGCCTCCGGCTTTGCTTTCAGGTGGTACGACTTAGAAGAGGCCCTGGGAGATGTGGTAGGTTAAATTTACGCTGTCAGCCGTGTTAATTTGTTACGTCCGCTCCCTGTTCAAGGCGCTTCGATGGCAACAATTACTACTTCCCGGCTGACGCTCTCCCCTTTTGAGCTCTCTGACTGGCCCTTTTTCCATACTCTGCGCGAATCCCCGGAGATCATGCGCTATATGGCCACGATTGCTCCGGAAAAAGAGACCCGACGCCTGTTTGCCGCCCGTCTTACCGCCCCGCACACCTTTGTGATCCGCGCCCATGATGATGCCACCCCGCTCGGGGATATTGGTCTGCAGATCAGCGCCCGCTACCCTGAAGAGGCCGATATTGGCTACACCGTGATTGCCGCCGCCCAGGGCCGGGGAATTGCCAGCGAGGCGCTGCGCGCCGTGTGTGAATACGCATTTATCCGGATGGGCGTCAGGGCGGTTAATGCCTGGGTACTGGCGGATAATGGCGGGTCGGTGCGGGTGTTAGAGAAAGCGGGTTTTGTGCGCACCCAGGTACTGGAAAAAGCGTATGAGATTAATGGGGTGCGGTATGACGACTGGGTGTACCGACTGGAGGTGAGTGCGGCCTGAATGCCGGGCGGCACTGTGTTTGCCCGGCCTACACACTCTGTTGGCCGGGCAAAAAACTACTTTAAAGACCCTTTCAGGAACTGCTGCAGACGCGGGCTCTTCGGGTTACCTAATACCTCATCCGGATGCCCCTGCTCTTCGATTACGCCCTGATGGAGGAAAATCACGTGGTTGGAGACGTTACGGGCAAAGCCCATCTCGTGGGTCACCACCACCATGGTTTTCCCCTCTTCGGCGAGCTGCTGCATGATGCGCAGCACTTCGCCCACCAGCTCGGGATCGAGCGCGGAGGTGGGTTCGTCAAAGAGCAGCACTTCCGGCTCCATCGCCAGCGCACGGGCGATAGAGACACGCTGCTGCTGACCGCCGGAGAGATGCACCGGGTATTTCATCTGCTGGCGTTCGTCGATACCCACTTTCGCCAGGTATTTCTCCGCGCGGGCACGGGCTTCCTGCTTGCTTAAGCCCAGCACCTGCACCGGCGCTTCCATGACGTTCTCCAGCACAGTCATGTGGCTCCAGAGGTTAAAGTGCTGGAACACCATCGTCAGACGAGTACGCAACATCCGCAGCTGGTGTTTATCCGCCACCTTCAGCTGACCGTCTTTGTCCTGCACCAGATTAATGTTTTCACCGCTGACCACAATCGAGCCGGCACTCGGCTTTTCAAGAAAGTTAATGCAGCGCAGGAAGGTACTTTTACCCGATCCTGAGGAGCCGATAATACTGATCACATCGCCCGCATTCGCCTGCAGCGACACCCCTTTCAGCACTTCATGTTCGCCGTAGCGTTTGTGCAAATCGATAACGTTTAATTTGTTCTCAGCCATCTTCATTCTCAGTGCGTCGAAGGTTTGACATGCTGCAACCAGCGTTTTTCCGCTTTGCGGAACAGGCTAATCAGGACATAAGAGATGATTAAATAGAGCACTGCTGCGATCCCGAAGGCGGTAAACGGCTGATAGGTCGCCGAGTTAATATCACGGGCAATCTTCAGCAGATCCGGCACGGTAGCGGTAAAGGCCAGCGCGGTGGAGTGCAGCATTAAAATCACTTCGTTGCTGTAGGCAGGCAGCGCAATACGCAGCGCCGACGGCAGAATAATGCAGCGATAGAGCTTCACGGAGGAGAAGCCATACGCCCGCGCCGCCTCAATTTCACCGTGCGGCACGGAGCGGATCGCGCCGGCAAAGATCTCGGTGGTGTAGGCGCAGGTGTTCAGCGTTAACGCCAGCACGGTACAGTTCAGCCCGCTGCGGAAGAACGCATTCAGCATCTCGGTGCCTTTGACGATTTCCAGCGTGTACATCCCGGAGTAGAAGACCAGCAGCTGCACATAGAGCGGCGTACCGCGGAACACGTAGGTAAACAGCCAGATGGGGAAGCGGATGTAGTTATTGCTGGAGACGCGGCCAATGGCGAGGAAAATCGCCAGGATCCCGCCCATCACCACAGAAGAAATCAGCAGCCAGAGGGTGATCGCCACACCGGTAAAGCGGTATCCGTCGGTCCACAGCAGGGATTTCCAGTATTCCTGAATAATTTCGATCACAGGTCAGCCCTCTTCACACCCACGGAATAGCGACGTTCGAGCAGCAGCAGCACGCCATTGGAGACAGTGGTAAACACCAGATAAATCACCCCGCAGACAATCGCGAAGTAGAACGGTTCCCAGGTGCTTTTGCCTGCCAGCTGCGTGGCTTTTACCACATCTTCCAGCCCCAGTAAGGAGACCAGTGCCGTCGCTTTGAGGATAACCTGCCAGTTGTTGCCAATCCCCGGCAGCGCAAAGCGCATCATGGCCGGAAACATAATGCGGCGAAACGTCTGTGAGGAGGTAAACCCGAAGGCCGTAGCCGCTTCGATATGCCCTTTCGGCACCGCGAGATAGGCCCCGCGGAAGGTTTCGGTAAAATAGGCGCCGTAGATAAAGCCCAGGGTGATGATACCGGCCACCATCGGATCGATATCAATCTGCGCCATACCGATGGCATCCGTGATGCCGTTAAGGGCGATTTGCAGACCGTAGAAGATCAGCAGCATCAGCACCAGGTCAGGCACCCCGCGGATCAGGGTGGTATAGCCCTCAAACAGCAGCGCCATCGCCCGATTCGCAGAGAGCTTCGCGCCCGCGCCTGCAAGGCCTATTAACACGGCCAGCACCACCGAACTGAGGGCCAGTTCAAGGGTGACCAATGCGCCTTGTAAAATTACGCCAGAAAATCCGTACAGCATACCGCCTGCCCTGTCGTGAGTGGTGTAGCCGTGTCTTTTCCCCTCCCGGGACGGGAGGGGCCGCACGTTATTAAGTGGAGGGATTAACCACCGTAGACATCAAAGTCGAAGTATTTCTTCGCCAGTTTTTCGTAAGTGCCGTCGGCGCGCATCTCGGCAAAGGCTTTGTTTAGCGCTTCACGCAGTTCGTTATCCTCTTTACGCAGCCCCATACCGGTGCCCACGCCGAAGAGTTTCTCGTCCTTGATGGACGGACCGCCGAACTTGTAATCTTTACCAACCGGCTGCTTCAGGAAGCCTTCACTGGCAGCCACTTCATCCTGGAAGGCGGCGTCAATACGGCCTGCAGTCAGGTCAGCGTAGATATTCTCCTGGCCCTGGTAAGAGACGATTTCAATCCCTTTTGGTGCCCAGTGCTCGTTGCCGAAGGTCTCCTGAGTGGTGCCCTGCAGCACGCCCACACGTTTACCTTTCAGTGATTCGATGGTCGGCTGAATATCGGAAGATTTTGCTACCACCAGACGCGAGTCCGCTGCATAAAGCTTGTCGGTGAAGGCAATCTCCTGCTGGCGTTTTTCGGTGATAGAGAGGGAAGACATAATGGCGTCGATTTTTTTCGCTTTCAGCGAAGGGATCAGCGCATCCAGTGGGTTTTCAACGAAGGTACACTCTGTTTTGATACGTTTGCACAGCTCTTTAGCCAAATCGATATCAAATCCTACCAGTTCACCCTGCGCATTCTTCGATTCGAAGGGAGCATAAGTCGGGTCAGTACCAATACGAACTTTTTGCGGAATTGCTGCAAATGCCGCGGTAGCGCTGGAAAAGGCCAGAGCCAGAGAAAGTGACAAAACCAGTTTTTTCATATCTATCCTCAACAGACTGTCTTCTTACGGGATTTTAACGTCGACAGGGTGCCTTTAATGTGCCACTAATCGCCGCGGCAAGGCAAAAGATTATGCCCGGCAGGCGCGAAAAAGTGCATCGCGAGTGCTTAACTATTCACTTTATAACCAACGCGGCGCACGATTTGCACCATCCTGGTTCGCAAAGGCCATTGTCGCACCATAACGGGGAGCCATTATGGTGCGCACCCGTCAGTTCCGGTTAATCGCCGTAAACATTGAAGTCGAAGTATTTCTTCGCCAGTTTGTCGTAGGTACCGTCTTTACGCAGTTCAGTGAAGGCTTTATCAAAGGCCGCTTTCAGCTCGGCATCGTCTTTACGCAGGCCGATCCCGGTGCCGTCGCCGAAATATTTTTTGTCTTTAACGGACGGGCCAGCAAAGGCAAACTCTTTACCCGCAGGCTGCTTCAGGAAGCCTTCGCTCGCGGCGACTTCATCCTGGAAAGCTGCATCCAGACGCCCTGCCGCCAGATCGGAATAGATCAGATCCTGGTTCTGGTACGCCACCACGTCCACGCCCTTCTCACGCCAGTTAGCGTTCGCATAGCCTTCCTGCGTTGAGCCCTGCAGCACGCCAACATGCTTGCCTTTCAGCGAGTCAATGGTTGGCTGGATTGGGGAGCCTTTCGCCGCAATCAGACGTGAATCCGCCGCGTAGAGCTTCTCAGAGAAGGCGATCTCCTGCTGACGTTTTTCAGTAATCGAGAGCGAGGAGATGATCGCGTCAATCTTCTTGGCTTTCAGGGACGGGATCAGCGCGTCAAAGTCGCTGCCCACCCAGGTACATTTCACGGACATGCGTTTGCACATCTCATTTCCCAGGTCGATATCAAACCCAACGAAATCCCCCTTCGCATCTTTCGATGAGAACGGGGCATAGGTTGCGTCTGTACCGATACGTACGTTCTGTGGGAGCGCCGCAAAGCTGCTTGCCGCAGCGCTTAATCCCACCAGCAAAGACAGAGCCAGAACCGTCTTCTTCATACATTACCCTCAAGTGTCGTGATTTTCTTATGTAATAGATTGTGTTGTGTGTTGTTGCAGGCAATCTCTTGCAGGTCTTATGCCACATTGCACATAACGCAAAATTACGGCGTTAAATATGTTAATGAAAGGTTGCAGGATTGCCTTAATGGTGAAAGATAGCAGGTCTGCCAAACGAACCGCAGTGCCTGGAAAGGAAAAAAGGGATTAAATGTTGAGGATATGATCGCTGTTGCAGAATTGCCCTGAAACAGGGCATGTTGCGGTGAGCTGCACTCTGGCAGAACAGCTTTACCGTCAGGCGCCCTGCCAGCGGGTAAAGAGATCGTCCGGCAGGTCAATGTCGAACTGATCGAGCACCCGATTCACGGTCTGATTAATCACATCATCCAGGCTTTGCGGACGGTGATAAAACGCCGGCACCGGCGGCATGATCACCGCCCCCAGTTCAGCGGCCTGGGTCATCAGGCGCAGATGGCCCAGATGCAGCGGGGTTTCACGCACGCACAATACCAGCGGACGACGCTCTTTTAATATCACATCGGCCGCGCGGGTCACCAGCGTATCGGTATAGCTGTTGACGATACCGGAGAGAGTTTTGATGGAACAAGGCAGGATCACCATGCCCGCCGTTTTAAACGACCCGGAGGAGATGCTGGCGGCGATATCGCGCGCGTCATGCACCACATCGGCCAGCGCCTGAACGTCACGCAGGGAGTAATCGGTTTCGAGAGAGAGGGTCTGACGCGCAGCCTGGCTCATCACCAGATGCGTTTCAACCTCGGCGACGTCGCGCAATACCTGCAACAAACGGACACCGTAAATCGCGCCGCTGGCCCCTGAGATCCCTACAATTAATCGTTTCATGATGTTCGCCCTTGCTGTTACAGGGCTGACTGTGCAGGATTTTGGCGGGAGTTGCAAGCGAGGGCAGATGCCCTCGCTTGCGATAGTGCTTAACCTTCGTTATGCATCTCTAAACTTTCGAGATCGTTCGCCAGCTGGACGGCTTTCGCGTCGTCGTTGCGCAGCGAATCGAGGTAGTCCAGGTAGCCCTGATCCACATCTTTGGTTACGTAGATACCGTTAAACACCGAGCACTCGAACTGCTGAATATCCGGGTTCTCGGCGCGCACCGCGTCGATCAGATCGTTCAGATCCTGGAAAATCAGGCCGTCGGCACCGATGATCTGGCGGATCTCATCCACTTCACGACCGTGGGCAATCAGCTCGTTGGCGGTAGGCATATCGATGCCATACACGTTCGGGAAGCGAATCTCCGGTGCCGCAGAGGCCAGATAGACCTTCTTCGCACCCGCTTCACGGGCCATCTCGATAATCTGCTCAGAGGTGGTGCCGCGCACGATAGAGTCATCCACCAGCAGCACGTTCTTGTCGCGGAACTCGGCGCGGTTGGCGTTCAGCTTGCGGCGCACCGATTTACGGCGCAGCTGCTGGCCCGGCATGATAAAGGTACGGCCAACGTAGCGGTTCTTCACGAATCCCTGGCGGTAAGGTTTACCCAGAATACGCGCCATCTCCAGGGCGATATCGCAGGAGGTTTCCGGGATAGGGATCACCACGTCGATATCCAGGTCTTCCCACTCACGGGCAATCTTCTCGCCGAGCTTGGTTCCCATATTCACACGGGCGCTGTAGACGGAGATCTTGTCGATGAAGGAGTCCGGACGGGCGAAGTAGACATATTCGAACAGGCACGGATTGCTGACCGGGTTTTCCGCACACTGACGAGTAAACAGCTGGCCTTTCTCGGTGATGTAAACCGCTTCGCCAGGTGCGACGTCACGCAGGAACTCAAAGCCCAGGGTATCCAGCGCCACGCTTTCGGAGGCCACCATATACTCGGTGCGGCCGTCGCCAATATCGCGCTTGCCCAGCACCAGGGGGCGGATGCCGTTAGGATCGCGGAAGGCAACCATACCGTGGCCGATAATCATCGCGACGCAGGCATAAGCGCCACGGATCAGACGGTTAGTGGCGGCTACCGCGGCAAAAATGTTGTCAGCTTCCAGCGGATAGTGACGGAAGTTATCCAGCTCGCTGGCAAAGACGTTGAGCAGGATTTCAGAATCAGAAGTGGTGTTAATGTGACGACGCTTCTCTTCAAACAGCTTCTTACGCAGCTCGTGAGCATTGGTCAGGTTGCCGTTGTGGGCAAGCGTAATGCCATACGGCGAGTTAACGTAGAACGGCTGAGCTTCAGAGGCGCTGGAACTGCCAGCAGTCGGGTAACGAACGTGACCAATACCCATGTTGCCTTGAAGACGCTGCATATGGCGGGCTTCGAACACATCGTTTACCAGGCCGTTGGCCTTACGTAAACGGAAGCAGTTGTGTGCATCAATGGTGATGATACCCGCAGCATCCTGCCCACGGTGCTGAAGCACCGATAATGCGTCATAAATAGACTGGTTTACCGGCATGAAACCGGCGATACCGACAATACCGCACATTCGTCATTTCCTCGTTAAGCCACATCTCAGGGTTTATGCCCTGGGCAAAAAACTCGACGAGCTTTGCAGATAGTCAAAGAACCATCTGATGATGAAGCTGAACTGCGGGATAAGCTGCGATTTCTGCCAGTCTTCACTTTTTGAGAACCCGGTAAAGGTATCAAGGAAGAACAGTATCGCGGCAACAATCAGCGCGCCTCGCAACGCCCCGAAACAGATCCCCAGCACCCTGTCCGTTCCTGACAACCCGGTTTTCTCAACCAGCTGGCCAATCACGTAGTTAACAATGGCGCCGACAATCAGCGTCGCGATAAACAGCACCGCGATGGCAATCCCATTTCGAACCAGTTCATCTTCAAAGCCCGTGAACCAGACAGACAGGTAAGTGTAGTAATGACTGGCAACAAAGAAGGCACAGCCCCAGGTTACCAGCGATAACGCTTCACGAACAAAGCCACGGATCAGGCTAACCAGACAGGAAAAACCTATCACCGCAATGATGGCGTAATCAATCCAGACCATATGTGTCCCACGATCAAACGCCCTGTCATCCAGTTCGGGGCGAATTCTAACAGAAAAAGAAAACGTTTGCGTAGGGATTTCCTTCCCGCGCGTAAATAAAAAAGCGCTGAAAAAATATTCAGCGCCCCAGGCGGGTTACCTTCTCAGGCAATCTGCTGCGCCTGTTTTTGCCTTATCCCGTAAGTGAGAGAAACCCTCAGTTCACGCTGTAGTTCATCACCACGCCGCTCAAACCCGAGAGTTTATTCAGTTCTCCAAGCGATCCCTTCAGCTTGTCTCTCGACGCATCCGGCCCTACGAGAATACGGGTGATTTTACCCTGTACCGGTGTGGTAGGTGAAGTGTAAACGCGATACCCCGCGCCACGGAGTTTAGCCACCACCTCGTTGACCTTATCGGCGTTTTTCAGGGCGCCGAGCTGCACAACGTAGGCTTTACCGGTCGGGGCCGGTTTCTCTTCTGCCGCCGGTTTGGCCGGTGGGGTTTCTGTCGCTGCCGCCAGCTGCTGGCTGGTGTTATCGCGCTGCGGCTTCTCAACCGGTTTCGGTTTTTGCACCGGTTTCGGCGCATACTGCTCTACCGGCGCCGCAACGGGATCCAGCTCGTTGTTGTTTCCAGCTGCCAGACGCGCCGGATCTAACGATGGCGCCGCGGCGTCGCCTGCGCGCACCTCTTCAGCTGCCCCTTCTGGTGGCTGTGCAGGCAGAGCCTGTGTCGCCGCCGGAAGCATGTCCGGCTCATCCCGATCGCCCGGTTTCGGCACCAGCGGGATCGCCGCAAACTCATCCTGATAATGTTTTTTCTGTCCATCAAGCAGCCCGGGGAGAATAATCACCCCCAGCGCCACCAGCACAATGGTGCCTGCTAAACGGTTCTGAAACTTACTTGCCACCGGTTCTCCCCGCATCCATTACGTCCATGACATGTGCCACCGTGTGGAACGAACCACACACCAGCACGGTATCTTCTGGTCTGGCATCGGCCATCGCCGCGCGCCAGGCCCGCGCCACGCTATCAAAGCGCTGCCCTGCGCCGAGATGCGCCATTAACTGTTCGGCAGTCGCCCCGCGTGGGCCTTCCAGAGGGGCACAATACCAGCTATCGACCACACTCTCCATGCAGGCCAGCGTGCCGCCAATATCTTTATCATGAAGCATACCGATAACCGCCAGCACACGCCCGGTTTTTGGCAATGATTTGAGACGTCCTGCGAGATACGCCGCGGCATGGGGGTTATGCGCCACATCCAGAATCAGACGCGGTGATTCGCTGACTATCTGGAAACGCCCCGGCAGAATCGCATGCTGAATGCCGTCGCGCATCGCCTGCTCCTCTACCGCCAGACCACTGGCGCGCAGTGCGGCCAGCGCCGTGGCGGCATTCGGCTGCGGTACCTGGGGCAGCGGCAGGTTATCCAGCGCGCCCGCTGCATCTTCAAAGCGCCAGCCGCTTTCCGTCACGCTGTAGCGCCAGTCTACGTCACGGCGCTGCAACAGCGACCCTTTCTCCTGCGCCACGTCAGCAATAGTGTGCGGCATATCGGGTTCGCCGACGATAGCCGGTTTGCCCGGGCGGAAAATACCGGCTTTTTCACGGCCAATGCTCTCGCGATCGGGCCCCAGCCAGTCAGTATGATCCAGCGCGATGCTGGTGATCACCGCCACATCCGGGTCGACAATATTCGTGGCATCCAGACGCCCGCCTAACCCGACCTCAAGGAGCACCACGTCCAGCTGCGCCTGCTTAAAGAGCCACAGCGCCGACAGGGTGCCATATTCAAAATAGGTCAGCGAAATATCGCCGCGCGCGGCTTCGATCTCCGCAAACGAGGCGGTGTGCGCCGATTCGGCTAATTCTGTATTCTGCACCCGCACGCGCTCGGTATAGCGCACCAGATGGGGCGAGCTGTAGACCCCTACTTTGTAGCCTGCCGCCATCAGCATCGCTTCCAGGGTGCGGCAGGTGGTGCCTTTGCCGTTAGTACCCGCCACGGTGAAGACAAAGGGAGCCGGTTTCAGAACATCAAGGCGCGCCGCGACCTGGCTGACGCGCTCAAGTCCCATGTCGATGGCTTTACTGTGCAGGTTTTCCAGATAAGAAAGCCACGCGGCCAGAGGCGACGTGGCTTGGGGAAGAGTAGTATTTTCCATGTTGCGCGCTTTTCAGTTACGGTTAGAAAGCAAAAGGGCAGCGCCACTGGCCCTGCCCTTTTCAGTTATCAGGCCTCGGGTTCCTGATCCGGTACCACCACGCCTTCGCGCGGCTCATCCGGGCTCGGCGATGGCAGATTCATCAGCTTCGCCAGAATGCTGGCCAGTTTCAGGCGCATTTCCGGACGGCGAACGATCATGTCGATAGCGCCTTTCTCGATAAGGAACTCACTGCGCTGGAAGCCCGGCGGCAGCTTTTCACGTACCGTTTGTTCGATAACGCGCGGGCCGGCAAAGCCGATCAGCGCTTTCGGTTCAGCGATGTTCAGATCGCCCAGCATCGCAAAACTTGCCGATACGCCGCCCATGGTTGGGTCGGTCAGCACGGAGATGTACGGCAGACCGCGCTCCTGCATTTTCGCCAGCGCTGCGGAGGTTTTTGCCATCTGCATCAGCGACATCAGCGCTTCCTGCATACGTGCACCACCGGAGGCGGAGAAGCAGATCAGCGGACAGTTGTCTTCCAGCGCCTGCTCAACGGCACGCACGAAGCGTGCGCCTACTACGGAGCCCATTGAGCCGCCCATAAAGGAGAACTCAAACGCCGCCGCGACAACCGGCATCTCGTGCAGGGTGCCTTTCATCACCACCAGGGCATCTTTCTCGCCGGTCTCTTTTTGCGCAGAGGCCAGACGGTCTTTGTATTTCTTGGAGTCACGGAACTTCAGCACATCTTTTGGCTCAAGCTCGCTACCCAGTTCAACCAGAGAACCTTCATCCAGCAGGCTATGCAGGCGGTTACGCGCCGACATACGCATGTGGTGATCGCACTTCGGACAAACTTCGAGATTACGCTCCAGTTCGGCGCGGTACAGGACCTGGCCACAGCTGTCACATTTAGTCCACACCCCTTCAGGAATACTCGCTTTGCGGGTTGGGGTGATATTGCTTTTAATTCGTTCAATCCAGCTCATTGATAACCTTTCTGCCTGAACCAGGTTTGCTGCAAGGGGCGCATAATGCCATTTTTGCCCCCGACAGACCATGAATGTTGCACATTAAAACATAACAGCCCGAAACTTTGGATAAAAAAGTGGTCGAACCGCAGTCGTGCCTTTATTTTGCTTGTTTTGCCGCCGCGCGACGGTGACGAATCACTTCGATGACGCCCGGCAGAATGGAAACCACAATAATCCCTACGATCAGCAACTTAAGGTTTTCCTGGATCATAGGAATGGTCCCGAAGAAATAACCCGCGTAGGTAAAGCTCAGCACCCACAGCAGCGCGCCGGTGACGTTATAGAGCGCGAACTGACGGTACGACATATGACCCATACCCGCAACAAACGGGGCGAAGGTTCTGACGATAGGCACAAAGCGCGCGAGAATGATGGTCTTACCGCCGTGTTTCTCATAAAACGCATGGGTTTTATCGAGATAGCTGCGACGGAAAATCTTCGAGTCCGGGTTACTGAACAAACGCTCGCCGAATAGCCGCCCTATAGTGTAGTTCACCGCATCGCCAAGGATGGCGGCAATCAGCATTAACACCACCATCAGGTGAACGTTAAGGTCGTTGGTCTCCAGCGACGCCAGCGCGCCCGCCACGAACAGCAGCGAATCGCCCGGTAAGAAGGGCGTCACCACCAGCCCGGTTTCGCAAAACAGGATCAGGAACAGAATGGCATACACCCAGACGCCATAATCAGCGACCAGCTCTGCCAGGTGAACATCGATATGCAGAATGAAATCGATCAGAAAGCGAATTAAATCCATATTGTCTAAACCTTTATTGCCACGGCTATCAGTCCGCTAAGAAAAGCGGGCCCATTGGCGGTTTTGGAAGGTCAAACCGATCCGGGTAATCGACCGAGACCAGATAGAGCCCTTCCGCTTTCGCCGTTGCTGCCGCCAGCGTTCTGTCCTTCGCCGCCAGCAACTCTGCAATCCAGCTCTCCGGCTGGTGTCCGGCGCCTACTTCCATCAGGCTGCCTGTAATATTCCTGACCATATGATGAACAAAGGCATTCGCTTTGATGTCCACCACCACATACGCGCCATGCCGACTGACGTTAATGTGCATCACGTTGCGCCAAGGCGTGCGAGACTGGCACTGTACGGCACGGAACGAGGTGAAGTCGTTTTCGCCAATCAGCGCCTGCGCCGCGCGATGCATGCGATCGGCATCCAGCGGCTCGTAAAAATGGGTGACGCCCTGGCCCAACACCGCCGGGCGAAGGCGCTGGTTATAGATGATGTAGCGGTAGCGGCGCGCGGTGGCGCTGAACCGAGCATGAAAATCATCCGGCACATTTTTGACCCAACGTACCGCGATGTCACCAGGCAAATTCGCATTTACCCCCAGCGTCCAGGCCGCATCTTTACGCACTGCGGTGGTTTCAAAATGCACCACCTGCCCCGTACCATGGACACCGGCGTCGGTACGCCCCGCGCACAGGACATTGATGGGCTCATTCGCCACCTGAGAGAGCGCTTTTTCCAGCTTTTCCTGGACGCTGCGCACCTCATTCTGACGCTGCCAGCCATAATATTTACTGCCATCGTACTCAATACCGAGGGCAATCTTATGAACGGGCTTTTGCTCCACTTCAGACATCAGTAGAGATACTCCTGCACCAGTTTTTCAGCGATTTTCACCGCCATCAGCGCGCCGCCGAAACGCACGTTATCGGCGACCGACCAGAACTGGATCTGCTCCGGCATACCGTAATCGTTACGTACACAGCCAATGGAGAGACGCGCGTTGCCCGTTGCGTCGCCCACCTGGGTCGGGAATTCGCTCTCTTCAGACAGCTCAATATCTTCACCGCGGCCAAAGGCATCGCGCGCCTCTTCCGCTGCCAGCGGACGCATGGCTTCAAAGCTCACCATCTGGGCATGGCCGTAAAACACCGGGGACTGCACGCAGTTGGCGGAGATCATCAGCCCGTCGTCCTGCAGGATCTTACGCACTTCATCGATGATACGGCGCTCTTCGCGCACGCTGCCTTCGCGATCCGGCAGCAAGGGCAGCATGTTGAACGCCAGCTGACGGCCAAAGAAATCCTCTTCGTCCACCGGAATACCGTTCAGGAGCTTCGCGCTCTGCCCCGCCAGGGCATCCACCGCTTTTTTACCGCGGGCAGAGACTGACATCAGGCTGGTTACGGCGATACGGGACAAGCCACCTTCGTCGATGAGCGGTTTCAGGGCGCTAAGCAGCTGGCTGGTCAGGCTGTCCGGGACGGCGATGATGTTACGGTTGCGATAGTCGGCCAGCACGAAGGGGTTCACCTCCGGCACCACCAGCGGCACGTCCGGCTCAAGGGCAAACAGGCCGCTCAAATCAATGACCAGACAGCCCGCGTTGGTGGCCTCTTCAATATATGCTGCGGAGGCGTCGACCCCGGCCGCGAAAAAGGCCAGCTGCGCCTGGGTCCAGTCGAACTCAGCCGCATCCTGAACCATGACGGATTTACCCGCAAAACGCAGGTGCTCGCCCGCGCTCTCATTACGCGCCAGGGCATAGATGTCGCCCACCGGGAACTGACGCTCAGCAAGGGTTTCGAGCAGGGCTTCGCCCACGGCGCCCGTTGCGCCCAGTATGGCAATGTTCCAGCCTTCAGACATGGTGGTTTACTCCAGAAATAAAAAAGCGTCCCTGGCGGGGTATCCGCCAGGGAGCATTAAGAAGACATTAACGAACCGGGTGATGAACGGCGTTGAAACCCAGCTTATGCAGCAGCGACGCCGCAGCAGGATCATCACACATCACATACAGAGAGGACCATTCGCGGCGCTCAACGTAATGTTTACGCAGCTTGTCAAACTCACCCGGTATACCCGCTACTTTTCGCAGCAGCGCGTCATCGCGGCGCACATCATACACTAAATGCACCAGCCTTTTCAGCGTTCCCTGATCCAGCGGGCCGTGCAGGGTGATGCGGCCAAAATCCGGGGTTGGCAGCAGGGTATCCAGCGCCACCTGCTGGGATTTACCGATAAAGGCGCTGTACGCCTCAAACACCTGGGTGGTGCCGCGGGCTTTACCTTCGAGGGTGTAACCCGCGATATGCGCGGTACCGATATCCACTTTGTCCAGCAGGGCCACGTTGAGATCCGGCTCTGGCTCCCACACATCCAGCACCACGCTCAGATCCTGACCCGCTTCCAGGCGCTGCAGCAGGGCCGCGTTATCCACCACCGGGCCACGGCAGGCATTAATCAGGATGGTGCCCGGCTTCAGGCGGCTAATCAGAGCGTCGTCTGCCAGATGGCGCGTTTTATACGGCCCGTCTTTAAACAGCGGCGTATGGAAGGTGAGCACGTCACACTCGGCCACTAGCTCATCCAGGCTGCGGAAATCCCCTTCATCGCCACGGTCAGCGCGGGGCGGATCGCACAGCAGCATGCGGATACCTAACGCCTCAAGGCGCTTTTGCAGGCGGCTGCCGACGTTACCGACCCCGACAATGCCTACGGTGCGATCGGCCAGGCTAAACCCATCACGCTCGGCCAGCATCAGCAAAGAGGAAAAAACATACTCCACGACGGCAATAGCGTTACAGCCCGGTGCGGCGGAAAAGCCAATCCCGGCCTGCTTCAGCCACGCGTCATCCACATGATCGGTTCCTGCGGTTGCCGTGCCGACAAATTTGATCCCTTTGCCAGACAGCAGCGCCTCATTCACTTTGGTCACTGAGCGCACCATCAGCGCGTCGGCATCATCCAGCTCGGCGAGCGGAATGGGACGTCCAGGAACGGCCTTAACCTCACCCAGGCGGCTGAACAGCTCGCGGGCGTAAGGCATATTTTCATCAACGAGGATTTTCACGTCTGAGTACCTGTTTGAGAGGAAGAAAACCTGTCAAGTGTGCCATAATCTGGCCGCCAGGCATATACGTAAACCTGGTTAACGATGAGTAACGACTTTAAGGATTTTTTGCCGATGCAGCCCATTTCAGGTACGCCGCCACAACCTCCGGGTGATGGCCCGCGTCCATCCCACGTCGCGGGCGAACAGCCCCTCTCCACACAGCAACGCACTGTACTGGAACGTCTGATCACCCGGTTAATCGCCCTGACGTCGCAGCAGAGTGCGGAGGTGTGGGCCGGAGTGAAACACGATCTGGGATTAAAGAGTGATGCGCCCATGCTGTCGCGCCACTTCCCTGCTGCGGAGCAAAACCTCAACCAGCGCCTGAACACCGCCCAGCAAAACCACACCACCCGGCAGATGGTCTCCCAGCTGACGGAGCTGCTGACTCAGGGCAATAACCGCCAGGCGGCCAGCGATTTTATTCGCCAGCAGTATGGCCAGACCGCCCTGAACCAGCTGACGCCCAATCAGCTCAAAACGGTGCTGACGCTGCTGCAAAATAATCAGCTTAATATTCCGCAGCCACAGCAGCGCCCGGCCACGGAGCGCCCGCTGCTGCCTGCCGAACACAATACGCTGAAGCAGATGGTGACCAAACTTGCCGCCGCCACGGGCGAGCCAACCAAGCTCATCTGGCAGTCGATGCTGGAACTGTCGGGGGTGAAAGCGGGAGAGTTAATCCCGGCCAGGCAGTTTACCCATCTTGCCACCTGGCTGCAGGCACGCCAGACGCTGAGCACCCAGAGTGCGCCCACGCTGCATACTCTGCAGGCCGCGCTGAAGCAGCCGCTGGAGGCCCAGGAGTGGGACAGCATTCAGGACTATGCCCGACAGAACTGGCAGGCGACGCCGCAGACGGTGCTGACCACCGCCCAGGTACAGGATCTGCTCAACGAGATCTTCGTCCGCCGCACCGAGCGTGAAGCTGGCGTGACGGAAGTGCGCAATATCCAGCCGATCTACAGTCCGCTCTTTGCCCCGGTAGTGGAAACCTTCAGAACGCTGTCTGCCCGTCCAGGCCTGATGTTGATCGCGTTAATCATTGCGCTGGCGATTTTCTGGCTGGTCGCCTGATGTTTTGCCCGGTGGCGCTACGCTTACCGGGCCTACAAAAACACAACCTGTAGGCCGGGTAAGGCGTAGCCGCCACCCGGCAACAAACCGCTAAGATTTCCGAAACGCCACCAGCGTCACCACAATCCCAACCACCGCTGAAACGGCTCCCGCCAGGAAGACCGACGGATAGCCAAACGAGGTGGCTAACAGCCCCGCCAGCGGCCCGGTCACGCCGTATGAGATATCCTGAAAGGCGGCGTAGCCTCCCAGCGCCGTGCCCCGCACCTGTGGGGCAACGCGTTTAACCACCTCAACACCCAGCGCCGGGAAGATCAGCGAACAGCCGCAGCCGGTCAGGGCTGCCCCCAGCAGTGCTACCGGCGCGGTCGGCGCCTGCCAGAGCAACACCAGACCCACGGTTTCAATGACCAGCGACGCCACCGCTACCTTTACGCCACCATAACGATCCGGCATCCAGCCGAACAGCACCCGCATCAGGACAAACGCGCCGACAAAAGCGGTAAGCGTAAACCCGGCCATCGCCCAGCCGCGGCTCATAAAGTAGAGCGAGACGAAGGTGCCAATCACCGCGAAGCCTACGCCCTGCAGCGCAAGGCCCAGACCTGGCTGCCAGATCTGCCCCACCACGCTCCACAGAGAGGGACGTTCGCCTTTATGGGCCGGAACTTTACGCACCGTGCCGTTAAACGCCCAGGCCAGCAGCGGCAGCGCCATGGTGGTGGCGGCCAGCGCCGCAAAGCCAAACTGACTGTTCATCAAAAGACCCAGCGGTGCACCCGCAGCCAGCGCACCATAGATAGCCATCCCGTTCCACGACATCACTTTGCCGGAGCGCGCGGGCCCGACCAGCCCCATCCCCCAGGTGAGGGTGCCGGTCAGGAGCTGACTTTCACCAAAACCGAGTATTAAGCGCCCTACCACCAGCAGCGCGAATTTATAGGCCGCCTCCACCGGCAGCAGCGCGGCCAGTAACCATGCGCCACCCGCCAGTGCGCAGGCGAACATGCCCTGCAATGCCGAGCGTTTTGCGCCGTGCTGATCCGCCAGCCGTCCGGCATAGCCGCGGGTTAACACCGTGGCTAAAAACTGAATACCCACGGCGATGCCGACCATGGTGTTGCCATAGCCCAGCTCCTGGTGCACAAACAGCGGGATCACCGGCAATGGCAGGCCGACGGTCATATAGGTGAGGAATACCGCAAAGGCGATACGGAACAGCGAGACGTTGCCGGAAGCGGCGTTTTTATCTTTGGTAACGGCCGTCATGCATAACTCCATGTTCAGGCATAAAAAAAGGGAGCCATCAGGCTCCCTTCTACTATACATTCAAACGCTTATGCTTTCAGCTTACGCATCACCAGCGTGGCATTGGTGCCGCCGAAACCGAAGCTGTTGGACATAACGGTAGTCAGTTCACGCTCGGTTGTCGCAGTGACGATGTTCAGACCTGCAGCCTGCTCGTCCATCTCTTCAATGTTGATGCTCGGCGCGATAAAGCCGTTTTCCAGCATCAGCAGAGAGTAGATCGCTTCCTGCACGCCAGCCGCACCCAGGGAGTGACCGGTCATGGCTTTGGTAGCGGAGATAGCCGGGCTGTTGTCGCCGAACACTTCACGGATAGCACCCAGCTCTTTTACGTCGCCTACCGGAGTAGAGGTACCGTGGGAGTTCAGGTAGTCGATTGGGGTATCAACGCCGTGCATCGCCATCTTCATGCAGCGCACTGCACCTTCGCCTGATGGAGCCACCATGTCTGCGCCGTCAGAGGTTGCGCCGTAGCCAACAATTTCAGCATAGATGTGCGCACCGCGGGCCAGAGCGTGTTCCAGCTCTTCCACCACGACCATACCGCCGCCGCCTGCGATAACAAAGCCGTCACGGCTTGCATCATAGGTACGGGAGGCTTTTTCCGGGCATTCGTTGTATTTGGTGGACAGAGCACCCATCGCATCGAATTCACAGGCCATTTCCCAGCCCAGCTCTTCGCCGCCGCCAGCAAATACGATGTCCTGTTTACCCAGCTGGATCTGCTCTACTGCGTTACCGATACAGTGAGCGGAGGTCGCGCAAGCGGAGCTGATGGAGTAGTTTACGCCGTGGATTTTGAATGGGGTCGCCAGACAAGCGGAAACCGCTGAACCCATCGCTTTGGTCACCACGTATGGACCGACCGCTTTCAGGCCGCGCGGGCTACGCATCGCGTCCGCACCAAACACCTGCGCTTTAGAAGAGCCGCCGGAGCCAGCAATCAGACCTACACGCGGGTTGTTTTGATAAACCTCTTCGCTCAGGCCAGCGTCAGCAATCGCTTCCTGCATAGAGAGATAGGCGTAGATGGAGGCATCGTTCATGAAACGGACCACTTTGCGATCGATCATGCCCGTGGTGTCCAGTTTTACATTACCCCATACGTGGCTACGCATGCCGGAATCTTTAAACTCTTCAGAGAAGGTGATCCCGGAGCGTCCTTCACGCAGAGATGCCAGGACTTCCTGCTGGTTATTACCGATGCTGGAAACGATGCCCAAGCCAGTAATCACTGCACGTTTCATTCAATACCTCTGTAAGTCGCACTATTTAAGTTTCGAGTCGCACAATAGCGTACACTTGTACGCCGAACAAGTCCGATCAGCCATTTTCTGCGGAAATTTGCACCATCAGACGCACATCGTTAAGATCGCGGCACAGCCTGTCAGACGAGTAACTTACGTGAAACAAAACGCTATACAACCCGCCAACCTCGAATTCAACGCTGAGGGTACACCTGTTTCCCGAGATTTTGACGATGTCTACTTCTCTAATGATAACGGACTGGAAGAGACACGTTATGTTTTCCTCGAAGGAAATCAGCTGAATTCCCGTTTTCTGCTGCATCCCCGCGATCTCTTTGTGGTGGCGGAGAGCGGATTTGGCACCGGGTTGAATTTCCTCACCCTCTGGCAAGCGTTCGATCGCTTTCGTGCGGCGCACCCTGACGCTACGCTGCAAAGGTTACATTTCATCAGTTTTGAGAAATACCCGCTGGCCGCCGACGATCTCCGTCTGGCGCATCAGCACTGGCCGGAATTAGCCCCCTGGGCGGAACAGCTTCAGGCCCAGTGGCCACTGCCTATCGCAGGCTGTCATCGCCTGCTGCTGGACGGCGGGCGCGTCACGCTCGATATCTGGCTGGGGGATATTAACGAACTCACCGACAAGCTGGATGATTCCCTGAACCAGCAGGTTGACGCCTGGTTCCTCGACGGTTTTGCCCCGGCCAAAAACCCGGATATGTGGACCCCAGAGTTGTTTGCCGCCATGGCGCGTCTGGCGCGGCCCGGTGGGACGCTCGCCACCTTTACCTGCGCCGGGTTTGTCCGTCGCGGCCTGCAGGAAGCAGGCTTTACCATGAAAAAAACCAAGGGCTTTGGCCGCAAGCGCGAAATGCTCGTTGGGGTGATGGAGCAGGACCGCCCCTCCCCTGCCCGCACCCCGTGGTTTGCCCGTCCGGCCAGCGACGGGCGCGAAACCGCCGTAGTGGGCGGCGGGATTGCCAGCGCGTTGCTGTCGCTGGCGCTGCTGCGCCGTGGCTGGCAGGTGACGCTCTACTGTGCCGACGACGCTCCGGCAGCGGGTGCCTCCGGCAATCGTCAGGGGGCGCTCTATCCCCTGCTTAGCGCCCACGATGCTGCGCTGAGCCAGTTTTTCCCGGCGGCGTTCACCTTTGCCCGCCGCCTGTACGACACCCTGCCGGTGGCCTTTGATCATGCCTGGTGCGGCGTGACTCAGCTTGGCTGGGATGAGAAGAGTCAGCAGAAAATTGACCATATGCTCGCTCTGGGCCTGCCCGAGCAGATCGCGGTGGCGGTCAACGCCCGTCAGGTGGAAGAGAGCACCGGGGTGCCCACCGGCTGCGGCGGGATCCAGTATCCGCTCGGCGGCTGGCTGTGCCCGGCGCAGCTTACCGCGGCGGCGATCGCGCTGGCGCAAACTCTGGGCCTGCAGGTGCACTATGGCCGCAAGGTGACGTCGCTGGCGCAGACCGACGCCCGGTGGATGTTGCAGTTTGCCGACGGTGAGCAGGCGCAGCATGGCAGCGTGGTGCTGGCGAATGGACACGGCATCAGCCAGTTTAGCCAGACTGCACCACTGCCGGTCTACCCGGTGGGTGGCCAGGTGAGCCATATCCCGGCGGCACCGCAGCTGAGCCAGCTACGTCAGGTGCTCTGCTACGACGGGTATCTGACGCCACAAAATCCGGCCAACGGCCAGCACTGCATCGGCGCAAGCTATCATCGCGGGCAGACCGAGCCGCAGTACAGCGATGAGGACCAGCAGCATAATCGCCAGCGTCTGCTCGACTGTTTGCCGCAGGCGGCATGGGCGCGTGAGGTGGATGTCAGCGCAGGCGAGGCGCGCAACGGCATTCGCTGCGCCACCCGCGATCATCTGCCGATGACCGGGGCGGTACCGGACTATGAAGCCACGCTGACGGCTTATCAGGATCTCGCCAGCAACACATCCCAGGCGGTCAGCGCCCCGGCGTTCCGGAATCTGTTTATGCTGGGCGGGCTGGGCTCCCGCGGGCTCTGTACGGCGCCGCTGACGGCGGAGGTTCTTGCCGCCCAGATGAGTAACGAGCCGATTCCACTGGACAGCCACACGCTGGCCGCTCTCAATCCGAACCGGTTATGGGTGAGGAAGTTGTTGAAGGGGAAGATGGTGAAATCGTAGGCCCGGTAAGCTTAGCGCCACCGGGCGTCTGGCAGAGGAGCCGTTTTAACGCCGGGCGGCGCATCCGCTTGCCCGGCCTACATGTCCTGGCGCTAACTTATGACGTCAGGCTGGCTTTCTGAAACAAGGTTTCCCACATCCCCAGCACTAATGACTGGTCGCGCGGAGAGAGTTCGCCGGCCAGAATCGCTTTTTCCAGGCTGCGGGAGACTTCAGCATGCACCGCGTCCGCAGAGTGGTCGTCACCGGCTTCCAGTTCGGCGACGGCCAGCGTCAGGTGACCACGCAGATAACCGCTGGCAAACAGTTCATCGTCACTGGCGTGCTCCACCATGTCATCAATTAACGCCAGAATGCGTGATTCAAATTCTGCGATCATCTTCTTTCCTCAGTTAAGATCTTCCGGCCACGGGAAGTGTTCCGCCGTGATGTCCGGCGTGTGGTAATAATTCTGTAAAGCCTTGATCAAGCGCGCCGGACGTTCCGGGATGCCTTTCTCAAGATACTCCATCACCTGCGCGTGCACGCGGCGCTGGAAGACAATACGGTCTGGCTCGAAGTCGCCTTCGAGATTGTCGCAGCTGACGTTGAACGGAAATCCTGCCGCCACGCAGAAGAGCCATTCCAGCGCCTGGGGTTTCACTTCCACATCTTCAAACTGCCCCTGGGTCGCAGCGTCACGCCCGTCCGGGCAGTACCAGTAGCCAAAGTCCACCAGCTCGCGGCGCGCTTTACCGGCAATGCACCAATGGGATATTTCGTGCAGCGCACTGGCGTAAAAGCCGTGGGCAAAGACGATCCGGTTGTACGGTAGCTCTGCATCAGCAGGAAGATAGATCGGTTCGTCGTCGCCTTTAATCAGACGGGTATTAAAATCTTGTGCGAAGCAGCCGTCGAAAATCTCAATCAGCTGTTCGTATTTATGCGTACTGTTCATTAGTTCATCCCCAACCAGTGGAGGATCTCCTGTCCGTGGCTGTCATAAAGAAGTTTGGCACTCATCACGGCCGAGACAATGACAATCATCGGACGGATAAGCTGTTGCCCTTTGCTTAACACCAGGCGCGAACCTGCCCGCGCGCCCAGAAATTGTCCGGCCATCATTACGAAGCCGGTCGCCCAAATCACCTTCCCGCCGATGATAAAGAGCAGCAGACCACCGACGTTAGAGGTGGCGTTCAGCACTTTCGCATGGGCGGTGGATTTGGCGAGGTTGAAACCAGCCAGCGTGACAAACGCCAGGGCGTAAAACGACCCGGCCCCGGGCCCGAAGAAGCCGTCGTAAAAGCCGACGCAGCCGCCCGCGATCAGGGCAAATGGCAGACCGTGCAGGCGGCGCTGCCTGTCCTCTTCACCCAGTTTCGGCATCAGTAAAAAATAGAGACCAATGCAGATGACGAGAATCGGCAAAATCTGGCGCAAAATATCGGACTGCACATGCTGAACCAGCAGCGCCCCGCTGGTCGATCCAATAAAGGTCATCAGGATGTTGAGCTTCTGATCGGCCAGGCTCACCACCTTGCGGCGGATAAAATAGAGCGAGGCGGATAACGATCCGCCACACGCCTGCAATTTGTTGGTCGCCAGCGCCTGGGCCGGGCTCATGCCCGCCGCCAGCAGGGCCGGAACCGTCAGTAACCCGCCGCCACCGGCCAGGGCATCAATAAACCCGGCCAGCATGGCGATAAAAAACAGCGCCACCAGCATCAGCGGCGACACCATAAACAACTCAGCAAATTGGTCCATCACAGGGCATGCTCATCCAGTAGCGCCTGACAGGAAGGCGGCAACGGAGGCGGTGTCTTCTTCACAGGCTTGGTGGGTCCAGGTTTCGCTGGCTCAAACCAGCTTTGTAATTCCGCGCCGCAGCCATCGCCTGGCGGCGGTAACGGTTGATCTTCACACTCGAGGCTGTTCGCCGGGCATCGCAGGCGCACGTGCATGTGCGCGCGGTGCTGGAACCACGGCCGCACTTTACGCAGCCAGTCGCGGTCGGTTCCGGCATCTTCGCATAGCTGCTGCTTGATGGCCGGGTTAACGAAGATACGTGTGACGTCGTTATCTTCCGCCGCCAGCTTGATCATGCTGGAGACCTCTGGCGACCAGCGCGACGGCACCACCCGCTTGCCATCGCTGGAAACCAGATCGAGCGCCTGCGGCTTCAGCAGTTGCGAAGATGACCAGCGCGTTTTCGGCAGCTGGAGGAAGATATCGACATCCAGCCCGGTCTGGTGGCTGGCGTGGCCGCCGTTAAAGCGTCCGCCTGCCGGCATCCCCATATCGCCCACCAGCACCGTGCCGAGTCCCAGGTTATGCACCTGGTTACCCAGTCGCTGAATAAACAGCACCAGGTCCGGGTGGCCGAAGTAGCGGCGCTGGTCGGTACGCATCACCTGATACGTATCCGACTGCAGAGGAAGTTCCTGCGCACCAACGATACAGCCATTAGAGAACGCCCCAATTGACTGGGCGCTGCCCGCGATCGGGTGGGTGATTTTTTGCCATGGCGTTGCCGCCAGAGCGGCTCCACTGGCAAGCAGCGCCAGCAGAGCAATTGCGGTTTTTTTCATGGTTACCAGCGTGGAATGGTGGTCGTCACATCCGCATTCTGCGCGCGATGGCGCAAGAAGTGATCCATCAGAACGATCGCCAGCATTGCTTCGGCGATCGGCACTGCGCGGATCCCGACGCAGGGATCGTGACGTCCTTTGGTGATCATCTCAACTTCTTCACCAGAGCGGTTAATGGTGTGGCCCGGCACGGTAATGCTGGAGGTCGGTTTCAGCGCGATGTTGGCGATAATCTGCTGACCGCTGCTGATGCCGCCTAAAATACCGCCCGCGTGATTGCTCTGGAAGCCCTGGGCTGTGATCTCGTCCCGGTTCTGGCTGCCACGAAGCTGAACCACGTCAAAACCGTCGCCAATCTCCACCCCTTTTACCGCATTGATGCTCATCATCGCATGGGCGATATCAGCATCGAGGCGGTCAAAGACCGGCTCGCCCCAGCCCGGCGGTACGCCGTCAGCCACCACGGTGACTTTGGCGCCAATGGAGTCGCCCTCTTTCTTCAGGGCGCGCATCAGTTCATCGAGCGCTTCCAGCTTCGAGGCGTCAGCGCAGAAGAACGGGTTCTGTTCAACCTGCTCCCAGTCGGCGATCGCCAGCGGGATATCGCCCATCTGGGTCAGGCAGCCGCGAATGGTGATGCCAAACTTCTGTGCGAGGTATTTTTTGGCAATGGCCCCTGCCGCGACGCGCATGGCGGTTTCACGGGCGGAGGAGCGTCCGCCGCCGCGATAGTCGCGGAAACCATATTTCTGCTCGTAGGTGTAATCGGCGTGACCCGGACGGAACACATCCTTAATGGCACCGTAGTCCTGGGAACGCTGATCGGTATTCTCAATCAACAGGCCGATGCTGGTGCCGGTGGTGCGTCCTTCAAAGACGCCTGACAGAATTTTGACTTGATCCGGCTCGCGGCGCTGGGTGGTGTAACGTGACGTGCCTGGACGGCGTCGGTCGAGATCGTGCTGTAAATCGGCTTCAGTCAGTTCGATACCTGGCGGTACGCCATCAACGATACAGCCCAGCGCCAGCCCGTGGGACTCACCAAACGTCGTCACACGGAATAATTGTCCAATACTGTTTCCTGCCATCACGGCTCCGTTTTCGTTGTTCTGTATTTGAGCTTTCTGTGTTTGCGCAATGTGAAACGGGCCGAAGCCCGTTGGATTAATCTTTGTAGATGCTGAAATGTTCGCGCGCGGCGAGAAGCTGCGCTTTGGTCAGCATGAAGACGCCGTCGCCACCGTTGTCGAACTCGAGCCAGGTGAACGGCACATCCGGATATTGCTCCATCAGATGTACCATGCTGTTACCGACTTCACAAATCAGAATGCCGTTGTCGGTGAGATAATCTGGCGCGCAGGCCAGAATGCGGCGGGTCAGCTTCAGGCCGTCGGAGCCGGAAGCCAGGCCCAGCTCTGGCTCGTGACGGTATTCGTTTGGCAGGTCTGACATGTCTTCTGCGTCAACGTACGGCGGATTGGTCACAATCAGGTCGTACTGCACTTTTGGCAGGTCACGGAACAGATCGGAACGGATCGGCGTGACGTGATGGATCAGACCGTGCTCTTCAATATTGTGTTCCGCTACCGCCAGCGCATCAGGGGAGATATCGACAGCATCCACTTCCGCTTCCGGGAAGGCGTACGCGCAGGCAATGGCGATGCAGCCGCTGCCGGTACACATATCCAGGATATGCTCAGGCTGATGGTCAATCAGGCCAGCGAACTGGTTGTTGATCAGCTCACCAATCGGCGAGCGCGGCACCAGCACGCGTTCATCGACAAAAAACTCATGGCCGCAGAACCAGGCTTTGTTGGTGAGGTAGGCCACCGGAATGCGCTCGTTAACGCGACGGATCACGCGCTCAACAATGCGGTGTTTTTCGCTGGAGGTAAGGCGCGCGGAGCGCATATCTTCAGGAATATCCAGCGGCAGATAGAGGGATGGCAGAACCAGCTGTACCGCCTCATCCCACGGGTTGTCGGTACCATGGCCGTACCAGATATTGGCCGCGCTGAAACGGCTGACCGCCCAACGCAACATGTCCTGAATGGTTTGCAGCTCATTTACCGCTTCATCGACAAAAATTTTATCCACTATGTTCTCCAGGGCATGCTCGCTAAATTTTCGGCGGCTAGTGTGCCATGAAGACGGCGATAAATCAGCACTGTCGCTAACGGCTTGCGGGTAAAAAATGCGTTTTGCCGCGCAGTGAGTCAGGTACACTGTCGGAAATAAGAGATGAGACGACCCCATGAAAAAGAAAATATCGCTCAGCGAGGAGGATCAAACGCTGTTTCGTCAGCTAATGACCGGCACGCGTCAAATCAAGCAGGACACCATTGTCCACCGCCCGCAGCGCAAAAAAGTGAGTGAAGTTCCGGTAAAACGACTGATTCAGGAGCAGGCCGACGCCAGCCACTACTTTTCCGACGAGTTTCAGCCGCTGCTGAACACGGAAGGTGCGGTGAAATATGTGCGCGCGGACGTCAGCCATTTCGAGCTGAAAAAACTGCGTCGGGGAGATTATTCGCCGGAGCTGTTCCTCGATCTGCACGGGCTTACCCAGATGCAGGCGAAACAGGAGCTGGGCGCGCTGATTGCCGCCTGCCGTCGCGAACATGTTTTTTGTGCCTGCGTGATGCACGGCCACGGCAAACATATTCTCAAGCAGCAAACCCCACTGTGGCTGGCTCAGCATCCACACGTGATGGCATTTCATCAGGCACCGAAAGAGTATGGCGGTGATGCCGCCTTGCTGGTGTTGATTGAAGTGGAAGAGTGGCAACCGCCTGAGCTGCCCTGAGAGGCAGGCGGGTGGCTCATGCTACCCGCCTGGGTCCGATTTACATCAGATAGCTTTCGCCATCTTCAGATTGCAGGGGCTCATCTGCCAGTTGAAGACGCCAGCACCCGTTTCAGAGAGGGTAACGTTGGCAATGGCAGAGGTGCTGAACATTGGCGGCGTTTCGCCCGGGCAGAGTTCAGCCACCAGATAGCCGACTAACGGCAGATGGGAAATTACCAACGCAGAGGCGACACCTTCATTGCACAGCGCCTGAAGATAAGCACTGACAAGACCCACGTCGCCACACGGGGTAAGCTCTGGCAGAACATCGACATTGGCTGGCAGGTTCATACACTCCCCTACCACATCCAGCGTCTGTTCAGCGCGTAAGAACGGGCTGACGAGGACACGTTCAATATCCACTTTTTGCCCTTTCAACCAGGTAGCCATTTGACGGGACTCGTCACAGCCGCAAGGCGTCAGAGGACGTACAGAGTCACTGGCAGCATCAAGTGCCGCGTCACCGTGACGCATGATAAAAACTTGCATATTGCACCGCTTTTGTTGACCAGGATCACCGGTGTTATTACCCCGTGTGAACACATAACGAGGTAGAAAACCCGATGGCCGGGCATTGTGCCTGATCCATCCGTTGAATGAAACGCTGTTTTTTACCTCAACGGCGTAAGTATAGTCAATGTCTGTTTACAAATTAGACAGGACCAGACCCTTCAACGGCGGATTTACTCTTATTTGACCTTAATTTACAAGGTCAGTTTCCTTTGCTGGCCAAAATCGCAGCCCCTGATCCGCCATCTGCAATAATGTGTCACACGGTGTAAACCGAGGCCCATATTGCACAGCCAGTCGTTGTAAAATCGCAACAACTTCACCCGCACCTACGCTATCCATATAGCGGAACGGGCCACCCAGGAAAGGTGGGAAACCAATGCCAAAGACGGCGCCAATGTCGCCATCGCGGGCATTTTTAATGACCTTCTCATCAAAGCAGCGCGCCGCTTCGTTGAGCATCATCATCACGCAGCGTTCCGCGCACTGTGTCGCAGAGAGTTTGCCCTCGCCGCCAGACTTAATAAGCCCATAAATCGCCGGGTCGACCCGCTTCTTGCTTTTACGCCCTTTTGGGTCGTAAAGATAGAAACCGCGGCCATTTTTTCTGCCTTTGCGATCGTCATTCAAAATTGCAGAAACAATGTTTGCGGGCGCGCTAAAGCGTTCGCCGTAAGCGCTTTCCAGCACAGGTATAATTTTAGTGCCGGTATCGATTCCCACCTCATCCAAAAGTTGGATTGGGCCCACGGGGAAACCAAACTTCACCAGCGCATTATCGATATGCTCGACCTTTTCGCCTTCGGTCAGCAGGCGCATGGCCTCGTTGATATAGGGGGCCAGAATGCGGTTGACGTAGAACCCGGCTTTATCAGCCACCACCACCGGCGTTTTGCCCTGCATTTTTGCCAGCTTAACGACGGTGGCGATGGTCTGCGGGCTGGTTCCGGCATGGGGGATAACCTCCACCAGAGGCATTTTTTCAACCGGACTAAAGAAATGCAGCCCGATCACCTGCTCAGGGCGCGCGGCCTGGGCTGCAATATCGCCGATAGGCAATGAGGAGGTATTAGAGGCAAATATGGTGTGCGGCGCACAGTTCGCTTCGACCTCGGCCACCATCTGCTGTTTCAGCGCCAGGTCTTCAAATACTGCCTCAATCACCACATCGCGATGACGGAATCCGCTGTAGTCAGTGGTGCCGGAGATCAGCGCCAGCTGGCGATCGCGCTCGCTGGCTTTGATATGGCGGCGTTTGACCTTTTTATCAAGCAGCTGCCAGCTGTACTGCAGGGCGTGGTTGATCCCTTTCGGGTTGATGTCTTTGATCCGCACCGGTAATTTGCCTTTGCTGGCGCTGACGAAGGCGATCCCGCCCCCCATCAGGCCACCGCCCAGCACGCCAATTGACGCCAGCGGCGCAGGCTCGGCTTCGCTGCCGGGATCTTTCTTCACGTCGGTGCTGGCAAAAAAGATGCTGCGCAGCGCCTGAGACTGCGGCGTCATCGCCAGCTCGCCAAAGGCTTTCGCTTCTGCGGCATAGCCGCTGCTGCTACCCTGGGTCAGACCGGTATGAATAACCTCAAGAATGCGTTTTGTCGCCGGGTAGTTGCCCTGGGTTTTTTGCTCGGTTTTGTTCGCCACCATTTTAAACAGCAGCGCACGGCCCAGCGGCCCTGCCAGCACACGCTCGCGCACCGGTAAGCGACGGCTGTCGGGTTTGCCTTTCAGCGCGCGCGCCACGGCGGCCTCCAGCAGAATGGAATGCGGAACCACCTCATCCACCAGCCCGACTTTCAGGGCCTGGCGTGGGCGCAGCTGTTTGCCGGCGAGGATCATCTCCAGCGCCGTGCTGACGCCCACCAGTCGCGGCAGACGCTGGGTGCCGCCTGAGCCGGGCAGTAAGCCAAGCTGTACCTCCGGCAGGCCCAGCACCGTTTTGGCGTCGTCGGTACAAATTCGTCCGTGGCAGGCCAGCGCCAGCTCCAGGCCGCCACCGAGACAGGCGCCGTTGATCGCCGCAATCACCGGAATGGTCAGGGCGTGAATTTCGGCCATGATCTGCTGCCCCTGACGGGCCAAATCTTCCGCTTCCTGGGCGCTTTCAGCGCGGGCAATCATGTTGATATCGGCCCCGGCGATAAAGTTATCCGGCTTGGCCGAGATAAACACCAGCCCGCGCAAGGCTTTGTTTTCTCGCACCTGTTTGAGGATAGCGCGAACCTGACCGCCAAACTCCGCTTTCAGGGTATTCATCTTTTCGCCTGGGGCGTCAATGGTGACGACCGCCACGTTGTCCGGACGCACGTCCAGGGTGAATGCCGTTGTCATCTCCATTACTCTGCCTCCAGAACCATTGCGGCACCCAGGCCACCCGCAGCACAGGCGGTGACCAGTCCAAACCCACCGCCGCGACGGCGCAACTCATGCAGCGTCTGGGTAATCATCCTCGCCCCGGTCGCCGCAAAGGGGTGGCCATACGCAATGGAGCCCCCCAGCACGTTAAATTTGCTTTCGTCCACTTCGCCGGTGGCGTGGGCGCGGCCCAGCACATCGCGGGCAAAACGATCGCTTGCCAGCAGTTGCAGGTTGGCCAGAGTTTGCGCGGCAAAGGCTTCATGCATGTCGATGAGCGTCAGATCGCCCATCGTCAGTCCGGCGCGCTCCAGCGCCAGCGGCGTGGACCAGGCAGGCCCCAGCAGCATGTCCTGCCAGACATCAATGGCGGTAAAGGCATAGCTGCGCAGATAGCCGAGCGGCTTCAGCCCCAGCTCTCTGGCGCGGGATTCGGTCATCAGGATCACCGCTGCCGCGCCGTCGGTTAACGGCGTGCTATTCGCCGCCGTGACGGTGCCATGTTTGCGGTCGAATGCCGGACGCAGTTTCGCGTAATCCGCCAGCGTAGAGGTGCCGCGAATATTGTTATCCTGGCTTAGCGGTTCGCGGAATGGTGGGGTGTAGGCGGTCATCACCTCCTCCGCCAGCTTGCCTTCGGCCCAGGCCTGAGCGGCGCGCTGATGCGAGCGGTGCGCCAGGGCATCCTGCTGCTCACGGGTGATGCCATAGGTCTTCGCCATCTGCTCGGCGGTATCCCCCATTCGCAGCCCGGTGGAGTATTCCGCGACCGCAGGCGGAACAGGAAGGAGATCGCGCAGACGCAGGCGCGAGAACAGTGACAGCCGCTGCCCGGTGGTGCGGGCCTTGTTGACGTCTACCAGCACGCGCGCGAGCTTTTTGCTGACGCCAATCGGTAACACGGACGAGGAGTCTGCGCCCCCGGCTATCCCGGCGCGAATGGTGCCGGTAATCAGGCTTTCTGCCACGTTCGCCACTGCCTGAAAGCTGGTGGCGCAGGCGCGGCTGACGCTGTAGGCATCGGTGTGGACATTCATTCCGGTGCCCAGCACGATTTCACGGGCGATATTTGGCGCTTCCGGCATTTGCACGACCTGGCCAAAGACCAGCTGTTCAATCACCTCGGGTGGGATTTCACTGCGAGCCAGCAGCTCCCCTACAACCATTTTTCCCAGATCGACGGCAGGTACGCCATGATACGCCGTCGCCTGACGGGCAAATGGCGTGCGTAATCCACTGACAATGGCAATGCGATCCCCCTGACGGGTGATTAGCGGTAATGCCTGACTCATAACGCTCCCCTGTGAATAACAAATGCGCAAAGTGGTCTGACCTGATAACAGTCTTAACTAAATTTTTACATTAGCCAATCGGGGAGAGGAAAAATTGCGAGCGAACACACAGAGAGGAGACGAAACGCCTCCCGGAAGGGAGGCGCGGGAAGGGATTAACGCAGACCGAGTTGAAAAATCAGGGATTCTGCTTCGCAGCTGAACACGAAGTCGATGTCCAGACGAACGCCGCCTTCCACTTCGGTGAAGTTGGCGTTGATTGCGCACGGTTCGGACTCCACGCTGCGGGCTTTTTCGGTCAGTGCGGCCAGCGTCTCTTCGGCGTCGGCACGGCAGGTAAACTCACGGCTGTAAGAGGCGGTGCAATCCGTGTTGTCCACAATGGTGCCCACATCCATACAGCAGCAAACCGGGGTTTCATCAGCACTGCATTTACTCATAGTAGATTTCCTCTTCATTCGCGCATGGCGCGAGATAAACACGATGCTGATATTTTACGCGCCGGGCGGGAGCGGCTCCAGTTGTTAATGGCTTTAAACCGGGTAAGTGAGCAATATCACAAGTAAAAATGATCTAAAACAAAAATCACCCATTAGGAGGACGCGAACTGGTCACAATTTTGCCAACCAGATCCCGTTTCGAAAAACATATCGGTAAATATTCATAAACACCCTTGCAACATTCTATCTGGTCAGACCTATACTCTCGCCACTGGTCTGATTTCTAAGTGTTACCACAGACCCTACACTTCGCGCTCCTGTTACGGTATGTAACAAAAATTGAATAAAAATAACTCAATGAGGTTATGGTCATGAGCCAGAAAACCCTGTTCAAAAAAACTGCGCTGGCAGTCGCAGTGGCAATCGTCTCCACCTCCGCCTGGTCAGCGGGCTTTCAGTTGAATGAGTTCTCTTCCTCAGGCCTGGGCCGCGCCTATTCCGGGGAAGGTGCTATCGCTGATGACGCAGGGAACGCGAGCCGTAACCCTGCCCTGATCATGATGTTTGATCGTCCTACCTTCTCCGCAGGCGCCATCTTTGTTGACCCTGATGTGGATATCTCTGGACGCTCGCCAACGGGCGCAAGCCTGAACGCGGATAACATCGCGCCAACAGCATGGGTGCCAAACCTGCACTTTGTCGCACCAATCAATGATCAATTCGGCTGGGGCGCATCCGTCACCTCTAACTACGGACTGGCGACCGAGTTCAATAACAACTACGCAGCAGGGGCATACGGCGGTACCACCGACCTGGAGACCCTCAACCTGAACCTGAGCGGTGCTTATCGCCTGGATAATCACTGGAGTTTCGGTGTTGGCTTTGATGCAGTCTATGCGAAAGCGAAAATTGAGCGCTACGCGGGTGACCTGGGTCGCATCGTTGCAGGCTCCGGCGCATTACCTCCGGCTCTGGCACGACAGGTCGCGGGGATCCAGGGAGATACCCAGATTGCCTACCTGAAAGGTGATGAGTGGGGCTTTGGCTGGAACGCCGGTATTCTGTATGAAATCGATAAGAACAACCGGTATGGCTTGACCTACCGCTCTGAAGTGAAAATCGATTTCGATGGCGACTATAAGAGCAGCCTGCCTTCAGCCTATAACCAGATCCTCGGCAACTTTGGTCTGCCAATGGGGACGGATGGCCGCACCACTGGCGGTTCTCTGACCCTGAATTTACCTGAGATGTGGGAACTGTCCGGTTATAACAGAGTCGCGCCGCAATGGGCTATCCACTATAGCCTGACCTACACGAGCTGGAGCCAGTTCCAGGAGCTGAAAGCGACTAACAGCGGCGGTGATACGCTCTTCTATAAAGATGAAAGCTTCCGTGACGCTTACCGTATCGCTCTGGGTACCACCTACTATATGGACGATAACTGGACGTTCCGTACCGGTATCGCCTTCGATGACAGCCCGGTTCCGGCAGACAAACGCTCTATCTCCATTCCGGATCAGGATCGCTTCTGGCTGAGCGCCGGTGCGACCTATGCATTCAACAAAGATGCCTCAATTGATGCGGGTGTCTCTTATATGCATGGTCAGAAAGTGTCGTTCCAGGAAGGTCCGTATGAGTTCTCTTCTGAAGGTAAAGCCTGGCTCTATGGCATGAACTTCAACTACGCGTTCTAATCACGCAGGGATAAAAAAAGGTGAGCCTCGCGCTCACCTTTTCTTTTTTATTCCGCATCAATCTCGGAGAGTTCATTCTCGATCGCTTTCGCGTTCGGGTTCTCTTCCGGTTTCAGCTTACCGCCGTTAGCAATGAAGTCGTGATTCTGGAAGTACGCTTCACGCACCATGAGATACGGATCGGAAGACTGACGCAGCAGACCGTCTGAATCCAGCAGTTGCGCGCGCGTCTCCACCCCTTCCAGCGTCCATTTACCCACCGACAGCGGCCAGGTCAGCCACGACAGCACCGGATAGAGCGTATCGACCATATCACCGCCGTCATCACGCAATGTGAAGCTACCGTAGAACGGCAGATGCACATACGGGCCGTAACCCACATTGTAGTGACCCAGCGTACTACCGAAACGGTGCGGCTGTTCGCGCTGCAGCTTCGGATTCGCCATCCCGGCAACGTCAATAAAGCCACCCATACCTAACAGGGTGTTCAGGAAGAAGCGGGTAAAGTGGACCATCCCCTGATAGGGATCGCCCTGCAGGAAGTAGTTCGCCATCACCGCTGGCTCTTCGAGGTTGCTGGTGAAGTTGCTCAGCCCGTTACGGGCAGGTTGTGGAACATAATCCCGCCATGCCACCGCAACCGGACGCACCACATACGGATCCAGCACGTTGTAGTTGAAGTTGTACATGGTGCGGTTAAATCCTTCCAGAGGATCGGAACGCCCCTGCTGCTCGCCAGAGCTGGCGCAGCCCATCAGCAACGTGGTGCTCAACGCAACCACCGACAGCCGAAGTTTCATATCTTTCTCCCTGTTAAGTATGGCTATCAGCAAAAGCCATCCGTCATGGCGCTTTCGCGCTCTGTCTGTAAACGTGTAAGTGATTGTATCAGCGCGTTTACTGATGTCTACGACCACAAATCGGGGCAATAAACACTCTCTGGTATGATCTCAGAATAGCCTGGCTTTAGGTTTTCGTTTGGCTGGCAATTTTATACGGCCTTTGCTGGCGATGTATCGCCTTTATTGCCATTACAGGAATTTAAGAGCTTCCCCACGGGCGGCGGGAGAAAAAGCGCTACGCTTAAAGGTATCTGCAACCTATGGAGCATTGCGATGGACGAGCTAAAAGAAGAAAAAATTGATAGCCATACCGAAGAGCTGGAAGTTGAAAGCGAGGAGAATCGCCGGGGAAAGAAGATTGAGGTTGACGAGGATCGCCTGCCCTCACGCGCAATGGCAATCCACGAACATATTCGCCAGGATGGTGAAAAGGAGCTGGAGCGCGACGCCATGGCGCTGTTCTGGTCGGCCATTGCCGCCGGATTATCGATGGGCGCCTCCCTGCTGGCGAAAGGGATTTTTCATGTCGAGCTTGAAGGGGTACCCGGCGGCATAATCATCGAAAACCTCGGATACACCTTTGGCTTTATTATCGTGATTATGGCGCGCCAGCAGCTTTTTACCGAGAATACCGTCACCGCCGTACTGCCGGTGATGCAAAGCCCAACCTGGGGTAATTTCGGCCTACTGATGCGCCTGTGGAGCGTGGTACTGCTCGGCAATATTATCGGCACCGGTGTCGCCGCCTGGGCGTTCGAGTTTATGCCGATATTTGATGAGCCCACCCGCGACGCCTTTGTGAAAATCGGGATGGGGGTGATGGAAAACAGCCCCTCAGAGATGTTCGCCAACGCGATAATCTCCGGCTGGATCGTCGCCACCATGGTCTGGATGTTCCCGGCTGCCGGTTCAGCGAAAATCGTGGTTATTATTTTGATGACCTGGCTTATCGCCCTGGCAGATACCACCCACATCGTGGTGGGGACGGTAGAGATCCTGTACCTGGTGTTTAACGGCACCATTCACTGGACCGAGTTTTTCTGGCCCTTCGCGCTCCCTACCCTTGCCGGTAACATCTGCGGCGGTACCTTTATTTTTGCCCTGCTCAGCCATGCGCAGATCCGCAACGATATGTCGAATAAGCGTAAAGCTGAACTAAAAGCGAAAGAGCAAGCCCAGCAGGAAAAAGAGGAAGAACGCAAAAAAGCGGTGTGAGTGGCGACACTTTAAGCAGTCAGGCGGTCACGCGCTTAACGCATTGTATAAATGACGTTATACTCGTGCCGCTTTGTCCCCTTAGTTAAATGGATATAACGAGCCCCTCCTAAGGGCTAGTTGCAGGTTCGATTCCTGCAGGGGACACTTTCCTGCCGTCAGATTTACTTTTTTTCCCGCAACTTCGTAAGTTACTTTCTGTTCAATAGCACCCATAAACACAACTTAACCGGTTGCTGTAATGTACTCTCCCGCCATCAGAACGTATCCCTGGCTCACCAGGTAATACAAAATTGAACGGAGAAAGTTGATGAAGAAGATCCTGATCGCGCTGGCTTTAATCGCCCCATGCTCAGCCTTTGCTGGGGTTGTGTTTCACCCTGTAGAACGCGCAGCCGTGGTCGCAAATTCCGCCCACCCGGTAGCGGCTGCAACGGTTACCGCGCAGGCAAGAAATCACCGTGCCGCCAGGGTAGATGCCGTTAACTGCAACGATGGGCATTGCGTACAGCGCGGTAACGTCATTCGCTAAGCGTTACGGAGCCCCGAAAGCTCGGGGCTCTCACCGGATGTTATTTCATCGAATCATTCAGCAGTGACAACACTACCTGTGACGTCTGGTTGGCTTTGGTCATTAACGAGGCGAACGTTTCCTGGAGCATCTGTGCCCGGGCCATACTGGACACTTCCGCGGCATAGTCCGCATCTTCAATCCGCGAGCGGGACGCATTGACCGCAACAGACATTGTCGCCTGGAGATTTTGCGTGGACTCCAACCGGTTCGCCACAGCGCCCAGCGTGCTGCGTCTTTCATCAACCTGTTTAATAGCATTATCGAGCGCGGCCAGAGGGTTCTCAGGATTTTTCAGGCGGATCTCATCGCCGACTTCAGTGATATTCAGGGTCGTATAGTTGGTCGCCGCATCCGTAGAGGCACTAAAAGACGCCTGGTAGTAGATCTGGAGATCCCCCAGACCATTCAGCGTTTTTAGCAGGAAGCGGGCAGGATTCTCATCAGTCAAAACCAGAGTGGCTTTTTTTGTCTCAGTGCCGTTCACCACATCCATGTAGTAATTACCGTCCGCGTTCAGACGCAGCACATCGTTGGAGATATTACCTTTGGCATCGGTATAACGTACGTTGACCTTCGCAGGATCCATCGTGACCCGTGACGACCCGCTGACCTGATTCACATCAGAGAAATTATTCAGACTGGTGGCGTTATTCGCCGTCACCACAAGCGAACTGTTCGTACCGTCAGTCGTGGTCGTTACTGAGGCAGTGTAATAGTTAAAATTACCATTGCCATCGTCCACTTCCATAATGTACTGGCTGCCCGACTTCAGGAGTCGGGAACTGGAGCCGGAAAGCGGATTATTACTCGCATCCCTGAAGCTCAATGCTGCGGTCGTGGCATCAATATTGGGTGTAGTCGTCACGACAGCCGGAAGCGTAGCGAAATCCGTATCCAGTTTTGCCGTGGCGCTGGTCATTTGTGCGGTGACGGCACCCGATGAACCATACGTCAGGGTGGCAGGATAATAGAAATCATCCTGCTCAATATAATACTGGCCGTTTGATTCTCTTAATGACGGCGCGGGACTATTGCTTAACATTCCCCCGTTGGTGTCGATATAGCTCACCGAAGTAATGGTCCGGCTACTTAGCTGGGTGACGCTGCTGTAGAGAGGCGTTCCATTGGTGGCACTGATATTTACAGTTCCGGTTCCGCTGGCGGTATCCCAGCTTGCGGCCGTGGTGGCCTGATAATAAGCTGGCTTGCCGTCGGCTCCCGTGTCCTGAATGTAATACCGGCCATCAGTGGCGTTTCGCACCAGTTGCGGCGAGTTGTATGAGCCCGTCGGATACCAGGTTACGCTGACATTACCGCTGTTCAGGTCGATATTACTGGCATTTCCAGAAACCTGATTGATATCTGAAACCTTACCGCTGATGCCACGAATAACAAAATCCTTCAGGCCGATACTCTCTACGCTGAAATTTTTCGATAAATCGAGGGAGATTTTTTCATTATCTCGGGTGCCGACCTGAAAACCGACGGTACCCGCACTGCCATTCAACAGATTGATGCCGTTAAAGTCGACAGAGCCGTTCAGGCGGTCGATCTCTTTAAGGTTTAAGTTAATTTCGGCCTGAATGGTATCGGCATCCACCAGGGTATTGGATTCACTGAGCCCTTTGACTGTAAGCTCGCGAATACGCTGCAAACGATTGTTAATTTCATCCATTGCGCCTTCGGCCGTCTGAATCATCGACAAGCCATCGCCAGTATTGCGTTGCGCCTGTTGCAGCCCATTCTGCTGGCTGGTCATGCGGTTAGCAATCGCCTGGTTGGCCGCATTGTCCTTCGCGCTATTGATACGCATGCCGGAAGACAAATTGCGGATAGACTGCTCCAGGGCAGAGGTGTTTTTTGCAGATTGACCCCGCAGCGTTAACGCCATCAGGTTAGTTTTTAGGCTCAGCATTTCGATATACCGATACAGGTTTCTCTGAAGCTGTTATCGGTCATACAGTGGATTAGTTGATGATTTATTTGAGCCTTAACCAAATTTGGTAGGGGGCGTGGCGCATAATTGCGAATATGTTAATGCGTTCCAGCGTTACAAACACGCCCAAAAGCCGATAATAACCCTGCCAGCGGCACGGTTTAAGGAGGATTACATGTCAAAAGCACTACTCATCATCGATATGCAGAATTTTGTCACGGAAAGAATTCAACAGGGCGTGGATTACTTTCCGCATAACAGCATTGAAAACATGACCTCTGTAATTGAAAAATTCAGAAAATCGGGCCGTCCCGTCATCCATGTTCGCCATCAGACGCCTGAACAGGGCTCGCTTTTCCATCCCCGCTCGCCATCCAGCTTACCCATGGATGCCTTCAAAGAATTAGCGAACGAACCGGTCTTTATCAAACACACCTCCTCCGCGTTCAGCTCAACGGAATTAATGCCTTATCTTCAGGACGCGCAGATTTCAGAGGTTGTTGTTATTGGCGCGGTGGCCGGATTTTGCGTTAACTCCACCGTCAGAATGGGTGCCGACCTTGGGTTAACGATGACGGTAGTAAAAGATGCGGTGCTCAGTTTTGAACTGAGACAATCTCAGCTCAGCGCAAAAGTCATTCATGATGTTACCCTTGCGCTACTTGCGGCCGATTTTGCCCAGGTGACAGACGCCACGGCACTACAGCTGTCCTGAATAGTGTGCCGTGGGCGACCATCGCCTGGCACGCCCCTCACGCTCCAGGGTATAATCTGCCAATCATTTGACAGATTTCAGAAACGACGATGACCAAACTCACACTACAAGAGCAGATGCTGAAAGCTGGCTTAGTCAGCAGTAAAAAGCTGGAAAAAGTGCAGCGCACCGCTAAAAAGTCCCGCGTCCAGGCGCGTGAGGCCCGGGAAGCGGTAGAAGTGAATAAGCAGGCGCAAATTGAGCGCGACAAAGAGCTTAGCGAACAGCAAAAGCAGGCGACGCTGGCAAAAGAGTATAAGGCGCAGATCAAGCAGTTGATTGAGATGAACCGCATCGTCATTGCCAAAGGCGATATCGGCTTTAACTTCACCGACGGCAATCTGATTAAAAAAATCACTGTGGATAAGACTACGCAAAAACAGCTGATCAATGGCCGTCTGGCGATTGCGCGTCTGGTTGCTGAAGCGGGTCGCGAGAGCGAATACGCCATCATCCCTGCTGTTGTGGCGAATAAAATTATCCAGCGTGATGCGAGCTATATCGTCTTCAGCGGTGAACTGACGCAGGAAGCGAAGGATGAGGACGATCCGTACGCTGATTTTGTCGTGCCTGACGATTTGATGTGGTAACACTTAAAGGCCACCTCCCGGCGAGGTGGCCTTTCTCCATACTTATTAGCGCTCGTGAAACGCCTCCGCTCTGGCGCGCAGAATCGGTTTCAGCAGATAGGCCATCACCGTTTTCTTACCGGTAATAATATCCACCGACGCTACCATCCCCGGAATAATTAACAGCGGCTTTTCATCCGTGCCGAGATGGTTTTTATCGGTGCGCAGGCGAATCACGTAAAAACTCTTCCCATCTTTGTCGGTTACCGTGTCAGGGCTGATCTGCTCCAGCGTCCCTTTCAGGCCGCCATAGATGGTGTAGTCGTAGGCGGTGAACTTCACCGTTGCTTCCTGGCCCGGACGTAAAAACGCAATGTCCTGCGGACGGATTTTGGCCTCCACCAGCAGCTTGTCGTCCAGCGGCACAATCTCCACCAGGTCTTTGCCCGGCTGGATCACCCCGCCGATGGTGTTGACCATCAGCTGCTGCACCACGCCGCGCACCGGCGAGGTGACCAGGGTACGGTTCACCCGGTCGGAAATCGCCTTGCCCGACGCCTCTATCTTGCTGAGATCGGTTCGCGCCTCGTTGAGCTGCCCCAGCGCTTCGCTGCGATAACGCCCGCGCGTTTCACTGACTTTGCTCTCAATCTCCTTGATGGCCGCTTCCGCCCGAGGAATGGCGAGTGTCACGGAGTCGAGCTGTCCCTGGGTCTCTACCACGCCACGACGCAGGCGGAGCACTTCGACTTTGGAGATCGCCCCTTTCGCCACCAGCGGTTCAGACATGGCGACTTCCTGCTGTTGCAGCCCCAGGCTACGACGGTACTGGCTGGCCTTGCCCTGGAAGTCGAGCAGTTCCTGTTTCTTCTGCACCAGCTGTTCATTAAGCCCCGCCAGTTCGCTCTGAATGCGTTTGTTCACGCTGGCGAAAAGCTCCATCTCACCGCTGGCGATCTCCGGCGCCTGCTTCACAATTTCCGGCGCCAGGGTCAGGGTTGTGGCATCGTTCAGCTGCGCGGTCAGACGCTGGATGCGCGCCTGCAGCGCCAGCCGATCGGCCTCGCTCTCCCCAGCGTTGGAACGAAACTGAGTATCATCCAGACGCAGCAGCGGCGCGCCGGCCTTCACCACCTCGCCTTCATGCACAAAGACTTCGGCGACGATCCCCCCTTCGAGGTTCTGCACTTTCTGCAGACGGGACGAGGGGATCGCCCGCCCTTCCCCGCGTGTGACTTCATCAATGCTGGCCAGCGATGCCCAGAGGATCATGGCGATAAAAAAGGCGAAGATAGCCCACAGCGTGACGCGTACCACCCGGGGGGCATCATCCAGCAACGCTTTGTTGACCTCGTTGGTGGTAAACGGCGCGGGCTGTTTATCTCCTGACAGCCAGCTCATCAGGCGGCTAAGCATCTCAACGATTCGCATGAATTTGTCCCTTCTTCAGCGCACTCATGACGCTCTCTTTCGGGCCATCGGCAATGATTTTGCCGTTGTCGACAATAATCAGACGATCCACCAGCGTCAGCAGCGAGGCACGGTGGGTAACCATCAGCAGCGTTTTGTTGGCAATCACTGGCGCAAGCGCCTTTTTGATCAGATCTTCGCTGGTGTTATCCATCGAACTGGTGGGTTCGTCCATTAACAGCACCGGCGGGTCGAGCAGTAGCGCCCGCGCCAGGGCGACAGCCTGTCGCTGGCCGCCGGAAAGACTCATTCCCCGCTCACCCACCTGCATGTTGTAACCGGAGGGGTGACGACGCGCAAACTCGTGCACCCCGGTCAGGGTGGCCACCCGCAGCATGGTTTCGTCATCAACGTAGCTGGCGCCATACACCAGGTTCTCCCGCAGGGTGCCGCTGAACAGGTGAATATCCTGTGGCGCGTAGCCGATATTGTGCCGCAAGTCGTGAACATCGATCTGACGGGCATCAATGCCGTCGATCAGCACATTTCCGCTGTCCGGCTGGTAAAAGCCGACCAGCAGTTTCGCCAGCGAGCTTTTCCCGGACCCACTGCGGCCGATAATCCCCACCTTCTCCCCGGGCTGGATCGTCAGCGAGACGTTGCTGAGCGAGGCATACTGATTGCCGGGATAGATAAAGGTCACATCGCGCAGCTCAATAGCGCCGGAGAGGGTTTCCCGCTTCAGCGGCACTTCGTCGTCCTGCACCTCCTGCTCAAGATCCATCATCCGGTCGATGGTGGCCTTGGTCATGCGCGCGCGCTGGTAGCGGGTGATCAGGCTGCACAGCTGGCCGATGGGCATCATGGCGCGACGGTGCAACAGATAGCAGGCAATCAGTCCGCCCATGCTCAGGTTACCGCCGATAATGATGTAGACCCCGGCCACGATCAGGGCCACGCCGCTGAACTGCTGCAGCCAGGCAGTAAAGTTCACCGCCACATAGGAGAGCGACTTCACCCGCAGTTCCAGCTTGCTTAGCTGACCGGTGAGGTGTTCCCACTGATACTGACGCTCGCTCTGGGCGTTGTTGATTTTGATGGCATCCAGCCCGGTGAGTGTCTCCACCAGCATCGCCTGGCGTTCGTTAGAGAGCTGATAGGTTTTCCTGACCCGCGACATCAGCGGGCGCTGGATCAACCAGTTCACCAGCAGCGCCAGCGGATAAGCGAGCAGCGGGATAAACACCAGCGGGCCGCCGATGATGCCAATGACCAGCAGGATCAGCAGGGTAAAGGGCAGATCGATAAAGGCGGTCAGGGTCAACGACGACAGAAAATCACGAATCGACTGGAACTCCTGGAAATTCTGCGCAAAGCTGCCCACCCGCTGCGGGCGGAGCTTCATCTTCATCCCCAGCAGCCGCTCGAACAGCGCCGAGGAGACCACGAGATCAGTTTTTTTGCCCGCCAGATCGAGGCAAATTCCCCGCAGGATCTTCAGCACAAAGTCGAACACAAAGGCAATGCTGATGCCAATCGCCAGCACCCACAGCGTGGCGGTGGCCTGATTAGGCACCACCCGGTCATAAACGTTCATCACAAACAGCGGGGCGCTGAGTGCCACCAGGTTGACGAGGAAACTGGCGACCACCGCATCCAGGTAGAGGGATTTCGACAGTTTGAGCGTATCCTGGAACCAGGCTTTGGTACGCGGCAGAGTGGCCGTCGGCTGGGCATCAAACTCATGCTCCGGAGAGATAAAAATCACCCGGCCGCTGTAATTCTCCGCCAGCGTCTCTGGCGACACGGTGATCTCACCGCCCTCCGTTTCACTGGGCAGCAGCCGGGCGCGCTGCTGCGCATCCCAGCCAATCAGCACCGCGGCCTGATTGTTCTTCAGCAGGAGAATGGCAGGCAGAGAGAGAGCGGTGATGTTTTCAAGCCCACGCTGAACGACTCGCGCCTTGAGCCCGGCCCGTCCGGCGGCGCGGGGAAAGGTCTCTGTCGTCAGAGTGTGGGCTGCCAGCGGCAACCCCGCGGTCAGGACGTTGCGGCTGGTGACAATGTTATGCAATTTACAGACGATCATCAGCGCATCCAGCAGGGGATCGTCATGGCTTTGCCGCGGATCCTGCCTGCCCTGCGCCTGCGGGGCCATCTCGATGCGATCAGAGGAGTCAATATCAGGCGTCATTCTCTGCCTCAGTGTTCTGCGGACGGGAACCGCAGATAAAAAAAGAGAGGGTTGTTGCCGTTATCTCTGCCAGCAACAACCCCGTCAGCCTTTCAGGGCGTCTTACTTTAATTCAGGCAGTTCTGCCTGGGAAGATTTCGCTTGCCCGAGCGGCTCCGCTGCCGTCGGCGGCTGAATATTCAGGCTCTTTAGCAGTTCGCCGGTACGGGCGCTGATGCGGTAGGTGGTAAACATGTCGACAAACTGCAGCTCGACATAGCGGCGCTGGGCGCTGAACACCTCGTTTTCGCTGTCCAGCATATCGAGCAAGGTCCGGTCGCCAAGGCTGAACTGCTCCTGGTAGGCGCTACGCACCTGCACGCTGCGATCGGCGTACTCTTTGGCAATCGGCACCTGCTGCCCGGCGTTTTTCAGGGCATTCCAGGCCAGACGCAGCTCTTCGTTCAGCTGACGCTGGGCGTTATTTTTCACATCCTGCGCCTCTTTCATTTTGTAGGCGTAAGAGGTGAGCGTCGCCTGGTCGCTGCCGCCGTTATAGAGGTTGTAACGCATGCGCAGCATCGCCTGCCACTCCTGACTGTGGCCGCGGGTCCCATCGATGTTGTTATCCATGGTGCGCCCGACTTCGACATTCACATCCGGATAAAAGCGCGATTTTGCCGCCTCGTACTGCTGGCGGGTCGCTTCCACATCGGCATCGGCCTGTTTCAGCAGCGGATTGTTTGCCAGCATGACGGTCCGTGCGGCCTCCAGCGAGGCGGGTACCGCGATTTTGGCCGGCATGACGAGAGTGTCAGGCTCTTTGCCGGTGATACTCTGGTAGTTGGCGCGAGCGTCTTCGAGGTTAGTTTGCTCGGTCAGCAGGTTGTTGCGCGCCTGGGCCAGACGAGCCTGAGCCTGCTCAAAGTCTGCCTGACGCCCCACCCCCTGCTCGGTACGCAGGCGGATCTGATCGAACACGCGCTCGTGATTCTTCAGGTTATCTTCTGCCAGCGCCACCATCCTCTGGCGCATCAGCACATCGAGATAGCTCTGGATCGCCTGCAGGGCGGTGGATTCACTGGTATTCATTACCGTCCAGGCGCGGGAGTTGACCGTCGCTTTCTGACGGCCCACTTCGCTGGTGGTGGCAAAACCGTTGAAGACGTTCTGGCGCAGATTGATGGCGGACTCGCTGCGGTGCAAATCACGCAGATGATCGCCTGCCCCGCGCGTGCTGGCGTTATCGGTTTGCTCCCAGCCGGTACCGGCGGTGAGATCCAGGGTCGGGAGATAGCCGCCTTTGGCGGCGCGGAGATCCTGATCGGCGGAATAGCGGCTGTTTACCGAGGCGTTAACTTCCGGATGCCATAACAGGCTCTCTTTCACGGCCTGTTCCAGGGTCGTGGCCTGGCTATATGTGGCGCTCAGCGCCAGGGTAGCCCCTATAACGAACTGACTATACTGTTTCATCTTATTTTTTCCTTCACATCCCTTGATTATTGGTCAATATTCACCAGAGAAACCCCATCAGAGAGAGGGGGAAAAATGTACCCTGCGATTTTGCGGACAGACGGGATCCCTCGTCTGTCCTGAATAATGTTTGCCGCGCAGTGCCAGACCAGGCCTGCGCGGCGCCAGTCAGGCGTGCTCTTCCGGTTTGGCGATCAGACTGTCGAGCATCGTGTCGTTACCTGCGTCATACCCCTCCGTTCCGGCGATCTCACCGCCTTCAGCCGGAACATGCTCGACCTCCGCCGGGCCCTCCGCCGTGTCGCTCTGCGGCCCCGCCTGGATCAGCGTGCTGAGATCGTTATGCTCTTCATCATGAATGAGATCGCTAAAGTTCAGCTGCTCCTCCTGATCCGTACTCTGGAGCGTGAGGCTCTCGCTCTGCGCATTATCGACCGTTGGCGTGCCGTTGTTATCCACACTGCTGGTATTGAGCATCAGGTTGTCGTCATCGATTAACGATACGGCGTGATCCCCGTTCTCCAGAGTGTGGTCGGCGTCATGCTCATCAGCCGTCAGGCTGCCCGTCTGCTTGTGATTCTCTTCACTGTCGCTTTCAACATGATTCTCCTCAACGCTGTGGTCAGCCATCAGTGGGTGATCGTCGACGTTATGATCGGCGTGCTCTTCTCCACCGTGGCTTTCGCTGACAAACGTTCCGCCCTCTTTCCCGTCAACGGTGAAGTCGGTTTCGTGTTGATCGAAGGCAGTAGAGTCCACTTTCAGCCCGATCTCCCCGAAATCGCTCTGACCGTCCGGCAGCTCAACGCTCACCTGGCCGTTGAAGTGCGAGGTGTCGTTGTCAAAGGTCAGGGTGTAGCTCTTCTCTTCGGCGTTGTAACTGACGCTCGCATAGTTGCCGGTAAAGGTCGCGTTTTCCGGGATACCGCTCAGGGTGATGCTGTTAAGGTGATCGCTGCTGTCTGAGCTTTCGAGATTGACATCCAGATTCAGCGTCACCGTATAGCTGACGGTGGTATTGCCGCCGTGCGTGGAGGAGGGTCCGTCACCAAAAACAACGCCTTCGATGCCGTTGGCATTCTGGAACGGTGACTTCCCGGTCTCGTTATCAACCACATGCAGGTTATCTATATCGTTGTTTTTACCATTCTGTGGATGGTCGACACCGGTAACGGTGTAGTCAGCCTCATTCCCCTGAACAAAGATATAGTCCTTGCCCTCGCTGCTCTGAGGTAAGTCCTGGTTGCCGGTGATACCGTTGAGCGGCCTGAACTCATAGCGATCCTGCGGCCAGTCACCCTGCTGGTAATAGCCCCCGGTATGGTCCCCGACCACAAAGATATCGGTGTGGGTTTTGTCGCCATCATTGGCGTTGGCATTACCCTGGCTGTTGTAGTAGTGGATCTGATCCGGGCTGTCGGCCTTCGGCACAAAGTCGCCCTGAATCTTGCCGTCCGGGCTATCCGGGGTCAGCCAGACATGTACGTTGCTGCCGATCGCCACAATCACGCCGTTCTGGATGTCGTAACCGTTAGGATCGCCGCTGCCGCCATTAACGTGGATGATCTGGTCATCTGTCGTCTCGGTCGTCTTACTGCCTGGAGTGACGGTAACGGTCAGTTTGACGTCGGTGTCGGAATCAGAGTCGGCGTCGGCGTCGGCATCGGCATCTGCATCGGCATCCGCGTCTGCATCTGCATCTGCATCGGCATCGGCATCGGCATCTGCATCGGCATCGGCATCGGCATCGGAATCCGCATCCGCATCCGCATCCGCATCCGCATCCGCATCGGAATCGGCATCGGCATCGGCATCGGCATCAGCATCGGAATCCGCATCGGCGTCTGCATCCGCATCAGCATCGGCGTCCGCATCCGCGTCGGCATCGGCATCGGCATCGGCATCAGCGTCAGAATCCGCATCCGCATCCGCATCGGCGTCGGCGTCGGCGTCGGCATCAGCATCAGCGTCGGCATCAGCATCCGCATCGGCGTCCGCATCGGCATCCGCATCGGCATCCGCATCGGCATCCGCATCGGCATCCGCATCGGCATCCGCATCGGCATCGGCATCCGCGTCGGCATCTGCATCCGAATCAGCGTCAGCATCAGCATCAGCATCTGCGTCGGCGTCGGCATCCGCATCCGCATCGGCGTCCGCATCAGCGTCCGCATCGGCATCGGCATCCGCATCGGCGTCCGCATCGGCATCAGCATCAGCATCAGCATCAGCATCCGCGTCGGCATCGGCATCGGCGTCGGCGTCGGCGTCAGCGTCAGAATCCGCATCGGCGTCTGCATCGGCGTCTGCATCGGCATCTGCATCTGCATCTGCATCTGCATCTGCATCCGCATCAGCATCGGCGTCCGCGTCGGAGTCAGAATCCGCATCGGAATCAGAATCCGCGTCAGCATCGGCGTCTGCATCAGCATCCGCATCGGCGTCGGCATCCGCATCGGCATCAGCATCCGCATCAGCATCAGCATCCGCATCCGCATCCGCATCAGCATCCGCATCAGCGTCAGAATCCGCATCAGCATCGGCGTCAGAATCCGCATCCGCATCCGCATCAGCGTCAGAATCCGCATCGGCATCAGCGTCTGCATCCGCATCTGCATCGGAATCCGCATCGGCATCAGAATCCGCATCCGCATCCGCATCGGCATCAGCGTCGGCATCGGCATCGGCATCTGCATCCGCGTCGGCATCAGAATCCGCATCTGCATCGGCATCGGAATCAGCGTCCGCATCCGCGTCGGCGTCGGCGTCGGCATCCGCATCGGCATCCGCATCAGCATCAGCATCTGCGTCCGCATCGGCATCGGCATCAGAATCTGCATCGGCGTCTGCGTCTGCGTCTGCGTCGGCGTCGGCGTCGGCGTCGGCGTCGGCGTCGGCGTCGGCGTCCGCATCGGCATCCGCATCCGCATCCGCATCCGCATCAGCATCGGCGTCCGCATCCGCGTCGGAATCAGAATCGGCATCCGCATCGGAATCGGCATCCGCATCGGCGTCGGCGTCGGCGTCGGCGTCGGCGTCGGCATCAGAATCCGCATCGGCGTCTGCGTCTGCGTCTGCGTCTGCGTCTGCATCAGAATCAGAATCGGCATCAGCATCTGCATCAGCATCGGCATCAGAATCCGCATCGGCGTCTGCGTCTGCATCCGCATCCGCATCAGCATCGGCGTCCGCGTCGGAGTCAGAATCCGCATCGGCATCCGCATCGGCATCGGCATCCGCATCGGCATCGGCATCGGCATCGGCATCGGCATCGGCATCCGCATCAGCGTCGGCGTCCGCATCGGCATCGGCATCGGCATCCGCGTCGGCATCAGAGTCCGCATCTGCGTCGGCGTCGGCGTCGGCGTCGGCATCAGAATCCGCATCAGCATCTGCATCGGCATCGGCATCCGCATCCGCATCCGCATCAGAATCCGCATCCGCATCGGCATCCGCATCAGCGTCAGAATCCGCATCGGAATCGGCATCAGCATCGGCATCTGCGTCGGCATCAGAATCCGCATCAGCATCGGAATCAGCGTCCGCATCTGCGTCGGCATCAGAATCGGAATCCGCATCTGCATCTGCATCCGCGTCGGCATCAGCGTCCGCATCCGCATCTGAATCATCAATATCGAGCAGCGTTAATTCTTCCGGGGGCTCATCATCGGGGAAATCCAGGCCGATCGTTGGGTAACCCGCAGTGGGATCAACAATTTCGCCGGTAAGATCGAGCACGACGTGGGTATGTGACCCGCCGCCGCTGCCGCCTGGCTCGCCGCCAGAATTACCGGATTGCGGACCAGCTGCTGTCGCTTCCAGGGTTTGCGTCGGGTCCTGCCCGTCGGCAATAGCCTGCTGGATGGCTGCCACGTCCTGCTGCTGGGTCGCCGTGGCCTCTGCCACTAAGTGCCCTGAGCTGTCCCACTGACTGTCACGCCCCAGATCCAGTTGTTTGCCATCCGGCAAAGATAAGGTAATTGCGCCAGCCGCTCCCGTCTGGACGTGTTCTCCTTCGAGAACGCGGTCGCCTTCGGTGAGCAAACGCTTACTGCCGTCAGGGCTGACGGCAAATACCTGCCCGATTACTGCTTTGACAATCCCGGATACGCCGCTCATATATTGTCTCCCTCAATCTTTTTCTTGCCCAATTCATCCATTTCTCAGGCTTAGAATGCTAAAAGAGTATTTAATCTGTATTAGTAATATGCTGTGCAACTATGACTACAATACGCCTTTATGCACCAGATTTATTGATGCAGATACGGATCAGGGCGCTATATTAATAGATGCCATGAATAAACAGGAAACTAAAAAGATCTGTACTATCAAAATAGGGAGCCAGGGAAATATCCCCCTATTAACTGTTGATTAATCCCGGTACGCAAAAGAGGCTAAATAAGCCCCTCGTCCTCATCCGCGATTAACCCTTCCAGACCACTCAGCGAGCGACGCGCCTGCGCACGGCTGGTGAGTTTGGCCTGTGCGGCAGGCGGCAGGTCAGTAATGGTGATAACCCCTTTACTCATCAGAACTTCGATCAGATCCTCAAGCACACGCACCATCTCAAGGTCGCTTTGCCGCAGCTGGTACAGCGTGGCTTCGCGGATATCACGCTGGCGCAACCACTCGTCAATCTCGGGCGTACAGAGATCGTGCTGTTCTGTCATTGCGGAAAAAGGTGTCAATTCCACCCGAATTATTCGTCTTTCCCTATCGCGTTCTACGTAATACATATTCAGCCTCTGTATAACCTGTGAGGTTAATTTCCACCCAGCGTACTGGCATCAGCAAAATAGCGCCCCATTGCGCCATACAGCCCCATTTTTTCGAGGATCGCCAGTTCACCTGCAGTTTCCACTCGCTCGGCAATTAAAGGAAGATTTATCTGACGGGCGGCCCAGTAAATAGCCTCAATAAACAGTTTTTTATCGTCCTCGCTGTCTATATCGCGAATATAACTGCCATCAACCTTAATCCAGGCCAGCCCCCATTGCGGCAAATTGCCGATAAGGTGGAAGCGTCCGCCAAAGTGCTGGATCCCCAGACGACACCCCAACGCCTTCAGGCGGCTGACCAGAACATTCACCCGCTCGACATCGGGCAGCTCATTCTCATCCAGCTCAAACGTCAGCCAGGTTGCCAGCTGCGGCGCGCTTTTCAGCGGCTGCAGCAGAGCATTCAGGCTCTGGTCATCCGCGACGCTGGCCCCGCTGATGCTCAGCGCCAGCGGACGCGGTGATTTTGCCAGTTCACTTAGGGTCTGCTGGAGCATCACAATGTCCATGCGGCGGCTGAGATTGAGCCGGTGGATCCACGGCATAAAGCGCCCCGCAGGCACCAGCTCGCCCTCCGGGGTTTTAATCCGCGCGAGGATCTTATGATGCAGCACCTCACGCGCGTTGTTGCAGGCGTAGACCGGCTGCGAGAAGAGCGCGAAGGCGCCGCTCGTCAGCACCGCGTCCAGACGGGTGTACCAGCTGTGATGATCGTCTTCGCTCTCGGTGGCCGATGCGGTATCGGGCGTTGCAAAGATGCGCATTTCGGTTTCGGCTCTCGCCAGCGCCTGGTCCGCCTGGGCCAGTACTGCCTGGGGCGTATCGCCTGGGTTAAAGGGCACCATGGCAAAATGCGCCACCGGCGTTACGTCGCTCATGCCCATCTCAGACAGCGCCTTCAGCTGGGTGCTGAGGGTGTTGCGCAGATTATCAAGGTCCTGGCCCAGGATCTGCGGGGCGATAATGGCAAACTCCCCGCCGCGTACGCGGGCTAAAAAACCCTCGTTGTGGAAATAGTTGCGCTGCAGACCGCTCAGGATATCCGCCACGGCCACCAGCAATTGATCGGATTTCGCCCCGCCCAGACGCTGGTTAAGCCCCATCAGATCCTGCACCCGCAGCAGCATCATATGGCCAGCGGCGTTCTCTTCATCACTCAGGCGTGACTGGAGCTGCATATCAAACGCCCGGCGGTTGCTCAGACCGGTCAGGCTGTCGTGATAGGCCTCCTGACGCAGCGCTTCGGTACGCCGGGCCTGCTCGCTGAATAACACCTTGAGCTGCGTCACCATCAAGTTGGTGGCGTCCACCACCCGGCGCAGCTCAGGCGTTTTCGGCAGCGCCTGTATGTTGAGAAACTCGCGGCGGCAGATGGCCATCGCCTGCCCGGCAATATAGTTAAGCGGACGCAGAATGCGGCTCAACATCAGGGTAGCCGCCAGCACAAACAGCAGGCTGCAGCCGATCAGCCACAAAAAGCTGGCGACGATACTGTTCCACAGGCGGGCCAGGGCGAACATCGGATGGCTGACCACTTCAACCCGGGCGACCTGCGTCCAGCCCCGCATCACAATGGCATCCCCTTCGCCGGGGCCGAGGTTCACCAGCCGCACAAACCACTGCGGTACACGGGTGCTCTGCGGCACGTCGCTGCGCTCGATAATCGGTTTATTGGTTTTAATGTCGACCACACGAATGCGATAGAAATAGCCGCTGTCGAAGATGGAGTTCACCATCAGTTCGGTCATGGTCGGATCGTCGATATGGGTGGTCAGCGACACGCCCAGTGCCGTCGCCGCGTCCTGCGCGTGGGCGCTAAGCTGATTGCGGTACTGCTCCCGTGAGCTTTCCAGGGTAACGAAAAAGTTACCGCAGAAAATGACGAGCGTAAATAAACAGATGCCAATCAGTAGCTGTTTATAAAGAGACATGGCCCTATCCTATTCATTAATTACAAATCCTTCTGCACGCATACGGGTGAGAAGATCCTGCCAGCGGGAGAGCCGTTTGCTGTCGCCCACGCGTTTGTTGCCGCCGGACTGCGGCAGCCATAGCCCTTCGCCGTTAAACGCGTAGACCGGAAGCAGGTCGGTACGCTGTGTAGCAGGCAAGATGGCGGTTTTCAGGTTATCCAGAACCAGTGGGATCGCCGTGGGGGTGGAATACCATGTCACCACCATGTGCGCCTGATTCAGTTCGAGTGCTTTAACATAGGTAATACGTAACTGGTTCGCCGGCACGCCCATTTCGCGCAGGGTGAAATATTTCGCCAGCGCAAAGTCCTCGCAGTCCCCTGCCCCCTGACGTAAAAACTCAATTGGCGTTGCCCAGTAATCCTGCTGCTTCCAGACGACGATATCATCGCGAAACGCCATGCGGGCGTTAAAAAATTGGTTAACCCGGTTTAACGTGTCATGGATCGTGCCCTGCGACGGCTGTTTAAGCAACGCTGCCCACTCATCAATCCGCTGCCGGGCGGCGGGGGTAGCCGGGCCATACAGCCGTTCGGTACGGGTGCTGATGGCGCTGAAATCCCACCCGGCGCCGAGCCCGGGAGAGATAACCAGCAGCAGCACCAGCCAGAGCGACAACCAGCGTCGGCAGCTCGCCAGAAGAGAAGGAGGAAGCCGCATGGCGTTAACTTACTTCTCGCCTGACCGGGCCAGCCAGCGCTTACGGTACGCGACATAGCCGGAAAGGTAGTGCTCAACGTCGTCGATTCGCACACGATAGCTGTGGTGACGAATAAAAAAGCTGCCGACGATGCGTGGCGGGTTTTTAAAGAACATCGCCAGTTCCGGCCAGAAAAAGCCGTTTGCCAGGTAGCGGGCGCGGCTCTCCAGCGCCTGGTTGAACACCGTCATGTCGAAGCCCGCCAGCAGATGTTTATGGGGCGATGCCTCAAGCCGCGCGATCATCCGTGAGGCCGCCATCATTAACTCAAGCAGCGTAGGATAAGTGGTGACGCGGTTCTGAACGAAGTCGAGATGATCGCGCACGTTATCCAGCCCAAACTGGTAATAGCGCTCCAGCGGCCGGTAGAGCGTGAGCTCGTTGACGCAGTAGCTGAGCCAGTGATCGTGCGCCTGCCAGTGCTTCTGGTCGATAAAGTGCTCCATTGCCCGTTCGACCATTGCCAGCCAGCGCGGTGCTTTGGTCAGCCCGTAAAGACGCATCAGCGCAAAGGCCGCTTCCCCGTCGTAATAGATAATGCGGTGCGCCGCCTTCAGCGACAGATCCCCGGCGTTAAGCACGTGGACAAATCCGCCCGTCTGCGGATCCTGCATAAAGCCGATCCCGTTCGCCAGCCGCGCCATCTGCTCCAGGTAGCGGTTATCGCCGGTCAGCTCGCTGTACTTCGCCATCGCCAGGATGCACACCGCATTGCCGCCGAGCTTGATCTCATCCCCGGTATCCACCAGGAAGTCGGCTTCGCTGCCGTCCGGCAGCCTGTAAGTACGGATAAAGCTGGCGCAGAGGTCGTTGAGCGCCCGCTCGATTGCCGCGAACTGTTCAGGCTGCTGCGTCACTTCCCAGCCTTCGAGCAGTGCATAGGTGGAGCTGGCGTGGCGCAAGGCGTTATAGGTGGGAATAGCGCGGTCGAAACAGGGGAACCAGCCGTACTGATAGCGCCCGGAAGGGGTAATCTGGCGTGCAAGGTAGTCGGTGGCGGAGGCGATCATCGGCTCAAGCGCCGTCGCCTGCCAGTCGGGTAGCTGGCGGTAGCCGCTGTTACGTCCGGTCGATTCGATGGGCAGCAGCTGCTCGCCGTCGCAAAAGAGCGCCCGGGTGGTGAAGCGCCAGAGCGTCTGGTCAGGCTGCGCCGGCCAGCTGAGCACGGCGCCGAAGCGGCGGCGGGAAAAATGGGCCAGATTAGTGGCATTGGGCGTGGCAACGCCGTGATCGCCGTGATAGAGCAGCGCGTTGGCCGCGATCTCCTGCTCCAGCATCGCGTAGCGAAACGCCGGATCCAGGCTGATGCCAAAGCGAAAATAGTTGCGTTTGGTTTTGGCTAAGCGGGCTTGCAGGTTATCCCAGCGCAGAGCCTGCACCTGATCCACAAGGTCAACGCGCAGCCAGCAAACTTCCGTCCCACTCTTTTGCTGCCACTGCAGCAGCGCCTGTACACCCTGCTGCCAGGCGTGATCGAAGGTGTCGCCACAGCCTTGCACAACATGCGCACGGCTTTGGCCATCGGAAGCACTAAAAAAGATCGCCCAGGTGGGGCAGATCGGTGGTTTGGGCGCGACGTCCAGCAATTCCATCGCCGGGCGGATTTGCGCCAGTAATTGGCTGAGCGGCATTTTTACTCCTGATAACGCCTGAGGAAACCCTGTCAGAATAATCCTAACCAGATAATACCATTATGTGTGACAAGTTGTGTATTCTGTATGTCTATTGTTTCTTCCGGGGCGGTGGTGTGAGTCGATGTTTCGCGGTATGGAGCCTGCTGCTAATCAGCGTTTTCGCTTACGCTGAGACGCCGCTGCTGTGGAACCAGCCGGCCTCCCGACAGCACTGCCCGACCGGCGACGATGCCGTGTGGGTACACTACCCTGAAGGCAACGCCTGTATGCGCTATTTCAGCGCAGGCAATCTGCAGGCCGCCCCGCTGGCGGTGGTGATGCTGAAAGGCGACCGCGTCTCGCAAATAAAGCGCCCACCCGCCACCATCCCGGGGAATACCGCCGCCGACCAACGCCGTCAGGCCCGGGCCATCCTACGCCAGACCGGGTTGCCGACCATCATTCTCGCCCGCCCCGGCACCTACGGTTCCAGCGGTGACCATTACCACCGTCGTCAGGCGGAAGAGTTCCAGGCTATCGATGCCGCCCTCAATGCTATCAAGGCCCGCTACGGTATTCAGCGCTTTATTCTCAGCGGACACAGCGGAGGTGCCACCGCCGCCTCGGCGCTGTTGACTACCGGCCGCCGGGACATCGACTGCGCGGTGCTGAGCTCCGGTGCCTGGGGGCTGCTGGAGCGGGCGCAGCGCATGCGCCTGCAAAAAGGTAACGCTCTGGCACCGGCACTGGATACCACCGGACTGCCGCACCCGTGGGATCCCCTCAACCACATCAGCGGGATCGCCGCCGATCCCTTCCGGTTGATCCTGGTGATCGGCAACCCGCAGGATCGCAATACGCCGTTCGATCTGCAGGCGCGATTCGCGGATGCGCTGCGGGAACATGGCCACCGGGTAGAACTGCTCGAACGCCCCGCCAGACCACCGGAATATCATGATTTGACGGGTAATGCGGCAATCAACGCCATTCGCCTTTGTCCGCTACGCGGATAAGCCCAAAAAAGCAGGAATAAAAATATGAGCCAGAAACCGCCCCGCCAGCCACGCGCTGAGACGCAAGCACCGGGATGGACCGCTGCCGAACTCGAAAAACTACCCGGTAGCATCTGGTACAATCGCCCGGATGCAGGCTGGTGCGCCACTGACATCGTCCTTTTTCATGATAAGGCGCAGCCTGGCCAGCCCTGCCTCTTTGTCGCCATCGATCCCGACACCTGGCGCAAGGGCTCCGGCAACACCGGTATTTACGCAGGCTGGGATGACACTCATCTTTCGCTTCCCCGCCACGCCTCTCGCTACTGCGGGGCCATCGTCCAGCGCAAGGTTGATGGTCTGCCTCCGGACTTTCCTCAACTGGTGGTGGGCAACAGTTATCAGGCCCTGCTTTGGCTTGCAGAAGAAGCCCGGCGGCGGCTGGACGGCAAGCTGGTGGCGATCACCGGTACGGTAGGCAAAACCTCGACCAAAGAGATGCTGAACAGCATTCTGGCAAACCATATGTCGGTGGTGGCGAGCCGCGGGAACCACAACACCCGCACAGGTGCCTCCATCACGCTGGCGCGTGCAGTCTGCAATCCGCAGGCGGTGGTAATGGAAGTGGCGATCTCTGCTCTGTGGATGCGCAACGGTGGGATCGGCCCGCGCATTAAGCCGCATATCGTCATCATCACCGAAATCGGCATCACCCAGGTGGGCAGGAGCGTGACCTCTCTCGATGATGTGGCCCGCTTTAAAGCGCGCATCAGTCACGGTCTTATTCCAGGTGGCTATGCCATTTTAAACCGTGATATGGCCGGATATAACACTGTGGCTGCCAGCGTTACCCGCGACGGTGCCCGTATCATCAGCTACGGGTTTGATGCCGACGCCGACGTGCGGATCACGGCATTTACCCAGGATGCCAACGGCAGCCTGATCACACTCAACCTCCACCAGCAGAGCCTGAGTTACCGGCTGGCCGTGCCGGGCAAAGGCGCCGCGCTTAACTCGGTGGCCTCGCTTATCGCCGCCGACCTGCTTGGAGTGAGCCTGGCGGAGATCGTTACCAGCCTTGAAGCCTGGCGCAGCGATGGTCAGCACATGGGCATTACCGCGCTGCCGCTGCAGGGCGGCGGGGCAGTCACTCTGATTGATGACAGCTATAACGCCGAATACCTGTCGATGCTCAACGCGTTTGAGGTGGCCGCCCAGCGTGCGCAGGAAGACGGTGGCCGGGTGATCGCCCTGCTGGGGCGGATCATCAACCTTGGGGATCAGTCCGCCGCCATCCACCGCTCACTGGCGCAGCCCCTGCTGGCGGCCAGCTGCCAGCAGGCATTTCTGCACGGTGACGAGATGCGTACCCTGCACGACGCCCTGCCGGATGAGGTTCGCGGCGGCCATTTCAGCACCGCAGAGGCGCTGGTGGAGGCCGCTGCGCCGACGTTGCGCGACGGTGATATCGTGCTGGTCAAAGGGAGCGTGCGTAATTCCGACTTCAGGCGGGTTGTCGGCCTGTTGAAGCGCCGACTTACCGCGTCGCCAGCCCTGGCAAAAGGGCAAACCGCCCGTCTGCTGATGAATCTTACCACCGGCGAAACCCGGCTGTCTGAGCAGGGCGACAGCGCGTTTGCCCCCACGTACTTGAGCCAGCTGCTGCTGGCCGTCTGCCTGGCAGAACGTCTGCTGGCGAAAAAAATAACCCTTGAGACGCCTGTTGAGATGCACGGCATCGCCGCCCATGTTCTGCAGGGCAATCCGGCTCTTGGCCTGCAACGGGGCAGCACGGCAACCGTGAAATCGCTGGTGCAGGGGATGCTCATCCACAACGCCTGCGACGCCGCCATTCATCTGGCGGAAACGCTGGCAGGCAGTAGCGCGGAGGCGTTGAAGGCGCTGCGCAGCCTTGTTGACCAGCTGGAGATGCGCCACACCCATATCAATAACGTCTCCGGTCGTCCCCGCCCCGGCCAGCGCACCACGCTTACGGATATCGCCAGGCTGATGCACCATTTTCAGCTGCGCTACCCGCACTGGCTTACGTGGCTGGGTGAGCATGAGGCGGCTATAGGCGAGCGGGTGTACCGTAAAAGCGGCAACCTGCACAGCAACGGCAGCGCATGGGGACAATTCTGCGCCGGACGCTGGGGCGTTGCGCTGCAGTGGATCGCAGGCGAACTCTGGCTGGCCTGCGCTGCCGGGGCGGATGATGCCTTTCATCTCGACTATCTGCTGGATGGGCTCCTGGCCGGAGTGGATGGCGCAGAGCCCGCACCGGCGCCCGTCGAACGGCACATCGACAAACCTGTGGCGACCCTCACCTTGTTGGGCGACACCTACTTTGGCGAGTGGTATACCCGCAAGCGCCAGGCGCGGGGTTTGGATGATGCCCTGCAACGTTACGGCTACGATCACAGCTTTCTGGGCATCGCCCCCCTGCTGCGCGGTAGCGACTTCACCCTTGCCAACTTTGAGGCGGCCCTCGCCACCGATCTGCGCGCCAGTCTGGAAGGCCGAAAGCCGTTCTGCCTGACCGGGGATCCGGTCGCCTCGGTTACCGCCCTGCGTAAACAGGGTATCGACGCGGTGGCCCTTGGCAATAATCACGCCATGGATGCCGGACTGCCGGGGCTGGAGAGCACCCTGGCGGCGTTTGGCGACGGCGGCATTGCCTGCATCGGCGCCGGACGCAATGCGCAGCAGGCCCACGCTCCGCTGGTGCTGACGGTGGGCGGCAGACAGTACAAGATTTTCAGCGCCTACTGGTACCGACGCTACATGGAGCAGGATTGCGCCTTTTATGCCCGCCCACGTCGGGCAGGGGTCGCCTGCCTGAGCGGCGGCCTGGCTGAACAGCTGCGTCTGGAGAAATCACGCCCCCGGCCAGCCACCACTATCGTGCTCGCTCACTGGGGGCTAGATTACCAGGGGACAACGGCGGGACAGCGGGCGCTGGCGCAGCGTCTCTGCGAGGCCGGAGCCGACCTGATTATCGGCTCCGGGCCGCACATGGCAGGCGAGGCGGTACGACTGGGCGAAAGTCTGGTGATCTACAGCATCGGCAACGGGGTGTTTAACAGTAACGGTGAATACCAGTCGCGAGGCGTGCCGCCGTATGGCTTTGTCGTCCGCCTGCTGCTCGGCGCCCCGCAACCGCAGATCGCGCTTCTGCCGATCCTGACCGACAATAAACAGACCTTCTGGCAGCCCCGCCCGGTGACCGGGGCGGAATTTGCGGATCTGATCGCGCAGCTGACCGCGCAGGGCATGCCCATTACCCGGGAAGAGGCGTCCGATGCGGGCTGGCGCGCCGTCAGTGAGGAGGGTGAATGCAGGCTGATCATGCCGCTGGCTCAGCTGGCCGGGAGGTAAGCAGAATTTTTAAGCGATACAACTACCTGAATTAAAATTCCCGATTACATTTAAAAGACGTCACTCCGCTGTGCGACAGAGTCAGGACAAACTGATGAGCGTGCCACTGCAAAAAATGCCCCGCTGCGGGGTGGTGTTGTTAACGCTGCTTCTGAGCGTAAGCGGTTGTGCTAGCCATGATAAGAATCCCAGCCGGGCGCGCGTAGCGCCGAAATATGTTCGCCCTGCGCCTGTGCAGCCCGCGTATAGCGCACCTGAATCGTTCCTGAACGCGCCAGAAGCGCCCCCTGCGCCACCCGTAAAAGTAAAAAAACGGCCTCAGGTTAAAGCCGCAGAACCGCCCGCGCCCCGGGTCGTGCCGGTGCTGGATAACTCGTTGCCGGAGCAGATCTGGCAACCTGCGATCACCCGTCAAACCAGCCTGGAGCTGAAATCATGACGGAACGCGCTCTCGGTGAACTGGAAAACCGGGCCGATATTAAGCGCCCTACGCTGCCGCTGTGGCAAAACGCGGTGGTTATTCTCCTCACCCTCACCTACCTCATCTGCGAGCTGGCCTTTAACTCGCGCCTGCTCGATCTGGTGGGAAGTCTCTCCACCCCCGACGATATCCACAATATGGAGCGCTATGGTCGGGCCCTAACCGCCATCGCCGCCGCGCTGCTGGTATTCCAGCTGTTGCTGGCGTGCAACGCCTGGCTGAAAAAACGCGACATTGCGTTTCCCGCTCCCTGGGTGGCAGGCATGGTGTTCTCGCTCTGTCTGCTCACCGGCGTGGTGACATGGCAAACGGTGGAGTGGGTTATTGAGCGCCAGGTTGCCCAAAGCACCGGCGAGTTTCGCCAGAAGTCGATGCTGACGCAGCTCTATCAGCACTCCTTAATTGACGGGCACCAGACGCTGGCGGGGATCCCGCTTGATGACGATGGCAGTCAGCGCGAAACCTGGACCAGTCCATCCGGAAAAGCGTTTCTGGCGATGCTGCCGCTGCTTATGAGCTCGGTCAGCCGCTATCACGAACTGCTTGAGCGAGAGGCGGCACAAAACCTGCGCGACAGCATCAGCGTTCAGGAGGGCGGGCTCCTCGGCTATTACAAACTCTGGCTGGCCGCGCGCGCGGAAATTTATCAGGACTATCTCGGCTATAACAGCGATACCCGGAAAAATGGGCTTTATCATGGGGTGGCAATCCCGGCCCGCCTCGACTGGGAGACGTTTTTCATGCTGGAACCGGTACAAAAGAGGCTGCGGGAAAAGCTGGCCCTGCCGCTGCAAACCCGGGTGCAGCCTGAATATCCGAAAGAGGACGCCCTGAAACAGTTCGCCCTGGCTCTGCAGGCTCCCCATCTTGACTACGTCCTGCAACAGCAACTCCCCCGCCTGCAGGCTGCGCTCACCAGCTACGGTGCAGGCGGAGCAAATGAAAAACGGGGCGAGGATGCGGCGCGGGCGGTGATTGTGCCTCCCATTGCGCTGATGTTCTCCCTGCTCGGCGCCCTCACCCACCTGGCAAAACTGCTCTATCTGCTGCTTCTCCCGTTAAGTGCCGCCCTGCTCTCTGTCGCCCCCTGGCGGCCCGTTCGCCTGCTCAACCGCCATCCGCTGATCTTCCCGGTGCTATTAATCTGCCTGCTGCTCGGCCTGTGCAGCGTGACGAACAACAGCATTACGGCTTCTCCGGCCTATCAGTCGCTGCGGCACGCATTGCAGGGAGCGGAAGTGACGATCACCGATACCCCCGCATCCCTCAGCGGCGGCACGCTGTTGCGGCTGATCCATACGGTCAGCATCGGGCAGAGTTACAGCTATCCGTTAAATCACGCCTTACGCCAGAACGTGCTGCTCGGCTTTGATTTTGGATATGAAAGACCTCATGAATAGCCTCTTAATGCGGATAAAAATAGCCTCCTGTTTTAGCGATTTTACCGGTTATTTTTTGATCGAAAAGTAGTGTTAGCAGTTAAGATATATCAGTGCTACATTACGCCGCCCAACGCCAATTGCCGTTTTTTCAGACTCCGGGCATGTACGGTTTCAGCCATGAACCAATACGATTACCGCGGGTCTTATTAACATTCCGGCGTAGCGCCAGTCTGGGGCTACCAACATACTCTTCACAAAGGTCGTTTTATCTTGTCTCAATGCAAATTCACGCGCACGCTTCTGCATCCGCGTTACTGGTTTACGTGGTTTGGTCTGGGCGTCCTGTGGCTGCTCGTGCAATTACCTTATCCGGCGCTGCGCTGGCTGGGTGCCGGTCTCGGAAGCCTCTCGCGTCGTTTTCTGAAGCGCCGTGAATCTATCGCGCGCAGAAACCTCGAACTCTGTTTTCCGGCGCTCTCCCCTGCAGAGCGCGATCATCTCATTAGTGAAAATTTTAAATCTATCGGCATGGCGTTACTGGAAACGGGAATGGCCTGGTTCTGGCCGGACTCGCGGGTACGTAAATGGTTTGACGTTGAAGGCCTGGAAAATTTGCAGCGCGCGCAGGCGAAAAACTGCGGGGTGATGGTGATCGGCGTTCACTTTACGTCGCTGGAGCTGGGTGGCCGGGTGATGGGGTTGTGCCAGCCCATGATGGCTACTTATCGTCCGCACAATAGCGCCCTGATGGAGTGGGTGCAGACGTGCGGGCGCATGCGTTCAAATAAGGCGATGATCAGCCGCAATAATCTACGTGGGCTGGTTAGCGCCCTGAAAAAAGGCGAAGCGGTCTGGTTTGCTCCGGACCAGGACTATGGCCGCAATGGCAGCAGCTTCGCCCCCTTCTTCGCAGTAAAGGAGGTGGCCACCACAAACGGCACATTTGTGATTCACCGTCTTTCAAAGTCGGTGATGCTGACGGTTACCATGGTCAGAAAAGACGATAAAAGCGGTTATCGCCTGTTTATCATGCCGGAGATGGAGAACTATCCCCAGGAAGAGGCGGCCGCCGCGGCTTACATCAACAGTGTGATCGAGAGCGAGATCATGCGTGCGCCGGAACAGTATTTATGGGTGCATCGCCGTTTTAAAACGCGTCCTGTGGGGCACGCTTCCCTCTATCTTTAACCCCGTCGAAGGTTAGTTTCTTTTAGAAACTAACCTTTTCAATCACCTGTAATCACTTAGGTTTATCGTTAGCAGGCTATCTTGCTGAAGGACAATTTATTACCTGCCGAAATTAAACTGTCGCCGTTCCACGACACTCGTAAGTCGTGGAAATTATTTAGAAAAATGCCTCTTGTCACTCCCGAAATTTAAGCGTACATTAGCGCCGTCTGGCTACCTGAAAGCACAGAATTCTGAGCTGGAGTCGTCGCTGAAACGGGATAATTCTCATTTCCGCCCTAGACTGACTTCACCTCTCTATACTCAGTTGGACTCTGTTTTTTATTGCGTATCACGAAATACGCGGAGCGATGAACGTGAAATATTTCTTTATGGGTTTTTCAGTGATTTTGTTCGCATGGGTCGGTACGTTTGCCCTGATGATGAACTGAGCAAAGAAAATGTAGTCAAAAAAACAGGCGCCCAAGGCGCCTGTTTTTTTTGGGGTTACTGACCCGCCTGCTCTGGCGTGGTCTTTGTTACCTGGGGCAACAGTCCGTCGGCGCGGAACATGCTTTTAATGCCCCTCACCGCCTGACGGATACGATCGCTGTTCTCAATCAGCGCGAAACGCACGTGCGTATCGCCGTAGTCGCCAAAGCCAATCCCCGGGGAGACGCACACTTTCGCATCCTGCAGGAGTTTTTTGGCAAACTCCAGCGACCCCATCGCGGCGTAGGCCTCCGGGATCTTCGCCCAGACGTACATCGAAGCTTTCGGCATCTCCACCATCCAGCCCGCCTCATGCAGCCCTTTGACCAGCACATCGCGACGGCGTTTGTACTGGGCGGCAATCTCCTTCACGCACTGCTGATCGCCTTCCAGCGCAGCAATGGCCGCTACCTGCAACGGGGTAAAGGTGCCGTAGTCGTGGTAGCTTTTGATACGTGCCAGCGCGTTTACCAGCGTCTTGTTGCCGACCATAAAGCCGATACGCCAGCCCGCCATGTTGTAGCTTTTCGACAGGGTGAAAAACTCCACCGCAACGTCCCGCGCGCCGGGTACCTGCATGATCGACGGCGCTTTCCAGCCGTCATACACAATGTCGGCGTAGGCCAGGTCATGCACCACCAGCACGTCGTAGCGCTTAGCCAGGGCCACCACTTTCTCAAAGAAGTCGAGTTCCACGCACTGGGCGGTCGGGTTGGAAGGAAAACCGAGGATCATCATCTTCGGCTTCGGATAGCTTTCCCGGATGGCGCGTTCCAGCTCGTTAAAAAAGTCGACGCCTTCAACCAGCGGCACAGAGCGCACCTGCGCACCGGCAATGACCGCACCGTAAATATGGATCGGGTAGCTGGGGTTCGGCACCAGCACCGTGTCGCCATGGTCCAGCGTCGCCAGCATCAGATGCGCCAGCCCCTCTTTTGAACCGATGGTGACAATGGCTTCGCTCTCGGGGTCGATCTCCACCTTATAGCGTTCCTGATACCAGCGCGAAATGGCGCGGCGTAAACGCGGAATCCCTTTAGAGGTTGAGTAGCCATGCGTGTCCGGGCGCTGGGCGACGGTGCAGAGTTTTTCCACGATATGGGGCGGCGTAGCGCCGTCCGGATTACCCATACTGAAATCGATAATGTCTTCGCCGCGCCGACGCGCAGCCATTTTCAATTCAGCAGTAATGTTAAACACATACGGGGGAAGACGATCGATACGCGAAAAACGGCGTTCAGGACTGGAGTCAGCCATAAATTCCTCAGATTACGTTAGCGCCCGGACCGTCCGAGCGACGTCGCCACGGATGTGGCGTGCTTAGAAAATAACCTGAAAAAATTCGCCTTGTCGAGGGGGAAGAAATAAAAAAAAGCGTAGCGCTAAAACGGGAACACTGCTTAAACAAAAACCGGAAGTAAAAATGAAAAGAGGCATCAAGAATGTTATTTTGTTAACATTTTAATATCATTACAGTTACGACTTCCGGGTGGCTTTTTAGCTTTTCTGCTCGCTTATGTGACCTGAGATACAATCCCCTTTGATTAACGTGGTTTATCCCCATTTTATAAAAGAGCGGGATGGCTGGTCATTGAGCGTCAGGTTTTTTATCATGGTTCTTTCCTCTTTTCCCAGGTTTACCCGTGCACGAAATATTCAATATGCTGCTGGCGGTGTTCGATCGCGCGGCGTTAATGCTGATTTGCCTGTTTTTCCTCATTCGCATCCGCCTGTTCCGCGAGCTGCTGCATAAATCTGCCCACTCGCCGCGCGAGCTGCTGGCGGTCACCGTTATCTTCTCGATGTTTGCCCTGTTCAGCACCTGGTCCGGGGTGCCGGTGGAAGGTTCGCTGGTCAACGTGCGTATTATTGCCGTGATGTCAGGGGGGATCCTGTTTGGCCCGTGGGTGGGCATTATCACCGGTGTTATCGCCGGGCTTCACCGCTACCTGATCGATATCGGCGGCGTAACGGCGGTTCCCTGTCTGATCACCTGCGTTATTGCGGGCGTGATGTCGGGCTGGATCAACCGCACCTTCCCCAAAAAGCAGCACTGGCGGGCGGGTATTATCGGTGGGATGATCTGTGAAACGATGACCATGATTCTGGTGGTGGCCTGGGCCCCGACCACCGAACTGGGGCTGGATATTGTGTCTAAAATCGGTATCCCGATGATCCTCGGCACCGTGTGCATCGGCTTTATCGTGCTGCTGGTGCAGAGCGTGGAAAGCGAAAAAGAGGCCAGCGCCGCCCGGCAGGCCAAGCTGGCGCTGGATATTGCCAATAAGACGTTGCCGCTGTTTCGCGACATTAACGCTGAATCGCTGCGCCAGGTGTGCGACATCATCCGCCGCGACATCGACGCTGATGCGGTGGCCATTACCAATATTGACCGGGTGCTGGCTTACGTGGGCGTGGGTGAAACAAACTACCGGGATAATGATGATACCATCAGCCCCACCACCCGCCAGGCAATCAGCGGCGGCAAGATCATCATTAAGAATAACGATGAGGCCCACCGCACCCCGGAGATCCACTCCATGCTTGTCATCCCGCTGTGGGAAAAAGGGGTGGTCACCGGCACGCTAAAAATTTACTACTGCCACGCGCACCAGATCACATCGACCTTACAGGAGATGGCGGTCGGGCTGTCGCAGATTATCTCCACTCAACTGGAGGTCTCCCGTGCCGAGCAGCTGCGGGAGATGGCAAACAAGGCAGAGCTGCGCGCCCTGCAGAGTAAAATTAATCCCCATTTCTTGTTCAATGCGCTGAACGCCATCTCCTCATCGATCCGCCTGAATCCGGACACCGCCCGCCAGCTGATCTTCAATCTGTCGCGCTATCTGCGCTACAACATTGAGTTGAAAGATGACGAGCAGATCGACATCAAAAAAGAGCTTTATCAGATCAAGGATTACATCGCCATCGAGCAGGCGCGGTTTGGCGATAAGCTCACCGTCATCTATGACATTGATGAAGAGGTGAACTGCGTGATCCCAAGCCTGCTGATCCAGCCGCTGGTGGAGAATGCCATTGTCCACGGCATTCAGCCGCGCAAGGGTAAAGGCGTGGTTACCATCAGCGTGGCCGAATGCGGTAACCGCGTGCGGGTGGCGGTGCGCGACACCGGCCACGGGATCGACCCGAAAGTGATTGAACGGGTAGAGGCAAATGAGATGCCCGGCAATAAAATTGGTCTGCTCAATGTCCATCACCGCGTTAAGCTGCTTTATGGCGAAGGACTACATATTCGCCGCCTTGAGCCGGGTACCGAGATCGCGTTTTATGTTCCTAACGAACGCGCCGCCGTTCATGCCCAGACGTTGTTGTTGCCTTAGAGGGAGTGACGCATGAAAGTCATCATTGTGGAAGATGAAATACTCGCTCAACAGGAGCTGAGCTGGCTGATTAAAGAACACAGCCAGATGGAGATCGTCGGCACCTTTGAAGATGGTCTGGACGTGCTGAAATTTCTGCAGCAGAACCGGGTTGACGCCATATTTCTGGATATCAATATTCCCTCTCTGGACGGCGTATTGCTGGCGCAAAACATCAGCCAGTTTGCCAGTAAGCCGTTTATTGTCTTTGTCACCGCGTGGAAAGAGCATGCGGTGGAGGCTTTCGAGCTGGAAGCGTTCGACTATATTCTGAAGCCGTACCAGGAGTCGCGGATTGTCAGCATGCTGCAGAAGCTGGAACACGCCTGGCACCAGCAGTCCGGCGCGGAGCAGGTCGCGGCCTCACCGGTCATGCGTGAAAATGACACCATCAATTTGATCAAGGATGAACGCATCATCGTGACGCCGATGAACGATATCTATTATGCCGAAGCGCATGAGAAGATGACCTTCGTCTACACCCGCCGCGAGTCGTTCGTCATGCCGATGAACATCACCGAATTTTGCAGCAAGCTGCCGGCGAGCCATTTCTTCCGTTGTCATCGCTCGTTTTGCGTCAATCTGAACAAGATCCGCGAGATCGAACCCTGGTTCAACAACACCTACATTTTACGGCTGAAGGATCTCGATTTTCAGGTGCCGGTGAGTCGCAGCAAGGTGAAAGAGTTTCGCCAGCTGATGCACCTGTGAAGGGAATGCCCCGGTGAACAGACGTCACCGGGGAGAAGCCATTACAGTACCTGGCCCAGAGTCTGACGCAGATGCGCGCCAGAGCCCAGCAGACCCGGATTGTCATGTACAATCAGGTACACCGGAATATCCCGGACATAATCGCGGAAGCGCCCCTTGTCTTCAAACCCGCCGCGGAAACCGGACGATTTAAAGAAGTCGAGGAAGCGCGGTACGATCCCGCCCGCGATATAGACCCCACCAAAGGTGCTCAGGTTCAGCGCCAGGTTGCCGCCAAAACGCCCCATGATGACGCAGAAGAGCGAGAGCGCACGACGGCAGTCGGTGCAGCTATCTTCCAGCGCGCGTTCGGTCACATCTTTCGGCTGCAGATTTTCCGGCAGACGGCCATCGGATTTCACAATCGCCCGGTAAAGGTTCACCAGGCCCGGACCTGAGAGCACCCGCTCCGCCGAGACGTGGCCGATCTCCGCGCGCAGCTCTTCGAGGATGATGCCCTCTTCTTCGCTGTTTGGCGCGAAATCGACATGTCCGCCTTCACCCGGCAGGCTGATCCAGCGCTTGTCGACGTGTACCAAATGGGAAACCCCCAAGCCGGTGCCAGCGCCGTAGACGGCAATGGGCTTACCTTCAACCGGCTCGGTGCCGCCGAACTGGATCAGATGCTCCGGCTTTAACATCGGGATCGCCATCGACACCGCGGTAAAGTCGTTAATAATTTCCAGATGGGCAAAGCCGAGGTTGGCCTTCATTTCGGCGACAGAGAATGCCCAGGTGTGGTTGGTCATCGCCACCCAGTCACCGGTAATCGGGCAGGCAATGGCGATACAGCCATCCTCAACGCTGACATCATGCTCCGTCAGATAGACACGAACCACCGCTTCCAGGCTGGGGTAATCCAGCCCGGAATAGGTTTTGGCGCGGGAGATTTCGCCGGTGTTGACGTCACATAACGCCAGACGCGCGTTAGTCCCCCCTACATCACCTACCAAAGCATACTTTGTCATTCTTCTACTGCTCCGCTAAAGTCAAAATAACTGTTTGGCACACTCTAAATTCAAGGCCCGTGAACAACAACGACCTGAATAAAAGCACCCCAGGATTATCGATCTTCATCACAGAATAACTTTACCGTTTCAGCACCATTTGCACTATTGCCATAAGGCTGAACGTGCAAAGTACAGACAGCTATTTTTAACAAGGAAATCATCATGCTCCATCCGCGAGCCAGAACGATGCTGCTGCTGGCCCCTCCTGCGCTGATTATTGGCGTTGCATCCAGCCTGATCCTGATTGTGATCATGAAGGTCGCCTCCGTGCTGCAATCGATTTTGTGGACCTCATTACCGGCTTCCCTCGGCCTTAACGCAAGCTCGTCGGTATGGGTTATTTTAATCCTGACGCTTACCGGTATCGCTGTAGGAGTGGTGATACGCTACAGCCCGGGACATGCCGGGCCAGATCCGGCCGTAGAGCCGTTGATTGGCGCGCCGGTAGATGCCGCTGCCCTGCCCGGGTTGATTATCGCCCTGATTATTGGCCTGGCGGGCGGCGTCAGCCTTGGGCCTGAGCATCCGGTGATGGCGGTGAACATCGCGCTGGCCGTCGCCATAGGAGCGCGGGCGTTCCCCCGGGTGAACGCCCTCGACTGGACCATTCTCGCCTCTGCGGGCACCATCGGGGCGCTGTTCGGCACGCCTGTTGCGGCGGCGCTGATTTTTTCCCAGACCCTGAGCGGCAATCCGGAGATCCCGCTCTGGGATCGTCTGTTCGCCCCGCTCTTATCCGCCGCCGCCGGAGCCCTGACCACCAGCCTCTTTTTTCATCCTCACTTCTCGCTGCCCGTTGCTCACTACAGCCAGATGCAGATGGTCGACATTTTTAGCGGCGCGATTGTCGCCGCCATCGCTATCGCGCTGGGGATGGTGGCGGTCTGGTGTTTGCCACGCCTGCACCGTCTGATGCATCGTCTGAAGCACCCGGTCCTTATTCTTGGCGCTGGCGGATTTATTCTGGGGATCCTTGGGGCAATCGGGGGCAACATCACCCTGTTTAAGGGGCTGGATGAGATGCAGCAGATGGCCTTCAGCCAGATCTTCAGCGTGTCAGATTATCTGCTCTTTGCGCTGATAAAACTGGCGGCGCTGGTAGTGGCTGCGGCGTGCGGTTTTCGCGGCGGGCGCATTTTCCCGGCGGTGTTCGTCGGCGCGGCGCTGGGGTTGATGCTGCATGAACATGTAGAGGCCGTTCCCCTGGCGATCACTATCTCCTGTTCGATTATGGGGCTGGTGCTGGTTGTCACCCGGGATGCGTGGCTAAGCCTGTTTATGGCGGCAGTGGTGGTGCCGGACACCACCCTGCTGCCGCTGCTCTGTATTGTGATGCTGCCCGCCTGGCTGTTGCTGGCGGGCAGACCGATGATGGCTGCCTGGAACGATGAGAAGTAATCAGGCGCTTTTGCGTGCTTCCAGCGCCTGGATAATGCCGCTCAGCAGCGGCGGAACGTCGGCTTTCGGCAACATCACCTCAATTAACGACAGCCGTTGTGGGTGCGCGACTCTCTCCAGCACCTCTTCCAGCTGCACCGTCTCACTCACCCGCCAGCACTCGGCCTGACAATCCAGGCTGAGCGCCTGCGGGATCTGCGTCCAGTTCCACAGCGCAATGTCGTTATAGCGCTGGTTCGGACCATGTATGGCACGCTCCACCGTATAGCCTTCGTTGTTCAGGACCATGATCACCGGACGCTGTTTGTCCCGCAGCATGGAGCCCAGCTCCTGGATAGTGAGCTGCGCCGCACCGTCGCCGGTAATGGCAATCACGCGGCGATCCGGGCAGGCAGTCTGCGCACCGTAGGCGGCGGCCAGGGTGTAGCCAATCGATCCCCAGATCGGCTGCACGATAAAATTGACCTCATCCGGCAAACGCAGCGCGCCAGCACCAAAGGCCGACGTTCCCTGGTCGGCGAGAATAATGTCCCCCGGGCGAATATAGGTTTGCAGCGTTTTCCAGAAGCTGTCCTGGGTCAGCGAGCCGGGATGAACCGCATGTAACTGCCGCGCCGGGCGGGGCGTATTCCCGGTTTGGGCATACTGATGGCAGAGGCTGGCGAGCACCTCAATGGCCTGGGTCATGGGGATCCCGGTGTACCAGACATCGCCAATGCGCGAGGCGTGGGGCTGAACGTCAATGGTCTGCTGATGGGTAAGTTTGTGGGTGAAGCCCGCGGTAAGCGTATCGGTAAAGCGCGTACCCACGCAGATGACGGTATCGGCGCCCTCAATGGCCTCGTTAACCTCGGCTGCGCTGGCGGAGCCGCTGTAGGTGCCGGCAAAACCGGGTTTGCGCTCGTCAAAAATCCCTTTCCCCATCAGCATGGTGGCGTGGGCGATGGGCGTTTGCTCCACCCAGCGTTGCAGCTGATTTTTCAGGCCATAACGCAGGACCAGGAAGTCGGCCAGCAGCGCGGTGCGATCGCTCGCGGCCAGCCGTTTTTCTGCCGCCTGGCGGAAGGCGTCAAGACGGAAACTGTCGCTCTCATAAAGACGGTCCATGAGCGCGCTGACAGGCGGCGTGGCTGGTTTTTTTGCCACATCGGCAGGCAGCATAATATAGCCTGGACGGCGCTCCCGGAGCATCTGGGTCAGGACCCGGTCGATTTCATAGCAGGCGTTTTGTTCAGTCAGGAGCGCCTGGGCGACGGTAACGGGCTCACTCATCTTATAGAAGTGACGAAACTCGCCGTCACCAAGCGTATGGTGTAGCAGCTCCCCTTTTTTCTGCGAGGCGCTGCCCGGGGCACCCACGATATGCAGAACCGGCACATGCTCGGCGAAACTGCCTGCGATACCGTTCATGGCGCTGAGCTCGCCCACCCCGAACGTTGTCAGCAGCGCAGCAAACCCTTTGCAGCGCGCATATCCATCGGCGGCATAGGCCGCATTTAATTCGTTGGCACAACCTACCCAGCCAATATCCGGGCTGGCGATAACGTGATCGAGAAACTGCAGATTGTAGTCGCCCGGCACGCCAAACAGATGATCGGCACCACAATCTGTAAGACGGTCCAGCAGGTAATCGGCGACGGTGTAGGGGGTTTGCATGACAGTTATCCTTATAATGTTGACTTCAATTTGAGTATTGAAGAAGCGTGATAGCTGTCCAGGAATGGCGATAAACTGCCCATGGAAATAATGCTTTACGTATTTTCGCAAGGTAATCTGCCTGCCAGACGTTTAGTGTAAACGTATACACTGAATGACATTCTGACGCAGAGGGGCAAGTCTCATGGTTTATCAGGCGAATCAAAACCGTTACCAGTCAATGAATTATCAACGATGCGGGCAAAGTGGTCTCAAGCTCCCTGCCATCTCCCTGGGGCTGTGGCATAACTTTGGCGACGCCACGTTGATCGAAAACAGCCGTCAACTTTTACATCGTGCCTTCGATGTGGGGATTACGCACTTCGACCTTGCCAATAACTACGGTCCACCGCCGGGTTCCGCAGAGCGTAACTTTGGACGGATTTTGCAGGAAGATTTCAGCGCCTGGCGCGATGAACTCATCATCTCAACCAAGGCGGGCTATACCATGTGGGAGGGCCCCTATGGCGACTGGGGCTCGCGTAAGTATCTGATTGCCAGCCTCGATCAGAGCCTGAAGCGGATGGGCCTGGAGTATGTCGATATTTTCTATCATCACCGTCCGGACCCGGAAACGCCGTTGAAAGAGACGATGAAAGCGTTAGACCATGTCGTGCGCCAGGGCAAGGCACTGTACGTTGGGCTATCCAATTATCCGGCAGAGCTGGCTCGCCAGGCCGTTGAGATCCTCGATGATTTAGGCACGCCCTGCCTTATCCATCAGCCGAAATACTCGATGTTTGAACGCACCCCAGAAGCGGGCTTGCTGGACGTACTGAAGGATAAAGGGGTGGGCTGCATTGCCTTCTCACCGCTCGCCGGGGGGCAGTTGACCGACCGCTATCTGAACGGTATTCCGGCAGATTCCCGCGCCGCCAGCGGAAGCCGGTTCCTCAATCCGGATCAGCTTACCGAAGAGAAACTGGCGAAAGTGCGTCAGCTCAACGCCCTGGCGGAACGCCGCAACCAGAAGCTGTCGCAGATGGCGCTGGCCTGGGTGTTACACCAGGAGGCCGTCACCTCGGTGCTGATTGGCGCCAGCAAAACGGCGCAAATTGATGATGCCGTGGGAATGCTGGCGAACCGTCACTTCACGCCTGAGGAGCTGAACGAAATCGACGCGATTCTGAACAGTGTAAATTAAAAGCACTTTTAGCAAAAAGTGCTACGCCTTCTGAATTAGGAGTTAAAGCGATTATCCGGGACTTTACCGCCCCTTAATATTGCTTTAACAAGCCGATTACGGCTCCGATCGTGAAGGAGAATAACCATGTTCAGGTCTCTGATTCTGGCAGCAGTATTACTGGCTTCAGCCCCGCTGGTCGCTAATGCTGGCGAAATCACCCTGTTGCCATCCATAAAATTACAAATTGGCGATCGTGATAATTACGGTAACTACTGGGACGGCGGCGGCTGGCGTGACCGCGACTACTGGCGCCGTCATTATGAATGGCGCGGCAACCGCTGGCACAGACATGATAACGGCTACCACCGTGGCTGGGATAAACGTAAAGCCTATGAGCGCGGCTATCGCGCAGGCTGGAGCGATCGTGACGATCATCGAGGCCCACGAGGCCGCGGTCACGGGCATGGTCACGGCGGACACGGTCACCGTCACTGATACGAAAAAGGCGCCTCCCGGCGCCTTTTTTACAATCCCAATGCGGTCCCGATTAGTAACCACAGATTCAGCGCCACCACCAGCACGACGATCGCCCACCCCGTCCGTTTCACCGTCTTACTGTTAACCAGATCGCCCATCAGCTTCTTGTCGCTGGTAAAGACCAGCAGCGGCACCAGCGCCAGTGCAATACCAAAACTGAGCAGGACCTGGCTCATCACCAGAATGCGGGTCGGATCCAGTCCCATCAGGATCACCACAAACGACGGCAGCATCGTGATCGAACGGCGCACCCATAAAGGAATGTGGAAGCGCACGAATCCCTGCATGACCACCTGCCCTGCCAGCGTGCCGACAACGGTGGAAGAGAGACCCGCCGCCACCAGGCTCAGGCCAAAGATAGTTGCCGCCGCGTGACTCAGCAGCGGTTCCAGCGTCAGGTACGCCTGATCCAGATCGGCAACGCCGGTATGGCCGTTGAAATGGAATGCCGCTGCGGCGGTCGCCATCATCGCCAGGTTAACAAACCCGGCAATGGTCATGGCGATGGCAACGTCCCATTTCGTCGCGGAGTAGCGCTCCTGCCGTGAACCGCCATGCAGATTCTGGGTCAGCGAGGAGTGCAGATAGATCACGTGCGGCATAATGGTCGCGCCCAGTACCCCAGCCGCAAGGAACACCGCTTCGGTGGTCGGCAGGCTCGGGATCGCCATCCCTTTACCCAACTGCACCAGATCGGGCTGAGAGAAGATGAGCTCAACAATGTAGGCTGCCGCCACAAACAGCAGCAGGCCACCGATCACTTTCTCCAGCGGTTTCTGCCCGCGTCGTTGCAGCATCAGAATAAGGAAGGTGGCGATACCGGTTAATACCGCGCCCTGCAACAGCGACACGCCGAGGATCAGCTTAAAGCCAATCGCCGCGCCGATAAATTCTGCCAGATCGGTCGCCATGGCAATAATCTCCGCCTGCACCCAGTAGAACCAGACCAGCGGACGCGGATAGTGGTCGCGGATCTGCTCCGCGAGGTTTTTGCCGGTGGCAATGCCCAGTTTTGCTGACAGCACCTGGATCATCATCGCCATCAGGTTGGCCCAGACTACCACCCACAAAAGTTTATAGCCGAAGCTGGCTCCGGCCTGGATGTTGGTCGCAAAATTACCGGGATCGATATAGCCAATGGCGGCAATAAACGCAGGTCCCATTAATGCAAACCGCATTTTGCGTGCAGCCCTACCACTGCTACTCTCATCAACGCGACTGTTGCTCATTTTTGCCTCAGTAATATAGCCTTTGCTATGTTAAATGCTATCAAAATGCGAATGATTATCAAGTTCATTTAGAAGGATTATCGTGATTGCAGTGATAGCGAAGAACAATTAGCAGGCTGGAATGGTCTATCGATAGCGGGCAGAAGCACGCGCCTTTGTGAAGCGTAGCACACAAACTTAACTTTTAACTCATTTACATAACATAACGAAAATGTATCGTATGTCACTATTTTTGAGACTCGTCACAGGACTCAACGATAGTGTGGCTTTGATCTCGTTTTCTTTACGCTTGTTTCATAGAATGTGCAGCGAAATTAAACCTGCCTCATATTTGGAGCAAATATGGACCGCGTCCTACATTTTGTCCTGGCACTTGTTGTCGTTGCCGTGCTTGCGTTGCTGGTCAGCAGCGATCGCAAAAAGATCCGCATTCGCTATGTCATTCAGTTACTTGTTATTGAAGTATTGCTCGCCTGGTTCTTCCTGAACTCAGACGTGGGGCTGGGCTTTGTAAAAGGCTTCTCCGAGATGTTTGAAAAACTGCTCGGATTCGCCAATGAAGGGACCAACTTCGTGTTCGGTAAAATGAACGACGAAGGTCTGGCGTTCTTCTTCCTGAAAGTGTTGTGCCCAATCGTCTTTATCTCTGCCCTGATCGGTATCCTGCAGCACATCCGCATTCTGCCGATTGTCATCCGCGCTATTGGTACCGTGCTGTCTAAAGTGAACGGCATGGGCAAACTGGAATCTTTCAACGCCGTAAGTTCCCTGATCCTCGGTCAGTCTGAGAACTTTATCGCCTATAAAGATATCCTCAGCAAAATGTCCCGCAACCGCATGTACACCATGGCGGCAACGGCAATGTCTACCGTTTCCATGTCTATCGTGGGCGCGTATATGACTATGCTTGAGCCTAAATATGTGGTGGCTGCGCTGGTTCTGAACATGTTCAGCACCTTTATTGTTCTGTCACTGATCAACCCGTACCGCGTGGATGAAAGTGAAGAGAACCTGCAGATGGCGAATCTGCACGAAGGTCAGAGCTTCTTCGAAATGCTGGGTGAATACATCCTGGCAGGCTTCAAAGTGGCAGTGATTGTTGCTGCGATGCTGATCGGCTTTATCGCCCTGATCTCCGCGCTGAACGCCCTGTTTGCTGCCGTACTGGGTATCTCCTTCCAGGGGATTCTGGGTTACATCTTCTACCCGGTAGCCTGGGTGATGGGTGTGCCAGCCAGCGAAGCGCTGCAGGTGGGCAGTATTATGGCGACCAAACTGGTTTCTAACGAATTCGTCGCGATGATGGATCTGCAGAAAATCGCCGGTAGCCTCTCCCCGCGCGCCGAAGGCATTCTCTCCGTCTTCCTGGTTTCTTTCGCTAACTTCTCTTCCATCGGTATCATCGCCGGTGCGATTAAAGGTCTGAACGAAGAGCAGGGTAACGTGGTTTCCCGCTTCGGTCTGAAACTGGTCTACGGTTCTACGCTGGTCAGCGTCCTGTCTGCGTCCATCGCTGCACTGGTACTGTAATCAGCATAAAAAAACCGGGGATAACGCCCCGGTTTTTTTTCGCCTGTCATTCAGTGAGCGGTTGCGGTTTGCCGACCAGATATCCCTGCAGATAATCCACTCCCGAGGCGAGCAACTTTTCCCGCTGCTCTTCTGTTTCGACAAACTCCGCCACCACACACAGCGATCGGGTCTTCGCCAGATTGCAGATGGATTTCACAATCATCGCATCCATGCTGTCGCTGCAAACATCCTTCACAAAGCAGCCGTCGATCTTGATGACATCCGCCTGCAGGCGCTTGAGCCGCTCGTAATTGGCGTACCCGGTACCGAAGTCGTCGATAGCAATTTTAAACCCGTACTGACGCAGCTGCTGAATGTTAGCGATACTCACTTCCGAATTGGAGAACGCCTGCTCTTCTGTCACCTCAATAATGACCGTTTGCGGCTTCACGCTGTAGCGCTCAAACAGTGCAATGATCTCTGACGCAACCTCTTTTTGCATCAGCGTCAGCGGCATCAGATTCACCGAGAAACGCGCGCAGCACTCCTGTGAAGGGTGATTCCGCAACCATACCAGCAGCGCTTCAACCACGCTGATATCGAAGCGTCGGCTCAGGTTAAATTGCGCCACCAGCGGCAGAAACCTGTCGGGCGTGAGGATTTCACCCTCGCTCTCCAGGCGCGAGAGAATTTCGTGATACCCCATGCCATCGGCTCTCTGGATGGGTTGTGCATACAGACGCAGTCCCCCCTCATCCAGCGCCCGTTTAATGCGGCTCAGCATCAGCACACGCTCTGTCGTCTGTCCCGAAACTGTCTCAAGGCTGCTGTTCAGCGACAGAACCTGATTCGCCGAGCAGGCCTTTTCCGCCAGCCAGCTCAGCTGGCCCAGCGTGTGATACAGGCTCTCGCCACCGCTAGACTCCACGCCGCCCCAGGCGCCGCCAAACTCAATATCCAGGCCGATATTGTTCCAGTAAATTTTGCGGCTGTTCAGGTAATCAATGATGTGTTGCAGGCGCGCTCCGGTTTCCGGGCCGTTGAGCACTACCACCAGCTCATTACCCGGGATCTGGAAAACCTGCTCATTGGCCATCAGCAATGGCTGTAGCTGGCGAATAATGGTCCGTTTGCACTGCACACGCATCATCAGGCCGTAATGACGGCTCAGAAACTCCATGTTGTCCATGCGCAAACAGCACAGGGTGACATCCCTGTTGTCCTTCAGAAAGCATTCCAGCGCGCGCAGGTTACGTAGCCCGGTTAACGGATCGACCAGCGCCCTCTCCCGCCAGTCACGTTTGAGCCACTCACTGCGCTGATAAATGCGGGACATATAAGCCAGACAAATAGCGAAGGAGATGAGCACCGACAGCACAAACGCCAGAGAGTAGCCGTTCTGCACACCCTGCAAAAAATTGCTGTTATAGGTCAGCAGCAGCAAGGCGCTCAGCGCCCAGCCCAGCGCGATAAAGTGATAGCGAAAGCGACTGACGCCTAAGGTGAATAAAATGAAGACCACCGGCACCAGATAACCCGCAATAATATCGGAGGGAAAAGGGACACAGAGCAGTAAAAGGAAAGCAACAAGACCGAGAAGTAATGAAGATGTGAATATTTGGTTGCGAAATGAAAACGAATCAGGAATATTCCGTCGCCAAAATGCACGGGCATAATTCGGATTAATAACCATTCTTAAAGGATAATAGAACAGCATGGTAAAAATCAGAACGGCACAAATCAGGCTCTGAATATCCACTATATGATAGATTACCGAACCCCGGTCAGTGAAGTTCGCAAGGGTAACCGGAAAATCACATAAATAACCAGCCAGATACATCGAGATTTTTATTGATAGCGGAAGGATAAATCCCAGCCAGAAAATACGTGCGCCAATAAAGCGGCTGGGCACCTGGTAACGCCAGCGCGATCCGAGCTGCCATCGCAGTATTCCGCAGACCACTAGTGTACTAAATACCTGACAAAATAATAAGATAGCATCCTGTCCTGGCGTTAAATCTAAATTCCATGCGTTAATGATGGCAAAGCTGAGAACGATCGGAAGAATAGCCTGACGACCAAATAAGAATATCATCGCCAGCATGACGCTCAGCGGCATCCATGCCAGATAAACCTCAAAACCATCGATGACCGATTTCGGGGAAATAAGGCGAGAAAAAGGAATGACAATCAGGCATAACACCAGCGCGAGCAAGAAGCTCTTTATGTTAATATAAAATTTAATATTCATTAATTTTATTAAACACTTTACCTGGCGTTATTAAATTCACAATAATAATAATTTCTTTATGCAGGTGATTCAAGTTAGGGCTCAGGAAATAGCATTTCCTGATCAGGAGTAATCTCAAATAAGATTTATTTACAGAACAACAAGGGAGATAAAACGCTGTATTGCAGGCATAAAAAAACCCCCGCCGTCTGGCGAGGGTTTAAATTTTGGTGGAGCTAAGCGGGATCGAACCGCTGACCTCTTGCATGCCATGCAAGCGCTCTCCCAGCTGAGCTATAGCCCCACAGTATTCTTTACGCACCAGACTCTGTTGGGTTCAGAGTTTGGTGGAGCTAAGCGGGATCGAACCGCTGACCTCTTGCATGCCATGCAAGCGCTCTCCCAGCTGAGCTATAGCCCCATCGCGTAAAGCGTGTCGTGTTGACGGGCGGCATCATATGAATTCCATTGCTGAGTGTCAACGGCAAATTCTCACACTGTGGTTCAATCGCTGAAAATTCATGCAAATGAATCACATTGCGAGAGCGCTCGCAGCCATGAGTTAATCTTGTCACGTTTTCCAGTAAAACGATGTTATAAAATGACCCACTAATTAACCACACTCTTACTCAGGAAATTGCATGATCAAGGAACGAATGACGCCAGAAGAGTTAGCCCGACTCACTGGCTATAGCCGACAGACCATCAATAAGTGGGTACGGAAAGAGGGTTGGTCCACATCCCCAAAACCCGGCGTTCAGGGCGGCAAAGCGCGTCTGGTCCATGTGAACGAGAAAGTTCGGGAGTTTATTCGCAACGCACGTAGAGTCCCGGATATGGCCGTATCGCCGGACATGCACCCCGATAACTCGCTACAGGCCTTGTTAATTACGCTGGCCAACGAAATGACACCATCAGAGCAGAAACAACTCACCTCTTTATTACTCCGGGAAGGGATTACCGGTTTGTTGCAACGTTTAGGGATCCGCGATCAGAACTGATATGAAAAGATTACGTAGTAAAATGACCACCGAGGAGCTTGCCGAGACGCTGGGGGTCGCCAGGCAAACCATCAACCGCTGGGTGCGCAATAATGGCTGGAAAACGGAAGCCATTAATGGGGTAAAAGGCGGTCGAGCACGCCTGATCTATATTGATGCGCAGGTGCACGAGCACATCATGAACATCCCTGCCATTCGTAAACGACAGGCGCTCTACCAGTTGGCAGAGAACGGGGCAAGCTACGGTGAGGCTAAACCCGCTGCCGTGCTACCAGGGATCATCAATGCGCTGGAGAATATGACTTCAGCGGAACAAAAGCGGCTGGAAACGTTGCTTACCCGGGAAGGGATACAGGGTTTTCTCGTGCGGCTGAACATTCATCAGCCAGAGGAATAAAAAACGGCAGGGAGACCTGCCGTTTTTTTTCGTTCTGATTACTGCTGATTTTCGCGCTCAGCAATAAAGTCCAGCGCTCTGTTGATCCGCGCCACGCTACGGGTTTTGCCAATCGCGTGCACCGTAACGTCCAGAGCAGGAGACTGGCCGGCACCGGTAACGGCTACGCGCAGTGGCATACCCACTTTACCCATACCGACTTCCAGCTCATCCGCTGTCGCCTGAATGGCATGATGCACATTTTCAGTGCTCCAGTCGGTAATGGCGGCCAGCTTGTCGCGAACCACTTCCAGCGGCTGACGTGCAACCGGACGCAGGTGTTTCTTCGCCGCGTCGGCATCGAACTCGTCATACTCCTCATAGAAGTAACGGCAGTTTTCCGCGATCTCTTTCAGGGTCTTACAACGTTCACCCAGCAGTTTGATCAGGTCGGCAAGCTGTGGACCGTTGCGGGTATCAATATTTGCCTGCTCAATGTGCCACTGCAGCTGGGTCGCAACATACTCTGGCGGCAGGGTATTGATGTAGTGATGGTTCAGCCACAGTAATTTATCGGTATTGAACGCACTGGCAGACTTACCTACCGCGCTCAGGGTGAAGAGCTGGATCATCTCTTCGCGGCTAAAGATCTCCTGATCGCCATGGGACCAGCCCAGACGCACCAGGTAGTTCAGCAGCGCTTCCGGCAGGTAGCCGTCGTCACGGTACTGCATAACGCTGACTGCGCCGTGGCGTTTAGACAGCTTTTTACCGTCGTCACCGTTGATCATAGAGACGTGGGCGTAAACCGGTACCGGCGCATTCAGCGCTTTAAGGATGTTGATCTGACGTGGGGTGTTATTGATATGGTCTTCGCCACGCACCACATGGGTGATCGCCATATCCCAGTCATCCACCACGACGCAGAAGTTATAGGTTGGTGAACCGTCGGTACGGCGGATAATCAGATCGTCCAGCTCCTGGTTGCTGAATTCGATCGGGCCGCGGATCTGATCGTCAAAAATGACTGAACCTTCCTGCGGGTTAGCGAAACGCACTACGCAGGGTTCATCCGCCGCGTGATGTGAATGGTCGTGGCGGCAGCGACCGTCGTAACGAGGCTTTTCGTTATTGGCCATCTGCTCTTCACGCAGCGCTTCCAAGCGCTCTTTCGAGCAGTAGCACTTATATGCAGTGCCCGCTTCAAGCATTTCATCAATGACGGCGTTGTAGCGATCAAAACGTTTAGTCTGGAAATAAGGGCCTTCGTCCCACTCCAGATTAAGCCAGTTCATACCATCCATAATGGCTTCGATTGCTTCCGGCGTGGAGCGTTCGAGATCGGTGTCTTCGATACGCAGCACAAACTCACCGCCCTGGTTGCGAGCAAACAGCCAGGAATAGAGAGCAGTACGCGCACCGCCGACGTGCAGGTAGCCTGTCGGGCTTGGCGCGAAGCGAGTTTTGATTTTCATGAAGTGGCCTTACAGTGATAAAGATGCCGACAACCGGCATATCCTGGAAACTAAAGTGGGCAATATTCTATCACTCCAGCCTGATTCCTCAATCTTGTTACTGTCAGATCGCTCTCTGTAGCCGTTTTTGTTTAGAAATCATGCATCACAGGCGGTTTTGCGATCGTTTTGTTTAATTTTACGACGAACGAACAAAATCTTTAGAAAAGGCGTTGACTCATTTTCAACTCTCCCTATAATGCGACTCCACACAGCGGGGGTGATTAGCTCAGCTGGGAGAGCACCTCCCTTACAAGGAGGGGGTCGGCGGTTCGAACCCGTCATCACCCACCAACTACTTTATGTAGTCTCCGCCGTGTAGCAAGAAATTGAGAAGTGGGTGATTAGCTCAGCTGGGAGAGCACCTCCCTTACAAGGAGGGGGTCGGCGGTTCGAACCCGTCATCACCCACCACTTTCTCGCCAGCTGGATTTCTTGCAGTAGTAAATGAAGTACCGAAGTGGGTGATTAGCTCAGCTGGGAGAGCACCTCCCTTACAAGGAGGGGGTCGGCGGTTCGATCCCGTCATCACCCACCACTTCGGGTCGTTAGCTCAGTTGGTAGAGCAGTTGACTTTTAATCAATTGGTCGCAGGTTCGAATCCTGCACGACCCACCAATGTAAAAAGGCGCCCTAAAGGCGCCTTTTTGCTATCTGCGATATTAACGATTCGAACCTGCGCAGGTTCGGGACGAACGCAGTGAGTCAACGGAGCCGCCTGCGGCGACGGCCCGAAGGGCGAGCGAAGCGAGTCATCCTGCACGACCCACCAATGTAAAAAGGCGCCCTAAAGGCGCCTTTTTGCTATCTGCGATTCCTACTACTTCAGGTAGCGCTTCTCAAGCCCTTCAATTTTCTGCCGATATCTCTTTTTTAGGCAAGAGACTATCGTCATGACAACGATTCAAACATCCACCCCATCTGTACAAACCCAAAGCAGCGGCAGCAGCAACGCCGGTGGCAGCGACATTGCGTCACAGATCAGCCGCCTGACCTCGCAAATCACCAAACTCACCAAACAACTGAAAGATGTTGCCAACGGCAGCGGCTCGACGGAAGAGAAAAAAAAGCAGCAGGAGTTGCTGCAGAACCAAATCGAAATGTTGCAGGCCCAGCTCCAGCAGTTACAGCGTCGCCAGGCGGAAGAAGCTCAGCAGAAGCAGGACAAACAGCAGGGTAAAGTGGAAGGCGTTAACTCCCCTTCCGCTGAACACCAGATTGATATCTACGTTTAACGGTTTTCTGGGCTAAATAGCGGATCACGTATGCGGGCCTGTGTCAGCCGCTTCGCCTGCATGCGTACCACTTCCCACAGCGCCTGGGCAGCACCCGAAAGCGAGCGATTCTTTCGACGAACCAGCATCAGCTTCCGCTCGATGATTGGCGTGAAACGTTTTACCGTCAGCCGACTCCCCTGCGGCAACGGGAGCGCCAGCGCTGGCAGCACGCTAATCCCAATCCCGGCTTCTACCATTGGAAAGAGCGTGGCGGGATGACCAATCTCCTGCACAATCGTCGCCCTGACCTGCTGCTCTGCCAGAGCCGCATCAATCAGTGGCCGACTGCCAGAGGCGTAATCCTGTAACACCAGTTTGGCCCCCTGAAGCGACTGCCACGTCACCTCCTCCAGAGCAGCAAGGGGATCGTCGTCACGGCACAGCAATAAGAAAGGTTCAGAGAGCACCTCTTCACACTCCAGATCGCTAACTGGCCCCGGATCGATAACGATACCGAAATCGACTTCCCCCAGGCGGATGCTCTCCAGAACCCACTGCTGCGGCCGGTCATGGAGCACAAAATTGATATCCGGGTACTGATGATTACTTTGCGCGATACAGTGTGGAATCAAATGCGCCGAAATGGTCTGGCTGGCGGCGACCCTTACTGTTCCGGAGAGCTGTTGCCCTACTCTGCCTGCATCCCGTAGCGTACTGGTAAGTTCATCCAGCAGTCTTTCCAGACGCGCGGCCAGCTGTTGACCCGCCTCTGTCAACACCACCTCACGGGTAGTGCGATCGATAAGCCGCACGCCGGTCTGTAACTCCAGCTCTTTCACGCTATGACTCACCGCAGACTGGCTCAGGCCGATCATCGTTCCCGCGCGGCTGAAACTTTTCGCCTGCGCGACGGTGACAAATATACGAAGTTGCCGCAGAGAGTAATTCATCTGTTTTACTCATAAATTGATGCAATAAATCAATTTTATTTCTCAAACGGAGTTAAGCACAATAGCGTTATCTGTTTTCAGGAGTGTTTATGAAACTTTTGCGCATTCTCGATCCGTTCACCCTTATTCTTATCGTCGTGGTTCTGCTCGCCTCCTTCTTCCCGGCTCGCGGCGGCTTTGTCCCCTTCTTTGAAGGTTTAACCACTGCCGCCATCGCGCTGCTGTTCTTTATGCATGGGGCAAAACTCTCCCGTGAGGCAATTATCGCGGGCGGCAGTCACTGGCGACTGCACCTGTGGGTAATGTGCAGCACCTTTGTCGTTTTCCCTGTGCTGGGCGTGCTGTTTGCCTGGTGGGCGCCAGTCGACGTCGACCCGGCACTCTATACCGGTTTCCTCTATCTCTGCATTTTGCCAGCTACGGTACAGTCGGCCATCGCCTTTACCTCCATGGCGGGCGGTAACGTGGCGGCTGCGGTCTGTTCAGCCTCCGCCTCCAGCCTGTTGGGGATTTTCCTTTCGCCGCTTCTGGTGGGGCTGGTGATGGACATGCACGGCGCAGAGGGCAGTCTGGAGCAGGTGGGCAAAATCATGCTGCAACTGCTGCTGCCGTTTGTGCTGGGGCATCTTTCCCGCCCGTGGACCGGGGCATTTGTGGCAAAACATAAAAAATGGATCGCCAAAACCGATCAGTCATCGATTTTGCTGGTGGTCTACTCCGCATTCAGCGAAGCCGTGGTGCATGGCATCTGGCATAAGGTCGGGGTCGGATCGCTGCTGTTTATCGTGGTGGTCAGCCTAGTGCTACTGGCGATTATCATTGCCATTAATGTCTTTGCCGCGCGCCGCTTCGGGTTTAACAAAGCTGACGAAATCACCATTGTCTTCTGTGGCTCGAAAAAGAGCCTGGCTAACGGCATCCCGATGGCCAACATTCTGTTTCCAGCCTCGGTGGTTGGGATAATGGTGCTGCCGCTGATGATCTTCCACCAGCTGCAGCTGATGATTTGCGCGGTGCTGGCGCGTCGCTACCGTCGCCAGACCGATGAGTTGCAGGCGCGGGAGCAGGCCCGCGCGGCAAAAGTTTAAGGACGTCTAAGGGGCTGAACCAGCTGGGTCAGCCCTTCGGTTTTAATCAGCAACGTTAAGGCCATCAGCTCACCCAGATGCCCGGCAGGAAATTCATCCTTACGGGCAAACCACAGCAAATACTCTTCCGGCAAGTCAATCAGCCGACGGCCTTTGTACTTGCCGAACGGCATTTCGGTATTGGCTATCTCAATAAGCTGCGCTTTATCCACGTTACTCTCCCAACAGACGCAGCATTTCGTCTTCGTCGATGACCGTAATGCCCAGCTCCTGCGCTTTGGCAAGTTTAGAGCCCGCCGCTTCACCGGCAATCACCAGGTCGGTTTTCTTCGACACGCTGCCAGCCACTTTTGCCCCCAGCGCCGTCAGACGCGCTTTAGCATCATCGCGTGAAAGCTGGCTCAGGCTGCCGGTCAGCACCACGGTTTTGCCGGCGAACGGACTGTCGATCTCGTCGGCGTTGATCGCCACCGGCGCAGGCCAGCGGATCCCTTCATTAAGCAACTGACCGATAACGTCGCGGTTGCTCTCTTCCGAGAAGAAGTTAAAGACGTGTGTAGCAACCACGATGCCAACGTCCGGCACCTTTTGCAGTTCGTCGATCGTCGCCTTTTCCAGCGCCTCCAGCGTACCGAAATATGCCGTCAGCCCTGCCGCCGTCGCCTCCCCTACTTCGCGGATCCCCAGCGCGTAGAGGAAACGGGCAAAGGTGGTCTCTTTGGCCTTTTCCAGCGCGTCGGCCACGTTCTGCGCGGATTTAGGCCCCATGCGATCCAGCCCAGTCAGCTTACCGGGCGTCAGGCGGAACAGATCGGCTGGCGTATGGACATACTCTTTCTCCACCAGCTGGTCGATGATTTTGTCGCCCATACCGTCAACGTCCATTGCCCGGCGGGAGACGAAATGTTTCAGGGATTCTTTGCGCTGGGCACCGCAGACTAAACCGCCGGTACAGCGGGCTACGGCCTCACCTTCGACGCGCTCAACGTCGGACCCGCACACCGGACAGTGGGTCGGGAACTCAACGGGGCGCGTATCGTCAGGACGCTCTGATTCCACCACGTTAACCACCTGCGGGATCACGTCCCCGGCACGGCGGATCACCACCTTATCACCAATACGCAGCCCCAGCCGGTCAATCTCATCGGCGTTGTGCAGGGTTGCATTGCTGACCAGCACTCCGGCCACCTGAACAGGCTCAAGACGCGCCACCGGCGTTATCGCCCCGGTTCGCCCCACCTGGAATTCTACGTCACGCACAAAGGTCATCTGTTCCTGCGCCGGGAACTTAAAGGCTACCGCCCAGCGCGGCGCACGGGCGACAAAGCCAAGCTGCTCCTGAAGCGCGAGGGAGTTGACTTTGATCACCACCCCGTCGATATCGAAGCCCAGCGTTGGACGATCGGCTTCAACCTGACGATAAAACGCCAGCACGGCCTCCGGCGAGTCGCACAGCTGCACCCGGTTACTGACCGGCAGCCCCCAGGCTTTAAACTGCAGCAAACGACCCAGATGGGTATCAGGCAGCTCGCCCCCTTCAAGGATGCCGACGCCATAGCAGAAGAACGTTAGCGGGCGCTTCGCGGTAATACGCGGGTCAAGCTGGCGCAATGATCCGGCGGCGGCATTGCGGGGATTAGCGAAGATTTTGCCGCCGGTACGACGCGCCTCTTCGTTGATTTTTTCAAATCCCGCCTGCGGCAGGAAGACTTCGCCGCGTACTTCGAGACGTGCCGGAATGTTCTCGCCATGTAATTTGAGCGGAATGGCGCGGATGGTACGCACATTGGCGGTAATGTCTTCGCCGGTGGTGCCATCGCCGCGGGTGGCCGCGCGGATCATCACGCCATTTTCGTACAGAATGCTGACGGCCAGCCCATCCAGCTTCAGCTCGCAGCACCAGCTCAGGGCATCGGTATGCTTCAGGCGATCCTGGACGCGTTTGTTGAAGGCGAGGAAGCTCTCTTCATCAAAGACGTTATCCAGCGACAGCATCGGCACTTCATGACGTACCTGGCTGAAAAAGGCCAGCGGTGCCGCCCCGACGCGCTGGGTTGGCGAGTCCGGCGTGATTAACTCGGGGTGCTGCGCTTCAAGCTCGCGCAGCTCACGCATCAGACGGTCATACTCCGCATCCGGCACTTCCGGCGCATCCATCACATGATAGAGATATTCATGGTGGCGAAGCGTGGTTCGCAGTTCGGTGAGTTGTTGTTCGATTGAGTCCATGTCGCACCATTAATGAGAAAAACCCCCGACAGGCGGGGGTTGAGGAGGTGTGAAACAAACGCGAAAGTTTACGCGTTAGCTTCTTTCACTTCGCGGATGCGGTCCTGATATTCGCGCAATTTTTGCGGCGTCATCATTCGACGCTGATCGTCGAGCACCATACCGCCGACTTCATCGGCAATATGCTGAGCGGACTGCAGCATCAGCTTAAAGTTTTGCAGTTCATCGCCATACGAAGGCACCTGCATAAAGATCGTAATGCCCGGCGTCGTGAAATCACCGGTCATCTCCGGATCAAAGGTTCCCGGATTAACCATATTCGCCAGGCTGAACAGCGAAGGGCCGCTGCCGTCAGGGCTGAGGTGGCGATGGAAGATATTCATATCGCCAAATTTAAAGCCCGCCTGATGAATGCTGTTAAGCAGCACGTCGCCATTCAGGGTGGTGCCCTGGTGAGCCGCAACGCTCATGACAATCACCGTCTCTTTACGCTGTGGTTTTTCAGCCACTGGCGCGGCCTCGACAACCGGCTCCGGCTCTGAAACCGGTGCTGGCGCAGGGGCGGGTTGCGGCGCTGGCGCAACAGGCTGTGGCGCCTGCTGTACGACAGGTTGTGGTTGTGGCTGCGGCTGTGGTTCAGGCTGAGCGGCATATTGCGGCTGCGGCACCGGCTGCTGACGCACAGGTTCATGCTGCTGCGGCACGGGCTGCTGTCGCACAGGTTCATGCTGCTGCGGCTGCGGCTGGCGTACCGGTTCGGCCACGGGCTGCGGCGCAGCGGGACGTGGCTGTGCAGAGGCGTAAGGCGGCTGGTACTGATGCTGCGGAGGCTGACGAGGCGCTTCATGCTCCCCATGGCCTGCGCCGGGCGCACTATTGGCCCGATGAACGCGTACTTCACCCACACCCTCGTCTTCCATGTCGTCGATATCCTCATCGCTATCGTCGTCACGGGTAGACTTCATGCGCTTCAGTGGGCGATCGCGAAACATAGAAGAGCGCTCTTTACGGCTGGTCCAGAACCCATGGACCAGTAAAGCGATTATGGCGATCGCGCCAACAATGATTAATATCAGACGCAAATCCTGCATCATTATATTCTCTGTTGTTCTAACACCTTGCCACCACGGCAAACATTTACTCACTAAGAGTATTTGCCGATTACGTCAAGTGCAAGTGCGTGCAGAGCATTCGCAGCATAAAGATGAGTTAAATCGTGCTTTTTGCTGTTTTTTCGAACATTTCCGAACTGGTCAACGTGCCGCAACTGGCTAATATAGGCAGGCAATTTCACTGGTTGTGATAAAAGGAGCTCAACCTGGTTATGGTTTCATCGACATCTTCCTCTTCACGCAGCGGCGTCTGGTACTTTTCGCAGGGCTGGAAACTGGTTTCCCTGCCCGGCATAAGACGCTTTGTGATCCTGCCTCTGCTGATCAACGTTCTGCTGATGGGGGGCGCCTTCTGGTGGCTGTTTACCCGTCTGGACACCTGGATCCCGGCGCTCATGAGCCATGTTCCCGACTGGCTGCAATGGCTGAGCTATCTGCTGTGGCCGATTGCGATCGTTTCGGTTCTGCTGGTGTTTGGCTACTTTTTCTCGACGCTCGCCAACTGGATCGCCGCCCCCTTTAACGGTCTGCTCGCCGAACAGCTGGAAGCGCGGCTGACGGGCGCCACGCCGCCGGACACCGGCGTGCTGGGGATCATGAAAGATCTGCCGCGCATTATGAAACGCGAATGGCAAAAGCTGGCATGGTATCTGCCCCGCGCCATCGTGCTGCTGCTCCTCTATTTTATTCCCGGCATCGGCCAGACCGTAGCGCCAGTGCTCTGGTTCCTGTTCAGCGCGTGGATGCTGGCCATCCAGTATTGCGACTATCCCTTTGATAACCATAAGGTGCCCTTCAAAGAGATGCGCACCGCTCTGCGCAGCCGCAAAGTTGCCAATATGCAGTTTGGTGCGCTGACCAGCCTGTTCACTATGATCCCGTTCCTTAACCTTTTCATCATGCCGGTGGCGGTGTGCGGGGCCACGGCGATGTGGGTGGATTGTTATCGCGACAAACACGCTTTGTGGAAATAAGTTAAAAAGAGGGGTGGCTTATGCCGCCCCTTATTCCATACTGATCCCCATTATTTCTATGCAGCATATAGATATGCGATTTCCTTACTTCCCCCTACCCATGCAACAGGTATGCTGGGACGGTATCCCAATTTCAAACAGTTAAGGACAGGCCATGAGTAAGATTTTTGAAGATAACTCGCTGACTATCGGTCACACGCCCCTGGTTCGACTGAACCGTATCGGTAATGGACGCCTCCTGGCGAAGGTAGAATCTCGTAACCCAAGCTTCAGCGTAAAATGCCGTATCGGTGCCAACATGATTTGGGATGCGGAAAAGCGTGGCGTGCTGAAACCGGGCGTTGAGCTGGTTGAACCAACCAGCGGTAACACCGGTATCGCGCTGGCCTACGTTGCTGCCGCGCGCGGTTATAAGCTGACGCTGACCATGCCAGAAACCATGAGTATCGAACGTCGTAAGCTGCTGAAGGCCCTGGGCGCAAATCTGGTCTTAACCGAAGGCGCAAAAGGCATGAAAGGCGCTATTCAGAAAGCAGAAGAAATTGTGGCCAGCGATCCGGCTAAATATCTGCTGCTGCAGCAGTTCAGCAACCCGGCTAACCCGGAAATCCACGAGAAGACCACCGGTCCGGAAATCTGGGAAGATACCGACGGTCAGGTTGATGTCTTTATCTCTGGTGTCGGTACCGGCGGTACGCTGACAGGCGTGAGCCGTTATATTAAAGGCACAAAAGGTAAAAAAGATCTGATTACCGTTGCCGTTGAGCCAACCGATTCGCCGGTGATTGCCCAGGCGCTGGCCGGGGAAGAGCTGAAGCCGGGCCCGCATAAAATTCAGGGTATCGGCGCGGGCTTTATTCCAGGCAACCTGGATCTGAAACTGATTGATAAAGTTGTGGCTATTACTAACGATGAAGCCATTTCTACCGCGCGCCGCCTGATGGAAGAAGAGGGTATTCTGGCGGGTATCTCCTCCGGTGCTGCCGTAGCCGCCGCGCTGAAATTACTTGAGGATGAAACCTTTACCAATAAGAATATCGTGGTTATTCTTCCATCGTCGGGTGAGCGTTATTTAAGTACTGCCCTGTTTGCCGATCTCTTCACCGAGAAAGAACTGCAACAGTAGTGCCAGAATGTAAATATCGCGTAAAAAAGCACCCATTCGGGTGCTTTTTTGTGGCCTGCTTCAAACTTTTATCTCTTCCGGCATTGCTCAACCCCGTTGGCTCTGGTATTTAAGCTGACAATTATTTTGAAGCACGAAATTAATCGATCCAGGAATTCGCGCTGCTGAATCGATTTTATGATTTGGTTCAAGTCTTGCTTTCACGGCATAATGTTTAATGTCGAGCGAGACGTCAGCAGCCTGACATGCCAGTGCCGGAATACGTTTGACACATTTGTGCCTCGTGCCGTTAAGCCGGTGCTAACAATACAGGCTAAAGTCCTGCCGCCAGGCTAGACTTTAGTTCCACAACACTAAACCAATAAGTTGGGGAAATACAATGTTCCAGCAAGAAGTTACCATTACCGCTCCGAACGGTCTGCACACCCGCCCTGCTGCTCAGTTTGTTAAAGAAGCAAAAGGCTTCACTTCTGAGATCACTGTGACTTCCAACGGCAAAAGCGCAAGCGCAAAAAGCCTGTTCAAACTGCAGACTCTGGGTCTGACTCAGGGCACCGTTGTGACCATCTCCGCGGAAGGCGAAGACGAGCAGAAAGCAGTTGAGCATCTGGTAAAACTGATGGCTGAGCTCGAGTAAGTATCCGGGTTCTTTTAAATATCAGTCACAAGTAAGGTAGGGTTATGATTTCAGGCATTTTAGCATCCCCGGGTATCGCTTTCGGCAAAGCACTTCTGTTGAAAGAAGACGAGATCGTCATCGACCGGAAAAAAATTTCTGCTGATAAGGTAAATCAGGAAGTTGAACGTTTTCTGAGTGGCCGTGCAAAAGCATCTGCGCAACTGGAAGCGATCAAAACTAAAGCTGGCGAAACTTTCGGTGAAGAAAAAGAAGCCATCTTCGAAGGGCACATCATGTTGCTCGAAGATGAGGAGCTTGAGCAGGAAATCATAGCCCTGATTAAAGATAAAGGCATGACAGCGGATGCCGCTGCGCATGAAGTTATCGAAGGTCAGGCATCTGCCCTGGAAGAGCTGGACGATGAATACCTGAAAGAACGCGCGGCTGACGTGCGTGATATCGGTAAGCGCCTGCTGCGCAACATCCTTGGCCTTGCCATTATCGATCTGAGCGCGATTCAGGATGAAGTTATCCTGGTTGCTGCCGACCTGACCCCGTCAGAAACCGCACAGCTGAACCTGAACAAGGTGCTGGGTTTCATCACCGACGCGGGTGGCCGTACCTCCCACACCTCTATCATGGCGCGTTCTCTGGAGCTGCCAGCCATCGTGGGTACCGGTAGCGTGACCGCACAGGTGAAAAACGACGATTATCTGATTCTGGATGCCGTAAACAACGTGGTTTACGTCAACCCAACTAACGAAGAGATCGAAAAACTGCGTACCGTTCAGGAGCAGGTTGCGACTGAAAAAGCGGAACTCGCTAAGCTGAAAGATCTGCCTGCTATTACGCTGGATGGTCATCAGGTAGAAGTGTGCGCAAACATCGGTACCGTACGCGACGTCGATGGCGCTGAGCGCAACGGCGCGGAAGGTGTCGGTCTCTATCGTACTGAATTCCTGTTCATGGACCGTGACGCCCTGCCAACCGAAGAAGAGCAGTTTGCTGCCTATAAAGCGGTTGCTGAAGCCTGTGGCTCCCAGGCCGTTATCGTCCGTACCATGGACATCGGCGGCGACAAAGAGCTGCCGTACATGAACTTCCCGAAAGAAGAGAACCCGTTCCTGGGCTGGCGTGCCGTGCGTATCGCCATGGATCGCAAAGAGATCCTGCGCGACCAGGTCCGCGCTATCCTGCGCGCCTCCGCTTTCGGTAAACTGCGCATCATGTTCCCGATGATCATCTCTGTTGAAGAGGTGCGTTCACTGAAGAAAGAGATCGAAATCTTCAAACAGGAACTGCGCGACGAAGGTAAAGCATTCGACGAAGCTATCGAAGTTGGCGTGATGGTAGAAACCCCAGCTGCCGCGACGATTGCCCGTCATTTAGCCAAAGAAGTGGACTTCTTTAGTATTGGTACCAACGATTTAACCCAGTACACCCTGGCAGTTGACCGTGGTAATGATATGATTTCACATCTTTACCAACCAATGTCACCGTCCGTACTGAACTTGATCAAGCAAGTTATTGATGCTTCTCATGCAGAAGGTAAGTGGACAGGCATGTGTGGTGAGCTTGCAGGCGATGAACGTGCTACACTTCTGTTGCTGGGTATGGGTCTGGACGAATTCTCTATGAGCGCCATTTCCATCCCGCGCATCAAGAAGATTATCCGTAACACGAACTTCGAAGATGCGAAGGTGTTAGCAGAGCAGGCTCTTGCTCAACCGACAACGGACGAGTTAATGACGCTGGTTAACAAGTTCATTGAAGAAAAAACAATCTGCTAATCCACGAGATGCGGCCCAAATTACTGCTTAGGAGAGAAGTCTAATGGGTTTATTTAGTAAACTATTCGGTGACAAAGGCAATAACGACACCGGAACTATTGAGATTGTTGCTCCGCTGTCTGGTGAGATCGTCAACATCGAAGACGTGCCAGATGTCGTATTTGCTGAGAAAATCGTTGGTGATGGCATTGCTATCAAACCAACCGGTAACAAAATGGTTGCACCGGTTGACGGCACGATTGGTAAGATTTTTGAAACCAACCATGCATTCTCTATCGAATCCGATAGCGGTATTGAGCTGTTCGTTCACTTCGGTATCGACACTGTTGAACTGAAAGGCGAAGGCTTCAAGCGTATCGCTGAAGAAGGCCAGCGCGTTAAAGTTGGCGATCCGGTGATTGAATTCGATCTGCCACTGCTGGAAGAGAAAGCCAAGTCTACCCTGACGCCGGTTGTTATCTCCAACATGGACGAAATCAAAGAGCTGATTAAACTGTCCGGCAGCGTCACCGTGGGTGAAACCCCGGTTATCCGCATCAAAAAGTAATTTTTGACCGCACAGAAAAATGGCGCCTTCGGGCGCCATTTTTGTTTGTCAGAGGGGTAAAACCAGCTCGTCGTACCCTTTTTCCTGAGTGTACTGCATGACCTGCGTCACCCTCTCCCCTGCCCGGTTTATCGCCGCCGCCACACTCTCATTCTGCACCAGCGCGCTGACAAGCTCTGAACAAAACAGATCGCCAGTACCTTTAAGATCGACGTTGACGCGGGGATGGGTGCTGATTGTCACCTCGTCATGGGATACCAACACCACATGAATAGCGTCAGCGTCACCGGCCACCGGGGCGCTGGTAATCGCCACCCACTGCAGCGTATCGGAAAGGAGCCCTTTTGCCGCGGCAATGGCGCTGGCGTTATCCCGACACGTTTTGCCACTGAGCACTTCCAGCTCGTAGATATTGGGCGTAATCCCCTGCGCCAGCGGCAGCAGATGCTGACGGTAGGCCTCCGGAATGTCGGGTTTAACGTAGGTTCCGCTGTCGGTGTCACCAATCACCGGGTCCACCAGGATAAAGATATCCGGATGCTGCGCCTTAATCGTACGCAGCCAGTTTGCCAGCAGGATAATCTGGCTGGCGCTGCCCATGTAGCCGGTGGTAACCGCTTTCAGCTCGCGCAGTATGTCGCGCTCGTCCAGCGCTTGCAGGTAGCCGCTGAACCACTCGTCGGGGATCACCCCACCGTAAAAGGTGTCGTAGTGAGGGGTATTACTGAACAGCACGGTCGGTATCGCCGTCACGTTGAGGCGATGGTGCCGAATATTGGGCACCGCAATGCTGTTACCCACGCTGCCATACACCACCTGCGACTGCACAGCCACAATATCGCTCTGCTGCGCCCGGGTTTTATCCCGGAATAAAATCATCTCCATCGCTTTTAGATCCCTGCCCCCTGCGTATAGCTCTCCTCACCAAACACGCCGGTAGAGAGATAACGATCGCCGCGATCGCAGATGATCGCCACCACCACCGCGCCCGGCACCGCCTGTGCAATGCGCAGGGCGCCCGCTACCGCGCCGCCTGAACTGACGCCGCAAAAAACACCTTCGCGCACGGCCAGTTCACGCATGGTATTTTCTGCCTCGCGCTGGTGAATATCCAGCACCTGGTCCACAAGCTGAGCATTAAAAATGCCCGGCATGTACTCCGCAGGCCAGCGGCGAATACCCGGGATGCTGCTCCCCTCTTCCGGTTGCAGGCCAACAATGGTGACCGCTTTTTCCTGCTCACGCAGAAAACGGGAGACGCCGGTGATGGTGCCCGTGGTTCCCATGCTGGAGACAAAATGGGTGATGCGGCCTTCGGTCTGCTGCCAGATCTCCGGGCCGGTGGTGGTGTAATGGGCATAGGGGTTATCGGGGTTGTTGAATTGATCCAGCAGCTTACCTTCACCGCGCTCAGCCATCTCAAGGGCCAGATCGCGCGCCCCTTCCATCCCCTGCTCTTTGGTCACAAGAATCAGCTCGGCACCGTAAGCCCGCATCGCGGCACGGCGCTCCTGGCTCATGTTGTCCGGCATCAGCAGCTTCATGCGATAGCCTTTGAGGGCGGCGATCATCGCCAGCGCAATGCCGGTGTTCCCGCTGGTCGCCTCGATCAGCACATCGCCGGGTTTGATTTCACCGCGCTTTTCCGCCTGGACAATCATCGACAGCGCGGCACGATCCTTCACCGAACCCGCCGGGTTGTTGCCTTCCAGTTTGATCCAGATTTCGCTGCCGTTATCCGGCCCCATCCGTTGCAGCTTGATCAGAGGGGTATTGCCGATGGTTTGTTCTAATGTGTTCATGACCGCTGTCCAATAAAAAGCCCGGTGGCGTTGACGCTTACCGGGCCTATACAGAGCATATCGTAGGCCGGGTAAGCGCAGCGCCACCCGGCAAAACTACGTGGCGTTAACCTATCAGGCAGATTCCGCCAGAGCAAGATCTCCCCGCGTCTCGATACGATCCTTGTCGTGGTAAATGCGCGCATGTTGCAGGCCGACAAACAGGCGTTCACCGCGGTGCGGCGGCTCCTCGTCGCGCATCACCACCGTCAGCGGTTCGTTGTACCAGCCCAGCGGCTGTACCACCAGCTGGGTGTAGTGACCTTTTGGGCTGGCTTCCAGCACCTGGACCGGCAACGGCGAGTCGAGACTGGTGCGACGGCTGACATCCACTTCCCACGGACGCAGGAAGAGATCGACCGGCCCCTGATAGCCTGGGGTGTAACCCAGCGGCCAGCGGTGGGCGCCAACGTGGAACTGGCCGCCGCGAATGTTGCCGTGCAGTCGGTTCACTTCACCCATAAACTCCAGCACGAAGCGGGTCGCCGGTTCACGCCAGAGCTGCTCAGGCTCATCAACCTGTTCGATATTCCCCTGGCTCATTACCACCACCCGGTCGGCCACTTCCATCGCCTCTTCCTGATCGTGGGTCACGAAGACGCTGGTGAATTTCAGCTCTTCATGCAGCTGACGCAGCCAGCGGCGAAGCTCTTTACGCACCTGCGCATCCAGCGCGCCAAAGGGTTCGTCCAACAGCAGGATCTGTGGCTCAACGGCCAGGGCGCGCGCCAGGGCCACACGCTGTTTCTGGCCGCCGGAAAGCTGGGCCGGATAACGGTCAGCCAGGTGCGCCAGCTGCACCATCTCCAGCAGTTTGGTCACTTTCGCTTTGATGGTGGCGGCGTTCGGACGTTCACGGCGCGGCAGCACCGTCAGGCCGAAGGCGATGTTGTCGAACACTGTCATGTGGCGGAACAGGGCATAATGCTGGAACACGAAGCCCACCTTACGGTCGCGCGCATGCAGGCGGCTTACGTCAGTGCCGTGGAAGCGAATATGGCCGCTGGTCTGATGCTCCAGACCGGCGATGATACGCAGCAGCGTGGTTTTCCCGGAGCCAGACGGTCCCAGCAGCGCCACCATTTGTCCGGAAGGGATATCCAGCGAGATATCGTTCAGCACCTGGGTGCGACCAAAGGACTTCTTAATATTGGCAATCTCAATGCTCATGATTTCCCTCCTGATGCTGGCGTTTGGCCTGATTCTCTAAACGCCACTGCACCATACTCTTTAAAAACAGGGTCAAAATAGCCATCAGCGTCAGCAGGGCTGCGGCGGTAAAGGAACCGACGGTGTTATAGTCCTGCTCCAGCAATTCAATTTGTAACGGCAGCGACAGCGTTTCGCCGCGGATAGATCCGGATACCACCGACACCGCACCAAATTCGCCAATCGCACGGGCGTTGGTCAACACCACGCCATAGAGCAGCGCCCAGCGGATATTCGGCAGGGTGACGCGGCGGAACATCTGCCAGCCGGATGCGCCCAGCAGCACCGCCGCTTCGTCTTCGTTGCTGCCCTGGCTTAACATCACCGGCACCAGCTCACGTACCACAAACGGACAGGTAACAAATATCGTGACCAGCACCATGCCCGGCCAGGCGAACATGATCTGCAGGTTATGCTCATCCAGCCAGCCGCCCAGCGGGCCGTTGGAGCCGTAGAAGAGCAGATAGACCAGACCGGCCACCACCGGTGAGACCGCAAACGGGATGTCCAGCAGGGTCAGCAGCAGCTGGCGGCCCGGGAAATTAAAGCGGGTGACCAGCCAGGCCAGCAGAATGCCGAACACCAGGTTTACCGGCACGGTGATAAGCGCAATCATCACCGTCAGCCAGATGGCATGCAGCATGTCCGGGTCGGCCAGATTTTGCAGCGCGGGCATAATCCCTTTGCTGAACGCCTGGACAAAGATATAGACCATCGGCACGACCAGAATGAAGGCCGATACCAGCACGCCGGTGCCAATCAGCACCCATTTTCCCCAGTTAATACGGGGAGCGTCGTAGCGTTTCAATTGAGTGATTTCCGCCATCAGTGACCTACCACGCGTCGACCAAAGCGACTTTGCAGAGTGTTAATCGAGAACAGCAGCAGCAGCGATGCCGCCAGGATCACCGAGGCAATGGCGCTCGCCGCCGGGTAATCAAACTCCTGCAGGCGAACAAAAATCATCAGCGAGGTCACTTCGGTTTTCCACGCGATGTTACCGGCGATAAAAATCACCGCGCCAAACTCACCGAGGCTGCGGGTGAACGACAGCGCCACGCCCGCCAGCAGGGCCGGAGAGAGCTCAGGCAGTACCACCTTGCGGAAGCTCTGCCAGCGCGTTGCGCCCAGTGTTTCTGCCGCCTCTTCATATTCCGGGCCTAACTCTTCCAGCACCGGCTGTACGGTTCGCACCACAAACGGGATGCTGGTAAAGGCCATCGCCACCGCAATGCCGAGCCAGGTATAGGTCACTTTAATATCAAACTTCGCCAGCCACTCGCCGTAAAAACCGTTGACGGAAAACAGCGAGGCCAGGGTCAGGCCCGCCACCGCGGTGGGCAGCGCGAAGGGTAAATCCATCAGCGCATCCAGCAGCGTGCGGCCCGGGAAACGGTAGCGGGTTAAGATCCACGCCATCAGCAGACCGAACACGCCGTTAAACAGGGAGGCGACAAACGCCGACAGCAGCGTCACTTTATAGGCCGCCACCACCTGCGGATTGCTGATCACCTCCCAGTACTGGGACCAGCTCATCTCAGAGAGCTGGACCACCAGCGCGCTGAGCGGTAACAACAAAATCAGACAGACGAACAGCAGGCTGGTCCCGAGGCTTAAGGTAAAGCCCGGCAGCACACGTCTGGAGGAAACTGCAAACATTACTTACGCCCCGCCGCCAACAGTTTGTCTAACTCACCGCCGCTGGCGAAATGGGTTTTCATCACCTCAGGCCAGGAGCCAAAGTGATCTTCCACGCGGAACAGCTCGGTCTGCGGGAATTTGTCTTTCAGCTTGTTCATCACGTCCGGGTTATTCACGCGATAGTAGAAATCGGTGATCACCGTCTGCGCCTGCGGGCTGTAGAGATAGTTGAGATAGGCTTTCGCCGCCTTCTCCGTGCCGTTGGCTTCGATATTTTTATCCACCCACGCTACCGGGAACTCCGCCAGAACGTTGGTTTTCGGGATAACCACTTCAAAGCCCTGAGCTTCGTACTGCTTACGGATGTTGTTTACTTCCGATTCAAAGCTGATCAGCACATCGCCCAGACCACGTTCCGCGAAGGTGGTGGTGGCACCGCGACCGCCAGTATCGAACACTTCAACGTTTTTCAGGAACTGAGTCATGAACTGTTCAGTTTTGGCTTTATCGTTGCCGTCCGCTTTGTCCGCGGCGCCCCAGGCGGCCAGGTAGGTATAACGCGCGTTGCCGGAGGTTTTCGGGTTCGGGAAGATCAGCTTCACGTCAGAACGCACGAGGTCGTTCCAGTCGTGGATGTTCTTTGGGTTGCCCTTACGCACCAGGAAGCCCATGGTGGAGTAGAACGGCGAGCTGTTGTTCGGCAGACGGCTCTGCCAGTTAGCCGGGATCAGCTTGCCTTTGTCATGCAGGATCTGCACATCGGTGACCTGGTTATAGGTGACCACATCGGCCTTCAGCCCCTGCAGAATGGCCAGCGCCTGTTTCGACGAGCCGGCATGAGACTGCTTAATGGTCAGCTTATCGCCGTTATTCTCTTTCGCCCACTGCTGTTCAAACGGCGGATTCAGGGCGGCAAACAGCTCGCGCGAGACATCATAGGAGCTGTTCAGCAGCTCGGTTGCCTGCGCCTGCGCAACCAGCAACACTGAAGCTGCCAGCACCAGAGATCCTTTTTTCAGTACAGTAATGGCCATTGCGCACCCTTAAAATGTGATGTTTTTCTCAGGGCCATAATATTTATAACGCGTACTAAAGGAGTAACGGTTTTATATACCGTTTAGTGATTTGGAAGCAGAAAAGGGAATAAGGGTGCGGGGAAAGTGCCGGGTGGCGCTTACGCTTACCCGGCCTGTTAAAGGAGTGCCGTTTTATAACGCCAGCAGACGCTCGATAGATGGCGCAAAGTAGTAGCCGCCGGTCACCGGTTTGGTGAAGCGCAGCATCGCGTCGCGCTTGCCGTCGGTGTCGCCAAACATGCTCAGCAGCTGCTGTTCAATGTTATACAGACGCGCGCAGTAGGCGCAGAAGTAGAGACCGTGTGTGCCGCTGGCGGTACCATACGGCAGGCTCTGGCGGACAATCTTCAGTCCTTTGCCATCCTCTTTCAGATCCACGCGACTCAGATGTGAGGTCACCGGGCGCTCGTCGCCGTCGATCTCTTCATTGGCCTCTTTGGTGCGGCCAATCATCATCTCCTGGTCGTGCACGCTCATGCGGTTGAGCTGTTTGAGGTTATGCTCCCAGCGCTGGACGAAGACGTAACTGCCGCCCGCGTCCACGCCCTCTTTGATCACCGCGACTTCACGACGGGTCTCATCCCCAGCCGGGTTTTCGGTGCCGTCAACAAAGCCGCTCAGATCGCGATCTTCCACCCAGCGGAAACCGTGGATCTCTTCTTTTACTTCAACGCAGTCGCCAAAGGCAGCCATCGCAGCCTGGGCAATGGAGAAGTTCACGTCATGACGCAGAGAAAGAATATGGATCAGCACGTCGTACTGGGTGGCCGGAGCCAGACCTTTACCATAAGGCACAAAGTCTTTCAGCTCTTCGGCCCCTTCTCCGCCGCTCAGCTGACGCCAGACGTTGTGGCCAAACGCCACCACTGCGCCGCAGTGGGCATCCGGGAATTTGGCCTGGAAGGTGGCCACGTTATCAATAAAGACTTTGCTGGCCGCACGCAGGGCATCAACATCCCCTTTGACATTGGCTTCGATCCAAATCGCCGCGCGGCAATGTTCTGGCAAAATGCCACTCTGAACCTGAGACATCGCTCCTCCTGAAAAAAAGATGCCACGAAGTCGTGGCATGGTTGGCGGCGATTATACCCGCTTTTTCAGCGAGGCGGCTTGTCCAGGCGCAATTTACTGCTGCCAGATAATTTTGCTGACTTTCCAGTTTTTCAGGGTGTCGTCAGAAGGCATTAACCCCTGCGGGCCATTCCAGGTTCCGCTGAACTGGTAGCTGATATGCTGGCTGCCTTCCGCCTTACACTCTACCGCCACACCCTCTTCGGCAGGGGCGCTCGCGCAGTTGCCGTAGGCCTTCTGATAGAGGTCGCTAAATGGGGTACCGATCTTCACCCCACTGTCGGTTTCGATGTCGCTATCCAGCACCTCGATGCGCGTCACCGTCTCTTTATTACCGTTAATCACCAGGGCCAGTTGGTCATCTTTCAGCGCTTCGTAATAGTGCACAATATTACCGTTCTGCGTTCTCATGCCGCTGCGCAGCCGGTAATCACCGCCTAATGCCGATTCGATGGCGCTCTGTTCCAGCGGCGTGGCGGCGGTGAGGTTGCCCACCCCCTGCTCAGTCACGTCGGTGGATGAGCCGAACCAGTTCCAGGGATAAGCCGCAGACCAGTTAACGGCGGAAAGCGTTGAACAGCCCGTCAGGACAACGGGAAGCGCACATAACAGTAAACGCAGCGATTTCATCGGGAGTTCCTTTCTGGTTATTTGAACGCTTGTTGGAGTACAGCATCGCTAAAAAGTGCCGTTTAATCTTTCTCGGGGGTGAAACAGGCGCGCAGACGGGGATGGGTCAGCAGCCACAGCAGCGCCACAATATCGGCCACCACCAGCGCAATGCCCACGCCACTCAGGGCTTCACCGTTCAGCCAGAGCAGCGGCTGCCAGCACAGCAGTACGCCCTGGGCGAGGATAAGCAGCCCGTGCAGCGTACGCCACAGACGCGGCCAGAGGTGACGCCGCCCGCTCAGTAAAAAGGCCAGCACCGCCGGGATCCCCGGCAGCAGCCCGAGCCAGAAGTTATTACGATCGGGATAAAACAGGCTCAGCAGCGTGTTGCCCTGATCGCGGGAGGCGCCAGCCAGCACGAATAACACCCAGGTGCGCGCCTGGAGGAGCAGTACGCACCAGAACAGAAACGGCAGACGTACCCGGCCATAGCCGTCGTAGTCGCCCGGGTGGAAATCAATACTCTTCATCTTCTATCAGGCGCTTGCCCAGCGTCAGCACGTCGGCATGTTCATAGTTAAGACGCTCGTACATGCCCAGTACCATGTCGTTATCTTCCCGCACCATGATCTGAATTTTTGGACAGCCACGGGCGATCAGTTTCTTTTCCAGACGATTGAGCAGCGCGTTGGCAATGCCGCGCCCGCGAAACTCCGGGTGCACGCCCAGATAGTATGCCGAGCCGCGATGCCCGTCATAGCCGCCCATCACGGTGCCTACCACTTCGCCGTTCACCTCCGCCACAAGAAACAGGCTGACGTCATGATTGAGCTTGCGCTCGATGTCCATCTCCGGATCGTTCCACGGTCGCAGGAGCTCGCAGCGCTCCCAGAGAGTGATCACCTCTTCGAAGTCTGCCTGGCGAAAAACACGTATCTCCATGGTATTAACCGCCTTTTTGGGTTCAAAAACAGTGATTATGACGCGAACGCCCGCTTTCGCCAATATCCCGCGAAAAACACCTGAAAATTTGGCATAATGGCACTTTGTCACGTATTGAAATGAAAAGTAAAACAATTCGCCACATGGACTGTCGTAACGGAAAAGACGATACGATATAACACCAGGACCCCAATTTTTACAATTCAGGCCGCATGAGCACATTCAAACCATTAAAAGCACTCACATCGCGTCGTCAGGTTCTCAAAGCGGGGCTGGCGGCCTTAACGTTAACGGGCATCGCAAAGCAGGCTCAGGCAAAAGACGAGAGCACGCTCAAAACCAGTAACGGACACAGTAAACCCAAAACCAAAAAACCCGGCGCGAAGCGTCTGGTCATGCTCGATCCCGGTCACGGCGGCATTGATACCGGCGCCATTGGCAGAAACGGTTCCAAAGAAAAACACGTTGTGCTGGCGATTGCAAAAAATGTCCGGTCGATTTTACGCAGCAACGGTATTGACGCCCGCCTGACGCGCACCGGCGATACCTTCATTCCGCTTTACGACCGTGTGGAGATCGCCCACAAGCACGGCGCGAATCTGTTTATGTCGATACATGCCGACGGCTTTACTAACCCGTCGGCGGCGGGGGCATCGGTATTTGCCCTCTCCAACCGCGGCGCCAGTAGCGCCATGGCAAAATACCTCTCCGACCGGGAAAACCGCGCGGATGAAGTGGCCGGAAAGAAAACCACCGACAAAGATCATCTCCTGCAGCAGGTGCTGTTTGACCTTGTTCAGACGGATACCATCAAAAACAGCCTGACGCTCGGCTCGCATATTCTGAAGAAGATTAAGCCGGTACACCGTCTGCACAGTAAAGGCACCGAGCAGGCGGCGTTTGTGGTGCTGAAATCGCCGTCGATTCCCTCAGTGCTGGTGGAAACCTCTTTTATTACCAACCCGGAAGAGGAGCGTCTGCTCGGCACGGCGGCGTTTCGCCAGAAGATCGCCAACGCGATTGCCTCCGGCATTATCAGTTACTTTAACTGGTTCGATAACCAGAAAGCGCACTCCAGGAAACGTTGATGAAACCCAATGCACAGCTGGTTAAAACTTTTCTGCTGCAACTGCAGGATGACATTTGCCAGAAACTGAGCGCCGTCGATGGCGGTGAATTCCAGCAGGATGAGTGGCAGCGCGAAGCCGGTGGCGGCGGACGCAGCCGCGTACTGCGCAACGGTGGCGTGTTCGAGCAGGCCGGGGTTAACTTCTCCCATGTTCACGGCGACGCCATGCCCGCTTCAGCTACCGCGCACCGCCCGGAGCTGGCGGGCCGCAGCTTTGAGGCAATGGGCGTCTCGCTGGTGGTGCACCCGCATAACCCGTTCGTGCCAACCAGCCACGCTAACGTGCGCTTTTTTATCGCCGAAAAACCGGGTGCTGAGCCGGTGTGGTGGTTCGGTGGCGGCTTCGACTTAACGCCCTATTACGGCTTTGAAGAGGACGCGGTGCACTGGCACCAGACCGCCCGCGAACTGTGTCAGCCTTTTGGCGACGAGGTCTATCCGAAATACAAGAAGTGGTGCGACGACTATTTTTACCTGAAGCACCGCGACGAGCAGCGCGGCATTGGCGGGCTGTTCTTTGACGATCTCAACACCCCCGATTTTGATACCGCGTTCAGCTTTATGCAGGCGGTGGGCAACGGCTATACCGAGGCGTACCTGCCGATTGTCGAGCGGCGGAAAAACCACAATTACGGCGTGCGCGAGCGCGAGTTCCAGCTCTATCGCCGCGGGCGCTACGTGGAGTTTAACCTGGTGTGGGACCGCGGGACGCTGTTCGGCCTGCAAACCGGCGGGCGCACGGAGTCGATTCTGATGTCGATGCCGCCGCTGGTGCGCTGGGAGTACAGTTATGAACCAAAAGAAGGCAGCCCGGAGGCTGCCCTGAAGGATTTTATTAAGGTTCGCGACTGGATTTAACGCCGGGCGGCGCTGCGCTTGCCCGGCCTGCCTGACCCGCAGGGCGGGTAAGCGAAAGCGCCACCCGACAACTGTTGCTTACAGCGGCTGCGTTTGCGCCTCTACCACCGCCAGCGCCACCATGTTCACGATACGGCGCACCGAGGCAATCGGGGTTAATACATGCACCGGTTTCGCCACCCCCATCAGTACCGGCCCGACGGTCACCCCTTCTGAACTGGAGACGCGCAGCAGGTTGTAGCTGATACGCGCCGCTTCCACGTTCGGCATGATCAGCACGTTGGCAGAGCCTTTCAGCGGGCTGTCCGGCATCCGCTCGTTACGGATACTCTCCACCAGCGCGGCATCGCCATGCATCTCCCCGTCGATCATCAGCTCCGGCGCGCGCTCGCGCACCAGCGCCAGCGTCTGGCGCATTTTGCAGGCGGCAGCCGATTTGGATGAGCCAAAGTTGGAGTGCGACAGCAGCGCCACCTTCGGTTCGATACCGAAGCGACGCACCGTCTCCGCCGCCATCACCGTAATTTCCGCCAGCTGTTCCGGGGTCGGATCGTCGTTGACGTAGGTATCGGCAATAAAGGTGTTACCGCTTGGCAGCAGCAGCGCGTTCATCGCCCCGGCAGTATGCACGTTGTCGCGATAGCCGAAGATCTCCTGCACTACGCTGAAGTGCTCATGGTACTCACCGATGGTGCCGCAGATCAGCGCGTCAGCTTCGCCACGGTGGACCATGATCGCCCCGATCACCGTGGTGTTGCCGATCACCGCCCGCTGCGCCTGCTCCTGGGTGATCCCCCGACGTTTCATGATCGCGTAATATTCGCTCCAGTACTCCTTGAAGCGTGGATCGGATTCATTGTTGACGATTTCGAAATCGACGCCCGGCTTAATCTGCAGACCCAGCTTCTGGATACGCATCTCGATCACGCTCGGACGACCAATCAGGATCGGCTTCGCCAGCCCCAGGCTTACCAGCTCCTGAGTGGCGTGCAGGACGCGTGCCTCCTCCCCTTCCGCCAGCACCACGCGTTTTGCGTCCGCGCGCGCCTGGGAGAAGATCGGCTTCATGAACAGGTTGGTTTTGTAGACGAACTCGGTGAGTTTATCGATATAAGCATCAAAGTCGGCGATCGGGCGCGTTGCCACGCCGGAGTCCATTGCCGCTTTTGCCACCGCCGGCGCGATTTTGACAATCAGGCGCGGATCGAACGGCTTCGGAATAATGTAATCGGGGCCAAAGCTCAGATCCTGATCGCCATAGGCGGAGGCTACCACTTCGCTCTGCTCCGCGTGGGCCAGCTCGGCAATGGCGTGAACCGCTGCCAGCTTCATCTCTTCGTTGATGGCGGTGGCACCAACGTCCAGCGCCCCGCGGAAGATAAACGGGAAGCAGAGAACGTTGTTCACCTGGTTTGGGTAGTCTGAGCGACCGGTACAGATAATGGCATCCGGGCGTACCGCTTTCGCCAGCGGCGGCAGGATCTCTGGCTCCGGGTTGGCCAGGGCGAGGATTAACGGCGCGCGCGCCATCTTCATCACCATCTCTTCGCTGAGCACTTTCGGGCCCGAGCAGCCAAGGAAGATATCCGCGCCGTCCACCACCTCTGCCAGAGTGCGCCTGCCGTCATCCTCCACGGCGTAGGCAGCTTTGGTCTCCGCCATGTTGGCTTCGCGGCCTTTGTAGATGACCCCTTTGGAGTCGCAGACCACGATGTTGTGCTTCTGCATCCCCAGCGCCACCAGCAGGTTCATACAGGCGATAGCTGCCGCGCCTGCCCCGGAGACCACCATACGTACGTCAGAGAGGTTTTTCTCCACCACCCGCAGGCCATTGAGGATAGCGGCGGTGCTGATGATAGCGGTTCCGTGCTGGTCGTCGTGGAATACCGGAATGTTCATCCGCTCGCGCAGTTTCTGCTCGATGTAGAAACATTCCGGCGCTTTGATGTCCTCAAGGTTGATGCCGCCAAAGGTCGGCTCCAGCGCGGCCACCACGTTGATAAATTTATCCGGGTCGAGCTCGTCCACTTCAATATCGAACACGTCGATACCGGCAAACTTCTTAAACAGTACGCCCTTGCCTTCCATCACCGGTTTTCCGGCCAGCGCCCCGATATTCCCCAGCCCCAGCACCGCGGTGCCGTTGGAGATCACCGCTACCAGGTTGCCGCGGGCGGTGTATTTATAGGCCGCCAGCGGATCTTTTTCGATTTCAAGACAGGGCGCGGCCACGCCCGGCGAGTAGGCTAACGCCAGGTCGCGCTGGGTGGCGAGAGGCTTGGTGGGGGAGACCTGAATTTTGCCGGGTACAGGGAATTCATGAAAATCGAGGGCACTCTGTTTCAACTGATCGTCCATTGTAAGGTTCCTTTCACGTGTCGTTCAAAATGGGTGATGTTGTTATGGTCTGAGTTCACCCAGGGTGGCGGATAGTATCGCTGCTGACCGCGGTTCAAACTTTGAAGGGTGCCAAAGTCTCACTATCCAAAAACAAAAATTGTTATCAATTTATAACAATCATGTTACCTGCCCAGCGAAGCAAGACCATGTCCGTCTGCTATGCTTTTTTGTTAAGTCCATCGCGAATTTCGCAGAAGTGTGATCTAACACACTCCACCAACTCTTTTATTTTCAAGGAGTCACTCTTTATGAATCAACTAGACGGCATCAAACAATTCACCACGGTCGTGGCTGACAGCGGTGATATCGAATCCATTCGCCATTACCAGCCCCAGGATGCGACCACCAACCCGTCGCTGCTGCTGAAGGCTGCCGGGCTCTCACACTTCTCGCATCTGATTGACGACGCCATTGCGTTTGGTAAAGGACGCGGGAAAACCAAAGAGCAGCAGGTTGCCGAGGCCAGCGACAAACTGGCGGTCAATATCGGTAGCGAAATTCTGAAAAGTATTCCGGGGCGCGTCTCCACCGAAGTGGACGCCCGCCTGTCGTTCGACCAGGAGAAGAGCATCGCCAAAGCGCGGCAGATTGTGCAGCTCTATGAGGAGCAGGATGTGGAGAAATCGCGCATTCTGATCAAGCTGGCCTCCACCTGGGAGGGGATCCGCGCCGCCGAAGTGCTGGAGAAAGAGGGGATCAACTGTAACCTGACCCTGCTCTTCTCCTTCGCTCAGGCGCGTGCCTGCGCCGAGGCCGGGGTGCATCTGGTTTCACCGTTCGTCGGGCGAATCTACGACTGGTATCAGGCCCGCCAGCCGATGGACCCTTATGTGGTGGACGAAGATCCCGGCGTGAAATCCGTTCGCAATATCTACGATTACTATAAGCAACACCGCTATGAAACCATCGTGATGGGCGCCAGCTTCCGCCGCACCGAGCAGATCCTGGCCCTCACCGGCTGCGACCGTTTGACCATCTCCCCTAACCTACTGAAAGAGTTGCAGGAGAAAGATGAGCCGGTTATCCGCCGTCTGGTGCCTTCCTCCACGGTGCTGCCAAAACCCAAACCCATGACCGAAGCCGAATTCCGCTGGGAGCATAATCAGGACGCCATGGCGGTCGAGAAGCTGTCAGAAGGGATCCGTCTTTTCGCGGTCGACCAGCGCAAACTCGAAGACCTGCTTGCCGCCAAACTGTAACCTTGCCATGGAGTGAACTATGTCCCGTAAAGAGTTAGCCAATGCCATTCGCGCCCTCAGCATGGATGCCGTGCAAAAAGCCAATTCCGGTCACCCAGGCGCGCCGATGGGCATGGCCGATATCGCCGAAGTGTTGTGGAACGATTTCCTGAAACATAACCCTAACGATCCGACGTGGTATGACCGCGACCGCTTTATTCTCTCTAACGGTCACGCCTCGATGCTGCTTTATAGCCTGCTGCACCTCTCCGGCTATAACCTGCCGCTGGAGGAGTTGAAAAACTTCCGTCAGCTGCACTCAAAAACGCCGGGGCATCCGGAGCTGGGTTATACGCCAGGGGTCGAAACCACCACCGGGCCGCTCGGTCAGGGGCTGGCGAATGCGGTCGGGCTGGCGATTGCCGAGCGCACGCTGGCGGCGCAGTTTAACCAGCCGGGACATGAGATTGTCGATCACTATACCTATGTCTTTATGGGCGATGGCTGCCTGATGGAGGGGATCTCGCACGAGGTCTGCTCCCTGGCGGGCACGCTGGGCCTGGGCAAGCTGATCGGCTTCTACGATCACAACGGCATCTCCATCGACGGCGAAACCGAGGGTTGGTTCACTGACGACACGGCCAAACGCTTTGAGGCCTATAACTGGCACGTGGTGCATGAGATTGATGGCCACGATCCAGAGGCGCTGAAAGCGGCCATTCAGGAAGCGCAAAGCGTAACTGATAAACCGTCGCTGATAATCTGTCGCACGGTCATCGGATTTGGTTCACCGAACAAAGCCGGCAAGGAAGAGTCCCACGGCGCAGCGCTGGGGGAAGAGGAAGTGGCCCTGACGCGGCAGAAGCTGGGCTGGAAATACCCGGCCTTTGAGATCCCGAAAGAGATCTACAAAGCCTGGGATGCCCGTGAAGAGGGCGAAAAAGCGCAGGCGGCCTGGAACGACAAATTTGCTGCCTATCAGAAAGCCCATCCGGAGCTGGCGGCAGAGTTCAGCCGTCGCATGGGCGGTGGCCTGCCTGAAAACTGGGAAGAGACAACCCAGGCGCTGATTGAAAATTTACAGGCTAATCCGGCGAAAATCGCCACCCGTAAGGCCTCGCAAAACGTCCTTAACGCCATTGGCCCGATCCTGCCGGAACTGCTCGGCGGCTCGGCGGACCTGGCACCGAGTAACCTGACTATCTGGTCGGGCTCGACCTCGCTCAAGGAAGATATCGCCGGGAACTACATCCACTACGGGGTGCGCGAGTTCGGCATGACCGCTATTGCCAACGGTATCGCCCACCACGGCGGGTTCGTGCCTTATACCGCCACCTTCCTGATGTTTGTGGAGTATGCGCGTAACGCCGCGCGTATGGCGGCACTGATGAAGGCCCGGCAGATCATGGTTTATACCCACGACTCCATCGGTCTGGGGGAAGATGGCCCAACTCACCAGGCGGTGGAACAGCTGGCCAGCCTGCGTCTGACGCCGAACTTCAGCACCTGGCGACCGTGCGATCAGGTTGAAGCCGCTGTCGGCTGGAAACTGGCGATAGAGCGCCACAACGGCCCGACGGCGCTTATCCTCTCCCGCCAGAACCTGGCGCAGATCGAGCGTACCCCGGAGCAAGTGAAAAATATTGCCCGCGGGGGGTATATCCTGAAAGACAGCGGCGGTAAGCCGGATCTGATTCTGATTGCTACCGGTTCGGAGATGGAGATTACCGTCAAGGCGGCGGAGAAGCTCACCGCCGAAGGCCATGCAGTACGGGTGGTGTCGCTGCCTTCAACGGATATCTTTGATGCTCAGGATGAAGAGTACCGCGAGTCGGTGCTGCCGTCAGACGTCACGGCCCGCGTGGCGGTCGAAGCGGGTATCGCGGACTACTGGTACAAATATGTCGGGTTGAAAGGGAAGATTGTCGGCATGACTGGCTACGGTGAATCCGCCCCTGCCGAGAAGCTGTTCCCGTTCTTCGGCTTTACGGTGGAGAATGTGGTCGAGAAGGCGCAGGCCTTACTGTAAGTGGTTTGCCCGGCGGCGCTGTGCTTGCCGGGCCTACTAGTTTAACGTCATTCGTGTGCCGGGTAAGCGCAGCGCCACCCGGCATTTCAGCGTGTTATCCACAAGGTCGGCCATGCATCCGGCCCATGCCAGTTATCACAGCTTGGCTCTTCCGCATACCGCACCAGACGGAAACGCTGGCCGGTAAAACGCCAGCGCGTCTGGATACCGCAGTCGGCAATCCCGCGCCCCAGCGCCAGGGTCGTCAGCTCGCGGCTCTTCTCATCAAAACTGGCGTTCATTAACTCCATCTCGCTGCTGTCGCTGGCGGGAACAAACGGCAGGCGCAGACGTACCGCATGGGAAGCAAACGGCTTTTTACGTGAGACCAGCCAGGCCAAATCGACGGTGTTGTATGCCCCCGCCTCGCAGCCAACCATCAGCAGCGCTTTGTCATCCGTCAGGGCGGTGACCCGCACTTCACGACGGGCCGGGTCGAGCGAACACTGGCTGTTGTTGATACGCCAGGTGCCATAGTCGAGCAGATCGCTACGCTCCTCGCGGGTGAGCGGCGTCGGCGTCGGGTTCACCACGGCCACCTCTTTCAACGCCGGTGCGGGCGGTACGCTCAGCGGGGGTTGCGCCCCTTTATTGATCCACGCGGTTTCGCTCCCGCCACGCTTTTGCTGGGCATCAATAAACTGTAGCGCCTCTTTCATCCCATCCAGGGAGATAACCTGCTTGCCACCGGCGAGCGTGATGACCCTTTTTTGCTGAAGTGTGGTCAGCAGGGCGGTAATGGTGGCGGCATGGTCGGTCGTCAGACGCCACGGGGTAATTTGCCAGTGCGGGGGGCTAAGCTGCAACGGCTCGCCGTCGAGCAGCAAGCGGGGGGCAATGGCGGGCTGTTTGGGATCGGGCGTTGCCAGCCCACCGAGATCGATGCGCAGCAACGCGTCAGTTTTTGCACCCGCGCTGCGGCTTAAGGTCATCACCAGCCCGTGATGCTCGCCAGCATTACGGGCGATGCAAAAGTTCTGGTTGTTGCAGGTCACCTGCCAGTCAATAAACGACCGCTGTGCAGGTGCCGCCCGGGCTAACACCGAGGGCAGCACGCTGAGCATGAAAACAAATAAAAGGCAGTGACGCATGAATAGCAGGATCCCGAAAGCAATAGCTGAACAGACAGAGCGTATCTTCCTGCTCAGAACGGGGTTGCTCAATCAGATTTATCGGATAGATTTATTTTGAATACATCTTATTAACGGCAATAAGATCAAGCCATTAACCCGGAACTTTGCAAATACTGTAATAATATCACCGTTTTGCCGTCCCGTATTTCACCCGATTGCATCATCGATAATGCCTGAGCAAAGGGCAGTTCCAGCACCTCGATCTCCTCATCTTCGATGCCACCACCCGCTCCGGCACGTCGGGTGTCGCTATATTCCGCCACGAAGAAATGGACGATTTCCGTTACGCCGCCCGGAGACATATAGAGCTCAAACACTTTGCGTGCCTCGCCGACGACAAAGCCGGTCTCTTCAATCGCCTCTTTGCGAATGCACACTTCCGGCTCATCGTTATCCAGCAGCCCGGCACAGGTTTCAATCAGGCGCCCGTCGGGGTTGCCATTCACCCAGGTGGCAATGCGGAACTGGCGAATCAACACCACGCTCTGCTTCTCACGGTTGTAAAGCAGGACCGTGGCGCCATTGCCCCGATCGTACACTTCGCGTTTGTGGCGCACCACCTCACCGTTACGCCGCGTCAGATCGTAGGTCAGGTTGCGCAGGATGAAATAGTTATCCGAAAGGCACTTGTCTTTAATTAGTTCAATTTTCACGGTAATACGGGCTCCGTTGCGCTCAATACCGGTCATACTACGCTGCGAAGCCCGCGTTGTCGCCCGTCGGGTTAATGTTCGGTAGGAGAAGCGACCCCAAGCCAGTCGGCGATCCCCTGGGCGGCGTGTCGCCCTTCCGCCATCGCCGTTACCACCAGATCGGCTCCCCGCACCGCGTCGCCACCGGCAAATATATGCGGGTTGCTGGTCTGATAGCGATAGCGCGATTCCACGCTTGCCGCAATCCTGCCCCAGTCATCCACCTCAACCCCCTGCGCCTGTAGCCAGGGCATTGCATGCGGGTTAAAACCAAAGGCCATAATCACCGCCTCGGCAGGCATCACAAACTCGCTGCCCTCGATGGGCTCCGGACGACGGCGTCCCTGGGCATCTGGCTCACCCAGCCGGGTGCGCAGCAGGCGGATGCCGTTGACCCGCCCGGCGTCATCGAGGGTGAGCTCCACCGGCTGAACGTTAAATTCAAACGCAGCCCCCTCTTCTTTGGCGTTTTTAACCTCTTTTTTCGAGCCCGGCATATTGACCTCATCCCGGCGATAGGCGCAGGTGACGTTCGCCGCTCCGTGGCGCAGGGCGGTGCGCACACAGTCCATCGCCGTATCGCCGCCGCCCAGCACCACAACGTTGAGTCCGGCGGTATCGACAAAGGGCTCTTCCACCGAGGGCGGCAGCCCCATCAGCTGACGGGTATTACCCACCAGGAACGGCAGCGCATCGTAAACGCCCGGCGCATCTTCGTTGGGAATACCCGCTTTCATTGAGCGATAGGTCCCCACCCCAACAAAGAGGGCATCGTACTCGCTGAGCAGCTGCGCCAGCGGGATATCTTTACCCACCTCGCAGTTCAGTTCGAAGCGGATGCCCATGGCGGTGAAGATCTCCCGACGGCGGGCCAGCAAGGATTTATCCAGCTTAAAGGCCGGAATGCCGAAGGTGAGCAGGCCGCCGATTTCCGGGTGGCGGTCAAAGACCGTGACGCTGACGCCGCGACGGATCAACGCGTCAGCACACGCCAGCCCGGCGGGTCCGGCGCCGATGATGGCGACCTGCTTATTAACCGGCGTAACGTGGCTCAGATCCGGTCGCCAGCCTTTCGCCAGCGCCTGGTCGGAGATATAGCGTTCGATGTTGCCAATGGTCACCGACCCGGCCACATCGCGCACCGTGCAGGCGCCCTCGCACAGTTTGTCCTGAGGGCAGACCCGGCCTGTTATCTCCGGCAGGCAGTTGGTCTGGTGAGAGAGCTCGACCGCCCCAGCGATATCCCCCGCTTTCACCCGTTCGATCCACTGGGGGATATGGTTATGCAGCGGGCAGGTCCATTCGCACACCGAGTGCTCGCCACAGGTAAGACAGCGGTCGGCTTCCCGCTTCGCCTGTGCCGGACGGAACGGCAGATAGATTTCGTTGAAATTGCCCGCCCGCGCCTCAGGGGTGAGCTTATCCGGCTCGCCGCGCGCGGGCGTAGCTTCCAGCTGCTCGCGTTTGCTACCTGTTCTGGTCACGCTCGCCGCCCGGGTCTGCCACGGCTGGGCCTCATGGCGCGCCGTGCGCAGTTGCCGGGCGCGAGCCAGCTGGTTCAGATTATCAGGGGTCACCAGCGACAGGGCATCCGCCGGGCAGTTCGCCACACAGGCGGGCCCCTGCGGACGCTCAAGGCAGAGATCGCACTTCTGAGCGGTAGCCGCCAGCGGTGTGGTAACAATCTCGATGGTGCCAAACGGGCAGGCAACCACACAGGCTTTACAGCCGATACATTTGCGCTGATCCACCTGTACACTTTCATGCATGCGGCTGATGGCCCCGTTCGGGCAGCTCTGGGCGCAGGGGGCGTTTTCACAGTGGTGGCAGGTTACGGCGCTCTGTTTAGTGCCCTCTTTGACCACGGTGATGCGCGGGGTAAAATGGCGCTGGCTGAGGGCATGTTGCTCATTGTTATGTGCCATGACGCAAGCGACCTCGCAAGCATAGCATCCAATACATTGCTGGCTATTTGCCATAATAAAACGGTTCATGACGGTTCCCTTGCTGGCCCTGATAACCTTATTCTTTTAACGGAATAGTGTATTTACCCACCGCAACGGTAACAGGCAATGTTCATTTGCCCAGGAACGGAAAATATTTCGCCTGAACCTGTATCAGATCAATTTATTTCAGCGCGGGTGAAATTACGTTTCATTCCTTTGCACAAATGCTTATCAGGACGCGACCGGTGAGAGTTAAACAACCTGTTTCACGCAGCCTTGCCCGGGCCTTTTTCTCCATCATTGCCCTGTCGCTGCTCACCAGCGCGATTGCGCTGTTTACTCTCGCCAGCGGCCAGCGTGATGCTGAAGCCATCAACCTGGCCGGTTCGTTACGGATGCAGAGCTATCGCCTGGGTTACGACATCCAGCGGGGCAGCGTCGACCTGGTGCCTCATCGCCGGATCTGGCAACAAACCCTGGATGCCCCTGCCCTGCAAACCCTGAACAGCTGGTATGTCCCGGACGAGGTTAAGCAGCACTATCGCCAGCTGCAGATCCGGTGGCAGGCGGTGGATCAGAAACTCGCTCTGGGTGATTACGCCTGGTATCAGGCGCAGATGGACGAGTATGTGGCGCGTATCGACGCCTTTGTCCTCTCCCTGCAGCACTATGCCGAACGTAAGATCACTCTGGTCTTTGCCATCTCCTTTGCCGGTGGGGCCAGTATTTTTCTGCTGGTGTTTGTCACCCTCCGCCGCATCCGCCAGCAGGTTGTCGCCCCGCTCAATCACCTGGTCACCTCCAGTCTGCGCATTGAACAAGGTCATTTTGATACCCCGGTGCCGAATACCGATCTCTCCAATGAGCTTGGCCTGCTCTCCCGCACCTTCAACCATATGTCGGCGGAGCTGCACACCCTGTACCGCTCGCTGGAGATTTCGGTTGAAGAGAAGACGCACCACCTGCACGAAGCCCACCAGCAACTGGAGATGCTGTTTACCTGCTCCCAGGCGTTGAACACCGACAAGATTGACAGTCACTGCTTCCGCCACATCCTGCACATTGTTTGCGAATATACCGGGATCACGTATCTGGCCCTGCACACCAGCGACGGCTGGCAGATGCAGGAGGGTGAAGCCGCACTGCATCTCGACACCCAGGTGCTGCCGGTAGTGATGATGGAGACCCGCTTCGGTGAGCTGCGCTGGCAAAGCGCGCAGCGCCCCGTCCCGATGCCGCTGATGAAAAGCGTGGCGACGATGCTTGGCCGCGGCCTCTTTTCCAACCAGGCGCAGAAGCACTATCACCAGCTGCTGTTGATGGAGGAGCGCGCCACTATTGCCCGTGAACTGCATGATTCGTTGGCGCAGGTGCTCTCTTATCTGCGCATCCAGTTAACGCTACTCAAACATGCGGTGCCGGAAGAAAACGAAACGGCGCAGAGGATCATTACCGATTTTTCCCAGGCGCTGAATGCCGCCTACCGCCAGCTGCGCGAGCTGCTTACCACCTTCCGCCTGACGCTGAACCAGGCCAATCTGCCGGCGGCGTTGCAGGAGATGCTGGATGACTTACAAAAACAGACCGCTGCACGGCTGACTCTCGACTGCCAGCTTTCGTCTCTGGCGCTGGATGCACAGATGCAGGTCCACCTGTTGCAGATTGTCCGGGAGGCGGTACTGAATGCCATCAAGCATGCGCAGGCCAGCGACATCACGGTCTGCTGCATCACCGCCCCGGATGGCAAGCACACGGTGACAATTTGCGATAACGGCATCGGCATTGGTGATGCCAGCGAACCTCCGGGCCACTACGGTCTGAACATTATGCGTGAACGTGCCGACCGGCTGGGGGGAACCCTGAGCTTCTCACAGCCGCCAGAGGGCGGTACCCAGGTGAGCGTGCGCTTTTGTTCTTCGACCGCAGCCGAGGGTAAATAACGGTAAAAACAGGCGGGGGATCGCCTGGCAGCCACGCAGATGAACAATACTCACCGCTGCACCAGGGCGATGGCGCGGAAAAAGCGCATGATAATTTACATTATCTCCTTTATTTCTCCACGTTTGACATCTCCCTTGCCGCTAGAGTGAAGCGGGCTATCTACAATTACGACGCGCAGCAAAACGAGGTCCTATTTTAATGGCGAATTTTTTCATCGATCGCCCCATTTTTGCCTGGGTGCTGGCAATTTTATTGTGCCTGACCGGCACGCTGGCTATTTTTTCTCTCCCTGTTGAGCAGTACCCGGATCTGGCCCCGCCTAACGTGCGGATTACGGCTAACTATCCGGGGGCATCTGCACAAACCCTGGAGAACACCGTTACCCAGGTGATTGAACAGAACATGACGGGCCTCGACAACCTGATGTACATGTCGTCCCAGAGCAGCGCCACCGGCCAGGCATCGATAACGCTCAGCTTTACCGCGGGCGCCGACCCGGATGAAGCGGTGCAGCAGGTGCAGAACCAGCTCCAGTCAGCCTTGCGTAAGCTGCCGCAGGCGGTGCAAAACCAGGGCGTGACGGTGCGTAAAACCGGCGATACCAACATCCTGACCATCGCCTTTGTCTCTACCGATGGCTCGATGGATAAGCAGGATATCGCGGACTATGTTGCCAGTAATATTCAGGATCCGCTGAGCCGTATCAACGGCGTGGGGGATATCGACGCCTACGGGTCGCAGTACTCCATGCGCATCTGGCTCGACCCGGCGAAGCTCAACAGCTTCCAGATGACCGCGAAAGATGTCACCGACGCCATTGAATCGCAGAACGCCCAGATTGCGGTGGGTCAGTTGGGGGGCACGCCGTCCGTGGATAAGCAGGCCCTGAATGCCACCATTAACTCCCAGTCGCTGTTGCAAACGCCCCAGCAGTTCCGCGACATCACCCTGCGTGTCAATCAGGATGGCTCCGAGGTGCGCCTGGGGGATGTCGCCACCGTGGAGATGGGGGCCGAGAAGTATGATTACCTGAGCCGCTTTAACGGCAAGGCGGCCTCCGGGCTGGGGGTCAAGCTGGCTTCCGGCGCCAACGAGATGGCCACCGCAGAACGGGTTATCGACCGTCTCGACGAGCTGTCGCACTACTTCCCGCACGGGCTGGAGTACAAAATCGCCTACGAGACCACCTCGTTCGTGAAGGCCTCTATTGAGGATGTGGTGAAAACCCTGCTCGAAGCCATCGCGCTGGTGTTCCTGGTCATGTACCTGTTCCTGCAAAACTTCCGCGCAACATTAATCCCCACCATCGCCGTCCCGGTGGTGTTGATGGGCACCTTCACGGTGCTTTACGCCTTTGGCTACAGCATCAACACCCTCACCATGTTTGCGATGGTGCTGGCGATAGGCCTGCTGGTGGATGATGCCATCGTGGTGGTGGAGAACGTCGAACGTATCATGAGCGAAGAGGGACTCTCGCCCCGGGAAGCGACGCGTAAATCGATGAAGCAGATCCAGGGCGCGCTGGTGGGTATCGCCATGGTGTTGTCGGCGGTGTTCGTACCGATGGCCTTCTTTGGCGGTACCACCGGGGCGATCTACCGTCAGTTCTCAATCACCATTGTGGCGGCGATGGTGCTGTCGGTGCTGGTGGCGATGATCCTCACTCCGGCGCTGTGCGCCACCCTGCTTAAACCCCTGCATAAAGGTGAACACCACGGTCAGAAAGGCTTCTTCGGCTGGTTCAACCGCATGTTTAACCGCAACGCGGCGCGCTATGAGGCGGGCGTGGGGCGGGTTCTGCATCGCAGCCTGCGCTGGATGCTGATCTACATTCTGCTGCTGGGGGGCATGGTTTTCATGTTCCTGCGCCTGCCCACCTCGTTCCTGCCGCTGGAAGACCGGGGTATGTTTATCACCTCCGTGCAGTTACCGAGCGGCTCGACCCAGCAGCAGACCCTGAAGGTGGTGCAGCAGGTGGAGTCGTACTTCTTTAACCAGGAGAAAGACAACGTGCTGTCGGTCTTTGCCACCGTCGGCTCCGGCCCGGGCGGGAACGGACAGAACGTGGCGCGTATGTTTGTCCGTCTGAAAGACTGGGATGAGCGCGATGCCACAACCGGCAGCTCGTTTGCCATTATCGAGCGCGCCACCAAAGCCTTCAGCCGCATTAAAGAGGCGCGGGTCTTTGCCAGCAGCCCACCGGCCATCAGCGGGCTCGGCAGTTCGGCGGGCTTTGATATGGAGTTGCAGGATCACGCCGGGGCCGGACATGATGCATTGATGGCTGCCCGCGACCGTCTGCTGGAGCTGGCCGGAGAAGAACCTTCCCTGACCCGCGTGCGTCACAACGGTCTGGACGACAGCCCACAGCTGCAGATCGATATCGATCAGCGTAAAGCCCAGGCGCTGGGCGTCTCCATTGACGATATCAACGACACCCTGCAAACCGCGTGGGGTTCGAGCTACGTGAACGACTTTATGGATCGTGGCCGCGTGAAAAAGGTCTACGTGCAGGCGGCGGCCAAATACCGCATGCTGCCGGACGATATCAATCTGTGGTACGTGCGCAATAAAGAGGGCGGCATGGTCCCCTTCTCGGCCTTTGCCACCTCGCGCTGGGAGACGGGCTCACCGCGCCTGGAGCGCTACAACGGCTACGCCGCGGTAGAAATTGTCGGTGAAGCCGCGCCGGGCGTCAGTACCGGTACCGCGATGGATGTGATGGAAAATCTGGTGCGGCAGCTGCCTGCCGGGTTTGGCCTCGAGTGGACCGCCATGTCCTATCAGGAGCGCCTCTCGGGTGCTCAGGCTCCGGCACTGTATGCCCTGTCGCTGCTGGTGGTCTTCCTCTGTCTGGCCGCGCTGTATGAGAGCTGGTCGGTGCCGTTCTCGGTGATGCTGGTAGTGCCGCTGGGGGTTATTGGCGCCCTGCTCGCCACCTGGATGCGCGGCCTGGAAAATGATGTCTATTTCCAGGTAGGGCTCTTAACGGTCATCGGTCTGTCGGCGAAGAACGCCATTTTGATTGTCGAGTTCGCCAACGAGATGAATGAAAAAGGTCAGGAGCTGATGGCCGCCACCCTGGAAGCCTGTCGCCAGCGCCTGCGCCCCATCCTGATGACCTCGCTGGCGTTTGTGTTTGGCGTTCTGCCGATGGCGACCAGCTCTGGTGCGGGCTCAAGTAGCCAGCATGCGGTGGGTACCGGGGTGATGGGCGGGATGATTTCAGCCACTGTTCTCGCCATTTACTTTGTTCCGCTGTTCTTTGTTCTGGTACGGCGACGTTTCCCGTTAAAGGAAAAACAAAAATAAGATACTGAAAATAAAAAAGGCGTCCTTACCGGCCGCCTTTTTTGTGTGTTAATTTTCACACTTTTATTATTTAGAAAATTAAGTGCTCTTGCGTTTCTTGCTGAATGTCATTTACGAAGCATGCCTTCGATAAAATCTTTCCAGTTCCCCAGTTCACGTTCAATCATAACTACCTCTCTTATTATTATCGGCCATTCTACGAGAATATATCATCATTGTGAAGAGTTTTTAATCAGTGATACTGTTCTACCCCCGTTGGTACGACTGGCTTGTAGATACTATGGGCCCTTCGCGTTAAATTTTATGTGACCAACTGCAATATTTTGAAATAACCTTAATCAGAGCCGGGAAAATAACTTTGTAGTTGTTCTTAAATGCATTTTTGGCCCTCAGCGCTCTATGCAATAAAGATGAAATAATATTCACGACTTAAGTACAATTTGTCCCGCCGCTGAATATTCAATAAGGTAATAAAACAAATGTGTTATATTTCCACAAACGTTTAACCATCGAAATTACTGAGCAACTGACCACTTTTAAGACAAAAGGATTCACCATGATCACCCTGTATGGCATTAAAAATTGCGAGCAGTTTTCAATACAAAGGCCACAAACATCCCCTTATTGATATAGTTATGCAAAAAGCCCTTACATAAGCAAGGGCCTTAGAACAGCATCAATCAAGTCAGTTGCTTCATTAGACCGTTCATCACAAAACTGCCTCCCAGTGCTGCCATCAGGATGAACAAACCAGTCCCACCATTTAACACAACGACAAACTGCCATACGTCAAAAGGTGAAGGTCTACCAATGCTTGCCACTACAAAGGCTGATATCAGTAGACCTGCTGTGATGACCACTGTGGCAATCTTACTTGTTGCCCAATTGAGCCTGTGCATAAGTATGAACATTCCATTTCCCACAAATGCTGGCCCAAGTGTGCTGTAGATTAACTGGTAATTGGTTCTCCAGTTCCATAGCCCGTACACAAGTAGAGCAGTACCAATAGCTAACAGTATGAGCGACACCTGCGTATACACGGTGCCGAGTTTTTTCGATTGCTGGTTATATTTATTCGCACTAGCGAATGCACCACATGCTCCCATAAAGCCGCTGATGATTAGCCCTAAGCGGGGCAGCATAACCTGTAACCCGAAGCTGTAGTCAGCATCAGTAGTCCAGACTTGGTAGCCCACTATGCACGCCGCGTAGCCGATCGATGCCAGGGCAATCACAATAGCCAGGAATGACAGGGCCTCTGGCCGATTTTTAAGTATCATAGCCTGACTCCCTTACATGTGTTGAGTTTACCCTTTGGCCCTATCTGTAATTCAAAGTGGTTGAGTTTATTACTATTCATAAAGATTACCTTTGCCAGTGACGAGCCGTCGTAGAAGGTGATGATCGAATACTTATCGACAATCTCGGCTTTATGTAAGCGTATCTTTCGATCGCCATCGGGTGAGTTGATATCAATAAAACCCTGTTCGTCTGCGTAATGGATATCAGCAGTTATGCTGTTCTCACAGACTAACGCTATATCCATCACTTTCGTTTCTGCTTTTACAGGGAGAGTGGGAGCCATTACGAGAGATAAGACTGTCAGCAATGCTGTGCCGTGGTTCATTCAGTATTCCTTTAACTTGGCTTGTTTTTAACGATCCTATAAATGCTGGTGATTCCGATTCCTAGTCGACGGGATATCTCTGGCTTGTTCAGTCCTTGCTCCAACATGTCCAGAACTTCCTGAGATTTGCTGCGTGCCGTGGCCTTTCTGCCTTTATATTTGCCTTTGAGTTTCGCCAGTGCGATCCCTTCAGCTTGACGCTCCAACATCATTTCCCGTTCGAATGTGGCGATAGCCCCAATCATCGTCAGCATCAGCTTTCCGGTTGGTGTAGCCGTGTTAATACCAATGTTAAGAATATTTAGTGCCACACCTTTTCCTTGCAGAAATTCTGATACTTCCAATAGATGGCGGGTGTTGCGGGCGAGGCGATCAAGTTTCGTAATCTGTACAGTGTCTCCTTCCCGAACCCATTCCAACATTGCCTGAAGTTCAGGGCGATCATTCTTAGCTCCGCTGATTTTCTCCTGAAAGATTTTCTCGCAGCTAGATAGCGCAGCCAGTTGTGCGTCAAGACTTTGCCCGGCAGTAGATACTCGGGCGTAACCGATAGTTGCCATTTCATTATTTCCTTAACCTACCAATAGAGCATGCTATGCTGACTTTTCCCAATAGCGTGGCATTTTCCTTTTCGGAAGGGTGCTAATCAGTGATTCCACCGTTATGACGATGGTAGATCTTTAGGGCATGAGCTATTGGCGTGAGCTAGTGGATGTGATGGAGAATTAGAAGAAATCTTCGTCAGGGGTATAACGTGCAGCCATCGCCCGGAAAAACACGGTAGCAAAGGTCGTGATTGCCATGACAAGCGCTTCAATAATTAATGATTTCCAGTTCATAACCAGCCCCTATCAGCGAACGAGACAGTCCGACCACCACCAACGACGATGTGATCCAGTACCCGAACGTCTATCAGCTCCATCACCTTCTGTATCCGTTCAGTAATGGCCTTATCAGCCGCTGATGGCTCAGGATGCCCAGAGGGATGATTATGGGAGAAAATGACGGCAGCGGCGTTCAAACAAAGCGCTAAACGAGCTATCTCGCGTGGATATACACTTGTAGATGCAAGAGTGCCGAAGAACATCTCTTTATACTCAAGTACCTGATTCCGGTTATCCAGGAAGATGACAGCGAAGACCTCCTGTTCACGGTCACCGAGTTTCAGGGCGAGATAGCTTTCGGTTTCTTTGGGGGACCCCAAGGACTCGTTACGATACAGCTGTGCTGTCAACAGCTCGCGAGCCTGATTGATTATATCGTGCATAGTAATCTCCTGTGGTTGTATGCACGTTTCTTGTACCAGGGAGAGCGTTCAATATTGAATTATAATGAGGGTAAAAGGAATATAAGAACAAATCGAAGATATGGAAAGTGTTACTTTCGTTACCAAGCTGAATTGAGAATCGTAACGATGAAGCGTTGATATTATAGCATGTAACCATTGTTACGAGTGTTACCTTGAAAATATGAAAGTATGATGAGCCGTATCTCTTTAGAGTAGAAAGCTATAATTTTATCATTTCAAGTAGGTAGACCTTACTGACAGCTTTGTGGCAGGAGTATATATGTGAGCTCAAGGTAATTTATTAATAACCAAAAGTCATTACCACTTTTTTTGATTATTCAACGGGGAGCAAAGTCAAGCGCTCTTCTCAAGAGCACTTATAACTTTTTTAAGTTGACAATCCGTTTTCACCCACCAACTTAAAAACGAACTTTAAGAGCCTCTGTTCGTAATACAAAGCCGCCTTCTTCTCTACCGTGAGAAATCGCGTATACTCCCCACGGATAGGTATCATCATCAGATTTCTCATACTGATAGACGATCAGTTCAGGTAGATTACGGCTATCATAACGTCGTCCAAAACTAACCACGACACTACTCGGCGCAACTAAAATTAGATGTATACGTTTAGCTCCTTGTTGCTGCAGTTTTTTTACAAACTCAATGAACTGTAAAGAAAGTCTTTGCTGTTTTTCAATCGACCAATGATTATCGAAATTGATATGCTTTAGATAAAGATGCTCGATACGCAATCCGGTAAAGCTTTTCTTAATACAAGTTAGATCTGCATGATAGGAAAAGGATATGGCAATAACAACATCCTCAACATTTCCTTCCATTATAGTTTCTTGATTAAAAGAATCCCCATCATCCGGTGTATTATCTGAAATTACCTGCCAAGTCTCACTCGCACGATTCCAGTCAATTAAAGTAACGACACCCTTATCATCAAGTACGTTACCAATCCAGAAAAGGAAGGGAACAGGCAGCATACCTGCATAGACTACTTGAATATCATTCAATGCCGTTGCGCCGAAATATTGATTCAGATTCCGACTTAAAGGCTGTACATAATTACGAAATACATCTGCAGGATGAATCACATAACCGTCTCGTATATTCTGGGTGATGTTGACATCCAAATAATTCAATCTGCCTGAGTGCCGTTTATAGATCTGCGAGTCTATATTACTACCAGCTACCCTTCTTAATCCCTCCCCCCTAATGACCAAGATACTCTTCTTAGAATTTTGTCGCCAGTCTGTAATTGCACTACATACTGCCCACACTGCTCCGATGATACAAAGCACTATTCCTAAAAGCGGAACAAGTATCTCCGTAATAAAACTACCTTCAGGAGATGATGCCTTAACTCCATAATCTTTGTAACTTAGTATTACCTGCCAAGAGAGTCCTCCACCTAATTTTAAAATGGCCAATCCAGTCGCAAGAAAGATAAAAGGAGGCTTACGCTGCCGCGTAAACCAATTAATAAGCATGTAAATACATTTTTGGAAAAAAATCATTAGCGCACACCTTTATCATTCAGAATAGCTTGAAGAATCGCGGCCTGAAAAATAGCATCATCAAGTGCATGATGCTCTCTGCCTCGTTTGATGCCATAATGTGCTGCTGCAACAGAGGTGCGTGCTTCCTGCCAAGGAAGTCCACAAACTCCTTTGAAAAGTGATTTAATATCCAGCGGGACATAACCAAAAGGATTTTTGATAGCAGTATAATGAAAATACCAATTTATAAATGACCAATCGAATGCCGCGTTAAAGCCAGCAAATACAGCTTTCCTTCCGTCCCCAGATAATTCCTCCACCCAAACTGAAAGGTCTTTCATGGCTGTCAAAGCATCAATACCTGTATTCATTAGATGATATAGATCAAAGCCAGTAACCGAAAGTGCTTCAGGATCGTGATGAAGAGTAAGAGGCTTAAGTTCCCGATAAAAATTTATATCGGGCGTTTCCACCAGACAGACACCAAAAGAGAGCATGCTATAAAAACCAGGCACAGGACCTGAACTCTCAATATCGACAGAAAAGTAACGAGGATTATTTTTATCATTCATCAAAATAAATTCCATTTTCATCATCTGAAGGATGAGCTCCCCCCCCCTTCCATTCACCACTGAACAACCACTCTTCAAAATATAGCAGCCAGAGTGAAGCCCAAGGAATAATTGTATCACTTAGTTTTAGCTGAGGCCGCCACTCAGATAGACCATCAAGTGTTTTCGATTTAGGTAAAAAAAGGCAGAGTTTTCTATGACCTGTGGCACTATCGTACCCATACGTATGAGGAATTTTTTTACCGCCAGCCAACTCGTCCAAATCAGGCGAAAGTACAATGCATTCTGGCGCAAAACCTTTCGTGTAACGCAAGAGGATCTTATATTTTCTACAGAAAGGACCAGGAGATATTTCACTCTGCCAAACAAGTGTGCGATTCCGATTAGTAATACGCCCAGAGCCTTCACGAAAGCGGTTCTTAAGGGAGTAAAATTGTACGCTTAGTGAAAGCGCAGGAGGAGAAGTGAATTTATTCATTTAATCCCCGAAGAACGTATTAGCCGGAACTGGAACGACAGTGGAAGAGTCTGAACCATAAAATGTATTGCTAGGCACAGGACTCGGCTGAATAGCATTAGCCTTTCCTGTGATAAGTGTAGCCGCCCCACCAGCTATACCTAACTTACCAGTACGACGAAGTTCTCCAAGATTGTTTAACATATGATCACGAACAATGTTAACCGGTTCTGCACCGAAATTATTACTGATATTTTCTAAAAGATTGTCCTGCCCGACAGAAGCACTAATAGCCTTGAAACTCTGCAACACAGCCTCATGCCACTTTTTGAAGGAGGCATATAGATTTTGGCCTTTATTCCCGTCGATGACATTCCATTTTTCTGCAAAGTTTTCTAAAGGCATTGCAGGATTAAGAACCTGCAAACCCTCCGAACTTGTTTGAATGAAATTCGGCATAAACTCAATTACATCGATAATGATGTCAAGATCATTATCATAAGCAAGACGGTCATCAATTATCTTCTGGTAAGCATGGGCAGCAAGTGTAGTGATAATCGCCGAAATGGGCTTGTATTGGTATACATCCTTATTCTGGCTTGCAATCCATTCGTCACGATGCCGCTTGAGGATCTGAACAATGCGGTTGAGCAGCTTTTTAGATGTATGATCGGGAAGCGGGGCAAGCGATTTGTTGAGAGCAGAATCAGAAGCGTAAGACTCAAAACTTGCTTGCAGCCGAAGCGGTTTTTTCTCAGTGATAGCATCAAACCAAATCGCGTATCCATCAGGATTTGATTCTTTCCACTCTGTATTACGGTCAGTGACCCAAAGTGGGTGACCTTCAAAATCCTCACTGCTGTAATCAGTTCCGGGCGTGATATCAAGATGATACGAACCCGCATAGTTAATTCTAAAACCTCGTGGAAGCCGTTCAAACATAGTCTTGTAACGCTCATGACCAATCAAGCGCTGCTCTACCGCATTAAGAACCTCACTACCACTTCCAGTCCCTGCATGAGGAAGATAACACACTAAATCTATATCAAAAGGCTCATCTGGACCAGGTTTGACGGTTGTGTTCAAACGTACACTACCTTGAGAGTAAATGCGTGTATCTTGTAAAAGTGGATCATCACTTTCTGCAAGCCAAGTTCCTACTCCTCGGTAAGCTTGGCGAATCTGCTGATATTGTGTATCCGTTAAATCTAAGGTCTCAGTCAGAGCCTTTAGAATATCGGCAATATACTGTTTCTCGGTTATTGAAAGGAGACGTATAGGATCTGGATTTTGCATGACTGATACCCTCAAGCAGGCCTGAAGTACTATATATTGTTATCAACTATCATCAAACACCAATATATGGCATACACAAAGATATGTACAGATGTTTCATCGTCCATATTATTGGTATCTTGACAGTGTATCTGAAGATAGGTTTGTAAAAGAAAGCTCAGGTGATTCTATGGCCCTGCAGGCACATAGCTCTTGTTCTACAAGCAACACAACTCCCCCCTTGCACTACCGCTTTACAGCGGTAATGCGAGCATTCATTGTAAAACACCCGTTCTTGGTTATCGCCTTCTGTTCAATAACATAAAAGATGCTCTTACTCTGTAAGACCGCAACGTCTTCATGGCAAATCGCATCACAACTAACGGTACTTAATCAACAGCTCAATTTCTTCCTATTACAAAGAGTTAATACGCTTCAATCGATTGCTTTCAAGAGAAACAAAAGTAACAGCGTCACACCCTGTCATACCAGTAATTTCACTGTTACCGCCCATTTTGGGTATCAGTAACAAAGTAACAGAGGGGGTAGAGTCCCCCTCTGTATCACACAGAGTATAGTGAGTCGTCGCACAGTACTGGTTCTGGTGTCTCTGGATCATCCCCCAGAAGCTTCCCTGAAATAACATAAACTTTACGAGACTCTCCGCCAGGTATTCGTTTTGTTACCGCCGCACTACTTGGAAGAAAATCACTCTCATGCAACACCCTAGCTACATTTCTATGGTCCAGCCCTCGACATAATTCTTCCCTAAACGCAGCAGGGTAAACCCAAAAATCACCACCAACTTTTACCCCCCATACAGGGCTATTCATCGCCTGTCCAAAACGTGAATCTCCCCATGTTAGTAATTGAGCTTTAACGGATTCAATAGCTTGATTAGACTCATGAGAACCTTCCCCACGTCCTGCCAGCCAACTATTAAAACAAGCCTTGACTCCACGGAATGATTCCCCATCAGGCCAACCAGTGACCTCCCGCGCCAGTTCCCCAGCAGCAGCCACAAGAGCAAAGCGGTTAGCGGCACGTTTAATCTGACCGTCAGCACCTTCCGGCACATGAACAAGGAATTCAGCCATCAGAGACTTGAGCCTGACTGCCAATCCAGCCTTATCCGCCGTAAGTTGCCGCAGGAATGCACGGGCAGCCGTACCGTAGAAACTCTTACTGTCACGGTTCAGAGCCTCTGCGAAGCTGGCACCATCAATGTGACCATGGAGTTCCTCGAACAGCCCCAGCCCCTTTCCAGCATCCGCCGGAATATCGATAAAACGGACTTCCTGACCAGCTTTAACCTTCTTACCATGCTGCTCCATCAGGTTCGACAGCGATACCTCGCCCGCAGACATGAAGATCAAACGCCACGTTTTAATCGCTGCTGCACCTCCCTTCCGGTTTGCCCGCTGCTTACTCGCCCCATTAGCAACCATGTAGACGGTCTGAGCCGCCTCTGTGGGGTTTTCATCTGCCATCTGGCCCAACTCATCTATCACTAACGTCGCATCGTTATGTGCAAAGCAAACACCTTCAAGCCCGTTCGAAGTAGCACGCCACGTTACGAGCTTATCTGGGGCTCCCCAGACAGATTTACAAACGCGAAGACCTGTCGACTTCCCTCGGCTGCTTTCACTACGGATGTGAAACCCACCTGATTCAAGTGAACTGTCCAGTTCCAGCAATGGCCCGGCAAATCCGGCAGCAACCATCAGAATTAACCGACTGTTACCGATACATTTAGCAGAGATATTTTTCTGCCAGTCCTCAAGGCTACCTGACTGCTCGTAACCAGGAGGAGCCCCGGAAATAGACTGATAAATTACATCCTCGCTTGTTGCACCAATAGCTTCATCGGGGAGCACATAAACATCGCCAAACCATCCTGTCTGCGATACGCTCCTAGCTCTTCCTACAGGCTGAACCGTGTTGATGTAACTCTGGAGTACCCTGAGTTCACCGGGATCATAATGCAAACCACGTGAAACTAACGGCTCCAGCATCAACGAAGGTTCTTTAATTAAAGCCGCCCTCGGCAATGCAAACTGGTGCGTATGGTCATCCATATCCGCAAACTGAAGGACCAATCCCCAGTCTTCACTCGCCTTATCACGTGACAACGCGACCGGGTAAATAGCCGTACTAATCTTTGCGCTACCCGACTCACGCTTCTGACACAGCCATCCATTTGAGAAGAAGAAACTGGGTGGAATCCCCATTCTGGCATGAGCGATAACGGGCTCCAGTTGCCTCTTCAACTCGTCCATTCCCTCCAGCAGCATCAAATCGTTGGCATCCGTGGGCTGACTCGTCTCATCCTGAAACTCAGGGATGAAAATAGACACCCCTTCAATTGTTTTTGCGACCTTTTTCGCAGCCTCAACTCCTGCGTTTTTCTCCTTGTACTTATCGTTATCGGCAACAATGATGATTGGAGCCTTGGTATGTAAGCGAATAGACTCGACAACCGGGTAAATATTCCCACAGTCGATCGCCATGACTGAAGTATATCCTGTCGCATCAAAGCAGGATGCTGCTGTAGCATATCCTTCTGCTACTAATATCGTACTGTCATCACCTTGAATAACGTGGCAGGCAGCTTTCTTACCGCAATCCTTAAAAAAACATTTAGTTCCATCAGGAAAAATACGCTGAGCATTAACAAACTCACCGCCATAATAATGAATAGGGATAATTAATGCATTTCCATCCACAAAAATATCATTACCTGAAACTTGCTTCCTTGATAAGTAAGGATGCTGTGATACAGATGGAAGTGTTTTTAAACTTCTCTCCAACTCCATTCTATTACTAGCAAGTAGGCTATCCTTTTCCTGTATTCGTTTCTCCTTTAATGCTTTCAGTTCATTATCAATCTCCTGTAGTTCTTCTGGTGGCAATGAATGCAGACCATCATGATCCCATATCGCGCTACCTAAATTTTCATGGTAACTATTGATATATACTCTGAGAATCTTACCTTCCTCATTAATATATGGATTTAACCAGCCACTTGCCCGACCATGCTTATCATCAGCATCTTTAAACCGAGGGTAATCTGTATCTATTGCTTTTAATTCAGTATCCTCTGCGGCAATGCCATGTTCTATTGCGAGCTGTAACGCCCCAATTAATGCCTTTTCATTATGCTCTTCAATATTCATATTGACTCCCCGCATGACTTTCGCAAGGGAGAGTTGACGTTCCCCCTTGCGGATGAAGTCAATGCGATATTGTATTGTTAGTTACAGCCGAATTCGAAGTGTTCGATATCTCCGTAAGGACTCATGACAAGGCGCATGCTACAGCAGTCCCCCCCGGAGAAAAACTGATAGCAGTCATGCTCTTCACTGTAAGTTACATGCCCATCTTCAATGTGACAGATACTTTCAAGCAACTCATAGACGTATTCGCATTTATCTTCAACAGAGGTTAACTGGCTAAAGGTAGCAGCCTTCTGCATGAAGCTTTCATTATTACAGATCATTGGATTTCCTCATCGTTACAGCAAGAGTGCCTCGCTGCGTTGAGAGAAATGTTATTCGTGTTGACAGTTAAATGTCGACAAGGCAGATTGGGCACTTTCGATAATAAAAACGCCCAAAATAAAATCAATTTAACGTTGACTTTTCCAAGAGATCCAAGATTTTAGACTTGAACTTTTTTATTGTGACATTACTCTCTTTTTCTATCTCAAGTTTTAAACAATGTTTATACATTAATGTTTTGGTTGGATTCTGCTGAATCATGTGAGAAAGAGAATTATAGAAAAAACTACTCTCTGTTTTTTTTGCCTCATACCTTGCAAGAGTTTTATGATCAGAAATGGAGATACCAAAGAGTGTTTTTATCTCACCATACAGCATCTCGTTAAGATGTCCTGTATGTGTGTAGCCTGAATTAGTAACTTTCTTTATTGCCTCATTTAATTGTTTTCGATAAAAAATATATGTTCCAATTCTTGCTTTAAGCTTTTCCTTTTCGTATGTTTTATTGTGAGATCGTAGGTTAAACGAATCTTGTAAATCCATACCATTTTCAGAGATTGAAGATTGCAGCCCAGCAGATAAATACTCTCTCATTTCCTTGGTTAGTTCATACCCACAATTCAAGAAAGTTACCATGATTTCAATTGCTCTTTCAGCAACACCTTTGGGGATTTCCCATCCCATTACAGTATTGTCTTCAGGAGGCATAAATGACAGTTCAGATATTTCAACATAGATACTACCACCTGAAATAACTTTAACAGCACCAAGTTCACTATCACTTACCTTATTTGTTTTATATTTTATTTTTTTAAGACAGACAATGAACTCCTCTTTAAGTGATTCTATATCACAATTTTCGCTATTCACATTGTTTTTCTCGATTAAATTCATTGTCCCTCCATGGATGTAAAATAAAAATGCGAGCTTAGATTTATATCACATTATGACCTGATGAAGAAGAACGAGAGTTTATGAACAATTTACGATCGCGAGAAGCATCCTACTGGTTTTAACTGTGTGATTGACGCCGATCTTGTACTTCCGCTCATCGGGGCCAGCCTGCCTGCTTCAGGCTATCTGAATGGCCTGACTAAGTGGCATGCCGAATCCGTTATGCGTAGGTTGCATCGGCTCCTAGAGGGTCTTCCCATTAAGGCGACGATCACCGACCACACACAGCGTAAAACACAGGTTTATACTTTCAGACTCAACGGGCAGGGATGCCCGTAGTGATCGGGACAAAGGGCCTGAGTATCCGGCTTAATGACTCCAGTCCTTGATTTGGCGTAGGTTTAATCTCGGGATTGTGTCGATGATTCCAGCTTGGTTTCTACAGGTTTATCGCCATTGCCCTCGCTTTCGTTCCTGTTCGAATCGATGTGGTTCGTGATGCTGTCTCGAATACTTATTGCAACCCGGCTTAGTTACCCGCAGCTAATACATCGAAAGAAGGTTACGAAACCTCAAGAAATTTTATTCAGATTGTCGACACTATAATCGCCACATTCATCAAATTCGACAAGCTTCCCTTTTTCATACTCCACTCTTTCTTCTTCAACCCAGACAGGATCAACATAAGGAGCTTCCGCGATGGTTCTAACACAGATATGGCCTTCATAATCATGGACAATACTGCTCATTAATTTGGGACCAAATGCTTGCTCCAACATGACTTGACCTTCCATGTTTTTGATTACGGCAACAAGCCCAGCATTCTCATGAATAAATTCTATTGTGATAGCTGACTTTAGCTGACTGTTGAACTGTTGACGCTGCTCCGTACTGTTTAAATCCTCAGGGCTCAGAAAGCGAGCAATTGTCCTGGTAGAGAGTTCAAGGGCCATAATCTCCCCCTCAATTTGCACAATTTTTTCCTCCAGTGCATGGCAGGCATTCTTAGACTCTTCAAATAAAACTCGGAAAGCAGCATCATCATCAAAATCCAGCACTAACTGGGCCGCCTTCACCCTCTTTTTACCTTCTGCTTCCAGCTCATTTTGTAACACAGCTAGATCGTCTTTCAACGCTGATACTCTGCCAGTCTTAGGTTGCCTTTGCTCCATAACGCTGGATAGCCGACTCAGAGCCTGTAGTAATTGCGGTTCAATTCTGTTGTATGGCAAATACGGCAACTCGCATCCGGTAACACCTTCCATTGGGCATACAAGATAATTACGAACTTGTCCCTTGCTACCTTTATTATGGAAGCGTAGCAATTCACCACACTGACAACGGATAACCCCGCTGAACAGGTTGTTATAGAGGCCTTTTCTGTAAGAGCCGCTATGGTTGTTCCTCTTATCCACAATATGTTGTACCTCTGCAAAAATTGCAGGTGAAACAACGGTTGGATAATAGCCAAAAAGTGGATCACCATCTGGCACTCGCTTCCCTTCATAAATGATATGAGGCTGAAATTCACCGATTACGGCTCTGCTCTTGACCACTGATTGGATGCCAGCTGGACGCCATGCTTTACCCTGCCCAAATGTCTTGTAATCTTTATCTCTGAATGCCTTAGCAATCTGTTGATAACCTTGGCCAGACCGAGCCATTTGAAACATCTCGTTCACAATAGCAACCCTTTCAGGGATAGGAACGATCTTGTCCCCCTCAAGCGTCAACCATGAAGGAAGGCGAGAGTTAGCTATCACTTTGTTATTTTCTCTCGCTTGTTGGCGTCCATTGGACCATGCAGCACGGCTGCGGCGGCTTTTCATTTCAGATTCATCGTTGGCACGAGCCATATAGACAATCGAAACAATCAGCTTTGTGAAATCCACTTCACCACTGCGAAAGACCTGATTATCTGAAAGAGTGACAATCACAATGCCTTCTCTGACTATTTCCAAGAACTGCGTTAGAGCTTCTTCAATCGCTTGCCTGCTCAGCCGATCCACCGATTCAATCAAGAGATAAGATCCCTTCTCGATTTCCCCACTTTTCACGGCATCAATGAAGCGACCCAATGCACCATCAGTACGGTTGCTACCACGAAAAGCACTAACTCCAAAGTCCTCAATGGTCTTGTCATCCAACACAAGATTGTGAGTCGTGCAATAGTCCCGAGCCTGCTGAAGTTGGCGGCGATAGCTATCCCCCTGGGCTTGTTTAGGGGTACTGAAACGAACATAGGAATAAGCTTTGGGACTTCTCACAACTGCTCCTTTGTTGATTAAACAGACTTGCGAACCAACAACATAAAACTTAGATGAGCCAACACTATCAACTCACGGCTCTTTTAACAATATATGTACTTATTATTTACTACCACAACTTAGAAAAATAGATAACCATCTGATTACAATAGAATATTGTTGTAGTTTTAATGATTTATGAACGTCTGTATGCTACAGACCTAACCAAGTTGCACAGGTAAAACCCTATGACAGACCATTCTGAACCGAAAATTATCATGTACGGCCTTTCTCCTAAAGTATGCGACACTATCAAAAAAGCCCGCCGCTGGCTGGAGCAAAACAACGTTGAGTACCGTTTTCACGACTATCGCGCCGATGGTATTGATGCTGATTTGATGCAGAAATTTATTGCTGAGCTCGGCTGGGAAGCGCTGCTCAACACGCGCGGCACCACCTGGCGCAAACTGGATGAAAGTGTGCGGGCCAGCATCAACAATGCCGACAGCGCAGCCGCATTAATGGTGGAAATGCCCGCAATCATCAAACGCCCATTGCTCTGGGCGCCCGGTAAGCCTATGCTGCTGGGTTTCAACGAAAATCAATACCAAACCTATTTTATTGAGGTGTAGTCTATGTCATGCCCGGTCATTGAGCTGACTCAGCAGCTTATTCGCCGCCCCTCCCTGAGCCCTGATGATGCGGGTTGTCAGGCTTTGATGATCGAACGCCTGCGGGCGATTGGTTTTACCGTCGAACCGATGGATTTTGGCGATACGCAAAATTTCTGGGCCTGGCGCGGCCAGGGTGAAACGCTGGCATTTGCCGGACATACCGATGTGGTGCCAGCCGGTGATGCCGATCGCTGGATCAATCCTCCTTTCGAACCGACGATCCGCGACGGCATGCTGTTTGGTCGCGGTGCGGCGGACATGAAAGGCTCGCTGGCTGCGATGGTGGTTGCCGCCGAACGTTTCGTGGCGCAATACCCGAACCATAAAGGCCGCCTGGCATTTTTAATTACCTCAGACGAAGAGGCCAGCGCCAAAAACGGCACCGTGAAGGTGGTTGAAACGCTGATGGCGCGTAATGAACGTCTGGATTACTGCCTGGTGGGCGAGCCGTCCAGCACCGAAATGGTGGGCGACGTAGTGAAAAATGGCCGTCGCGGCTCCATGACCTGCAACCTGACCATTCACGGCGTCCAGGGCCACGTGGCTTATCCGCATCTGGCGGATAACCCGGTACACCGCGCCGCGCCGATGCTTAACGAGCTGGTGGCGATCGAGTGGGACAAAGGCAACGAGTATTTCCCGCCGACCAGCATGCAGATCGCCAACATTCAGGCCGGTACCGGCAGCAACAACGTGATCCCTGGCGATCTCTTTGTGCAGTTTAACTTCCGCTTCAGCACCGAGCTGACGGACGAGATGATCAAAGCCCGCGTCGTGGCCCTGCTGGAGAAACACCAGCTGCGCTACAGCATCGACTGGTGGCTTTCGGGCCAGCCGTTCCTGACCGGGCGCGGCAAACTGGTGGATGCGGTGGTTAACGCCATCGCGCACTATAATGAAATTAAACCGCAACTGCTGACCACAGGCGGTACCTCTGACGGACGCTTTATTGCCCGCATGGGTGCACAGGTGGTCGAACTTGGGCCGGTGAATGCCACGATTCATAAAATCAATGAATGCGTGAATGCCGCTGATTTGCAACTGCTGGCCCGTATGTATCAACGTATCATGGAGCAACTCGTCGCCTGACGGTTGCCCCAAAGAAGGATAAGCGAATGGACTGGCTGGCTAAATACTGGTGGCTCCTGGTACTGGTTTTTCTGGTAGGCGTACTGCTGAATGTGATCAAGGATCTCAAGCGCGTTGACCATAAGAAATTCCTCGCCAACAAACCTGAACTCCCCCCACATCGTGACTTTAACGATAAGTGGGATGATGAAGACGACTGGCCGAAGAAAGACCAGAAGAAGTAATGCCTTTCCCTCTCCCCTTGCGGGGAGAGGGTTATCCGCTAAAAGAACTCCACGATATCGTCGTCATTAGGCTTGCCGCCGCTGAGCGCTTCATCGAAGTAACGTTTCGGCACGGTAAAACGCAGGTGATCCAGCGCAAACTGCATGCTGCGATCGTCTATGGCGTGTCCCAGATCGTCGACAATATCCAGCGTCACATCACCGCCCGCGCGGATCAGCGCCTCCTGAGCAGCAACCGCATGGGAGAGCTCAATCACGCGATCTTCCCCGCCGTGGATCAGATGAATAGTGGTTCTGGTGGTCGCCTGTCCGGGCAAGGTCGCATAGCGGCCATTGAAAGCAATTACCCGCGAGACCAGGCCTGGCTCCGCTTTTATGCTCTCCAGCGCCATAATCGCCCCCTGGGAAAAACCGATCAACGCTGTGGCATCCGCCTTCACACCGCTTTGCTGCTGCCAGTAACGCACCGTTTCGACAAAGGTGGGCATGATGGCATCCACGCGCCCCTGACGGCTCTCTTCGGTCACGTCCTGCACAGAAAACCACTGGCGGCCGTTCGGGCCGCAAGGCTCCGGACCACCCACGCTGACCACAAGCGCGTCAGGAAACAGTGGCGCAAACCAGCGGCCAATCTCCCCCATATTGACCGGGTTGTCGCCAACGCCATGAAACAGCAGCAGAAGCTGTTTGGCTGGCATAGCGGGGCTCTGGACAACAAAATGGTCATGTTTCATGGCAGTCTCCTTAATGGGTAAGCGGGATTCTACGCCTGACAGGCAGAATGAACATGCCAGTTTACTGATGAAGTTATTGAAAAAATTGCCATTGCAAAACCGTCTGCTTCAGCTCCTGACAGCGCTGACTGTCCAGCTGCGCCAGCGCCTGGCCCGCCTCGCTGCGTAGACGACTCAGTAACGCCTTGCGCCCGTTCAGCCCCAGACTCTGGCTCAGAGCGCCGTCGTCCCGGTCCTGCTCGATTTTGCCCCGCAAGCCTGCCAGGGGCAGAATCGTTGACCGCAGCAGGCGTGTCAGACTGGCAAACGACGCCGTGAGGGGGCGATGTGCAAAAGCAAATCCGGCCAGCTCCAGCCAGTCATCATCATTAAGGGTAGACTCACCCGCGGGCTCTACCGGGATCTTTTCTCCGTTCATGCGTTCAATCACCGCGGCATCACGACAGAGCCGCTGATGCTCGCGCTGACACAGCGCCTGCCCCGCCGGGCTCAGCGGCAGCATCGCCATTGCCGTGTAGCAGCCACTGCTGGCCTCCCGGTGGCTCCCCATCCGCACCAGCACAAAACCGCAGCGCTGCCAGAAACGCCAGAGCGCGTCGGTGTAACCAAAGCTCACAGAAAGGTAGTCGAGGCTCGTCTGCTGGCGGGCCGCGGCCACCAGCGCCCGGCCAATGCCTTCGCGCTGGCGGGCAGGATGGACGGCTACGCGGGTCACCCGTCTCGCGCTCAGCGTTGCCGCCAGGGGCGAGCCCCCGTGTGCCGCCAAAGATTGCGCCACCAGATTGCCGCGCGGACGCCGGTAGCCCGCCCATACCGCCTGGCTGAGCGCCGGGCTTAAGCCTCCCTCCTCCACCAGCCACAGCGCGCCGCAGACGCTCTCTCCTGCCCGGGCGACGGCAAAATGCTGTCCGGGAGCATCCATCATGCGTCGCAGATCGAGGGGGGATGTCCGGTAGTGGGCGGCGCAAAGCAGTTTATAGACCGCCGCCGGGAGCGCAGGGGCGCGGTTCCAGGCCTCCTGCTCCAGGGTTGCGTAGCTGATCTCACCCTGCGGAGTGCTGTCGTCGGGCTCATCATCAAACAGCAGCACCTGGGCGATAATGCGCTCCAGCGGGCACCCTGCCGCCCAGCGCACCGGGGTGGAGAGGGTGAAGTAACGCAGCCCGGCAAAACGGGCGCAGAATTTCAGCAGGAACCCCCTGCCGGTGCCCTCATAGCCCTGCACCGTGGTGGTAAGCAGGACCCGGGGGAAGCGCGTCACCAGCCGCTCCAGCAGCGGGCCGGGAATGGCCGCCGCCTCATCAACGATCAACCAGTCGGCATGCTCGTCCGAGGCCAGCAGTGCATCAGGAGCCATAAAGCGATAGCGCTCACCGCCGAAACGGGCAATCACGTCGGTCGCCGCCCTGGCGGGAGCGGTGACAATGGCGTTGCCCGTAATGCGATGCAGCAGCATGCCCGCCAGCGCCGACTTGCCGCGCCCGCGCGGAGCGGTGACGGCAGCGACGCCTTCGGGCATGGTAATGAGCTGGTCGAGTATCGCGGCCTGCTCGCTCTGGGGCTCGCCGTTGGCCGGATGCCAGTCGGGTGCGGGTGGCGTTGGCGTAAGCATAAAAGGCTCGCCCTGCTGCCAGCGTAACACCTGCGGATCGCCCAGGATGTGGCGGCAGAAGCGGTCAATAAAGCGCGGCGTAGGGATGGGCTCTGGCCTGTCGCTCCAGCGCAGCGAATCCTGGTCGGGAATTTTTGGCCACTGTGTCAGAGCGGGGGTAAGTAGAACCAGTAGACTGCCGGCGCGCAGGGTGCCCGCCACGGCAGCAAGGGCCGAGACGTCGAAGCCGTGCCGGGCGTCGAAGATAGCGTGAAGAAACTCGCGGCCCAGCAGCTGATGCAGCGCCTGAGGCGCGCAGGATGGCGACTGCGGAGCGTCAGCGCCAATCCACAGCCACTCCCCGGGATAGTCCTCTTTCATCAGCCGCGCCTGCTGCTGCGTCCAGGTTTCATCCCCGCTCAGCACCAGCAGCCGCCGGTGCCCTTCCCGCGCCAGTTGTTCAGGCAGGCCTGATAAATTCATCCCTGACATTGAAGATTACAGCGCCTTGCCGAAGGTATTGCACTGTGCCGGATCGCCGCCGTCAAAGCCCTTTTTGAACCAGTTATAGCGCTGTTCTGACGTGCCGTGCGTAAAGCTGTCGGGCACGACATGGCCCTGACTTTGCTGTTGCAAACGGTCATCGCCAATGGCGTGGGCCGCGTTGAGGGCCTCTTCCAGATCGCCCGCCTCCAGCACGCCCTCCTGCTGCATCTTGTGACCCCAGACACCGGCGAAGCAGTCGGCCTGCAGCTCCATGCGTACCGACAGGGCATTCACCTCTCTCTCGCTGGCATTCTGCTGGAGCTGACGTACTTTAGGTTCAATCCCGAGCAGTTTTTGCACGTGATGGCCGACTTCATGGGCGATAACATAGCCCTGGGCAAAGTCGCCGTCGGCGCCCAGCTTATGTTTCATGTCATCGTAGAAGGAGAGATCGATATAGACGGTAGCGTCAGCAGGACAGTAGAACGGCCCCATGACCGATTGTCCGGTGCCGCAGCCGGTGCGGGTAGCGCCGCGATACATCACCAGCTTCGGTTGCTGGTAAGTACGCCCCATTTTTTCGAACAGCTGGCCCCAGGTATCTTCCGTGGTGGCGAGAATGACCGACGTAAATTTTGCCGCCTCGTCTTCGCTCGGGCTGATGGAGCGCGTTGCCTGCTGCTGTTGCTGAATCGGTTGCCCGGTTAGCAGCCCGCTCAGGTCGACCCCGTAGTAGCCCGCCACCACGACCACCAGCAAAATAATAATGCCGCCCTTGCCTCCCGGCAGGCGAAATCCCGGGCCGCCCATCGACGGGCCCCCACTGCTGCGTCTGTCATCCACATTGTCACTTTCACGACGCCCTTGCCAGCGCATAATCCCACCTCGAAAAATATCATCTTGATAATAAGTATGATCGTAGGCGCTTCGAAGCAAGATTACCACAGGAAACAGGAGTGAGATGCCAGAGGAGGCTGTGCTCCTCTGGCAGGTAAGGCAGGATTAATCGAGTTTAACACCCAGACGGTGAGCAACGGCTTCGTACGCTTCAATCAGGCCACCCAGGCTTTGGCGGAAGCGGTCTTTGTCCATTTTATCCAGGGTCTCTTTGTCCCACAGGCGGCTGCCGTCCGGGGAGAATTCATCACCCAGCACCACCTCACCTTTATACAATCCGAATTCCAGTTTGAAGTCGACCAGGATGAGGCCCGCGTCGTCAAACAGCTTCTTCAGCACGTCGTTGGCTTTGAAGGTCAGCTCCTGCATACGCGCCAGATTCTCTTTGCTCACCCAGCCAAAGGTTTCGCAGTAAGATTCGTTGACCATCGGATCGTGCATGGCGTCGTTTTTCAGGAACAGGTCGAACAGCGGTGGGTTCAGCTCCATGCCCTCTTCGATGCCCAGACGCTTCACCAGGGAGCCCGCGGCGCGGTTACGGACGACACATTCAACCGGCACCATGTCCAGCTTCTTCACCAGACACTCTGTATCGGACAGTAACGCTTCCATCTGCGTCGGGATACCCGCTTCTTCCAGTTTGCTCATAATGAAATGGTTGAACTTGTTGTTCACCATGCCCTTACGGTCAAACTGCTCAATGCGCGCGCCATCTCCTGCTGACGTATCATTGCGGAACTCGAGCACCAACAGATCCGGGTTTTCGGTGCTGTATACGGTTTTCGCTTTGCCACGATACAACTCAGCTTGCTTCTGCATCTTCATTACTCCTGGTGTGATGATTTGTGTTCAAAACTGGAGATATTATGCCACGCACACGTTTGCGTAGCACGAAAATTAAAAGGGCTGGATTAACCAGCCCTTTTTTTACTTGTTGAATGCCGCCTGAAGGACAGCGACCAGCGCATCATTCTGCGACTGGGTCAGGGTATGGCCTTTCGGATCGATAAACTGCAGGCTGCTACGGTTATCCAGATCGCCGACCTGAAGTTTGTAATCGCCTGAAGCCAGACCCGGATCGCGTACGCCCAGCTCTTCCCAGCTGCTGTCAGAGAGCGGTTTGTAGGTGAGCGTCATGCTGCCGGTTGAGCGGGTGCTGTCAGTGACTTTCATGCCGACACGCTCAAGGGTGGAAGGCAGACGCTGCCAGACCTGGTTAAACGGACCACGCACCACCAGCATTGGCAGACCGGTATCGTCGGCAGCGCTCTGCACGTCGAAGGTGGCACCATTACGGTTCTGAGCAGCATTCGCCGCGTCGGTGGCGCTCTTATCAAGACCCGCAGCAATCACGTTAAGCAGCTCGGTGCTGTAACGCTGCATGGATGCCGCGTCGGCAACCGGTTTGCCCGCCTGCTCCAGGTTGATGAGCTTAACCACCACCGCCTGCTGATAACCCTGAGGTTTAACAGAGACTTGATAACGCCCACGGTACTGTTGATCTTCATCCAGACGGCTCCATTCGATCCAGTCTGTCGTCAGCGTCTGGCTGGCATCGTCGCGCTGGGTGATCGCGTAGTTCTTCGACTGAAGTACGCTCACCACCTGCGGCCACAGCCCGGCATTGCGCGCGCTCTCAACCTGCAGCGTCGCGGTATCGCCGGTGAACTGAGTACGCGCCCCGCTTACCAGCGCCAGAGGCTGTGCTGGCGGACGAATATCAAGCGCTTTGCCTACCGCGCCGCTACCGTTGGCAACCGGAATGTTGTAGTCGCCATTCTGAATGGGCAGGATCATGCCAGCAGGTGCATGAAGTTCAGCAAGCGGCGCAGCATCCAGATAGGATTCGTCACCGCTCACCTGGCGCTTGTAGCGTGAATCTGAGCTACAGGCCGCGAGCAGCATAATAAGCGAAACACCCGCAACCTTCGCCAGGCGCGACTTCTGTACTGAGTAAGCCATCAAATCTCCCTAAACTTTACAGCAGACCGGCATGCTTCAGCGCCGCAGTGACCGTTTCACGACCGTGGTCGGTAATCGGGGTCATTGGCAGACGCAGCGTATCGGTCGCTACAAGTCCCAACTCCTTACATGCCCATTTCACTGGGATTGGATTGGGTTCGACAAATAATTTGTTGTGCAGCGGCATCAGACGCTGGTTAATCACACGCGCTTCCTGGAAATGACCAGCCGCAGCCAGTTTACACATTTCAGCCATATCGCGGGCTGCAACGTTAGAGGTCACGGAAATCACGCCGTGGCCGCCGAGCTGCATAAAGTCCAGCGAGGTCGCATCATCGCCACTCAGCAGAATAAAGTCGTCTGAAACCAGCTCTTTGATCTGATGAACGCGGCTTAAGTTCCCGGTCGCCTCTTTAATACCGATAATATTTTTTACTTTCGCGAGGCGGCCTACCGTTTCTGGCAGCATATCGCAGCCAGTGCGCGACGGCACATTATACAGAATTTGTGGCAAGTCAGTATGTTCAGCGATGGCTTTGAAATGCTGGAACAGACCTTCCTGGGTTGGGCGGTTGTAATATGGGGTTACCGTCAGGCAACCTACTACGCCGCTATCGTTGAAGCGCTGGGTCAGGCTGATGGCTTCAGCCGTGGCGTTGGCGCCCGTACCGGCGATAACCGGGATACGCCCGTCAGCCAGTTCAAGGGTCATCAACACCACTTCGCCATGCTCTTCGTGGCTCAACGTAGCAGATTCACCGGTAGTCCCTACCGAAACAATCGCCGAGGTTCCGCTGGCGACATGATAATCAATCAGTTTCTTCAGGCTTGACCGGCAGACATTACCTTTCTCATCCATCGGTGTTACAAGCGCGACAATACTTCCCGTGAACATGGGCCATCCTCTGTGCGTACAAGAGCCTCAATGGTACGTTTGGTGCTGTAATAAAAGCAAGCGACGTGAGACCTCCAGGTTATTGTATGCCGGTTTTTTTTATGCTTTCCTTAGAAAGACTAAACCACGCAAAGGAAGAACAGGTTTGACAACCTCATCACAACATTACCTGGTTATTACTGCGCTGGGTGCCGACAGGCCGGGGATCGTGAACACCATTACCCGCCACGTCAGTAGCTGCGGCTGCAACATCGAAGACAGCCGCCTGGCGATGCTGGGTGAAGAGTTCACTTTCATCATGCTGCTTTCCGGGTCGTGGAATGCGATCACCCTGATTGAATCGACCCTGCCGTTAAAAGGCGCAGAGCTGGATCTGCTGATCGTGATGAAGCGCACCACCGCGCGCCCACAGCCTGCCCTGCCCGCTACCGTCTGGGTCCAGGTGGAAGTGACTGACTCCCCGCATTTAATCGAACGCTTTACCGCCCTGTTTGACAGCCACCAGATGAATATCGCCGAGCTGGTCTCGCGGACGCAACCGGGCAAAGATGACACCGTGCCGAAACTGTTTATTCAGATCACCGCCCACAGCCCGGCGTCGCGGGATGCCTCAAATATCGAGCAAGCGTTCAAAGCCCTCTGTACAGAACTGAATGCGCAAGGCAGTATTAACGTCGTCAATTATTCCCAGCATGAACAGGATGGAGTTGAGTAATGAATCCACTGAAAGCCGGTGACATCGCACCGAAATTTAGCTTGCCCGATCAAGACGGTGAGCAAGTAAATTTGACCGACTTCCAGGGACAGCGTGTACTGGTCTATTTCTACCCGAAAGCCATGACCCCAGGCTGTACCGTACAAGCCTGCGGCTTACGCGATAACATGGACGAGTTGAAAACCGCCGGCGTCGAAGTGCTGGGTATCAGCACCGACAAGCCGGAAAAACTGTCTCGTTTCGCCGAAAAAGAGCTGCTTAACTTCACGCTGCTTTCTGACGAAGATCACCAGGTTTGCAACGCGTTTGGCGTCTGGGGTGAGAAAACCTTTATGGGTAAAACCTATGACGGTATCCACCGCATCAGCTTCCTGATCGACGCTGACGGCAAAGTTGAACACGTGTTTGATGACTTCAAAACCAGCAATCACCACGATGTGGTGCTGGAGTGGGTGAAAGCGAACGCCTGATTCGGCTCTTCGCTTGTTTCGCCGGGTGGCGCTACGCTTACCCGGCCTACAAAACCCGTAGGCCCGTGCAAGCGTTAGCGCCGCCGGGCAACAGCCTACTCCTCCACTGCCGGCACATCCGGCCAGGCATGCACCACCGCTTTGACCAGCGTTGCCAGCGGGATCGCGAAGAAGACTCCCCAGAATCCCCATAATCCGCCAAAAATCACCACCGACAGAATAATGACGAGTGGGTGCAGGTTTACCGCTTCCGAGAACAGCACCGGCACCAGCAGGTTTCCGTCCAGCCCCTGAATGATCAGATAGACGACGAAACAGCTCCAGAACTCGGTGCCCAGACCAAACTGGAAGAGCGCCACGCCCACCACCGGAATGGTGACCACAAACGCCCCGATATAGGGAATCAACACCGAGAAGCCCACCAGCACCGCCAGCAGCAGCGAGTAGTTCAGGCCGAAGATTAAGAAGCCAATCCAGGTGGCAACCCCAACGACAATCATCTCCAGCACTTTACCGCGAATGTAGTTGGTGATCTGCTGGTTCATCTCCTTCCACACCTGCCCTGCCAGCCCACGGTTACGCGGCAGGACGCGACGCACCGCGTTAAGCATCTGATCTTTGTCCTTGACCAGGAAGAAGACCATCAGCGGCACCAGCACCAGATAGACCGCCAGCGTCAGCAGGCCCACCAGCGACGCGAGGGAGAATTTCACCACCGTATCCCCCATCGTCATGATGCGGGTGCGCATGTTCTCGGCCATGGCATCGATGATGCCCGCATCCATCAGGGCCGGATAGCGGCGCGGCAGGGTGGCGGCAAAATCAGAGAGTTTGCTGAGCATCCCCGGCATATCGCGGATGAGATTGATCCCCTGCTGCCAGGCGATCGGCAATACTACAAAGGACATCACCATCAGGATGCCGACAAAAAAGACCAGCACGATGATGCTGGCCCAGCGGCGGGAACAGCCAATATTTTCCAGCCGGACGGTAGGCCACTCCAGTAAATAGGCGAGCACGATCGCCACCAGTAGCGGCGCCAGCAGCCCGCTAAAGAAGAAGAGGATGCCAAAACCGGCAACCAGAATAACCAGCAAAGCAATGGCCTCGGGGTCGCTAAAACGACGGCGGTACCACTGCATTAATAACTCGAGCATTCAACCCTTCCCTGAAGATATTGGCGGAACGTAAAGGGTGAATTGTATCGAAGAGTTAATGAAAAGACTTTCGCTTTTTCTTGCTCCGTCACAAAACGCAAAAGCCTGAAAAGAGGGATTTTCTTATCGCCCTGAGGCGCATACACTTGCAGAGCAGCCGCAGATGAACGATATGCGGGTTCTTCGGTCAAATTAGCACACCCACCAGACAGGACAGAGGTTATGTTCAGGCAGTTGAAAAAAACGTTGGTTGCGACGCTCATCGCTGCGCTGACCGCTGGCCAGATGATGCCAGCCTTCGCTGACTCTGCAGACGCATTGCCGGATATGGGCACCTCGGCAGGCAGCACGCTCTCCATTGGTCAGGAGATGCAAATGGGCGATTTCTACGTGCGCCAACTGCGCGGCAGTGCGCCGCTGATCAACGATCCATTGCTGGTGCAGTACATCAATTCGCTGGGGATGCGCCTTGTCTCCCACGCGGATTCGGTAAAGACCCCTTTCCACTTCTATTTGATCAATAACGACGAGATAAACGCCTTCGCCTTCTTCGGCGGCAACGTGGTGCTGCACTCGGCGTTATTCCGCTATGCCGACAACGAAAGCCAGCTGGCCTCGGTAATGGCGCACGAAATTTCTCACGTCACCCAGCGTCACCTGGCGCGCGCGATGGAAGATCAGAAGCGCAGCGCCCCTCTGACCTGGGTGGGCGCACTAGGCTCTATCCTGCTGGCGATGGCGAGCCCGCAAGCGGGTATGGCTGCGCTGACCGGTACCCTGGCGGGAACCCGTCAGGGGATGATCAGCTTTACCCAGCAGAATGAACAGGAAGCGGACCGCATCGGTATTCAGGTACTACAACGCTCCGGGTTCGACCCGCAGGCGATGCCGAACTTCCTCGAAAAGTTACTCGACCGGGCGCGCTACTCCTCGCGTCCGCCGGAAATTCTGCTGACTCACCCCCTGCCGGAAAGCCGTCTATCGGATGCCCGCAACCGTGCCAACCAGATGCGTCCGGTGGTGGTGCAGTCCTCAGAAGATTTCTACATGGCGAAGGTCAGAACCCTTGGCATGTACAACTCGGGGCGCAACCAGCTGACCAACGATCTGCTGGATGCCCTGAACAAAGGCAACGTGCGTGAACAGCGCGCTGCCCGGTATGGCCGTGCCTTACAGGCGATGGAAGCCAGCAATTATGACGAGGCCCGCAAGAACCTGCAGCCGCTGCTGACTGCAGAGGCCAACAATGCCTGGTATCTTGATCTGGCCACCGACATCGACTTAGGGCAGAAAAAAGCCCAGGATGCGATCAACCGTCTGAAAGGCGCCCGTGATCTGCGCAATAACCCGGTCCTGCAGCTCAACCTGGCGAATGCTTACTTACAGGGTGGACAGCCGCAGGAAGCCGCGCCCATTCTCAACCGCTACACCTTCAATAATAAAGATGATCCTAACGGCTGGGATCTGCTGGCCCAGGCGGAAGCCGCGCTCGGCCATCGCGATCAGGAGTTGGCAGCCCGCGCCGAAGGTTATGCCCTGGCCGGACGTCTGGATCAGGCCATCTCCCTGCTGAGCAGCGCCAGCTCGCAGGTGAAACTCGGCAGCCTGCAACAGGCCCGTTACGATGCCCGTATCGATCAGTTGCGCCAACTGCAGCAGCGCTATCGCGCGTATGAAAAGATGTAAAAGGAGAAAAGATGTCTGACGCGGTTACGATCTACCATAACCCTCGCTGCTCAAAGAGCCGCGAAACCCTGAACCTGCTGAAAGCCAACGGCGTTGAGCCGCAGGTGGTGCTCTATCTGGATACGCCGCCGGATGCCGACACCCTCCGCACGCTGCTTGCCCAACTGGGAATGACCAGCGCCAGAGCGTTAATGCGCCAGAAAGAGGAGCTTTACAGAGAGTTGGGGCTGGCAGACAGCGCGCTTAGTGAAGAGGCGTTAATTCAGGCGATGGTGGAGCATCCGAAGCTGATTGAGCGCCCGATTGTGGTGGCCAACGGCCAGGCCCGGATTGGACGACCGCCTGAGCAGGTGCTTGAGATTGTGAAGTAAGCAGGAATGGCCCGGTAGCGCGTGCGCCGGGCCTAAAGATTGAGAATGTCTTTCACAAAAGGAATGGTGAGTTTGCGCTGGGCAGTGATGGATGCCTTATCCAGCTGATCGAGGGTCATAAACAGCGTACGCATCTCGCGATCTAAACGTTTTAGCAGAAAACGTCCCACATCTTCCGGCAGTTCAAATCCCCGTAACCGCGCCCGCAGCTGCAAAGCCTGCAATTTATCCTCATCGGAAAGCGGCTGTAATTTGTAGATTTGTCCCCAGTCGAGACGCGAAGCCAGATCGGCCAGCCCGAGATTTAACTGACGCGGCGGTCGATCGCCGGTGATCAGCAGCCGGGTCTTTCCGGACTCCAGAATGCGGTTATAGAGATTGAAAATCGCCATCTCCCACAGCTCATCCCCCGCCACGCATTCGATATTGTCGATGCAGACCAGCGACAGCTGTTCCATCCCATCGAGCACCTCTGGCACAAACCAGGTGCGTTTATCCAGCGGCACATAGCCGACCGCATCCCCGCGCTGAGAAAGTTCAGCGCAGGCGGCGTGCAGCAGATGGCTGCGCCCTGCACCTTCGCGTGACCAGATATAGATGTAACCGCTGTGCTCCTGGCGCAACACGTTTTGCAGTGCAGCCAGTAAAGAGGGGTTATCACCCGGCCAGAAACTCGCGAAAGTTTCGTCGTCGGGAAGATAGAGTGGCAAAGAGAGCTGTGCCGGTGCGTTCAGAAATACCTCAACCAGGTCTTACTCGGAATCGGCCCAGAGTTTAACACGGAACAAGCGGGGAGAGAACCGGGCGGATCGGCCGCCCGGTTGCAGGATCAATGCGAGACTTTTTCGCTCTCTTCGGCGTCCAGCACCACCTCTTCCGGGCGCAGAACGGAGATCAGTTTGAAGATCAGGGCCAGACCGATACCGACGATGGTGGCCAGCGCCATGCCTTTCAGCTCAGCTGCGCCAATGTGCACCTTGGCACCGCTGACGCCGATAATCAGGATCACCGAGGTCAGGATCAGGTTTTGCGCTTTGCTGTAGTCAACTTTTGAGTCGATCAGAACGCGAATACCGGAGGCGCCGATCACCCCGTACAGCAGCAGAGAGACGCCGCCCATGACCGGAACCGGAATGATCTGGATCGCTGCCGCCAGCTTACCGACGCAGGAGAGCAGAATAGCGAAAATCGCCGCGCCGCCGATAACCCAGGTGCTGTACACACGAGTAATGGCCATCACGCCGATATTCTCACCGTAGGTGGTGTTGGGCGTGGAGCCGAAGAAACCGGAGATGATGGTTGAGAAGCCGTTGGCAAACATCGAGCGGTGCAGACCCGGGTCGCGGATCAGGTCGCGCTTGACGATATTGGCCGTGACCACCAGGTGACCGACGTGCTCGGCAATCACCACCAGCGCGGCAGGCAGAATGGTGAAGATGGCAAACCACTCAAAGCGCGGGGTGTAGAAGGTTGGCAGCGCGAACCAGTGGGCCTGGGCAATCAGGGTGGTATCCACAACGCCCATCGCAAAAGAGAGCGCATAGCCTGCCAGTACGCCAATCAGGATCGGGATAATCGCCATAAAACCACGGAACAACACGGAACCAAAGACCGTCACGCCCAGGGTTACCAGCGAGATAGTAATGGTTTTAGTATCCGGGGATTGTCCGTCAGCAGGCAGCAGACCCGCCATGTTCGCCGCCACACCGGCCAGTTCAAGACCGATGACGGCAACGATTGCGCCCATCGCCGCAGGGGGGAACATCACATCCAGCCAGCCGGTCCCCGCTTTCTTCACAATGAAAGCCACCAGACAGAACAGCACGCCGCACATAATGAAACCACCCAGCGCCACTTCATAGCCTAACGGCAGCAACAGCAAGACCGGGGAGATAAAGGCAAAGCTGGAGCCCAGGTAGGCCGGGATCTTACCTTTACAAATAAAGAGATAAAGCAGCGTACCGATGCCGTTAAACAGCAACACGGTGGCCGGGTTAATGTGGAACAGAATGGGCACCAGCACGGTTGCACCAAACATCGCAAACAGGTGCTGCAAACTAAGCGGGATTGTCTGTAAAAGTGGCGGTCTTTCACTCACCCCGATAGCACGGCGCGTCATAGAATCTTCCTCAAGTGTTGTTTGTTTTAAGCGGTTGGGTTTTTTATTCAAAAAAAAGCCGACTATCAAAGTCGGCTTCTTTTTCGTTATTCACTTATTTAGTACCAAAAATCTTATCGCCGGCATCGCCGAGTCCCGGGATGATGTACCCGTGCTCGTTCAGGCCCTGATCGACAGAGGCGGTGTACAGTTCAACGTCCGGGTGCGCTTTTTCCAGCGCAGCGATGCCTTCCGGCGCGGCAACCAGTACTAATACTTTGATGCTGCTGCAGCCCGCGTTTTTCAGCAGGTCGATGGTGGCGATCATGGAGCCACCGGTGGCCAGCATCGGGTCAACGACCAGCGCCATACGCTCGTCGATATTAGAGACCAGCTTCTGGAAATAAGGCACCGGCTCCAGCGTCTCTTCGTTACGGTAGATGCCAACCACGCTGATACGCGCGCTAGGGACGTGCTCCAGCACGCCTTCCATCATGCCCAGACCTGCGCGCAGGATTGGCACAACGGTAATTTTTTTGCCTTTGATCTGCTCAACCTGTACCGGGCCGTTCCAGCCTTCAATGGTCACAGTTTCGGTTTCCAGATCGGAGGTTGCTTCATAGGTCAGTAAGCTGCCAACTTCAGAGGCCAGTTCACGAAAGCGCTTAGTGCTGATGTCATGCTCACGCATCAGGCCCAGCTTGTGTTTAACGAGTGGGTGTTTCACTTCCACAATCTTCATTCTCTTTCTCCTTCGGGTGGCAGCCACAAAAAAAATCGCCGGATTATACCGCTTTTTTCGGACAGCGCCATACCCATCTTGCTTGACCGGGATCAACCAAAGTGAATTAGAGGCTGTCAGAGAGTATAAAAGAGACAAAAAAAACCGGCGGGGGATCGCCGGCTTTTGTGCGGGTTTTCGCCCGGCGGCGCTGCGCTTGCACGGGCCTACGATTTTGTAGGCCGGGTAAGGCGAAGCCGCCACCCGGCCGTGGACGTTTAAAGCGATTCGCCGTTGCTGGCGATCACCTTCTGATACCAGGCGAACGACTTCTTCTTGCTGCGATTCAGCGTGCCGTTGCCTTCGTTGTCTTTATCAACATAGATAAAGCCATAGCGTTTTTTCATCTCGCCCGTTCCGGCAGAGACCAGATCGATACAGCCCCACGGGGTGTAGCCCATCAGATCCACCCCGTCTTCCTCCACCGCTTTTTTCATCTCACGGATATGGGCGCTGAGATAGTCGATGCGGTACTGGTCATTGACCGTGCCGTCGCTCTCCAGCACGTCGATGGCGCCAAACCCGTTCTCGACAATAAACAGCGGCAGCTGGTAGTGATCCCAGAACCAGTTCAGGGAGTAACGCAGTCCCACCGGATCAATCTGCCAGCCCCAGTCCGATTTCTGCACATAGGGGTTGGAGACCAGGCTTTTGCTTTCGTCGTAGTCCAGTTGCGGGTTGTCCTCCGTGGCTTTGGTGGCAAACGACCTGTAGTAGCTGAAGCCGATGTAATCCACGCAGCCCTGCTTCAGTGCCGCTTTATCCTCTTCGGTGATATCCAGCGCAAAACCGCGACGGGCAAAGTAGTTCAGCAGGTGTTGCGGATAGGCGCCGCGCACGTGTACATCGGTGAACCAGTAGCGGCGGTGCATGGCGTTCATCGCCATCATCATGTCGTTCGGGGCGCAGGTCAGGGGATAGATCGGGCACATGGCGATCATGCAGCCAATTTTCAGCGACGGGTTGATGTCGCGTCCGGCTTTTACCGCCAGGGCGCTGGCCACCAGCTCATAGTGCGCCGCCTGGAACATCACCGGCTCACGATCCTCACCCGGCTGGTACTTCAGCCCGGAGTTGGTAAACGGGGCGAAATCTTCGTGGAAGTTGGCCTGGTTGTTGATCTCGTTAAAGGTCATCCAGTACTTCACTTTGTGCTGATAGCGCTCGAACACCACGCTGGCAAAGCGCACAAAGAAGTCGATCAGTTTGCGGTTACGCCAGCCGCCGTACTCTTTCACCAGGTGATAAGGCATTTCGAAGTGCGAGAGGGTAATCACCGGCTCGATGCCATGCTTCAGGCACTCATCAAACAGATCGTCGTAAAATTGTAGTCCCGCCTCATTGGGTTGCTGTTCATCGCCTTTCGGGAAAATACGCGTCCAGGCAATGGAGGTGCGGAAACATTTAAAGCCCATTTCCGCGAACAGCCGGATGTCGTCTTTGTACCGGTGATAGAAATCGATGGCTTCATGGTTGGGGTAGTTTTTGCCCGGCAGTACGCCGTCGGTAATTTCGCGGGGGACGCCGTGAGCGCCAGCGGTCATCACGTCTGCCACACTCGTGCCCTTCCCGCCCTCCTGCCAGCCGCCTTCAAGTTGATGCGCCGCCACCGCGCCGCCCCACAGAAAACCCTCTTTGAATCCTGACATGCGATATCCCTCATTCAGCGTTAATTATCGGCAAAAAAGAGTACAGAAACCGGTTTCAGTGAAATGATGTGCATTCACTGGCAGGGTTGCAAGAATAAGAATGTACCCGGTTTCATTTTCGTGAACGGGTTCAAGTTTGTGCGCCAGGCTGCGATTTTCTCTGGATTTTCAGGCGCACGATTTTCTGTTGCAGAATGGGCTCGCAAACGTTTGCCTGGACTGTTAGAATTGCGCCGATTTTTCTTATATCGCAATGCAATCGCGTGGGGACTTGAGCCGTGACCAACAAAACTTCTCTCAGCTACAAAGATGCCGGTGTAGATATTGACGCAGGTAATGCGCTGGTTGACCGTATCAAAGGGGTAGTTAAAAAAACCCGCCGCCCGGAAGTGATGGGAGGTCTGGGAGGATTCGGCGCACTGTGCGCGCTGCCGCAAAAATACCGTGAACCGGTTCTGGTCTCAGGCACCGACGGCGTGGGCACCAAGCTGCGTCTGGCGATGGATCTGAAACGCCACGACACCATCGGCGTTGACCTGGTCGCCATGTGCGTGAACGACTTGGTGGTTCAGGGCGCTGAGCCGCTGTTCTTCCTCGACTACTACGCGACCGGCAAGCTGGACGTCGATACCGCAGCCAGCGTCATCAGCGGTATCGCGGAAGGTTGCTTGCAGTCAGGCTGTGCGCTGGTGGGCGGCGAAACCGCTGAAATGCCGGGCATGTACCACGGCGACGATTATGACGTGGCTGGCTTCTGCGTGGGCGTTGTCGAAAAATCAGAGATCATTGACGGCAGCAAAGTGGCCGACGGCGACGTGCTGATTGCGCTGGGCTCCAGTGGCCCGCACTCTAACGGCTACTCCCTGGTGCGTAAAATTGTTGAAGTGAGCGGCTGCGACCCGCTCACCACCGAGCTGGAAGGCAAACCGCTTGCCGATCACCTGCTCGAACCGACCCGTATCTATGTGAAATCCATTCTGGAGCTGATTGAGAATGTGGACGTTCACGCGATTGCCCACCTGACCGGCGGCGGCTTCTGGGAAAATATTCCGCGTGTGCTGCCGGACAACACCCAGGCGGTGATCGATGAATCCTCCTGGCAGTGGCCAGCAGTATTCAACTGGCTGCAGGATGCCGGTAACGTCAGCGATCACGAGATGTATCGCACCTTCAACTGTGGCGTGGGGATGGTTATCGCCCTGCCGGCAAGCGAAGTGGACAATGCCCTGGCGCTGCTGCAGGCGAAAGGTGAAAACGCGTGGAAAATCGGTATCATCAAAGCGTCTGATTCCGAACAGCGTGTGGTCATTGAATGAAAAATATAGTGGTGCTCATTTCCGGTAACGGAAGTAATTTGCAGGCTATCATCGATGCCTGCAAACAGAAGAAGATCAACGGCACCCTCCGCGCAGTATTCAGTAACAAGGCCGATGCATACGGCCTTGAGCGTGCCCGCGACGCGGGCATTGCCGCGCATGCGCTCAGCGCCGCCCAGTTTGCCAGCCGCGAGGCTTTTGACCGCGAGCTGGTGCAGGAGATTGACGCCTACGCCCCGGACGTGGTGGTGCTGGCTGGCTACATGCGGATCTTAAGCCCGGCGTTTGTCGCGCACTATGCCGGACGACTGCTGAATATCCACCCTTCCCTGCTGCCAAAATATCCCGGCCTGAATACCCACCGTCAGGTGCTGGATAACGGCGACCTGGAGCACGGCACCTCGGTCCATTTCGTTACCGACGAACTGGACGGTGGCCCGGTGATCCTGCAGGCGAAAGTGCCGGTGTTTGCAGGCGACAGCGAAGAGGATGTGACCGCCCGGGTTCAGGCCCAGGAGCATGCCATCTACCCGCTGGTGGTGAGCTGGTTCGTTGATGGCCGTCTTGAAATGCGCGACGGCGCCGCCTGGCTGGATGGCGCGCCGTTACCCCCGCAAGGCCATGCGGCGGAAGAGTAAACTTTTGCCGGGTGGCGCTATCGCTTACCCGGCCTACAGCACCTTTTGCCCCGCCAACTCTCTATTATTCCTCAAGAAAAAATTTAACTGTCATACTTTTCTGACACAGTTGGACATATTGTGGAAATGCTCGCCATAATAAAGGCGAGACGGATTTACCACGTCCTGTGATTGAACTGGAGTGTGAGTAGTAATGGGTCAGGAAAAGTTATACATCGAGAAAGAGCTAAGCTGGTTAGCATTCAACGAGCGCGTGCTTCAGGAAGCGGCCGACAAAAGTAACCCGCTGATTGAGCGCATGCGTTTTCTGGGGATTTACTCCAATAACCTGGACGAGTTCTATAAAGTTCGCTTTGCTGAACTGAAGCGTCGAATCATTATTAGCGAAGAGCAGGGTTTAAACTCGAATTCGCGTCATCTGCTGGGCAAGATCCAGTCCAGGGTCCTGAAAGCCGATCAGGAATTTGACAGTCTGTATAACGAATTGCTGCTGGAGATGGCACGCAATCAAATCTTCCTGATTAACGAGCGACAGCTCTCGGTTAACCAGCAGAGCTGGCTGCGTCACTATTTCAAACAGTATCTGCGCCAGCACATCACCCCGATTCTGATTAACCGCGAAACCGATCTGGTGCAGTTCCTGAAAGATGACTACACCTACCTGGCGGTAGAGATTATCCGCGGCGACAGCATCCGCTATGCGCTGCTGGAGATCCCGTCAGACAAAGTGCCGCGCTTCGTCAACCTGCCGCCGGAGACGCCACGCCGCCGCAAACCGATGATCCTGCTGGATAACATCCTGCGCTACTGCCTTGACGATATCTTCAAGGGCTTCTTCGATTATGATGCCCTGAACGCCTATTCGATGAAGATGACCCGTGACGCCGAGTACGACCTGGTGCACGAGATGGAGGCCAGCCTGATGGAGCTGATGTCCTCCAGCCTCAAGCAACGTCTGACTGCCGAGCCGGTGCGCTTTGTTTATCAGCGCGATATGCCCGATGCCATGGTCGATATGCTGCGCGAAAAGCTGACCATCTCCCGCTACGACTCCATCGTGCCGGGCGGTCGCTATCACAACTTCAAAGACTTTATCGGCTTCCCGAACGTCGGCAAAGCCAACCTGGTGAACAAGCCGCTGCCCCGCCTACGCCACATCTGGTTCGATAAGTTCCGCAACGGCTTCGACGCCATTCGCGAGCGCGACGTCCTGCTCTACTATCCGTACCATACCTTTGAGCATGTGCTGGAGCTGATGCGTCAGGCGTCGTTCGACCCCAACGTGCTGGCGATTAAAATCAACATCTACCGCGTGGCGAAAGATTCCCGCATCATCGATGCGATGATCCACGCTGCCCACAACGGCAAAAAAGTGACCGTTGTGGTGGAGCTGCAGGCACGTTTCGATGAAGAGGCCAACATCCACTGGGCCCGTCGCCTGACCGAAGCGGGCGTGCACGTGATCTTCTCGGCTCCTGGACTGAAGATCCACGCCAAGCTGTTCCTCATCTCCCGTAAAGAGGGCGATGACGTGGTGCGTTATGCTCATATCGGCACCGGTAACTTCAACGAAAAGACCGCGCGCATCTATACCGACTACTCGCTGCTCACTGCCGATGCGCGGATCACCAACGAGGTGCGTCGGGTATTTAACTTTATCGAAAACCCGTATCGCCCGGTCAGCTTCGACTATCTGCTGGTCTCCCCGCAGAACTCCCGTCGTCTGCTGTATGACATGATCGACCGCGAGATCGCCAACGCGCAAAACGGCCAGCCAGCCGGCATTACGCTTAAGCTCAACAACCTGGTCGATAAAGGGCTGGTGGATCGCCTGTATGCCGCCTCCAGTTCGGGAGTTCAGGTTAATCTGCTGATCCGCGGCATGTGCTCGCTGATCCCCGATCTTGAGGGCATCAGTGAAAATATTCGCGTCATCAGCATCGTCGATCGCTATCTTGAGCACGATCGGATCTATATTTTTGAGAACGGCGGCGATAAACGCGTCTACCTCTCTTCCGCCGACTGGATGACGCGAAACATCGATTACCGAATTGAAGTGGCGGCCCCGCTGCTCGATCCGCGGCTGAAGCAACAAATTCTTGATATTATCGACCTGTTGTTAAGTGATACTGTAAAAGCACGTTATGTCGATAAAGAACTGAGTAACCGCTATGTGCCGCGCGGCAATCGCCGTAAAGTACGGGCACAGCTGGCGATTTACGACTATATCAAATCACTCGAGCAACCCGATTAACCTATGCCGATAAACGATAAGACCCCACGACCGCAGGAGTTTGCTGCGGTCGACCTTGGTTCTAACAGCTTCCACATGGTCATCGCCCGTGAGGTGGATGGCGCAATGCAGATCATCGGTCGTCTGAAGCAGCGCGTCCACCTGGCTGACGGCCTGGGTGCGGACAATATGCTCAGCGAAGAGGCGATGGAGCGCGGGCTGAACTGCCTGTCGCTGTTTGCCGAACGCCTGCAGGGTTTCACCCCGTCGAGCGTCTGCATTGTCGGAACGCATACCCTGCGCCAGGCCGCGAACGCGACGGAATTTTTAAAGCGCGCGGAAAAGGTGATCCCCTACCCTATCGAAATCATTTCGGGTAACGAAGAAGCCCGTCTGATTTTTATGGGTGTGGAGCATACGCAACCCGAAAAAGGCCGCAAGCTGGTGATTGATATTGGCGGCGGCTCGACGGAGCTGGTGATCGGCGAAAACTTTGAACCGCACCTGGTTGAAAGCCGCCGGATGGGCTGTGTCAGCTTTGCCCAACTCTATTTCCCGGGCGGGACAATCAGCCGGGAGAACTTCCAGCGCGCACGCATGGCCGCGGTACAGAAGCTGGAGTCCCTCGCCTGGCAATACCGTCTGCAGGGCTGGAACGTGGCGCTTGGCGCCTCGGGTACGATCAAAGCGGCACACGAAGTGCTGGTGGAGATGGGCGAAAAAGATGGCTTTATTACCCCTGAGCGCCTGACCCGGCTGATGGAAGAGGTGCTCAAGCATAAAAGCTTTACCGCCCTGAGCCTGCCGGGTCTCTCCGAAGAGCGCAAAGCGGTATTTGTGCCGGGTCTGGCGATCCTGTGCGGCGTGTTCGATGCGCTGGCCATTCGTGAGCTGCGTCTTTCCGACGGCGCGCTGCGCGAAGGCGTGCTGTATGAGATGGAAGGCCGTTTCCGTCATCAGGATATTCGCAGCCGCACCGCGCAAAGCCTGGCCAACCAGTACAATATTGACCGCGAACAGGCCAGACGCGTGCTGGAAACCACGACCCAAATGTATGATCAGTGGGAAGCCCAGAACCCGAAACTGGCGCATCCGCAGCTGGCGGCTCTGCTCAAATGGGCGGCGATGCTGCATGAGGTGGGGCTCAATATCAACCACAGCGGGATGCACCGTCATTCGGCCTACATTCTGCAACACAGCGACCTGCCAGGCTTCAACCAGGAGCAGCAGACCATGATGGCCTCGCTGGTGCGCTATCATCGTAAAGCCGTTAAGCTGGACGAGTTGCCGCGCTTTACGCTGTTCAAGAAAAAACAGTTCCTGCCGCTGATCCAGCTGTTACGTCTGGGCGTGTTGCTCAACAACCAGCGCCAGGCGACCACGACGCCACCAACGCTGACGCTCACCACGGACGATAACCACTGGACGCTAAGTTTCCCGCATGACTGGTTTAGCCAGAACGCGCTGGTCTTGCTGGATCTGGAAAAAGAGCAACAGTACTGGAGCGCCGTCACCGGCTGGTGCCTGAAAATTGAAGAAGAGCACTCCCCGCACGTCGCCGCGTAATCCTCCCGTCAGGCGCTCATACCGAGCGCCTCAACCCTAAGCAGACTCTCCAGTGGCACGGGTTTGCCAATCAAATAGCCCTGAAAATAGTCAATGCCCAGTTCTTCAGCGGCGTGGCGGATCTCTTCGCTTTCGACATACTCCGCCACCACCAGCATCTTTTTCATACGCGCAAGATGACAAATTGAGGCGACAATCTGGTAATCCAGGCTATTGCTGACGATGTTACGAATAAAGCTGCCGTCGATTTTCAGGATATCGGCATTCACGTTTTTCAGCCGCGCATAGCTGGCGTAGCCGGTACCAAAATCATCAATGGCAATCCGGCACCCCATCTGCTGCAGATGATTCACGGTCTGCATCGCCAGCCCGGCGTTGCCAAAACTGCTGCTTTCGGTGATCTCGAAGATCAGTTGCCAGCTCTCAATGGCGTATTTTTGCAACATTCGGCTGACCTCAAGCGGCAGCTGGGCCCGGCAGATAGAGGTTGGCGAAAGGTTGATGGCAAACCGCTGCCCCGGAAACGCTTCGCGGTTCTCCGCCATAAACTTGAGCGTCTTCTCCAGCACCAGCAGATCAATTCGCGACGAAAGGCCAAACTCCTGGGCAACAGGCAGAAAAATATCGGGCGAGATCAGCCCGGCATCACCATTTTGCAGACGGAGCAGTATCTCGTGATAGCTATCGCCGCGTATGCCCTGTACGGGCTGCGCCAGAAGGGTAAACTCATCTTTTTCCAGCGCCCGCTGCACGCGATTCATCATCGCGACTTTGTCTTTCAAACCGCGTTGCAGATTGATTGCGCCCCGCTGCTGCAGGTTTTCCGGGTGGTTGGTCGCCAGAGAGAGATCGGCAATGGTACCCAGTTCACCCAACAGCAGATAGAGATGTACCACCGGGGAGCGCACATAACAGTAGCTAACCCCTACCTGCGGCTGAAGCGGCATGCCGTCCCAGAGGAAGCGGAAACGTTTGATCTGCAGATCCAGCTCTTCAATGCGGGACTGATGTGACTCGGTATCCAGCCGCAACACCAGATCGTGACCCGACATCTGATATACGCACTCGTCCGGCTGCAGAGAGTCGCTCAGCCAGGCGGCCAGCTTCTGTTTGTACTGAATACGCAGCAATACCCCATAGTTACGCCCCAGCACTTCCAGCTCAGGGATGCGCAAGAAACAGAGCACCGACCAGGGCTTTTTGCCCAGCGCGCGGTTAAGCGCCCGCAGGTTCGGCATATGTACGACCGGGTCGAGAAACGCCAGCCGTCTGGCGCGGATATTGATGGCCCGCTGTCGGGTCGCCAACACCGCCATATAGACCACCACGAAGGTAAAGACCAGATAACTGGAGGAGGTAATGGTGAGCTGGATATCGTATCCCTGTGACCAGGGGATATAGCGGTAAAAATAGTGAATAGAGACGATCAGCACTGGCGTCCAGATCAGGGACATCAGCTTATAACCGAAGCGCATCGAACCCCACAGCATGACCGGCATCAGCAGCGACAGCGTGTAGTTGGTACTGAAGATGCTGCTGTTTTCGTTGATCGGCCATAACAGCAAGGCCAGTAATGCGCTGTTGATCAGCACCCAGATGACGACTTCTGTCAGCGACACTTTGCGGTCTATCTGGCCCCTCATCTGCGATATCAGGCTACGCAGATAGCGGGGATGACGGAGGATGCGGATGATCACATAGCAGAACGGCACCCCCGTCAGGCAGCCAACCATTAACCCCTGATAGTTAATCAGCGAGCGGATCCCGGGGGTACTGATACCGGCCAGGTCAAACCGCGTCTGGTAAACGCCGAGGTAAACCGCGAACTGAAACAGCAGCAGGAAAAGCGTGGCCGGGCAGAACATCTGCCAGAACATCCGCTGCGCGATAAGCCGTGGGTCGCCATAGGCGGTCATATTACGTCGGGGTGTAAAGACCCGATATCCCCCCCAACTGAGGGAGATAGGGATCAGGAAATGCGCAATGGCAATGGCCGTTTCGTAGCCGCCAATCGAGGGATAATAGTGCAGGAAGAGCGCAACCATAATGCCAGGCACTGCCGCCATCCCATAAAACAGCATGAAGGCAAGTAACAACGCCAGCGGCATATAATAGAGCACCACCAGACTCCCCTGAACCTGGGTGTAGGTAGTGGCTAAGCGCGCAATGGGCAGCAGCACGATTGGCAGAAGCAACGGCAGCGCCCACCAGTGATCTTTGTATTTTTTGTATAACGAGAAAATAGTCATAGATGCCATAGTAAACCCGCTCGTCCAGGGGTAGTTCAGACAGGCATCCAACCTGACGCTGTTGCCGTGCAGACGAAATAACGATTACACGAAAAGGAATAAAGATTTTAGTTAGCAACGGCGAGTGACATTTGACTTAAATCAAAAATAGTAATTTCGATAAATAAGATTCACATTTTTTAACCCTACTTTTGTGCTAATTATCAATGGCGTAAATAAACTAATTATTATACATAACATTAAGTAAGTGAGTTGTTGACGGAATTTTACATTACAATTAATTGACCCCTGCCCCCCCGTATGCCTTAATGACGTACCGCCCGCAGGGTATTATCAGGAAAACAACAGTGAGTCAGGCCACACGTATGCGAAGACGACATCGGTTTAACACTCGGATGACGCGTATCATACTGCTAATCAGCTTCTTCTTTTTTCTTGGCCGTTTCGTCTATTCCTCTATAGGTGCCTGGTATCACCATCAGGAGAAAAAACAGGCCCAGCAATCCAGCCTCTCTGTCGATTACGCCGGGCGTTCCACATCGACAATTAATTAATCGTTTGGTTTTTATTGGTTAATTTAATTATTCTGCGGTTTGTAATAAACGAATAATTTCGCTCATTCCTCTGCTCAGTATTTTGTCCTGACGCATAACGATAGCCAGTTGGCGCTGTAATAACGGCGTAAGCGACTGTACGCATAATCCCTGCCTGTCCTGCGCACAGGCGACCGCCATTCGGGGAATAATGCTGTACCCCAGCCCGACACGAACCATACGCTTGATCGCTTCGATGCTGCCGGACTGCATCACTGGCTGCACCTCCACGCCGCTTGCCTGGAACCAGGCGTCGATAACCGTACGCGTGCTGCTTCCCGCACTAAACGCGATAAAGGGCTTATCCTGCAGATGCTCTGCGGTCAGCATGCCGAACTCTCCCTGCTCTTCCCCGGCGGCGATAAAGACAAATTCCTCATCCATTACCGGCGCGATCGCCAGCGCAGAACCGGCAGCCGGGAGTGTCACCAGCCCCAGGTCGAGACGGTTCTCCTCGATAGCGCGAACAATCTCCAGGGTATTGCCGGTGGTGACGCCAACCCGCAGCAGCGGATGCTCCTGTCGCAGCTGCTGCAACAGAGGCGGCAGCAGGTGGATGCAGGCTGTCGCCCCCATTCCGAGGGTAATGGTTCCGCTCACATCATGGCTGAAGGCCGCTACCGCTCGTATCGCCTCATCCACCGCCTGCTCGATGCGCTCGCCGTGCGTGAGTAACGCCAGCCCGGCCGCCGTGGCTTTAATCCCCCGCCCGGTTCGCTCGATTAATCGCGCCTGCAGAAACTGCTCCAGCTGGCGGATCTGCAGACTGACGGCCGGCTGTGAAAGTCCCAGCAGATCCGCCGCGGCAGAAAAACTGCCCCGCTGCACCACCAGGCGAAAGGTTGCCAGCTGTCCCAGATTCAGCGTCGTCATCACAAAGTTTCCCTTATAGGAGCCATAAACGCACCGGCCTGCCAGGGTCCTGATGCAACCGATATGCTCAGCATAACGCCCTGATGGAATGAAAGATAATGAAAAACCCTGCCCTACCCCGCGCCCTCTCCCTCACTGCCGGCTGTAACCAGCTTATCAACTGGGGGATCTCTTTTTATATGCCGGGCACTTTTGCCCGGGCGATGACGGCGGATACCGGCTGGTCATCAGCGCAAATCTACTCGGGCCTGACGCTCGCCATGCTGGTGATGGCTGCCCTCTCGCCGTTTGTCGCCCGCTTACTGGCGCGGATCGGCGGCCAGCGCGTGGTGATGACCGGCTCCCTGCTGATCGCCTTGAGTTGTCTGCTCATGGCTTACACGCACTCGCTTATGACCTGGTACAGCGCCTGGGTGTTAACTGGCATCGGTATGCGCCTGTCGCTGTACGACGCGCTGTTTGCGGCGCTGGTTAATCTTTACGGTCAGCAGGCGCGGCGAACGATCTCCCGCGTGACGCTGGCGGGCGGGCTGGCCTCGGTGGTGTTCTGGCCGCTAGGAGAGGCACTGCTCATGGTCATGAACTGGCGTGAAGCGCTGCTGATCTATGCCCTGTTCGGCCTGCTGAGCGCCGCGTTAACCCTGTCGCTACCCAATCATACTCATCCTCTAGCCAACAAACCCGCCACCCGTGCCGGGGGAGAGGATCGGCGCAACAGCTGGCTGTACGCCGCGTTTATCGCGCTCATCACCTTTGTCTCTAACGGCACCTCGACCCATCTGCCTGAATTTATCGCCAGCGTCGGCCTGCCGGTGACCATCGGCATGTTATGGGGAATTGGGCAGACCGGGGCGCGGTTCCTGGAGGTGGTGACCGGAGCGGGACTGACTCCGCTGCGCCTGACGCTACTCACCGCGCTTGCCATGCCGGTCTGCTTTATGCTCGGCCTGAGCAGTACGCTTTTCCTCTGGTCAGCCGCCGGTTTTGTGCTGGGCTACGGCGCGATTAACGGCCTGGTGACCATCGTCAAAGCTACGCTGCCGTTGCAGTTGTTTGCCCCGGAAGAGTACGCCAGACGCACCGGCGTGCTGCTGATCCCGGCCCAGCTGATGGCGGCGGCTTCCCCGCTGGCCTATGCGTGGTTGAATCGCGCTTTAGGGACGATTGGGGCGATGTGGCTGTCATGGGGACTGACGCTGGTGATTGCCGGGCTGGCGGTGGCTATCGTTAAGGGTCAGGCATCGCGCCATGCTGAGGGCATCCCTGCCCTGAGTGACTAAAGAACAAATCCGCCGTCGATGGTCAGGCTTACCCCGGTCATGTAGCCGGATGACGCCCCGGCAAGCCAGGCCGCCAGCGAGGCGATTTCGTCCGGCTCGCCCATTCTTTGCAACGGAATGCTACCGACGATCTGCTCCGCCATCCCGGCGGTCATATCGGTGGCGATGGGCCCTGGCTGGATGTTGTTAATGGTGATGCGCCGTGGCGCCAGATCCAGGGCGAGGTTCTGTACCATCGAGGCGACTGCCGCTTTACTCATGGCATACACGCTGCTGCCCGCATGGCCGGTACGCACCGCCGTATTACTGCCGATGGTGATAATCCTCCCCCCTTCTGCCATCGGCTTCACCGCTGCCTGAATGGCAAGAAAGACACCGCGCACGTTGACCGCCAGGGTGGTATCCAGATCGTCCAACGAATACGCCTCAATCGTACCGAGGCGAAGCACGCCCGCATTCACTACCGCAACATCCAGCCTGCCGTACTGCTGTAATGTCTTATCCACCGCGGCCTGGATAGCCTTCGCGTCTGCGCTGTCGGCTTCAATGGCTATCGCCTGACCGCCCTGTTGCTCAATCGTTGAGACCAGCGCCTGCGCCCGATCCGGGCGTGATACCCAGGTAATGGCAACCCGATAGCCCTCGCGCGCCAGCCGTGTCGCAATGGCCGCTCCGATCCCGCGCGCCCCGCCGAAAACCAACGCTACCTTTTCGTGATTCATGATGATCATTCTCCTGTTTGCTTTAGCACCCACCCGGGTGCCTCTGCAGACACCATGCCAGCAGAAACAACCCTGCGCATGCGCGGAATGTATCGCACTGTATCCACGCCGCCCTGCTTACGCAGCCATACAAAAAAGCCGCCCACAGCAAACAGACCCGATACATAAAAATGGTTTTCTGTACCTGTCGTCACTGATTACCTGAAGAGGAGATACCCGGATGATGCATCGAAATGTCCTGCTCACGCTGTTCGCCTTGTCATCAGGCTGTACCTGGGCCGCACCGTTAAGCGGGCTCAGTGCGGCGGATGTGAATGGCCCCGCCGCCGTCGCACCGCTCGAACAGCCCCAGCCCCCGGCGAAGCTGATTGTGGATCCGCCGCTGGCGGGCCCGCTGAGTAAAGGCGCGGTCTTTATTCAATACCGCGCAGAGAACATGCGCATTGAACCGGTGTTCGGACCCGAGGCGCTGAAAGTGGCGCCGCGCATCGGCCATATCCACGTCATCGTGGATGACAACCCCTGGCACTGGGCCGACGCCAGCGGCGAGCCGGTCATTCTGGTGGGGCTGCCCGCAGGCCATCACAAGGTGACCCTTATTCTCGCCGACCCAACCCATAAACCTGTTGATCGCAAGACCGTCGAATTCACCGTGCCGCCGCATGCCGCGGTTATGCACTGAACGCAACCCCTGACCTATTTTTGAGGATTTAAACCATGAAAACATTACTGATTGCTGTTCTGACCTTCACCGCCCCAATGGCCTCTTCCGCTTTCGCCGCCCAGGAGATTGATCATCCTCTGGGAGAGCAAAAGATTGGCACCGTTTCCGACAGCAGCGGCGCAACGTCGCTGGCGGATCTGGAGGCGAAACTGCAGGACAAAGCCGATAAAGCGGGCGCCAGCGCATTTCATATTACCTCCGCCGGGGGGAACAATACCCTGTCCGGTACCGCCGATATTTATCGCTGAGGCGTAACCATGAAAAAACTGTTTATCCATACCGTTGCGGTGGGCCTGCTGCTGGCCGCCGCCGGTGGCTCCGCGCTGGCGAATAATAAAACCGTGGTGCTGGTGCACGGCGCTTTTGCCGACGGCAGCAGCTGGAACCGCGTGATCGACAAGCTGCAACGCCAACATACCGAGGTCATCGCCGTTCAGCTGCCGCTCACCTCGCTGAAAGAGGATGTCGCTGCAACCCAGCGCGCCATCGCCCGGGCCCACGGGGATGTAGTGCTGGTAGGCCACTCCTGGGGCGGGACGGTGATAAGCGAGGCGGGTAACGATGCGCGGGTCAAAGCGCTGGTTTACGTGGCGGCGTTTGCCCCGGACTCAGGCCAGTCGACGGCGGCGCTGGCGGACAGCTACCCTGCCCCGCCGGGCAGCGCAGGCATCGCCAAAACCGCGGACGGTTTTCTCTATTTGCCGGGCAAATCGGTACATCAGGATTTTGCGCCGAACATTACGGCTGCTGAGCAAAACTGGCTGATCGCTACTCAGGGTCCGATCCGTGCGGATGCCTTTGCAGAAAAGGTCACGCATGCGGCCTGGCACGATAAGCCGAGCTGGTATGTGGTCAGCAAGAGTGACCGGATGATCAACCCGGATCTGGAGCGTTCAATGGCGAAGGCGATTGATGCGAAAACCACCGAGGTAGCGGCAAGCCATGTGTCGATGGTGAGTCATCCCGAAGAAGTTGCCCGGGTGATTGAGCAAGCGGTGAAATGAGACAGGTGAAAAAAAGCCCGCGCGATGCGGGCTTGATTTATCAGCGCTTAACAGGCGGGAATTATTCCCATCTCATTATCAACCATGGAAAATAATTAAAAATCAATTAATTATAAAGTTACTATGTATGCTATTAAAAATACCATGATAGCAATTGGTATGTATCAGTTCACAGTTTAAGTTAGTTTTAGATTGCGTTGCTCGGGTGCTATCAAATATACAACATACAGGTAATGGCGAAACTCTAGACAATAAAGAGACTAATCAAAACTTTAATCACTAAGAGACGGGTTTTGGTAGCCTAAACATAAATGTAGATTGCGGAGGAAAGGATTTGCGATTTTTTGCCGACGGACCATCAATCCCTGACGATCTCCTTCTTGCCAGAGATCAGGGCCGAGTAATTTTCTTTTGCGGGGCAGGCGTATCCCGAGCACGTGCTCAATTACCAGATTTCTTTGGCTTAGCAAGTCAAGTAGTTGCTAGGCTTGGTGTCGACCAAAATAGTCCTGCCTATAGGCTAATACAAGAAGCTAGAGAGATCGACAAGCGTGTTGGTATACCCGGTGTCATATCTGCTGACCGTGTTTTTGGGCTTCTAGAAAGAGACTTCACCTCACGCGATATCGAGGAGGCGGTAGCATCTGCATTAAAGCCACCTGTGGGCTGCGATCTGACTGCACACAGAATTTTGCTGGACCTGGCGACGACGCCAGAAGGTACTGTTCAATTAGTCACGACGAACTTCGACAGATTATTTGATGACTGCGGGCGCAATCTTCGTATATGGCAACCCCCAAGGTTACCGAACCCTTTACTTCCAAATGAGATCAATGGAATAGTCTATCTCCATGGCCGCTCAACACCAACTTATACAGCTGCTGAGGATGATGGCTTTGTTCTCTCAAGTTCCGAATTTGGTCGTGCATATCTATCGGACGGATGGGCAACAACTTTCATTCGTGAAATACTTGAAAAATATATTGTTGTATTTGTTGGGTATACTGCCGACGATCCTCCAGTTCAATATCTTCTTGAAGCTTTGCGTAAGACCTCAGGGAACCGCGCAAACGCTTATGCTTTCCAATCTGGCGACCATGACGATGCCGTCGCACGATGGCGGCACAAAGGTGTTGAGGCCATCCCATATAGCCCAGAGGATTCACATGCTGCTTTATGGAAATCTCTTGAGGCTTGGGCAGAGCGAGCCCGTAATCCTGAAGCATGGTTCACAAAGATTATTGACGCATCCAAAAAAGGACCGACAGCACTTCAGCCTCATGAACGAGGTCAGGTGACACATGTTATTTCAACCTACGAAGGCGTAAAGAAGTTCTGCGAGGGGGAGGTTCTCCCCCCTGCTGAATGGCTTTGTGTGTTCGACAAATACCGACGATTCGCAAGGCCGGTTAATTCAATCTCACTTAATAGCAAAGAACCCTATATTGATCCATTCGATCTATATGGCCTTGATTCAGACCCCTTGCCGACTAAACCAGATCCTGAAGTTAATTATGCCAAGCGAGAAACACCACCCAATGCGTGGGATGCCTTTGAACTTAATCATCTTGATAAAGCAGCGATCCGCAATGAAAATCTTACTGCATTTCGCGGACATTGGGCTAATCATTTCCCACGTATTGTCCCGCGCATAGATACATTGGGCGTATGGCTCGCAAAGGTTTGCGACCAGCCTGCCGCAGTATGGTGGGCATCCCATCAGTCGTCACTTAATCAGCACATTCAACGGCTCATCTCTTGGGAGCTAGAGCGAAGCAATCGACACATTCATCAGAACATTCGCAACGCTTGGCGGTCGCTTTTTGAGGCTTGGAAGTACGTCGAAGAATTCCACAGTGAGTGGTATGCGTTGCAATCCGTCATTAAAGCAGACGGATGGAATAGCGCTATCGTTAGGCGGTTTGGGGAGGTGCTCCGCCCTCACCTTTCTGCAAAACCCTCTTTCACAAATACACCTAAGATGCCCGAAGCAGAGACCACTCAGAAAGATGAAAATTACTTGCTGTGGATGGATGTGAAATATCCTGAAACGCACGAAATAATTACTGTTCCTGATGAGTGGTGTTCAGCAATTGTTAAAGCTTTACGACAGAATCTCGAACTAGCTCTAGCACTTGAAAAAGAAATTGGTGGCTATGGACTTAGAAATATAAGCCCATTAGTCAAGGATAATATTGAAGATAACGACGACTATCATCGAACGCATGGACTTTCAGCTTTAGTTATACAATTTGCGGAGCTGTTCACACAACTAGTTCAAACTAATAAATCAGCCGCTAAACAAGAATTTTTATCATGGCCTACGGAAGATGACACTATTTTTGCCCGGCTACGAATATGGGCATCAGGAAAAAAAAGTATTGTTTCAGATAATGAATTTGGACAATTCATATCGTCTTTAAGCAATACCGCATTCTGGGATCGTTATCATCAACGCGACCTATTATTGGTCATCGCAGAGCGATGGAAGAAACTCGGTAGTGCATCGCGCAAGTTAATCGAACAAAAGCTGTTGATAGGTCCAAAGCGATGGAAGCGCGAGAAGATTGCAGCCTACGATAGCAGACGAGCTTGGTCGATTCTAAATCGCATTCAGTGGCTTCAAAACTCAGAATGCAAGCTTTCAGTCAACGCTCGTAAACAAGCGAAGCTGCTCCGTGCAGCTACGCCCGACTGGAAAGAGGATTATGGCGGGAGAACTGCTGAATCGCTGGAAGTTCGGACAGGATGGGTCAGGACTAACACCAGTCATGAAGGACTAGCAGAAACCCCCCTTTCACTAGTACTGCTACGAGCGAAGGAAGGTAGTGGTCGATCAGACGATTTTCTCGTAGAGAACGATCCTTATTCCGGCCTTGCCGCTCAACGCCCTGCGCGCGCTTTTGCTGCGTTGACCTATGCAGCTAAACAAGGAAGTTTCCCAGAGTGGGCATGGCAACGTTTCCTTACTTCAGAGGCACGAAAGAATGACAAGGCAAGATTAGCTTGGTTGATTGCCATGCGACTAGCTCGTTATTCAAATGCGCAGCTTGCAACGATTCTTCGCCCCGCGACTGATTGGCTGCAGGATGTCAGTGCAAAGCTAAGCAAAGACTACCTTCCTATTTTCGACTGCATTTTGATGAAGCTGGTTGGCGTCCTTAGTGAATCACCGAACGAAGGATATTCAGGTATTATTCGAGGTTCCAAAGAGCCAGACTGGACGATTGAAGCGATTAATTCTCCTACTGGTAAGATCGCTAAAACGCTTTTTAACGACCCCCGCACGGATAATCTTAATCAAAATCAATGCATTCCTTCCGAATGGCTTATTCACGCTGAGGCCCTGTTGGCGCTTCCAAACGACTTGCGCAGACATGCAATTGTGATCTTTTGTCACAACCTCAACTGGTTTTTCGCTGTCGACCCGAAATGGACGGAGCATTACTTATTGCCTGCGCTTCAGAGCAACGACCGGGACGATCGCGACGCAGCATGGTCAGGCTTCTTGTGGGGGGCTAAAATTCCAAATAAAAAACTCTACATGCAGCTCAAGAGCGACATGCTGGAGTTTGCCGTGGCTCCTCTTCTGTCGAGTCGTTCATATAGTGAAATCATTGCAAGTATGATCCTAGCCGGGTGGGGAACTGTAGACGATGCCACAGGTGGACGTTGCATTTCCAATGACGAGATGCGCAGCTTGCTTTTAAAAGTCGATGATGAATTTCGATCTCGGGTCTTATGGCAAGCTCAACGATGGTCTGAAGAGAAAGACAAAAACTCACATAGCCGATGGAAAAAACAGCTTTCCGAGCTGCTACAAATTTGGCCTCGCCAACTATCAGCCAGATCGCCCAACACATCAGCTCGTCTTTGCGAGTTAGCTTTCTCCAGCGGCGAGCAATTTCCTACTATCGCAGCATTGGTTTTGCCACTTCTAAGCAAAATCGAGCGAGACCATCTAATGTTACCATCACTCTATAAGTCCGGAGACAACATCATAGACCGTTATCCTGAACAAGCGCTGGCGCTACTCTATACGGTTCTGCCAGATAACACGTTGGCTTGGCCTTATGGAATGGAAAAAATATTACAACAAATTGAGGAAGCCGATAACAAACTGAATCGTGATGACAGACTAATTTCTCTGAAACGCCAATGGGACTCAAGGTGATGCTCTACCAACGCGTGCTCATCCTAGCATATTCAGAAAATGGCTACGCCTAAAGGATATGTGGCTTTGACTCGATACCATGTGAAAAAGAACTTCCACCATGGTATCAGAATACCTTGCCAGATGACGCTTTCACACACCATGAACAATGCCATTAATGATGTGAATAAATCATTAATGGCATTGTTTTTATTTAATTAAATCAAAAAATTAAATAAGAATGTCATTCCCACTCAATCGTCGCTGGTGGCTTACCGCTGATGTCATACACCACGCGGGAAATACCGTTCACTTCGTTGATAATACGGTTGGATACGCGACCCAGGAAGTCATACGGCAGGTGCGCCCAGTGGGCAGTCATAAAGTCGATAGTCTCCACCGCACGCAGGGAGACAACCCAGTCGTACTTACGGCCATCGCCCATTACGCCTACAGAGCGAACCGGAAGGAAGACGGTGAACGCCTGGCTCACTTTGTTGTACAGGTCAGCTTTGTGCAGCTCTTCGATGAAGATCGCATCCGCGCGACGCAGCAGGTCGCAGTACTCTTTCTTCACTTCGCCCAGCACGCGCACGCCCAGACCCGGCCCCGGGAACGGGTGACGGTAGAGCATGTCGTACGGCAGGCCAAGCTCCAGGCCGATCTTACGCACTTCGTCTTTGAACAGCTCACGCAGCGGTTCAACCAGACCCATCTTCATCTCTTTCGGCAGGCCGCCCACGTTGTGGTGAGACTTGATGACGTGTGCTTTACCGGTGGCGGATGCCGCGGATTCGATCACGTCAGGGTAGATGGTGCCCTGCGCCAGCCACTTCACATCTTCCAGCTTCAGCGCTTCTTCGTCGAACACTTCAACGAAAACGCGGCCAATGATTTTACGTTTGGCTTCCGGATCGTTTTCGCCCGCCAGCGCGTCGAGGAAGCGCTGCTCGCCTTCCACGTGAACGATATTCAGGCCGAAGTGGTCGCCGAACATGTCCATCACCTGCTGGGCTTCGTTCAGGCGCAGCAGTCCATTGTCGACGAAGACGCAGGTCAGGTTTTTACCGATGGCACGGTGCAGCAGCATCGCGGTCACGGAGGAGTCAACGCCACCGGACAGACCGAGGATCACTTTGTCGTCACCCACCTGCTGGCGGATACGTTCCACGGCGTCGTCGATGATTTTTGCTGGGGTCCACAGGGCTTCACACTGGCAGATATCGCGAACAAAGCGCTCCAGCATGCGCATACCCTGACGGGTGTGGGTCACTTCCGGGTGGAACTGCACGCCGTAGAAGCGCTTCTCTTCGTTCGCCATGATAGCAAACGGGCAGCTCTCGGTGCTGGCAACGGTCACGAAGTCGGACGGGATAGCGGTGACTTTATCGCCGTGGCTCATCCAGACATCCAGCAGCGCTTTGCCGTCGGCGGTCAGGGAGTCTTCGATACCGCGGATCAGGGCGCTGTCGGTCTGGACTTCAACCTGTGCATAGCCGAACTCACGTTCGTTGGAGCCTTCTACATGGCCACCCAACTGCATCGCCATGGTCTGCATGCCGTAGCAGACGCCGAACACCGGCACTCCGGCTTCGAATACATACTGCGGCGCGCGCGGGCTGTTATCTTCGGTGGTGCTTTCCGGGCCGCCAGAGAGAATGATACCGCTTGGGTTGAATTCGCGAATCTGTGCTTCCGTGACATCCCACGCCCACAGTTCACAGTAAACGCCCAGCTCACGTACGCGACGTGCCACCAGCTGAGTGTACTGCGAACCGAAATCCAGAATGAGAATGCGATGTTTATGAATATTTTCCGTCATTGACGCTAATTCCGAGGCAAGTGAAACAAAATCGCCCGGCATATAGCCGGGCGTGGAAATTTATCAGGAGCCCATGCGGTAGTTCGGGGACTCTTTGGTGATGGTCACGTCGTGAACGTGGCTTTCCTGGATACCCGCACCGCTGATACGTACAAACTCCGCTTTGGTACGTAACAGGTCGATAGTACCACAGCCGGTCAGGCCCATACAGGAGCGCAGGCCGCCCATCTGCTGGTGGATGATCTCTTTCAGGTAGCCTTTATAGGCCACACGGCCTTCGATACCTTCCGGCACCAGTTTGTCGGCAGCGTTATCGGTCTGGAAGTAGCGGTCGGAGGAGCCTTTGGACATCGCGCCCAGAGAGCCCATCCCACGGTAAGATTTATAAGAACGGCCCTGGAACAGTTCGATTTCACCCGGAGACTCTTCGGTACCGGCCAGCATGGAGCCCACCATTACCGCTGCCGCACCGGCCGCGATCGCTTTCGCGATATCGCCAGAGAAACGGATACCGCCGTCAGCGATAACCGGAATACCGGTGCCTTCCAGCGCTTCTACCGCGTCGGATACCGCAGTGATCTGCGGAACGCCCACGCCGGTCACGATACGGGTGGTACAGATGGAGCCTGGGCCGATACCCACTTTCACTGCGCTACAGCCCGCTTCAGCCAGGGCACGCGCGCCCGCGCCGGTTGCCACGTTACCGCCGATGATCTGCAGGTCAGGGTATTTCGCACGGGTCTCACGAATACGCTGGAGCACGCCCTCGGAGTGGCCGTGAGAAGAGTCGATCAGCAGCACGTCAACGCCCGCCGCAACCAGCGCATCAACGCGCTCTTCGTTGCCCGCACCCGCGCCCACCGCCGCGCCAACGCGCAGACGGCCATGCTCGTCTTTACAGGCGTTCGGTTTACGTTCTGCTTTCTGGAAGTCTTTAACGGTGATCATGCCGCGCAGGTGGAAGCTGTCGTCCACAACCAGCGCTTTTTCAACGCGTTTTTCGTGCATTTTTGCGAAGACCACGTCGCGGGATTCACCTTCACGTACGGTGACCAGACGCTCTTTCGGGGTCATGTAAACGCTGACCGGCTGGTTCAGGTCGGTGACGAAACGCACGTCACGGCCAGTGATGATGCCCACCAGTTCGTTATCGGAGGTGACAACCGGATAGCCTGCAAAACCGTTACGCTCGGTCAGCTCTTTCACTTCGCGCAGGGTGGTGGTTGGCAGAACGGTTTGTGGGTCGGTAACGATGCCAGATTCATGCTTCTTCACGCGGCGAACTTCTTCCGCCTGACGCTCGATAGACATGTTTTTATGAATAAAGCCAATGCCGCCTTCCTGAGCCAGGGCGATAGCCAGGCGCGCTTCAGTCACGGTGTCCATTGCCGCGGAGAGCATAGGAATGTTCAGGCGAATGGTTTTGGTTAACTGCGTGCTGAGGTCGGCAGTATTCGGCAGAACGGTGGAATGAGCGGGAACGAGGAGGACGTCGTCAAACGTCAGTGCTTCTTTAGCGATACGTAGCATGGGCAATATCTCTGACCTGGGTGGTTAAATATTGCCGTGGCATTATACAGAGCGTAACCGATTGCATCCACACTTTTTTATAAATAATGCTTGCGATTGCCTCTTATCAGGTTACTATCGACTGAATAACCTGCTGATTTAGAATTTGATCCCGCTCACATGTTATCCTCCCAATCCCCCTCAATTTATACTGTCAGCCGCCTGAATCAGACGGTCCGCTTGCTGCTTGAGCAGGAAATAGGCCAGGTGTGGATCAGCGGAGAGATCTCCAATTTCACCCAGCCGGCGTCCGGTCACTGGTACTTCACCCTGAAGGACAACACCGCCCAGGTGCGCTGCGCGATGTTCCGCAACAGCAACCGCCGGGTGACCTTCCGTCCGCAGCACGGGCAGCAGGTGCTGGTTCGCGCCAGTATCACGTTGTACGAGCCGCGCGGTGATTATCAGATTATTGTCGAGAGCATGCAGCCTGCGGGTGAAGGGCTTCTTCAGCAAAAATATGAGCAGCTGAAAGCCACGCTTTCCGCTGAGGGCCTGTTCGATCAGCAGTACAAACAACCGCTCCCCTCTCCCGCCCACTGCGTGGGGGTGATCACCTCGAAAACCGGCGCCGCGCTGCATGACATTCTGCACGTCCTGAAACGCCGCGACCCTTCCCTGCCGGTCGTTATCTATCCGACCGCGGTACAGGGCGATGATGCGCCGGGGCAGATTGTCCGCGCCATTGAGCTTGCTAACGCCCGTCAGGAGTGTGATGTGCTGATTGTCGGGCGCGGAGGCGGCTCTCTGGAAGATCTCTGGAGCTTTAACGACGAGCGGGTGGCGCGGGCGATTTTTGCCAGCCGGATCCCGGTAGTCAGCGCCGTCGGGCACGAAACTGACGTCACTATCACCGATTTTGTTGCTGACCTGCGGGCCCCCACACCGTCCGCTGCGGCAGAGATGGTGAGCCGTAACCAGCTCGAGCTGCTGCGCCAGCTGCAAAACGGCCAGCAACGGCTGGAGATGGCGATGGACTATTTCCTCGCCAACCGCACCCGCCGCTTTACCCAGCTTCATCATCGTCTGCAGCAACAACACCCGCAGCTGCGCCTGGCGCGTCAGCAAACCGTGCTGGAACGTCTGCGCCAGCGGATGAACGTGGCGGTGGATAGCCAGCTTAAACGGGCGGTGCAGCGCCAGCAGCGCGTTACCCAGCGCCTGAATCAGCACAACCCGCAGCCGCGTATTTATCGCGCACAAACCCGCATTCAGCAGCTGGAATATCGCCTTGCGGAGAATCTGCGTGCCCGCCTGAGCAGCACCCGCGAGCGTTTTGGTAACGCGGTCACCCACCTGGAAGCCGTCAGCCCGCTTTCAACCCTGGCGCGCGGCTACAGCGTGACCACGGCAACCGACGGCAAAGTGCTGAAGCAGACGAAACAGGTTAAAGCGGGTGATGTGCTTACTACCCGCCTGTCAGACGGCTGGGTGGAAAGCGAAGTGAAAGGTGTGACGCCAGCCAGGAAAACCCGCGCCCGCAAAAAGGGATGACGCGATTAATTCCGGGGGGCGGGCCTCACCATCAGCATCGCCAGCGATAGCGCGGAGAAGGCCAGCAGCGCCCACGCCGCGCCGACAAATCCATACAGCTGGCCAAAGAGCACCGAGCCGATAATCTGCCCGACCGCCAGCATCAGGAAGGCAACGCTGACCCCGGCAGCAGGCGAAGGCTCCGCGACCCGCGCCCCCTGCACCAGCAGCACGCCCGATAAAATCACATACCCCGCCCCGCTCATCGCCACCACCGGCACCAGCCACCAGGCAAAGCCCTTGCTGAAGGCCAGGGCAATCAGCGATCCCGCCATAAAGATCTGCGATCCGCGATAAACCCCGCGCATGCCGATGCGTTTCGCCAGGCTGCCGGTAAACACGGCGGCCACCCCTGCCCCGCCGCTCACCAGCCACAGGATGTTGGTGGCGGCGTCATCCAGCCCGGTATGGCGCTGCAAAAGCTCAGGACCGAAGCTCCACCAGGCGGCGCTGGCGATGCCGCTGACCAGCGCAATAGCGGAGAGCCGAATCATCCCCGGTTTATGCATCAGGCTGCGCCAGCCCGGAGTCATTTCGCCCGCCCTTCCCGCGCGGGGCAGATAGCGCCAGACGGGAATAAGAGAGACTAACGCCATAAGGGCAAAGATCGCGCAGGCAATCCGCCAGCCTCCCGGCACAAAAAACAGCACTGGCACCGACAGAATGATGCCGCCGCTGGTCCCGGCATTGATAATGGTGTTCACCTGAGTTTGCCGCTCGGGGTTAACCCCGAGGCTTACGGCCCCTGCCAGGGCGGGAGACGCCAACCCCGAACTGAGGCCAGCAATGAACAGTCCCGCGGCCAGCATCGGCGGCGAAGGGGCGAACGCCAGAATCAGCAGCCCGGCCGCCGCCGTTAAGGCCGCCAGAACGGCCGGCAAGCGCGGCCCGAAGCGCTCAGTCAGAGACGAGGCGAAAAAAACCGACAGACAATAGGCCCCGTAGCTGCAGGCGGCAATCAGGCCCGCGGCCTGCGGCGAGAAAGGGATAGCCTGCCGGATATCCGGCAGCATGATGCCCCATGAAAAGCGCGCCATCCCATAGGTAATAGCGATCAAGGTAAATCCTGTGATGGCCAGAGCCAGGTTTTTCTTCATGCCGTTCCTCGCGTTGGGTCGTTAAAACCTAAACCCTGTGCGCCGGGTGCGCCACTTTTTCGCCCCGCGATTTGTCCGACTTGCCTGCCGTTTTGCTGCGATGGCATACACTTAAGCTGTTGCTTTTTTCGGCATTGCCATAACAGGAGAGACGCATGACCCGAATCTATAGCGTGATCCCGCCCTATATCCTTCGCCGTATTATTGAGAGCGGCTCTGAGCCGCAGCAGCGCTGCGCTCGCCAGACCCTGACCCATGTCCAGACGCTGATGGCCCACATGCCGGGCAAACCCGTCGCGCCGCACGTGAACAGACCCGGGCAGCTGGAGCGGGACATTTACGACGCCAGGCAGACCCAGGAGCTGCCGGGCACTCAGGTGCGCTATGAGGGGCAGCGCTCTAACGGCGACGTGGCGGTGGACGAAGCCTACGATTATCTGGGCATCACCCATGATTTTTTCTGGAAGAACTATCAGCGTGACTCCCTCGATAACAAAGGGCTAATCCTCACCGGTACCGTGCATTATGGCCGGGAGTATCAGAACGCCTTCTGGAACGGGCAGCAGATGGTGTTTGGCGACGGGGACGGCGAGATTTTTAACCGCTTTACCATCGCCATCGACGTGGTCGCCCACGAGCTGAGCCACGGCGTCACCGAGACCGAAGCCGGGCTTATCTACTTTGAACAGTCCGGGGCGCTGAACGAGTCGTTATCAGACGTGTTTGGTGCGCTGGTGAAGCAATATCACCTTAAGCAAACCGCCGATAAGGCCGACTGGCTGATTGGCGAAGGCCTGCTGGCAGAGGGCGTTAACGGCAAGGCTCTGCGTTCCATGTCCGAGCCGGGCAGCGCCTACGACGATCCGTTGCTGGGCAAAGATCCGCAGCCGGGGCATATGGATGATTTCATTAAAACCCGTGAGGATAACGGCGGCGTGCACCTTAACTCCGGCATCCCTAACCGCGCCTTTTACCTGGCGGCCACCGCCATCGGGGGCTATGCCTGGGAAAAGGCTGGCTACGCCTGGTACGATACGGTGTGCGATCGCAACCTGGCGCAGGACGCGGATTTTGCCGCCTTTGCACGGCTGACCATCTATCATGGAGAGAAACGCGCTGGCGGCGACGTGGCGGCAGCCATTGAACAGGCCTGGAAGAGCACAGGAGTACTGTAAATGCAGATCCCGGAACTGACGGACGACGCCGTGGTTGAGCTGGCCCGCGAAGGCGGCGTCGCTTTTATTCCTAAGCTGAGCGGCCTGCGGCGTATTGCCCTCTCGGAACTGAACGAGCAGCAGCGCCAGCGGGTGGTAGCGATCCTCGACCAGGCGCTGAACCTCGGCCAGCCGCCCGGCCAGGCGTCATCACCGGGGCGCGGCGATCAGCGCTATTTTCGCATCCAGATCATCTGGACCCGGCACAACCAGGCGCAGTATACCGACGTGATCCTGCTGGTGCCGGAACAGGAAGCCCCGCCCTCGCTGGTGGATTTGTGGCGTAAGGGCGAAGACTGCGTCTGCGATTAAGCGCCGGGCAGGACGAACTCAACGCGCTTTTTCGAGATCAGACCGTGGCCGTTCTGACAGAAATAGTCCACCGCACCGCAGGCTTTTAACACCTCAAGCGGCTTATGGCACTCAGGACAGCGCGCTTCCAGAGCGATATCCTTGTGGCAATTCTCGCAATGCGCTACGCCGTTTTGCGGTTCAATCTCCGCATGGCAATCCGGGCAGGTAATCAACATGATGACTCCTTGGAAGGATATTCAGTACGGTGTTGATTTTAACACGATGCGCTCAGTGGGGGCCACGCAGCTGTTGCTGTAATGTCAGCAGGCATGTTACTTCCTCCAGCCGACGTTGCGTTGTGCGGCTCACCTCCTGCGGGGCACGTTCAAACAGGCTCTGCTCCCCCAGGATATGCTCCGCCAGACAGTGGGCGTAAATCGTGCCGCCAAAACGCCAGGACTGAACAACCTGCCCCTTATCCATCAGCTCCAGCACATCTTCCGCTCCGCGCCGGTCGTGGCTGAGGATGCGTCCGTCCCGCAGATAGAGCCGCAGCCCTTTCTGCCCGCCGCTCGGCCCGGCATACTTGTTGAGCCAGATATCCACCGGCACGCCGCCCATCGTTCCCTGCAGATGCGCCTCGCCTTCTGCGGTGGTCAGGTCGCCTTTAGCGATATCGCACCCCAGGCGGTCTCTGGCCGTCACAACCTGTAAGGCTATATCGCCCTCTCCGCCAAGGTAACGCACCGTTTCCCGTATCATCGCCAGCACGTGCGTGCCGATATCCAGGATCACCCCATCAGGATGGCGCAGCGTTCGGGTATCCGGTTCCCCGGTGGCAAAGTTAAGCGCAATGGGTTCTCCCGCCGCGTTAAACCCGCTCGGCTCCTGTAAAAAGCCCTCGATGCTGAGGATATCCGAAAAGTTCTTCACCAACCCCAGCTGCACCAGATTAATGCGCGCCATCCAGTGATCGAGCGCCAGTACCCGGGAGGCCACCTCTGGCCTTGCCAGCAACGTTTTCAGCCTGGCGATCTGGGCAAGCGTCGCGACGATCGGTTTTTCGACCACAATACGCGGGACAGAAGACGCCAGCGCCTGCTCAAGCACCTCAAGGTGCTGCAACGATGCGGTAGTGATAAACAGCGTATCGAGGTGGCGGGCAAGAAGGTCGGCGAGCGAAGGAGTACGGGTGACGCCATCAAGGTTTTTTGCTGGCTGGATATCGAATCCCAGGCAGCGAAGGGAAGACCCAAAGGTGCTCTGAAGTGCGGGTAAGTAGGCGGTTTCAACCACCGCGCCAAGTCCAACAAACCCAATCTGCATGTATCACCTCTGTCATTGCAAGGCCGGAGCGTAACGCACGCCCCGGCCAGCTCAGGCTGATATCAGGCGTTGGTTACCGGCTTCGGCTCGTTTTTCGTCTGCGTATTTTCCAGCATACGACGCACCGGAACAATGAGCACCGTCAGAACGGCGGCACAAATCAGCAGGGCGATGGAGCAGCGCGCGAAGAGGTCCGGCAGCATATCCAGCTGGTCGGCTTTAACATGACCGCCAATGAGACCTGCCGCCAGGTTGCCCAGCGCACTGGCACAGAACCACAGCCCCATCATCTGACCGCGCATTCTTTCCGGGGCCAGCAGGGTCATGGTCGCCAGACCAATCGGGCTCAGGCACAGTTCCCCGAGGGTCAGCATCAGGATACTGCCCACCAGCCAGAACGGCGATACCCCCGCCCCACCGTTACTGAGGACATTCTGCGCCGCCAGCATCATCAGGCCAAAGCCCCCTGCCGCGCACAGAATCCCGATCACGAACTTGGTGATGCTGCTCGGGCGAATGTTGTTTTGCGCCAGTTTAGGCCAGGCCCAGCTAAAGACCGGCGCCAGCAGAATAATAAACAGGGCGTTAATCGACTGGAACCACACCGCCGGGATTTCAAAATCGCCGATCATGCGGTTGGTGTAGTCATTCGCAAACAGGTTGAACGAGGTCGGTTTTTGCTCGAACGCTGACCAGAAGAAGGCTGCAGAGACCAGCAGGATGAAGCAGACCAGCAGTCTGGCGCGCTCTTTCCGGTTCAGGCCGGCAAAGGCAAACAGCCAGATGAAGTAGAGCGCCACGGAGGCGGCAATCACATACACCAGTACGCTGGCCACGGCGACCGGGTTAATGACAATCACGCCCTGGGCAATCAGGGTGACAATAATTGCAATACCCGCCGCCAGCGCCAGCAACCAGCCGCCGACACCCTTTTTCTTCGCTACCGGGCTGTTCCAGGTGGAGTCCAGCCCCACTTCGCTGTCGTAGCGCTTCATCGACGGCACGGCAAAGAGGCGGAAGATGACCAGCGCCACCAGCATCCCGATGCCGCCGATACCAAAGCCCCAGTGCCAGCCGTGGGATTTAATCAACCAGCCGGAGATCAGCGGCGCGATAAACGACCCCATGTTGATGCCCATATAGAACAGCGAGAAGCCGCCGTCACGACGCGCATCGCCTTTCTTATACAGGGTGCCGACCATTACCGAGATACAGGTTTTGAACAGGCCAGAGCCAAGGACAATAAACATCAGGCCGATAAAGAACAGGTTGTTACCCATCACCGCCGACAGCGCAATCGACAGGTGGCCGAGCGCAATCAGGATCGAGCCGTACCAGACCGCTCTCTGCTGGCCGAGCCAGTTATCCGCCAGCCAGCCGCCCGGCAGCGCGGCCAGGTACATGGTTCCGGCGAAGATACCGACGATAGCGGAGGCATTCTCACGCGCCAGCCCCATGCCGCCGTCATAGACGGTGGCCGCCATAAACAGAATTAGCAGCGGACGAATACCGTAAAACGAGAAGCGCTCCCACATCTCCGTGAAGAACAGCGCGCCGAGCGGATAAGGATGGCCGAAGAAAGTTCGGCTTTCGTTTTTATTAACAGAGGATTGCATAATTCTCCCGAGATGATGTGTCGTCGTACTTGTTAGCACCGGAAGTCAGCCGCCCCATCAGCATTCGGGTGGCTTTTTTACATCCGGCGAAATGTTATTTAACCATTTGATAACCTGAAGCAACTTTTGTCCAGCCCCCACCCCACCCTCAAAAGATGAAAGTTCGACAATCGTCTTATTTCTTAGATTTTATGTTGGATAAACATGAATAGTGATTGACATCACATCAATATTTATTCGTCCCTGTCAGGCATAAAAAAACCCGCGACAGGCGCGGGTTTTTTGGCAGAGCAGCAAGGATTATTTGCTTTTCTTGATGTGTTTAATCAAGCGCTTACGTTTACGCATCTGGTTCGGCGTCAGGGTGTTGCGTTTGTTAGCAAACGGGTTATCCCCTTCCTTGAACTGGATACGGATTGGCGTACCCATTACGTCCAGCGATTTGCGGAAGTAGTTCATCAGGTAACGTTTGTAGGAGTCCGGCAGATCCTTCACTTGGTTACCGTGGATAACCACGATCGGTGGGTTATAACCACCAGCGTGCGCATACTTCAGCTTCACGCGACGACCACGCACCAGCGGTGGCTGGTGGTCTTCTGCCGCCATGGTCATGATGCGGGTCAGCATCGCGGTACCGACACGGCGGGTGGAGCTGTCGTAGGCTTCGCGTACGGATTCAAACAGGTTGCCGACGCCGCTACCGTGCAGGGCAGAGATGAAATGCACACGAGCAAAGTCGATAAAGCCCAGACGGAAGTCGAGGGTCTCTTTCACCTGCTCACGCACTTCATTGCTCAGGCCATCCCACTTGTTGACGACGATAACCAGTGAGCGCCCACTATTGAGGATAAAGCCGAGCAGGGAGAGATCCTGATCGGAGATACCTTCACGGGCATCGATAACCAGCATCACCACGTTGGCATCTTCAATCGCCTGCAGGGTTTTGATTACCGAGAATTTTTCCACTACATCGGTGATTTTGCCGCGCTTACGCACGCCCGCGGTGTCGATCAGCACATATTCACGCTCGTCGCGCTGCATCGGGATGTAGATGCTGTCACGGGTCGTGCCCGGCATGTCGTACACCACCACGCGATCTTCACCGAGAATACGGTTAGTAAGCGTTGACTTACCGACGTTTGGACGGCCCACAATGGCGAGCTTGATCGGCAGATCCTGCGGGTTGAAGTCGTCTTCAGGCTCTTCTTCTTCGCCCTCTTCGCCTTCTTCGAACTGCGCCCAGTATTCGGCGTCTTCGTCGACCTCTTCCGGCGGGTTGATCTCGTCAACGAACGGCAGCAGCGCGGTTTCCAGCAGACTGGTCACGCCACGACCGTGAGAGGCGGCGATCGGGTAGATATCGCCCAGGCCTAATGACCAGAAATCGGCCATCGCCTGGTCGGGATCGATACCGTCGGTTTTGTTCGCCACCAGGAAAGTTGCTTTTTCACGCGAGCGCAGGTGCTTGGCGATAGCCGAGTCGGCAGGCATCAGGCCCGCGCGCGCATCGACCATAAACAGCACGATGTCGGCCTCTTCGATCGCCAGCAGGGATTGCTCCGCCATGCGGGTTTCCACGCCGTCCTCTGTACCGTCGATACCACCGGTATCGATACAGATAAACTCACGACCTTCCACTTCTGCACGACCGTACTTACGGTCACGCGTGAGCCCCGGGAAATCCGCAACCAGCGCATCACGGGTGCGTGTTAAACGGTTAAAAAGAGTGGATTTTCCAACGTTCGGGCGCCCGACAAGCGCGACCACAGGTACCATGTTTAAAGCCTCATAAAATTCGATATCACGTCGCATTTGCGGCGTTTTTTAAAAAATCAAAACGGCCCCTGAAGCAACAGGAGCCGTTGAGTATACTACAACCGCGGTGATTAACGCGTGATCGCGTACAGCGTGCCGTCTTTTGCCTGGATCAGCAGTTTACCGTCAACCGATACTGGCTCGGTCAGGAAGCCGGAACTGTCGACCTTCGCCTGCGCGACAAAACGACCGTTGCTTGGGTCAATCCAGTGCATATAGCCTTCGCTATCACCCACCACCAGGCTGCCGTTATAGAGTGCTGGCGCGGTCAGCAGACGGTGCAGCAGATCGCTTTGCGTCCACAGCGTCACGCCGCCTTCGGTGCTCAGGGCCAGCACGCGATCGTTCTGATCGACCAGATAGATGCGGTTGCCGTCAACGATGAAATCGTTCACCGAGCCCAGCTCACGTTTCCACATGATCTGACCACTACGCAGATCCATCGCGGTCAGGTTGCCGTTATAGGCCAGCGCATACACAACGCCATTCACGATAACCGGCGTGGTATCGACATCGCTCAGACGGTCAATTTCGGTCGGACCGGTAGCCTGAGAGATACGCTGCTGCCAGATCAGCTGACCTTGCTGCATCAGCACGGCGCTAACGCGACCGTTATCACCGCCGACAATGGCGGCGCCAAACGCGGTAGCCGGAGCCGATTCGCCGCGCAGGGAGAGCGCAGGCATATCCAGGTTCACGGTCCATTTTACCGCGCCGTCAGTTTCATTCAGCGCCTGCAGCTGACCGTTTGCGGTATGCACCAGCACCATGCCGTCGCTGACGACCGGACGAGAGAGCGTTTCGCCCGCCACGCGCGTCTGCCAGGCAATGGAACCATCGCTGGCGTTAAGAGCATAGACCTGTGCCTTCTCGCTGCCGATATAAACATGGCCACCGGCAATCGTTACACCACCGGAGAGCAGCGCAGGCGTGCGTGACAGCCAGCCGCTTTTTTCTGCGAGGTTGACCGACCACACTTCTTTGCCGTCGTCGGCATTCAGGGCTTTTACCGTGCCTTTGCGGTCAGCCGCATAGACAATGCCGTCCGCAGAAGCCGGATGCAGGTTAGAGTAGAAATCACCAATCCCGTCGCCCACGGAGGTGCTCCAGGCGGTAGAAGGTTCAAACTGGTTTTCAACCGTCGGCAGTGGCGACATGGTCACGACATCTTCTTCACCGCTGAACAGTGAACAGCCGCTCAATAACGTAACGGAAAGCAGTCCTGGCAGAAGTAATTTACGCAATTGCATCGGGTCCCTCTCAGACGGACAAATTATTTATTTTCATCTGCATCATTTCGCTCAGCGCTGGCGAGGCGTTGCTTTTCACACCCGCTTCCCACGCGCTGCGCGCGCCCTGTTTGTCACCTTTGCTCAGCAATGCTTCGCCACGCAGGTCGGCAACAATGGCGGCGTAACCTTCACCTTTAACGCTGTCCAGCGTTTTCAGCGCGTCGTCAGTTTTCTTCTGCTGAACCTGAATACGGGCGAGACGCAGGTTGATAACCGCTTTCAGATTATCGTCGCTTGCTGATGCCAGACCCTGCTGCAGCTGGGCTGCCGCTTTGTCCAGTTCATTTTTATCAACAAACTGCTGAGCCACTTCCAGGGAAGCCAGCGCACCGTAGGTGTTTTTGTTGTCTGCGGCAAATTTCTCTGCCGCTGCCAGCGTTTGTGGCTGATCGGCGCGGATTGCGCTCACGGTATTTTCATACTGTAAGGAAGAACCACGGGCAGAGTCGACCTGATGATTGTTCCAGTAACGCCAGCCCACCAGCGCGCCTATACCTAAAATAACCCCAACAGCCAGGGCTTTGCCGTTTTCAGCAAAGAAGCGTTTAAGTGCATCAACCTGGTCGTTTTCGTTCTCGTAAATTTCCACGCAGTCCTTCTCCTTAGCCCAGTAGAGTGCGCAAGTGCGCCGCAACGCCGTCCTGCGTTACCGTTGTTTGCTCACCAGAGCGCAGATCTTTCACTACCACTTCGCCGTTAGCCACTTCTGACTCGCCAAGTACCAGTGCGATACGCGCGCCCCACTTATCGGCACGGGCGAACTGTTTTTTAAAGTTGCCGCCGCCGTGGTTGGTCATCAGCTTAGCCTCCGGGAGCGCATCGCGCACGCGTTCGGCAAGCTGCATTGCCGCAGGCTGCGTTTCCGCGCCTGAGGCTACCAGGTATATATCGACAACAGGATCAGCTTTAAATTCCGGATTAACTGCCTGAACTAACAAAACAAGTCGCTCAAGGCCCATGGCGAAGCCAACGGCAGGTGCTGGGCGACCGCCTAACTGCTCAACCAGACCGTCATAACGACCGCCGGCACAGACAGTCCCCTGGGAACCCAGGCTAGTGGTGACCCACTCAAAGACGGTGCGGTTATAGTAGTCCAGACCGCGTACCAGGCGCTGGTTAACCGTGTAGGTAATACCGGCAGCTTCCAGCAGTTTGCACAGACCAGCAAAGTGTTCGCGGGAGTCGTCATCCAGGTAATCACCCAGCGCAGGCGCATCGTTCAGCAGCGCCTGTACGTCCGGGTTCTTGGAGTCCAGCACGCGCAGCGGGTTGCTGTACATACGACGCTTGCAGTCTTCGTCCAGCTTCTCTTTGTGCAGTTCCAGGAACGCCACCAGCGCATCGCGGTAGTTGGCGCGCGCTTCAAGAGAACCGATAGAGTTCAGCTCCAGCGTAACGTGTTCAGCGATGCCCAGCGCACGCCACCAGCGCGCGGTAAGCATGATCAGCTCAGCGTCGATATCCGGCCCCTGCAGGCCAAAGGCTTCGACACCCAGCTGGTTAAACTGGCGGTAGCGGCCCTTCTGCGGACGTTCGTGGCGGAACATTGGGCCGATATACCACAGGCGTTGCTCCTGATTGTACAGGAGACCATGCTCGATGCCGGCGCGAACACAGCCCGCCGTGCCTTCCGGACGTAAAGTCAGGCTGTCGCCGTTACGATCCTCAAAGGTGTACATCTCTTTTTCAACCACATCGGTCACTTCGCCGATAGCGCGTTTGAATAACGGGGTCTGCTCTACAATCGGCAAACGGATTTCGCTGTAACCGTAGCTGCCGAGCACCTGCTTCAGGGTGCCTTCAATGCGCTGCCAGATGGCGGTCTCGGCAGGCAGATAATCGTTCATGCCGCGAATGGCTTGAATATTCTTTGCCACGTTTGTTCTCTTTCTATAGACAAAAATGAACCCTGGGGTTCATAACCGAAGGGTTCAATCATACACAGGAAGCATACCGCTTCCCATCACGTTATTTTTCGACCTGGTGCACGCTGATGCGCTGCGCTTCATCAAGCATGGTCGCTTTGGCGCGAATTCGGGCTTCAAGCTGATCGATCATGTCGCTATTATCCAGACGATCTTTGCGAACGCCATCTTCATAGAGACCACTTTTCTTGTTGCCGCCCGTTACGCCAAGCGTTGACACCAGCGCTTCACCCGGACCGTTTACCACACAGCCAATAATCGAGACGTCCATTGGGGTGATGATATCTTCCAGACGCTGCTCAAGGGCATTCACGGTACCGATGACATCGAACTCCTGACGCGAACAAGTCGGGCAGGCGATAAAGTTGATGCCACGGGAACGGATACGCAGGGATTTCAGAATATCGAAACCGACTTTGATCTCTTCGACCGGATCGGCGGCCAGCGAGACGCGCAGGGTATCGCCAATGCCTTCGTTCAGCAGCAGACCGAGGCCAATGGCTGACTTCACCGCCCCACTGCGCGCGCCACCGGCTTCGGTGATCCCCAGGTGCAGCGGCTGATCGATCTGCTTCGCCAGCAGACGATAGGATTCAACGGCAAGGAAAACGTCAGAGGCTTTCACGCTGACTTTGAACTGATCGAAGTTCAGGCGATCGAGATGATCCACATGACGCATGGCCGATTCCAGCAGCGCCTGCGGCGTCGGTTCGCCATACTTTTCCTGCAGATCTTTTTCCAGAGAACCGGCGTTCACGCCGATACGGATGGGGATGTTTTTATCGCGGGCGCAGTCCACCACCGCACGAATACGCTCTTCGCTGCCGATATTGCCGGGGTTGATACGCAGACAATCGACACCGTATTCTGCCACTTTCAGCGCGATGCGGTAATCGAAGTGAATATCGGCAACCAGCGGAACAGAGACCTGCTGCTTGATGAGTTTGAATGCTTCTGCCGCATCCATCGTTGGCACGGAAACGCGAACAATGTCCGCGCCTACGCGTTCTAACGCTTTGATCTGATTGACCGTCGCTTCCACATCCGTGGTGCGGGTGTTGGTCATCGACTGAACGGCGATGGGCGCACCATCACCGATTGGCACATTCCCGACGTAAATACGTTTCGATTTTCTACGTGGAATAGGAGCCTGGTTATGCATGAAAAATCTCCCGCGTTGCCTGTCCGTTACTTACTGTGCTGCTGATTGTTCGGCATTTACGGTCAGACGTGCAACCTGGTTAGTTCTGATAAAACGGCTCAGATCGACAGGTTTACCCTGGAACTGGATCTGGACCGCAGCCGGAGCACCAATCTTGAGTTTGTACGGCGCCTGGCCTGTCAGGTTTAAATTACCGTCTTTACGCTGCAGACCGCTGAACAGCTTTTTGCCCGTCGCATCGGTCACTTCCAGCCAGCAGTCGGCGGTGAAGTTCATCACCAGCGCGTTCGGGTCAACAGGTGCTGCCGACACGCCTGCCGGATCGGCAGGTAAGGTCTGAGTGGCATCCGCCGTTGCTGCAGGCGCGGTTGCAGGTGCAGTCTCGACGTTAGCCTGAGAAGGCGACACCACCGCATTGTCTGCCGGTGCCTGCGCCGTCTGATCCGCGGCTGGCGCAGCAGTTTGCGCCGTTGCCATATCCTGAGTGCCGGTCGCTGGCGTCTGTGAATCGCTGGCGCTTGCAGAGGCGTCGGTATTCAGAGGAATGCTCTGGGCACCGTCGCCCGCTGAGTTATTGAGTTCGGCGGAAGTTTGATCGGCCATAGTGGTGATCTCTTCCTGCTGCGCTTTGTGGTTCTGCCACCACCACGCGCCTGTCAGGCCGATGACCACAAACAGCACCAGCCAGGTGAAACTCATCAGCCAGCCATCACGTTTTTTACGGCGTTTGCCCAGCGAAAAACTCTGCATCGGCGCGACTTTCGCCGCTCTGACCGGTGCCTGTTTTTCCATCATTGGCAGCAGTTCGTTTTCAGGGATATGAACCAGTTTCGCATAGGAGCGGATATAACCACGCAGAAACGTTGAAGCAAGATCGGCAGGAGCCTTATCTTCTTCAATATCGCGGACCGTGGAAACCTTCAGACATAAGCGCTCCGCAACAGCTTGCTGGCTTAGTCCGAGTTGTTCACGGGCGTTACGAAGACGTACGCCAGTGGAAAGTGCTGCATTTTGGTCGTGAGTGGCTTCAGTATTCATTCGCTACAACTACTGGTACGTGAAAAGTGAGGATCCTGGCGCCGGTGAGTCACAATGCCACCCGCACCGCGAAACTTCTGGTCAGTTAACCTAATGACCCCGCCCAACACTGTCAGGTTATCGTTGACAGAGGCGGCCTGGCAGTGAGGCTAAACTGTTGTTGCGTCGTTACATACTGCCTCAAAGTCATATAAAACGCACCGTAATTATTACCCATATGCCGGCGCAATGACTGTTTATTCGCATCCGTAGCCGCCACGGCGCAATTCTCGCGCCGTGACTGCATAATAATTACACGGACTTGATCGCGATGGCGTCGCCCTGCATGCGTTTACGCAGCGTACGCTTGGTGCGGTCGATAACGTCACCAGCCAACTGACCACAGGCGGCATCGATATCATCACCGCGGGTTTTACGCACGATAGTGGTAAAGCCATACTCCATCAGAACCTTGGAGAAACGGTCGATACGGCTGTTTGAGCTACGGCCATACGGCGCGCCCGGGAACGGGTTCCATGGGATGAGGTTGATCTTGCACGGCGTGTCTTTCAACAGTGCCGCCAGCTCGTGGGCGTGCTCGGTACCGTCGTTGACATGATCCAGCATGACGTACTCAATGGTGACGCGACCCTGGTTGGCGTTGGACTTCGAAATGTAGCCACGAACCGAGTTCAGGAAGGTCTCAATGTTGTACTTCTTGTTGATGGGCACGATCTCATCGCGGATGGTATCGTTTGGCGCGTGCAGCGAAATCGCCAGCGCCACGTCAATCATATCGCCGAGCTTATCCAGCGCAGGAACAACGCCTGAGGTAGAGAGCGTAACGCGACGTTTGGAGAGGCCAAAACCGAAGTCGTCGAGCATGATTTCCATCGCCGGAACCACGTTGGTCAGGTTCAGCAGCGGCTCGCCCATCCCCATCATCACCACGTTGGTGATTGGACGGGTGCCGGTGATTTTTGCCGCACCGACGATTTTCGCCGCACGCCACACCTGGCCGATAATTTCTGACACGCGCAGGTTACGGTTAAAGCCCTGCTGCGCCGTGGAGCAGAATTTACACTCCAGCGCACAACCCACCTGGGAGGAGACGCACAGGGTAGCGCGATCGTCTTCCGGGATATAAACCGTTTCAACACGCTGATCGCCAACCGCAATGGCCCATTTGATGGTGCCGTCAGCGGAACGCTGCTCTTCCACCACTTCCGGCGCGCGGATTTCGGCCACTTCTTTCAGCTTGTTGCGCAGCACTTTGTTGATGTCGGTCATCTCATCAAAGTTGTCGCTGCAATAGTGGTACATCCATTTCATGACCTGGTCGGCACGAAACGGCTTCTCGCCCATCTCTTTGAAGAACTCGCGCATCTGCTGACGGTTCAAATCCAGCAGGTTGATTTTTCCATTTTTATTCGGAACCGCAGGAATGGCGACTTCGGAGGTGTTAACTAATTCAGACATAATATATTCCGGCCTCGTTGTTACACGTTATGGCCCGTGGAGGGTTGAAAAGAAACGCCCCGGAAAGCGGTCTGCTCATCCGGGGCGTTACATTGTACAAAGTCTGGTGCAGGGATGCCACGTTTGCACGCGGCATTTACGAAAATAATGTGTAAACGAAACCGTTATATTAACGGGTACGTGGACACACTTCGCCTTCCGCGAAGAAGTAGGCGATTTCGCGTTTAGCAGATTCTACGGAGTCGGAACCGTGGGTGCCGTTCTCGGTGAAGCTGTCAGCGTAGTCTGCACGCAGCGTACCTGCCAGCGCGTTGTCTGGGTTAGTGGCACCCAGCAGATCGCGGTGACGCTGAACGGCATTTTCGCCTTCCAGAACGGAAACCACGATTGGGCCAGAGGTCATGAACTCAACCAGGCCGTCGAAGAATGGGCGACCTTCGTGTTCAGCATAGAAACCGCGAGCCTGCTCAACGGTCAGATGCAGCATTTTGGTACCAACAATTTTGAACCCTGCCGCTTCAAAGCGCGCAAAGATGCTGCCAATAACGTTTTTTGCCACCGCGTTTGGCTTGATGATGGAAAAAGTACGTTCAATAGCCATGATTACCTCTGTGATTTGTTCTGTTGTTATGCATTCATGCGTAATATGTGGCGCGGATTATAATGAGCATTAGCGCCATTGCCTATGGATGCATGTAACATTTTTTTAAAATAAGACGAGTATTAACAACAGATCCTCTTCAAAATGCCTTTTATCTATTGCAGCGTAAAATCCACGGTCGCCACCTGCCCCGCCTCATCCAATACCAGTAGCTGATAATCTCCTGCATTTTCAAGCTGCAACGTATACATTCGCCCCTGGACGTTCAGCGGTTCGCCATTAAGAAACCACCAGCGCGGTCCGTCACTGCCGCTGGCCTGCAGAGGCAACGAGACGCGCGACTCGCCCGGCAGACGCTTAATCACAGCCCCCTGACGAATACCGGAGAGCAGCAGCGGCGCCGGGAAGGTCTGATCGAGCGGTGGACAGGTTGCAGACGCGGGCGGGATGCGGGCAGATCGTCGCTCTGCCTGAGGCAGCCACGGCTCCAGCGGCAGCGGCCAGACGTCGACGCTTTTTTCCTGCGCCTGCGGGCAGTCTGCCGCCACCCGCTTACCGCTGTTATCCAGCCAGATCGGAAAATGAATGCCGCGGATGCCCTCCTGCTCCGGCAGCAACAGCGTCGGCGGCTGGCTCCCTTCGAGCAGCCACGTCGCGAGTCGACGGCGGCAGTTGCTGTCCCCGTCTGGCAGCAACTGCCCGCCCGGCCAGCAAATCACCCCGCGGCTAACGGAGGCCGGGCGCGGATCGCGCGGCAGACGCGCCTCATCCAGCGCCGATCGCGACTGCAGCAGGTTATTAACCTGATTCAACACTGGCACGGCGCTGGCAAAACCAAACTGCCCGGCGACCGGGGTGCCGTCCGGCCTGCCGGTCCAGACCCCGATAACGTAGCGCGCATTCAGCCCAATCGCCCACGCATCGCGATAGCCATAGCTGGTGCCGGTTTTTATTGCCAGCGGTACCACCTGAGCAAGCGCGCTGTCGGGTAACGGCTGCGCCTCGTTGGCAAGAATGCGTCGGATGATCCACGCGGACCCGGGCGAGAGTAAAGGCCGTTCCAGCAGCGGGTCGTCGGGTTTCAGGCGCAGCTTCCCTGCCCGACCCTGACGGGCAAACGCGCTGTATGCCGCGGCGATATCCGCCAGACGTGCCCCGGCGCCCCCGAGAATCAGGGACAGGTTCGGCTGAGCCCCCGCAGGCAGGAGAAGCGGTAAACCGGCGTTACGCAGCATTCCGGCAAACTTCTTCGGCCCATAGGCCTCCAGCACCTGCACGGCGGGCAGGTTCAGGGATCGCACCAGCGCTTCGCTCATGCTGATCGGACCGTGAAAACCGCTGTCAAAGTTACCCGGACGGTAATCGCCGGTGCGTCGCGGAACATCCTGCAACAGCGAGGCCGGATGGATCAGCCCCTCATCCATCGCCAGGCCGTAGACAAAGGGCTTCAGCACCGATCCCGGGGATCGGATCGCGCTGATCATGTCCACATGGCTGAAGCGGCTGTCGTCGTTGATGTCGACCGACCCCACCCAGCCACGCACCTTCATATCGGTATGATCCAGGACGATCATCGCCAGTGAGCTGCGGGGCGGCAGGCGGGATTTCCAGTTCAGGGCCAGCTCCTCGAGCTGACGCTGCAACGTAGCATCCAGCGTCGTGACCACTTTGCTGTCGCGGCTTTTGCCCAGCATCATGCGCGAGAACAGCGGCGCCAGCTGCGGCATCTGGCGTGGCGCCAGCCAGACGGGCTCTTCCTGGGACTCTTTGACCTGGCGAGCGGACCAGACGCCCTGGGATGCCATCCGGTTGAGGACTTTATTACGTGCCGCCTCTGCCCGCTGCGGCCAGCGATCCGGTCGCAAACGGCTCGGCGCCTGCGGCAGAACGGCAAGCAGGGCGGCTTCGGAGTAGCTTAGTTGCGCAGGGGATTTTCCCAGATAGGCCCAACTTGCGGCCCCCACGCCCTGTAGCGTGCCGCCAAACGGGGCGCGGTTCAGATAGAGCGTCAGGATCTCAGCTTTGGAGAGGTGCCACTCCAGCTGGAGCGCCCGCCAGAGCTGGCGCACTTTACCCCCCAGCGTACGGGAATGAGGATCCAGCAGTCGCGCCACCTGCATGGTCAGCGTGCTGCCACCCGAGATCACCTTTCCGGCCAGCAGATCCTGCCAGGCGGCGCGCAGCACAGAGAACGGGTTAACGCCGGGATGATCCCAGAACCAGCGATCTTCATACTGGATCAGCGCCTCAAGATAGCGCGGTGAAACCTCTTCAATGGTGACCGGATAGCGCCAGATCCCGTCGCGATCGGCAAATCGCCACAACGGAATGCCCTTTTCATCCACCACCACGCGGGCAGGGTTGACCTCGTGTAACGGCAGCGGCCACAGGCGATCGGCGGCCACGACGGCGCCCCATAGCAGAAGAAGCGCTCCCGCCAGCCACAGCCAGCGGGAGCGTAACAGAGAGCGGCGCTGCACGTTACGGAACGACTGTTAGCGGGCCGCTGGCCGCACCTGTTGCCCGCCACTGCGGTACGTACATGGATTCCACCATCGGCACTGGCACCGCGTAGGTTCCCGGGGTGACGGCACGGGCCAGATAGACCAGCGTCACTGTCTCATAATTTTTCACCGACACCGCAGCGACAAAGCGATCGTCACGGAACTCCATATGTTGAATATCCGCCTGCTGCATCTGGTTGAGCAGGTTTTGTACCTCGCTGCCGCTCTCCTGCAGGCTGGCGCTGCTGCTGGCGAGGTTCTGGTTTTCCAGCTCCAGCCCCGCAGGCAGCAGATCCACCACCAGCGCATCCGGCACGTTCTTGCTGGCGCGCACGGTCAGCCAGACCAGCACCAGCTCTCCGCTCTTCAGGGAAGAGAGCGACTTGCTGCTGCCGTCGGTGGCCAGAATCTGTCGTTCAATTTTCAGCACGTTCGAGGCGGGCTGCGGCGCGTATTGCGGGTAGCCGCTGCTGTCCAGACGCACCCACAGCGGTGCAGTGCCGGTATTGGTCACCTGCAGGGCGGCCAGTTGATCGGCATTAAGATTTTGCACCTGCGGTTTGTCTCCCCGCATATTGCCTTCTTTAAACGACGTGGTGGCCTGCCACTCTCCGGTGAGTTTCTGTGCGGAACGCCCCGCCAGGAACAGAGCGTTACTCTCCTGCGTTGAGAGCCAGCGCTGGCTGTACGCCTGCTCAGAAAGCACATTCAGCAGCGTATTCTGAGCGTTCGGCAGCAGTTTGTACTCTTCCAGCAGGCTGAGCATCAGGGCGTTATCGCGAAGCGGGCTGCCGTAATCGGCCAGCCAGCTTCGCGTTTCGCTGCGCGGCGTTTTGATTGCCAGATCCAGCGCCTGCTGGCTGCGAGGCGCATCCCCCATCAGCTTCAGCGCCAGGCCAAGCTGCATCAGCGGCAGGTCCGATTTGGCCTGACCATGACGATCCCAGATTTCACGCAGCGTCCCCAGCGGCGCTTTTTGCTGACGAGCCAGCACCAGCGCGGCATAGGCCTGGATGGCAAATTTGCTGGCGGTGGTGTTCTCGCTGTAGCGGACAGACATCATGCCCGGATCCTGCAGATAGCGCAGCAGGCGGTTGTTGGCGTTGGTAATAGTCTCAGCCGGGACGCTGTAACCCTGCTCGCCTGCCCGCACCAGGAAATCAGTGACGTAGGCGGTAAGCCAGTACTCTTCCTCACCGTTCTTATCCCACAGGGCAAAGCCACCGTTGTCACGCTGCATTTGCAGCAGGCGGGAGATACCGATCTCAATGGCCGCGCGACGTTTCTCGTCGCTGTCACCCTTGATACCTAACGCGCTCAGCTGGGCGGCATTGGTATACAGAGACGGGAAGAGACCGCTGGTGGTCTGTTCCAGGCAACCATACGGATAGGCCTGCAGCTCACGAATGTAGCGAGCCAGGTTGAGCGGCGGCTTGCCGCTGAGCAGAAGCTGCCCCTGTAAGGTCACCGGCGAGAAATTCGCCAGATGCTGTTCCGGCGCATGCCAGCTTTCACCCGGATTGAGCATGGTACCGGTGTTCACCGTCTGCGCCGGGAATGCCGGGCGCACGCCGATTTTCCAGCTCTTCTGCTGCGGGGCAACGGTTTCGCCGGGCAGCGTCAGGCCGTTTACCTGCGCGACGATTTCACCCTCGCCGTAACCTTCCAGCGCCCGCACCGGAATAAACAGCGTCGAGCGTTCACCCGGGGCCAGCGTAACCGGCTGCGGCTGGGCCCCTTCCAGCGCCAGATTACCGCCAGCGGTCAGGGCGACGTTCAGGGTCTGCGGACGATCGGTGAGGTTAGTCAGATCCAGCGTCAGCCTCGCGCTATCGCCGCTGGCCAGGAAGCGCGGCGTGTTCAGCTCGGTGATCACCGGTGCGGCAACGATGATTTTGCTCTCGCTGCTGCCAAAATCATCATCGGTCCAGGCCTGGGCCATCAGACGCAGCTCGCCGTTAAAGTCGCCGATAGGTAATGAAACAGTGCCCTCCCCGTTGGCGTCCAGCTCTACCGGCTGCGCCTGCTGGGCGATAATGGTGACGTGGTTAACCGGCGGTTTGCCACCACGCTTGAGCTCATCGCCGTCGCCGCCAAAGCGCAGCGACGCCAGACGCCCCTGGCCTTCAATGACCTGCCCGTAGATATCGTAGATGTCCGCGCCATAGCGCTTCTGACCAAAGAACGCCTGCCACGGATCCGGGGTGACGTAATCGGTAATGTTGAGTACGCCGCTGTCCACCGCCGAAACCAGCACGTTAATTTTCTGCGGGGTCGTCCCCTCTTTCACGCTGGCTTTCACTTTCACCGTCAGCGTCTGGTCAGGGCGCATTTTGGGCGGGTTCTCCAGGGCAATACTCAGACGACGGTTCTCATCGCCCATCGGCAGATGCAGCAAGCCTACAGCCCGTTTTGGCGTGGCCGATTTGGATTTATCGCCAGGGCGAACCACCAGCGTGGAGAGGTAAAGATCGTGGCGTTTCCAGGCTTTATCTACCGGGATCGTCATATCCAGCCCTTCAGCCGGGACGTCGATCTCTTTCCACCACAGCGGCCCTTCGCTGGATTCAATCATCGCATAGCCTTTACCTGCCGCCGGGGCGGCAATGTGCAGCTTGATGGTATCCCCTGGCTGATAGGCCGGTTTGTCCAGCTTCAGGGTGACGCGATCCGGTCGCGCTGCGCCGGAGCCGTCGCTGTTGTCCTGCCAGCTGTAGCCCGCCCAGAAGCGCACGCTGCTCACTGCATCATCCGGGGCTTTAACCTCCAGACGGTAGGAGCCCCACTCCACCGGGAAGCTCACTTTCCCCGTTTCGTCCGCGGCCAGATCCAGCGCCTGCTCGCCTTCGATCAGATCTTTTTGATCATACTGCGACTGCCAGCCGTCACTTTCCGACCAGGTCCAGGCGTAGTCCCGACGTTCGCGGATCAGGCGAACCTGCAGACCAGAAACGGCTTTCTTCGCCCCGCTGGCATCAGCATAAACAATGTCGAACCCGGCCTGGCTGTTCTCCTCCACAATCGGCTGGTTGACGGTGGTATCGGTGCGGTAGTCATAGACCGATTTGCTGGCGAACTGCGGACGGATGCCCGGCAGGGTGGCCGCAGGCCAGACGGCCTGTTCCGCCCGGCGGGTCACCGGACGTCCGCCGGACTCTAACAGGCTGGCCTGCAAAATAACCTGCAGCGGAGAGTGCGTCTCTTTCCACTGGCTTTCGCTGGTCACCTGACCCCGTCCTTGTTCGTCCAGGGTCAGCTGCACTTCGTCGAGGCTGCGGCTCAGGTTCTCTTCGGCGATATCGCCAAACTGGAAGCCCGGCAGTGCAGCCGCGGCGTCACGCAGCGGGCGTAAAAAGAGCTGCCCTTGCAGGCTGTTGCCGTTGGCGGGAGCGCCGTACAGGTAATACCCCGTCACGTCGAACGCGACATCATCCTGCGGCGCAACCGGCGCTTTTTGCCCGGTAAGATTCAGCGCCATGCGCTCTGGCATAAAATCTTCGACGTGGAAATCCCACATCCGCTGCTGGTTATCGCCGGTACTGGCGCGCACATGCCACATACCGGTCTGCGCCCCGCTATCAAGGGGATAGTTAAAGCGATAGAGACCGTTTTCCGGCTGGCTGACCACGGTACGTGCCACCTGGCCGTCCGGGCGTAATACCTCCAGCTTCACCGGCTGGTCGGGCAGCGGTTTGCCGTCGCTGTCGCGCAGCAGGCCGTTAAGGATCAGCGTTTCGCCCGGGCGGTAGAGATCGCGCGGACCAAACATAAAGAACTGCTTGTTCAGGCCTGGCGCGCCGGAGATGGCAAACTCCGCCAGATCCAGCGCCGGAAGGATGAGATCCAAAAGCGTGGTCTGCCCATCTTTACGGGCGAGAAGCAGCGCGGCCGCTTTATCTGTCTGCAACGTCGCGTGACCGTCGGCATCGCTGGACGCCTGGGCCAGCGTCTGCCCTTTATCGTTGAGCAGCAGCACCTCAATGCCCGACTGCGCCGCGCCGTTCTCCAGGCTCTGGGTAAAGATATCCAGTCGGTTATGGTAGCGGTGGGCGGAGAGACCAATATCGCTGAGGGTAAAGAGCGTGGCGGCGTTGCTGTAGTTATAGTGCCCGGCCTGATTCATCACCGCGATGTAGACCCCCGCCTGCTGTAGCGGCTTGATGTCCGCCAGCGGCAGCAGCAGTTTCTCGCGGGTATTGCGCGCCGGGTTAAGGTCGAAGCGGCCGGTATAGACCAGATCGGCCATCTTCAGCAGATTGTCAGATTCCCAGTTGGTGAGCGAGCTGCGGTATTCCCACTGGCTGACGAACGCGGCCAGGGATTCGGGTTTGACCCGGTAGAAATTCACATCGACGTTGTTTACGTTTAGCGCCATTACCGGCAACCCTTCCACCACCTTGCCCGGCAGCAGCGAGCCGCGGCTGGCGAAGCCCACGGTCGGCTCAATATCGCGGGTGGTGATGGTTTTTTCGATATCGCTGCCCAGCGTAGCTTTATTCAGCCCAAGCAGCGCGCCCTCGACGGTGACCACCAGATTCCGGTTTGGCTCCAGATGGCGCAGGCGCAGCTCCTTCAGGTTAGGCGCCAGCTCCCATGCCCCATCAACCTTGCCGCTTTTTTTGTCCACCACGTGCACGGTGCGGGCAAAATCCTGGGCGGGATCGAGGGGAACCGAGAAGGTCAGCACCAGGGCTGCCGCACCGTCGAGCTGGAGCTCTGAAGCATCCAGCAGGGTCAGCGCCTTGCCCTGGCTCTGCGCTGCCAGTTTTTCCAGCGTGGCGCCGTCAGGCTTCGCCGGGACAGTCGGCTGTGTGGTGGATGCAGCCGCCGCAGCGGGCGCCTGGGGTTTGGGCTTATCGTCACTGTTGTCACAGCCGATAAGCGCCAGTGAAGTGAGCAGCGCTAATGAAAGTGCGGCGAAGCGAAACGGTTTCATCCTTTATCCCTGGCCTCTCGGGCCTGTTGGTCGTCGTCGGGGTAAGTATTATCCGCAAGTTTCATTAATACAAAAGCACTCAATCCAATTACGGACAGCGCCTCGCAAAATAATTATCAGCGTTAAAAATTCTGCTGCTACGGCGATCACAGCGCATAAGGTTACATGTAACCTTTAACGTCATTTGTTTTTAAAACAAGAAGATATATGGATAAACAGGCGTTCCCACTGCTAGTTTTACTCTCAGACGCACCTTGAGTGCGCGGTTCAATAAGAGAGAACGTGATGAAACGAGCCGTGAACGCCCTACAAAATTTCGGAAAATCATTATACGGACCGGTACTTATCCTGCCGATTGTCGGTCTGTTTATTGCCTTTGGAAACGTGCTGGGTAACGGTGGTCTTGCTGGCTACCTGCCGTTCCTCGGTCATCCACTGATCCAGAGCATCGGCCAGCTGATTTCAAAATCCGCCGTCTCGGTGCTGGTTAACCTCGCGCTGGTGTTCGCCGTGGGGATCCCCATCGGCCTTGCGACGCGTGACAAAGGTTACGCGGCGCTGATTGGTCTGGTCACTTTTGTGGTGTTTATCAACGCCATGAACGTCACGCTGCAATTGCAGGGCGCACTGGCCCCAGCGGAGCAGATGAAAGCCGCCGGACAGAGCATGGTGCTGGGCGTACAGGTGCTGGAGATGGGGGTGTTCGCCGGGATCCTCACCGGGGCGCTGTCGGGATACCTGTATAACAAATACTCCGGGGTGCAGTTTAACGGCGCCATGGCGATCTACTCCGGCCACTGCTTTGTCGCCATCATTATGCTGCCGGTCTCGATGTTACTGGGGGTGGTGATGAGCGAGCTGTGGCCGTTTGCCCAGCACGGGATCAGCACGATGGCCTTAGCCATTAAAGGTTCCGGACCGTTTGGGGTGGCGATTTACGGCTTCCTTGAGCGCATCCTGGTGCCGACCGGCCTGCACCATCTGGTCTATACCCCCTTCCTCTATACCGAACTGGGCGGTACCCAGGAGGTCTGCGGCGCGACCTACCAGGGCGCGCGTAATATCTACTTCGCCGAGATGGCCTGCCCGGACGTGAAACAGCTCAGCAGCACCGTGGTCTGGGATGCTCGCGGTATCAGCAAGATGTTTGGCCTGCCTGCCGCCGCGCTGGCGATGTATGTCACCGCGAAACCGGAGCGTAAAGCCGCGGCGAAAGCGATTCTGATCCCGGCGGCGCTCACTTCGTTGCTGGTAGGCGTTACCGAACCCATTGAGTTCTCCTTCCTGTTTGTCGCCCCGCTGCTGTTTGTGGTGCATGCGGTGCTGACTGGGATCGGCATGATGCTCTTCTCCCTGTTCGGCGTTCACGCCATCGGCGCCAACGGCATCATCGATTTCATTCTCTATAACCTGCCGCTGGGCACGGAGAAATCCAACTGGCCGATGTACATCGTGGTCGGGCTGATCATGTTCACCGTCTACTTCGTTGTCTTCCGCTTCCTGATCCTGCATTTCCGCATGAAAACGCCGGGACGCGAAGAAGAGGATCAGGAGACCCGTCTGTACAGCAAGCAGGAGTATCAGGCAAAGGGCAGCAATGATGGCCTGGGCGAGGCGATTGTGGTCGGCCTCGGCGGACGTGAAAACATCGAGGTAGTGGACAACTGCTACACCCGCCTGCGCGTCACGGTGAAAGATGTCGCCGTCATCGACGAGCCGCGGCTCAAGGCGACGGGCGCGAAAGGCATTATCAAACAAGGTAACAACGTTCAGGTGGTCTACGGGCTGCATGTCAAAAAAATGCGAGAAGCGGTCGAGACGGTTCTCTGAAGGAGATAAACATGATTACACCCCCATTCATTCTCTCTATCGCCGGTGGCGGCAGCACCTATACGCCCGGGATTGTGAAAAGCCTGATGGTGCAGCTGGACAAATTCCCGCTGGCGGAAATTCGCCTCTACGACATCGATGAAGCGCGGCAGAATACCATCGCGCCGGTCGTGGAGAAGGTGATTCGCGATCACAGTCAGAGCATCAAATTTACCGTCACCAGCGACCCGGAAGTGGCCTTCAGCGGCGCCCATTTTGTCTTCGCCCAGATGCGCGTGGGTCAGTACAAAATGCGCGAGCAGGATGAGAAGATCCCGCTGCGTCACGGCGTGGTCGGCCAGGAGACCTGCGGCCCGGGCGGGCTGGCGTATGGCTTACGCACGATCCTGCCGATGGTTGAACTGATCGACATGGTCGAGCGCTATGCCCATGAAAAAGCGTGGATCGTTAACTACTCCAACCCGGCGGCCATCGTTGCGGAAGGGGTGCGCCGCCTGCGTCCTGACGCCCGGGTGCTGAACATCTGCGATATGCCGGTCGCGGCGATGCGCAATATGGGGGCCATTCTGGGCGTGGATCGCCACAAGCTGGAGGTGGATTACTTCGGTCTGAACCACTTCGGCTGGTTTACCCGCGTGCTGGTGGATGGCGAGGACAAACTGCCGGAGCTGCGTCGCCATGTCGCCAGATTTGGCCTGCTGACGGAAGATGCGGCTAAAACCGACCCGCAGCACTCCGATCCGTCCTGGGTGAAAACCTGGCGCAACATCAAGCCGATCATGGATAACTTCCCGGAGTATCTGCCGAACCCCTATCTGCAGTACTACCTGATGCCAAACCAGATTGTGGAGCACCAGAACCCGGACTATACCCGCGCCAACGAAGTGATGAACGGTCGCGAGAAAAAGCTGTTTGCGGCTGCGGAAGAGTATAAACAGACCGGGATCCTGCCGGATGCGTTCCACGTGGGGGTACACGGCGAGTTTATCGTGGATGTGGCCCGCTCGCTGGCGTTTAACCTGCGCCAGCGCCATCTGGTGATGGTGGAAAACCGCGGGGCGATTACTAACCTGCCGTATGACGCCATGGTTGAAGTACCGGCCTATATCACAAGCGAAGGGCCAGAGCCGATCCGCATCGGCCAGGTGCCGCTGTTCCACCAGACCCTGCTGCAACAACAGCTGGCCTCGGAGCAGCTGCTGGTAGAGGCCACCATCGAAGGCAGCTACGAGAAAGCGTTGCAGGCGTTCACCCTGAACCGCACCGTGCCGACCATGGAGCATGCCAAAGCGATTCTGGACGAGATGATCGAAGCTAACCGTGAATACTGGCCTGCATTACAGAAAGCGTGGCAGGACGGAGAAGCGGTGAAAAAATAAGGGCTTGCTCGCGAGTTGAACGTGGTTCCCTTGTCGGTGTCAGAAAAAACACCGACAATCCATTATTGGATTCATTTATGGAGGCAACCATGTCCACCTCATATTTTGTCGCAGCCGACTGGCTGATTGAGCACAGTGACGATCCTGAAGTCCAGATCCTCGACGCGCGCATGGCGCCGCCAGGGCAGGAGCATCGTGACGTTCCCGCGGAATACCGCGCCGGGCATCTGCCGGGGGCGGTATTTTTTGATATTGAAGCCCTCTCCGATCACACCTCTCCCCTGCCGCACATGATGCCGCGTCCGGAAGCCTTTGCGGTCGCCATGCGCGAGCTGGGCGTCAGCCACGATAAGCATCTGGTGATTTACGACGAAGGGAATCTCTTCTCCGCCCCACGGGCCTGGTGGATGCTGAAAACCTTCGGCGTGGAAAAGGTGTCGATTCTGGCGGGGGGTCTTGCCGGCTGGCAGCGGGCTGAGTTACCGCTTCAGCAGGGGGATGTCTCCCTGCCGGATAGCGACTTTGAAGCCACCTTCGACGCCGGAGCGATCAAGCGCGTCACCGACGTGCTGCTGGCCAGCCACGAACAGACCGCGCAGATTGTCGATGCCCGCCCTGCCCCGCGCTTTAACGCCGAGGCCGACGAGCCGCGCCCTGGCCTTAAGCGCGGCCATATCCCTGGCGCACGTAACGTGCCCTGGGGCGATCTGGTATTTGAAGGCGAGCTGAAAACCACCGATGAGCTGCGTGAGATTTTTGCCCGTCAGGGTGTGGATCTGCATCAGCCAGTCGTCGCCAGCTGCGGCTCGGGCGTCACCGCCTGTGTGGTGATTCTGGCGCTGGCGACCCTCGGCAAAACCGACGTAACGCTCTACGACGGGGCGTGGAGTGAATGGGGTGCCCGGGACGATCTGCCGGTTGAACCGGCGCAATAATGGATAACCGCCTGGCGACATTGTTATCGCGCGGGGAGACCCTGACCCGCGCGGAATATCGCGTGCTGGCCCATCTGACCGGGCATCCACTGCTGGTGGGCCAGATCACGGTGCGGGAGCTGGCGCAGGCGACCTTCGTCTCGACCGCCACCATTATGCGTCTGTGCCGCAAGCTGGGGTTTAGCGGCTTTAGCGAGTTCATCTGGCACTGCAAGCAGCTGTTGAGCGACACGCCGCACATTGCCGCCGAAAGCCGTCAGCCTGCGGAGCTGCCCGCGCTGTTCAATCAGTTTATCGCCAACTATCAGCAGACCTTTCAGTGGGCGACGGCGCAAAAGCGCCGTCATTTTGCCGAACTGCTGCGCGACAAGGAGAGCTTCTTTCTCTACGGGGCAGGCTTTTCCTATCTTTTTGCCGAGTACCTGACCAAAAAATTGCAGGTGCTGGGCAAGACGGCCTTTATCTCAGGCCCGGGCGACAGCCGTAATATCTTTCTCAGCAACGCCTCGCGCTATCAGGTCTTCATCGCGGTCTCGCGCAGCGGGGAAACGGAACAGGTTCTGGATAAGGCGCGCATTGCGCAGAACGTGGGGATGACGGTGGTGGCTTTTACCCGCGCGTCGGCGAATAGCCTGGCGGGGATGGCGGATCTGCATTTTGCTTTGTACGACGAAGCGGTGCATTTCGCCGCCGAAGCCGCAGGGGTGACCTCGTTTGAATCAAACCTGGTGCTGCTGATGGATTTACTGCTACTGGAAGCAACGGGGTGAGAACTCACCCCGTACGGGCTCAGATAATACGGTTGTTTTTGAAATCGCGCAGGAAGCCACCCCAGCGGCGCTCATAGAATGGCGTGATGTGCTCGGTGATAAAGTGGCTGATGCCCTTCTCCCCCGCCACTACCCGGCAGATATCGATCGGCTCGTCCCCCGGCAGGGTGTCGGTCGCCACACTGCCCGCGGCCTGTATGATGTCGTCGATCTCGCCATCCGCCTCGATACCAATCAGCAGTACCGGCTGTTCGTCAGCCTGCTCTTTGATGGAGCAGAGAAACGCGCGCTTAACCGGCTTGATGGTCTGGAAAAGGGTGGTCAGGGAGTCGATCATCTGCGCCGGTGGCTCGGCCACTTCCGACAGCAGCAGCGACTCGCCGCCCTCCAGCACTTCCTGGGTGCTAAGCGGGTTGCCCTCTTCGCCAATCAGATGGCTGATCTCGCGCGGGGTGAACTCTTTTCCGGTCGGCAGTTTGGCGTTCAGAAACAGGGTTTCGCCCAGCGTCATCTCAAACAGGGTGCGCACCGGCATCACCACGAACGCCTGCTCATCTTCAACGGCTTGCTGTAAGGCCTCAAGGGAGGAGAAGAACGGGATCACCGAGGTGCCGTCGTCTTTTTCCCAGTGCAGCAGATCCAGGGCGCTGTCCTCAACAACCTGCTCGCCTTCCGCCGCCGTACCGGGCACCCAGACGGTGGACTCCAGCAGCGCGCGGAAGAATGCCGGACGATGGGCGGGCTCGGTGGCCGCTTTCTCCAGCAGGGTTTCTAATTCGTTTTTGGTTTCTGACATAGTTTCACTACTTCAAAAAACGCCGGGTGGCGCTTTGCTTACCCGGCCTACAACACCCGTAGGCCCGTGCAAGCGCAGCGCCGCCGGGCAAGCTAATTACTCTGCCGTCAGCAGGTTCGCAATGGTACGCACGCCCAGACCGGTCGCACCCGCGGACCACTGCTCAACCGCCGCTTTACGGTAGGTCGCGGAGCAGTCGATGTGCAGCCAGCCTTCCTGATAGTTCTCGACAAAGTGCGACAGGAAACCGGCGGCGGTGCTTGCCCCAGCCGGATAGGCTGCGCTGGCGGTGTTGTTCAGCTCGGCAAAGTTCGACGGCAGCTGGCTGCGGTGGAACTCGGCCAGCGGCAGACGCCAGAACGGCTCGTTCTCGGCGGCGGCGCTCGCCAGCAGGCGGTTGGCCAGCTTATCGTCGAAGCTGAACAGCGCGTGGTAGTCGTTGCCCAGCGCGGTTTTCGCCGCCCCGGTCAGGGTTGCCATGTCGATAATCAGCTCTGGTTTTTGCGCCGAGGCATCGATCAGCCCATCCGCCAGCACCAGACGGCCTTCGGCGTCGGTGTTCATCACTTCGACGTTTTTGCCGTTGCGGTAGCGAATGATGTCGCCGAGCTTAAAGGCGTTACCGCTGACCATGTTGTCGGCGCAGCAGAGGTACAGCTTCACGCGTTTGTTCAGGCCACGGGTGATGGCAAAGGCCAGCGCACCGGTGATGGTCGCCGCGCCGCCCATGTCCGACTTCATAGAGTCCATGAACGCGCTCTGCTTCAGGCTATAGCCGCCGGTGTCAAAGGTAATGCCCTTCCCGACCAGGCAGGCGAATACCGGGGCCGCTTTATCGCCGGTTGGGTTGTAGTCCAGCGCCAGCAGCACCGGCGGGCGCTCAGAGCCGCGACCCACGGTGTGGATGCCCATATAGTTCTGCTCGCGCAGATCTTCGCCTTTGGTAATGCGGTAAGAGACGTTATCGCCCGCCACCTTGCTCAGCAGATCGACGGCACGCTGCGCCAGCTGCTCCGGACCCAGCTCTTCCGCCGGGGCGTTGATGGTGTCGCGCACCCAGTCGATAATGGTCAGACGGCTTTCCAGCTCGCGCTTGCCGGCTTCGTCCAGGCTTGCCCACTCAATTTTACGGCTGCCTTTTGGCCCTTTATAACCGGCCCAGAAGGCCCAGCTGCGATCGGTATCCCAGCCTTCGCCGTCGAGTAACACATGTTTAATGCCCAGGCCGTCAATTTTACGCGCCGCGCGCTGGATCAGGCCTAAATCGTCGCTGCCGTTCAGGTGCAGGGTAATACCGTCGTTGTTGATGCTGTAAGTGGCTTTTTCACCCCAGCGCGCATCGGCAGGCTGAGTAGAGAGCGTAATCTTCATCGCTTCGGTCATTTTATTTTTCCTTATGAGCAACAAGCAAACGGGCCGCCTGAAGGCAGCCCGTTACGTTTTTATTCTGCTTCGTCCAGCCAGACTAACAGAATCGCCTCCAGAATTTTTTCATTGGATGCGTTGGGATCGTCGTCAAACTCTTCCAGATCGCAAATCCACTGATGCATATCGGTGAAGCGTACGGTCTTCGGATCAAGATCCGGGTTGGCGTCGTACAGCGCCTCGCCGATTTCACGGCTGTCTGTCCACTTCAGTCCCATATTAATGCTCGCGTGCGTGGTTAAGCGTATAACGCGGAAGTTCGACCACCAGATCTTCATCGGTGACGCGCGCCTGACAGCTCAGGCGGCTTTCCGGCTCCAGACCCCATGCTTTATCGAGCATGTCGTCTTCATCCTCTGTGCTCTCCGCCAGGGAGTCAAACCCCTCGCGGACAATGCAGTGGCAGGTTGTGCAGGCACAGGATTTTTCACAGGCGTGTTCCACTTCAATACCGTTACGCAGGGCAACGTTAAGGATGGTTTCGCCGGTCTCAGCTTCCAGAACTGCGCCATCCGGACAGAGGTCCGCATGTGGCAGAAAAACAATCTTTGGCATATTAAACCTCGTCCACGGAGTGGCCTTTCAGCGCGGTACGGACAGACTGGTCCATACGACGAGCGGCAAACTCCTGGGTTTGTTTATCAACGTTTTTAATCGCTTGTTCTATGGCGTCAGCGTCATTGCCTTCGGCCACCGCAATCAACTGTGCGACGGCATCGTCAATGGCCTGACGTTCAGCGGCGCTTAGCAGCGCGGCATCAGCAGTGAGTGCGCTGTTCAGGCTTTCCAGCACGCGTGCGGCTTCGACTTTCTGTTCGGCCAGCATACGCGCCTTCACATCCTGCTCAGCAAAACTCATTGAGTCCTGAATCATGGTGGCGATCTCATTATCGGTCAGACCGTAGGACGGTTTCACCTGAATGGAGGATTCGACACCGGTCGATTTTTCCATCGCCGTGACGCTCAGCAGACCGTCCGCATCCACCTGGAAGGTGACGCGGATGTGCGCTCCGCCCGCAGGCAGCGCCGGAATGCCGCGCAAGGCGAAACGCGCCAGCGATCGGCAGTCCTGAACCAGCTCGCGCTCACCCTGCAGCACGTGGATCGACATTGCAGTCTGGCCATCTTTAAAGGTGGTGAACTCCTGCGCGCGGGCCACCGGAATGGTGGTGTTACGCGGGATCACTTTCTCCACCAGGCCGCCCATGGTTTCTAACCCGAGGGAGAGTGGAATGACGTCCAGCAGCAGCATTTCGCTGTCCGGCTTGTTGCCGACCAGAATATCGGCCTGGATAGCGGCACCGATGGCGACCACTTTATCCGGATCGATAGAGGTTAATGGCGTGCGGCCAAAGAACTCGCCCACGCGCTCACGCACCAGCGGCACACGGGTTGAACCGCCAACCATCACCACTTCCAGCACCTCTTCGGCTTCCACGCCGGCATCTTTCAGCGCGCGGCGACAGGCCAGCAGGGTGCGTTTCACCAGCGGGGCAATCAGTTCATTGAACTGCTCGCGGCTGACGTCGCCTTTCCAGCCCGCCACCTCAACGGTTACGGAGGAGGCATCGCTGAGGGCGATTTTAGCGGCAATGGCCGCATCCAGCAGCTCGCGCTGGACGCGCAGGTCGCTGCGATCGGCAATCCCCGCCTGCTCACGGATGTGATCCGCCAGAAGATGGTCGAAGTCGTCACCGCCGAGGGCAGAGTCGCCGCCGGTCGCCAGCACTTCAAACACCCCGCGGCTCAGGCGCAGGATGGAGATATCAAAAGTTCCGCCGCCGAGATCGAATACCGCAATCACCCCTTCCTGGCCGGAGTCCAGACCATAGGCAATGGCGGCCGCGGTCGGCTCGTTGAGCAGGCGCAGCACATGCAGGCCCGCCAGACGCGCGGCATCTTTGGTGCCCTGACGCTGGGCGTCATCGAAATAGGCCGGAACGGTGATCACCACGCCATCCAGCTCGCCTGAAAGGGTCGCGGTGGCGCGGGCGGCCAGCGCCTTGAGGATATCGGCAGAGACGCGGATCGGGTTAAGTAACCCTGCGGCAGTGGCGATCATCGGCAGGCCATTTTCACTTGCCTGCAGTTGATACGGCAGATGGGGATAACGGTTCTGGATATCCGCCAGCGAGCGGCCCATCATGCGTTTTACCGAGCTGATGGTATTGGCAGGATCCTGCGCGGCATTGGCGCGGGCATCGAAGCCCACGCTGTGGCCCTGAGGCTGATAGTGGACCACAGAAGGCAACAGATGTTGACCCTGCGCATCCGCCAGCGTCTCAGCCTGGCCGCTGCGCACGGTCGCCACCAGCGAGTTGGTGGTGCCTAAGTCGATGCCCACCGCCAGACGACGCTGGTGCGGTGCGGCACTTAAACCTGGCTCACTAATTTGTAATAAGGCCATAATCGCTTCCGAAATTAAAAATCGAGCAGCTTTTCTTCGAGTTGTTCAGCACTGCTTCGCAGTTTATCGAGAAAACGCAGCTTACGAACGCTGTCCGCCGCCACGTCCCACGTCTCGTTATTCAATTGGTCAACCATCTGCTGATGGCGGGTATCGAACATCCCTTTTACGCGCTTGATAAAGCGCTCCAGACGGGCTTCATCTTTGGCCTGTTCAATCTCATCCAGCTCTTCACGCAGCTCCAGCTGTTCCATCAGGAACGCGGTGTCGCGGACAGTGTGTTGCTCACTGGAGAGATCAAATCCGTGGCGCGAAAGCAGATATTCTGCCCGACTCAGCGGATTGCGCAGGGTTTGCCACGCCTGATTGATGGTCGCAGAGTGCTGCACCGCTGCCAGTTGTTCCGCCTGCGTGCCGCTGGCGAATTTATCCGGGTGATACTGACGTTGCAGATCCTGGAAACGGGCCGCCAGCGCCTGAGTATCAATTTCATACCCGGCTGGTAACCCAAAGAGGGTGAAGTAATCCATAACAATCTCAGGGTTAGCTGATTAAAGCAAACCCCACACACAGCCTGGCTGCGGTGGGGTTAACAGGTGATGCGCAATTATACATGGAAGCTTTCGCCGCAGCCGCACTCGTCTTTCACGTTCGGGTTGGTGAATTTAAACCCTTCGTTAAGACCTTCTTTAACAAAGTCCAGCTGAGTGCCGTTCAGGAACTGCAGGCTTTTACCATCGACCACCACCTTCACGCCTTTGTCTTCGAACACGGTATCTTCCGCCGCAGGTTCGTCAACAAATTCCAGTACATACGCCATACCGGAACAACCGGAGGTGCGTACACCCAGTCGCAGGCCAAAGCCTTTGCCACGGTTTGCCAGGAAGGCGCTTACTCGCGCGGCAGCGCTGTCGCTAAGGGTAATCGACATAACAACCTCAACTAATTATTTTGCTTCACGTTTGCTTTTGTAATCCGCAATTGCGGCTTTGATCGCATCTTCCGCCAGGATAGAGCAGTGGATTTTCACCGGCGGCAGTTCGAGTTCGTCAGCAATATCGGTATTTTTAATCGCCTGCGCTTCGTCCAGAGACTTGCCCTTCACCCACTCGGTGACCAGGGAGCTCGACGCGATTGCGGAACCGCAACCGTAGGTCTTGAAGCGCGCGTCTTCAATGATACCTTCATTGTTGACTTTAATCTGCAACTTCATCACGTCGCCACACGCTGGTGCACCCACCATGCCGCTGCCCACGCTGTCGTCGCTGTTGTCGAAGGAGCCCACGTTACGTGGATTCTCGTAATGATCGATAACTTTTTCGCTGTATGCCATGCTGAATTCTCCTTACAAACCGATTAGTGATGTGACCATTCAATGCTGTTCAGATCCACGCCTTCTTTGTACATTTCCCACAGTGGAGAAAGGTCACGCAGACGGCCAATGGAGTTGCGAACCAGTTGGATGGTGTAGTCAATCTCTTCATCGGTAGTAAAACGACCTAAAGAGAAGCGGATAGAGCTGTGTGCCAGTTCATCTGTCATGCCCAGCGCACGCAGTACGTAGGACGGCTCCAGGCTTGCGGAAGTACACGCAGAACCGGAAGAGACGGCCAGGTCTTTCAGGGCCATGATCAGCGACTCGCCTTCAACATAGTTGAAGCTGACGTTGAGAATGTTTGGTGCGCCCTGCTCGAGATCGCCGTTCAGGTAGACCTCTTCCATATCCTTCACGCCTTCCCACAGACGGTTGCGCAGCGTACGCAGGCGCGCCATCTCGGTTTCCATCTCTTCTTTGGCGATACGGTAAGCTTCACCCATACCCACGATCTGGTGAACAGGCAGCGTACCGGAACGCATGCCGCGCTCGTGACCACCGCCGTGCATCTGGGATTCGATGCGGATACGTGGCTTACGACGCACGTACAGCGCGCCGATACCTTTCGGGCCATAGATTTTGTGGCCGGAGAAGGACATCAGATCCACTTTCAGCTGGCTCAGATCGATAGGCAGTTTGCCCACGCTCTGGGTCGCATCCACGTGATAGATAATGCCGCGCGCACGGCACAGCTCGCCGATTGTCGCGATATCCTGCACCACGCCGATTTCGTTGTTAACGTGCATGATGGAGACCAGAATGGTGTCGTCACGCATTGCCGCTTCGAGCTCTTTCAGGTCGATGATACCGTTGCGCTGCGGAGCGAGGTAGGTTACTTCAAACCCTTCACGCTCCAGCTGACGGCAGGTATCCAGCACGGCTTTGTGTTCAGTTTTGCTGGTGATGATGTGCTTGCCTTTTTTCTGGTAGAAATTAGCCGCACCTTTAATCGCCAGGTTATCGGATTCGGTTGCGCCAGAGGTGAAAACAATTTCACGCGGATCGGCACCAACCAGCTCGGCAATCTGATTACGGGCGATATCTACCGCCTCTTCAGCATGCCAGCCAAAACGGTGTGAACGGGAAGCTGGGTTACCAAAGTTTCCGTCCAGGGTCAGACACTGCATCATTTTCTCGGCAACACGCGGGTCCACCGGCGTGGTTGCGGAGTAGTCGAGATAAATCGGTAATTTCATTGCTCTATAAACTCCGTACATCGCTTCAATGCAAGGAATCAGGCAACCGGCTGGATGTACGACCGAGTACACGGGGCGTTACGCCCCGGCCTGATTCTGAAATACTTATCTTTTTATTACGCGCGTAATTTGACGTCGATAGCGTCCTGCGCGCGGGTATTACGATGGGAATCGTGGCTGTGCTGACGGCCTGATACGTCCAGAACTTCCTGGTTATTTACCAGCTCACCGAGGGTGATATTGTTCAGGAAACCGGTCAGACGGTCGCTCAGATCGCGCCACAGCGCGTGCGTCAGGCATTTGTCGCCGCCCTGACAGCCGCCTTTACCCTGGCAACGGGTCGCGTCGACGGATTCGTCAACTGCGCTAATCACTTCACCAACCGCAATACTGCCCGCGTCTTTACCTAACAGATAACCACCGCCAGGACCGCGAACGCTGGAAACCAGGCCATTTTTACGCAGTCGGGAAAAAAGCTGTTCCAGATAAGAGAGGGAGATTCCCTGACGTTCAGAAATATCAGCCAATGGAACCGGGCCCGCTTCGGAGTTGAGCGCAACGTCCAGCATCGCGGTCACGGCATAACGCCCTTTAGATGTCAGTCTCATGTCTTACTTAACCTCAAACTCGCCCCTGCCCGGGGTTTTTTATTGTAAAGTGGGGGTATTGCATAGCAGGGCCAAGTCTGACATTCCTGACTAAAATGGTCAACTATTTACTTGACTGATTTAGTCAGGTATTTAACCTTCTGTGCGTTCATCTGTTTTTGCCCGGCGGCGCTTCGCTTGCACGGGCCTACGGGTTTAGTAGGCCGGGTAAGCGCAGCGCCACCCGGCGCCACACCGCACTACTCTTTATTCTTCTGCTCAATCGACGCCAGAATACCGCGCAGGATGTTCAGCTCCTGGCTCTCCGGACGGGCGCGAGTAAAGAGGCGGCGCAGACGGTTCATCACCTGACCCGGATGACCGGCGCGGATAAAGCCGGTAGCGAGCAGGGTCTGCTCCAGATGGCCGTAGAAGCGCTCCAGATCGTCCACCAGCGGATAAGGCGTCTCTTCCTGCGCGGCCGGAACACCTTTTTCCTGGGTTGCCAGCCAGGCCATACGCACCTCATAGGCGATAACCTGCACAGCCATCGCCAGGTTCAGCGAGCTGTACTCCGGGTTGGCGGCAATGGCGACGTGATAGTGGCACTTCTGCAGCTCATCGTTGGTCAGCCCCACGCGCTCACGGCCAAACACCAGCGCCACCGGCGCATGCTGGCCTTCGCTGATGCTTTTCAGCCCGCATTCACGCGGGTCGAGCATCGGCCACGGCAGGGTGCGGGAACGCGCGCTGGTGCCCACCACCAGGCTACAACCCGCTAAGGCTTCATCCAGGGTGTCGACGATCTGGGCATTGCCAATCACGTCGCTGGCGCCTGCCGCGAGGGCAATGGCCTGAGAGTCGGGTTTGACCAGCGGGTTAACCAGCCAGAGATTGGTTAAGCCCATGGTTTTCATAGCGCGGGCCACGGAGCCCATGTTGCCGGTATGCGATGTTTCGACCAGCACGATTCGGATATTTTGCAGCATAATTTTTCTGAGTATGGAGAATATTCGATGATGTTATCATAAACGGAAGACATATGCCGATCCCGCTGCTATACTCTGCGCCGTTTTCGTTTCCCCGTTCTTTAACATCCAGTGAGAGTAACCGATGCAACATCCAATGTTGACCATCGCCGTGCGCGCAGCGCGCAAGGCGGGTAATGTAATTGCCAAACACTACGAAACACCTGATTCCGTAGAAACCAGCCAGAAAGGCAGCAATGACTTTGTGACCAACGTTGATAAAGCGGCAGAAGCTGTAATTATCGACACCATTCGCAAATCTTACCCGCAGCACACCATCATCACCGAAGAAAGCGGTGAGCATGCAGGCGAAGATCAGGATGTTCAATGGGTTATCGATCCACTGGATGGCACCACCAACTTCGTTAAACGTCTCCCACACTTCGCTGTTTCTATCGCCGTACGCATCAAAGGCCGTACCGAAGTGGCCGTGGTTTACGATCCAATGCGTAACGAACTCTTCACCGCCACCCGCGGTCAGGGTGCACAGCTGAACGGCTACCGTCTGCGCGGCACCAACGCTCGCGACCTCGACGGCACCATCCTGGCGACCGGCTTCCCGTTCAAAGCCAAACAGCACGCCCCTGCCTACATGAAAATTCTGGGCAAACTGTTCACCGAGTGCGCCGACTTCCGCCGCACCGGCTCCGCTGCGCTGGATCTGGCCTACGTTGCCGCTGGCCGCGTTGATGGTTACTTCGAGATTGGCCTCAAGCCGTGGGACTTCGCCGCTGGCGAACTGATCGCGCGTGAAGCGGGCGCGCTGGTGTGCGATTTCACCGGTGGCCACAACTACATGCTGTCCGGCAACATCGTTGCGGGTAACCCACGTGTGGTAAAAGCGATGCTGGCGAACATGCGTGACGAACTGAGCGAAGCGCTGAAGCGTTAATCTCAGCGGGCGGGTGAAGATCCTTCCCCCGCCTCTTTTCCTGCCCTGCCCCGCCCTCAGGCCATTAACGATTACTTCAGCAGTGACAGCAGAATACGAATGAAGGTATTGGTGACCATCACCAGCACCACCATGCCGTTAAACAGCGCAAAATACCGCCACCCTTTTTGACACCGCACCTCCCCCAGCCACTGATGCAGCAAACAGGCGATACCGCCCGTCGCCAGTCTGGCTAACAGCACGCCAATCATGACGGGCACAAACAATAGCCATCCTGTCAGGATCAAATCATACTCCCGCGCCCCCAGCAGTAGCCATACGATCTGTGACGGCATATAGAAACTCAGCGCGAAAATCAGCGGCAGCCGAATATTGCTTCGCGGACTTTCAGCGCTTTTCCGCCAGCACAGGGCATCGCGCACCAGTAACACGCCCAGTACCAGCGTGGCGAAATAGCAGACGTAGTTGAACGCTGCGCCAAAGCGCAGCAATGCCTCGTGGGAGAGATTCTGCGTAAATCCGATGCGCCAGAAAACGATGACAAAAAACCCGCACTGCAGGACCCAACTGCGCACTATCCAGTCAAAAAATTGCCTGGCCGAAGGCTGGTTATGCAGCATCCAGGCGACGAGTGGTATTTTGCTGTAGCCGGGATGCAGAAACGCCAGCACAAAACCGGCCACCAGCAGCTTGCCGTACATCGCGAGCGGAAGCGTGTCGATGCTGGTTTGCCCCATACCGATAAGAAAATAGAGGATGGAATAGATGCGGGGAAGATCTTCAGGCCACCAGCTTGCCAGTTCGGGCCAGAAGAAGACGATAACCAGGCCGAGCAGCAGGCCGGACCCGGCGGCGAACCAGAGATAGCGTGTTGAAAGAGAAGCATTATGATCGGTCATCGTGACTCCTTGTCATGACCCGAAAGCAAAGCTGCAAACTAAAACAGCCCTGTCGAAGCGGCAATCATGTCCCGCCATTTTGGGATTTTTGCCCGGCAGGGACGATTAAAACGGCCTTAGCCCCCTTCCCACCGGCACCGCGCTCAGCCACATGATGACCGCCGCCACCAGCAACATCACACCGCCCGCTAATGCCAGCGTCGTCCATCCGACCTGTCGCCACAGCACCGGCGTTTTATTGCCGCTGAGCCTGACCGCCAGATGACGAAAGCCGTGCACCAGCAGTGCCAGTGAAGAGATGGTTAACCCCGTTCCTGCCGCCATCGCCAGCGCCGAGGCCACACCCCAGCTGAATACGCCGATCACCTTACTGAACAGCAGCACCATAATGGCCCCGGAACAGGGCCGCATCCCCATCGACAGGATAATCATCAGCCGCGCCCGCCAGTCATCCGCGCCCTGCATCTGCCCCGGCGTAGGCAGATGTTGATGGCCGCAGCCGCAGTTTGCATCATGAACGTGGTGTGGGGTAAAGGCTTTGAAGGTCGGTTTGCGCAGCAAGGCACGCAGTTTTTTCAGCGCCCGCCAGCAGAGCATAATCCCCAGCACGCCCACCAGGGCGTAGCTGCCCTTCTCCAGCCAGAAGCTGCTCATATGCAGATCCCGCGCCGGGAGCCGCAGCAGCATTAATACCCCCACCACCAGGGCGATCGCCACGCCCCCCTGTAATAAAGAGGAGGCCAGGGTTAAGCCGATGCTCGATTTCAGTTTTGAGGGGTGGGTGGCAAGCCAGGTGGTGATCACAATTTTGCCATGCCCCGGCCCCAGCGCGTGCAGCACGCCATAGAGGAAGCTGAAGATCAGCAGTGTTCCGCCTGCTGCCGTCGGGTTGTCGGCCACCGCTTTCAGCAAACCGCTCATCTGCTGGTTGACATCCCGCTGCCAGAGAATGCTCTGACGCATCACCTGCGGCCACGCCTGCCATAACCACACGGCCCCCGCCGCTGCCACAACGAGGAACAGCCCCAGCGGCCAGAGCTCCCACCCACGTCGCGCGCGCATTACTGACATTGTAAGGTCACCGTCTGGGCAAACTGTTTGCCGAGATTCATATCTTCCGGCGGGGCATCGTCTTTATCCAGCGAGCTGGCAAAGTTGAGCGTCTCGTCGCTGGGCTCCGGGGTATCGATAGTCAGGGCGCATTGACTTTTCAGGCCGTCAGGCAGCGTCACGTCATTATCCTCGGCATAGCTCATGTCGACATAATAAGAGGGATCGAAGGTCGAGAAGGTGTACTTTTGTCCGGCCAGCGGCTGGGGCTCCGCCAGCGGCAGAATAAAGGTCAGCACCGCCTGGTGATCCACGCGGCTCATACCGTACTGAGTGGGGCGGTTAAGAAATTTCACCTTCTCCCCGTTATGCCAGAACTCGGTAAAGTAGTGCTGGCCGAGCACGTTAGCCATGACCTCCGCCGCCAGTTTTTTCCAGATTTCATCCCCGGGCTTTGCGTTCCCGGCATCATAAAGCAGATCGGCGGATGTTAGCTCGTCCATCACCCAGCGCATTTTCAGGCCGGTTACCTGCTCATCCTTCACCATGATTTGCGTTTTCAGGGTGATAAAGCTGTGAGGGTGCGCGACGGCGGAAAAAGACAAAACCGCCAAAAAAAGCGCAGTTGCGCTGCGTTTAACTATTTGCATCTCATCCTCACGTCAAAAATTCTGTGATGTTCACCCGCATTCCTGAAGGAAAGCCCGGCATCCCGTGCTATGGCGTACATCCTTTAGCTATTCTTATCAAACACACTCACTGGAACCCGACAGATGATGACGACTCTCGAAATGCCATCTGCACTTTCCAGTTCGCAGCGCCGTTGCCAGGTTCTGTTGATGCTCTATGTGCCAGGCTTTCGCGCCACCCTGCAAAGCATCGGTGAAATCAATGGTGTCGATGATGCCCTCTGCCGGCAGGATATCGACGAGATGCGCATGGAGATCCAGCGCTATCACCAGCTCGACATTGCGACACAGCATGATGGCTGCTACCTGCTGGAAGGTAGCCACCTTAATCAACGCTTATGCCTGCTGCACTGGTTGCGCCGGGCGTTACGCCTCTGCCCCCACTTCATCGCGCAGCAGTTTACCCCATCTCTGAAGATCGCGCTAAAGCAGCTCGGCATCGCCCGCACGTTATATGACGACACTAACCTGCAGGCGCTGGTCAATTTCTGCTCCCGCCGCCTGCAACGGCAGTTTGAATGCCGTGACGCGCAGTTTTTACAGCTCTACCTGCAATACTGCCTGCTCCAGCACCATCTGGGCCAGACGCCGCAGTTTACTGTGGTTCAGCGTAACTGGACCCAGTCGCGTAACGAATATCTGATGGCGCAGGAGATTGTACGCCACTGGCAGCGCCGCGTGGTGCAGGTTCCCCACGCGGATGAACAGCTGTTTCTGGCTCTGCTGTTTATGATGTTGCGTACCCCCGATCCGCTGCGCGATGCGCACCAGGAAGATGAGCGCCTGCGCCGCGCCATTACCCGGATGATCGACCGCTTCCGCGGGCAAACGGGGATGCATTTCAGTGACGAGCAGGGACTGACCGCTCAGCTCTATATCCACCTTGCCCAGGCGCTGGACCGCTCTCTGTTTGGCATTGGCATCGACAACAGCCTGCCGGAGGAGATCCACCGCCTCTATCCGCGCCTGATGCGTACCACCCGGGAGGTGCTGTTTGAGCTGGAGTCCGAATTCGGCCTGCGTTTCTCCGAGGAGGAGGCGAGCCTGGTGGCGGTGATCTTTGGCGCCTGGCTGATGCAGGAGACCGATCTGCATGAAAAGCAGGTGGTGTTGCTGACCGGTGAGGATAAAGCATGCGAGGAGCTGATTGAACAGCAGCTCCGGGAACTGACCCTGCTGCCGCTGAACATTCGCTATGTAACGCTACAGTCTTTTCAGAAGGATGGCGCCCCGCGCGAAGCGGCCCTGGTGGTCACACCTTACACCACCGCCCTGCCGCTGTTCTCGCCGCCGCTCATCCATGCCGTCGAGGCGTTGAATGCGCAGCAGCAGGAACATATTCGCGCCATGCTGGAAACTTAGCGCGCTGCCACGCGCGGACGCAGGAGAACCGCGGGCAGCGCCACCAGCGCCATCACCCAGAAGACCCCGTGACCCAGATGCTGGTAAAGGAAACCGGCAAACACGGTCATGATGGCAATACTGCCCCCCATCGCCACGGCGGAGTAGACCGCCTGCAGGCGGATCACGTCGCTGCCTTCGCGCGCCGCGATATAGCGCATCGCCGCCAGGTGGCACACCGTAAAGGTGCCGCAGTGCAGGATCTGCGCCACAATCAGCCACGGCAGCGCCGTGGTCCAGCCCATCAGACCCCAGCGTACAATCCCGCAGACAGCCGATAACAGCAGCAGGTCCCGGGCGCTAAAGCGGCGAAACAGCCTGTTGCTGAGGGCGAAGATGATCACTTCCGCCACCACGCCCAGCGACCAGAGATAGCCGACAGCGGAGGCTGAATACCCGGCTCCCTGCCAGTAGATAGCGCTGAAGCCATAGTAGGCGGCGTGCGCCCCCTGCAGCAGACAGACGCAGGCCAGAAAACGCCAGCTCTGGGCAACAAGCGATCGCCAGGCGGGCCAGCCTGCGCTCTCCTGCTGACGGCTCTCCCCCTGCGGCATCACCGACGGGCGTAACAGCATGCCAAGCAGCATCGACAGGATCCCCACGCTCAGCAGCGCCAGAATCGCGCGGTAGTCGTAGAGGCTCACCAGTTTGCCCACCAGCGCCGAGCCAATCACAAAGGCAATCGAGCCCCACAGCCGCACCCGGCCATAGTCCATGGTGATCTGCTTTTGCCAGGTATTGGCGAGAGCGTCGGTCAGCGGAACCAGCGGCGAGAAGAAGAGGTTAAAGCCCACCATCACCACCATCAGCCAGGCAAACTGCTGGCTGACCCAGAAGCCGGCCATAAACACCAGGGTGAGCAGCGCCAACACGCGTACGGCTTTGATTAACAGGGAGGGATCGCTGACGCGCGGCGCAATAAGCAGGCTACCGAGAAAACGTGCCACCAGGCCCGAGCCCAGCAGAAGGCCAATCATCTCCGGCGTAAGGCCAATCCCCTTGAGCCAGACGCTCCAGAAAGGCAGAAAAATACCGTAGCTAAAAAAGTAGGTGAAGTAGCTGAGCGCCAGCCAGCGTGTGGAATGCAAAACCATGAATCCCTCCCGTTTTGGAGGCGATAGTCTGGCGGCAAAAACGGGCTGGCGCAAGGGAGTATTAACCGCGGTTTAACAGTTTCAGAGCGCCTTTTCGACGGCAATTTCCATCGCAAAATGGCTGCTTTCTCCCCGGCCTAACGCCACCAGGCCAGGCTGCCCGGCCATATGGTGGGCATTGACCGGATGGCTCTGGGGCTCAAGGCATAAGAACGATTGCCCCGACATTCTGAACAGCATCAGCCACGGAGTTTGCGCTGTAATTGTGATATTCATCACATCATGTTCCAGCGTCGCCACCCCGTTCCAGCCGGAATAGCCGACATTCAGCCAGCGATCGCCGCCATGGCGTGGCGTGCTGAAATCGATATCCGCCGGGATATCGCTCTGCCAGGCTTGCGGTAAATGGTGTTCACCTTCCGGCCAGTAGCCGCTGGCGGAGAAGCGCAGGCGGCTTTGCGCATCAAAACAGAACCACGGGTGAAAGCCCAGGCCGTACAGCATTGGCGCCTGACCAAGATGGGTGAGCGTCAGCTCCGCCCGCAGAACGTTCCCGCGCAGCTGGTAGCGCAGCCAGGCCTGATAATCAAAACCGCACTGATGCTGGCTGCGCAAGGTGAGGACGCACGCCGTGTCGGAATGCGAAGCTATCTGCCAGCGCGACTGCCAGCCATCACCGTGCAGGAAGAAGCGCTCATCAACCGGACTTTGCGGCAGCACCACCTCCCGCCCCTGAAACCGGAAGCGATTCCCCGCCACCCGGTTTGCCAGCGGCACCATCGGAAACAGCGCGCTGTCGCCGCCATCCCATAACACCGGCTGCCCGCAGGTCAGGGAAAAGAGTTCCTGTAACCCGCCGCCCTGCGGGTTGACGCGCATCCGTAGATGCGCGTTTTCAATCAACAACGTTTCCATTAGTGCACGCGCTCAGCATGATTTGCGGAGGCAACCTTGCCGTGCTGTTTTTCCAGCTGCGCCTCCAGCGCCTCCAGCGTCACGCCTTTGGTCTCCGGCACTTTACGCAGAATGTAGAGATAGCCCGCCGCGCAAATCACACCGTAGAGCAGGAAGCTCCCCGCCGCACCCAGCCCGGCATTGAGCAGCGGGAAGGTGTAGGTTAACAGGAAGCAGGCGATCCACAGCGCCAGCGTGCCCACGGACATCGCCAGGCCGCGCACGCGGTTGGGGAAGATCTCCGACAGCAGCACCCAGGTGACCGGCGCCAGCGTCACGGCGTAGATGGCAATCGCCGCCAGCACCAGCAGCAGCACCGGCCAGCCCATGATATTCATGGCGTAGGCGCTGGCAATCAGCACGTAGATAATGGTCAAGCCTGAGGCGCCGAGCAACATCAGCTTGCGGCGGCCAATCTTATCCACCAGCGGCAGCGCTGCGAGGGTAAAGACCAGATTAATGATGCCGGTCGCCACGATCGATTTCAGGGTGTCGTTGATATCAAACCCGGCGGAGGCGAAGATCTCCTGGGCATAGTTGAAGATCACGTTGATCCCGCACCACTGCTGGAACATCGCCAGCACGATGCCGATGATGACAATCGGTTTGACCTGCGGTTGCAGGAGCGTGGAGAACGCCACCTTGTGGGTGTCTTTCTCCAGGGTGTGGGCGATCTCTTTTAAGGTTTGACTGGCGTACGCCGGGGTGCCAATACGCTCCAGCATCGCGCGCGCACGCTCTGGCTTGCCCGCCTTCATCAGCCAGCGCGGCGATTCCGGGACAAAGAACATCAGCACCAGGAATGCCAGGGCCGGCACCAGCTCAGCGCCAAACATCCAGCGCCAGCCGGTCTGCCCGTTCCAGGTCTGAACGATGGCCTCCTGGGTGGCACCTGCCGCTACCGGCTCGGCAATCATCAGGTTAATCAGCTGTGCGGCCAGCACGCCCACCACGATGGTCAGCTGGTTAATGGCTACGAAGCGACCGCGCTTTTCCGCCGGGCTGACTTCAGCGATATAGAGCGGACTGAGGGCGGAGGCCAGGCCAATGCCGAGGCCGCCGACGATGCGCCAGACCACAAACATATCAAAACTGCCCGCCACCGCCGTGCCCCACGCCGAGGCGCTGAACAGCACCGCCGAGAGGATAAGCGGACGCTTGCGGCCAAATTTATCGGCACACCAGCCGGAGATCAACGCCCCGAAGATACAGCCCACCAGGGCGGAACTCATCGCCCAGCCAGACTGCGACGGGTCGGTAATGGAGAACCAGGCTTCATAGAAGGGTTTGGCCCCGCCAATCACCACCCAGTCGTAGCCAAACAGGAGTCCGCCGCAGGCGGCGACCAGACAGATAGTCCAGACGTAGCCCATTTTCAGTTGTGTCTGCGCGCTATTATTCATGTTGATTCCTCTTTAAGGGAAACGCAGGGTACAGAGGGTTAACAGGTGGGTCCCCACCTGCGAGGTCAGTTAATGGAAAATGCCCGTGGCCTGCGCATGCTGAATCAGATGCGCTTTGTCATGGGCCGGGTTCAGCGCCAGTAAGTTCCCCAACAGGCGTTTGCAGGCCGCGAGGTCGCCCAGCCCTGCATAGCCCAGCGCCTCAATGAACAGGCAATGCTGCTGGTGCTGATGACCCGCTGGCGTATCCAGTACCACCAGATCCGGGAGCGAAACTGCAAAGAAATCCGCTTCGGGCAGGTCGTCGCGATGGGCCTGCACCCACGCCAGGAATCCCTGGAAGTGGCGCTCCGCCGCGGCGGGATCGCCCAACTGGCGCAGCGCCATCCCCTGCCAGAACAGATAGTCCGCCGGCTGATCGTTGTAGTAGCGTCCGGCATCGAGAGTGGAGCCGCCCTGTGCCGCCCTGGCAAAACAGCGTTGCGCGTCGGCATGTGCGCCACTTTGCGCATGGCAGTACCCCAGCAGATACCAGATATCGTTATCGGTTTGCCCCGGCAGACGCCCCTCCCCCAGGTTGTGCGGATAGTGCAATGCCGCCTGCAGCAGAGCCATCGCCTCCTGGAATTCCCCGCGACTTATATGCTGCAGGGCACGATGCTGCTGGTTCAGCAGATACTGCCCGGTCACTTTGCCTTCACCCCCTTCCCACGGATGGAACTGCCGCTCCTGAAGTACCTTCGCCGCAGCATCATAGCGCCCGGAACCGTTCCACAGACTCAGAAGTTCTGCGGTGAGGTCATCGCGCTTCAGCGCCACGCGCTCCCGCTCCCGCTCGGTGAGCATGGCAAGGCGTTTCGCCACCGGCTGCCCGGTGAGCTTATTGAGATAATCAAGCTCAAACAGGAAACGCGGATTGTCCGGCTCCAGGGCCACGGCGCGCTGCAGACACTGCTCCGCCAGCGCCAGGTTGTGCTGTTTATTCCAGGCGTAGATCCCAAGCAGGCGGTGGGCAGGGGCAAACTCCGGCTCCTGCGCCAGCGTGGTCTGCCAGCATTTCACCGCATCGTCATAGCGGCGTTTGCTGTACCAGAAGCAGCCCAGCAGATAGCAGGCATACGGGTCGTCGTGCAGGGTTTGCAGCATCTGCACTTCATCAAGCGCATTCGGGAAACGCACCCGGTTGGCCTCGCAGCGCCGCGCCGCGGCAATATAGCGGGCACGGGTAGCAGGATCGTCGCTTAAGGCGGCCCGCCACAGCTGGGGCAACGTCTCCTGGCTGTCGAGCAGATCCAGCATCTCCCGGGCGGCGTCACGCATGCCCATTGAGATCAACCAGCCCGCCAGCAGGCAGGCATTGGCCCCACGACGACCGGTTACCTGCAGCAGCTGGTCACGGGCAGCATCATCCCGGCTGATTGCCCAGCGGACATAGTGCAGAGCGTAGCTCAGAGGATGGGTTTGCAGGCAGCGCTGAATGTAGTCCAGCGCTGCGCCCTCGCCCTGAACCTCTGCCAGCGCGAGGGCTTTCAGCCCCATCGCCAGGTTGTTGCTGGCGTTGACGTTAAGGCTGATATCAACTTTTTCCAGCGCGTCGACACAGTTGCCGCGCTTCATCGCCAGCCGCGCCAGGGATAAGAAAGCCGCATCACGGCAGTTTCCGCTCCACGAGGCTTTGTAGTAGTGATCCCATGCGGCGGCGTCCTGCCCCTGCCGCTCCAGGGCCGTCGCCAGCAGTTGGCTGGCTTCGCCGTCGCGGGGGTTTTTATTCAGACGATGGGCGCGAACCAGCGCGGCTTCGGCGCAGCGTTGCGCCAGCGCCCAGTCGGCACGGTTGAGCGCCAGCGTGCCCAGCGCCACGTTATTGCGATAGTCGTTAGCATCCAGCGCCAGCGCCCGGCGATAGTAATCTTCCGCATAGCGGCTGGCATGGTTGTACTGCTCCAGATGCTGCCCGATAAAATAGAGTTCATCGCTGTTGCTGATCTCTTCCGGCATGGCGGGCGCGGTGGCCGGATCCGGCAGCGGCGTCTCCTGGGGGATATGCTCCTGGTAGTGGAGCAGCGTGCGGCCCGAGGCCTCTTTCACCCTCAACGTTAAGCGCTGCGGCCAGGTATCCGGCAGCGCCTGCTGCCAGCTTTCGCCCGGCATCAGGGTCAGGTGCGTCTCCCAGACCGGTTTTTCTTCGGCGGTCAGCTCGAGCCGCACATCATGCAGCGGTGCGATGGCGTAGAGGCCGAGGTGAAGCTGCTGCTCACGCCGTTCCAGCTTAAGCGCCAGCTGCGTGTTGGCGTTATGCACCTGTCCCAGTTCGCTATAGGGCAGGAAGTTCTGCACGAAGATCTTCTCTTCGTAGGGTGCAAGCCAGGTGAAATCGGGCTGGTTATCGGTAAACACCCCGGTCATCAGCTCGATATAGGGGCCGTTTTCATCGGTCAGATTGCGATCCCAGGCACGGCCAAAATCGTCATGACCCCAGGTCCACTGCTTTTTCCCCGGCGACACATGGTGGTCAGCCACGTGCAGCAAGCCGCCGCGCTCGCCGTGATGGTATGCCCCGACGAAATCGTAGTCCGATTTTTCCGCCATGTAGGAGGTTGGCACCGGCACGTTTTTGTAGCGGGAGATATCCACGCCCGCCGAGTAATCGACTTTATAGTAGGTGCCGGTGGCGATCGGGAAGGCGGAGACGGCGCGCTTGCCATGGTCAAATACCGCCGTGACGTCCGGCGGGAAGACGCTCTGGTGATCGTCCCCACCCTTCACCGCCGGATTTGCCCACCACAGGAAGTGGCGCGGCGTGGCGTTGCCGTTGAAGACTTTGCCGGTGATCTCAATCAATGCCCGGTCAGGGTAAAGGGTAAACCCGGTCATCACCTGCAGGCCGCGCATCGGCTCGGCCTCGCCCAGCCAGACGGTTTGCGCCCCGTTATCCTGCTCCTGAATGGTGACGTCGACAGGCATAAAGGTGGTTGGGCGATGGTGCTGCGGCCAGTTAAATTCGATGCCACCAGAGATCCACGGCCCCAGCAGCCCCACCAGCGCCGGTTTCACCACTTCGTTGTAGTAGACGAAATCACGCTGCTGGACTTTGTCATACGCGCGATGAATACGTCCCCCCAGCTCCGGCAGCAGCATAATGCGGATGAAGTCGTTTTCCATCCAGACGGCTTGGTAATCGCGGGTTTCGCGAACGCCGGTCAGGGTATCGGTCACGCCGTAGGGATAGACCGCGCCAGAGGAGCCCTGATAGACGCGCTTTTCCAGGAACATCGGGTTGGTATCTTCTGCGCCGGTGGTCCACGTCGGTAATGCTACGGTCTCCCGCCAGACCTTCACTGCTCCAGACATATTCACTCTCCAGTAAACAAATAACAGTAAAAAGCGATAAGATGGCAGTGTAGAGAGGAATTCAGCGCGCTGATTGCGTAATGCTCACGCAATATAATTAACGGAGTTTAGTGAATGCAGCTATCCGGTCTGAACAATCACAGGGTAAGACAGCATAACCGTCGCACGATCATGTCCCTGGTCTGGCGCTACAAGCGCCTGAGCAAATCCCAACTGGCCCAACACACCGGGCTCTCTATTCCGGCAGTAAGCAAGATCCTGGATGAGCTGGTGGCGGACAAAAAGCTGGGGCATTCCAGTGAAAACCTCAGCACCCGGGGAATGAACAGCGGCCATTATCAGATCCCCGATGAGGGGCCATTAATACTCTGCATGAATGTCAGCCCCACCAGCATTGAGAGCCAGCTGATCGACGCCCGCATGTCGCCGTTAGGCGAGTTTCGCTGGACTGACGTGAACGCACAGACGCCCGAAGCGTTGTTACAGGCCATTGAGAACCTGTGGCAGCAGCAGCGCAAACAGTGGCCGGGGCAGCGCATCAATCTGGCGCTGGGGATCCACGGCCAGGTCGATACGGCCACTGGGGTGTCGCAGATGATGCCCCAGGCGCCGTGGAAAAAACCGGTTGAGATTAAGTATCTGCTGGAAGAAAAACTGGGCATTACGGTGAAGGTGGATAACGACTGCGTGATGCTGGCGCTGGCGGAGAAGTGGCAAAACCCGGCCAACCGCGACGATTTTTGCGTGATTAATGTCGATTACGGTATCGGCTCCTCGTTCGTGATTAACGGCCAGGTCTATCGCGGGACGCTTAACGGCAGCGGGCAGATCGGCCACACCATTTTCGATCGCGACGGCGTGGCCTGCGCCTGCGGACGTTACGGCTGCCTGGAGACGGTCGCCTCCCTGTCGGCCCTTAAAAAACAGGCGCGTTTATGGCTGAAATCCCAGCCCGGCACCCTCGGGCTTGACCCGGATAGCCTCACCAGCCTGCAGCTGATTGAGGCCTGGCGTCAGGGGAACGCGCCAATTCAGCGCTGGGCTGACGAGGCCGCCAACGCCATCGGGCTGACGCTCTACAACCTGCTCAACATCCTTAATATCAACCAAATCTGGTTCTATGGCCGCAGCTGCGCCTTTGGCGAACGCTGGCTGCAGACCATCAATCGCCAGATTGGATTTACCCCCTTCGATCATGGCGATGCGGTGCGTAACCGGCAAACGGAAATCGCCTTTGGCGGCTTAACCCGGCAGCAGCAGATTATCGGCATTGGCTTTCTGTTCGTTGAGGACGCGCTGGCGGAAGGCTAGCGGAGAACATGCTGAAATGGGGGGAATTTAAATCATCCTGATGGCTGATTTATGGCGAAAAGCGGAATGGCGGGGCGGCAATTTGTGTATTAGCTTTAAGATAAATCCCACCCCAAACGAGCCTGCCATGAACACACTACGGTATTTCGATTTTGGTCAGTCCCGGGCGCTGATCCTGTTGATTGCCCGTCTCGCCCTTATCCTTCTGTTCATTATTTTCGGCGTGCCTAAAATGTTCGGTTTTGACGGCACGGTGCAGTATATGGTGAAGCTGGGCGCTCCAATGCCAATGCTGGCGGCCATTGTGGCGGTGATCATGGAAGTGCCCGCCGCCATTCTTATCGTGCTCGGCTTTTTTACCCGCCCGCTGGCGGTGCTGTTTGTCTTTTATACGCTGGGAACGGCGTTGATTGGGCACCACTACTGGGATATGAGTGGCGATGCGGTGATGCCTAACATGATTAACTTCTTCAAGAACATCAGCATCGCTGGCGGATTCCTGCTGCTGGCGGTGGCCGGGCCGGGCGCTATCTCCATCGACCGGCGTTAGCCATAAAAAAGGCCGCTTGCGCGGCCTTTTTGTTCTGCGAGGTAGACTTATGCGTAAACCGGGAAGCGAGCGCAGATTTCCAGCACTTTCGCTTTCACGCGTTCGATAACCGCTTCGTCGTTGATGTTGTCCAGCACGTCGCACATCCAGCCCGCCAGCTCTTTAACTTCCGCTTCTTTAAAGCCGCGGCGAGTGACAGCCGGAGAACCGATACGGATACCGGAGGTCACAAACGGGCTCTTCGGATCGTTTGGTACGCTGTTTTTGTTCACGGTGATGTTGGCGCGGCCCAGGGCAGCGTCAGCTTCTTTACCGGTCAGGTTTTTATCAACCAGATCCAGCAGGAACAGGTGGTTTTCAGTCCCGCCGGAGACCACTTTGTAACCGCGGTTCAGGAAGACTTCCACCATCGCTTTGGCGTTCTTAGCAACCTGCTGCTGGTAAACCTTGAACTCTGGCTCCATCGCCTCTTTCAGCGCCACGGCTTTCGCCGCGATCACGTGCATCAGCGGGCCGCCCTGTGCGCTTGGGAAGACGGCAGAGTTCAGCTTTTTGTACAGCTCTTCGTCGCCACCTTTCGCCAGGATCAGGCCACCGCGTGGACCGGCCAGGGTTTTGTGGGTGGTGGTGGTGACAACGTGAGCGTGTGGAACCGGGTTCGGGTAAACGCCTGCGGCGATCAGACCGGCAACGTGTGCCATATCGACGAACAGGTATGCGCCGATGCTGTCTGCGATTTCACGCATTTTTGCCCAGTCAACGACACCGGAGTAGGCAGAGAAGCCACCGATGATCATCTTCGGTTTGTGCTCTTTGGCCTGCTTCTCCATGTCGGCGTAGTCAATTTTACCGGACTCATCGATACCGTAAGGGATGATGTTGTACAGTTTGCCGGAGAAGTTAACCGGAGAGCCGTGAGTCAGGTGGCCGCCCTGCGCCAGGTTCATACCCAGAACGGTATCGCCCGGCTGCAGCAGTGCGGTATAGACCGCGAAGTTAGCCTGAGAGCCAGAGTGCGGCTGCACGTTAGCGTAATCAGCGCCAAACAGCTCTTTTGCGCGATCGATTGCCAGCTGTTCAACCACATCGACATATTCGCAACCGCCGTAGTAGCGCTTGCTTGGGTAACCTTCAGCGTATTTGTTGGTCAGCTGAGAGCCCTGCGCCTGCATCACGCGCGGGCTGGTGTAGTTTTCGGAGGCGATCAGTTCGATGTGCTCTTCCTGACGTACTTTTTCCTGCTCCATAGCCTGCCACAGTTCGGCATCATAATCGGCAATGTTCATTTCACGCTTTAACATCCGCATCTCCTGACTCAGCTAACAAGTAAATTTTGGCCTGAAAAGGCAGTCCTGATGGACGACGGGCAACAGTATAACTGATTAGCAGAGTGATAACAGGTCTTGACAAAGGATTTTACGCAAACGTTTACCTACCCGCCACGCAAGGGTTTGAGGAATAGCGTCCTCGCCCTGCAAAAGGGAATTCTTTTCAGGTTTGTGATGCAGTTAATTCATGTTGCAAAGAACCATTTACAAAGCAGGGTTATTTTTTATAAGATGCATTCAAAATACACTATTAAAGTAACATTTGAAGGAAGCTGCTATGTTAGATGCCCAAACCATCGCTACCGTAAAAGCCACGATTCCCCTGCTGGTCGAAACGGGTCCTAAACTTACCGCCCATTTCTACGATCGTATGTTCGCGCACAACCCGGAGCTCAAAGAGATTTTTAACATGAGCAACCAGCGTAACGGCGATCAGCGCGAAGCGTTATTCAACGCCATTGCCGCCTACGCCAGCAACATCGAGAACCTGCCGGCCCTGCTGCCAGCAGTGGAAAAAATCGCTCAGAAACATACCAGCTTCCAGATCAAACCTGAGCAGTACAACATTGTTGGCACCCACCTGCTGGCGACCCTGGACGAAATGTTCAGCCCGGGCCAGGAAGTGCTGGACGCCTGGGGCAAAGCCTACGGCGTGCTGGCGAACGTCTTTATCAACCGTGAAGCGCAGATCTACAGCGAAAACGCCAGTAAGACCGGCGGCTGGGAAGGTACCCGCGCCTTCCGTATCGTGGAAAAAACCCCGCGCAGCCAGCTTATCACCAGCTTTGAATTTGAACCCGTCGACGGCCAGCCGGTTGCCGATTACCAGCCGGGCCAGTACCTGGGCGTGTGGCTGAAGCCTGAAGGCTTCCCGCATCAGGAGATCCGCCAGTACTCCCTGACCCGTAAGCCAAACGGCAAAAGCTATCGTATTGCGGTGAAACGTGAGGAAGGAGGCCAGGTTTCGACATGGCTGCATAACGAAGCCCGCGTGGGTGATGTGGTGCATCTGGCCGCGCCTGCGGGCGATTTCTTTATGGCCGTTGAGAGCAATACCCCGGTGACGCTGATCTCCGCCGGTGTCGGCCAGACTCCGATGCTGGCGATGCTGGATACCCTGGCGAAAGCGCAGCATCAGGCGCAGGTAAACTGGTTCCACGCCGCAGAGAATGGCGAAGTGCATGCGTTTTCTGATGAAGTGAAAAGCCTGGCGGCCGGTCTGCCGCACTTTACTGCCCATACCTGGTATCGCCTGCCGTCGGATGACGACCGTGCCGCTGCCCGCTTCGACAGCGAAGGCCTGATGGCGTTAAGCGAGCATAAAGAGCAGTTCCACGCCCCGGAGATGCAGTTCTACGTCTGTGGCCCGGTCGCCTTTATGCAGTATGCCGCCGCGCAACTCCTGGAGCTGGGGGTGAATAAAGAGAACATTCACTACGAATGCTTCGGCCCGCATAAGGTGCTGTAATGCAAAAAGCCCCTCAGTAGAGGGGCTTTTTTTTGCCCGGCGGCGCTCCGCTTGCACGGGCCTACGGGATGTCAAACAACGGGTAATTAAATCGCCGCGTCGTCTTCTTCGCCGGTACGGATACGGATCACGCGCGCCACGTCAAAGACGAAGATTTTGCCATCACCAATTTTGCCGGTCTGCGCGGTGCGGATAATGGTATCCACGCAGGTATCCACGATGTCATCCGACACCACGATTTCAATCTTCACCTTTGGCAGGAAATCGACCATGTATTCCGCGCCACGGTAGAGTTCGGTGTGGCCCTTCTGACGACCAAAGCCTTTCACCTCTGTCACCGTCATGCCGGTGATGCCGACTTCTGCCAGCGCTTCGCGCACATCATCCAGTTTGAAAGGTTTAATAATCGCATCAATCTTTTTCATGGTGGTCCTTAAACTTATGCCTGTCAGCTGCCTCGTAATCGGTTGCTCACAGTATCATATTCAGGCGGAATTTAGCGCATCACTCTTTAAAATCGTTTGCTTCCAGCTCATGGCGCGACAGCAGCTTATAAAACTCGGTGCGGTTACGCCCCGCCATGCGCGCCGCATGGGTGACGTTGCCTTTGGTGATCTGCAGTAACTTACGCAGATAGTTAAGCTCAAACTGGTTGCGGGCTTCAACGAAGGTCGGCAGGGCGGTGTTTTCACCCTCCAGCGCCTGCTCCACCAGCGCATCGCTGATCACCGGCGAGGAGGTGAGCGCCACACACTGCTCAATCACGTTCACCAGCTGACGCACGTTACCGGGCCAGCTGGCGGTCATCAGCCGCTTCATGGCGTCGGTGGAAAATGCGCGGACAAACGGCTTGTGCCGCTCGGCGGCCTGGCGCAGCAGCTGGGTAGCGAGCAACGGAATATCTTCTGCCCGTTCCGCCAGCGCAGGGATCTTCAGGTTAACAACGTTGAGGCGATAGAAGAGATCTTCACGGAACTCGTTGCGCGCCATCGCCTTGGGCAGATCCCGGTGGGTGGCGGAGATGATGCGCACGTTGATGTCGATATCGCGGTTGCTGCCGAGCGGTCTCACTTTGCGCTCCTGCAACACGCGCAGCAGTTTGACCTGCAAAGGCGCAGGCATATCGCCAATTTCATCGAGGAACAGCGTACCGCCTTCCGCGGCCTGGAAGAGCCCTTCCCGGCTGCTGACCGCACCGGTGAAGGCGCCGCGCGCATGACCAAAGAGCTCGGACTCCAGCAGCTGCTCGGGCAGCGCCCCGCAGTTGATGGCGATAAAGGCGTTGTTGCCGCGCGGGCTGGCGTTGTGGATCGCCTGGGCGAGGATCTCTTTCCCGGTGCCGCTCTGGCCGTTAATCAGCACGCTGACATCGGACTGCGCTACCATCCGCGCCTGCTCCAGCAGACGCAGCATAATTGGGCTGCGGGTGACAATCGCCTCCCGCCAGGTGTCGTCGCCCGAAGGGGCGGCGTGCTCAAGCGCATCATCGATGGCTTTATAGAGCGCGTCTTTGTCCACCGGCTTGGTGAGGAAGCTAAAGACCCCCTGCTGGGTGGCGGCCACCGCATCCGGGATGGAGCCGTGGGCGGTAAGAATAATCACCGGCATGCCGGGCTGGAGCTTCTGGATCTCGGTGAAGAGCTGCATGCCGTCCATTTCGTCCATCCGCAGATCGCTTATCACCAGATCGATCTTCTCGCGGCCCAACACTTTCAGCCCCTCCTGACCACTTTCTGCGGTCACGACGCTGTAACCCTCGCTCACTAGACGCATCCCCAGCAGCTTCAGCAAACCGGGATCGTCATCCACCAGCAAAAGATGCGCAGGTTTTCGGCTTGTCATGGCTTTACCTCCTCCTGTTTCGGGGCATCGCTTTTCGGCTCTGTCGCATCACCCTCGGCGCTGGCGGGCGACGCGGCACTCTTCGGCGCGTCCGGCAGATAGTTACTGACCGGCTTACGAGTGGAGAGCTGCCGTTCAATATCGGTCAGGTTTTCCAGTTTGCGGGTTGTGGTGTCCAGCTGCGCCCGCAGGTATTGCTGCTGCTGGCGCAGGGTATCCAGTTCACCGTCGGTCGTCTGCTGCAGCTTACCGTAGCGGAAACGCTCCTCCGCCAGCTGCAGTTGCAGCACCTGACCGTGTCGCCACAGCTGATAGAGCGGGCGTACCTGGGCCGGGATTTGCGGGCTCAGCGCATCCAGACGGGTGGTCAACTGGCGCCGCTCTACCGGGTTAATTTTGGCATTGGCCAGCAGGATCCCGCGTTTAAAGCTCTCCTGCCAGGTGTCATCCGCCCATCCTCGGGCCTCTGCGCGCGCAGCGGCGGGTGAGAGGCGATCTGAGCAGTCCATGCCGCGCAGCCAGTAAAGCGGGTTGCTGTCGGTCTCCTGACCGTGCAGCTGCCAGATATTATTGCAGTCGGTAGACAGGAAGTCCGCCAGCTGATGCTCAGGCAATTTTTCACCCTGCTTGTCGCTGATGGCACTGGTCGGCGTACTGGTAACGCACCCGGCCAGCAGCAGGCAGGGAAGGCTCAGAAAGAGAGAGTGACCGGAAAATACCGCGTTAATGGCGCGGGAAAAGACGTGTGACATACTCACCAGATTTAGATTCATTTTAGTGGTTTTTCCGACTCAAGCGGCAGTTCGATGCGAAAGCACACATCGGTATGGTCGTCAGTGACAAGGTTAAGCTCTCCATGCATACGACGAATACAGTCGCGGGCGATACTCAGCCCCAGGCCGCTTCCCTTCACCGCCCCTTTTCGTTGATGGCTACCCTGATAAAAGGGTTCAAAGATCATCGCTTTTTCATCGTCGGGGATCGGGCTTCCGGTGTTGGCGACATCGATACAGACTCGCGAGCCGCGCGTAAAACTGCGAACATAAATGGTACCGGATTCAATACCATAGTGCACCGCATTGGAATAAAGATTATCCAGCACGCTCATCAGCAGCATCGGCTCGGCTAAACAGGCGGGTGTCGCCAGCGCCAGTTCAGTATGCATCATTTTAGCGCGTGCAGGCAGGCTGTGAGCAGACAGCACCATATCCACCAGCGGCGCGAGCTCTACGCGCTCAAGCTCCGGGATGCCGTCGGCCAGTTTACGGTTGTAGTCGAGCAGCTGTTCAATCAGCTTTTGCAGGTTACGGCTGCTGGCATCGAGGATCTCAACAATCTCTCTTTGCTCCGGGGTCAGCGGCCCGGCAACCTCATCGGCCAGCAGTTCGGTACCCTCACGCATGCTGGCGAGGGGCGTTTTCAGTTCGTGGGAAATATGGCGTAAAAACTGGTGGCGTTGGGATTCGAGCCACGACAGCCGCTCCGACAGCCAGATGATACGTTGCCCGACCGAACGCAGCTCGCGTGGGCCGGTAAAGGCCACGGTATTGCCCAGAGAGCGCCCCTCCCCCAGCCGGTTGATCATCCGCTCAATGCCCTTAACCGGGCCGATGATCATCCGGGTGAAGAGCAGCACTAACAGCAGGCTGAGCAGAAAAAGGACCAGCGCCTGCCAGCCAAAGAACTGGCCGCGCTCGGCAATCTCCTGCTGGAGCTGCTGCCCGCGGGAGAAGATCACCGACCGGGTCGCCTGAACCATCTCGGTATTGGCATTCGCAAAGGCCTCCAGCCGCATAGCGGCCTGGGCATCAGGCCCGCTGTTAATGCACTGCAGCTGGGACAGCGCGTTAAGATCCTGGCGCAACGTCTGATAGAGCTTATCGTCGGGCAGTACACCGGCATGGGCGTCGAGCATATCGCTGTAACGCTTACGCTGATCCTGGTAGACCCGCGCCAGCGTTCTGTCGTCGAGCACACAATACTGCCGGTAGCTGCGCTCCATCTCCAGGGCAGCATTGGTCATCGCCTCGCTGCGGCGGGCATCAATCAGGGTGGTTCTGTTGGTGAGCGCCGCCTGTGCGCTAAGCGCGTTCAGGCTCTGCCACGCCTGCCAAGCCAGCACCAGCAAAGGCAGCAGGATCAGCAGGAAGGCCATCATGACTAACTGTCGTAAGGAGCGAGGGAAAACTGGCCAGCGTTTCAACGCATTACTCTCTGTCGCGAGGGGGTAAGGGGATGCTAGCCGGACATGCGTTCAGATACAACAAAGCCGGGTTAAAAACCCGGCTTTGTTGTGGAATGAGGCGGTGCCTAACTCGACGTTTCGCCCTGGGTCTGATAAAGCAACGCTATGATCAGTAGTTGGACGGCAGGCACCTTTTTGTGCGTCATTCGAAGTTTATGTAGCACGTCCCGAAGGGGCTGACATAAGAAGGTGAATGAGCCACTGGTTACTATTATGCAACAGATGTGCCAAAATGCAAATAAAAATATTAATATGTTGAAAAGTATGAACTTATAGGGTTTCAGGGATTCATTTAGCCCATGACGATTTTCAGGCTATCTGTCGCTAATCGGCAACACCCTGACAGGATTCTTGTCACCCCTATAAAAATCAAAAACTTAAGTGTCGCTTTTTGGCGACACCGCAGAATGTGAGTTGTCGCACATTTGCGACACTGGGGAATTGCCGGGCGGCACTGCGTTTGTCCGGCCTACAAAATTTATCCGGCCTTTGTAGGCCCGGTAAGCGAAGCGCCACCGGGCACAACAACGATCTCTTAACCTAACTGCTTACGCGCGTTGCGGAAGATACGCATCCACGGGCTGTCCTCGCCCCAGTTTTCCGGGTGCCAGGAGTTGCTGACGGTGCGGAACACGCGCTCAGGGTGCGGCATCATCACCGTGACGCGACCGCTTTCGCTGGTCACCGCGGTGATCCCATTGGCAGAGCCGTTCGGGTTTGCCGGGTAGTTTTGCGTTACCTTGCCGAAGTTGTCGACAAAGCGCAGCGCCACCAGACCTTTACTCTCCAGCTCCGCCAGATGCGCGGCATCACGCAGTTCAACCTGCCCTTCACCGTGGGAGACAGCGATCGGCATCTGCGATCCTACCATTCCCTGCAGCAGCAGAGACGGGCTCTGGGTCACTTCCACCAGGCTGAAACGCGCTTCGAAGCGATCGGACTGGTTACGCACAAAGCGCGGCCAGGCTTCGCTGCCCGGGATCAGCTCACGCAGGTTCGACATCATCTGGCAGCCGTTACAGACGCCCAGCGCCAGGGTCTGTGGACGATGGAAGAAAGTTTCGAACTCATCGCGGACGCGTTCGTTGAAGAGGATGGATTTTGCCCAGCCCTCGCCCGCGCCCAGCACGTCACCGTAGGAGAAGCCGCCGCACGCCACCAGCGCCTGGAAATCAGCCAGACCGGTGCGCCCTGCCAGCAGGTCGCTCATGTGAACGTCGATGGCATCGAAGCCTGCACGGTGGAAGGCGGCCGCCATCTCAACGTGGGAGTTGACGCCCTGCTCACGCAGGACAGCCACTTTTGGACGCGCACCCTTCGCAATGTACGGCGCGGCAATATCTTCATTGATGTCGAACGACAGCTTCACGTTCAGGCCTGGATCGTTGTCGTTGGCTTTCGCCTCGTGCTCCTGATCGGCGCACGCCGGGTTATCGCGCAGACGCTGCATCTGCCAGGTGGTTTCCGCCCACCACATACGCAGCGTGGAGCGGCTTTCGGCAAAGACCGTCTGGCCATTCGCGTCGATAACAAAACGATCGCCGCTCACCGCTTTACCCAGATAATGTACGCAGTCGCCGAGACCGTACTGCGCCAGCAGCGCTTCCACTGCCTCGCGATCGGCCGCACGCACCTGAATCACGGCGCCCAGCTCTTCGTTGAACAGCGCAGCCAGATTATCGTTACCCAGAGAGGCAATATTCACTTCCACGCCGCAGTGGCCGGTGAAGGCCATTTCCGCCAGGGTGACCAGCAGGCCGCCGTCGGAACGGTCGTGGTAGGCCAGCAGTTTACGCTGCGCCACCAGCGCCTGAATGGCGTCGTAGAAGCCTTTTAGCTGCGCCACATCGCGCACGTCTGCCGCTTTGTCGCCCAGCTGGCGATAAACCTGCGCCAGTGCGGTGGCCCCCAGTGCGTTGTGACCTTTACCCAGGTCAATCAGCAGCAGGGCGTTGTCTTCGGTAGAGAGCTGCGGGGTAATGGTGTGACGCACATCTTCCACGCGGGCAAAGGCGGTGATCACCAGCGACAGCGGCGAAGTCATCTCGCGCTGTTCGTTACCTTCCTGCCAGCGGGTTTTCATCGACATGGAGTCTTTACCCACCGGAATGGTCAGGCCCAGCGCCGGGCAGAGCTCTTCACCCACCGCTTTCACCGCTTCGTACAGCCCGGCGTCTTCACCCGGGTGACCGGCTGCGGCCATCCAGTTGGCGGAGAGCTTGATACGTTTGATGTCGCCAATCTGGGTGGCGGCGATGTTAGTCAGCGCTTCACCCACCGCCAGGCGGGCAGAAGCGGCAAAGTCCAGCAGGGCCACCGGAGAGCGTTCGCCCAGCGCCATCGCTTCGCCATAGTAGCTATCGAGGCTGGCGGTAGTGACCGCGCAGTTCGCCACTGGCACCTGCCACGGGCCCACCATCTGATCGCGGGCGACCATGCCGGTCACGGTACGGTCACCGATGGTGACAAGGAAGGTTTTCTCCGCCACCGCCGGCAGATGCAGAACGCGGTTTACCGCCTCGGCAACGGTCACACCCTGCAGGTCGAGGGCTTTACCGCTCGCTTTGCGGGATTCAACGTCGCGGGTCATCTTCGGCGTTTTACCCAGCAGCACGTCCAGCGGCAGGTCAATCGGCTGGTTGTCGAAATGGGTATCGCTTAAGGAGAGGTGCATTTCTTCGGTGGCCTCACCGATCACCGCATACGGGGCGCGCTCGCGACGGCAGAGCTCGTCAAACAGCGGCAGCTGATCCGGGGCAACGGCCAGCACGTAGCGCTCCTGGGATTCGTTACACCAGATCTCCAGCGGACTCATGCCGGGTTCATCACTCAGGATGTCGCGCAGGTTGAAGCGACCCCCGCGGTTACCGTCGCTCACCAGCTCCGGCATGGCGTTGGAGAGACCGCCCGCGCCCACGTCGTGAATAAAGAGGATCGGGTTGGCATCGCCCAGCTGCCAGCAGCGGTCGATCACCTCCTGGCAACGGCGCTCCATCTCCGGGTTGTCGCGCTGTACGGAGGCGAAGTCGAGATCCGCATCAGACTGGCCGGATGCCATAGAGGAGGCTGCCCCGCCGCCCAGACCGATATTCATCGCCGGGCCGCCCAGCACGATCAGCTTGGCACCCACGACGATCTCGCCCTTCTGCACGTGATCGGCGCGAATATTGCCGATCCCGCCTGCCAGCATGATCGGCTTATGGTAGCCGCGCAGCTCTTCGCCGTTGTGGCTGTCCACCTTCTCTTCGTAGGTACGGAAGTAACCGTTCAGTGCCGGACGACCAAATTCGTTGTTAAACGCTGCGCCGCCCAGTGGGCCGTCGGTCATGATATCCAGCGCGGTAACAATACGCTCTGGTTTGCCAAAATCTTCTTCCCACGGCTGTTCAAAGCCCGGGATACGCAGGTTGGAGACGGAGAAACCGACCAGACCCGCTTTTGGTTTTGCCCCACGGCCGGTTGCGCCTTCGTCGCGGATTTCACCGCCGGAGCCGGTTGCAGCACCCGGCCACGGCGAGATCGCCGTTGGGTGGTTGTGGGTTTCGACCTTCATCAGGATATGCGCCGGCTCCTGATGGAAATCATAGCGCCCCGCTTCGCGATCGGCGAAGAAGCGGCCCACCTCGGAACCTTCCATGACTGCGGCGTTGTCTTTATAGGCCGACAGCACATGATCAGGGGTTTGCTCGAAGGTGTTTTTGATCATTTTGAACAGCGACTTTGGCTGTTGCTCGCCGTCGATAATCCAGTCGGCGTTGAAAATCTTGTGGCGGCAGTGCTCTGAGTTGGCCTGCGCGAACATATAGAGTTCGATGTCGTTCGGGTTGCGGTTCAGCTTAATGAACGCGTCCTGCAGATAGTCGATTTCATCTTCGGCCAGCGCCAGACCCAGACGCAGGTTGGCGTCAATCAGCGCCTGACGGCCTTCACCCAGCAGGTCCACGCTCTGCACGGGCGCAGGCTGATGGTGGGAGAAGAGCTGCTGCGCGTCGTCGAGAGAGGCAAACACGCTCTCCATCATGCGATCGTGCAGCTCGGCTGCCACAACGGCCCACTGGGCGTCGGTCAGGGTGGAGGCTTCAACGTAATAGGCCACGCCGCGCTCCAGACGGTTAATCTGGCTCAGACCACAGTTGCGGGCGATGTCGGTTGCTTTAGAAGACCAGGGGGAGATGGTGCCCGGACGAGGCGTAACCAGCAGAAGTTTACCGTTCGGGGTATGGCTGCTCAGGCTTGGGCCGTACTTCAGCAGGCGCTCAAGCCGGACTAAATCCTCTGACGTTAAGGGAGCATTCAGGTCAGCAAAATGGACATACTCAGCGTAAATATTGCTTACCGGAAGGTCGGCCGCCTGAAAACGTGCCAGCAGTTTGTTGATACGGAAGGCAGACAGTGCAGGCGAACCACGCAGAATTTCCATCATAAGTCTCTCGTCTTCGAAGCGCCGGAGGCGCTTACAGTGTGCGCAAGGGGGGAAAACGGGCGCCATTATAGTGGATCCTGCGCGCCGACGAAACCGTTTGCGTCGTAATAAAATCGTCGTCGTCATTTAACCATTGGTGTCGCCTTTCCCGCTAATAAGTTGCCAAGTGGCGTAACTTTACGCAAAATGCCGCGAAATCTTTGGTAATACTTGTTTTTACTGTGACGACTACAAACCAAAATAATACACAGCTCATAGAATCAACTTATTGAAAAAATTAAAGATTAATTATCTGTTCATCGGCATCGTGACCCTGCTGCTGGCAGCGGCCCTGTGGCCTTCAATCCCCTGGTTCGGTAAAGCCGAAAATCGCATCGCCGCCATTCAGGCGCGGGGGGAGCTGCGCGTCAGTACCGTGGCCTCTCCCCTCACCTACAGTGCGATCAACGATAAAGTCATTGGGCTGGATTACGAGCTGGCGCAGCATTTTGCTGACTATCTGGGCGTAAAGCTCAAGATTACGGTACGCCAGAACATCAGCCAGCTGTTTGACGACCTGGACAATGACAAGGCTGACATGCTGGCTGCTGGCCTGGTCTATAACAGCGAGCGCAGCAAAAACTATCAGCCAGGCCCAACCTACTACTCTGTCTCGCAGCAGCTGGTCTATCGCGTGGGCAGCCTGCGACCACGCACGCTTGCCGGGCTCACCGCCGAGCAGCTCACCGTTGCCCCGGGCCATGTCGTCATTGACGACCTTCGGGCACTGAAAGAAAAAAAGTACCCTGAACTTAGCTGGAAGGTTGATAAGAAGCTCGGCACCACGGCGCTGTTGGAACAGGTGACGGACGGGAAACTGCCCTACACCATCGCCGACTCGGTTGCCATCAGCCTGTTCCAGCGCGTTCACCCGGAGCTGGCCGTGGCGCTGGACGTCACTGACGAGCAGCCTGTCACCTGGTTCAGCCCTCTCGACGCCGACCAGACGCTCTCCGCCGCCATGCTCGATTTCTTTAACAGGATGAATGAAGACGGTACGCTGGCGCGTCTGGAGGAGAAGTACCTCGGTCACGGGGATGGCTTCGACTATGTCGATACCCGCAGCTTCCTGCGGGCGGTGGATAATGTCCTGCCGACGCTGAAGCCGCTGTTTGTGAAGTATGCCCAGGAGATTGACTGGCGACTGCTGGCCGCCATCTCGTACCAGGAGTCTCACTGGGACGCGCTGGCCACCTCGCCAACCGGGGTACGCGGCCTGATGATGCTGACCAAAAATACCGCCCAGAGCCTGGGCCTGACCGATCGTACCGATGCTGAGCAGAGCATCAGCGGCGGCGCGCGCTATCTGCAGGCGATGATGGACAGAGTGCCGGAGAGCGTCCCGGAAGAGGAGCGGATCTGGTTTGCGCTGGCGGCCTATAACATGGGCTATGCCCACATGATCGACGCCCGCGCCCTGACCGCGAAAACCAAAGGTAACCCCGACAGCTGGTCAGATGTAAAACAGCGTCTGCCGCTGCTGAGCCAGAAGCCGTATTACAGCAAGTTGACCTATGGCTACGCGCGCGGCCACGAGGCGTACGCCTACGTGGAAAATATCCGCAAATACCAGATAAGCCTGGTGGGGTATCTGATGGAGAAAGAGAAAGAGGCGCAGGCAGCCCAGCAGCTGGCCCAGGCCTATCCGGTGGTGGCACCGGATGAGCTTACTCACCCGATAACTTCGATTCTGCCTTTTGCTGCTTTTTCTGCTGACGCCGCATTCGAAAGAAGTCACTTAGCATCGCCGAACACGCTGGTGCCAGCACCTCTCCAATAACCTTGACCTGATGGTTCATGCCGGGGTGACTGAGCACGTCCAGCAGCGAACCTGCCGCACCGGTTTTTTCATCCCGCGCGCCATACACCACCGTACCGATCCGGCTGTGGATCATGGCGCCGGAGCACATGACGCAAGGTTCAAGAGTGACATACAGGGTGGTGTCCAGCAGGCGGTAGTTTTGCAGCACCAGTCCGCCCTGGCGCAGGGCCATAATTTCGGCATGGGCGGTGGGGTCGTGGCGACCAATCGGGCGATTCCAGCCTTCGCCGATCACCTGATTATTGTGTACCAGCACGGCACCGACCGGGACTTCGCCTTCATCCCAGGCACGTTGGGCAAGCTGGAGCGCATGGCGCATCCAGTATTCATGATTAAGTTCAGGGTCGGACAACGCAGCATACTCCAGTCTGAAAAGCGGGCGCATTATACACACCCGCTATGCATAATCACAAAATCATTCCAGTTGCTGAAGTTCGCCCAGCGGCGTGACGCGCCAGCGGTGCTGGCAGAAGTAGAGCAGCGGGTTATCCTGTTTGCTGTCGCTGTAGCCGCTGTAGAGCCGCAGCGGGGTGCCAATTTTCTTCTCCAGCTGTGCCACCTTCTCATGCCCAAGACAGCGCATGGTCAGCACCCAGCCGCCGTAGGCGCGGCCAATCTGGGTGGCGATCAGATTAACGCGCGGCAACCAGGGGGTATCAAAATAGACCTGTTCCACCAGCGGCTGCGGCGAGCCGGTGATGAGCCAGATGTCGGCATCGTTGGCGTCCAGGTAGTTTGTCAGCCGATCCTGCACCACCGGAAAGGCGGTGACATGCTCGCGAAACCAGGTGACAAACTCTTTCTCCAGCTGTTTAAGCCGGGCTTCGCTGTGGCCAAAGGTGCACCCCCACAGCAACAGGCTCATCGGCCAGCGAGCGGCGCGCCCCTTCACCAGCAACACGCCGCCAATGATCGGCAGCAAGGGCAATACGAGCAGGGCATTCAGGGGCTGTCGGCGCAGTAAATAGCGCATAAAGGTGCCGAACATATCCTGCTGATGCAGCGTTCCGTCCAGGTCAAAAAAGACAACACGACGCTCGTTATTTGCCAAACCTTACTCCTCTGGATCGTTAAACCCTAACAGCCAGGTAAACAGGAACCCGGCGATCACCGCTACCAAATAGCCTAACAGATAGAGCATGACTTTTCCGGTCACGATGGTTAATGCCAGCGGTAATCCGGAAATACCAAAGGTGATGACGGTCGCCACTTTCCAGTAACCGATCAGCGCCCCACCGACCGCGCCGCCCAGACAGGCCCCGATAAACGGCTTGCCGAGCGGGAGAGTGACACCAAAAATCAGCGGCTCGCCGATGCCCAGCAGCCCGACCGGCAGCGCCCCTTTGATCACCTTTTTCAGGCGTGCATTGCGGGTTTTCATCAGCACCGCGATGGCCGCGCCGATCTGTCCGACCCCGGCCATTGCCAGGATAGGCAGCAGGGCGTTGTAGCCGTGCGCCTGCACCAGCTCAACGTGGATCGGCACCAGCCCCTGATGTAAACCGGTCAGCACCAGCGGCAGGAAGGTGCCCGACAGCACTGCCCCTACCAGGAATCCACCGCGATCGATAGCCCAGGAGGCACCGTGGGCGATGGACTCCGATATCCAGCCTCCCAGCGGCTGCAGGGCGATGATGGCGATACTGCCGGTGATAAGCGTGGTCAGCAGCGGGTTGAGGATCAGCTCCAGGGAGCCTGGCAGGATATTACGCAGCTTTTTCTCAAGCCAGCACATCAGCACCACCACCAGCAGCACGGCGATCACCCCGCCGCGCCCCGGCTGCAGCGCTTCGCCGAACAGGGTGATTTGCGCCAGCTGCGGGCTGGAGAGAATGCCGGCCATCACCCCGCCTAACGCCTGCGAGCCGCCAAACACTTTGGCGGTATTCACCCCCACCAGAATGTGCATGATGGCAAAGACCGCGCTGCCGAAAATGCCGAGGATCCCGAGCAGGTTTGGATATTGGGTCGCAAAATCCCCGACAATGTCCGGGCGTTTCAGGATATTGATAATGCCGGTGATGAGCCCTGAAGCAATAAAGGCTGGAATGAGCGGAATAAAGACATTTGCCAGCATGCGTAGCGCATCGCTCATCGGGGCTTTATATTTCGCTTTTGCCTGCGCTTTGGTGCGCTCGGCATCATCAATCACCGCCCCGCCCATCAGGGAGCGCATGGCATCCACCACCTGCGCGGCTTTACCGGGCCCGACGATAAGCTGGTGCTGCTCCCCCTGCTTTACGTATCCGCTGACGCCAGGCAGTTTTTTCAGGGTGGCCGGATCGAGCTTGTCGTCATCCTGAACTTCCACCCTCACCCGCGTCATACAGTTTTCCAGACGCCGTATATTTTTTTCCCCGCCGATCCCCGCAAGAATACCGCTGGCGAGCGCTACTGTTTTTTCCATGTACGCCTCTTTAGTTTTCTAATGCCGCACGTAAGAATCCCTGATGCGCGTCAAGCCTGGCGCGCGCCGCAGCGGCATCCAGCCCGCTTAAAATCATCAGAATGGCCGGTTTGACGTCATACCCGGTCTGCTGCAGTACCTTTTCCGCCTCTTCGCGGGAGGCGCCGGTGGCTTCGACCACCATGCGGCACGCCCGATCAATGAGCTTCACGTTGGTCGCTTTCATGTCCACCATCAGGTTCTGGTAGACCTTACCGAACTTCACCATTGCCCCGGTGGAGATCATATTCAGCACCAGCTTTTGCGCCGTGCCGGATTTCAGGCGGGTGGAGCCGGTCAGCGCTTCCGGGCCGACAACCGGCGAGATGGCGATCGTCGCCACCTGGGCAATGGGTGAGCCTGGATTGCAGGAGATGGCCACGGTAGTGCAGCCGGTCTGGTTCGCATACTCCAGCCCGCCAATCACGTACGGCGTGCGCCCGGAGGCCGCCAGCCCGACCACCAAATCCTGCGCGGTCAGATTAAGTGCTTTGAGATCGTCTTCACCGAGCTGCTTGCTGTCCTCTGCCCCTTCCACCGCTTTCAGCAGTGCCCCCGGCCCACCGGCGATGAGGCCGATGACCAGGCCATGTGGTACGCCAAAGGTGGGTGGGCACTCTGAAGCATCCAGCACCCCCAGACGCCCGCTGGTGCCCGCCCCCATATAGATAATGCGTCCCCCCGCTTTCAGCGCGTCTGCCGCGGCATCCACCGCTTTTGCCACCTCGGGCAATGTTTCTTTCACTGCCTGCGCGACCAGCGTATCCTGTTGGTTGAAGCGATGAACAAGGTCAAGCGTGGAGAGTGCATCCAGGTCGAGGGTTTGTGGGTTGCGTGATTCTGATACCAGTGAGCCGAGATTCATTTTTTTGTGCCTCAAGAATTTTTAATTCACAATAAGCGCATTATCATGGAATATAAAATTCATTCAGGCGAGCAGAATTCGCAATTGCTGCAGTCATCACATTTCGCCAGGAGTCCCTATGAACTGTCTAATTCGCATCCGCCAGCGATACGCGGGTTTTGCCCAGAGCGATAAAAAGCTGGCGGATTTTTTACTCTCGCAGCCCGATCGTGCCCGCCATTTAAGCTCCCAGCAGCTTGCCAGTGAGGCGGGCGTGAGCCAGTCAAGCGTGGTGAAATTCGCACAAAAGATTGGTTTCAAAGGTTTTCCCGCCCTGAAACTGGCGCTCAGCGAGGCGCTGGCCAGCAACCCGAATCCGCAATCCATGCCGGTGCACAATCAGATCCGCGGCGACGATCCGATGCGCCTGGTGGGTGAAAAGCTGATCAAAGAGAACATCGCTGCGATGCACGCCACGCTGGACGTCAATAGCGAAGAGAAGCTGCTGGAGAGCGTGGCCATGCTGCGGGCGGCAAGACGGGTGATCCTAACCGGCATCGGCGCCTCGGGGCTGGTGGCGCGTAACTTCGGCTGGAAGCTGAATAAAATCGGCGTGATTGCCATTGTCGAACAGGAAATGCATGCCCTGCTGGCTACCGTACAGGCGATGGAGCCTGACGATCTGCTGTTGGCCCTCTCCTATTCCGGCGAACGCCGCGAGATTAATCTGGCCGCCGATGAAGCGCTGCGCGTGGGGGGCAAAATTCTGGCGATCACCGGCTTTACCCCCAATGCCCTGCAGCAGCGGGCCACGCGCTGTCTGTATACCATTGCCGAAGAGCAGGCCACCCGCAGCGCGGCGATCTCGTCCACCAGCGCGCAGATGATGCTGACCGATCTGCTGTTTATGGCGCTGGTTCAGCAAGATCTGGAGCATGCCCCGGAACGTATTCGCCATAGCGAGGCATTGGTAAAAAAACTGGTTTGAACAGACAATGAGCGTATAATGCCCGCCCTGTTTGTGTTGTTTCTGAGAATTTCCTGATGGCGCTGTTAATCACCAAAAAATGCATCAATTGCGATATGTGCGAACCCGAATGCCCTAACCAGGCAATTTCAATGGGAGAGAGCATTTACGAGATTAACAGCGACCGCTGCACCGAGTGCGTGGGTCATTATGAGACGCCAACCTGCCAGAAGGTGTGCCCGATCCCCAATACTATCCTGAAAGATCCGGCACATCCTGAATCGGAAGAGCAGCTGTGGGACAAGTTCGTTCTGATGCACCACGCCGATAAGATTTAACTTTCGATAATCACCGTGGCGCAAGCGTAATGGCGCTCATCCGCCAGCGTTACATGCATGTGCGCCACGCCCAGCTTTTCGGCCAGCCTTAACGCCTCGCCCCACAGCCTGAGGCGCGGTTTGCCCAGCTCATCGTTAAAGACTTCGAACTGATTGAACGCCAGACCGTTGCGGATCCCCGTCCCGAAGGCTTTTGCCGCCGCCTCCTTCACTGCAAAACGTTTGGCAAGAAAACGCACCGGTTGCTGGTGCGCTTCCCAGATGGCCCACTCGTTATCGCTGAGCACCCGACGGGCAAGGCGATCGCCGCTGCGGGCAATCACCGCTTCGATGCGGGCGATCTCAACGATATCCGTGCCTAAGCCAAGAATGGCCATTAGTTGCGGGCTTCCAGCATCAGGCGCTTCATCTCTGACACCGCCTCTTTCAGACCGCTCATCACCGCGCGCCCGATAATCGCATGGCCGATGTTCAGCTCGTGCATCTCCGGGATCGCCGCAATGGCCTTAACGTTGTGGTAGGTCAGACCGTGCCCGGCATTCACCTTCAGGCCCAGACCCGCCGCGTAGGTTGCCGCTTTGGCGATGCGATCGAGCTCTTTCGCCTGGGTCGCTTCGTCTTCAGCATCGGCGTAGCAGCCGGTGTGGATCTCAATAAACGGCGCGCCAACGTCGGCGGCGGCTTTGATCTGCGCTTCATCGGCATCGATAAACAGCGATACCAGGATCCCGGCATCGGCCAGGCGTTTGCAGGCGTCACGCATCTTATCCAGCTGACCGGCCACATCCAGCCCGCCTTCGGTGGTCACTTCCTGGCGCTTCTCCGGCACCAGGCAGCAGAAGTGCGGTTTGGTCTCAACGGCAATCGCCAGCATCTCTTCGGTGACGGCCATCTCCAGATTCATGCGGGTGTCCAGGGTCTGGCGAAGGATGCGCACATCGCGGTCGGTAATATGGCGACGGTCCTCGCGCAGATGTACGGTAATGCCGTCGGCACCCGCCTGCTCGGCGATAAAGGCCGCCTGGACCGGGTCAGGATAGGCGGTTCCGCGCGCATTGCGCAGCGTGGCAATATGGTCAATGTTGACGCCTAACAGTAATTCAGCCATGACAATCCTCGGTTTCTCGTTGTTCATTTACGCTTTGGCATAAACTGCCTGAATAATTCGCGGCTCTTTAAGGGCTTGCCACCAAGATACGGCTTGAGCGCAATACGGGTAAAGCGTTTTGCCGCCCGCAGAGTGCTGGCGTCCGGAAATTCGCGTTCCGCCAGCGCCCGCAGATCCCGCCCGGTAAAGGTACTGTTGTCGATGACCACGCTGGCGATAAAGCCTTTCTCCTCACGATAGCGGTATGTAATGGTGTCTTCGACCGGCTCGCCGCTACCCGCGCAGTGCAGAAAATCAACCCCATACCCCAGGTGCCCAAGCAACGCCAGCTCAAAGCGGCGCAGCACAGGTTCGGGCGAGCCGCTCACGCCAGCCAGCGCCTGGATACAGTGCAGATAATCGAAAAAGAGTTCAGAGAAGCGGGTCTCATGTTCAAGCACGCGCGTGATCAGCTCGTTCACATACAGACCGCTGTAGAGCGTAATACCAGAGAGAGGGAGCGCCAGAGAGACGGCTTCAGCACTGCGCAGGGTTTTCACTTCCCCACGTCCGCCAAAGCGCACCAGCAGCGGTGTAAAGGGCTGTAGTGCACCCTTCAGGTTAGAACGTTTGGAACGTGCGCCTTTGGCAACAAGGCGCACGCGGCCTGACTCTTCCGTGAAGACGTCCAGCATCAGGCTGGTTTCGCTCCAGGGACGACTATGAAGGACAAAGGCTCTTTGCCATCCATCCACGTTTTAGTGGCTTATACGTCGTCGCCGTAACCAAGACTGCGCAGTGCGCGCTCGTCATCGGCCCAGCCAGATTTCACTTTCACCCACAGTTCCAGGTGAACCGGCGCTTCAAACATCTCCTGCATGTCCTTACGGGCTTCAATACCGATGGTTTTAATCTTGGCGCCTTTGTTGCCAATCACCATCTTCTTCTGCCCTTCGCGCTCAACGAGGATCAGCCCGTTGATGTCATACCCGCCGCGCTCGTTAGTCTGGAAACGTTCGATTTCAACGGTGACAGAGTACGGCAGTTCCGCGCCGAGGAAACGCATCAGCTTCTCACGGATGATTTCAGACGCCATAAAGCGCTGAGAACGATCCGTGATGTACTCTTCCGGGAAGTGATGAATCGCTTCCGGCAGATGCTTGCGCACGATGCCCGCGATGGTGTCGACGTTCAGACCGGTCTCGGCAGAGAGCGGGACGATATCGAGGAAGTTCATCTGGCTACCCAGCCACTGCAGATGCGGCAGCAGGTCGGCTTTTTCCTGCACGTTGTCCACTTTGTTGACCGCGAGGATCACCGGCGTTTTACCGTCACGCAGTTTGTTCAGCACCATCTCGTCGTCCGGGGTCCAGCGGGTACCTTCGACAACGAAAATCACCAGCTCAACGTCGCCGATAGAGCTGCTCGCCGCCTTGTTCATCAGACGGTTAATGGCGCGCTTCTCTTCCATATGCAGTCCGGGGGTATCGACATAAATCGCCTGATATGCCCCTTCGGTATGGATACCGACAATGCGGTGACGCGTGGTCTGCGCCTTGCGGGAGGTAATAGAAATCTTTTGCCCCAGCAGATTATTCAGCAGGGTTGATTTGCCTACGTTCGGACGTCCAACGATGGCAATAAATCCACAATAACTTTTTTCTTCGCTCATTCCAGCTCCAGCATTTTCAGCGCCTGTTCGGCGGCAGCCTGTTCCGCCTTACGACGGCTTGAACCTGTGCCAACCACCGGTTCACTCAGGCCACTGACCTGGCAATGGATGGTAAACTCCTGATCGTGTGCTTCGCCACGAACCTGCACCACCAGATAAGATGGCAGCGGCAGATGGCGACCCTGCAAATACTCCTGCAAACGGGTTTTTGGATCTTTCTGTTTATCACCCGGGCTGATCTCATCCAGACGCGTCTGATACCAGTTAAGGATCAGCTGCTCCACCGTCTGGATATCGCTGTCGAGGAAAACACCACCGATTAACGCTTCGACCGTATCCGCGAGAATAGATTCACGACGGAAGCCGCCGCTTTTCAGTTCGCCAGGCCCGAGTCGCAGGCATTCACCCAGTTCAAATTCACGGGCAATTTCGGCAAGCGTATTGCCACGTACCAGCGTTGCACGCATGCGGCTCATATCGCCTTCATCCACACGCGGGAAACGGTGATAAAGCGCATTCGCAATAACAAAACTTAAAATGGAGTCGCCCAGAAATTCGAGTCGCTCATTGTGTTTGCTGCTGGCACTGCGATGGGTTAATGCCTGTTGCAACAACTCCTGATGCTGAAAAGTGTAGCCCAGCTTCCGTTGAAGCCGATTAATTACGATGGGGTTCATGCGATACCAATAGAATAAATGCGTCAAAAATGCAGCACACGAAACCGTCCTGAGAAAGCCAACGCGGTTTCGTGTGCCGTGGCACTGAATCAGCGCCAACCTTAAACTTCGGGGGAATATTCTATACGCAACGACAGGGGTTGTCGTTAGTCAGAAGAGATTTATCAGTGAAATAATTCACGTAGCCTCTGGTTAAAGAGGCTACGTGCTCATTTATCAGGAATTAATGGATACCGCCAATACGATTTAACCGTACGCCGGTTGGCCATTCGCCTTCCTGTTTCTCGAAGCTCATCCAGATGGTGGTGGCTTTACCCACCAGGTTCGCTTCCGGCACAAAGCCCCAGTAACGGCTGTCCGCGCTGTTGTCGCGGTTATCACCCATCATGAAGTAGTGTCCCGGTGGCACGATCCAGGTCGCCAGCTGCTGCCCCTTCTGCTGATAGTACATGCCCAGCTGATCCTGCGCGATGGAGACGGTCAGGATACGGTGCGTCACATCGCCCAGGGTCTCTTTACGCTCGTTCAGACGAATACCGTTCTCTTTGGTCTCGCCTTTCGGCAGCTGGAAGAAACCGCTGGTCGCTTCGCCGCCGTTGCGACGGGCAAAGGTCTGCACAAAGTCGCTTGGCTCAACGCCGGAATAGGTCACCGGTAATGCGCTACCGCAAGCGGTGCCGGAACTGCAGCCAGGCTGAACCGTCACCTCTTTGGAAACCGGATTATAGGTCACCTTATCACCCGGTACGCCAACGGTACGTTTGATGTAATCCAGACGCGGATCGTCCGGATATTTGAACACCACGATATCGCCGCGTTTTGGATGGCCGGTTTCGATCAGCGTCTTCTGGTAGATCGGATCTTTAATGCCATAAGCAAACTTCTCGACCAGAATAAAATCACCGATCAGCAGCGTTGGCATCATCGAACCGGATGGGATCTGGAAAGGTTCATAGATAAACGAACGTACCACCAGCACAATGGCCAGCACCGGAAAGACCGAAGCGCCCGTTTCCAGCCAGCCCGGCTTAGGGCTGACTTTCTTCAGGGTATTCGGGTCCAACTGATCGCCCGTGGCAGCCTGCGCGGCGGCCTGACGTTCGCGACGTTTCGGAGCAAAGATAAACTTATCCAGACACCACAACAGCCCCGTCACCAGTGTGGCAATCACCAGGATCAGGGCAAACATGTTCGCCATGCCAACTCCTTAAGGGTTATTTTCCGTCTTTACCAACGTGCAGAATGGCGAGGAACGCTTCCTGCGGCAGCTCAACGTTACCGACCTGCTTCATACGCTTCTTACCTTCTTTCTGCTTCTGGAGCAGCTTCTTCTTACGGCTGACGTCACCGCCATAGCATTTTGCCAGAACGTTTTTACGCAGCTGTTTCACCGTAGAACGGGCGATAATATGGTTGCCAATGGCCGCCTGAATCGCAATGTCGAACTGCTGGCGTGGGATGAGATCTTTCATCTTCTCGACCAGTTCGCGACCGCGATACGGGGCGTTGTCGTTGTGGGTGATCAGCGCCAGCGCATCGACGCGCTCGCCGTTGATCAGCACGTCCACACGCACCATGTTGGAAGCCTGGAAGCGTTTGAAGTTGTAATCCAGCGACGCATAACCGCGTGAAGTTGACTTCAGACGATCGAAGAAGTCGAGCACCACTTCCGCCATCGGGATTTCATAGGTCAGCGCCACCTGGTTACCGTGGTAAACCATGTTGGTCTGCACACCACGTTTTTCGATACACAGCGTGATGACGTTACCGAGGAACTCCTGCGGCAGCAGCATGTGACACTCGGCGATCGGCTCGCGCAGCTCATGAATATTATTCAGCGGCGGCAGCTTGGATGGGCTGTCGACGTAGATAACCTCTTTCGAGGTGGTCTCGACTTCATACACTACCGTCGGTGCAGTGGTGATCAGATCCAGATCGTATTCACGCTCCAGACGCTCCTGGATGATCTCCATGTGCAGCAGGCCGAGGAAGCCACAGCGGAAGCCGAAGCCCAGCGCCGTCGAGCTTTCTGGCTCATAGAACAGGGAAGCATCGTTCAGGCTCAGCTTGCCGAGCGCGTCACGGAAGTTCTCATAATCGTCAGAGCTTACCGGGAACAGACCGGCGTAAACCTGCGGTTTCACCTTTTTAAAGCCTGGCAGCGCTTTTTCTGCCGGGTTACGGGCGCCCGTCAGGGTATCGCCCACTGGCGCGCCGAGGATGTCTTTGATCGCACAAACCAGCCAGCCTACTTCGCCGCACTTCAGCTCGGTACGGTCGACCTGTTTTGGCGTGAAGATACCCAGACGGTCAGCGTTGTAAACCTGTCCGGTGCTCATCACTTTGATCTTGTCGCCTTTACGCATGGTGCCGTTTTTAATACGCACCAGCGAGACAACGCCGAGATAGTTATCGAACCAGGAGTCGATGATCAGCGCCTGCAGTGGCCCCTCCGGATCGCCTTCCGGCGCCGGGATGTCACGCACCAGACGTTCCAGCACGTCGGTTACACCGACGCCGGTTTTCGCCGAGCAGCGCACGGCGTCGGTCGCGTCGATGCCGACGATATCTTCGATCTCTTCCGCAACGCGCTCAGGGTCAGCGGCTGGCAGGTCGATTTTGTTCAGTACCGGCACCACCTCGAGATCCATTTCCATCGCGGTATAGCAGTTAGCCAGGGTCTGGGCTTCTACGCCCTGCCCGGCATCAACCACCAGCAGCGCGCCTTCACAGGCCGCCAGCGAACGGGAAACTTCATAAGAGAAGTCAACGTGGCCTGGGGTGTCGATAAAGTTAAGTTGGTAGGTTTCACCGTCAGACGCTTTATAGTCGAGCGTAACGCTCTGCGCTTTAATGGTAATACCGCGTTCGCGTTCCAGGTCCATGGAGTCCAGTACCTGGGCTGCCATTTCACGATCAGACAGGCCACCGCAAATCTGGATAATACGGTCAGACAGCGTCGACTTACCGTGGTCAATGTGAGCAATGATCGAAAAGTTACGTATGTTCTTCATATAGTTAAATAATTATGCCTTACGAATTCCTGGAGGCCGCTGTTCTTAGCCTGACGTTTTTCAGTGCGAAAACGCAGCATTCTACACTACATCTCCGTCACCAGGAAATGCTCTTCCAGCAAGCTTAGCGCGAAGATCTGGCGTTTTCTTTTATGAGATGTAAATAAAACAAAGCCCGGTAACATCACCGGGCTTCTGAAGAGAGCGTGTCGACACGCAGCTGATCGGGTGGCAATCCGACGCTGAGAATAACGGGCTGCCACGCTTCACGCTCCGCAAGACGGGAGGAAAAGCCGCGCGCCAGTAAAAAGCCGCCCACGCCGCCCAGCGCTGCGCCGCACATCGCGGCGAGATCGGTCCCAAACAGCACCTGGAACAGCCCGCCAAGGGCAAACAGCCCCACCAGCGGGGAGAGATAGACCAGCATCGCCGAGCCAAGCAGGCTACCTTCAGCGATCCCTAACTCAACTTTTTGACCTTCCACCAGCGGCTCTGCGCTGGGCACGCTGATCGTGTGTGAGGTCTGCGGTCCAAGTTTGTTCAGCACCCGGCTGCCGCAACCGGCGCGGGAGGCGCAGCTGTTGCAGGATGCTTTGACATCGCAGCTGACCAGCGCGACGCCCTTATGCCATGAAACGACCGTTGCCCACTCTTTGATCATTGTGCAGCCCTGAATTTAATGCTGTCGGCAATACGTTTAGCGGTTTGCGGCGGCAGTTCACCGACAACGGTGATCTCTGCGTTATCCCGTATCGTGGTGCTGACGGTGCGACGCCCGGTACGCAACATCTGATCGGCACTGACCGGTGTTGCCCGGTTAATGTTCACCGAGAAGCTGAACAAGCCGTCGGAGTAAAGACGGGATTCAACCGGGGTATCGATGGTGGGCAGCTGGCGTCGACTGCTGGAGACTTCACTGAAGCCCTGCGGGATCCAGTTAGGCGCCCAGTTAAAGTTAACGTTATCCCCCGCCGGGACGGAGAGCAGCGGCGGCAGGTTAGCTTTTGCCAGATTCTGCATGCTGTTACCGACCTGATCGTCGATGGTAAAGGAGATCACCCGGAACTGCTCCAGCGTCTCACCATCCCGATCCAGCAGATCGACCCGCATTGGCAGTTTGGTCTCTGCATCCATCCAGACGATATAGCTGTAACGTGTTCCGTCTCTGGCGACCACCCGCAGCACCTCGCAGAGCCGATCGGCGATACGGGTACGTCCTACGGAGATGAAGTCGTAGTAAGGGGACAACCGTTTAAAATCGGTATAGATGAGCGAAGGCAGCGAATCAACAATGTAGTCGCCATTCAGCGTAAAGGGTTCGAGACCCGGCTCGAAATAGCTGATTTCATTGCCACGCTGCACAACTTCACGGCGCGGGCCATCCATCTGCAAAAGCTGGGCAAGAGGCTGTTTATCAAGACGGGCATGGCGATAGCGTAACGACTCTACACCTTGCTTATTGATACTGATAAAAGACAGCTCGTAGTTGAGTGACTGGCTGGCCTGGTTCATTTGCTGCAACAACGCCCCGGACGATACATCAGCCGAGGCGTTGACAGTGAACAACAGGCTACCCGCCATCAGAGACATGGCGCACCAAAGTTGCTTCATTACTGCGATTGCGTTCCTAAAGTTTGGTTTCCTGGCACTTGCACAGCAGCCTGCTGCGTTTGCGCCTGTTCAAACTGAAGCTGTTCAGAATGCAGACGACGCTGCAATTCATAATCCTGCAACATCGCATTGATACGACGGCGCTGCTCTTGAACCTGCTGCTGCTGACCGGCACCGGCCGAGGCATCAGAAGGAATACCCAGACTTACCGGGCTGGCTTTGCCCATCATCGGCAGTGTATTGAACACTGGCGCTTCTGGTTGCTGGCTCACTTCAGATTGAGTGTTATAGTGCTGGACGCCCACAATAACTGCAAGCGATACGCAAGCAGCCACACCCATTTGAGTCAGTTGACTCGCCCAGGGGCGCACTTTGTTCCAGAAAGGCATCTTCTGCCACAGGTGCGGTGCAGGTTGGGCTTCGGGGATGAGCGGGGTGGCCTGAGAAACAGGTTCGTTCTCTATGGCCGCCATTACGCGAGCTGAGATATCAAAATGGAGGACATCGCTGGTATCGCCGCGCAGAGTATCGCGAATGAGATGATAACTCTCCCAGGTTTTTTGCATCTCAGGAGAGCGAGAGAGCTCGTTGAGCATCTCACTGTCCAGCGTTTCACCATCCATCAAAGCGGAAAGTTGTTCTTTCTGCATGCCTAATACCTTTTCCAGTATCCCGCTATCGTCAACGCCTGATTAGCGGTTGAACTTTATTATCAATAGCTTCTCGCGCACGAAAGATCCGTGAGCGAACCGTACCGACCGGGCAATCCATGATAGCGGCTATCTCTTCATAGCTCAGGCCATCTAACTCCCGCAACGTAATTGCCATGCGTAAATCTTCCGGGAGCGACTCGATGGTGCGAAAAACTATTTGTCTCAGTTCTTCTGACAACATTAAGTTCTCAGGGTTCGAAATTTCTTTCAACGCACCGCCGCTTTCATAATTTTCAGCGTCGATAGCATCGACATCGCTTGAAGGCGGACGTCGGCCCTGAGCGACGAGGTAGTTCTTAGCCGTATTGACGGCAATACGATACAGCCAGGTATAAAAAGCACTATCTCCCCGGAAAGATTCCAGCGCACGATAGGCCTTAATGAAAGACTCTTGTACCACATCAGGAACATCCCCTGACGGTACATAGCGGGACACCAGACTCGCCACCTTATGCTGGTAGCGCACCACCAGTAGGTTAAAGGCTTTCTGATCTCCCTTCTGGACCCGTTCAACCAGAATCTGGTCCGTTAACTGCTCGCTCATCCGAGGTAAAGTCTCCCCAAACCTAAATTCCACGCGTTATCGAAACGCCACTCCAAACACTGCACTGTGAGCAAGCAGTTGCTTTGAGGGTCTTTATTTCAATTAGTTCCGTCACGCCTTTGTTTTTGTTAATCACGTCGCAGACTGTTCATTTTCTATCATTATAAGTCTGATACCGATACGTACCCAGTTTCTGCTAAGAAATGGTCTTTTACCGTTTGCAGGGTAACGCAAGACGGGCTTTATTTCACCACAAAATCTGTAGCTAACAATCTGCTACGCAAAATAATTTCGCCCTTTTTGTCCTTTATCTCTGTTCAGCCTCTGTTTAGTCATTGCAACTACTCTTAAAAAAAACGTGCGATTCATCGCATTCAGATGCTATGCTGGCCAAACACTGTTTAGTAAATTAAACACACATCATGAACGCAATTTCCGAACTCACCTGTGACGTACTGATTATCGGCAGCGGCGCCGCCGGCCTTTCACTGGCGCTACGACTCGCCCCACACCAGAAAGTGATTGTCCTCAGCAAAGGTCCTGTTAGCGAAGGTTCTACCTTCTATGCCCAGGGCGGAATTGCCGCGGTGTTTGATGAAACTGACAGTATCGACTCCCATGTCGAAGATACCCTGATTGCCGGTGGCGGCATCGTGGACCGACACGCGGCTGAATTTGTCGCCAGTAATGCCCGCCACTGCGTGCAATGGCTGATCGATCAGGGTGTGCTGTTTGATACCCACGTGCAGGCCAACGGAGAAGAGAGTTACCACCTGACGCGTGAAGGCGGACACAGCCATCGCCGGATCCTGCATGCCGCAGATGCCACCGGTAAAGCAGTCGAAACGACGCTGGTCAGCCAGGCGTTAAGCCATCCCAACATCCGGGTGCTGGAACGCAGCAACGCGGTGGATTTGATCATCTCCGATAAGATTGGTCTGCCGGGCACGCGGCGCGTTGTGGGAGCCTGGGTCTGGAATCGTAATAAAGAGAAGGTGGAAACCTGTCGGGCAAAATCGGTTGTACTGGCAACCGGCGGTGCCTCTAAGGTGTATCAGTACACCACCAACCCGGATATTTCCTCAGGGGACGGTATTGCCATGGCCTGGCGAGCGGGTTGTCGCGTGGCCAATCTGGAATTTAACCAGTTCCACCCCACTGCGCTATTCCACCCGCAGGCACGCAACTTCCTGCTGACCGAAGCGCTACGCGGTGAAGGCGCGCATTTAAAACGCCCGGATGGCACTCGCTTTATGCAGGATTTCGACGAGCGGGGCGAGCTGGCGCCGCGTGATGTTGTGGCCCGCGCTATCGATCATGAAATGAAACGCCTGGGCGTGGATTGCATGTATCTGGATATCAGCCATAAACCCGAAGCCTTTATTCGCCAGCACTTCCCTACCATCTATGAAAAACTGTTGGGGCTCGGCATCGACATCACCAAAGAGCCGATGCCGGTGGTGCCGGCGGCGCACTATACCTGCGGCGGCGTGATGGTTGACGATCATGGCCGGACCGACGTTGACGGTTTGTACGCTATCGGCGAGGTGAGCTACACCGGCCTGCATGGCGCGAACCGAATGGCATCAAACTCACTTCTGGAGTGCCTTGTGTACGGCTGGTCAGCGGCGGAAGATATCACGAAGCGCATGCCTTACGCCCGCCAGGCGGAAAATCTGCCGGACTGGGACGAAAGCCGCGTGGAGAACCCGGACGAACTGGTTGTGATCCAGCATAACTGGCACGAGCTGCGCCTCTTTATGTGGGATTACGTCGGCATTGTGCGCACCACCAAACGTCTGGAGCGCGCCCTGCGCCGTATTACCATGCTGCAGCAGGAAATTGATGAGTATTACGCCCATTTCCGCGTATCCAATAATTTGCTGGAACTGCGTAATCTGGTTCAGGTGGCGGAGCTGATTGTGCGCTGCGCAATGATGCGCAAAGAGAGCCGCGGTTTGCACTACACGCTCGACTACCCGGAGCAGCTTGAGCATTCCGGCCCGTCGGTGCTTTCACCGCTGGCTCACATAAATAAATAGAAGGGGTGGGTCAGCGCCGTGTAGCCATCGGAATAACGCTGATCTGGCCCACGTATCACCAGCCTGTCGCTGAAGCACTCTCCCTCTTTCGGCGACAGCGCCAGCAGCACCCGGTGCGGCAGCCTGCCGTCGGTTTCCGCAATATCGGTGCGCAGGCGTAAAAACCAGCCCATCTCCAGCGCGCTGGCAATAAATGCACTGCCTGCTCTCTCCGGTAACACCACGCAGAAAAATCCCTCTTCGGAGATCAACCCGGCGGCGCAGGCTAACAGCGCGCTATGATCGAGCGTGTCGGTATACCGGGCCTGCTCTCGCTGGGGTGTAGCACAGGCTACGCCCGGTTCAAAATAGGGAGGGTTGCTGACAATCAGGTCATAGCGAGCCGTTTGCTCTGGCGCCCAGGCAAGAACATCCGCACAATGGAGAGATACGCGCGAAGCCCAGGGGGATTCCGCTACGTTTTCCGCTGCCTGCTCAGCCGCCTGGGGATCCAGTTCAACCGCGTCAAGCGTGACGGAGTGTTCGGTACGCTGCGCCAGCATCAGGGCTAATAATCCGCTGCCGCTGCCAATGTCGAGGATACGTTTAACGCCTGCTACCGGTGCCCATGCCCCCAGTAAAATGCCATCAGTGCCGACTTTCATTGCACAGCGATCGTGGGCGACAAAGAACTGCTTAAAAGTAAAACCATCGCGGCGCAGCTGCGCTTTGAGTTGAGACATGTCAGAGCAACCTTCAAAGTGAAACGGGAGTAGCATAGGTGAAAGCGTAACGACGGAAAAGGGATATCCACACAAACAGATGAAGATTGCAGCCGTAACGTCTATAATCAGCGCCCCACACAGAGGTAGAACATGACTGTAACGACTTTTTCCGAACTTGAACTCGATGAAAGCCTTCTGGACGCGCTCCAGGAAAAAGGCTTCACACGCCCGACCGCTATTCAGGAAGCGGCAATTCCGCCTGCACTGGAGGGCCGTGACGTGCTCGGTTCTGCGCCAACCGGCACGGGTAAAACGGCAGCCTATTTGCTGCCTGCGTTGCAGCATCTGCTGGATTTTCCGCGTAAGAAATCAGGTCCGCCGCGTATTCTGATCCTCACCCCGACCCGTGAACTGGCGATGCAGGTTGCCGATCACGCGCGTGAGCTGGCGAAGAATACCCACCTGGATATCGCAACCATTACCGGCGGTGTGGCCTATATGAACCACGCCGAAGTATTCAGTGAGAACCAGGATATCGTCGTTGCGACGACCGGGCGTCTGCTGCAATACATCAAAGAAGAGAACTTCGACTGCCGTGCGGTTGAAACCTTAATTCTTGACGAAGCTGACCGTATGCTGGATATGGGCTTTGCGCAGGATATCGAACACATTGCCGGTGAGACCCGCTGGCGTAAGCAGACCATGCTCTTCTCCGCGACGCTGGAAGGCGATGCGATTAAAGATTTTGCCGAGCGTCTGCTGGAAGATCCGGTCGAGGTGTCTGCCAATCCATCCACGCGTGAACGCAAGAAGATCCATCAGTGGTACTACCGCGCCGATGATATTCAGCATAAAACCGCGCTGCTGATCCACCTGCTGAAACAGCCTGAAGCCACCCGCTCTATCGTCTTTGTACGGAAACGTGAGCGTGTGCACGAGCTGGCGACCTGGCTGCGTGAAGCGGGTATCAATAACTGCTATCTCGAAGGCGAGATGGTGCAGATTAAACGTAACGAAGCGATCAAACGTCTGACCGATGGCCGCGTGAACGTGCTGGTGGCGACCGACGTTGCAGCGCGCGGTATTGATATTCCTGATGTCAGCCACGTGTTTAACTTCGATCTGCCGCGCACTGCGGATACCTATCTGCACCGCATTGGCCGTACCGGCCGTGCCGGGCGTAAAGGGACAGCCATTTCGCTGGTCGAAGCGCATGACCATCTGCTGCTGCAAAAAATTGGTCGTTACGTTGAAGAGCCGCTGAAGGCCCGCGTGATCGACGAACTGCGTCCGAGCACCCGTGCGCCGAGCGAAAAAATGACGGGCAAACCGTCCAAGAAAGTGCTCGCTAAACGTGCCGAGAAAAAGGCGAAAGAGAAAGAGAAACCGCGCGTGAAGCAACGCCACCGTGATACTAAAAACGTGGGCAAGCGTCGTAAGCCTAGCGGCAGCACGCCGGTGACACAGAAAGAAGAGTAATAAAAAAGCCGGGTTAAAACCCGGCTTTTTTTATCTGTACGCGGGTAACGATTACAGGCTGGCAGTAAAGGTACGGGCAATAACGTCGCGCTGCTGTTCTGCAGTCAGTGAGTTAAAACGTACCGCGTAGCCAGAAACACGGATGGTCAGCTGCGGATATTTTTCCGGGTGCTTAACGGCATCTTCCAGCGTTTCACGACGCAGCACGTTAACGTTCAGATGCTGACCGCCTTCAACACGGACTTCAGGTTTGATTTCCATTGGGATTTCGCGGTATTCGAACTCGCCCAGCGCGTTAACCTGAACAACTTCATCTTCAGCAAAGCCTGCTTTTGCGCATACGCAGCGCGCTTCGCCTTTCTCGTTGTCCAGCAGCCAGAAAGAGTTCAGCAGGTCGTCGTTTGCAGCTTTAGTAATCTGGATACCAGTAATCATGTGATGTCTCCCTTACACTACAATATTGGGTGTCGCCCGTTCGTCCGGGCAATTGGTAAAACCATTGTTGCTTGAGTGTATATATATCAGTCAAACACTCGCTATTCCTTGACTTAAATCAATAAAAACCACACCAGAAAAAGGGTGATAACTGAAGATTATTGTTTTATATCAATTTTACCCTCGCACCGCCTTCAAAATTCTGTGTAAATTTTCAATATTTTTCAATGTAATGACATTTTTGGCTCACTAGTTTTGTTCCCTCGTCATATGCAGTTAAGCTAAAGACAGTGAAAATTCGCAGGAGAGCGAGATGACAGCACCTTTAACCTGGCACGACGTACTGGCCGATGAAAAAAAACAGCCTTACTTCGTTAATACTCTGAATACCGTTGCCGCGGAACGTCAGGACGGCATCACCATCTATCCGCCCCAGAAAGATGTGTTCAACGCCTTTCGTTTTACCGAGCTGGCGGATGTCAAAGTGGTGATCCTGGGACAGGATCCCTATCACGGACCGGGTCAGGCGCACGGCCTGGCGTTTTCTGTGCGTCCGGGCGTTGCCATTCCCCCTTCCCTGCTGAATATGTATAAGGAGCTGGAAGCCTCGGTGCCGGGGTTTACCCGCCCTTCACATGGTTACCTGGAAAGCTGGGCGCGTCAGGGTGTTCTGTTGCTCAACACCGTGCTGACGGTTCGTGCCGGGCAGGCCCATTCTCATGCCAGCCTCGGGTGGGAGACATTTACCGACAAGGTCATCAGCCTGATTAACCAGCACCGGGAAGGGGTGGTCTTTTTGCTCTGGGGATCGCATGCGCAGAAGAAAGGGTCGATCATTGATACTCAGCGCCATCATGTGCTGAAAGCGCCGCACCCGTCACCGCTGTCAGCCCATCGCGGCTTTTTTGGCTGCAATCATTTTGTGCTGGCGAATGAGTGGCTGGAGAAACAGGGCGAAACGCCGATTGACTGGATGCCGGAGTTACCGGCTGAAAGCGAGTAAGTTGTTGTAGGCCGGGTAAGGCGAAGCGGCCACCCGGCACATTTCCCGGCGGCGCTACGCTTGCCGGGCCTACGAACGACGAACAAAGCGGGATTATGCTTTGTTCTGACGCCACCATTCCGCCAGCAGAACGCCAGTCGCAACGGATACGTTGAGGCTTTCTACATTGCCGGTGCCATCGATAGAGACGCTCAGATCGGCGCTGGAGAGTGCCGCATCGGAGAGACCATCGCGCTCCTGACCCAACACCAGCACCATCTTACGTGGCAGTGTCGCTTTAAACAGCGGCGTGGTGCCTTTGTGGCTGGAGGTCGTCACAATGGCATAGCCCGCTTTACGGAACTGCTCAATGGCTTCCAGCACGCTGTCGCCGGTGATCGGCTGAACGTGCTCCGCGCCGCCTTCCGCCGTACGGATTGCTGCGCCGGATTCCAGCAGAGCCGCATCCTGCAGCAGAACGCCTTTCACGCCGAAGTGGGCGCAGCTGCGCATCATGGCGCCGAGGTTGTGCGGGTTACCCACGTCTTCCAGGGCCAGCACGCAGTCATCTTCGCCAGCCTGGCTGACCCACTGCTTAACGGTGGTACCGTTACGTTTCTTAATCAGGAAGCAGACGCCACCATGGTGTTCGGTGCCAGACGCTTTGGTGATCTCAGCATCGTCTACCACATGGTAGGCTTTGCGGTTGGCCGCCATCCAGCGCAGCGCTTCTTTGAAACGCGGCGTGACGCTCTGGATGAACCAGGCGCGCACGATGCAATCAGGACGGCTCTGGAACAGAGCCTGACAGGCGTTTTCGCCATAGACGCGCGTCTCTTCGGCACGCTGACGGCGGATCACTTCCGGATCGATAACCGTTTTACCGGCCATGCTGCCGTGATCGACGGGCGCAGTGGACTCGTCGCCCGGCGCGCGGGAGACGGTACGCCACGGTGAGGCGTCGCGGCTAAAGTCGTCGCGTTTGAAATCATCACGCTTACGGTCGTCACGTTTGCGGTCATCACCACGGCTATTTCTCTCATCGCGGGCGGGGCGACGGCCACCGTCTGCACGAGATGGCCCTGGACGCCCGCCACCTTTTCCGGTACGCGGATTTTGGGTGCGTTTATCAGAGTCATCGTCACTGCGGACATACATCACTTTGACCTTGCCGCTTTTGTTTTTCAGTTCGTCGTTCATGCTTTTCTCCACCAGCGCTGCGCGAAGCGCGCAGATTACCCGATGTCCCGGCGCATAGCCATTACTTCGTATAAAAGCCTGTGACTATTGTTCTCATTGAACAAAACGCATTGTTGTTTCAAACAGGGTCGTTGATAATATGTAACATATTGGAAACATAACCGGCATGTTGCCGATTTGTCCCCCTGCTCTACCTGAGGTTAGTTATGAATACCGTATGTGCCAACTGCCAGGCTCTTAACCGCATTCCGGAAGATCGCATTGATGACGGAGCAAAATGCGGACGCTGCGGTCATGAATTGTTCGATGGTGACGTGATTAATGCTACCGGCGAAACTCTGGATAAACTGCTGAAGGATGATCTGCCGGTTGTTGTCGACTTCTGGGCACCGTGGTGCGGCCCGTGCCGTAACTTTGCGCCGATCTTTGAAGATGTCGCCGAAGAGCGTAGTGGTAAAATGCGTTTTGTGAAAGTGAACACCGAAGCTGAGCGCGAACTGAGCTCCCGCTTCCGCATTCGTAGTATCCCGACCATTATGATTTTCAAAAATGGTGAAGTCGTCGATATGCTCAATGGTGCCGTTCCGAAAGCACCTTTTGACAGCTGGCTGAACGAATCCCTCTGACATTCCGGGGCACGTAACTTGTGCCCCGCTCTCGCCTCTGCGAGAATGGCGTTTTTTCTGCGCTCCTTCCCATGACTGATAACGCCGTACTGCAACTGCGCGCCGAACGCCTGGCGCGTGCGACTCGCCCTTTTCTTGCCCGTGGTAACCGCATTCGTCGCTGTCAGCGCTGTCTGCTGCCGCTCAGGCAGTGCCTCTGCGCGACGCTGGCGCCCAGCCATGCTCAAAGCCGTTTTTGTCTGGTGATGTTCGATACCGAACCGATGAAGCCCAGCAACACCGGGCGGCTGATCGCCGATATTCTACCGGATACCGCAGCCTTCCAGTGGTCACGCACTGCGCCACCTCAGGCGCTGCTCGATCTGGTCGCCAGTCCCGACTATCAACCGATGGTAGTGTTTCCGGCCTCCTACGCCGGTGAAACGCGTCAGGTGATTACCGCGCCCCCCGCCGGTAAACCGCCGCTGTTTATCATGCTGGATGGCACCTGGACCGAAGCGCGTAAAATGTTTCGCAAAAGCCCCTATCTGGATGCCCTGCCGGTGATCTCCGTCGATTTGTCACGCGTCTCGGCTTACCGGCTGCGTGAAGCCCACGCAGAAGGCCAGTATTGTACTGCCGAAGTGGCTATTGCCCTGCTGGATCTGGCGGGGGATGTCCAGGCGGCAGGCGCACTGGGCGATCACTTCTCACGCTTTCGCGAACGTTATCTGGCCGGAAAAACCATTCATAAGGGAAGCATCACAGCGGCGGAGCCGGAAAGCGTTTAAAATCATCAGGTCACTCGCCTTTTCAGGAGATCTGTATGAGCCAGCGCGGGCTAGAAGCCTTACTCCGCCCTAAATCCATTGCCGTGATTGGCGCGTCGATGAAGCCCGAACGCGCCGGTTATCTGATGATGCGTAACCTGCTTGCTGGCGGCTTTAACGGCCCGATACTGCCGGTCACCCCCGCGTATAAGGCGGTGCTGGGGGTCCTTGCCTGGCCGGATGTGGAGAGCCTGCCCTTCATTCCCGATCTCGCGGTGCTCTGTACCCACGCCCGACGTAACATCGCCCTGCTCGACGCGCTGGGGAAGAAGGGCTGCAAAACCTGCATTATTCTCTCTTCGCCCCCTGAACAGCAGGCGGAGCTGCTGGCCTGTGCGACGCGCTACCAGATGCGACTGCTGGGGCCAAACAGCCTGGGTCTGCTGGCACCGTGGCAGGGACTGAATGCCAGCTTTTCTCCCGTTCCGATACGTAAAGGCAAGCTGGCCTTTATCTCCCAGTCGGCGGCGGTCTCCAATACGATTCTCGACTGGGCCCAGCAGCGCGAAATGGGCTTTTCCTATTTCATCGCGCTGGGCGACGGTCTGGACATTGACGTTGACGAGCTGCTGGATTTTCTGGCGCGCGATAGCAAAACCAGCGCCATCCTACTCTATCTTGAGCATCTCAGCGACGCGCGTCGCTTCGTCTCGGCAGCCCGTAGCGCTTCACGCAACAAACCGATTCTGGTGATCAAAAGCGGGCGTAGCCCGGCCGCCCAGCGTCTTTTGCATTCACATTCAGGCATGGATCCGGCATGGGATGCCGCCATCCAGCGTGCCGGCTTGTTGCGTGTTCAGGACACCCACGAACTCTTTTCCGCTGTCGAAACGCTCAGCCATATGCGCCCGCTACGGGGGGAACGGCTGATGATCATCAGTAACGGCGCCGCACCGGCCGCGCTGGCACTGGACGAACTGTGGCTGCGTAACGGTAAGTTGGCCACCCTCAGCGAAGAGACAATACAGCGCCTGCGTGAAGCGTTACCGCCCGGCGTGGAGCCGGGTAATCCGCTCGACTTACGCGACGATGCCAGCAGCGAGCACTATCTCAGCGCACTCAATATCCTGCTGGACAGCCAGGACTTTGATGCCCTGATGGTCATTCACTCCCCTAGTGCCGTAGCCCCGGGCAGCGAAAGCGCTCGTGCGCTGATTGATATTGTGAAGAAGCATCCGCGCGGAAAGTATGTGTCGCTTCTGACTAACTGGTGCGGTGAATTTTCATCTCAGGAGGCGCGACGTCTCTTCAGCGAGGCTGGCCTCCCCACTTACCGTACCCCGGAAGGCACCATCACCGCTTTTATGCATATGGTGGAGTATCGGCGCAATCAGAAACAGCTGCGGGAAACGCCTGCCCTGCCGGGAAACCTGACCGCCAATACGGGTCATGCTCACGACCTGTTGCAGCGTGCCATTGATGACGGCGCGCGTTCGCTGGATACGCACGAGGTACAGCCGATCCTCACCGCCTATGGCCTGCATACGCTGCCCACCTGGATCGCCAGCGACAGCGCGGAAGCGGTGCATATCGCCGAGCAGATCGGTTATCCGGTAGCACTGAAACTGCGTTCGCCGGATATCCCGCATAAATCTGAAGTTCAGGGGGTGATGTTGTATCTGCGTACCGCGGCGGAAGTCCAGCAGGCGGCGGATGCCATTATCGATCGCGTTAAAATGGCCTGGCCCCAGGCGCGGATCCACGGCCTGCTGGTGCAGAGCATGGCTAATCGTGCCGGCGCGCAGGAGCTACGGGTGGTGGTGGAACACGATCCGGTCTTCGGCCCGCTGATCATGCTGGGCGAAGGGGGCGTGGAGTGGCGCCCTGAAGAGCAGGCGGTGGTGGCCCTGCCGCCTCTGAACATGAACCTGGCGCGTTATCTGGTGATTCAGGGGATTAAGAGCAAAAAGATCCGCGGACGCAGTGCCTTAAGACCGCTGGATATCGCCGCCCTGAGCCAGTTCCTGGTGCAGGTATCGAACCTGATTGTCGATAGCCCGGAAATCCAGCGTCTGGATATTCATCCTTTACTGGTATCCGGCAGCGAACTGACGGCGCTGGATGTGACGATGGATGTGGCGGCCTATACCGGCGATCGCGAAAGCCGGCTTGCTATCCGCCCTTACCCCCATCAGCTTGAAGAGTGGGTGGAGATGAAAAATGGCGAACTCTCGCTGTTCCGCCCTATCCTTCCTGAAGATGAACCCCAGCTTCAGCGCTTTATCGCTCAGGTCACAAAAGAAGATTTGTACTACCGCTACTTTAGCGAAATCAACGAATTTACCCACGAAGATTTAGCCAATATGACGCAGATCGACTACGATCGGGAAATGGCTTTTGTTGCCGTCCGACGCACTGAAGAGGGCGATGAAATCCTTGGCGTCACACGTGCCATCTCCGATCCTGATAACGTCGATGCGGAGTTTGCGGTGCTTGTCCGCTCCGATCTGAAAGGTCTGGGGCTGGGAAGACGATTACTCGAAAAGCTAATCAGTTATACGCGCGATCACGGACTGATCCGCCTCAATGGCATTACTATGCCTAACAACCGTGGCATGGTCGCCCTGGCGCGAAAGCTGGGCTTTACCGTTGATATCCAGCTTGAAGATGGGATCGTCGGATTGACTCTGCAGCTGATGCCATCAGGTAAACAAGAGTAAGGTACTGGAAATGTTGACCACTTTAAACGGCACTGGTGGTATGATTGCCCGCTTCTGTTGGCTGCATAGTCCATATAATCCTTCAATGAACAGAGAAGAAACGCACTGTGATGTTGTCCAAATTTAAGCGTAATAAACATCAACAACACCTTGCTCAACTACCGAAGCTTTCTCAGTCAGTTGATGATGTAGAGTTTTTTTATGCTCCCGCCGATTTTCGGGAGACGCTACTGGAAAAAATTGCCAGCGCAACGCATCGTATCTGCATTATCGCGCTTTATCTTGAACAGGATGAAGGCGGCAGCGCCATTTTACGCGCCGTGTACGAAGCCAAACGCCAGCGCCCTGAGCTGGATGTCCGTATCCTGGTCGACTGGCATCGCGCCCAGCGCGGTCGTATTGGCGCGGCTGCGTCCAACACCAATGCCGACTGGTATTGCCGCATGGCGCAGGAAAACCCCGGCGTAGATGTCCCCGTTTATGGTGTTCCGGTTAACACTCGCGAAGCTCTGGGCGTCCTCCATTTCAAAGGCTTTATCATTGATGACAGCGTGCTCTATAGCGGCGCGAGTCTGAACGACGTCTATCTGCATCAGCTGGATAAGTACCGTTACGATCGTTATCACCTGGTGCGTAATGCCCGCATGGCTGACGTCATGTTTGAGTGGGTGGACCAACATCTGGTGCATGGCCGCGGCGTAAATCGCCTCGACGATCCACAGCGACCAAAAAGCCCGGAGATCAAAAATGACATTCGCCTTTTCCGCCAGGAACTGCGCGATGCCATGTTCCATTTCCAGGGCGACGCCGATAATGAACAGCTTGCAGTGACCCCACTGGTCGGGCTGGGTAAATCCAGCCTGCTCAACAAGACCATCTTCCATCTGATGCCGTGTACAGAACATAAACTGACCATCTGTACACCGTACTTCAACCTGCCTGCGGTGCTGGTGCGTAACATCATTCAGCTGTTGCGCGACGGTAAAAAGGTGGAAATTATCGTTGGCGATAAAACCGCGAACGATTTCTTCATTCCTGAAGATCAGCCGTTTAAGATCATCGGCGCCCTGCCTTATCTCTATGAGATCAACCTGCGCCGCTTCCTGAGCCGCCTGCAGTACTATGTGAATACCGATCAGCTGGTTGTGCGTCTGTGGAAAGATGAAGATAACAGCTATCACCTGAAAGGCATGTGGGTTGATGATGAATGGATGCTGCTGACGGGCAATAACCTCAATCCACGCGCGTGGCGACTGGATCTTGAAAATGCGATTTTGATCCACGATCCCCGTCATGAGCTGGCTGCTCCGCGCGACCGTGAACTGGATCTGATCCGCACGCACACCACTGTGGTTAACCATTATCGCGATCTGCAAAGTATCGCTGACTATCCGGTGAAAGTGCGTAAGCTTATTCGCCGTTTACGTCGCATCCGAATCGACCGGTTGATTAGCCGCATCCTGTAATCTTCAGCCCTGTCATTGACGGGGCTTTTTTATGGAGGTCGTTGTGCGTTATTTGCTGTTAATGGGCTGTCTGGTTTTGGGCGGATGCAGCCATATGGCTCAGGATAGCTGGTCTGGTCAGGATAAGGCGCAACACTTTTTAGCCTCGGCGATGCTCTCGGCCGCAGGTAATGAATATGCCCAGCGCCAGGGCTACAGTCGCGACCGCAGCGCTGCATACGGCCTGATGTTTTCGGTCAGTCTGGGGGCGTCGAAAGAGCTCTGGGACAGCCGCCCGGCAGGGAGCGGCTGGAGCTGGAAAGATTTTGCCTGGGACATAGCCGGTGCGACTACCGGCTATGCCGTCTGGCAGATGGCGGATCATTAAAGACGCACGCCTTTCCCTTTGCGATGCAGCATTAAAGAGACAATAAATGCCAGCGCTCCCATCAGCGTGACGTACCAGAAAAAGATTGCCTCACTCCCCACCGATTTTAATGACAGGGCGACATATTCCGCTGAGCCGCCAAAGAGCGCGTTAGCCACCGCATAGGACAACCCAACGCCCAGTGCACGCACCTGAGCCGGAAACATCTCTGCCTTAAGAATGCCGCTGATCGAGGTGTAAAAACTGGCAATGACCAACGCGACCATCACCAGCGCAAAAGCGGCATAAGGGGATGTGACATGCTGGAGTGCAGTGAGAATGGGCACAGTACATATTGCCGACAACCCGCCGAAAATCAGCATTGAGCTACGACGACCGATTCTATCCGACAGCGCACCGATAATGGGCTGGATGAGCATAAAGACAAAGAGCGCCACTGTCATGACCATGCTCGCCACGTTAGCGTGCATACCCGTAGTATTAACCAGATACTTCTGCATATAGGTGGTGAAGGTATAGAAGGTGAGCGAACCGCCAGCCGTAAAGCCGAGCACCATTAAAAAGGCCTTCCGGTTACGCCATAAGCCTTTAAATGAACCTGCCTCTTTTAACGTTCTCACCTCTTTACGCGACGTTTCGTCGAGCTGACGGCGTAACCACAGCGCCACAATGGCAAGGAGGGCGCCAAGCGCAAAAGGAATACGCCATCCCCAGGCACGGAGATCTTCATCACTCAGAACCTGTTGCAGGATCACGACGGCCAGAATAGCCAGGAGCTGTCCCCCGATCAGGGTGACGTACTGAAATGAGGCATAAAAACCTTTACGCCCTTCCACGGCAACTTCACTCATATATGTCGCGCTTGTGCCATATTCCCCCCCAACGGAAAGTCCCTGGAACAAACGCGCCAACAGCAGTAAGGCTGGAGCCCAAGTGCCGATAGTGTCATAGCCCGGCAGACAGGCGATAACCAGGGAACCGAAACACATCATGCAGACGGAGATCAGCATGGACGTTTTTCGCCCCTTTCGATCGGCAATACGCCCAAAGAGCCAGCCGCCGATTGGACGCATCAAAAAGCCTGCTGCGAAAACACCTGCAGTTTGCAGAAGCTGGGTCGTGGTATTGCCGGATGGGAAGAAGATATGGGCAAAATAGAGCGAGCAAAACGAGTAAACGTAAAAGTCGAACCATTCAACCAGATTGCCTGAAGATGCACCGACGATTGCCCAAATCCTGCGGCGAGTCTCGTCCTCTGCCAGTTTTTTACTATCCGTATCTGTACTTGCTACGGTTTCTGTCATTTTAAATCCCCTGTCTTACAATGCGGGCCAAAGCACCCACTCCAGTAAAACCAGATTTAAAATTTAACGTTAGGTAAAATAATTGTTTCTATTATGTTTCATTTGGTTTTGTTATCTGGATCACAAAATGAATCCTGTCTGGATAACATTATCACCCCCACTTTTTTTGATGCGCTTGTTTTCGTTGTAAATAATCCTCATCAGCGCGAATTTTATCCCACCATCCTTTGAAAACTTTTGCGGCTTCGGCTTTGACGGGATCGTGATCCAGCGGGCGCACATTACGTTCATCATCGTACTTTTTTCCGCCTTTATGGTTGGCGTAGCGTCTGGCGCGGGTATATCCCATCTGGATAAATTTTCTGGCCATATCCATGCCCACAAAATCGTCTTGCTGACGGTATTGCTCAAAGAGTGCGTATATTTCCTGCGCAGATTTTGTCGCAACCTCAGCATTTTTGTATCGCCAGTAGGGCAGAATTTCGCTTTTGTAAGGTTCAACCAGCAGAACGCCTTGCTCTCCCCGCCCTACCTGATAAAGCTCAGGATGGTCGCGAAAGTTTATGTTGGCGAAATCTTGTTGGTAGTTAAAAGAGGGGTTCGGCAAAATAACCTCGCTGACGATGCGTATCTTGTTATTTTAGCCAGAGATTGTTGATTGTGCCCGCCAGGGTGGAAAAGCAAAAAACCCCGTACCTTGCGGTACGGGGTTTCTTTAATTGATGCCTGGCAGTTCCCTACTCTCGCATGGGGAGACCCCACACTACCATCGGCGCTACGGCGTTTCACTTCTGAGTTCGGCATGGGGTCAGGTGGGACCACCGCGCTACAGCCGCCAGGCAAATTCTGTAATCTGTATCAGCTGAAAATCTTCTCAAACCCACCGAAACAGCTTCGGCGTTGTAAGGTTAAGCCTCACGGTTCATTAGTACCGGTTAGCTCAACGCATCGCTGCGCTTACACACCCGGCCTATCAACGTCGTCGTCTTCAACGTTCCTTCAGGACCCTTAAAGGGTCAGGGAGAACTCATCTCGGGGCAAGTTTCGTGCTTAGATGCTTTCAGCACTTATCTCTTCCGCATTTAGCTACCGGGCAGTGCCATTGGCATGACAACCCGAACACCAGTGATGCGTCCACTCCGGTCCTCTCGTACTAGGAGCAGCCCCCCTCAATTCTCCAGCGCCCACGGCAGATAGGGACCGAACTGTCTCACGACGTTCTAAACCCAGCTCGCGTACCACTTTAAATGGCGAACAGCCATACCCTTGGGACCTACTTCAGCCCCAGGATGTGATGAGCCGACATCGAGGTGCCAAACACCGCCGTCGATATGAACTCTTGGGCGGTATCAGCCTGTTATCCCCGGAGTACCTTTTATCCGTTGAGCGATGGCCCTTCCATACAGAACCACCGGATCACTATGACCTGCTTTCGCACCTGCTCGAGCCGTCACTCTCGCAGTCAAGCCAGCTTATGCCATTGCACTAACCTCCTGATGTCCGACCAGGATTAGCTGACCTTCGTGCTCCTCCGTTACTCTTTAGGAGGAGACCGCCCCAGTCAAACTACCCACCAGACACTGTCCGCAACCCGGTTCCCTACTCTCGCATGGGGAGACCCCACACTACCATCGGCGCTACGGCGTTTCACTTCTGAGTTCGGCATGGGGTCAGGTGGGACCACCGCGCTACAGCCGCCAGGCAAATTCTTGGTGCTCTGTACGCAATACTTTATCGCATCAGCCGCGTTGGCCGCGCTCGTAAAGTCAGTCACATACTTCAGTATGCTCCTTCCTTTCCTTCGCTTGCCGCCTTGCTGCTGCGCAAACTATTGTGTACTTAACTCTGAATCAATGCTGAAAATCTTCTCAAACCCACCGAAACAGCTTCGGCGTTGTAAGGTTAAGCCTCACGGTTCATTAGTACCGGTTAGCTCAACGCATCGCTGCGCTTACACACCCGGCCTATCATTGCACTAACCTCCTGATGTCCGACCAGGATTAGCTGACCTTCGTGCTCCTCCGTTACTCTTTAGGAGGAGACCGCCCCAGTCAAACTACCCACCAGACACTGTCCGCAACCCGGATTACGGGTCCACGTTAGAACACCAGCCATTAAAGGGTGGTATTTCAAGGACGGCTCCAACGGGTCCACGTTAGAACACCAGCCATTAAAGGGTGGTATTTCAAGGACGGCTCCATGCAGACTGGCGTCCACACTTCAAAGCCTCCCACCTATCCTACACATCAAGGACCAGTGTTCAGTGTCAAGCTATAGTAAAGGTTCACGGGGTCTTTCCGTCTTGCCGCGGGTACACTGCATCTTCACAGCGA
>NZ_VDAM01000001.1:4554532-4554706 GCF_019584355.1 Leclercia sp. EC_58
TTGCACTAACCTCCTGATGTCCGACCAGGATTAGCTGACCTTCGTGCTCCTCCGTTACTCTTTAGGAGGAGACCGCCCCAGTCAAACTACCCACCAGACACTGTCCGCAACCCGGGTAACGGGTCCACGTTAGAACACCAGCCATTAAAGGGTGGTATTTCAAGGACGGCTCCA
>NZ_VDAM01000001.1:4554806-4555268 GCF_019584355.1 Leclercia sp. EC_58
AGCGTGCCTTCTCCCGAAGTTACGGCACCATTTTGCCTAGTTCCTTCACCCGAGTTCTCTCAAGCGCCTTGGTATTCTCTACCTGACCACCTGTGTCGGTTTGGGGTACGATTTGATGTTACCTGATGCTTAGAGGCTTTTCCTGGAAGCAGGGCATTTGTTGCTTCAGCACCGTAGTGCCTCGTCATCACACCTCAGCGTTAACAAGGTACCGGATTTACCTGGAACCTCCCTGTGTCGGTTTGGGGTACGATTTGGTGTTACCTGATGCTTAGAGGCTTTTCCTGGAAGCAGGGCATTTGTTGCTTCAGCACCGTAGTGCCTCGTCATCACACCTCAGCGTTAAAAAGGTACCGGATTTACCTGGAACCTCCGCCTACATGCTTAAACCGGGACAACCGTCGCCCGGCCAACATAGCCTTCTCCGTCCCCCCTTCGCAGTAACACCGAGTACAGGAATAT
>NZ_VDAM01000001.1:4555368-4555943 GCF_019584355.1 Leclercia sp. EC_58
CTTTTCACCCGCTTTATCGTTACTTATGTCAGCATTCGCACTTCTGATACCTCCAGCATGCCTCACGGCACACCTTCGCAGGCTTACAGAACGCTCCCCTACCCAACAACACATAGTGTCGCTGCCGCAGCTTCGGTGCATGGTTTAGCCCCGTTACATCTTCCGCGCAGGCCGACTCGACCAGTGAGCTATTACGCTTTCTTTAAATGATGGCTGCTTCTAAGCCAACAGTCGGTTCGGTCCTCCAGTTAGTGTTACCCAACCTTCAACCTGCCCATGGCTAGATCACCGGGTTTCGGGTCTATACCCTGCAACTTAACGCCCAGTTAAGACTCGGTTTCCCTTCGGCTCCCCTATACGGTTAACCTTGCTACAGAATATAAGTCGCTGACCCATTATACAAAAGGTACGCAGTCACACCCCCTGCAACTTAACGCCCAGTTAAGACTCGGTTTCCCTTCGGCTCCCCTATACGGTTAACCTTGCTACAGAATATAAGTCGCTGACCCATTATACAAAAGGTACGCAGTCACACCCGAAGGTGCTCCCACTGCTTGTACGTACACGGTTTCAGG
>NZ_VDAM01000001.1:4556043-4558543 GCF_019584355.1 Leclercia sp. EC_58
CTTCAAAGCCTCCCACCTATCCTACACATCAAGGACCAGTGTTCAGTGTCAAGCTATAGTAAAGGTTCACGGGGTCTTTCCGTCTTGCCGCGGGTACACTGCATCTTCACAGCGATTTCAATTTCACTGAGTCTCGGGTGGAGACAGCCTGGCCATCATTACGCCATTCGTGCAGGTCGGAACTTACCCGACAAGGAATTTCGCTACCTTAGGACCGTTATAGTTACGGCCGCCGTTTACCGGGGCTTCGATCAAGAGCTTCGCGTTGCCGCTAACCCCATCAATTAACCTTCCGGCACCGGGCAGGCGTCACACCGTATACGTCCACTTTCGTGTTTGCACAGTGCTGTGTTTTTAATAAACAGTTGCAGCCAGCTGGTATCTTCGACTGATTTCAGCTCCACCCGCAGGGGCTTCACCTACATATCAGCGTGCCTTCTCCCGAAGTTACGGCACCATTTTGCCTAGTTCCTTCACCCGAGTTCTCTCAAGCGCCTTGGTATTCTCTACCTGACCACCTGTGTCGGTTTGGGGTACGATTTGATGTTACCTGATGCTTAGAGGCTTTTCCTGGAAGCAGGGCATTTGTTGCTTCAGCACCGTAGTGCCTCGTCATCACACCTCAGCGTTAACAAGGTACCGGATTTACCTGGAACCTCCGCCTACATGCTTAAACCGGGACAACCGTCGCCCGGCCAACATAGCCTTCTCCGTCCCCCCTTCGCAGTAACACCGAGTACAGGAATATTAACCTGTTTCCCATCGACTACGCCTTTCGGCCTCGCCTTAGGGGTCGACTCACCCTGCCCCGATTAACGTTGGACAGGAACCCTTGGTCTTCCGGCGAGCGGGCTTTTCACCCGCTTTATCGTTACTTATGTCAGCATTCGCACTTCTGATACCTCCAGCATGCCTCACGGCACACCTTCGCAGGCTTACAGAACGCTCCCCTACCCAACAACACATAGTGTCGCTGCCGCAGCTTCGGTGCATGGTTTAGCCCCGTTACATCTTCCGCGCAGGCCGACTCGACCAGTGAGCTATTACGCTTTCTTTAAATGATGGCTGCTTCTAAGCCAACATCCTGGCTGTCTGTGCCTTCCCACATCGTTTCCCACTTAACCATGACTTTGGGACCTTAGCTGGCGGTCTGGGTTGTTTCCCTCTTCACGACGGACGTTAGCACCCGCCGTGTGTCTCCCGTGATAACATTCTCCGGTATTCGCAGTTTGCATCGGGTTGGTAAGCCGGGATGGCCCCCTAGCCGAAACAGTGCTCTACCCCCGGAGATGAATTCACGAGGCGCTACCTAAATAGCTTTCGGGGAGAACCAGCTATCTCCCGGTTTGATTGGCCTTTCACCCCCAGCCACAGGTCATCCGCTAATTTTTCAACATTAGTCGGTTCGGTCCTCCAGTTAGTGTTACCCAACCTTCAACCTGCCCATGGCTAGATCACCGGGTTTCGGGTCTATACCCTGCAACTTAACGCCCAGTTAAGACTCGGTTTCCCTCCGGCTCCCCTATACGGTTAACCTTGCTACAGAATATAAGTCGCTGACCCATTATACAAAAGGTACGCAGTCACACCCTGCTCCCACTGCTTGTACGTACACGGTTTCAGGTTCTTTTTCACTCCCCTCGCCGGGGTTCTTTTCGCCTTTCCCTCACGGTACTGGTTCACTATCGGTCAGTCAGGAGTATTTAGCCTTGGAGGATGGTCCCCCCATATTCAGACAGGATACCACGTGTCCCGCCCTACTCTTCGAGTTCACAGCAAGTGTGCTTTCGTGTACGGGAGTATCACCCTGTACCCTGCGACTTTCCAGACGCTTCCACTAACACACAAGCTGATTCAGACTCCGGGCTGCTCCCCGTTCGCTCGCCGCTACTGGGGGAATCTCGGTTGATTTCTTTTCCTCGGGGTACTTAGATGTTTCAGTTCCCCCGGTTCGCCTCGTTAGCCTATGTATTCAGCTAACGATAGTGCAACGGATTGCACTGGGTTTCCCCATTCGGACATCGCCGGGTCAAGGGTTCATATCACCTCGCCGGCGCTTTTCGCAGATTAGCACGTCCTTCATCGCCTCTGACTGCCAGGGCATCCACCGTGTACGCTTAGTCGCTTAACCTCACAACCCGAAGCTGTTTCACTTCGCGTTGTGAAAATTTGAGAGACTCGAACACACTTAACGTGTGTCGTTTCAATTTTCAGCTTGATCCAGATTTTTAAAGAGCAAATATCGCAAACATGACTCGCAAGTCAGTTTTGAGATACTGATTGGTTGTGCCTTTCACTCACACCCAGCAAGTGGCGTCCCCTAGGGGATTCGAACCCCTGTTGCCGCCGTGAAAGGGCGGAGTCCTAACCGCTAGACGAAGGGGACACGAGGTGTCACGACTTCGCAGCCGTCTTGCTTTTCACTTTCTATCAGACAATCTGTGTGAGCACTGCAAAGGCAGGTTCTTTAAGGTAAGGAGGTGATCCAACCGCAGGTTCC
>NZ_VDAM01000001.1:4560045-4560777 GCF_019584355.1 Leclercia sp. EC_58
CGTCCTTCATCGCCTCTGACTGCCAGGGCATCCACCGTGTACGCTTAGTCGCTTAACCTCACAACCCGAAGCTGTTTCACTTCGCGTTGTGAAAATTTGAGAGACTCGAACACACCGCATTTCTGTTCCTATTATGGAGAACAGACACAGTGTGTCGTTTCAATTTTCAGCTTGATCCAGATTTTTAAAGAGCAAATATCTCAAACGTAACTCACTGAGTTAGTTTTGAGATATAAAGGCAGGTGACTTTCACTCACAAACCAGCAAGTGGCGTCCCCTAGGGGATTCGAACCCCTGTTACCGCCGTGAAAGGGCGGTGTCCTGGGCCTCTAGACGAAGGGGACACTGAAGTCTCAATCGCAAGACGCCTTGCTATTTACTTTTCATCAGACAATCTGTGTGAGCACTGCAAAGGCAGGTTCTTTAAGGTAAGGAGGTGATCCAACCGCAGGTTCCCCTACGGTTACCTTGTTACGACTTCACCCCAGTCATGAAGCGCTTTACGCCCAGTAATTCCGATTAACGCTTGCACCCTCCGTATTACCGCGGCTGCTGGCACGGAGTTAGCCGGTGCTTCTTCTGCGAGTAACGTCAATCACTGCGGTTATTAACCACAGTGCCTTCCTCCTCGCTGAAAGTACTTTACAACCCGAAGGCCTTCTTCATACACGCGGCATGGCTGCATCAGGCTTGCGCCCATTGTGCAATATTCCCCACTGCTGCCTCCCGTAG
>NZ_VDAM01000001.1:4560877-4621637 GCF_019584355.1 Leclercia sp. EC_58
GCGCTTTACGCCCAGTAATTCCGATTAACGCTTGCACCCTCCGTATTACCGCGGCTGCTGGCACGGAGTTAGCCGGTGCTTCTTCTGCGAGTAACGTCAATCACTGCGGTTATTAGCCGCAATGCCTTCCTCCTCGCTGAAAGTACTTTACAACCCGAAGGCCTTCTTCATACACGCGGCATGGCTGCATCAGGCTTGCGCCCATTGTGCAATATTCCCCACTGCTGCCTCCCGTAGTGAATTACGTGTTCACTCAGAGACTTGGTATTCATTTATTGTCCGAGGACATTAAGAATCCATGTCACTTTGAGTGCCCACACAGATTGTCTGATAAATTGTTAAAGAGCAGTGCCGCTTCGCTTTTTCGCTGCGGCGCGGGGTGTGCATATTACGCTTCCCCGCCTCAGAGTCAAGCGATTATTTCGTGCTTTTCTCTGCCGGGTATTCATCGCTGAACCCCGCTGACCCGGCGGCGTGTTTGCCGTTGTTCCGTGTCAGTGGTGGCGCATTATAGGCGCTTATTCCGGGCTGGCAAGTATAAAGTGAAAATTATTTATCAACCGCTCACTTTCCAGGCAACCCCGCTTCAGAAAGCCCATTCTTGCCTGGTTTTTAAACAAAAACGAGCCCCCTAGGGCTCGTTTTCATCGTTTTGTGACTTACTGCACTGCCACGATCTGGTCGTCTTTCTTCACAAGCTGGATGGTTTTACCCGGGAGCAGCTTCCCGGAAAGGATTTGCTGCGCCAGCGGGTTTTCTATCTGCTGCTGGATAGCACGTTTGAGAGGACGTGCACCGTACACCGGATCGTACCCATTTGCGCTCAGCAATTGCAGCGCGTCATCCGCAATCTGCAGTTCATATCCACGCTCTTCCAGACGTTTATACAAACGCTGCAGCTGAATACGGGCAATAGAAGCAATGTGTTTTTCACCCAGTGGATGGAAGACCACGACTTCATCGATACGGTTGATGAACTCAGGACGGAAGCTGTGGCTGACCACGCCCATCACCAGATCCTTCATATGGCTGTAATCCAGTTCACCAAAACGCTCCTGAATCAGATCGGAACCCAGGTTCGAAGTCATGATGACCACCGTATTACGGAAATCGACCGTTCTCCCCTGCCCGTCGGTCAGGCGCCCGTCATCCAGGACCTGCAGCAGAATGTTGAACACATCCGGGTGCGCCTTTTCCACTTCATCCAGCAGGATGACGGAGTACGGACGACGGCGAACCGCTTCTGTCAGATAGCCACCCTCTTCATAACCGACATATCCCGGAGGTGCACCCACCAGACGTGAAACGGAGTGTTTCTCCATAAACTCGGACATGTCGATACGTACCATCGCATCGTCACTGTCGAACATGAAGTTTGCCAGCGACTTACACAGTTCCGTTTTACCGACACCGGTCGGCCCCAGGAACAGGAAGGAGCCAATCGGACGGTTAGGATCGGACAAACCGGCACGGCTACGACGGATCGCGTTCGATACCGCCTCAACCGCTTCATCCTGACCGATGACGCGATGATGAAGATCTTCCTCCATGCGCAATAATTTGTCGCGCTCGCTCTCCATCATTCTGGCTACCGGGATCCCGGTCCAGCGCGCCAGTACCTCGGCAATTTCTGCATCCGTCACTTTATTACGTAACAGACGCATGGTTTTGCCTTCAGCCTGGGTTGCCGCCGCCAGCTGTTTTTCCAGTTCCGGAATTTTGCCGTACTGCAGCTCAGACATTTGCGCCAGATCGCCCACGCGACGTGCCTGCTCGATGGCGATCTTCGCCTGTTCCAGCTCGGCTTTAATCGTCTGGGTGCCGGAAAGGGATGCTTTTTCTGCTTTCCACTCCTCTTCTAAGCCAGAATATTGCCGTTCTTTATCCTGGAGCTCTTCATTAAGCATATCCAGACGCTTTTTACTCGCTTCATCAGACTCTTTTTTCAGCGCCTGCTGCTCGAGCTTGAGCTGAATAATCCGGCGATCGAGTCGGTCCAGCTCTTCTGGCTTGGAGTCAATCTGCATACGAATACTGGAGGCCGCTTCATCGATAAGGTCGATCGCTTTGTCAGGCAGCTGTCGGTCGGCAATATAGCGATGCGACAAGGTTGCAGCCGCCACGATGGCCGGGTCAGTAATCTGCACATGGTGGTGCAGCTCATAACGCTCTTTCAGGCCACGCAGGATTGCGATGGTATCTTCCACTGACGGTTCAGCCACAAATACTTTCTGGAATCGACGTTCCAGGGCAGCATCTTTTTCAATGTACTGACGATATTCATCAAGCGTGGTGGCGCCCACGCAGTGCAGCTCGCCGCGAGCAAGGGCCGGTTTGAGCATGTTCCCGGCATCCATGGCACCATCGGCTTTACCTGCCCCCACCATCGTGTGCAATTCGTCGATAAACAGAATGACGTTGCCTTCCTGTTTTGCCAGATCGTTAAGCACCCCTTTCAGGCGCTCTTCAAATTCACCGCGGTATTTGGCCCCCGCCACCAGCGCGCCCATATCCAGCGCGAGTACACGACGGCCTTTCAGACCTTCCGGCACTTCACCATTGACGATACGCTGGGCCAGCCCTTCTACAATGGCCGTTTTACCAACACCAGGCTCACCGATCAGTACCGGGTTATTTTTGGTGCGGCGTTGCAGAACCTGAATCGTACGGCGGATCTCTTCGTCACGGCCAATGACCGGGTCAAGCTTGCCCTGTTCTGCACGCTCAGTCAGGTCGACCGTATATTTTTTCAATGCCTGACGCTGATCTTCAGCACCCTGATCGTTCACGCTCTCACCTCCGCGCATTTGTGCAATTGCCTGCGTCACGTTGGCGGTGGTTGCGCCGGCCGTTTTCAGCAGGTCGGTCAAGGTGCCACGTGATTCAAGCGCCGCCAGAACAAAGAGTTCTGACGAAATAAAGTTGTCGCCGCGTTTCTGCGCCAGTTTGTCGCACAGGTTTAATACGCGAACCAGATCCTGAGACGGCTGTACATCTCCGCCAGTGCCCTCTACCTGCGGTAAACGGCTCAGCGCCTGATCGATGGCTGTGCGTAACTGGCCCGCATTAATGCCGGCAGATGTCAATAAAGGACGTACCGATCCCCCTTCCTGATTCAGTAAGGCGCTCATTAAATGAAGAGGTTCGATAAACTGATTGTCGTGCCCCAGTGCGAGAGACTGGGCATCGGCGAGAGCAAGCTGGAATTTATTAGTAAGACGATCCAGACGCATAACTCCTCCCATAACAGGTCAAAATTGCTACTGGAGATTAAATGAGGTCATCCCTCAATTATTCAAGGTGAATGACCTGAATTATGCGAAAAGAAAACGACGCGTGCCGGATCGTCTTGATTCTATAGGTTATATCAGCCAAATGAAACTTGCCATACGTCCTGTCGTCTTGTCGCGGCGATAGGAAAAGAAATCACCGTTTTCGGTGAAGGTGCAGCGATCGCCGCCGTAGATCTGGCTGATACCGACGCGGGTCAGGCGCTGGCGGGCAAGCTGATAAATGTCCGCCATGTACTTATCTCCTGCCGGAAGAAAAGCGCTCTGCGCCTGCGCATCGTGCGCCATAAAAGCGTCGCGCACCTCCGGCCCCACTTCAAAAGCCTGTGGGCCAATGGCCGGGCCAAGCCAGGCGATGATGTTATCCGCGCTGTCGGCAAAACAGGCGATGGTCTCTTCCAGTACACCGGCGCATAATCCGCGCCAACCGGCATGGGCGGCGGCCACTTCCGTGCCCGCACGGTTGCAGAAAAGCACCGGCAGACAGTCAGCAGTCATGACGGCACAAACCGTGCCCGGAGTATTGCTGTAAGACGCATCGGCACGTTTCGAGGCGTACGGCTCACCGGTGAGACGAAGCACAGCGGTACCATGTACCTGTTCAAGCCAGACCGGCTTCGACGGCAACTGGCCTGCCGCAAACAACCGCTTACGATTCTCTTCAACGTGATCGAGGTTATCACCACAGTGAGCGCCCAGGTTTAATGATTCCCAGGCCCCCTCACTCACGCCGCCGATACGGGTTGAACTGCAGGCCGCTACGCCTTCAGGCGCAGGCCACTCCGGGACAATCAGTTTGGTCATAACCAGTCCACGTCATCCTTATGTTCTTCAAAATCGGCACGCATCGCGTCGATAAGATCCACCATATCCTGTGGAATTGGCGCATGCCATTCCATCTCAATGCCGGTGATCGGATGGTAGAGACGCAGCATGGTGGCGTGCAGGGCCTGGCGGTCGAATTTACGCAGCATCGCGATAAATTCTTCAGACGCCCCTTTCGGCGGACGCGGACGACCACCGTACAGCTGATCGCCCACCAGCGGATGGGTGATATGGGACATATGCACACGGATCTGGTGCGTACGGCCCGTTTCCAGACGCAGACGCAGACGCGTATGGATGCGGAAATGCTCCATGATGCGGTAGTGCGTGACGGCCGGTTTACCCATCGGGTGAACGGACATATGGGTACGCTTGGTCGGATGGCGACTGATAGGTTGCTCTACCGTACCGCCGGAGGTCATATGCCCAATAGCAACCGCTTCGTATTCACGGGTGATTTCACGCAGCTGCAGGGACTCAACCAGACGCGTCTGCGCCGGAATGGTCTTGGCAACGACCATCAGGCCGGTGGTGTCTTTATCCAGACGGTGAACGATCCCCGCACGCGGTACGTCCACAATAGGAGGATAGTAGTGCAGCAGGGCGTTCAGTACAGTGCCGTCAGGGTTACCTGCGCCAGGGTGTACAACCAGATCGCGCGGCTTGTTAATAACCAGGATGTCATCATCTTCATAGACGATATTCAGCGGGATATCCTGAGGCTCAAAACGGACTTCTTCTTCGATGTCAGCATTGATGGCGACCACTTCCCCACCCAACACTTTCTCTTTTGGCTTGTCCCAGATCTTGCCATTTACCAGCACGCGCTGGTCAAGGATCCATTCTTTTATGCGTGAACGCGAATAATCAGGGAACATTTCGGCCAAAGCCTGATCTAAGCGTTGTCCGAGCTGATTTTCGGAGACTGTCGCGGTGAGTTCTACTCGTTGTGCCATAGACTGCTTCTTCGTTTAACGTTGGGTTTTACGGCTTTGCCGTTTAATATAGTGTGCTATTGTAGCTGGTCTTAATCGGGAGCAGGAAAGAGATTCTCCCGGACAAACATTTGAGGAAAGTCAAAACGTCATGACGCGCATGAAATATCTGGTGGCAGCGGCCACGTTGAGCCTGGCTTTGGTAGGCTGCTCCGGTTCGAATGAACAGGTCCCTGACAATCCGCCGAATGAAATCTATGCGACTGCTCAGCAAAAGCTGCAGGACGGTAACTGGAAACAGGCGATAACGCAACTGGAAGCGCTGGATAATCGCTATCCATTTGGCCCGTACTCCCAGCAGGTACAGTTGGATCTGATCTACGCCTACTATAAAAATGCCGATCTGCCACTGGCCCAGGCGACGATCGATCGCTTCATGCGTCTGAATCCGACCCATCCGAATATTGACTACGTGATGTATATGCGCGGCCTGACCAATATGGCGCTGGATGACAGTGCGCTGCAGGGCTTCTTTGGTGTGGATCGCTCCGACCGCGACCCGCAGCACGCCCGCGATGCGTTTAATGACTTCTCTAAACTGGTTCGCGGCTACCCGAACAGCCAGTACGTAACGGATGCCAGCAAACGTCTGGTGTTCCTGAAAGACCGTCTGGCGAAATACGAATACTCTGTGGCGGAATATTATACCCGTCGTGGTGCGTACGTTGCCGTCGTGAACCGCGTCGAAGGCATGCTGCGCGATTATCCGGATACCCAGGCAACGCGTGATGGTCTGAAGCTGATGGAAAACGCCTATCGCCAGCTGCAGATGACCTCCCAGGCTGACAAAGTGGCGAAGATCATCGCCGCGAACAGCAGCAACTCCTGATTGTACAGTAGAATGCAAAACGGCAGCCTCAGGGCTGCCGTTTTTTTATCCATTTTCGCATCAAGCTGAAGCGGTTTAGCCTGCACGAATCCTATCAACTATGGCCGCAATTTGTCGCTTCGACAAGGTAAATGTTACATGTTCCTGTCCTGCCTCACAAAAAGAATCCGTTGACAAAAAGTGACATAAAAATGTGATTTACATCACACATTTTGACATTAGGAACGGTATGCTGGACTCACCAAGACGGGAAAGACAAGAGGTAAAATTTATGACAATGAACATTACCAGTAAACAAATGGAAATTACTCCGGCAATCCGCCAGCACGTCGCAGACCGTCTCGCCAAACTGGATAAATGGCAAACACACTTGATTAACCCACATATCATTCTCTCTAAGGAGCCACAGGGTTTCATCGCTGACGCAACTATCAATACTCCAAACGGCCATCTGGTCGCCAGCGCGAAACATGAGGATATGTACACCGCCATCAACGATTTGATTAACAAGCTGGAACGGCAGCTCAATAAAGTGCAACACAAAGGTGAAGCCCGTCGCGCCACAACATCGTTGAAAGACGCCAGCTTCGCAGAAGAAGTTGAAGATGAGTAATCCCTTACATTGAGTCTATCGCCAACGCGCCTTCGGGCGCGTTTTTTATTGACAGGGTGAAAACAGTACGGGTACTTTAAGTCTGTCTTCTGAAGGAATCATCCATGACCGTTAAGCCGTTTTTCTTCGCATTCTTTTTTACCTTCCCCTGATTGGGAGGCGTTTCGTCGTGTGATAAAGAATGCGAAGACGAACAATAAGGCCTCCCACACCGGGGGGCCTTTTTTATTGATAACGATAAATGACAAAGGCAACGCTATGACACCGGAAAACCCGTTACTGGATCTGCGAGATAAGATCAGCGCTCTGGATGAAAAATTGCTTTCACTACTGGCCGAACGCCGTGCGCTTGCCGTTGAGGTCGGAAAAGCAAAGCTGGCATCACACCGTCCGGTACGCGATATCGATCGGGAGCGCGACCTGCTGGAACGCCTGATTAACCTTGGCAAAACGCACCATCTGGATGCGCACTACATCACCCGCCTGTTCCAGCTGATTATCGAAGATTCCGTCCTGACGCAGCAGGCATTACTGCAACAGCATCTGAACAAGACCAACCCGCACTCGGCGCGTATTGCCTTCCTGGGACCAAAAGGTTCCTATTCCCACCTCGCCGCACGTCAGTACGCAGCCCGTCACTTCGAAGAGTTTATTGAAAGCGGCTGTGCGAAGTTCGCCGATATTTTCAATCAGGTAGAAACCGGCCAGGCGGATTATGCTGTCGTGCCAATCGAGAACACCAGTTCCGGTGCCATCAACGACGTTTACGATTTACTCCAGCACACTACGCTGTCGCTGGTCGGGGAGATGACGATCCCGATTGACCACTGCGTACTGGTTTCCGGAACGACTGACCTCGACAAAATCGAGACGGTCTATAGCCATCCGCAACCCTTCCAGCAGTGCAGCCAGTTCCTGAACCGCTATCCGGGCTGGAAAATTGAATATACCGAAAGCACGTCAGCCGCGATGGAGAAGGTCGCACAGGCCAACTCCCCCACCGTTGCCGCGCTCGGCAGCGAAGCGGGCGGGGCGCTGTATGGCTTACAGGTGCTGGAGCGCAACCTGGCGAACCAGACGCAAAACATCACCCGTTTCATCGTGCTGGCGCGTAAGGCGATCAACGTATCCGATCAGGTACCGGCCAAAACCACCCTGCTGATGGCGACGGGCCAGCAGGCTGGTGCGCTGGTAGAAGCCCTGCTGGTGCTGCGCAATCACAATCTGATTATGACCAAACTGGAATCGCGCCCTATTCATGGCAACCCGTGGGAAGAGATGTTCTATCTCGATATCCAGGCCAACCTGGAATCTGCATCCCTGCAGAAAGCCCTGCGTGAACTGGGTGAGATCACCCGGTCCATGAAGGTGCTGGGATGCTATCCGAGCGAAAACGTGGTCCCGGTCGATCCGGCTTAACGCGCAATAAATGGGCCTTTCTTCACCCCTGCCACGCTGACGGGCAGGGTGAAAATGGCGCCGGACAGAGGATATGCCGCCACCTCCTGCGCGTCCATGTTCTCACGGGTGGTGGTGATAAACAGCGTCTGCATATCATCGCCACCGAAACAGACCATCGTCGGGCAGCGCACCGGCAACCGGTACTCTTCCAGCTGTTCGCCCTGCGGTGAAAAACGGGCGATCCGCCAGCCGTCAAACAGCGCGCTCCAGTAACAGCCCTCCACATCCACCGCCGCACCATCCGGAATCCCCTCCCCCGGCTGGAACCGGCGAAAGACCTCCCGTTTACCCGGCTCACCCTGCTCATCCAGCGGCGTACGGTAGATCACCGCATTGGGCGTATCTGAGGTGTACATCCAGCGCCTGTCGTCACTAAATGCCAGACCATTATGACCATGGATATCACACTGGATTACCTCCGGCGTCAGGTCGTTATCGATCCGCATCAGCAGGGCGCCGTTATAGTCCCCCGGTGCCCAGAATGTGCCCGCGTAAAAGCGGCCGAAATGATCAGTTCCCCCGTCATTAAAGCGTGCCAGCTGCGGGTTCGACGGATTATCACAAACTTTTCGTTGTGGCAGCCCATGCTTATCCGCCAGCCAGATGCCCGTGCGCATGGCGACAATAAAGCCCCCATCCTTACGCAGCGCGAAGCACCCCACCTCTTCATGGAAGGATAAAACGCTGTGTTCACCCGTCGGCAGATGGTAGCGGTGGATCTCGCCTTCCAGAATATCCGCCCAGTAGAGCGCGCTTTCTGCTGCGCTCCAGGTGGGGCACTCTGGTAAGTGCCCCGTATAGTCAAACAAAACGCGTGGTTCAGCCATGACAGTTCCCCAAAATAAAAAAAGCCAGCAGTGCTGGCTTTCAGTATATACATCATCAGATTACTGGCGACTGTCATTCGCCTGTCTGAGCAAGATGCGGCTCTCGCTCTGGAAACGCTGGGCGTAATCGCCAAACCAGTGCTCGACCTTACGGAAGCTGTCGATAAACGCCTGCTTATCGCCCTGCTCCAGCAGCGTAATCGCCTCACCAAAACGCTGGTAGTAACGCTTGATCAGCGCCAGGTTATTGCCCGAGGACATAATGATATCCGCATAGAGCTGCGGATCCTGGGCAAACAGCCGTCCGACCATCGCCAGTTCAAGGCGATAGATAGGCGATGACAGCGACAGCAGCTGCTCAAGCTGAACGTTCTCTTCCGCCAGATGCAGGCCATACGCGAAGGTTGCGAAGTGGCGCAACGCCTGGATAAAGGCCATGTTCTGGTCATGCTCGACGGCACTGATCCGGTGCAGCCGCGCGCCCCATACCTGAATCTGCTCCAGGAACCACTGGTACGCTTCTGGCTGTCGGCCATCACAATAGACGACTACCTGCTTTGCCAGGCTGCCGCTGTCCGGGCCGAACATCGGGTGCAGCCCCAGCACCGGACCACGGTGCGCGGCAAGCATCGCCTGCAATGGACCATTTTTTACCGAGGCCAGATCGACCAGAATACAGTCATCCGGCAACGGTGGCAGTTGGGCAATAATCTCTTCAGTGATGTGGATCGGTACGCTGACAATGACCATGCCCGCATCGGCCACCATCGCCTGCGCCCGGGCCCAGTCCTCTTTTTCAAGGATACGTACCTGGTAGCCAGAAAGCGTGAGCATCTTTTCGAAGAGACGCCCCATCTGCCCGCCGCCACCGACAATGACCACCGGGCGCAGCGTCGGACAAAGGGTTTTAAATCCCTTGTCGTTTTCGCTGGAATACGACTCGCGCATCACCCGGCGCAGTACATCTTCAATCAGATCCGGCGAGACGCCCAGCGCCTGCGCCTCTTTGCGCCGGGAGGCCAGCATGGAGGCTTCGCGCTCCGGCACGTAAATCGGCAAGCCATATTTACTTTTGACTTCACCTACCTCGGCGACCAGCGCCATGCGGCGCGCCAGCAAATCCAGCAGCGCCTTATCTACCTCATCAATTTGATCGCGCAGGGCGGTCAATTCAGCAACCATAACAAACCTCTTAAGCCAGACGCGTCGCCAGCTGGCCGTTCAAATCTTTGTGGATCTCACGCAGCAGCGCATCGGTGGTTTCCCAGCTGATGCAAGCATCCGTAACAGATACCCCGTATTTCATGGCGCTGCACGGCTGCTCAGATGACTGATTGCCTTCATGGATGTGGCTTTCAATCATCAGGCCAATAATCGAACGGTTGCCATCTTTGATCTGCGCGACGACGGATTCCGCCACCGCAGGCTGACGACGGTAATCTTTGTTGGAATTACCATGACTGCAATCTACCATCAGCGCCGGGCGCAGTCCTGCCTGTTCCATCTCTTTTTCACACTGCGCCACATCTGCCGGGCTGTAGTTCGGCGCTTTGCCGCCGCGCAGGATAACGTGTCCGTCCGGGTTACCCTGGGTCTGCAGCAGGCAAACCTGGCCTGCCTGGTTGATGCCGACAAAACGGTGCGGCATGGCAGCGGCACGCATGGCGTTGATAGCAGTTGCCAGGCTGCCGTCAGTACCATTTTTGAAACCGACCGGCATGGAGAGGCCAGAAGCCATTTCACGGTGCGTCTGAGACTCGGTCGTACGCGCCCCGATTGCCGACCAGCTAAAGAGATCGCCCAGGTATTGCGGGCTGTTCGGATCCAGCGCTTCTGTCGCCAGCGGCAGCCCCATGTTTACCAGCTCCACCAGAAGATTACGCGCAATCTTCAGACCGGCTTCCACATCAAACGAGCCATCCATGTGCGGATCGTTAATCAACCCTTTCCAGCCGACGGTGGTACGAGGTTTTTCAAAATAGACGCGCATGACCAGGTAGAGGCTATCGCTGACCTCCTCGGCCAGAGCTTTAAAACGATGGGCATATTCGATGGCAGCTTCAGGATCATGAATAGAGCACGGACCACATACCACCAGCAGACGCGGATCGCGCCCGGCGATAATGTCGGAAATGGTCTTGCGGGAGTGCGCGATTTGCGCCTCTTGCTCAACGCTCAGCGGGAATTCCGCTTTCAGTTGATCCGGAGTAATCAAAACATGTTCATCAGTAATATGTACGTTATTCAGCGCGTCTTTTTGCATGATTGCGGTCCTGGAAGCTCGTTTGCGATAGTTGTTTCCTCACTGAGGAAGCCCAACGATATCACATAAAGTAAAGATTTCAATCCAAAATACGTAAATAATAGTTTACGACACCCCTTTTGAAGCAAAAAACATCTGATTAAGGTGTAACGTAAAAATTACAGAATAGATTCTTAACGCCAGGCTATGCTCAATGGAAAAAGGAGAATGCCTTATGCGCCTGACCGTGATCCCACTTTTGGGTCTGCTATTAACCGCTTGTCAGATTGATCCTTACACCCATCAGCCTCACTGGACCGGCACCGACTGGTATGATGCGGGAAAAGAAGACGCGATGGACGGCGTGGCCGTAAAATCCCGTGAAACGCTTGCCGCTAATTTTAATGACCCTAAGGTGGACCGCCCGGCCTATCTCAAAGGATATAAAGAGGGACAAAAGAAAATATGCCAGGAAAATTTTGTTTACGCCTGGGGATTAGCCGGTCGAATATTCCCCGCCAGCTGTGATACCGCTGAAAACGCCACTCAGCTCCGCACCGCCTGGCAGCAGGGTATGGATGAAGGTACAAAAGCCAGCCGTTTGAATTAATAACCTCGATAGTTTCTTTTTAAATTTAGGAGCCAGGATTTTACTTAAGTCCCTGAATATCAGCGCGACGTAATGACGATCCGGGTAAAAAATGGTATTATTGCGGCAAAACTAAAGGGCTAATATTTCCAGAGTGGTATGGCGGATTCTGGTGGGTAACTATTTTCTCATATCCGGATGTCGGGTAGCGCTGCTGCTGATGCTGTTAATATCCTGCGGACACGCTATTGGCGGATCATTATCCAGAACGGACAAATCGGTACGTTCAATTGTCTCCGGGATCGTCAGTTATACCCGCTGGCCCACCCTCTCTGGCCAGCCAACCCTGTGCATTTTCGCCTCTTCCCGCTACGTTGAGGCGCTCAGTACCGATGGCCCGGACACGCTGCCCTATATCCCCGTCATTATCCATAGCGATCAAGAGGCACTGAGTGCAGGATGCCATGCGCTCTATTTTGGCAGTGAGCCTCCCCACGCCCAACTTGAATTAAGCACAGCATTTAATGCCAGACCGTTACTCCTCATTGCGGAGCAAAATTCGCAGTGTCTTACAGGCAGCGCTTTTTGCCTGATAATAGACGATAGACAGGTCAGATTTGCCGTCAATATGAATGTGCTGTCGCGCAGCGGAGTCCGGGTTAGTCCTGATGTGTTAATGCTTGCATGGAATACAAAGCATGAATAAGGAATTTACTTCAGCGCCGCGTCCAACTTTCAAAAGAACCCTCAGGCGCATCAGTATAATTAGTGTTCTCATTACCATGACGCTGGTCTGGTTATTATTGTCTATTGCTTCGGTATTCACGCTGAAACAGTACGCGCAACGAAACCTTGAATTAACCAGCGCCACGGTGAGTCGCAGCCTGGAGGCGACGCTGGTATTTAATGATACCGCCGCCGCTCACGAAGCGCTGGCCACACTCGGCAAACAGGGGCAATTCTCGTCAGCAATATTGCTGGACCGCCACGATAACCCTTTTGCGGCGTGGTCAATGGAGCCAGACGTGCAGGCGGATCCCCTGAGTCAGCTGGTCAGCCAGTGGTTATTCCCCCAGCCCATCAGACAGCGCGTCTGGCACAACAACCTGCCGATTGGTGAGTTACGCCTTACCGCACGTGACAGCCTGATTAGTCACTTTCTCTGGACGTCTTTGGCCGTATTAACCGGCTGCATCCTGTTTGCCTCCCTGGTGGCGTTAGCGATCACCCGCACCCTGCACAATGGCGTGGTCACCGCCCTGCAAAACATTACCGAGGTGGTGCATGATGTCCGTACGAACCGGAATTTCTCCCGCCGGGTGCCAGAGGAGCGTATTGATGAATTTCATCGTTTCGGTCAGGACTTCAACAGCCTGCTGGATGAAATGGAGGAGTGGCAGCGCAAGTTACAGGCGAAAAACGCCCAGCTGCTGCGCACTGCCATGCACGACCCGCTCACCGGGCTGGCGAATCGGGCCGCTTTTCGTACCCGCATCTCGGCCCTGATGAGTGACGCCTCCTCGCGGGCTAACACCGCCCTGCTCTTCCTGGATTGCGATGACTTCAAGCTGATTAACGATACCTGGGGGCACGCCGCGGGTGACGATGTGCTGATTGAAGTGGCCCGCCGCATGGTCGAATTCAGCGGCGGGCGTCATCAGCCCTATCGTCTGGGCGGGGATGAATTTGCCATCATTCTGTATGGCGTCCACTCGGAGTACGAGGTTCTGCGCCTTTGCGCTGCACTGACGCAGCAGTTCAGCCCCTCATATGACCTGCAAAACGGACTCAGCACCAGAATGTCGCTCAGCATTGGCTTCGCGCTAAGCTGGGAACACCATTCCGTTGAAGCGTTGCTCGATCAAGCCGACCGGAATATGTATCTGGTGAAGCATCAGCGTCCTAGAAATTCTGCGTAGAAGACAACGCCGCTGATGCCGCGCGCCAGCGCAGCCAGTCAATGATGACAAACAGCGCCAGGCTGCATCCCATTACTGGCATCGCCATCCCCAGTAAAAAGGCGATAGCGAAAGAGAGTATGCGGCCCCACAGCGGCAACGCCAGCCAGCTCTGACACAGCGTCTGTGCCGGATTGGTTGCCGTCTGGCGGGGTCTTCGCATCCACCACATCCGGTATCCCCAGACAATCATCACACACAGCGCGAGGCCAAAGGCGATCAGCACCAGCTGGTTTGGCAGGCCAAACAGCACCCCCATATGGAAATCCACACCCCAGCGGGTCAGTTTGGCCATCAGTGGGAAATCCGCAAAGCGGGTCCTATCGATCACCGTCAGGGTCGCCGGGTCAACAGCCACCGCGTCCACCTGCGTCGGCCAGCCGCGATCGATCTCCGATACCGTCCACGCCGTGGTAGCGCTCTTCGCCGGGCGGATCTCTAGCTTCGTGGCATCAATACCTGCTGCATTAGCCGCTTTCATTACACCGTCATACAATGCCAGGTCGGGCTTCATCTGCGGCATGGGCATCGACATGTGGTGGCCATGATGATCGGCATGGGGATCGGCGACCTCCGCCGGACCGTGCAGCTGCGTGTTCACCTGCGGCGTGAGCCAGTTCATCTGCGCACGCAGTTTATCCACGTTGCCGCCCGCCCACTGGGACCAGGTCAGGCCGGTAGCCGAGAACAACAGCATCCCCAGCAGCAGACACCAGCCGAGGGAGACGTGCAGCCGACGGTGGTTCTGGAAGCGGTTATTGATGCGACGTTTTGGCCGGGTATAGAACCACAGCGCGATCCCTCCCAGCGCAGCAATCCACATCCATGACGCGGCCAGCTCGCTGTAAATACGCCCCACATCGCCCAGCAGTAATGACCGATGCAGATAATCAATCTTCTGGCGTAACGGCAGGATACCGCTGGTGCCATAGACGGTCATATCGCCGCGCACCTCCAGGCTGACCGGATCGATAAAGATGGCCCGGTTCTCCGAAGCGTTCAGCGCTGGGTCGGCATACATTACCCAGGTGGTTTCACCTGCGACCAGGCCCGGACGTACCGCATGCAGAGGTAGCTCTCCGCCGGTGACCTTTTCTGCGACCGCAATCTGTTCAGCAAGGGGACGCGCTTCTCCCTCGGTCTCGCTGAACAGGGCATGATGATAAAGCGCATTTTCCAGCTGCGGCGTAGCGACATAGAGCGTACCCGAGAGCGCAGCGATAAAGATAAACGGCCCGACAAACAGACCAATATAGAAGTGAAGACGACGCAGCAGGTTGCCCCAGGCTGCGCGCGATGTGCAGGTAGTCATGCTTTCCCTTTTTCAGGCAATAGATTATCGGTACACCGGGGTGTACGTTTTTTTACATGGAATAAGCAGACAGGTGCGGCGGTGCGCGGGTATCGGGGCAGAGCCAGGGGAAGAAGTGCCAGTGGCGAACAGAGGGGCGCGGCGGCGTCAGGCGCTGCCTGAGTAATACCGCGCACAGCAGCATCACCAGCGCCAGAATCACACCCGGCACGTGAGCCAGCAGCACGCAGTAACCGCAGGCTTCGGCATGGTCGACAGGCATGCTTTCAGGCGGGGCATGGTGCTCCGCCATCATGCTCATGTCATGGTGCATGCCGGGCATCGCGCTCATAGGATCTTTTTGCAACGAGACAGAAACCAGCGGCGCAAAGACGATCATCAGGATCGCAAATAACGCGAGACCTGCCGCGATACGTTGCCATTTTGTCTGATGCTGTTGAGTCGTCACTTACCCTCCGTTAGAGCAGGGGCATTGTAAACGATTTATGTCGAAGAAGTTAATGCGCAGGGCACAGAGAGATAAAAAAAGGGCCGGCCATTCGGCCAGCCCTTTTTACAGGATGTCGCTTAAGCGAATCTTAGTTCAGACGCTCTTTAATACGAGCAGACTTACCAGTACGCTCACGCAGGTAGTACAGTTTAGCTTTACGTACAGCACCACGACGTTTAACAGCAATGCTGTCAACTACCGGAGAGTGAGTCTGGAAGACACGCTCAACGCCTTCGCCGTTGGAAATTTTACGAACAGTGAATGCAGAGTGCAGACCGCGGTTACGGATAGCGATAACCACGCCCTCAAATGCCTGCAGACGTTTTTTGGAACCTTCAACAACCCATACTTTCACTTCCACGGTATCACCCGGACGGAAGGAAGGTACGTCCTGCTTCATCTGCTCTTGTTCAAGTTGCTTAATAATGTTGCTCATAATTTAATCTCTTATCCTGGGTAAACTGATATTTGGGGGCCTCAGGCCATCCCATCATGTTTCTGCTGCTGGTGCGCATGTTCAGTTTTGAACTCGCCCAGCAACTTTGCTTGCTCTTCAGTCAGAGCCAGGTTTTCCAGAAGTTCAGGTCTTCTAAGCCAGGTACGGCCCAGCGACTGCTTCAGGCGCCAGCGACGAATCTCGGCATGGTTTCCCGACAGTAATACTGGCGGTACCTCCATCCCTTCTAACACTTCAGGACGGGTATAGTGTGGACAGTCCAGCAATCCATCAGCAAAAGAGTCTTCTGTTGCTGAAGCTTCATGGCCCAGAACCCCCGGAATAAACCGGGAAACCGAGTCAATCAGCGTCATTGCCGGTAACTCACCACCGCTGAGAACGTAATCGCCGATAGACCATTCTTCGTCAATCTCGGTTTGAATTACGCGCTCATCTATCCCTTCGTAGCGACCACACACCAGAATCAGTTTCTGATTCGTTGCCAGTTCGCTGACGCCCGCTTGATCAAGCTTGCGTCCCTGAGGTGACAGATAAATCACCTTTGCGCCTTCACCTGCCGCGGCTTTTGCTGCTGCGATGGCATCCCGCAAGGGTTGAACCATCATGAGCATCCCCGGTCCGCCGCCGTAAGGACGATCGTCCACGGTACGGTGCCGGTCATGCGTGAAGTCACGTGGACTCCAGCTCTCGATGCTCAGCAGGCCATTTTTTACTGCCCGGCCAGTTACCCCGTAATCAGTAATCGCGCGGAACATTTCAGGAAACAGGCTAATAATGCCAATCCACATAGCGCCGTCTTTTACCGTTTTCAGGAGAATTTAAAAACCAGGATCCCAATCTACTTCGATAGTACGAGTAGCGAGATCGACTTTCTTGATAACCTGCCCATCGAGGAACGGAACCAGCCGCTCCTTGATACCAAACGCATCTTTCAGGTTTGCCTTAATGACGAGAACGTCATTGGATCCGGTTTCCATCATATCGATGACTTTCCCCAGACCGTAACCTTCAGTCGTGACTACCTGGCAACCCATAAGGTCTTTCCAGTAGTAGTCACCCTCTTCCAGCTGTGGCAACTGCGACGAATCGACGACAATTTCACAATTAGTCAGCGCATTCGCGGCATCACGATCGTCAACGCCTTTCAGCTTGATGATGATGTCCTGATTGTGGTGACGCCAGCTTTCCAGCTCGACCTCTTCCCACTTACCGGCCTTCTGGATAAACCAGGGCTGATAGTCAAAAATGCTTTCGGCGTCTTCGGTGGAGGAAAACACTCTGAGCCAACCACGGATACCGTAGCAAGAACCCATTTTGCCCAATACAATCGGTTCAACAGGTGCTTTTTTGCTCATCATGACCACCGTGACAGATTAAGCTGCTTTGTTTGCTGCTTTGATCAGCGTAGCAACGCGATCGGAAACAGTAGCGCCCTGGCCAACCCAGTGAGCGATACGATCCAGATCCAGACGGGTTTCTTCTTCTGCGCCAGCGGCCAGTGGGTTGAAGAAACCAACGCGCTCGATGAAGCGACCGTTGCGTGCATTACGGCTGTCGGTGACAACAACCTGGTAGAACGGACGCTTTTTCGCGCCGTGACGTGCTAAACGAATAGTTACCATAACATCCTCTTGTGTGAATAAAACACCGGGCCCCATCGAGGGAAGGAGCCCGGTGTCATATTAAAAGCCCGAAAATTTTACTGATTTCTGGGGAAAATGCAATCAACAGTTGCTAATCCGCCGTAAAAGGTCGTCGGCGGTGCAGTCAGTTCGGTGCCGGCGTGCGCGCAGCCACCGGAGCGTACACATAGTACGTAAGGATGGCGAGCACACCCCGGTGCCGAAATGGCAAACAAGCCAGGCCTTTTAGCGGCCAGGGAATCCTGGGGGCATCATGCCCTTCATCCCGCGCATCATCTTGGCCATACCGCCCTTCTTCATCTTCTTCATCATGCGCTGCATGTCGTCGAACTGCTTCAGAAGACGGTTAACGTCCTGAACCTGCATCCCACAACCCGCCGCGATACGGCGTTTACGGGAGCCTTTGATGATTTCCGGCTTCGCGCGCTCTTTCAGCGTCATGGAGTTGATAATCGCCTCCATACGCACCAGGACCTTGTCGTCCATCTGCGCTTTTACGTTATCCGGAATTTGTCCCATGCCCGGCAGCTTGCCCATCAGGCTCGCCATACCGCCCATGTTTTTCATCTGACGCAGCTGCTCCAGGAAGTCGGTCAGATCGAAGCCGTCGCCTTTTTTCAGCTTGGAGGCCAGTTTCTCGGCCTGGGCACGGTCAACCTTGCTCTCAATATCTTCGATCAGCGACAGCACGTCGCCCATGCCGAGGATACGGGAGGCAATACGGTCCGGGTGGAACGGCTCCAGCGCTTCGGTCTTTTCGCCGACGCCGAGGAATTTAATTGGCTTGCCGGTGATATGACGAATAGAGAGCGCCGCACCGCCGCGGGCGTCGCCGTCCACTTTGGTCAGCACCACGCCGGTTAACGGCAGCGCTTCGTTAAAGGCTTTTGCGGTATTGGCCGCATCCTGACCGGTCATGGCATCGACGACAAACAGGGTTTCTACCGGATTGATCGCGGCATGCACCTGTTTAATCTCGTCCATCATCGCTTCGTCAACGTGCAGACGACCGGCGGTATCCACCAGCAGCACGTCAAAGAACTTCAGCTTCGCCTCTTTCAGCGCCGCGTTCACGATATCGATCGGTTTCTGTCCGACATCGGACGGGAAGAACTCCACGCCAACCTGTTCGGCCAGGGTTTCCAGCTGTTTGATCGCCGCCGGGCGATAAACGTCGGCAGAGACGACCAGCACTTTCTTCTTGTGCTTCTCGCGCAGGAACTTACCCAGCTTACCAACGCTGGTGGTTTTACCCGCACCCTGCAGACCTGCCATCAGCACCACTGCGGGGGGTTGCGCTGCCAGGTTCAGGCTCTGGTTCTCTTCGCCCATCGCCGCAACCAGTTCGTTACGCACGATTTTGACGAACTCCTGACCCGGGGTCAGGCTCTTATTCACTTCATGACCAACCGCTTTTTCTTTTACACGGTTGATGAAATCACGGACGACAGGCAGCGCGACGTCTGCTTCGAGCAGCGCCATACGCACTTCGCGCAGCGTCTCTTTAATATTGTCTTCGGTAAGGCGTCCACGGCCGCTGATGTTGCGCAGCGTGCGCGACAAACGATCGGTTAAATTATCAAACATTGTCTCTCGCCTGGGGTAGAAACGTTAGGTCGCTGGCGCGACACGTACACAGAATTTTGCCGTAGTATAACATGAAGGCGCCTTTGTTGTTATGCAACGGTTGGAGCACGCCTCACGTAACGTTATACTGCATCTCTTTCTTATCAGGACAACTGTCGACACCTATATGCCTGTTTTCGCTTTGATCGCCCTCGTCGCGTACTCTGTCAGCCTTGCGCTGATCATTCCTGGCCTGTTACAAAAAAACAGCGGCTGGCGGCGAATGGCTATTTTGTCGGCGGTCATCGCGTTGATAAGCCACGCTTTTGCGCTCGAAGCGCGCATTTTGCCGGGCGACGGTAGCGGGCAGAACCTGAGCCTGCTTAACGTCGGCTCGCTGGTCAGCCTGATGATCTGTACGGTGATGACTATCGTGGCGTCGAAAAACCGCGGCTGGCTGCTGCTGCCCATTGTCTACGCCTTTGCGCTGATCAATCTGGCCTTTGCCACCTTCATGCCAAACGAGTTTATTACTCACCTTGAGACCACCCCGGGCATGATGGTGCATATTGGCCTGTCGCTGTTCTCTTATGCCACGCTGATTATTGCCGCGCTGTACGCGCTGCAGCTGGCCTGGATTGACTACCAGCTCAAAAATAAAAAGCTGGTCTTCAGCAACGAGATGCCGCCGCTGATGACCATTGAGCGTAAGATGTTCCACATCACCCAGGTTGGCGTAGTATTGCTGACGCTCACGCTGAGCACTGGCCTGTTTTATATGCACAATCTCTTCAGCATGGAGAATATCGACAAGGCCGTGCTCTCCATCATCGCGTGGTTTGTCTATATTGTCCTGTTATGGGGCCATTATCATGAAGGCTGGCGCGGTCGCCGCGTGGTCTGGTTCAACGTGGCGGGTGCAGGCCTCCTGACCCTTGCCTATTTTGGTAGCCGCGTCATCCAGCAATTTGCCAGCTAAGTAACAAAGGAGTTCCCCCTGGAACACATCTCCACTACCACGCTGATCGTTACCCTGATCGTCATGGTGGTTATCTCCGCCTATTTCTCCGGCTCGGAGACCGGCATGATGACGCTCAACCGTTACCGGTTACGTCATCGCGCCAAACAGGGTAACCGTGCCGCTCGACGTGTAGAAAAACTGCTGCGTAAGCCAGATCGCCTGATAAGCCTGGTGCTTATCGGCAATAACCTGGTCAACATTCTCGCCTCCGCGCTGGGCACCATTGTCGGCATGCGTCTCTACGGCAACGCCGGGGTCGCTATCGCCACCGGGGTGCTGACCTTTGTGGTGCTGGTCTTTGCTGAAGTGTTACCGAAGACCATCGCAGCCCTCTATCCCGAGAAGGTCGCCTATCCCAGCAGCTTCCTGCTGTCGCCTATGCTCGTTCTGATGATGCCGCTGGTCTGGCTGTTAAATGGTGTGACCCGGATCCTGATGCGCCTGATTGGTATCAAAGCGGATGTGGTGGTTAGCAGCGCGCTGAGCAAGGAAGAACTGCGCACCATCGTGCATGAGTCACGCTCGCAAATCTCCCGCCGTAATCAGGATATGCTGCTGTCAGTGCTGGATCTGGAGAAGGTGAGCGTGGACGACATCATGGTGCCGCGCAATGAGATCGTCGGTATCGACATTAACGACGACTGGAAAGCGATTGTCCGTCAGCTGACCCACTCCCCGCACGGCCGCATCGTGCTATACCGTGATTCGCTGGACGACACCATCAGCATGCTGCGCGTGCGTGAAGCATATCGTCTGATGACCGAGAAAAAAGAGTTCACCAAAGAGGTGATGCTGCGCGCGGCAGATGAGATTTACTACATCCCGGAAGGGACTCCCCTCAGCACCCAGCTGATTAAATTCCAGCGCAATAAAAAGAAAGTGGGTCTGGTGGTCGATGAGTATGGCGACATTCAGGGCCTGGTGACGGTAGAAGATATTCTGGAAGAGATTGTTGGCGACTTCACCACCTCCATGTCCCCTACCCTTGCCGAAGAGGTCACACCGCAAAATGACGGATCGGTGCTGATTGACGGTAGCGCGAACGTCCGTGAACTCAATAAAGCCTTTAACTGGCAGATGCCGGAAGAGGAAGCCCGAACCATCAACGGTATGATTCTGGAAGCGCTGGAGGAGATCCCGGCTGCAGGTACGCGGGTGCGGATTGGTCAGTACGATATTGATATCCTGGACGTGCAGGACAATATGATTAAGCAGGTCAAGGTCGTGCCGGTTAAACCGCTGAGGGAGAGCGTCGCGGAGTAAGATGTTGTAGGCCGGGTGAGGCGACGCCGCCACCCGGCACTACGGGAGGCGCATTACGCCTTTGCTTTCGCCACGGAGACCATCGCCGCGCGAATGGTACGACCGTTCAGGGTATAGCCTTTCTGCATCACCATCAGCACGTTGCCGGCAGCCACGTCCTCAGATTCCACCATCGCAATGGCCTGATGCACGTTCGGATCCATCGGTACGTTGGTATCGGCAACCACTTCCACACCGAACTTCCTCACTACGTCGAGCATGGATTTCAGCGTCAGCTCAATCCCTTCAACCATCGGTGCCATATCCGGGTTCGCTTTATCCGCTACTTCCAGCGCGCGATCCAGGCTGTCGATAACCGGTAGCAGTTCGTTGACGAATTTTTCCAGCGCAAATTTATGCGCTTTTTCAACGTCCAGCTCGGTACGGCGACGCAGGTTTTCCATTTCTGCTTTGATACGCAGGATGCCATCGCGCTCGCGGTTCTGGGCTTCAGCTAACTGCGCTTCCAGATTCGCAATTTTTTCATCGCGCGGATCCACCTGCTCAGCACCAGCCTCAGCCTCTACAGCCTCAACCTCTTCGTGCTGCTCCGTGATAATTTCTTCCGGGGCTTGCCCCTCAGGCGTTTTCTGTTCTTTACTACTCATGAATTTCTCCGCGTTTTTCTGCATTCAACTCGCTAACTTCGCTTATTATGGGGATCAGTTTCCGGGATTCAAGGGAACAAGCCACATTGTCATCATTCATTCGCACAAGGACCTTCAGAAAATGAGCAACCATTTCAAGTGTATTGGAATTGTCGGTCATCCACGTCACCCTACTGCGTTGACGACACATGAAATGCTCTATCGCTGGCTGTGCGCCAAAAATTATGACGTGATTGTAGAACAGCAAATTGCTCAGGAGCTGCAGTTAAAAAACGTTAAAACCGGCACGCTGGCGGAAATTGGACAGCAGGCCGACCTGGCCGTGGTGGTCGGTGGCGACGGCAATATGCTGGGCGCCGCCCGTACCCTCGCCCGCTACGATATTAAAGTCATTGGCATCAACCGTGGCAACCTGGGCTTTTTGACCGACCTCGACCCGGATAATGCCCAGCAGCAGCTCGCCGACGTGCTGGAAGGTCACTACATCACAGAAAAACGCTTTTTACTGGAGGCGCAGGTCTGCCAGCAGGATTGCCAGAAGCGGATCAGTACCGCTATCAACGAAGTGGTGCTGCACCCGGGCAAAGTGGCCCATATGATTGAGTTTGAAGTCTATATCGACGAAATCTTTGCCTTCTCGCAGCGCTCCGATGGGCTGATCATATCGACGCCGACCGGCTCGACAGCCTACTCGCTCTCGGCGGGCGGCCCGATCCTGACGCCTTCGCTGGATGCCATCACCCTGGTGCCGATGTTCCCGCATACCCTTTCAGCCCGCCCGCTGGTGATTAACAGCAGCAGCACCATTCGTCTGCGCTTTTCCCACCGCCGCAACGACCTGGAGATCAGCTGCGACAGCCAAATCGCGCTGCCTATTCAGGAAGGTGAAGATGTGCTGATCCGCCGCTGCGATTATCACCTGAATCTTATTCACCCTAAAGACTACAGCTATTTCAACACATTAAGCTCCAAGCTCGGCTGGTCGAAAAAATTGTTCTGAAATAGCATCCAGCACTTTACTGTATAAAAAACCAGATTATACTGTACACAAACACAGTTATGGTTTTTCATACAGGAAAACGTTTATGCTGGCACAACTGACCATCAGCAACTTCGCCATCGTTCGTGAGCTCGAAATTGATTTCAACAGCGGTATGACGGCTATCACCGGGGAGACCGGGGCCGGAAAATCTATTGCGATTGACGCGCTGGGGCTTTGCCTTGGTGGTCGTGCTGATGGCAGCATGGTACGCGCCGGTGCCAGCCGCGCCGATCTGTGCGCCCGTTTTTCCCTCAAGGACACTCCCGCCGCACTGCGCTGGCTTGAAGAAAACCAGCTTGAAGACGGACGTGAGTGCTTACTTCGCCGTGTTCTCAACAGTGATGGCCGCTCCCGTGGCTTTATTAACGGTACCGCGGTGCCACTCTCCCAACTGCGCGAGCTCGGCCAGCTGTTAATCCAGATCCACGGCCAGCATGCCCATCAGCAGCTTATCAAACCAGAACAGCAGAAATCGCTGCTCGACGGCTACGCCGGTGAGTCTGCGCTGATGCAGCTGATGGCTGCTCACTATCGTCAGTGGCATCAAAGCTGCCGCGAACTGGCGCTGAATCAACAGCAGAGCCAGGAACGCGCGGCCCGCGCCGAACTGCTGGCTTATCAGCTGAAAGAGTTAAACGAATTCAGCCCGCAGGCGGGAGAGTTTGAGCAGATTGACGAAGAGTACAAGCGCCTGGCCAACAGCGGCCAGCTGCTCTCCACCAGCCAGCAGGCGCTGAATTTGCTGGCCGATGGCGAAGATGTGAATCTGCAAAGCCAGCTGTATGCCGTACGCCAGCTTGTGACCGAACTGGCCGGTATGGACAGCAAAGTCTCTGGCATGCTCGATATGCTGGAAGAGGCGGCGATTCAGATCTCCGAAGCCAGCGACGAGCTGCGCCACTACTGCGAGCGACTGGATCTGGATCCTAACCGCCTGTTCGAGCTGGAACAGCGTATTTCGCGTCAGATCTCCCTTGCGCGCAAGCACCACGTTTCACCTGAAGAGTTGCCCAATTTTCACCAGTCCCTGCTTGATGAGCAGAATCAGCTCGACGATCAGGCCGACTCGCTGGAGACCCTCTCTCTGGCCGTCAGCGTCCATCATAAGCAGGCTCTGGAAACAGCGACGCAGCTGCACAACGTGCGTCAGCGCTATGCTCAGGAGCTGAGCCAGCACATCACCGAGAGCATGCATCTGCTGTCGATGCCTCACGGCGTCTTCACCATTGATGTCAAGTTCGAAGCCAACCACCTGACGGCTGAAGGCGCAGACCGCATTGAATTCCGGGTCACCACCAACCCGGGGCAACCGCTGCAGCCTATCTCCCGGGTCGCATCGGGCGGTGAGCTGTCGCGTATTGCCCTGGCGATTCAGGTGATCACCGCGAAGAAAATGGAAACCCCAGCGCTGATCTTCGATGAAGTGGACGTTGGTATCAGCGGCCCGACCGCGGCGGTAGTCGGTAAACTGCTGCGTCAGCTTGGCGAGTCCACCCAGGTAATGTGTGTGACCCACCTGCCGCAGGTAGCCGGTTGCGGCCACCATCACTTCTTTGTCAGCAAAGAGACCGATGGCGAGATGACCGAAACGCACATGCAGCCGCTGGACAAGCGCGCCCGTCTGCAGGAGCTGGCGCGTCTGCTGGGCGGCAGCGAAGTCACCCGCAATACGCTGGCGAATGCGAAAGAACTGCTGGCTGCGTAAACTTTTTCGGTATCTCAGGGTCATACAGAACAATAAAAACGCCGACAGACCGGCCGCCAGAGGTTTTAATGTGGTGAAAGGTCTATTATCATCGGCATATTACATATGAGCCGTCGCGTATTGCCCGGGCCCGAAAAGGAATCAAATCACTATGCGCTGTAAAACGCTGACCGCTGCCGCAGCGGTTCTTCTGATGATGACCGCAGGCTGCTCCACGCTGGAAAAAGTGGTTTACCGCCCTGACATCAACCAGGGGAACTATCTCGCACCTAACGATGTGTCTAAAATTCGCGTCGGTATGACGCAACAGCAGGTCGCTTATGCCCTGGGCACACCGATGATGTCCGATCCATTCGGCACCAACACCTGGTTCTACGTCTTCCGTCAGCAACCGGGCCACGAAAACGTGTCGCAGCAGACCCTGACGCTGACTTTCAACAGCAGCGGCGTTCTGACCAATATCGACAACAAACCAGCGCTCACCGACGAGTAAGGTTTCAGAAATGCAAAAGGTGCTCAATGAGCACCTTTTTTGTTTTATCTCGCTGCCTGTAGCCCCGGTAAGCGTAGCGCCGCTGGAAACCCGCTTATTTAGCCGCTTTCTCCGCACGCTGACGACGCAGCTCTTTTGGATCGGCAATCAGCGGACGGTAAATCTCGACTCGATCGCCATCTTTCAGGGTATCGGTTAGCTTCACCGGACGGCTGTAAATGCCGACTTTGTTTTTCGCCAGATCGATATCGCTTCGCAAGGTCAGCAGGCCAGAAGCATGGATCGCCTCTTCAACGGTCGCCCCCTCTTCCAGCGTAACGCGCTGCAGATACTGCTTTTCCGGCAGCGCGTAAGCCACTTCCACCACGATCTCAGGCTGCACTGTAGACCTCTTTGGCGCGCACGGTGAACGCCTGAACCATATTGGCCGCCAGCTCTTTGAAGATGCGGCCAAACGCCAGCTCAATCAGGGCGTTGGTAAACTCGAAGTCGAGATGGAATTCGATCCGGCAGGCATCGGCACTCAGCGGAACGAACTTCCATCCACCCATCAGTTTTTTGAAAGGACCGTCCACCAGATGCATCAGAATACTCTGGTTATTGGTCAGCGTGTTACGGGTAGTGAACGTTTTGCTGATCCCGGCCTTGGAGACATCCACTGCCGCCGTCATTTGCGTCGGGCCTGACTCCAGCACGCGGCTCCCGGTGCACCCCGGGATAAACTGCGGATATGACTGTACGTCATTCACTAACTGGTACATCTGTTCCACACTGTAAGGGACAAGCGCAGTACGACTAATCTGAGGCATAACATTTTTCCTGATCAAACAACCAACAAATAATAACATTTATCACCTGTTAAAAAAACGCTGAGCCTTATCTCATGCTAATATAGCGCGTTAGACCTCACAGGACGCAATGAGGTGACTTTTTGACATCAGATTACCTACGGCTTTACGACACTTATGACGAAGAAAAAAGCACATAAACCTGGCTCGGCAACCATTGCGCTCAACAAGCGTGCCCGCCACGAGTATTTCATCGAAGAAGAATTCGAAGCTGGCCTTGCACTGCAAGGCTGGGAAGTTAAATCGCTGCGCGCGGGTAAAGCCAACATCGGTGACAGCTACGTGATCTTTAAAGATGGCGAAGCCTTTCTGTTTGGCGCAAACTTTCAGCCGCTGACGGTCGCCTCTTCTCACTACGTCTGCGATCCGACCCGCACCCGTAAGCTGCTGCTGAACAAACGTGAGCTGGATTCGCTTTTCGGGCGTATCAACCGCGAAGGTTACACCGTGCTCGCCCTGTCGCTGTACTGGAAGAACGCCTGGTGCAAAGTGAAAATCGGCGTAGCAAAAGGTAAGAAGCAGCACGACAAGCGTAACGATGTGAAAGATCGCGAGTGGCAGGTCGATAAAGCGCGCATCATGAAGCACGCAGGCCGTTAATTTCCGGATACTTATTGAGCGATTCAATAAGTTAGCGTTCCGGGGTGGCAACCGGTCTGCAAATTCTGGTATACTTGCTGTAACACTATTGGGGCTGATTCTGGATTCGACGGGATTTGCGAAACCCAAGGTGCATGCCGAGGGGCGGTTTGCCTCGTAAAAAGCCGCAAAAAAATAGTCGCAAACGACGAAAACTACGCTTTAGCAGCTTAATAACCTGCTAAGAGCCCTCTCTCCCTAGCTTCCGCTCTTAAGACGGGGATCAAAGAGAGGTCAAACCCAAAAGAGATCGCGTGGAGGCCCTGCCTGGGGTTGAAGCGTTAAAACTAATCAGGCTAGTTTGTCAGTGGCGTGTCCGTCCGCAGCTGGCCAGCGAATGTAAAGACTGACTAAGCATGTAGTACCGAGGATGTAGAAATTTCGGACGCGGGTTCAACTCCCGCCAGCTCCACCAAAATTCTTTGTTAACGGTCACCAGAGCCTGATACAAAGTCCTGAAAGCCCGCAATGCGGGCTTTTTTGTTTCTACCGTCCCTCTATTTCAGTACTCCAACCTTCCCTACGTCCCTTAACGGAACCCTTAAGGCTCTACCGCCGTCAGGTAATCCAGCCGCAACGGCTCCGCCAGCAACTCATCCATCTGCAAGATAAAGGCCTGGAAATGGGGCAGCGCAATGTGAGCCTCTAATGCCTCCTGGCCTCGCCAGGCTTCCCGGACGTAAAAACAGTCCGGTGTGTCGCGCAGCTGAAACAGCTGATACTCAACGTTGCCCGGCTCCTGACGGGTCGGCAGCAGCAGCGCCTGTAAGGCCGCCTTCAGCGCGTCACGTTTGCCGGGCTTCGCTTTCAGAACCGCTATAAGCGAGATGATGTCAGAGGAGGCCATCTCAGAACCCCTCCAGTACAATCTTCCCGACCGCACGCCCGGTCTCGAGCTGCGCATGGGCCTTCTGCACATTCGCCGCCGTAATCGCCCCGTAATGCTCACCCAGCGTCGTGGTAAGCACCTGCTCGTCAATGAGATTTGCCACGCGGGTCAGCAGCTGGTGCTGGGCAATCATATCGGCGGTTTCAAACATGGACCGTGTGAACATAAACTCCCAGTGCAGGGAGATGCTCTTCGCCTTCAGCGGACGGGCGTCCAGCGTATCGGGATCGTCGATCAGCGCCAGTTTGCCCTGCGGCGCTAGCGCCTTAATAATCTCATCATAGTGCGCTGCGGTATGGGTCAGGCTGGCGACATGAGTGACCTCTTTGATGCCCGCGGCGGCTAATTCTTCCAACAGCGGTTTGCTGTGATCGATAACGTGATGCGCCCCCGCTTCCCGCACCCACTGCTGGCTTTCCGGGCGTGACGCCGTACCTACCACAGTCATTTTCGTCAGCTTGCGCGCCAACTGCACCAGGATGGACCCCACCCCGCCCGCCGCGCCGACAACCAGCAGCGTGTCGCCTTCATTACCCTGCTCCTGAATGCCCAGGCGATCGAACAGCATCTCCCATGCGGTGATAGCCGTTAATGGCATCGCGGCAGCGGAGGCGTTATCCAGGGTTTTTGGCTTCAGGGCGACAATGCGCTCGTCCACCAGCTGAAACTCGCTGTTGCTGCCAGGCCGTCCCAGCGCACCGGCATACCAGACTTCATCCCCGGGCGCGAAAAGCGTTACCGCCTCGCCCACCGCGGCCACCACGCCAACAGCATCCCAGCCGAGAACGCGCGGCGTATCGCCGGTAAAACCGGCGCGGACCTTGGTATCTACCGGGTTTACGGAGATGGCTTTCACTTCAATCAGCAGATCGTGTCCTGTCGCTTGCGGCTGCGGCAATTCGATATCCTGCAGGAACGCGATGTTGTCAGGGGCAGAACGGGTAATGGCAATGGCTTTCATAATCTCTCCGTCGTTTATCGTGTGTGTCGCAATAATGTGATGGTAAAGCGTAGCTGTGGCGGGAAAAATAGCCTCGCGACGATAAGACTTGTACTCGGGAGATGAAAATGGCCCAGCTTGAAGATGGGATACTGTCCGCGCGGGGCACGCCTGACAAGTCATGAAGATGACGCGTGATGTGAAGATCAGTCAGCGCGCGATAATGCCGTTTGGGCTCATTCTGACGCCCTCTGTAATGCGTCCCGATACCACTGACAGATATGCTCCAGCCGGGTGATGGCGGAACCGACCGTCACGGCCCATGCCCCATGTTCAATGGCCTGCGCCGCCAGTTCCGGTGAATTGTAACGCCCCTCGGCCACCACCCGGCACCCGGCCTGACTCAGGCTCGATACCAGCGCCAGATCCGGGGCAGTGGGCGTCACCTCTGAGGTGTAGCCCGACAGCGTGGTGCCGATCAGCTCAACCCCAAGCTGGTAGCAATACAGCCCGTCCTCCTGCGAGGAGCAGTCTGCCATTGCCGTCAGCTGATGGTGACGGATGCGGGCAAGCAGAGCGTCAATCGGTACCGGGCGCGGGCGCTGCGTACCGTCAAAAGCAATAATGCTGGCCCCTGCTTCTGCCAGAACATCCACATCCTCCAGCCAGGGCGTAATGCGTACCGGAGAGTCCGGCAGATCGCGTTTCACAATGCCAATTATCGGCACGCTCACCACGGCACGCACCGCCCGCAGGTTTTTAATACCTTCAATGCGCAGCGCTACGGCTCCCGCCTGCTCCGCCGCCAGCGCCATGGCCGCAACAATCTCCGGCTTATCCAGCGGGCTGTGCGGCACCGGCTGACACGAGACGATAAGCCCGCTCTGGGCTTTGACTTTTGCATCCAGTTCTTCAAGGAACGACATAACCCCTCCGTTAAGATATTCAGATTGCCCCGGGTATCTGGCAAGCCGGTTCGCTCTTTTACCCGCGATGCGGGGAAGGATCCTGCTAACCCTTGCTGATGCGCTTCCCTGTTTCTACGCTTATTCTCACGCAGGGCAACACCCCTCTTACACCAAACAAGCCTGCGCGCTGATGCGTTAACTTGCAACCTGTGAAAGGGAGAGCCCCCAATGCTGCGCCGCATTCTTCTGCTGGTCTTCACGCTCGTTTGTCCGTCGCTTTACGCCGCCCCCGTCGTCTATGCCATCGACACGCAGAAGACCGCCATCAAGCTGTCGTGGCGCGCCTTCGGCGGCATACCTTCCTGGGCGCATCTCCAGGGGGTGACGGGGACGGTCACGCTGAACCCGGACAATGAATTTGACGATCGCATCCGGGTGTCGGTGCCGGTCGCCACGCTTCAGGCCTCCAACAATCTGCTCACCTGGCAGTTGAAAAGCGATATGTTTTTTGACGCCGCCCGCTATCCCACGATCACCTTTACCAGCACCCGGGTGGTGAAGGTTAAGGACGATCATTACCGCGCGTTCGGCACTCTCACCGTCCGGGATCTCAGCCGCCCGGTGATCCTCGAAGCCACGCTCGATCGTCTGCCTGGCGAGGCGATCGCGCTGCATGCCACCACCGCCATCTCCCGTTCCGCGTACAAGATGGATCGCTTTGCGCTGGTGGTGGACGATCGCATCGCCATTGAGATCCAGGCGATGCGGCGTCAGTAAATTTTTGACCTGGTGCAATAATATTTATTAATAATTGCCCCGGTAAAAAATCCCGCCTGTTCTATACTGCCTTACTGAAAATAATACACACGTAAAAAATAGTGCGAATGTCGTAGGGCATTTCCTGAAAGGCGTTATCCGATACAGAAAAAATCATGCCTTTGTATTATTCAAAAATTCAGCAACGCTTCTATTACCCAGTTGCGAAAATAGCATGAACAGAGTGTTACCGCGCCCTCACATTTAATAAATAAAAAAGCTAATCGAGCACTGGAATTTGTGATCTCTCGCATTCTCCGATTCATTACCTGCACTAACACAAGTCAACAAAACATAATAAAACCGCAATAAAACAGCAAGTTAAGCAATGAACCTGCCAATTACTCACTTGTTAATTGGATTTCAGCGCAGTTTAGCAATCGGCTATGCTTTATTTCACCGCTTCGTCATTTGCGCTTTTGGTTCTTTCTGACTATATCCTTTAATGCACTTATAAAAAGCCAGCAATATAAATGACAGGGATGGCAATCATCACGCCTGCGCAAAAAACAACAAAGTCGCAGAAAAACTATTACAGCAGGACATTATTTCTGACAAATAGTGTCTCCTTCGGGACGCTTAAAATCTGCTGAAAGAAAAACGATTTTTACACACAGCATTCATTACACTCTGTTGGGAGTCATACAAATGAGTAAATTCACTGTTATCTCCAGACTGACGCATCAACAAACAGTCGCAGAAGGTAACCAGATCATTCTGGGCGAGGATTCCGTTGTTAAGCTCGATGCAGGCAGGGGCGATATTGCCAGTTATTCCCGCAGCAATAACGATTTGCTGGTCAGGATGACCAACGGTGAAACCGTGACGCTGAAGAACTACTACGTCAACGATCATCAGCTGGTACTGAATGAAAACGGCGCGCTGTGGTGGATTGAAGATCCGCTGGCGGTTGAGCGTTACCAGTCGATCCCGTCAACCGACGCGTTGATTGCCGGTAACGTCAGCAGCTCATCGGGTGATACTCCTATCTGGCCGTGGGTGCTGGGTGGCGTGGCCGCAGCGGGGGGCATTGCGCTGGCAGCAGGCGGTGGGGGCGGCGGCGGTGGGGGCGGTGACGATCGCATCGATCCGGGTCCGGTAGCGCAGGATACCACGCCGCCCGACGCGCCCACTAACCTGCATTTCGCCAACGGTAACACCCAGCTGCTCGGCAGCGCCGAAGCCAACAGCATGGTAACCATCACCGATGCCAGCGGTAACGTGGTGGGCAAAGCCAAAGCCAACGGCAATGGTGAGTTTACCGTCGAGCTGGGGGTGCCCTACACCAACGGCGAAACGCTGACGGCCACAGCCGCCGACAGCTCCGGCAACGTCAGCCCGCCCACCAGCCTTACCGCTGCGGATACCACCCCGCCAGATGCGCCCATGATTATTATCGCTGACGACAACGCCGGCAGCCTGACCGGGGCGCTGAACAGCGATCAGACCACCGACGATCCGCGCCCGGTCTTTAGCGGCAGCGGCGAGGCCGGTTCGACCATCACGGTGTATGATAACGGGAAGAACATCGGCAGCACGGTAGTGAACAGCGACGGTAGCTGGACGTTTACCCCAACCGCCGATCTCGCTAACGGCTTGCATCAGATCACCGCCAGCGCTACCGACCCGGCAGGCAATACCAGCCCGGACTCTCCCGCATTTAATCTCACCATTGATACCGTCGCTCCGAATGCGCCGGTGCTGCAGGTGATGGATGAGGTGGGCAACATCCAGGGGTTCATCACCTCCGGGGGGTTTACCGATGACAACCAGCCGGTGCTGAGCGGCACGGGCGATCCCGGCAGCACCATTACCCTCTACCACAACGATCTGCTGGTGGCGGAGATCATCGTTCCGGACAACGGCTCCTGGAGCTACCAGCTTGCCGAGCCGCTGACGGAAGGGCTACAGACCTTTACCCTGACGGAGACGGATGTTGCGGGCAATCTGAGCCCCTCTTCCACGCCGTTTGAATTTACCGTCGACCGCACACCGCCTGCCGCGCCGAGTGGCCTCGCCATCAATGCCACTGGCACCATCGTCACCGGTAGCGCCGAGCCCAACTCGACGGTTACGGTCACCAACGACGTGGGTGACAGCCTGGGTGAGGCCATCGCGGACGTCAACGGGGCATTTTCGCTGACCCTGACCACCCCGCAGACCAATGGCGAAACCCTGAGCGCCGTGGCTACTGACCGGGCGGGTAACGAAGGTCCGGCCTCTTCGCTGCCTGTGCCGGACATTACCCCGCCAGCGGCACCGACAGCCCTCACCGTCGCCGCGACGGGTGACAGCGTGAGCGGTGAAGCGGAAGTGGATGCCCGCATCTCGGTACGCGACGCCACGGGCCAGGAGATAGGTACCGGCACCGTGGGTGCCGACGGCAAATTCACCGTCAATATCGCCCCGAACCAGCTCAACGGCGAAGTGCTGACGGTCTACGCCTTCGATGCCGCCCAAAACCAGAGCCAGCCGGCGCAGGCCACCGCCCTTGACTCCACGCCACCGGCGCCACCTGCAGAGCTGGATGTCTCCGACAATGGTCTGGCGCTCACCGGCACGGCGGAAGTGGGCAGCACCGTGGTCATCATGGAAGGGACCACTAAACTCGGCGAGCTGACTGTCGGCGAATCGGGTAGCTTCTCCTTCACGCTGCCCACCGCCAAGCTGAACGGGGAGATCATGAGTCTTACCGCCACCGATAAGGCGGGCAACACCAGCGCCCCCAGTACGGTTGAAGCCGACGACACGACCCCACCGGCCACACCGCTCATCACCAACGTGGTGGATAACGTACCGGATACCATCGGCACCATCGAGAGCGGATCGTTAAGCGACGACCGCACGCCGCTCATCTCCGGCACCGGTGAGATCGGCACCAAAATTTATGTCTACAGCGAGCAGATGCAGATCGGCTTTACGGAGGTCGATTCAGCGGGTAACTGGTCGTTCCAGGTGCCCGCCAGTCTGACCGATGGGCTCCACTCCCTGACCGCCGATGCGGTTGACCGCCGCGGCAATCACAGCCTGATCTCTGAAACCTGGACGATTAACGTCGACCCGCTGGCCCCGAACCCACCGACGACATCAGTGGCAACCGCGGCGTTTGCCCAGAGCGAGGAGCCGATGGTGAGCACCCTGAGCGCCAGCACCACCGGCGAGACGCTGATTTACAACGTGCTCAGCGATAATGGCGGAGAACACGTCAGCAACTTCTCGCTGGCGCAGGGCGATAAAATCGACATCAGCCAGCTGCTGGTGGGCTGGAATGGCGATGGCAACACGCTGGGTGATTATCTCCATGTCACCAGCAACAGCGATGGCGGCACGACAATCACGCTCGACCGGGATGGTGCAGGTACCAGCTTTGCCCCGGCCACGCTGGTGACGCTGGATAACGTGCAGACCACCTACGAGGAGCTGGTGAACCAGAATCATATTATCACCGGTTAACTCAACCCCGCCGGGTGGCGGCTACGCCTAACCCGGCCTACAAAACCAAAAACCCAAAAACGACAACAGCAATGAAAAAGTCAAATAAAATAAATAGCTTACAGCGACTACCGTGTCCGGCTGAAAATCGCTGAGGCGTTGACCGCAGGCCGGGGCGAGGCGCAAGGATGCGCCGAGAGGGCGTGACCTACATGGATGTAGGATCACGCCCGACCCGATAGCCGAAGGGAATAAGCCGAAGGCACCGCGAAGCGGCGATTTTCTTGCTGGGAGCCGGGATTGTTAAGGGGCGGCGATAGCCCCTTAACACGTTCACTGGTGACGTGGTTTACAGAAAAGCAGAGAAAGTAAGGTGAACGTAACCCCTACCTTCGCCACATATACTCCCCAAAAAGAAAATAATGTGACCTCCCCCACCCTAATAACATTTCTACCAAATAACCTGGTTGCCTTAACTTATACGCTCATCTAAATAGCACAACTCTTTATTAATTCAACCCACATCCGGCAATATTAAAAATCCTTTCAAATATATCATATTCAATATCACCTTTACTCCCACTTAATTATTTACACAGCCACGCTAAAATACCCACATAAAAAAACACCCCTTCACCAAATACCCCTATCTTATTAAATTAAAAACAAAAACCCGTACTTGCGTCTCGTTTAACTACCGCCCGCAAGCCGCGCCACGCCTGATCCCAATATTTTCACCCCGCGGAGAGCGACATTTTAAATAAGGCTAACCAACTATTAACTCACGCTTAACTTGCACTTCTGGTACTTTCTGGCTATATCAAATTCAGTCAATCACAAATTCTTACCATTATTAAAGACAAGGATTTTACCACCCAAAATATATTCCCAACCGCATTATCTCTTGAGTAACAAAGGCTAAATGTCGCTGCCACCATCGCTATATCGGCAGCTTTTAATCACTTTTAAATAATTACCCAGGGTCATTGTTTGAAATAAACAGTTTCCCTTAGGGTGGCGCTTAATCTGCTGAAAAGAAATGGTAAAAACTGCACGCCATTTCTCTGCACTCTGCCAGGAGTAATACACATGAGTAAAATCACTGTCATCTCCAAACTGACGCACGTTGAATCGGTAACAGACGGGTCTCAGGTGACGCTGAATGATTCCTCCATTGTAAAAATCAACGCTGATCGGGCCGACATTCTCGAGTACAACCGCAGCGGGAATGACCTGATCGTTAAGCTGACCGACGGCGAAACCATTACCGTTAAAAACTTCTTCGTCAGCGGCGATAACGGTATAAGCCAACTGGTGCTGGAAGAGGACAACGGTGCGCTGTGGTGGATTGCTGACCCGATGGCAGCAGAGCAATACCAGTCGATAGCCTCCATTGATGCCCTGCTGGCAGGAACCACAACCGCCTCCGCAGGCGAAGCGGCGATCTGGCCGTGGGCACTGGGCGGAGTGGCGGTCGCAGGGGGCATTGCGCTGGCCGCTGGTGGCGGTGGCGGCGGTGGTGGTGGTGGAAGTAATGGCGACGGTGACGGCGGCATTGATAACGGCGGGGGCAGTGATAACGGCGGAGGGAGCAACAATGGCGGTGGGAGCAACAACGGCGGTGGCAGCGACAACGGCGGTGGCAGCGACAACGGCGGGAATCCTACCCTGCCGGGCAGCCCGAACGACACCACCCCGCCGGGCGCACCCGCCAACCTCCGATTCTCAGCAGATGGCACCCAGCTTAGCGGGAGCGCCGAACCCAACAGCACCCTCACCGTTACCGATGCCAACGGCAACGTCATCGGTCGGGGCCAGGCCAACGGCAACGGCGAGTTCACCGTCGATCTCGGCAAGCCTTACACCAACGGGGAAACCCTGACCGTCACGCCAACCGACGGCGCAGGCAACGTCGGCCCGGGCACCCCGGTGACCGCCGCAGATACCACCCCACCTGCTGCGCCAGTTGTCGCCAGCGTGGTCGATGACGTGGGCAACGTAACGGGGTCACTCACCAGCGGCCAGACCACCAATGACGCCCGCCCTACCTTTAACGGCAGCGGTGAACCCGGCACCACCATCACAATTTACGACAACGGCAACGCCATCGGCACCGCGCCGGTCAACAGCGACGGTAGCTGGACCTTCACCCCGGCCAGCGCGCTGGGCGAAGGGGCGCATCAGATCACCACCCGGGCCACCGACGGCGCGGGCAACACCGGACCGGCCTCCCCGGCCTTCAGCTTTACCGTGGATACCATCGCGCCGAATGCGCCATCCGGCGTGACGGTGAATGACACCACCGGCACGATACAGGGGGTCATTGCCGCCGGGCAGACCACCGACGCCAACCGTCCTTCCCTGAACGGTAGCGGTGAAGCGGGCAGCACCATCCGGATTTATGATAACGGCCAGCTCGTGGGCGAGACCGTTGTCGGCACAGACGGCACCTGGAGCTTTACTCCGGAGACGCCCCTTGCCGACGGGCCACACTCCCTCACCCTGACGGAAACGGATCTCACCGGCAACACCAGCGCCCCCTCAGAGCCGTTTGCTTTTACTGTCGATAGTACGCCTCCGGACCAGCCGACCATCGACCAGATCCCTTACGGCACCCAGGTCATAGGCACCGCCGAGCCAGGCAGCACCGTCACCATCTACAACGCGTCCGGGGAGCCGATTGGCAGCGCCACAGCCAACGCTCGCGGCCAGTTCAGCATTACCCTCACTGAAGGGCAGGCCGTGGGGGATGGCATCCGCGCGGTAGCTTCCGATGCCGCCGGAAACCAGAGCCAGCCAGCGACCGCCGTAATCAGCGATATCACCCCGCCTGACGCGCCAACCGATCTTCAAATCTCCCTGGACGGAGCCACCGTTACCGGTAAGGCGGAAGCGGGCAGCACCGTGACCATCCGCGATGGCGACGACGTGATCGGCGCAGGCCCGGCGGACGCTGACGGCAACTTCACCATTATTCTCACCACCCCGCGGCTGAACGGTGAGAACCTGGCGGTTACCGCCACCGATGCCGCGGGCAATACCGGGCCGGAAAGCAGCGTTACCGCCCCGGACGTCACCCCGCCGGAGGCGCCGGTTATCGTAAGCGTGGTGGATGGCATGGACGACATCACCGGCGTGGTCAATGACGGGCAGGTCACCAATGACCGCCAACCGCTCATCACTGGCACCGGTGAGCCGGGCTCCACCATTTACATCTATAACGGCGACGAGGAGGTCGGTTCTGCCAACGTCAACGCAGACGGCACCTGGTCTACCAACGTCACGCTGGGCGCAGACGGCGGCTACGTCCTGCGGGCGGAAGCGGTGGACAGTGAAGGCAACCGCAGCGTCCCGTCCAACACCTGGAGCATTATTCTCGATGCCACCGCGCCGGGTACGCCTGCCATCGTCCAGGTGATCAACGATCTGCCTGACTCTGCTGGCGTGATTAATAACAACAGCGCCACCAACGACAACCGCCCTACCCTCTACGGCACCGGTGAAGCCGGGTCGACCATCACTATTCTGGTGGATGGCGTGGAGGTGGGCACCGCGCTGGTGGGCGGAGGCGGCGAGTGGAACTTCACCCCGGCGACAGCGCTTGAGGATGGGGAGCACGCCATCACGGTGGTGGCGAAAGATGCCGCCGGGAATAACAGCGCCGCCTCCGACGCCTTTACGCTGACCGTTGACACCACCGCGCCCGCCGCCCCGGTCATTACCCGGGTGGCAGATAACACCGGCAGCGTGCAGGGTGATGTGGGCAACAACGTCCCCACCGACGAAACCCGTCCGGTGTTCTACGGCACCGGCCCGGCGAACGCGCAGATCGCCCTCTATGAAGGCACCACGCTGCTGGGCACTACCATCACCAATGCGCAGGGCGAATGGAGCCTGCAAGTGACCGCCCCGCTGGGGAATGGCACTCACACCATTACCGCCACCGTCAGCGATGCGCTGGGCAACACCGCCACCTCTGAGAGCTTTAACCTGGTGGTGGATACCCTCGCGCCAGACACCCCGGCGTTACCGGAGATCACCGTCAATCCTGAAGGCGGCGAGGAAGCGATCCTCACCTCCGGCGGCAGCACCCGCGACACCACCCCAACCCTGAGCGGTACCGGTACGGAAGGCGACATCGTCACCATCTACGACGGCACCACCAAAATCGGCGAAACTACCGTCCAGCCAGACGGGAGCTGGAGCTGGACCCCGCCAGAAGGACTGCCTAACGGCACCTACGATCTGAGCCTGACCGTGACCAACAAAGATGGCGCGGGCAACGAGAGCGCCCCGTCGCAGCCGGTGAGCATTACCATCGATACCGACGCGCCGGATCAGCCCGCCGCCCCGGTTATTACCGATAACGTCAGTGAAATTACCGGCCCGGTTGGCAACAACGGCGCCACTAATGATACCCGTCCGGTACTGAGCGGCACGGGCACGCCAGATGACACCATCAGCATCTACGACAAGACCGCCACGGGCAACGTCAAGGTGGGCGAAGCGGTGGTCGACATCAACGGCAACTGGAGCTGGCGACCTGATGACGAGCTGGCCCAGGGGCAGCACAGCTTCACCGTGACCGCCACCGACGAGGCGGGTAACGTCTCGGCGATCTCAAACACCATCACCGTGACCGTTGACAGCGAGGTACCGGCGATCCCGGTTATCAGCAGCGTGGATGACAACCTCCCGGCGGGCGGCAGCAGCAACGACAATACCCCGACCGTCACCGGCACCGGCGAAAACGGCACCACCGTGATCCTTTACAGCAACGGCGTGGAGGTGGGACGCAGCCTGGTCACTGACGGTAGCTGGAGCATCACCACTCCGGAACTGCGAGATGGCCCGACTACCCTGACCGTGGCGGCGGTGGATGCTGCCGGGAACGTCAGCGGCGCGGGCAACGATTTTGCCTTCACCATCGACACCCAGCCGCCAGGTAACCCACAGCTGCTTGACATCTCTGACAGCACCCTGGCGGGCGGCCAGCTCTACGCCAACAGCAGCACCCCAACCCTGAGCGGCAGCGGGGAACCGCTCAGCACCATCACCGTCGTTATCGACGGCAACGCCGTGGGCGAGGTGCAGACCGATGCCGAAGGCCAGTGGACGCTGCCGCTGCCGGAAGGCACCACGCTGAGCGATGCCAGCCATACCATCACCGTGGTGGCGCGCGACGCGGCGGGTAACACCAGCGAAAGCACGCCGGTTAACCTGATCGTTGATACCCAGGCACCGGGCGTGCCGGTGGTGAACGGGATTGTTTCCGGCGGTACGCCGCTGACCGGTACCGCCGAGGCGGGCGCTACCGTGACGGTACGTGGCCCGGATGAAGTGGTGCTGGGCACCGGCGTCGCCAACGCCCAGGGGCAGTTCTCCATCGCCCTGACCCCGCCGCAAAGCGACGCGGTCACCCTGAGCCTGACCGCCAGCGACGTGGCGGGCAACACCAGCCAGCCGGGATCGTACGACGTTCCGGCTACGCCAGCGCTGCCAGACGTGCCGGCCATCAACGAGATTGTTGATGACAACGGCACCGGCGGCAACGTTAAAGGCGGCAGCTCTAACGACACCACGCCAACCCTCACCGGCACCGCCATCCCGGGCAGCGAGGTGACAATCTATCTCGACGGCAGCACCACGCCGCTGGGCACCGTCACCGCCGACGCCACCACCGGCGCCTGGTCGTTCCCGATCGAAACCGCCCTGGATGAGGGCAGCCATAGCTTCAGCGTCACCGCCACCGTTAACGACCAGACCAGCGGTCTGTCGCCGGAAGCGACGGTCAATATCGATATCACCCCGCCATCCGCCCCGGCGTTCGGTAGCGTCGTGGACGACGTGGGCCCGGTTTCGGGCGCCATCGTCAGCGGCAGACCGACCAACGATGACCTGCCGACCTTTAACGGCACGGCGACGCCCGGCGATGTCATTACCCTCTATGCAGGCGACACTGTGCTCGGTACGGCAACGGTGGGCAACACCGGGGCCTGGAGCATTACCCTTGCCCAGCCGCTGGATGATGACACCTACAGCCTGACCCTCAGCGCCACCGATCCGGCGGGCAACGAAAGCCCGCGCTCGGCACCGTTCACGCTGGTGGTAGATACCAGCGCGGGCGAAGTGCTTATCACCGGCGCTAACGACAATATCGATCCGGTCAGCGGCAACGTGGCTAACGGCGGCAGCACCAACGACAACACCCCTACCCTCTCGGGCACAGCACAGGCGGGCAGCAGCGTGGCGATCTACGATGGCATTACGCTGCTGGGTACCGTCACCACCAGCGCCACGGGCGCCTGGAGCTTTACCCCCACCCGCGTGCTGGCGGAAGGTCAGCACAGCTTTACCGCAGTCGCTATCGACAGCGCGGGTAACGTCAGCCCGGTATCTGGTACTTACACGCTGTTCGTGGACATGACCCCACCGGCCACCCCGGTGATTGTCAGCTTCACTCCGACGGTGGTGCTGGCGGAGGGCCAACACAGCTTTACCGCCATCGCCACCGACCTGGCGGGCAACGTCAGCGCGGCGTCCGGGGCCTATACCCTGACCGTGGACATAACGCCGCCAGCGACGCCAGTCCTGGTGAGCGTTAACGACGACGTAGCGGGCAACACCGGCGTGCTGGTAAGCGGCCAGATCACCAACGACGCGCGTCCGGAACTGACCGGAACCGGCGTGGCGGGCAGCACCGTACGCATTCTGGATAACGGCCAGCAGATCGGCACCGCGCTGGTGGACGACAGCGGCAACTGGCGCTTTACCCCTGAGACCGATCTGGCCCAGGGGCCGCACGAGCTGCGCGTCAGCGCCACCGATGCCGCAGGTAACGTCTCGGGCACCTCTCCGGCCTTCTCCCTGAATGTCGACACCGTCGCGCCGCTGGCACCGGTGCTGGCAAACGTGGTGGATGACGTCGGGACCCTTACCGGCACGGTAAACAACGGCGGCATCACCAACGATACCCGCCCAACCTTTAACGGCACCGGTGAAGCGGGCTCGATTGTCAGTATCCTTGTGGATGGAGAAGCGGTCGGCACCGCGGTGGTTAACGCCGCCGGGAACTGGACCTTCACCCCTGACACCGACCTCGCCGAGGGGCTGCGCAGCGTCACCTTCACCGCCACCGATCCGGCGGGGAACACCGGTCCTGCAAGCGCAGCCTTTACCCTGACGGTAGACACCACCGCCCCGGCAGCACCGACCATCGTGGCCGCCGCCGATAACGTGGGCAGCATCCAGACGCCGCTCACCGTTTCGGGCCAGGTGACTGACGATCCGACCCCAACCCTGTCCGGCCAGGCGGCCGCCAGCGCCACGGTGACGATCTATGACAACGGCGTGGCCCTTGGCAGCGTGCAGGCCAGCGCCGCCGGGGAGTGGAGCTTTACCCCGGCCACGGCGCTCGGTAACGGCAGCCACACCTTCACCGCCAGCGCCACCGACGTGGCAGGCAACCTCAGCGAAGCCTCGGCGGGCTTTACGGTGATTGTCGATACCGTCAAACCGCTCGCACCGGTGATCGCCCTGGCCCAGGATGATGTCGGCAGCATAACCGGGGCACTCCCCAGCGGGCAGCGCACCGATGACACCCTGCCGGTGCTCACCGGGACCAGCGAAGCGAACGCCCGGGTGCAGGTGTTTGAAGGCGATATCCTGCTGGGCACCGCCACCGCGGATGCCAGCGGCAACTGGTCGATTGCCCTGACCACGCCGCTCACCAACGACACGCACAACTTCACGGCGGTGGCAACGGATGCGGCGGGTAACGTCAGCGATCCGTCCAACACCTTCAGCCTGACGGTAGATACCCTGCCGCCAGCGGTGCCGGTGCTGGTCTCAGTGGTGGATGATGTCGGCACGGTGACGACCCTCACCAGCGGCCAGCTGACCAACGACGCGAGACCGACCCTCAGCGGCACCGCGGAAGCGGGCGCGACGGTGAGCATCTACGACGGCACCCTGCTGCTCGGCAGCGTGGTGGCCGATGCCAACAGCGCCTGGAGCTTTACTCCGACTACCCCGCTGGCGGATGGCCTGCACACCCTGACGGTGACCGCCACCGACGCGGTGGGCAACGTCAGCCTGCCGACCGCGGGCTTTACTGTGAATGTCGATGCCACCGCCCCGGCTGCACCTGTCATCACCTCGGTGGTGGATGACGTCGGCTCGATCCAGGGCCCGGTGATCAACGGTAATCCGACCAACGACAACCGTCCAACCCTCAACGGCACCGCCGAAGCGGGCGCAATAGTGCGCATCTACGACGGCACCACGCTGGTAGGCGAGGTAACGGCCAACGCCCAGGGCCAGTGGACGCTGGCGCAAACCACCACCGCCCTCACCAACGGGGTGCATAACTTAACCGCCACCGCCACCGATGCGGCGGGCAACCTCAGCGCAGCGTCGCCGGTCACCGCCATCACCGTCGACACCATCGCTCCGGGGGCACCGGGCGGCTTGACTGTACTGGAGAGCGGGGGCCGGATTAACGGCACCGCCGAGGCGGGCAGCACCGTCACCATTCTCGGCACCGACAACGTGACCGTGCTGGGCACCGGCATAGCCGACGCGTCCGGGCGCTTCAGCATCGCGCTCTCCACGCCGCAGGTGAATGCCGAACTGCTGCACCTCTTCGCCACTGACCGGGCCGGCAACGTGGGGCAGACAGTGGAGCTGCGGGTGCCGTACTCGGTGATCCCGAATCCGCCGGTCATCACCAGCGTCAACGACAACGTGGGCAGCATCATTGGCAATCTGATCAACGGACAGAGCACCGACGATACCACCCCAACGCTGACCGGGACCGCGCAGCCGCTCTCCACCATCACCCTGTATGACAACAATGTGTTGTTAGCCACGGTGACCACCAACAGCGCCGGGGTCTGGACATACACCCCAACCGTGCCGCTGGGTAATGGCCCTCACGCCTTTACCGCCACCGCAGGCAATGCGGCTGGCACCAGCGCGGTGACGCCGCTGAGCTCGATTGTCGTGGATACCGTCGCCCCGGGCACGCCGCAGGGGACCTTTAACGCCGACGGCAGCGTCCTGAGCGGAACCGCCGAAGCGGGGAGCACCATCACCCTGCTGCTGAGCGATAATAGCGTGGTGACCACCACCGCTAACGCCCAGGGCAACTGGAGCTATACCTTCCTCGACAGACAGTCCGAAGGGGAGCGGATCACGCTTTCCGCCACCGATGCGGCGGGTAATACCTCCGCCACCGGCACGGTGATTGCGCCAAACCTGCCGCTGTCCGCGAGCGACAACGTGGTAGGGCTGGCCCTGACCACCAATGCCACCACCAGCACCGCCCAGTACAGCGACTATGGCGTGCAGCTGGTGGGCGGCGTCGGCAACGTGCTGTCGCTGCTGGGAGAGAACTCCGCCCAGGTGACCTTCACCGTACCGACTGGCGGTAGCGCAGATATGGAGATCAACGCCAGCGCCACGGGCATCGTGCTCTCCCTGCTCAACACCCTGGAGATCATTGTGCAGCGCTGGAACGGCAGCTCCTGGACCACCGAAGTGGATACCGGCCTGCCGCAGTTCGCCAACCTGCTGACCCTGGGCGCCAGCGGCGTGACCCTGAACCTGGCCGGTCTGCCGGGCGGGCAGTATCGCGTGGTGAGCTACAACACCAACCTGCTGGCGACCGGGTCGTACACCAGCCTGGACGTGGACGTCACCCAGACCACGGCAGGTACGCTGTCCGGCACGCTGGTGCAAAACGGTAACGTCATCACCGATATCGATCCGGTGAGCGGCAGCGACAGCGCGCCAAACGGCACGGTGGTGACCAGCGTGACCAACGCCAACGGCGTCACCGTCAACGTGGCGGCGGGTGCGGCGGGCACCACCATCAACGGGCTGTACGGCACCCTGACCCTACACACCGACGGGAGCTACACCTACACCCTGACCAATACCAGCGCCTCGGTGCTGGGCCGGACCGACACCTTCACCTATAACATCGCCGGAAAAGGGGCCACGGACGACGCCCGCCTGGTGATCACCCTGGGTGAGAACACGGTGCGCAACAGCGTGACGGCGGTGGACGACACCGCCTCCCTGACCTTCGGCACGCAGGTACAGGCCATCGACTACGGCCCGTCAAGCCAGGGCGGCTTTACCGTAGTGGGGGTTAACCTCGGCAACGTGCTGAACCTTAACCTGCTGGACGATCGTAGCGAGACCATGAAGTACAGCGTGGCGGAGGGCACCACCCGCACTATGACCATCCAGAGTAGCGTCGGCGGGGTGGCCCTGGCCTCGGTGTTTGACCTCTATATCTACAAGTTCAACCCGGCAACCCAGAGCTACGAGCGGGTACGCACCGAGGCAGGCTGGCTGCGCGCGCCGCTGCTGGGTGGCACCTCGGCACCGCTGACCCTGACCCTGCCGGCAGGGGATTACATCTTCCTGATGAACACCGTCTCGGGGATCACCGCCCTGACCGGCTACCGTCTGAACGTGCTTGAGGACCACGTTTATGCCGTCACCAGTACCACCGCCAGCACCACCGGCGACGTGCTGCAAAGTGACATCGCGCCTGCGGGCACGCTCGTCACCCAGGTGAACGGCGTTAACGTGAACGCCACCGGCACCACCCGCATCGAGGGAGAGTACGGCACGCTGCTGATCGACGCTCAGGGCAAATATACCTATACCCTGCGCGCCGGGGTGGGCGCCGACCAAATCAGCACCCCGGACAGCTTCATCTACACCGTGACGGCACCGAATGGCGATAAGGACACCGCCTCGCTGAACATCACCCCGACACCGGTGGCGCTGGATGCGGTGAACGACGTCAGCCGCGAGCTGGTGGTGGATACTACCCCGCAGGTGGCCGCCTACCGCGATGACACGGTGGGTAACGCGACGTGGAACGCCGCCCTGCTGGCATCCACCACCGGCCGTGGCAGCGGCACGTTTGTGGTGGACGCCAACACCGCCCTGCATGACATTGTGCTCCACTTTAACGTCGCCTCCCTGCTGTCGCTGGGCGGACTGAACGTAAACTGGACCATTACCGGGGGAGGGGTTACCCGAAGCGGTTCATTCAATGGCGGCCTGCTGCTGGGTGGCGTGGCGACCATTAACGTCACCGGTCTGGATCTGGACGCCGGAACCTACACCCTGAGCTATACCGGCTCCATGGGGCCGCTGGGGTTAGGCCAGATCTCCATCACGCCTTATGTCACCGGTACCACCGTCTACCTGAACAATGAGCTCACCACTGCGGGCCACACCGTCACAGGCAATATCTTCGACGGGACGGATTCCGGCGGCGTGCTGGATCAGCTGCACTCGGTGGACAGCCGTCTGAGCATCACCGGCTATAACGGCACCACCACTATCCTTGATCCGTACACCACGGCCAACGCCACCGCCAACATTCAGGGGCATTACGGCGTGCTGAACATCGGAGTGGATGGTCACTACACCTACACCCTGAACAGCGGCGTCTCGCTGGCCTCAATGACCACGAAGGAGACCTTTACCTACAAACTGACCGGCGATAACGGCACGACCGACACCGCCACCCTCACCATCAACATGGCACCGAAGTTCGTCAGCACGGAGCATAACGATACCTTCACCGGTAGCGCCTATGGCGACACGCTGATTTACGAAGTGCTGAACAACACGGCGGGGAACGGGACGGCAGGCAACGGCGGTAACGACCACTGGACCAACTTCTCACTGGCGCAGGGAGACAAGATCGATATCAGCGATCTGCTGGTGGGCTGGAACGGAAGTAGCGCGACGCTCGGTAACTATTTGCACGTCACAAATAGCAATGGCAATACCGTGATCTCCGTCGACCGAGACGGAGCGGCAAATATTTACACGAATACTACACTGGTAACACTGGATAACGTTCAGACAACTTATGAGGAGCTGGTTAACCAAAATCACATCATCACCGGTTAGCGCTAATAACAAGACCCGGGCGCTCGTCGCCCGGGCTTAACATTATAAAGTTGTTCAGTTTTTTTAGGGATAATGCCATGAACAAAGTACCTTGCTGGTGGCTTGGGTGCTGCCTGTTGTCTGCACAGGTCCTTGCCGCCGATTCGCCTGCGGTAATCAGTTTTGGACAATTAAATGAAAATCAGGCGCTGCCCGCTCTGGATGGACGGGTCGCCCTGCCCACCCGTCAGGCCGCCCCCGGTACCTTAACCCTCGGCGATGCGGTGACCCGCGCCGTCAACTGGCATCCCACCATTCGCGAAGCGGTGGGCAAACTTTACGAACAGATCCAGCAGGTCGATGTCGCTAAATCGAAATACTATCCGCAGATCAGCGCCGGGATAGACAACGGCTACAGCAATAACTCCAGCGATACCGGCTTCACCCCCTCGGTGGTGGTCTCCCTCTCCCAGATGCTCTATGACTTTGGCAAGGTGGCAAGCCAGGTGCGCGCCGAAGACGCGGGCGTGGTGCAACAGCAGGCCAACGTGCTGCTGAGCATCGATACCATCGCCCGGGATACCGCCATTGCGCTGGTGCAGGTGCAGATGTGGCAGCAGATGGTGGAGACCGCCGAAGAGCAGCTTGAGGCGCTCGGCGCCATCGGCAAGCTGACGCGCCAGCGTAACGACGAAGGGGCCACTTCGCTCTCGGACGTGGTGCAGACCGACGCCCGTATCGAAGGGGCGCGTTCGCAGCTGATGCAGTATCAGGCCAACCTCGACAGCGCCCGCGCCACGCTGATGAGCAACCTCGGCTGGAGCAACCTGAATGCGGTCAGCAACGCCTTCCCGGAAAAACTCGCCCGCAGCTGCGACATCAACGAGCCGGATGACCGGCTGGTGCCCGCGGTGCTGGCTTCCTGGGCGCAGGCTAACGTGGCGCAGGCGAACCTCGATTACGCCAATGCGCAGATGACCCCAACCGTCTCGCTGGAGCCGCAGGTGCGTCACTACATGAACAACCGCTACCCCGGCCACGATACGCTGGACAAGACCCAGTACAACGTCTCGGTGAACGTCGAGATGCCCATCTACCAGGGCGGCGGGCTGAGCGCCCGGCGCAACGCCGCCAGCCACGCGGTGGAAGCGGCGCAGTCCAATATTCAGCGCACCCGGCTGGACGTGCGGCAAAAGCTGCTGGAGTCCAAAAGCCAGGTGATGAGCCTGATGAGCACCCTGCAGATCCAGTCCCGCCAGGAGACGCTCAGCCAGCGTACCCGCGAACTCTATCAGCAGCAGTATCTCGATCTGGGCTCCCGCCCCCTGCTGGACGTGCTGAACGCCGAGCAGGAGGTCTTCCAGACCCGCTTTACCCAGTGGCAAACCGCCGGGCAGCTTCGCCAGTTGCAAATCAACTGCCTCTATAACACGGGGCGGATGCGCAATGCCTTCGGCCTTGAAAACCACACCATTCAGTCAGTGGAGATCCAACCATGATCCGAGACGATATCCTTTATGAGGAGACACTGACGCAAGAGGCGCTGGAGCACTGGGCGCAGGCGTTTGGCTACGTCGCCACCCGCTACCGGGTGGCCTGCTCCCCCGGCGCGCTGGTGGCGGGCGCGCCCTGGCTACAGGGCAAAAGCAAAATCCCGGCGCTGACCGGGCTTGCCCGCGAGGCGGGCCTCTCCTTTCAGCTGCTCACCAACGGCCAGGAGTCCATCAATAGCTGGCGCCTGCCGGTGGTGGTGGAGCTTAATGACGGCAAGATTGGGGTGATTGAGCACTTTGACGGCGAGGATCTGCTGGATGTCTGCTTCTTTGACGGCAAGGCGCAGACCAATCGCATCTCGCTGGCGAAGATGCTCCCGGCCATTCGCCAGGTGGTGGCCCTGCGCCCGCTGGCGGCGCTGAAAGACAGCCGGGTGGATGCCTATATCTCCAAATACCGCCCGGACTGGCTCTACCGGCTGGTGATGCGCGACCTGCGGCCTTATACCTACGTCATGCTGGCGGCGCTGTTCATCAACCTGCTGTCGCTGGCGGGCATTCTCTTTTCAATGCAGGTCTATGACCGGGTGATCCCCGCTCAGTCCTACCCCACCCTCTATGTGCTGACCATCGGGGTGCTGATTGCCACCCTGTTCGGCTTTATCCTGCGTATCGCCCGGTCTCACATTATGGATCTGCTGGGCAAACGCGCCGACATGCGCGTCTCGGACCGGGTGTTCGGCCACGCCCTGCGCCTGCGCAACAGCGCGGTGCCCCGCTCCACCGGCAGCTTTATCTCCCAGCTGCGCGAGCTGGAGCAGATCCGCGAGATGGTCACCTCCTCCACCATCTCTACCATCGTCGATCTGCCCTTCTTCTTCCTGTTTGTGGTGGTGCTGGCGATTATTGCCCCGTCACTCGCCTGGATCGCCCCGGTCGCGGCGGTGGTGATGGTGCTGCCGGGCCTGCTGCTGCAGAAAAAGCTGGCGGCGCTGGCGAAGCAGTCGGCCCACGAGGCGACCCTGCGTAACGCTGTGCTGGTGGAGAGTGTGCAGGGGCTGGAAGACATCAAGCTGATGCAGGCGGAGAACCGCTTCCTGCAACAGTGGAACAGCTACATTCAGATCACCGCCGAGTCGGGCCTTAAGACCCGGGAGCTGACCCAGGGCCTGATCAGCTGGGGGATGACCATTCAGAGCCTGGTCTACACCGCGGTGATTGTGGTGGGTGCCCCGATGGTGATCGAAGGCGAAATGACCACCGGTGCGGTGGTGGCCGCTTCAATGCTGGCCTCGCGGATGATCGCCCCGATGGCGACCCTGTGCGGCGTGCTGGCCCGCTGGCAGCAGGTGAAGGCCGCCAAAGAGGGGCTGGACAACATTATGCAGCTGCCCACCGAGAATCAGCGTGAAGAGACGCCTATCCGCCAGGATGTGCTGCGTGGACACTACCTGTTCGAGCAGGCGCAGTTCGCCTACGGGGGCGACGCGCAGAACCCGGCGCTGCGCATCAACCGGCTGGAGATCAAACCCGGCGAGCATGTGGCGGTGCTGGGGCGTAACGGCGCGGGCAAATCGACCCTGCTGCAGGCGATGGTGGGCAGCATGGATCTGGTGGGCGGCGAGCTGCGGCTCGACAACCTCAGCCTGCCCCATCTCGACATGGCGGATGTGCGCCGCAACGTCGGTCTGATGAGCCAGAACGCGCGGCTGTTTTACGGCACCCTGCGAGAGAACATCACCCTCGGGATGCCGCGGGCTACCGACGAAGAGATCTTTGCCGTGCTGGAGATGTGCGGCGCGGCCAGCTTTGTGCAGAAGCTGGCGAAGGGGCTGGATCACCCGATTATGGAGAACGGCGTCGGGCTCTCCGGCGGCCAGCGCCAGTCGATTTTGCTGGCGCGGATGTTCCTGCGCGATCCCAACGTCGTGCTGCTGGATGAACCCACCGCCTCGCTGGATGAACACACCGAGCGCGAATTTATCCAGCGTCTGGGCCAGTGGCTCGGCCACCGCACGCTGATTGTCGCCACCCACCGCGTACCGATGCTGGAGCTGGTGGAGCGCGTGGTGGTGCTGAAAGAGGGCATGCTGGTGATGGACGCGCCAAAAGCGCAGGCGCTGAGCAACAGCCGGATGCAGCAACCGCAGCAGGCAAATGGCAGGGAGTGGAAAAATGAAAATCAATCAGCGTGATGTTGCGGCGATGGATGACCTGGATAACGCCCTCGGCTCCGAGAGCGGCTATACCGGGGCGAGAAGCATTGTGTTATTCAGCCTGCTGCTGTTTGTCGCTGCCGGGGTGTGGGCATGGTTCAGCATTCTCGATGAGGTCTCCACCGGCACCGGGAAAGTGATCCCCAGCTCCCGGGAGCAGGTGTTGCAGTCTCTCGACGGCGGGATCCTCGCCGAGCTGAAAGTTCACGAAGGGGATCAGGTGCAGGCCGGCCAGGTGCTGGCGCGCCTCGACCCGACCCGCTCTGAATCCAACGTCGGTGAAAGTGCCGCCCGCTACCGCGCGTCGCTGGCCTCCAGCGCCCGTTTGCGTGCAGAGGTGAACGATCTGCCCCTCACCTTCCCGCCGGAGCTGGCGAAATGGACCGACCTGATCGCCGCCGAAACCCGGCTCTACAACTCCCGCCGCGAGCAGCTGGAAGACTCCCGGCGCGAGCTGCGCCAGGCGCTGGATCTGGTGAATAAAGAGCTTGCGATCACCCAGCGGCTGGTGAAAACCGGCGCCGCCAGCCACGTCGAGGCGCTGCGCCTGCAACGCCAGAAGAGCGACCTTGAGCTGAAGCTCACCGACCTGCGCTCGCAGTACTATGTTCAGGCCCGGGAGGCGCTCTCTAAATCGAACGCCGAAGTGGATATGCTCTCGGCGGTGCTGAAAGGACGTGAAGACTCGGTGACCCGCCTGACGATGACCTCGCCGGTGCGCGGCATTGTGAAGAACATCAAGGTGACCACCATCGGCGGCGTTATTCCCCCGAACGGCGAAGTGATGGAGATTGTGCCGGTGGACGATCACCTGCTGATTGAAACCCGCCTGTCGCCACGGGATATCGCCTTTATCCACCCCGGCCAGAAGGCGCTGGTGAAGATCACCGCCTACGATTACGCCATCTACGGCGGGCTGGATGGCGTGGTGGAGACCATCTCCCCGGACACCATTCAGGATGAAGCCAAACCGGAGGTCTTCTACTACCGGGTGTTTATCCGCACCAGCCAGGATTACCTGGTGAACAAAGCGGGCAGGCACTTCTCGATTGTGCCGGGGATGATTGCCACGGTGGATATCAAGACCGGCGAGAAATCGGTGATGGATTATATGATCAAGCCGTTTAACCGGGCGAAAGAGGCGCTAAGGGAGCGATAGCAAGAGCGCCGGGTGGCGGCTGCGCCTTACCCGGCTTAAAACGGCTCTCCAGCAGAGGTTCGGCGAGCCGCTGTAAATTACGGTTCGGCTATGTTCGCCAGGATGGATCTGTCTGCTCGATCAGTCGCGTAAGCGCTTTGAAAACATCTTGTCCTGCGCCAAATCGAGGAGCGAACTGTAGCGAATCCTGGGTGCATTTGCGTTGGATATCTTCAGGTATCTCCAGTACCGGCCCCATCGACATTGAGGCGACCTGGATTTCACATGCCCGATTCAGGAGCCATAAATTCGCGAAAGCCTGAGGTAAATTGTGTCCCCAGGCCAGCAGACCGTGGTTTCGCAGGATAATACAGGGACGGTCGCCAATACTTCTGAGCAAGCGGGGCCCTTCGTCAGCATGTACCGTAATGCCTTCAAAATCATGATATGCCACTTTTTCATAAAGCTGTGCCGAGTAAAAGTTGCTCATTGAAAGACCTCCTGCGGAACATGCCACTGCCATGCCTGCGGTGGTATGGGTGTGCATAACGCAGTGAGCTTCCGGGATACTGTCATGTATGGCGCCATGAATGGTAAAGCCGGCTGGATTGATGGGCCAGTCGCTGTGTCCGATGATGTTGCCTTTATTATCAATTTTCACCAACGACGAAGCCGTCACCTCTGAATACATCAGACCAAAGGGGTTAATAAGAAAATGTTTTTCAGGCCCCGGCAAGCGTAAGGTGATGTGGTTGTAAATCAGCTCGTTCCAGCCAAGGTGAGCAAAGATACGATAACAGGCTGCAAGATCGACCCTTGCCGCCCACTCTTCCGGACTGTAGCCAGCGGGAATGTCATTACGGGAATCAGGATAAGAATGGGTTAATGTTATGGTCATGATGACTCTCCTTTTAAGATGAACAGGCAGGTTTTTTGTCTGCAGCGGGCTTCATTGGAATGGCAGCGATAAACAGCGTCCCTAATAACAGAACGACCACCGCGTAAAGCAGGCCAGAGGAAAAGCTGTTGGTCGCATCTCTCAGATAACCCACGACAAAAGCGCTCAGGGCCGATCCGATATTGCCAACCGCATTTATCAGGGCTATACCCACAGGTTTACTACGACTTGAAAGGACTTTATCTGGCGCGGTCCAGAATATCGCCATGGCGCAGAAACCACCGGTAGAGGCCATTGCGATGCCAGCAAGACGAATAATGGGGTTTTCAGCGTAGGCCGTTAGCAACCAGCCGACCGCTGCGAACAGCATGGGGATCGCAATATGCCATTTTCGTTCACGACGGCGATCGGAGCGTGCGCTCCACCAAATCATGCCGATGATGGTGCATATCTGAGGAATAGCAGCGAGTAAACCAATAGTGATGTTGCTGCTGGCAGCATTAAAGCTTTTTACAATCTGAGGGATCCATATCCCAATCAGGCTAAGCGTATTAACAAGGCACAAATAGGCCAGGGCAAATTTTATTATGACCGGCTGACAAAGTTCGCTTATCAGACTTCCCTTTCGCTCTTTCGGTACGTCCGCCTGGCTTTGTTCAGCAGCCAGCATTGCTGTCAGTCGTGCTTTTTCCTCACGGGTCAGCCAGTTTGCTTTCATCGGGTTATCATCGAGATAAAACAGGACGGCGATGCCCAGGACGACCGAAGGGAGGCCTTCAAGGAGAAACAACCATTGCCACCCTTTCAGGCCTAAAAAACCATTCATTTCAAGGATGTAACCGGATAGCACTGACCCCAGGGCAGTGGTAACGGGTGTGGCTATCATAAATAAAGCGTTGGTTCGTCCGCGGCAGGCCTGAGGGAACCAGAATGTCAGATAAAGCAATATTCCCGGAATAAAGCCCGCTTCAGCAATCCCCACAAGCGTGCGCAATATATACAGACTTTGCGCGTCGTGGGCAAAAAGCGTCGCCGTAGAAGCAACCCCCCAGACGATCATAATAATCGACAGCCAGCGTCGGGCGCCGAAGCGTCCGAGGGCAATATTGCTGGGAATACTGAAGGCAATATAAGCGATATAAAAGAAGGTTGTTGCGAGGCCAAACATTGTCGCAGTCAATCCAAGGTCCTGCGACATGGTAAGACCCGCAAAACCAATATTAATGCGATCGAGGAAAGCAAATACGTAAAGCAGAAACAGAAACCAGACCAGTCTGCCGGACACTTTTTTAATAAGTTCATTATCCGTTTGCATAGAGCCCACAGAACTGAACTCTGTTTCGCCGCGGGCGGGGCTCACAAAAGAACCAGATTTTTCCAAAGTCATTGCAGGGTAGCTCCTCTGCTGTAGGGTGTGGGTAGAGGTTTTATATTTATTTGAAACCATTAATATGTTAATGACTTGTTGTGTACAATTTAATTAATCTGGTTTATTTGTTAGAAAACATCGTTAATCGGAACTGCCACCATGCCGTTTTTACGCTTTACCCTGCGTCAGCTGGAAACCTTTCTTACGGTCGCTGAAACCCATAGTTTCACGGATGCCGGTGAGCGTCTGGGGCTGACACCCTCTGCGGTCAGCCAGCTTGTACAAGAACTTGAGTCCGTGCTGGGTTTCCGCCTTTTTGATCGCAGTACCCGTCGCGTTTCGTTGTCTGTCACTGGCAAGGAGTTTCTCAATTCTGCGGGGGCGGTACTTAAACGTGCCAGGCAAGCTGAAACCATTGCCACAGCGATTAATGCCCGGGCGACAGGTGTGGTTCGTATTGCGGCACCGATGATTATTGCCAGCGCGATGCTGCCAAAAATCATCAAAGAATACAGAGTGCTTCAGCCAGAGGTAGCTGTTCGGATTATTGATTGCCCGGTGGAACGCCTTATCGATATCGTTATTGACGGTGATGCCGATATGTCGGTAGGTCCTAATGCGTTCTGTGGCGAAGAGATTATTTCCACCGTGTTATTTGAAAGTCCGTGGGTATTGTGGTGCACGCCGGATCACGCGCTGGCGCAGTTTGAGGAGGTAAGCTGGGAAAACCTGAAAATGTATCCGCTGGTCGCGGCAGGACGAGATCATGAACAGAATGTCGCTAAAATGGGAAGAGCTTTACCCAGTGCCGAAAGGATAAGTCCTGTCGATGTGGTAGATAATATTTCTACCGCTCTGGGTATAGCCTCTTCTGGCCTGGCCGTAACCCTGTCCCCTGCTTACGTTAAGCTACTGGCAATATTTCTACCGCTCTGGGTATAGCCTCTTCTGGCCTGGCCGTAACCCTGTCCCCTGCTTACGTTAAGCTACTGGCTAAACCTTTCGGTTTGGTTATGCGCCGTATTGTTGCGCCGGACGTGGTTCGCCAGGTTTGTTTATACCAGTCTTCAAAATTTTTTAACTCACCGGCCGCTGAAGGTTTTGCAGAACATCTTATTGAATGGATTGCTGAAAATGTTGAGTAAGAACTTGCCGGTTTTGCGAAGTCACTCTGTTTCACTGTACACCAGGCATTTCTGTAAAGGGGACTTGTTCATCCCCGCTGTCACTAATGCTGGCGCTAAGCGATATGCAATAACATGAGCGTGACTAATAACATTATGTGTGGACAGATTTAGCGCACAGTGTATTTCCAACAGCTGGCTTGTTGTTTAGAGTCGCAGTAACGCGGCAAGCCGGGTCGTTAACCCTTACGCAGATTCGCCTGTTTGAACGTCTCTGTGTGATGCCCAAGGAACTTCAGCCTTCCCCGGCTCTCTTCTAACGCCGTTTCAAGCTTATCGACCTCATTAGAGAGACGGGAAACCATAACGAAGAGTATGGCAACCGCGATAACGACAGGAACAATTAACCACCATGACACAAACATATGCATTACCCTGGAAGATAATTAACGTAGTTACAGTCTTATGGTTAGCGATTTAAAAACAATAATAACAATTTATGAGTTTGTCTTAGGGCGAGTGCGGTTTGCTCACCCTTTTCCTCAAGTTTTGTCGGCCGGGTAAGGCGGAGCCGCTATCCGGCAATGCAGTGCGGCCTGATGCCCTCTCCCACCGGGAAAGGGCGCATCTTGCATTTACCTAAGCGCCCGGTGCTCTGGGGAAAATCTCCAGATACTTCTCCGAGCCATAAAATGGGATCACCAGAAACGCCATGCCCGCCGTTCCGCTGGCTAACTGCACCGCCATATCGCCGTTGCGGGTAATAAACAGCGTCCGGTCCTGCCAGCGGCAACCGACGCTCATATCCGGGGTGCAATTTTTAAACTTCGTTAACAGCAGGCCCTCTTTGCTCAGGAAAAAATACCGGCTTTCGACATCGGACGGTTTTGCCGCCGACTCATCCAGCAGCGTGAAAGTCTCCTCCCGCAGCGTTCTGTTTTGTGCATCCAGCGATTTCACCTGTAGCGATCGGCCAGGATAGTTGAAGCGTAACTCCACCATCGCCGCATTGTCGGCTCTGACATATAACGTCTCGGCCAGATCGTTTGCGCCGTAGTATTTCCCCCCGCCCGGCTTGAGCGGTTTATTCATAAAGCGGTACACCGTATGGCTGCGAATATCCTGGCGGTTGGGATACTCCGCATTAAATTGCGCTTTCTGTGGCGAGCTGACGACGCAACCGGTGAGTAATAACAGACAGAGCAGGACAGAGAGGTGACGCATTACATTCCCCTTTGGGATTGCCAGTACAGCGGCGTACCAAACGCCTCAACGTAGTAATCAATCACCGCCCGCACGTTCAGCGGCGGGTGGCGCGTATGGGGGTAGATCGCCGCAATGTTGTAGGGCTCGGTATTGATGGAGGTCTCCCAGGCCGGCAGCAGTTTCACCAGCTCCCCGCTCTGGAACCGGTCGCCAATCAGCCAGTCCGGGAACAGTACCATCCCCATCCCGCCCAGCGCGGCGATAAGCAGCGTTTCCGCGTTATTGGAAGAGATCAGCGGCGTGACGGGATAATGAGTCCACGCCTCGCCGGGCCGGCGCAGCAGCCAGCGGTTGGGGCCGGACGAGCCGCGATAGACCAGGCATTTGTGACGCATTATGTCGTCCGACGTTTCCGGCGTGCCGTATTTGCGCAGATAAGCCGGAGAAGCAGCCAGATGATAAAACTGCTGGCCCAGCACCCGGGCGTGAAATGAGGAGTCGGTCAGCGCGCCGATGCGAAAGATCACGTCGGCGGCATCCCGGTGGGGATCGATATAGTCGTCCGTCAGCGTCAGCTCGATGCTAAGACGGGGGTAGCGTTCCGTCAGGCCGGGAAGCCCCGGCGCGATATGCCGCTGGCCGAAAAAGACCGGGGCGTTGATGCGCAGCAGACCGGAGGGCTCCTGCTTGCGCGCATCCAGTTCCCGGCGCGCCTCCTCAAGATTACCGAGCATCAGGCGGGCATAGCGGATAAAAAGGTGACCACTTTCCGTGGGAATAATTGCCCGCGTGTTGCGGTAAAAAAGCTGCTGGCCGAGCGCATCCTCAAGCTGATGGATGACCCGCGAAACCTGCGAAGCGGAAATCCCTTCCCGGCGTGCCACCACCGAAAAATTCTGGGACTCATAGACCTCTTTGAAGGTTTGCAGCCAGCGAAGGCTGATTGTGGCGGGGTCGCGCATTAATGCATTTCCTGCACAGGTGTTTCTTACATTATGGCATTTTTCTCACGGATGTTCAGGCGTACGCTTCCCCGCCTTGAAAACGGAGAAGAGTAACTATGCAGCTGATATTGATTTTACTGGTTATTGCCGGAGGGATGGGACTGTCCGTCGAGGCAGGGTTACTGGGGCCGCTCGGCGGTGAGGTAGGTGATTTATGGGCCACGTTCAGCGTGTTTGGCGTCGGTGCCGCCCTGACCTTTTTGCTGATGCTCTTTTTCAGCCCACGCAACAGCCCGTCGTTTTTTTCACAGCCTTCATGGCAGCTGCTGGGCGGCGTTCTCGGCCCGGTCTACGTCATTATTCTCACCGTAGTGACGCCCGCCATCGGTATCGCCATGACGATGATTGGCATCCTTGCCGGTCAGGTCTTTAAAAGCCTGATCATCGATCACTACGGCCTGCTGGGCACGCCGCACCGCAAAATTGACACTAAACGCATCATCGCGCTGATTTTTATCATTGCCGCGCTGGTTCTGGTTGCACAAGGGTAACACGATGACATTGATTATGATTATTCTGGCGGTGATTGGCGGTGCGACGCTGAGCATTCAGGCCGCCATCAACGGCCAACTGGGCAGCAAGGTGGGCGTATTCAAAAGCGCGTTCCTGACCTTTTCCGTCGGCGCGCTGATCACCGCCCTGCTGATCTTCTTCTTTGAACCGCGCCATGCCGTCAGCCTGCTGGATGTGCCTAAATGGCAGCTGCTGGGGGCGATGTTTGGCGTACCGTACATCGTCATTATGGTGCTGGCCGTACAGCGTATCGGTACGGCGGTGGCCACGGTGGCGGTGATTTTCGGCCAGCTGACCATGAGCATGCTGATCGACAATTTTGGCTGGCTGGGGAACGACGCTATACCCTTTTCGATGACGCGCCTGGGCGCAGTCCTCTGCCTCGGGATCGCACTCTGGTTCATCTACTCCAGCAGCACGCAAAAGTCAGATGAGAAGGCGCCTGCAGAAACGCGGAGTTAAGCCAGCTTCGGTGAGGGGAGGCGCAGGCAGGTGTTTTTGCCTTTCAGGTCATTTATAGTACTTCCCCTCATCCCGTAGCCATTAACACCATGAAAACCGATAATAAACGCGTTCATGCTTATCATTTTTCCCCGTTTCGCCATCTTTTTGCCGCACGTTTTCTCACCGTGCTGGGCAACGGTATCGCCCCTATCGCGCTGGCATTTGCAGTGCTGGATATTGGCGGCTCGGCCTCTGATTTAGGTATCGTCGTGGCCTCCCGCTCGATTTTTAACGTGCTGTTTCTGCTGCTGGGCGGAGTATTAGCGGACCGCTACTCCCGCAGCCGGGTGCTCGTCTCCTCGTCGGTGGTGGCCGCCATCTCGCAGGCTATCGTGGCGTGGTCGGTGCTGGACGGGTCCGCCACGGTGCTCAGCCTGACCCTGCTTGGCGCGGTAAACGGTGCCGCCGCGGGCATCACCCTTCCCGCCTCTTCTGCCCTCGTTCCCCAGACGGTTCCCGGTAAAAGCCTGCGCGAAGCCAACGCCTTCATTCAGCTGGGGGTGTACAGCGGGACGGTTATCGGCGCGTCGCTGGGCGGCGTTCTGACAGGCGCCGTCGGACCGGGCTGGGGGCTTGCCATTGATGCCCTGGGGTTCGCCGCCGCCGCCCCCCTCTACCTGATGATTCGCGTGACCGCCCTCGAAGCCGGACCTTCTAAAAGCAACATGCTGCAGGATTTAAAAGCGGGGTGGCAGGAGTTCGCCAGCCGGGCCTGGGTGTGGTCGATCGTCGTGCAGTTCACCATTATTAACGCCGCGTTTAGCGGGATAATGATGGTGCTCGGGCCGGTGATTGCGGATACCTCTTTTGGCCGGGCGCAGTGGGGGATTATTGTGGCGTGCCAGAGCATTGGCCTCATCGTGGGCTCCTCCCTTGCCCTGCGCTGGCGACCGCGCCGGGATCTCTTTATCGGCGTGATGCTGATATCATGCTGCGCCCTGCCCATCTTTATGCTGAGCCTGCTCCCCTCCACGCCCTGGCTGATTGCCGCGTTCTTTATTGCCGGAGTGACCTTTGGCCTCTTTGGGGTGGCCTGGGCCCAGTCCCTGCAGACACATATTCCGCAGGATAAGCTGGCGCGCGTCTATGCCTACGATGCGGTGGGATCGTTTGTGGCGATCCCCTTCGGCGAGCTTATCGCCGGGCCGCTGGCTAAACAGTATGGCACCAGCAACGTGCTGCTGGTGGCGGCCTGTGCCGTGGTTCTCGCCACGGTAGCCGCCAGCCTGGTGCCAGCCATCAGACGACTCGATAACACATCACAGCTTAAATCGCATACGTAATAGGTTATCATCCGTCTCCCTCTTGTTTCTGCGGTCAGCCTGATGTCAGTGATTATCGATAATTTTATTGCTCCGCCCTGCCATGAGGCGATAGAGACGCTCTGGCAGGACGACCATCTGGTGCTGATCAATAAACCCAGCGGGCTGCTCAGCCTGTCGGGGAAAAATCCGCAAAACCTCGATTCGGTGCATTACCGGCTGGTTCAGACCTTTCCCGGCTGCACGCTGGTGCATCGCCTCGATTTTGGCACCTCCGGGCTGATGGTGATTGCCCGCAATAAGGCGATCAATGCCGCCCTCTGCCAGCAGTTCAGCCAGCGCAGCGTAACCAAGACCTACACCGCCCTGCTCTGCGGGCATCTGGCCGATGACGAAGGGGTGATAGACGCGCCTATTGCTAAAGATCCGGCGCTGTTCCCGCGGATGTCGATTTGCGCTATCAACGGCAAGCCCGCCCGCTCCCGCTATCGGGTGGTAGAGCGCGGGTATTATCAGGGAGATGTGCCGGTCACGCGGGTGGAACTGACCCCGGAAACCGGGCGCACCCACCAGCTGCGCATTCACTGCCAGCAGCTAGGCCACCCGATTTTAGGCTGCGACCTGTATGGCGGAGTGCAGATGCCCGGCACCGAACGCACGCCGCGCCTGATGCTGCACGCCAGCGAGCTGCGGTTTACGCATCCGGTCAGCGGGGAGCCTGTCCATATCCGCCACGCCAGCCCGTTTTGATAGTGTCATTTTGCCACGCGGCTTTCTGTCAGTTCAGCCCCACGCCTGGTTCTGAATCACCACCCGGTACCCGCTGTCATCCACGAACGTGCGCCCATTGACCTCCCAGTAGGGGTTAAACGAACTTACCTGAGTAAAACCCGCACTGCGCATTCGCCCGCAGGTCGCTTCCCATTCCGCTTTATCGGGATAATAGAGAACGATCAGATCCTCGTTCGTTTGCAGAGGCTGAACGGGATGGTGGTGACACACGGTAAATTCGATGTGCCAGGGTAAATCTTCCCGCCCTAACATGATCCCGCTGAAACCCTGATGATCGCTAAAGTCCGCAATCTTTTTCAGTCCTAACCCCTGGCTGTACATCAGAAAAGCCTTTTCGAGGTCTATGACAGGTCTGGCAATACGCATATGGGTGAACATCCGGGCTCCTGTGGGCTACTGGTTTATCATGCCGCCTCAGTCTACCTGCCGTTGCGTTTGCCATTTTCCTCTCAGTGCGTTCCGACATAACGGCGACACGCCTGATGTTGCATCGCGCCGCCGGGCGTTCCGGGTGATTTGCAGCGGAATATGGATATCCGGGTAATCCAGAACGATGAGCCCTCTCACCCCGCCTGCTGCACCGGTGCCGACAAATAGACCCGCACGTAGCGTACAAACTTGCCGACAAAGACCCCGGCGAACAGCCCGCCGGTAATGATGGCGAAGGCGCTTGCACCGGGGCGTTGCAGGGTCTCGGGCGCAATGGCGCTAATCACTCCCAGCACATATTTCACCGTGAAGGCCAGCATCATAATGGGCAGTGACGAGTAGTCCGCCGAACGGTAAATGCTGCGCGGGGCGGCAGCCCGGCTTACTATCGCCCCTTTGATCAGGATATAGCCCATTGCCGCGCCGCTGAGTAGACCTGCCAGCCACAGGGAGCCGGTAGCGAGCGTGAGCGTGCGAAAGACCAGCAGGTCGTAGATATCCCAGATCAGAAACAGGGCCGGAACGATAGCGAGCTTTTCCAGCGCAACGGTGGCGGGCTTACGCGCCCGGATGCCCCTGCTTATCAGGAACAGCAGAATCAGATAGACCCAGACGGGGGTATGGATCAGGACACCAGAGATGAAATCAAGCATAGGGTTCACCTTCGCCTCCGGGGTGACACCGCGTCACCGTTCCGGTTGAGTATTGCCTGGGGTACGCGATCCACCATCATACTTTGTCAGGTTCTTTTATTTGCCCTTCGCTTACTCTTTTTGAAGTAGTAATTCCCGTGAGTAACTGGAATCCATACATAATATACGTAAACAATTTGTTATATTATTTAACAACCGAAAACAACGTCCATAAATAATATAAAAATTAATTAAGATTAATCCCACGCACAATATTTTTATATGCGCTATAAGCTAGCCACCTTAAGTGTAAACTTACGTAAAGAGCCCCGCCACGCCTGGACTCGCCCGTTTCAGCGAAACACAAAACAAGCGATAAAGCAGAACGCCCGGAAGGTGGTAATGCTGCCAACTTACTGATTTAGTGTATGATGGTGATTTTAAGGTGCTTGCGTGGCTTCCATTTCCATCAGATGTCCTTCCTGCTCCGCTACTGAAGGCGTGGTGCGTAA
>NZ_VDAM01000007.1:0-467 GCF_019584355.1 Leclercia sp. EC_58
GTTCAACGTTGGCGGCGAGTTTTATGCCATTAACGATCGTTGCAGCCATGGTAATGCGTCAATGTCAGAAGGGTATCTGGAAGATGACGCCACGGTGGAGTGCCCGCTACACGCCGCCAGTTTTTGCCTGAAAACGGGGAAAGCGTTATGCCTGCCCGCCACCGATCCGCTCACCACTTATCCAGTACACGTTGAAGGTGGTGACATTTTCATCGACTTACCGGAGGCGCAGCCATGAGCGATCTGCATAACGAGTCCATTTTTATTACCGGCGGCGGATCGGGATTAGGGCTGGCGCTGGTCGAGCGATTTATCGAAGAAGGCGCGCAGGTTGCCACGCTGGAACTGTCGGCGGCAAAAGTCGCCAGTCTGCGTCAGCGATTTGGCGAACATATTCTGGCGGTGGAAGGTAACGTGACCTGTTATGCCGATTATCAACGCGCGGTCGATCAGATCCTGACTCGTTC
>NZ_VDAM01000008.1:0-484 GCF_019584355.1 Leclercia sp. EC_58
ATTTACGCTGACATTTGCACCGATTGTGACTCGCGGCTATGAATCCAGTAAACGAGATGTGCGGATTGAAGGCACGGGTATCTTAGGTGGTATGAACTATCGGGTCAGCGAAGGGCCGTTACAAGGGATGAATTTCTTTCTTGCTGCCGATAAAGGGCGGGAAAAGCGCGATGGCAGTACGCTGGGCGATCGCCTGAATTACTGGGATGTGAAAATGAGTATTCAGTATGACTTTATGCTGAAGTAAGAAATAACGCCGGAGAGAAAAACCTCCGGCGTTTCAGATTGTTGACAAAGTGCGCGTTGTTTATGCCGGATGCGGCGTAAACGCCTTATCCGGCCTACAAAATCGTGCTAATTCAATATATTGTAGAAACCTTGTAGGCCTGATAAGCGTAGCGCATCAGGCAACTACGTTTTTATTGCGAAGCCGCATCCGGTTTACGCAATGCCAGTGGATTGAGCTTTATCCCTTCGTAATAAC
>NZ_VDAM01000009.1:0-2871 GCF_019584355.1 Leclercia sp. EC_58
TGGCAAGGCTGGGACGGAAGTCACTGTCGTTCTCAAAATCGGTGGAGCTGCATGACAAGGTCATCGGGCATTATCTGAACATAAAACACTATCAGTAAGTTGGAGTCATTACCTATGTTCCCATGGGCCTCCTTCGCTTATCTTTTGCTTCATTTCGGCACGTTTCTCACCCATAAATGCAATGGCCTGAGGTGACAGGGTTAGTTGCTGCTTATCGGCGATGCCATCATTGAAACGCTGCTTTGCACGTTCCAATAGCTCCTGAACTCTGTTATCAAATTCGTCAAGGGCGCGGTTCATACGACTAAAATCGCCATCCTGATATTTATATTCACCATATACTTTGACAGTCAGGAAACGGGCAAGGAAACCGCTCCCTCTCCCTGTCGTCTGGTTTCTGATGATATATTCATCAAAAATATCGGGCTGAACCATCAGGCAAAACATCAGACGAAGATTGATTTCATAATCCACGCCGTCACGTTGATAAAAATATGTAGCACCATCCCATCCGAGGTTAAATATACCCGGATCGTTTTTGGCCCTGGATTTGAAAAACGTCACAGCTTCATCAGAAAAAATACCAGCATCAGGATTATCACCGAGACTTTTAATAAGCTCACTATTAGATATGTCCTGATATAAGAACTTAAACCGGACAGGCTTCTGCGGTTTATTATTCAGGTGTTTTTTCATGGCCTTTTCTGCATCTTCACGACCACAGTTGCGGGATGTCGCCTGCCGTAAATTCCGGGCCAGCGCCTTTTTACTTTCGTCCCACATGCTGATATCCACCTGAAATTGGTTCAATAGATTTTTATATTCATCATTCACCTTTGCTGAAAAATCATGAAAGACCTGCATGACTGCTCTCAACACCGTAGACTTTCCGCTACCGGACCCGGCAATAACCAGAAAATTGAGCCCGACGGGTTCAGGGATCTTCGTATGTACAGGTATCACTTCAACCAGCGGGAGGCAAGCAAGAGAAGCAGCAGCCAGAAACGAACTGGCTGCAATCTCTACAGAGACTTTTTTATTTAGACTCGTAGCGATGATTGCATTACTGATTTTTTTGGGAAGAGACCTTATTGGAAATGATAGTGATTCAGAGGCTTTAACAGACATATTTCGTTGTTCAGGAGTTTTTTTCCCCTGATAATTCTGCAGGGGCAGATTCATGATAATATTCCCTTATTGTTAAAGAGCATAAGACATATACCAGCTGATGAACAGCAGGTATAGCTGTTCCCCTCACGGGGTTAATATGATAAATATGCAGGTACAGATAACTTATTTTTCAATTGCAGGCGTGCGTATTTTCTCGTGCTTTAGATAATCCCATTAATACAAATCGTTTCAGTAAGCGATATTGCAGTCCAGATTACTTGCGATTTGTGTCCCGCTCATTTAGCCATGCTTCATAGTCACTTTTTCTCCAGCGACTTGAGCGACCAATTTTCAGCGGTCGGGGAAACATACCTCTGGAAATAAGGGAATAGTAATGCTTGTCACTAAGGCCACTGTGAGCGGTGATGTCTTTCATGCTGAGCAGGATGTCATCGCCCATTGCAAAGCGGATCCGTTTTTCAACTTCTGGTGGAAGTGGGGTTCCAATTTGCATGTTCTCATGCTGGTTTGCATATACCGGATATTCTGTTTGTGGCGAGTTGGTCATCGTTGGTTCCTCCTTAAGTTGATAGCCGGAGAGTTCTCCGGAGTGCTATTGACTTTAAGAGCAAGATATAAAGGTAAAAATACTTGTGCAGAAAAATTTTTTTTGAGGTGACGCACAACACCAAACACTTTTTCGTTTATGATTAAAAATCATAATGTTGGTAAGGATACTCATAAGGCATGGCACAAAACAGAAACAATACGTTTGAAGGTAATTTTGGTAAAACACCCACTGATTACTATCTCGAACACTTCAATAAGCCCACACAGCCTGTTCCAGGTGGTTTCCTGAATGATCACTGGATCAATTTTTCCTCGTCCGAACAGCGCCTGGTAAGTTATCTGAATGACTCGTATCCCGACTGGATACATCACATAACACTGAGAAAAAACTCAGAAAAGGAACGACGCCCGACAACTATTCTTCAAAACTACGTTGTCGGCACTCAATGCAATTTTGATGCTTTTATGCGCTTCCTGCTTGAAGACTTAAGCGAGGAAGATGAAATAGAAGCCGGACTTGGCTATCTGAAAAAACTTAACGACCAGGAACCGGTAGAAGACCCTGATTTTACTTCACTGCATGTCAAAGGCTTGCGCAAGGGGCTTGATACAGTAAATGAGTTACTCAACACCAATGGAATGGACAGGTTTGAAGCTGCCTCTTACTTTTTTACACTCTCCTTTCATTACCTGAGTGAAATGGGCCGCGAAGCCGAGCAGTCAAATGCAATGTTTGAAGCTTTCGAACAGCTGGGAGAGTTTCGGGGATGGTGCAGCAACGTGCAGGCCCTTGAGTCAGCGTTAAAAAAACACGAGGATGCAAAAAAAGCTGCAAATGTAAAGGCTGAGAAGAGTTTTGGTGCTCACAAAAGAGAAGTTACTCGTATCTTGGAAGAGGAAATACTGCCAAATCCAAACTCTTTTAAACTGAAAACAGCCACTGCGTTGCACAATGAACTGGGGATGAGACTTGATGAGTTCATCGCTGCAAACAGTTTGAATGAATCAGCTAACTCAGTCAGTATGATAAAAGGGTGGGCACGATGTGGGGATTTCAAAGAACTTTTTGATAGGACACTAGGCTTTGTACGAAAAGTATTGCCGCATGCAACGTAGGCTGCAGGCCAAGGTGACCATGGCTGCAAAGCTCTTGGCCAGCTTGTCATAGCGAGTGCCGATCCTGCGATTTTC
>NZ_VDAM01000010.1:0-683 GCF_019584355.1 Leclercia sp. EC_58
CGGCCCACAGAATGATGTCACGCTGAAAATGCCGGCCTTTGAATGGGTTCATGTGCAGCTCCATCAGCAAAAGGGGATGATAAGTTTATCACCACCGACTATTTGCAACAGTGCCACAGATTTCAGCTTTGGTTGGTGTTTGTCCTTATGACAGAGACAGTGGGCAACTCCGAGGGAAAAGGGCGATCTGGGGTGGAAAGTCTGGTCTGCGCGCCACTCTCTTTATGGCCATGCTTTCAGCAGTCCGTTATAACCCTCAAATCAAAGCTTTCTTTAACGGACTGTTAGCAAGGGGAAAACCCAAAAAAGTGGCGCTTACAGCCTGTATAAGGAAGTTTGTTACGATACTTAATGCCATGTTTCGCGATCAAAAAGACTGGGTTTATGAGGGGGTAAGCAGTCTAACCCCTTAGTTTTCACTCTCAGATGTAATGGCATATCAGGGTCTTCCTGAGGGTCTGCTCTGTGCCAGGAGTGGACGGTGAGCAGATTAACTTCCGCCCCGTATAGATATTTCTTATCAGCCATGCATCTCATATCTTCAGTTCAGATTAAACTGGACAATTAAAGGTAATGCTGCCAACTTACTGATTTAGTGTATGATGGTGATTTTAAGGTGCTTGCGTGGCTTCCATTTCCATCAGATGTCCTTCCTGCTCCGCTACTGAAGGCGTGGTGCGTAA
>NZ_VDAM01000011.1:0-1199 GCF_019584355.1 Leclercia sp. EC_58
TAGGGAAGGTGCGAACAAGTTCCTGATATGAGATCATCATATTCATCCGGAGCGCATCCCAGAGGGACATCATGAGCCATCAACTCACCTTCGCCGATAGTGAATTCAGCACTAAGCGCCGTCAGACCCGAAAAGAGATTTTCCTCTCCCGCATGGAGCAGATTCTGCCATGGCAGAATATGACCGCTGTCATCGAGCCGTTTTATCCCAAGGCGGGCAATGGCCGACGGCCCTATCCGCTGGAGACCATGCTGCGTATTCACTGCATGCAGCATTGGTACAACCTGAGCGACGGTGCCATGGAAGATGCCCTGTACGAAATCGCCTCCATGCGCCTGTTTGCCCGATTATCCCTGGATAGCGCCCTGCCGGATCGCACCACCATCATGAATTTCCGCCACCTGCTCGAGCAGCATCAACTGGCCCGTCAATTGTTCAAGACCATCAATCGCTGGCTGGCCGAAGCAGGCGTCATGATGACCCAAGGCACTTTGGTGGATGCCACCATCATTGAGGCACCCAGCTCTACCAAGAACAAAGAGCAGCAACGCGATCCGGAGATGCATCAGACCAAGAAAGGCAATCAGTGGCACTTTGGCATGAAGGCCCACATTGGTGTCGATGCCAAGAGTGGCCTGACCCACAGCCTAGTCACCACCGCGGCCAACGAGCATGACCTCAATCAGCTGGGTAATCTGCTTCATGGAGAGGAGCAATTTGTCTCAGCCGATGCCGGCTACCAAGGAGCGCCACAGCGCGAGGAGCTGGCCGAGGTGGATGTGGACTGGCTGATCGCCGAGCGTCCCGGCAGGGTAAAAACCTTGAAGCAGCATCCGCGCAAGAACAAAACGGCCATCAACATCGAATACATGAAAGCCAGCATCCGTGCCAGGGTGGAGCAACCGTTTCGCATCATCAAGCGGCAGTTCGGCTTCGTGAAAGCCAGATACAAGGGGCTGCTGAAAAACGATAACCAACTGGCGATGTTATTCACCCTGGCCAACCTGTTTCGGGTGGACCAAATGATACGTCAGTGGGAGAGATCTCAGTAAAAACCGGAAATAACGCCAGAAATGGTGGAAAAAATAGCCTAAATAGGCTGATTCGATGTGTTTGCGGGAAAAAAATCGGCCCAGATCCGCGAAATTTTAATCAGCGAGTCAGCTTGGGAAGAAATGACCTGCTTATTCGCACCTTCC
>NZ_VDAM01000012.1:0-14914 GCF_019584355.1 Leclercia sp. EC_58
TTACGCACCACCCCGTCAGTAGCTGAACAGGAGGGACAGCTGATAGAAACAGAAGCCACTGGAGCACCTCAAAAACACCATCATACACTAAATCAGTAAGTTGGCAGCATCACCTCCTTGCCATATAGCTTCCCTCACAAATTATTCGATGCGGTATTTTTAACAAAAATGGTTATCGCATATGGGTACACCCTGACACCATAACTAAAACGTGACGGCACACGATGAATGACACAACCTATATGCGATAGAATAAATGCAATAACCTAAATGCGATAATATGGTGAAAAAATGTTCATCAGAGCTTATTTGAAGGCATCGACGGAAGATCAGTTCGCCGGTCGGGCAAAAGAGATGCTGGAGCAGTTCGTTCAGGAGCGGGGGCATAAAATAGCCAGTTACTACCGGGAGAACATAAGCGGTACAAAACTTGACCGCCCGGAACTGGGGCGCTTACTGACGGACAGTCACCGCAGTGATATTTTACTGGTCGAGCAGATAGATCGCCTGACCCGCCTCAGCAACAGCGACTGGATGACGCTGAAAAAGCAGATCGAGCAACACGAACTGCGGATTGTCAGCTTGGATGTGCCCACCTCATGGCAGGCACTGTCAGATAAAGACCCTTCACAGACTGACCCGATCACCCGTGCCGTAATAACCGCCATCAATAACATGCTGATCGACCTGATGGCAGCAATGTCACATAAGGACTGGCTGAGCCGCCGCCAGCGGCAAAAACAGGGAATTGAACGGGCACACACGCTTGGAAAATATCGTGGCAAACAGGCCGATCAGGAACGACATCAGAAAGTCATATATTACCGGCAAGTAAAAAACTTGAGTATCCGCGAAACAGCAGAAGCAACCGGCTACAGCACTTCGCAGGTTTGCCGAATCCAGGCATCTCATCGCGATAAGTTAGGTAGTAAAATCAATAAGTAATAAATAATGCAAGATCAGTTTAATCAGTCCATAGAAGGTTGTTTACATTTATTTACATAAATTCACTTTATGCATACATTTCAGCCATGCAATAGTGAAATAGCACTTTATGTTAAAATTTATAAGAGGGATTTTTATGTCAAATATCAGAGAATTGAGTTTTGATGAAATAGCATCAGTTAGTGGTGGTGAAGGGCACGGCACTGAAGTTGCGCAGGATAGAAGAGACGCCAGAAATAGCCTTGGTCGCAATGCTCCCAACAAAATTTATGGTGGAACTGAAAAGTGTGTAAATAACATCCTTATTGGTGCCGGTGGTGGAGCTATCACGGGGGGGTTACCAGGTGCTGCGGTTGGCCTCGTATCTGGTGCTTACGCAGGTGAGTGCCTGTCAGGTGGAGGAAATGGAAACGGTAATGGTTGCAAGGCTGGCTCAAATAATTGCTCCAGTGGTAATGCTGCGTCAACCTGCAATCGGTAACGTATAATTATATGGAGGATGTAATATGCTGATAAAAATTCTATCTGTTTTATTAGGTGTTTTTTTAGGTGCTTCATTGCTAAGTGGTTCCTCCATTTCATGTGCATCATGGTACTCAGCCCCACCAGAACTGTCCAGACTATTGATATCTATCATTGTACCATTGTCTATTATGCTTTTTATGAAAAAGATCCTTAATTTCATTTTTGGTTCAAAAAAATAAGAACACCAATTTTAAAAGGACGTTAGCGTGTTTTCCGGGAATAAACTTATTGTTCATGCTTTGGTTTTCTCCACATCTGTGGCGCTTACAGGGGTTCCTCTTCTGACTATCCCCAGGATTGGACTGGAATATTCTCTTTATCTACTGTTCTCATTAGAATTTGCTCTTGGTTTAGGTGTTGGAGTCCTCATCTATAAAGGTAATTTAAAGATAACAAAAATAAGATTGTTATTGAATTGTCTTGTTATTATCATGCTCCTACAGCTATTTTCATACATTCTGAAGACACATAGCATAGGATCTGCTTCATTATCCATACAAAATTTAATTCCATACTTTTTTACGATCTTAATTATTCCATTTTATGAGGAGATTTTTTACAGGGGGTGCTTATTTGATTTTCTTCGAGGGGTTTATACTAGAGATCTTATATTTCCAAGTGTAATGTCTTCTGTTGTTTTTTGTGTAATGCATACGCAGTACACAGAGTTGTTTGACTACGTTATTATTTTTGCCATTTCCATGGTGCTTACCTTTTCAAGGGTTAAGTCAGATGGATTATCAACGCCGATATTACTGCATTCATCAATGAATGCTTTTGTTATTATATTGAATATCCAAAGTATGTTTTAATGATGCAATTATTCAGGAAGGAAGCTCTAAAGCATCATAATGAAAATGAACCTGGAAATATTTTGGTTCCAGCATCATTTAGTTTATCACTGTGTGCAGTTATAACGATTCTTTTGTTCCTCTGTATTGCATTGTTTATTTATTCCGGAAAATATACCCGAAAGGCCCACCTGACCGGCATCGTTATGCCCTCATCCGGGCTGGTAAAAATCATACCGCAATATGCCGGATATATCACCCAGCTGACGGCCTCAGAAGGTCAGCACGTTGTCGCGGGTGAGTCCCTCTATCATATCAGCGGCGAACATTTTAACGGGCAGGGAGCCGGGACACTGGCGGCTATGAGTCTCTCCCTGAAAACACAATATGCCATGCTGGCCTCTCAGCAGACGCTGGAGTCGCGTGACAACCAGCAGCAGCAGGAAGCGGTACGGCAGAGAATTTCCTCCCTGCAGCCACAGGTTAAAAGTGCAGAACAACGCCTGCAGCTGGCTGAACGCCAGGTCGGGCTGACCACCGCCGTCATGGGACGCTATAAAAAACTGGCTGGCACGCATTACGTTTCGGATATCGAATATCAGCAGAAACAAATCGACGTCTCCACGGCACAGCAAAACGTTGAGGACCAGCGGCAGGGGCTTCTGCAGTTACATACCACGATAGAAGCCGCTGAAGACGATCTTAATCATCTCATTGTCCAGGGGGAAAGCCGGAGAGCTGAACTGGACAGACAGCTGCAGGGGATCAGGCAACAGCAGGACGAACTGGCCGGACAGGAGAACTTCACGCTGACGGCACCGGTATCCGGTACCGTTGCGGCGGTGTTGGTCAGGCAGGGACAATCCGTCAGAGCGTCGGAGCCGGTGATGACGGTAGTGCCGGATAACGCCAGCCTGCAGATAGAGCTCTATGCCACCAGTCAGAATGCCGGGTTCATCCATCCGGGGCAGCGTGTGGCACTGCGGTTTGCCGCCTTCCCTTATCAAAAGTTTGGCGTTCAGTACGGGACTATCCGTGAAATCAGCCGTACGACGCTGACCCCTTCGGATTTACTCTCCATATCCCCGGTAACCTGGAAGGAGAATGAAGGGCGCTACCGTGTCATCGTCGAACCTGAGAATACCTTTATCCTGGCTTATGGGAAAAAAGAACCTCTGCGCCCCGGTATGACCCTTGAGGGGGACGTCAGCCTGGATACACGTCATCTATGGGAGTGGCTGACAGAACCGCTCTGGAGCCTGAAAGGAAAACTGTAATGGGATCACTGAACTGGACAGGGAGAAGACGGCTTCCCCTCATTCGCCAGACAGAATCAGCGGAGTGTGGCCTGGCGTGTCTGGCAATGATGGCCAGCTGGCACGGTCTGCAGACGGATCTACCCACACTCCGTGAACGCTTCAGTATCAGTACTCAGGGAATGACCCTGCAGAGGCTGATTGAGTGTGCGGACGGTATCCGGTTGTCTTCCCGCGCCGTCAGGCTGGAGCCGGAAGATCTGAAGTCCCTTTCTCTTCCCTGTATTCTCCACTGGAACATGAATCATTTCGTTGTGCTTCATAAGGTTAGTGGGAGCAGGCTGGTTATACATGATCCCGATAAGGGGAAGGTAACAATCTCCCTGCCGGACGCAGGGAAGCACTTCACCGGCGTCGCGCTGGAGCTGATGCCAGCCAGCGATTTCACGGTCAGGGATGAAAGAAAGAAAATTCGTCTGCGCCAGCTGACAGGCAAAACACCCGGCCTGCTGGCGGCAATGTCCCGCATCATCGTTTTTGCCCTGGCGCTGGAGATACTGACATTAGGAAGTCCTCTTCTCAACCAGCTGGTGATCGATGAGGTCCTGGTGGCCGCCGATCGAAGCCTGCTGAGCGTTATCATCATTGCCCTGTTGCTGCTGTCACTGACCCAGATGCTGCTGTCGCTGGCCCGCCAGTGGGCCAGTATTACGCTGTCCGTCAATTTTAATATGCAGTGGACGGCCCGGGTGTTCCATCATCTGGTCCGTCTCCCTCTGGCCTGGTTTGATGCGCGTAGCAAGGGGAGTATTAATGCCCGTTTTGAGGCGGTAGATACGATACAGCAGGCGCTGACCACGCAGGTACTTGAAGGTATTCTGGATGTTCTGCTTGCGGTGACCGCGCTCTGCATGATGCTGCTGTACAGTCCTGAAATGACGCTGATAGCGGTACTGGCCGCCATCATCTACGGCGTGCTGAGAGCGCTATGGTATCCCTCCCTGCGGCAGTCGGCGGAGGATGCCTGGGACGCCGGTGCCAGAGAATCAGGACACTTTCTTGAAACCATCAACGGGATCCTGAGCCTGAGAATAAACGGTGTGACCGCACACCGCGAGGCCGCCTGGCTGAATCTTAACGTCACCCGCAGAAATACGCAGCTGCGCCAGAGTCGCCTGCTGATGTGCTATGACATTGTGCACACCCTGACAGGCAGCTTGGTGTCGGCGGTGATTTTGTGGAAAGGTGCCGGTGAAGTGCTGAATGGCACCTTTACCGTCGGTATGCTGGTTGCCTATTTATCTTACCAGATGCGTTTTTCTTCGAGTATCAGCAGTCTGACCGATAAGTTTTTTGCCTGGCGGATGCTTGATGTCTATAACGAACGTCTGGCTGACATTGTGCTGACCCCAACAGAAGGCCATCAGCAACAACCCGTTCGGGAAGACAACAACACGTCGGCCACCCCCTTTGCATTCTGGGGGGGCACGACCGAAAATTCCTGTCCCCCTTTAACCCTGGAGCACATTATTTTCAGTCACAAGGGTGGGAATAAACCGATACTTCGGGGAGTATCAATGACGCTGCATCCTGGCGAAGTGGTGGCCATTACGGGTAAATCAGGGGGCGGAAAATCGACGCTGGTGAAACTTATCCTGGGAATTCATGTTCCCGATGAAGGGACGATCAGAACATTTGGCATACCGCAAACGCACCCCGATTATTTTCAGGTACGCCGGCGGATTGGTACCGTACTGCAGGATGATCACCTTTTCAGGGGATCCATTGCAGATAACATCATTTTCTTCAGTGAAGACCGCAATCAGGAAAGAATGATCCAGTGTGCCCGTCTGGCGCTCATTGACATTGATATCATGGCAATGCCGATGGGATATCAGACATTAATCGGTGAAACCGGTGGTGGGCTCTCAGGAGGGCAAAAACAACGTATCTTGCTGGCAAGAGCGTTGTACAAAAAACCGGGTTTTTTGTTACTGGACGAAGCGACCAGCCACCTTGATGTTGAGAGTGAAATCCAGATAAGTCAGACGCTACGCCAGCTGGGGCTACCTGTCCTGCTGATTGCCCATCGCCCAGAAACCATTGCCTCTGCAGACCGGGTTCTGTACCTGGCTGACGGATATTTTACTGAGCTGAAGCACCAGCGCACAGTTAATGATGACAATTTGGTTTGTAATCTTACTGATGAATGACAGGTCAAAAATCAGCCTTAACGTACAATAATTTTCGATATCCAAACTGACCCCAGAATGGGGGCTTTCAGCGGCACTGTTGCAAATAGTCGGTGGTGATAAACTTATCATCCCCTTTTGCTGATGGAGCTGCACATGAACCCATTCAAAGGCCGGCATTTTCAGCGTGACATCATTCTGTGGGCCGTACGCTGGTACTGCAAATACGGCATCAGTTACCGTGAGCTGCAGGAGATGCTGGCTGAACGCGGAGTGAATGTCGATCACTCCACGATTTACCGCTGGGTTCAGCGTTATGCGCCTGAAATGGAAAAACGGCTGCGCTGGTACTGGCGTAACCCTTCCGATCTTTGCCCGTGGCACATGGATGAAACCTACGTGAAGGTCAATGGCCGCTGGGCGTATCTGTACCGGGCCGTCGACAGCCGGGGCCGCACTGTCGATTTTTATCTCTCCTCCCGTCGTAACAGCAAAGCTGCATACCGGTTTCTGGGTAAAATCCTCAACAACGTGAAGAAGTGGCAGATCCCGCGATTCATCAACACGGATAAAGCGCCCGCCTATGGTCGCGCGCTTGCTCTGCTCAAACGCGAAGGCCGGTGCCCGTCTGACGTTGAACACCGACAGATTAAGTACCGGAACAACGTGATTGAATGCGATCATGGCAAACTGAAACGGATAATCGGCGCCACGCTGGGATTTAAATCCATGAAGACGGCTTACGCCACCATCAAAGGTATTGAGGTGATGCGTGCACTACGCAAAGGCCAGGCCTCAGCATTTTATTATGGTGATCCCCTGGGCGAAATGCGCCTGGTAAGCAGAGTTTTTGAAATGTAAGGCCTTTGAATAAGACAAAAGGCTGCCTCATCGCTAACTTTGCAACAGTGCCAAATCTGTCGACGCGTAAGACAGCCCAGTTCCGGAAGCTGTATCAGCAATGTGGCCTGCGTTATGGGCCCGATACCTTTTACCTTGTCAAGCAACAGACGCTTTGCTGCCAGATCGTCATCCTGGCGTAGCCGCTGCTTAATTTCGGCATCCAGCATATTAATCTCAACATCGAGCCATTCAATGTGTCGCATAATTCCTTGTTCAACATAAGCACCGCATCGTTCTTTGCAACGGTTAGATTCCATCACACGGTTCTGAACCAGCTGACGCCGACGTGTCAACAGTACGGCTAGGTCTTGCTGCTGCTCGTTTTTCGCCGGTCTGAATTGCGGAGTCATGCGTCGGCCATATTCGCAAATAATTCTCGCGTCAATTGGGTCGCTCTTTGCCACCTTCCCCATAGCTCTGGCAAAGTTCTTAATCTGACGAGGATTAATTACTGCGACCGGCAGACCCGCAGCACTGAGCATTAACTCGGCAGTACAGTGATACCGGCTTGTTGCTTCCATAATTATTCCCGTAACAGAAAGCCCGCTCAGAGCTGCCTGCAATTCAAGTATTCCTGCTGCTGAATTTTCCAGATGCAGTAGCTGCCCGGTAGTATCGATAAATACTTCCAGAGTGTTTTTAGCTACATCTATACCGATTGTGGTTTTATCACTCATGTTCAGTTCTCCCTGCCTTGCAGATACGGGCTGTTTGCACGCCCCGACAATTGTTCGGGCTAATACTGAGAATGATGTTGCGCAATGGTGCTCACCCTCGGGCTTAAATCCCTGGACGGAGGACGTGCTGCAACATCAGGTAAAGCACAACAAGATTATACGTTTCTCATTGTCATACTAAACATACAAGGACGGAGACGAAGTGAACCCTTGTGGCCGCAGCGGCCGGGTTAGCGTGAAGGCACGGCGTGGAGAACAGTCGCCTTTGAGGCGGCAGAAAAGCGGAGGGAACCGACTTCCTTCATTTGGTCACGGTCAGCTATGTGCCAGGAGCGGATATTCGCTTACCAGAGCCGGAATGACTGGGATGCCTTCATGAACGGATACGTACCCGGTGGAGATCAGGGCGTTTATAAATTCTTGTGTAAACCCTGTAACGTTATCATTCTTAATTGGGATTTTTATTAGTTCCTCAGAAAAAATGAGAGTTGAATCGCATCGACGTCGCTTGTAAACTTTTGAGTTCTTGGATAAATGATAATTTTCGTTCCTCGAGCAAAGCGGGTTATAAATCGGGAAAACAGTTAAATGTTTTTCGAAATAGAAGAAGCAGTCTCCAAAAGAAGTGCTTTTTTAAAATGTAATTGGGACTAGAAGGGATGAAGATAATTTTAAAAATTGCAGCTTTTTCAGCCGTTCTCTTGGCTGTAGGTTGTGCGCCTGACCATCACATTACACGCAAAGAATCAATGAAAGTGACGGTACGCGGTAATGGGGTAATGTATTACGCAACGCAGGTCCGCGATGCTATCAAAGACGAAATGCCACTCGCTAATTTTGAAGGCATGCGTTGCACTATTCGTATGCAACTGGCGCGCGATGGGATGGTTTTAAACGCCCGCAGCGAAGGTGGTGATGCTTTTCTTTGCGATGCAGCATTAAAAGCGGTGCAGGTCGCGAAGATTCCGCCAGCACCGAGTGACGATGTTTATCAGTTGCTTAAAAACGTACCATTAGATTTTCAATATTGAAGTATCAGCATGAAATATTTAATGTTCGCGGCTGCGCTTACTCTGGTAGATTGCGGACATACAAATGCCTTGCTGTCTGAACAAGCTTAACCTGTCAAAACGGATATACCGCGTTAACCCGCTATAACCATAGCGAATAATACTCTATCAAAACTAAGAACCCATAGCCGCGCAAGCGGCATTATTCATTACAATCACGTTTTCAGTCGCTTCATTCTCTTATGCACCAACTTTCCGTTTCTCTCTCGTAGCAAACCTCGTAGTGTGTCAGGCTGTCCGCTTCGTGCCAGAAGCGGACGTTGCTAACTGGCCCCACAACCACCTGAACACCGCCGCTGATTACCTCATCGTATATAAGCTACTGATAAAATTATCCGGGTATCAAAGTGAGAGCCAGAAGGGCTTCAATTAAGATCTGTCTGGCGAGTTGAATCACAGAGGACCGGTAAAACACGGTTTACGCGCATCCATAACTCAAAATCTTGTATCAGGGCATGATGCCGGACTTCATCTTTCCGATTTGAAGAAGACAAACATTCCGACGCCATCCTTTCCCATATCCTCGACACGGATGATCGAAAAACCGCATTTGTTCACATAGAAACACACGTTATTGATAAGGCACGTGGGTGTTCTCAGTATCCATCCGCATTCACTCGGATGCGCCTTTTCAATTTCCAGCCATGCCAGGTAACCATAACCTTTTCCCTGTTCCTCGGGCAGGATGAACAGCTTTTCCAAAAGATTAATTCCGTTTTCCATTCTTGAAATGACGGCCCCTCCCGCCAAGCAGTTGTTCACCCAGAACCCTAGAACATGCTTGTCAGACTTGAGGATTTCAGTCTGAAAGGTAAATGTATCTTCTCCGTCGTCTTCGTCTTCATCCATATCTGCAGGAAAATACGGTCCGTTTGATTCAAAGGACAATGAATAGATCCTTTCGAGTTCGTTTGCATCGGCCAGACTGGCCATTTTAATGAGCATAGATTTCCTTGTAGTACAGACACAAATGGGACGCCCGGGAATGAGTAAGTACAGAATTCAGCAGTGGGGTGAACTAACTTACAGCATAGAAAATTTAATACCAGACAGATTTCAAGATACAGGGCGTTAATTTTAATCAATTAATTTACTGTAACAGGCATGACCTGCTCCCCGTTGATTAACACGCCGCAATGTTAGTAACGTAACTGTTTGACTACGAGATCAACTGCGAACTTCCGCTGTTCGCTCATAGCTGCCCGTCATGCCAGCTCAAAAAACAGGCTTAACGTAGGATAATTTCCGTTTTCCAAGCGGACCCCATATGGGCCAAGAACGACTTTCGGTGGAGTTCTTTTCGTGCACCGCTGAGGTGAAAGGTCATAAACGGTACGCCAGCACCGACTTTTCCTGGCTTTTTTAAGTTCAGCAGCGAAAACCTCCCTTGCAGGTTTCCGGCTTAGGGATAATCGTTACAGTACCTTGCGCATACCGTTCTCATCAGATGAATTAAAGATTCCACAGCCTTTGCCGATATCACCTTGGTTCTTGCTTGTGATGCGTTCAGTGTTCAGCGCTGTTTGCTGTAGCCCTCCGGACTGATTACAGACCGCCTCTTAAAAGCCAATCCTTACTCTAAAGGGAACTCATGAGATTAAAATACTCAGCACTCTTACTCGCCGTTGCCATTACAGGCTGTGATAACAAAAAAGACGTGATCGGTTGTTCCTCTGAAATGACCCAGTCAGCTCTCATGGATTTATTAACAAAATCTGCTTATGAAGGTCTCTCTGAACAGGTCGACAAATACCCTGACGTCACTAATCAGACCAAACGAAGCGCTTTGGACAGGATTAAACTGGCCATCTCTGAAATCTCCACAACCTCAAGTGACACGGGCAGCACAATGAAAAGTTGTGAAGGAACCGTGACGATGACCCTACCTGCGAACGAGTACGCCCAGCTTTCTGATGCTTACAGAAAGAACTTTAACCGTAATCTCGACAAGCAAATGGAAAGCCTGTCTTTGGATAACAACGCAAACGCCTTTTCAAAACGCATCTCCTACACCGCACAGGCGACCGACGATCAGAAAAACGTTTTTGTTAAAGCCTCTTCTGATAATCCCATATCAGTGGGTGCCGCTGCACTGACATCGCTTTCCATCATCAACCCGATCGTTGAGCAGCAGAAAATCCAGCAGGCTAAGGATGCCCAGCAGAGTCAAATTGAAGCGGAACAACAGGCACAACTCAGGGCGCAGCAACAGGCTAAGTATGAGGAGGAGCAGCAGGTTCAGCAAACCATTCAACAACAATCCTACCAGCAGCCTCAGCAGCAAAAAGCTGACAGCCTGGATCAGTCCCGAATGGCTTTTGCGAATGCTGACTCTGATTTGAATACCGCCTGGAGCACATTAACCCCAGAGAAGAAAAAAGAGTTGCTGCCTTCTCAGCGCCAGTGGATCAAAACTAAGGATGCTATGTGCGGCAAAGTTTCAATGCAGGGAACAGATGCTGAAGTCAAGAAAATGGTCGACTGCCAGACGCAAATGACCCTTTCAAGGACCGCTTTTTTTAGAAATCAATAGCAGAAGCTACCTTCAAGCTGGTGGCCAGGGCTAAGCTGGCGCCAGCGTAATGCGGGATAATTTCAGCCGTTGTTCCCTGATATTCCACGCCGGATATTTTGCTCGCGGTTAGAACGGGATTTTGGGGCGTAGATATTGCATTAAAGGCGATAACCAGCATAGTCATCAGGTACATGAATTCTCTGTTAAAGATATGCAAGTATTAAGACATCTTGCTTTCCATGATTACCAATGATGTTCATCGCTGCAGGCACTCAAAAAAGAATTTATCGATCATCAATTGCAACAGGTATTGCTTGTCCGGGATCGATAAATACAAATTAAATTTGTTACTGCAGAGTGCTTTCTAATTAATCTGGAACGCTCCACTGCCCTGAGTAAAATGTCTTTTCCTCGCTCATTGCTGCTGTTCACGCCTTTTCACTCCCCTACCCATATAAGGAATATTGCGTCTTGTCTGGCAGCTTGCCGGCAAAGATCCGACTTTTACTTTTTTCGGGTCTGTGGAGAAGTAGGGTTAGGATGTTACAAATGTAGCTCGATGACGGCCTGAAAATAACCATGCTCAGCGACGGATATTTTCTGCTCGTTGCCGATCCGAAGGCCAAAGTCCGGCAGCTGTACAGTCATATAATTCTCGCCCAGATCTTCGGTACCGCCCCGGTCTTCCGGTATAAGCTGTGCTTCATCTGTTGCATGTTAAAGAAAGTCTTTCTGCGCAGGAAGGACAGACTGGCAACTCTCCCGGCTCTGCAAACGCTGCTGGGCATCACTCGGGACCAGCTGGTCTGGCAGATGGAGCGGGATCGGACGCTGGACGGCCACTATTTTAAAGGGAACTTGGATAATTTGACGCCTATCTGGCGGAGCTGCAGAGGTATGCGGAGCACCTTCTGCGCCCGCTAGAGAGCGACTGCACTTAACTGGCGGACGTTCCGGATGCGGTATTGGATGGGATATTAACACTGCCGCGCAAGAAAGAGTTTTTCTCTCTCGTTCTGCGCAGACTGAACCGGAGCACAGAGAAAGCATCAGCTTTGACACAGGATATGCGCCAAGAGCTCCCGGCCGCAACGGCAACCATTAAAGCCGGCACGCTACGCCTTGATATTCGCACCGACGGTTAGCTTCCCGGTGAACGCGTACAACGCGCCACGTCTGCATCTGCTGATCACCGGGCAGGACTTCGTGGAGTCGTACGCTTGGGATGCGTTCGCCAAACTGCTGCCCCTGTTTACACTTTATGCGCGTCATTCTGAATCCTGGCACACGGGCACTAGGGCTGGTGCGTCATGTTTCCCCGTTCGGAAACGTCACGCCTGAGGGATACTTAAGTATCGACGGGTTACGAATTATTCTACCGGCAGAGGCATTAGAGCCACTGATCGGCCAGCTGAACCGCACCATGGAAACTGGCCAGCTGAGATGCCCTGACCGGTCTGCGTTGCCTGTACGGGGACATCTGATGAACCGGGAACCAGTAAAGTGCCCGGGCTATCCGGGCGCTTTCCTTCAGTTAAAAGGCGAGGAGGGTTCGTCTTTAAGGTCCTATACAACCTGCTTCGGCCATCGTCTTCTTCGCAGCTTCTGAAAGCAGGAGCGCGTGGTCAGGCGGGTTCCACAAACTGAGCATACCGCACCGTGTGGAAGGTTCTGTTCAGGACTGAAAGAAGTGAAAAAAAACCGGTTACTGCTGCAGACCGGACAGATGAATTTAATCACTGTCATGTCCTCCATATTCTCGGGCTCAAATATAAGCGTATACAGCTTCGTTAAAGAAGGGCGAAAAATTAAGATTTTGTGAATTTTTACAGGAAGATGCCGGTCATTAGGTCTGACGGAACAAACACAAATAACCTGCTCATGACAACGCCGGGCGGGAGCTGCAGGCTGGTGTGTGCCAAAGGCGGAGATGCCTGAATTTAAACATATCCGGTGCCTTTTCAGACTATTGTTCAGGAAATGTGCGTATGCAGAAAAAACCATACAAGCGCCAGCAGGAGGGAAAGGTCGATCCTGCTCTGGTGCTACAGGTTTTCGAAGGAAAACATGGCGACACTGCAGGTGAGAGCGGTGAACAAATTGTCACTTTAGTTTAGGGCACAACAACGGGCCATGGTTGCAAAATGGCCTGCGCAGACCTTACTGAGCCATACACAGCAACACGGCCATGTGTCAGCCTTAACACAGAGAAGGAGTTCATCCCTGGTTTTGCGCCGGATTAAAATAAGCAGTCACTCATTCAGTACAGGTGAGGCCCGGGCATTAGAATGCCCTCCTTAATGGCGATCCGGATCACTCCAGGCATTTATTAACTGCATTAAAATGCAGATAAGTCCCGATACCATCAGCAGCGGGGACAGGGCTGTCAGTACAACAATTGTCATAATGAGTCTCCATGGTCTCAGAATACTTCCTTCAGGATCTTAGGTCGCTTTCTTCAGTCTGGTAAAACGCCGTTGCGTTACAGAGATCTTCATCAACACCGTATCCAAAAAATTATACTTTCAGACGAGAATGAGCCCTGTTAACGGAAGGTAATACTGAGTATTTTATCCTCTCCATGTCCCATCTGCATCTCCCTGACCCGGAAGACAGGAGCCAGCATCAGCGTACCCGGAACACAGGCCTCTTCTGCTTCTGCAAATTTCATGCTTTCATACGCGCATTCAGCTGAGCATAACCAGCTTTAAAAGAAAGAGAAAAAGATAAGCATGAGTTTTCACGGCATTAATAAACGGTTGAATGATTTTTGAAAAGTTATTTATAAAAATGAATTTCGTCCCTCCCGGTACACATTTTATGTGGATCCGTGACGCTTTATCCGAAAGTTGTGCGCCGATGCAGATGGGACATGTTTTATTGTTCTCAGAGAAACTTGAACAGGAGCATATTCGGATAAAAAAAGCCTGCTGGTAAGCAGGCAAAAGTATAGGCAATTACATACAGATTATTTATCTACAGGTGCCGGGCGCCTCCCGGTGACTCGTTACCAGTTATACGAGCCGCAAGCATATTTACATTAACATCTACTGGATTGCCCCGCCGCTGAGGGGGATTCACCGATTATTATCCTATACCATTTATCCCGCAGCACAAGTTTATTAATCAGCTATGTGGCGGTGTGAACGAGCGTTCAGGGAACTTCACCTCTCCGTTGTTGCTGCGCCTACAGTACTGAATGAAAAGCAGGCGATCTGTTATGCTCAGAACCGTGTCAGAATCTTCAGTAATATCATGATAACAGAGGCAATCTGGGTTTATAAACTCTGCTGACCGGAGCAGAAAACTTCTTTAACTATTACCTTCCTGAAAACTGTTCCTGACCGCACGCTCCAGCTGTTTTTTGCTGAGCATCACATAACCGCGCTCTCCGGGCACGGCCAGCTTATAGAGTCCGCTATAGGGGAGTGGCGTAATAAAATACCAGCGTCCCTTATAAAAAATCCAGTTCACTTTATACCTCATCTGCATGAGGTCTGAGTATAGCGTAATGGTGAGTCGTTCAAAGTCCGGAAAATGCTCTGCATCCACGTTGTCCGTCAGGGTATGTGCCCCGGGCGGAAGAGCAGAAGAGCAGAAGTCTCTGCGCACTTTCTGCCGTTTAAAAGATCGTAGATAAAGTAAGAAGCATCCCCGGCTGGTTTTCCAGGGCGCAATACTTCTTCGACATCTCATGCCCGGTAGTAATTCCTTAAGACGTTTTTCAGCGAAAAGATAATTTGCCGTTTCCAGTCTGTTGTTGCGACACGATACTGCAAAAAAAGATATCCCTCAGCCTGATCTCCATATAGCGGCAGGGTATTGATGTGTTGTTTATCTGATAACGCTTCGTACCAGGGAAGAGGTATTACTGCCATTAAAGGGGCGTTTATCAATGCTGGCATAAGCTGACTGTAGTCAGAGCAGGTGATGCTGCCAACTTACTGATTTAGTGTATGATGGTGTTTTTGAGGTGCTCCAGTGGCTTCTGTTTCTATCAGCTGTCCCTCCTGTTCAGCTACTGACGGGGTGGTGCGTAA
>NZ_VDAM01000002.1:0-2067 GCF_019584355.1 Leclercia sp. EC_58
CGGATTCGCGTTTAAACTCTGCGCTGAAATTTCTTTTTTTCATTATGGCACCTGTGTTGTTCTGAGGTGAGCATATCACCTCTGTTCAGGTGGCCAAATTCAGTAAACCACTTCATCACAGTGATTCCTTATCAGTCATCCATTGCTAACGGTCGAGGTTCGCATGAAGACGAGACTTCCGGCGCTGTAAATCAGCTCTCTGCGCTCAGGAAAAGACATAGCCGCTATGTAGGGGAAAGCGCCATTGTTCACATATTGTAAACGGGTATGGGCGGTGCTATCATGTTCACATAATGTAAACGGATGGAACGACCGCAAGATGCACGTAATTTCAAAAGAGCCTTTTGAGGAAGCGGCAAAGCAATATCCCAACGATTCGTTAGCCGTTCGGGCGCTGTACCGCTTAGTCCGCGAGACGGATTTTTCTTCTCCAGCTGAGATGCGAACGCTGATACCGAGCCTGGACAATTTCAAGTATCGTAATAAGTGGTGGGTATTGGATGTAGGGGGCAACAACTTGAGGGTTATCGCCTATATTAATTTCGTGAATAAACGCTTCTATGTGAAGCACATCGCCACCCACGCTGATTACGACAAGTTGACCCGCTATTACAGGGAGAACAAAGAATGATTACCGACACTGCAAAAGCCATTGAAGCAACCAAACAACTCGTAGCTGCTGTTCCCTTCCTGGGGGGCAGTTCGTCCGAGAGCGATTACCAAGAAGCGATAGAGTTGGTGGACTATCTGATCGAAAACGACGACGAGAACCCGCTTATTGACTTCCTGGCGAGTAAAATTGCTGACTATGAGGATAACAGCCCTCGTTTCGCTGAATTCAACAAGGCTATCGCTGAAATGCCGGTCGGCGTTGCCCTTCTGCGCACCCTGATTGACCAGTACAGGCTGTCTTATTCTGACCTTAAGGAGGAGATCGGCTCTAAATCGCTGGTTAGCCAGATTCTCTCTGGCCAGCGGTCACTGACAATCATGCACATTAAGGCGCTGTCTGCTCGTTTTGGTGTCAAACCAGAGTGGTTCCTTTGACTGTCACGTAGCCCATAAACATTTCTCTGCTGCTCTGGTGATTTTCCTGCAATCGCCAGAGCGTCAATAAACGGCTGCTTTTCCAACGCGAACTGATCAGCCAACTGCTCCAGTCCCTTGTTTTTCTCTTCCTCTTTCTGTAACGCTGCCTCTTTCTTGGCGGCACGCTTCTTCTGGTTATCAGATAATTTTCTGGCTTTAGTCAACTGGGGTCCGCTTGGAAAACAGAAATTATCCCACGTTAAGCCTGTTTTTTAAGCAATGAAAAATTGACAGGCAGCTTTGAGCGAAGAGCTGAAGTTCACACTTACTCCCTCAGTTGATTGACGAATCATTAATATTATCGTGCTGTCACCCACTCAGATTCGCTGTATGGGTGATCAGGAAAACTTAAGCACAAGTATTTTAGCTACAGGTTTTACTGCCGTAAGACGCAATATTGGGTATACAGTCTTAAATCTCAGATTCAAGCTCACTTACTTATTTATCGAACGTCAGCGGAACTTCTTCCATTCTTGCGCCGCCGTTCAGCCGGAATGTGATAGTGATAATTTTTGGCAATGAAGTGGGTTCCATTCCACACCACTTATTCATTGCATGCATCGTTTCTTTCTCAAACACATCGGCTGGCTGCGCTGCTACGATTTTGATGTTTTCCGCACACCCTTTTGTATTCACAGTGTATGAAGCCCTTACAACCCCCTCAATCCGGCCAGCCTGTGCTTTTGCAGGATAATAGGGCTGGTTCCTAGTGGCGGATTTACCTACTTTTATGTCTCCTAGCGCATGTTGCTGACCCGACTGTGTTTGCTTGTGAACACATCCAGTTGCCAGCATAGCCAGCGTTATAGCCATTATTAAACGTTTCATTCTCTCCCTTGATAAAGTAACCACCAGAAGCGCCCTAGGGAAGGTGCGAACAAGTTCCTGATATGAGATCATCATATTCATCCGGAGCGCATCCCAGAGGGACATCATGAGCCATCAACTCACCTTCGCCGATAGTGAATTCAGCACTAA
>NZ_VDAM01000013.1:0-2610 GCF_019584355.1 Leclercia sp. EC_58
CGAGGAAAATGCGTGAAAATCGGTGAACGGGTGCGCAATTCAGTGCGCGGCCGTGAGGCGATGGCGGGGTGTCGGGGCGCAGCCCTGACCAGGGTATTTGTGATGCCGGCGCGTGCGCGGTATTACAAATGCACATCCTGTCCCGGAACGGACACCGGGAAACAGCAAAAAAAACCGGGCGGCACGCCCGGAACTCAATCAAGTTAGATTAGATTACTCTCACTCGTCCATAACAGCATCATGGAACGACGACCACCGTCCGTGACGGCCGCCTCGTTTAAGTATGGACAGAAATACAGAAAATGCTCAGGACGAAATGTAATGAATGCGAACGGATTCAAGAAATTCGAGCATGACAGTCCTTACGGCCGGTTCGGTTTCAGACAAAATCTGCCGGTATGCATCCAGCATCATGGCTCCGGCATCCCCTCCGGCACGCCGTAGCCAGACCGAAACAACGGACACAAGCAGGTGTCGCTCATCATCACTAAGAGTCATCAGGGCTCCGGAAGAAAAACCAAACATGGCTTACCTACTGTTAACGGCAACGCAGAAGAAAGGTTTACAGGGTAGCGGGCAGGGATGAAAAAAAAAAAATTGCAGTCAGGCCGGAACGGCTGCTGAACCGGTACAGGCGGGTTCCGGGCGCAGCGCCGGACCAGTCACGGAGCACTAGCGGAGTGTATACTGGCTTAAGATGTAGCATGGCAGTAACACATAGCATTAATGCCACATAAGACAGGCGCAGAAAGTGAAAGAAAACGCGTCAGGAGAAAATGTGATACAGAATATATTCCGCTTCCTCGCTCACTGACTCGCTCCGCTCGGTCGTTCGGCTGCGGCGAGCGGGACGGGCTTACGGATGGATCAGAAATTTCCTGGGGGATGCCAGGAAGATACTTAACGAAGAAAGCATAAGGCCGCGCCAAAGCCGTTTTTCCATAGGCTCCGCCCCCCTGACAAGCATCACAGAATCTGACGCTCAAATCAGTGGTGGCGAAACCCGATGCGGCTTAAAGATACCAGGCGTTTCCCCCTGGTGGCTCCCTCGTGCTCCCCCGCATTCCTGCCTTTCGGTTTACCGGTGTCACTCCGCTGTTATGGCCGCGGTTTCTCATTCCACGCCTGACACTCAGTTCCGGGAAGGCAGTTCGCTCCAGGATGGACTGTATGCACGAACCCCCCGTTCAGTCCGACCGCTGCGCCTTATCCGGTAACTATCAACTTGAGTCCAACCCGGAAAGACACGACTAATCGCCATTGGCAACGGCCATTGGCAAACAGGATGTGCGAGAGATGTCTCAAGAGTTCTTGAAGTGGCGGCCTTAGTGAGGCTACACTGAAAGGACAAATTTGGTGACATGTCTCGCACAAGACTGTTACCACGGTTAGGGGATCTGCCAGGATTACCTAACCTTCGAAAAACCACCTGCCAGGGTGGTTTTTTCGTTTACAGGGCAAGAGATTACGCGCGGAAAAAAAGGATCTCAAGAAGATCCTTTATAAATTAGACATCCAACCTCACAAAGAGGAATACTTAAATCATCTTGGTATATGTATCGGCCGGATTACATCTCATATAAGCCTCCTCCCCGCCTGACACCACACTTTGACCATAGCACCTCGCGCCTAACTCGATATACAGCCCACCATCAAGCCTCTTTTCACATAAAAAATGACCTATAGTTAGATGGTTAGTGACCAAAACTGATATGGATAAAAGGAGCTGGCTTTGAAAAAGATTTTTGTTTCAGTGTTCGCAGCGGCAGTTGCGCTTTCAGCCCTCACCGGCTGCACGCGCACAAGCTATGCCATACACACCAATGACGGTCGCACTATTGTCAGCGACGGCAAACCTAAAGAATCAGACTCAGGCCTGCTTGGCTATACAGACGCGAATGGTGTCAAACAGCAGATCAATAAAACCGACGTTAAAGAAGTCTCCGAAATTCCGCACTGAGCATCTTCTCCGAAAAAGGCCGCTAATGTGGCCTTTTTCTTTACCTGTGGTTCTCCGCCAAAATCCCAGCAAATTGCATCACCAAAGCTAAAAGCTTTCAGGGTTGTCTAAAAAGCACAAGACATAAGAGGAAGTGCGGTATTTTATAATCAAGCCCCCAAGAATTTACCATAACATCCGTTGCCCGCACCGCCTGAGACGCGTTCAGCGCGTTCCTGACGAAACCATGACAAAAACCACAACAAACCACCCCGGAACCCGTCAGAAACGCGCCTGTTAAATTTTAACGGCATGCATGACTATGCACCAGAATGACGCCATGCTCTTTTCACGCAAAAATCATCACCAGACGGGGAAAATCACCAGTGACCAGACAGGAATCCGCCGCCCTCAATATGGCCAAATTTATCCGCGCACAGACACTTCTCCTCCTTGAGCGGCTCGAGCAGATGGATCTGGATGAGGCTGCCGGCTGCTGTGAGCACCTGCACGATCAGGCCGAAGCGCTTTACGCCATGCTGAACGCACAGATAGGCGAGGAAAATGCGTGAAAATCGGTGAACGGGTGCGCAATTCAGTGCGCGGCCGTGAGGCGATGGCGGGGTGTCGGGGCGCAGCCCTGACCAGGGTATTTGTGATGCCGGCGCGTG
>NZ_VDAM01000014.1:0-43130 GCF_019584355.1 Leclercia sp. EC_58
CGGATTCGCGTTTAAACTCTGCGCTGAAATTTCTTTTTTTCATTATGGCACCTGTGTTGTTCTGAGGTGAGCATATCACCTCTGTTCAGGTGGCCAAATTCAGTAAACCACTTCAAACATAGCGGCAGTGGCAAACATGTGTTTCATTGGGGGCGGAGTGCTGTGAACGTCTGCTCCTCGCTCATTGCAGACATAAGCATAAGCTATTTACCATAAAGCTTCATTACGCGCACCGCTCAGACGGCCTAAGCGCGTTTCTGACGGGAAACAGGTAAAAATAGACAACAAACCCCCAACAAACCCGCCAGAAACGCAGAAGATGAATTTTACCTCACTGCATATAAACTCACAAAAGTGCTTAGCCTCTGATTTCAATATATTTGCCTCCCCTACCCCCTGTTTCTGCAACTTTTCTCAGGAAATCATATCACGCTACCCAGCCTTATCACCCGATAAATCCTAATAAAAAGCACCTTTAAAGGTGCGTTTAAATGATCTACAATTAACACTTAAAATAATGAGGAGGTAACTTTATGGCATTTCAGGTTCTGACCACTACGGCAGCCAGTATTACTGAGCTTAAACGTGACCCTATGGGTACTTTCCACGCAGGGGATGGCGCTCCGGTAGCCATTCTTAATCGTAATGAGCCTGCGTTCTACTGCGTGCCACCGGCACTCTATGCCCAGTTGATGGAACTTCTGGAAGATGAAGAACTGGGAAGGATGGCTGATGAGCGAATCGGAGAAAGGGTTATAGAGGTCAATATTGATGACCTATAAGCTGGCTTTCAACGAATCCGCTCTGAAAGAATGGAAGAAGCTGGGTCATACACTGCAGATGCAGTTCAAAAAGAAACTCAAAGAGCGCCTGGAGAACCCCAGAGTTCCGGCATCACAGCTACATGGACGTAAGGACCAGTATAAAATTAAGCTACGTGGTGCCGGATACCGCCTTGTCTATCGTGTAGAAGACGACATTGTCACAGTCACTGTTATCGGAGTAGGCAAACGCGAAAACGACGACATTTATAATGTAACCCTGAATCGCAATTGACTAATGCTGTAAACACTATTTTGGAGTCGTATCCGGGCCTACTCACTTTCTGGGTAACGTTGGCGGCTTCACATCATCTTTGCTCTGCGTTCGCCGTGTCATCCAGGGATGGTCAGCAGCAGGTTTGACGTAATATTTTGAGCGCAAATCATACCCCGCATTATCCACACGCTCATGTACGCTCTTTTTATCATCAAGCGGTATTGGTTCAGGCCCATCGACATATTTTTCATAGCCCAACGGCCGACTTTCATGAAGCACCGTTATTTCACCGTTAAAGCTTTCGCAAACCGTGACAATCGCATGCCTGAGACGGTATCCCTCCCCTTCTGAACGAATCTTATATGCACTCGTTTTATACTGAAAGGTCAGATTCCTGAAAAGCACCCGACGGGACTGATAACAGAGTATGTAGTTAAGTTCTTCCGGAGAATGAAGAATCTCCCTGTGGGCGTTACCATTTTCACGGGGGACTGAAGCGAAGCGAGAGTTGTAATCCTTCATAAACTCAGACAACCACAGGTTAGCTGATTCGATATCACTGATATTGCGAAGGCGTAATTCTTTAACCAATCTGTCCTGTAAGGTCTGATTAGCACGCTCGACCCGGCCCTTAGCCTGAGGAGTATTAGCGTGAATTGGCTCGATCCCAAGAGTTTTAATGGCACGGGTAAATTGCGTCAGCTCGCCTTCACGTTCCGGGTTATTCACGCGGAAAATACTGTGTCTGTCAGAATACAGGGCAAAGGGACGCCCATATTTGTCTAGATAATCACGTAACGTTTCCATGTAAGCACGTGTCGTTTCTGCAGGAGCGAAGCGGAGCGCCATAAGCGCACTGGTGGCGTCATCAATAAAGACAATAACGTACAGCGGGGCCCTCGCTCTTCAAACCAGTCATGCGGAGAACCGTCAATCTGGATAAGTTCGCCATAGCATGGGCGCTGTTGCCGACGCTGATAAATGCGGGCAATTTTTCGGCGTCGCTCACGCCATAAACCTTCTTCAACCATCCACTTGCGCAAAGTTTCGGCCGACAAAGCCAGCCCATGGATCTCCCGTAACTTCTCACAGGCAAACGTGGGGCCGAAATCCGGGTATTTATCTCTGACAAGTGAGATGACGAGAGTCCGAAATTCCGACGTAAAAGCATTATTGGGACGTTGTCCTCGTCGACGAGAAACCAGTCCCTGAGGACCTTCAATCCGGTCGCGCTGAACGAGACGTTTCACCTGCCGGATTGATATACCTATACGGTCCGCAGCCTGCTCCTGGGTGATCTGACGGCTGACTGAATCCCGAATTATCTGGAGACGGTCAAGTTCTTTAAGGCTCATGCTAATGGTCTCTTTTGTCATGAAATATCCTGCCTGAGAAGCTACGGGGACATTTCAGAATGGGTCAAAAGGGACATTACTGCATAGGATTAACACGTTAACAACCTCCCTTGCCTTGCGGCAATTAAGGGGCTATTCTGTTGGTGTCTAGTCAAGCAGATGGCCTCGTTTTGTACTGCCCCCCAAAAGGTGGACAGAATAATCGAGGCATCTAAAAAAGAGTCCATGGAATACATGGGCTCTTTTTCCTCTTTATCTCACCCACTTCACTGTTTTATAAATATTGTATTCGCCATCTTCTTTCGTGAAAGCCCTCTACTGATACTCCGGAATAACTTCCAGTAACACGTTTCAAGGCCGGCACAGGCGGGTTCCTGCGGGTGCGACAACAATTGGTCAATTGGTCAATTGGTCAATTGGTCATTATTGGTTGCCACTGCATAAATTCTATCAGCTGCTCATCGGTAAACATATCCTCGGCAATACCCAGTTGCTCATAAGATTCAGCGTTCTTACGCAGCTAGGCGCGCACCGTAAGCCTGACAGAAATTTGATGAAAACGAATGGATGAAGACATCCTAATTGTACGATCGTATCGTCGATGTTAATGAGGAATTATTTAAGATCATCCTGCACTAAAAAAAACAGAATAAATATCTGGCAGACCTATACAGCGAACGTAAGGAAAACCATCAGACCCTATGCGCACGAGTAAATCAGGCCAAAATCTGAAAAGGAAACATAGCAACCATAGTTGGCATTTTAAGGCTAACAACCATAGTATCAGTCACCCGGACTAACAAAGGTGTGAGAGTGAGATCAACAAAAAAATTTGCAAAAGTACTCAGTGAGCATCCAAAGAGCGGCCTCAGTTCCGTTATGAACTGACTTTGACAGCTGGAAACTTTCGCAGAACAGAGAAACTTCTTTCACTTCAATTTGTGAGAGAAATCTGGGTTGTAGGCCGAAGATATCGAAAAATAACATAACACTCGAGGGATTACTATGGCCCTCCATTTGCCATGAACGAACCCTATTATGGCACTGTGGCCATTGAAAAATCACATACAACTCCCCGCGACACACGAGACATTATTGCGGCTGCCGTTAGACTTTAGACCATGTCTGGCAGGATGGAACCGATACGCTAAAGCAGGGATTATGCTAAATGACTTTACCCCGGCAGGCGTTTCAAAGCTCAATCTTTTTGGTGAAGTACAGCCGCGGGTTCACAGCGATGAGCAGATGAAAGTTCTGGATGGTATTAACCATTCTGGCTTGTGTAGATCTGGTTTGAAGGAAGAGAAAACGCTACATCATGACAGATGAAAAGAGAAAAATTGTCACCTGCCTATACAATATGATGGAAAGATATTCATATAAAATAATTAGATAGCGGCACGCTACATGCCATATTGTTTCATAAAAACCTTTGCACAGTACAGAATATAAAGCGCTGCAGCTGAGATCTTAGTTATTGATTAATGGCTTTGGCCAAGCTTTCTGTTATGTAGCTGAGACCTCAATCTTACTCGTATAACTGGGACTAGTTAAGTGGTTGGGACCGTGGTCCCAGTTGAGTGGTTGGGACCGTGGTCCCAGTTGAATGGTTGGGACCGTGGTCCCAGTTGAATGGTTGGGACCGTGGTCCCAGTTGAATGGTTGGGACCGTGGTCCCAGTTGAGTGGTTGGGACCGTGGTCCCAGTTGAGTGGTTGGGACCGTGGTCCCAGTTGAGTGGTTGGGACCGTGGTCCCAGTTGAGTGGTTGGGACCATGGTCCTGAAGAGGGTAATGCAGGAAGATAAATACCGAATTAGTATTGGTTTTTCTTCGTAGCTAAAAGCTCAAGCATTTCTTCAAACTTCCCAATATCCTCCTCGGAAAGTTTGGAACGATCGAGGCTGATGATCACTTTATTACCTTTATACCGCGCTGTTGCTCCAGGAATGAACTGGCGCTTTTCAGGGGGCTCAATTAATTTCTTACTGGAGTCTTTAAGTAAGGCTGTAAGAAATTGAATTATTTCATCAGTCTCAAGTACAACTCCTGCTTTTCTCTTCTCTGATAGTTCAGATGCGCCCTCAAGTAAAAGAGCTTCGTTTTCAGAAAAAACTTTCTGTAAGTTTTCACCAGCTCTCGCGGAAAGTTCGCCAGGATGAGAGAAGAGGGCGATAACATCTCTTGGTAACTTAGAAGAATTAATGCATCTGGTTATGATTTTTCTAGAGATGTTTTCAGCGTCAGCCAGAGCAGAAATATTCCCATTAAACTCATTAGCTAAACGCTGGGAATATCGCTTACCTCTTTCATAAGCACTTGTCGGCCTGTAATCATTTCCTAGTTTACATAAAGCATCCATCTGTTCGTCATCAAGTGCACCGACAAGTATGCGATACTCAGTAGATGTCAGAATGGCGGTCATGCGACGGCGGCTGCCATCAGCAACTTCTATATGACCGTTGACCTTACGACCAAATGCCGGATTTTGCTGGCCCGAAAGTAAGAACGATGGGATGAGATCGTCTAAGGCCTCTTCTGTTAAAAATGCCTGATCACGTTCATTACCAGACCAGACCTTTGTTGAGCTGGCAACATCTGCACCGGGGATAGTCTCGAGAACAAACTTTACTTCTCGTCCACAGACGGGAAGGGTAATAGTATTGCCCTTTGCCATAGCACCCACTCGAGCAATGAGTGTATCAACCATAGGAGCCGCGGGGGCTGTTACAGTAGTCACAGGTGTAGCTGATGGGGTTGATTTAGGGATGATAGGCGCGCGTTTCATTAACGGATCTCCCAACGAGGTTTAATGAGACGGTCAAAGATTTCATTACAAACCGGCTCCCAAATTGCTAGTGCATTCCTCCATGCGCCTGTAGAAGAGCGCTGATCGATAGCTTGCTCGAACACTGTTCTCATTCGAATTTGCCCTTTACCTACTTCGTCCGTTTCACGCACTACATTTTTGAGGACCATGCTTCCCCAGGCATCCCTGATTTGCTCTTCCATCCATGGCGACTGAGAACCGTTATTATTATTGTATTTTGTAAGCAAGATCCTGACATCTGGCTCGAAACCCTGGAGGTCTACGTTTTTCAACAAATCGCGGAGCATGTCGAAAAATTGCAGGGCAGAGGTATAGTCAAATAATTCTGCAGGAGTAGGAACTAACAACACATCAGCGGCACAAACAACGTTAATTGTGCCGATACCCAAGTTAGGCGCGCTATCGATAACAACCACATCGTAATCATGGGCTACCGTTTCAATGGCTAGCCTTAGCATCATATGAGGTTCTGTCGGTAGCTTTCCTTCGTCGAAACGTCCCATCAACTCAGTTTCAATACGATGTAAGGCCAGACAAGAAGGGATGATATCAAGGCCTGGCCAGCATGTTGGTTTTACCGCATATGAAGCATCATCTCGTTCACCGAGATAGAAGGGGAGGAGAGTATCTTCAGAATGAATATGTAAATCAGGAACCCAACCATGATACATCGAGGCCGTACCCTGCGGATCGTTGCCTTCGACTAAGAGTACGCGAAGCCCTTTTAAAGCCAGATCCTGAGCAAGATGAACGGAGACAGAAGTTTTATAAACCCCACCTTTATGAGCTGCAACACCGATTACCGGAGGTAAGCTTTCATCTGGGCGACGGAGACGGGTACCAAACACATCTCGCATGTGGTTTATTTGCTCAATGGTATAGCCAACGCGCTGTTCAACGCGTCCCCGCAATTCCATATCTGGATGCGGCAAACGTCCTGCTTTTTCAGCGTCACGAATAGCCTGGGATGAAATACCGATCAGGTCGGCTGCCTCACCAACTCGCCATCTGCGGGTGATTTTTCTTGCTTCAGGGCTATCATCATTAAATTGAGCAATTGCGATGGCTTTCGTCATCTCATGGCCAGCTGCAATGCATTGGTTAAGCGTATCCATTAATCCCATTTGAAACTCCTTTAATCAACTTTGCATCATTATATTAAATCTTGATAAAACAAGCAAAGCAACACAAAACATGCAAACCCACTAAAAAAACGCAAAGTGCATCAAATCCTGCAAAGTTGATAACTTTTTAAACAGAATCCTTCAACAAAATAAGAGGGTTAAGAAAAATTTAATATTACTGGACATTAGTTAACCACAAAACCACCAAAAACGTAGGGTGTCTTTTTCGTATACCGACAGCCTTTTCCTCTTGAGGCAGACGAAACACTTTATGCATGAAGGCAGGGCAGCTGGAGACACCATTTATGACCTCTGTAGTTCAACATGAGCATGTAGCTTTAGAGGACATATCACTCCCCTGTGCCGGGCATCACGTTCAATATATACAGAGTGATAAAAGTGGGTCATAGCATGCATAAAGTGTGTCGCAACATGCTAAGAAAAATGATCCTCAGAGGATCTAAAAAAGGTGGGTACCAACATGTAAAAAGTGGGCAGCGATATGCAAAAGGTGTGTCACAGTATGCGAAGACATTTAAGTTGCACAAAAATAAACCTATCAAAACCGGCATGAAGGCTACAGCGCAACGACTACATGTTATGACACACCTGAAGTCATGCTACGACCCACCATTGCTGGATCGTTTGCATAATGTGACCCACCTTCTATGACGTCAATTCTTTAAGTTTTTTGTTTCGCTTATGAATCAACACCGTTAGAGTTCGGCCATCTTTCACTATGGAATATTCAATGTAGCCAATATCTTGTAGTTGCTTAAGTGCAGCTTTGATCAGGCGGTTCTGCTCCTTTACTGGAGAGGTCAAATTCAATCGTTCAATGATGCGATCAAATCGAATTGGGGCAGGGTTATCGGGCAGGCTAGCAATGTAGGTATAGAGCGTCTGAGCCACCTCTTTACCTTTAAGCATATGGTAGGGACGTTTACGCAGGAGAATGTTGTAGTCAATCTGATACAGTTCATGAAGGCGCTCATCAGCCTGAAGCGTGATTGTATCGGACTCTCTCGTATACTTACCGCTCTTAAGGAGCTGGGTAAAAAATTTATCTCCAGTTTTCTTACTGTTGAACTGAACAGTCTTGGTACCGATCCGAGTAAGAGCATCGAAGATGGTGTTACGCAGACGTTTGTTAAACTGACGCGAATCATACTGGCACAACGCGGCAAACTCAGTGAAAGGCAGCTCGATAGTATTTGATTTCAAGCCGTATTTACTGAAGGCACCAATAATGCCCATCCAGACACTAAAGTCCGTTGATATGTTAAGGCGCTCACCAAAGATTCTGACTTCGTCATAACCTTCCTTACGAGCGAACTCAAGCTGGGAGAATGACGAAGAAACATCTACACCGGACTTCTGCCCCTTAGGAATTGCTCTGCTGGCAGGAACAAAGACACCCAGACGCAGTAGAATCGCTGGTTGAACAGATGAATTGTTTGTGACTGTTAATTGGTGTACCTCTCCTTCATTAGTAATTTGCGAGGGTATAAAATTGTTATCAGTCATATAGTTACACCACTGTTTTAAGAATCCATTCGAGGTTATCCACAGAGGGTGGATAGTTCGTTATTTTACATGCTGCGACACACCATTTTGCATGTTATGACACACCAGGAGCATGATGTCACCCACTTTGATCATGGCATGACACACCAACTACATGTTGCGACACACTTAATGCATAATACGACACACCCAAATCTTCTGAATGCCTTGTCTGACGTGGCCTGCAGCGATCGGGGATCTGTTTGGAACTATATGGATCCATTCAGGATCTTCAAAAGGATCGTGTTATTGGATCTAATCAGTGTATATGTTGATAACTTTTTAAAATCCGAGAGGATGAAAGGGAAGGGAGCCTAAATAACATAGTGCCACTGACAGTCTTCACTTTGCAGACAGGCATGAATTAACAGTTATGGTCCACAACAAAGAAAAATGAACTACAAATAATTGGTTTAGCTTGATCACATTGGCCTGCTAGCGCCTACGCCATCAGCGTACTTAAATCATCACAACTTCTTAGTACCATGCGAACACACATTGGACATTCAGCTTATTCCGTCCAGTTCTGCTAGATGTGCGGGATCTGACCTGTTACTTTAAAGCCTCACTATTGCCGAGGAATATCATGGATTCAGATGAAATCGAACTGATTGACGTTGATCTGGAAGGTGAAACTCTCTGGCAATTAGACGATGATACCAGCACCTTTCCAGACCTTACTTCACTGCTGGAGTAGTGGATTAGCTGTACCATCCCTTACATACACAATCAGGCCGCGCCAGCGGCCTTTTTTACGCCCCTCATTTAATTCCCGAGGCAATTAGACATACAGCGCTCTCTGTCCACTGCTGGTTATTCATCACTCCGTCATCTATAGATGCGTCTCAACGGCATGCAAATATGCTTTCCTCCTTGGACGTTTTGGCACTATCGGAAAAAGTGTCCAGAAATTATTTTTGATGATCGGGTTTATTTTCATTGATTTTAAAAGGATACCCCTCCCTTGTTCAATACTCTGTTTTGAACAAGGGAGGGGTAGGACAAGCCTGCCGGGCGCGTCAGGCTGTTACTGTTACATTATGACTGACCTTTGAGTAATGCTACTGCCTCGATCCCTGGCATCTGGAATTGAACACGATGGCGCGCAGCCACATCCAGCGCAAACACCTTTGTATACACCTCAGTTGAACTAATCGACTTGTGGCCCATCAGGCTCTGCAGCACCTTCAGCGGAATACCCGCATAGAGCATGTGCATGGCGTAGGAATGACGAAACGTATGCGGGGTCACCGGCACCGAGAACGTAACTCTGTCCTCGGCCGCTGTTTCGACAGCTTCATTCAGCCAGGTACGGACCGTCCGATCGGTGATCTCCCAGATGCGCGCCTTCTCCATCTTGCCGGTACGCTTGTTGCGACGCTCAAGCGGAATTTTCAGTGTGGCGATCATCATCTCCAGTTGACTGACGTACTGATTGTCCGACAGCAGCACCAGGCGATGAGGCTGACTGCCGGCGGGAGTTCTTCCGGCGGTCCGGGCCGCTTTTTCCGCACGCTGCTTGAGGGTGGCCAACTGCACGAACGGATAGGGCGGAGCCAGGGAAAGTCGGTCCGCGTGAGCGAGAGGGCTTCGTTAATGCGGGCGCCAGTGTTCCACAGCGTCGCAAGCAACATTTTACGGTGCAGATCGGGCACGTAGTGGAGGAGTGCGCTCACTTCCGGCGCCAGCAGGTATTTCGGCAGATCGACCTGAACAAGAGCCATCTGACGCAGGGCCAGCGCGGCAGGGTAGTCGATAGCCACCGGCAGCTGCGCGGCAGAAAACGAAACGCCATGGGCGGGAACAGACGGTATCATGTAGCGTCACCGTTTTCCGGAAGGTATTTCTCCATAAGATATTCCAGCGCCTTCTGGGAGTAATCTTCGCCCGGGAGCAAACTGATTTCTCCCCGGCTCTCCATCTCAGCGTCAATAACGCCACCATTTCATTCGCAACTTCCACGGCATGAGGGTCATTTATACTGAACGACGTCATGTCTCTCCCTGAAAAATTCATAAGCGTTTGCCTGAAGTATCGGAAGAAACTGCATCTTTAAACTCCGTATTAAGAGCTTTTTTTTCATCGAAAGCGCGGGCAGCCCCTGAACGCTCAATTTCGCTCGCGAGAGGTTCAAAAACTATCGAAGCATGACTGGATGAAGCTGAAGGAGGATTCTTGCCATCTGAAGGCAACCGGACCAGCTGCTCATCTTTCACAATCTTAATAGAGCCATCACGTTTAATTGTCATCACTTCGCGGCCCCCCAGGTAACAATATGCCGGGTAATGTTAGGATCCACTTCTCCAGCACAGCTTTGGTTTTTTGTGCCTTTCGCCCAGAGATCGCTGATCAACAACCCATCAGTTCTACCGGAAGCCCGGGCCAGCAGGGTCGTAATGGCATCAAGAATAGTCATCTCGCCAGGTCCGATGATCAAATGCTTAAGTGCGGCATTTCGCCATTTCAGTTCCGAGTTTTGAGTCATCATTTTTTCCTTAATACTTGCGCCCATCATGTTTATCGCTTAATCGCGGAAACAGCATAAAAGCCAGCATGGCATCCGCCCTAGAGGACAGCTTGATAAGGTCCCCGCACTTCGGATCAATCTCTTCGTCAATGGCCTCGTTATACCGCATGCGCAGCCGCCACCCCGTCATGGGAGGGGCGTTCTGTATAGCCAGCACCATCCCCTCCGGCGAAAGCAACTCACGGAGAAGGTAGCAGGCACCGATTCGGGTGGAATCCCGCAGCCACAGCACGGGGTACTCCTGGACCAGCTGGTCATACACGCATTCTGCCGTATGGAAGTAATTCCCCTCGGCCCTGCATAAATCACACATTCAGTTACCTTTATTGAGAAATCCCGTCAGTAATTTGACGGCACCCTGTTTGTTTTAATGCGACATCAACTTAATAACCTTCTATCTGGTAATTAAATGCCTGATCATAAGTTAATGCTTGGGCGGAAGCAGGCTTATTCATAATGTTATCTGCGGGCTGGCAATATGGTGTTATGGCTGTGTAATTCCAGCCTTCTCGATTCAGATTGAAAACTGCCAGTACGCGGCCAGACGCACTCAGAATGACCGGCTGAAATGGATATCCTGAACTGTTCTGCCCGGGCGGGACTGGATTCTCCTTTATCCATAAATTCTGGTGGCCGCATTGATGGGTCAGGTAATTCCAAACTTCCATTATCTTTTGCATTTTTAGTTCTCTTCAAAATAATCCCACCCCGCAACAATCAGCCGACGACGCAGCAGAAAGTCACACTTAATGACTTTCCCTGCCGTCATCATTTTCAGGCTGATAATAAGCAGCCATATAGCCACTTAATTAAATTACCGGATGGCCGTTTCCGGCAGATCCGACTTTCTGGCTTATTTAAACTTTCCGGAAGTGTACCACGACGGGGAAATAAACATATCGCCATTATCTGCCGCCGCGCGCCGGCTCACGAACAGGCCATAAAACACTACATATGGAAGAAACCGCAGCTGATATCGTGGCACATGTTGTGTTTCCGGGCCGGCGGGCGGGGAGTGACGATCAGCGGATCCGGGACTTGGGGTTTTCGGATCTCAGGAGGTATGTAGAAGGATTTGTGCTGATAATGCAACACTAAGGATGAATTTTGAACTTAATCACATTATTGCTTATTTGGCATCAATAATTGAAACGCTTCGCATAATTGTGAATAAAAGAGCGAGGCATATATTTCCCATATAAATTATATGCCTTTTAAGAGAGCGAGACGGTAGTGAACTTGCGGTACTAAGAATAAACTGTACCTACTCCTTCAGGGCACTGGAGTGTGCAGATGTACGACAGAGTCCTGCGCCTTTTGCAATAAATAATTAAAGGACTGAACATGGCGACCACAGTAATAGCTGCCTTTAACGAATTTATGAAAGATACCGTGAATCTCAAAAAGGCAGATACCGATGACGCGCGTGCAAGTCGCGACTGGCTTATCGGTAAGATGAGTGATTTTGAGAAGGACGATAAATTTCCGGTGAGTTATCCGGCGATCCATATTGCCTTTGGATCCTTTGCCAGAAGAACCAAAATCCGTCCCTTGGACGATATCGATCTGATGTTCGGCTTGTCCGCGCAGAGTGCCACCTATAACGTTCTGAGTGACCGGATCACCCTGACCTCTTCCGGCGAGGGGTCGCGCCTGCACGGGTATCGGCATTCAGGAGCTGACACTATCTGCTCCGTCAGAATTCTAAATGCCTTTAAAAACCACTTGCAGGACATTGCCCAGTACGCCCAGGCTGATATCAGGCGTAACCAGGAAGCCGTCACGCTGAAACTGGTCAGCAAGGACTGGAATTTTGACATCGTGCCCTGCTTCATTACCAGCGAAGATGTCTTTGGACGGACTTACTACCTGATCCCAGACGGCAACGGCCACTGGAAGTTTACCGACCCCCGCAAAGACAGGGACAGAGTCACAGCTATCAATGTGCAGAATGACGGCAATGTGCTCAATGTCATTAGGGCAGTCAAGTACTGGCAGCGTAGACTGACGATGCCTTCCATGAGTTCCTATCTGCTTGAGACGCTGATTCTGGACTATTACGCTGGCAGGACGTCCTGCTCATCGTTTGTCGATATGGAACTGGAAGCGCTTTTCCGCCATCTTGGTCTGTTGGTACAGTTCTCCGTCAACGATCCTAAAGGCATACAGGGAGATATCAACTCTCTTTCAGCCGAGGCACGTAAGGCAATATCGGACAGATGTTATCTCGATGCGCAGAAGGCATCGGAGGCGAGACGGTTTGAAGATAATAAAGAGTATGAAAAATCTATCAATAAATGGCGCGACGTGTTCGGGCCGTCCTTTCCTGTTTACGGGTGAACCATGAATGCCATCTACACGAACCAGTCGACCAGAGAAAATCTGGATTTACTGTATGCTCAGGCCCGTATGTACGACAGGGTAAAAAATTGGAACAGGCTGAATTTTATCTTCAGCATCATCGTGCCGCTCCTGCTTTCGCTCGTTACCGTATACAACCGGAGCCGGGGCTTTGTCGATTCAGAGTTGCTGTCTTCGCTATTAGGGTTGTATGGACTCCTAGTGCTTACTTTTAACATTATCATCAGCGGACATATCTCAGCACTGCGCAGGAAGGCAGCCTCAATCCAGGAAATGTACGACTGCCGGGTACTTGGCATCCGGCGCAATGACCTGAAGGTGGAGGAGATCCCACGGGATGACATCATCCGGGCTGCTGCCTATTTCAGGGACTGCCCGGAAAAAGCACGAAAGCGATTTGGCGAAGAGGGGTGGTACGTCAGTAAGGTGTATGACGCGCCGCAGGCCGTAATGGCGCTCCTGTGCCAAGGAAAAAACCTCGGCTGGGACAAATCGCTCAGGGAGGTACTGCACGTGTTTTATCTTTCAGCTTTCATTGTCTCGCCTGTCGCGATGCTTGTTTACGGCATCGCCATGAAATCCGGGCTGAATGAGATCCTCTTCTATGTGGTGTTCACTCTGCCGGTCATCCGCTATTTCTTGCTTCAGTTTCTGGATAATCGCAGCAGTATGAAAAGAAGCGAGAAGCTGAAAAAGTACGTTGAGAAGGAATTATCCGGCATCAGGGTGTCCGGAAGGGCAGAAGAAGAGCAACTGGGCTATACGCTCCGGAATATCCAGGATGAAATGTTCGCCTACCGGGCCTCATGCCCGCCCGTTCCCAACGGTATTCAGCTGATAATGAAGCCAAAAAATGAGCGAATTTATGTTGATTACTTTGAAACGAATCTGAAGGAGCTGCACCTTCAGGAGTAATCCCCCCTTGGCTCCGGTGTAGGCTTTACGTATGCCGGAGCACATCACGATAAACAATTCAGGTGGCCTGGCTGCCAGCGTAAACACATAGTCACATTCACCTCGGATAGTTAGCATCCGGCTTTACCTTTTTTCGGATCTCAGAAGTTGAGAAGAGGAATTATTGCAGCATGGACACAAAAAACGAGTAATTGTTGCGATGAGTGGACTATTGCACCATGAGCAAATATAAATGACTTTATGCGTCCTGCGGTTAAATATATTGTTCATGCCGTCCGGCTGAACCCCGGGTCAGGGGATCAGCCGGGAAGGAGAACGTCACGGTTCTGTTTTCCGGGAGAGGGTCTTTCGTTTTTTCTTCAGGTACATCACTTCGTCACATTTGCCGATCATCTCCGCCAGCGTCGTGTACTGGTCTGCGTTATTGATCAGTTCGCCAAAGGAATAATTGATGTTGTAGGGCTTGCCCGAGGTGTCATTGTAATGATCGAGACTGGCACTCAGCGCATGAAGATAAGAGCCGGTATTCCCGTTTCGCCGGATCAGGGCGGCAAACTCATCCCCGCCGAGGCGGCCTGCTATTTCGCCCGGTTCGAGGTGCTGATGTAAAAAGCCGGCAAAGATCTTCAGCACCTCGTCACCCTCAGCGTGTCCCCAGAGATCGTTAACCGGTTTGAACCTGTCCAGATCGAAATAGATGAGGCTGAACGACGCATCCTGCCGGTTCATTGCGCGGAAGAGTTTTTCGCCGGCACGGTAAAACCCGCGCCGGTTGGGAATGCCCGTCAGGCTGTCCGTCATGGCCATGCTGATGGCCTCGAATTCATCCTCCACAATACAGGCCAGATCCCGGAGGGACGCAATGTCCTCATCCGTGAAGGCGCGGGGAGAGGTGTGGATCAGGCACAGCGTGCCGGCAATCGTGCCGTCCGGCAGGCTCACCGGCTGGCCGGCATAGAACCGGATGTGGGGTTCACCGGTGACCAGGGGATTTTCATGGAACCGCTCATCGGCAGACGCATCGTGAATGATGAAAGGTCCATCATGCAGAATGGCATGCCCGCAGAACGAAATGTTACGCGGTGTTTCGCGCACGCCGATCCCCTGGCAGGCTAGGAGCCACTGGCGCTCGCGATCCAGCAGGCTTATCAGGGCCACCGGGACCTGAAAGGCTTTGCGGGCCAGCCGCGTCAGGCGTTCAAAACGCTCATCGTCACGGGTATCAAGAAGGCCGGTAATATACAGGGACTTCAGCCTCTGTTCTTCATTCTTCGGAATACCGGGTGCCTGCATGTAATCTCCTGGTATGTACAAAGTATATAAACAGATGAAAAGGCGTTTGGATCTGACTGAGTATAATTATAGTTCACGACTTATCTGCCAGCGGCTGAACTTCAGATACAGGAATTCATGTTTATCACTCGTACTAGACTCTCCGGAGGACCAGGGGAATGACCGGGTCTGTTACGGTGTTGGAATCTGTAAACCTCAGGATTTTTGCCGGGAATGTACGTATAACTGCCATCTTGATTAGTAAATGTTAAAATTTATGGGTAACCACCCGTAAAACAAAATGATTAATATTTAAAAATACACGATGAACACCCGTGCCGTAATAATGAAGTACATTAAAAGCGTTATCCGGTCATGTGAAGCTGAGACCGTCTCTTCGTCATGTAAAATGCCTGTACTTTCTTTGTCGCGAAGAATGACCGGGTTAAGTCCATAAGGTTGAGAGGAAGTCTGCTGATGTGATAGGCTCAAGGCGAGATTTATCTCAGTGAGTACTCACTGCAACAAAATGTTTTTGGACAACAAAACACAAAGTTGTTAAGGCTGTAGGAGTCCAGGAGACAATGACATTACATACAACGCCGTGTAACGGATTTTACATTATTACAAAGCCTGTGTTACAAGAGAGTTATGGACATGATTGAAAAAATATGTGAAGTAATTGATGGTGAATACGTCTGTGATATAGATATTAGCGTTGAAGAATGGAAGGTTTTATTAAGGGATAAAAAAGTTTTTGATGACAAAAGTATTGCAGCGTTAAAAAAATGGTTCATTGAGCCAGACCATTCCTGCACATGTTTCGATATCGGCAAGAAGTACGACCTGCACAGTATGAGTGCTAACGGTGTAATCAATGGGTTGGGTGGAAGAGTTCAGAAGCAGCTTGGCCGATTCGAGGTTAAAGGCGTCGGAAAGATAGCTTCCGGGACTAAATTCATTACAGTCATGAAAAGCAGAGAAATTAAAGGAAACCCAAAGCGAAATTTATGGACTATTCGTGAAGAACTTGTTCAGGCAATAAAAGAACTAGATTTTTTTGGTACGAACGAAAGCTCAAGCATTGATTTTTACTCAGATAATGATTTGATTACTGCTCTAGAAGAAAGTAATCACTTTGACGTTACTCAGCCATTTGAGTATAACGAAAAAGCGAAACCTAAGAAAGCTGCAATAGAAGTCAAAAATGGACTTTCATACCCAAGAAGTAAATCTGTTTCAAAAAATGCGCTGAAAAAAGCTGATTATAAATGTGAAATTAATTGCGACCATCCAACGTTCAGAAGGCGAAACTCTCCCCTAAATTATACCGAACCTCATCACATTGTCCCGATGTCAAAGCAAGACTATTTTGAGAATTCACTGGATGTGGAGGAGAATATCATATCACTATGTTGCAACTGCCATAAACAAATTCATCTTGGCAAGGGGTTTGAAGATATGTTGAGGAAAATATATGCCGAGCGGAAAGAAGTGTTAAAAAAAGCGGGTATCGGGATAACATTAGAGGATTTGATTCTTTTTTACAAGATGGAGAGTAATTAAGTTACGAGCAGATGCATGTTTCGTTTTATTTTTAGCAATGAAAGCGATATGCTGACTGACTATCGTTCCTGTCATGTAATTCATATTTTTGGAGAAGGATGTTAATATTTTACCAGCATGGTATGTCGCTCAATCGGTTATGTATGGCGCCAGGTGATCAGACGGATTTTCTCTCTCAGGCGGGAGCTGTTATCCATCGTCCAGCACCTGATTAAAAGCAGGAATAATTACAAAAAAATTAGATTGTATGACTATTATTCCGTTCAGAAAAGAAAGCTGCATTTAAAACCCGAAATTATTCGGGTTTTAATTAGTTAAGTACTATATGTTTTCGTGTCCGGGAGTACTCTAAAAGTGTGCGCAAGACAACACTCCGGTGTTCATTATTTATGACGGTCAAGCCATGTATTCATCTGCTCAATTTCACCTTTTTGAGCTTTAATAATGTCCTGTGCGAGCTTTCTCATTTCGGGATCTTTTCCATACTTCAGCTCGGTTTCAGCCATTGCTATTGCCCCTTCATGATGTGCAACCATGCCTTTTGCAAAGGCCTTGTCGGGATCTGGCTCATTAACGGCGGCCATCATTTTGTCATGCATATCTTTCATGCCCGCCAAGTATTCCTGTGACGATGCTGATGAGGTCATATCTGACATGTTCATTTCTGAATGTTCAGCAGAAATTGCAGGCAGGGATAACATCAGTATGACAAAAAGGGAGTTTTTGATTTTCATACAATAGTTCCTTGTAAGGTAGGTACCGGTTAATTGTAGCTGAGTCAGATAAAAAAGCCCCCTGAAGGGGGCAAAAATGCAGCCACATATACGGTCAAGGAATAATCTATCAAGGAAAGGGTAAAAGCACGGATACTACAGTCGCATTCAGCCCGCATTAACCATGCGGCGGTGTGCATCGGCCATGGCCTGATGAGGGCCGGACTGACCGTTATTCATGAATTCATGGGCAACTGCCGCTCTTTCATGCTCATTCATCGCCGCGTAAGACGTTGACGGGACGCTCGTGGATACCGTGTTATTTCCCATCATTTTCTGATGACTTTCCACCATTTTCTGGTGTGCATCCGCCGATCCGTTCGTCATGGTTTCATGAGCAATAATGGCCTGTTCATGCTGGTCCATACCGGTCATACGAGGAGCAGTCCCCTGGATCCCGACAGGAGCCGCAGCAGACTGCATCTGGTGAGCAGGAGCCTGTGCATTATTGACGCGCTCATGGATATTCACGGTTTCAGTGGCCCAGGCCGAAGAAATTAAACCAAAGCCCAGCAAAGATGCTAATACGATATTTTTCATGATAACTCTCCATTTATGAATTAGTGATATCCGGGGAAGTACCATCGGTGTTTACAGTTCCATAACTGAAACAGGTTCGGCAATGTTTATTTCTCCGGAAGAGGGCTGGATATTCGTTTCCTGGCGTACTCTGACGCCGGGTATTAATGAAGCAACCCAGCCTTCCTGATAAGTTGCACTAATTATATCGAATGGCTTCTGTTTGCTGCATGACAGGCTAATGACATCTTTGTCATTTAAATCTTTATTCTCAGTATTGAGGCTCGGGAATCATTTTCTCCAGTCTGGGCACGGATAAGATAAAACGAGTTGAGCGTACGTCCGATTCCACCTGCACTCTCCCGCGATGTGCTTCCACGATTGACTTCACAATCGCAAGGCCGATGCCGCTGCCTTCTCCTTTTCGTTGTCTGGACGGATCCACCCGATAAAAACGGTCAAACAGCCTTGATAAATGCTCTTCAGGGATTGGTTTCCCCGGATTTTCAATCACAAGGTCAAAAAAGCTCTCTTGCTCTCTTATTGAGACGGTGATGGCCTGTCCCTCCGGGGTATAACGCAGGGCATTGGATAACAGATTATTGATCGCTCTTCTGAACATTTGTGGATCTCCCTCAACCAGGCAGGGCATCCCGTCAAATTTGAGCGTGATATTGCGTTCTTCGGCCCAGGCTTCGAAAAACTCGAAGACTTTCATAACTTCTGCTCTGAGGTCAAACCGGACCCTGTCAGGTATCAGCTGATTATTGTCTGCCTGCGCCAGGAACAGCATGTCGCTGACCATTTTGGTCATCCGGTTATACTCTTCCAGGCTGGAGTAGAGGACATCCTCAAGTTCCTTCTGGGTTCGATCCTGACTCAGCGCGATTTCAGTCTGTGTCACCAGATTGGTGATGGGCGTTCTGATCTCGTGCGCGATATCGGCAGAGAAATTGGCCTGGCGGGTAAAGACATCCTCAATCTTTCCAATCATATGATTGAACGAGATAACCAGTTGCTCCAGCTCAATGGGAACCCGTGTCGGTTCCAGCCGCGCATCAAGATTCTCGGAGGTGATGCTTTTAATGGCATTGCTGACATTACGAAGGGGCAGATGCCCCTGACGGACAGCGATGCGAATGATCAGAACAATCAGCAGGCTTATCACAACAGCGATTGCAATCAGATTTTTTTTCAGCGCATCAAGGTAATGGAGATGGAAATTAATGGAGAGGCCAGTCAGCATGACATAGTTCTGCTGTTTGCCCTGAAATATCGCCTGGCCAGAGGAGGCGATAATCCGGTATGTTTCCATCTTCATTTCAGACCCGGTATCCCTCGTTCTCGCTGGATCCTCCACCCTCCAGAGAAAGACATCCCGAGCGCGGCTGTGCTCGCTAAAATCTGCTGAATTCACGGCCGGGCGTAGTGCTGCCCCCTGCGCTGAACTAAAGAGCACCTCACCCCTGGGATTGAGGAGCAAAAGGGCAACGTTGCGGTAGCTGGCAATCGATTCCTTTATTTTGCTTACTTTTTTTTCATCCGGATCTGCCGGGGACTGGAGTATACGGCTCAGTGTGGTACTGATTTGTTGAAGATCGCTGACATCCTGTTCGGCAAAATGATTATCAACAGAATGCAGCATAAACCAGGTAAAGGCGATGAAAGCCAGTATCGTGGACAGGCTGATAAAAAAGGTCAGCCGCAGAGCGAGTGAGAAAGGGCGCCTGGAAGGTTTGCTATGCATCCGGGACCTCCAGCATATAGCCCACACCCCGGACTGTCTGGATCAGCTTTGTCCCGTAATCGTTGTCTATTTTAGCGCGGAGTCGCTTTACAGCGACATCAATCGCGTTAGTGTCGCTATCAAAATTCATGTCCCAGACCTGAGAGGCAATCAGGGAGCGGGGAAGAACCTCTCCCTGATGGCGAATGAAAAATTCAAGCAGACTGAACTCTTTACTGGTGAGTACAATGCGTTTTCCGGCGCGACTGACTTTTCTGGATACGAGATCAATAGAGAGATCAGCCACCTTAAACTGGCTTTCCGTGATCATCGTGTTTCCACGCCTCAAAAGGGTTCTCACCCGGGCTAGCAGTTCGGCAAACGCAAAAGGTTTAACCAGATAATCGTCCGCACCCAGTTCCAGTCCTTTGACCCTGTGTTCGATCGTGCCGAGGGCCGTCAGCAGTAAGACCGGCATACCCTTTCCGGCAGTGCGCAGCATGCGGATGATATCCCAGCCGTTCACATCAGGCAGCATGATGTCCAGAATGACTAAATCATACTCGGCTGTCATGGCGAGATGATATCCGGTAAGACCATTATCAGCGTGATCCACTATGAACCCTGCCTCTGTAAGCCCTTTGCTGAGATATTCACCTGTTTTAATTTCGTCTTCGACGATCAATATTTTCATCTTGCTCCCCGGCTGGCTGCTATGGTCATTCTATTGCGCCCACGCTCGTTATCAACGGATTACCGCAAAAATGACAACATTGTCATTATCCTGTCACCCGTCAAACAGAGAGCGTTCGGTAAAGTACCCCTATCAATACTCTGGACTTCATTTGAACCATTTACCAGGTCTGCCTGGACGAGAAGCGTTATGTTCAAATTAAAATTACTTAGCATTAGCACGATATTCATCCTGGCCGGTTGTGTTTCTCTGGCTCCAGAATATCAGCGCCCGGCAGCACCGGTACCCCAGCAGTTTTCACTGTCCCGAAACAGCCTGACGCCAGCAGCGAATGGTTATCAGGATACGGGCTGGCGTAACTTTTTTGTCGATCCTCAGGTTACACGACTGATTACTGAAGCTCTGAATAATAACCGTGATTTGAGAATGGCTGCCCTGAAGGTTGAAGAGGCCCGGGCCCAGTACAACGTCACGGATGCAGATCGTTATCCCCAGCTGAATGCCTCATCTGGGATCACATACAGCGGTGGTCTGAAAGGCGAAAAGCGGACCACACAGGAGTACGACGCGGGTCTGGAACTCAGCTATGAGCTCGATTTTTTCGGCAAACTTAAGAACATGAGTGACGCTGATCGCCAGAGCTACTTTGCCAGCGAAGAAGCCCGTCGGGCCGTACACATCCTGCTGGTTTCCAACGTCTCACAGAGCTATTTCAGCCAGCAACTGGCGTACGAGCAACTCCGTATTGCGCGGGAAACGCTGAAAAATTATGAACAGTCCTATGCTTTCGTAGAGCAACAACTGGTGACCGGGAGTACAAACGTTCTGGCGCTGGAGCAGGCCAGAGGTCAAATCGAAAGTACCCGCGCCGAAATAGCCAAACGAGAAGGCGATCTGGCTCAGGCAAACAATGCCCTGCAACTTGTGCTGGGAACGTACCGCGCACTTCCGTCAGAAAAGGGGATGAAAGGTGGGGAGATCGCACCAGTAAAATTACCACCAAATCTGTCTTCACAAATTTTATTGCAGCGACCGGATATTTTGGAAGCGGAATATCAGCTGAAAGCGGCTGATGCCAATATTGGCGCAGCGCGAGCGGCCTTTTTCCCCTCCATTACCCTGACCAGTGGCCTCTCTACAAGCAGTACGGAGCTGTCCAGCCTCTTTACGTCTGGAAGCAGTATGTGGAATTTTATCCCGAAAATTGAAATTCCTATTTTTAATGCTGGCAGGAATAAAGCCAACCTGAAGCTGGCTGAAATTCGTCAGCAACAGTCGGTGGTTAATTACGAACAAAAAATTCAGTCAGCCTTTAAGGATGTTTCCGACACGCTTGCGCTGCGCGACAGCCTTAGTCAGCAACTTGAGTCACAGCAGCGTTATCTAGATTCACTTCAGATAACTCTCCAGCGTGCCAGAGGATTGTATGCAAGTGGTGCTGTCAGTTACATCGAAGTGCTGGATGCAGAACGTTCCCTCTTCGCTACGCAGCAAACCATTCTCGATCTTACCTATTCCAGACAGGTTAACGAAATTAATCTGTTTACTGCGCTGGGTGGCGGTTGGGTAGAGTAAATTTTTTATTTAATCAGGAAATTAAAAATGCATAATTCACTTAAAGCCGTTTTATTTGGTGCCTTCTCTGTCATGTTTTCTGCCGGTCTTCAGGCGGAAACACATCAGCATGGCGATATGAATGCTGCCAGCGATGCTTCGGTACAACAGGTTATCAAGGGCACCGGTGTCGTTAAAGACATTGATATGAATAGTAAAAAAATTACCATTTCGCACGAAGCAATTCCTGCGGTGGGCTGGCCTGCAATGACCATGCGCTTCACTTTTGTTAATGCTGACGACGCTATCAATGCCCTGAAAACCGGCAACCATGTCGATTTCTCGTTTATTCAGCAGGGCAATATCTCCCTACTCAAAAGCATTAACGTTACGCAATCCTGATTAACAGTCCGGAGTGAATACATCCAGTGCGCCTGAACATTTATCAAGGAATTACTCGAATAAATGATCGAGCGCATATGCCAGGTGTTTAGATTTTTCAGCGAGAAATTGTATGGCTTCTATAAAGATAAAATATGCTGCAATAATTATCAGCAGCCTCATCGCAGGAGGGCTGATATCAGTTACTGCCTGGCAGTATGTAAACTCATCACAAAAAACAGTACAAACCGAACAAAAGGCACCGGAGCGAAAGGTACTTTTCTGGTATGACCCGATGAAACCGGATACCAAATTTGATAAACCCGGAAAATCTCCCTTTATGGATATGGACCTGGTGCCAAAATATGCTGATGAAAGTGGCGAGAAAAGCAGTGGCGGGATCCGTATCGATCCAACGCAGGTTCAGAATCTCGGATTAAAAACGCAAAAAGTCACGCGAGGAGTGCTGAATTATTCTCAGACAATCCCGGCAAATGTCAGTTACAACGAGTATCAGTTTGTCATTGTGCAGGCGCGCTCTGACGGTTTCGTCGAAAAAGTGTATCCCCTGACAATTGGCGATCATGTGAAGAAAGGCACTCCGCTTATTGATATCACCATTCCTGAATGGGTTGAGGCACAAAGTGAGTTTCTGCTGTTATCCGGTACAGGCGGTACGCCAACCCAGATAAAAGGGGTTCTGGAGCGACTTCGTCTGGCTGGTATGCCGGAGGAGGATATTCAAAGGCTGCGTTCAACCCGCACAATCCAGACCCGTTTTACCATTAAAGCACCTATTGATGGTGTCATTACTGCATTTGACCTGCGCACCGGCATGAATATTTCGAAAGATAAGGTGGTGGCTCAGATTCAGGGGATGGACCCGGTCTGGATCAGCGCTGCAGTGCCGGAATCTATCGCCTATCTGCTGAAAGATACGTCGCAGTTTGAAATTTCGGTACCGGCTTATCCGGATAAAACATTCCATGTCGAAAAATGGAATATTCTTCCCAGCGTGGATCAGACAACCCGTACGCTTCAGGTCCGTCTCCAGGTTTCTAATAAGGATGAGTTTCTCAAGCCGGGCATGAATGCCTATCTGAAACTGAATACCAGAAGCCAGGAGATGCTGCTGATACCAAGCCAGGCCGTTATCGATACCGGCAAAGAACAGCGCGTGATTACTGTTGATGATGAAGGCAAGTTTGTGCCGAAACAGATCCACGTTCTGCATGAGTCACAGCAACAGTCCGGCATCGGCTCCGGCCTGAATGAAGGCGATACCGTGGTGGTCAGTGGCCTGTTCCTCATTGACTCTGAAGCCAATATTACGGGCGCACTGGAACGTATGCGCCACCCTGAAAAAACAGAAAGCAGTATGCCAGCAATGTCTGACCAGCCTGTAAATATGCATTCAGGGCACTGAGGAGACGACGATGATTGAATGGATTATCCGGCGCTCTGTCGCCAACCGTTTCCTGGTCATGATGGGGGCCCTGTTTCTCAGCATCTGGGGCACATGGACGATTATTAACACGCCTGTCGATGCCTTGCCTGACCTGTCAGATGTGCAGGTCATTATCAAAACCAGCTATCCCGGCCAGGCCCCGCAGATTGTAGAAAACCAGGTCACCTATCCACTTACCACCACCATGCTGTCCGTGCCTGGCGCAAAAACCGTGCGTGGTTTTTCACAGTTCGGTGATTCGTATGTGTATGTCATTTTTGAAGACGGCACCGATCTGTACTGGGCCCGTTCCCGCGTGCTGGAGTACCTGAACCAGGTACAGGGAAAACTGCCCGCCGGTGTGAGTTCTGAAATCGGTCCGGACGCCACGGGGGTGGGCTGGATATTTGAATATGCCCTTGTCGATCGCAGCGGAAAACACGACCTTTCAGAACTGCGTTCTCTGCAGGACTGGTTCCTGAAATTTGAGCTGAAAACCATCCCGAACGTGGCTGAGGTCGCTTCGGTTGGCGGCGTGGTGAAACAGTACCAGATTCAGGTCAATCCGGTAAAACTGTCTCAGTATGGTATCAGCCTGCCCGAAGTGAAACAGGCCCTTGAATCGTCTAACCAGGAGGCCGGTGGCTCATCCGTTGAAATGGCCGAAGCTGAGTATATGGTCCGTGCCAGCGGTTATCTTCAGAGCATTGATGATTTTAATAACATCGTCCTGAAAACAGGCGAGAACGGCGTGCCGGTTTATCTGCGGGATGTTGCCCGCGTGCAGACCGGGCCTGAAATGCGGCGTGGTATTGCCGAGCTGAACGGCCAGGGCGAAGTCGCTGGCGGCGTGGTGATCCTGCGGTCGGGTAAAAATGCACGCGACGTTATCACGGCAGTGAGGGATAAACTTGAGACGCTGAAGGCCAGCCTGCCGGAAGGCGTTGAAATCGTGACCACCTACGATCGCAGCCAGCTCATCGACCGGGCGATTGATAACCTCAGTTCCAAACTTCTGGAAGAGTTTATCGTGGTGGCCATCGTCTGTGCCCTGTTCCTGTGGCACGTACGTTCTGCCCTGGTGGCGATTATCTCTCTGCCGCTTGGTCTGTGTATCGCCTTTATCGTCATGCACTTCCAGGGACTGAACGCCAATATCATGTCGCTGGGAGGGATAGCGATTGCCGTCGGTGCGATGGTGGATGCCGCCATTGTGATGATTGAGAATGCGCATAAGCGGCTTGAGGAGTGGGATCATCAGCATCCGGGTGAGCAGATTGACAACGCCACCCGCTGGAAGGTGATTACCGATGCCTCCGTTGAAGTGGGACCCGCACTGTTTATCAGCCTGCTGATCATCACCCTGTCCTTTATTCCTATCTTTACCCTGGAAGGTCAGGAAGGACGTCTGTTTGGCCCGCTGGCATTCACGAAAACGTACTCCATGGCGGGAGCGGCCGCACTGGCCATCATCGTCATTCCTATTCTGATGGGATTCTGGATCCGGGGGAAAATTCCTGCCGAGACAAGTAACCCCCTGAACCGGGTGCTGATCAAAGCGTATCATCCTTTGCTGCTGCGGGTCCTCCACTGGCCAAAAACAACCCTGCTGGTTGCGGCCTTGTCCATTTTCACGGTTATCTGGCCACTGAGTCAGGTGGGCGGTGAATTTCTGCCGAAGATTAACGAGGGCGATCTGCTGTATATGCCGTCGACCTTGCCTGGCGTCTCTCCGGCAGAAGCTGCAGCGCTCCTGCAGACAACAGACAAGTTAATCAAAAGCGTTCCTGAAGTGGCTTCTGTATTTGGCAAGACCGGTAAAGCAGAGACCGCAACGGATTCCGCGCCGCTCGAAATGGTGGAAACCACGATCCAGCTCAAACCTGAGGATCAGTGGCGTCCCGGCATGACAATTGACAAGATTATTGATGAACTCGACAGGACAGTCCGTTTACCGGGTCTGGCAAACCTCTGGGTGCCGCCTATCCGTAACCGTATTGATATGCTCTCAACCGGGATCAAAAGCCCGATAGGTATCAAAGTGTCCGGGACTGTTCTGTCCGATATCGACGCGACGGCGCAGAGTATCGAGGCGGTAGCCAAAACCGTGCCTGGCGTGGTGTCTGTCCTGGCTGAGCGACTTGAGGGCGGGCGCTACATCGATATCGATATCAACCGGGAGAAAGCCTCCCGCTACGGGATGACGGTAGGTGATGTCCAGCTGTTCGTCTCTTCAGCAATCGGAGGTGCTATGGTGGGTGAGACGGTTGAAGGGGTGGCCCGGTACCCTATTAACATTCGCTACCCGCAGGATTACCGGAACAGTCCGCAGGCGCTGAAACAGATGCCGATCCTGACCCCGATGAAGCAGCAGATCACGCTGGGCGATGTCGCGGATATTAACGTCGTTTCTGGACCAACCATGCTGAAAACCGAAAATGCCCGGCCAGCCAGCTGGATTTATGTTGATGCCCGCGGCAGGGACATGGTGTCGGTGGTTAACGACATTAAGACGGCCATCAGCGAGAAAGTGAAACTGAGACCGGGAACCAGTGTGGCATTCTCCGGACAGTTTGAACTGCTTGAGCATGCCAACAAGAAACTGAAGCTGATGGTGCCGATGACGGTGATGATCATTTTCATCCTGTTGTATCTGGCATTCCGCCGGGTTGACGAAGCCCTGCTGATCCTGATGAGCCTGCCGTTCGCCCTGGTTGGCGGAATATGGTTCCTGTACTGGCAGGGCTTCCATATGTCAGTGGCGACCGGAACCGGGTTTATCGCCCTGGCCGGGGTGGCAGCAGAGTTTGGCGTGGTCATGCTGATGTATCTGCGTCATGCCATTGAAGCGCACCCGGAATTGTCCCGTAAAGAGACGTTCACACCGGAAGGTCTTGATGAAGCCCTCTATCATGGTGCCGTACTGCGTGTCCGGCCGAAAGCCATGACCGTGGCGGTGATCATTGCGGGTCTGCTGCCAATACTCTGGGGAACCGGCGCAGGTTCAGAAGTCATGAGCCGTATTGCTGCGCCAATGATTGGTGGGATGATCACGGCTCCGCTGCTGTCCCTGTTCATTATTCCTGCCGCCTACAAATTAATCTGGCTGCGCAGACATAAAAAAAGCGTGTCATAACCCTGAAAGGGCGCCCCCAGTGGGCGTCCTTCTGCACTGATTCACCCTGACGTCAGGGTTTATATCGATAATATACAGAGGTGAGTATGAAAAAAGTGGTTCTAATGGCCCTGGCTCTCGGCCTGTCACTGCCTGCAATGGCGAGTGAAAAAGTCATTGATATGTACAAATCTGAAAACTGTGGCTGTTGTTCCCTGTGGGGCAAAGCGATGGAAAAAGACGGGTTCGAAGTGCGAACTCACGTCATGAATGATCAGGCGCTGTCAGCCCTGAAAGAAAAGCATGCTGTTCCTGCTGGACTACGAAGTTGTCATACCGCGGTTGTAGGTAATTTGATCATTGAAGGCCATGTGCCTGCGGCAACGATACATAAGGCCATGCAGTCTGGTTCGGGTATATACGGTCTCGCCACCCCCGGTATGCCAGCAGGAAGTCCGGGAATGGAGATGGGGGCCCGAAAAGAGGCTTACGATGTTATCGCATTCTCACCGGAGGGCAGTAAAAAAGTCTTCCAGCGAATCGAATAGTCAGCGGAACGGCTGATAACGGGACGCCGGCAGCAGGCACTCTTATGCCGGCGGCATTCGTGGTAATCGCATCCATGACATATCCTGAAAACAGAAAATGCTTCAGATATGCATAAGGAGAGTTACTGTGAAAAATGACAATGCAGTGGAACATAACAACCAGACTGCTTCTGAGCAGACATCATCCCCGGACGAGAGTCACGCATTGCATAAGGTGAGAGATCCCGTGTGCGGGATGGTCATCCTGCCTGACAAGGCGCACAGCAGCATTCGATACCAGGACCATCAGCTTTATTTCTGCTCCGCCAGCTGTGAGAGCAAATTTAAAGCCCATCCCGATCATTATTTTACCGAAGATGCCAGTGAACATCACCATCACCACGACCACCATGAAGTCAGCCCTGATAAGATAAAACAGTCTCACCGCCAGGCGGAGAAAGAGATTTCTGAAGGTGTGTGGACATGTCCGATGCATCCGGAGATACGCCGTAGTGGTCCCGGAAGCTGTCCTGTCTGTGGAATGGCACTGGAGCCGCTCGTAGCTACGGCATCCACGGGGACGAGTGATGAACTTCGCGACATGACAAGACGCTTCTGGCTGGGGTTGTTGCTGGCGTTTCCGGTTCTGATACTCGAAATGGGTTCTCATCTGTTTCCCGCTTTGAGGAATACAGTACCGCCACAGTACAACACATGGCTGCAGTTACTTCTGGCCTCTCCTGTCGTTTTGTGGTGTGGCTGGCCATTCTTCGCCCGGGCCGGAATGTCGTTACGTAACCGCTCCCTGAATATGTTTACCCTTGTTGCAATGGGGACCGGCGTAGCCTGGGTTTACAGCGTCATTGCAACCGTCTTCCCCTCCTGGTTTCCTGCATCGTTCAGAAACATGGATGGCCTGGTGGCCATTTATTTTGAAGCCGCAGCTGTTATTACGGTGCTTGTTCTGCTGGGACAGGTCCTTGAATTGCGGGCAAGGGAACAAACCTCAGGTGCCATTACTGCGCTTCTTAACCTTGCCCCCAAAACCGCCAGGCGGCTGGATCAAGACGGTCATGAAACGGATATTAATGCGGAAGATGTCCTGCCTGGCGATAAGCTCCGCATCAGACCTGGAGAGAGTATTCCGGTCGACGGTATCGTGGTCGAAGGCAAAACAACCGTTGATGAATCGATGGTGACCGGGGAATCTATGCCTGTTACCAAAACGGAGGGTGACCCTGTCATCGGGGGGACCATTAATCAGACAGGTAGTCTTATCATCCGTGCAGAGAAAGTCGGTGATGAAACGATGCTCTCACGAATTGTTCAGATGGTCGCTGATGCACAGCGTTCGCGGGCCCCCATCCAGAGAATGGCTGACAGCGTTTCAGGCTGGTTTGTTCCTCTGGTGATACTTATCGCGGTTGTTGCTTTCATGATCTGGTCTGTCTGGGGGCCCGAGCCCAGGATGGCGCACGGTCTCATTGCGGCTGTGTCGGTCCTGATTATTGCCTGTCCCTGCGCGCTGGGGCTGGCCACGCCGATGTCGATAATGGTGGGGGTGGGCAAAGGAGCCCAGGCCGGGGTGTTAATCAAGAATGCCGAAGCCCTTGAGCGTCTTGAAAAAGTGGACACGCTGGTTGTCGACAAAACAGGCACGCTCACGGAAGGTTCGCCGACGGTGACAGGGATTATCAGTCTCAATCCGGGTGGGGAAACATCTCTTTTGCGTGTAACGGCCGCAGTGGAAAAAGGCTCGCAGCATCCGCTGGGTATGGCAGTAGTTAAAGCAGCACAGGAAAAGGGGATCGCAATACCCGCAGTCACTCATTTCAATGCGCCGTCGGGTAAAGGTGTCTCAGGCGATGTCGAAGGTCAACGGGTTGTTATTGGTAATGAACTGGCTATGCAGGAAAACAGTATCGTTATTGATAATCAAAAGGCCGTTGCGGATACGTTGCGGATGGAAGGCGCTACCGTTATCTATGTGGCCACAGACGGGCACCTTGCAGGCCTGATAGCTATCTCGGATCCCGTGAAAGCAACCACGCCGGATGCGCTTAAAGCTTTGCGTCAGGCGGGGATCCGCATCGTTATGCTCACCGGGGATAACCAGCTTACCGCTGAAGCAGTCGCACGGAAACTGGGAATAGATGAGGTTGAAGCCGGGGTTCTGCCTGACGGCAAAAAAGCAGTGATAACCCGACTGAAAGCGTCTGGTCATGTGGTTGCGATGGCGGGGGACGGTGTAAATGATGCCCCGGCGCTGGCAGCGGCTGACGTGGGCATAGCTATGGGAACGGGTACAGATGTGGCAATTGAAAGTGCCGGAGTCACCCTTCTCAAAGGCGACTTGATGATACTGAACAGGGCCCGTCATCTGTCAGAGATCACCATGAAAAATATCCGACAGAATCTGTTTTTTGCATTTATCTACAACGCACTTGGCGTGCCTGTGGCTGCAGGTCTGCTTTATCCTGTGTATGGAATACTGCTGTCGCCAGTTATTGCGGCGGCGGCCATGGCTCTTTCCTCCGTCAGCGTCATTGTGAATGCGTTGCGTCTGAAAAGTGTCAGGCTCGGGAAATAACACTGAGTGAAGGGTCAGTTACGAACAGAAGGAGTCCAGTATGAAAAGTACCACCTATGCGCTTATTGCTGTCGCCGCGATCGCGGCATTTGCCCTCCTGCGCGAACACTGGTCACATGTGGCAGGTTACTGGCCATATCTGTTATTGCTGGTCTGCCCGCTAATGCATCTTTTCCACGGCCACGGAGGGCATGGAGATCATCAACATCACGGAAGTGAAAACGATAAAAAAAATTAATCCGGCAGACGGGGCCGCGTCGCGGTCCCGTTATCAGTCCAGGTATCGTTCGTAGTCTCTGACATGCGCAAAGGCATGCTGTTCGAGTTTGTTATCAGCGGGTGCCGCTGCCCGGAACGCCAGAGAGTTAACAGGGTTGTTATTGATGACCAGCTCGTAATGCAGATGAGGACCGGATGAACGTCCGCTGTTACCGGATAACGCAATAGCACCTCCCCGTGTAACCCTGGCCCCTTTAGTAACGAGTATTTTATTGAGGTGGAGATAGCGAGTTTTAACACCGGCTTTTCCCGTTACTTCAACAAAATATCCCATGGTACTGTTGTATTCGGCCCGGGTGATTTTTCCGTCGATGACGCTGACTATTTTCGTGTTCATGGGCATGGAATAATCAATGCCATTATGGGGACTCACTTTTCCCGATACCGGGTTAAGTCTTGCAGGATTGAAAGGCGAACTGAGTCTTGCTGTGGCCGGTAACGGATAATCGAGACTGCCTTTCCCGGAAGTATCGGAAAGGTTATAGAACTTTTTATCTGATATACGATACGCCGTGTAATTAAATGAACCGGACGTAAATTTATAGGCCACGACACGTGATTTTCCCGCTTTCTTTTGCAGTACGAGTTTTAATGATTCATTTTTTTTCAAATGCCGCAGATTAAACCGGGAAGGCAAGGAGCGCTGAAGAGTAGCGATCTCGTTCGATTCCAGCCCCGAGCGGGTGGCTGAAAGGTAGGCATTTTCTTTTACGACATCGGTAGAATACATTTACTGGAATTCGCCGTTAGCATGAACACTGCGGCGTATGCTAGGGGTTTTCAGGAGGCGTGTCATCTGTCAGTTAATCGGGAGCACCGTTGATGGTCGTCATTTTTGTAACATATCTTGTTTCCCGTTTGCTCCTGAAGCTCTGGGAACTGTATGACCAGCCCGACGGTGATGATTAACGGGACTGAAACAGGTTACGGCAGAGCAATATGGGGCTCATGTCCTGCTACGTAACCCGTCAGTAAAGCCCTGCTGCGCACCTGACGCTAAGCACTAACCCGCCTGCAGTTACCTGGTCGAATACAGCCCGCGAAGCTTTCTTGCCTGCGTCTGATGTGCTTCCGCACCGGCATTATTGACCTGCTCATGCACGAGAGCGGCTTTTTCTCCGGCATTCAGTTCGTTAAAAGAAGAAGACGAGGTCTTTGAATTTGCATCACTGCCGGACAGCATTTTTTTATGTTCCTCAATCATTTTCTGATGCGCATAGGACGCGCTGTTGTTCATAAATGAATGAGCAACAATGGCCCTTTCATGTTCATTCATTTCAGAGAATGAGGGCGTGTTGTTTTTATTAACCCTGTCCGGTAAGTTTTCATGCGTCGAGGAATTCACATGACTGACGGCTGAGGCATTATTAACAAATCGATGTGCTTCATGGGCAATATCACTGGACTGAGCAAAAGCTGCCCCACAAAATAAAGCTGTAAACGCAGTGGTCGTGATTAATATATTCATGTGTAATTACCTTCTGAGGTACATAAAAGATGTCCTTATGATCATATATAAAAATAATCAACCTGTGGGGAAGATGACGTAAATGTAATACAGCTATGTACATTACACGATTGTAATGAATTTGTTTCTTAAGGTGTGCTAGATTCATTTCATTGTAAGTGGATGAACCAGTAATTTAATTTAAATCGGTTCTCGAATTCTGTCAGTAACCATACTTTAAATAAGGGAATGCGCATGCTGTTGAAAACGTCTCGACGAACTTTCCTGAAGGGGTTAACCCTCTCTGGCGTAGCCGGAAGTCTTGGCGTATGGAGTTTCAATGCGCGTTCCAGTCTGAGTCTGCCAGCCGCTGCATCCCTGCAGGGGACTCAGTTTGACCTGACCATTGGTGAAACCGCCGTTAATATCACGGGCAGTGAGCGCCAGGCTAAAACAATCAATGGCGGTCTGCCGGGGCCCGTCCTTCGCTGGAAAGAAGGTGACACCATTACCCTGAAGGTTAAAAACCGTCTTAATGAACAGACGTCCATTCACTGGCACGGCATTATTCTTCCGGCCAATATGGATGGTGTTCCGGGGCTGAGTTTTACGGGCATCGAGCCTGATGACACCTACGTCTACACCTTTAAGGTTAAGCAGAACGGGACTTACTGGTACCACAGCCATTCCGGTCTGCAAGAACAGGAGGGGGTATACGGTGCCATTATTATCGATGCCCGCGAGCCAGAACCGTTTGCTTACGATCGTGAACACGTGGTCATGTTGTCTGACTGGACCGATGAAAATCCTCACAGCCTGCTGAAAAAATTAAAAAAACAGTCGGATTACTACAATTTCAATAAACCAACCGTTGGTTCTTTTTTCCGCGACGTGCATACGAGGGGGCTGTCAGCCACCATTGCCGATCGGAAAATGTGGGCTGAAATGAAAATGAATCCGACTGACCTCGCGGATGTCAGTGGTTACACCTACACCTATCTCATGAACGGACAGGCCCCGCTGAAAAACTGGACCGGATTGTTCCGTCCCGGTGAAAAAATACGCTTACGGTTTATCAACGGCTCGGCAATGACTTATTTCGATATCCGCATCCCCGGGCTGAAAATGACGGTCGTGGCTGCAGATGGCCAGTATGTAAACCCGGTTACCGTGGACGAATTCAGGATTGCCGTTGCCGAAACCTATGATGTCATTGTGGAACCTCAGGGTGAGGTCTATACCATCTTCGCACAATCCATGGACAGGACCGGTTACGCTCGAGGGACACTGGCCACGAGAGAGGGGTTAAGTGCTGCCGTTCCCCCCCTCGATCCCCGTCCTCTGTTGACCATGGAAGATATGGGTATGGGGGGAATGGGACATGATATGGCAGGAATGGACCACAGCCAGATGGGAGGCATGGATAACAGCGGAGAGATGATGTCTATGGACGGTGCTGACCTTCCGGATAGCGGGACATCCTCCGCGCCCATGGATCACAGCAGCATGGCCGGTATGGATCATTCCCGGATGGCCGGAATGCCGGGTATGCAAAGTCATCCTGCGTCAGAAACGGATAACCCACTGGTTGATATGCAGGCGATGAGCGTCTCTCCGAAATTAAATGATCCGGGTATTGGTCTTAGAAATAACGGAAGAAAGGTTCTCACGTACGCGGATTTGAAAAGCCGCTTTGAGGATCCTGACGGACGTGAACCTGGCCGTACCATAGAACTGCATTTAACCGGCCACATGGAAAAGTTTGCCTGGTCATTTAACGGAATCAAGTTTTCAGATGCCGCACCGGTGCTGCTGAAATACGGTGAGCGGCTCAGGATCACGCTGATCAACGATACCATGATGACTCACCCCATTCACCTGCATGGTATGTGGAGCGATCTGGAAGATGAAAACGGTAATTTCATGGTTCGTAAACACACAATAGATGTTCCCCCTGGTACAAAACGCAGTTACAGAGTGACAGCAGATGCGCTTGGCCGCTGGGCGTATCACTGCCATTTGCTCTATCACATGGAAATGGGAATGTTTCGTGAAGTCCGGGTGGAGGAATGATGCGAATGAAGAGAAATTTGAAGGCCATACCTGTTCTGGTCGCCGGTTTGTTTACCTCACAGCTTTCTATTGCGGCGGGCTCCGTCTCTGCAGATCCCCACGCCGGGCACGACATGTCTGCCATGCAGATACCAGCAGATGAGAATTTCACTGAGATGACGTCAATGGAGCCCATTGTAACTGAGAGCAGAACGCCAATTCCGCCTGTTACCGATGCCGACCGGAAGGCTGCATTCGGCAATTTACAGGGGCATGCGATTCACGACAGTGCGATTAATTATCTGGTTCTGCTGGATCAACTGGAATGGCAACGGTCGGATAACACCAACAATTTCAGCTGGAGTGTTAACAGCTGGATTGGAGGCGACACAGATCGGATTTGGCTAAAGAGTGAAGGTGAACGAAGCAATGGGGAAACGGAGGCGGCTGAAGCGCAGTTACTCTGGGGACATGCGGTTGGCCCATGGTGGGATTTGGTTGCGGGTGTCAGGCAGGATTTCAGACCTGCTTCTGCCCGGACCTGGGCTGCTGTCGGTTTTCAGGGGCTGGCACTCTATAATTTTGAGTCTGAAATTACGGGTTTTGTCAGTAATGGCGGAAAAGCAGCCCTTCGTCTGGGAGGAGAATACGACGTTTTACTGACTAACCGGCTCATACTCCAGCCATCCTATGAGGTGAATTTCTACAGTCAGGATGATGAATCGCGGGGTCGCGGCAGGGGACTGACTGACACAGAGCTGGGGCTCCGGCTGCGCTATGAAATACGCCGTGAGTTTGCACCCTATATAGGCGTTTCCTGGAATCAACTTTACGGGAAAACATCCGATATGGCGAAAAGAGAAGGTGAGAAAGACCATCAGGTAGTATTCCTGGCGGGAGCCAGAATCTGGTTTTAACGCACTGATATAAAACACTCAACTAAACAGGTAAATAAAATGTCGATTTTAAATAAAGCCATTCTTACAGGTGGCCTCGTTATGGGCGTTGCTTTCTCTGCTATGGCCCATCCGGAATTAAAAAGCTCTGTGCCACAGGCTGATTCAGCCGTAGCGGCCCCGGAAAAGATTCAGCTTAATTTCTCGGAAAATCTGACCGTGAAATTCTCAGGTGCAAAATTAACGATGACGGGTATGAAAGGCATGTCATCACATTCTCCGATGCCGGTCGCGGCAAAAGTGGCGCCAGGCGCTGACCCTAAATCGATGGTCATTATTCCGCGAGAGCCTTTACCCGCTGGCACTTATCGTGTTGACTGGCGCGCGGTTTCTTCAGATACGCACCCTATTACCGGTAATTACACCTTTACAGTGAAGTAATATTATGAACGACCTGATTATGATTGTTATTCGTTTTCTTCTTTATCTGGATTTGATGGTAATATTTGGATTGCCATTTTTTCAGATATATGGAATAAGCGGTGTCAGACATGAAACCTATAACCTGACTAATTTCAGGTCGTTTATAACCTTTGCTGTTGTTACAGGCATCATTCTTACTGGCATTAATATGCTCCTGGTATCTAATGCCATGAGTGGAGTAACTGACCTCAGAGAATTATCCATCCATGTTATCGAGATGGTGATAGAAGAAACTGATGTGGGTATTAGCTGGATTGTCAGGCTCTGTGCCCTGTTTACCACACTCGGTGCTTTGTTCCTTTACACTAATAAGAGAGTATTTTCCTGCCTGCTGATGACGATGAGTGGGGGCGTGGCGCTGGCTACACTTGCCTGGGGAGGACACGCCGTTATGCATGACGGTCTGCATTACTATCTCCATTTACTGAGCGATCTGACCCATCTCGGCGCTGCAGGTGCCTGGACAGGTGCTCTGGTTGCATTTGCTATCCTGCTGATGCGCAGAAACGAGCATAATGCACAGAGCGTCATTGTGATATCTGACTCCCTGGCAAAATTTGCCACGGCAGGAACGGTGATTGTTGTAGCCCTGATCCTGAGTGCGCTGGTCAACTATCTGTATATTGCTGAGGGTAACTTAACTCCCTTATTCAACAGTTCCTGGGGGAGGATATTGCTTGCCAAGACGGCTCTGTTTGTTCTGATGCTTCTTCTGGCTGCAGCAAACCGGTTTCACCTGGGTCCCCGGCTTGAAGTTATGGTCAGGGAAGGGAATTATGATCGCAGCGTTGCCCTGATGCGAAACAGCATCCTGACAGAATTCGTTGTTGCGATTATCATTCTGGGCGCCGTAGCGTGGCTCGGAATGCTTGCTCCGTCTCAGGTCAGCTAGGGGACAGCCAAAGCTCATGCGTGAGATTTTTACTTTCATATCAGCGAGTTGACCATGCAGCGTATTTTAATCGTTGAAGACGAACAAAAAACAGGTCGTTACCTGCAGCAGGGACTGGTTGAGGAAGGCTATCAGGCCGATCTCTTTAATAATGGCCGCGATGGTCTCGGGGCCGCGTCGAAGGGACAGTATGATTTGATAATACTGGACGTGATGCTGCCTTTCCTCGACGGGTGGCAAATCATCAGCGCACTGAGGGAGTCCGGGCACGAAGAACCGGTCCTGTTTTTAACCGCAAAGGACAACGTGCGGGACAAAGTGAAAGGACTGGAGCTTGGCGCAGATGACTACCTGATTAAGCCCTTTGATTTTACGGAGCTGGTTGCACGTGTAAGAACCCTACTGCGCCGGGCACGCTCGCAGGCCGCAACAGTCTGCACCATCGCCGATATGACCGTTGATATGGTGCGCCGGACCGTGATCCGTTCGGGGAAGAAGATCCATCTCACCGGTAAAGAATACGTTCTGCTTGAGTTGCTGCTGCAACGCACCGGAGAAGTGTTACCCAGGAGTCTTATCTCGTCCCTGGTCTGGAACATGAATTTTGACAGTGATACGAATGTGATTGATGTCGCCGTGAGACGTCTGAGAAGTAAAATTGATGATGACTTTGAGCCAAAACTGATCCATACCGTTCGCGGTGCCGGATATGTCCTGGAGATCAGAGAAGAGTGAGGTTCAAAATTTCCCTGACCACACGCCTGAGCCTGATTTTTTCTGCGGTGATGCTTACGGTATGGTGGTTATCAAGTTTTATCCTGATTAGCACCCTTAATGGCTATTTCGATAATCAGGACCGCGATTTTCTGACAGGTAAACTTCAGCTCACCGAAGAGTTTCTTAAAACAGAGACGTTCCGGAACAAAACGGATATTAAGTCATTATCAGAAAAAATAAACGATGCGATGGTAGGGCACAATGGTTTATTCATTTCTATAAAAAACATGGAAAATGAAAAAATTGTTGAACTCTATGCCAAAAATTCTGTTGTTCCAGCGGTCCTGCTTAATAAGTCGGGTGATATTCTCGACTATATGATCCAGACGGAAGAAAATAACACCGTGTACCGCAGTATCTCGCGGCGGGTTGCCGTGACGCCGGAACAGGGTAAAAGCAAACATGTCATCATTACGGTTGCCACGGATACTGGGTATCACACCCTGTTTATGGACAAACTCAGTACCTGGCTGTTCTGGTTCAATATCGGTCTGGTCTTTATTTCTGTTTTTCTGGGCTGGCTGACCACACGTATTGGTCTGAAACCGTTACGGGAAATGACCAGTCTGGCTTCCTCCATGACTGTACAAAGCCTGGATCAGCGTCTAAATCCCGATCTGGCTCCGCCGGAAATCTCTGAGACCATGCAGGAGTTCAATAATATGTTTGATCGCCTGGAGGGGGCATTCCGGAAACTGTCAGATTTCTCGTCTGACATCGCGCATGAGCTGCGCACACCAGTCAGTAATCTGATGATGCAGACGCAGTTTGCACTGGCTAAGGAAAGGGATGTTTCGCATTACCGCGAAATTTTATTCGCTAACCTGGAAGAACTGAAAAGGTTGTCACGAATGACCAGTGACATGCTTTTTCTGGCACGTTCAGAGCATGGTCTGCTGCGGCTGGATAAACATGATGTGGATCTGGCAGCCGAACTGAATGAATTACGTGAGTTGTTCGAGCCCCTGGCAGACGAAACAGGAAAGACAATCACGGTTGAAGGAGAGGGCGTTGTTGCCGGAGACAGCGATATGCTCCGACGTGCTTTCAGTAACCTGCTTTCCAATGCAATCAAGTATTCTCCCGATAACACCTGTACAGCGATACACCTTGAGCGTGACAGTGACTGTGTGAACGTGATGATTACGAATACGATGTCCGGCCAGGTTCCCGCTAATCTGGAACGTTTGTTTGACCGGTTCTATCGCGCAGACTCATCAAGGTTCTACAACACGGAAGGCGCGGGGCTGGGATTATCAATTACAAGGTCGATCATTCATGCTCACGGCGGCGAGCTGTCAGCAGAACAGCAGGGGCGGGAAATTGTGTTCAGTGTGCGTCTGTTAATGGATTAATACCGTTATTCAGGAGAAACCCGGAAGGTGACAAAAATGTCATCGTTCAGTCACGCGATAAACAGAGGCGGTTTTTTATAATCAGCCATAAATCAGGACAGCGTGATAATTCAATCGCCCGGTTCCTGGCGTGATGATCAACCAGCCCTGAGATCAAATGCTTTCTCTGTTATAAGCATTGATTGTTCGGGTATGAAAACACCGGAGACCCAACCATGAAAAAGATCCTTGTATCCTTTATTGCCATGATGGCTGTCGCTTCATCTGCCTGGGCTGCAGAGACAATGAACATGCATGACCAGGTAAATAATGCCCAGGCGCCTGCCCATCAGATGCAATCATCCGCTGAAAAAAGTGCAGTTCAGGGGGAGAGCATGAAAATGATGGATATGAGCGGTCACGATCAGGCCGCAATGTCCCATGAAATGATGCAAAACGGCAATTCTGCTGCCCATCAGGACATGGCTGAAATGCATAAAAAAATGATGAAATCCAAGCCAGCAGCTTCTAACGAAACAGCAAAATCATTTTCCGAAATGAACGAGCATGAGAAAGCCGCTGTTGTGCATGAGAAGGCGAATAATGGTCAATCTTCCGTTATTCATCAGCAGCAGGCTGAAAAGCATCGCAGCCAGATCACCCAGAATTAACCCGCAGCTCCACTTGTTAGACCCTCATTTGACGCCGAAGTCACTGGCTTACGCTCCCGTCCGGGAGCGTTTTTTTAAACCAAATGAAAGATTATGTCTGTGTATGATTAATCGTAGTCTGCGGCCTGTTATGAACTAAATGAACGACGGACTAAATTTAACATAAGATGGATTATGCGCACTTATAAATCAATGGGTTACGATTTTTCAGGTGCACTTTGCGCACTTGGTTATAGCTTACCAGAGCGGTCGAAGCGTGAACATAAGGGCAAAATCGCGGTGGCAGAAAGCGATATGCGCTGGTGTTCAGATGGCTTCGAGTTCGGCTGCGACAACGGTGAGAAGCTGCGGGTCACGTTCGCGCTGGACTGCTGCGACAGAGAAGCCATAGACTGGGCAGCGAGCACAGGAGGCTACGACAGTTCGACGGTGCAGGATGTGATGCTGAGGTCGGTGGAAAAGCGCTTCGGCGACGGGCTGCCGACCACACCGGTTCAATGGCTGACGGATAACGGTTCAGCATATACCGCGCATGAAACGCGGAGGTTCGCCAGAGAGCTGAATCTGGAGCCGTGTACAACAGCGGTGAGCAGCCCGCAGAGCAATGGCATGGCCGAACGGTTCGTGAAGACGATGAAGGAAGACTATATCGCGTTCATGGCAAAACCAGATGTGAGAACAGCCCTGCGAAACCTTGCAGCAGCGTTCACACATTACAATGAAAACCACCCGCACAGCGCGCTGGGATATCACTCCCCGAGGGAATATCGGCGGCAGCGGACATCGTTAACTTAAGATACAAAAGCTGTCCGGAGATGGCGGGTCAAGATCAGTGCGGTTTATCTATTACCCCCTCTAGATAAATGAGCAGGGACAAACTTCGCCACCCAAGATAGCACTTTTTCTACCGGCATGGGTTTCGCAATACCATAGCCTTGCGCTACATCACAACCTAGGTTCATCAGCAACACTTCGTGCTCAACCGTTTCCACCCCTTCAGCAATAACCTCGCGGTTAAACGATTTCGCTAGGCCGATGATCGCCTTAGTCAGCCCCAAGCTGTCTTTATCGATGAGTATGTCGCGTATAAAAGATTTGTCTATCTTGATTGACTGCGTGGGCAGTTGTTTGAGGTAGCTCAGCGATGAATACCCGGTTCCAAAATCGTCCAACGAAAATGTCACACCCAGATCCTGGCAAGCAATGAGGCACTGAGTGACATGTGGTAAGTGTTCTATCACCACTGATTCGGTAATCTCAATATCCAACATCTGCGGCAAAACATTAGGGTGGCTGTCCAGCAAAAACTTTAGGGACTTTACAAAGTTTTCTTTTTTCAAATGTAATGCTGCAATGTTTACACTCACAGACCACGAATGACCCAAGTCCGCCCATTGTTCTATTTGACTGAGCGCCTGATCTATGACCCACTCGCCGATCTCCACGATCAGATCGCTCTGCTCAATCAACGGTATAAAATACTGCGGTAATATAAGTCCATCTCGCGGATGCTGCCAACGCAATAGTGCTTCAAAACCAATCACTGCCCCACTGCTCAAACTTATTTTTGGTTGATAATGCAAGCATAACTCACCATCATGTAACGCTTGGCGAACCCGTATTACGGTATCAAAAGCTGATTTATCCATCTTATCTTTTGATACATCAAACAAATGGAAACAGTTACGGCCACTTTGTTTGGCCTTATACATAGCCTGATCGGCATGACGTAGCAGTGTATCGGCATTCTCATTATCGTTTGGATAGAGCGTCACACCGATACTGGCGGAAATATTAATGCCTATGCCATCGATGATGTAGACGGCGGAAAGGGCAGCTAAAAGCCTCTGCAGGGCGCTTTCAAACACCTTGGGATCCCGCACACCCAAAATCAGCACGAACTCATCGCCTCCCAAACGGGCTACGGTATCTTCGATACGCATACTATGTTTCAGGCGATCAGCCACCGCCACTAACAGACGATCACCTTTCTCGTGGCCATAGCGGTCGTTAATCTGCTTAAACCCATCGAGATCAAGCACGCCCACGGCAACCGTGCTGGGCTGGCTCTTTGCTTTGACAATAGCCTGATCAAGCGCTTTGGACAGCAAAAAACGATTTGGAAGACCCGTCAGCTCGTCGTGCTCAGCCTGCCATTGCAAGGTTTCCAGAAACTTCCGCTTTTCGGTCACATCGAAACGAATGGAAACGTATTTCTGCACCCGCTGGCTGGCATCATCGTACATGGGTACAATGGTGCTCTCTACCCAATACAGGCTGCCATCCTTTTTACGGTTGCAAATTTCACCTTTCCATACCTGCCCACGTGAAACTTTTTTCCACATATCAATAAAGAACTCAGGGGGATGCTGCCCTGAGTTTAGTATGCGGTGGTTTTGCCCAATCAACTCCTGTGCGCTATAGCCAGAAATATCACAGAACTGTTCATTGACATAGGTGATTATTCCGGATTTATCGGTTTCCGAGAAAATAGCTGCCGCATCCACCGCTGCACGGTATCTTGCACTCATATATAAACCTAATTCACCAAAAAAGTCATAAGGTCACTACCTGTTGAACCGTTCAACCAACGAGTTGAAACCACGGGATGTACTTTCAAGTTCGCGGCCACGAATCACGGCGGAGTTAGCATTCTTCGCTGTTCTCTCAACCGTTCCCGCTACGTTATTAATCTGCCGAGCAATATCTTCAGCGACACTAGCCTGCTCTTCTGAAGCGGCTGCCATTTGCTGGCTCATACCACTGATCCGTTCAACAGCATCGCGAATGCCTTGGAGAGCACACTGCGCCTCTATAACTTGCTGTACACCGTGGTCGGCCTCGCGAATACCGAGTTTGGCAATGCTCACAGCCTCATCTGCGCCTTTTTTAAGGGTTTCAATGACGTTTTGAATTTGTTGAGTCGATACGCGGGTTTTAGCGGCCAAGGCCCGGACTTCATCAGCTACTACCGCAAAACCACGACCCTGCTCACCAGCCCTAGCCGCTTCAATTGCAGCGTTGAGAGCGAGTAGGTTGGTTTGATCAGCAATGGCTTGAATCACCCCCGCAGCAGCCATAATTTGCTGGGTTTCATTGGCAAGGTAATCCACAGCAGTGCTGATATTCGTGACGGTACTGGCCAGCAACTGAATGGCCTCACGGGAAGTACCGGCGACTTTATCACCTTGTTCAGCCAGTTCATTTGCTGCTTGCGCTTCCATGGCGGTTTTTTGAACATGCCATGCCACTTCGTTGATTGAGGCCGCCATCTCCGTCATGGCGGCTGCCGTCATGTCCGTTTCCGCTCGCTGCTCCAGCAAGGCATTTTCAGTTTGGTTCGAGAGTAAGGAGGAATGCGCAGCGGCTTCAGCCACTTGGCTGGCCAGATCGCTTAGCCGAGTCAGTGCGGTTTTAAGGCGTGCATCCTCACTAATCAATATCATTTCCAACTGCGCTGAAGGGCCATACGTATCGCTGTAAGTGATGGCGCTAATCGGATCTGAAAAAGCGTCAGGGGCGCATTTCATGATATGACTCAACTGATGTTCCAGCCGCGTATAGGACCACCATCCTGTAACGAGAAAGAGCACGGCAGTTACCGCTTGTGCTGCCAGGCTTGGCAGCACGCTAGCCGCACCTATTGCCAACGCAGCCGCAGTTGCAGGTAAGACCATCCTCCTCATGAATGCCGCATAATGACGATTTTGGGGAATGGAATTTTTACCTGCACGCAACCGGTCATACAGCTTTTGTGCGCGATCAATTTGCTCCCGAGTCGGCTTGACTCTAACGGACTCGTAGCCTGTTAAGCGGCCATCTTCGAGAATAGGTGTCACATACGCACTGACCCAATAGAAGTCACCATTCTTGCAGCGATTCTTGATGATACCCATCCAGCTTTTGCCAGCCTTCAGATAGCCCCACATCAGCCCGAAAACAGCTGGAGGCATGTCGGGATGACGAACCAAATTGTGCGGACTGCCCAACAACTCTTCACGAGAATAGCCACTTATTCTCATAAACTCGTCATTCACATAGGAAATATTCCCATTCGTATCCGTAGCAGAGATCAATCGCTGCTGGACTGGAAATATTTGTTCAACGGTTGTGACAGGCAGGTTCGAGCGCAAGATGAGTCTCCATGAGCAATAATGGCATTATGCCATAAGGCGTGACTAACGGGTCATGCGAAATAAAGGGAAATCACAGAGCACTGAGATGTTTGTACGCTAAGCCATGGTTCTCAGCTGCAACCATTATCTGACACTGGTGACTTCGGTTGAAGTCCCCCTGCCAGTGCGAATTAGGTTTTGTACGAAAAGTCGTTGTGGCTAAAATTGCCGCCATGACCGGTTGGAGGCCCGTATGGCAAGGCGTTACGAACTTTCTGATGCGTCATGGGAGCTGATCAAGGATTT
>NZ_VDAM01000015.1:0-337 GCF_019584355.1 Leclercia sp. EC_58
GCAGACTAAAGGCAAGGTGGAGAGGATGGTGCAGTACGCCCGCAACAGCTTCTATATCCCGTTAATGACACGCCTGCGTCCGATGGGGATCACCGTCGATGTTGAAACCGCAAACTGTTGTGGTCAACTAAAACTGGCCACCGCGTTAGAGTTTTTCCAGTATCGGTTTTCTGATTCGTTTGGTGGTAACCCACCATTATATTCGTGCGGTCTTAGTGCGCTGTAATATCCAACGATATAGTCCGTTATTGCGTGAGCTGCATCGCTGAAGCTTACATAGCCCGTCGCTGGCACCCATTCGTTCTTCAGACTCCTGAAGAAGCGCTCCATTGGGCTG
>NZ_VDAM01000016.1:0-914 GCF_019584355.1 Leclercia sp. EC_58
TAGGTTTTGTACGAAAAGTCGTTGTGGCTAAAATTGCCGCCATGACCGGTTGGAGGCCCGTATGGCAAGGCGTTACGAACTTTCTGATGCGTCATGGGAGCTGATCAAGGATTTGGTTTCTCCAGAACAGAAAATGGGCCGTCCTCGCAACAATGATCGTCAGGTTCTCCACGGAATTCTGTGGATCCTGTGCTCGGGCGCTCCCTGGCGCGACCTGCCTGAACGCTTTGGGCCTTGGTCAACGGTGTATCAGCGTTTTCGTGACTGGCGCGACGACGGCACATTCGAGCGAGTACTGGAGCGTCTGCATATTCGGCTGAACCGGGAAGGACTGATCGACTTGGACACCTGGATGATCGACTCCACCGCAGTACGAGCAACCCGAGCCTCTTCAGGCGCCGGGAAAAAGGGGGGCCTGAAGAACCGTTAGACCATGCCTTGGGGCGCAGTCGAGGCGGTCTGACCACCAAGATTCACATGGTGTGCGATGCCAATGGCGTGCCATTGCATTTCAGGCTTTCACCAGGACAAGCCAGTGATGTCTCCCACGCTCAGCCGCTGCTGGATGCTGTAAGAATTGCTGGCAAGCCAGGACGACCGCGTAAACGTAGCCGGTGGTTGCTGGCTGACAAGGGATACGATGCCGAGCACCTGCGCCAGTACTGCGACCGTTACCGAATGCAGCCGGTAATCCCATTGCGCGCTATGCCGCGCAAACCTCGACCTGGCTTGCCCCGACTGTTTGACCGGCCCAAATACCGGCAACGGAACATCATTGAGCGGATGTTTGGCTGGCTGAAAGAAAATCGCAGGATCGGCACTCGCTATGACAAGCTGGCCAAGAGCTTTGCAGCCATGGTCACCTTGGCCTGCAGCCTACGTTGCATGCGGCAATACTTTTCGTACAAAGCCTA
>NZ_VDAM01000003.1:0-3338 GCF_019584355.1 Leclercia sp. EC_58
GCATTTTATTATGGTGATCCCCTGGGCGAAATGCGCCTGGTAAGCAGAGTTTTTGAAATGTAAGGCCTTTGAATAAGACAAAAGGCTGCCTCATCGCTAACTTTGCAACAGTGCCGTTGCGGGCAACTTCAGCAGCACGTAGGGGACTTCCGCGTTTCCAGACTTTACGAAACACGGAAACCGAAGACCATTCATGTTGTTGCTCAGGTCGCAGACGTTTTGCAGCAGCAGTCGCTTCACGTTCGCTCGCGTATCGGTGATTCATTCTGCTAACCAGTAAGGCAACCCCGCCAGCCTAGCCGGGTCCTCAACGACAGGAGCACGATCATGCGCACCCGTGGCCAGGACCCAACGCTGCCCGAGATGCGCCGCGTGCGGCTGCTGGAGATGGCGGACGCGATGGATATGTTCTGCCAAGGGTTGGTTTGCGCATTCACAGTTCTCCGCAAGAATTGATTGGCTCCAATTCTTGGAGTGGTGAATCCGTTAGCGAGGTGCCGCCGGCTTCCATTCAGGTCGAGGTGGCCCGGCTCCATGCACCGCGACGCAACGCGGGGAGGCAGACAAGGTATAGGGCGGCGCCTACAATCCATGCCAACCCGTTCCATGTGCTCGCCGAGGCGGCATAAATCGCCGTGACGATCAGCGGTCCAATGATCGAAGTTAGGCTGGTAAGAGCCGCGAGCGATCCTTGAAGCTGTCCCTGATGGTCGTCATCTACCTGCCTGGACAGCATGGCCTGCAACGCGGGCATCCCGATGCCGCCGGAAGCGAGAAGAATCATAATGGGGAAGGCCATCCAGCCTCGCGTCGCGAACGCCAGCAAGACGTAGCCCAGCGCGTCGGCCGCCATGCCGGCGATAATGGCCTGCTTCTCGCCGAAACGTTTGGTGGCGGGACCAGTGACGAAGGCTTGAGCGAGGGCGTGCAAGATTCCGAATACCGCAAGCGACAGGCCGATCATCGTCGCGCTCCAGCGAAAGCGGTCCTCGCCGAAAATGACCCAGAGCGCTGCCGGCACCTGTCCTACGAGTTGCATGATAAAGAAGACAGTCATAAGTGCGGCGACGATAGTCATGCCCCGCGCCCACCGGAAGGAGCTGACTGGGTTGAAGGCTCTCAAGGGCATCGGTCGACGCTCTCCCTTATGCGACTCCTGCATTAGGAAGCAGCCCAGTAGTAGGTTGAGGCCGTTGAGCACCGCCGCCGCAAGGAATGGTGCATGCAAGGAGATGGCGCCCAACAGTCCCCCGGCCACGGGGCCTGCCACCATACCCACGCCGAAACAAGCGCTCATGAGCCCGAAGTGGCGAGCCCGATCTTCCCCATCGGTGATGTCGGCGATATAGGCGCCAGCAACCGCACCTGTGGCGCCGGTGATGCCGGCCACGATGCGTCCGGCGTAGAGGATCCACAGGACGGGTGTGGTCGCCATGATCGCGTAGTCGATAGTGGCTCCAAGTAGCGAAGCGAGCAGGACTGGGCGGCGGCCAAAGCGGTCGGACAGTGCTCCGAGAACGGGTGCGCATAGAAATTGCATCAACGCATATAGCGCTAGCAGCACGCCATAGTGACTGGCGATGCTGTCGGAATGGACGATATCCCGCAAGAGGCCCGGCAGTACCGGCATAACCAAGCCTATGCCTACAGCATCCAGGGTGACGGTGCCGAGGATGACGATGAGCGCATTGTTAGATTTCATACACGGTGCCTGACTGCGTTAGCAATTTAACTGTGATAAACTACCGCATTAAAGCTTATCGATGATAAGCTGTCAAACATGAGAATTCGCGAATGAACAAGCTCCAACGCGAGGCCGTGATCCGAACCGCGCTCGAACTGCTTAACGACGTGGGCATGGAAGGTCTAACGACGCGCCGACTGGCTGAGCGCCTCGGGGTGCAACAGCCAGCGCTCTACTGGCATTTCAAGAACAAGCGTGCGTTGCTCGACGCACTTGCCGAAGCCATGCTGACGATAAATCACACGCATTCGACGCCAAGGGATGACGACGACTGGCGTTCGTTCCTGAAGGGCAATGCATGCAGTTTTCGACGGGCGTTGCTCGCTTATCGCGATGGCGCGCGTATTCATGCCGGGACGCGGCCAGCCGCGCCGCAGATGGAAAAAGCCGACGCGCAGCTTCGCTTCCTTTGCGATGCTGGCTTTTCGGCAGGTGACGCGACCTATGCGTTGATGGCAATCAGCTACTTCACCGTCGGCGCTGTTCTTGAGCAGCAAGCTAGCGAGGCAGACGCCGAGGAGCGGGGCGAAGATCAGTTGACCACCTCAGCGTCTACGATGCCGGCGCGCCTACAGAGCGCGATGAAAATCGTCTACGAAGGCGGTCCGGACGCGGCATTCGAGCGAGGCCTGGCTCTCATCATCGGCGGTCTTGAAAAAATGAGGCTCACTACGAACGACATTGAGGTGCTGAAGAATGTTGACGAATGACAGGGGGCGGCAGGTGCGGAGGGCGCGGTTGCTTCGTCATATGAAGCAAAGTCACCTAGCTGAATTAATGGGTGTGGATCAGGCAACCGTGTCGCGCTGGGAGCGGGGCACCCTTGCATTGTCGGATGGGAGGTGGTCAGCGGTTCTTCAATTGCTTACCGGGCCTTCCGATTCATCGTACGACGCTGCGCTGAAGCGTCTGGTGCAATCCTCCGCCCACAAAGTCCATCTGGTAGCGACCGGACACATTGTTTGCTCGCGGCATCTCCGGCCAGGCAAAGGGAATTGCGGATTGACCTAGCCGAACTCCTTGGTAAATCGCTGCGTGTTTATGCGTCCCCGAGATAGTTGCGGCCGACTCTGCGCTTAATGGGCTCGGTTGGCATGAGGGGCGGCTGGGGTCACTCGAGGTGGATACCGGCCCGAACTGGAGCGAGGAACTTCCATACTGCCAAGGCGAATGCTGTGGGAGCGCATCATGCTCGCTGATGGTAGCCCGGCACTACTTGTTACCACCACAGCTTAATGCGAAGGGTGCTCCTGTTCTTGTGCATATTTTATGCGCTGCTGATTGTGCATCGAACTGATAACCTCAACGGGTCTGCTTTGTAGTTCACCACACCCCTGACGCGCGCGTGCCGGATAAGCAGAACTATGGTGCCGATGGATGTCAGGAACACTCGGCCTGGTTCGTAACTAGGTCGTCCTGCGCGATCCTGCGGCTAGGGCCGGAATCGTGCTCGCCAGTCAGGCGCTGATGAAGCCTATGGGCACTGTTGCAAATAGTCGGTGGTGATAAACTTATCATCCCCTTTTGCTGATGGAGCTGCACATGAACCCATTCAAAGGCCGGCATTTTCAGCGTGACATCATTCTGTGGGCCG
>NZ_VDAM01000017.1:0-412 GCF_019584355.1 Leclercia sp. EC_58
GCCAGCGAAAGTGAGCTGGCTACCGGTAGATTCAAAACGTTTTGAATAGTTAGCACGGTAGCTATAACCCGTTTCTTTATTCTGATTATGTAACTGAGCATCAGATCGCGTGACATCAAAGGATAATGAGCCCAACGAGTTAAGGTTAAAACCAACTCCGGTAGCCAGGGATTGATAATCACGGTTTGTTAATACTGAACCACCATACAGGGATACATTGTTCAGCCAACCCCATGAGAATTCACCGGTCCAGAAGAAGGGCTGTTGTAAGGAATCGCCGCCAACGCTGGTCGGTTTCCCCATTGCAGTAGTGTAGCGAATCTGCCCTTTACGCGTCAGATAAGGAATGCTATTAGATGCAACTTGCCATTGCGTGACGCGCCCGTCCTCTTCTTCAACCTTGACGTCCAGT
>NZ_VDAM01000018.1:0-231 GCF_019584355.1 Leclercia sp. EC_58
TTCCGGAGCCTGTCATACGCGTAAAACAGCCAGCGCTGGCGCGATTTAGCCCCGACATAGCCCCACTGTTCGTCCATTTCCGCGCAGACGATGACGTCACTGCCCGGCTGTATGCACGAGGTTACCGACTGCGGCCTGAGTTTTTTAAGTGACGTAAAATCGTGTTGAGGCCAACGCCCATAATGCGGGCGGTTGCCCGGCATCCAACGCCATTCATGGCCATATCAATGA
>NZ_VDAM01000019.1:0-231 GCF_019584355.1 Leclercia sp. EC_58
GTCGGTGTTCAACGTCAGACGGGCACCGGCCTTCGCGTTTGAGCAGAGCAAGCGCGCGACCATAGGCGGGCGCTTTATCCGTGTTGATGAATCGCGGGATCTGCCACTTCTTCACGTTGTTGAGGATTTTACCCAGAAACCGGTATGCAGCTTTGCTGTTACGACGGGAGGAGAGATAAAAATCGACAGTGCGGCCCCGGCTGTCGACGGCCCGGTACAGATACGCCCAGC
>NZ_VDAM01000020.1:0-3784 GCF_019584355.1 Leclercia sp. EC_58
CTCGCGGTTTCATGCCCCCCTTGCATGACTTTTTTTGTTTCTTCATTAATCAAGTTTTTGATTTTAAATCTTATTTATCGTTTTCAGGGGGGCATGATATTTTTTGTCGTGGCTGCGCCCCGACACCCTGCCAGCGCCTCACGACCCCGCAATAAATTGCGTGCCCGTTCACCGCTTTCTTTCGCCAGTCTGTGCCAGACTGTTATCTGAATGGCTTAAATGGTGTGGAGGCAGAACGGTGAAAAAATGGTTTGCGACCCTTATCGATGACCTGAAATTTCTGGGGACAGAGTGTAAGAGAGAGTTTTCGGATCTGGATATCACGCCAGCATCGGAAGTGCCGGAGAATCTGAGTCGCCCTAAAAAAGCGTATGTTCCCTTTAATGTTTATGTTCCGTCGACAAACATACAGTTCTATCGCCGTCGTCGGTAAGCCATGCTCTGGCTGATACCTGCGTATCATCGGACTCAGCTCTCCGGCCAGAACGCCCGGTTATACGCTGAAGAAAAACGGTCAAAATCTCCCTTTCACCGGCAGTTTTCCGCCAAACCCCGCGCCATGCAGCCGGGTGCATAGCCATTCACCCGCTCAGGATTCATCTGCGCCGTTTTGCGGGCTTTTTGCCGGGTAAGCTGTGGTTTTTACCGGCTTCGCGCTGAAATCGCGCTGAGGCCGTCTGAGCGGTGCGCGTAATGAGACGTTATGGTAAATTGTTAATAAGGGCTGGTTATCTGTTCTGAGCCAATACGCTTGGATAATTGTAACGATATAAGCTTTCTCATCAGAGGGTCAACGTCATAAGTGTTTGTTAAACCTATATCTTTACTCCCCTTGGAACGGATTCTCTTTCGTACTAGTTCTTTATCTTCCAGTCTTTTCATTGTTCTTTGGATCGTTCTTCTATCTTGATTCATTCTCTCTGCGAGAAGGTTTATAGAGGGGTAGATCTGAGATAGAGGGTGATGAATAAACGAGATCAAATGCATCAGTAAAACAAGCTCTGAATTACTAATATTCAACAATGACTGAGAGCGAATTAATACATTGGGGATAGTGGTCCATCCTTCACTCAGGATGCTCTGTCCCCATATTGCCAGTAGTGTTTGTGGGATTGCGTCTTTTTCTACCATAGTTGCTATGTCTTGAAAAAAATTTTTAGCGCCATCACTAATACTGTAAGTAAGAAGTTTACTTCTTACTTACAGTATTAGTGATATTATTAGGGTGGCGAAAACGCCGCCCCAATTTTGTGATTTTTATAGTACATGAACCTAAGATCTCTTACAAAGAGCGACGAAGGGTTATGGTTAAAATCACTCCTTCGGAAGTTCTTTCCAGTTATCAAAGCCACATCAATCAGAACATAAGGTCTCATATGTTAGCCATGGTAAAGTCACAACGCAGACAAGACGAAAGTGCTTGCAGCAGACATTACAAAAAATGTGCTGATGAGGTTCTTTTGTCTCGTGCAAACTCAAAAGCATCTGTGTCGTTTAATCGCGAACAGTCAGATGACGAAATCCTCAACATCCTGTTATCATTCCAAAATCGCGGGTGATTAACTGGGTGCATAAATGCCACCAAAGAAAATTGGGTTAGCTGAAGATTTTAGCGGGGGTAGTGTCAATACTCCTGAGTTTGTCGATCTCCCTTATATGCAGCCTGTTCATGTGGTTGCTTTGCGTGACTTTATTTCTAAAGTTGCGAAGGGAGAGCCTCTTGTTGGGAAAAACAAACCATCGTGGTTAGACGATAACCTCAATGAACTCAGCAATACTGAATCCTATAAAGCCAACGATTACTGGCATTACCATTGTGGGCCAAGCTATAGCCAGGGAGCTGTTAAGTCAATGACTTACAATCTTGGCTTGAACCTGGATGGATTAACCTCGGCTGAAGTTATTCACTATCAAAAAAATGGGGATGGCAGTGTACTGGTTGTAGGATTTTCACCTAACCATGTACCATTCCCGCGATCTGATTCACCTCATTACGAAAACCCACTATTCCCTGAATAGGCCCTCAGCTTAGTTATCCCTTGAGTTCCTTTTTCTAAAATCGTAATCTCTTGCTCTGTAAACGAAAAAACCACCCGGCAAGGTGGTTTTTTCGAAGGTTCATTAACCGGCAAGTTTCTGAACCGTGGTAACTGGCTTTCGCAGAGCACAGAAACCGAATTAGTTTTTACAGTGTAGCCGTAGTCAGGCATATACTTCAACACCTCAACACTTCTTTGTTCTGCGAATCCGTTACCAGTGGCTGCTGCCATTGGCGTTTTTTCGTGTCTTTCCGGGTTGGACTCAAGATGATAGTTACCGGATAAGACGCAGCGGTCGGACTGAACGGGGGGTTCGTGCATACAGTCCAGCTTGGAGCGAACTGCCTTCCCGGAACTGAGTGTCTGGCGTGGAATGAGAGAACCGCGGCCATAACAGCGGAATGACACCGGTAAACCGAAAGGCAGGAACAGGAGAGCGCACGAGGGAGCCACCAGGGGGAAACGCCTGGTATCTTTATAGTCCTGTCGGGTTTCGCCACCACTGATTTGAGTGTCAGATTCTGTGATGCTTGTCAGGGGGGCGAAGCCTATGGAAAAACGCCCCTGCGGGGGCGTGGCCTTATCGCTCTTGTTCTGGCTTTTCGTTACGCTTACCGTCGACGTATTTGTCTCTTAGAAAGATCCGTCCGCTCGCCGCAGATAAGTGACCGAGCGTAGCGAGCGAACGGTCGAGGAAGCGGAAAAGAACCGGAGATGACTTGGAGCACTGACGCTGTGATGACAAAGCAACAGAGAACGGCATTGAATATGGCTAAATTCATTCAGGCGCAATCCCTGCTTTTGCTGGAGAAGCTCAACGAGCTGGATCTCGATAATGAGGCCGACCTGTGCGAAAAACTGCATGAGGATGCGGAACAGCTCTTTCGCACTCTGGCTATTCGTCTGGATGATTTTCAAGAGGATTTGTAATGGCCCGTGTATCCATTAGCGAAGCGGCACGTCTTGCCAGTGTCAGTCGTCCGACCATTTACAAGCTACTTAAGTCTGGCAAACTAAGTTACACCTCATCTGTAAAGCATGGAAAAACCATAAAAACCATTGATACGGCTGAGCTTATGCGTGTTTTTGGTGCTATTGAGGTTGTAAGTGTTGGTAAAAGTGATGCTGTAAAATTTGACGATAACTCTACGTCAGTTAACAGTGATTTTTTACAGTCTTTACAGCATCAGGTAACGCTTTTACAGGCGGAGAATGCCGGGCTTAAAGATGCGGTGAATGCACGGGATGAGCATATCAGTTCACTTCGTCAGGCTATGCAACTTCTGGAGCATAAACAGAGCGTTTCTGACCCGCAGAGTGTTCCTGCAAAGTCCTGGTGGCAGTTCTGGAAATCCCGCTGAGCCATTACCACGCATTCCGGTCATAGCGTTCGGCCTGCCGCTCAGTTACTGCCGGATATGGATTTTTATACTCTCTCGTCCTGCTGATTTTTCCGCATGTTTGACTTCAGATGGCTGAGAAAGACCAGAAAAGCGTGTCACACCCCACGCATTATGCAATGCAACGCCTAAAGCCTTGCTGCGCCTGGCTTTAGGGGGGCATGACACCCCATGTGCAAATGTCATGCACTTTTGTAAAAAAATGGTCAGAAAGCCTTGAGTCACAAGGCCTCGCGGTTTCATGCCCCCCTTGCATGACTTTTTTTGTTTCTTCATTAATCAAGTTTTTGATTTTAAATCTTATTTATCGTTTTCAGGGGGGCATGATATTTTTTGTCGTGGCTG
>NZ_VDAM01000021.1:0-2843 GCF_019584355.1 Leclercia sp. EC_58
TACGCACCACGCCTTCAGTAGCGGAGCAGGAAGGACATCTGATGGAAATGGAAGCCACGCAAGCACCTTAAAATCACCATCATACACTAAATCAGTAAGTTGGCAGCATTACCATTATTTCCTGTAGAAACTATCTCAGCGTAACTCTAAATATCTCATCTCTGGTATTTGCCCTACAGATTTTTTTTGTTTTACCGATACCTTTCATGACGTGGTGACAAAATTTTTATTTTTATCCAGGTCAGTTCTTCAGTTCTTACAGGAATACCAAACTAAGGATAATATAATGAAAATTAATGATATGCGTGTCAGTACACGGCTTAGTGCCGGTTTTTGCCTTGTACTTTTTATGATGCTTCTGATGGGTGTCAGTGCCTGGATGTTTACCAGGGAAAATGTACAGGATGTGGACGAAATGATAAATCTGGACCTACGTAAAGAGCGACTGGCGGAAGAATGGCTGTCCCTGGTGGACAGGAACAGCGGAGCCTCAATGGCGGCCATGGGAACGGAAAACAGAGTCCTGCGGGAAAAAATTCTTAGTCATATTGCGAGCGACTCGGAAAAGACTACACAGGTACAGTCAATGCTGACCCCACTTATCAAGCTGGAAGAAGGTAAAGCCCGTCTCGATAAAATGGTCACCTTACGCAAGAGATACATCACACTACGTAGTGAAGGTCTGTCTATGGCTGAGCGGGGTGAAAATGATGGCATGGACGACTTTATTTCCGATCGCTTCCTGCCCGTCACCGAGGAATATCAACAGGCTATACAGGCTTTACTGGACTTTCAGAAAGAGGTGATCGATGACACACATGCAGGGATACGGCAGACGTCAAAGAAGACAGAGATGCTGATGGTATTGTTTGTTGTTCTGGGCATTACCATGGGAATGTTTATAGCCTGGTATATCACCCGCAGTATTACCCGGCCGCTGAAAGAAGCGGTTAACGTTGCGGGCAAAGTGGCACATGGAGATCTGACGATCCAGGTACAGGTCCACTCCCGGGATGAGCTCGGGCAACTCATGCATTCCCTGAAAGACATGGTCAGCGCACTCGGAGTCACAGTCAGTAATGTCCGCTCCGGCGCAGAAAGCATTGCGCTTGCAGCGGATGAAATCAATGCAGGTAATCAGGACTTAGCCTCAAGAACGGAAGAGCAGGCCGCCGGGGTGGAGGAAACAGCAGCTACACTGGAACAGCTGACTTCCACAATAAAAAGTACAGCGGAGAATGCCCGTCGCGTGAACAATTTGTTTACCGAAACGGGAAGGGTAGTAAAAACGAACAGTGAGCGTATGCATGAAGTCTCTGCTGCAATGGACGATATCCATCACGCCGCAGAGAAGATGACAGACATCATTACGGTGATTGAAGGGATCGCATTCCAGACCAACATACTGGCACTGAATGCCGCCGTGGAAGCTGCGCGCGCTGGAGAGCAGGGGCGTGGATTTGCTGTGGTAGCTGGAGAAGTTAGAACGCTGGCGCAGCGGAGTTCATCATCAGCAAAAGAGATACGTGACATCATCAGTGCTTCAATAAATAAAATTACTGAGGGTCGTGGGCTTGTATCAGAAGCCGACAACGGAATGCAGGCAATCGTTGAGAATGTTTCACGCGTACACCAGCTGGTTGATGAAATATCGCAAGCCAGCGAGGAACAGAGTGATGGGATTAGCCAGATAAACGTCGCGATGGGACAGATAGACACCACCACCCAGCAAAACTCGTCCCTGGTTGAAGAGTCCTCAGCAGCCAGCGGCTCACTGAAAGAACAGGCAGGCCTGCTTCTTGACAGTATACGGGTTTTTGTACTCCGGGACACAGTGATGAAACGGGATAATGCCCGCGTAAAGGCGGCCGGTATGGAAAATGTTGTCAGTGAACGCTGGGAAACATTCTGATCGAGATTCAGGGCTACATTATGCCTGCAGAAAGTATTAAGTTCATACTCTCCCGAACCACGTTACATTCCCCGCAAGAAACAACGTATGCCGGAACCGGGGCAAGGCGATAATACTGGCGTAGCGCGTTCTGCAGGAAACGGCCCATAGGAACCGAACGGGATTATGGGCAGAGCCAGCGCAGGTTGAGTCCTGTCGCTGGCGGAAAATGCAGAAAAGCGACAACTAACCGGCCAGAACTGAATTCCTTTGTCCGTATCTGGCAAGTCCTGTCAGCATCTCGCCGAAGTCCGGGAATTCATATCTGGCTATAACGTTTGCCGCGGAACAGGCTCTGGCGTTATCCCTTACCAGTCATACGATGCACAACTCTGTGCCACTCCTCCTCGGATCGTGCATGTTCTCAGGTAACGCTGATCGGGCTGCGCTGCCTGTACGGAGACCTTTGAGATGGCTGATACCAACGCAATGAGACTGGATCAGTCTGTCTCCCGCCCGGAACAGGACGCTATGTCTTCCGCAATGTTGCCGCACAACTGGCACAGTCTGTTCACGCTATCGGGCGAGAAGGGATATGTCCTGCTGACCACGCGGCGCGGCTGGGACAAGGGCAATCGCACCACCGTTGAATCGCTGCTGAATAAACGCTGCACTATCCTTACGGCTCCGCCAGCTGACAGCCCTCATCCCGATTTTTCTTAGTCGCGCAGCTGCTGCGCGATTGCGCTATACATCAGCGACGCCTCCAGCGGCTGGGCGCTAAACGAGGGTTCCGCCTGCGGCCTGGTCGACCACTGCACAATCACCAGCTGCTCGGTGTTACCAACGGTGCAAAACTGATCCACCCCAGCGGTTGAAAATTGATCCAGGGGTTAATCTGCTCCTCTGAATACAGGGGAGCTTATGATCACTTTTGAGATTCGTATGGAAA
>NZ_VDAM01000022.1:0-560 GCF_019584355.1 Leclercia sp. EC_58
GATCATCGTCCGTTCCTTTCTCAAGAACGGCGTGCCGCAGCCGCTCAAGTCCGGCATCGATGGCCATCAGCGCCGCAACAATCTGCACCCTGTCATGGCCGGTACCCCCGCCGGCGTTAACACGGCGGGCTATCTGGTTCAGGTTATTGCCCATGCCGGCAAGCTGGCGCAGCAGCGCCGGCGAGATTGAGGGAAGCTTTCCGGAACGTGCCGGCTTTTCGTCCAGGCAGGTCTGCCGCATCCACGCCGCCAGCTGTCTGCCGTCGCACCGCTCGAGCAGCCGCCGGTGTTCGTCTTCCGTCACCCACATCGTGAGCATCTTGTTGCGTTTGTCTGCCAGAGTAGCCTCCTGATAACACCGGGACGGGCGGGAAATGTTTCCCGGTCGGCACGGTGTTGGACAAGCCGCAGGCGCGTCAGGCTTTTAGCGGGTTTCGGGGCGCAGCCCTGAACCAGTCACGTAGCGCTAGCGGAGTGTATACTGGCTTAATATGGTAAATCGAAGTGGGAATTCAGGGAAGTGCTTCATGTGGCAGGTAAAAAATGCGTCTGTGGGGCGT
>NZ_VDAM01000023.1:0-881 GCF_019584355.1 Leclercia sp. EC_58
GTTTGCGGTTTCAACATCGACGGTGATCCCCATCGGACGCAGGCGTGTCATTAACGGGATATAGAAGCTGTTGCGGGCGTACTGCACCATCCTCTCCACCTTGCCTTTAGTCTGCGCCCTGAAGGGACGGCACAGGCGGGGAGAGAAGCCCATCTCTTTGCCGAACTGCCACAGGGAAGGATGGAACCGGTGCTGCCCGGTCTGGTAAGCATCACGCTGCAGCACCACCGTTTTCATATTGTCGTACAGGACTTCCTGCGGTACACCGCCGAAGAAGCTGAACGCATTGCGGTGACAGGCTTCCAGCGTGTCGTAGCGCATGTTGTCGGTGAACTCGATGTAAAGCATTCTGCTGTATCCCAGAACAGCGACGAACACATGCAGGGGTGACTTGCCGTTTCGCATGGTCCCCCAGTCAACCTGCATCTGCCGTCCGGGCTCGGTTTCGAAGCGAACGACCGGTTCTGCCTGTGCTGGCAGGGTCTGTTTACGGATGAACTCTCTCAGGATAGTAAGCCCTCCACGATAGCCCAGCTCCATGATTTCCCTGGCAATAACGGTCGCCGGGATTTTGTAGGGATGCGCATCGCTGATCCGCTTAGAGATGTAATCACAGTATTCATCGAGCAGTGATGATGGTGCCGGGCGTGGTGAATACTGCGGCTTTTCAGATTTGGCTTTCAGGTGGCTGCGGACAGTATTGCGCGAAATACCCAGCTCCCTGGCAATGGCCCGGATACTCATTCCCCGCTTGTGCAGGACTTTAATTTCCATACGAATCTCAAAAGTGATCATAAGCTCCCCTGTATTCAGAGGAGCAGATTAACCCCTGGATCAATTTTCAACCGCTGGGGTGGATCAGTTTTGCACCGTTGGTAACA
>NZ_VDAM01000004.1:0-412 GCF_019584355.1 Leclercia sp. EC_58
GCCTTCCAGCGTTTTGATATTGGGATCAACCAGTGAACTGTCATGTACACCCAGACGCAGGCGCGTCATACAGTTACCACAACTGGCGATATTTCCCGGTCCGCCGACACGGGTAAGAATGGTGTTCATAAGTTCACTGCTGATCTCTTTGGCCATGGGTTATTCCTTGTCTAAAACCTGACGAATAAAGCCGCCGTGTTGATCCAGGCGTTTTTTAGCTTCTGCGGCATCGAGATTTTTCAGCACCATCACAATGGCCGTTTTACAGTTGCGCTCGCAGGCAATTAACGCCGCTTCCGCTTGTTCGGCATTACATCCGGTGGCGTTTTTAACGATATTGACCTGGCGCACATGCAGTTTTTCGTTGGTGGCGACCACATCGACCATCAGGTTGCCGAACACTTTGCCGGAT
>NZ_VDAM01000005.1:0-419 GCF_019584355.1 Leclercia sp. EC_58
TTTTTGTAAAATCCGATGCCATTGCAGCAGGTTCTGTTCGCTACCATCGACAATGACAATTTGCCAGATGAGCAACACCTGCGCGGCGTTTTGCAGGTGCGACTCATCCGGACGATGCAAATAACGTAAAAATTCGTCACCAGCTGACTTTCCCATTTGATCGACCATCGACTCCACGGGTACGACATCGATGTTCAGCCGATCGCTGAGACGGCGAATCGCTTTTCTGGCCCCGGATGTCAGCACCCGAAAACCAACCACAAACACTACCGCCAGCGTGGCGAGCATTATCCAGATCATGAGTTCTCCTGCGTAATCAGAACTCATGATATCTGGAAACCCTCGCCAGTTACTAATCCACCAGAATAATCTTCAGTGCAAACAGAGCTGCGACCACCACCACACACAGGTTCAGATCG
>NZ_VDAM01000006.1:0-1650 GCF_019584355.1 Leclercia sp. EC_58
CGGCGCCACGCTGGGATTTAAATCCATGAAGACGGCTTACGCCACCATCAAAGGTATTGAGGTGATGCGTGCACTACGCAAAGGCCAGGCCTCAGCATTTTATTATGGTGATCCCTTGGGCGAAATGCGCCTGGTAAGCAGAGTTTTTGAAATGTAAGGCCTTTGAATAAGACAAAAGGCTGCCTCATCGCTAACTTTGCAACAGTGCCCGGATGATCGTACTGACGTGGCCGCGATGGCCACTATCGCTTCCATCTCCCAGCCACTGCGGGGCGATTTTATTCGCACGGCGGCAATTGCTGGCTGCGTGCTTTACAGGGTGGATGCCCGGCTGCCGGAGCTGGTGACAGCCCTGTTTGATGGCCAGCTGGGCACAGACCAGTTATGCGGACTTTTAGCTGTTGTATCAGGAGAATATTCCCTTATATATGCGCAGGAAAACAGAAAGGTTCCGGTGATAACCGGGCCGGTTACCGAAGCGAATGTGGATGGCGAACGCCGGCGTTTTACCCTGTTACTGCCCGATGCGCAGAGTGCGCAGCGGGTTGAACCTCTTCTTGATGGTGCAGTTTCCCGGCTACGTGGCCAGCTGCTGCGTAGTGTCATTGTGACCGGCCTTGCGCTTCATACTCTTGATGCCCGGCTCCCGCGTCTGCTGGCCAGTCTGCCGGTTCCGCCGGCAACGGTACACGAACTCCATGCCATTATTGCTCAGGTGGCTGAAGTTCCGGTACCTGTTACTGCCCCGGTAAAGGTTGAGGCTGTCCCCCTGACCGCCAGGCCTGAAGATGATGACAAAAGCACTATCAGAAAGAATATGAAGAGAATGTTTTAATAAGGAGCATGCATGTCCCTGGTCAAACGTACCGCAGAACAACTAATCACACGAATACTGCGCGCAAGGGCGATCCCCGAACAACAGTGGCCGGAGCTGATAAAAAAAACGGGAAGAGGGATGATCTTACTGGGCGTGCTCATGGTCGTTCCACTTCTGCTTATCGAAAAAGTTGCCCTCCCGGTGACTATCGCGATGCAGATCTGCTACGCCTCGTTGATCTGTGTCGGAGTTCTCTTGGCTTTTGATGAGAAAAAGTCAAAGGGGCGGTCATGATATGAACATAAAACGTAAGGAAACAATATGCGACTCGAAGAACTGACAGACGAAGATCGGACGCTGGTTATTGTGGCCCTTCAGGCGCTGCACCTTGAACGGTTAACCGCATCCAACACGGTCTTTACGGTCTGCAGCCTGGCCGGAAAGAAGGGCCCTCAGGAAGATGTTTTTGGTCTTCAGGAAGTGCAGGACGCGCTGCGTCGTATTGGGGCAGCGCCCGCGCGATAAAAGGGGCATAAAAAAACGGCAGGGAGACATCTCATCCCTGCCGTTAAAGTGTGCTGCGTAATTTTTCAGCGATTATAAAGAGTTGATCTGTGATGTAAATCACAATTTAACCTAATGTGAAACTTCTCTGCTTGATGCTTATGCTGCGGAAGGAGCCTGAGTATGCTGGCGATCCGGTAGGATATTATGTGTTTTTCGGGTAATGACTCCAACTTACTGATAGTGTTTTATGTTCAGATAATGCCCGATGACCTTGTCATGCAGCTCCACCGATTTTGAGAACGACAGTGACTTCCGTCCCAGCCTTG